>NZ_JAFGYF010000020.1 GCF_016921195.1 Cellulosimicrobium cellulans
GGTGGTGGTGCCGCGTCTACCATCCGCCGCTCGTTCCTCGCGGCTCCCGCCAGGCCCGACCACGACGCGGCACCACCACCCACCCCGCCCTGCGTCGTCTCGCCCTGGTCTTTCCTCGCCTCGGGCGACTTCCCCCGGTGTCGGCATGTTGCTGCATCGTCACCGCCTTGACCGGCAGTGCCGTCGGCTTCCGTCCACGCCCGGTCGCTCCGTCGGTCTGGGTACCCGCCCGGCCGTGCCGTCGCGCCGAGCCGGTGATGTCTGCCGGTCCTGGTCGCGTGACGCGCCCGAGTTCCCTGCTGGTCCCGCCCGGCCGCCTGATCGGCTACCGGGCCACTAGACTCGCCGGGGTTCGGCGGCGGTGCGGGACCGACCGCCGTCGGGCCGGACCACCGTTCTACCTCGCCGACTGCGGTTCTACGTCGGCCGACCAGCGTTCCATCTCGGCGGACCGCGCCGGACGCTCGACCCGTGCACGCCGGCCGGAGACGAGTGCGAGCGCACGGCAGCACCGGCTCAGGACGGACGACGAGCGCCGGGCCGCTCCGGCGTCCGGAGCGGCCCGGGGCGTCGGTGGTCAGGCGTCGGCGGCCTGGGCGGTGAGGGCGCGCTCGACGCCGGCGAGGTTCTCGATGACGAGGCGACGCAGCGCGGGGGCCGCGTCGGCGTTCGCGTCGAGCCACTCCTGCGTCGCGTCGCGCAGCACGGTGCTCGCGAGCGGCGCCGGGTAGAGCCCGGTGACCAGCGCCTCGGCGATGTGGTACGACCGCTGGTCCCACAGCGGCAGCAGCGCGTCGAAGTAGGCGCTCACGAGCGGGGCGAGGGACGCGGGGTCGTTGACGTGCTGGAACCCGAGCGTCGTGGCGCGGACGATCGCGTTGGGGGCGTCGTCCGAGCCGACCAGGCGGTCGAACGCCGCGCGCTTCGCCTCGGCGGTGGGCACCGTCGCGCGGGCGCGGGCGGCGGACTGCTGGCCGGTCGCGGTCGAGTCCGCGGCGAGGGTCGCCTCGATCTCGGCGTCGTCCGCGAGGTCGAGCAGGACCAGGCCCTCGAGGATCTCCCAGCGCAGGTCCGTGTCGATCTCGAGCCCGTCGAGGGCGGCCGAGCCGTCGAGGAGCGACCGGAGCGCCTCGCCGTGCGCGGGGGTCGACGCGAGGTGCGCGAAGAACTTGACGAGCTGGAACTGCAGGTCGGACGCGGGTGCGGCGTCCTGCGCGAGCGACCAGAGCACGTCCCCGACGTGCGCGAGCGTCTCCTCCCGGCGCTCCGGCGCGACGTACGTCTTCGCGGCGAGCGCGAGCTGGTTGAGCGTCGTGCGGATCGTCGTCGACTCGGTCTCGCGCGCGATGTTGCCGAGCACGAGGCGCACGTAGTCGCCGGCCGGGGTCTCGCCGTCGCGCGTCGCGTCCCACGCGGAGCCCCAGACGAGCGAGCGGGCCAGCGGGTCCGCCAGGTCGGCGAGGTGCTCGGTGGCGACCTGGAGGGACGCCTCGTCGAGGCGGATCTTCGCGTAGGCGAGGTCGTCGTCGTTGAGCAGGACGAGCTGCGGGCGGTCGAGCCCGAGGAGCTCGGGGACCTCGGTGCGGGCGCCGTCGACGTCGACCTCGACGCGGTGGACCCGCGTGAGGACGCCGTCGACGAGGTCGTAGAGGCCGATGCCGAGCCGGTGGGGGCGCAGCGTCGGGTGGTCGGCGGCGGCGGACTGGAGGACGGCGAAGGTCGTGAAGCGCCCGTGCGCGTCGAGCTCGAACTCGGGGCGCAGCGTGTTGACGCCCGCCGTCTCGAGCCACAGCGCGGACCACTGCGTGAGGTCGCGCCCGCTCGTGGCCTCGAGCTCGACGAGCAGGTCGCGGAGCTCGGTGTTGCCCCAGGCGTGCTTGCGGAAGTACGCGGCGACGCCGGCGAGGAACTGCTCCTGGCCGACCCACGCGACGAGCTGCTTGAGCACCGACGCGCCCTTGGCGTAGGTGATGCCGTCGAAGTTGACGAAGACGTCCTCGAGGTCGTTGATCGTCGCGACGATCGGGTGCGTCGAGGGCAGCTGGTCCTGGCGGTAGGCCCACGACTTCTCCATCGCGGCGAACGTCGTCCAGGCCTCGTGCCACTCCGTCGCCTCGGCGGTCGCGAGCGTCGACGCGTACTCGGCGAACGACTCGTTGAGCCACAGGTCGTTCCACCACTTCATGGTGACCAGGTCCCCGAACCACATGTGCGCCAGCTCGTGGAGGATCGTCACGACGCGGCGCTCCTTGACGGCGTCGGTGACCTTGGAGCGGAACACGTAGGTCTCGGTGAACGTGACGCACCCGGCGTTCTCCATCGCGCCCATGTTGTACTCGGGCACGAAGAGCTGGTCGTACTTGTCGAACGGGTACGGGTGCTCGAACGCGGACTCGAAGAACGCGAAGCCCTCGCGGGTCTTGTCGAAGACGTAGTCGGCGTCCATGTGGTCGGCGAGCGACGCGCGGCAGAAGACCCCGAGGGGGATGGTGCGGCCGTCGGGCGACGTCAGCTCGCTGCGCTCGACGACGTACGGGCCGGCGACGAGCGCGGTGATGTACGAGGAGATGCGCGGCGTCGGCTCGAACGTCCAGCGGGCGACCTCGACGTCGCCCGCGCCGGTGCCCGTCGGGTCGGCCTTCGTGCCGAGCGCCTCGGGTGCGGGCGTCGGCTGGTTGCTCACGACCTCCCACGCCGCGGGCGCGGTGACCGTGAACGCGAACGTGGCCTTGAGGTCGGGCTGCTCGAAGACGGCGAACACGCGCCGCGAGTCCGGGACCTCGAACTGCGTGTAGAGGTAGACCTCGCCGTCGACCGGGTCGACGAACCGGTGCAGGCCCTCGCCCGTGTTGGTGTACGCGCAGTCGGCGACGACACGCAGCTCGTTGTCCGCCGCGAGGCCGTCGAGCGCGATCCGCGAGTCGGCGAACACCTGCGCCGGGTCGAGCGAGCGGCCGTTGAGCACGACCTCGCGCACGGTCGGGGCGACGAGGTCCACGAACGTGCTCGCGCCCTCGGTCGCGGTGAACCGCACCACGGTCGTCGACGCGAACGTCGTCGCCCCCGTCGTGAGGTCGAGGTCGACCTCGTAGGACTGGACGTCGACGATCGCCGCGCGCTCGCTCGCCTCGGCGCGGGTGAGGTTCTCTCCGGGCACTGCATCTCCTCGGTCTCGGGTCGGGCCGGGCGGCCTCGACGGTGGCCTGTGGGCCACGGACGATCATCCCACGGGTGCCCGCGCGCACCCTGGGGATGGCCGGTCGGGGAATACGCTGCGGGCGTGCGGTGTCGAGACTGGGTGGGCGACGATCGTCCGCGCACGCGGCCGCGCCCGCTCCGGTGACCCGGGCCTGCCGGGCGCCGCCCACGACGAAGGAGAACCGTCCCGTGACCCTCACCGCGACGTCCGACACCACCGCGACCGAGAGCGACGTGCGCGTCGCCGACTTCTGGTTCGACCCCGTGTGCCCGTGGGCGTGGATGACGAGCCGCTGGATGGGCGAGGTCGAGCGGGTGCGCGACGTCACCGTCCGCTGGCACGTCATGAGCCTCGCCGTGCTCAACGAGGGTCGGGACCTGCCCCCGGAGTACCGCGAGCTCATGGAGAAGGCCTGGGGCCCGGTGCGCGTGGTCACCGCCGCCCGCGTCGAGCACGGCGAGGAGGTCGTCAAGCCGCTCTACGACGCGATCGGGACGCGACTGCACCCGGGCGGCCGCACGGACTACGACGCGGTGCTGCTCGAGGCCCTCGCGGAGGTGGGCCTGCCCGCGTCGCTCGCGGAGGCCGCGGGCTCCGACGCCTACGACGAGCAGCTCCGGGCGTCGCACGCCGAGGGGATCGGGCGCGTCGGCGAGGACGTCGGCACGCCGGTCGTCGCGTTCGGCGACACCGCGTTCTTCGGCCCCGTCGTGACGCCCGCCCCGAAGGGCGAGGCCGCAGGCCGGCTGTGGGACGGGTGCGTCCTCGTCGCGAGCACCCCGGGGTTCTTCGAGCTCAAGCGCACGCGCACCCAGGGGCCCGTCTTCGACTGAGCCGGTCGGCGCCCGGGACCCCGCCGACGGGGCGGTCCGGCCGTCGGCGGGGTTCGACCCGCACGGGTGCCTCGTGCCATGCTTCGTCAGGTCGCGGGCGGTGTCAGGAGCGCCCGCCGCCCGGTCGTGCCGGGCGAGTCCGACGAGGAGCCCGCGAGGAGCCGCATGTCCCCGAACGCACCCGTGCCACCCCCGCCGCCGCCACCCGGCGGCGTCCCCGGGGGCGTGGCCGGTCGGGACGACGCGCAGCCGACCCAGGCGTTCGCCGGCCCGCTGCCCGGCGCCGCGGCCGCCGTGCCGCCGTCCTTCGCGCCGACGAGCGGGCCGACGGCCCAGGCGCCGCGCGCCACGCCGGCGGACGGACAGCCGACCGTCGTCGCGTCGTCGTTCCAGCCGGCGACCGTCCAGCACGTCACGCCGATCACCCAGCTCCCGACGGCGGCCCAGCCCGCGGTCCCTGCGCCCTCGCCGGTGCCCCCGCAGCGCGTCCGCTACGCCACCGAGCAGAACGGGTTCGGCGTCGCCGCGCCGGTCGGCACCGCCGCGGCCAGACCGGCCTACGCCTCCGCCACGCCCCAGCAGCCCCGGCCCGCCTACCACCCGCCGGCCTCGGTGGCGGCGTCCGCGGCGGCGTCCCGCGCCTCCTCCGGCGAGGGCGGCTCCGGCTCGACGCCCCGACCGCCCGCCGGGCGCGGTGGGGGCAACGGTGCCGGTGGCCGCCGGTCGGACCGGCTGAGCCCCGGGTGGATCGCGTTCATCGTGGTCGACGCGCTGCTCGTCATCGGCGCGATCGTGTTCGCGATCTCCCTCCTGGGTGGCGGGGACGACGGCCCCGCGGGCGAGGTGACGACGCCTCCTGCGGCGAGCGCCACCGAGAGCACGGAGGAGACGCCTCCTGCCGAGCCCACGATGTCCCAGACGTTCGCGTCGGAGTCCCGCAACATCACGTGCGAGGTCACCGACGTCAGCGCGACGTGCGTGATCGCCCAGCTCGGCACCCAGCCGGCGCCGGTGGCAGGCTGCGACGGCACGGTCGGCTACAAGGTGGTCCTCGGCGCCGACGGCAGCGTCGAGCAGCCCTGCGTCCCGGCGGCCGAGCAGCCGCAGCCCGCGCCGGGAGACACCGCGATCCTCGACTACGGCACGTCGAAGACGGTCGGTCCGTTCACGTGCGACAGCGCGGAGACGGGCATGACGTGCCGCGACGACGCGTCGGGCAAGGGTTTCACGATCGCCCGCGCCGGCATCCGGACGCTCTGAGCGGCTGAGATCCGCTCCTCACGAGACCGGGCGGACGCGCGAGGGGCCCGTGGCGGGCGAACCGCCGCGGGCCCCTCGTGCTGCCTCCGTCACCAGATGCGCACGCGCTCCTCGGGGGCGAGGTACAGCGCGTCACCCGGCTGCACGTCGTAGGCGGCGTAGAACTCGTCGATGTTGCGCACGACGCCGTTGCACCGGAACTCGTTGGGGGAGTGCGGGTCGGTCGCGATGCGGCGCACGATCTCCTCGTCCCGGCCCTTGGACTGCCAGACCTGGGCCCAGCCGAGGAACACGCGCTCGATCCCGGTGAGCCCGTCGATCACGGGCGCCTCGTCGAGCGGCCGGCCGAGCGCGATGCGGTAGGCCTTGAGCGCGATCGACAGCCCGCCGAGGTCGCCGATGTTCTCGCCGATGGTCAGGGCGCCGTTGACGTGCGGCCCGTCGTCGCCGAGCTGGGCGGGACGGAAGGCGTCGTACTGGGCGATGAGCGCCTTGGTGCGCTTCTCGAACTCCTCGCGGTCCGTCGCCGTCCACCAGTCCTCGAGCCGGCCCGCGCCGTCGTACTTGGAGCCCTGGTCGTCGAAGCCGTGCCCGATCTCGTGCCCGATCACGGCCCCGATGCCGCCGTAGTTCACGGCGTCGTCGGCCTCGGGGTCGAAGAACGGGGGCTGGAGGATCGCGGCGGGGAAGACGATCTCGTTCATGCCGGGGTTGTAGTAGGCGTTCACGGTCTGCGGCGTCATGAACCACTCGTCGCGGTCCAGCGGCTTGCCGATCTTGCCGAGCTCGCGGTCCTGCTCGAACGCGTGGGCGCGGCGCACGTTCCCGACGAGGTCGTCGGCCTCGACGACGAGCGCCGAGTAGTCGCGCCACTTCACCGGGTAGCCGATCTTGGGCGTGAAGGCCTCGAGCTTGGCGAGCGCCTTCTCCTTGGTCTCCTCGGTCATCCACTCGAGCGTCGTGATCGACTCGCGGTACGCGGCCACGAGGTGGGCGACGAGCTCCTCCATGCGCGCCTTGTGCGCCGGCGGGAAGTGCCGGGCCACGTACTGCGCGCCGACGGCCTCGCCGAGCGCGCCCTCGACGACGGAGACGCCGCGCTTCCAGCGCTCGCGCACCTCCTGCGCGCCGGACAGCGTGCGGCCGTAGAAGTCGAAGTTGGCCTCGACGATCTCGTCCGTGAGGTACGGGGCGCGGGCGGTGACCAGGTGGTACACCATCCACAGCTTCCAGTCCTCGAGCGGCTCGCTCGCCCACAGCTCGGCGAAGCCGGCCGCGAAGTCGGGCTCGCGCACGACGACGTCGTCCAGCGAGCCCTGCGGCGCGCCGAGCGCGAGGACCCACGCGTGCCAGTCGAACCCGGGCGCCTCGTCGGCGAGGGCGGCGAGCCTGCGGGGGTTGTAGGTGAGGTCGGCGTCGCGGTCGCGCACGACGTCCCAGTGCTTCGCCGCGAGCTTGGTCTCGAGCGCGAGGATCCGGGCGGCCGCGTCCTCGGGCGTCGCGCCCCACGTCTCGGCCGTGACGCCGGCGAGCGCGAGCATGCGCGCGACGTGCGGCACGTACTTCTCGCGCACCGGCGCGTACTGGTCCTCGCGGTAGTACGCCTCGTCGGGCAGGCCCAGGCCGGACTGGTAGAGGTAGGCGACGTACCGCTCGGGGTCCTTCGCGTCGTTGTCGACCCAGAAGCCGACGGCGCCCGCGCCTCCGGTGCGCTGGAGCGCGCCGAGGGCGCCGGTGAGCTCGGCCTGGGTCGTCGCGGCCGCGACCAGAGCGAGGTCCGGCTGCAACGGCGACGTGCCGAGCGCCTCGATCCGGTCGGTGTCCATGAAGCTCGCGTACAGCGCGCCGACCTTCGCAGCGTCCGCGCCGACGTCCTCGGCCCCCGACGCCACCTGCTCGCCGAGGTCCGTGATGATCTCGCGCACGTGGACCTCGGCCTGGTCGTGCAGCGCACGGAACGCGCCGTCCATGGCGCGGTCCGCGGGGATCTCGTGCGTCGCGAGCCAGCGCCCGTTGACGTGGCGGTACAGGTCGTCCTGCGGCCGGACCGCGGGGTCCAGCGCGTCCAGGTCGATGCCGGAGCGGCCTGCGCCGGTCGTGCCGGACGAGGACGCGGACGTGGACGTCGGGGAGGTCTGTGTCATGCGTCTCAGGCTACGGCCTCCCCCCGACGTCCCGGTGCCCGGCTGGGGCATGATGGGCCCATGCGCGTTCACATCGCCGCGGACCACGCCGGCTACGAGCTCAAGACCCATCTCGTCGAGCACCTCGAGGCCGCGGGGCACGACGTCGTCGACCACGGGGCCCACACGTACGACGCGCAGGACGACTACCCGTCCTTCTGCTTCGCGGCGGGTGAGGCCGTCGCGGCGGAGCCGGGCTCGCTCGGCGTGGTCATCGGCGGGTCGGGCAACGGCGAGCAGATCGCCGCGAACAAGGTCGTCGGGGTGCGGGCCGCGCTCGCGTGGAACCTCGAGACCGCGCGACTCGGCCGCCAGCACAACGACGCGAACGTCGTCGCCGTGGGTGCACGCCAGCACTCGGTGGACGAGGCGGTCGAGCTCGTCGACGCGTTCCTCGCCGAGCCGTTCAGCGGTGACCCGCGCCACCAGCGCCGCATCGACCAGCTCGCGGCGTACGAGGCGGCGCGCGGCACCTCGGCCTGACGTGCCCGAGGGCCACACCGTCCACCGCCTCGCGCGCGCCCTCGGCGAGCTGTTCACGGGCGAGGCGCTCGCGGTGAGCAGCCCGCAGGGCCGGTTCGCCGCGGGCGCGGACCTGCTCGACGGCCGCGTGCTCGTCGCGAGCGAGGCGTGGGGAAAGCAGCTGTTCCTCGGGTTCGCCGACCCGACGCTCGTCGGCCCGGGGACCGCCGGACGGCCCGAGGACGTGCGCTGGCTCCGCGTCCACCTCGGCCTCTACGGGGCCTGGACGTTCGCGGGCGACGGGAGCACCGCCGTCGTGCACGCGATCGGGGCGCCGCGGCGCCGTATCGGCGAGCGCGAGACGGTCCCGGCGGGGCCGGGAGCCGCCGAGCCGGCGCCCGACGACGGGTGGTCGCCCCCGCGGCCACGTGGGGCGGTCCGCGTGCGGCTCGTCGGGAGCCACGCCGTCGCGGACCTCACCGGGCCGACGGCGTGCGAGGTGGTCACGGCCGAGGAGAAGCGGGCCGTCGAGGACAGGCTCGGCCCCGACCCGGTCCGCGACGCCGCGCCGGGCGAGGACGACCCGCGCGAGGACTTCGTCGCCGGCGTGCGGCGCTCGCGTAGCGCCGTCGGGCTGCTCCTCATGAACCAGGACGTCGTCGCGGGCGTCGGCAACATCTACCGCGCGGAGTCCCTGTTCCGCGCACGGCTCGACCCGATGCGCCCCGGTCGTGACGTCCCCGCCGAGGTCCTGCGCACCTTGTGGGACGACCTCGTCGTCCTCATGCGCGACGGCACCCAGACGGGGGCGATCGTCACGACCCGGCCCGAGGACCGCGACCGCCCCGCGCCCGACGTCGCCGACGGGCCGGACGGGCGCCGCCGCGTGCGGCAGAACACCGACGACGCGCCCGATGCCGTCCCGGCGGCCGAGGCGTTCTACGTCTACCACCGCGACGGGCTGCCGTGCCGCGTGTGCGGCGCGCCCGTGCTGCTCAAGGAGCTCGCCGGCCGCAACCTCTACTGGTGCGGCGTCTGCCAGGCGTGAGCCTCAGAAGACCCAGCTGCACACCGGGGCGACGGGCCAGCCGAACGCCGCGCCCGCGCGGGCGAGCGCGCCGGGGGAGTGCTCGGTGACGAGACCCGCGGCGCCGAGGGCCGCGAGCGGCGTCCCGCCGAGGTATGCGGCGCCGAGCTCGCGGACGTCGAGCGAGAGGTCAGCGGCGTCCTCGGTGCGCTCGGCCGTCGCGTCCCCGAATGCCCCGGCGCGCAGCCGCCAGCGGCCCGCGTTGTGCGGCAGGCGCTCGTCCGCGACGTGCAGGACGACGTCCACGTCCGCCGCGTAGCGGCGCGCGACGAGCGCGGCCGGCACGTCCACGACCCGCACCCAGAGGTTGTCCGCGAGGCGGGGCGACGCGGAGCGCGGGTCCACGAGGAGGTTCGTGACGACGTCGTCCACCGGCAGCATGAAGGGCGTCACCTCGTGCGTGAGGTCGAGGTCGGTGAGCACGCCCCACAGCGCGCGCGCCGCAGCGGCGTCCAGCGCGACGACCTCGCCGGTGCTCACCGGACCGCGCGGGCCGGTGACCTCCCAGGAGAGCTTGCGGTGGAAGCGCGCGTACCCGCGCGGCTCGCCGTCGAGCTCGACGATCGCGATGCGCATGGGCTCGCGGTCCTTGCGCCACACCTTCGCGTCGTCCCAGAACGTCGCCTGGAGCTCGGGCGTCTCGCGCGTCGCCCAGCCCGGCCGGTTCACGCCCGCGCCCTGGCCGGTCGGGTCGGCGCCCACCTGCTCGTGGAGCGCGGCGACGAGCGCGCCGTGGCGCTCGCGGTCCGCGCGCTCGATGCGCACGGTGTGGCGCTCGGCGCCGGGGACGTCGCGCAGCGCGGCGCCGCGCGGCACGGTCAGGCGGACGTCGTCCGCGGCCTTGCCGTAGCCGAAGCGCCCGTAGATGGCCGCCTCCGCGGCGAAGAGCGCCGACAGGGGCTCGCCGCGCTCACGGCACCGCTCGAGGTGCGTGTCGATCATCGCGGAGAGGATCCCGCGGCGGCGGTGCCCGGGGTGGACACCCACCCAGGTGAGGCCGGCGACCGGCGCGGTCGCCCCGGGGATGGGGAACCGCGCGAACGGGTACGAGGCGTGCATCCCGACGAGCTCCCGGCGCACGGGGCGCGCGCCGTCGACGGGCGGAGCGTCGTCGTCCTCGTGCTCGACCGTCACGCCGAGCGTGCGCTCCCACGTGAGCGGGAACGGGAGGTCGACGAGCTCGTCGACCTCGACCGGGGACGGGAACGTCGTGGTGTCCAGCTCCAGGACCGCACGGAGGTCGGAGGCCGAGAGGGGGACGAGCTCGTAGCCGTCGGGGAGGCGCGCAGGGCGGTGGTCGCTCATGGCCTCGATCCTCCTGTCTCGGCACCCGTCGCGCCAGGACAATTGCGGCGACTAGGGTCGGGCCTCATGGCACCACGCACGGGAGGCTCGACGGCGGACGGCACCCCGGTCGGGGACGCCGGCGCCGACCGCACGGCGCTCGCCGCCGAGTACGCGGCGGCCGTGCTCGCGCTCGTCCGGGCGATCCCCCCGGCGCGCGCGATGACGTACGGGCTCGTCGCGGAGATCGTCGCCGAGACGCTGCACCGCGGTGGCCCGCGTCAGGTCGGGCAGGTGCTCGCCGGGTCGTCCGGCGTGGACGACGACGGCGCGCCGGTCCCGTGGTGGCGCGTCGTCAACGCGGGGGGCTCACCGCCCGCGCACCACCTCGACGCGGCGCTCGCCGAGCTGCGCGCCGAGGGATGCCCGCTGTCGCGAGACGGGCGACGCGTCGACCTGCGCCGGGCGGTGTGGTTCCCGGAGGACGACACCCCCGCCCGTTGAGTGCGAGGCAGCCGTCGTCCGCACGAGCGAGGGACGACAGATGCCCCGCACTCAGCGGGAGGGGAGGGGCGCGAGGAGCGGGGCGAGCGTCTGCACCGCGGTCGCGTCGCCCTGGACGAGGAGAGTCGTGACCGCGGTCTCGCGCCACGCGGCGAGGTCCCGCGCGATCTTCTCCGGCGGCCCGACGAGGGCGACGTCCTCGACCATCGCCGTCGGGACAGCGGCGGCCGCGAGATCCTTGCGCCCGGCGAGGTAGTGCGCCTGGATCTCGTCGCACGCCTCGGCGTACCCGAGGCGGTCGAGCGCGTCGCGGTGGAAGTTCGCACCCTTGGCACCCATGCCGCCCACGTAGAGCGCGAGGAACGGGCGCACCTGGTCGGCGGCCTGCTCGACGTGCTCGCGCACGACGACGGGCACGGTCGCGCTCACCTCGAACGCGGACTCGGGCGAGCGCTCGGGGGCGCGCCGGGCGAAGCCGTCGGCGAGGAGCTCGCGGAACGTCGCGTCCATGCGGGGGGAGTAGAACAGCGGGAGCCACCCGTCCGCGATCTCGGCCGCGAGGGCGATGTTCTTGGGGCCCTCGGCGGCGAGGTGGATCGGGAGGTCCGCGCGCAAGGGGTGCACGGTCGAGCGGAGCGGCTTGCCCAGACCGGTCCCCGCGCCCTCGGGCAGGGGGAGCGGATAGTGCGGCCCGGCGGACGTCACGGGGGCCTCGCGGCGCAGCACGTCGCGCACGACCTGGACGTACTCGCGCGTGCGGGCGAGCGGCTTCGCGTACGGCTGGCCGTACCAGCCCTCGACGACCTGCGGGCCCGAGACGCCGAGCCCGAGGACGAACCGGCCGCCCGAGAGGTGGTCCATCGTCAGCGCGGCCATCGCCGTCGCGGTCGGGGTGCGGGCGGAGAGCTGCGCCACAGCCGTCCCGAGCCGGATCCGGGTCGTCCGGGAGCCCCACCACGCGAGCGGGGTGAACGCGTCGGACCCGTACGCCTCGGCGGTCCACACGGAGTCGACGCCCAGGCGGTCGGCCGCGACGATCGCGTCCTGGATGCCGTCCGGGGGACCGGCCGACCAGTAGCCGGTGTGGATGCCGAGACGCATGCGGGCTCCTCCTCGTCGAGGGTCGTCGTGCGGGGCGGCTGCCCGAGGACGGGAGGTGGGCAGCCGGTGATGAGCGGGCGGTACCCGGTCGCGCGCCGGGCAGGGGGTATCCGGTACGCGGAGTCTCGGGTACCGCCCGGCTCCAGACTAGCCGATCTGCCGTGCGCCCCGATGCACGAGCCACCACACCGACGTCCGGCGCGACGGCCACGCGGAGGTCAGCGCCGCGCGCGGTCGGCCAGGGTGTTGAGCAGCGCGGCGGCCGTACCGGCGTCGTCCACCGTGACGACGAGCGCCCGGCCCCCCCGTGCGCTCGACGCGCAACGACTCCCCGGACCGCACGACGATCCCGACGGCGCCGTCGCGCCCCGCGCGCCAACCCCAGCCGCCGAAGTCGCGCAGGGGGGAGACGGCGACCACGTCGGCCCGCACGACCTCGTCGGCGGGGACGCGCGTGCGGGGGAACCCCAGCGCCGACCGGACCGACAGGCCGCCCTCGTCCACGCGCACGACCCACGACAGCATGGCGGCGAGCAGGAGCGCGAGCACCACCGGCACGAGGAGGAACGCCCACTCGCGCAGGGCGACGGCCAGGGCCGCGGTGACGACGATCGCTCCGACCGCGACGAGCAGGGCCGGGCCGCCGCTGGCGCGTCCGACCCACGCTGCGCGCTCGCCCGGGCGCAGCGCGACCCGCGGGGCGTCTCCGGGCACCCCGGCGCTCGTCGGCTCGGGGCGGTCGCCCGGGACGAGCGCCCCGACCGCGATGCCCACCACGAGCCCCGCCCCCAGCGCGAGTGCCGTCACGCCACCCACGCCGCCCACCTCGCGGGCGTCGGCGAGGCCTCGCTGGATCCAGAGGGACCCGAGCTGGACGGCGGCGAGCATGACCGGGAGGCCGACCGTGACGCCCGCGACGACCCGTCGGTTCGCCGCAGACCGCCCGAGGAACGCGGTCATCGCGGCGAAGCCTGCCGACGCGGCGAGGCCCAGCGCGGTGCTGACGGCGACGACCGTGCCGAGCGAGCCGAAGCCGTCGGCGCCGTCCGAACCCCAGTGCATCGCGACCGGGTCGGGGAGGTCGGCGGACCAGGACAGCGCGACGAGTGCGGCGATCACCGTGACGACCGCACCCGCGCCGCCGACGACGACCGCGAGGGTGCGGTGGTCGGAGGGGCGGGCACGTGCGTCCTCGGCCGGGCGTCCTGGGGCGGGTCGCGGGGCGGGGCGGGTCATCGGAGGGCCTCCTTCACGAGGGTCAGGACGGTCTCGGGCGGCAGCCGGAGGGCGCGCGCCTCCGCGGCGACGCGGTCCACGGCGGCGCGCAACGACGTGAGGTCCGTGGCCGGGCGGGCGGCGACGACCGCGCCCCGGCCGCGACGGAGGTCGACGAGCCCGTCGTCGCGCAGCTCCTGGTAGGCGCGCAGCACCGTGTGCACGTTGACGTCGAGCGCCTCGGCGAGCTCGCGGGCCGCGGGGAGCCGCTCGCCGGGCGCGAGCCGCCCCTGCACGACGCCGAGGCGCACCTGGGCGACGAGCTGCGCGAACAGCGGCTCGTCCGCCTGGGGGTCGATGCGGAACATCACGCGGCCAGTCTAGTTGTTCTAGTGAAACTAGAACAAGCAGCGCCGAACGAAGGGCCGCCGTCGTGCCCGACGGCGGCCCTCGTCCGCGTCCTCAGATGACGTACTCGATGAGGAGCGACGGGTCTTCGACGGCGTCCCGCGCCGCCGGCGCGGCGGCGGGCATGCGGATCCGCGCCGGGACCCCGACCGCGACCGCCCCGGCCGGCACGTCCTTGACGACGACGGCGTTGGCCCCCACCTGCACGTCGTCGCCGATCCAGACCGGCCCGAGGATCTTCGCTCCCGCCCCGACCACGACCCGGTCCCCGAGCGTCGGGTGCCGCTTGCCGCGCTTCATCGACCGCCCGCCGAGGGTGGACGTGTGGAAGAGCACCACGTCGTCGCCGACGACCGCCGTCTCACCCACGACGACCCCCATGCCGTGGTCGATGAACAGGCGCCGGCCGATGCGCGCGCCGGGGTGGATCTCCACGCCGGTCAGCGCCCGCGCCGCCTGCGACACGAGGCGTGCGGGAAGGCGCAGCACGGGTTCGCGCCACAGGCGGTGCGCGAGCCGGTAGGCCCACACGGCGTGCACGCCCGGGTATGCGAGCGCGACCTCGAGGCGGCTGCGGGCGGCGGGGTCCCGCCGTCGCGCCGCCTCGAGGTCCTCGCCGAGGACGCGCACGAACCGGCGCAGCCGACGGCCGGCCGTCCGGTGGTGGGGTCGAGGGTCGGTCACGTCAGTCCAGCAGGTCGGAGTACAGGATCGTCGAGAGGTAGCGCTCGCCGAAGTCCGGAACGACCGTGACGATGAGCTTGCCCTTGTTCTCCGGGCGCTTCGCGAGCTGGATCGCGGCCTCGATGGCGGCACCCGAGGAGATGCCCACGAGGAGGCCCTCCTCCTTCGCCGCGGCGCGCGCGGTCGCGACCGCGGTCTCGGCGTCGACGTCGATGACCTCGTCGTAGACCTCGCGGTCCAGGATGTCCGGCACGAAGTTCGCGCCCAGCCCCTGGATCTTGTGCGGGCCGGGCTGGCCGCCGTTGAGGATGGGGGACTCGGCCGGCTCGACCGCGACGATCTTCACCTCGGGCTTGCGCTCCTTGAGCACCTGCCCGACGCCGGAGATCGTGCCACCGGTGCCGATGCCGGACACGACGATGTCGACCTCGCCGTCCGTGTCCGCCCAGATCTCCTCGGCCGTCGTGCGGCGGTGGACGTCGACGTTCGCCGGGTTGGCGAACTGGCGCGCGAGGATGGCGCCCGGGCGCTCGGCCGCGATCCGCTCGGCGGCCGCGACGGCGCCCTTCATGCCCTCGGAGCCGGGGGTGAGGACGAGCTCGGCGCCGTACGCCCGCAGGAGCGCACGGCGCTCCTTCGACATGGTCTCCGGCATCGCCAGGACGACGTCGTACCCGCGGGACGCGCCCACCCACGCGAGCGCGATGCCGGTGTTGCCCGACGTGCCCTCGACGATCGTGCCGCCCGGCTGGAGCTCGCCCGACGCCTCGGCGGCGTCGATGATCGACACGCCGATGCGGTCCTTCACCGAGTTCGCCGGGTTGTAGAACTCGAGCTTCGCGACGACCGTGGCCTCGAGCCCCTCGGTGAGCCGGTTGAGGCGCACGAGGGGCGTGTTGCCGATGAGCTTCGTGGCGTCGTCGTAGATGCGTGCCATGTCTTCCTCTTCTGTCGACGGCTCGTGGTGAGCCGGGGTGGGGGTACCGCTCGGGGGACGGGGGCCGTCGTGCCCCGCAGACACGATGCCCAGCGTCTCGCGGGGACGCTGCGCGTGCGCGCGCACGACGGCGGTCGGGGGCTCGTGCGGACGTGCGGCCGGGTGCGGCGCGGTGGCGCGCGCGGGTCGGCGGCAGGTCGTCAGCGACAGCCGAGACAGCGACAACAGGAGACGCGCGAGTCGGCGCGGTGCAGCGATGCGGGACGCGCGATCGTCGCGGTCATTCCTCGCTCCTCCTGGTCGGTCGCGCCGCGGGTGCCCGACGGTCCGGGCCTGCGGGCGGCGCGTGTGCACCGAGGCTATCGGTCCTCGTCCGGACCCTGCAACGCCGTCCACGAGACGGTCGTCCGACCGGTCGGCGCAGCGGCGGCGGGGCGGCGGGGCGAGCGGACGAGACGACGACGGGCGCCGCGCCGGTCGGCGGGGCGCCCGTGGGGACGTGCGGGCCGTGGCCCGGGAGCTTGCGGAGCGGGCGACGGGAATCGAACCCGCGTAGCCAGTTTGGAAGACTGGGGCTCTACCATTGAGCTACGCCCGCGCGGGTCGTGGAGCGGGTCCCGGCTCCACGGCCGGAGGGCCGGGACCGGCGTGCCGCCGACCTGCGGCCGCAACCTTAGCAAACGTCGGTGGCCGGGACGTTCCGCGACCCACGCACGCCCGGGCGGCAGTCCTGCGCGCCGGCCAGGGCGGCCGTCGGCCGCCAGTACACTTGCCCTGGCCCGCCGGCGCGGCGGGTGACGGGGTGTGGCGCAGGTTGGTAGCGCGTCCGCTTTGGGAGCGGAAGGTCGCAGGTTCAAATCCTGTCACCCCGACCTTCGCGCGGCGTGCCCTCCGGAGCGTCGCGGGACGTCGTCGACGCCCGGATCGTCGTGGCGGCCGCCCGTCCTCGAGAGGTGCCCGTGACCCCGTCCACGCTCGCGCCGGGCCCCGCGACCCGCGTCACGCTCGCAGCACTGGTCGCCGCGGGCAGCGGCGCGGTGCTGTCGCTCCAGGGACGGTTCAACGGCGACCTCGCCACCGCCGGCACCGGGCCCGTGGTCGCCGGGTGGCTCTCCTACGTCGGGACCCTCCTCGCGACCGTGCTCGTGGTGGTCGCCCGCCGTCGGGCCCGCTCCACGCTCCACGTCCTGCGCGCCCAGGCCTCCTGGTGGTGGTTCACGGTCGGGCTGTGCAGCGTCCCGATCGTCGTCGCCATGGCCGCCGGCGTCCCGCTCGTCGGCGTCGCGGTCGCGTCCGTGTGCTCGGTCGCCGGCCAGACGGTCGCGGGCCTCGCGCTCGACGCGCGGGGCGTCGGGCTGCCCGCCCCGCTGCGGCTCACGCCCCGGCGGGCCGCTGCGGGTCTCGCGGCGCTCGTGGGCCTCGGCGTCGCGGTGCTCGGCGGCGCGTCGACCGGCGCGGGCTGGGTGCCGGCGGTCCTCGCCGGGGTCGCGCTGTTCGTCGGGGGCGCCGTCCTGTGCGGGCAGCAGGCCGGGAACGGCCGGGTCACGCAGCTCACGGGCGACCCGGTCGTCGCGACCCTGACCTCCGTCACGGGCGGGCTCGTCGGCATCTCCGCCGTCTGCGCGGTCGTCGCGGCACTCGGCGGGCTCGACGGCGTCACGCTGCCCGGGCGTTGGTGGCTCTACCTGGGCGGCCCGCTGGGGACGCTCGTCACCGTGGCAGCCGCGTTCGCGGTCCGCCACCTCGGAACGTTCGTCCTCACGCTCACGGTCGTCGGCGGCCAGATGGTCATGGCCGTGCTCCTCGACGTGCTCGGCGCCGTCGGCCTGCGGTGGCAGACCGTCGTCGCGACCGCCGTCGTCGGGATCGCGGTCCTGCTGGTGGTCCAGCGGCCGGGCGCACGCAGCACCGACCGCGACGCTTGACCGCTCGCGTACGATGGGACGGTTGCCCGTACGTCTGCGTGCGGAGCCGTTCCCGGCCGCACGTCGGCCCGCCCCGATCAGTTGGAGACCATCGAAGTGAAGAGCGCCGTCGAGACCCTGGACCCCACCAAGGTCAAGCTGACCGTCGAGGTGGAGTACGACGAGCTCAAGCCGAGCATCGAGCACGCCTACAAGCACATCGCGGAGCAGGTGAACATCCCCGGCTTCCGCAAGGGCAAGGTCCCGCCGCGCGTGATCGACCAGCGCGTCGGCTGGGGCGCCGTCATCGAGCACGCCGTCAACGACGGCCTCTCGGGCTTCTACCGCCAGGCCGCGAGCGAGGAGAGCCTGCGCCCGCTCGGCCAGCCCGAGGTCGAGGTCACCGAGATCCCGGCCAAGGCCGGCGAGGGCCAGCTGGTCTTCACCGCCGAGGTCGAGGTCCGGCCCGAGATCACGCTGCCCGCCCTCGACTCGCTCACCATCACGGTCGAGCCCGCCGAGGTCACCGACGAGGACGTCGCCGAGCGCCTCGACGCGCTGCGCGAGCGCTTCGGCACCCTCGTCGGCGTCGACCGTCCCGCGGCCGAGGGCGACTTCGTCGTGCTCGACCTCAAGGCCGAGATCGACGGCGAGGAGGTCGACTCCGTCTCCGGCGTCAGCTACCAGATCGGCTCGGGCAACATGCTCGAGGGCCTCGACGAGGCGCTCACCGGCCTGTCGGCCGACGAGACGACCACGTTCAACGCGCCGCTGGCCGGCGGCGAGCACGAGGGCAAGGAGGCCGCCGTCACCGTCACGGCCACCTCCGTGAAGCAGCGGGACCTGCCCGAGGCGGACGACGACTTCGCCCAGCTCGCGTCCGAGTTCGACACGCTCGAGGAGCTCAACGCCGACCTGCGCGAGCAGGTGGCGAGCATCAAGACGTCGAACCAGGCCGTGGCCGCGCGCGACGAGCTCCTCAAGGCGCTCAACGACGCCGTGGAGATCCCCGTGCCGTCGGGCGTCGTCGAGGCCGAGGTGCACCGCCACCTCGAGTCCGAGGGCCGCCTGGAGGACGAGACGCACCGCGCGGAGGTCACCGTCGAGGCGACCGACGCGATCCGCAACCAGATCCTGCTCGACACCCTCGCCGAGCAGCTCGAGGTCAAGGTCGCGCAGAACGAGCTCCTCGAGTACCTCGTGAGCGCGTCGCGCCAGTACGGGATGGACCCGAACCAGTTCATCCAGTCGCTCGACCAGGGCGGGCAGATCCCCGCGATGGTCGGCGAGGTCGCGCGATCCAAGTCGCTCGCCGTCGCGCTGCGCCAGATCGAGGTCAAGGACACCGCCGGCAACGTCGTCGACCTGACCGAGTTCATCGGCTCGGACGACGAGGACGCCGCCGCGGACGAGTCGGTCGAGGACGTCGCCGCCGAGCCCGTCGAGGAGGCGCTCGTCGACGACTCCGCCGACGCCGCCGCCGAGGCGCCGGTCGAGGACGACGAGAAGGACGCGACGAAGGCCTGACGCCCCGCCCGTTCAGACGACGGCCCGCCTCTCCGTGCGAGGGTGCGGGCCGTCGTCGTGCCGGGTCACCGCGGGCGGACGACCGGCCCGCACGGCCCCGGTGCGCCGTCAGCGAAAACGCGCACCGTCGGGACGAACGCCGGGCACGGACCGCGTTAGGGTCACTGCAGCACGGCTGGCCCGGGACACCCTCCCGGGACCGGCCAGGGCAGCGCAGGCGGGGGCGACCCGCGGGAGCGACGAAGGAGATGGAAGTGAACGAGCTGTACCTGCCGTCCGACGCGACGGCCCCGGTCAACCGCACCGAGGGTCCGGGCTTCGGACTCAACGACTCCATCTACAACCGGCTCCTCAAGGAGCGCATCATCTGGCTCGGCTCGGAGGTGCGCGACGAGAACGCGAACGCCATCTGCGCCCAGATGATGCTGCTCGCCGCGGAGGACCCGGACAAGGACATCTGGCTCTACATCAACTCGCCCGGCGGGTCGATCACGGCCGGGATGGCGATCTACGACACCATGCAGTACATCCAGCCGGACGTCGCGACGATCGCCATGGGCATGGCGGCGTCGATGGGGCAGTTCCTGCTCTCGTCCGGCACCAAGGGCAAGCGGTACGCGACGCCGCACGCGCGCGTCATGATGCACCAGCCCTCGGGCGGCATCGGCGGAACGGCCACCGACGTGCGCATCAACGCGCAGCTCATCATGCACATGAAGCAGGTGCTCTCCGAGCTCACGGCCGAGCAGACCGGCAAGCCGCTCGAGCAGATCCTCAAGGACAACGACCGCGACAGCTGGTTCACCGCCCAGGAGGCGCTGGAGTACGGCTTCATCGACCACGTCGTCACCAACGCGTCGTCCGTGACCGGCGGTGGCGGCACCACGGGTTCCTGACCCCCGCACCGGACACCAGACTTCACCGAGGAGAACCCGTGAGCTTCAGCGCCGAGTCCCAGTACCTGTCCACCGCGCAGCGCCTCGCCGGCGCCGCGGCCCGTCCCGGCGGCATCGCGCTGCCGGGCGGGGCGCCGTCGGCCCGCTACGTGCTCCCGCAGTTCGAGGAGCGCACCGCGTACGGCTTCAAGCGGCAGGACCCCTACACCAAGCTGTTCGAGGACCGCATCATCTTCCTGGGCGTCCAGGTGGACGACGCGTCCGCGGACGACGTCATGGCCCAGCTCCTCGTGCTCGAGAGCCAGGACCCCGACCGCGACGTCATCCTCTACATCAACTCCCCGGGCGGGTCGTTCACCGCGATGACCGCGCTCTACGACACGATGCAGTACATCAAGCCGCAGATCCAGACGGTCTGCCTGGGCCAGGCGGCGTCCGCCGCCGCGGTGCTGCTCGCGGCCGGTCAGCCGGGCAAGCGCCTCGCGCTCCCGAACGCGCGGGTGCTCATCCACCAGCCCGCGATGGAGGGCGGCGGCTACGCGCAGGCGTCGGACATCGAGATCCACGCGAACGAGCTCATCCGCATGCGCGAGTGGCTCGAGGACACGCTCGCGCTCCACTCGGGCAAGTCGGTCGAGCAGGTCCGCCAGGACATCGAGCGCGACAAGATCCTCACCGCCGAGCAGGCGAAGGAGTACGGCCTCGTCGACCAGGTCCTCGAGAGCCGCAAGGCCGTCGCGGTCAACAAGCCCTGACGTGCTCGCCCGACCAGCATGACCTCACGCCGCGCCGTCGTCCCCTGCCCGGGGACGGCGGCGCGACACGTTGCCCCCCGTGCGGGGAGCCCACCTGACAACGGGGGCCCCGTGGTGTGGAATGGGGAGCAGGACTCGCTCGGCCGTGCCCGGGCCCCGCACCGTCGAACCCGGCGGCTCGAGGCTTCGGCACCGGGACAAGGAGACGCGTAGTGGCTCGTATCTCAGACGGCGCCGACCTGCTGAAGTGCTCGTTCTGCGGCAAGTCGCAGAAGCAGGTCAAGAAGCTCATCGCGGGCCCCGGTGTGTACATCTGCGACGAGTGCATCGACCTGTGCAACGAGATCATCGAGGAGGAGCTCGCCGAGGCGACCGAGCTCGGCCTCACGGAGCTGCCCAAGCCCAAGGAGATCTTCGAGTTCCTCGAGCAGTACGTCATCGGCCAGGACGCCGCCAAGCGGGCCCTGGCCGTCGCCGTCTACAACCACTACAAGCGCGTCCAGGCGGGCGAGCAGGCCAAGCCGTCGAGCCCCGACGACCCGGACTACGTGGAGCTGGCGAAGTCGAACATTCTGTTGATCGGTCCGACGGGGACGGGTAAGACGTATCTGGCGCAGACGTTGGCGCGGATGTTGAACGTGCCTTTTGCGATCGCGGACGCGACGGCGCTCACCGAGGCGGGGTATGTCGGT
>NZ_JAFGYF010000021.1 GCF_016921195.1 Cellulosimicrobium cellulans
CAGCAGGTCCTGGCCCGCCTGTTCTACGACACCACCAAGGACACCCCGGTGACGGGCACGTCCCTGACCACCCAGATCCCCGACGGATTCACCTACGTCCCCGGCACCACCCGCAACGTCCTGGCACCCGGATCGAACGTGGCCACCGGTACCGTCGGCGCCGAGACCAAGGCCGTCGCCGTCGCCGACTCCGTCTGGTCCGGCGACAACCTGCAGGTCTCCCCCTCGGCCGGGTTCAACGGCGAGTCCAACGCCTCCCAGACCGGCATCCTGCGCAACGGCATCAAGCGCTACCTCAACCTGCACCAGTGTGACTTCGTCCTGCGCAGTTCCACGGGTACCGAGCGAGATCAGTTCCGGTACGTGACCAACCTCGGCGGGGGCAACTGGGGTGCCGGAACGAACGCGTCGAACACCGCCGACTCCGCGGCGAGCTGTGGCGCCGGTGGGGCGGGGGATGCGGGCGGCACGTGGGTACTGCGTAACAGCCAGGTCGCGGCGCTGGACCTCCTCGGCAACCGTTACGTGAACCTCCAGGAGTGCGACTACGTGATGCCGAGCGTCGGCCGCGGCGACGTGGCGCGCTGGGTGACGAACCTGGGCGGCGGCAACTGGGGTGCCCCGTCGACCGCGGCGAACGCGCCGAAGGCCGCGGGCGACTGCGGGCCGGGTGGGACGAACAACGGTCTGACGTGGGAGCTCAACGGCGACCAGGTCGAGGTGCTCGACACGCTGGGCAACCGGTACGTCAACCTTCACCAGTGCGACTACGCCATCGCGTCGGACCTGACCGGCAACCCGCGCTACCGTTACACGACCAACGCCGGGTCCGCGACGGGCAACTGGGCTGTTGGGACGAACGCGTCGAACGCCGCCGACGCGGCGGCGCTCTGCGGGCCGGGTTCCGCGGGCTGGGAGCTGAACGGGCAGGGCGTCCGCGCGCTGGATCTTCTGGACACGGCGCGTGGTCAGGGGTTCATCGAGTTCGCGTTCACCTCCGAGGTCCCCGACCCGCCCGCGTGCGAGCAGACCATCACCGAGCCGGCCGTGACGTCCACCCGTCAGGGTGTGCTCAACGGCACCGGGACCGGCACTCCGACCTCGACCGCCGGGATCACTCTGGCCGAGTACACCGCCACCGGGGACCCCTGCCCCGAAGAGCTGGCGGCGAACACCGACGAGTACACCGCCGTGCAGGACACCACCTTGACCGGGAACGTCCTGGACAACGACGTCATCCCCGACGGATCCACCGTCACCGTCACCGGCCCGGGCGCCGGCCCCTGGAACGGTGACCTCACCCTGAACGAGGACGGCACCTTCACCTACACCCCGGCCCCCGGGTACGTCGGCACCGACTCGTTCAGCTACACCATCACCGACCAGGACGGCAACACCTCCGTCGGCACGGTCAACATCACCATCACCGAGGACGAGAACGGCATCCCGCTCATCGCCCCCGGCGCCGCCGCCACGGCAGGCCTGCTCGGCCTGGCCGGCCTCGGCCTCGGCTACACCCGCCGCCGCCGCGAGGCCACGAACGAGGTGATCTGACCCCACCAACCGATCCACTTCCTGACAGCGGCCCTCCCATCACCAGGCGGGAGGGCCGCCGTGCTGCATGTGACCCGCATCACATGACACGAACGGTGAGGCTCGGCGTCCTAGTGGTGCAAGACCCCGCCGAATCGGAAATATCAGCTTCACGCTGGGAATCTGGGAGGACTGCACAGTGGAGTGTCAGGCAATGCCGGCCCGGACCACCGACGTGGGCGACGTCGATACGCTGCTGGGCGCCATCCGGACAGGCGACGCCGACGCCGCACGGAGCGCGCTGGAGCACTGCTGGACCGACCTGCTCGGCGAGGAGGACGGCACCGCCCTCCAGGATGTCCAGGCCGCGGTGCTCGCCGGGGACCCGCCGTCGGTCCCCTCCGACCTCCTCGACCTCGTGTCCGTGACACGCCCGATGCCTACCCACCCGCAATACCGGGCCACCAACGCCTCCCCCGACGAAACCCTGTCCGGGCTGTCCGCCTTCATCCGGACGGCCAACCAACGACGCGCGGGGCAGCCCGGTCTTTCGTCGGCGACCGCCTCGCAGTGGCTCCTGCGGGCGAGGAACACCGAACTCCCCCAGTCCCGGGTCCTCGTCATGCTCCAGGCCTTCGTCAGCGCACTCGAGGCAGGACGGACGACGGAGGCACTCCTCCACGCCGAGGAGGCGTACCGGCTGTCGATCTCCACCGGGGCATCGAGACTGGCACGGGCGGCCGCCGAGGCCGCCGCCCTCGCGCTCGCGCTCGACGCGCAGCGCCACCGCGCGCAGAGTTGGATCGCCGAGGCCTGCTTGCTCCCTTCGCCACCACCGTGGTGGCGGCAGACGGTCGGCGACCCGCTCCTCCTCGCCACCAACGTCGCGCTCCTCGAAGCTTCGGGCCCCACCGGTGCCGCCACCGACTCCCGCCTCCGGGACGCGCACTGGGCGGCGGACCTCTGGTTCGTCGCGTTGCACCTGGACACCTGGCACGCCGCCTTGAGCCCGACGCCCGCCGTCGCCCTCGACGGCCTCCATGCCTCGTTGCTGCAGCGCTCTCCCGCGGCCCACGCCGGTGACGTCGCACGAGAGTCGCACCGGCCCCGGCCGATCCCCCCTCTGCTCGCGCTCGACCTCGGGCGCCTGTACCTGGAGCACGGCCGCGGCACGAGCGCCGAGCTCGTGGCCGAGCTCCTCGACCAGGAGCCCGCTGCGCACTCGCTCCTGACGGCGCGGCTCTGCCTCGCCCGTCGGCGCCCCCGCGAGGCCCTCGCCGCCGTCCGCAACCCAGCGGTCGCCCACTCCGCCTCACCACGCGTTCGCATCGAGGCGCGCCTGCTCAGCGCGGACGCGCACCTCGCGCTCGGATCCGACGACGACGCCCACCGCGAGCTCGCCCACGCTCTCGACACGGTCTGCCGCACCGGAGGGTCCTTCCCGCTGCGCTGGGGATCGCCCGCCGTCCTTCGCGTTGCCGCGCGCCTGTTCGGGCACCCCGTCGTCGAGGAGCTCGCCCGCACGGCACGCGAACCGGTCGAGCCGACGTTTGCCACGCTCTCCGAGCGGCAGTCGGAGGTGCTGAGCATGCTCGCGCAGGGGCTCACCGCCACCCAGATCGCCCGTCGGTCGTTCGTGTCGGCGAACACCGTGAAGACGCAGGTGCGCGACATCTACCGCCGGCTGGGAGTGCACGACAGGGCATCCGCACTGCGGAGGGCGCACGAGACCGGTCTGCTCGACCCCGTCGTCCGGCCCGGGCTCAGGACCCGCCCGTGACGACGGTGAGCGCCCCCACCCAGAAGTCGTCCCCCGTACTCACGGCACGCAGCGCGGCACGCGAGGCGAGCAGCGCTGCCGGCCGGAACGGCTTCACGTCGACACCGAGCGAGTTCGCGTAGGACGACCCCCAGGCCGTCGAGTCGAAGGCATTGCTGCCCGATCCGACCGCGCCGGGGCCGGATCCGGTCCACCGTAGCGGTACCAGCGCGGTGCCATCGAGGAAGAGCTGGTCCCCACCGGTCGCGCGGTCGCCCTCCCAGGCGACCGCACCGATGCGGGCCTGCGACCCTGCGCGACCTGCGACGACCGTCTCGCGGCCTCCGTCCCCCTTGGTGACAGCCAGGAGACCGTCGTTCACGATCGCGAGTCTCGAGGCGGTGCCGGTCGGGTCCCGGTGCACCACCACGAGTGCCCACCCGGCCATCGACCCGCTGCCACCGGCGGTGCACACGTCGGCGACCCCCCAGGTTCCCGACCCCCCGGCCCGGACCTGCGCCGTCACGTCGACGCTGGCCTGGTAGACCGCGTAGTCGCGCCCGGGCGCACGCTCGACCACGACCTCGCCGACGGGCTGCCTGAGCGATCCACCGGGCGAGGCCAGCCGCACCGTCCCGACGGACCCGTCGCACATGCCGGTGCGGTACTCGCCGCCCCAGTACAGCCGCGCGCTGACGATCTCGCTGCCGGACGGCAGGTCGAGACGAGCCCGCGACGACGGCGTTCCCGTGCCCAGCTCGTCGACCGTCACCATCTGCCACGCCTTGTTATCCTGCCGGGTCCCGGTCGCGGTGCCGTCGACAACGCTCGCGCACCTGCTGTCGGACGGCGGGCAGTGCAGGACCGGGGCCCCCACCTGGGTGACGCCGACGTCCCCCACCGCGACGTAGCGCGCGGCGAGCGGCGAGTCCCGCACCATGACGTCCTGGCTGAACACCGCGTCCGACCGCCTGTCCTCCGGCCGCACGGTGACGGGAACCGCGCCCTCGGTGGCGTGCGCGGCGACGACGACGGGGACGAGCAGCGTCGAGGCCGCCCCGAGGGCGAGCCCGCGTACCGTGCAGAGAGCACCGGCGTCCGACGGCTCACACGTCCAGTCGGAGGACGCCCGCCCGGGGTCGGCAGAGTCGAGGGCAACGCCAGCGGGCAGCACCACCTCGAGTACGACGGTCGCGACCAGGGCCGGGCCGGCGTGCGTGACGGTGACGCCGAGGACCCCGGGGCGCCCGGGCGCGAGGTCTCCGAGGTCCTCGAAGACGGCGTCGAGCTCGACCGGGTCCGGGGGCGTCGTGGGGTCGCCGGGATCCGCCGCCCCCCGCGGCACCCCAGGCGGTGCAGCGTCGCCCGGCGCGCCGGAGTCGTCCCCGGTGCCCGGCCCCTCTCCGCCCGCGCCGTCTGGTGCGCCCACCGGGGAGCCGTGCTCTCCCGGCGTCGGCACCGCCCCGCTCCCCTGAGCCTCGGCCGGCACCGACGGGTCACCCTCGTCGCCCTCCACGCCGGACTCGGCGTCCTCGGGGTCCGCCTCGTCGGAGGCCACAGGCGCACCGACCGGGGCGAGGACCACCGGGACGGGGAGCATTCCCGATGCCGCCACGCCCAGGAGCACGACGAGCACCGTCGACACCACACCGACGGACCAGGGCCAGGTCCGCGCGGGGCGCGACCACCACACCCGGCGCACGAAGCGCCCCGGGTGACGCACCGTCCCCACCACCGCGGACCACCACCGCGGCCACTCCCCGAACCACCCCACGATAGGAAGCAGGAGCAGACCGCCCGACGACGCGCCGTCGCGCTGTCTGACGGCGCTGGCAACTGCGGCGCCGCCCACCCCACGGCGGCGTCCCCGACGAGAGAGCGCCGACGGACCTCGCTCCGCCCCAGCAGCCGCCACGACGGCCGCCGCAGCCCCTGCTGCGGCACCTGCTCGCTCGCCCCCCAGGGGTACTGCCGCCGTCGCCCGGTCCACGCCGTCCGCCTCGTGCACGCCTGCCACACCACCGACCACGCCCTCGGGCGGGCTACCGACCACACCGGTCGCGAGGTCGTCGGCCGGGCCGTCCGAGCCGTCGTCCGTGGGACGGGCGGAGGCCAACGTCCCGGACGCACCGACCACGGCGAGGGCGCCGGCGGCTGCGCCACGAGTGCGGCGCTGTGCCGCCCACCGACCACCCAGCGCCGACCTGCCCGCCCGGTGCGAACGCTGGCCGTCCGACGACGCTGCGAGCACTGCCGGGGCTCCAAGGGGCAGGAGCAGGATGCGCATACGACCGCGGAGGTCGCTCAGCTCCTCGACGACTGCGGTGCACGGGGCACAGGTCGTCAGATGCGTCTCGATGCGCCGCCGTACCTGCGGGGTGAGACCACCCTGCGCGTACCGCGCCAGGTGCGGCGAGAAGTCCGCGCACCCGGGGTCGGCCCGCCGTACGTGGGCCTGGAGATAGCCGTGGCGCAGACGGTCGCGCGCTCGCCGGGCCAGTGACGACGCGGCGTTCGGCGAGATGCCGAGCATCGGCGCCGCCTGAGCCGGCGTCATGCCCTCCACGTCCAGATACCAAAGCACCTGCTGCCAGCGGGCCGGCAGCGTGCCGAACGCCGAGCGCACGAGGGAGACGTCCTCGGCCACGGTCAGGCGGTCGGGGTCGTGCGCCGGGCCGTCGAGAGCCTCATGCGACGCTGGCCGGACCCTCTCCTGCGAGCGGACGTGGCTCAGCGCCGCGTTGCGCACGGACGTCAGTAGGTACGAGCGGACGTTGCTCGTCGGCCCGCCGCCCTCGCGCGCCTTCGCCAGCAGCGCGGTGAAGGCCTCCGCCACCGCGTCGTCGGCGCTGGGTCCCGCTCCGAGGACGCGCCGGGCCACCCCGAGCGCCGCGGGACCGTGCCGACGGTAGAGCTCGGTGAACGCCGCGTCCTGCCCGGCGCGCAGCGCGTCGACGAGCCGGTCGTCGTGGAGATCCGCCCAGCCGAGCGAGGTCTGCGACGCGCCGCTCTCTGCGCGGTCAAGCATGCTCTGACACCTCGTGGCACCTGGACGGACGGTATCACCGCGCATGTGTGCTGATCCGCACGGCGCGGCGGGCACTGGACGTGCACAATCCCCACCGGACCATACCTCTCCGACTTCGACCTATCTAGCCGGTCTGACCGGTTCACCCGGTCCATGCCTCCGCCCCTGGCCGCGCTGCCACGACACGACCGTGGCGCGCCCCAACACCGGGACGCGCCACGGTCATCCGCCGCGCGAGCGCGCGTCGGTCAGCGGCGTGCCCGGCGCCGCACCGCCACAAAGGACAGGGCCCCGACACCGGCCGCGAGGGCCCCGAGCGGCGCGACCAGCGGGATGCTGCTCTCATCCTCGGTCACGGTCACGGTCACGGTCGCCGACCGTGCCACCCGGTCCGGCCCGACGACCTGGTAGGTGAACGAGTCGGTGCCGACGAACCCGGCGGGAGGTGTGTAGACGACGAGCCCCTCGGGCGTCACGGTGACCGCGCCTCCGTGGGCGGACGCGGCGTCCACCGTCGGCAGGCTCGACCCCTCGGGCAGGACGTCGTTGGCCAGGACGTCGATCGTCGTCCCCGCACCGGTCACGGTGGCAGCAGAGTCGCCGACAAGCTCTGCGGCGTCCCGCTCCACGGTCACGCGAAAGTCGCCGAGGAGCTGCGCGTGCGTCGCGTTGGACCCGGTCGCCGTCACCGTCACCTGCTCGACCGCCGAACCCTCGAACACGCTCGCCGCGCCGGACACGTTCTCCACGCCGCAGAGCTGACGGGTGCCGGGGTCCCAACGGTGCCGGGCGCTGACGCTCACCGGCTCGAGACCGTCCGAGACGAAGACGCACTCCTGTCCCGCCGCATTTTGCTGGAGGCTCCAGATCGTAAGCTCAAGCTCCACCGGCTCCGAGAAAGCGACGGTGGCCTCCTGCCCCTGAGTCAACGTGGCCTGTCCGCCGGAGAGCTCCGCGGTCGACTCCCAGCGAACTCCGGACTCCAACGTCCCGCTCGTCCCGGAGCCGTCGACGACGTCGGTGACGGGTGCGGCCGCCGCGACCCCGGCGAACCCGACCAGGGCCGCCGTCGCCAGACCTACCGCTCCGGCGGACGGTCCGAGCGCCCTCCCTCGCCATGACACCCGCGCTCGTGCTGCCATCGAGACCTCCTGTGTTCGTGCGCCGGACCGGTGCCCGGCGTTCGGCTGTACCGACGGCACGACGGACTCCCCATGACGCCCTCCTCGGGGTAGGTGCCGATTCCGTACTGCTTCCATACCGCGCGGGCCGGGGCGCACGACGGCGGCCCTCCCGCCTGGTGGTGGGAGGGCCGCTGTCAGGAAGTGGATCGGTTGGTGGGGTCAGATCACCTCGTTCGTGGTCTCGCGGCGGCGGGTGTAGCCGAGGCCGGCCAGGCCGAGCAGGCCTGCGGTGGCGGCGGCGCCGGGGGCGATGAGGGGGATGCCGTTCTCGTCCTCGGTGATGGTGATGTTGACCGTGCCGACGGAGGTGTTGCCGTCCTGGTCGGTGATGGTGTAGCTGAACGAGTCGGTGCCGACGTACCCGGGGGCCGGGGTGTAGGTGAAGGTGCCGTCCTCGTTCAGGGTGAGGTCACCGTTCCAGGGGCCGGCGCCCGGGCCGGTGACGGTGACGGTGGATCCGTCGGGGATGACGTCGTTGTCCAGGACGTTCCCGGTCAAGGTGGTGTCCTGCACGGCGGTGTACTCGTCGGTGTTCGCCGCCAGCTCTTCGGGGCAGGGGTCCCCGGTGGCGGTGTACTCGGCCAGAGTGATCCCGGCGGTCGAGGTCGGAGTGCCGGTCCCGGTGCCGTTGAGCACACCCTGACGGGTAGAGGTCACGGCCGGCTCGGTCACGATCTCCCCACACGCGGGCGGGTCGGGGACCTCGGAGGTGAACGCGAACTCGATGAACCCCTGACCACGCGCCGCATCCAAGAGATCCAACGACTGAAGGCCGCTGGCAGCGGGGTGCACCGCCCAGTTCTGGTCGCCGGGCGCGCAGTCGAGTTCCGTGTCCGCGGTGTTCGACGCGTTCGTCCCGGCCGTCCATGACTCCTCGCCGACAGCGCTTGAGGAGATGATGTGGGCTCCCGTGGAGCCGTTGAAGAAGTCGCACTGGTGCAGGTTGAAGTAGCGGCTACCCAGGAGGTCGATCGCCTGGACGCCGCTGGCAGCGGGGTGCACCGCCCAGTTCTGGTCGCCGGGCGCGCAGTCGAGTTCCGTGTCCGCGGTGTTCGACGCGTTCGTCCCGGCCGTCCATGACTCCTCGCCGACAGCGCTTGAGGAGATGATGTGGGCTCCCGTGGAGCCGTTGAAGAAGTCGCACTGGTGCAGGTTGAAGTAGCGGCTACCCAGGAGGTCGATCGCCTGGACGCCGCTGGCAGCGGGGTGCACCGCCCAGTTCTGGTCGCCGGGCCCGCAGTCGAGTTCCGTGTCCGCGGTGTTCGACGCGTTCGTCCCGGCCGTCCATGACTCCAGGCCGGCAGAACTCATGGAGACGATGTGCTGGAGGTTCCCACTGTTGAAGAAGTCGCACTGGTGCAGGTTGAGGTAGCGCTTGGTGCCGTTGCGCAGGATGCCGGTCTGGGAGGCGTTGGACTCGCCGTTGAACCCGGCCGAGGGGGAGACCTGGAGGTTGTCGCCGGTCCAGACGGAGTCGGTGACGGCGACGGCCTTGGTCTCGGCGCCGACGGTACCGGTGGTGACGTCGGAGCCGGGGGCCAGGACGTTGCGGGTGGTGCCGGGGACGTAGGTGAATCCGTCGGGGATCTGGGTGGTCAGGGACGTGCCCGTCACCGGGGTGTCCTTGGTG
>NZ_JAFGYF010000022.1 GCF_016921195.1 Cellulosimicrobium cellulans
TTCGGGTGTGGTTCTTGGTTCTCTGCAGTTTTGTTGTTTTTGTTGAAGTTTTTAAGGGCACAGGGTGGATGCCTTGGCACTAGGAGCCGAAGAAGGACGTGGTAGCCTGCGATAAGCCTCGGGGAGCTGGCAAACGAGCTGTGATCCGAGGGTTTCCGAATGGGGGAACCCCGCACGAGTCATGTCGTGTGACCCGCACCTGAATATATAGGGTGTGTGGAGGGAACGTCGGGAAGTGAAACATCTCAGTACCGACAGGAAGAGATATTCCGTGAGTAGTGGCGAGCGAAAGCGGATGAGGCCAAACCGGGCGCGTGGTAAAGCTGTCAGGCGTTGCGTGTTCGGGGTTGTGGGACCCTTCTGGTGGATCTGACAGTCCGCCGGGGAGTGAGAAAGTCGTGTCATAGTCGAACCGCATTGAAAGGCGGACCACAGACGGTGCGAGTCCGGTAGACGAAATGGTGCGGCCTCCCGAAGGGGATCCCAAGTAGCACGGGGCCCGAGAAATCTCGTGTGAATCTGGCAAGACCACTTGCTAAGCCTAAATACTACCTAGTGACCGATAGCGGACCAGTACCGTGAGGGAAAGGTGAAAAGTACCCCGGGAGGGGAGTGAAATAGTACCTGAAACCGTGTGCCTACAATCCGTTGGAGCCTCCTTGGCTGGGGTGACAGCGTGCCTTTTGAAGAATGAGCCTGCGAGTTAGTGCTCAGTGGCGAGGTTAACCCGTGTGGGGAAGCCGTAGCGAAAGCGAGTCCGAACAGGGCGGTGTAGTCGCTGGGTCTAGACCCGAAGCGAAGTGATCTAGCCATGGGCAGGTTGAAGCGCGGGTAAGACCGCGTGGAGGACCGAACCCACCAGGGTTGAAAACCTGGGGGATGACCTGTGGTTAGGGGTGAAAGGCCAATCAAACTTCGTGATAGCTGGTTCTCCCCGAAATGCATTTAGGTGCAGCGTCACGTGTTTCTTGCCGGAGGTAGAGCTACTGGATGGCCGATGGGCCCTACAAGGTTACTGACGTCAGCCAAACTCCGAATGCCGGTAAGTGGAAGCGTGGCAGTGAGACTGCGGGGGATAAGCTCCGTAGTCGAGAGGGAAACAGCCCAGACCACCGGCTAAGGCCCCTAAGCGTGTGCTAAGTGGGAAAGGATGTGGAGTTGCACAGACAACCAGGAGGTTGGCTTAGAAGCAGCCACCCTTGAAAGAGTGCGTAATAGCTCACTGGTCAAGTGATTCCGCGCCGACAATGTAGCGGGGCTCAAGTACACCGCCGAAGCCGTGGCATCTGCGCTCAACTCAGGCCTTCGTGGTCCAGAGGCGCAGGTGGGTAGGGGAGCGTCGTGTGGGCAGTGAAGCCGCGGGGGAACCCAGTGGTGGAGCCCACACGAGTGAGAATGCAGGCATGAGTAGCGAAAGACGGGTGAGAAACCCGTCCGCCGAATGACCAAGGGTTCCAGGGCCAGGTTAATCCGCCCTGGGTAAGTCGGGACCTAAGGCGAGGCCGACAGGCGTAGTCGATGGACAAGGAGTTGATATTCTCCTACCGGCGAAGAACCGCCCATACCGAGCCCGGTGATGCTGACCGCCCAAACCTGTCCACCGGCCCTTCGGGGCCACCGGGCAGGGGCGCGCGGGACCCGAACCGGTAGTAGGTAAGCGTATTAACAGGGGTGACGCAGGAAGGTAGCCCGGCGTGGCGATGGTAGACCACGTCCAAGGCCGTAGGCCGTCTGGTAGGCAAATCCGCCAGACATGAGGCTGAGAGCTGACGGTGAGCGCACACGCGCGAACTGGGTGATCCTATGCTGCCAAGAAAAGCCTCGACGCGAGGTTCTAGCCGCCCGTACCCCAAACCGACTCAGGTGGTCAGGTAGAGAATACTAAGGCGATCGAGAGAATCGTGGTTAAGGAACTCGGCAAAATGCCCCCGTAACTTCGGGAGAAGGGGGGCCCGAAGCGTGAACACCCTCGCGGTGGGAGCGTGGACGGCCGCAGAGACCAGGGAGAAGCGACTGTTTACTAAAAACACAGGTCCGTGCGAAGTCGCAAGACGATGTATACGGACTGACGCCTGCCCGGTGCTGGAAGGTTAAGAGGACGGGTCAACCCCTCGGGGTGAAGCTCAGAATTTAAGCCCCAGTAAACGGCGGTGGTAACTATAACCATCCTAAGGTAGCGAAATTCCTTGTCGGGTAAGTTCCGACCTGCACGAATGGCGTAACGACTTCTCCGCTGTCTCAACCGCGAACTCGGCGAAATTGCACTACGAGTAAAGATGCTCGTTACGCGCAGCAGGACGGAAAGACCCCGGGACCTTTACTATAGCTTGGTATTGGTGTTCGGTGCGGCTTGTGTAGGATAGGTGGGAGACTGTGAAGCCCGTACGCCAGTGCGGGTGGAGTCAACGTTGAAATACCACTCTGGCCGCTTCGGATGTCTAACCTCGGTCCGTGATCCGGACCAGGGACAGTGCCTGGTGGGTAGTTTAACTGGGGCGGTTGCCTCCTAAAATGTAACGGAGGCGCTCAAAGGTTCCCTCAGCCTGGTTGGCAATCAGGTGTCGAGTGCAAGTGCACAAGGGAGCTTGACTGTGAGACTGACAGGTCGAGCAGGGACGAAAGTCGGAACTAGTGATCCGGCGGTGGCTTGTGGAAGCGCCGTCGCTCAACGGATAAAAGGTACCCCGGGGATAACAGGCTGATCTTGCCCAAGAGTCCATATCGACGGCATGGTTTGGCACCTCGATGTCGGCTCGTCGCATCCTGGGGCTGGAGTAGGTCCCAAGGGTTGGGCTGTTCGCCCATTAAAGCGGTACGCGAGCTGGGTTTAGAACGTCGTGAGACAGTTCGGTCCCTATCCGCTGCGCGCGCAGGAAACTTGAGAAGGGCTGTCCCTAGTACGAGAGGACCGGGACGGACGAACCTCTGGTGTGCCAGTTGTTCCGCCAGGAGCACCGCTGGTTGGCTACGTTCGGAAGGGATAACCGCTGAAAGCATCTAAGCGGGAAGCCTGCTTCAAGATGAGGTTTCCATCCCCTACGGGGGGAGAGGCACCCAGCAGAACACTGGGTCGATAGGCCGGACGTGGAAGCGGGGACGAAAGACCCGTGCAGCTGACCGGTACTAATCAGCCGACAACTTCAACACCAACACT
>NZ_JAFGYF010000023.1 GCF_016921195.1 Cellulosimicrobium cellulans
TGTACTGACCGGACAGGTTGGTCAAGCGTGTGATGGGTGGCTTGTTCCCGCAGGCGGTGTGGGGACGGTGGTGGTTGTACTCGTGGAGCCATGCTTGCAGGGCGCCTCGCCGTTCGTGTTCCGAGGTGTAGCAGCGGGCGTAGCCCCACCCATCGGCCATGGTGCGGTGGAACCGCTCGATCTTGCCGTTGGTCTGCGGCCGGCGGGGCCGGGTGCGTGAGTGTGTGATCGCGAGCTCGAGGCAGGTGTCGCGCCACAGGTGGGAGATGTAGGGCGCGCCGTTGTCCGACAAGACCCGCTCGGTGGTGATGCTGCGGGCGGCGAACCACGCCACCGCCCGGCGCAGGACACCGGTCGCGGTGACGGCGGTCTCGTCGTCGTGGACTTCGGCGTAGGCCACCCGGGAGTGGTCATCGATCACGGTGTGCACGAACGCGTGACCCATCTTTGGGTTGTGGTGCTTGTTCTTCGGCTTGTCGGGGGTGGCGGCCCGGTTGCGATCGCCCTGGGACCGGCCGACGAATCGCCACCCTCCTCCGTCGGGGATGTTGCCGAACTTCTTGACGTCCACGTGCAGCATCGCGCCGGGGTGGTCGTGTTCATAGCGGCGCACCGGCTCGCCCGTGGCCCGGTCCACGTGAGACAGGCGGTTGAGCCGGCAACGGACCAGGATCCGGTGTGCGGTCGAGGGCGCGACCCCGGCAAGCGCTGCCAGCTGGACCGGGCCCAGGCGCTTGCGTAGCCGCAGCGACACGATCCGCCGCGTCGTGGCCGGGCTGGTCTTGGCCGGCATCCGTCGCGGCCGGCTGGAGCGGTCTGCCATCGGCTCACCGGCGGCATACCGGTCCGCCCACCGCTTGACCGTCGGCCACGAGCACTGGAATCGGGCCGCGACCTCCGCGATCGGGACCTTCTGATCGACAACGAGCCGGGCGACCGTGAGCCGAGCCCGTGGAGTCAGAGCAGCGTTAGCGTGGGACACGAGGGCCTCCTGTGAGCAGAGCGGATACCTAGGCAGTTCCACTCCACCGCGGGAGGCCCTCTCGCGCTACCAACTCAGATCAGCGCGTCACACTCTCTCGACCAACGTGCCCGGTCAGTACA
>NZ_JAFGYF010000003.1 GCF_016921195.1 Cellulosimicrobium cellulans
CGCGTCGTGGTCGGGCCTGGCGGGAGCCGCGAGGAACGAGCGGCGGATGGTAGACGCGGCACCACCACCCACCCCGCCCACCCCACCCGACCACACGCCGTCGCACCCAAGAACCACGGTTCTACCTCGCGGAACCGCGGTTCTACCTCGCGCGACCGGGGTTGCTTCTCGGTCGGTCAGAGGGCGTCGTTCATGGCCTTCGCGAGGGAACGCAGGCGGGCGGAGTCGAAGAGGTCCTCCAGAAGGACGACGTTGCCCGACGAGTCCCCGAGCGGCACCTTCCAGTTGGGGTACTCCTGGTCCGTGCCGGGCTGGTTCTGCGAGCGGCGCTCCCCCACGGCGTCGGCGAGCGAGACGCCGAGCAGGACGGCGGGTGTGCCGCGGATCAGGCGGTGCAGCGCCTCGACGAGCTCGCGCTCGGACGGGTCGTCGCCCACGAGCCCGCGCTCGCGCAGGAACGCGACCATGGCGTCGCGCTCGGCGCGGGCCGCGCGCCGCACGTCGGCGACGTCCTCCGTGAGGACGCGCAGGCGGTCCCGCAGCTCGACGTGCTCGCCCGCGAGGTACCCGGCCGTGGGCGGCAGGTCGTGGGTCGTGACGGTCGCGAGCGCGAGGCGCCGGTAGTCCTCCGGGGGCAGCGGCCGGCCGTCGTCGGTCTTCTCGAACCACAGGACGGACGTGCCGAGGACGCCCCGGTCCGCGAGGTAGTCACGGACCCAGGGCTCGAACACGCCGAGGTCCTCGCCGATGACCATCGCGCCCGCGCGGTGCGCCTCGAGGCACAGGATGCCGACGAGGGCCTCGTGGTCGTAGCGGACGTAGGCGCCGGCGTCGGCGCGCGCGCCGCCGGGGATCCACCACAGGCGGAAGAGCCCGATGACGTGGTCGATGCGGATCGCGCCCGCGTGCCGCAGGACGGTCCGCAGCATGTCGCGGTAGGGCGCGTACCCGGCGCGGGCGAGCGCGCGCGGGTGCCAGGGTGGCTGGGACCAGTTCTGGCCCTGCTGGTTGTACATGTCTGGCGGCGCGCCGACCGAGACCCCGGTGGCGAGCACGCCGCGGTGCGCCCAGACGTCGGCGCCCTCGGGGTGCACCCCGACCGCGAGGTCGTGCATGATCCCGACCGACATCCCCGCCTCGCGCGCGGTGCGCTGGGCGGCCCGGAGCTGCTCGTCGGCGACCCACTGGAGCCAGCAGTAGAACTCGACGCGGTCGGCGAGCTGCTCGCGCAGCGCCGCGACGGTCGGGCCGTTCGGGTCGTACGCGCCGGGCGGCCAGTCGCGGTCGCCGTAGTGGTCGGCGAGCGCGCACCACGTCGCGAAGTCCTCGAGGCCCCGACCCTGCTCGGCACGGAAGGCGTCGAGCGACGCCTGTCGTGCGGTCGAGCGCGGCGCGGCGAAGACGACCTCGAGCGCCGCCTTCTTGGCGTCCCAGGCCGCGTCGCGGTCGATCGGGCCCGGGTCGGTGTCGAGATCGCGCACGGGGTCGAACGCCCACTCCACGAGCGAGCGGTCCGCCGCGGACAGGTAGCCGGTCTCGCGGATGTCCTCGACGCGGATGTAGATCGGGTTGACGAAGCGCCGGCTCGTCGGCAGGTAGGGCGACGGCGTCATGGGGGTGCGCGGCTCGGCGGCGTGCAGCGGGTTGACGAGCACGAAGTCGGCCCCCGCCTCGCGCGCGGACAGCCACGCGAGGTCGGCCAGGTCGGCCAGGTCGCCGACGCCCCACGACGCCCGCGAGCGCACCGAGTAGAGCTGGGTCATGAAGCCCCACGCACGCCGCTCGGCGACCGCGGCCGGCAGCTCGAGCCGCTGCGGCGTCACGACGAGCGTCGCGCGCGCCTGCGTGCCGTCGCTCTCGGCGTGCAGGTCGTGCCACCCGAGGGGCAGGTCGGCCGGGATCTCGAACGTCGCGCGTCCCACGCGCCGGCCGTCCACCGTGCGCGGCTCGACGAACACGTCGAGCTGGCCGAGGTCGCGACGCTCGCGCGGGGCCCGGGCGGCGTGGTGCCCGGACGCCTGCCCCCCGTGGCGCGACGGCTCCGCCTCGAGCTCGACCCAGACCTCGACGGCGGACCCGTCCGCGACGTGGACGGGGAGCGGGACGGCGTCACCCTGTCGCACGACGACGGTCGGCGGGAGCATCTGGCGCCACGCGTCGTCGCGCGAGTGCTCGAGGCTGACCGCCACCTTCTCGGGCGACGACGCCGGGACCCCGAGCGCCTCGAGCACGGCGACGAGCGTCGAGGCGCGGACCTGCCGCCTCGTCCCGTCGAAGTCCCAGAAGTCGGACGCGACGCCGTGGGCGTCGGCCAGCTGCACCAACGGCTCGGGCAGGTCCGTCTGCGGGGGTTCGCTCACGCCTGCATCCTGCCAGAACGCGGGCCCGCGAGCAGCGCGTTCGCTCGGCGCGCCCAGGGACCGCCCAACGCGTCCGGGTACCCTGCGCTCATGTCCCACCCCGTCCTCGCCCCCGTCCTCGGCCTGCCCGCGGACGCACCGCCAGAGGTGCGCAACGGTTTCGACCCGAGCAACCCCGACGACTGGTTCGAGTGGTTCGTCGGGGTCCCGCTGCGCGTCCTGCTCATCATCGGCGTCGGCGCGATCGCGCTCGCGCTCGTGCGCCGCCTCATCCGCAGGATCACCGAGCACATCGCCGAGGGCACACCCGCCCTGCGCAGCAAGCGGCTGAAGGGCGTCGCCGAGTCCGGGGTCGGCAGCGTCCTGCTGCGCGCGAACCCGCTGGCGTCCGCCCGACGGGCCCAGCGCGCGCGGACGGTCGGCTCGGTGCTGCGGTCCGTCGCCAACATCGTCATCGGGGCGACGATCGTGCTCCTCGTGCTGAGCGAGCTGGGCGTGAACATCGCACCGTTCCTCGCCTCGGCGGGCATCGCCGGCGTCGCCCTCGGCTTCGGCGCGCAGAGCCTCGTGAAGGACTTCCTGTCCGGGACGTTCATGCTGCTCGAGGACCAGTACGGCGTCGGCGACACCGTCGACTTCGGCGAGGTGACGGGCACCGTCGAGGAGGTCGCGCTGCGCGTCACCAAGGTGCGCGACGGCAACGGGACCCTGTGGTTCGTGCGTAACGGGGAGATCCTGCGCACCGGGAACAAGACCCAGGAGTGGGGTCGCGCCGTCGTCGACGTGCGCGTGGCGTACTGGGCGGACGTCGAGGCGGTGCGCGCGGCGCTGCTCGCCGCGGCAGAGGACGTCGGGGCCGACCCCGTGCTCGGCACGTACTTCCTGGAACCCCCGGAGGTCACGGGCATCGAGTCGATGACGGCCGAGGCGCTCCAGCTCAAGGTGCAGGTCAAGACGCAGGCCGCGATGCAGTGGGAGGTGGCGCGCGCGCTGCGCGCCCGCGTCCGGCAAGGGCTGTCCGACGCGCGGATCCCCCTCGCCGGGGCGCAGCAGGTGGTCGTCCTCGACCACTCCCCGTCCGTGCCCGACGACCGGCCCGACGACGGTCCCGGCGCCTCGGCGCGGGACGAGCAGGCGGCGCGCGACCGCCGCGGCGCCGCGGCGGCGGCCGTCGTGCAGGACCGCACCGGCGGCACGGCCGGACCGACCACCTGAGGCGGGTGGCGCCGTCGGGCACGGGGTCCGACGGCGCCGGCCCTCCGCTCCGGGAGGGCCGCCGGGGTCAGCGCAGTCCGTCGAGCTCCGCCGCGAGGTTGTCGGCCTCCGGGCCGACGATGACCTGGACGACACGGCCGGAGCGCACGACGCCGAACGCGCCGGTCGCCTTGAGGCGCGCCTCGTCGACGAGCTGCGGGTCGGTCACCTCGACGCGCAGGCGCGTGATGCACGGCTCCAGGTCGACCACGTTGCCCTGGCCCCCGAGGGCTTCGAGGATCTGCTGTGCCTTCTGGTCCGAGGGGGTGCTCATCGAAAGTGTCTCCTGAGGCGAGTCGCGAGTGGGATCCGCGCGGGGGATCCGGGGTGTCGGGGTGCCGTGCACCCGGTATCAGCCTAGTCTCCTCGCGAGGTTGTCACCGGATCGACGCGGGCCCGCAACCGCGGCGCAACAGACGTGTGCCGGGTGCGTGCGACGGTCGGGACGGTGGCGGGCACGCGTGCGCACCGGCCCGGGCACCCGGGTCGCACGCCCGAGGCGGACAGGAGCGAGGGTCGTGACGGGCGGACTTCAGGACGAGGCACGGCAGGTCATCACGGGCATCGGTGTGTGCCCCGGGACGGTGGTCGGGCCGGTGGTGCTGATGCCGGAGCCGATCGCGGAGCCCGCTCCCGGGCTGCGGATGGGACCGCGCGAGGACCACGAGGCGCAGGCCCGGCGCGTCGACGCCGCGGCCGCGCAGGTCGCGACCGACCTCCAGCGCGCGGCGGACGCCGCCGACGGCGAGACGCGCGACGTGCTGGAGGCGACCGCCGCGATGGCGGGCGACCCCACCCTGGCGGCGGACGCGCGACGCCGCGTCCTCGAGGAGCACCTGGTGCCCGAGCGCGCGGTGTGGGAGGCCGCCGAGGAGGTCGTGCGGCAGTTCACGGAGCTCGGCGGCTACTTCGCCGAGCGTGCGCGCGACGTCGCGGACGTGCGCGACCGCCTCGTCGCGGCGCTGACGGACCGCCCGGCGCCCGGCGTGCCCGAGCACGCGGAGCCGTTCGTGCTCGTCGCGCCCGACCTCGCGCCGTCGGCCACCGCCGCGCTCGACCCCGCGCGCGTGCTCGCGATCGTCACCGACGGCGCCGGCCCGACGTCGCACACCGCGATCGTCGCGAACGCCAAGGGCATCCCCGCGGTCGTGGCGGCGACCGGCGCGAGCGCCGCGCTCGCGCCGGAGGACGTCGTCCTCGTCGACGGCGCTGCCGGGACCGTGGTCGTGCACCCGTCCGAGGAGCAGATCGCCACGGCGCGCGCACGGGCGCAGCAGGTGCGCACGTTCGACGGCACCGGCCGGACGCGCGACGGGCACCGCGTCCAGCTCCTCGCGAACGTCGGCGACCCCGCGGGCGCGGCGCCCGCGGCCGCGGCGGGCGCGGAGGGCGTCGGGCTGTTCCGCTCCGAGTTCTGCTTCCTCGACCGCGAGCAGCCCCCGACCGTCGAGGAGCAGGTCACCGCCTACCGCACGGTCTTCCGCGCGTTCGGCGGGCGCAAGGTCGTCATCCGGACGCTCGACTCCGGGGCGGACAAGCCGCTGCACTTCCTCACCGTCGACGACGAGGAGAACCCGGCGCTCGGCGTGCGCGGGCTGCGCACCGCCGCGCGGTGGCCAGAGCTGCTCGAGCAGCAGCTCGACGCGATCGCCCGGGCCGCCGCGGCCGAGGAGGCCGAGGTGTGGGTCATGGCGCCCATGGTCTCGACCGTCAGCGAGACCGAGTGGTTCGTCGAGCGCTGCCGCGCCCACGGCCTCGACGTCGCGGGCGTCATGGTCGAGGTCCCGAGCGCAGCGCTGCTCGCCGGGCCGATCCTCGCGCGCGCCGCCTTCGCCTCGATCGGCACGAACGACCTCACGCAGTACACGATGGCCGCGGACCGGCTCCTCGGGTCGCTCGCGGAGCTGAGCGACCCGTGGCAGCCCGCCGTGCTGCGGCTCGTCGAGGCGACGTGCGCCGGCGGCGCGCAGCAGGGCCGACCCGTGGGCGTGTGCGGCGAGGCGGCCTCGCAGCCCGTGCTGGCCGTCGTGCTCGTGGGCCTCGGGGTGTCGTCGCTGTCCATGACGGCCCGCGCGATCCCGGACGTCGCCGCGCTGCTGCGCGAGGTCGACCTCGACGAGTGCCGCCGCCTCGCACGGCTCGCGGTCGAGGCGGAGAGCGCGGCGGAGGCCCGCGCCGTCGTCCGCGAGAACCTCCCGGTGCTCACCGCGCTCGGCCTCTGACGCGGAGCGCGTGGCGCGACGTTCGTCGCCGCGAGCGCGGCGCGTCCCGTGTGACGTGCGCCGCGGTCCCCGTGCTCGGGCCGGACAGCACCGCGCCCGGTGCGATGATGGGCCGGTGACGACCGAGCCCAGCCCCCGCACGTCGCTGCCCGTCGCCGGCACGTCCGACGGCACGTCCGACGGCACGGCGACCAGCGCGACGAGCGGCACGACGACCGGCACGACGAACGACGCAGCGCCGGTGCGCCCGAGCCGCACGTTCTACGACGAGGTCGGCGGCCACGAGACGTTCGTCCGCCTCGTCGACGCGTTCTACGAGGGCGTCGCCGACGACCCGGTCATGCGCCCGATGTATCCCGAGCAGGACCTCGGGCCGGCGCGCTGGCGCCTCACCGCGTTCCTCGAGCAGTACTGGGGCGGCCCGACGACGTACAGCGAGCAGCGCGGGCACCCGCGACTGCGCATGCGGCACGCCCCGTTCAAGGTCAACCCCGACGCGCGCGACCGCTGGCTCGCCCACATGCGTGCCGCCGTCGACACCCTCGGCCTGCCGCCGATCCAGGAGGCGACGCTGTGGGACTATCTGGAGCGCGCGGCGCACTCGCTCCTCAACACCTTCGAGGACTGACCGACCCGCCGCCCGAGCGAAGGAGCCCCCACCCGTGACCCCCGAGCCCACGCCGCCGTCGACCTCCTCGGCCTCCCCCGGCCCGACGTCGGACGCCGCCCCGCGCGAGCAGGTCCCCAACCCGCTGAACCACCTCCTCGACGTGCTGCGCCTCGAGCGGGTCGGGGACGGCGACGGGTCGGCCGCCGACCCCGAGCACTTCCGCGGGGTCTCCGTGCACCAGCCGACGGGACGCGTCTACGGCGGTCAGGTGCTCGCGCAGGCGGTCCTCGCGGCCGGCCGGACGGTCCCGGGGGGTCGGCTGCCCCACTCGCTGCACGGCTACTTCCTGCGGCCCGGCGGTCTCGACGTGCCCATCGACTTCGCGGTCGAGCGGCTGCGGGACGGGCGCTCGTTCAGCGCGCGCCGCACGCACGCGATCCAGCACGGCAAGCCGATCCTGTCGATGATCGCCTCGTTCCAGGAGGACCAGGGCGGCATCGAGCACTCGTCGCCGATGCCCGACGCCCCCGCCCCGGAGGAGGTGCCGTCCGCGCTCGACGTGCTCGGCGGCATCGACCACCCGATCGCACGGTTCTGGTCGCACCACTCGGCGTTCGAGCTGCGCCACGTGGGCGGCTCGCTCTACCTCGGTCCCGACCACGAGCCCAAGGACCACCAGATGGTGTGGATGCGGGCGCGCGGCGACGTCGGGGACGACCAGCTGCTGCACCGCGCACTCATGGCCTACGCGTGCGACCAGGTGATGCTCGAGCCGATCCTGCGCCAGTCCGGCACGAGCTGGGTCACGCCCGACATCTCGATCGCGAGCCTCGACCACGCCATGTGGTGGCACCGCGACGCGCGCGTCGACGAGTGGCTGCTCTACGTGCAGTCGGCGTCGAGCGCCCAGGGCGGCCGCGGGCTCGGCGCCGCGCGCGTGTTCGCGCAGGACGGGACGCTCGTCGCGTCCATCGCGCAGGAGGGCATGGTCCGCCTCCCGGCGCTGTGAGCACCGGGAGGCGGACCTCCCTCACCGCTGTGTCAGCCGGGTGTCAGCCGGTGTCAGCCGCACGCGACCGTCGGTGACGACGGCGGCGCGCCCGTGCCGATGAACCCGAACGACGTCGAGCCCCCGGCGGCGAGCGTGCCGTTCCAGCCGACGTTCGTCGCGGTCAGGACGCTCCCGCTCACGCTCGTCGTCGCGTTCCAGGCCTGCGACAGACCTCCGGGCGCGAGGTCGAGCGAGACGGTCCAGCCGGAGAGGCCGGAGGTGCCGGCCGTGACCGTGACCTCGCCCTGGTACCCGCCCTGCCACGACCCGCGCGTCGCGTAGGTCGCGGTGCACGCGCCGGGCTCCGGCCCGCCGTCGTCCGCGAGCGTGGTCGCCTCGGCGGCGAGGGACGCGGGCGAGACGTTCCCCGCCGCGTCGCGCGCCCGCACGGTGTACCGGTACGTGGTCTCGGGAGCGAGGTCCTCGTCGGTGTACGAGGTGCCCGACGCCGTGCCGACCTTCACCCCGTCGCGCAGCACGTCGTAGCCCACCACGCGCACGTCGTCCGTCGACGCCGTCCACGACAGCGACGCGGTCGTCGCCGTCGTCCCCGTCACCGCGAGACCGGTCGGCGTGGTCGGCGGCTCGGTGTCCGGCTCCGTCGGGACGTCCTCGCCGAACAGCCGGTCGTAGTCGGCGAGCGCCGTCGCGACCGCGGTCTGGGCCCAGAACCGGTGGTAGGTGAACTCGGGGGCGGGCCCGCCGTCGAGGTGCGCCTGGACCTTCGACCACTGCGGGTCGTCGAGGTAGAACGACCGCAGGTCGAGGAACGACACGCCGGGCTCGATCACGTCACCGTTCGGCATGGTGCCCGACCACCCGGCCGGCACGTACGTCCCGTCCCCGGTGCTCGACGTCAGGACGTCGTCGAAGCGCGCGTAGTCCGCGCGGGTCTCGGTCGTCGCGACGCCGAGCGGGTCGCTGTTCTGCTCCCAGATCGCGTCGAGCAGGTCGCGCGCGACCTGCTGCGCCGCGTCGTGCTGCGGTCCCTCGCCGCCCGCCGCGTAGTACATGAGCGAGCGGGCGAGCGCGCCGGCGACGCCGACGTCCTGGCCGTAGCCCGTCACCTCGACGCTCAGGCCGGCGTTGTCGCCCGGGTTCTCGGGGTCCCAGTCGTCCGGCTGGCCCGACCACGCGAGGTTCGAGGGGATCTGCCACGAGTCGTCCGTGACCGTGACGTGGTCGATCACCCACGGCACCCACCTGTCCAGGATCGCCTCGGCGCGCTCGTCACCGGTCTCCTCGTAGAGCTGCGCGATCCGCTCGACCCCCCAGCCCTGCATGCCCATCCACGAGTTGGACGGCGGGTCGTGGTACACGGGCGCCTCGGTGTACGCCATCCCGTAGAACGTCGCGACGTCGTCGGGGCGGTCCGCGTAGTGGCCGTCCCACGAGTTCGTGCTGCCGCCCGCGATCCCGCCCTCGGGCGACTGGAGCCACTGGAAGAGCTCGATCTGGCGGTCGAGGCTCGTGCCCCAGTCGTCGCTCGCCGTGGGCGAGGCCGGCTGGAGCGCGGGGTCGTTCGCGAGCGCCCAGGCCGCCATCGGGTTCTGGTACCCGAAGTGCGCGTGGCTCGACCCGATGCGCCAGGCCCACGGGCCGGAGGTGTCGAGCGCACCGCCCCACGCGTAGTACCAGGAGAGCAGGTAGTGCGCGCTGCTGCGGCCCGACCCCGCGGCGCACGACGTGGACTCGCAGCCCGGCGTCTTGAAGTACTTGTCGAACAGCGCGTAGCGCAGGTAGTCGCCCATCTTCGAGGCCTTGCCGACCGTGTCGGCGACGGCCTCGGGCTGGCCCTGCTCGGTCGCGAACTTGTTCGCCCAGTAGGCGGCCTCGACGGCGCGTGCGTCGGCGTCGGGCGCGTTGGTGTACTTCCACTGCTTCGCGTACGACGCGTCGCCCGTGAAGAGGTCGAGGTAGCCGTTCTCGCCGCCGTAGCTGAAGTCGTCGATCGACGGCTGGGGCACCGTCTCCCAGACGGACTCCTGGGGCCCGCGCTGGAACGTGTTGATGTACGACGTGCCCTCGTGGTCCGGCCCGAGCAGCCTCGACGAGCCGGGGGCGGCGCCGAAGCCGTACACGTTGTCGACGTCGGCGAGCCAGTGCATGCCGTAGACCTCGGGCGTGCCGTACGTCGACCGCAGCTCGGCCGCGATCGGGTCGGAGCCGACGGACACCGACGTGTCGAGCCGCGACGGGTACTGGCTCGGGTGGTCGAACTCCGGCGCGTACGTCGCGGGCTTGGCCGGGTCGTACGCCCCGTTGGTGGGCTGGTTCTCCGTGGTGGGGATCATGTACGCCTCGAGCGTGTCCCACGCGTGGTTGAACGGCTCCCAGTCGCCGGTCACCTGGCCGTACGACGTCTCGAGCCACAGCCAGAAGGAGTACGCCTCCGACGTCGTCTCGTGGCCGTAGTCCGGCGCCTCGACCATGAGCGTCTCGACCGCGTGGTACGGGATGCCCTGGGGCGAGAAGTACCCGTTCGCGGGGTCGTGGATCTTGGCGTACAGCTCCAGGAAGCGCTGCGTGTACTCGCCGTCGACGAGCGCCGCGGTCGTGCCTGCCGTCGTCGACCGGGACCCCGCGGGGTCGGCGCTCGCCGGGGGGACGGTGGCGAGCGCAGTGAGCGCGACGCCCGCGGCGAGCGCGGCCGCCGTCGTGCGCCGGCCCCGCGCGGCTCGCGCGTGCGGGGCGGTGGGTGGTGGCGCTGCGCGCCGGGACGTGCGTGGCATCGTGCTCCCTCTCGTCGTCGAGCCCCGCGGCGGCGGTCGCGGGGGCGCCGCCGTCGGCTCCCCCACCCCCACGGGTCGATCGACTCTCGGCGGGCGCGACCGGCCGTCACAACGCACGAAACGTTTCGGACGACGCCGACCACGGCACGACGGTGCCGTGCGCACGCGCCCGGCGCCGCGCGAGCGCGGCCCCGGCACGGCGCAGCACCTCGATCGCGTCGGGCGCGCCGGTGACGTCGCCGAGGTGCTCGACGAGGGCCGACCCGCACGCCCCCGCCGCGCGAACCGCGGCGTGGCGGGCCGCGTCGTCCGACACGCCGTCGAGGAGCACGACGAGGTCCGTCGGGGCCAGCGCGCACAAGGAGCCCGCCGGGCCCAGCGCGTCGCCGAGCCGGTGCAGCGCCGGGACCGTCGGCGGTGCGTCGAGCCCGACGGCGAGCACGTGCGCGCCGTAGCCCGCGACCCGGCCGCCGCGCCCGATCGCCTGCTCGAGCCGGTCCACGAACAGGGCCCGGTGCAGCACGCCCGAGTCGGGGTCGACGAGCGCCCGCTCGCGCAGCTCGCTGCGGTACCGCTCGACGTCGGACAGGACGGCCAGGGCGCCCACCATGCGGGCCGGGCGTCCGCCGGCGTCGTGCACGGTCACCGCGCGGCACCGGACCCGCACGTGCTCGCCGTCCGCGCACCGCAGCCGGTGCTCGACGTCGAGCGGCTCGGTCGTCCCGGCGAGCTGGGCGGCGACGGCGGCGTGCACCGCCTGCACGTCGTCGGGGTGCACGCGGCCGAGCCACTCCTCGGGGTCGTCCCGGAGGTCGGCCACGTCGCAGCCCACGATGCGCGCCCACGCCGGCGACCAGCGCACGGTGCCCGTCTCGACGTCCCAGTCCCACGTGCCGTCGTGGGACGCGATGGACACGAGCGCGGCCCGCTCGGCCCCCGCCTCGACCTCGAGCGCCAGCTCGCGGACGCGGTCGGCCGCGTCGGCGAGCGCGTGGCGCTGCTCCTGCAGCGAGCTGACCAGGGTCTCCCGGTCGAGCGCGACGGCGAGCATCGCGGCCCAGTGGTTGTACCGCTCCCGGGTGCTCGTCGTCCGCGTGTCCACGAGGCCGCCCACGACGAGGAAGCCCCAGTCCGAGCGACCGAACGCGACGGGCGCGACGACCGTGAGCGACCGCGGGTCGAGGAGCTCGCGCGGCGGGAACTGCGCGGTCGGGAAGACCGACCCGACGAGCCGCTCGACGGCCGTCCCGCCGCCGCGCACGCCCACCACCCGCAGCACACGGCGGCCGGAGCCGTCGCCGACGTCCTCCCACAGCGCGAGGGCGGCCGTCCCGCCCACGCCCCGCGGGAGCCAGTCGAGGCGCCGCAGCCCTGCCTCGTCGCCGCGCAGGAGGCCCAGGTCGACCTCGTACAGGTCCACCAGGTCCTGCTCGAGCCGCCCCGTGCGCGCGACCGTCCCGTGCGCGCACCCGCGGGCGACGGCGACGACCACCTCGGCCGCGGTCGCCCGGACCGCCGCGGCGCGTGCCGCGGCAGAGCTCGCCGGGGGGTCGCGGTGGGTGCCGCGCGACAGGACGTTCCGGCCGAGCTGGGACGCACGCGCACCCGGGCGTCGCCGCCGCACGTCGCGCACGAGCGCGGCGACCTCGGTCTCCAGGGCGGGCACGATCTGCTCGAGCGCCTCCTGCGACGGGCGCAGGGCCGCCGTCCGGTCCGCGAGCGAGCGCAACGCCGCGGCCGGCGGGACGGCACCCGTCTCCGCGGCGCCCCGGAGCAGGTGGCGGAGCACCAGGAGCCACGCGTCGACCGGCGCGGGACGCTGGCCACCGTCCGGCCCGCGCCGGCGCAGGACGCCGCGCGCGTCCGACCGTTCGAGGACGGAGGCGAAGACGACGCGGGCGACGTCGTCGAGGGGCCGGTCCGGGTCGGACGGCACCGGCACGGCCGCGGACCGGGCGGCCGGTGCGCCGATGAGCTCGCCCTGCGTCCCCTCGAGGCACCCGCACGACTCGCGCCGGATGAGTGCCGCACGCCCCAACCGGTTCTCGCGCCCGACGCTCTCCCCCCGGGCCCGTGCGACGAGCAGCTCCGCCACGCGCTCGCCGACCTGGTCGTGCAGGGGGTCGACCGTCGACAGCCGCGGACGCGAGCGCGCGCCCGAGTCGGCGTGGTCGAACCCGACCACCGCCTGCTCCGCGGGGAGCTCGAACCCGCTGGCCTGGAGGCCACGCATGAAGCCGATGGCGTTGCGGTCGGTGGCGGCGAGCGTCGCCGTCGTCGGCAGGCCCCGGGCCGCGAGCCGCCGCGCGACGGCCTCGGCGCTCGCCTCCTGGTTGTCGCGCGTGCGGTACACCCACGACGGTGACCACGCGAGGTCGTGCGCCGCGAGCGCCGCGCGGTAGGCGTCGTAGCGCTCGAGCGTGTCGCGCTGCTCGGTGTTGCCGACGAAGCCGATGCGCCGGTGGCCGTGCTCGACGAGGTGGTCGACGGCGGCGCGCACGCCGCCCGCGTTGTCCGGCGACACCGTCGGAGCACGCAGCCCCTCGGCCCGCACGCCCAGGAGCACCAGCGGGACGCCCGAGGCGTCGAGCTCGCGGAGCTCGGCGTCCGCGAGCGCCGTCGTCATGACGACGAACCCGTCGAACGACGAGCGCCCGAGCAGGGGGCGCCGGCCCGGAGGGCCCGGGAACTCGTCACGGTCGAGGTCCGGCGGGTACGTCTGGAGGGCGACCACCCGGTGCCCGTGCGCCCGCAGGACCCGGGCGATCCCCGCCAGGGACCGCCCGAAGTAGAAGCCTCCGACCACGGGGCACAGCACACCGAACGTCAGGTGCTCCCCCGCCTGTCTCGGGCGCCTCGTCGCGTCCGTCGACATCCTCGTCACCGTCCCCCGCCACGTCATCGTCACCGAGTCCTGGTAGGCATCATGCACCCAAACCGGGCACAGTGTGGGAGCGTGACCACCAATTCCCCGGGCGGGATACCCACGCCACGCGCCGCCGGCCCCGCCGAGCGGCGCATCACGATCACCGACGTCGCGCGCGCGGCGGGGGTCTCGATCGCCGTCGTCTCCTACGCGCTCAACGGCCGGCCGGGCGTCTCCGAGCGGACCCGTCGGCACGTCCTGCGCACGGCGGCCGACCTCGGCTGGCGCCCGAGCGCGGCCGCGCGCTCGCTGCGTGCCAGCGCGCGCAGCGTGGCGCTCCAGGTCGTGCACGCGGCGGAGGGAGCCGCCGGGCCCGCCCGCGCCCTCGCGCTCGGCGCCGGCATGCGCGCCGTCCTCGCGGAGCACGACCTCTCGCTCGGCCTGGAGGTGGTCGGCGACCGCGACGAGGGGGCGCGCGAGCTCGAGGCGGGCTGGTCCGAGCGGAGGCACGCGGCGTTCGTCGTGGTCGACGCCCACGCGCACGACCCCCGGCGCCGGGTCGCGCACGATGCCGCGATCCCGCTCGTCGAGGTCGCGCCCGGCGCACCCGGCGCACCCGGCGCCGACGCTCCGGGCGCGCGGACCTGGTTCGCGGGCGACGCGGACGCCCGTGCCGCCCGGTACCTCGTCGAGCTCGGCCACCGCCGGATCGCGGTCCTCGTCTCCGACGCGCAGGACGAGGTCGCCCGCGCACTGGTCGGGGCGGCGCGTGACGCGGGCGGCCCGGAGGCGCGGGTCGACGTCGTCGAGTGCCGCACGTGGGAGGAGACGCGTTCGCGCGCCGCGCGGCTCGTGGCCCACGACTCGCGGCCCACCGCCGTGCTCACGGACACGGACGTCGCGGCGCTCGCCGTGCTCGAGGCGGGCCGCAGCCACGGGTTCGAGGTGCCCTGGGACCTGTCGGTGCTGTCCGGTGAGGACTCCGCGACGTGCCGCCTCGTCGCCCCCGCCCTCACGGCCGTGCACCGCCCGTTCGAGCGGCTCGGAGCGCACGTGGCGGACGTCGTCGTCGCGCGGCTCGGCCTCGGGCGCCCGGTCGCGCGGCCCGACGCCGACCCTGCCTCGGCGCGCCCCGCCGTCGACCGCGACCGCCCGGCGTCGCGCCTGCTGCTGCGCGGGACGACCGCGCCACCGCGGAGCGCCTAAACGTTTCAGGCGGTGGCCGACGTCGCCTCCCGTTCGTCACGTTGTCCCCGCCGGGCAGAGCCGCCCGGTGCGCGGACCCGTCCGCGCCCCAGGACCCTTGGAGGACCACGTGCCATCCCGATCCAGCCGACCGCGCAGGGGCGCGGCCGTCGCCGCGTCGCTCGCGCTGCTCGCCGCCCCGCTCGTCGCGACCGCCGCGCCGGCGAACGCCGCCGAACCGCGCGTGAGCAACCCGTTCGCGGGTGCCACGCAGTACGTCAACGACTTCTGGTCCGCCAACGTCGAGGCCGCCGCCGACCGCGCCGGCGGCGACCTCGGGTCCCGCATGCGGGCGATCGCCGACGAGCCCACCGCGGTCTGGATGGACCGCATCAGCGCGATCGAGGGCAACGCCGACGGCCCCGGTCTGCGGTACCACCTCGACGCCGCGATCGCGCAGAAGCAGCCCGGTGTGCCGATGGTGTTCAACCTCGTGATCTACGACCTGCCCGGCCGCGACTGCTACGCGCTCGCGTCCAACGGCGAGCTCAAGCCGAACGCCACCGACATGGCGAGGTACAAGACCGAGTACATCGACGTCATCGCCGACATCCTCGACGACCCCGCCTACGAGGACCTGCGCATCGTCGCGACGATCGAGCCGGACTCGCTGCCGAACCTCATCACGAACATCAGCACCCCCGACTGCCAGGCCTCCGCGCCCTACTACCGCGAGGGCGTGAAGTACGCGCTGGACGCGCTCCACGACGTCGGCAACGTGTACTCCTACATCGACGCGGCGCACGCCGGCTGGCTCGGCTGGCCGAGCAACGCGGGCCCGGCGGCGAAGCTCTTCAAGGAGGTCGTGCTCTCCACCGAGGCGGGCTACGCGTCCGTCGCGGGCTTCGTCACGAACACCGCCAACTCGACGCCGCTGCACGAGCCGTTCCTCGAGGACGTCCAGCTCGGCAGCACGCCGGTCCGCTCGGCGACCTTCTACGAGTGGAACGCCGACTTCGACGAGGCCGACTGGACGGCGCACCTGTACGACCTGCTGGTCGCCGAGGGCTTCCCGTCGTCGATCGGCATGCTCATCGACACGTCGCGCAACGGCTGGGGCGGCGAGGACCGCCCGACGGCGGTGAGCACGTCGACGGACGTCAACACCTACGTGAACGAGTCGCGCGTCGACAAGCGCATCCACCGCGGCGCGTGGTGCAACCCGGCGGGCGCCGGGATCGGCGAGCGTCCGCAGGCCTCGCCGGCCGGCTTCCCCGAGTCGCACCTGCACGCGTACGTGTGGGTCAAGCCTCCGGGCGAGTCCGACGGCGCGTCGTCCGACATCCCGAACGACCAGGGCAAGCGGTTCGACCGCATGTGCGACCCGACCTTCGTCTCGCCGAAGCTCGCCAACCAGCTGACGGGCGCCCTGCCCGACGCCCCGCTCGCGGGCCAGTGGTTCGAGTCCCAGTTCCGGATGCTCGTCGAGAACGCGTACCCGGCGATCGAGGGTGACGGCAGCGGCGGCCCCGCGGACACGACCCCGCCGTCGGTCCCGACCGGCCTCACGGTCGGGGCGACCACGACGTCGTCGGCGAGCGTGAGCTGGACCGCGTCCACCGACGACCGTGCCGTCACCGGCTACACCGTGCTCGTCGACGGCGTCGCGGTGGCCACGACGGCCGCGACCTCGTTCACGATCACCGGCCTCGACGCGGGCACCTCCTACGCCGTGACCGTCCGGGCGCGCGACGCCGCGGGCAACGTGTCGGCCGCGTCCGCGCCGCTCACCGTGACCACGGACGAGGGCGGCGGCGGGGACGACCAGGCACCGTCCGCCCCGACGGGGCTGCGGGTCTCGGGCGTGACGACCTCCACGGTCGCGCTCGCGTGGAACGCGTCCACCGACGACACCGGCGTGACGGGCTACCGCGTGTTCCGCGACGGGACGCAGGTCGCCGAGGTCTCGACGACGTCGTTCACCGACACGGGCCTCGCGGCGGGCACGGCGCACGTCTACGCGGTGCGCGCGGTCGACGCGGCGGGCAACGTGTCCGCGACCTCCGGCACGGTGACCGGGACGACCGAGGACGACACCCCCACCCCGGTGGGGGCCTGCACGGTCGCGTACACGGCCAGCTCGTGGAACACCGGGTTCACCGGGTCGCTGCGGATCACCAACGACTCCGCCACCGCCCTGCAGAACTGGACCCTGACGTTCGCCTTCGCGAACGGCCAGACGATCACCCAGGGCTGGTCCGCGCAGTACGCGCAGTCCGGCTCGACCGTCACCGTGACCCCCGCGGCGTGGAACACCACCCTCGGCGCGGGCGCGAGCATCGAGGTCGGCTTCAACGGCTCCCACTCCGGGACCAACACCGAGCCGACGTCCTTCACCCTGAACGGCGCGAGCTGCACCGTCGCGTGACCTGACGGCCGGCGGTCGGGGCGCTGCGCCCGGCCGCCGGCCGTTCTCGGGTGGGCCGCCCCCCGGGAACGAGAACCACCGACGTCCGGCGAGCGGTTCGATATCGATATCGAACGCCGGCTCCCGCGCGTCGGACCCGATCACGACAGAGGGTCGCGACGTCGGCCCGGACTGGAGAGTGCACCATGCGCAGGACCAGCCCCAGACGATCTCTCGCGACGACGCTGGCGACGGCGGCGCTCGTCGCCGCGGCGGTCGTCCCGGCCGGCACGTCCGCGACCGCCGCCACGGAGCCGCTCGGCGACGCCGCCGCCCGGCACGGCAGGACCGTCGGCTTCGCGCTCGACCCGAACCGGCTGTCCGAGACCGCGTACCGGACCATCGCCGAGCGCGAGTTCTCCCTGGTCGTCGCCGAGAACGCGATGAAGTGGGACGCGACGGAACCGCAGCGCGGGACCTTCCGCTGGGGCGGGGCCGACCAGGTCGCGGACTGGGCCGACGCGCAGGGCGCGGACCTCTACGGGCACACCCTCGTGTGGCACAGCCAGCTGCCCGGCTGGGTCGAGGGCCTGTCGGGTTCCGCGCTCCGCTCCGCGATGGTCGACCACGTCACCGCGGTCGCCGGCCGGTACGCGGGCCGGGTGGACGCGTGGGACGTCGTCAACGAGGCGTTCGAGGACGACGGCTCGCGGCGCCAGAGCGTCTTCCAGCGGCAGCTCGGCGACGGGTACATCGAGGACGCGTTCCGCGCCGCGCGGGCCGCCGACCCGGACGCCGACCTGTGCATCAACGACTACAGCACCGACGGGATCAACGCGAAGAGCACCGCGATCTACGACCTCGTCGCCGACTTCAAGGCCCGCGGGGTGCCGATCGACTGCGTCGGGTTCCAGGCCCACCTGATCCTCGGGCAGGTCCCGTCGACGATGACGCAGAACCTCCAGCGGTTCGCCGACCTGGGCGTCGACGTGCGCATCACCGAGCTCGACATCCGGATGTCCACGCCCGCCGACGCGTCGAGGCTGGCCCAGCAGGCGTCCGACTACGCGAAGGTCTTCCGGGCGTGCCTCGACGTCGACCGCTGCACGGGCGTCACCCTCTGGGGCATCACCGACCGGTACTCGTGGATCCCCGGCGTCTTCCCCGGGCAGGGCGCCGCCCTCGTCTGGGACGACGCGTACGCGCCCAAGCCCGCGTACGCGGCGATCGCCGAGGTCCTCGGCGCCCGGGACGACGGGCCGGGCGGCGGCGAGCCCGCCGCGGCCTGCACCGTCGCTTACACGGCGAGCTCCTGGGACACGGGCTTCACCGGGTCCGTCAGGATCACCAACGACTCGGCGGCCGCGCTGCACGGCTGGACCCTGACGTTCGCCTTCCCCGACGGGCAGACCGTCACGCAGGGCTGGTCCGCGCAGTACGCCCAGCAGGGCGCGACCGTGACCGTCACGCCGGCGCCGTGGAACACCACGCTCGGTGCGGGCGCGAGCGTGGACATCGGCTTCAACGGCGCCCACTCCGGGATCAACTCCGAGCCGGCCTCCTTCACGCTGAACGGCGCCGCCTGCGACGTCGCCTGAACGACGAGCGACGTCCGGGGCGCGCAGGGGTCGAGGCGCTCGGCTGAGCGGGACCACCCCCCCGGCAGGGCGGGTCGTCCGGCGGCGCGTGCCACCGGTCTGACGCTGTCCCCCTCCGCTCGGCGCGCACGTCGTTCGACGTCCGCGGTCCTCTCCAGCCGTCGCCCGAGCCCGGATCGGCTACCGCGCTAGCACGGCACCTTCCAGTCGGGTCGCGACGTCGTCGGCGAGCCCCATCCGGTAGAGCGCCGCTCGCGGGCCGCTGGAGAACTGCTCTCCGACGAGGACCTGTCTGCCTGCGGTCCCGACGAGGTAGTCTCCGCCGCTCCCTCCCTCCAGGACCTGCTGAGCCTGCTGCAGCAGCGGAGCCAACGCCGCGAGCGCGAGATCCTGGTAGCCGGGCTGGGCCCAGACCGCCGTCGTCGTGCCGAAGGGGCGTCGCGCGACGGTGAGTCCCTCCGCCCACGGCATCGGGAAGACGGAGGCGCGGAACCGGCTGCGGTCGAGCAGGACGAAGGTGGTGGGCAGATCGGTGGTCGCCGCGACGCCCGAGATCCTGCCGTAGCGCACCTGTGCGCGCACCTCGGCCCGCAGCAGCGGGAGCGGTCGGTCGTGCGCGAAGGCCGGACGGCCGGCGTAGCGGCCGCGGATCTCGCCCTGGACCTGCGTCGCACGGTCGCGCTCGCCGGGACCCCGCCAGGAGAGCTGACCGAACAGATCGGGCTGGATCGTGCGCCGCGCCTCGTAGACCCAGCCGTTCTCACGGGCCCAGGAGAGCCGCTCCTCGGGGAACCCCACGATCACTCCTCCGGTGTCGATCTGTCGTGCGGGAGCCGCTGCTCGCCTTCACGGAGCACGGCTCGGGATCGGTCTCGTCGCTAGACGGACGTCGCGCCCGTGGCCGGCGCGGTGCCGGCGACGACCGAGGCGACGCTCGCGGCGAGCGCCAGCCTCCTGACGGCTGTCTCGGGTCGTGGGTCGTCCATCGCGGCGATCACGACGCGGTCGCCCCCGACGCACACGAGGAGCGGGAGATCCGCATGACCGGCGACGACCTCGACGACCTGCGGCACCCAGTCCGGCTCGGGGCCCGGGCCGGCCCACTGGCTCACCCCGTGCCGGGAGCCGCGGAGGCGAACGGGTTCGGCCTCGTCCATCCAGGCCGGTCGGAGGCCGGTCGGGTCGACTCCCACGGCCGTGACCATGCCGAACCGCCCTGCACCGGTGGGCGCCGCGACCGAGACGACCTCACGGCGGCTCCGGCCGAGCCGCGAGGCCACCATCCCCTTGAGCTCCCACGTCTCGACGCGTCCGTGCTCCGTGGTCGTGCGATGCCGGACACCCACGACGTGCCAGCTCCGCGAGACGACGAGCCCGGCCTCGGCGTCGTCCCACTGCGCGCTCGCCTCGTACGCCCAGCCGCGCGACCGGGCCCACGCCGCGCGCGCCCGCCCGATACGACGATCCACGACGTCTGCGCCGGTCCGCGCCCGCAGCACGAAGAACGCGGCGACGAAGACGGCGATGATCCCGGCCATCGCGAACGTCGGAATCGGAGGCTCGAGGTCCTGGAGCAGGGGGACGCTCGCGATCACCGCGACGACGCAGAGGCCGGGCAACAGCCTCGTGACTCCAGCGGCCCGGAGCCATGACCGACGGCGCAAGCCGTGGTCCTGCTCCACCCCCGCCGCCCTCGAGCCGGTACTACCGGGGTCTGCCCTCAGGTGCACGGGGGAAACCGTAGCAGCGGGTCCGATGCTCGTCGCCGCGCGCTCGCCGGGGGTCGGGACCGCGTCCCGCAGGGTTCCCGCACGGCTCCGTGACGATCGGGCCGCACGACGGTTCCCCCCTGAGGACGGCGGTGGCCGGGCCGGGCTGCGACCGCGGCCCCGCCACCCCACACTGACCGGGTGCGACTGCGCCGCGTGTCCGTGAGCTCCCCCGGGTACACCCGCCGCCCGAAGGGCGACGGGTGGCTCTTCCTCGACGTCGAGGGCCTGCCCCTCGCCGACGAGGAGGAGGTCGCGCGGTGCACGCGCCTCGCGGTCCCGCCCGCCTGGACCGACGTCTGGATCTGCCGCTACCCGAACGGGCACATCCAGGCGTTCGGGCGCGACGTCGCCGGCCGCGGCCAGTACCTGTACCACGAGCAGTGGCGGGCGCGGCGCTCGCGGCGCAAGCACGACCACGTGCTCGACGTCGGCCGGCGCCTGCCGGCGGCCCGGCGCCGCGTCGCGCGCGACCTCGCCCAGCCCGGGATGGGCCGCGACAAGGTGCTCGCCCTCGCGTTCCGGCTGCTGGACCTCGCGTACTTCCGCGCGGGCGGCGAGATCTACGCGAAGCAGAACAACAGCTACGGCCTGGCGACGATCCGCAAGGAGCACGCGCGGGTCCGGCGCGACGGGAGCGTGCACTTCCACTACCCCGCGAAGTCGGGCCAGGTGCGCGACGTCGTCGTGGACGACCCCGTGGTCGCCGAGCTCGTCACGACGCTCAAGCGGCGCCGCGGCGGCGTCGAGCTGCTCGCGTGGCGCGAGGACGGCCCCGGCGGGCGTGCCGTGTGGCACGACGTCACGAGCGCCGACGTCCAGGCGGGCATCAAGGAACGGCTCGGCGACGACGCGACGCCCAAGGACTTCCGCACGTGGCACGCGACGGTCCTCGCGGCCCGCGCGCTCGCCGACGCCGGGGCCGCGCCCGCTTCCGAGCGCGCGCGGCGCAGGATCGTCACGGGGATCGTCAAGGACGTCGCGGAGGAGCTCGGGAACACGCCCGCCGTCGCGCGGTCCTCGTACATCGACCCGCGCCTGTTCGACCTGTGGGAGCGCGGCGAGACCATCGGGTCCACGCGGTCGCAGACGCGCGCGGAGCGCGAGCTCCTGGAGCTCCTCTCGTGAGGGCCGCGGTCACCGGCGTCACCGGCTACGTGGGCGGGCGGCTCGTGCCCGAGCTCCTGCGCGCGGGGTTCGAGGTGCGCGCGCTCGCGCGACACCCCGAGCGGCTCGCGGGGCGAGAGTGGGTGCACGACGTGGAGACGGTGGCCGCCGACGCCGCCGACCTCGAGCAGACCCGCGCGGCGCTCGAGGGCGCCGACGTCGCGTACTACCTCGTGCACTCGCTCGGCACCGGGAGCACGTTCGAGGCGCGCGACCGCCGCACCGCGCTGACGTTCGGGCGCGCGGCGCGCGAGGCGGGGGTCGGGCGGATCGTGTACCTCGGCGGCATGTTCCCGGACGTCCCGGAGGGCGAGCTCTCGCGCCACCTGGCCTCGCGCAAGGAGGTCGGCGAGATCCTCCTCGCGTCGGGCGTCCCGACGACGGTCCTCCAGGCGGCGGTGATCCTCGGCTCCGGGTCCGCGTCGTTCGAGATGATGCGCTACCTCACCGAGCGGCTCCCGGCCATGACGACGCCGAAGTGGGTCGACAACCGCATCCAGCCCATCGCGGTGCGGGACGTGCTGCGCTACCTCGTCGGGTCAGCGACGATGCCGCCCGACGTCTCGCGCGCGTTCGACGTCGGCGGGCCCGACGTCCTCACGTACCGCGACATGATGCAGCGCTACGCGAGGGTGGCCGGGCTCCCCCGCCGCGCGATCGTCAGCGTCCCGGTGCTCACGCCGAAGCTGTCGAGCCTGTGGGTCGGGCTCGTCACGCCCGTGCCGTCGGGCATCGCGCGGCCGCTCGTCGAGTCGCTCCAGCACGAGGTCGTGTGCCGGGAGCACGACGTCCGGCGGTACGTGCCCGACCCGCCCGAGGGCCTCCTCGGGTTCGAACGCGCCGTCGAGCTGGCCCTGGAACGCGTCCACGACGGCGAGGTGGTGACGCGCTGGTCGTCCGCCTCGGTTCCGGGAGCGCCGTCGGACCCGCTGCCGAGCGACCCCGACTGGGCCGGCGGCTCGCTGTACGTCGACGAGCGGCGGACGGTCGTCGACGCGCCGGCCGACGTGCTGTGGCGCGTCGTCGAGGAGATCGGCGGGCAGGGCGGCTGGTACTCGTGGTCGCTCGCGTGGCGCGTGCGCGGCCTCCTGGACCGCGCCGTCGGCGGGCCCGGGCTGCGCCGCGGCCGGCGCGACGAGCGGCACCTGCGGGTGGACGACGAGCTCGACTGGTGGCGCGTCGAGGCGATCGAGCCGGGCCGTCGTCTGCTGCTCCGGGCCGAGATGCGCCTCCCCGGGCTCGCGTGGCTCGAGCTGCGCGTCGACGAGGCCGCGGCCGAGCTCCCCGACGCGACCGACCCCGACGCGCCCGGCCCCTCGCCCGAGGACGCGAGCGGGCCCGGTCGGACCTACTTCGCCCAGCGCGCGCTGTTCTACCCCCACGGCCTCGCGGGCCAGCTCTACTGGTGGGCGGTCAAGCCCTTCCACGGCGTCGTGTTCGGCGGGATGCAGCGCAACGTCGCCGCGGCGGCCGAGCGCGCGGCCGACGGCTAAACGTTTCGGTCTCGCGCCCCTCCTTGACCCCGGCTCCGCCGCCTCCGGACAGTGGCGTCGACCTGCGTCGACGCGGACGCAGCCGGACCGAGAGGCAGCCATGCACCCACGACCCACCGCGGTCCTCGCCACGGGCGCCCTGCTCGTCGCGAGCCTCGCGGCCACGACCCCGGCCTCGGCCGCGCCGACCCCGGCGTCGAGCGCAGGGCCGGCCCCCACGGCGGTCGCCGCGGCGGCCGCCGAGCCGAACTACGCCGAGGCGCTGCAGAAGTCCCTGTTCTTCTACGACGCCCAGCGCTCGGGCGACCTCCCCGACGACTTCCGGGTGACCTGGCGCGGCGACTCCGCGCTCGACGACGGCGCCGACGTCGGGCTCGACCTCACCGGCGGCTGGTACGACGCGGGCGACCACGTGAAGTTCGGGCTGCCCATGGCGTTCACCACGACGATGCTCGCGTGGGGCGCGATCGCGAGCCCCGACGGGTACGCGGCGTCGGGCCAGCGGGACGAGCTCCTCGACTCGCTGCGCTGGGTCAACGACTACTTCATCAAGGCGCACCCCGAGCCGGACGTGCTGTACGCGCAGGTCGGCGACGGCGACGCGGACCACAAGTGGTGGGGCCCCGCCGAGGCGATGCAGATGGCCCGGCCTGCGTACAAGGTCGACCGGTCGTGCCCCGGCAGCGACGTCGCGGGCGAGACGGCGGCAGCCATGGCCGCGTCGTCGATCGTCCTCGCCGACTCCGACCCGGCGTACGCCGCAGAGCTCGTGGAGCACGCGGAGCAGCTCTACGCCTTCGCCGACGCCTACCGCGGCAAGTACTCCGACTGCGTGCCCGTGGGCGCGTTCTACAACTCGTGGTCCGGATACCAGGACGAGCTCGTGTGGGGCGCGTACTGGCTCTACGAGGCGACGGGCGACGCGGCGTACCTCGCGAAGGCCGAGCAGGAGTACGCCGGTCTCTCGCGCGAGAGCCAGACGAGCACGCCGTCGTACCGCTGGACGATCGCGTGGGACGACAAGACGTACGGCGCGTACGCGCTGCTGGCCCAGGCCACCGGCAAGCAGCAGTACGTCGACGACGCGAACCGGTGGCTCGACTACTGGACCACCGGGTACCAGGGGTCGCGGGTGCGGTACTCCCCCGGCGGCCAGGCGTTCCTCGACTCCTGGGGGTCGCTGCGCTACGCCGCGAACACGGCGTTCGTCGCCCTGACGTACGGCGACTGGCTGCGCGGGCGCGGCGACACGGCCCGGGCGCAGACGTACCAGGACTTCGGCGAGCGCCAGATCGGCTACGCGCTCGGCGACAACCCGCGCGGCGCCTCGTACGTCGTCGGGTACGGGGAGGACTCGCCGCAGAACCCGCACCACCGCACCGCGCACGGCTCATGGCTCGACTCGCTCGCCGAGCCCGCCGCGACGCGGCACGTCCTGTACGGCGCGCTCGTCGGCGGCCCGGGTGCACCGGACGACGCCTACACGGACCGCCGGACCGACTACGTCGCGAACGAGGTGGCGACGGACTACAACGCGGGCTTCACGTCGGCGCTCGCGTTCCTCGTCGGCGAGCACGGGGGCTCCCCGCTCGCGGACTTCCCGCAGCCCGAGGCCCCCGACCAGGACGAGTTCTTCGTCGAGTCGCGCCTCAACCAGCCCGGCACCGCGTTCACGGAGATCAAGGCCGTGCTGCGCAACCGGTCGGCCTTCCCGGCGCGCGTGCTCGACGACGTCCGCCTGCGGTACTGGTTCACGCTCGACGCCGGTGCCGACCCGGCGACCCTGCGCGCCACGACGAACTACTCCGAGTGCCCCGGCGCGACGGCGAGCGTCGGCCACGCGGGCGGCGACCAGTACTTCGTCGAGATCGACTGCTCGGGCTCGGTCGTCTACCCCGGCGGCCAGTCCCAGCACCGTCGCGAGGTGCAGTTCCGCGTCACGGCGAACGTCTGGGACGCCTCGGACGACTGGTCGTTCGCGCAGGTCCCGACCGGCGACGCCCTCACCAAGAACGCACGCATCACCCTCTACGAGGGCGACGAGCTGCTGTGGGGCGCCGAGCCCGCCGCCGGGCCCGTCGAGCCGGACACGGCGCCGCCGTCGACGCCCGGCACGCCGACGGTCTCGGCCGTCACCGCGACCGGGGCGTCCGTCGCGTGGGCGCCCTCCTCGGACGCGGGCAGCGGCGTCGCGGGGTACGACGTGCTGCTCGACGGCGCCCGGGTCGCGACCACGTCGGGCACGACCCACGCCCTGGCCGGGCTCGCGCCGGAGACGACGTACCGCGTCGCCGTCGTCGCGCGGGACCGGGCCGGGAACGCGTCGGCGCCCGGTCCCGCGGCGACGTTCACGACCCCGGTGACGTCCACGGGACCGGCGCCCGGCGCGTGCGCGGTGCGGTGGTCGTCGAGCGACTGGGGCTCCGGCGGGACCGTGACGCTCCGACTCACGAACACCGGGACCACGCCGCTCGACGGCTGGACGCTCGCGTTCGCCCTCCCGTCCGGGCAGACGGTGACGAACGGCTGGAGCGCCACCTGGACGCAGTCGGGCGCGGACGTCACCGTGCGGTCCGCCGCCTGGAACGGCACCCTCGCCCCGGGGGCGTCCGTCGAGGTCGGCGCCAACGTCGCGCACGGCGGGGTGAACACGCCACCGGCGCGCTTCGCGCTGGTCGGTGCCTCGGGCGAGACGGCGTGCACCGTGGGATGAGACCGACCGACCGCGGTGACCGCGGCCCGCGCCGGGTGCTGCTCCCCGGCGCGGGCCGCGGTCACCTCCGGCGGCGGAAGGCCAACGGCTCCTCGACGAACGGCTCCCACGCCGCCCGCTCGACCTCGGTGATGCGGCGGGGCGCCCCGGTCGCCGCGTCGACCACGACGATCGTGGTCGACGCCTTCGCGTAGGGCGCACCGCCCGAGGTGGGACCGGTGCGCTCGAAGCGGGCGGCGCCGTCGTGCACCTCGTAGCAGACCTCGAGGCTCGCGCCGCCCAGGTGCCCGATCCACAGCTCGACCCGCACGGGCGTGCGCGTGAAGCCGAGCGGGCGCAGGTACTCGATCTCCTGCCGCGCGACGAGCGTGTGGCTCGTCGCGGCCGGCCCGGTCTCCAGGACCGCCGTCGGCCAGGCGTCCTCGCCGGCCTCGGGGTGGGTCCAGAACGCCGTGATGCGCGCGTCCTCCAGCAGGCGGAACATCTCGACGTTGTTCACGTGCGCGTACGCGTCGAGGTCCGACCACCGCAGGGAGACGGGGACGTGCAGACGGGTCATTCGGAGGTCCTCTCGCTCGACGGGGCGCGGCTGACGTTACCTTGTGACCGGCGGGTCAGGAGGCCGCCACGAGGGCCGCGGCGCGACAGCTCGCGAGCGCGGACAGCTCCTCGCCCACCGGGAGCCGCACGAGGCGGTCCGCGACCTGCCCGACGGCGTCGCGCAGCCGGCGTCGGGCCCGCGCCGCCCGGCGACGCCCGCCCACGGACGCGGCGGCGCGCGAGAGCAGGGCGACGAGGACGCCGACGACGACCCCGCCGAGCGCGAGCAGGGTCGGCCACGGCAGCTCCGGGGCGCCCGGTCCGCCGAGCGTCAGCACGGGCGTCGGCGGCTCGGGCAGGCGCAGGTAGGTGAAGCCCCACAGCGCGGCGAGCCACAGCAGCCCGGCGACGAGCGCCGCGAGCACGAGCCACTGGACCGCGCCCACGACGCGCCACCACACGGGGCGGCGCGACGCCTCGAGCTCGGTCCCGGCGACCGCCTGGTCGAGCGCGTCGGCGAGGTCCGCGGCGCCCTCGGAGGCCCGACGGCGCACGGCGAGCGCCCAGTCGCCCGGAAGGCCCGCGGTGGCCTCGGCCGCGTAGTCGCGCACGGCCGTCTGCGCGCCGGCGCGCAGGGCCGCGCCGACCGCGGGGAGCGACGTCCGGGCGAGCTCGGGGCGCACCTCCGCCTCGCCTGCCCCGAGCTCCTTCGCGGCGCGTGCCCGGGCCGAGCCCGGCGCGGGACCGGTCCGCAGCCCGATGCGCCGCAGCGGGTCGGGCCGGAACCGCCCCACCCAGCGCGTGACGGGCCAGCCGGTCGCGGCGCGCGCGTCGCGGACCGCCGAGCCCCGCACGGCCGCGACCACCGTCGGCACGCCCGCGGCGGCCTCGAGCGCGTCCACGAGGCCGTCGCGCGCCCGTCGCGCGGCGCGCTCCGGGACGGGTTCGCCGCACGCGGCGGCGACGCGCCGGGCCACGCCGCGGACGTCGGCGGCGAGCCGGTCGTTCGCCGCACGCCGTCGGGCCGCGGCGTCCGCGAGCAGCCCGCGCAGCTCGTCCAGACCCTGCCCCGTGCGCGCCGAGACCCCGAGGACGCGCGCGTCGCCGAGCCCGTCCTCCGCGGCGAGCCGGCGCAGGTCGGCGAGGCACGCGTCCGCGTCGGCGGGCGTCAGCCGGTCGACCTGGTTGAGCACGAGCACGACGACCGAGCCGTGCCCCGCGAGCGGACGCAGGTAGCGCTCGTGCAGCGCGGCGTCCGCGTACTTCTGCGGGTCGACGACCCACACGAGCAGATCGGCCCGCTCGACGAGCCGCTCCGCGCGGACGCGGTGCTCGACGACGACCGAGTCGTGGTCGGGCAGGTCGAGCAGCACGAGGCCGCTCGTGACCTCTGCGGCGCGCCGGCCCTTGAGGAGCGCGCGGAGCCCGCCTCCCGGCCGCGCGTCGCCCGGGTCGCCCGACGTGAGGGGCGTCCCCATCTCGTGCCGACGGCGTACCTCGAGCCAGTCGAGCAGCGCTCCCGCCTCGGGCGACCCGGCGGGTCCCCACACGGCCGCGATCGGGTGCGACGTCGTCGGCCGCTGCACCCCGACCGTCGCGAGGTCGTCCCCGGCCAGCGCGTTGAAGACCGACGACTTGCCCGAGCCCGTCGCGCCGGCGAGCGCGACGACGGTGTGGTCGGCCGAGAGGCCCGCCCGCTCGCGGGCACGCGCGACGACGGTGCGCGCGTCGGCGAGCAGGTCGGCGTCCACGCGCCCTTCGCCCGCGCGGACGGCGGTCTCGAGGGCGGTCGTGCGCGCGGCGAGGTCGATCGTCATGCGCGCTCACCGCCCAGCAGCCGCCGCCAGAACCCGGGGCGCGACGTGGGCTTCGAGCTCTCCTCGCCCGGCCCCGCGACCGGCTCGTCCTCCGGCGCCGCACGCCACCCCGCGCCGCGCAGGAGCCGCGCGGCGTGCCGCCCGACCGCGACGCGTCCCGCGTCGGGGCCGGTGCCTCGCGCGGAGCGCTCGACGCGCGCCGCCGCCTCGACCGCCCGCGCGGCCTCGCGCACCGAGCGCGCCGTCTCGTCCGCGTCGGCGGTGCCGAGCGCGTCGAGCTGGGCCGTGTAGCGCCGGGCCTCGTCGTCGAGCACGGCCCGCACCCGCTCGGCGAGACGCTCGCGCGCGGTCCGCGTGAGGCGCCGCACGGCGTCGTCTCCGAACACGGCCTCGAGCAGCTTCTGCGCGAGGATCGCCGTCCCTCCGGCGATGCCGACCTCGGCGCCCGTGAGGCCACCGGTCGACGCGAACACCACGACCATGAGGCTCAGCCCGAGCCCGTTGATCCCGAACGACAGCGCGCGTGCTGCCCCGCGCTTGCCCGCGCCCTGCTCGCGCACGAGGTCGAGCACGTCCGACTGCCAGCCCCGGATCTCCTCGGCGACCCGGGCCCGCACGCCTGCCGACGAGCGCGACAGGTCGAGCCCGTCCAGCAGCGCCGTGCCGGCAGGGTCGGCGCGCCACCCGCCGTACGCGCGCTCGGCGGCCGCGTCGGCCGCGTCGAGCACGACGGCCTCCAGCCCGTGCGCGATCGCCTGCTCCACCTGCGGCGCCTGCGCCGGGCGCCCACGGAAGAACGCCGCGACCGCGTCCCGCACGCGCCCCACGCCCTGCTCCACGGACCGGAACAGCTCGCTCGTCCCGACGAAGTCCTGCCAGCGCGCGAGCACCTCGCCGCGCAGCAGCGCCCCGTCGCTCGTCGCGGCGTCCACGGTCGCCGCCGCCTCGTCGTACGCACGCCCGACGACGGCCCGCAGCCGCGCGTCGGACGTCGCCTGGGCGTCGGCCGCGCCCGCCACGAGCACGGCCCGGCGCACGAGGTCGTCCACGACGCCGTCACGCGTCGCGGTCGCGACCCGGTCGCGCGCGTCGCCGTCGGCGCCGAGCGCGGACAGCCACGACGCGACCTCCGCGACGGAGGGCTCCGGGAGGAAGCCGTCCACCAGCTCGGACTCCCCCACCGCGAACAGCGGCGCGGCGTCCAGGCCGTTCTCGTCCATCATGCGGCGCAGGTCGTGGGCCACGGCCTCGGCGCCCGGGTCGACCCGGTCGAGCACGATCGCGACCTGCGCACGACGCTCGGCCGCGCGGTGCAGCAGGTCCCACGGGACGGCGTCGGCGTAGCGCGCGGCCGTCGTGACGAAGAGCCACAGGTCCGCGGCCGCGAGGAGCTGGGCGGCGAGCTCGCGGTTCGCCGTCTCCACGGAGTCGACGTCGGGCGCGTCCACGAGCGCGAGGCCCTGCGGCAGCGCGTCGCTCGCCACGAGCCGCAGCGTGCGCGTCGGGTCGGGCTGCGCCGCGGGAGCGGTCCCGCCCGGGGTCGCGTCGCCGCCCGGGCGCGGCCCGTGCTCGCTCACGCGCGCGAGGCCCGGCAGGACGCGGTCGGTCGAGAACCACCGCTCGTCGAGCGGGTGGTGGACCAGGACGGGCGCGCGCGTCGTCGGGCGCAGCACGCCGGGCGCCGACACGTGCTCGCCGAGCAGGGAGTTCACGAGCGTCGACTTCCCCGCGCCGGTCGACCCGCCGACGACGACGAGCAGGGGCGCGGCGTGCGAGCGCAGGCGCGGCAGCAGGTAGTCGTCGAGCTGGTGCACCGCGAGGTCGAGGTCCTCGCGCGCGGCGCCCGCTCCCGGCAGGTCCAGCGGCAGCCGCGCGGCCGCGAGCCGGCCGCGCAGGATCTCCAGGGACTCCACCAGCCCGGCCGTCGCCCCGGCGCCCGCCGCGACCCCGCCGGGGCGCGGGCCGTCGGCCATCGGCTCGGGGACGCCGCGGACCGCGTCGTCTCCGGGGTCACCGCTGGCCGTCATGCCGCCAGTCTGCCGGAACGCCGCTGGTCAGGCCCGGCGGGACACGGTCAGGTCTCCGCCGGCGCGCCCGAGGCCGACCCGCCGGCACCAGATCGGCCCGCCCGGCACGGCGTCGAAGCGTCGGTCGGGGCCGCACGGGTCGCTCTCGCGGCTGCGGCTCACTCCCCCAGGCGGCGCCGGAGCCACGCGACCCCGACCTCGGCCTGCGTCCGCTGGAACGCCCGCACGTGCGGGATCCCCGGGGGCGCAGGGTCGAGCGAGGACGCGAGGAAGTACCCCGTGAGCGCGGCGAGGTAGCAGGTCACGGCGTCGGGCTCGACGTCCCGCGGCAACGGGTGGCGCCGCAGCACCTCCTCGGGCGGCGGCCCGCCCTCGACCTGCACGGCCGGGAGCATGCCGACCGCGTCGCAGAACGCGGCGCCGCGCGCGGCGTACGGCCAGTCGACGGCGACCGCGACGGACCCGTCGTCGGGCCCGAACGCGGCCCGGTCCACGAGCAGGGCGTTGTCGCCCCGGAGGTCGCCGTGGACGAGGTGGTCGCCCGCCGTGGCCTCGGGCCACGGCTCGGCGAGCGCCGCGAGGCGGTCGAGCCGGGCCGTGACCCACGGGTCGTACGTGCTCAGGCCCCGCGGACGGCGGTCCGCGAGGTCCTCCCACTCGCGCCACCCGACGGTCTCGGCGAAGCGTGGGAGCGGCGAGTCCGCAGGGACCTCCACCTCCGCGACACGGCGCGCGAGGTCGGCCACCGCGGCGAGCTCGTCGTCCCGCCACGGCGTCGCGACGGCCCGTCCCGGGACGGCGTCGAACGCGAGCGCGACCCACTCGCCGGCCCCGTCGAGGGTGCCGTCGAGGACCCACCGGAGCGCGGGCGCCGGGGTGCCCGCGGGCAGCGCCGCGGCGACGCGCGCCTCGAGCCGGTACAGGTCGCGGGTGAACGCGTGCTCGGGCCCGACGGCCTTGACGAACACGGCGCCGTCGCTCGTCCGGAGCGTCGACGCGAGGCCCTGCGAGTAGCCCCCGTCGTGGCTCGTCCACCCCGAGACGTCGGTACCGAGCCGGGCCTCGACGGCAGCGCGCACCTCCGGCGGGAGGTCTGTCCAGGACGGCCGCACGCGCGACGGAGCGAGGTCGAGGGTCATGCGACCCGATCCTGGCGAGGGTTCGAGCGTGCCGTCAACGCGTTTCCACGCCTCTGCGCCGCCCGGCCGCAAAGACCCACGGACGCACGGACGCCGGGCGGGACGAGTCCCGCCCGGCGTCGTGGTCGATCGAGGTCGCGGCGTCAGTCGCGCGTGAGCTTGCGGTACGTCACGCGGTGCGGGCGGGCCGCCTCCGCGCCGAGACGCTCCACCTTGTTCTCCTCGTAGGACGCGAAGTTCCCCTCGAACCAGTACCAGCTCGCCGGGTCCTCCTCCGTGCCCTCGTACGCGAGGATGTGGGTCGCGACCCGGTCGAGGAACCACCGGTCGTGGGACACGACGACGGCGCAGCCGGGGAACTCGAGCAGCGCGTTCTCGAGCGAGCCCAGGGTCTCGACGTCGAGGTCGTTCGTCGGCTCGTCGAGCAGCAGGAGGTTGCCGCCCTGCTTGAGCGTGAGCGCGAGGTTGAGACGGTTGCGCTCGCCGCCGGACAGCACGCCCGCGGGCTTCTGCTGGTCCGGACCCTTGAACCCGAACGACGCCACGTAGGCGCGCGACGGGATCTCGACGTTGCCGACCTTGATGAAGTCGAGGCCGTCGGACACGACCTCCCACAGCGTCTTCTTGGGGTCGATGCCGCCGCGCGACTGGTCGACGTAGGAGATCGACACGGTCTCGCCGACCTTGAGCTCTCCGCCGTCGAGCGGCTCGAGCCCGACGATCGTCTTGAACAACGTCGTCTTGCCGACGCCGTTCGGGCCGATGACGCCGACGATGCCGTTGCGCGGCAGCGTGAAGCTCAGGCCGTCGATGAGCTGACGCCCGTCGAAGCCCTTCTGCAGGTTCGACGCCTCGAGGACCACGTTGCCCAGGCGCGGGCCCGGCGGGATCTGGATCTCCTCGAAGTCGAGCTTCCTCGTGCGCTCGGCCTCGGCGGCCATCTCCTCGTACCGGGCGAGACGAGCCTTCGACTTGGTCTGGCGGCCCTTCGCGTTGGAGCGGACCCACTCGAGCTCGTCCTTGAGGCGCTTGGCGAGCTTCGCGTCCTTCTTGCCCTGGACCTGGAGGCGCTCCTGCTTCTTCTCCAGGTACGTGGAGTAGTTGCCCTCGTACGGGTAGAGACGCCCGCGGTCGACCTCGCAGATCCACTCTGCGACGTGGTCGAGGAAGTAGCGGTCGTGCGTGACGGCGAGGATCGCGCCCGGGTACGTCGCGAGGTGCTGCTCGAGCCACAGCACGGACTCGGCGTCCAGGTGGTTCGTGGGCTCGTCGAGCAGCAGCAGGTCCGGCTTCTCGAGCAAGAGCTTGCACAGCGCGACGCGGCGGCGCTCACCACCGGAGAGCACCGACACGTCGGCGTCCGGCGGCGGGCAGCGCAGCGCGTCCATCGCCTGCTCGAGCTGGGAGTCCAGGTCCCACGCGTCCGCGGCGTCGATCGCCTCCTGGAGCGTGCCCATCTCCGCGAGGAGCGCGTCGAAGTCCGCGTCGGGCTCCGCCATGAGCGCGGAGATCTCGTCGAAGCGCTGCTTCTTGGCGAGGATGTCCGCGACGGCCTCCTGCACGTTGCCGAGCACCGTCTTCTCCTCGTTGAGCGGCGGCTCCTGGAGCAGGATGCCGACGCTGTAGCCCGGGGAGAGACGCGCCTCGCCGTTCGACGGCGTGTCCAGGCCGGCCATGATCTTGAGGATCGTGGACTTCCCGGCGCCGTTGGGGCCCACGACGCCGATCTTGGCGCCGGGCAGGAAGTTCAGGGAGACGTCGTCGAGGATGACCTTGTCTCCGTGCGCCTTGCGCGCCTTGTACATGGAGTAGATGAACTCAGCCACAGCCTGTCGTTCCACCGTTTCGGTCGGGAGAGGTACGGGATTCGTCGACCACTCAGCCTACGCGGTCGGGCCGCCGGGGACGCGCCCGACGGCACCGCGACCCCACAAGATCCCGGCACCGCCCGCGCGACCCCGTCTCAGACCGCTGCCGGCTCCTCGGCGTCGACGTCCTCCCCCTCCGTCGCGGCGCGGGCCGCGGCGTCCGCCGCGGAGCTCTCCCCCGACGGCTCCCCGGCCTCGCCCGCGAGCGCCGCGCCGACGTCCGCGAGCGTCCACGGGTCGTCGAGCGCCGGCGCGTCGTGCGCCGCGAGGCCGGGGTCGTCGGCCCGGCGGTCCGGAGCGTGGGCGCCGTCGGCGGTGGCACCGGTCGCGTCACCACGCCGCGCGCCGTCGTCCTCGCGCCGGTGGACCGTGCGCGCGAACCGGGCCTCCCCGAGGGACAGGTCGGGTCCGAGCGCCGTGGCCTCCACGACGAGGCTCGTGCGCGGGCCGTCGGGGCCGTCCCACTCGTCCAGCGAGAGGCGTCCCGTGACGACCACGGGGTCGCCCTTGTGGAGGGACAGCGCGACGTTGCGCGCGACGTGCTTCCACGCCTTGACCGTGAACCACAGCGTGCGGCCGTCGACCCACTCGCCGCGCTCGCGGTCGAGGTAGCGGCGCGTCTGGGCGATGCGGAAGCTCGTGAAGTCGTTGCCGGACTGCGAGCGGAAGAGCGTGGGCGTGGTCGCGACGAAGCCGGACAGCGTGACCGTGACGTCACCGGGCATGGTTCCTCCTGAGGTCGGCGGCCGGGCTGGTCCCGGCCACCGCCTCAGGGTGCGGTGGGGGCGGCGGCGCCGTCCGTCGTCGTGCCACCGTCTGTGGACGGGCCCGTGACCTCCGGGCCTGTGGGTAGCCGTAGAGCCCCGGTGAGCGGTGCCGCGGGGGCCTTGTCCCGAGCGGACTGTGCCAGCTCGCGCACCTGGCGGTGGGTGTCGAGCAGCGCCTGGGTCGGTGTGCCCATCGCGTCCTGCACGACCCGCTCGATCGCTCCCCGGCCGGAGGCGAGCACCTGCTGCTCGCGGCGTCGCGCGAGCGTGCGGCGCACCTGGAGCGCCACGAGGAACGCGACCACCGCGCCGAGCACCGCGACCGCGGCCACGACCGCGCACACCGTGACGAGGGTCCTGCCGAGGTCGAGCACGCGCAGCGAGCCCAGCACGGCGAGCACGCCCGCGACGACCCCGATGCCCAGCGCCGTCCACGCCGCGCGCCGCGTCGGCCGCGAGGACGACGGACCGCGCGTGTCGAGGGGGATCTTCGCGAGCGACGAACGCGTCGCCTCGGCCACCTTGGGCGCCGGCGCGACGGCGTCGTCGAGGGCCTTCTGCCAGCCGGGCCGCAGCGACCGCCCCGCGCGCGCGAGCCAGCGCGAGCGCGAGAGCGCGACGGCGTCCGGCTGCGGCGGCGAGAACTCGGGCCGCCCGTACCCGTTGCGCACCGCGGCGCCGACCTGGCCGGCGACCGCGGCGAGGCCCGTCGCGTCGGCGAGCGCGTCGACCTCCTCCTCGACCGCCGTGCTCATGGTCCACGGGACGTCGCCCGGGAGCTGCTCCAGCAGGAGCGCGCCCGCCCGGTCGAGCTCACCCGCGACGCGGCTGGCGGCGACGCTGCGCCGCGCGACCGCCTGCTCGAGCAGCGAGCGCAGCTCGTCGAGCCCCTCGCCCGTGCGCGCGGAGACGGTCGTGACGTAGACGCCTTCGAGACCGTCCTCCTCGAGCAGACGGCCCATGTCCTCGACGAGCGCCGCGCGGCGCGCCTCGGGGACGGTGTCGATCTGGTTGAGCGCGACGACCATCGATCCCTCGAGCCCCGTGGACTTCTGGAGGTAGCCCGAGTGCAGCGCGTCGTCCGCGTACTTCTGCGGGTCCACGACCCACACGAGCAGGTCGACGAGCGGGAGCACCCGGTCGACGACGTCGCGGTGAGCCGGCTCGATCGAGTCGTGGTCCGGCAGGTCGAGCAGGACGAGGCCGCCGAGGGCCGACTCGTCCTCGGCGTCGAGCTCGCCGTCGCGCGTGATGCGGCGCTCCGGGTCCACGGCGAGCCAGTCGAGCAGCGCCGTCGCGGCGTCGCTCCACGAGCACGCGGTGACGCGCGCCGTCGTGGGGCGCTTCACGCCCACGTCCGCGAAGTCGAGGCGCGACACGCGGTTGAACAGGCTCGACTTGCCCGACCCGGTGCCGCCCGCGAGCGCGACGACCGTGTGGTCGACGCCGAGCGCGAGGCGCTCGCGCACGCCGCCGATCGCGTCGCGCACCTGGGCCGCGACCGCGGGGTCGAGGCGGTCCCCCGCGAGGTCCACCGCGCGCGCGAGGTCGTCGACCCGGGCACGCAGCTGGGCATCGTGGGACGTCACATGAGCCTCCTCAGCTCGGCGAGTCGTAGGCGCAGCCCGACGGCCGCGTCGGCGGCGAGCGCCGGGTCGGCGAGCGCCGTGAGGACGGGTTCGGCCTCGCGCTCGACCATGGTCGCGGCCCGGTCTGCCAGGTCGTCGCGCAGCGCCGTGAGCGCGTCGTCGCCCGTGTCGGCCAGGACGGTCCGCACGAGGCGTGCTGCGTCGTCGCTCCCGGCGGCGCCCGCGAGCAGGAGGGCCGCGAGACCTGTCTCGCCGAACGCCTTCACCGCGCCGCGCGCGGCCTCGGTCGCCGTCGGCGCCGCGAGCTCGGCGACGACCTGCTCGGCACGCCTGGACCACTGGAGCGCCTGGGTCGTGGCCGCGGCCTCGCGCCGCGCCGCGGCGTCCTCCTCGGTCGGCAGGACTTCGGCCGCACCCGGCAGCGGACGGTCGCCGTCGACGGCCGCGCGCAGTGCGTCGTGGGCGAGGACGCCGTCCGCGGCGAGCGTCCGGCGCGCGGCCTCGCGCGTCTCTTCGAGGAGCGGGGCGAGCACGAGGTCGCGCGCCCGGCCCCGGCGCTTGGACGACCGAGCGACGCCGCCGCGCACCTTGACACGGTCCACGCGCTCGGCGCCGGTCACCTGGGCCCACCGCGCCTCGAGCGACCCGTGCGCGACCGCCCCGTCCAGGGCCGCCTGCCGGGCGGCGTCGCGCACCGGCGGGATCGCCTTCTCGACGGCCGAGCGCAGGTCCGCGGCCGCCTCGACCTGCTGCTCGACGGCGTCGGACACGCCGGTGACCCAGTCGGGCAGCGCACCGAGCGCCCCCTTGAGCGTGCGCACGATCACCGCACGCGAGCGGTCGGGTCCCGCGAGCATCGTCAGCCACCGCGCGACCGGCGCGACGACCGAGCGGTCGAGCAGACCCTCGTGCGGGCCGACGTCCGGCACGACGAACAGCGGGGTGCCGTCCATGCCGTGGTCGCGCAGGCGCTGCAGCAGGTCGCCGCGGATCGTCGTGAGCGTCTCGCGCGGGACGCGGTTGAGCACCATCGCGACGCTCGCCCCGCGCTCCTTCGCGCGCGAGAGCGCCTGCCAGGGCAGCGCGTCCCCGTAGCGCGAGGCGGTCGTGACGAACAGCCACAGGTCGGCCGCCTCGAGCAGCAGGCCCGCGGTGTCGCGGTTCTCCGACAGCAGCGAGTCGAGGTCCGGGGCGTCGAGCAGCCCCGTGCCGCGCGGGACGCCGTCGTGGTCGACGACGCGCGCCACGCGCGTCACCGGTCCCTCGACGATGACGTCCGCGTCGAGCGGGTTGAACGCGAGCACCGGCTCGCGCGTGGTGGGCCGCAGGACGCCCGCCTGCGACACCTCCTCGCCGAGCAGCGAGTTGTACAACGTCGACTTGCCCGCGCCCGTCGAGCCCGCGATGACGACGATCGCGGGCGACGACAGCTCGCGCAGCCGCGGCAGCAGGTGCTCGTCGAGCTGCGTGAGGAGCCGGCGCCGCGAGGCGTCCGACTCCGCGGCGCCGTCGATGGCGAGCGGGAGGCGCACGTCCGCGACGTCGCGGCGCAGGTCGCGCGCGACGTCGTAGACGGTGACACCGAGCTCCTCGGTCGCCTGCGCGGGCCTCCACGAGCCCGGCGACCGGCCGGGCGCGGACGGGCTCACGTCGCTCGTGGCGGCGTCTGGGGTTCTCACTGGTTCATAGTGACGGCTGCCGAGGGCCCCGCCAAACGCACGCGCCGGACGACGCGCAACCACCCGACCTGCGGCTCCACCGCCGCGGCCCCGCCTCCCGAGGACGCCCGGCTCCCACTACGATGGTCGCGCGCCTCGATAGCTCAATGGATAGAGCAACGGCCTTCTAATCCGTAGGTTGCAGGTTCGAGTCCTGCTCGGGGCACCACTCACGCGTCCGGTTCGACGGTGAAACCCGCGCGCTCGGCGGCGGCGAGGAACGCCGCGAGGTCGGGCGCCTCCCGCAGCAGCGACCCGAGCACGCCCTCATGCTCCGGCGCGGAGAAGCTGCCAGTGGCGAAGGGGTGCGTGACCAGCCGGACACCGGGCAGCGGGGCCGGCACCGAGACGCTCACGAGAGTCCCCGGCTCGCTGCGCACGACGAGCACGACCCGCCCGTCCCGCAGGACGCGGTACCGCGGGACCGTCTCGTCCGTCCTCTCGTCGCGGACCCGCCCACGGTACGGCCCGGCCGGCGCTCAGACGATCGCCCCGCACGCTGACGCCCCTTCCCCCGATGGCGGCACGCACGTCCGCGGAGGTCGTGCGCAGCGAGCTCTCGCAGACGGACGACGGTGCGCGGGCGGAACTCGTCGGCCGCCCGGACGTTGGGCCCGACATGGGGAGTTCTCACCCTCTCGATCCCCGGAAAGGGTAAAGATCGAGCCACCCGCCGTAGATATACTCGCCCGACCGGCGCAAGCCGGTTCCGCCCGGTTCGCCCGGGTCGAGGGGTGGCTCGCGAGGGCGCCCCGACCGCCACCGACGGCGTCCGACGGCACGCACGAGCGAAGGACAGACATGACCGAGGCAGCACCGCTCCAGCCCCCCGCACCGACGGAGACCCTCACGCTCAGCGCCCCGGAGCCCGTCAAGCCCGTCGCCGCCACGCAGGCGCCCGCGCTCGCGCCGCGCATCGACGAGGCGGCGATCCCGGGCCTCGAGTCGAAGGTCTCCTCCTACCTCGACCAGCTCCTGTCGACGGACACGCGCTCGCCGGAGTTCGCGGCGAAGGCCGACGACGTCCGCAAGATGGGAGACAAGGACATCCGCGCCGCGGCCGACGTCTCCAACCGCATGCTCGAGATGCCGGTCAAGGAGCTGCGCGAGGGCGGCGTCTCCGAGAGCTCCAAGGTGAGCAAGTCGCTGCTCGAGCTGCGCCGCACGGTCGAGGACCTCGACCCGAGCGAGGCGAGCGTGGGCAAGAAGTTCCTGGGCCTCATCCCGTTCGGCGGCAAGATCCAGGACTACTTCCGCCGCTACGAGAGCTCGCAGAAGCAGCTCAACGCGATCGTCCAGTCGCTCTACAACGGCCAGGACGAGCTTCGCAAGGACAACGCCGCCCTCAACCTCGAGAAGCAGAACCTCTGGGACTCGATGGCGCGCCTCAACCAGTACATCTTCATCGCGGAGCGCCTCGACACCGAGCTCTCGACGAAGATCGCGGAGCTCGAGCCGAGCGACCCGGAGCGCGCCCAGGCTCTGCGCGAGGACGTGCTGTTCTACGTCCGCCAGAAGCACCAGGACCTGCTCACGCAGCTCGCGGTGTCCATCCAGGGCTACCTCGCGATGGACATCATCATGAAGAACAACGTCGAGCTCATCAAGGGCGTCGACCGCGCGACGACCACGACGGTCTCCGCGCTGCGCACCGCCGTGATCGTGGCGCAGGCGCTCGCGAACCAGAAGCTCGTGCTCGACCAGATCACGGCGCTCAACACGACGACGTCGAACATGATCGCCTCGACCTCGAAGATGCTGGCCGACCAGTCGGCGAGCATCCAGCAGCAGGCGGCGAGCGCGACGGTCGGTCTCCCGCAGCTCCAGCAGGCGTTCGCCAACATCTACGCGACGCTCGACTCGATCTCGACGTTCAAGACGCAGGCGCTCGACTCCATGGCGCAGACCATCGGCGTCCTGGAGACCGAGACGACGAAGGCGAACGAGTACCTGGACCGCGCCCGCCGCTCCGACCAGTCGCAGGCGGGCAGCGGCTCGCTCGACATCGGTCGGCTGTGACGCGCCGTCCCCCGACCACCCCGCCCCGCACCACAGATCGGACCCCGAGCTAGATGGGCTGGTTCTCCGACGTGATCGGCCGCCTCGGCGGCCGGTCCCCCGCGCCCGAGCCCGCGCTCGAGCTGCCCGCCCCGCCGACGTCGGCCGAGATCCTCGCCTCGGTCGAGCGGGTCGAGCAGCAGATCGAGGGACGCGTGCCGCCGGCCGTCACGGCGCGCGTGCACCGCATCACCGGCACGGTCGAGGAGATGGTGCCGCGCCTCGACCGCCTCGGCGGCGGGTCGCAGCAGGCGCACACCGTCGTCGCGACGGCCACGAGCTACCTGCCCGAGTCCGTCGGGGCGTACCTGCGCCTGCCGCGCGACTTCGCCGACCGGCGGGTCGTCGCGCAGGGCAAGACGTCGCTCATGCTGCTGTGCGACCAGCTCGACCTACTCGGCGTCACGCTCGACAAGATCTCCGACGCGGTCTCGCGCGCCGACGCCGCGGCGCTCGTCGCGCACGGCGCGTTCCTCGCGGAGAAGTTCCGCGACTCGTCGATCGCGCTCGACCCCGGGGCGGGCCAGGGCACGCCCCAGCCGCCGAGCGGCCCGCCCGCGGAGCCCGGACGACTGGAGGCACCATGACCGGCCCGGTGACCCCGAGCCTCGCGGCGTCGCTCGACGCGCTGGAGGCTGCCGCGCGCGCCGCGGGCGTGGAGGAGGAGGCGGCACGCGACGAGGGCGCCCGGCTCGCGGCGGCCGTCGCCGAGTCCTCCCCCGGAGCCCCCGCCGCGTGGCTCGCCGCGCTCGGGCACGACCCCGCCGCGACGGGCGCGTTCTTCACCGCCGCGTCGAGCGCTCGGCGCTGGCGCACGTCGCCGACGGACGTCCTCGCCGCCCTCGGCGCGGCGCGCTCGAAGCACGCCGCGGCCTACGGGCGGGCGCTCGCCGACGTCGCACGCGCGGCCGGGCACCTCGGCTCGCCCGGCCCGCACGTGGCCGGGGCCGCGGCGGCCACGGCGGCCGTCCAGCAGTCGGGCACCTCCCCGGTGCCGGCCCCGGCCGCCGCTCCGGGCGTCGGCCGGGCCTCGTCGGGCCCGACGGCGGCGCCCGCCGCGGGAGGACCGGTCGCCGCGCGCCCGGCGACCGGCGGCGTGGACCCGTTCGACCTCGGCGACCTGCTCGCCGGGCAGGGCTCGCTCGAGGCCCTGCGACGCCCGGCGCCCGAGGTCCCGTCCGTCGAGTCGATCCTCGACGCGCTCGGCGCACGCCCGACGGCGGCGCCGCCCGGGCCGACGCCCGCCTCGTCGTCGAGCACGACGACGTCGGGCAGTCAGACCGGCACGCCCGCGGGAGGCGCCTACGCCACGGCCGCGCGCGCCGAGGCGGCGACGACGACCGAGGTCGCGGCCGAGGAGGAGCCGCCCCGCTCGATCGAGGAGCTGCTCGCCGAGCTCGACGCGCTCACGGGGCTCACCCGCGTGAAGGACGAGATCCACCGCCAGACCGAGCTGCTCCGCGTCGAGAAGCTGCGCACCGAGGCGGGGCTGACCCGCCCCACACTGACGCGCCACCTCGTATTCCTGGGAAACCCCGGTACGGGCAAGACGACGGTCGCGCGCCTCGTCGCGGGGATCTACCGCGCGCTCGGGCTGCTCGAGAAGGGCCACCTCGTCGAGGTCGACCGCTCCGAGCTCGTCGCCGGCTACCTGGGCCAGACCGCGGTGAAGACGTCCGAGGTCGTCGCGACCGCGCTCGGCGGCGTGCTGTTCGTCGACGAGGCGTACGGGCTCGCGGAGGACCAGTACGGCGCCGAGGCCATCAACACGCTCGTCAAGGACATGGAGGACCACCGCGACGAGCTCGTCGTCATCGTGGCGGGCTACCCCGGGCCGATGGCCGACTTCCTCGCCACGAACCCCGGCCTCGAGTCGCGGTTCTCCACGACCATCACGTTCGAGGACTACGCCGACGCCGAGCTGCGCGACATCTTCGCGGGCATGGCGGCGAAGGCCGACTTCGAGCCCACGCCCGAGGCGCTCGAGGTGTTCGCGCGCCTCGCCGCCGCGCAGCCGCGCACCGAGGGTTTCGGCAACGCGCGCTGGGCCCGCAACGTGCTGGACGCCGCGATCGCGCGGCACGCGTGGCGGCTCAAGGACACCGAGGCGCCGACGATCGACGAGCTCCGCCTCCTGCTGCCCGTCGACGTCGTCGACGGCGAGGGCGCCCCCGCGCTCCTCGCCACGCTCGACCCGCCGAAGACCGAGGACACCCCGACCGCGGACGCGCCCACCGACGACGCACCCGAGTCCGCCCCCTCCACCGCCGAGGAGAACGCATGACGACCACCCCGGTCCGCCCGGCGGGCCAGCAGATCGTCCCCGCGGGCGGCCCCGCGCCGGGCGGCCCCGCGGCCGCCCCGCCCGGGGCTCCCGCCGGTGCGCCGAACGCCACCGTGTCCCGCGCCCGGGGCGCCCTGCGCCGCACGCCCGGCAAGCTGCGGCTCGTCATGGCCCTGTGCGTGCTCGCCGCCGTCGCGCTCGGCGTGCTCGGCTTCCAGGCGGGCAGCGTCCAGTCGCGAGCGCTCGGTGCCGCGAGCGAGGACACCGCGCAGCTCGTCGGCGTGCAGGAGGTGCGCAACGCGCTCGTCGCGGCCGACGCGACGGCGACCGGCGCGTTCCTCGTGGGTGGTCTCGAGCCCGCCGACCAGCGCGCCCGGTACGACGACCTCGTGGACCAGGCGGCGAACGGCCTCGCCACGCTCTCCGGGAGCAACGAGGGCGACGCGGAGCTGCTCGGCCAGGTCGCGGCCGACCTCACGGTCTACACGGGCCTCGTCGAGCAGGCGCGCGCCAACAACCGGCAGGGCTTCCCGGTCGGCTCGGCGTACCTCGACCAGGCGTCGACGATCCTGCGCGAGCAGATGCTCCCGGCGCTCGACGAGGTCGTGCTCGACGACGCCGACCGCGTCGCCGCCGACTTCTCGGGTGTCCGCAACGCGCTGTGGGTGCTCGCGGGCGGGCTCGTCGCGCTGGCCGTGCTCGTCGTCAGCCAGGTCTGGCTCGCGCGTCGCACGCACCGCGTGCTCAACGTCGGGCTAGCGGTCGCGACCGCCGTCGTGCTCGTCGTCGGCATCGTGTCCACGGTCCTGCTCGCCCAGGCGAGCTCGCGCGCGCAGGACGTGCGCACCGGACCCTACGCCGCGACGCTCGCCGCGTCGCAGGCGTACTCGCTCGCGAACGACGCGAAGTCGATGGAGGCGTTCACGCTCATCAAGCGGGGGTCGGGGCAGGCGTACGAGGAGGCGTTCGTCACCGCGACGGACGACGCCGCGGCGCGGCTCGACACCGCGACGTCGGAGGGGATCCTCGACGGGTCGACCGCCCAGGCCCTCGACGCCTGGGTCACCCGGCACGCGGACATCCGCGCGCTCGACGACGCGGGCCAGTGGGACGAGGCGGTCGCGCTGGCGACGGCGACGGACCCCGAGAGCCCCAACGCCGCGTTCGACGCGTTCTCCGCGTCCGCGCGCGGCGACATCGAGACGAACGCGGCCGCCACGAGCGAGCGCCTGGACGGTGCGGCGACGACCGCGACCGTGGCGGGCTGGCTCCTGCTGGCCGCGGGCCTCGTCGCAGCGCTGCTCGCGTGGCGCGGCGTGACCGCACGACTGGAGGAGTACCGGTGACCACGACGCCCGCCACCCCCGACCGGAGCCGTCGCGCCGGTGCCCGCCGGCGCCGCAGCGGCGTCGTGACGACCGGACTCGCCTCGGCGCTGGCCGCGGTGCTCGCGCTGGCCGCGTGCTCGGGACCGTCCGGCGCGGACGACCTCCGCCTCACCGAGGCACCGCAGGACGAAGCGGCCGAGGAGGCGCCGGCCGCGCCGGCCGCTCCCGCGGAGTGCGCCGACCCGCTCGCCTCGTACGCGCCCGAGGGCGCGCTGCCCGGACCCGACGCTTTGCCCGGCGGCAGCACCATGGCCGCGATCCGCGACCGCGGCTCGCTGATCGTGGGCGTCTCGGCCGACACGTTGCTCATGGGCGCGCGCAACCCGTTGTCCGGCCAGATCGAGGGCTTCGACATCGACGTGCTGCACGAGATCTCGCGCGCGATCTTCGGCGACCCCGACCGGCTCACGTTCCGGGTCATCACGTCGGGTCAGCGCCTGGAGGTGCTCGAGAACGGCGAGGTCGACCTCGTCGCGCGCGCGTTCACCATCACCTGCGAGCGCTGGGAGTCCATCGCGTTCTCGGCGGAGTACTACCACGCCGGCCAGAAGGTGCTCGTCACGCGCGACTCGACCGCGAGCGGCATCGCGGACCTGGAGGGCCAGCGCGTGTGCGCGCCGGAGGGCACGACGACCCTCACGCGCCTTGAGCAGTTCTCCGGCATCGAGCCCGTCCCCGCCACGACCCACACCCAGTGCCTCGTGCTGTTCCAGCAGGGCAAGGTCGACGCGATCACGGGCGACGACACGATCCTCGCCGGCTTCGCGGCGCAGGACCCGTACGCGAAGGTCGTCGGCGAGGCGATCAGCGACGAGCCGTACGGCATCGGCGTCCCTGCGCAGAACGTCGACATGGTCCGCTTCGTCAACGGCGTGCTCGAGCAGATGAAGTCCGACGGGCGCTGGGCCGCGATCTACGGCGAGTGGCTCGGCGGGCTCGGCCCCGCCCCGGCCCCGCCGACCGCGGTGTACGGCCGCACGCCGTGACGCGCACGACGGCACCCGAGGCGCCGGGACGGCTCGGCGAGGCGATCCCCGCCGCCGACCTCCTGGCGTACCTCGCCGCGCTCGAGACCTGGCTCGACGAGCGGCGCACGGAGCTCGACCGGCTCGACGCCGCCGCGCAGGCCGCCGCGACGCCCGACGCCTACACGGCCGACCTCGTGCTCGCGCTCTCGCTCTGGCAGGCGATCCGCACGCGCGCGGACGAGATCCGGCCGGTCTGGGACTCGGGCCGGGCGGACGCCGTCGCCCGCGAGAAGATCTCCCAGCTCGTCTGGGGGCGCCTCGACTCCGGGTCGGGTGCCGCGCTCGTCTCGCTCGTGGAGGCGGTCAAGCTGTGCGACGCGCTCGTCGTGCAGCTGCGCACGCGACTGTCCTTCGACCCGCACACCGCCGACCAGGTCGCGCGGCTGCGCGGCGTGCGCGCCGAGCTCGTGCGCTGCGAGGACCTCGCCGGCTCGGACGCCGACGCGCGCGGGCGCGTCGAGACGCTGCGCGGGCGCCTCGACCACCTCGTCGCGCAGGCCGCGCGCGGGGCCGACGTCTCGGGCCCGCTCGCGGAGCTCGAGACCGAGGTCGCGCGGGCCGAGCGCGACCTCATCGTGGCGTCGGCGCAGCGCCGTGAGCTGCGCCGCGACCGCGCACGGACCGAGGAGCAGCGCGCCGCGCTGGAGGCCCGCGAGCCCGCGCTGCGCGAGCTCGTCGCACGCTGCCGGCGCGAGATCGCGCACCCGCCCCGGCTCGCCGTCCCCGACGTCTCGCGACTCGGCCCCGTCCCCGACTCGCGGTTCGAGCTCGACGCCTACGCGGCGCGGCTCGCGACCGTGGCCCGCGCCGTCGAGACCGTCGAGGACGCCTACACCCGGCCCCTGCGCGAGCGCGCCGAGCTGCGCTACAGCCTCGAGCGGCTCGCCGCGAAGGCCGAGGCCAACGGGCGCGCGGCGTCGCCCACGGTGCGCTCCGGCCACGCCGAGGCGCGCGAGGCCGTCGAGGCGGTCCCGTGCGACGTGACGCTCGCGCGCTTCCTCGTCGAGCAGTACCAGTTCCTCACCCGCGACCTGCCCACCCCGGAAGGAGCGTCGTCGTGACCACCACCGCGACCGTCCCGTGCTCGGAGCCCGGCTGCCCGGGCACCATCGAGGACGGCTACTGCAACGTCTGCGGCGCGCCCGCGGGCGGCTCCGGCGGCACGCCGACGGGGACCTCGTCCGGCACCGCCGGGGCACCCGCCCCGGGGAGCGCCGCGGCCGCCTCGCCGTCGGCGATGCTCGGCACCGGCTTCGTCCAGGGGCGCCCCGGGGCGTCCACCGGCGGAGCAGACCCCGACGCCGAGCGCTCCACGCGCACGGGCCGCACGAGCTCGAGCCGCCTGGCGTCCACGGCGCTCGGCTCGGCGCGCACCGCGGCGACCGGCTCGAAGGCGACGCGGCGCGTCGGGACGTCCTCGACGCGACTGCGCGGGCGCGGCCTCGGCGCCGGGCTGACGACCGTGCCGTCCGTCCCCGCGCGCGACCCGCTGCAGTCCGTCATGGCGGTGCCCGAGGTCGCCGAGCGCAAGCGGTTCTGCCCCGCGTGCGGCGAGAAGGTCGGCCGCGGACGCGACGGCCAGCCCGGCCGCACGTCCGGCTTCTGCCCGCACTGCGGCAACCGGTTCGACTTCACGCCGCAGCTCCAGCCGGGCGACCTCGTCGGCGGGCAGTACGAGGTCGTCGGCTGCCTCGCGCACGGCGGCCTCGGCTGGATCTACCTGGCGCGCGACCAGAACGTGTCCGGCCGGTGGGTCGTGCTCAAGGGCCTGCTCAACTCGGGCGACCCGGACGCGTACGCGGCCGCGATCTCCGAGCGGCAGTTCCTCGCGGAGGTCGAGCACCCGCTCATCGTCGAGATCTACAACTTCGCGATGCACGACGGCGCGGGCTACACCGTCATGGAGTACGTCGGCGGCGAGTCGCTCAAGGAGATCCTCCAGGCGCGCCGCGAGGCCAACAACGGGGTCATCGACCCCATGCCCGTGGACCAGGCGCTCGCCTACGTGCTCGCGATCCTGCCCGCGTTCGCCTACCTGCACGACCACAACCTGCTGTTCTGCGACTTCAAGCCGGAGAACGTCATCCAGCAGGGCGACGGCGTCAAGCTCATCGACCTCGGCGGCGTGCGGCGCGCCGACGACATGACGTCGGCGATCTTCGGGACGGTCGGGTACCAGGCGCCCGAGGTGGCGGAGGTCGGTCCCTCGATCGCGTCGGACATCTACACGATCGGCCGCACGCTCGCGACGCTCGTGCTCGACTTCCGCGGCAACACGACGACCTACGTCGCGTCGCTCCCGCCGGTCGCCGACACGCCCGTGTTCCAGCAGTACGACTCGTTCTACCGTCTGCTCGCCAAGGCGTGCGCGCTCGATCCCGCGGACCGCTTCGCGACCGCCGACGAGATGCGCACCCAGCTCCTCGGTGTGCTGCGCGAGGTCGTCGCGGCGGACGCGGGCCCGGGCAACCCGGCGCTGCACTCGGCCGCGTCCGTGCTGTTCGAGGCCCCGGTCGCCGACGTGGCGGCCCGGCCGCTCGCGTGGGACGAGCTCCCCACGCTGCGCCGCGACGACCACGACCCGATGGCGAGCTGGCTCGCCGGGGTCAACGTCGTCGACCCGGACGCGCGCCTCGCCGCGCTCGCCGACGCGCCCGAGGACACCGTCGAGGTGCGCCTCGCGCGCGCCCGCGCGGCGATCGAGGCGGGCCGCTTCGACGTGCTGCGCGACACGATCGGCACGATCCTCGCCGACGACCCGTGGGAGTGGCGCGCGGCGTGGCTCGGCGGCCTCGGCGAGCTCGCCCAGGGCGACCCGGTCGCTGCGCGCGCGTCCTTCAACGCGGTCTACGGCCAGGTGCCCGGTGAGCTCGCGCCCAAGCTCGCGCTCGCGGCGGCGTGCGAGCTGAGCGGCGAGCCGGACATCGCGGAGTCGCTCTACGTGATCTGCGCGCGCACCGACGCCAACTACACCGCGCCCGCCGCGTTCGGTCTCATGCGCATCCGGGAGGCGCGCGGCGACCTCGACGGCGCCCTGCACGCGCTCGACCTCGTCGGCCCGACGCGCGGGTCGTACGTCGAGTCCCGCACGCTGCGCGCGCACCTGCTCGCCGAGTCGGGGCGCGGCCTGCCCGCGCTCGCGGACGCCATGGCGAGCGTCGCCGCGGTGTCGATCGCGCCGCGCGAGCGCGCCGAGCTCTCCGTCGGCGTGCTGCGCTCCGCGCTCGAGACCGTCACGCGCTCCGGGCCCGAGCCGACGACGCGGATCGCGGGCGTGCCCGCGGACGAGCCCGCGCTGCGCGACGCCCTCGAGGGCGCGTACCGCGAGCTCGCGTCGCTCACGGACTCGCGCGACGAGCGGATCACGCTCGTCGACCGTGCGAACGAGGTGCGCCGGTGGACGATCCGATGAGCGAGTCCCCGGCCGCCTCCCCCGGCGGCGCGGTCGCGGAGCCGTCCGACGTGCTCGCTTGCCCCGCGTGCGGGGAGCCGTCGCCCGACGGCGCCCGGTTCTGCGAGGCGTGCGGCACGCCGCTCGCGGCGCTCCCGCCGGCGGGCGAGACGCCCGACGCCGCCCCCGACGGCGGCGCGCCGTCCGAGGCCACGCCCTCGGACGCGGCGACGTCGGACCCCGGGGACGGGGAGCCGTCGGCTCCCGCCGCGCGACCGTGCGTGCGCTGCGGTGGCCGCGTCGCCGAGGACGGGTACTGCACCGAGTGCGGCGAGCCCGCAGCCTCGGAGCGCGACCACTGGGCCGAGCGGCCCGCGGCGTGGGTCGCCGGCGTGTGCGACCGCGGCGTGCGGCACTCGCGCAACGAGGACGCGATGGCGCTCGCCGCGAGCGCGTCGGCGACCGCCGAGCGCGCGTTCGCCGCGCTCGTCGTGTGCGACGGCGTCTCCTCCGCCCCCGACTCCGACGTCGCGAGCCTCGCGGCCGCGCGCGCGGCACGCGACGTCCTCGCCGCCGGTGCTCCGGAGGGTGCCTCCCCCGTCGTCGGCGAGCCGACGGCGCGGGTCGCCGCCTGGTCCGCGCTCGTCGGGGACGCCTCGCGCGCCGCGCAGGACGCGATCCTCGCGACCGTGGGCGCGATGGCCGACCGCGAGAACCCGCCGTCGTGCACGTTCGTCGCGGCGGTCGTGGACGGCCCGCTCGTGGTGACGGGCTGGGTGGGCGACTCGCGCGCCTACTGGATCCCCGACGACGGGGAGGCGCACCAGCTCAGCGTCGACGACTCGTGGGCGCAGGAGATGATGGCGCAGGGCATCCCCCGCGCCCAGGCGGAGAGCTCGCCCCAGGCTCACGCGATCACGCGCTGGCTCGGCCCCGACGCGCCGGACCCCGTCGCCCGGACGGCCGCGACCTTCCCCGACCGTGACGGCTGGGTGCTCGTGTGCTCGGACGGACTGTGGAACTACTGCTCCCCGGCCGCCGACCTCGCCGCGCTGCTCCACGACACCCAGAGGCGGGTCGGCGACGAGCCCCGCACCGTCGCCGGCGCTCTCGTGGACTGGGCGAACGCCCAGGGCGGCCGGGACAACATCACGGCGACGCTCGCGCGCTTCGTCCGGTCGTCGACCGCGGCCCCCGCGGAGCTCGACCCGGACCTCGAGACGACGATCCCGAGGACCTGACCCGGCCGTTCCCCACCGTCCGGCACGACCCGCCCACGACCCGATAGCCTGCACGAACACCCGCACCACCGAAGGAGCCCCCATGGCCGAGTTCGCCGCCGAGGTCTACCAGAACGAGTTCCTGTCCGAGGGCGCCACGGACGTCCACGCGATCGTCACCGTGACGTGCACGGGTGCCGGCAGCGCGGGGAGCGCCAGCGGTGCGGGCGGGGTCGCCGAGATCATCATGGTCGACACGTCCGGGTCGATGTCCGGCCGCAACATGGAGGCCGCCAAGCACGCCGCCCAGGTCGCCGTGGACCAGATCCTCGACGGGACGTGGTTCGCGATCGTGGGCGGCAGCCACGTCGCGAACCGCATCTTCCCGTACCCCAACGCGCGCATGGCGATGGTCCAGATGGAGCCGGGCGCGCGCGCCGAGGCGAAGCGCGCGATCTCGATGCTCACGCCCGGCGGCGGCACGGCGATGAGCACGTGGCTGCGCCTCGCGGACCAGCTCTTCGCGACCGTCCCGCAGGCCACCCAGCGGCACGCGATCCTCCTCACCGACGGCAAGAACGAGTCGGAGCCGCGCGCGAACCTGTCCGCGGCGGTCCGCGACGTCACGGGCCACTTCCAGTGCGACGCGCGCGGCGTCGGCTCGCGGTGGCAGGTCGACGAGCTGCGCGAGATCTCGACCGCTCTCCTCGGCACGGTGGACCTCATCGCGGACCCGAACGAGATCGCGGCCGACTTCGAGAAGCTCATGCAGGCGTCCATGGCCCGCGGCGTGGCCTCGGCCGACCTCCGCGTGTGGGCCCCGCAGGGCTCCCAGGTGCTGTTCGTGCGCCAGGTCGCGCCGACCGTCGAGGACCTCACCCACCGCCGCTCCGAGGTCAACCCGCTCACGGGCGCCTACCCGACCGGCTCGTGGGGCGACGAGTCGCGCGACTACCACGTCGCCGTGCGCGTCGCGTCGAAGCCGGTCGGGTCGGAGCAGCTCGCGGCGCGCGTGCAGCTCGCGGTGAACGGCGAGGTCGTCTCGTCGGGCCTGGTCAAGGCCAAGTGGTCCGACGACGAGTCGCTCACCACGCGCATCAACCCCGAGGTCGCGCACTACACGGGCCAGACCGAGCTCGCCGCGGCCATCCAGGAGGGCCTCGCCGCCAAGGCGGCGGGCGACGAGGCGACGGCGACCGTCAAGCTCGGGCGCGCCGTGCAGCTCGCCCAGCAGACCGGCAACGACGAGGCGACGTCGCGGCTGCGCAAGGTCGTCGACATCGACAACGAGGAGCAGGGGACGGTGCGCCTCAAGCGCAACACCTCGACCCTGGACGAGATGGCGCTCGACACCGCCTCGACGAAGACGACCCGGGTCCGCCGGTGAGCGCCGTCGTCTGCCCCAACGGGCACCCGTCCGAGTCGACCGACTACTGCGACGTGTGCGGCGAGCCGATCGGCGCCGCGTCGGCACCCGTCGCGTCCGCCCCGAGCGGCTCGGCGCCCGCGCCGGGCGGCGCCGCGACCGCGCCCGCGACGACGTGCCCGAACTGCGGGTCCCCGGCCCCCGACGGCGCGCTGTTCTGCGAGAACTGCGGCTACGACTTCACGACGGGCGCCCTGCCCGACCCGGTCGAGCCCCCGTCCGCGCTCTCGCTCGACCCGCCGTCGCGCCCGACACCGCCCGCACCCGCGGCACCCGCGGGAGGCACGGCCTCGGGGTCCACCCCGCCCGCGCCGTCGGCCTCCGGCGCGACCCCGGCGTCGTCGTCGACCCCGCCCCCGCTGCCCGCCCCGACGACGCCCACCGCTCCCGAGGCGGGTGCCGCAGGCGAGCCGGCCGACCCGGGCGTCCCCGCGACGTCGGGCACCCACCTGCCCACGCCCCCGGTCCCGGGACCGGACCAGTGGGTCGTCGAGATCTGGATCGACCCCGACTGGTACACGGCCCAGCAGCCCGAGGACCCGATGCCCTCCGCGGGACTGCCCGGTCTCGTCGTGCTGCGCGAGCGGAGCGTGCTCGTCGGGCGGCCGTCGGTGTCGCGGGGCATCCACCCGCAGGTCGACTGCGGCGCGGACACCGGCGTCTCGCGTCGGCACTGCCAGCTCAGCACCGACGGCCAGCGGTGGTGGGTCGAGGACCTGCAGTCGTCGAACGGGACCTACGTGAGCCCCGCGGGCGAGCCGCTCCCGACGGACCCGATCCCCGCCGGCCAGCGCCGCGAGCTGGCCGACGGGGACCGGATCTACCTCGGCGCCTGGACGCGGCTCGTCGTCCGCAAGGCGCTCCCGGGCGAGGTCTGAGCCGCGCTCAGCCCTCGCTCGCCAGAGGCTCGGCCTCGGCCGTGATCTGCGTCGCCGCACCGCCGCCCGCGCGGTGCGCGACCTCGATCCGGCGGGGCCGGGCCTCCTCGGCGACCGGGATCGTCAGCGACAGCACGCCGTCCTCGTACGACGCCGAGATCTTGTCGAGGGCGAGCCCGCGCCCCACCGTGAGCTGGCGCGCGTAGGTGCCCGAGGGCCGCTCGCGCGCGAGCCACTGGACGTCGGGGTCGGTCCGCGGGCTGCGCTCGGCGCGGATCGTCAGCGTGCGGTCCTCGACGGACACGTCGATCGTCCCCGGGTCGACGCCGGGAAGGTCCACGGTCAGGACGTAGTGGTCACCCGCCCGGAACAGGTCGAGCGGCATGCCGCCCGACGCCGACGCGGCGGTCGCGCGAGCCCCGGACGCGAGCTGGCCGACCAGCCGGTCCATCGCGTCGAAGGTGCTCGTGAACGGGTCGATCATCGCAGCCACACCTCTCACCTCCTCGTCGGTCGGCCCCGGACCGTCCGGGACCGGTCGGTGCTCCCGCGAGGTAGGCACCTCGCGGGCGGCTACACGTCTGTTTTAGCACTCGGGCCCCGAGAGTGCCAAGAGGTCCTCGTGGCTCTCCGCACCCGGCGCACGGGACCGCGGTTGTCGACATCCTCCGAGGCCGCTCCCCGTCGGCGCGGTGGGGTTGGCGGAACCCTCCAACCCGTTGTGCGATCCGTGCACGCGGAGCCACCGCCGTCGTCCGTGGCCCCGTCGCTGCGCACGGCCGTCGCCGGGGAGAGTGGACCTGGCCACGACGGGTCGAGCACGGGCCCGCGACGACGACGCAGGGAGCGCCCATGACCGACACCTCGACCGGGACGACCACCGGGACACCGCGGACCGCCACGACGACGCCCGGCCCGGTCGCCGTGGCCCGCGGACCGCTCGCGCTCGACGCGGGCGACGCGGCGCGCGTCGCGACGTTCGCAGCGCTGGTCGCGGTGCTCGGGATGCCGGGATCGATCGCGCTGTTCGGCAACGCGGTCCCGATCACGCTCCAGACGCTCGGCGTCATGCTCGCGGGCGCGCTCCTCGGCGCGTGGCGCGGGTCGCTCGCCGCCGCGACCTTCCTCGCGCTCGCGGCCGCCGGGCTCCCGGTCCTCGCGGGCGGGCGCGGCGGCCTCGGCGCGTTCGTCGGCCCGTCGGCGGGCTACCTGGTCGGCTTCCTCGCGGGGGCGGCGGTCGTGGGCTGGCTCGTCGACCGGCTCGGCCGGGTGACGTTCGGCCGCGTTCTCGTGGCGTGCCTGGTCGGCGGGGTCGGGGTCGTCTACGCGTTCGGCGTCCCGGTCCAGTCGCTCGTCACGGGGGTGCCGCTCCCGACGACGGCCCAGCTCTCGCTCGCGTTCCTGCCCGGCGACGTCCTCAAGGCGCTGGCCGCCGCGGCGATCACCGTCGGCGTCGTGCGGGCCTACCCGGCCGCCCGCCGGAGCGGACGCACCGCCGGCCGCCGCGCGACCGCCGGCCCCGCCTCGTCCTGACACCTGCGAGAGTGTCCGCGTGCCCGTCGCCCACCAGGTCCTGACGCACGCCGCCGACCCGGCGGTGCGCGACCGTGCCGCCCTGCGCACGCCCGAGCGGTCGCGCACCTATGCCGCGCTCGCCGCGGACCTTCGCGCGGGCGCGACGCACCTCGCGGCGACGGGCACGCGCCCCGGCGACCTCGTCGCCGTCTCCCTTCCCGACCCCCTGGACCTGCTCACGGCGGTCCTGGCCGCCGACCACCTCGGCGCCACGCCCCTCGTCTGCGACCCGGCGTGGCCGCGCGCCCACCGTGCCGAGGTCCTGCGCACGCTCGCGCCCCGCACGTTCGTCGAGGTGCCGCTGCCGCGCGGGACCAGCGCGGTCCTGGACCCCGTGCCGGGGACCGCCCCGCAGGGGGGAGCGAGCCCCGGCACGGGCCACGTGCCCGCCCCGGACGACCTCGCGTGGGCGGGCTTCTCCTCGGGCAGCACGGGCCGGCCGCGCGCGGTCGTGCGCACGCGCGCGTCGTGGGCAGGGTCGTTCGACGACGTCACGCGGCTCCTCGGCCTCCGTCCTGCGGACACGGTGCTCGTCCCGGGTCCGCTCGCGTCGTCCCTCTACTGCTTCGCCGCCGTGCACACGCTCGCGGTCGGCGCGTGCGCGTACCTCACGCGCACGCCCGCGGCCACGACGTCCGCGCTCGCGAGCAGCGACGTCGTCCACCTCGTGCCGCAGGTCCTCGACGACGTGCTCGACGCCGTCGCGGCGGGCGCGCCGTCGAGGCTGCGGCACGCGGTCGTCGGCGGCGCGTCCCTCGCCCCGGGGGCGCGGTCGCGCGCGGCGGCCCTCGGCATCGACGTGCTCGCCTACTACGGCGCGGTCGAGCTGTCGTTCGTCGCCTACGACCCGGACGGGTCGGGGCTGCGCGCCTTCCCGGGCGTCGAGCTCGCGGTGCGGCCGCTGCCCCGCGCGAGCGTCGGCGAGGTCTGGGTGCGCTCCCCCTGGGTCTCGCAGGGGTACCTCGCGCACGCCACGGGTCCGCTGCGGCGCGACGGCGCGTGGAGCACCGTCGGCGACCTCGCCGACCCCCTGCCCGAGCCCCCGACGAGAGCCGCGCCCTCGTCGGCGTCGGTGCCGGCGGCGACGCCCGGCGGGGCCGCGCGCGGCGGGCTCGTGCTCCGCGGACGCGGTGACGGCGCGATCCTCACCGGCGGGTCGACCGTCGTGCCCGAGGACGTCGAGGTCGTGCTGCGCGCGGTGCCCGGGGTGCGAGACGTCGTCGTGCTCGGGACCTCGCACCGTCGCCTCGGTGCGGTCGTGAGCGCCGTCGTGGAGTGCGACGACCGCCCGGGCCTGCGCGCCCACCTCGAGCGTGTGGCGCGCGCGGCGCTCGCCCCGGCGCAACGGCCGCGGCGCTGGTACGGCACGCGCGCCCTCCCGCGGACCCCGTCCGGCAAGCCCGCGCGCGGGGCCGTGAGCGAGGCGCTCGGGGCGACCGAGCTCGGGCGGTCGGGCCTGGAGCCGCTGCGATGAGCGCGCGCGGTGGGTGGGACGCGCCCGTGGTCGTGGCCGCGCGACGCACGTGGCTGGGGACGGCCGGGCACGGGCACCGGTCGCTGTCCGAGGTCGACCTCGCAGCCGGGGCCCTCGGCGCGACGCTCGGCGACGCGCGCGCCTTCGGGATCGAGGCCGACGTCGCGGACGTCGTGCTGGGCTGCTGCAGGGGGCCGGGCGGGAACGTCGCCCGGGTCGCGGCGCTCGCCGCGGGCCTGGGCGTCGCCGTCCCCGGCCTCACCGTCGACCGCCAGTGCGCCTCCGGCCTCGCGGCGGTGCTCCTCGCTGCGCAGCAGGTCCGCGCGGGCGAGGCCCGCCTCGTCCTCGCGGGCGGGACCGAGAGCGCGTCGCGCTCCCCCGCGAGCGCGCACCGCACGGCGTGGGGCGACGTGCCGTTCGCGCGCGCCGCGTTCGCCCCGACGCCGTGGGCCGACCCCGGCATGGGGGCGGCCGCCGACGAGCTCGCGCGCCGCCGCGGCGTGACCCGTGAGCGCCAGGAGGCGTACGCGGTGCGCAGCCACGCGCGTGCCCTCGCGGCGCACGCGGGCGGGCGGTTCGCGGCCGAGACCGTCCGGGTCGGCGTCCCGGGTCGCGCGCTCGCGCGCGACGAGCGCGCACGCCGCCTCGACCCTGCCGTGCTCGCCCGGCTCTCCCCGGCCTTCACGCCCGGCGGCACCGTCACCGCCGCCACCGCGAGCCCGGTCAGCGACGGCGCTGCGACCGTCGCCGTCGTGCCCGAGGACGTCCGGCGCGGCCTCGGGGTCCCCGGCCTGCGCGTGCTCGCGTCCGCGACCGTCGGCTGCGACCCCGCGGTGCCCGGCTGGGGACCCGTCCCGGCCGTGCGTGCCGTGCTCGACCGCGCAGGTGTCGGCGTCGAGGACCTCGCGGCGGTCGAGGTCGTCGAGGCGTTCGCCGCACAGGCCCTCGCGATCACCGACGCGCTCGGCCTGGACCCTCTGGGCGACCCGGACGACGACGTGCGCGTGTGCGCCGACGGCGGCGCGCTCGCGCTCGGGCACCCGTGGGGCGCGAGCGGGGCGGTGTCCGTCGTGCGGCTGTTCTCCCGGCTCGTGCGCGAGGGCGCGCCGGCCGGGACGCTGGGTCTCGCGACGGCCGCGGTCGGGGGCGGGCTGGGCGTCGCGGCCCTCCTGGAGGTCGTCCGGTGATCGGCTGCACCGTCCGGCTCGCGGACGTGCACGTGCGACTCGGCGAGCGGGAGGTGCTGCGCGGGATCGACCTCGAGCTGCGCGAGCGGCGCGTGGGGATCGTCGGGGCGAACGGCTCCGGCAAGAGCACGCTCGCGCGCCTGCTCAACGGGTTGGTCGTGCCGACGTCGGGCCGCGTCCTGGTCGACGGGCTCGACACCCGGCGCGACGGCGCCGCGGTCCGGCGGCGCGTCGGCTTCGTGTTCACGGACCCGGACGCGCAGATCGTCATGCCCACCGTCGCGGAGGACGTGGCGTACTCGCTGCGTCGTGTCCCCGCGGCCGAGCGCGACGCGCTCGTGCGGACGGCCCTCGCCGCGCGCGGCCTGGCGGGCCACGCGGACCACCCCGCGCACCTGCTCTCGGGCGGGCAGAAGCAGCTCCTCGCGCTGACGTCGGTGCTCGCCGCCGAGCCGCGGCTCGTCGTCGCCGACGAGCCGACGACGCTCCTCGACCTGCGCAACACGCGGCGGTTCGCCGCGGAGCTCGCCGGGCTCCCCCAGCAGGTCGTGCTCGTCTCGCACGACCTGTCCCTCATGGACGCGATGGACCGCGTGCTCGTGGTCGACGACGGGCGGGTCGTCGCGGACGACGCGCCGGGGCCCGCCGTCGCGCACTACCGGCGCCTCGTCGAGGGGGCGTCGTGACGGCGGGGACGTACCGACCGGGGGCGTCGGTGCTGCACCGGGCGCCCGCCGGGGCGAAGCTCGTGGGGCTGGCCGTGACGTCCGCCGTCGTGCTGCTGGCGTCCTCGCCCCCGGCGGTCGCCGGGGTCGTCCTCGGCGTCGGCGTGCTCTACGCGGTCGCCGGCGTGGGGTGGAGCGCGGCGTGGGAGCAGGTCCGCCCGCTGCGCCTCGTCGTACCCGTGCTCCTCGTCGTCCAGTGGCTCGCCCTCGGGCCGGTGCCCGCGGTCGTCCTCACGACCCGGCTCGTCGCGCTCGTCGCCCTCGCCGGGCTCGTGCTGCTGACGACCCGGACCTCCGCCGTCCTCGCGGCGATCGAGCGCGGCCTGCGGCCGCTGCGGCGCCTCGGGGTCGACGTCGACCGCGCCGCCCTCGTCCTCGCGCTCGCCGTGCGCTGCGTCCCCGTCGTCGCCGCGCTCGCGCAGCGCGTGCGCGACGCGTGCCGCGCACGTGGCCGCGAGCACGACGTCCGCGCGTACGCCGTCCCCCTCGTCGTCGGAGCGCTGCGCCAGGCCGACGCGCTCGGCGACGCCCTGCGCGCTCGCGGGCTCGACGACTGACGACCTCCCGTCGAGGCTCTACCTCGGCGGGGCGGTGGCGCGGTGACCGCGCAGGGCGACGGCGGCCGCGAGGACGATGCCGACGACCGTCACGACGAGCAGCAGGCGGTAGTCGACCGCTCCGACGAGGGCGGCGCCGACCACGGTGAGCACGAGCTGCGGGACGTTGACGAGCAGCAGGCTCGCGGCAGCGACGCGCCCCTGGAGACCGGGGGGCGTGCGCAGCTGACGCTCGGTGACGAAGCCGACGATCGACCACGTGGCCCCCAGCCCGACCGCGCCCAGCCCGAGCACGATCGCCACGACGTTCGAGCCCGTCGCGGGCACGATGCCGAGCGCGAGCACGAGCAGGCCCAGCGCGACGAGCCGCTGCGCGCCCCAGCGCGCGGCGAGGCGCGCGGCCGTGAGCCCGGCGACGATCGCGGTGAGGGCCTGGACCGAGGAGATGGGGCCCAGGAGCGCCGGCGGCAGCCCGAGCCCGTCCTCGACGATCGCGAGGCTGACCGCGTTGAGGAGCCCGACGCCCGCAAACGCGACGAGCATGGCGAGCGTGAGCACGCCGAGCGGCGACGTGCGCACGAGGTGGCGGAAGCCGGCCAGCATCTCCGCGAGGTACGGCTCGCGCTCGGCGGCAGGGGGCGGCGGCGTCTCGACGAGCCGGACCCGGCCGATCACCGCGCCGGCGACGGCGAACGCGACGGAGGCCGCGACCACGAGCGGCCACGCGCCGGCGAGCGCGTAGGCCCCGGCGCCGACGACCGGCATGAGGAGCCGGAACACCTGGTCGATCGTCGTGAGGCGGCCGTTCGCCGGCGCGATCGCGTCGTCCGGGAGCATGTCCCGCACGAGGCCGGCCTGCGCGGCGGCGGTCGCGAACCCGACGCCCGAGTAGACCACGGTCACGACGTACACGACCCACACCTGCTCGGGCCCGCGGACCGCGAGGAGGGCGAGGAGGCTCACCGCGCCGACCAGGTACGTGACGACGAGCATCCGCCGACGCGACACCCGGTCGGCGAGCTGGCCGAGGAGCGGCGACGCGAGCGCCGGCAGGCCGAGCGCCGCGAACACGAGCCCGGCGGCACCGTTGGAGCCGGTGAGGTCCTTCACCCAGACGGCGAGGATGATCGCGAGCACGGAGTCGGCGAAGTTCGTGAACCCCCACGCGACGGACAGGAGACGAAACGGGCGGCCGCGCAGCGCGGCGCGGGTGCCGGGTGCGGGAGCCACCTCCCCGGCGGTCCCGGGCACCGCGGCCCCGGGCACCGCGGCCCCGGGCACCGCGGCCCCGGGCACGGCCGTCTCGGCCACGGCAGTCCCGCGTGTCGCCGTGGCGGCGCCGGTCGGCTCACGGGCCGCGCTCATCGGGGGGTGTCCGGGGGGTCGGCGTTGACGACGGAGAAGAGGCGCGCGCGGCGCGCTCCCGGGGGGCGGAGCGACGGGTCGTCCCAGCGCCCCCGGAAGCGGTCCGTGAGGGCCTCGACCTCGCGCGCGAGCGCGTCCAGCTCCTCGCGCGTCGCGTAGAAGGACGCGCCGGTCATCGTCGAGGCGAGGAGCCACTGCGGGTCGTCGGCGGCGGACCCGGCGAGCCACGCCCGGACGCGCGCCGCCTCCTGCTCCAGCATGAGGGTCGCGACCGCCCCCGCGGCGTGCAGGGACTCCGGGACGTCGGGGTCGAACGTCGTCTGCCGACCGCGCCCGACGGAGCGCCAGGGACGCTCCTTGCCGCGCCGCTCCGCGGGCTCGACGTACCCGTACTTGGCGAGCATGCGCAGGTGGAACGAGCAGCTCGCGACGGACTCGCCCGTGACCTCGGCGCAGCGCGTCGCGGTGACCTCGCCCTCGTCGTCGAGCAGCGCGAGGATCCGCAGGCGCAACGGGTGGGCGAGCGCCCGGATGGTCGCCGGGTCGCTCGCGACGACCTGCCCGGGCCCGGGCCTCGGGCCGCGCGGGAGGCGTCCCGCCGGCGTCAGGTCGGGGCCGACCGGTGCGACCGGGACGTCCGGCGGGCCGGCGTGCGGGTCTGGTGGCGTGCTCATGCCGACCACCGTATTTCGCGAAAGACTTCTTGCGCAAGAGTCCTTTAGCGAGAGTCGACGGCCGCGCCGGGAGCCGCTTGACGCGCGACCACGAGGTCGCGGACGCGGCTCACCGCGACCACGACGCCGAGCACCGCCACGGCGAGCGACAGCCCCGCCAGGACGTCGGTGAGGAAGTGGTACCCGAGGTAGAGCCGGCTCAGCGCCACGGCGCCGGTCACCACCACCGACGCGGCCGCCCAGACCGCCAGGACGCGGCCGTCATGGTGGCGGTGCCACACCAGGTAGCCGCCGACGAGGACGAGCGTCGCCGCCCCGATCGTGTGCCCGGACGGGAAGGAGAACGACCGCTCCACCCCGGCGACCACCATCGACACGTCGGGCGGACGCGGCCGCGCGATCAGCGCCTTGAGCACGGTCGAGACGAGCGTCGCGAGCACCATGGCCCCCGCGAGCAGCCCGGGTTCCCACCAGGTGCCCGCGCGCCGCGCCCACACCACGCACCCGAACGCGACGAGGACGGGCAGCACGAACGGCCCGGACACGGTCGTCACGACCGTGAGGACGCCCGTCGCGACCGGCGTGCGGTGCGCGACCATCCACGCGAGCAGGGGGTCGTCGAGCCGCCACAGGTCCTCCTGGTCGCGGACCGCGTCGAGGAGGAGCGCGAATCCCGCGACGCCGACGAGCACCAGGAGCAGGCCCGGCCACACGCGCGCGAGGACCGCTCGCGCGGACCCGCCGCTCGTCGTCGCGCGCTCCACCTCGCCCCTGCGTCCCATCCCCGGAGGCTACGCACGGCGGGCCGACGGCGCAGCGCGGCCGACCGCCGTCGCCCACCGGGCACCGCCCGACGCCCGTGGCGAAAAAGGAGTGCACCACCCGCCACGACCGTGGTCGTATGGACCCACACCGCGGTGACGTCCGTCCGGTCCGTACCGGGCGGTGGAGGGTCCGGCCAGACCCACGAGCCCAACGTCACGAGAGCAGCACCATGCATCCCTTGATCACGTACGACGTGGCGGCCCTCAGCCGTCGCGAGCAGCTGCAGGAGCAGACCCTGCGCCGGTCGCAGCTGCGCCGCACCACCACCCGCGTCCCGGCGCACACCCGGCAGGCCCGCCTGCCGCGTCGCACCGCATGACGCGCACCGACCGTTCGCCGGGCCGGGGACCCTCCCCGTCAGGCGACGGCGCACCTCGCCGAAGGCCCCGACCGTCCGGACCCGTGTGGAACGGACAGTCGGGGCCTTCGTCGTGTGCACCACGGATAGGCTGGGCGCCGTGAGTCCTGTGAACGCGAACGAACGCATCGTCTGGATCGACTGCGAGATGACCGGGCTCGACCTGGGCGCCGACGCCCTCGTCGAGGTCGCCGCCGTGGTCACCGACTCCGAGCTCAACGTGCTCGGCGACGGGGTCGACGTCCTCGTCCGGCCCCCGGCCGAGGCGCTCGCGCAGATGGGCGACTTCGTCCGCCAGATGCACACGACCTCCGGCCTGCTCGACGAGCTCGACGAGGGCCTGACGCTCGCCGAGGCGGAGCAGCAGGTCCTCGACTACGTCCGCACCTGGGTCCCCGAGCCGGGCAAGGCCCCGCTGGCCGGCAACTCCGTCGGCACCGACAAGGGCTTCCTCGACCGTGACATGCCCGCGCTCATGGGCCACCTGCACTACCGGATCATCGACGTGTCCTCCGTCAAGGAGCTCTCGCGCCGCTGGTACCCGCGCGCCTACTTCTCGTCGCCCGAGAAGCACGGGGGGCACCGCGCGCTCGCGGACATCCTCGAGAGCATCGACGAGCTGCGCTACTACCGGGCCGCCGTGTTCGTCCCCCAGCCCGGCCCGGACTCCGCCACGGCCCGCAAGGTCGCCGAGCAGGTCGTCGCGACGAGCGTCGCGCGCGGCCTGACCCGGCCCGCGGACGACGACGCCGGGACCTCCGTGGCCACCGTCACAGGGTCCGCCGACTCCTGACCTCGAAAAGCGGTCCGGGAGCCCCTCCGGGACCAGGTACACTTTTCGACGGCCGGTGCTTCACGCCCGGTCATGGTGGGTATAGCTCAGCTGGTAGAGCACCTGGTTGTGGTCCAGGGGGTCGCGGGTTCAAGTCCCGTTACTCACCCCAGACGGACGAGGCCCCGGCCGCACGACGACGAACGCGGGACGCGGGGCACGGACATCTCCCCCGGCGGTGCGACGGCACCGGGGCCGACCGTAGCCGACGCCCCGGGTGCTCAGGTCGTGCGGTGCGAGGCGACGGCGAGCACGCCTCCCAGGCCGATCATCATGCCCCCGCCCGTCGCGCGGACCGCGCTCAGGCGCCGCGGCGAGGAGGCGAACCACGACCGTGCGGCTCCCGCCGCGAGCGCCCACGCGCTGTCGCAGACGAACGCGATCAGCGTGAAGACCAGCCCGAGCACCATCATCTGGGCCGGGACGCGCCCGGCGTGGAAGTCCGTGAACTGCGGGAGGACGGCGACGAAGAACACGATGGTCTTCGGGTTCGTCACCCCGACGACGTAGCCCTGCCGCACGACGCGCCACCGCGGCTCGCGCACGGGCGCGACCGCGACGTCGACGGCGCCCTCCCGCCGGTGCCGGACCGCCTGGACGCCGAGGTAGACGAGGTAGGCAGCGCCGACGAGCTTGACGACCGTGAACACGGCGACGGACGTCGCGACGACCGTGCCGACACCGAGCGCCACGGCCGCGGCCAGCGTCAGAGCACCGAGCTCGTTGCCGAGGACGCTCAGCACCCCGCCCCGGTGCCCGAGCGCGAGCGAGCGGCCGACGACGAAGAGCACGCTCGGCCCGGGGACGACGACGAGCACGAGCGAGGCCAGCGCGAAGGCGAGCAAGGAGTCGAGGTGCGGCACAGCGCCACGATAGGGCCGCAGCGTGACGCGCGTCACGGGAGATTCCGCCGTGGCGTGCGACGGCCCCCGACGGCGCGAAGCCGACGTACCGGTGCGAGTGCGGCGTGTCGGTGGTCCGTCGTACCGTCGGTACGACGCGTGGCACTGCGCTCGCTGGCCGCACCGCGGTCGTGGTTGGGTGAGAGGCCGTACACCGACTGTCGGGAGGCAGCGCCCCATGATCGAGTTCCGATCGGTCACCAAGACGTACCCGGACGGCACGGCAGCGGTCGCGGACTTCGACCTGGTGATCCCACCGCACCGCACGACCGTGCTCGTCGGGTCGTCCGGGAGCGGCAAGACGACGCTCCTGCGCATGATCAACCGCATGGTGGAGCCCACGTCGGGCACGATCGAGATCGACGGCGCCTCCATCCTCGACCGGGACCCCGTGAAGCTGCGCCGCAGCATCGGGTACGTCCTGCAGAACGGCGGGCTGCTCCCCCACCACAAGGTCGTCGACAACGTCACGACGGTCCTGCGTCTCGAGGGCACGCCGCGGCGCCAGGCGCGCGAGCGCGCGCTCGATCTCCTCGACACCGTGGGTCTCGACCGGGCGCTCGCGGACCGCTACCCGAGCCAGCTCTCCGGGGGCCAGCAGCAGCGGGTCGGGGTGGCGCGCGCGCTCGCCGCGGACCCGAACATCCTGCTCATGGACGAGCCGTTCGGTGCCGTCGACCCGATCGTGCGCGCAGAGCTCCAGACCGAGACCATCCGGCTGCAGCGCGAGCTGGAGAAGACCGTCGTCTTCGTCACGCACGACGTCGACGAGGCGTTCCTCCTCGGGGACCAGGTCGTGATCCTCGAGAAGGGGGCGCAGGTCGCGCAGATCGGGTCTCCGAGCGAGATCCTGGAGAACCCCGCGAGCGACTTCGTGGCGAGCTTCATCGGGGCGGAGCGCGGCACGCGGGCGCTGCACACCAAGCGCACGGACCGCGGGACCGTGCTCGTGGACGGCGCCGGCCGCACGCAGGGCGTCCTGGTCGACGACCTCGTCGAGGGCAGCGCATGACCTGGGTCCTGGACAACCTCGACCTCATCGGCCGCCTCACCGTCGAGCACCTGCGCCAGTGCGTCGTGCCCGTCGTGCTGGGGTTCCTCGTCTCGATCCCGCTGGGCTGGCTCGCGTTCCGGTTCCGCCTCACGCGGGGGCTCGTGCTCACCCTCGTCGGGCTGCTCTACACGATCCCGTCGCTCGCGCTGTTCGCGCTGCTCCCGCCTCTGCTCGGCATCAGCTTCCTGTCCGAGGTGAACCTGGTCGTCGCGCTGACGGTCTACGCCGTGGCGATCATGACGCGGTTCGTCGCCGACGCCCTGGCGTCGGTCGACCCGACGGTCCGGCAGGCGGCCCTCGCCGTGGGGTACGGGCCGTGGCGGCGCTTCTGGCAGGTCGACCTGCCGCTCGCCGGCCCGGTCGTGCTCGCCGGGCTGCGCGTCACCGCCGTCTCGACCATCTCGCTCGCGACGGTCGGCATCCTCATCGGGATCGACAACCTCGGCTACCTCTTCACCAACGGCTACCAGCGGCAGATCGTCGCGGAGATCCTCGCCGGCGTCGTCGCGGTCGTCGTCATCGCCCTGCTGGTCGACCTGCTGCTCGTGCTCGCCGGGCGAGCGGTCATGCCCTGGTCTCGGAAGGCGCGCGCATGAACCTCTTCTCCGACGCGATCGCCTGGATCTTCTCGCCCGACCGGCTGACCGGCGCGCTCCCGCTCCCGGAGGCGATCTGGACCCACCTCGCGTTCACGTTCGTCTCGGTGCTCATCGCCGCGGTGATCGCGATCCCGGCGGGCTGGGTCATCGGCCACACGGGGCGGGGCCGGGAGCTCGCGGTCGCCCTCTCGGGCGCGGCCCGCGCCGTGCCGTCGTTCGGGCTCGTCCTGCTCCTCGTCCTCCTCCTCGGCGTGACGCACAAGGTCGCCGCGTCCACGACGGCGTTCGTCCTCCTCGCGATCCCGCCGATCCTCGCGGGCGCGTACGCGGGCGTGGAGGCCGTCGAGCGGCGCGTGGTCGACGGCGCCCGCTCCGTCGGCATGACCGGGTGGCAGGTGCTCTTCCAGGCCGAGGTGCCGCTCGGGCTCCCGCTGCTCATCGGCGGGCTGCGCTCCGCGACGCTCCAGGTCGTCGCGACCGTGACCCTCGCGGGGTACGTCGGCAACTGGGGCCTGGGCTTCTACATCGTGCAGGGCATCCAGATCCGCGACTTCTCCCAGATCCTCGGCGCCGCCCTCGTGATCGTCGTCCTGGCCGTCGTGCTCGACGCGCTCTTCGCGATCCTCCAGCGCGTCGTCGTGCCGCGCGGGGTGACTGCCGGCCGCTCCCCGGACGACGACCCTGCCCGGCGACGGCGTCGCCGAGCGCCCGAACCGACCACCGCCTGACACGCGCGGAGCCCCGACCGCACCGCCCTGCCCCAGCAGACCCACCCAGAACCTCCCGGCCCCCGGGACGGCCCTCAGAAAGGCAGACACATGCGCACCACCCGACGCACCGCCGCCCTCGTCGCCGCCGCGGCGACCGCCGTCCTCACGCTCACCGCCTGCGGCGGCGGGTCCGACCCGCTCGACGCGGGCACCGGGACGTCCGACGGCGGCGCCTCGTCCGACACCATCGTCGTCGGCTCCCAGGCCTACTACTCGAACGAGATCATCGCCGAGATCTACGCCCAGGCCCTGGAGGCCGAGGGCTTCACGGTCGAGCGCAACTTCTCGATCGGCCAGCGCGACGCCTACATGCCCGCCCTGGAGAGCGGCGAGGTGCAGCTCTTCCCCGAGTACACGGGCAACCTGCTGCAGTTCTTCGACCCGGAGACCACGGCGACGTCGCCCGACGACGTGTACGCCGCCCTCCAGGAGGCGCTGCCCGACGGGCTCACGGTCCTCGACCAGTCGAGCGCGACGGACCAGGACTCCTACAACGTCACCGAGGCGTTCGCGACGGAGAACGACCTGACGAGCATCGCCGACCTCGCGGGCCTGGACGTGCCGCTCACGCTCGGCGGTCCCGCGGAGCTCGAGCAGCGGCCCTACGGCCCGCAGGGGCTCAAGGACGTGTACGGCGTCGACGTCTCGTTCGTCGCGACCGGCGACACGACCGTGCAGGACCTCGTCGCCGGAACGGTGAACGTCGCGAACGTGTTCAGCGCCGATCCGCGCATCCAGACCGAGAAGCTCGTCACGCTCGAGGACCCCGAGGGCCTGTTCCTCGCCTCGAACGTCGTGCCGCTCGTCAACGCGGACATCGCCGACGAGATCGCGGACGTCATCAACCCGGTCAGCGAGGCGCTCACGCCCGAGGGCCTCGTCGCCCTCAACGTGGAGTCCACAGAGGACCAGCGCTCGCCCGAGGACATCGCGGCCGACTGGCTGTCCGAGAACGGCCTCGCCTGAGCTCCGGCCCCGCCTCACCTCCGGCACCGCGCGACCGTGGCCCCGTCCCGACGTCGGGGCGGGGCCACGGTCGCACGCCTCGGAGGGACCCGACGGATCAGCGCGCGACGCGCGCGGCGATCGCGTCGGCGAACCGGTCCAGCGACCCGGGCGCGAGCGCGAGGAACAGCGACGGCTCCGTGAGCTCGAGCTCGATGACGACGACGCCGCCGTCGTTGCCCGTCACGACGTCGACGCGCGCGTAGAGGAAGCTCGCCACGTCCCCGCCGCCGACCGAGCCGGCGGCGACCGCGAGCGCCCGGCGCGCGACGTCGAGCTGCTCCTCGGTCGCGGTGAACGGGCTCATCTCCTCCTGCTGGTACAGGCCGCGCGTCGGGCGGTGCGGCCCGGTGAGCAGCGCGTTCTTGCGCACGGCGTGGGAGAACTCGCCGTCGACGAAGACCAGCCCCGTCTCCCCCGCGGTGTCGACGCTCGTCACGTACGGCTGGACCATGACCTCGCGGCCCGAGACCAGCAGGTTCTTCGCGTGCTGGATCGCCAGCCCGCGCGAGTGCGCCTCGCCCGCCTGGTACCGGCCCGTGTCCTTGGCACCCGCGCTCACGACGGGCTTGATGACGAAGTCGCCCTGGGCGGGCAGACGCGTGTGGATCGCGCGCGAGGAGAGGTTGCGCGCGGGGTCGAGCCACAGCGTGGGGATGACGGGGATGCCCGCTCCCTCGAGCTCGCGCAGGTAACCCTTGTCGGTGTTCCAGCGCAGCACGGCTTCCGCGTTGAGGATGCGCGGGACGCGCGCCGCCCACGCGACGAACTCGTCGCGGCGGGCCGAGTAGTCCCACGTCGAGCGCACGACGACGGCGTCGAACGCGCTCCAGTCGACGTCCGGGTCGTCCCAGACGGCGGGCTGCGCGGCGACGCCGCGGGCGTCGAGCGCGCGCACGAGCGGTGCGTCGTCGGGGTCGAGGTGCGGCAGGACGGAGCACGTCGCGAGGGCGACGCGCGGGGCGGAGGTCTCGGTCGTCACGCCCCGAGCCTAGGCGACCTCGCCCGCGCACGGGCAGCGTTCCCGTGCGACGCGCTTGAGCTGCTACAGCCCGTACTCCTCGAGGAAGCGCAGCCAGACCTCGCTCACCGTCGGGTACGACGGCACCGCGTGCCACAGGCGACGCAGCGGCACCTCGCCCACGACGGCGATCGTCGCAGCGTGCAGCATCTCGGCCGCGTCCGGGCCGACGAAGGTGGCCCCGACGACGACCTCCCGCGCGGCGTCGACCACGAGCTGGGCGCTGCCGGCGTAGCCCTCGGCGCGCACGGCGGCGCCGGAGACGTTCGCGAGGTCGTACCGCACGACCCGCACGTCGATCCCGGCCTCGCGCGCGGACGCCTCGGTGTGCCCGACGGCCGCGACCTCGGGGCGCGTGAACACCACCTGCGGCGACGCGACGCCGTCGGCCGTCGCGGCGAACCGCGACCACGGGTCGGGCGTCGACCCGACGGCGGGCGGGCGCTCCCCCGCCGTCGGCGCCCCGTCGGCGTCCGGGTCGCCGAAGCGGGCCGCGACGACGTCGCCCGCGACCCGGGCCTGGTACTTGCCCTGGTGCGTGGTCGCGACGCGTCCGGTGACGTCGCCCGCGGCGTACAACCAGCCGCCGCCGTCCTCGGAGCCGGCCGGTGCCACCCCTCGGACGAGCATCGTGTCGTCGACGTCGAGCGCGCGCCCCGGGACGAGCCCGACCGCCTCGACGCCGAGGTCGTGGGTCCGCGGGACCCGGCCGGTCGCCACGAGCACCCGCTCCGCGGTCACAGGCGACACGTCGGGCGCCTCGTCGGCGCCGGCCTCGCTCCGCCGCGACCCGACGGCCGAGAGCGTGAGGCGCACCCCGCCGTCGGGCAGCGCCTCGGCCGACTCGGCACCCACGCCGAGCCGCACGTCGACGCCGAGCTCCCGCAGCGACGCGGCCACCGCTTCGCCCGCCCAGGGTTCGGTGCGCCCGAGCAGGCCGCCGCGCGCCAGGACGGTGACGCGGGACCCGAGGTCGGCGAACGCGACGGCCATCTCCGTCGCGACGACGCCCCCGCCCACGATGGCGATCGACTCCGGGACCTCCTCGACCGCCGTCGCCTCGCGGCTGGTCCACGGGTTGACGTCGGCGAGGCCGGGCACGTCGGGGAGCACGGGCACGCTGCCCGTCGCGACGACGACCGCATGCCGGGCCGCGAGGCGCCGTGCGCGCGGGAGGTCGTCGGGGTCGGCGTCCGACTCCTCCGGGACGACCTCGACGAGGCGTGGCCCGACGAGACGCCCGAGTCCGCGCACGAGCGCGATCCCCGCCCCTTCGACCCAGGAGACCTGCCCCGCGTCGTCCCAGTCCGCGACCATGGCGTCGCGACGCGCGAGGACCGTGCGGACGTCGAGGTCGTCCTCGACGCCGACCCCGGGCACACCCTGCGCCTCGGCGCGTACCGCGCCCGGGCGCAGGAGGGTCTTGGAGGGGATGCACGCCCAGTACGAGCACTCGCCCCCCACGAGCTCGGCCTCGACGAGCGCGACGCTCAGGCCCGTGCGCCCGGCACGGTCGGCGACGTTCTCGCCGACGGGCCCGCCGCCGATCACGATCACGTCGTAGGTCTCGTCGCGCGCGGTCTCCTGCTGCGGGTCGGTCGTCATGGGGCCATCCTCACGCGGGCTCGCGCTCGCTGCCCAGCGGGACGGCAACGGGATCAGGCGACGCGTGCCTCCTCGAGCCGGTCGAGGACCTGCCGCACGGTCTCGGCGACGGTCCACCCCGTGGTGTCGAGGTGCAGTCCGCCCGGCGTCGCGCGAGCGGCCGCCGCGAACTCGTCGGGCGTCCAGGCCCCGTACGCCTGCTTGTGCCGGCCCGCGTCGCGCGCCGCGAGGGTCGCGGCGTCAGGCGTGAGCACGACGGCGTAGCACGGGCGCGTGCGCACGCGCGCCGTGAAGCGCTCCAGGTCGGGACCGAGCAGGATGTCTTGGACGACGGCGGCCACGCCCGCAGCCGCGTACGTGTCCGCGGCCTGGGCCGCCAGCGCCTGCCGCAGGTCGAGCTGGGCTCGGGCCGTGGCCGACAGGGGCGGCGCCATCGAGGCCTGCCCGCTCACGAGGAACCGACGGAACATGTCGCCGCGCACGTGCGCCGCCAGCGGGAACGTCCGGGCGAGCGCGTCGGCGACGGTCGACTTGCCCGAGGCCATCGCCCCGGTGACGACGAGGACCGGCGCCGGCGCGCCCGCCGGACCGACGAGGGCGGGCGGGGTCGCGGACGTCATGGCGCGACCGTACGTCGCGGGGCGTACCGACGGCGACGGGATTGCGGCGGGAGGCGACGTCGGAGCGGCGGGTTCGCGGCGCGAGGGTCGCGCGGGCGCGGCCCAGGTGCGGGATGCCCCCGGTCCGGACACGACCGGGGGCATCCGTCGAGCGGAGAGAGGAGCGCCCCCGCTAGTGCGTGACCGCCTTCTCGGCACCGGCGCCCGTGAGCGAGCGGACCTCCATCTCGGCGAACTTCTCCGGGTGCGGCTTCTCCTTACTGAGCAGCGTGCCGAGGATCCCGAGGAGGAAGGCGAGCGGGATCGAGACGATGCCGGGGTTGCTTAGCGGGAAGATCGCGAAGTCGATGTCGGCGTTCTTGATCATCGACAGGCTCGCGCCCGTCACCGGGTCCACCTTGCCCGAGACGACGGGCGAGAACGCGATGAGCACGACGCACGAGATCAGCCCGCCGTACATGCTCCACAGCGCCCCGGACGTGTTGAACCGCTTCCAGAACAGCGAGTAGAGGATCGTCGGCAGGTTGGCGCTCGCCGCGACCGCGAACGCGAGTGCCACGAGGAACGCCACGTTCTGGCCCTGCGCGAAGATGCCGCCGAGGATCGCGAGGATCCCGATGACGACGACCGTGATGCGCGCGACCTTGACCTCCCCGTCCGGCTTCACCTCGCCGCGCTTGATGACGTTGGCATAGATGTCGTGCGCGAAGCTCGCCGCCGCGGTGATCGTCAGGCCCGCCACGACGGCGAGGATCGTCGCGAACGCGACGGCGGAGATGAACCCGAGCAGGATCTCGCCCCCGAGGGCGAACGCGAGCAGCGGCGCCGCCGAGTTCACGCCGCCTGGTGCCGCGCTGATGGTCTCCGGCCCCACGAGCGCCCCGGCGCCGTAGCCGAGGACGAGCGTGAACAGGTAGAAGATGCCGATGAGCCAGATCGCCCAGACGACCGAGCGGCGCGCCTCCTTGGCCGACGGCACGGTGTAGAAGCGCATGAGCACGTGCGGCAGCCCGGCCGTGCCGAGCACGAGGGCCAGGGCGAGCGAGAGGAAGTCGAGCTTGGTCGTGCCCGTCGCGCCGTACTGCTTGCCCGGCTCGACGAGCGCCTCGCCACCCGGACCGGCCTTGTCGATCGCTCCCTGGAGCAGGTCGGACAGGTTGAAGCCGAACTTGGCGAGCACCCACACCGTCATGACGGCGGCGCCCGCGATGAGCAGCACGGCCTTGATGATCTGCACCCACGTGGTGCCCTTCATGCCGCCGACCAGGACGTAGAGGATCATGAGCGCCCCCACGACGGCGACGACGACGCTCTGTCCCGCGGTGGAGTCGACGCCGAGCAGCAGGGCCACGAGCCCGCCCGCGCCGGCCATCTGCGCGAGCAGGTAGAAGAACACGACGGCCAGGGTCGCGATCGCCGCCGCCATGCGCACGGGGCGCTGCCTGAGCCGGAACGACAGCACGTCCGCCATCGTGAACTTGCCCGTGTTGCGCAGCAGCTCGGCGACGAGCAGCAGCGCGACGAGCCACGCGACGAGGAACCCGATCGAGTAGAGGAAGCCGTCGTACCCGTTGATCGCGATGGCGCCGCAGATGCCGAGGAAGCTCGCGGCGGAGAGGTAGTCGCCCGCGATGGCGGTGCCGTTCTGCGGTCCGGTGAACGATCGTCCGCCCGCGTAGTAGTCCGCGGCGGACTTGTTCTGCCGCGACGCGCGCAGCACGATGACGAGCGTCACGGCGACGAAGACGCCGAAGATCGCGACGTTGACGACCGGGTTCCCGACGTCGGTGGCCTCAGCGGCCAGGAGGTGAGCGCTCACAGTCCGTCCTCCTCGATCTCCCGGCGCAGCTCGTCCGCCGCGGCGTCGAAGCGCTTGTTGGCCCAGCGCGCGTAGATCATGGTGATCGCGAACGTGGACACGAACTGGCCGAGGCCGAAGAGCAGCCCCACCGTGATGTTCCCCCACACCCGGATGCTCATGAAGTCGTGCGCGTAGTTCGCCAGCAGGACGTAGACGAAGTACCACACGAGGAACAGCGCCGTCATCGGGAACACGAAGTTCCGGAAGCGTCGGCGCAGGTCCTGGAACTCGGGCGAGCGTTGCACGCGCTGGTAGTCGGTCTCGTCGGCGGGCCCCGTTCCGGGGACGGCCGTCACGTCGGTCATGACGCCTCCGTTGGCTCATTCCGTGGACTGACACAGAGCCCGCACCCGCAGACGGCCACCTGTCGACGCGACCGCACGCGACACTGCGTGCCCGGGGCGACGTTCCGCCCCCGGCACAATGTGCCGTAGATCACTTCTGTCCGCAAGGACTCCGCGCGGCCGGTCGGGAGCCGGGCCCCGACGCGTCAGACGCGCGCGTACTCCAGGTCGGTGATGACGCGGCCCGCCTTCTCGCCCTTGCGCTCGAACCCGGTGAGCACGCGCCCCGCGAAGCGCGGCGCGACGCCCCCCGGGCCGTGCACGTTGCGCAACCCCGGCGCGGCGTCGAGCACGTCGATCATCTGCTCGGCGTACTCGGCCCAGTCCGTGGCGAGCCGCAGTCTGCCGCCGGGCCGACCGTCGTCGCCCTCCTCCGGCGACCGCAGGACGCGCTCGGCGAGCGCCGCGAACGACGGCGTCACGAGGCGGCGCTTGTGATGGCGGGACTTGTGCCACGGGTCCGGGAAGAACACCCACAGCTCGTCGACGCTCCCCGCGGGCAGCGCCGTCGCCAGCAGCTCGGCCGCGTTCGCCTGGACCAGACGCACGTTCGTCAGGTCGCGCTGCGACGCGCGCAGCACGGTCTGCGCGAGGCCCGGGGTGTAGACCTCGACGGCGAGGAAGTTGGTGTCCGGCTCGCGCTCGGCCGCCGCGACCACGGCCTCGCCCTGGCCGGACCCGATCTCCACGACGAGGCGCGCGTGGCGACCGAACGTCCCCGCGACGTCGAGCACGAAGTCGGGGTCGACGGACGTGCGCGCGACGTCGCGCGGCACGTCGACGACGTAGCGGTCCCGGTGGGCGTCCCACGCGCGCTGCTGGCGCGGCGCGAGGCGCCCGCTGCGCCGGACGAACGACACGGGCTGGGTCCGGTAGCGCGGTCGGTCGCCGCCGGGCGTCACGGACGGCGCGTCGGTCGCGTGGGCGTCGAGGGTCTCGGGGGTCGGCTCGGGCACCGCACCAGGGTACGGGCGCCTCGCGCGGGGACGTACCGCGCGAGGCGCCCGGCGGCGCCCGTCAGACGTACGCCGCGTACGCGGGCAGGTCGAGGACGCCGTTCCCCGACAGCCCGAGCACGATCACCTCGGGCTCGGTCGCCGCGCGCGCGTGCACGACCGCGGCCGCGACGGCGTGCGTCGACTCGGGCGCCGGGATGATGCCCTCGCTGCGCGCGAACAGCGTCCCGGCCGTGAACGCCTCGTCCTGGTCGACGGCGACCGCGTCCATGAGCCCGAGGTTCACCGCGTGCGACACCATCGGCGACATGCCGTGGTAGCGCAGGCCGCCTGCGTGGATCGCCGGCGGGACGAAGTCCTTGCCGAGCGTGTGCATCTTGAGCAGCGGCGTGAGGCCCGCGACGTCACCGAAGTCGTAGCGGTACTCGCCCTGCGTCAGCGACGGGCACGCGGCCGGCTCGCACGCGACGAGCCGCGTCGTCGTGCCCTCGCGCAGGTTGCGCCCCAGGAACGGGAACGTGAGGCCCGCGAGGTTGGACCCGCCGCCCGCGCACCCGAAGACGACGTCCGGCGCGCCCTCGCCCGCCTCGTCGAGTTGGACGAGCGCCTCCTGGCCGATGACGCTCTGGTGCAGCATGACGTGGTTGAGCACGCTCCCCAGCGCGTAGTGCGCCGCCGGGTCCTTGGCCGCCGTCTCCACCGCCTCGCTGATCGCCATGCCGAGCGAGCCCGTCGTCCCCGGGTCGGCGGCGAGCATCGCGCGACCTGCCTCGGTGAGGTCCGACGGCGACGGGTGGCAGATCCCGCCGTAGACCTCCATCTGCGCGCGGCGGTACGGCTTGGCGTCGTACGACGCACGCACCTGCCACACCTCGACGTCGAGCCCGAGCAGCGCACCCGCGAAGGACAGCGACGCGCCCCACTGGCCCGCGCCCGTCTCGGTCGTGAGCTTCGTCGTGCCCTCGATCGCGTTGTAGTACGCCTGCGCGACCGCGGTGTTCGGCTTGTGCGACCCGACCGGGCTCACGCCCTCGTACTTGTAGTAGATCCGGGCCGGGGTGCCCAGGGCCCGCTCGAGGCGTCGCGCGCGCACGAGGGGCGACGGCCGCCAGAGCGCGTAGATCTCGCGGATCGTCTGCGGGATCTCGACGTAGCGCTCGGTCGTCACCTCCTGCTGGACGAGCGCGAGCGGGAACAGCGGCGCGAGGTCGTCGGGCGTGAGGGGCTCGCGCGTTCCGGGGTGCAGGTGCGGGGGCACGGGCTCCGGCAGGTCCGCGGCGAGGTTGTACCAGTGCGTCGGGACGGTCGAGGGCACCTCCGCACCGGTCGGCTCGAGGGACCGGACGGGGACGGGAGACTGCTGTGTCGTCATTCTGGGGGCTCCAGCTCAGAGGGAACTCGGGGTTCTCGGGAGGGAGGGCCGCTGGGCCGACGACGCGTGCACCGGGGTCCCCGAGGCCGCCCACGTCGTCGGGGCACGGCCGGTTCAGGTCACCGGCCGTCAGGCGGCCGGCCACCAGAGGGTCACGGACGGGTGCGTCACGTCGCCGACCCTACCCCGGCGCGCGCGGGTCGGGACACCGCCTGCGGGGCCACCGCACCGGCTCGGGGACGATCGCCCTCGCGCGCGGGTGCCGGCACACGGCTCGCGCGCGGTGCTGCCCCTCATGCTCGACCCCGGGAAGGGGTCGATCGTCGACGCCGGATCGGGGCGGGGTCGCGCGGACGACGGACCGGCCCCCGAGCACGTGTGCTCGGGGGCCGGTCCTCACCTGGCGTCGTGCGGCATCACCCGGTCGACCGAGCCGCCCGGGTCACGGCGCGTCGCCGTGTCAGCCGCACGCGAGCGCGTCGTACGCGACGTCGCCCGCGAACGTGCGGCCGTCGCCCGTCGCAGCGACGTGCGCGCTGCCCGCCGCGACCTGCGGCGAGCGGACAGCGAAGGCCTGGTACGCCGACGCGCCGGGCCGGACTCCCGTCACGGTGCGCTCGCCGTACGGCGTGCTCAGCGTGACGTCGACGGGCACGGTGTCCGCGTTGAGGGCGCGGACCGCGACGTAGGCCTTGCCGGCCAGGCACTGGCTGCGCGCCGTCGTCTCGACGACGAGCCCGCTCCCGGCGGGCGCCGTCGTGAACGTGCTCACGGGCGAGACGGCGGTGCCGCCGCCCGCGCTCGTGGCCGTGACGGTCCACGCGTGGAGCGCGCCCGGCTCGAGCCCGTCCCAGGTGACCGTCGCGACCTCGCCCGAGGGCACGGTCGCACGGCCGATCTCCTCGCCCGGCGCGGAGAGCGACACCGCGTCGGTCGCGAGGGTCGTGACGCGCGACGTGAGGTCGACGGGGACGGTGAAGTCGTCCTCGCGGCCGTCGTAGCGCTGCTCGTCGTCGTACTCGGTGGCGCCGAAGTTCTCGAGCCACGGCGAGTAGGTGTCGACGATCATCTCGGAGCGGTCGACGTCGAACTGGAGCAGGCGCAGGAAGCTTGCGCCGAGCCGCAGGCCCTCCTCGGGCGTGTACCCGCCGATCTCGGTGAGCCCCGCCTCCTCGGCGGTGACCTCGTAGAACTGGTAGTCGGCGAGCAGCTCGACGACGCCGCTGCCCGGCGCCCCGACGTCCTGACGCACGTTGATGCCCACGCCGTGACGGTGACCCGCGAGGACGAGGAACACGTTCGGGTTCGGCTCGACGACCTTGGCGTGCACGAGGCGGCCGTCCGGGGTCGAGATCTCCGAGTCACGGCCGTCGGGGTTGGTGCTCGGCACGAGGTAGTCGTGCGTGAGGACGACCGCGTTGCGGTCGGGGAACTGCTTGAGGACGCCGTCCGCCCAGGCCGCCTCCTCGTCCGTCACGCCGTACGACAGGTACACCGCGACGAAGTCGAGCCCACCTGCGGTGAACAGGTCGTAGTGGTTCTGGTTGTCGCCCTCGCGCCAGGGGCCGCCGTAGGAGGCGTCCTCCCAGCCCGCGGACAGGGCCTCGTACCGCTCGGGGCCGTAGAACTCGTTGAACAACGCCCCGGGCCCGTTGTCCTGACCCGTGAGGTTGTCGTGGTTGCCGGCGAGCACGCCGTTGGGGATGTTCGCCTCGTCGAGGATCCTCTGCGCGGACGACGAGAACTCGTACTCGCCGCGGATCTGGTCCGCCATCGCGTCGTCGGCGGGCACACGGGTGTAGTTCTCGTTCACGTCGCCCGTGTGCCCGACGTACGCGATGCCGCGCTCCTCGGCGTTGTCCACGACCCACTGCGTGAGGTCCGTGTAGGCCTTCGCCCACACGGCACGCTCCTCGGCCGTCTCCTGCTCGACCGCGCCCTCGGAGAGGTACTGCGTGTCCGTGAAGTGCACGAGCGAGAAGTCGTAGTCCTCGCGCGGCGCGAAGTCGGTCTCGTCGCGCGAGCCGCCGGCGGCGATGTCGTCGGCGAACGGGTCGGTCCCGGTCACGAGGACGTGCACCGTCCCGTCGATCGCGGCACCGCTCCCCAGCACGGCGCTCAGCGACGTCGTCCCCTCGGCGGCGCCGCGCGCGGAGGCGAGCGCCTCCCAGCGCTCCCCGTCCCACAGGTGCAGCGTCGCGAGCCGCTGCGGGTCGACGACGCCCTCCCAGCGCGCGACCTGGCCGGCCGTGTCGCCGTCGGCAGGCAGCTCGAAGCGCTGGTAGGTGACGTCGCGGCTCTGCGGGGAGTCGAGGGTCAGGTCGTCGCCCGGTGCGAGCGCATCCGCCGCGGCGGGCTGCTCGCCCTCGACCGGGAGCGTCGTCGGCACCTCGGCCGACTCGCCCTGGGCGACGAGCGTGGGGGCGGTGACGTCGGCGCGGGAGAACGTGGCGGTGACGTCGCCGCCGCCGGGCGCCGTGACGCGCGCCGACAGGTCGACGCTCCCCGCGACGTCGCGCGTGCCGTGCGCCGGGGCCAGGTCGGTCGGGACGTCGGGCACGCCGAGGCTCGTGAAGGCGATCTCGTGGGTGCTCGCGTTGCCGAGCACGTCCGTCGCGGTCACGACGAGCGTGTGCGCGCCCGGGGCGAGCCCCGGGCCGACGGGTGCGCCGAGCTCGATCGGCGCGCCGTCGAGCGTGACGTCGGGGCCGGACAGGACACCGGACGCGTCCGCGAGCTCGACCGCGAGGCTCGTCGCCGTGGCGAGCTCCGCACCCGCGGCAGGGGTGCTCGTGACGACCGCGGGACCGGTGTTGTCGGTCGTGACCGTGCGGCGCGCCGCGGCGCCGGCGGCGGTCGCCGCCGTGATCGTGTGCTCGCCGTCGGCGAGCGTCGTCGTGTCGACGTCGGCGCGCAGGCCGGTCGCGGGCGCGTCCGCGTCCCGCGCGACGTCGAAGACCAGGTCGACCTCGCGGGGCTTCGTCGTGCTCGTCCCGCAGTCGCCGTCGCCCATCGAGTACGACGGCGCGATGCCCACGCCGGTCGCCGTGCCGTCGGTCACGTCGAGCGCGATCCCGGAGATCGCGAAGTCGTCTCGGTTGTCGCCGCACGACGTGGGGTACGTGCCCGTGACGAAGCGGACCGTGTTGCGGCCCGGTGACAGGTACGCGTTGGGGACGTCGATCCGCACCGTCTCGCTCACGTAGTCGCGGTCCACGAGGTCGATGCGCTGCCCGTTGACGAGCAGGTGGTTGGTGTAGCGCGCCTCGATCGAGTTCGAGCCCACGGTGAAGACGAACTGCGACGCGCCCGCGCCGAGCGTCTCGGCCGTCGTCAGCGGGGCGCCGTCGAGCTCGATGCCCGCGGGCGCGTCGCCACCGGCGGGCGGCGTCGCGAGGAGGGTCTGCGGACCGTGCAGCAGCGCACCGTCCGCGGGCACGATGACGGGGGCGCCCGGCGTCCCGTTGTTCACGGTCACCGCGCTCGACGCGGTCGCGCCGCCGACGGTCGTCGCGGTGAGCGTGTGGGCGCCGTTCTCGAGCGTCGTCGTGTCGAGCTCCGCGGCCAGACCGGTCGTGGCCGCCGGGTCCTGCTCGAGGTCGAACACGAGGTCCGCCGAGAGCACGCGCGACGTGTTGGTGCCGCACGAGCCGTCGCCGAACGCGTAGGAGAAGCTGTTCGCGGAGCCGTCGGCCGTCTCGCCCAGGAGCTCGAGCGACACGTCCGTGAGGTCGTAGTCGTCGTAGTTGGTCCCGCACGACGTCGTGATCGCGCCGACGACGAACCGGACCTCGTTCTCGCCCGGCACGAGCCACCGGGCCGGGACGTCGAGCACGACACGCTCGGACACCATGTCGCGGTCGAGCTCGAGGCGCTCGCCGTTGACGAGCACGTGGCTGCCGTAGCGCTTCTCGATCGAGTTGCTGCCGACGTCGAACAGCAGGCGCGCCGTCGCGGGGGTCGCGGTGGCGTCGAGCGCGGTGCCGTCGACCGCGAGAGTCGTGACGGGGTCGCCCGCGCGGACCGGGTCGGCCGCGACGCGCACCGTGCCGTCGAGATAAGTCCCCGCGGTCGGGTGCAGCACCGGGGTGCCGCTCGGCTCCTCGGCACCGGCCGCGGCGGCGGCACCGGATCCCGGCGCCGTGGCGGCGGGGGCCGCGGCGGCCAGCGGGACGGTCGTCCCGACGGCGAGGCTCGCGCCGAGCACGGCGGCGAGCGCGCGTCGTCTTCTGCGGGTACGGGGCGTGTGCACGAGGTCGTGCATCGGGGTGTCCTTTCGTCGTCGACAGGCGCGGGTGCGGCCGGCCACCGGCCGGCGACGGCCGCACCCGTACCGGACCATCCCGGGCACGGGTGAACTCTCGGACGAGACGGGACGAACGCGGACCGAACGACGGGAGACGTTCCGGTGCCCGGGCGGGTCAGCGCCCCGAGGACGACGAAGGCCGCCCACCGGAGGGTGGACGGCCTGGTCACGAAGGGTGCGCCATCAGGGACTCGAACCCCGAACCCGCTGATTAAGAGTCAGCTGCTCTGCCAATTGAGCTAATGGCGCGCGAGAGGGAACACTACCAGCGGGCCGCGGGGCCTCCTGCACGAGGAGTCCCGCTCTCGCCGCCGCCCCGGTCCCTCGACCGGCACGGCTCAGGCCGCCCGGTAGACGGACGGCCCGATCGGTGGTGGTGCGCCATCAGGGACTCGAACCCCGAACCCGCTGATTAAGAGTCAGCTGCTCTGCCAATTGAGCTAATGGCGCGCGAGAGAAAACACTAGCAGCCGTGGGCGCGCCGGGAAAATCCGTTCCGCCCGCCCCCATGTGACGTCGGCGACAGCACCGGACGGCGCCCCACGACCACGCCTAGAGGTACAGCCCCGTCGGACCGTCCTCCTCGAGCTCCTGGGAGACGGCGTGCACGTCACGCTCGCGCAGCAGCACGAGGTCCCGTCCCCCGAGCTCGACCTCCGCACGGTCGTCCGGGTCGAACAGGACGCGGTCACCCACCGCGACCTGGCGAACGTGCTCACCAGCGGCGACGACGACGGCCCACGCCAGACGCTTGGGACCGACGGCCGTCGCGGGGATGACGAGGCCCGCCGAGCTCTGCCGTTCGCTCGCGTCGACCTCGGGGTCGACGAGCAGCCGGTCGTGCAGCATCCGGATCGGCAGGTCACGGGCCGCCGGCCGGGCCGAGGACGGACGGGACGAGGACGTGGAGGGTGCGGACGTCGTCTTGCTCACAGCCACAACGCTACCGGTGCCGCGACGCCTCACCTACGCTCGAACCCACACCCTGGCCGGACCGAAGGAGATCTATGTCCACGCGCCTCACCGTCGGCGACACCGCTCCCGACTTCACCCTGCCCGCCGCCGACGGCAGCACCGTCACGCTCTCGGACCTGCGGGGCAAGCACGTCGTCGTCTACTTCTACCCGGCCGCCGGCACCCCCGGCTGCACCACCGAGGCGTGCGACTTCCGCGACAACCTCGCCTCGCTCCAGGGCGCCGGGTACTCGGTGGTCGGGGTCTCCCCTGACCCCGTGGACAAGATCGCGGCCTTCGTCGAGGCGGAGCACCTGACCTTCCCGCTCGTCTCGGACGCGGACAAGAGCGTCCTCGAGGCCTACGGGGCATGGGGAGAGAAGAAGCTCTACGGCAAGACGGTCGTGGGGGTCATCCGCTCGACGGTCGTCGTCGACCCGGACGGCAAGGTCGAGCTCGCGCAGTACAACGTCAAGGCGACGGGGCACGTCGCGAAGCTGCGCCGCGACCTGGGCATCGACCCGAAGTAGCCGCCACGGCCGAGCGCTGCGTCCCCGCGCGGGCGCTGCGTCCCCGGACGCGCCACTCGACCGGGGGCCGGCGCTCGCGCCGTAGACTGACCTCCGCGCGCGAGTGGCGTAACTGGCAGCCGCGCCAGGTTTAGGTCCTGGTGTCCTCGGACGTGCGGGTTCGAGTCCCGCCTCGCGCACCGACGCGTGGTCGCGCCCGTCCGCGGGTCACCGAGGCCCGGCGACCGGATTCACCCGGCCAGCAACTGGACGCACGTCCAGTTGGCCGCCTAGCCTGAGGTCATAGCCGGTGCCCGCACCATTGCCCCCTGCCGGTGCGGGCACCGGCTTCCACCGTCGAGGCGCGTCCCGCACGCCCGAGACGGCCTCTGACCGAGACGCGAACGGCCCGGCACCTCGAGGGTGCCGGGCCGTTCCGTGTACGCGCGGGCGGTGCCGGTCAGGCGTCCTGCGCCGGGGAGCCGTCGTTCGCCGCGGCGATCTGGCGGCGGACGTCGTCCATGTCGAGGCCCTTGACCGCGTCCACGACCTGCTTGAGCGCGGGAGCGGGGAGCGCGCCGGGCTGCGAGAACACGAGGATGCCCTCGCGGAAGGCCATGAGCGTCGGAATCGACGTGATGTTGGCGGCCGCCGCGAGACCGCGCTCCGCCTCGGTGTCGATCTTGCCGTGCACGACGTCGGGGTTCTCCTCCGACGACGCCTCGAACACGGGCGCGAACATCTTGCACGGACCGCACCAGTCGGCCCAGAAGTCGACGAGCACGATGTCGTTCTCGGTGATCGTCTGCTCGAACGTGGACTCGGTGAGCGTCTGCGTGGCCATGCGTGATCCTCCTCGGACGTGGGGTTCTGCCTCGTAGAGCACCGATCCGCCGGCAGGTATTCCCGCATCGCTCCCCGCGGGACCCGTGCCCCTGCCGACCCGGGGCGCCACCAGCCTCTACGCTGCCCCTGTGACGAACGCCACCACCGTCCCCCGGCTCTCGCGCACCACGATCGCGGGCTACGCCGCCGGCTCCGTCGGCACCGGGGGCTTCGGCACCCTGCCCGGGCTCGTGCTGCTCGTGTACCTGACCGACGCGCTCGCGGTCCCCGCGGCGGTCGCGGGGCTCATCGTCACCGGCACGAAGGTCTGGGACGTCGTCATCGACCCGTTCATCGGGTACGGCTCCGACCGTGACCTCGCCCGCACCGGCTCCCGCCGGCGCTTCATGACGATCGGTGCCCTCACGCTGCCGGTGTTCTTCGCACTGACGTTCGCCGCGCCCGGCGCGGCGGGACCCACCGCCGCCGCGATCTGGGTGCTCGTCGCGTTCCTCCTCGCCGCCACGGCGTTCTCCCTCTTCCAGGTCCCGTACATCGCGCTCCCCGCGGAGCTGGATCCCACCTACGACGGCCGCACGCGCCTGCTCGCGTGGCGCGTCGCGGCGCTCGCGTTCGCCATCCTCCTGTTCGGCGCCGGGGGCCCGGCTCTGCGTGGAGGCGGCGACTCGACCTCCGGCTACCTCGTCATGGGCGTCGTGTCCGGGGTTCTCATCGGCGCGGGCATGCTCGTCGCGTCCCGCGTGGCTCCGCGCGTCGCCGCGCGCACGCCGACCGCCCGGGGCGGTGGCTCGCCCGCCCGCACGACGACGGCGCTCGCGCCCGCCGCCTCGACGTCCGCCTCGCGTGCGTGGACCCTCGCTGTCCGCGAGGCCTTCGACGCCCTGCGCCGCTCGCGGCCGTTCCGTACGCTGCTCGCCGCGTTCTTCCTCCAGGCGGTCGCGACGGGCCTCATGCTCGCGGGCGCGGCGTACGTCGCCCGGTACGTGCTGCACGCCGAGGCCGCGGTGAGCTACCTCTTCGCCGCGCTCATCGCCCCGGCGCTGCTCTGCATGCCGCTGTGGACCCGGCTCGCGCGCCGCGACGGGAAGGAGCGCGGGTTCGTCGTCGCCACGGTGCTCTTCGCGGCCGCCGCGCTCGGCATGGTCCCGCTCCTGTGGGCGCCCGGTCCCTGGGTGTACGTGCCGACCGCGCTCGCCGGGATCGCCTACGCGGGCATGCAGGCGCTCCCTCTCGCGATGCTCCCCGACGTCATCGCGCACGACGCGCGCACGCACGGCGAGGGCCGCGGCGGAGCGTTCAGCGGCGTCTGGACGGCGGGAGAGACGACGGGCATGGCGCTCGGCGCCGCCGTGCTCTCGCTCGTCCTCGGCGTCACGGGGTACGTGTCGACGCGGGCGGGCGAGACCGTCACGCAGCCGGCCGCCGCCGTCGACGGCATCGCCCTGTCGTTCTCGGTCGTCCCTGCCGTCCTCGTGCTGGCGAGCCTCGCACCGCTCGTACGGTACGGTCTGCGCAAGGGGGACATCGACGACACAGCACCGGAGCTGCCGCGTGACCACGCCCCCACCGACCGAGCCCGCGACTGACCCCTCCTCGGAGTGCCTGTCGGCAGCCCCGACCGGCGACGTCCCCCTGCGCACCGACGGGATCCTCGACCGGCTCGCCGCACTCCGCGCCGCCGACGCCCCGACGCACGGGGGCCGCGTCCTGTCCTACGTCTACGACCCGGGCCTCGCCGAGCTCGACGAGCTCGCCGCCGCGGCCGCCCGCGCGGTCCAGCCCGTCAACGGTCTGGACCCGACGACGTTCACGTCGGTCGCCGTCATGGAGTCCGAGCTCGTCGCGTTCGCCCGGACCATGCTCCGCGGTCCCGCGACGGGGCCGGACGCGGTCGTGGGCTCGGTGACGTCCGGCGGGACCGAGAGCTGCCTGCTCGCGGTGAAGATCGCCCGCGACACCGCCCGCGCGGCCCGGCCCGACCTCCGCCCGCGCGTCGTCGCCCCGGTGAGCGTGCACGCCGCGTTCCGCAAGGCCGCGCAGTACCTCGACGTCGACCTCACGCTCGTGCCGGTCGACCCGGCGACCGGGACCCTTGCCGCCGCCGACCTCGTCGCGCAGCTCGACGACGACGTCGCGCTGGTCGTCGTGTCCGCGCCGTCGTACCCGCACGGCGTCGTCGACCCGGTCGCCGAGGTCGCCGCGGCGGCCGCGGCGCGGGGCGTGCCCGTGCACGTCGACGCGTGCGTGGGCGGCTGGGTCCTGCCGTTCTGGGAGGGCGCCGGCGGCGAGGACGTGCCGGCGTTCGACTTCTCGGTCGCGGGCGTGACGAGCATCTCCGCCGACGTGCACAAGTACGGCTACGCCCCCAAGGGCACGTCGGTCCTGCTCGTCCGCGGCCGCGACCGGCAGCGCCGCCAGTTCTTCGCGACCACCGGCTGGCCGGGCTACCCCGTCGTGAACCCCACGACGTCGGGCTCGCGCTCGGCCGCCCCGCTCGCCGCCGCCTGGGCCGTGAGCCAGGCGCTCGGCGTCCCCGGCTACACGGCCCTCACCGCGCGCTGCGTGCGCGCGACCCGGGTCCTGCGTGACGCGATCGAGGGGATCGACGGTCTGCGCGTCGTCGGCCACCCGACCGGTCCCCTGGTCGCGGTGGCCTGCGACGAGTCCGTGCCGTCCCCGCGGCAGGTCGACCCGCACCACTGGGCCGACGCCGTCCGCTCGCTCGGGTGGGTCCTCCAGCCCCAGCCCGGGCTCGCGCAGGACGACGGCACGCGCCTGCCGCACACGACCCACCTCACGGTGACCCCCGTCACGGAGTCCGGCCTCGACGACCTGGTGGCGGCGCTCGTCCGGGGCGCCGACGCCGTGCGCGGCGAGCCGCGCCCAGACGTGGGCGCCGTCCTCGGCGCGCTCGGCGGGGCCTTCGCCGCGGCCCCGGGCGACGCCCCCGCGGAGCCCACCGCGGACGCCGTCTGGGAGGCGCTGCTCGCGGCGCTCGTCGCGGACGGCGGACAGCGCCACGAGGAGAGCCGCTCGGTGCTGCCCGACCGGCTCGCGCCGCTCATGGCCGTGATGGAGGTGCTGCCGGCGCCGGTCGCGGAGCGCGCCCTCGTCGAGATCGTCGCGCGGGTCGCCGAGCCGCCCTCCGCGCCCGGCGCGCCGTGAGCGGACTCGCCGCCGCGCACCGCACGGGGTAGAACAGTCGCGTGACCGACACCGCCGACTTCACGCCCGACGACTTCTCCCACGAGAACCCGCGACCCGCGGGATGGCTCAGCCCGGAGGAGATCGCGGTCGCGCGTGCGCAGCTCCCGCTCGTCTACGTCGACGCCGTCCCGGTGCGGGTCGACGACTCGGGGGACGTGGTCGCCGTCGGGCTCCTGCTGCGCGTCACGCCCGAGGGCATGATGACGCGCGCCCTCGTCTCGGGCCGCGTCATGTTCCACGAGCGCATCCGCGACGCCCTGCTGCGGCACATCGAGAAGGACCTCGGCCCGGTCGCGCTCCCCCAGGTCCCCGCGTCGCCGCAACCGTTCACCGTCGCCGAGTACTTCCCGACGCCGGGCATCACCTCCTACCACGACCCCCGCCAGCACGCGGTGTCCCTCGCGTACGTCGTGCCGGTGACCGGCGACTGTCGCCCGCAGCAGAACGCGCTCGAGCTCGCGTGGCTCACGCCCGAGCAGGCGTGCAGCGACGAGGTGCAGCTCGAGATGCGCGGTGGCCAGGGCGTGCTCCTGCGCCAGGCGATGGCGTACGTCGGCCGCCTGCCGTGAGCGGCGCGCCCCGCGTCCCGGCGCGAGCGCGCCGGACCGCGGTCGCGCGCGCGCTGCACGCTCTGGTGGCGCTCGCCGCGCTCACGGGCGTCGTCATGGAGCTCGTCATCGCGCTCGTCGACGGGCCCGGCACCGCACCGAGCCAGGCCGAACGTCTCGTGCGCCTGTTCTCCTACTTCACGATCCAGTCGAACCTGCTCGTCGGGGTCGTGTCGCTCCTCCTCGCGATGCGGCCCGAGCGCGACGGTCCGGTGTTCCGCGTCGCCCACCTCGACGCGCTGCTGTGCATCGCCGTCACCGGCATCGTCTACAACACCGTGCTCCGCGGCCTCGCCGAGCTGAGCGCCGCGGGCCAGGTGTCGAACCTGCTGCTGCACCTGCTCGCGCCGCTCCTCGCGGTGGCGGCGTGGTTCCTCGTCGGGCCGCGCCCGCGGGTCGACGCCGCGACGGTGTGGTGGTCGGTCGCCTACCCCCTCGCGTGGATCGCGTACACGTTCGTCCGGGGCGCCCTCGTCGGCTGGTACCCCTACCCCTTCCTCGACGTGGGAGAGCTCGGCTTGGGCCGGGCGCTCGTGAACACGGCGGTCGTCGCCGTCGTCTTCCTCGTCCTCGCGTGGCTCGTGCGCGTCGTGGACGCGCGGCTCCGCCCGGCGCCCTGACGGGGCCGCCGGGACCAACGGCCCCCGTCCTCCGTCCTCCCGACCCTGGGCTCGGCGCTCCCCTTCCCGGACGCTGGTGGGAGGGGACCCGTCCGGTCGGGCGGGCGCACACGAAGGGGCGCGCCATGGAAGCCGCAGTGGTCTACGAGTCGATGTACGGCAACAGCGAACGGGTCGCGGAGGCCATCGCCGAGGGCCTTGGCGAGACGGTCCGCGTGACGGTCGTCGACGTGGCGGACCCGGCCGCGAGCCACGAGGCGCTCCGGCACATGGGCCTCGTCGTCGCGGGCGGCCCCACCCACGCGTTGGGCATGACCCGGTCCGCGACCCGCGCCGAGGCCGTGCAGCGGGCGACCGGCGCCGTCTCGGACCGCGCGACCGGTCTGCGGGAGTGGGTCGAGGCGATCCCGCGCCAGGGCGAGTCCCGACTCGCCGCGACGTTCGACACGCGTGTCACCAAGGTCGGGCCGTTGCCGGGCTCCGCCGCGCGCGGTGCGGCCAAGGTGCTGCGCCGCGCGGGCTTCCGCCTGGTGACGCCCCCCGCGTCGTTCTCCGTCGGCGACGTCGAGGGGCCGCTCGACGACGGCGAGCTGGACCGCGCGCGGGCGTGGGGCCGACAGCTGGGCAAGGTCCTCGTCCCGGCGGTGAGCCCGGCCGAGGGCCGCTGACGACCGCCCGGCCGGGCGGTGCCGGGCGGGTGCTCAGCCCTCGAGCTCGAGCCGCGGCCAGTCGTCCAGGTCCTCGCGCATGCGCCGGTCGTGCGTCGCGACGACGACCGCCGCGGGCGTGACCCGCAGCGCCTGCGTGAGCTCGTCGACGAGGTCGATGGAGAGATGGTTGGTCGGCTCGTCGAGGAGCAGCACGTGCGGCGCGGCCAGGAGCGCCCGGGCGAGGTCGAACCGGCGTCGCTGCCCCGCGGACAGCTCTCGCAGCGGCCGCTCCAGGTCCTCGTCGGCGAGCAGGCCGAGGAACGCCACGGGCACGAGGTGGTCCGGGTCCAGGCGGCCCGCGTCGAGCAGGTCGAGCGCCTCGCGCGCGTACTCGTCGAACCCTGTGCGGTCCTCGGCGTCGGGCGGGAGGGCCGGGCCCTCCTGCGCGACGACGCCCAGGCGCGCGCCGTCGACCACCCATCGCGTGCCGCGGTCGAGAGGCACCAGGCCCGCGAGCGCCGCGAGGAACGTCGACTTCCCGCTCCCGTTCGGCCCGGTCACGAGGAGCCGCCCGCTGGGCGGGAGCGCGACCCGGGTCCCCGGCAGGTCGAGGCGCGCGCCGCCGTCGGGCCCGACGCGCGGGCTGCGCAGCTCGAGCACCGGCTCGCCCGGGTCCCAGCCCGGGGACATCGCGGGGAGCTCGGGGAAGACGAGCTGGAGCGGCGGCACGGGGACCTCGACGGCCTCCGCCTCGAGCTGCTGGAGGCGCCGGTCGGCGGCCTTGACGTGGATCCGGGCGCGCGTCGCGCGGCGGTGCTTCTGGCTGCCCTTGGGCGGGCGCCACTCGTCGGACAGGCCCTCGTACGACGCGTCGAGCACCGCGGCGAGCTTTTCCGCGCGCTTCTGCTCCGCCCGGAACCGCTGGCGCCAGCGGTGAAGGGCCTGGCTCTTGGCGAACCGGTAGGACAGGTAGCCCGGCTGCCCGTAGAGCACCGGCTTGCCGTCCATCGCGGGGTCGAGGTCGAGGATCTCGGTCGCGACGTCGTCGAGGAGCTGCCGGTCGTGCGTGACCATGACCACCCCGCCGCGCCACGCGACGAGCTCGCCCGTGAGGAAGTCGATCCCGCCCGTGTCCAGATGGTTGGTGGGCTCGTCGAGGAGCAGCAGGTCGGCACGCTCCGCGAGCCGGCACGCGAGCCGCACGCGGTAGCGCTCGCCGACCGACAGGGTCGCGAGCTCGCGGTCGCGGTCACGGCACGCGCCGAGGCGCGAGAGCGCGACGTCGACGCGGCGGTCCGCGTCCCACACCGCGAGGTGCTCCGCCCGCGCGAGGCTCTCCGTGAGCTCGGCGAGGTCGCCGGCCTCGTGGTCGAAGTCCCGGGCCGCGGCCTCGAGCTCGGCGGCGACCGCCCGCAGTCCGCTCAGCGTCGCGGCGACGAGCGTGCCGACCGTCTGGCCAGGCTCGATCGCGAGCTCCTGCTCGACGAGCGCGAGGGAGCCCGCACGGCGCACCTCCCCGCGGCTCGGGACGAGGTCGCCCGAGAGCACGTGCAGCAGCGTCGACTTGCCCGTGCCGTTCTCCCCCACGACCCCGAGCCGCGTTCCACCGGCGACGCGCAGGCCCACGCCGTCGAGGACGGGACGTCCGGGGTAGGCGAAGGCGAGGTCGTCGGCCGCGAGATGCACGGGGACCACCCTATGTTCCACGAGGTCGACCCCCGCGTCGCGAGCTCGGCCTCCTGAGGGTCGACCTCGGCCGCGCGGGGCGATCTCGCGGGCGGGGTACCGTCGGGAGCATGACCGACCTCACGCCCACAGGACCGTCCCCGCGTCGTCCCGGGCTCGTCCTGCTCGCCGCGCTCGCCGACGTGGCCTGCGTCCTCGCGCTCGCGAGCGGGGGCCTCGCGACGCACTCCGCGGACGAGGGCATGGCCCGGCTGCTCGTCGTCGCGTGGCCGTTCGCGGCGGGCACCGCGCTGGGTTGGCTCGTCACGCGCGCGTGGCGCCGCCCGTGGGCCCTGTGGCCCACGGGCGTGGTCGTCTGGGGCTGCACGTGGGCGCTGGGCGTCCTGCTGCGCGTGCTCACCGACCAGGGCGTGGCCCTGGCGTTCCAGCTCGTGTCCTTCGGGTTCCTCGCGGTGACCATGCTCGGCTGGCGCGGCGTGGTCGCGCTCGTCGGCGTCCTGCGGCCGGGCGACCGCCGACGCCGCGCGCGCGAGCTCGCCGGCCGCCCCCTACCGCGCTGAGAGCGCCGCGACGACGTCCGGCGCGAGCGCGCGGAACGCCTTGCCGCGGTGGCTGATGGCGTTCTTCTCCGCCGGGCTCAGCTCGGCCGCCGACCGGGCGCCGCCCCCGGGCTGCTCGTCGGGCAGGAGGATCGGGTCGTACCCGAACCCGTTCTCCCCGCGCGGCGCGGTGAGCAGGGTGCCGCGCATCTCCCCCGTCCGCACGACCTCGGTGCCGTCCGGCGTGACGAGCGCCGCCGCGCACACGAAGCCGGCCGCGCGGTGCTCGGCGCGCACGTCGCCGAGCTGCGCGAGCAGGAGATCCAGGTTGGCGACGTCGTCGCCGTGCCGCCCGGCCCAGCGGGCCGAGAAGATGCCCGGCGCCCCGCCCAGCACGTCGACGGCCAGACCGGAGTCGTCCGCGACGGCCGGCAGCCCGGTGGCCGCGACGAGCGCGCGCGCCTTGATGAGGGCATTCTCGGCGAACGTCACGCCGTCCTCGACGGGCTCGGGTGCACCGACGTCGCCCGCGCCGACGATCGCGTCGGGCGCCAGCTCGAGGCCCGGGTGCGCGTCGAGCTCGGCCGCGAGGATCGCACGCAGCTCCGCGATCTTGCCCGGGTTGTGCGTCGCGAGGACGAGGCGTGCGCCGTCCGGCACGACGACGCCCGTCGCCTCGGTCGCGCCGCTCACCGCGCGCCCGCCGCGAGCGCCGCGCGCTGGATCGCCGCGAGGTCGGCGGTGCCCGCGACGGCGAGGTCGAGCAGGGCGTCGAGCTCGGCGCGGTCGAACGGGGCGTGCTCGGCGGTGCCCTGCACCTCGACGAACGTGCCCGAGCCCGTGACGACGACGTTCATGTCCGTCTCGGCACGCACGTCCTCGACGTAGGGGAGGTCGAGCATCGGCGTGCCGTCGATGATGCCGACGCTCACGGCGGCGACGGAGTCCGTCAGCACCGGCTTGCCGCCCGTGATGTGGCCGTGCCGCTGGCCCCACGCGACCGCGTCGGCGAGGGCCACGTAGGCGCCCGTGATCGCGGCGGTGCGCGTGCCGCCGTCGGCCTGGAGGACGTCGCAGTCGAGCACGATCGTGTTCTCGCCGAGGGCGGAGACGTCGATGATCGCGCGCAGGGACCGGCCGATGAGGCGCGAGATCTCGTGCGTGCGGCCCCCGATCTTGCCCTTGACCGACTCGCGCTGGCTGCGCTCGTTGGTCGCGCGCGGCAGCATCGCGTACTCGGCGGTGACCCATCCCTCGCCGGACCCCTTGCGCCAGCGCGGCACGCCCTCCGTGAACGACGCCGCGCACAGCACGCGCGTGCGGCCGAACTCGACGAGCACGCTCCCCTCGGCCTGGTCGAGCCAGTGGCGCGTGATGGTCACGGGGCGGAGCTGGTCGGGCGTGCGGCCGTCGGCGCGCACGGGCGCGACCGCGTCCGAGGACGATGCGGAGATGGTCATGCCGCCACCCTACCGACCTCCCGCCACCCGCTAGAGGTCGAAGACCGCACCCGTCGTCGCCACGTCGACCGGGCCCTCGTACGTCTCCCGGGCCTCCGCGCGCGAGCGCTCGGGGTCGTTCCACGCAGGGAGGTGCGTGAGCACGAGCCGGCGCGCGCCGGCCGCCGTCGCGACCTCCCCCGCGCGGCGGCCCGTGAGGTGGATGCCGCGCTCGACGCCGTCGTCGCGGCCCTCGTGGAACGCGGCCTCGGACAGGAGCAGGTCGGCGTCGCGCGCGAGCTCGACGACGCCGTCGCACGCGTCGGTGTCGCCCGTGTAGGCGAGCACGGCCTGCTCGCCCCGCCGCAGCGACGACGGACCGGTGACCCGCACCCCGTACGCCTCGACGGGGTGGAACACGCGGTACGGCTCGAGCGTGAGCGGTCCCACCCGCACGGGCGTGCCCGGCTCCCAGACCCGCACGTCGAGCTCCTCGCGCATCCCGTCGCCCGGCTCGGCCCCGTAGGCCGCCTCGACGCGCGCCGCCGTGCCGGACGGGCCGAGCACCGCGAGGCGGCTCGGCACCCCGGTCCGGGTCGAGCCGCGCTCGGGGTGGTAGCGCAGGTACACGTACAGCCCGCACACGTCGACGAAGTGGTCGGGGTGCAGGTGCGACAGGCCGACCGCGTCGAGGTCGAGCGGGTCGACGAACCGCTGGAGGGCACCCAGCGACCCGTTGCCGAGGTCGAGCACGACGTTCCAGTCCCGCGCCTCGAACCCCGCGTCCGCCGCCTCGGCGGCGGGGACCTGGACGAGGTACGACGACGCGGGCGACTCGGGCCCCGCGAACGACCCCGAGCAGCCGACGGTGACGAGGCGCATCAGGCGGCCTCCACGCTGAGCACCTCAGGGCCGAGGAACCGGCGCGCGAGGTGCTCGAACGGTTCCGCGCTCCCGGTCGCGAGGAAGCGGTGCTGCGGCGGGCCCGCGGCGCGCGAGCGCTCGAGGTCGTGCGCGACGAGCGTGCGGTAGACGTCCTTGGCGGTCTCCTCCGCGCTCGACACGAGCGTGACCTCCTCTCCCATGACGTAGGAGATCGCGCCCGTCAGCAGCGGGTAGTGCGTGCACCCCAGCACGAGCGTGTCGACGCCCGCGGTCTTGACCGGGTCGAGGTAGCGGTGCGCGACCTCCAGCACCTCGGGCCCCGACGTCACGCCCTGCTCGACGAGCGGCACGAAGTCCGGGCACGCCTGCGTCGTCAGGCGCAGGCCCGGCGTGACGGCGAACGCGTCCTCGTAGGACCGCGACGTGATCGTGGCGCGCGTCCCGATGACCCCGATCCGTCCCGAGCGCGTCGCCGCGACGGCGCGGCGCGCCGCCGGGAGGATCACCTCGACGACCGGGAGCCCGTGACGCTGCGTGTACCGCTCGCGCGCGTCGCGCAGGACCGCCGAGGACGCCGAGTTGCACGCGATGACGAGCATCTTCACGCCGTCGTCGACGAGCTGGTCCATGATCGCCAGCGCCATCGCCCGGACCGCCGCGAGCGGCTTGGGCCCGTAGGGGCCGTTCGCGGTGTCCCCGATGTAGAGGAGGGACTCGTTCGGGAGCTGGTCCAGGATCGAGCGCGCGACGGTCAGCCCGCCCACGCCCGAGTCGAAGATCCCGATGGGAGCGTCGTTCACCCGCCCGAGCCTACTGGCGCGCCCGCGCGCGAGGCGCACCGAACCGCGGCTCCCGCCTGTGGCAGCGCCCACAGGCTGCCCGAGTCGCCCCACCACCGCCCTGCATGGGCGCGTGGGGCCGACGGTCAGGGCCGACCGCCGCGGCCCGCGCGCAGGTCGGCGAGCATGCCGTCCACGAGCGACTCCTGGAGCAGCCCCGTGAGGAGGAACACGCTCACGAGGAACCGCCGCGGCGCACCGCCACCCTCGCCGTCGTCGGGGCCGTCGTCCCCCTCGCGGTCCAGCTCGTCGTACAGGCCCTCGACCTGCTCGTCGGTGCGCAGCCCGAGCCGTTCCGCGAGCACGAGGCGCACGTCGGTCAACGCTCCCGCGACATCCTCGGCATCCTCCCGCGTCACGACGAACGGCGCCGCCTCCGTGGGCTCGGAGTCGACGAGCGTGCGGCCCAGCAGGACGAGCCGCCCGACCTTCCGCGCCGCGAGGTCGTCCTGGGTGAACCGCCGGAACTCGGCGGCGACCTCCACGTCGTCCGACGCGTCCGGGAGCAGACGGCTCACCGCCGGGTCGGGCGGCGGTGTCGCGCCCGACCCGTGACCACCCGGCACGGGCCCCGTCCAGCCAGGAGGCGACCACGCGTCGTCGGGCGCCCCCTCACCGGGCTCCCTGTGGGCGCCCGGCGCCCGGCCGGGCAGGCCCTCCTGGAGCATCTGCGCGACGTCACCGGCGAGCTGCGCGAGCACGATCCGCTCCGACGGCTCGAGCTCCGCGACGTACCCCTGCGCCTCGGCGCGGAACGGCCTCACTGCTCGCCGTCCTTCTGGAGCGTCGCCCACAGGCCGAACCCGTGCATCGCCTGCACGTCCACCTCCATGCGCTCACGGTCACCCGTCGACACGACGGCCCGGCCCTCCTGGTGCACCTGGAGCATGAGCTCGTGCGCACGGGCGGAGGAGTACCCGAAGTAGGACTCGAACACGTAGGCGACGTAGCTCATGAGGTTGACCGGGTCGTTCCACACGAGGGTGACCCACGGGCTGTCGGGGAGGACCGCCTCGTCGGCCCGGGTCGCCTCCTCGGGCACGGTCACGGACGCCCGCGCACCGCCGGCGCGGGTGAAGATCGGCTGGGGGCTCACGACACCACTGTATTCGCGGGCCTGTCGGCGCCCACGTCGCCGACGGCTGCCCTACCGTATTCCGCATGAGCCTCGCCGACCCGGGCAGCGTCGCCCTCTCCCTCACCGACAGCGCTGCCTCGCCGCAGGTCGGCACGCAGCGGCCGCCCTACCAGCCGACGGCGTCGACCGCGCTCCTCACCGACCGGTACGAGCTGACGATGCTCCAGGCCGCGCTCGCCGACGGCACCGCCGACCGGCACTGCCTCTTCGAGGTCTTCACGCGCCGCCTGCCCCCGGGTCGGCGGTACGGGGTCCTCGCCGGGACCGGACGCGTCCTCGAGGCGCTGTCGTCGTTCCGGTTCTCCGCGCACGAGCTCGACTGGCTCCATGCGCAGTCCGTCGTCAACGACCGCACGCTCGCGTTCCTCGAGGGCTACCGGTTCACCGGCACGATCTCCGGGTACGCGGAGGGCGAGGTCTTCTTCCCCCAGTCGCCCGTCATGACCGTCGAGGGCACCTTCGCCGAGGCGGTCCTCCTCGAGACGCTCGTGCTGTCGATCCTCAACTACGACTCCGCCGTCGCGTCCGCTGCCTCGCGCATGACGAGCGCCGCCGTCGAGCGCCCGTGCCTCGAGATGGGCGCGCGGCGTGCGCACGAGCAGGCCGCCGTCGCCGCGGCACGGGCCGCCGTCGTCGGCGGGTTCGCCGGGACGTCCAACCTCGAGGCGGGCCGTCGGTACGGCCTCGAGACCATCGGCACCGCCGCGCACGCCTTCACGCTCCTGCACGACGACGAGGAGTCGGCCTTCGCGTCCCAGGTCGCCTCGCTCGGGCCCGGGACCACGCTCCTCGTCGACACCTACGACGTGCGCAAGGGCGTCCAGAACGCCGTCCGCGCCGCCGGCGGGCGCCTCGGCGCCGTGCGGCTCGACTCGGGCGACCTCGGCGTGCTCGCCGTCGAGGTGCGCCGCCAGCTCGACTCCCTCGGCGCCCACGACACGAAGATCACCGTGACGTCCGACCTCGACGAGTACGCCATCGCGTCGCTCGCCGCCGCGCCGGTCGACTCCTACGGCGTCGGCACCTCGCTCGTCACCGGCTCCGGGGCGCCCACGTGCGGCATGGTCTACAAGCTCGTCGCCCGCGCCGACTCCTCCGGCGTGCTCCAGCCCGTCGCGAAGGCGTCCACGGCCAAGACCAGCACCGGCGGACGCAAGGTCGCCGCACGCCGCTACGACGTCGACGGGCGCGCCGTCGAGGAGGTCGTCGTCACCGGCCCCGACCTCGCCGTCCAGGAGTGGGAGCCCGACGACGGCGACCTGCGCCCGCTCCAGGTCCCGCTCGTCGTCGACGGCGCGGTCGACTCGCGCTGGGTCGGCTCGTACGGCGTCCAGAACGCCGCGCACCGCCACCGCGAGGCCCGCGCCGAGCTGCCCCGCGGCGCGCGCCGCCTCTCCGCCGGCGACCCCGCGATCCCGACGGTCGTGCACACGCTCCCCTGACTCCCGAGCACCACGGTCGCAGGCGTAGCCCCTCGGTCCCGCGAGATAGAACCCCGGTCGCGCGAGGTAGAACCGTGGCTGCCCGAGATAGAACCGTGGTCGCGCGAGATAGAACCGCGGTTTCGCGAGATAGAACCGCGGTCGCGCGAGATAGAACCGCGGTCGCGCGAGATAGAACCGCGGTCGCGCGAGGTAGAGCCGTGGTTCTTGGGCGCGACGGCGTGTGGTCGCCCTGGGTGGTCGGGGTGGGTGGTGGTGCCGCGTCTACCATCCGCCGCTCGTTCCTCGCGGCTCCCGCCAGGCCCGACCACGACGCGGCACCACCACCCACCCCGCCCTACGTCGCCTCACCCTGGTCGTCGCTCGCCCAGGAGACTGCCCGCGGTGCCAGGTTCGCCCGCGCCGCGCCACTGGGCCGTGCAACTGCTGTGCCGCACGGCGTGATCAGGTGCGACCACGGTTCCCCCTCGCATGACCACGGTTCTACCTCGGCAAGCTGGGCACTACCTCGACAAGCCAGGGTTCTACCTCGGCAGACCGGGCACTACCTCGACAAGCCAGGGTTCTACCTCGGCAGACCGGGCACTACTTAGGCAGACCAGGGTTCTACCTCGGCAGGCCAGGGTTCTACCTCGGCGGGGTGGGTGCCGGTCCGGTGCGGGTCGGCCGCGCCACACGCGAGCCGACGGCCGAGCGGTGGGGGTGGGCTCGGAGGCGAAGGGGCGTCAGAGCCGCGCTCCACAAGCCCACGCCCGACAGACCAGGGCGACGGCGCGGCAACCCCGAGCACCGAGGCCACCCGCACCGCGGACCCGAACCCGCGGGGCCCGAGACTCGACCCACGGATCCGGGACCCGGTCTGCGGATCCGACCAGCGGCCGTCGACCGCCGTCGCTAGCGCTTGCCGACGAACCAGCCGCGGACGGTCGCGACGCGGGCGTCGAGCTGCTCGACCGTCGCGAGCGGGACCTCGGGGCCGCCGCAGCGACGACGCAGCTCGTTGTGCACGGAGCCGTGCGGCTGGCCGCTGCGTCGGGCCCAGGCCGAGACGAGCTGCTGGAGCTCCTTGCGCAGCTCGGCCGCGCGGCGGTGGTCCATCTCGGCCCGCTCGCGCTCCGCGGACTGCGTGCTCTTCGACCGGGCGCTCAGCTGGTCGGCCTGGCGCTGACGGAGCAGCGTGGTGACCTGGTCGGCGTCGAGGAGTCCGGGGAGGCCGAGGAAGTCGAGCTCCTCGTCTGACCCGACGTCCGCGCCCGTGCCGAACTCGCCGCCGTCGAACAGCACGCGGTCGAACGACGCCTGAGCCTCGAGCGCCTCGAACGAGCCCTGGACGAGCTCGCCCGACGCCTTCTCCTCCCGGTTCGCCTCGGCGAGGAGCGCGTCCTCGGGGTTGAAGCCCTCGCCCTGCTCCTCGGCGGTGAGCGGCCGGTCGAGCGCGTGGTCCCGCTCGATCTCGAGCCCGTTCGCCAGCTCCAGGAGGTGCGGCACGCTCGGCAGGAACACCGACGCCGTCTCGCCGCGCTTGCGCGCCCGCACGAACCGCCCGACGGCCTGCGCGAAGAACAGCGGCGTCGCCGTCGAGGTCGCGTACACGCCGACGGCCAGGCGCGGGACGTCCACGCCCTCCGACACCATGCGCACCGCGACCATCCAGCGGTCGTCGCCGTCGGAGAACTCCTCGATGCGGCTGCTCGCCCCGTCGTCGTCGGAGAGGACGACCGTCGGTGACTTCCCCGTGATGCGGGCGAGGTGGCCCGCGTAGGCGCGTGCGTCGGTCTGGTCGGTCGCGATGACCAGTCCCCCGGCGTCGGGGATCGCCCGCCGCACCTCGGTGAGCCGCTTGTCCGCCGCCGCGAGGACCGACGGGATCCACTCGCCGTTCGGGTCGAGCGCCGTGCGCCAGGCCTGGCCGGTCATGTCCTTGGTGAGCGCCTCGCCGAGACGCGCGCTCACCTCGTCGCCGGCCTTGGTGCGCCAGCGCATGTTCCCCGAGTACGACAGGAACAGCACCGGCCGGACGACGTGGTCGCGCAGCGCGTCGCCGTAGCCGTACGTGTAGTCCGCGCGCGAGCGTCGGATGCCGTCGGGGCCGCGCTCGTACTCGACGAACGGGATCGCGGCGGTGTCGGACCGGAACGGCGTGCCCGTGAGGGCGAGCCGACGCGTCGCGTCCTCGAACGCCTCGCGCACGGCGTCGCCCCACGACAGCGCGTCGCCGCCGTGGTGCACCTCGTCGAGGATGACGAGCGTCCGGTCCGCGGTCGTGCGGGCCGCGTGCAGCGCGGGCTTCGCGGCGATCTGCGCGTAGGTCAGCGCGACGCCGTCGTAGTGGGCGCCGTGCCGACCCTGGCTGTTGCGGAAGTTCGGGTCGATCCGGATGCCGACGCGCGCGGCGGCGTCGGCCCACTGGTGCTTGAGGTGCTCGGTCGGCGCGACGACCGTCACCCGGCGCACGACCCCCTGCTCCAGCAGCTCGGTCGCCACGCGCAGCGCGAACGTCGTCTTGCCCGCTCCCGGCGTCGCGACGGCGAGGAAGTCGCGCGGCGCACGCGTGCGGTACAGCTCGAGGGCCTCCGCCTGCCACGCACGCAGCTTCGACGCCGAGCCCCACGGGGCGCGCCGCGGGAAGGCGGGCGAGAGGTGGGAGGCCGCGGCCGACGACGGGCTCTGCGGCGCGGGCGGGCTGGTCCTGCTACGCGTGTCGGGGACGGAGTGACCGGTGGACGTCGTGTGGTGCTCCCCGCTCACTTGCCGGAGTCACCCTCGCCGTCCTGCGGGTCGCGCAGACCGTCGTAGATCTCCTTGCACGTGGGGCACACGGGGAACTTGTTCGGGTCGCGGCCGGGCACCCACACCTTGCCGCACAGCGCGATCACCGGCTTGCCGGAGATCGCGGACTCCATGATCTTCTCCTTGCGCACGTAGTGCGCGAAGCGCTCGTGGTCGCCCGGCTCGGGCTGCTCGCGCGTCTCCTCGCGCTCGAGCACCCCGGTCGACGTGCCGGTCGTCGGCTCGGTCGCAGGGTTCCGGAACGGGTCCTCAGGACCTCCGGGGGGCGTGCTCGCACGGAGTTCGGTCATGGGCGGAAGTCTACGTCGCGGAGGTGACAGCCGGGCGGGACGAGCCGCAGCTGACGCCCCCGGCGGGGCACACCGCTCCGGGTGTGACCGGTCCCACCCACCCCGGCGTACCGGCGATCGACCGCGGGCGGTGTCCGTGGGGCGGGCCTTCCGCCCCACGGACCACGACCTCAGGCGGCGCAGCTCACCGACGGGCTGCCGCTCACCGCGTGCCACTCGAGGATGCTCTGGCGCCCCGTGTAGACCCGATACTGCGTCCCCACCTTGGTGCTCGAGTAGAGCTGCCCGCCCTGGGGCGGGTACACCCTGACCTTGAAAGGTGACGAGGACGTGAAGGACACCGTCCGTCCGGACGGGCAGGTCACACCGCCGTTGGCGTGGGCTGCACCCACCGGCGCGACCGCGAGACCGAGAACGAGACCTGCGCCGAGCATCAACCCGGCGAGCTTCTGCTTCATGAAGTACCCCCAATCGGACGACACCGTCGTTGGTGCCACCTGAGACTCTGGCAGGCCCGCGTTCGGAGGGCAAGACTTTGTCAGGAGATTTTACAGACTGGACGTTCGCCGCTCCCCGGAAGGGCGGCGAGAGACCACGAAGCCCGTCGGCGCAGCGTTCCAGGGGCGTGGATCGCGCGCCGACGGGCGGCTCGGTGGTCGCGGTAGTTCCCGCGAGATGTCGCCGACCTGAGGCCCTAGAGCCCCTGCCAGTCCGGCTTGGACGCGTACGTCTGGCGGTAGTAGTCCGCCAGCTGCAGGCGCGAGGCCGCGGCGTCGTCGACCAGCACGGTGGCGTGCGGGTGCATCTGCATGATCGTCGCGGGCCACAACGCGCTGATCGGGCCCTCCACGAGCTGGTGCACCGCCTCCGCCTTGCCCTTGCCCGTGGCCAGCAGCACCAGGTGCCGCGCCGACATGATCGTCGCCAAACCCTGCGTCAGGCAGTGCCGCGGCACCTGGTCCACGTCGTCGTCGAAGAACCGCGCGTTGTCCTCGCGCGTCTGCGCCGTGAGCGTCTTGATCCGCGTGCGCGACGCCAGCGACGACCCCGGCTCGTTGAACGCGATGTGCCCGTCCGTCCCGATCCCCAGGATCTGCAGGTCCACGCCCCCGGCCGCCGCGATCGCCTCCTCGTACGCCGCGCACGCCGCCACCAGGTCCTCGGCGTTGCCGTCCGGACCCTGGACCGCACCCGGGGCGAAGTCCACGCGCGAGGCGATCTCGGTCTCGATCACGTTCCGGTACCGCTCGGGGTGCTCGGCGGGCAGACCCACGTACTCGTCCAGCATGAACGCCCGCACCCGGGCGAACGACAACCCGTCCTCGCGGTGGCGGCGCGCCAGCTCGTCGTAGACCTTCAGCGGTGACGACCCCGTCGCCAGACCCAGGACCGCCTCCGGACGCGACCGCACCACGCTCTCGATCGCGTCCGCGGCCAGCACCGCCAACCGCTCCGCAGGAGCGATCACGACCTCCATCACTTCACCTTTCGACGGCCGACGAGGGCAGCGCCCACCGCGGCGACGGGAACGTCCGCCGGAGCGAGCGAGACCCGCTCCGCGAGACGCAACGAGGACAGGAACGGGGACGGGCTGGACTGCGCGTCGAGCGCGGCGCGCACGGCGTCGAGGAGCGGCTGCCCGAGGGCGGAGACCCCGCCGCCCAGCACGACGTGCCGGACGTCGACCGTCAGCTCGAGGATCCGGACCGCGGACGCGACGGCGGACGCGAACTCGTCCTTGATCCGGATCGCCTCCGGGTCACCGGCCGCGGCGGCCTCGAAGAGCTCCGCGGGCGCGGGCCGACCGTGGCGCGACGGCCACCGGGCGGACACCGCGGACCCCGAGGCGTAGACCTCGACGCACCCGCGCTGGCCGCACGCGCACTCGGGGCCGCGCGGGTCGATCGGGATGTGCCCGATCTCGCCCGCCGCGCCGGTCACACCCCGCCGCAGCTCGCCGCCGAGCACGATCCCGGCGGCGAGACCGGTTCCCAGCGCGAGGAACGCGAGGTCCGACCCGTCGTCCCCGCGCAGGTGCGAAGCACCGAGCGCGGCGACGTTGAGGTCGTTGTCCACCTGGACCGGAAGGCCGCCGAGCTCCGCCGACAACGCCTCCGCCAGAGCGAAGCGCCCGCCCTCGATGCCTAGGTTGACGGCGTGCATGACGGAGCCGTCCTCGGGGTCCACCAGCCCCGGCACGCCGACGCCGACGCCGTCGACCTCGGCGAGCTCGACGCCGGCACGACGCACCACCTCGCGGACGGCGCGGGCCGCGCTGGACACCACGCCCTGCGGTCCGCGCACGGTCGGCAGGCGCAGGCTCTCCCGCGGGACGCCGTCGGGTCCGAGGAAGGCGGCGAGCACCTTGGTCCCACCGATGTCGAGACCGACCGCGTTCCCGGTCGCCGGGGAGTCGCACCGCGACGTGCCGTCAGGACCGGGGCTACCGGCCAGGGCTGCGGCCGCCTCGCCGTTCAGCGAGGCGGCCGTGCTCAGGTCGCTCACGTCAGCCCTTCACCGCACCCGAGACGAGACCACCGGTCATCCTGCCCTGGACGATGACGAAGAAGATGACCACCGGGATCGCCACGATGACCGAACCGGCCATCAGCGCTCCCCAGTTCGTCGCCATCGTCGCCTGCTGGAAGGTGCGCAACCAGACCGGGAGGGTCATGGACTCCGGCCTGGACATGATGATCAAGGCCATGAGGAACTCGTTCCAGGCCTGGATGAACGCGAAGACACCTGTCGCGACGAGCCCGGGCGCCAGGAGCGGGAAAGTGATCTTCCAGAACGCCCTCGGGCGCGAGCACCCGTCGATCATCGCCGCTTCCTCGAGCTCTGCGGGCACGCCGTGCACGAAGCCTCGTAGGGTCCAGATCGTGAACGGCAGCACCGCCGAGATGTACACGAAGGCCAGGCCCGTGATGGTGTTGAGCATCTGCCAGCCGTCGATGATCCGGAAGATCGAGATCATCATGGCCTCGCCCGGGATCATCTGGATCACGAGAAGCGCGACGATGAACGACCGACGCCCCTTGAACGAGAACCGCGTGATCGCGAGCGACGCGAGGAACCCGAGGATCATCGACACGACCAACGTGATGAGCGTGACCGTGATCGAGTTGACCATCGCGGGCGGCAGCGGCGCACGACGGTCGTCCGTCCACACGTTGACGTAGTTGCCGAGCGTGAAGACGTCAGGTGTGGGGAAGAAGTGCAGGTCGGTCCCGCGGATGAGGTTCGTCGGCAGGAACGACGTGTTGATCATCCAGTAGACGGGGAACGCCGACGCGACGAACACGATGACGGCGATGATCGAGTACCCGATGTTCGCAGCCTTCTTGCGCTGCGTCTCGCGGCTCTTGCGCGGGGCGGGGCTGCCCGGCGTCACGGCGTGACGAACAGGCGCCGTCGGAGTGGAGATGGCGCTCACAGTTCTTCCTCCCGGACCGTCCGGCGCACGTAGTAGAACGAGATGCCGAGCATGATGAACACGAAGATGACCGCGATGGCACCGGCGACGCCGTAGTGCCCTTGCGCCATACCCATCTGGTAGATGTACACGCCGATGGTGTTCGTCTTCTCGCGGTCGCCGCCGATGCCCTGGAGCGCGTATACCTGCGTGAAGACCCGCAGGTCCCAGATGATCGACAGGACGATGAGCACCGTGTAGATGCTGCGGACGTACGGGACCATGATGAGCCGGAAGCGCTGGACCGGGGACGTGCCGTCGAGCTGGGCCGCCTCGAGGACCTCGCCAGGGATCTGCGTCAGGCCGGCGTAGAGCGTGAACGCCACGAAGGGCACCGCACCCCACACGATGATCAGCGTCAGGATGAGGAAGAACTGGAGCGGGTTCAGGAGCCACGGGTGCCCCATCCAGTCGTTCCCGGTGATCCTGGTCAAGAAGTTGTTGACGACGCCGTACTCGGTGTCGAAGAGCCAGCCCCAGACGATGGTGCCCGCGAGCGGGGGCATCGCCCAGGCGAGCAACAGTCCGACCGAGACGAGCAGGCGGAAGCCCTTGTTGAGCCGCATCATGAGCAACGCGACCAGCGTGCCGAGCAGCATCGTCAGGGCCACCCAGATGATCATGAGGACGAAGCTGCGGAGCAGGACCGTCCAGAACCCGTCGACGTCCGTGAGGACCTTGACGTAGTTGTCGAAGCCCACCCACTCGGCGGGCACGCCCATGAGCTGGGCGCGCTCGTACTCCTGGAAGGACATCACGAACAGCCGGACCAGCGGGTAGCCGACCATGACGCCCAGCACGATGAGGCTGGGGACCAGCAGGGCCCACGGCAGGACAGGTGGCCGCTTCTTGCGTGACCGCACGGCCGCGCGCGGCGACGCGGTCCGGGGTTCGAGGCTGGTAGAGCTCATTTCCTCACTCCGTCGGGTGGTGCGCGGTGGTGCGCAGGGTGACGTGCGGGGACGCGCGTCATACGAAGGGGTGGGGACCCCGAGAGGAGTCCCCACCCCTGACGAGCGCCGCCCGGTGCCACCGCGTCAGAGACGCGGCGGCACCGGAGTGACTCAGCTGTTGAGGATCTCCTCGATCTTCGCGTCGAGCTCCTCGGCGACGGTCTTGACGTCCTCACCGTTGGCGATGCGCGTGAACGCCGTCTGGAGGACGTTCTGCGCCTCGACGTCCGCCCAGCGCGGCGAGACCGGCGTGACCTGCGTGTTCATCGCGGCCTCGACGCCCGCCTGGGCGATCGGGTTGTCCGTCGGCACCTTCTCGGCGAGCGAGGTCTTGGCCGGGATGAGGCCGTTCTCGGCGAGGATCGTCTGGTACTCGTCGCTCATCATGATCGCGTACGCCTTGACCGCGAGCTCCGGGTTGTTGGACTTCGACGCGACGGCGATGTTGGAGCCGCCGCCGAAGACCGTCGCGGTGCCGCCGTCCTTGCCGGGCAGCGGGAGCGCGGTGAGGTCAGAGCCGTACGTCGTCTCGCAACCCGGCGTCTCCGCGTCCTCCGGGGCCTTGATGGACCACTGGATCCACGTCGGCGCCGAGAGGTACGCGACCTTGCCCTCGCAGAACGGTACCTGGAGGTCGGTCTCCTGACCGTCCTTGGGTGCGTGCGACGCGGTGGTCATGAGGTCCTGCACCTGAGCAAGACCGGCGAGCCCGCCCTCGGACGAGAAGCCTGCCTCCCACGTGCCGTCCTCGCCCTGCTCGGCGATGAAGCCGCCGTTCTCCCAGACGAACGGGAGCGCGTTGTACCAGTCCTGGCCCGGCCAGTAGAGACCGGACACGGTGTCGGTCGTGAGCGCCTTGGCGCTCGCGACGTACTCGTCGAGCGTCGTCGGCACCGGGGCGTCGCCCGTGATCTGGGGCGAGTAGAAGACCACGCGGGAGCCCGCGTAGTACGGGAGCGCGTAGTGCTTGCCCTCCCAGTCGCCCGCCTCGACGAACGCGGGCAGGAGGTCGTCGCCGCCGTACGACTCGAACTCCTCGTCGGTGATCTCGCGGAAGTATCCGGCGGAGGTGAACGCAGCGGACTGGGTGTTGCCGACCTCGACGACGTCCGGGCTGTCCGAACCCGAGAGCGACGTCGTCAGCTTGTCGACGAGGCCGGTCCAGGACTGCTCCTCGATCGTGAGGGTGCTGCCCGGGTTCTCCTCCTCGAAGGTCGTCTTGAGGTAGTCGCGCGCGGCGTCGGGCGTGTCCGAGCCGACCAGCCAGACGCGGATGTCGCCGGTGGCGGCCTCGTCCGACCCGTTGTCGTCGCTCCCGCCGCCGGTGCTGCAGGCGGTCAGCGCGAGCGCCAGGGTGATCGTCGACGCCACGGAGGTGGCGACGAGACGGTTCCTCTTCACTGGGTGCTTCCTCTCGGTGTTTCTAGGTGGTGGCGGCGATGCCCCCACCGGAGGTGTGGCAGGAGTCCTGCGTAATCGAGCGCATGCAGGGGTACTGCGTTCCTGGGGGTGCTGCTCTGGGGTTCCCAGGGGGTCGGTGGGACGGGTTGGCACCCTGTCCCGGTCGGGCGGTGAGGGTCAGTCGGAGCGTCGTCGGCTCATGAGACCCCCAGCTGTCCGGACAGGACGAGGACGGCTGCCCCGGCGAGGACGACGTCTTCGTCGAGCGTGGCCATCCGCACCTGGAGCCCGCTGCCGATGACCGGCATCGTGCGGGAGCGGATGGTCTCGAACGCCGCCTCGCGCAGAGGCCCGTCGAGCAGGTCCGCGGGACCGCTGACGAGCACCTCCGCGAGGTTGAGCGCACTGACGACAGGTGCCAGAGCGATGCCCAGCGTCCTGCCCACCGACGCCAGGACGGCGTCGGAAGCCTCCGTGTCGAGCCCGTCCACCGCGCGGCGCAGCGCCGGCACCGACAGCACGGTCTCCAGGCAGCCACGGCGCCCGCAGGCGCACGGCTCGCCGTTCTCGACGACGGTGACGTGACCCAGCTCGCCGGCCGCGTCGGCGTGCCCGCGCACCCGTGCGCCGTCGACCATGATCCCGGCGCCCACACCCTCGCCCACCGTGAGGACGAGCAGGCCGTCGCCGGCCGCGCCGCCGAACGTGAACTCGCCGAGCGCGGCGATGTTCGCGTCGTTGGCCACGTGGACGGCGAGGCCGAGCCGCTCGGTGAGCTGTGCGGCGAGCGGGACGTCGTACCAGCGGCGGTTGGGCGCCTCGATGACACGGCCCTCGGCGTCGACGACGCCGGGCGACCCGATCCCCACACCGATGACCGGCTGGGTGGCGGACGCGATGAGGCCGCGGCAGAAGCGCGTGAGGAGGTCGACCAGCTCGGTCCCGGTGCGCCCGTCGACCGCCAGGCTCTGCCGGACGACGAAGTCGCCGGTGAGGCTGAGGACGGCGCCGCGCAGGACCTCGTCGTCCGTGAGGTCCACGGAGACGATCTGGTAGGCGCTCGTGCGCATCCCCACGAGGATCGCCGGCTTGCCGACGCGCTGGCCGGGACGGACGCCGAGCTCCTCGACCAGGCCCTCCGCGATGAGCACGGACACGAGGTCGGAGATCGTCACCCGGGTGAGGGACGTGGCGCGCGCCAGGTCGGCGCGCGACGTGGGTCCCTCGTGGAACAGGTGCTGCAGCACGAGGGACCGGTTGTGGGCCCGAGCATGCTCGGGCAGCACCTTCGAGGTCGGCCTGAGCCCTGTGCTCAGACGCCTCCTCGGTGCGCCGGTCCCGGTGACTGCCGTTGTCATGTTTGTTAGTAGACTGCCTTTACTAAGTGGCTGTCAACTTCCTCGCGGCTTCGTGACCGAAATGTTGCCGATCGGTCCTCACCACAGGACCTGGGTCCCGGTTCGAGCCGCCCGTCGACCGGCCGTCCGGGTCAGGGCGGCGAGCCTGCCGCGCCGGCCCAGCCGCGCGCACCCGGGTGCGCCACCGAGCGCGACGCGACGACGACGGCCTGCTCGAGCGCGACCCGCCACGACGCCCCGCGCGCCGCCGCTGCCGCGAAGGCCCCGTGGACCACGTCCCCCGCGCCGAGCGTGTCGACGACGCGCTCGGGGCGGGGGACCACGACGTCGTACCGCTCCCCGGCGTCGAGCACCTCGACCGGCCGCGGACCGCGGGTGCGGGCGACGAACCGTGGGCCGAGCGCGGCGACCGCGGCGAGCACGTCGCGCGCCTCGATCCCCGGCGGCCGGAAGTCCGCGGACACCACGACCGCGTCGCACGAGCCGATCATCTCCGCGGCGTCCGGCTTCCACGACCCACCGTCGAGCACGACGGCCGCACCCCGCTCGCGCGCCTCGCGCGCCACCGTGAGCGCGAGGCCCGGCAGGTGCCCGTCGAGCAGCACGACGTCGCTCGGCCCGACGCCGTCGAGAAGCCCGCGGCCGCCCGTCGCCGCGCGCACCGCGAGGTCGCCGAACCCGGACGCGTTGGTGCTCACGACGGCCCGTTCACCGGTGGCCCGGGTGACGAGCACGGTCGAGACGGCGAGGCGCCCGCCGGTCGTCCCGTCCGCGGCGTCGACGACCTCGACCCCGCAGTCCGCGAGCTCGCGACGCACGAGCTCCGCGAAAGGCCCGTCCCCGACGGCGGTGACGAGCCGCGTCGGGACGCCCAGCGCGACGGCGGTCGCCGCGGCGTTGGCCGCCGGCCCCCCGAACGTGGCGGAGACGGACCGCGCGACGATCTTCTCGTCGGGTCGCGGCAGGGCGTCGACGACCTGGACGACGTCGAGGGTCACGAGACCGCAGCACACGAGCACGCGACCATCCTGCCGTGCCGAGGCCCCGGGCCGCGCTGGCGTCCGCGGTCGGGGCGTCGCGCTGCGGTTGGATCACGGCCAGTTCACAAGACGGTCACGATGTCGCACGCGGTGTCCGGTTCGCACGCTTGGCCCCCTACTCTCGCAGCATGCGGACCACTCGCCCCCTCGCCGTCGCCGCGGCGCTCCTGCTCGGCGGCGCTCTCCTGGCGGGCTGCTCCGCGTCCTCGGGCGACATGGCGTCCCTCTCCGAGGACGCCGGTGGCGCGGTCTCGGAGGTCGCGGAGGGCGGCGTCGCGGACGCCGCCGAGGACGTGTCCTCGGGGATCGCCCCGGGCGACGAGGACGCCGTCGCCGCGGCGGAGCGGGAGATCGTCACCACGGGGTCTGCCACGGTCGTGGCCGACGACCCGGCGGTCGCGGCCGACGCGATCGCCGACCTCGCGGAGAGCGCGGGCGGCCGGGTCGAGAGCCGGCGGCAGTCGGAGCCTGAGGGCGACGCACGCGCGTCCGCGGAGCTGACGATCCGGGTGCCGTCGACGCAGACGACCGCGACCGTCGACGCGCTCGACCAGGTGGGCGAGGTGCGCGACCTCTCGATCGAGGCCGTCGACGTGACCGGGACCGCGCGTGACCTCGACGCCCGGATCGACGCCCTGACGACGTCCGTGGAACGGCTGCGCACGCTCATGGGCGACGCCGCCTCGACCGCGGACCTGCTCGCCGCGGAGCAGGAGCTGACGACGCGACAGGCCGAGCTGGAGTCGCTCCAGTCGCAACGGGCGGCGCTCACGGACCAGGTCTCCATGTCGACCCTCCACGTCACGGTCGTCGAGGTCGCACCGACCGAGCGGCTCGCCCCTGGCGGCTTCCTCGGGGGTCTGCAGAACGGCTGGAACGCCCTGCTCGCCACGCTCAACGGGCTCGTCGTCGTGCTCGGAGCCCTGCTCCCGTGGCTCGTGGTCGCCGGGGTCGTTCTGCTCGTCGTGCGCTGGGTCCTGCGGCGGTTCCGGCGTCGCGCCCAGGACGGCGGCACGTCGCCGGAGGACGCCGACCGCCCGGGGCCCGACGACGGCCCCGACGCTCCCGCCGCGAGCCGCGAGCCGCTCGTCGGAGCGTCCACCCATGACTGACCCGACGATCGCCGACACCCCGCCGACCGGGCGCGTCGCCCGCCTCTGGCACGACCCGGACGACGGCGTGCCACGACCGGTCGGGCACCTCGTGACGCGCGTGTGCACGCACTGGGACACCGTCGGGCCGCAAGCCTTCCGGCGGCACGTGAACCCCGAGCCGCGCGTCCAGTGGCGCGCCCACCTCGACGACGCCGACCCGGCCCTGGCCGAGGACCTGTACAGCGACGACCCCGAGGCGCCACCGCTCCCCCGCGAGGACGACGACGGACTCGTCGTGCGCGGACGGCGGCTGCGGGTCGAGTGGCTCGACGGCGAGGAGGCGGCCGCCGCCTGGGCGCAGCACGGGTGGTGACGGACGACCCCTTTCGGCCCGCGAACCACCTTCCAGGACGACGACGGCCCGCACCCTCGAGGGGTGCGGGCCGTAGCCGCAGGGGTGGAGGTGCGGGGAATCGAACTCCATACGGAACACCTATGTGTTCCGCGGAATACCGCCGATTTCCGGCCCCATAGCACCACTGGACTTGATGGAACAATGTACCTAAGATGTAGGAACATCGAGCATCGCCGTTGACGACGTCAACACTCGTCAGCGCGTCCAGGGAGACCCCATGGCCAGCATCCGACCACGCACCCTCCGCGACGGCAGCGTCACCTGGCAGGTCCTGTTCCGCGCCGCCGACGGCCGCCAGACCTCCGAGACCTTCGCCCGCGACAAGGCAGCCCGAGACTTCAAGCGCCTCGTCGACGACCTCGGCCCCGACGAGGCTCTGACCATCCTGCGCGAGCGCGAGGGCACCGGCGCCGACACCCCCACCCTGCGCGAGTGGGCGCTCGAGCACATCGACGACCTGTCCGGCGTCACCGACGGCACCCGCGGCCGCTACCGCCGCTACCTCGACACCCACCTCGCCCCGCTCGCCCCCGTGCCCCTGGACGCCATCACCCCCGTACGCGTGTCCCGCTGGGTCAACTCCCTCGAGCGCAAGGGACTGTCGGGCAAGACCATCTCCAACCTGCACGGCTTCCTGTCCTCGGTCTTCAAGGGCGCCATGCGCCGCGGCCTCGCCGACACGAACCCGTGCGCCGGGACCCGCATCCCCAAGACCGAGCGCGAGGAGATGGTCACCCTCACCGACACCGAGTTCGCGACCTTCCTCGAGCACGTCCGACCAGACGCCCGCGACCTCGTGACCTGCCTCCCCCTCACCGGGCTCCGCTTCGGCGAGATCACCGCACTGCAGGTCCGCGACATCGACTTCAACGGCGGCAAGCTGTCCGTCACCCGGGCATGGAAGTACGCCGAGGACAACGCCCGCACCCTGGGCCCGCCGAAGTCGCGCCGGTCGCGCCGCATCATCCCCCTGCCGCCGCGCGCGCTCGAGGCCCTCGCGCGGGCGTGCGCAGGGAAGGGCCCCACCGACTTCGTGTTCACCAACACCTCCGGCGCACCCTGGACGCGGCCCCGCTTCCACGAGGGCGTGTGGCAGCCCGCGGTCCGGTCCGCGTTCCCCGAGCTCGGGAAGCGCCCCCGCGTGCACGACATGCGGCACACCTGCGCGTCCTGGATGCTCAACGGCGGCGCCCCGATGTTCGTGGTGCAGCGCCACCTCGGGCACGAGTCCATCACCACGACCGAGGGCACCTACTCCCACCTAGACCCGTCCCTCGCGTACACGGCCACCACGGCGCTCGAGAAGGCGTCCGCCGGCGCGTTCCCAGAGATCGAGTCCTAGCAGGGGTCGAGACGGTCCAGGCGGTCGACGATGACTGCCTGCTCGACCCGCGTGAGCGTCGAGATGCGGCGCATCAACACCTCGGGTGTGACCTCGAGGTACTCGGCGGCCGAGGCGAGGTCCTGCGGGTGCAGCGCCATCGCCTCGGCGACCTCGTCGACGTCGTGCAGCAGACGCCGCGCGGCCAGCGTGTCGGCCTCGACCTCGAACCGGGCGGCGAACCACCGACCCGGCGGGGTGTGCTCATGGTGGCGCAGATCGATATGCGCGAGCTCGTGCGCGAGCGTCGAGTTGCGCTGCGGCCGGTTCAAGGATCGGTCGATGAGGATCACCGACACCTCCTGGACCCAGGCCCCGCGCACGGGCGCGATGTCGCACCGCTCGATCTGGACGTCTGGGTACCGTGCGGCGGCGTCACGCCACGGGCTATACCGAGCCAACCTGCCCCCTTCCTCCGTCAACTGGCGCGCAGCTCCCTCGCCTTCTGCAGGAGCGCCAGCTTGGTGGCCGTGAGCGCTTCCTCGCGTTCCTCCGGGCTGAGGTCTTCCAGCACCTTGGGGTCGACGTCGAGGTAGACGCCTTGCCCAGTGTGGGCCGGGTCGGGGACGCCCGCCTCTTCGATGCCGCGTGCGACACGGTCGATGCGTCCGGTGGGCCAGCCGAAGTGGTCCTCGATCTTGGCGAGGCTGGTGGCACGGGGCCACCTGTTGCCGTGGAGGAAGTCGCGGATGGTGTCGACGTGGACACCGGTCTCCCGGGACAGTGCGGCGGCCGTGAGGTCGCCCTCGGTGAGGGCTACGCGGACGAGCTCGATCGCGTTCTGCCGGGAGTTGTCGGCGGGCATGGGGATCCCCTCGCTGTAGTCATGTCGTCGCTGCCTTTCTGGCATCAGTCCTGATGGAACACCCCAGGTCACCTAGTTGTACACGGTGGAACTTGGGTGGGTGCGACGCTACACGACGCGGGCAACGGTGCCCGAACACTCCCGGAGGCACCCGATGTAGTTTCGTGCCCTGTTCCACGCTGTCCTGTTGACACTTCCACGGCGGCGTGGAAGACTCTGGAACACGACACCGGAACATCGGCCGGGTGAGTTCCAGACTCACCCTTTCCGATCCGGGAACAGCAGCGGGGCCCCCGGTCTATCCACCACAGACGTTCCGGGGACCCCACTACAGACAGGAGCCTACCCGTGGACGCCTACGAGCGTTACCTCGCCAACCACACCGACCTCCTCGCCGCGCGCGAGCTGCCCCGCGAGTGCGTCGAGTGCGGCGACCCGGCCGACGACCGCGAGCTCTGCGACACCTGCGCCGTGCAGGAGGTCGCCGCGTGATCCGGAACCCGATCGTCGCCGCCCTGTCGTTCGGGCTCGCGTTCCACCTCATCGCAGGCGGCCTCGTCGTCGCCTGGGTCGCGCGCCCGTTCGACGGCGCACACCTCATCCTCGCGCCCGCCCTCATCCTCGCGGGCGCCGCCATCCTCGTCCGCTTCCACGTCGTGTCCGGGAGGACCCCACGATGAGCCAGACCACCAGCACCACCTGGGCCGTGTGCCTGTGCACCGACTCCCAGCACGCGGAGTTCGACCATCACGCCTTCACCCCCGACCGCGCCGAAGCGGTCCGCCAGGTCTCCGGGTACGAGCCCACCGCACACGTCATCGAGCGGCAGACCGTCGAGGCCACGCGCACCGTGTTCGCCGGCGCCGCGTCCCCCCTCAACCCCACCTTCCCGCTCGCGTTCGAGGGAGCGACCCTGTGACCGCCACCGCCGAGATGACCGCCGAAGGGTTCTTCGACTGGCGCGAGATGGCCAAGCGCATCAAGCGCACCCCCGACTGGGTCCGCCGCCACACCAAGGAACTCCCCCACCACCGCCTCCCCGGCAACCGCGTCATGTTCTCCGACGAGTGCGTCCGCATCTACAAGCAGTCCACGCTCGTCGTCCCCACGGGCCGCACCTCCGGCTCCCGAGCACGAGACAAGGGCAACCGATGAGCACCGCCAGCGTCGAGACGCTTGAGCCCGGCTCCGCGCCCTGGCTCCGCACCATCACCGCGTCCAAGCTCGCCGCGATCCTCGGCCACTCCCCCTGGGCCTCGCCCCTCTCCACCTGGCAGCAGATGAAGGGACTCGACCCGGGCGAGCCGCAGACCGCCGCGCAGTCCCGCGGGCACTACCACGAGCCCGGCGTCCTCGCGTGGTGGAAGGACCAGCACCCCGAGTACACCATCCACCGCGACAAGGTCGTGCTCCGCCGCCGCGGCCTCCCCTGGGCCGCCGCCACCCCCGAACTCGTCGTCGAGGGCCCCGGCCAGCCGATCGCCGGCGTCGAGGCGAAGACCGCAGCCGACACCCGCGGCGCCTGGGGCAAACCCGGCACCGACGAGATCCCGATCTACTACGCCGTCCAGGCCATGTGGCAGATGCACCTCGGCGGGTACGAGAAGACGTTCGTGCCCGTGCTCGGCGAGTACCTCACGCACTCCGAGTACGTCGTCGAGTACGACCCGATCCTCGGGATGCAGTTCGAGCTCGCCGCGTTCGAGTTCTGGGAGTCCCTGCAGGACGACGTTCCCCCGGACCTCGACGACCACCCCGCGACGCTCGAGTCCCTGCGCCGCACGTACCGCGAGATCGACCGCGACGACGCCATCTACCTCGACCACGCCACGGCCGCCGACATCATCGACGCCGTCAGGAGCGAGAAGGCCGCGACCGCGCGCCTCACCGGCGCGAAGTCCCGGCTCGCCGCCGACATGGGCAAGGCCCGCACCGCCTACGTCGTCATCGACGACACCCCGGTCCCGATCGCGTCCCGCGTCGCGTCCTCGACCGGCAAGCCCTACGTGAAGTTCGCCAAGACCCTCCCGACCATCCCGAAGGACTGACACCGTGACCGAGCTCATCCACACCACGTCGACCACGTCCGCGCCCCTGCCGGACAAGATGCGGTACGCGCAGGCCCTCGCCGGGTCGAACCTGCTCCCGAAGCAGTACCGGGAGCAGCCCGCCAACCTCCTGTTCGCGCTCGAGTACGCCGACGCCCTCGGCGTGTCCCCGATCCACGCCATCACGTCGATTCACGTCATCGAGGGCAAGCCGTCCGCGTCGGCCGACCTCATCGCGTCCCTCGTGCGCCGCGCCGGGCACCGCCTGCGCATCACCGGCGACGACACGTACGCCGAGGCCACCATCCTCCGCGCCGACGACCCCGACTTCCCGTTCACCGTGCGCTGGGACATGGCCCGCGCCCGGCAGGCCGGCCTCGCGGGCAAGGCCGTGTGGAAGCAGTACCCCGCGGCGATGCTCCGGTCCCGCGCCATCACCGAGGTCGCGCGCCAGGCCGCGCCCGACGCCCTGTTCGGGGTCGTGTACACGCCCGAGGAACTGGGTGCGGAGGTCGACGCCACGGGCGAGCTCGTGCACACCGTGACCCAGGTCCCCGCCTCGCCCGCCCCGGCCTCGGCGCCGGTGTCCGAGCGGTCCGGCGTGGCACGCCTGCGCGAGGCGCACCCCGACCCGGCCGCACCGCCGGCGGAGGACGTGCACGACGCGGAGGTCGTCGACGAGGGCCCGGCCCCGGCGACCACGGAGCAGCGCAAGGCCGTCATCGCCGCGCTCGACGCCGACGGCGTGGACGGCACGAACAAGCAGGCCGTGCTCGACGCCCTCACCGAGCGCCTCGGCCGCCCGATCACGTCCACGTCCGAGCTCACCGCGGACGAGGCCGACCAGATCACCGGCGGCACCCAGTGACCAAGCTCAAGCGTCACCGGTGCGTGCGGTGCGGCATCGCCGTCCACCTCCCCCGCTCCGCATGCAACGACTGCCGCTACGTCGACCCCGACACCTGCAAGCAGCTCACATCCACCGGACCCCGAAGGAAGGCCGCCGAATGACCACCGCCCCGACCGCGTGCCGATGCGGCACAATCCGCGACGACCGCGACCTCTGCCCCCACTGCGACTACCCCGAGCCGATCACTGGCTGGGTCATCTACGACGGTGTCCGGACCCCCGTCCGGTCGTGCCCCGTCGGCTGCGTCCCATGCAGGACCCGGGACTCCAAGTGCGAGGTGTGCCGTACCGACTGCGCCACACCCGTCGCCGCCACCTACCACCAGAAGCAGTGCCGCAAGGCCGAGAACTACCTGAGGAACAACCCCCGATGAGCGCACCCGTCACCGTCTACACCAAGCCACGCTGCGTCCAGTGCGACGCCACCAAGCGCCACCTCGACAAGCGCGGCACCGAGTACACCCCCGTCGACATCACCCAGGACCCCGCCGCGCTCGAGCACGTGCGCAGCCTCGGCTACCTGCAGGTCCCCGTCGTCGTGGCCGGCGACAACCACTGGTCCGGGTACTCACCGGACAAGCTCAACACCCTCACCACCACCAACCAGGAGAACTGACCATGGCAGGCGACACCGTCATCACCGTCATCGGCAACCTGACCGCCGATCCGGAGCTCCGTTTCACCCCGTCCGGGGCCGCCGTCGCGAACTTCACCATCGCGAGTACGCCCCGCACGTTCGACCGGCAGGCCAACGAGTGGAAGGACGGCGACACCCTGTTCATGCGCTGCTCCCTGTGGCGCGAGGCCGCGGAGAACGTCGCCGAGTCCCTCACCAAGGGCACCCGCGTCATCGCGCAGGGCCGCCTCGTCCAGCGCTCGTACGAGACCCGCGAGGGCGAGAAGCGCACCGTCGTCGAACTGCAGGTCGACGAGATCGGCCCGTCCCTCGCCTACGCCTCCGCGAAGGTCACCCGGTCCCAGCGCGGCGGCAACGGCGGGGGCCAGCGGCCGGGCGCCGGTGGGGACGCGTGGTCGTCGTCCGGCGGGTCCTCGTTCTCGGACGAGCCCCCGTTCTGACGGGCACCCACACCCAGCAGGAAGGCCCGCCGTACGCCCCGTGTGGGGCGTACGGCGGGCCTTCCGTCGTCCGGTACGACGAGGGCCCCACAGGCGATCCTGTGGGGCCCTCGCGTCACTTCTGGATGTACTCGACCAGTGCGCGCCGGATGACTTCGGACACGGTCTCGTCGTTCTCCGCCGCGCGTTCCTTCGCCGCCTCCCAGACCTCGTCGGCGACGCGGACGTTGCGCAGCGTGGTGCCCCGCGCCATGTCAGGCGCGGCCGATGCGGGCGCCGACCTTGGCGCGGGCCCCGGCCCGCTCGCGCGAGTCGGCGAGCGTACGGAGCGCGGCGGCCCCGGCGTGGTCGCCCTTGGCCTCGGCGGCGTCGGCGTCGGCGCGCATCTTCTTGACGATCGCGGCGGTGCGGGCGGCGATGCGGTCTGCCTGGGTGCTGGTCACGGTGTTCATGGTTGCTGCCTTTCGTCGTTCCGTTCGGTGTACCCACACCCTACGACGGCTCAAGTTCAGGTGTCAACACGTACACACCAACTCCTCTCCCTTGTTGTTCCACGTTCTGCCGGGTACAGTTCCACACATGACACCACAGACGCCCGAACAACCAGGAAGACCCCGACTTCTCGACCTCTTCTGCTGCCAGGGCGGCGCGTCCTCCGGGTACGCCCGCACCAACGCACAGAAGATCCGAGGCAACGAGCACCCGGACTTCATCCAGGCGACCCGGGCAGCGTTCGAGCTCATCGGCAAGCCCTATGTCATCGAGAACGTGCCCGGGTCGCCCGTCCGCCCCGACATCGAGCTCTGCGGAGCCATGTTCAGCCTCCGCACCTACCGGCACCGCCTGTTCGAGTCCAACGTTCCCCTCGCCGCGCCCACGCACCGCGCCCACCAAGCGCGCACAACCAAGATGGGCCGCCGCCCAGTCGATGGCGAGTTCATGCACGTCGTCGGGAACTTCTCCGGCGTCCAGGCCGCGCGCGAAGCCATGGACATGCCTTGGGCCACGCGCGACGGGCTCCGTGAGGCCATCCCACCCGCGTATACCGAGCACATCGGCGCCCAGCTCATCGCTCACCTCGCTGCGGAGGTCGCCGCATGAGCGCCGAGTCCCGAACCGTGTCCGTCGTCCTGCCCGTCGAGTGGGTCCTGACTGCGAACGGCCGCTACCACCACATGGCCCGCGCCGACCGCACCCGCCGAATCCGCGCCGCGTTCCTCGACGCCGCCGACGACATGGCACCCCTGCCCACACCCGTCACCGCTGACTACCAACTCGAGTTCAAGCGCGGGCACCGCCGCGACTCCCCGAACTGGTCCCCCACGTTCAAGGCCGCGCTCGACGGACTCGTCGACGCCGGCGTGATCGAGGACGACGACGACCGCCACGTCCGACCAACCGTGATCCAGCCCCACGAGGTCGACAACCAGCTCCCCGCCCAGCACATCCGCCTCACCATCACCCTCACGGAGGCACCCCAGTGACCACCACGACCAAGAAGCGCCGCACGACCGCGCCCGAGTTCTGCACGATCGACGGCTGCGACCGACCACACGCCGGCCGCGGCTACTGCCAGCCCCACTACAAGCGCTGGTACCGGTACGGCGACCCCCTCGGGCAGCCGGCCGGGCAGCCAGCCGTCCGACCACGCAACCTGACCCCCAACATGGTCGAAGACCTCGAGTGGATGGCGCTGCACGGCGAGTCCGCCACCGGCGCCACCGAACGCATCAACCGCCACACCGAAGCCCACACCGTCCTCACCGTCGACCAGCTCATCTCCACCCTGCGCGACTACGGGCACCGCGGCCTGGCGGCACGACTCCTCCTCAACGACGCCCTCACCGACGACGCGCTCGGCGGCGACGACGATGGCGGGCGCGGAGCTAGGGCACGAGGAGCGCGCACCCGACTCGAGCAGGCCGCGGCGAACTGGCGACCAGGCGGTGACGCCTGATGTCTTGGTTCAAGGTCAACGACACCCTCCCCATGTCGCGGAAGGTGCTCCGCATCCCCCGCGCCCGCCGCGCGACCGCGATGGGCCTGTGGGTCCTCGCCGGAGCGTGGTCCGCGTCCGAGCTCACCGACGGGCACGTGCCCGCGTTCATGGTCGACGAGTGGGCGGACGAGCAGGCCGCGCGCGATCTCGTTGACGTCGGCCTGTGGGACGCCGCCGCGGACGGGTACCAGTTCCACGACTGGAACGACTGGCAACCCACCCGGGCCGACGTTATGTCAAAGCGGAAGGCGGAGCGGGAGAAGAAGGCGCAGCAGCGGGCGCGCGGCACGGCAAACGTCGGCCGCGACGGCGACACCGGCCGGTTCGCGTCACCGCAGGTCACGGACCTGTCCCCCAGGGTGTCCCCGGGGGACAACCCCGGGACTCCCCCGGGGAGTCCCCGACCTGTCCCGCCGGAGTCCCCAGGGGTGTCCCCCGCTAGCCCGGCCCGGCCCGACCCGACCCGACCACAGAAGACTTCGTCTTCTGTAGATAGGGCCCCGCGCGACACGCGACTCCCCGCGACCTGGGCACCGACCGACGAGCACCGCAAGCGCGCCACCGAGCTCGGGCTCGACCTCGACCGCGAAGCCCAGAAGTTCCGCCTCCACGCCGAAGAGAACGACCGGCACGCGAAGTCCTGGAACGCGGCATTCACCCGGTGGCTCATCAACTCCGCCGAGTACGCCCGACGCGACCGCACCGCGCCCCGGCGCCCAACCACCGACGACCGCGTCGCCGAAGGCATCGCCCTCACCCGACGCCTCGCCGCCGAAGCCGGCCACCAGCCGCACCCCACCTTCCCGCTGATCGGAGCCACACCGTGAACGCACACGACGCCTCCGCGCTCCTCACGATCGCCGCCGCGTTCGACAACCGCACGGTTACCGAGGCAGCCGCCCGCGCCTGGGCCGAAGCGATCCACCCCGCCGTCACCCTCGACGACGGGCGCGCCGCGATCGTCGAGCACTACGCCCGGTCCCGCGACTGGATCATGCCCGCCGACATCAACCGCGGATCCCGGGCCGCGCGCGCCGCCCGCGTAGCCGCAACCCCCATGCCCGAGATCCCCGACGCGATCGACCCCGCGAACGTCCGCCAGGAGCTCGCGTGGACCCGCGCCTGGACCCGCGCCATCGCCGACGGTGCCCAGCCCCACGACGCCGAGATCGCCGCCGCACGCGCCGCACGCATCCCCGCGCCGCCCGCCCTCGGCCTCCGCGACCCGGCACGCCAGATCGGAGACCACCAGTGACGGCCGTCGACGACTGGGCCCTGTCGCCCGAGCCCGCGCTCGTCGGGATCGCGCTGCACACCGGAGCCGTCACCGGCGACGTCGACGTGCAGCCCGGCGACTTCGCCGACCCCCGCCTCGGCGCGATCTGGGCCACCATCACCCGACTCCACCAGGCAGGGCAGCCCACCGACCCCATCACCGTCGTCGCGCAACCATTCGACGGCATCCGCGGCGTCGACGCCGTCCTACTCCACACCCTGCACGCCGACGCACCCCTCGCGCTCGAGGCCGACCACTACGCCCGCCTCGTCATCGAGCAGGCCCAGCGTCGGCGACTCTCCGCCACCGCCGTCCGCATCCAGCAACTCGTCCACGAACAAGCACCCGCCGCCGACGCCATCGAGATCGCGCGCGCCGAGATCGACGCCTGCAACCGCGCCACCGCCGAAACCAACTACATCGCCGACCACCTCGACCACGTCATCGAGTCCCTCGACACCGAACCCGAGTTCACCCCCACCCCCTGGGTCGACCTCAACCACCTCATCCACGGATGGATGCCCGGCGCGCTCTACACCATCGGCGCCCGACCAGGCGTCGGGAAGTCCCTCATCTCCACCCAAGCCGCCGTCGAGCTCGCCAAGACCGGGCACGTCGCCATGAACAACCTCGAGATGTCCAAGACCGAGATCATCAAGCGGATCTACGCCCAGACCGCGCAGATCAAGCTCGACCGGCTCCTGTTCAACAAGCTCGAAGCAGCCGACTGGCAGAAGGTCGAGCAGCACAAGCCCGCCATCCGGGCCCTGCAACTGTCCATCGACGACCGCACCGACGTCCGCCCCGTCGACATCAAGGCCCACGCCCGCACCATCTCCCGCCGCGGGCACCTCGCCGGCGTCGTCGTCGACTACGTCCAGCTCATGAACGCCGCCCCCGGCGACAAGCGCCCACGCCACGAAGTCGTCGGCGAGTTCTCCCGCCAACTCAAGGTCCTCGCGAAGGAACTGCACGTCCCCGTCATCATGCTCGCCCAGCTCAACCGCGACGCCGCCAACCGGCCCCCCGGCCTCGCCGACCTCCGCGAGTCCGGCTCGCTCGAGCAGGACAGCGACGTCGTCATCCTCCTGCACGTCAACGAGGACGACCCCACCGAGATGCACCTCAACGTCGCGAAGAACCGCCACGGCCAGACCGGCGACCTCACCCTCCTCCGACGCGGCCACTACGCCCGCGTCGACTCAGCCGCATGGGAGCCCCGATGAGCCTCGACCTCGCCGACCCCAACACCCGCCGAGCCCACATCGCCATGCGCCTCTGGGGCTGCCCCCGCCCCGACAAACACCACCACATGTCGCGCGCGACCGCCGAGATCCACCTCAACCGCTACCGCAACAAGCCCGACTTCGACCCCACCGCCCGCGTCTACCGATGTGCGTGCGGCGCGTTCGTCTGGGGGCGCAGCAAGCGGAGGAAATGACACATACGCCGCCCAGCGTCAGCAAACCGCCAGCGGTCGTTGCTGACGCTGGGCCACGTGTGTGTCAGGAAAATGCGCAAGGACTCTTGCGCAACTCGTCCGGACTTGAACCTTGCTTGTTCCACCTTGTCCGGGTAGAGTTCCAGCATGTTCCCACCACAGACACCCACTACTTCCACCCTGCGGGGTGAGGGAGGAGCTCCTGCCGTGAAGCGTACCGAGTTCATCGACGTCGACCCGCGTGACGTGCGTCCCGGAGATTTCGCGGACCACGTCTCGCGCGAGCTCGACCCGCGCCCGGTGGCCTACGTCGACCACGAGGCCGGCGCGATCGCCCTGACGATCGGGTCCCACACGTCCGGTCTCCTGCCGCTCGCGAACTACACGTACTCGCGCCGGAGCGACGAGACGGAGGTGGCCCGATGAAGCCGCTGAGGTTCTACGCGCTCGGCGCTGAGGTCCGAGGCTCCTACGACGGCCCTCCCGGAGACGGATGGGTCGAGGTCCAGGTCGTGCCGATCGACGCTCGCATCGCCGGGCCGGACGACATCGTCATCCGACGCGACGAACTGCCCGAGGTCACGACCGGTTCCGGCTACTCGCGTGGCGCGTGGGCCGGGGGACGCGGATGGGACGACGCCTACATCGCGTCGACAGGCCGCGCGGCCCTCGCAGAGCGAGCCGAGGCGACCGCCCGGAAGTACCTCGCCGTCGCCGAGTACCTCCGTGAGCACCCGCCGGTCGACGAGGCCCAGGTCGACGACATCGCGAAGGCCCTCGGGGAGGCGCAGCAGAACCGGCCGTTCCCGCAGCAGCTCAGCGACCGTGAACTCCGCGAGGAGGCACGGCTGCTCTTCCAGCAGGGCGTGCGCGTGGGTGGTGATTCCCGGTGAGGCACTACCACTCCACCCCGCCCTACGACGAAGTCACGCGCGCCGACCTCGACCGCGACGCCCGCCAGTACGCCCAAGACACCAAGCGTCTCGCCGACCGCCGCGGGCAACTCGGCGGCGAGAAGGGCAACCCCGCAGCCGACCTCACCCCCGAGGAGCACGAAGCCGAGGCCCGCCGCCTCTACGGCATCGCCGCCCGGCGCCGCGAGCTCGCCGAACAGGCCGCCGCCCGCGGCTGGGCATCCGCCGACACCTTCCGCCACGACGCCGACCACTTCGACCGCCTCGCCACCTTCCACGACCACGCAGCCCGACAGGACGCCGCCGCATGACCGGCCGCCACACCGGCGCCCTCGCCCCCGGCCTCGAGAACCAGGCATACCGCGAAGCCCGCGCCGGCGCACCCATCCGCCTCCGCGGCCGACGGCACAAACCCGCCGCTGATGTCCGCATCCGCGCCCTCCGCAACGCGTGGTGGTCCTCCCCCGAAGGCCGGCACGCCAACCCCCACCGACAGCCCGAGCCCGTCGACGTCGGGCCCGGCCCCGAGCTCGCACGCACCGCACTCCACACCGCACTCACCCACCAGGAGGACTCGTGACCGACCCGTACTACACCGACGAGCACGTCACGCTCTACCACGGGGACTGCCTCGACATCCTGCGCGAACTCCCCGACAACTCCGTCGACTCCGTCGTCACCGACCCCCCGTACGGGCTCGCGAACACCAGCCCCGCCCAGGTCGTCGAAACCATCACCGCGTGGGCCACCGGCGACCGGGAGCACATCCCGACCGGGGCCGGGTTCATGGGCAAGGCGTGGGACGCGTTCGTGCCCCCTGTCGCGGTGTGGGACGAAGCGCTGCGGGTCCTCAAGCCCGGCGGGCACCTCGTTGCGTTCGCCGGGTCCCGCACGTTCGACCTCATGACGCTCGGTGTCCGCCTCGCCGGGTTCGAGATCCGCGACGGCATCGCGTGGCTGTACGGGTCCGGCTTCCCCAAGTCGCTCGACGTGTCCAAGGCGATCGACAAGGCGCGTGACGACACCGCGGATATCCGGGTCGTCTGCCGGTTCCTCCGTGGCGCGATCGACGCTCACGAGACGGTCACGGTGCGGTCGATCGCCGAGACCTTCGGTTTCCACCCCCGCATGGTCGAGCACTGGGCCGCGCGTGACACCGACTCCCAGCCGAGCCTTCCGACGCTCGAGCAGTGGGACGCGCTCCGGAGCATCCTCGGGTTCGGACCCGAGCTGGATGCCGAGGTGCTGCGGCTCAACCTCCGCAAGGGCGAGCCGGGCGAGGCGTGGGCCGACCGGCCCGTCACGGGTCAGGTCGTCGAGTGGGAGAACCGCACGTCCTACGCGCTCACGTCCCGCGACGGCCTACGCCGCGACGTTGCTGCGACCGACGACGCGAGGGCATGGCAGGGCTGGGGCACGGCGCTCAAGCCCGCGTTCGAGCCCATCGTCGTCGGCCGCAAGCCGCTCGCCGGCACGGTGGCCGCGAACGTCCTCGCGCACGGCACCGGAGCGCTGAACATCGACGCGACCCGCATCGTGGCCGGGCAGGACTACCGCGACAAGTGCGCCTCCGTCGTCGGGCTCGGGAGCAACCGCAACGGCGACGCCTACGGCGAGTGGGCGGGCGTTCGTGAGGACTCCGCGAACGAAGGCGGCCGGTGGCCGACGAACGTCGTGCTCGACGGCGAGCTCGCCGAGGACCTCGACGCGCAGTCCGGGTCATCAACGTCGCGGGTCGGCAAGCCTCGCGGCGCGGCAGCGGGCGCCGGGTGGGGCATGACCGCGACGGGCGCCGAGTACGACGACTCGGGCGGCGCCTCCCGGTTCTTCCCGGTGTTCCGGTACGAGGCGAAGGCACCAACGTCGGAGCGGCCCCGCGTAGACGGGGTCGCGCACCCGACGGTGAAGCCGCTCGACCTCATGCGGTGGCTCGTGCGGCTCGTCACCCCGCCCAGAGGGGTCGTGCTCGAACCGTTCGCCGGATCCGGGACGACCGCAGAGGCGTGCGTCGTCGAAGGGTTCCGGTGCATCGCGATCGAGCGCGAAGCCGACTACCTGCCCCTCATCACGTCGCGGCTCACCAAGCCGATCGAGATGGCCCTCGACCTGGAGGTCGGCGCATGACCGACGACGACCAGCCCGACGCCGACACCACCGCGATCTTCCGGCACCGCATCCGCCAGACCATCGCCCACGCCCGCGAGAAGAACCCCATGGACGACACGACCACCGAGCAACCCACGGAGGAGAGCTGATGAGCACCGACCAGACGCCCGCCCTGGCACGCGCCACCGAGGCCGACAACAACGGCGTCGGGTGGTACGAGGTGATCCACCCGACCACCGCGACCACGCTCCTCGCCTACGTGCACGAGGACGGGTCGGTCTACTTCCCCGAGACGAACGACGGCCGCGCGGAGTTCGAGTTCGCCGCCGCACGCGGGAACGTCCACCGCCTCGTCCGGGCCGACGACGCCGAGCACGCTCACGCGACCGTGTCCGCCGCCCTTGAGGTCGACGAGATGGCCGCCCTGATCTGGGAGACCTCCCGACGCGACGAGGGCACCATCTCTGCGACCGGCGCCAAGCACGTCGCCCAGGCCCTCCGCGCACACCTCCTGGGGGACGCATGACCGCCCCGAACACGGTCCACGACGTTCTCGACCTGCTGGACGCGGGCGGACCGGACGACTGCTGGACCTGGCTGGGCTCCGTGAAGGACAACGGTTACGGGTCCGTGCGCATGGCCGGCAAGACCTACACGGTGCACCGGCTCGTGTACGAGCACCTCGTCGGACCCATCCAGGAGGGCATGGAACTGGACCACCTCTGCCGCAATCGCCTGTGCTCGAACCCGGAGCACCTCGAACCGGTGACACACCAGGAGAACGGCCGACGCGGGCTGAGTGGGTTCTCGCTGACGGGCAAGTGTCGGAGCGGGAAGCACGGGCCGTCCCACTGGGCGCACCGGAAGAGTGGTGTCCGGTTCTGCAAGGGATGCCGGGACGACCGGCACGCCGAGGAGCGGGCGCTTCTCAAGGCGGCTCGTGAGGCGCTCGGTCTGACAGCTCGCGAGTACCGCGACAAGTACGGATCGACCAGGAGCGTCGCAGAAGAGGTTCTGGGGCGCCGAATGGAGGCGTCATGACCACCGCGCGTGACTACCTGGCGGCCGTGCAGCAGCGCTACGGCCAGACCGCGAGCCGCCACGTCGTTGCCCGTGCCGATGAGGTTGAGCCGATGGTGGCCAAACTCGCCGCGGCCACCGAGGACGTCCCGCGCCTGGTCGCAGCACTCACCGCCGCACTCGACCTGCATCGGCCGGAGACGGACGACGACGCCCCCGACGGCTGGCCGTACTGCACCGCGTGTGGCGTGGACGCCTACGAGGAGCCCATCCCTTGGCCCTGCGAGACCGTCCGCGTGATCACCGCCGCACTGACCCCGAAGGAGAACGACTCATGAACTGGACCCCCACCGACGAGCAGGTCGAGCAGGCGGCACGGGTGCTCGCCTACAACACGTCGAACGGACTCGTCACCGAGGCTGACGACATGGATCGTGACGTGGCCCGTGCCGTGTTGGTTGCGGTCGGGCCGACGATCGCCGCCGATGCTTGCGACCTCGGAATCCGGCTCGGCTGGAACAAGACGCTCTCGGGCTACCAGTTCGAGCAGATCAAGGCGCTCAACCCGTACATCGAGAAGGGGGCAGGCCGATGAGCGACGACTACACGCCCAGCACGGACGAGCTGATCGCACGGGCGCGGCAGCAGACCCGGGGCATCACCGACCCCTCCATGCGCGAACGGCTCATCATCGACCTGGCCGACGCGCTGGAGTCCGTGCGGGCCGAGGAGCGCGAGCGCATCGCGCGCCTCCTGGACACGCAGCGCGACAAGTGGGCCGCTACGTCCGCAGTAGGCCACACCGCAGCGTTCGAGGGCGCCGCACGGATCGCTAGGGAGGGCGCATGAGCATCCACGAGCAGGCGCGAGCCGAAGCCGAGAAGCGCTTCCCTGACACGTGGAAGCGGGCCTTGCAGCAGAACCCGCCCGACCGTGACCGGGACATCTACGTGGGCGGCTTCCTCGCTGGGCATGAGGCCGCGACCCGCACACGCGTCGTCACCACCGTGACCGAACTCGACGCACTGGCTGTCGGCAGCGTCGTGCTGGACGCCCACGACAACCCGTGGGGCCACCCGCGCGACGGACTCGCCTCCTGGGTCGACCTGGAAGCGAACGAGGACGCGCTGCTGTGGTGGTCCGCCACGCGCATCGACCTCCCCGCCCGCGTGCTGTACGACCCCGAGGAGGGACGATGACGGACGACCTGCTGGACGAAGCGACACGACTCGCGGACCACCTCGGAACCGCGGACGGCGAACTCGTGCGCGCCCTGGTCGAGCGCGTGCGGGAGGCCGAGAACAACACCGAGACGTTGGAGGGCATCGTCGAGATTCGCACCGCCGAGCGCGACGAGTACAAGACTGGCGAGGGTCTTGCCAACGGTGTAGCTGAGCGCTGGGCCAGACGATGCATGGAGGCACGAGCCGAACGGGATGCGGCGCGGGGCAAGCTCGACAAGGTGCGCGCGCTCGTCACCAACCCGCCCGTCTTCGGTGACCTGGCGCCAGTGCGCTGGTACGGGTTCGCCGACATGCAGCGCGACGTGCTCGCCATCCTCGACGGGAAGACGGGAGACTGAACCGCATGACCCCCGACGAGCTCGCACGGGCCGAGGCCAAGCTCCTCGCCGCGCAACGCCGCGGAACCATGACCGACGCCGAGCGCGAACTCCTCGCCGAGATCCAGACCCGCCTCTACGGCAAGTCCCGCAAACCCCCTGCCCGCAAGGGCTGGAAGACGCGCGGCCGCGGCGGCGGCAAGGCATCCACGACGCCCGTCGAGAAGCACGACACCCCGCCGGCCAAGATCGTGCGAGGCGGGCTGCCTGGATTGGGCAAGCGCCGGTAGAACGCGGGGCGGGTCAACCACGACCCGCCCCGATGGTTGTCAGCCGGTGTAGCAGGAGAAGTCGTCGCCGCCGAACGAGCTCACCGACACCGACGCGTTGATGTAGCTCCCGCCACGCGCCAGACACTCCGCCACCTTCGGAACCCACCACTGGTCGCTCTCACTCGACTTCAGCGCGTCCTCCCGAGCCTGCAACTCCGCCTCCTTCGTCGCCGCAGCAGCCTCACGCTCCTTCAGGGCTTCCTCCTTTGGCGCGAGCCCCTCCTCACGCGTGCTCATGTTCGCCTCGGCCACGCTCAAATCCGTCTCACGCCCACGGAGCTCGTCACGCTCCGCGCTGACTGCCTCCAGCGTCTGCCGCGTGTCATCGAGTCGCGCTTGCAGCTCATCCCGCGTCTCGCGCAGGTCGAGGACCTTCTGTGCCTCGTTGACCGTGACCTGGTGCTGCGCCACCCACGCAGCCGAAGCGCCCAATAGCAGCACGGCGAGTGCGGCGATGACGATCAGGAGAGTCCGGTTCGCATCGATGTAGTCCCGGGCGCCGCCCCTCTTGGGCTGAGGCGCGGGTGCGGGCGGAGGCGGGACGGGTACTTCGGGCGTGCTCATGCTTCCTCACATCGGGTCCAGGGCCCGGTCGACACGGGCCAGCACCCTGAGGGAAGGCGGAGTGAAGGATGTGTGACGTCTGTACAGGTAACGGTTCCGCAACGGTCGGCAGTCTAGCCGCGAGCCTTGATCGCTTGACATCAAGGAGAAGACCCCCGAGACGTTACGTCTCGGGGGTCTTCTGTTTGGTGGTGGCATCTTTGGCCTCCCTGCTCGCCTCGGACGGTCGGGGCGAGCTGGTTGGTGGGCCTCGTCCGGGCGGCTGGTCGTGCCCGTTTCGTCTGTTCATGGGCGTAACTCTACGCGGTTGAGTTCCACTGTCAAGCGGCCCTAGTTCCACTGTGCTCCACTTCACTACGTAGACTTACCCGCATGGCCAGGAACAACGCATCCGTGTGCGACTGCGGGCGACCAACCAACCGCGCCGTCTGCTTCGACTGCACCAACACCGTGCGCCGCAACCTCGCCACCATCCACGACACCGTCGTCCCCGGACCCACCAAGCTCCGCACCCGCACCGTCAAAGACGACAACGGCACCGAGCGCACCCAGACCTACGTGCAGCCGCTCGGACCCGACCGGCTCATCCCCGGCCTCGCCACCGACCTCGACACCGCCATCACCCGCGACACCCGCTTCACCACCCCCGCCGGCGGGCGACACACACGAGGCAACGAGGAACCCCTCCCCCTCAACCTCACCGCATCCGACGCCCGCCAAGACCTCACCATCACCCTCGCCCGCGCCGCCGCGTTCACCGCGGACGCCCGCTGCGAACCCCACCCGGTCTACACCCTCTACGCCCTCGCCGAGTACCTCGACGACAAGCTCGACTGGATCGCCACCCAGGACGCTGGCCGTGACTGCTTCGACGCCATCAACGGCGCTATCCGGAAGGCGACCAGGGTCATCGACCGTCCCGCCGACCGCGCCTACGCCGGACCCTGCGACGTCGACGGGTGCGACGGCGAGCTCTACGCCTGGGACGGGTCCACCCTCGCGAAGTGCACCGTGTGCCGCACCGCGGTGACGCTCGACGACCGTCGCGGCGACCTCCTCGACCAGGCGCACGACCTCCTCCTCAGCGCCACCGACATCGCCCGCCTCCTACGCGGCCTCGGCGAACCTGTCGACGCCCGCCACATCCGCGTCTGGGCGTCCCGCGGGCGCCTCGAGAACCGCGGCCCCGTCGCCGACCCCCGCTACCGGGTCGGAGACGTCCTCGTCCTCGTCGCCCAGGCCAACACGCGCAGGAAGGCGACCGCATGAGCCGCGCCAAGATCGACCGCTACTGGGCCTACCTGCGCCGCGTCCGGGCCCGCCGCCTCCGCATCGTCGGGACGGGTCTCGCCCTCGCGGCCGTCGCCGGAGTCATCGCCGCCACCGACACCCCCGCCTGGATCAACCAGGCCACCCCGACCAACACCCGGCACCTCAAGGAGCACCTCCGATGAGCAGCATCCTCCGAGACTCCCGCGTCATCGAGTACCGCGGTTTCCGGTTCCGCACCGTCGGCAAGGGCATCCAGCACTGCCAGCAGCCCGACTGCCGACGCATCACCCACAGCTACATCTCGCACGTCGCCTGGCACCAGACCGGCGCCGGCGACAAGGGGTACTGACCGTGACCACCCCGGCCACGATCCGCCTCCACACCATCGCGCAGCACGCGATGTACCAGGCGTCCGCCGTCTTCTACTTCACCGGCCACACGCCCGAGGCGCACGCCCGCCTGACCGACGCCCGCGACCTGTACTACACAACCCTCGACCTGATGGAGCCGACCCGATGAGCACCGCCCAGATCCGCACCGCGACCGTCGTCGACCCCGGCGTCATCGTCTCCACCATCTCCGACGCCGACCAGGCCCAGACTGTCATCTTCCGCGCCGACCCCAACGTGCAGCTCGGGTACACGACCGAGGTCTGGTGGGACACCCCGGTCAACGCGCTCGTCCAGCACGAGACCGCGATCGACATGCTCACCGGCAACAACCACGGGAACGAGGACCAGGCATGAAGCGCGCCAGCATCGCAGGCATCGCCGTCGGAGCCGTCCTCGTCGCCGGGCTCGCAGGCGCCGGAGCCTGGGCGACATCGTTCGCGAACGAGCAGACCCGCACCTGCACCGTGACCGACACCGACCGCACCACCCGCGTCGTCGACGGGCAGTCCTCAAGCGACATGCGCGTGTACACCGAGGACTGCGGCACGCTCGCCGTCGGCGACATGCTCCTGCGCGGCCAGTTCGACTCCGCCGACATCTTCGGCCAGCTCGAGCCCGGCACCACGTACGAGCTCACCACGGTCGGGTGGCGCGTCCCGTTCCTGTCGCAGTTCCCCACGGTGCTCGGCGAGCCCGTCGAGGTCTCGTGATGGACGCCCTCCTGTACGACGACCCGACCTGGACCGTGTGGATCGCACCCGCCGCCATCCTCGTCGCGCTCATCGGCCTCGCCGTCATGGCGTTCTGGCCCCGACCACCCAAGCACTGAGGAGCACCCCGCGATGCGCGTGTACGTCGCAGGCCCCATGCGCCGCCTGCCCGAGTTCAACTTCCCCGCCTTCGACAACGCGGCTAACGCCCTGCGCGGCCTCGGCTACGACGTCGTCAACCCCGCCGAGCATGACCGCGACAACGGGTTCGACCCCGCCGGCATGACCGGGCACGAGGACCTCACCCAGCACGGGTTCGACCTCCGCGCCGCCCTCGCGTGGGACCTCGAGCAGATCACCCGCTGCGACGCCGTGTTCCTCCTCGACGGGTGGCAGCAGTCCTCCGGTGCGCGCGCCGAGTACGCCCTCGCCCAAGCCCTCGGCCTATTCGTCACGTCCGAGCAGGCATGGGCCGACTCCACGATCATTCCGCGCCCCTGGTTCAAGACCGCTCTGTTCGAGGAGCGCGGCTACGGACCGACCGCCCAGACCGCACCCGCCCCCTCAACGTCGGGCGAGGTACGCGTCACCTCCACCACCGGTGGCCAGAAGGGGTCCAAGCCCGAACGATACGACCTCATCCCCGCCCTCCCCCTACGCCAGCTCGCCCGCCTCTACGGCAAGGGATCCGAGAAGTACGAGGACCGGAACTGGGAACGCGGATTCGACTGGTCCCTGTCGTTCGCCGCCCTCAACCGGCACCTCTGGCAGTGGTGGGACGGCCGCGACGGCACCGACGTCGACGACGAGACCGGCCTGTCCCACATGGCCTCCGTCGCGTGGCACGCGTTCACGCTCCTGCACTTCGAGCACTACGCCCGGTACGCAGGGTTCGACAACCGACCTGGCGGGTACGACCCCGAGCCGACACCAGCGGCGTCCGGTGGCGCCTACGTCGGGAAGCCGTACCTGCTCTGGGCCAAGCCCGACGGGTGCTTCACCGACCTCACTCGCAAGGACGACACGGTCTACTCCGAGGCGCAGGAAGCCGGTGACGCCGCATGAGCCTCGCCGACCTGCACGAGACCACCCCGCGCCCGCCCCGGTCCGTCTGCTCCGTCGCGAAGATCCTCGACACCCTCGACGACAACGACCGGGCATGGCTCAACGCGGTCCTCGAAGACCCCGAGGAGACCGGCGCAGCGATCGGCCGCACCCTCACCCGCGCCGGGCACCCCATCGCCGGCACCACCATCTCCCGGCACCGCCGCGGCGACTGCACCTGCGCCTGACCTCTTCTGTACGCCCGGCCTGACCGATAGGAACCCTGTGAGCCTCGCAGACACCCACGCCGCCACCACCGCGGCCCGGATCACGCGCAAGCACAGCGCCCCCACCGGGTTCGAGCCAGGCGTGAAGTACGACGCCGGCGAACCCGCCGAGGTCACGCTCGCGCTCAAGGAGATCCCCGCCGACGAACAGCGGTGGCGCGACGAGATCAAGCGCGTCACCACCCTCGACCTGCCCGACGACCGTCGCGTCGAGATCCAGCAAGTCCGGTACTGGGGCGACCCGCGCGACCCAATGGTGTACGTCCGGTTCGGGATCCGGGACCGCGAGGCCGACCGGCAGGCGATCGACTACCCCGGGCTGTTCGACCTCACACGGCAGCACCGCAAGGCGCGCGCACCGAAGACGACCACGAACCGGACCCGGGTCGTCGTCGTGTCTGACGCGCAGATCGGGAAGGTCGACCACCGCGGCGGCACCCCCGAACTTCTCGCGCGCGTCGACGGGCTCCTGGCCCAGTTCGACGACGAAGCGAAGCGGGTTCGGTGCGACGACGTGGTGATCGTCGACCCCGGCGATCTCACGGAGGGGTTCGAGAACACCGCACAGCAGGCCCACACGAACGACCGGTCGTTCCCCGAGCAGCTCGACCTCGCACAGGTCGTCCTCGACGAGATCGTGGGCCGGGTCGCGGCCAGGCACACGTCAACGCGAGTGGCCACGGTCCCGTCGAACCACGGGGCGTGGCGCCGCGGGAAGGACCGTCTCGGGAAGCCTGGCGACGACTTCGGCATCGGGGTCCACCGGGCGGTCGCGCGCGCCTACGCCAAGGCGAAGCGAGACGACGTCACTTTCATCATCCCGGACGCGTGGGACGAGTCCCTCGCCCTGCAAGTCCGTGGGGCCGTCCTCGGGGTCGCGCACGGCCACCAGGTCACCCAGCCGAACGGCATCCCCGGGTGGTGGGCCAAGCAGACCCACGGTGGCATGCCCCTCGCCGCGGCCACGATCCTCCTGACCGGGCACTTCCACCACCTGCGCCTCGAGCCATCCGGCGCGATCGACGGGCGTGCGCGCTGGTGGATGCAAGCACCCACGATGGACAACGGGTCGTCATGGTGGGCCAACGCCGCCGGCGGGTCCGACTGCGAGCCCGGCATCCTCACCTTCACCATCGACGACGACGGTGCGTGGGACAACCTCAAGCTCATTACGGCGACCTGACCGAGCATTCGGCGACCTCGCGCCTGGTCAGGCCTCGCCTGGCCTTACTCGCCCGGGCCGCGCGTGGGTGCGGGCTCCTGGATCGGCACACCCTTGTGATCTAGTGGCGGCGCGGATGCCTGGAGCGACGCAGGCTCGGTCGAGGGAACCCCGTCTGCCGGAACTCCCAGAAGGGCGTCTATCGGGCGCGGGGCGGGGCTGGCATCCGCTCCGCTGCCGATCGTCGGCACGTCATTTAGGTTTTGCGTGTCGTTTAGGTTAGTCATCTCACGCTCCCTTAAAGCTCCAGAACTGGATGGCGGCAGCGTACACCTGGGCGAACACCACAAAGCCCACACCAAGGCCCGTCCAGAGGATGGCCCGCCGCAACTTCGAGTAGCGCTCGTCTAGGACGCCACGAAGGTGTCCGTGTATCGAGACGTTTCCCGTCTTGTTCCGCATCATCTGCTCCGCGAACATCGCAGCCGCACGCACACCCGTGCCCCTCGCCATCTCAGCGTTCCAGAAGTCCTTGAACGCGTCGATGTTGATCGTCTTGGACTCCTTGGGAAGCACAGCCTGCAGGCTAAAGACCACGCCAACGGCGTTCGCCAGTAGAGCCGCGGCGAACGTGATCGCTTGAACCTCGCTCCCCGAGCCGATCAACGTCCCCAGAAGCGTCAGGAACACCCCCTGGACGGCGAGGACTCCAAACGCGAGTTGCCCCGCGAGCTCCTGACGATGTTGAAGATGGTCCAGGCCCCACCGCAGGTGGTCGAGCCACACCGCATCCCGCTCAAACTGCGATGGCTCGCCTGAAGCGGGTCGCGGCGCGGGGCTTGACGGCGGCCCCGGGACCGACCCATCGCCCGCGCGCCCGATCACGATCTCGACCTTGAACCGGCGCACGTACGTAGTGTGCCGCAATTCAGCCTCCCCATGGCTCGTAGCCGCCACTACGCTCGCTGCATGTTCACTGGTATCCAGCTCCGGTCCGCGGCGACTACGGCATCACACATCCAGCGTGATGCCCCTCACAAGGTTGGCATCGTCGCTGTGGCGGACGGAGGCTCAGCGGCCCACGCGCTCGTACGGGCGGCGGATGGCGAGATCGTCGCATGGGATGGCTGGTACACCAACGCGGCACCGAAGGAACGGACCGACTTGGCGGTCCTCGAGTGGGATGAGTGGGACGACATGCCTTCGAAACTCCTCGTGCGCGCCAACGGCCCCTGGCTCGCCGACTATCTCGCGTTCTGGCTCATGCCGTCGTACTCCCCTTCCCAGTTCGGAGCGGACATCCTGGTTCAGCAACTCCATGGTCGGACTCCTCCTGAAGTCGCGGCGCGCTGGCGCTCAGCGATCGTGTCCGCGTACATCCCTGTTGTAGATCACGCATCCTTCGAACGGGACGCGCGCGCTTGGTCGCGATCGGGAGCGGACGCGGACCTCTCCAGCGCCCTAGAGAAGCTCTCGTAGTTCCACCTTGTTCCAGTTGTTGCGGTACAGTGTGCTTGGTTGGACCTAGGTCTACCAGGGGTCGTGAGTGGTTTCGACGGCTGGTGAGCACCGCACGCGGACACCGCCGGACGCCGGTTCGACTCCGGCACGATCCACGCCGTCCACCTTCTGGGTGGTCTGAGCACCGCGAGACGGCTTCCTAGGACGCGCCGCCACGCAACCCGACTCGTCGCCTGCCCGTGGACGACGTGTACGCGCACCGGACCCTGGTCCGGGACACGGGCCCTTGAGGTGTAGCTCAGTTGGCAGAGCGGCTGGCCGTTAACCAGCGCGCCGCAGGTTCGAGTCCTGCCACCTCAGCAAGCGTGTGGCATTTGGTCGTCGTGGCCGCACGCCAGAGGGTGGCAGCCCTCGCCCTGCCTGATCGGTCCAGATGGAGTGGACGCCCGCCTGTCGAGCGGGAGACCACGGGTTCAAGTCCCGTATCAGGCGCGCGGAGCCCCGCACCACACGGTGAGCACGGGGCTCTAGCTGTGCCCCAGGGAGATCCCGGCTACACCTGGTCCCGGGGACGTGCACCCTACGAGGGTGCGGGTGCTCAGCGTCTCGACCCGCCCAACCCGAGACGCACCCCGCCGTGACGGCGCCACGGTTCGCTGAAAGGTGCAGCCTGGTAAGTCCGCGCTCCGACGCGGTTGAGTCAGGCCGCCGTCACGTTGCGAATGCCCGAAGTGTTACGGAAGCACGCCGGTCTCCAAAACCGGAAGCCCAGGTTCGACTCCTGGCGGGTGTGCCCCTCCGACAAGACCCCCGCGGGGTGTCTGCGACCCTTCCGGACGGTTGTGGCGCGCTAGGAGAGCCTGCGGTGCAACCCCTCTGGGGACACGCGGCAGGCGCAACCGGTTCTCGCACCTGGTGGTGCAGGCGGGCTGTAACCCCGTCGCCTTCGGGCATGCCTGGTTCGATCCCAGGGGACCGGACAGCAGTCGCCTGGTGTGGCTGTCCAGGGGAAGGCGGTTGGGGTCGCCACGGACCCGCGAACCGTGGGGGTCTGGCCCACCCTCTGAGCCGCCAGCGGCGGCGAACGGGCCACACGGGTACGTAGCTCAGCGGTAGAGCGTCCGGTTGAAACCCGGAAGGTCGCAGGTTCGACACCTGCCGTCCCCACGAGCGCCCCGGGACTCACGGCGCACCCCGCCACGGCGAGGGGAACCACCCGGGGCCCACGAGGTGAGGCCACCCGAGAGACGGCGACGGGCGCTGATTCGAAACCAGTTGGCGGGCAACCGCGTAGGGGTTCGACCCCCCTCCTCACCGCATCACGTCCGGCGCGTCCCGACAGGGGCGTGCCGGATTTCTTCTACCCAGGGAGGCGCCGTGGCCAGGACCGAACGCAGCCGCTGGGAGTGGCCGTCCTGGAACGACCGATCCACCACCCAGTGGCTCCCCCGCCTCGTCGAGAACGGCCGCGACAACGCGCACCTGAACAAGCGGTGCCCCGAGTCCTGGGGCGCCGGCTGCCCCTGGTGCACGACCCGAACGTACAAGCGCATCGCGCGACGCCGTGACCGCCACCAAGCGCGCGCCACCATCCGCCGCGAGCTCGCGGCCCACTAGACCCGCCTGCCGGGCGGACCCGCGAACAAGTCCACGGGAACGCGCGGTGAGACCCCCGGCAGGCGCACAACCGCTCTCCGTGTCGGCGGAGAGAGCCCACGGGCGGATTGATCCCCCGCCGCGGTGGGCATCACTCATACCCACCGACATGGGAGCTCGCACATGCGCACTATCGCCATCCCGGCCCTTTCCGCTGCGGACGTCGAGAGGTTCTGGTCGTACGTGGACAAGGCCGGTGACTGCTGGCAGTGGACCGCCGGCACGAACAACTACGGGTACGGCCGCTTCGGTCTCAACGGGAAGCGCTACCTGGCACACCGCGTCGCCCACCAGATCGCCAACGGCACGATCGCCGAGGGCCTCGTCGTGGATCACATCTGCCTCAACCGCCGCTGCGTCCGCCCCGCTCACCTCCACGCCGTGACCATCAAGCAGAACCTCGAGCGTCGCGCCGGCGCCGCGGCCGACTCCAAGAGCGGGGTCCGGGGCGTCTACTTTCAAGACGGCTCGTGGGTGGCCGAGGTGCGTTCCAATGGGCGCCTCGCCTACCGCGAGCGGTTCTCCTGCATCGACGCGGCGGCCTTGGCGGTCGCGTCAGCCCGGCAGCGCATCTTCACCAACATCGAGGAGCTAGCCGCGTGAAGATCACCGTCGATGGTGTCGACTACGCCCCGGCCGCCGCAGCACGCCCGCGCGTAGGGCTGGGGATCACGACGCGGAACAGAAACGAGACGGTCGCGAAGTGCCTCGCGAAGTGGCGGCAGCACTCGCCGGCGGATTTCCCAATCGTGGTAGTTGACGACGCGTCCGACGAGCCCGTTCCCGGTGCCACGTACCGCTTCGAGCAGCAGGCCGGGATCGCGCGCGCGAAGAACAAGTGCCTGGAGGAGCTCGAGAAGCTCGGCGTCTCCGAGTACTTCCTGGCTGACGACGACGTCTTCCCCATCGCTGATAGGTGGTGGAAGCCCTACGTGGACTCGAGCGAGCCGCACCTGATGCGAATCTTCGAGGACCTCGCGGGGCCGCGCAAGCTCCGCGACATCAAGGTGCTCCATGACGACGGGAAGCATGTCGCCTACACGGGGCCCCGGGGCATCCTGCTGTACGCGAACCAGAAGGTGCTGGACGCGGTCGGCGGCATGGATCCCGTGTATGGCCTCTGGGGTTACGAGCACGGCGACTGGTCGAACCGGATTCACCACGCCGGGCTGACGACGTGGCGGTACGCCGACGTGGCCGGGTCCGCGGACCTGATCCACTCGATGGACGAGCACGAGGAGATCACGCGGTCCGTGCCGGCGCCCGACCGGGCCGCCCTGGTGAAGCGCAACGTGGAGATCCACAACCACCGGATGCGCACGGGGTACACGGGGTACGTCGAGTACCGGGACCAGGTCGACGTCGTCCTGACGACGCTCCTGACGTCCGAGCCGGACCCGCAGCGCGGATTCAAGTGGGAGCCGGACCCGGGCACGCTGCAGGCGTGGGCGTCCTCGATCCACGGGGCTCGCGCGGTCGTCCTCGCCGACGAGCTCACGGAGCCGCCCGCCGGCGCGCACCTTGCCCCGGTTCCCGCGGTCGCGATGAACGTGTACTACCGACGCTGGCTCCACATCTACCAGCACCTCCGCGACCACCCCGAGTACCGGTTCGTCTGGGCAACCGACGGGTCCGACGTCGAGATGCTCAACGCCCCGTGGGACGACATGGTCCCCGGGCGCGTGTACGTCGGGTCCGAGCCCAAGACGTACGACGACGAGTGGGCGTGGACCAACCACCCCGCGCGCGTCTTCCAGGACTTCCTGCGCGAGCACCGCCACGACACCATGCTGAACGCTGGGCTTCTCGGCGGGACGCGTGAGGACGTCATGGCGTTCGCCCACGCGATCGTCCGCGTCTACTACGACCTCGAGTCGGAGCGGTTCTGGGGCAACGAGACCGCGGGCCCCGAGGTCGGAGACATGCTCGCGTTCGGGATCGTGGCGCACACCCCGCACTTCGCCGGCCGGATCGTGACGGGCCCGCGGGTGCACACCGTGTTCCGCGCCGACGAGCGCACCCCGTGGGCGTGGTGGAAGCACCGGTGAACGTGTCCTACGCCGTGATGGCGCACACCGCTCGCCTCGGGCACGCGCTCGACCTCGCGGAGTCTCTGGACGCCGCCCTGTTCGTGGACGACGGGCGCCTCGGGGAGAACGCGAACGGTGATCGCGCCTGGGCCGCAGCGGACCCGGACGCGGACTGGCACGTCGTGCTGCAGGACGACGCGGTCCTTGTGGCGGGATTCGTGGATCAGGTTCGGCGCGCGCTGGCCGCTTCTCCGCGGACGGTCGTTTCGTTCTACGTCGGGACCGGGATGCCGTTCTCGACGGTCGGGCCGGTGCGGTACGCGATCAGCGAGGCCACGGCCGTGGACGCGGCATGGTTCGCGACGGACGCCCTGCACTGGGGTGTCGCGGTGGCGATGCCGACGTCCTGGGTGCATGACTACCTCGCGACCATGACGTCGGACCCGACGCCGTACGACCAGCGGATCGGGAAGTACGCCGCCGCCTACCGTCGCTCCCCTGTCAGGTACACGTGGCCGTCCCTGGTGGATCATGCGGACGGGCCGACCCTGGTGGACCACGCGGACGGTCTGCCCCGGGTTGTTCCGCGCCGCGCGTACCAGGTGGGGACACGGTCGGACTGGGACACCCCACCGGTCTGGTTCTAGTTCCACCCTATTCCACTTCACTACGTAGACTTTGGGTATGACCACCGACACCCGCCCCCAGGTCCTGGCTGACGTCCACGACCTCGAGACCTACCTCTACGAGACGGCTATCGACGGCACCGCGTTCATCCGCGACAACGACGACCGCCCGTGGATCGCCGGCATCGACAGCAACGACGCGACGTTCGCGATCTCGCTCCCCCAGGAGGACGAGAACGGCGACGCCGAGGACAAGGCGAAGTACCTCCGACGAGGCGTCCGCCTCGCGTACCCGCTCATCGTCGTGGCGACCGAGGCGGAGACCCTCTGACCATGACCGCACCCCACGAGATCCAGGCCATCATCGCCGCCGCACAGGGCGCCGAGTCCCACAAGCGGGCCCACGACAAGCTCGTCGCCGAGCGCGACGCCGCGATCGTGACCGCGCACGCGAACCACGCCATCCCGATGGCCGACATCTACACCGCGGCCCGCCTCTCCCCCGGCATGGTGCACCGCATCCTCACCCGTGCCGGCGCACCCCACCGACCACGCGGCGGCCGACCAGCCAAGACCGACGGCGGTGCAGCATGAGCAACCGCACCCCGTTCGAGGCGCAGCGCGACGCTGCACGCCACACCATCCGACTCGCACAGTCCACGGCCTACCCGGACTTCCCGCGTGGCACCGACCCGTCTGCGTACGTCGCCACGCGTCAGGTCAACGCCACCCTCGCGGTCGCCGAAGCCATCCTCACCCTGGCCGAAGCGATGAGGCCGACGCCCGTCGAGGTCACGCTGAACGTCGACGCGCCCGGCGCCGAAGACGTAGCGGAGGCCGTCCGCGCGGAGTTGGAGCGCGAGCGGCAGTGGGGACGGGCAGCCCGATGAGCGCGGACCTGCTGCGACGTGCAGCCGCCAAGATCCGAGACACCGCCCAGGCCGCGACACCGGGGCCCTGGGAGCAGGAGGGGTCATCCATCGCCGCGGGCGAGTTCATCATTCTCGACGCCCTCCCCGACGGCGGCACCGGGACGTGGACGAAGCAGACCGCGGACGCTGCGCACGTGGCCATGTGGTCGCCGCTCGTTGCCGAGCTAGTGGCCCAGTGGCTCGACGACGCCGCCCGCAGGGACGAGCGGAAGCCGCGACCCATGGGCCCCCACGATGTGCAGGCTCACCGCCTTGCGCTCTTCATTCTCGGGGAGGACGCATGACCTTCGACATCGTCTCGTTTCTCGGTGGCCTCACGCTCATCCCGATCGCCGTCGCCGCGCTCTGGGCCGCAGGCGCGCTCACCGGGCTCGCATGGGAGAAGTGGGAGCTCGTCCTCCGACGGCTCCGCCCGCGCCGCATCCCGGACTGGCGCAACGCGACCCTCGCCGCGCACATCGCGGAGTGGCCCGGGAAGGTGCGCTCCGTGTCCCTGCCGGGCGTGTGGTGCGTCGTCCTTACCGAGCGCCCCCTGCCTGACGACTTCGACGCTCGCCGCAAGGCGACCGAGGCGCGCATCCGCGACGGCGTGTCGGCCGCAGACCAGGCGTTCCCGCCGATCGCGGTACGCCTGCCCGTGACGGACGCCTGATGTGCATGCGCTGCGTCCGCGCCGAGAACCGCGCACGCGAGACCCGGCAGGCGCTCGACGCCCAGTACGCCCGTGTCCGCGCAGCCATCCGCGCCGCCGCCGACCAGTACGCCGAGGAGTGCGCCTGATGCCGACCTACGTCGTGAAGCCCGTCCGCGACCGTGACGAGTACGTCGTCTGGTCCACGATCGTCGACGCGCCGACCGCTGTCGGCACTCGCGACGAGCTCCTGCCCGTCCTGCTCGAGATGTACGGGTACGGGGCGGGCGACCCGGCGCGGTTCGACCGCGCCGACGAGCACGGCACGTCCGCGCACGGCCCCTGGTTCGGGTGGAGCGAGGACGAGTTCCCCCTCGGGAACATGCACTGGGACCCGGGCCCCGCGACCTACCAGGTGCGGCGTGCGAACCTCGCCGCCTACGCCCGCGCGGACCTCGCCGAGGACACCGCGGCGTGCCTCGCGCTCGTCGAGCCCTACGACGACGAGGACGACACATGACCGACACCATGCACGCACTCATGCGCGACGTCGACGGGCGTCCGTTCCCTTGCTCCACGCCCGGCTGCCAGGTCTGCACGCCGATCCACGTGCCCGAGCACTACGAGTTCGCGCTGTTCAAGCGGTCGAACGGCCACCAGGTTGGTGGACCCGTGCGCGTCCGTGCCGCAGTCGACCCGCGGATCCGTGGCCTCAAGCCCGAGCGGTACATCGTGCGCTGCCGCGCCGTCTACACCGGGCCCTGGGAGGACGCGTGAGGCAGCTCATCGTGACCGACCGGGGCGCGGCGGCGTTCCGATGCGAGTGCGGATGGTCGTACTCCGTCCGGCTGCTGTTCCCCGTCTGGCGCGCGCTACATGCAGTCGGGGATCACGTCCTCGCCCAGCACGCCGCTGGACTCACCAGACGGACCGTACCCACACCGCGCGTCGATCCCAAGTGGACGACTGACAGAACTTCCTGACACGTCCCGCGCGTCAGAACATCACGACACGGCCCCCGCACCCACCCCGGGTGACGGGGGCCTACCCATGCCCCAGGAGGGCATGCAACCACCGAGCGCCCCAGGCGGGCAGGTGAACGGAGACACCATGGCCAAGCCCGTGTGGGAACCCCACCACGACGACCAACTCCGCGAACTCCACGCCCAAGAACTCTCCACCCGCGACATCGGCGAACGCATGGGCTTCTCGTTCGGCACCATCGCCCGCCGCGCCCGCACCCTCGGACTCGAGTTCGACCGCTCCCGCACCGCCGCCGCCACACACGCAGCCGCGACCGACGCCAAGGCACGCCGCGCGATCCTCGCGCACCGGTTCCTCGACGAAGCGAACGACGCCCTCGACAAACTGCACCAGGAGTACGACTTCGTCGCCGCGACGAAGGAAGGGATCCAGGTTCGTACCCTCAACCAGCCCGACGCCGGCGCGTACCGCAACTTCATGACCTCGGCCGGCATCGCCACCGATAAGGCCCTCGCGCTCGACAAGCACGACACCGACTCCGTGTCCGAGGTCGCGAAGTCAATGCTCGAGAAGCTGCTCGACCTCGTCCCCGACGCCCCACCCTCGGCCCCTGAGACCCCGGCGCAGGACGCGATCGCCGCCGCCACCGCGGACCCGCAGGAGGACGCGTGACGCCCGCGCTGTCCCCGAAGCAATACGACTTCCTCACGACCTCTGACGCCACCGTCAACGTCCTTGACGGCAGCATTCGCAGTGGGAAGACCATCGTGTCCCTGCTCCGCTGGTACGGGTTCATGGCCCGCGCCCCCCGCGGCGGCGAGCTCGTCATGATCGGCCGCACCCGCGACGCGATCTTCCGCAACGTCATCAAGCCCATGCAGGACGAGTCCCTGTTCGGGCCCCTCGCTGGCACCGTGAAGTACACCAACGGCGCACCCACCGCGACCATCCTCGGCCGCACCGTCCACATCATCGGCGCGTCCGACGCGAAGGCCGAGAAGTCCATCCGAGGCATGACCGTCGCCGGCGCCTACGTCGACGAGATCACCGTCATCCCGGAGGAGTTCTTCACCCAGCTCCTCGGCCGCATGAGCGTGGCCGGGGCGAAGCTGTTCGGCACCACGAACCCCGACAGCCCGGCGCACTGGTTCAAGACGAAGTTCCTCAACAAGGTCGACGCGCGTGACAGCGACGGGAACCCTGTCCTGCCCGGGTGGAAGTACTGGCACTTCGTCATGGACGACAACCCGTCCCTGTCGGAGGACTACAAGCGCCGCAAGCGCGCCGAGTTCACCGGCCTCTGGTTCCGCCGGTTCATCCTCGGTGAGTGGGTCGCCGCTGAGGGCGCGATCTACGACACGTGGGACCCCGACGTCCACGTCATCCGGTACGAGGACATGCCGACGCTGCGCGAGCTCGTCGCGGTCGGCGTCGACTACGGCACGACGAACGCGACCGCGGCCGTCGTCATCGGCATCACCGCCGAACTCCGGCCGCGCCTCATCGTCGTCGACGAGTGGCGCTACCAGGCCGGCGAGCACGGCTCCCGCTGGACCGACGCCCAACTGTCCAAGGGCCTGCGCGACTGGATGGCCAGCATCAAGATCCCAGGGCAGCCGCACCTCACCGCGCCCGGATGGGTGTTCCTCGACCCGGCCGCCGCGAGCTTCCGCGTCCAGCTCGCCGCCGACAACCTGCCAACGATGGACGCCGAGAACGACGTGAAGTACGGCATCCAGACCGTCGCGTCCCTCCTCGGCGGGAAGCGCCTCATCGTGACCGACCGCTGCCACGAACTCATCCGCGAGATCCCCGCCTACGCATGGGACGACAAGGCCGCGCTCCGCGGCGAAGACAAGCCCGTCAAGGTCGACGACCACCAGGTCGACGGCCTCCGCTACGCCGTCACCACGTCGGAACGGTACTGGCGCCAGTACATCGACCTCGCCGCCTGACCCCCACCCCCAGACCCGTCCGGTGCCCCACCAGGAGGACCACATGCCGCTCGACTACCACGCCAAGGTGGCCTGGCCCCCGAAGCCGTTCAACAAGGCACAGGACGCCATGGGCGCCTGGGACGACTGGTGGGTCGGTGACCCGGACAAGCTCGCAGCCCGGTACCGCGGTGGCGTCGACACCCGCGGGTCCTGGGACCGGGCCGGTGGCCTGACCGGGATCACGAAGTCGTTCTTCTGGGGCCGCCCCGCCCCGAAGAACCAGCAGCGGGTCCGACTCCACCTCCCCCTGCCGGCCGACCTGACCCGCACCTCAGCGGACCTGCTGTTCGGCTCTGCGTTCACCCCAGTCGTCGGTGAGGGCAAGTCGAAGACGCAGGACCGTCTCGCCGACCTCATCGGCGGGGACGACACCCTCGTCACCCTCGCGAACGGTGCCGAGGCACAGGCAGCGCTCGGCGGCACCTACCTCCGCGCCGTCTGGGACAAGGGCATCGCGGACAAGCCGTGGATCACCACCGTCGACGCGGACGCCGCCGTGCCCACCTTCCAGTGGGGGCGGCTCGTCGGCGTGACGTTCTGGCAGAAGCTCGATGACCGTGGGGACAAGGTCATCCGGTTCCTCGAACGGTACGAGCCCGGCCGCATCTACTACGGCCTGTACGAGGGCACGACGGGTGAACTCGGGCGGCCGATCCCCCTGACCGAGCACCCGGCGTCCCGCGGGTTCGCGGACGAGGTGGACGAGACCGGCGGCGTCGACATCCCGACGCAACTGCTCGCTGCGGCCTACGTCCCGAACGTCACCCCGAACCCGACGTGGCGCACCGACCGCGACCTGGTCCACCTCGGACGGTCGGACTTCGACCAGCTCGCCCCCTGGTTCGACGCACTCGACGAGGTGTACACGTCCCTCATGCGCGACGTCCGCCTCGGCAAGGGCCGCGTGTTCGCCGACGCCACGACCATGACACCGAACGGGCCAGGGCAGGGCGCGAGCCTCGACCTCGACCAGGAGGTCTTCACCAACGCGCCCGGCGGAGGCGGCTCCGCGAAGGCGGGAGGGTCGCCCCTCACCCCGAACCAGTTCGCCATCCGCGTGCAGGAACACACCGACGCGATCATGAACCTCATCGGCGTCGTGATCCGCCGCGCCGGCTACTCCGCCGCATCGTTCGGCGACGACCAGATCTCCTCGCTGCGCATGACCGCGACCCAGGTGCAGGCCCGTCAGGACCTGTCGAAGCTCACGCGCGCGAAGAAGATCAAGCACTGGCAGGCAGCGCTCGCCCACATGGCGCGCGTGCTGCTCGAGATCGACGGCGCCGTGTTCCCGGGGAAGGGCGGCGGGGTCACGTCGGACGAGATCACGATCAACTTCCCGTCCGAGGCGAACCCGGATCTCGCGACGCTGGCGCAGACGGCACTCGCGCTCAAGAACGCTGGCGCCGCGTCGACCGAGTCCCTCGTGCGCACGGTCCGCCCGAACTGGACCAGCGACCAGGTCAACGACGAGGTCGACCTCATCAAGGAAGAGCAACAGGTCGGGGACCCCGCCCTGTTCCGACCCGGGATCGACGACGCCGACCAGAACGCGGCACCGGTCAGCAAGGAGCAGGCGGACACGCTCGGCACCCTCGTGCGGTCGGGTGCGACGCAGGACTCGGCCGCGCAGGCTGCGGGCATCCCAGGCATCAAGTGGACGGGCGAGCGCCCGGTCACGACCCGACCCGTTGACGACGGGAAGTAGCCTCCGACCATGCCTGTTAGCCCTGACCACGGTGCACGGCTAGCGGCCACGTCCGTCGACGTCGTGACCGCGGCCGAACTGGAGATCCTGCGCCGGATCTCCCGTGCCCTCTCGCGGGGTGCCGACGCGCCGGCGTGGGCCCGGGTGAAGCTGGCCGAGTTGCAGATGCTGCGCGCCCGCTGGGCCCGCGACCTGGCTGCGATGGAAGCCGGGCTGGTCGCGGAGGCTGGGTCCGCTGTCCGGGTGGCGTACCAGGACGGGCAGGCTCTCGCGGTCGGGGACCTTGACCAGTCGGGAGCCCGCCCGAACCTGCCGCCCGCGCAACTAGCCGCGGTGCAGACCATCGTGGCGGACCTCAACGCGGGACTCGCCGGGGTCGCTACCCGTGCCCTGCGCTCGGTGACGGACGCGTACCAGGAGACGGTCGCGGTCGCGTCGTCGACCGTGCTCCTCGGCGCACAGACCCGTCTCCAGGCGGCGCAGGGCGCGCTCGACCGTCTCCTCGGGCAGGGCATCGACGGGTTCCGCGACCGGGCAGGCAGGAACTGGCGGCTCGAGTCCTACGTGGAGATGGCCGTCCGCACCTCGGCAGGGCAAGCCGCCATCGCCGGGCACCTCGACGTACTCGCCGCGTCCGGAGAGCACCTCGTCCAGATCATCCCCGGCCCGCGCGCGTGTCCCATCTGCGACGGGTGGGCGGGGAAGGTCGTGTCCCTCTCCCCGGTCACAGCCGCGATCTCCGGTGGGGAACGCGTCGAGGTCTTCGGCACGATGGAGCAGGCGCGGCAGGCTGGCGTGTTCCACCCGAACTGCCGGTGCTCCGTCGGCATCTACATCCCTGGCATCACCGAACTCGACCCCGCCCGGCCCGACCCGGCAGGGTACGAGGCTGTGCAGGAACAGCGCCGGCTGGAGCGTGGCGTCCGGGACTGGAAGCGGCGGGAAGCGCTCGCGCTCACCCCGGAAGCGGCACGGCAGGCGAAGGCGAAGACCCGGGAGTGGCAGGCCCGTCTTCGTCAGCACGTCGCGTCCGACCCGGAGCTCCGCCGCAAGCCGAACCGAGAGCGGATCAACACCGCACTCTAGTTCCACGCTGTTCCGCTTGTTGCGGTACTATCTGTTTGAGTCGGAATCCGTCTAGAGAGACGGTTCCACCCTTCACCCCCTGCGCCCCTGGTGTCGGGGGTTTTTTCATGCCGCCAGGAGCGGCCGAAACCCCCAGACCCCAGCCCAGGAGGCCGGTCCATGAAGCGCCGTCTTGCCCGACTCATGTTCATCGACGACCCCGCCGCGGGTGACCCCACCGGCGCCGGTCCCGTCGACAACATCCCCGACGCCCCGGCGGAGGACCCGCCCGCAGACCCCGCATCCGAGGCGCCCGCCGACCCGGCCCCCGAGCCCACCGGCGACGAGCCGAAGACGTTCGACGAGGACTACGTCAAGGGCCTCCGCGCCGAGGCCGCAAAGTACCGCACCGCCGCGAAGACCGCGGCGGACACCGCGATCGCGGACCTCACCAAGAACATCGGCAAGACGCTCGGTCTCATCAAGGACGACGAGCCCGCCGACCCCGCCGAGCTGACCAAGCAGATCGAGGCCGAGCGCAACGCGGCCCGCGCCGCACAGGTCGAGCTCGCCGTGTTCCGCGTCGCCAGCAAGCACCAGGCCGACGCCGACGCACTCCTCGACTCCCGGTCCTTCCTCAACCGAGTGAAGGGCCTCGACCCCACCGCCGATGACTTCGCCTCCCAGGTGGAGGACGCCATCAAGACCACGGTGGAGACCAACCCCAAGCTCCGAGTCGTCCAGGCGGCGACCAAGGCGGGCAGCGACCTGTCCGCCGGGAACGCAGACCCCTCGAAGGGGCAGCTGACCCGTGAGCAGCTCGCAGCGATGACCCCTGCCGAACGGCTCAAGGCCGCGAAGGAAGGGCGCACTCGCGACCTCCTCGGCGGCAAGTAACCCGCTTCCCGCCGCCCGCTCTCACTCCCAAAGGAAGCCGCCATGGCTATCACCAACTTCGTCCCCGAGCTCTGGTCCGCTGCGGTCCAGGTCCCCTACGAGAAGGCCCTCGTCTTCGGTCAGCCCCAGGTCGCGAACCGCGACTACGAGGGCACGATCCGGCAGCAGGGCGACACGGTCCACGTCACCACGATCGACGACCCGACCGTGCGCGACTACGACAAGACGACCGACATCACTGTCGAGGACCTCAACGACGGCCGAATCTCGCTCGTCATCGACCAGGGCAAGTACTTCGCGTTCGGCGTGAACGACGTCGACAAGGTCCAGGCAGCGGGCGACTTCGAGCAGCCCGCGATCGCGCGCGCTGGCATCGGCCTGCGTGACGCCGCGGACAAGTTCATCGCTTCGCACTTCACGAAGTCCGTGGGTGACGGTGGTCCGATCGCGGCGAATCGCCTCGGCGCGGTCACCGTGTTCGACGGCGAGCCGGGTGACGTCCCGACCGGTCAGCTCTCGGCCTACCAGGTGCTCGTGCGCCTGCGCGAGAAGCTGGATGCGCAGTCGGTTCCGCTCGAGGGCCGCTACGTCGTGGTCAACCCGGGCTTCGTGTCCGCGCTCCTCATGGACAAGCGGTACACGGACCTGTCGGCTTCGGGCTCGACCGTCCCGCTGCTCAACGGTCAGGTCGGGCGCTCGACCGGCTTCGAGGTCCTCGTGTCGAACAACCTCCCGACCTCGGGTGGCGCCGCCACGATCTGCGCCGGCGTGCCGGGCGCCCTCACCTACGCCGACCAGATCCTCGAGACCGAGGCGCTGCGCGACCAGAACCGGTTCCGCGACATCGTCCGTGGTCTCAACGTCTACGGCGCGAAGATCTTCCGCCCCGAGGGCGTCGCCACCGCGCAGGTCACGCTCTCGACCTCGTCGGGTTCCTGACCCGCTGACGGTGCGCCCCGCCCTGTGACCATGGGGCGGGGCGCACCCATGCACCAGTAGGAGGCACCGTGGCCCAGCGGGTCTACGCCACCCCGTCCGACCTCGCTGCTGAGCCGTGGGAGCTCGCGCTCGATGAGAAGGCAGCACGGTCCCTGCTCATCCGTGCCTCCATCGTCATCGACGGCCTCACAGTCACCGCGGTGTACGACGTGGACGAGGACGGCTACCCGACCGACCTTGACGTCGCGGACGCGTTCCGTGACGCGACATGCGCGCAGGCAGCCTGGTTTGACGAGACCGGCGACACATCCGGTGTCGCGGGCCGGTTCAACTCCCTGAGTCTCGGGTCGTTCTCCGGGTCGGGAGGCGGTACCGGATCGGCGGCGAACACGTCCGCGGCCGAGTCGCGCCTGTCCCCCGAGGCAGTGCAGATCCTGCAGAACGCGGGGCTGACCAACCAGGCCCCGTCCGCGTGGTGACGCCGTGAAGCTGCCCGGGATCCTCACCCCGCACACCGTCACGTGCCGCGACAAGACCGGCGACGGAACCTACGGGCCCGTGTACGCCGACGAGCGCACGATCCCCCGCTGCCGGGTCGAGGACAAGACCCACCTTGTCAGGGACAAGGACGGCGCCGAGGTCGTTTCCTCCGCGGTCGTCTGGGTGCGCCCCGAGCACGGGCCCGTCCCCGTCGGGTCACTCGTCACGCTCCCCCACGGGCGTACCGCTGAGGTCCTCGCCTTCGACTGGCTGGAGACCCCTCCCGCTCCCGAGCACTACGTCCTGCACCTCAAGTAAGGGGGGCCGCCTCGTGACCGTTCAGATCGAGTGGTTCGGCGGCCAGGCGAAGCAGGCACGCAAGGCCAGCACGGCCCGCGGTCTCGGGCAGGCGGCCGAATTCGTGCTCGGTGAGGCGCGCAAGGAAGTGCCGATCGAGGAAGCGGTCCTCTCCCGTTCCGGCGCGGCGAGCGTCGACGCCGAGATGGAGACCGCCGCGGTGTCCTTCGACACGGCGTACGCCGTGATCCAGCACGAACGGCTCGACTTCCGTCACGACCGGGGCCGCAAGGCGAAGTACCTCGAAGACCCCGTGACGAACACGCGAGAGAAGCAGGCGCAGATCATCGCCCGCGCGATCGAGCAGGGCCTCACGTGAGGGCCAAGCAGGTCGGCCGGGCCGTCGCCCAGCAGCTCGCCGCCGCTGGCGTTGGGACGTGGAACCCGGACGGGGTCTTCACCGCCGGCCAGACCGCCATCACGCTCAAGCAGGTCCCGCCGAACCCCGACCGGGTCATTTCCGTCACCGTCTACAACGTCGACGAAGACCCGGACCCGAGGTCCGTGACCCAGGCGTGGTCCGTGCAGGTCCGCACCCGCGCCCCCGGGATACCCGACGAGGTGGACGAACTGGCGGACGACGCGCACGACGCCCTCGAGTGCCACCACACGCAGTGGCCGGAAGGGGTGTTCGTGCAGCGCGCGCACCGGCACAACTTCGCCCCGATCGGTCCCGACGGGAACCGGCGCCACGAACGCGTCGACAACTACCGCATCATCACCGCCCGCTAGCCGGGCCCCTCTCCGCGTGCCCCCCGGTGGTGCGCACTCACCCACCACAACCCCACCTGCCGTGGAGGCATCATGTCCGTCACCACCGAGTTCGGCTTTTCCTACGAGTACGGCGTCGACATCAACACCGGCACCGTCGAGACGCCCGTCTGGACGCCCATCCGGTTCATCTCCGCCGTCGACCCCCAGGTCACCCCCGTCTCGCAGGACGCCGCGACCTACGACGACCTCGGCGCCCCGAACCAGGTCAAGCTCTCCGAGTCGTGGACCCTCGCGTTCACGGTCCAGCAGCAGCGCATGCCGGACGGGAAGTTCCTGCCCGAGGTCGAGAAGCTGCGCGAGCTCGCCGGCCCGAACGCGGTCGGTGAGGGCGCGACCGGCCAGTTCCGCTGGTACGACAAGCCCGCCAAGGGGACCCCGAACCCGACCGAGGCGTACGAGGGCGAGGCGACCGTCCAGTTCAACCGGCAGAACACCGGCAACGACCAGATCGGCGGCTGGTCCGTGACCCTGACCGGCCGCGGGAAGCGCCGCGAGATCCCGAACCCGTACACGGGTTCCGGCTCCTGATGACTCGGGTGGGGTGACGGCTGCCGGGTACGTCACCCCACCCGATACCAACCCGGTCACCCGGCCACGCACGACCCGGAGGATCACCCGTGCTCAAGGACCTCACCGCCTACCTCACACCGAACCTCGAGATCCCGTGGCAGGACCGAACGTTCTCCGTCCCGCCGCCGTCGAAGGACGTCGGGATCAAGCTCGCCGCGATCAACGCCGCCGGCGTGCACGTGTACCTCGAGACGCTCGAGGTCTGCCCGACCTGCGGTCGAGGTGGCGCGCTGGGGCGTGAACTGCCCGAGGACACGCAGGCGACCCTGGAAGCGATCGGGTCGACCGACCTCGGCGTCCTGTCCCTGGGGACCGCGTACCAGGAGATGGTCGACGCTGGGGTCCCCGCCCCGCACATCGACACGTTCGCCCTCTACGCCCTGTACTACTGGACGCTGGGCGAGGAGACGGCAGACCGGATACTCGCCGCCCAGCACGGTGCGGAGGCCGGAGAGACGGCCCCAAAAGCCTCGACGAGTGGGCGCGGTACGGCGTCGGGGAACCGATCGACTGGGTCGACGGGATCCCGCTCTACGCGGACTACAACCCGCCAGCGCACCTCAAGCCGCGCCAGCAAGACGACGGGCCCCGCGTCGGGTGGCGGGAAGTCCTCGAACACTGGGGACTGATCGTCCCGGACTTCCGTGAGGTCTACGGCGTCAGCGTCGCAGATCCGGCCCTGGGCTGGTTGGAGTTCCGCGACATGGTGTGGGGCCTGCTGTCCTCCACGGCATCGCGCCTCGCGCGAGCCCTTCGCCCACCGGACCCTAAGCGCCGCGGCTGACCGTCCGCCCACACGAGCAGACCAGCACCTCAACACCCGCCGCGGACGTCGTCTCCCACTCGTGCACATGCGGCGCGCCTGCGCCCACTGGCGCCGCGTCGGGCGTGAACCGCTCCAAGTGCGCTACGTCCCATGACCTGAGCACGGGCCCCTTCACGATCTCGACCAGCCGCCAGCCGTCGCGTGCTTCCTTCTCGAGCACGCGCTGCTGCTTGCCCGGCTTCCCGACGGGGATCTTCACCGTCTTGATCTCCCTGCCCATCACCACATCGTCTCACCTGGGGGTGACATGGCCCTGACCGTCGGGGAGCTCGTCGCCTACATCCGGGCCGACGGGACGCAGTTCGACCGGCAGGTCGACCAGTCGGGGCAGAAGTTCCAGGCGCTCGGGACCATCGTGTCCACCGGTACGAAGACGATCGCGACCGCGTTCACAGCGGTCACGGCCGGTGCCACGGCACTGGGTGCGCACGTCTTCAAGATCGGTGCGGACTACAACCGGCTGCAGCAGTCCTCGCGTGCTGCCCTGTCGACCCTGCTCGGGTCGGCTGAGGCCGCGAACGCGCAGATGGACAAGCTCGACGACTTCGCGAAGAACAGCCCGTTCGCGAAGCAGGTCTTCATCCAGGCGCAGCAGCAGCTCCTCGGGTTCGGGGTCGAGGCCGGGAAGGTCATCCCGATCCTGGACGCTGTCCAGAACGCCGTGGCCGCGGTCGGTGGAAGCAACGAGCAGGTCGAGCAGGTCACCTACGCCCTCGCGCAGATGCAGGGCCAGGGCAAGCTCACCGGTGAGACGCTGAACCAGCTCGGCCAGTACGGCATCGACGCCGCCGGGATCGTGGGCGCCGAGATGGGCAAGACGGGCGCGGAGATCCGTGAGCTCGCGTCCAAGCCTGGCGGTATCCCTGTCGATCAGATCTGGGACCCGCTCGTCACCGGGCTGATGGAGCGCTTCGGTGGCGCGACGGATGCGATCAAGCTGCAGTACGACGGTGCGGTCGACCGGATCAAGGGCGCCACCCGCGATATCGGTTCGATCATCGCGGCCCCGTTCATCGACCCGAATGGCGGCGGCCGTGCGGTCGAGTGGGCGAACAAGGTTGCGGACGCGCTGCGTGCCCTGCAGACGAAGGTCGACCCGCTGGTCGATGTCCTCGTGCAGCGCCTCACGCCCGCGTTCGACGCCATCACGCCTGCGCTGGACCAGGTGAAGTCCGCCATCAACGGGTGGGACATCTCCCAGGTCAACGCGCAGATCGACACCCTCGTCGAGTACGCGCCCCTCATCGCTGGCGTGTCGGCCGGGCTGCTCGCACTGGGCGGGAACAGCCTTGGCCTGGGGCGCCTGGGGCTTGCTCTCAACCCGGTCGTCGCCGGGATCGCGGCCCTGGTCGCCACGTCTCCGGAACTGCGCGGGGTCGGGCAGGACTTCCTGCGCGCCCTCGAGCCCGTCCTGCCGATCCTGTCGGAGCTCGGCGAGGTCACCGCCGACGTTGCTATGGAGCTCATCCGGGTCCTTGCACCGGCGATCGGTGATCTGGCCGTTCCTGTGGCGGAGGTTGTCGTCGCGCTGGCGTCCGGCCTGTCGCCTGCGCTCATCACGACCCTTGAGGCGCTCGTCCCTGTGGCCGAGGTTGTCGGTGACGTCGCGAGCGTCATCGCGAACATCCCGACACCGGTCCTCGCTGCCGTCGCAGCGTTCATGGCGTTCAAGGACGTGAACATCGCGCCGATCGTCGAGGGCGTGGGCACAGCGTTCGGGGCGATGCGCGACACGGTGAACGCGTCCCGCGCGGTGCTTGAGGCGACCGGCCAGCAGGCCGGTGTCATGAACACCGCGATGATGACCGCGCGCGTCGGCGTGACCACCCTGGGCACGGCGCTCAAGGCGACGTTCCTGACGAACCCGGTGGGTATCGCGATCGCCGCCCTTTCGAGCGCTCTGGGCGTGTTCGCTGCGAAGTCTGCGGAGGCGAAGGCCCGGGCGGAGACCTACGCAGACGCCGTGAAGCTCGTGGGCGAGGAAGCCGAGGTCGCGACCGCGAAAGTGGCGGCTGCTGCCCTGGTGAACGGTGACGACTGGGGCTGGTGGCAGAAGCTCTCCACGGACTTTGACTCGGCTGCAGACGCGATGGAGCACCTCGGGATCTCTCTCTCTGACGCGTCAGCGAAGATTGCCGGGTCGCGCGCCGACTTCGATTCGTACATCGAAGGTCTTGAGGCGATGAAGGCGCAGTACCCGGAGCACGAGACGGCGATCCAGCAGATCATCGTCAAGTCGTCCCAGCAGCGCTCGGCGTACGAGGACGCTGCGGACAGTGCTCGTCAGATGGAGGAGGCCACGGCTGGCCTCACCAGCGAGACGGAGCGGGCCACGCCGGCGATGGACCTGTACAACGACGCGATCCGTGAGAACGGTGAGCTGAACCTGTCTGCGGCTGAGGCGACGCTTCGGGCGCAGGACGCGCAGGTGCGCGCCACCGAGGCGATCGACGCGGCCCGCGCGGCGCAGGAGGAAGCGAACCGGATCACGCAGGACGCGAACGCGACCGAGGAAGAGAAGGCCGCCGCGGTCAAGGCGTCCGAGGAAGCGACCAGGAACGCGGAGTCCGCGATCCTGTCGAACGTCTCGGCGCACAACTCCCAGATCGACGCGATGCGGAAGAACAACGCGTCGAACCAGGACCTCATCACGACGGTGATGGCTGCACGGCAGTCGTTCATCGACCAGCAGGTCTCGATGGGTAAGACGCGGGAGGAAGCGAACCGCCTGGCGGACGAGTACGGGCTGATCCCGTCCTCGGTAGTGACCCAGGTGTCGATCACGGGGAACGCCTATGACGTGGTCTCGCAGATCGTCCAGAAGGTCACGGACCTCAACGGCAAGACGTTCTCGTTCACGATGCAGATGAACGCGCGTGGTGAGCAGGTCAACGGGTTCGGGTACAACTCCCGTATCTCGGAAGACGGGTCGTTGTCGGAGCGCGGGAACCGGCTCAAGGCGTTCGCTGACGGTGGGTTGACCGGTGCTGGGGCCGCGGTCGCACGGGTTCCGCAGATCCAGCGTGGCGGAGCGAACGTCCTGTGGGCTGAGGACTCCACGATCTGGGAGGCGTATATCTCCGGCAAGCCGGATATGCGTAACCGGAATCTGCGGATCTGGGAGGAGGCCGGTCGCCGGCTCGGCGCGTTCCCCACTGCTGTACAGCCCTACGCGAACGGTGGCATCACCACGCCTGAGGTTGTGACCGTTACGCCGCAAGGGAATGTCACCAACGTCGACGTGCAGGTGACCACCACGGGAGATGAGCGACGGGTCGGTCGCGCTGTTGGAGAGGAACTCGCGTGGAGGCTGCGCGCATGACTGAGGTGGGCGCTCTCTCGGCTGCGCCTGAGTTCACGCAGCCGTGGCAGGCCACGATCAATGGGCTCATGGTCGGCCCCGGAACCCCGTACGGGTGGACCATGCGCCAAGGTATCGAAGAACTCCCCTCGTTTCGCGCGAACACGGTTGGCCGACCAAACGCGCATGGTGACTTCGATGCCCCGTTCTGGGCTGACGGCCGCGTTCTGACCTTCGGGTTCCGGGTTCTGCGCGAAGCGCGTTGGCTGTACGGCGCAACGTACGAGGACGCTGTTACGGCGTTCCGGCGCGTGATGGTCCCTACCCTGGACCTGTTTGAGGTTTGGGTGAACGTCCCGGGCCGCGGACCCATCCGCTGGGATGTGCGGGTGTCGAGGCACGAGATCGTCACTGACCCGGCCTACGACATCGGTCTCGCCGTCATCTCGACCCAGTTCTACGCACCCGACGCGGTTGGACATGGTCCTCAGCAGGTGGGATACGCGTGGTTTCCCGAGCTGGTCGGTGGCCTGGAGTTCGACCTGTTCACCGACGGCGTTGAGGACACGGGATGCCTCGAGTTTGGGGAGCGGGGAGAGACCGGGCGTGTACGCCTGGCGAACGACGGCACTGCGGAGTCGTACCCGGTGTTCAACGTCGAGGGGCCCGCGCTCGACGGGTTCGAGATCGTCGCCGTCGGTCAGGGTCGGCGCATCCGTTGGGAGGGGCGCCTGTTCCCGGGCGACCTACTCACCATCGACGCTGCTCACGGCACTGCCCTGCTGAACGGCGCGGCCGACCGGTCAGGCCTGTTCACGCGACGTGAGTGGTTCGCGGTGCCACCAGGAGATGAGCTCGAGGTGCAGTTCCTTCCCGTTGGCGCGTCGACCGGTGCGCGCCTGTCCGTCGTCTCGTCGTCAGCGTGGTGGTGAGGCGTGGTCGAGATCATCTGCGGCGAACTTCGTACGGGCAAACGCCTGGCGTCGGTGCCGGTCGCACAGTCAACGTGGTCAATCAAGCATCGGGCGGCGGGCACGATTGAGGTGACCGTTCCGCTCGAGATCGCCGAGTACCGCAAGGCGCGCTTGGCAATGAGCGGGCTGTTTCCGGCACTCGCACTAGTGCCTGACCCCGGGCTAGTGCCGACGTACCCCACGATCACGTCGTCCCCGGACACGCAGTACCGCACGGACGCGCTCGCGTCGCTGGACCCGGCGCGGTGCTTCCTCGCGGTCGTCGAGGGCGACCAGGTGCTCGAGGCCGGCCCGATCTGGTCGCACGACTACGACGACGACACGCGCCGCCTCACGCTCCGCTCGGCCGGTCTGTGGTCGCTGTGGGACCACCGCATCGTGATGAAGGTCCTGGCCGCGGGTGAGGACCCGGCGGGGTCGTCCCTGTCGTGGTCGGGCCTGTCCCTTGCGACGATCGCGAAGCGGCTCGTGCAGACGGCGATCGCGCACGTTGGCGGGTCTCTCCCGCTCGACCTGCCGGCGGACGTTCCTGGCGAGGCTGAGCGGACCTACTCGGGGTTCGAGCTCGCGAACCTCGGGCAGCGCCTCGAGGAACTCATGGGCGTGATGGGCGGCCCGGACATCGCGTTCCGCCCCTACCTCGCGGCGGACCGTCTCGGGATCCGGTGGCGCATGGTCACCGGTGACCCGCTGCTGACGCAGTCGGGCGCGGACTGGTCGTGGGACACCTCGGCGGCGCGCGGGTCGACGACGGGCTTGTCGATCTCCCGGGACGCGACCGGGCTCGCGTCGCGCTGGTGGATGGCCGGTGACGGGGTCGAGGTCGAGATGCCGATCGAGCTCGTCGCGTCGTCCGAGCTGACGGACGCCGGCTTCCCGCTCCTCGAGCAGGCCGAGTCCCGGTCGTCCGTGTCGGAGCGGGCGACGTTGCGGTCCTGGGGCGAGGCCAACCTCGCGCAGTCCTCCCGCCCGTGGATGACGTGGAAGTTCTCCGCGCGCCGCGACGTGTACCCGCTGCTGGGGCAGTACCAGCCCGGCGACTGGGCGCGCGTCTACGTCCCGGGCGGGCACCCGTATCTGCGGGGTCTGCTCCCCGAGGGGCACTACCGGACCCGGATCCTCGAGATCTCCGGGGGCCTGGACGACTGGGTGGACATCACGTGCGCCCCGACCCCCGAGTACAGGTGAGGAGGGAACGTGGCTGACGCGTACACGCCCCCGGCGGCGTCCTCGCAGTACCCGACCCCGCGCGCCGGGCTCGACGCCGTAGCGGCCCAGATCCGAGGCGTGAAGCGCCGCCAGGACGAGTCCGAGCGGTCGCGCACCCTGCAGTCCGCGGCGATCTCCTCCGGCGGTCTCGTCGTCAAAGACGGTGGCTCCGTCACCGTGCGTGACGGTGGCGGGTTCGCGATCGACGGCGGCGGCGACCTGACGATCGGTGACGGCGGCGACGTCGTCGTCCAGGACGGTGGCGGGCTCGAGGTCCGCGACGGGGGCTACCTGCGCGGGAAGTACGCCGACGGGTCCACGTCCGCGGTCCTCGGCCCGATCCGGGACGCCGCGACCGGGGCCCCGTTCGGTCACGGACTGCTCGTCCAGTCGTCCGGAGCCGAAGGTGGGGCCGACATCTTCAAGGCCAAGCGGGAGGTAGACGGCGCGCGCACGGTCGAGTTCGGCTCGCCGAACCTGCCGCTCGACGACGTGTGGGGCCGCACACAACGCTGGTGGATCCGAGCAGCGCAGGCCACTGGCACCGGTGGTGACGCACCGATGCGACTCACGTGCGCCGGCGAGATCGGGATCTACTCCGAGACGGGCCGCCTGCGCGTGCCGTGGACGAACGCCTCGGCCGCAGCCAACGTCGCGCTCGACGCTGACGGTATCGTCCTGCGCGTCTCCTCCGCCCTCAAGTACAAGCAGGACCTCGAGGACTACAACGCCGACCCCGACGCCGTCCTGGCGCTGCGCCCTCGCACGTGGCGCGATCGCGGCGAGGTCGAACGCGACCCCGACACCACGAACCGGTACGTCGGGTTCATCGCCGAGGAAGTCCACGACGCCGGCCTCACCGACCTCGTCGTGTACGACGCCGACGGCAACCCGGACGCGCTCAGCTACGACCGGTTCTCCGCGGCGCTGCTCGCGGTGATCCGCCGCCAGCAGGACCAGATCGACTCCCTCACGCGCGAGCTCGGCGAGCTGCGCGCACGACTCCCTGAGGAGACCCCATGACGATGCAGCGCGGTCTGTTCGTCCGCAAGGACGACACCCGAGGCACGAGCCCGGTCGAGGCGCGAAACGCGCTCGCCGGGCTCGTCACGCCCTCGGACGTGGGCGGTGTCCTGACCGGGATGACGGTCGCAGGGACGGACGGGTGGGCCTACCAGGTCGGCGCCGGCGTGGCGACGGTGGTGCGCGGCGCAGGCGACGGCGTCATCATCACCGGGAACGACGCGGCCCTGTCGGTGGTGTGCGACCCGGCGCCGGCGTCCGGTGCACGGTACGACCTGGTGTGGGTGCTGCACCACGACGTCGACGGCGGGGACACGGACTCCGAGGCCCTGGCCGGGGTCACGTCCGGCACGGCCGCTGGCACCCCCACCAAGCCGTACACCGCGGTCCCCGCCGGGGCGACGGTCCTCGCCGAGTGCCTGCTCTCCTCGGACGACGTGTCCACGGCCGGGGCGTCGATCCAGCAGGTCGCGCGCCGCGTGGTCGGGCGCGGTGGGCTGGGCCGGTACCCGAGCACGGGCGCACGGGACGCGGACGCGTCCGCGCGCGACGGGGACGCCGCCTGGGTCGACGACGTGCTGTACGTGCGCGTGGCCGGCACGTGGCGGGTGCTGTGGCGCGACACCGGGTGGGTGCTGCCCGTCACCTACGGCAACGGCTACACCGCCTACAACGGGTCGGGGTGGCAGTCGATCCGGTCCCGGGTCGTCGGCGGCGTCTGCTACGTCAACGGCGCGTTCCAGCGCGCGACCGCGTGGACGCAGGGGCAGGCGATCTGCCAGCTCGCGGCCGGGCACCGGCCCGGGTCGCGGGTGCAGGGCGTCGGATGCCAGGTCACGGCCGAGGGCGACGTCGTGGTGAACCAGGCCGGGACGGGCGCGGGCTCGATCTCGGCCTCGTTCCCGGTCTGAGAGGGGGCGACGTGGGATTCATCTGGGTCGACGGGGTCACGCCCCTGTCCGCAGCGAACCTCAACGAGCTGCTCCAGCTCGCCGACGCACCCGCCGTCGTCGCCGACGGCATCGACGAGGCGATCGTGTCCGGCGCGCTCGTCGAGCCGATCAACCTCGCCGTCGCGATCACCGGCGGCACGTTCAACGTCCTGGCCTACGGCGCGGTCGCGAACGGGGCCACCGACTGCACGAACGCGTTCCAGGACACGGTGAACGCCGCAGCGGCTGCTGGCGGCGGGGTCGTGTACGTCCCGTCGGGCACGTACTACCTGTCCGGGGTCGTGCAGCTCGCCGACGACATCACGGTCCGCGGCGACGGGGACACCACGGTCCTGTCCAAGCGCGGCGCGGTGTCCTCCGGCGTGATCTTCCAGGGCGCGTCCGGGTCCGCGCAGGGGTACGGCGCCGGCCCGTCGCGGGTCGTGCTCGAGCGGTTCCGCGCGGTCGGGTCCTACGCCGCCGCGCAGACCGGGTGCGTCGCCCAGCTCCACCACTGCCGCGACGTCGTCGTGCGCGACGTCGTCGTCGACGAGCTCATCGGCGGCGGGCACGCGTTCGACCTCATGGGTTGCGACACCGTGACGTTCTCCCGGTGCACCTTCCTCGGCGTGGACGGCTCGCGCATCTTCACCGAGGCGATCCAGACCGACTTCTCCCAAGCACGTGGCTTCACGATCGCGGACGATCCGGCCGGGTGCGACGGCCTGGCGACCATCAACGTCACCGTCGACGGGTGCAGCTTCCTGCCGAAGGTCGTCGGCGGCACGTCCTACTACGCGCCGAACCCGATGGGCACGCACACCGGTGTCGAGGGGTCGCGGCCCAGCGGCTACCGGTTCACGAACAACCTCGTGCGCGGCTGGCAGGGCGACCTCACATCCGCCTACGCCGGCGCACTGCACTTCGCCGTCGGCGTCGACGGGCTCGACATCGACGGCAACGTCTTCGAAAACAGCGGCGGGCAGGCCGGGCTCGCGATCAACCTGTACCGGGGCGCGTACCTGCTCCCCATGGACCAGGTGCAAAACCCGAACCCTCCGGCCGCGCCGGAGTCCGCGAACCCGCTCGTCCCCCTCAACACGCGCATCACCCGCAACACGTTCACCGGGTGGACGAACGCCGGCGTCGACGCGGTCAACGCGATCGTGCAGGTCCAGGGCGACCAGCGTGCCGGGTTCCCGCGCGCGGACAACGTCATCATCGCGGACAACGCGTTCCCCACCGCCGGGTCCGGGGTCGCCACCGCCCCCGCGTCCTACCCCGTGCACGTGCGCTACGCCACCCGGGTCCGGGTCACCGGGAACTCGACCCGGTACGCGTCCAAGGGTATCTGGGTGCGCGACGCCTCCCAGATCACGATCACGGGCAACGTCGTCGCGGACTCCACCACGACCGCGACCGACGGCGGCGGGATCCGCTGCACCGCCGTGGACGACCTCACCTGCACCGGCAACACCCTCACCGCGGTGAAGGACCCGCTGTGGTTCAACGCGTGCAACCGGGCAACGATCTCCGGCAACGCCGCCCAGGCGCTCGCCGGGTCCAGCTACGGCATCTACTACACGACGTCGGCGTCCGTCGCGACGATCACCGGCAACGTCGTGACCTCGACCGGGACCGTCACCCGCGGGATCTACATCTCCAACGGGGCGAACAACGTCGTCGCGACCGGCAACACCATCGTCGGCGCGTTCACGAACCCCGGCGTCACCACCTCCGGGTCGACGAACGTCGTCGTCCCGGCCGGATCGAACGCCACGGGGACCTGACCATGGGCATACTGCGAGATCTGTGGTCGAAGGTTCATGAACCCAAGGCAGTCTCCGTCGCGTACTTCGTGATCTACGCCTCCGGCGTCCTTGCTGGCCTCTACGCCACCATCGTTCCCCCGTCGTCCATCGAGGGCGAGATCGGGGCCGCAGCCATGACCGTGCTGTCCCTCTTACTGACGGTTGGGTGCGCGATCGGCACGGCTGCCGCACTACCTGGCATCTACTGGCTCGAACGCACCGCCGTGACTTCGATCGCCCTCGCCATGGCCTTGTACCTCGGGATCGTCATCGCTCTTCACGTCCAGTCCCCAGACGGGAACCGCCTGCTCCAGGCGTGGCCAATCTTCGCCGTCCTGGTCATGCAGTTGGTCCGGTGGGTACGGATCCGGCGCCGCCCCTACAGGCCGGAGGAACCAGCCGTCATTGAGGCCTGACACCGGGAGGGGGCCGGTGTGGATACCGGACAGATCATCTCGCTCGTCGCGGCCCTAGGCATCGGCGGCATCTTGAAGCAACTCATCGACAACGTCGCGGCATGGCGAAAGGGACGCCAGGCAGAGGAACGCGACGCATGGGCCGAACGCGACCGCGAGGCCAAGGCCCGCCGCGTGCTCGAGGAGTACGCCCACGCCCTGCGACGGCTCCTGTTCCGGCTCGGCCTGCGGGAGGGCGCCAGCGACGACGACATCCCGCCGTTCCCGAACTACTGACGCAACTAAGGAGGACCTCGTGTCCCGTTACGCATGCGCCGAGTGGGCGCCCGTCACATGGATGAACCGGCTCTCGCACACCCGCAAGAGCCAGCTCACGTTTCACATCACCGCCGGCGAGGGCGACCCCCGCACGATCGCAACGTGGCGCAACGGCCAGGCCGGTGCTCACTTCGTCGTGTTCCGAGACGGCCGCACCGTCCAGATCGCAGACACCGCGTGCCGGTCCGCCGCGGACTACGGCGCGACCCACACGATTTCCGTCGAGTTCGTCGGCAAGGACGGCCCGCTGACCGCCGCGCAGGTCGCCGCCGCGATCCGCCTCGCCCGCGAGGCACACAAGCACGACGGCGTCCCGCTGCGCGTGGCCGCGACGTCATCGGACGCGGGGATCGGGTGGCACCGGCTCGGCGTCGATGGGAACTTCCCCGCTGGCCGCATGGGCGGGCGCCTCCAGCGGTCTCCCCTCGGGGTCAAGACGTCCGCAGCCCGCGGCAAGACGTGCCCCACGGACTCGGTCATCGACCAGATCCACGACGAGATCCTGCCGGCTCTGGCCGGCCCCACCGATCAGGAGGACTTCATGGCGAACATGACCGACGAAGAGAAGGCCCGCCTGCTGCGGGCCGCGGACCGCGTGCTCGGCGCGCTGCCAGGCAAGGAGAACGGCCGCGAGAAGCACCCGCGCGTACTCGACGTAGGTGACGGCGCCGAGATCGTGAAGAACCTCGGCTACGTGCGCGACCAGCTCGCGGGCTTCACCCAGACCGCGATCACCAACGCGGTCCAGGCCCTGCCCGGGACCGACCCCGACACGATCGCCGCCGCGATCACCGCGGCAGCGGACAAGGCGTTCGCCGGCCTGACCGGCACCCTCACCTTCGACAACCGGGAGATCTCGTGACCACCACCCCCACACAGCAGGAGTACCCCGGCCGCGCGTCCTGGCGCACCGCGGTGCAGAACGTCGTTTCCGTCGTGCTCGTGCTTGGGATCGTCGCCCCGCTCGTAGCGGCGATCCTGCATGAGGAGCTCGGCGGCTACCTACCCGAGGCGTGGCTCGCGTGGGTCGTCGCCGCGGCTGCGGTCCTTGCCGCTGTCTCCGCGGCCCTGGCCCGGATCATGGCGATCCCGGCCGTCGATGCCTGGCTGCGTCACCTCGGCCTGTCCTCGACCCCGGCTCTCCCCACGACCGATCCGACCTACACTCGCAAGCACTAGCCGTCGACCAGCGGTCACACCGCACAGGACAGCGCCTCTCTCGCGGCACGCGAGGGAGGCGCTTTCGTGCGTTCTGGGGTCGATCAGTCGACGAACGACGCCAGGAGGTCTTGAGCGGACATGACGGACGCCTGATCGACGTGCCTGTCGTAGAACCAGGTGCGCTCCTCGCCTTTCGGCGTGAGAGCTTCGGCGATCGCTTCTGCCGCGGCCTCGGACCCGTGCTCCGTGTGCTCGCCCAAGTGCACTCCGCCCAGTTCGGCATCGAACATCGCACGCAACGTCGTGTCGTCGAGTCCGAGCATGCCGGTCAGGGCGTGCCCGAACTCGTGTCGGACGGTCGTGCGTACGTCCTGCTCTAGCCCATCCCCGTAAGCCGCCGGACTGGGCTCGATCACGACCAGTGGACGCCCAAGCTCGTCCCCTACATCCGCGTAGGTGACGCCCCAGAGGCTGTCAGGCAACGAGCCGAACGACCAGATGACGTCGCACACCGGAAGATTGATGGAGTGTAGGCGGGCGATCTCGTCCCACGCGATGCCCTGCACCGGGTCGTGAGGACCCGGATGAGCGCAGGGCGCTGGAGGATGGACCTTCTCGACCGGATCATGCGTGTCTGCAACCGCAGCGGTCGGCATGGCGGTTGAGTCGCCGATCGGGTCAGCGCGCCATGTGATCCCAACCAGCACCACGACCACCACGAGCAGAGCCCGTGTTGCGGCTCGAGCACCAGGGTACATGAGTGGAACTGTACGAGGCACTCACTGGCACTTGCAACGCATCCAGCGGACCTCGCCAGGCCGCCAGTTCCCGGTTCTTCCTGGCCTTACCCGGACAGGGTCGCCACCACGGCCCCAATTCCGCTCCTTTCCGGGGCGCGCGAAAGCCCGCCTGGGGCATCTCGACCAGGCGGGCTCAAGGTGTACTCGCGTCCCCGAAAGGGTGCTGTTGACAGGGGTGGTTGACGTAGTATCCAGGTGGGGCCAGAAACCTGGCCCCACCTGCAGCGATACCAGTGGAGGTGCGGGGAATCGAACCCCGGTCCGGTGACGCCGATCGAGGACTTCTCCGGGCGCAGTCTGCTGTCGTTTTTCTCGGCCCCCGCACTCACGCAGACAAGGCGCGGACGGGCTCAGTCATCTAAAAGTCCCCGCAGCCCCGATGACGAGGGCTACGAGCAGTGGCTCTCTAGATGACGCCAGGATCCGAGTCGAGAGCTAGCTCGGGCTGACGGACTTCGGGGCTCGCTCAGGCGGCGAGGGCGAAGTCGGTGCGCTTGTTATCGGCACCTGTGGTTTGCAGACATCGTTAACGAGATAAGCCTGCATCCTCGGCCCGCTTCTCCTCGAAGCACGACCACCGTCGAAACCGATCACCCCCTGTGGAGTTGTCAACCACTGCGCGACTCCCGGGCGGACCCGGTCCTCGTTCAGCAGGACAAGCCTACGTGATGAACACCGGGTGCCGCACCGATATTTCCGCGCTCTCCGGACGCCGCCCTGGGCGGCATCGGCGACTACTTCTTGCGGCTCAGGGCGTCCACGAGCAGACCGCCCGCGATCCCGAGGAGGAACACGTCCTTGGCGAGCCCTGTGCCCTGCTCGGTCGGACGCACGCCGTCCTCGCGGGTCATGCCCGGGGTCTTCAGGTACATGCCCACGAGCCCGGCCGAGAAGACGCCCAGGCCCACGGCCACGAGCCCGGTCGGCACGAACGGAGCCACGAGCGCCGCGCCGAGCGCGATCTCCGTGGTCGAGAGCGCCTTGGTGAACTGCTTCGGCTCGACGTCCCCGAGGAACGAGTAGGTCCCCGCCGCCATGCCGTGGATGCCCTGCGCGGTCGCCTCGTCCGCGCCGCGCTTGTTCAGGCCGGAGTTGAGGATGTAGGCACCCACCGCGAGGCGCGGGATGTACTGACGGAGCTTGACCATGGGGCCTCCTGTTCGCGGTCGTCGTCTCGCCCTCGACCGTACGTCTAGGGCGACGACGTCACCAGCGGGTGGGCCGTCGTCGCCACGGAGGCGCCGGGGTCAGCGCAGCTCGCGCTGGCGCATCGCGCGCTGCGCCTCGCGGTTGTCCTGCTTCTCGCGCAGCGCCTGCCGCTTGTCGTACTCCTTCTTGCCGCGGGCGAGCGCGATCTCGACCTTGGCCCGGCCGTCGAGGAAGTACAGCGCGAGGGGCACGATCGTGTGGCCCTTCTCGCGCGTCTTGGACTCGAGGCGCAGGATCTCCTCCTTGTGCAGGAGCAGCTTGCGCTTGCGACGCGGCGCGTGGTTGTTCCACGTCCCCTCGGTGTACTCGGGGATGTGGACGTTCTCGAGCCAGGCCTCGCCCCGGTCGACGGCGACGTAGCCGTCGACGAGCGAGGCCCGCCCCATCCGCAGCGCCTTGACCTCCGTGCCCGACAGGACGATCCCCGCCTCGTACACGTCCTCGATCACGTAGTCGTGGCGTGCCTTGCGGTTGCTGGCGACGACCTTGCGGCCGGTGTCCTTCGCCATCCGTGTCCTACCGTCCTTCGCTGTCGTGTCGTCGCCCGCGGCGCCGGACCTCCGGTCCCGCGCCGCTCGGAGCCAGGTGCCGCCGTCGTGCCGGCGCACCAGCGTACGGGTGCCCGACGACGCCCGGTACCGATTATCCCCCGCGGCCGGACGCCGCGGGTCGGGTCGCGGCGCGCGACACGGCCGGGCTCGGCGGACGCCGGGTCAGCCCAGGACCGACATCGGGTCGATGGTGGACCCGTTGACGTACACCTCGAAGTGGAGGTGGCACGCCCCCGAAAGCCCCGTGTTGCCGGAGTAACCGATGACGTCGCCCCGGTTGACCGACTGCCCGGACGAGACTGCGAAGCGGGTGAGGTGGTTGTAGCTCGTCATGAGGTTCTTGCCGCCGACCGTGCCGTGGTTGATCAGCACCTGGTTGCCGAAGCCGTTGCGCCACTGGGCATGGACCACCGTTCCGGGCCCGGAGGCCATGATCGGGGTCCCGCAGTAGGCGCGCAGGTCGGTCCCGGCGTGCATGCGGTAGTACCCGAGGATCGGGTGCAGCCGCATCCCGTAGCTCGAGGTCACGTGCGGCACCGCGGTCGGGAACGACAGGAAGCTCGAGATGCTGCCCCGGTCGCCACCCGACGAGGAGCCGCCGCCCCCGCCACCGCCACCGCCGCCGCCCGAGGACCCGCCGCCCCCGGACGACTGCTGCTGCTGGCGCCGTGCCTCCTCCTCGGCGGCCTTGCGGTCGCGCTCCGCCTGCTCGGCGATGATCCCCTTGATCTCCTGCTGCAACGACTGCTGCGCGGCCTCGTTCTCGGCGACCTTCGCCTCGGCCGCGGCCTTGCGCTGCTCGATCGTCGCCTTCTTCGCCTGCTGGTCGACGATGAGCTGCTCGACCTCGGCCTTGCGGTCAGCCGCGGCCTTGCGCGCGGCCTCGGCGGCGACGAGGTTCTCGTCGGCCTGCTTCTTCAGGTCCGCGACCGTCTCGCGCACCGCCTGCAGGCGCGCCTCCCGGTTGCGCGCGACCGACTCCGCCTCGAGCAGGTCCTGGAGCGAGCGGGACTGGCTGCGCGCCGCCGTCGACGAGACCGCGAACTCCTCGATGAACTCCTCGGTGCTCTGCGCACCCGTCACGATGCCGAGGCTCGACACGTCACCCTGCCCGCGATAGGCCTGGCGCGCCATCTCCGCGATGCTGGACTTCGCGTCCGCGACCTCGCTCGCGCCGCGCTCGATCTCGGCGCTGATCGCGGCCTCCTGGCCGAGCGCGTCCTCGAGCCGCTGCGCGAGCAGCTCCGCCTCGCGCTGCGTCCGTTCGACCTCTGCCTCGGCGGCGTCCAGCTCGGCCTGGGCGACGGGCAGGCGCGCCTCGATCGCCTGGAGGTCGACGACCGCCTGAGCGAGCTCCGCGTCCGTGTCCTCGAGCTCGGACTGGAGCTGCTCGCGGTCGCCGAGGATCTCGGACTGCCGCCGTTCGGCCGCTGCGCGGCGGTCGTCGATGTCGTCGGCGGAGGCCGACGCGACACCCCCCACGAGGAGCATCGTCGTGGCGATCAGGGCCGCGGTCGCGCGGCGGAGGTCCCGGGTCATCTCACACCCTCGTGTGCCGGTTGAGCGTGACGACCGAGGACACGGCCGCCAGGAGGAACGCGATGCCGACGAGGACGGGCGCGATGCGCAGCACGTCCGCCTCGTCGACGTAGGCCACCCACGTCACGGACTGCGACAACCAGTCGGTGACGAGGTACTTCACCCCCACCCACAGCCCGCCGACGGCGAGGAGTGCCCCCAGCACGGCCGCGATCGCCCCCTCGAGGAGGAACGGGAGCTGGATGAACAGGTTCGACGCCCCGACGAGCCGCATGATGCCGGTCTCCCGACGACGGCTCAGCGCCGACAGCCGGATCGTCGTCGTGATGAGCAGCACGGCGGCGAGGAGCATGACCGCGGCGAGGCCGGCGGCGAGGAGCGACGCGCGGTTGAGCGCGAGGAAGAGCGAGTCGAAGATGCGGCGTTGGTCCTCGACGACCTCGACGCCCGGGCGCCCGGTGACGACGTCGTTGACGACCTCGTAGTTCTCCGGGTTCGTGAGCTTGAGGCGGAAGGACGCCTGCATGTCGTCGACGGTGAGCTGCGTGCCGAGGTACCCGTCCGGGTACCGCTCCTGGAACGCCGCGAACGCGTCGTCCTTGGACTCGAAGTACACGGTCTGGATCTCGTCGGCGAGCTCGGACTCGAACACGTCCTCGAGCGCGGCGATCTGGTCCGGGGTCGCCTCGCCGGCGGCGCACGTCGGTGACGGCGAGCCGGTCGGGCAGAGGAACACGGACACCTCGACCTTGTCGTACCAGTCGTCCTTGAGCTTGCCGATCTGCGCCTGGAGGAGCATGGACGCACCGACGAACGTCAGCGACACGAAGGTCACGAGCACGACCGAGACGGTCATCGAGACGTTGCGACGCAGGCCCTGGCCGAGCTCCGCGAGGATGAACTGGAGTCGCACGCCGATCACTCCCCCGCCGTCGCCTCGACATGGCGACGCACCGAGCGTCGCGACGGCGGCTCGGCCGGCTCCTCCTCGGCGGCCGGCCGGGCCGTGGCCGCCTGCGAGCGCGGGACGGCCGTCGTGGGCGCCGACTCGGTCGTCGCGCCGGGCCCGGTGCCTGACGCGGCACCCGACGCGTTGTGGTCCGGGTCGGGGATGACCTGCCCCCGTGCCCCGTACGCGCCGTGCGCCTGGTCGCGCACGAGCGTGCCGGTGTCGAGCTCGATGACCCGGCGCCGCATCTGGTTGACGATCTCCTCGTCGTGCGTCGCCATGACGACCGTGGTCCCGGTGCGGTTGATGCGGTCGAGCAGGCGCATGATGCCGAGCGACGTCGTCGGGTCGAGGTTCCCGGTCGGCTCGTCGGCGAGCAGGATCGGCGGCCGGTTCACCATGGCGCGCGCGATGGCGACACGCTGCTGCTCACCGCCGGAGAGCTCGTGCGGCCGGCGCTTCTCCTTGCCCGCGAGGCCCACCATCTCGAGCGTCTCGGGCACCGTGATCGCGATGGTGTGACGCGGCTTGCCGATCACCTGCAGCGCGAACGCGACGTTCTCGAACACGGTCTTGTTGGGCAGCAGGCGGAAGTCCTGGAAGACCACCCCGATCTGGCGCCGCAGCTTCGGGACGTTCCAGCTCGACAGCGACCCGAGGTCGCGGCCGGCGACGAAGACCCTCCCCTTGGTCGGGCGCTCCTCGCGCAGGACGAGGTGCAGGCACGTCGACTTGCCGGAGCCCGACGCACCGACGAGGAAGACGAACTCGCCGCGGCGAACCTCCATCGACACGTCGTCGACGGCCGGCCTCGCGCCGCGCGCGTAGACCTTGGTGACGTTCTCGAAGCGGATCACAGCGGCACGTTCCTCGGGTCGGGGGTCGATCCGTGGACGAACGAGGTTCGTCGCACGATCCCGAGGGTAGGCACGCGCCTCCGGCACCGCCGGGCGGACACGCCGCGCCCGGGTGCATCGATCCGTTGCTCGGATCAACAGCCCAGGTGGGCACGCGCAAGGTCAGGACTCCTGCTGCGCCCCGCGCCGCCAGCGGATCCCGGCCTCGATGAAGTCGTCGATGTCCCCGTCGAACACCGCGGACGGGTTGCCGACCTCGTGCTCGGTGCGCAGGTCCTTGACCATCTGGTACGGCTGGAGCACGTAGGAGCGCATCTGGTCGCCCCAGCTCGCCTTGATGTCGCCCGCGAGCTCCTTCTTCTTCGCGTTCTCCTCCTCCTGGCGCACGAGCAGCAGGCGGGACTGGAGGACGCGCAGCGCGGCGGCGCGGTTCTGGATCTGCGACTTCTCGTTCTGCATCGACACGACGATGCCGGTCGGGATGTGCGTCATGCGCACCGCAGAGTCGGTCGTGTTGACGGACTGCCCACCCGGGCCCGAGGAGCGGAAGACGTCGACCTTGATCTCCGACTCCGGGATCTCGATCGAGTCCGTCTGCTCGATGAGCGGGATGACCTCGACGGCCGCGAACGACGTCTGGCGCCGGCCCTGGTTGTCGAACGGCGAGATGCGCACGAGGCGATGCGTCCCCGCCTCGACCGACAGGTGGCCGAACGCGTACGGGGCCTTGACCTCGAACGTGGCCGACTTGAGCCCCGCCTCCTCGGCGTAGGACGTGTCGAGCACCGCGGTCGGGTAGCCGTGACGCTCCGCCCAGCGCAGGTACATGCGCAGCAACATCTCCGCGAAGTCGGCCGCGTCCACGCCACCCGCGCCCGCACGGATCGTCACGACGGCCTCACGGGCGTCGTACTCGCCCGCGAGGAGCGTGCGGACCTCGAGCTGGTCGAGGTCCTTGCGGATCGCCCCGACCTCGGCCTCCGCCTCGACGAGGGTGTCCTCGTCCTCCATCTCCTGGCCCATCTCGACGAGGGTCTCGACGTCGTCGATGCGCTGGCCGAGCTTCTTCACCCGGTCCAGCTCCGACTGCGCCGCGGAGAGCGCCGAGGTCACCTTCTGCGCGGCGTCCGGGTCGTCCCACAGGTCGGGGGCCGACGCCTTCTCCGAGAGGTCCGCGATCTTCGCGCGCAGCACCTCCGGGTCGCTCACGCTCTCGATGGTCTCGAGCGTGCTGCGCAGCGCCTTGATCTCGGTCGGAAAGTCGATGGTGGCCACGAGGTTCAAGGTTACGCGACACCGCGCGCGCTCCGCGCCGTCGAGCGGGGAGGCCGTGCCCGACGGCGCGGCAGCGGTCAGCCCTTCGGCTCGCCCTTCGCGGCGGGCGAACCCGTGCCCGACGGCGCAGGCTCGCCCCCGGCCGCCTGCTGGCGGCCCTCGTCCCGCGCCTTCGCGAGCATCGCCTCGAGACGCTGGCGCCGACGACGGCGGTCGTCACGGATGCCGATGATCAGGACCACGACGATCGCGATCAGCAGGAGCTGCGGCCACGGGACGGCCCAGGTCGTCACGGTGACCGTGACCGGCTCCAGGGGGGTCTCGATCTGGTCGTCCGCCACGGGCGTCGGGGTGACCGTGACCGTCGTGCGGACCGGGCCGAGCGGCCAGACTGCGTCCACGTCGACCCTGCTCCGCAGCGACCCGCCGGGAAGGACCTCGCTGATCGGCTCCGCGGCGACGTCGTCGCTCACGGCACCGAAGAGTGCGGACGTCGCCACGCCACCCTCGGCACCGAGTCGGACGTTGCCGTCGTTCGCGACGTCGTACGAGACGGTCAGGTCGCCCGCGGCGAACGGGTTCCACGAGGGCGCGTACGACGCCTTGACGTTCTCCACCGTGAGGACGGGCTGGACCTCGCCCGTAACGCGCGTCGTGACGCGGAAGCCGACGCGGCTCTCGACGCCGACGCTCGTGCCTCCGTCGCCGGCACCCGTGCTGGTGACCGACGCCGCGATGCCGGCGGGGTGGTCACCGGGTGTCGCGTTCTCCGGGACCGTGATCGTGTACGGGACGACGACCGTCTCGCCCGGGCCGACGTCGACCGTCTCCTGGACGGTGACCCATGTCCCGGCGTCCACGGACTCCTGGTCCGACGGGAGCATGTTGAAGCGCCCGTTCGCCGTGAGGTAGCCGTCCGCCGCCTTGAGGCCGAAGGTCGCCGGGACGTCACCGAAGTTCGAGACGGCGATGTACTCCTCGATCGTCTCGCCCGGGTCGGCGACGTGGTCGACGCCGCGGCGCCCGTCCGGGCCGTCCGCGTTCGCGGGCTTGACGCCCCAGGTGATGCGGTCCTCGGTGTCGAGGTGCAGCACCGCCGGGGACGACACGCCGGAGGCCGGAGCTGCCAGCACCGTGGCGGGCGCGAGAGCAACGACGAGGGTGGCCGCGGCAAGGACGAGCCGGCGGGCACGACGACGAGCTCGGGAGCGGCGGTGGACAGTGTGCGTTGGTGCGGGAATCACGCTGCTTCTCTCCGTACGACGACGGGTCGCTCCACCGGCGCGACCGTGGTCGTGCCGGACGGAGCGACCCGTCGTGTGACTACTCGGTCGGTGCTCGGCCGCAGCCGGTCACCGGGACGTCGGGACGGCTCAGTCCTCGAACAGGGACAGCGTGATCGTCGAGTTGTACGCGCCCGGCGCGACGTCCTCGGCCGTCCGGAGCGTGAGGTTGGCGCCCGCGGTCCAGGAGCCCTCCGGGTTCACCTCGGCCGAGTCGAACGTCGAGACCAGGAGCTCCTGGTCCACGAGGCCCGGGCCCTCCTCGAGCACCGGCTCGACCGGCTCGCCCTCGGAGACCAGGCCGGTGTCGCCGCCGTCGACGAGCGTCGGAGCCCAGCCGAGGTTCTCCGCGCCGATCGTGCCGGCGTCACCGGTGAAGTCCGAGGCGCTGCCCAGGACGTACCAGAACGCGCCCTCGGGCACCTCGGTACGCGTGTCGGTGACCGTGACCTCGGGAAGCGCACCGTTGAACTCGCGGGTCCCCTCGACGGTCGACTCCGCCTCCGTCAGGGTCGTCGAGCTCGCGGCGACGCTGAAGGCGAGGTTGCCCGGGTCGACGTCACCCTCGATCTCGACGGAGACGTCCACGTCGGTGGGGTCGCCCACCGGCTCGGCCGTGGCAGCGGACGCGAGGGCGACCGTGCCGATGAGCATCGCGCCGAGGGCACCCCCGGCGACGAGCTTCTTCGTTGCTCGTGCGTTCATGTTGTAGCTCTCCATCGTTGGAGTTGTTGTCGGACCGGATCACCATAGCGGCGAACCTGGGGTTTTGACAGGTCCCAACCAGAAGTGGCCACCCAAAGTTAAGAAAGTAAACAAAGGCGCGGGAGCATGCTCACGCGTCGTTGCGAACCGTCCCTTCCTGGATGCTCGTCGTCGAACAGCAACAGGTGCTCACCACGCTCTGGCACGTGACTCTGCACGCACGATGATGCCATCACTCCACGCCTGGGTCACCCAGCTGATCATCGCGGGTCGTGCTCGTGCGGCCAGACCGACCGTCGCGGTGCGCCCGTCCGCGGTCGACGTCTCGGTCACGACGACATCGTGCAGGCCCTCGAGCGCCCCCGGATTCCGCGCGAGGTAGTCCTGGACGTCCGACCGGATCGACGCATCCGTGAGCGTGAGGACGCCGCTCTCGACCGGTGCGGTGGCGGCACCCGTGTAGAACGACTCGGGCGCCATCGAGTCCGCCGCGGTGAGGGCGAGCGCGTCCGCGAGCTCGTAGAGCCGCTTGCGCTCGAGGTGCACCTGCGTCGCGCTCACCACGACGGTGACCAGCAGGAGCGCGAACGCCACGAAGGCCGACGTGAGCAGCACGATCCGCCCGTCCTCCGGGTCGTCCACCGTCGCGACGAGGCGCCGTCGGACGCTAACCGCGCGCCTCATGGCCGCCTCGCGGCGTACTCGTCCACGGACGCGACGTGCTGCGCCTCGACAGGGACGGCGAGGGGGACGACGCTCCGCACGAACGACGGGACGAGCGGGAGGGGGACGTCCAGGTGGACCCTCGCGACCACCTCGCCGCCCGGCTCGAGGCACGGGTCACCGGTGCACGCGATCGCCAGCCCGCCGGCGCCGGCTCGGAAATCCTGGTCCTCGAGAGCGAGGGAGACCGCGGCGTTCGCGAGCCGCGCGCCGTCGTCCGCGGTCGGGGCGGTCACGAACGCGCGCGCCGCCTCGCGTGACGCGCCCTCGACCGCGAACGTCGCCGCCTGCAGGCGCCCTGCGGTGAGGACGAGATACATGAGCGGCAGCAGCAGGACGAGCGCGACACCCAGGAACTCCACGACCGCGCTCCCCCGCTCGGCGCCCGCCGGGCCGGAGACCAGACGAGCGCGCAGCGCGCGCAGTCCGCGAGTCACGGTGCCTCCTCGAGGGCGTGCCCGTCGACCGTGAGCACGCCGGCGGGCCCGAGCAGACCGACGACGGGGAGCGGTGCCGCGACCGTGACCTCGACGACAGGAAGCCCGTCCACCACGGTCTGCCGCGCCTCGACGTCCCCGGCGTAGCGTGGCGAGAGTGCCGCGGTGATCAGCTCGCGGGTTCGCGCCGCGCCGTCCTGCGGACCGCGGTCCGCGCGGCCTGCGACACGAGCGCCCTCGGCGGCGCAGTCCACCAGCGTCGCGCGCACGTGGACCGCGAGCGCGACCTGGAGGACACCGAGGAACAGCACGAGCACCAGGACGGACACGAGCGTGAAGTCGACGACCGCGGACCCGCGCTCACGGTCCTCCGGCGCTGCGCCCGCTTCCGCGCCGCGTGCCGCCTCAGGGCGCACCGACGCTCGAGATCGCGTTGCTGAAGGCCTCGGTGAGCGCCGGCCCGGCGACAGCCCACAGCGCGATGACGAGCCCGGCCGTCATCAAGGTGATGAGCACCCAGCCCGGGACGTCTCCCCGTTCCGGGGCTGCTCCCGCCAGCCGCGCGAGCGCGCTGTGCGCCGCCTGCCGCGCCGTGCGCTGTACCGCTCGGCGACCCCGCTGCGTCATCCGTCCCCACCCCTGCATGGTTCTCCTTCGTCGTCGTCGGTCGTGTCGTACGTGAGCTGTCGGGTCGTGCGGTTCCACGAGAGCCGCGCGGTCAGAATCCGAGTCGCAGCGTGGCCAGGGACGGATACACCGCGAAGACCACGGTCACAGGCAGGATGAGGAAGACGACCGGGATCATCATGGCCACCTCCTTCTTGCCGCCCGCCTCCATGAGCGCGCGACGCCCCGACTCGCGCACGTCCTGCGCCTGGGCGCGCAGCACGTCGGCGAGGGGGGTCCCGCGCTCCACGGCGACCGCCACTCCCTCGGCGAAGCGCGTGAGGCTCGGCAGCCCGGTCCTGCCTGCGAGCTGCTCGAGCGCGCGCGAGAGCGGTGTGCCGGAACGCACGGACGCCAGGGTGGCGCGCAGCTCGGCCGAGAGCTCCCCGCGAGCGGTCGTCGAGACCCGCTCGAGCGCCGCGACCGGCCCCTCGCCGGCGTTCACGGCGAGGGCGAGCAGCTCGGCGATCGTCGGGAACTCGGCGAGCATGCGTTCCTCCCTGCGCCTGACGGTCCGCGTGAGGGCGTGGTCGCACGCGAGCACGCCGCCCACCCCGCAGAGCAGCGCGAGGAGCACGAGCAGCACGACGGACGAGCCGCGCGTCGCGGCGAGGACCACCGCGGCGAGCGTACCCAGCGCGAGCCCGACCACGCCCCAGACGAGCTGGCGCGCACGGAACTGCTCGACGCTCTGGTGCCGGCCCGCGCGCGCGAGCCGACGGCGGACGTCGGAGGACGTGGAGCCGAACCGCTCGAGCGCCTTGCTCGCGTCGGCGAGCACGGGACCGATCAGGCGTTCGACCGTCGGGAAGGGTGTCCGGGCCGGCTGGTCACGGAGCAGCACCGACGTCCTGTCGTGAGTCCGCAGGTACGGCGCGAGGCGCTCGTCGAGCCGGATCGCGCGGCGCCGCGCGCCCGCCACGACGAGGAGCACTCCCACGCCGCCGAACGCGCCGATCGCCGCACCCGTGAGCGACACGTCGAGACCGTTCATCGCAGCACCCGCTCTTCCTCGGGCAGCCGCCCGATCCGCAGCATGAGGTGGTACGCCGCCGCGGAGCACGCCGCGCCGCCTGCGAGGACGAGCGCCCCCGTCACCGAGTTGTACGCCGCCGCCGTCTCCGGCCGGGTCGCGAGGAAGCCGAGCACCACCCATGGGCCGGCGACGGCGAGGCGGGCGCCGTTGACCGTCCAGGACTGCCGCGCCTCGAGCTCGCCCCGCGTCCGCGCGTCCTCGCGGAGGAAGGTCGAGAGGGTGCGCAGGAGCCGGCCGAGGTCCGTCCCGCCCACGTCGCGCGTCAGCCGCAGCGCCTCGACGATCCGGTCGGCCACCGGGTCGGCGAGCCGCTCCTTGAGCCGGTCCAGGCAGTCGCCGAAGCGCCCGGACGCGCGGTAGTCCAGCGCGAACCGGGCGAACGGCTCGCGCAGCTCCACCGGGCCCCGCTCACCGAGCTGACCGACAGCCTCGGGGAGCGACAGCCCGGCGCGAACCCCGGACGCGAGGTGGTCGAGGACCTCCGGCCACACGTCGCGCAGTCGCGCCCGGCGCCGTCGGGCACGCGAGCGCACGAGAAGCACCGGCGCCGACGCGGCGATCGCTCCGAAGCACGTCGCGATCGTCACCGATCCCGCGAGAACCGTCGCGACGAGCAGCACCACGACCCCGACCCCCACGCTGAGCGCCACCAGTGCGCCCGGCGTCACGGACGGCGCGCCCGCCTGGACGAGGAGGTCCTGGGTGCGTGCCGACCAGCCGTCGGCACGGCGTTCGCGTCGCGGACCCGGTGCCCAGAACGACCACCAGACGCAGAACAGGCCCGCGCCGAGCAGGAACCCCACGACGACGCCCACCTCAGCCCACCCCCGACCAAGCCGCACCGGCCGACGACGTGGCGTCGGTACCGGGACGCTCGGGGCGCAGCACCGCCGCCAGGTCGATGCCCGCGCGGGCGAACCGGTCGGTGCCGGGCGGGAACCCGTCGGCCCGCGTCAGCCGTCCCCCGGTCCGGACGAAGATCTCGGCCGCCTCCACCACACCCTGCTCGACCCGCCCCGTGACCCCGAGGATCTCGCGCACGACCCTCCGCCCGTCGACGTCGACGCCGAGGTGGACGACGAGGTCGATCGCGGACGCGACGGTGGGCACCACGAACCGGTCCGAGACGTTCTCGCCCGCCAGCAGCGGCAACGTGCACATCTTGGTGATCGCCTCGCGGGCCGAGTTCGCGTGGATCGTGCACATGCCGGGAACTCCGGCGTTCAGGGCGACGAGGAGGTCGAAGCTCTCCGCCTCGCGGACCTCACCGATGACGATCCGGTCCGGGCGCATCCGCAGCGCCTCCTTGACGAGGCGCCGCAGCGGGATCTCGCCGGTTCCCTCCAGGCTCGGCTGGCGGCACTGCATGGACACGACGTCCCGCACGGCGAACCGGAGCTCGAACACCTCCTCGCACGTGATGACGCGCTGCGTGGCCGGGACCGAGCCCGCGAGGGCGTTGAGCATCGTCGTCTTGCCCGCCTGGGTGGCGCCCGCGACGAGGATGTTCAGCCCGGCACGGACCGAGGCGTCGAGGAACCCGGCCGCCTGCGAGGTGAGCGACCCGAGGCGGACGAGGTCGTCGAGGTGCGACGCGCGGACCACGTGCTTGCGGATGTTGACCGCCCACGCGCTGCGCGTGATGTCGGGGATCACCACGTGGAGCCGCTCGCCGCCGGGGAGCGAGGCGTCGACGAACGGGCTCGACAGGTCCAGCCTGCGGCCGGACGCGCGCAGCATCTGCTCGACGAGGTCGCGCACCTGCTCGGCGGTGAGGATCGTCGTCGTGAGCTCGGACCGGCCGCCCCGCGCGACGAACACCTGCGAGGGCGCGTTGATCCAGATCTCCTCGATCTCCGGGTCGTCGAGGTAGGGCTGGAGCGGTCCGAGCCCGGCCACGGAGTCGACCACGGCCCGGGCGGCGGCCGTCGGGTCGGCGAGCGGCGCGACGGCCCCGAGCGCGCTCCGGGTCTCGTAGTCGGCGACCGCCTCGCGCACGAGCTCGTCGACCGTCGCCCGGTCGCGCACGGGGTCCACCCCGCGCCGCCGGACGAGCTCGCGCACCTCGCCCTCGAGCACGCCGACGGCGTGCGCGTCCCTGGACATGTCGAGCATTCCCCCTGCTCTGCTGGCCGGCTGCCCCGCCGGACCGAAAGACCTGACCGAGAGAGTAGGGCATCCGCACGTCTCGCGGGAGTGCCTTGTGGACACCGCGGGCGGGATCCTCCTCGTCACGGGGCGCGCCCGCGGCGAGCGGGCTGACGGCGTCCCACATCGTGGGCGCCCGCACGGTTAGGGTCGGCCCATGACGGACCTCCCGCCCGGCCGCTGGCAGGCCGCCGCCCGCGCCACCGGCCTCCTCGGAGCGGACGGCGCGGTGGCGGCGACGGTCTTCGCCGAGATGACCGCCCTCGCGCACCGCACCGGGGCGATCAACCTGGGGCAGGGCTTCCCGGACGTCGACGGCCCGGCGACGGTCAAGCACGCCGCGGTCCGCGCGATCGAGGAGGGCCACAACCAGTACCCGCCGGGTCCGGGCATCCTCGAGCTGCGCAACGCCGTCGCGAGCCACCAGTACCGGCACTACGGGCTGGACCCCGACCCGGAGACCGAGGTCCTCGTGACGACCGGCGCGACCGAGGCCCTCGCCGCGACCATCCTCGCGCTGGCCGGTCCGGGGGACGACGTCGTGACGCTCGAGCCGTTCTACGACTCCCACGCCGCGTGCATCGCGCTCGCGGGGGCGAACCACGTCACCGTCCCGCTCGTTCCCGGCCCGGACCGGTTCCGGCTCGACCTCGACGCCCTGCGCGCCGCCGTCACCGACCGCACGCGGCTGATCCTCGTGAACTCGCCCCACAACCCGACGGGCACGGTGCTCGACCTCGACGAGCTCGACGCGATCGCGGCCGTCGCGCGCCGCCACGACGCGGTCGTCGTCACGGACGAGGTCTACGAGCACCTGACGTTCGACGACGCCCGGCACGTGCCGATCGCGACCCTGCCCGGCATGCGGCAGCGCACGATCACGATCTCCTCGGCCGGCAAGACGTTCTCCTTCACCGGCTGGAAGATCGGCTGGCTGCACGGGCCGGAACCGCTCGTCACCGCGGTGCGCACGGTCAAGCAGTTCCTCACCTACACGTCGGGCGCGCCGTTCCAGCCCGCGATCGCCGACGCGCTGTCCGACGACGAGACCCCGCGCGCGCTCGCCGACTCGCTCGCGTCGCGCCGCGACCTGCTGTGCGAGGGACTCGTCCGGGCCGGGTTCGACGTCGTCGTGCCGCAGGGCACGTACTTCGTCATCGCCGACGGCGCCCCGCTCGGCTTCGAGGACGGCGCCGCGCTGTGCCGCGAGCTGCCCGCCCTCGCGGGCGTCGTCGCCGTCCCCGTGAGCGCGTTCTGCACCCCGGGGTCGACGACGGCCGGTGCCCTGGCCTCGCGCGTGCGGTTCACGTTCGTCAAGCGCGAGGACGTGCTGCACGAGGCGGTGGGTCGCCTGGCCAGCCTGGCCACGACGCCGCGGTCGTGAACGCCTCCTGACCCGCCGCCCGACGGCCCGCAGGCCCGCTCAGGGGCAGACGCCGGGCTGCAGCTCCTCCTCGACCGGGGTCTCGGGCGTCGTCGTGCCCGGGTCTGTGGTCCCGGGACCCGTCGTGCCCGGCTCGGTCGTCCCGGGGTCGGTCGTCCCGGGGTCGGTCGTCCCCGGGTCCTCCCCGGTCGCCGGGTCGGTCGTACCGTCCGCGGGTGCCGTCGCGTCGTCGCGCGGATCGGTGACGGGCTCGTGGCCGGGCGGGGGCGCGTCGTCGATGAGCCTCTGCCAGATCGCGTCGGCCTCCGGCGTCCACTCGACGCGGTTGGCGTCGCTCGCGGCGTCGACGACCGGCACCTGGGTGAAGACCACCTCGGACGGCTTGATGGCGCGGAGGCTGAACGCGAGGCCTGCGAGCGCCGTCGGGTCCGCGATGGACGGGTCGGCGCTGATGGAGCTGAGCACGGCCTCGATCACCCCGTAGAGCTGGGGCGAGTTGGTGATGATGTTCTGCGACAGGAGCTCGCGCACGGCCGAGTCGATGAACGCCTGCTGGCGTGCGATGCGCGTGAGGTCGGACCCCATCTCGAGGCCCATGCCCGTGCCGTGCCGCGCGCGCAGGAAGCTGATCGCCTCGTGGCCGTTGAGCGTGTACTCGCCGGCCGGCAGGTCGAGGGTGCCGTACCGCGGACTCTCCTTGACCGGTTCCGGGAAGCACATGGTCACGCCGTTGATCGCGTCGACCACGCCGATGACCCCGGTCATCTTGACGACGACGTGGTTGGTGATCGGCACTCCCGTGAGGTCCTGCACGGCGGTGATGGTGCACGCCGCGGCGTACGTCATGTCGTCGACGCCGCCCGACCCGATCTGGAACGCCTCGTTGAACATCGTGTTGCGCCGCGGGGACGACATCGATCCGTCGGGGAGGTTGCACGCAGGGAGATCGACGAGCGAGTCGCGCGGGATGGACACGACCTCCATGCGGGTACGGTCGCCGGACACGTGCACGATGAACGTGGTGTCCGACCGCATGCCCTCCTCCTCGCCGGCGATCGCGGCGTTCTCGGCGTCGCGGTAGTCCGTCCCCATGACGAGGATGTTGAGCGACTTTCCCGCGAAGGGGTCGGACGGGTCCTTGGGCGGCTCGACCGTCGGCCCGCCGACGACGAGGTCCGACACGTCGCTCACGGTGATCTTCGACTTGAGGTCGAGGTACACGGCCCCGGCCCCCACCGCCACGAACACCAGGGCCCCGGTGAGGACGAGCCCGACGGCCCGCGCGACGCGGTGCGAACGGAGCGCACGCGCGTGGTGCGGGCCGCCGGAAGGCTTGCCCTCGCCGCTCTTCCGGGAGCGCGTCGTCTGGTGCGCGCGGGGACGCGAGCGCGGGGACGACGAGGCGGGGGCGGTCGTTGGCACGGTCTGAGGGTAAGGGGTCGCGCGTGGATGCGTGCGCCGAACCAGCAGGAGGACGTGTGAAGGGGCGGCGAAGGACGGGCCTGCGGGGTGTCAGCGGTCGCGCACGGCCGCGACCCCGAGGTCGGGCTGGTCGGTGAAGAACCCGTCCATGCCCGCGTCGAGGAACACGCGGACCTCGCCGGCGAGGTCGCCGTGCGCGGCCGGGTCGGCGCCGGAGCGGTACTCCGCGGGCAGGAACTGGTTCTCCGCCCGGAAGGTCCATCCGTGGACCTCGAGCCCGGCGCGGTGCGCGTCGCGGATGACGGGCGTCGGCGTGCCGAGCGTCCCGTCGGCGCGGCGCGGGATCATGACGTTCTTCTCGAGCCCGACGCCGTCCGCGTAGCGCGCGATGTCGCGCAGGCCCGAACGCGTGACCAGGTCGGCGTAGGTGCGCGGGTCTCCTGCGGCGACGAGGTCGTAGGGGGCGCCGGAGCTGCTGACGAGCTGCGCGAGGTCGACCTTCGTCATGCGGTCGAGCTCGCGCAGGTTGCCCGTCTCGAACGACTGGACGATGACGGGCGCCTTGCGCGAGTCGAGCCCGGCGTCGCGCAGCGCGGCGACGAGCGGTTCCTCGAGCGACAGCCCGACCGAGTCGAAGTAGGTCGGGTGCTTGGTCTCGGGGTACACCCCCACCTGCTCCCCGTCGCACGTCTCGGAGTGCCGGGCGAGGTCGAGGACCTCGGCGAGCGTCGGGACCGGGTAGAGGCCGTCGAACGCCGTGTTCTGCGGGCGGACGGCCGGGATCCGCTCCTTCGCGCGCAGGGTGCGCAGCTCGGCGAGCGTGAAGTCCTCCGTGAACCACCCGGTGACCGCGGTGCCGTCGATCGTCTTCGTCGTGCGGCGGTCGGCGAACTCGGGGCGCTGCGCGACGTCCGTCGTGCCCCCGATCTCGTTCTCGTGCCGGGCGACGAGCACGCCGTCCTTCGTGGCGACGACGTCGGGCTCGATGAAGTCGGCGCACTGGAGGATCGCCTGCTCGTACGCGGCGAGCGTGTGCTCGGGGCGGTAGCCGCTCGCGCCGCGGTGCCCGACGACGGTCACGTCGTCGGTCGCGACGCGCTCGCGCCGCAGGTCGACGAGGACGATCTCGGTGTCGTCCGGGGTGCCGGGCACCCGCGCGTCGTTGCCCGGGTAGTTGTTGTCGTTCGCGAGGAGCAGACGGCCGTCGCGGAGCTGGACGACGGTCTCGAACGACTGCACGGGCAGCGAGAACGGGTCTCCGGTGCCGTAGCCGTCACCGGCGCCGATGCCGTGCGGGTTCGCGATCTTCAGCGCGTCGAGCACGAGCTCCTTCTCGAGGTGCCCCGACCGGTCGCTCTCGCCCAGGTCGACCCGGTACACGCGCTTGGTCACGGACTGCGCGCCGTCGAAGTCGTCGCGCTCGACGAGCAGGATCTCGTCCTCGCCCACCATGAACGCGTCACCGACGACGTTCGCGTCGGTGTCCACGCGGTAGGTCCACGTGCGGTCGGTGTAGCGACCTGAGCGGGTGTCGAACTGGCGCACGACCCGGTCGCGCGGGTCGTCGCCGACGAGCGCGCCCTCGAGCACGGGGTACAGGAAGCGGCCGTCACGCGAGCCCGCGAGCGCCTCGAACCCGCGGCTCGACCCGACGAGCGGCGTCTCGCCGGGCGCAAGGTACGGGTTGGCGGGCGACTTGCCGTCGGGGAACGGCACGGGCGGGGCGAGGAGCGCGCCCGTCGCGTCGACGTGCAGGAGGAAGGGCCCGAACTCCTCTCCGATCCAGAAGGTGCCGTCCTTCGCGCGCACGACGGACTCGATGTCGAAGTCGGCCCCGGTGAGGAGCCGCTCCTCGGTGTCCTCGTGGACGATCGGGAAGTCGACGTGGTGGTCGGGGTCGCGCAGCGAGAGGTGCTCGCCGACCTCGATCTCGCCCGCTCCCCCGCGCGCCGTCTGCCAGTGGGGCGTGACGCGGTAGAGGCGCAGGAGGAAGTCGGCCGAGTTGCCCTTGGCGCCGAACCCGTTGTCCGGCTGGGCCCAGAACGTTCCGTCGCCGTTGTCGACCATGGCCGAGAAGCCGGGGATCACCTGGCCGTCGAACGGCCCCTGGCGCCCGTTGGCCGGCGTGACGAGGGCGCCCGACGGCGGACCCTCCTCCAGGTGGTCGGCGGAGAGCGTCGCGCGTGCGACGAGCGTGGGGACGACGACGCCTCCACGGTCGGCCGAGGGACGGTGGGCGGGTCCGTGCGCGGACGACGCGACGGCGGCGGACGCGGCCGGCAGCGTCAGCGCCGCGGCGACCAGGGCGGCGGTGGCCCGGTGTGCTCCTGTGAGTCTCATGTCTTCCAGCAAAGTCCCGGACCGGGACGCACGCATGCACACGAGCGGACGGTGGGGTGTCCGTCGCGTGAACGCCCGGCGCGCTCAGACGGGCGTGTGCCACCCACCGCGGCGGAACGCGGGCGTGGCGAGCGCGAGGACGAGGAGCGATGCGACGACCGCGCCGAGCATGACGCCGGCCATCGCGACGGCGTCGCCCCCGAGCACGCCGACGAGCGGGCTCACGAGCCCGGCGACGCCGGACTGGAACGCCCCGATGACGGCGGCGGCGGTCCCGGCGATCTCGCCGTGGCGGGTGAGCGCGAGCGCCGAGGCGTTCGCGGGGATCATGCCCTGCATCGACAGGACGAGGAACAGGGCGGCGACGATGCCGACGATCCCGCCCGCGCCGGTCAGTGCGACCACGAGCAGCCCCGCCGTGAACACCCCCTGCACGACGAGCGCGACGCGCAGCAGACGCATGGGCGCCACGCGGCGCACGAGGGCGGCGTTCGCCTGCGCGGAGAGCACGAGGCCGACGCCGTTGACCGCGAACAGCAGCGCGAACTGGCTGTGGCTGAGCCCGTACCCCTCCTGGAGCACGAACGGCGAGCCGACGACGTAGCTCATGAGCACGGCCTGGCCGAGCCCGGGCAGGACGGCGAGCGCGACGAAGTGGCGGTCGCGCAGGAGGCTCGCGTAGCCGCGCAGGACGGTGCGCGCTCCGGCGGGGCGCCGCCGCTCGACCGGGAGCGACTCCGGCATCCAGAGCAGCACGACGGCGGCGAGCGCGAGCCCGGCGGCCGCGAGCACCCAGAACACCGCGTGCCACGACGCGTGCGTGCCGATGAACGACCCGAGCGACGGCGCCAGGAGGGGCGCGAGCCCGATGACGAGCATGAGCCGCGAGAGGATGCGCGCGGCGTCGGAGCCGGTGAAGCGGTCGCGGATGGCGGCGATCGCGACGACCGACGCGGACGCGTTGAAGAAGCCCTGGAGCACGCGCAGCCCGATGAGGATCCCGATGTTGGGGGCCATCGCGCACAGGATCGAGGTCACGACGTGCAGCGCGAGCCCCACGAGCACGGGCAGGCGGCGGCCGTACCGGTCGGAGAGGGGCCCGATGACGAGCTGCCCGACGGCCCCGCCGACGAGCATCGCGGAGAGCGTGAGCTGCGCGAGGGAGTCCGGCGCCCCGAGGTCCGTGCCGACCTCGGGCAGCAGCGGGAGGTACATGTCGACCGTGAGCGCGGGGAGCGTGGCGAGCGCGCCGAGGAGCAGCACCCAGCGGGCGGACGATCTCGGTCGGGGCACGGCGGGGTCGACCGAGGAGGAGGGCATGGCGTCCATCGTATCGATTCGATCGCGCGGGACGAGGCGCTTCCCGCGTGAGCCTGCTCTCCCTCGCCCCCGCGCGTGGGTGGCGTGCGGCAGGCTGGAGGCATGTGCGGACGCTATGCCTCCTTCCGGGACGCGCAGGACCTCGCGGACGAGTTCGCGATCGCGGACGTCGCCGACGACGCGCGGCTCCTGCCGCCGTCGTGGAACCTCGCGCCCACCGACCCCGTGCGGATCGTCGTCGAGCGCGCGGCCAAGGACACGGGCGAGGTCCGGCGCTCGCTGCGGGTGGCGCGCTGGGGCCTCGTGCCGTCGTGGTCCAAGGACCCCAAGGGCGGCGCGCGCATGATCAACGCGCGCGCGGAGTCGATCCTCGACAAGCCGGCGTTCGCCAGGCCGTTCGGCGTCCGCCGCTGCCTCGTGCCCGCGGACGGGTACTACGAGTGGCGCGTCCTGCCCGACGGCGCGTCCCCGGCCGGGTCCGCGGGCGCGCCCGCGCGCCGGGGCAAGGTGCCCAAGCAGCCGTACTGGATCGCGCCGGGCGACGGCGGGAGCGCCGCGTTCGCCGGGCTCTACGAGTTCTGGCGCGACCGGGGCAAGGCGGACGACGACCCCGACCGCTGGCTCGTCTCGACGACGATCATCACGACGGACGCGGCGCCGTACCTCGCCGAGATCCACGACCGCATGCCGCTCGCTCTGCCCGCCGACGCCTGGGACGCGTGGCTCGACCCGGCGGTCGACGCCCGCGGGGCGGCCGACCTGCTCGGGCTGGGCGGCCCGCACGACGACGTCCCGATGGTCGCCCGGGAGATCTCGACCCTGGTCAACTCGGTGACGAACGACGGGCCCGGCCTGCTCGAGGCCGTCTGACGCCCGGGCGCCGGCGCACGCAGGGCCCGTGAGCGCGGGTCTCAGCCCCGATAGGCCCACTGGAGGCGGACGGGCTCGATCGTGCCGAGCCCCTGCACCTCGGTCTCGGGCTGCGCCGTGAGCGCGAAGCGCTGGTCCCCCGCGAGCAGGCCGGCCGTGTCGCGGTCGACGAGGACCGTCGTCGGCTCGGCGATGTCGACCAGGCGGGCGGCGAGGTTGACGCTCGGCCCGAACACGTCGCCGAACCGCGACAGCACACGGCCCCACACGAGGCTGACCCGGACGGGCGGGACGTCGACGTCCTCCTCCCTGCCCCCGGCCGCGGCCAGGCCCAGCGCGACGCGGGCCCCGGTCGCGACGTCGTCGGCCACGTAGAGCACCGCGTCACCGATCGTCTTGACGACGCGCCCGCCCGCGGCCGTGATGACGTCGCGCGCGCTCGTCTCGAAGAGCTGGACGAACTCGGCGAGCTCGCTCGACCCCAGCCCGCGCGTGCGCTGCGTGAAGGACACGATGTCCGCGAACCCGACCGCGCGCGGGAGCGGGAGCTCGTGCTCGTCGACCGCGGTGGCACGCGCGTCCGAGAACTCGACCGCGAAGCGTCCGGCGACCGCCGCGAGCTGGCGGCGCCAGGCGTGGAGAAGCTGCTCCTCGAGGACCGGCGCGAGCTCGGGCAGCCGGTCGAGCACGAGCAGGCGCGCGCTCGTGTCGTCGAGTTCGAACCGGCGCGTCATGTGCTCCACGAGCGCCTCGACCTGCCAGAGCACGAGCCGCTCGGTCGTGTGGCCTGTCGAGCGGATGAGGGTCGTCAGCGCCCGCTGGTCGAGCTCCTCCGCCTCGGCGAACGCGAACACGTCCGCGAGCGCCTGCGCGTCCTTCTCGGTGAAGGCGTGCTCCTCGCCCTCCGTGAGCGGGAGGCCGAGCGCCTGCCAGTAGGCACGCACCCGCTGCTCGTCGACCCCGGCGCGCTCCGCGAGCCGCTCGACCGTGAGGGTCCGCGGACCACCCAGGAGCGCCTCGTCGAGCACGGCCTCGGTGGCGGGAGACGTGGCGTCCGGATCCGGCTCGGCGCTCCGCTCGGGCGTCACGGTCGGGGTGGTGACGGGCTCGTTCTGCTCAGGGTCCACGGGCACCCGGCGATCCTATTCCTCGGCTCGGGTCGGCGAGATCGGCACGCGTGCGACGTCGGCACGCGTGCCGATCTCGTCCCGGACCGCCGATCTGGTCGCCGGCACCGTCAGTCGTGCGGGCGCAGGTGGTGGACGTCGCCGCTGTGGTGGACGCGCTCCGTCCCGTCGTCCTCGCGCACCACCAGGCCGCCGTCGGGCGCGAGCCCGGTCGCGAGCCCGACGACGTCGCCGCCGCCGACACGCTCGACGCGCACGCGCGTGCCGAGCGTGGCGCTGACCTCGGCGCAGTCGGTGTCGAGCCCTGCGGCGCGCGCGTCTCCCCCGGACTCCTGCCAGCGCCCGAGGATCTCGCCGAACGCCTCGTGGAGGGCGACGAGCACGACCTCCCGGTCCGCCGTCGCGGCGCCCGCGAGGGTGAGGGACGTGGCCGTGACGACGGGCAGCTCGTCGCGCCGCTGCGAGACGTTGAGGCCCACGCCGACGACGACTCCGCCGTCCGGCAGCACCTCGGCGAGGATGCCGGCCACCTTGCGCAGAGGTGCGGGCGTGCCCGCGCCCGGGTCGGGCACGAGGACGTCGTTCGGCCACTTCACGACGGCGTCCACCCCGGCGGTCGCGCGCAGCGCGCGGGCGGTCGCGAGCCCGGCGAGGAGCGGGAGCCAGCTCAGCGACCCGCGCGGCACGTCGGGGCGCAGGAGGAGCGAGCCGAGGAGCGCGGCGCGCGGCGGGGTCGTCCACGAGCGGCCCAGCCGGCCTCGACCACCCGGCTGGTGCTCGGCGACGAGGAGCGCGGGTGCGGGCCAGGCACCGGGGTCCTCGGCGACGGCGCGCGCGAGCTCGGCGTTGGTCGAGGCGGACTCGGCCACGACCTCCAGCCGCGCGAGCGGACCCGCGGGCGCCACCAGGAGCTCCCGGAGGAACTCGGCCCGCAGCCCGGGCCGCTCGCCGTCGGGCCGGGACTCGTCGTCACGCGCGCTCGCCATGCCCGTCATCCTCCCGCACGCGTCCGCCCCGGCACGAGCGCCGCCGTCACGGCCCGCCACGGGCGCGCGACGGGTTTGTGGACACCCACCAAGACGGGCCCCCGGCGTGCTGGCGACGCCCGCATCGAGTTGGTGCCACCCGCCAACTAGGCTCGGGTCCGTGACGGAATCTGCGACGACCTCGCCCGCGACGACCGAGCACGCCGACGCACCCCACCTCGTGGGCACCGCGGCCAAGCTCGCCGACCTCGACCGCCGCCGTGCCGAGGCGACCGAGCTGCCCGAGGAGGCGGCGCGGACCAAGCAGCACGCGCGCGGCAAGAAGACGGCGCGCGAGCGCATCGAGGCGCTGCTCGACGAGGGCAGCTTCGTCGAGCTCGACGCGTTCGCGAAGCACCGCTCGCACAACTTCGGCCTGGAGAAGAAGCGCCTGGCGGGCGACGGCGTCGTCGTGGGCCACGGCACGATCGACGGCCGCCAGGTGTGCGTGTACTCGCAGGACTTCACGGTGTTCGGCGGGAGCCTCGGCGAGGTCCACGGGCAGAAGATCACCAAGGTGCAGGACCTCGCGCTGCGCACCGGGGTGCCGCTCATCGGCATCTCCGACGGCGGCGGCGCGCGCATCCAGGAAGGTGTCGCCGCGCTCACGCAGTTCGCGGAGATCTTCCGCCGCAACGTCGCGTCGTCGGGCGTGATCCCGCAGATCTCGCTCATCCTCGGCCCGAGCGCGGGCGGTGCGGTGTACTCCCCCGCCCTCACGGACTTCATCGTCATGGCCGACAAGACGTCGAACATGTTCATCACCGGGCCGGACGTGATCCGCGCCGTGACGGGCGAGGACGTGGGCTTCGAGGAGCTCGGGGGCGGCCTGACGCACAACGAGAAGTCCGGCGTCGCGCACTACCTCGGGGCCGACGAGGACGACGCGATCGACTACGTGCGCCACCTCGTGTCGTACCTGCCGCAGAACAACCTCTCGGACGCGCCGTCGTTCCCGCCCGAGGACGTCGAGCTCGACGTCACCGAGCAGGACCTCGAGCTCGACGCGCTCGTGCCCGACTCGGACTCGCAGCCGTACGACATGCGCACGGTGATCGAGCACGTGCTCGACGAGGGCGCGTTCCTCGAGGTGCAGCCGCTGTTCGCGAAGAACGTGCTCGTCGGGTTCGGGCACGTGGAGGGCCAGTCGGTCGGCGTCGTCGCGAACCAGCCGCTCGCGATGGCGGGCACGCTCGACATCGACGCGGCCGAGAAGGCGGCGCGGTTCGTCCGCACGTGCGACGCGTTCAACATCCCCGTGCTCACGCTCGTGGACGTCCCCGGCTTCCTGCCGGGCGTCGACCAGGAGCACCAGGGCATCATCCGCCGGGGCGCGAAGCTCATCTACGCCTACGCCGAGGCGACCGTCCCGCTCGTCACCGTCATCACCCGCAAGGCGTACGGCGGCGCGTACATCGTCATGGGCTCCAAGCAGCTCGGCGCCGACGTCAACCTCGCGTGGCCGACGGCGCAGGTCGCCGTGATGGGCGCGGGCGGCGCGGTGAACATCCTCCAGCGGGCGGCGCTCAAGCGTGCGGCCGACGCCGGCGAGGACGTCGAGACGGAGCGCGCCCGGCTCGTCGCCGAGTACGAGGACGCGATCGTCAACCCGTGGGACGCCGCGGAGCGCGGCTACGTGGACGCGGTGATCCGCCCGTCCGAGACCCGGGTGCAGGTCGTGCGTGCGCTGCGGGCGCTGCGCACCAAGCGCGCGAGCCTGCCGCCCAAGAAGCACGGCAACATCCCGCTGTGACCGCGAGCGAGCACGAGCACCCCACGAGCCTCGCGAGGGAGGACCAGGAATGAGCCACGACGACGCCACGCACGGGCCCGTGCCGCTCGGGTCGGTGGACCCGGCGCCGCTGCACGCCGCGGTCGACGCGCTCACGGCGGCGCTGCACGAGTACGTCGAGACGGCCGTCGGGGTACGGGCCGAGTTCGGGGCGTCCGAGGCGGACGAGGACCCGCGCGTCCTCGCGCTCGAGGGCCGCATCGGCGCGCTCAACGCCCGGCTGTTCGACGAGCTGCACGGCGCGCTCGGCATCCACGCCGACCTCACGACGTCGGTGTGGGACCCGGGCACCGACGAGGAGGTCGACGACGACGCCTCGCCGGCCGACGTGCAGGACGACACCTTCACGCTCGACTACGTCGTCATGACGCACCCCGGCGGGCCGGACCTCGACGACGTCGTCGGGCTCCTGGACCGGTGGGGTCACGAGGCGCGCGAGCGGCTCGTCGAGGCGGGCTACGCCGTCCCCGAGTGGGGCGTGGGTCGCGGGGCCGACGACCACGACCACGACGAGGACGACGAGTGAGCACGCCGCGGCCCGACGCCCCGAGCGTCCGCGTCGTGCGGGGCGCGCCGGACGAGCTCGAGGTCGCCGCGCTCGTCGCCGGCCTCGCCGCCGCCGCGGCCGCGAGCGGCCTGCCCGACGACGTCGCGCCCGTCGACGAGTGGACCAACCGGGCGCGCGGGCTGCGCGGGACCGGGGACGGCGCGACCGCGAAGAGCTTCGGCGGTCGTTCCGGCCGGCACAACGCCGACTCGTGGCGCTGGAGCCTGCGGTCGTGACCGCTCCGAGCGCGTCGCCCCGCGTGCGCCGCCTGCCCGAGCGGGGCGTGCTCGTCGAGCTTCCCGCGTCCGCCGACGAGGTCGAGGCGGACCCCACCGGCCTGCCGGCGGTCGCGCCCGTGCCGGGCTGGCGCCGCTGGGCCTGGGCCGTGGCGTTCGTCCCGACCGTGACGCTGCTCGTCTATCAGCGCCTCGCGTCGGGCCGCGGCTGGCCCGTGCCGGACGCCGTCGTGGTGGTCGCGACGCTGGGGCTCCTCGTCACGGCCCTGCTCGCGCTCGTGCGCTACCAGGACGACCGTGCCGTGACGGGGCTCGCCCGCGGCCGCAACGCGCTGCTCGCCGCGCCGGTCCGGGCGACCGGGACGCTCGCGCTCCCCGGTGTCGGTGCCGCGGACCCGACCACGGGCACCGCCGAGGGCACCTCCGAGGGCACCGTTGCGGGCGGCGCGCAGGGCCCCGCCACGAGCACCGGGACGGCGGGTCCGGCGGTCGTGCGGGCGACGCTGGTCGTCACCACCGCGTCCGGCGCGAGGACCGCACGCCCGGCGCGCGTCGTCGTGCCCGCCGGCGTGGCAGGTCCGCGCCAGGGCGACCCGGTCGCCGTCTGGCACGCGGCGGACGACACCGACGCGACGGGGGTGGTGCTCGTGCGCTACCACCGCACCTGGGCGGACGACCTCGCGGCGGCGCTGCGGGCCCGGTCCGCCGCGGCTGCTCCCGAGGACACGCCCGCGGACGCGAGCGCGGGCGACCCCGGCGAGGACCCCGGGAATCCGGCAGACCGAGAACCGGGCGCCGAGTAGTCTCGTCCGGGTGAGCGACACCACCACCACACCCGCCGGCGCATCCGCCGGGACCCCCGACCGCACACCCACGCCGATCGACGCCGTCGCCGAGGCCTACGTCACGCGGATCGCCGAGCTCGACCCGATCGCCGCGACCGCGATGGGGCTGTCCGGCTACGACCACCTCGTCTCCGACCTCTCGCCCGCCGGGCACGACGCGCGGGCCGACGCCGACCGCGCGGTGCTGCGCGAGCTCGAGGGCCTGGAGCCGGTCGACGACGTCGACCGTGTCACCCTCGCCGCGATGCGCGAGCGCGTCGGCCTCCAGCTCGAGCTGCACGAGGCGGGCGAGCCGCTCGCGAGCCTCAACAACATCGCGTCGCCGGTGCAGGAGCTGCGCGACGTCTTCGACATCATGCCGACCGGCACGGTCGAGGCCTGGGAGAACATCGCCTCGCGCCTCGGCTCCCTGCCCACCGCGATCGACGGCTACATGGCGTCGCTGACGGAGGCGGCCGCCCGCGGCAACGTCGCCGCGATCCGCCAGGTGCGGATCGGCGTGCAGCAGTCGCGCGAGCTCGCGGACGCCAAGGGATCGTTCTTCACGACGTTCGTCGCGGGCCCCGAGGCGAACGCCGTCCTCGACGACTCCTCCGCGTGCTCGCTCGTCCGCAAGGAGCTCGAGCACGGCGCCGCCGCGGCGCGCGAGGCCTACGGCCGCCTCGCGGACTTCCTCGAGACGACGCTCGCGCCGCAGGCCCGCGAGCAGGACGCGGTAGGCCGCGAGCGCTACGGGCTCTTCTCGCGCACGTTCCTCGGCGCGCAGGTCGACCTGGACGAGACGTACGCGTGGGGGCTCGAGGAGCTCGCGCGCGTGGTCGCCGAGCAGGAGGAGATCGCGCGCCGCATCGCCGGTCCCGGTGCGAGCGTGGAGGACGCCGTCGCCGCCCTCGACGCCGACCCGGCCCGCACGCTGCACGGGACCGACGCCCTGAGGTCGTGGATGCAGGAGACGTCGGACGCGGCGATCAGCGCGCTGAACGGCGTCCACTTCGACGTCCCGGCGCCGGTGCTCGACCTCGAGTGCATGATCGCGCCGACGCAGACGGGCGGGATCTACTACACGCCCCCGAGCGACGACTTCTCCCGGCCGGGCCGCATGTGGTGGTCGGTGCCGTCGGACGTCACGGAGTTCAACACGTGGCGCGAGAAGACGACGGTCTACCACGAGGGCGTCCCGGGCCACCACCTGCAGTGCGGCCAGGCCGTGTACGCGCGCGCGACGCTCAACACGTGGCGCCGGCTCGCGTGCTGGGTCTCGGGCCACGGCGAGGGCTGGGCCCTGTACGCGGAGCGCCTCATGGCGGACCTCGGGTTCCTCGACGACGACGGCGACCGCCTCGGCATGCTCGACGCGCAGCGCATGCGCGCGGCCCGCGTCGTGCTCGACATCGGCGTTCACCTCGGCCTGCCCGCGCCCGAGCAGTGGGGCGGCGGGACCTGGGACGCCGACAAGGCGCTCACGTTCCTGCGCGCGAACGTCAACATGCCCGACTCGTTCGTGCGCTTCGAGCTCGACCGCTACCTCGGCTGGCCGGGCCAGGCGCCGTCGTACAAGGTCGGCCAGCGCCTGTGGGAGGCCACGCGAGACGACGCGCGCGCGGCGGCGACCGCCCGCGGCGAGGCGTTCGACGCCAAGGCCTTCCACGCACGCGCGCTGAATCTCGGCTCGGTCGGCCTGGACGTGCTGCGCGACGCGCTCACCTCGTGACCCGGTCGTCGGCCCGGCCCGGGTCGGCCTCGCGCCGGCCCGGGCCGACCGGCGTCCGCCGCGCCCCGGGGACCTGACGCGTGGGCGCCGTCCTCACCGGTTTCGCCATCATCGCCGTGGTCGTCGCGGCCGGGTACGTCACCGCGCGCCTCGGCATCGGCGGCCCCGACGCGCAGACGGCCCTCAACCGCATCGGGTTCTTCGTCGCGAGCCCGGCGCTGCTGTTCACCGTCCTCGCGCGCGCCGACGTCGGAGCGCTCCTCCAGGCGCCGCTCGCGGTCTCGGCGGCGTCGGCCGTCGTGACGGCGGGCGTGTTCGTGCTCGTCGACCGGCTGTGGCTCCGGCTCCCGGCACCCGAGGCGACCGTCGGGGCCGTCGGCTCCGGCTACGTGAACGCGAACAACATCGGCCTGCCCGTCGCGGTGTACGTGCTCGGCGACGCGACCGCCGTCGTGCCGGTGATCCTGCTCCAGCTCCTCGTGCTCGCACCCGTGACCCTGCTCGTCCTCGACGCGACGACGAGCGGGCGGCTGTCCTGGCGGTTCGTCCTCGCCCAGCCCGTGCGCAACCCGATCATCCTGGGGTCGCTCGCGGGCGCCGTCGTCTCCGTGACCGGCTGGACGCCACCCGTCGCGGTCATGGCGCCGCTCGACATCCTCGGCGGCGCCGCGATCCCGATGATCCTGCTCGCCTTCGGCATGTCGCTGCACGGCACCAGGCCGCTGCGGCGCGGCGAGCCCCGAGCGGCGGTCGGCGTCGCCAGCGTCGCGAAGCTCCTCGTCATGCCGGTCGTGGCGTTCGTCGTCGCCCGGCTCGTCCTCGGGCTCGACGACGCCGCGGTCGCCTCGGCCGTCACGCTCGCCGCGCTGCCCACAGCCCAGAACGTCTACAACTACGCGGCGCGGTTCGGGCGGGGCGAGATCCTCGCGCGCGACACGATCCTCGTGACGACGCTCGGCTCGCCCGTCGTGCTGGTCGTCGCGGCGCTCCTCGTCGCGTAGCGGGGTCGTCGGGCGTCCTGCCGTCCGGTGTCGCCGGTGCTCGGCGGGTAGTCTGCGCGGGTGCTCCGACTCGTCCTCGCCTCCCGGTCCCCCGCCCGCCTCGCGACGCTGCGCGCGGCCGGTGTCGAACCCCTCGTGCGCGTCTCCGGGGTCGACGAGGACGCGGTCCTGCGGGCGGCCGCCGCGGAGCGCGGCGGGCTCGAGCCCGTGGACGCGGTGCTCGTCCTGGCCCGCGCGAAGGCCGAGGAGATCGTGCGCACGCTCGCCGAGGACGGGTCCGCCACGCCGGGCGACGACCCCACGCTGCTCGTCGGCTGCGACTCGATGCTCGAGCTCGACGGCGAGGTGCTCGGCAAGCCCGCCGACGCCGACGACGCCCGTGCCCGCTGGCGCGCGATGCGCGGCCGGGCCGGCGTCCTGCACACCGGCCACTGGCTCGTGGACCTGCGCCGGCCGTCCGACGGCGGGACCGGCACCGCGACGGGCGCCACGAGCTCGACGACCGTCCACTTCGCCGACCTCACCGACGACGAGATCGACGCGTACGTCGCCACCGGCGAGCCCCTGCACGTCGCGGGTGCGTTCACGGTCGACGGCCTCGGCGGGCCCTACGTCGAGCGCATCGAGGGCGACCACCACGGGGTCGTCGGGATCAGCCTCCCGCTGCTGCGCTCGCTGCTCCACGAGGCCGGCGTCGCGTGGCACGAGCTGCGCGCCTGAGACCGGGCAGCCGGCGTCCGTCGTCGGCGCTCGTTGTGGGCGCCGGACAACCCCACGGGCCGAGCGACGCCCAGGAGCGCGCCGCTATGGAGGTTTCCTCCAACCGCCCTCCGCGCGGCTTGGCTTCTTCTCCAATCTTGCACGGTACCGGCCCGGGAGCGTGATCGGCGCGGCGCGCACGCGTTACCGTGAGCCGTGCCCGCGAACCCCACCCGCCCCCTGAGCAAGGTCCTCGTCGCCAACCGTGGCGAGATCGCCGTCCGGATCGTCCGTGCCTGCGCCGACGCCGGTATCGCGTCCGTCGCGGTCTACGCCGACCCCGACCGCCAGGCGCCGCACGTGCACCTCGCCGACGAGGCGTTCGCGCTCGGCGGCGCCCGGGCGGCCGAGACGTACCTCGACATCGCGAAGCTGCTCGACGTCGCGCGCCGCTCCGGCGCGGACGCGGTGCACCCCGGGTACGGCTTCCTGGCCGAGAACGCGGAGTTCGCGCAGGCCGTGCTCGACGCCGGGCTCGTCTGGATCGGCCCGCCGCCCGCCGCGATCGACGCGCTCGGCGACAAGGTGAGCGCGCGCCACATCGCGCAGCGCGCGGGCGCCCCGCTGGTCCCCGGCACGCCCGACCCGGTCGCCGACGCGAGCGAGGTGCACGCGTTCGCCGCCGAGCACGGCCTGCCCATCGCGATCAAGGCGGCGTTCGGCGGCGGCGGACGCGGGCTCAAGGTCGCGCGCACGGCCGACGAGATCGACGAGCTCTACGAGTCCGCGGTCCGCGAGGCCACCGCCGCGTTCGGGCGCGGCGAGTGCTTCGTCGAGCGCTACCTCGACACGCCCCGGCACGTGGAGACCCAGTGCCTCGCGGACGAGCACGGCACCGTCGTCGTCGTCTCGACGCGCGACTGCTCCCTGCAGCGCCGCCACCAGAAGCTCGTCGAGGAGGCCCCCGCGCCGTACCTCAGCCCCGCCCAGGAGGCCGAGCTGTACAAGGCGTCCGAGGCGATCCTGCGCGAGGCCGGCTACGTCGGCGCGGGCACGTGCGAGTTCCTCGTCGGCGCCGACGGCACCATCTCCTTCCTCGAGGTCAACACGCGACTCCAGGTCGAGCACCCCGTGTCCGAGGAGGTCACCGGCATCGACCTCGTCCGCGAGCAGCTGCGCATCGCCGCGGGCGAGCCGCTCGGCTACACGTCGACGCAGGTGCGCGGCCACTCGATCGAGTTCCGGATCAACGGTGAGGACCCCGCCGCGAACTTCCTCCCCGCCCCCGGCCGCATCACGCGCCTGCGCTTCCCGTCCGGCCCCGGCGTGCGCGTCGACTCCGGCGTCGCCGAGGGCGACACGATCTCCGGCGCGTTCGACTCCATGATTGCCAAGGTCATCGTCACCGGCGCAACGCGCGAGCAGGCCGTCCAGCGGGCCCGCCGTGCGCTGCGCGAGCTCGAGGTCGAGGGCATCCCGACCGTCGTGCCGTTCCACCGCGCCGTGCTCGACGCCGAGGCGTTCGTCCCCACCGACGACGAGCCGTTCCGCGTCCACACCCGCTGGATCGAGACGGAGTTCGCCGACGAGCTCGCCGCGCTCGCGCCCGCCCCGGCCGCGCCCGCCGACGCGGAGGACGAGCCGCTCGCGACCGAGCGCGTCGTCGTCGAGGTGGGCGGCAAGCGCCTGGAGGTCGTCCTCCCGGCCGGCCTCGGCATGGCGGCAGGTCGCGCCCGCACCGCCAACGCCGCCCGCCGGCCCGCGCGCCGCAGCGCCGCGAAGGCCAACGGCGGCGGCTCCGGCACCACGCTGGCCTCCCCCATGCAGGGCACGATCGTCAAGGTCGCCGTCGCCGACGGCACCCGGGTCGCCGAGGGCGACCTCGTCGTCGTGCTCGAGGCCATGAAGATGGAGCAGCCCCTCCTCGCCCATCGCGCCGGCACCGTCCGCTCCCTCTCCGCCACCGCGGGCGCGAGCGTCAGCTCCGGCACGGCCATCTGCGAGATCGTCGACTGACCTGCCCTGCCACCGCCGGGCACCGCTCGCCGGGCGGTGACAGGCACGACGAGCGGTGGGGTCGGACCGTGCGCGAAGGACGTCAGAGGCGCACTCCCAGAACTCCCGCCAGCCAGACCAGGGTGATGGTGCGCCAGTCCGAGCACACGGTCTGACCCCGCCGCGGACCCGACCCTGCGGGCCGTAGACCCGACCCCGACCGCGACGGGGTGACTGCTAGTCGTGCTGGGCCGCGGCACGGATGGCGCGACGGCCCGACGGGAGCGCGACGGCGACGGTGATGACGAGGAACATGAGGATCCCCGAGACGACGAGGAGCGACTCGACGGTGAAGCGGTCGGCGAGCGGGCCGAAGACGACCATGCCGAGCGGCATCGAGACGGCCATGACGATGCCGACGAAGCCGAAGACGCGGCCCTGGCGCTCGGGCTCGACGGTCTCCTGGAGGACGGTCATGGAGGTCGTCGAGAACGGTGGGACGGACAGGCCGAGCAGGAACATGAAGGCGAAGAAGACCCACATGTTGGTCGAGAGGCCCATCGCGACGGACAGCACGCCGAACACGAAGGTCGAGCCGACGATCATGGCGACGCGGTTCTTCAGCCCGCCCCAGGTCGCGAGGAGCACACCGCCGAGCAGCATGCCGACGGAGAACGCGACCTCGTTCACGGTGAGCTTCCAGACCTCCTCGCCGAAGGTCCGCGCGACCATGAGCGGCGTGAGGTACGACGGCGCGACGATGAGCAGGAACACCACGGCGTAGAGGCCGAGGACCCAGCGCACGAACGGGTGGGAGCCGAGGTAGCGGAAGCCCTCCACCAGGTCGTCGAAGTACCCGGCGCGCTCCCCCGCGGCGGCGTGCGCGAGCGTCGGGACGGGGACGAGCAGGAGGAGGCCGATCCCGATCACGGCGGTGACGACGTCGACGAAGAAGACGGAGACGATGGACGTGCTGGCGTAGACGGCCGCGGCGACCGCCGGCGCGAGCAGCATCATCGCGGACTGGATGGACTGGTTGATCCCGTTGACGCGCAGGAGCTTGCTGGTCGGGACGATCTGCGGGAGCAGGGCCGCGACGGCGGGGGTCTGGATGCCGGCGCCCGTGGAGCGGATCGCGAGCGCGGCGTAGATCAGCCAGAGGTCGTCCGCGCCGCCGAGCATGAGCAGCGCGAGCGCGAGGGTCGTCACGGCGATCGTGCCGTCCGCGGCGATGACGAGCGCCTTGCGGTTCACGCGGTCCGCCCACACGCCGCCAAAGATCGAGACGACGGCCTGCGGCAGGAACCCGAAGAGGGTGCTCAGCGCGAGCAACGCCCCGGACTTCGTCTCGATCGTCAGGTGCCACATGACGGCGTACTGCACGAGCATCGAGCCGAACAGCGAGACCGTCTGCCCGGAGAGGAAGATCGCGGTGTCCCGCCGCCACCGGGGCTTGGCGAGCGTGTCGTCGGCGGGGGCGTCGGTCTCCGCGCCGTCGGGGACGTCGGCGGTCGTGGCGTCGGTGTTCTCGTACGGCGTATGGCTCACCCGCACATCTTGACGGGCGTCACCCACACGGTCCACGGAATTCGCCGACGGCGGACCGTCAGTCGGCCGTGGGGACCTCCCCGGCGTGGGCGATGTGCCCGAGCTGGCGCCACACGAGCGCGAGCGTGACTCCCGCGCCGACGAACGCGAACCAGAACGGTGCCGTGATCCCCCACGTCTGCGCGAGGACACCGCCGAGCGCCTGCCCGACGGCGATGCCACCGAACACGCAGACCATGTAGACCGAGCCGACGCGGCCCTGGAACTCCGTCGGCACGGCGCGCTGACGGATCGTGTTGGACACCGAGCCCCAGACGAACGCGTACGCCCCGAAGACGACCATGATCGCGAGCGCGACCCAACCGGTCGTGGTGAGCGCGAGCGCGAGGTGCATGACGACCTCGAGCGAGAGGCACACGCGCATGAGCGTCGACAGACGCACGTGCCGCTCGAGCCACCCGAACGACGCGATGCCGACGACGCCGCCGACCGCCGACGCCGTCGTGAGCAGCCCGAACCCGACCTCGCCCATGTCGAGGTGGTCGAGCGCGTACTTGACGAGGACGCCCCACGGCGCGGCCCAGGTCACGTTGAAGACGAGGATGACGAGCGCGAGCGTCCGCACCGGGCGTTCCCGAGGATCCACCGCACGCCCTCGGCGATGTCCTGGCGCACGTGCGTCTGCACCTCGCGCACACCGCCCGGCGTGGTCGCGATCCGTCCCACGAGCACGACGGCGAGCGCCACGCACACGACCTGGACCACGAACGGCCACGCCATCCCGAGCGCGAAGAGGAACGCTCCCACGGGCGGCCCGAGGAGCTGGTTGGCCGCGAGGAACCCCGCCTGGAGGCGCGCGTTCCCGGTGCCGAGGTCACGCGGCTCGACGAGCATCGGGAGCAGCGTCTGGGACGCCGAGTCGGCGAACACCTCCGCGACGCCGTAGAGGAACATCACGGCGAGCACGACGCCGATGCTCACGTGACCGGTCACGATGAGCACGCACAGGGCGACCACGACCACCGCACGGAGGGCGTTGGCGACCATGACGACGACGCGCCGGTCGAGGCGGTCGGCGAGCGCGCCGGCCCAGAGCCCGAACAGGAGCCAGGGCAGCCGCTGGAGCAGCGCGGCGAGCGCCACGAGGAACGCGGAGTCGGTCTGGGACGCGACGAGCAGGGGACCTGCCGCCAGCGCGATGCCGTCGCCGACGTTGCTGGTCCACGAGGACGACAGCAGCCAGCGGAAGCCGGTGCCCATGCGCCGGGGCGCGACGATCTCTCCGAGCCTGCTCACAAGCGGACCAGCGTACGCGGCGACGACGCCCCCGCGGTCACCCTTTTCCGGGCGCGCGCGCCGGACACCGCACGGGCCTGGCAGCATGGCCCCGTGACGATCCCCACCGCGCCGCGCGACCCTGGTGAGCCGCCGCCGCGGCTCCCTCGCCACCTGCAGCCGGGCGACGGCTGGGTGGAGTGCGAGTGCGGCAGGCGGCACTGGGGGCTGTTCGGCGCGGCCGGGCTGTTGCTCGGGCGGCGCGACGGCGCGGGCCGGCTGACCGACGTCGTGCTCCAGCACCGCGCCCCGTGGTCCGACCAGGGCGGGACGTGGGGCGTGCCGGGCGGCGCCGTCGGGCCGGACGAGACACCCGCCCAGGGTGCGCTGCGCGAGGCCGAGGAGGAGGCGGGCATCGACCCCGCGCACGTGCGCGTCGTGGGCGAGCGTGTGCTCGACCACGGCCCGTGGCGGTACACGACCGTCCTCGCGGAGGTCGCGGACGGCGCGACCGTCGAGGCGCACGCGACCGACGCCGAGAGCGTCGAGGTCCGGTGGGTCCCGGTCGACGACGTCGCGAGGCTCGACCTGCTGCCCGCGTTCGCCGACGCGTGGCCGAGTCTTCGCGCGGCGCTCGGCGAGCGAGCGCCCCACGCCTGACGGCGGGCAGGCAGCACCGCCGTACCGCACCTCGCGCCGCGCTTCCCCGTGCGCTCGCGCTCGTCGCCGCCCTCCCGGACCGGGCCGTGCTGCGGTCCTGAGCCGATCGGGTGCTGCGGACCGGAGCACCCGCCGGGTAGCGTCGTGCCTCGTGAGCGCAGTGCAGCCCCCGTCCGCCCGGTCCGTGCCCTGGCCCACCGCCCGGTCCGACCGCGCGGCCGTCGTCTCGCTCGTGCTCGTCGTGACGGTCACCGCGATCGTCGTCGAGCTCGTCCGGTCGAGCGGCCCGCTGCTCGACCACGCGTTCTCCGCGGGCGTCGTCACCGTGGCCCTCACGGCGCTCGCGACGTACGCCGCCCCCGGAGTGCTCGTCGTCATGATCGCGGCGCGCCTCGAGCTCACGGGCAAGGTCGTGCTGCTCGCCGTGGCCGCGCTCGTCGTGGCCCGCCTCGCGGTCCAGGGCCTCGGCACGGCGATCGCCGCGGGCGTGGACCTCGGGCTCGTGCGGTACGGCGTCGGGCTCGCGACCGTCGCGCTCGGGGTCGGCGTGCTCGTGCTCGTGGCCGCGTTCGCGAGCGGGACGCCGTCCCGCGACGGCACCGGCCTCGACCCCGCGCGCCGCCCCCACGGCGCGCCGGAGGCTCCGCCGGCCCGTCCGGACGGGCGACTCGCGCGCGGGTCCCTGGTCGCGCTCGGCGTCGTGCTCGGCGCCCTGCTCGCCGGGGCACTGAGCGCCGTCCTCGGCACGTGGGACGCCTACTGGCGGTCCGACGTCGCGGCGTGGGTCGTGACGGTCGTGATCGCGGGCGCTGCGGTCGCGTGCGCGTGGGCGCTGCGGGGCCGTGCCGCGTGGCCGGGCGCGCGCGGGCTGTGGGCGCTCGGCCCGCTCGTCGCGCTCGCGGTGCAGGTGCTCGCCAACCCCGCCTTCGCCGCGACCCAGGCCGGCGTCGCGCTGCCGTCCGCGGTCGCCGCGCTGGCCGTCGCGGCGGTGGTGACCGCGTGGTTCGTCCCGTGGGCGGGCCGGTCGGCCCGGCCCGGGTCGCCGTGGGTGTCCCCCGTCGTGCTCGTCTCCGGGGTCGCCGTGGTGTTCCTCGCGGTGCCGCGCCTCGACGGCCCCGGGGCGGTGGCCGGCTGGGCGCTGCTCGCGCTGCTCGTGCTGCTGGTCCCCGCCGCCGCGCGAACCCTCGCGCTCGCCCTCACGCGCCCCGCGCGCCCGCTCACGTGGCTGCGGCTCGCGGGCGCGGCGAGCGTCGCCGGGCTCACGACCGCCGTGCCCCTGCTCGGGTACCAGCTCGAGTACGACGTCCCGCTCCCCGTCCCCCACACGCTCGTCCCCGTCGCCGCCGCGCTCGCGCTGGCGGTGCCGGCGGTCGCCGCCGGGCTCCGGGCCCGGGGTGCGTCGACCCCGACAAGCGACCCCGCGGCGTCGGGCACGATCCGCGCCGACGCGTCCCAGGCCCCCGCTCTCGCCCTCGGCGGGGCGGTCGCCGTGCTCGCGCTCGTCGGGGTCACGCAGGTCCACGTGCCGACGACGACGTCCGCCGTCGCCGACCACCCCGTCGGCGAGCTGCGCCTGCTCGACTGGAACCTGCACTACGGCGTGAGTGCGGACCCGTCGGTCCGGCTCGACGAGATGGCCGCGACCATCGAGGACTCCGGCGCCGACGTCGTCACCCTGCAGGAGGTGTCCCGCGGGTGGGTGCTCGGCGGCGGCGCGGACATGGCGACCTACCTCGCGCGCGAGACCGGGATGCGCGTCGTCTTCGTGCCCGCGGCCGACCGGCAGTTCGGCAACGCGCTCCTGTGGGACCCGCTGCGCGGCGACCTCGCGGACGTGGTCCGTCACGCCCTGCCCTACGGTGCCGGACCGCAGGAGCGCTCGGCGATCTCCGCGACGCTCGACGCCGCGGGCGTCCCCGTGCGCGTCACGTCCGTGCACCTGCAGCACCGCGAGGAGAACACGCCGACCCGCCTCGACCAGCTCGATACCCTCCTCGCCGACGAGCCCGTGGAGGGTGCGTACGTCCTCGCGGGCGACCTCAACGCCGAGCCCGGCTGGGACGAGATCGTCCTTCTCGAGGAGGAGCACGGGCTCGAGAGCGGCCAGGACGTCGCCGGCGACCCCGACGCGCTCACGTCGCCGTCCGTCGCCCCGGCGCACCGCATCGACTGGGTCTTCGGCTCCGAGGACGTGACCTTCCGCTCGTTCGAGGTCCTCGACGTCACCACCTCCGACCACCGCCCCCTGCTCGTCGAGCTTCGCGCCCACGACTGACTCGCGTGACCGGCCGCTAGGGTCGAGGGATGCGCATCGAGCTGACCGTGACCGAGGCCGTGGAGATCGCGCGCGCGACGGGCGGTCTGCCGCCGTACCTGCGCTCGGTGACGGGCGAGGGCGACGACGTGCGCGTCGTGGTCGACCTCCGCGAGGTGCCCGACCCGCCGTCGGCGCTCAGGCTCGCGGCACGGCTCGTCCCCGTCGTCCGGGCGACGCTGCGCGTCGAGTCGGTCGTGGCGGGCACCGCGGTGCTCGCGGTCGAGGCGCACGCCGCCGGGCTCCCCGCGCACAAGCTCCTCGGTCTCGTCGAGGCACCGCTGCAGAGCGCGCTGCGCTCCCAGAGGATGCCGCCCGAGGCCGTGCGCGTGCTGCCCGACGCGCGCGTCGCGGTCGACGTGCAGGCGCTGCTCGGCGGGGTGCTCGAGCACACCTTCCCCGGGTTCCAGCTCACGGAGCTCGCGTTCGCGGACGGGACGCTGCGCCTCGACGGCCGGCTCTGAGCAGGGCGAAGGGCCTACCACGCTCGGCCGAGGGAGCCGCCGCGGTCAGTCCTCGCGGTGGTGCAGCATGCGCGCGACCTCGGCGATGGATCCCGACAGCGACGGGTAGACGGTGAAGGCCGACGCGACGTCGTCGACGGTGAGCCGGTGCGACACGGCGAGCGTGATGGGGAACACGAGCTCGCTCGCGCGCGGCGCGACGACGACGCCGCCGAGCACGACGCCCGCCTCGGGGTGCGCGAAGAGCTTGACGAAGCCGTCGCGCATGCCGAGCATCTTCGCGCGCGGGTTGCGCGCGAGCGGCAGCACGGTCGTGACGTACTTGCTGCTCTGCGCCTTGAGCTGCTCCTCGCTGTACCCGACGGTCGCGATCTCGGGCGCCGTGAAGATGTTCGCCGCGACGGACCGCAGCTTGATCGGCACGACCGCGTCGCCGAGCGCGTGCGACATGGCGACGCGGCCCTGCATCGCGGCGACCGACGCGAGGGGCAGCACGCCCGTGCAGTCTCCCGCCGCGTAGATGCCGCGCACCGACGTGCGCGACACCTTGTCGACCTCGACGTGCCCGCTCGGGCTGAGCCGGACCCCCGCCTCCTCGAGGCCGATGCCGCTCGTCGACGGGATGGCGCCGACGGCGATGAGGACGTGCGAGCCCTCGACGACGCGCCCGTCGGAGAGCGTCACGCGCACGCCGTCCTCGGTGCGCTCGGCGGACTCGGCGCGCGAGCGGGACATGACGGTCATGCCGCGCGAGCGGAAGACGCCCTCGAGCAGCTCCGCCGCGTCGGCGTCCTCGCCGGGGAGCACGCGGTCGCGGCTGGACACGAGCACGACGTCCGACCCCAGCGCGTTGTACGCGCCCGCGAACTCGGCGCCGGTGACGCCCGACCCGACGACGATCAGCCGCTCCGGGAGCTCGGACAGGTTGTAGAGCTGCGTCCAGGTGAGGATGCGCTCGCCGTCGGGCTGCGCCGTCGGCAGGACGCGCGGCGTCGCGCCGACAGCGAGGAGGATCACGTCGGCGTCGAGCACGACGGGCCCGTCCGCGCCGTCGGGCGCGTCGACGACGACGCGCTCGGGGCCGTCGAGGCGGCCCGCGCCGATGACGACGCGGACGCCCTCGCGCTCGAGGCGCGCGTGGATGTCCGCGGACTGCGCGGCCGCGAGCGCCATGACGCGCGTGTTCACGGCCTCGAGGTCCACGATGTGGCGCCGCATCGCCGGGTGCTGCGCCTTGGCCGTGTCGACGGGCAGGCGGATGCCGAGCTCGGCGGCGCGCTCGGCGATGGTCATCCAGTCGGCGGTCGCGATGAGGGTCTTGGAGGGGACGACGTCGGTGAGCACGGCCGCGCCGCCGAGGCCGTGGCGCTCGACGACGGTCACGTCGGCGCCGAGTCGGCGGGCGACGAGAGCGGCCTCGTATCCTCCTGGCCCACCTCCGAGGACGACGATGCGGGTGGCCTGGTGGTCGATGCTCGCGTGCGTCACGCCGGACATTCTGTCAGGCCGTCGCGTCCCCCGGTGTCAGCATGCGAGACGCCGGGGACGGTGCGGGCCGCGCGACGGCGCCTCGCGCTCGTCGGGTCGTGCACCTCGGGACGGACTAGCCTTGCGACCATGACGACGACGCCTGCGAGCACACCCCCGCTCGACGACCCCGCGACCGACCCGTTCCTCGTGGCACGGGCCGCAGCCGACCACATCGCGCAGGCCACTGGGGTCGACGGCCACGACATGGCCCTCGTGCTGGGCTCGGGGTGGGGCGGCGCCGCGGAGCTCCTGGGCGACGTCGTCGCGGAGGTCCCGACGCACGAGATCCCCGGCTTCTCCGCCCCCGCGGTGGCGGGCCACCTCTCGGTGACGCGGTCGATCCGGGTCGAGCGGGCGGACGGCTCGGTGCGGCACGCGCTCGTGCTCGGCTCGCGCACGCACCTGTACGAGGGCAAGGGCGTGCGTTCCGTCGTGCACGGCGTGCGCACGGCTGCCGCGACGGGCGCCGAGACGCTCATCCTCACGAACGGCTGCGGCGGCCTCAACCAGGAGTGGGGCGCGGGCACGCCCGTGCTGATCTCGGACCACATCAACCTCACGGCCCGCAGCCCGCTCGAGGGGCCGACGTTCGTCGACCTCACCGACGTCTACTCGCCGCGCCTGCGCGAGCTCGCGCACCGCGTCGACCCGACGCTCCCGGAGGGCGTGTACGCGCAGTTCCCCGGGCCGCACTACGAGACCCCGGCCGAGGTGCGCATGGCCGGGATCCTCGGCGCCGACCTGGTCGGCATGTCGACGACGCTCGAGGCCATCGCGGCCCGCCACTGCGGCCTCGAGGTGCTCGGCGTCTCGCTCGTCACGAACCTCGCGGCCGGGATCAGCCCGACGCCGCTCTCCCACGCCGAGGTCATCGAGGCCGGCCAGGCCGCGGGACCTCGGATCAGCGCCCTCCTGGCCGACATCGCGAAGCTGGTGTGACATGACGGACCGCACCGCGGGGTACCGGACCGACCCCGCCGACGACCCGACGTTCGACCCCGGGACCGATCGCGGCGCCTTCCTCGGGCGCGTCGCCGCGTGGATCGACGACGACGTCGACGCGGGCGACCAGGACGAGCTCCGGCACCTGCTCGACCTCGCGGACTCGCCCGACCCGCGCAAGCACGACGTGCGCGTCGCCGCCCTCGCCGAGCTCCGCGACCGGTTCGCGGGGCCGCTCGAGTTCGGCACCGCCGGCCTCCGCGGCCGCATGGCCGCCGGGCCGCACCGCATGAACCGCGCGGTCGTGATCCGTGCGGCAGCGGGCCTCGGTGCCTTCCTCCTCGACACGCTCGGCCCCGCGGGCGCCGGCGGCGCGGCTCGCCCGCGCGTCGTCGTCGGGTTCGACGCGCGGCACCGCTCGCGCGCGTTCGCGGTCGACAGCGCGTCCGTGCTCACCGCGGCGGGGCTGGACGTCCTCGTCCTGCCCTCGGCGCTGCCGACGCCGGTGCTCGCGTTCGCGGTCCGCCACCTCGGCGCGGACGCGGGCGTCATGGTGACCGCGAGCCACAACCCGCCCGCCGACAACGGGTACAAGGTCTACCTCGGCGGCCGCGTCGTCACCGACTCCGGCCAGGGCGCCCAGATCGTCCCGCCCTACGACGCGCGCATCGCCGCCGCGATCGCGGCCGTCGGCCCGGCGCGGTCGGTCCCGCGCGCGGGCTCCGGGTGGACCGTCCTGGGCCGCGACGTCGTGGACGCGTACGTCCGCTCGGTCCTCGCCCTGTCCGACGGAGCCCCCCGCCGGCTCAAGGTCGTGACCACCGCGCTGCACGGCGTGGGTGGTGAGACGGTCGCGCACGTGCTGCGCGACGCCGGCTTCACGACCGTGGTCCCGGTCGAGGAACAGCTCGACCCGAACCCCGACTTCCCGTCCGTCGCGTTCCCCAACCCGGAGGAGCCGGGCGCGATGGACCTCGCGCTCGCCGTCGCGCAGGACTCCGCGGCCGACGTCGTGCTCGCCAACGACCCCGACGCCGACCGCTGCGCGGTCGCGGTGTTCGACCCGCGCGTCGGCACCTACCAGGGTGCGGAGACCGCGCGCTCCAACGGCTGGCGCATGCTGCACGGCGACGAGGTGGGCGCGCTGCTCGGCGACGACGTCGCACGGAGGGTCGCGGCGTCCGGCGCCGCCGGCGGGGTGCTCGCGTGCTCGGTCGTGTCGTCGCGGCTGCTCGGGAAGATCGCCGCCGCGCACGGCCTCGGCTTCGCGACGACGCTCACCGGCTTCAAGTGGATCTCGCGCGTCGACGGGCTCGTGTTCGGGTACGAGGAGGCGCTCGGCTACTGCGTCGACCCCGCGCACGTGCGGGACAAGGACGGGATCAGCGCCGCGCTGCTCGTCGCGCAGCTCGCGAACCGCCTCAAGGCCGAGGGCCGCACGCTCGTCGACGCGCTCGACGACCTGGCGCGCGCGCACGGGCTGCACGTGAGCGACCAGCTCTCCGCGCGGTTCACCGACCTCGACCGCATCGGCGAGACGATGGCGCACCTGCGGGCCGCTCCCCCGCGCACGCTCGCGGGCGCCGGCGTCGCGGACGTCGCCGACCTGTCGGCCGGTCTCGACGGCCTGCCGCCGACCGACGGCGTGCGCATCCTCACGGCCGACGGGACGCGCGTCATCGTGCGCCCGAGCGGGACCGAGCCGAAGGTGAAGTGCTACCTCGAGGTCGTGCTGCCCGTCGCCCCCGACGCGTCCCACGACGACCTGACGGCGGCCCGCGCCGCCGCACGCGACCGCCTCGACCGCGTCAGGACGGACATGCAGAGAGCACTGGGTCTTTGACCGTCGGTGCGCTTCGCGACGCGCCCGCCTCGAGGCGTACCGGCGGGTAACCTGGGGCGATGAGCACAACGACACCGACGTCGGTCGCCGAGACCGGCCGGGCGGGTACCGGAACGGCCCCGGCGACCCCGGGTTCGGCCGACCGGTCCGCTGCCGAGATCGCCGATCTCGCGCGCTCCGTGACGGGTTCCGCCCTCCTCGACGACACCGCCTGGCGCCGGTACCTGCACGGCCTGCCGGGGGTCGACAAGGTGGGCGCCGACGGCCGTGCGGCCGCCCTGGGCACCCGATCGATCAAGACGACGTCCAAGGCCTGGGCGCTCGACACGATCATCCGCATGGTCGACCTCACGACGCTCGAGGGCGCGGACACGCCCGGCAAGGTGCGCGCGCTGGCCGCGAAGGCGGTCCGCCCCGAGCCCGCCGACCCCTCGTGCCCGTCGGCCGCCGCCGTGTGCGTGTACAACGACCTCGTCCCCGTCGCCGTCGAGGCGCTCGCCGGGACGGGCGTCAAGGTCGCCGCCGTCTCGACCGCGTTCCCGTCGGGCCGCGCGAGCCGCGCGGTGCGCCTCGCGGACACGCGCGACGCCGTCGAGGCCGGCGCGGACGAGATCGACATGGTCATCGACCGCGGCGCGTTCCTCTCGGGGCGCTACGCCCAGGTGTACGACGACATCGTCGCGGTGCGCGAGGAGTGCCGGGCCAACGGCCACCACGCGCACCTCAAGGTCATCCTCGAGACCGGTGAGCTCGCCACGTACGACAACGTGCGCCGCGCGTCGTGGCTCGCGATGCTCGCGGGCGCCGACTTCATCAAGACGAGCACGGGCAAGGTCTCCCCCGCCGCGACGCTCCCGGTGACGATCGTCATGCTCGAGGCCGTGCGCGACTTCCGGGCGCTCACGGGTGTGCCGGTCGGGGTCAAGCCCGCGGGCGGCATCCGCACGTCGAAGGACGCGATCAAGTACCTCGTCGCGGTCAACGAGACCGCGGGCGGCGACTGGCTCGACCCGGACTGGTTCCGGTTCGGGGCGTCGTCGCTGCTCAACGACGTGCTCATGCAGCGCAACAAGCTCGCCACCGGCACCTACTGGGGCCCCGACTACGTGACCGTCGACTGAGCGGGACTGAAGGACACCATGACCACCACAGCCAGCACGGCCGGCTCGCCGTTCGAGTACGCGCCGGCACCGGAGTCGCGCGCCGTCGTCGACATCGCGTCGTCGTACGGCCTCTTCATCGACGGCGAGTTCACGCCCGCGTCCGACTCGGGCTCGTTCAAGACCGTCAACCCCGCCACCGAGGAGGTCCTCGCCGAGGTCGCCGAGGCGACCGAGGAGGACGTCGACCGCGCCGTCCGCGCCGCACGTCGCGCGCAGGAGCAGGTGTGGGGCCCCATGCCGGGCCGCGAGCGCGCCAAGTACCTGTTCCGCATCGCGCGCCTGCTCGCCGAGCGCTCGCGCGAGTTCGCGGTGCTCGAGACGCTCGACAACGGCAAGCCGATCCGCGAGTCCCGCGACGTCGACGTGCCGACGGCGGCCGCGCACTTCTTCTACTACGCCGGCTGGGCCGACAAGCTCGAGCACGCGGGCTACGGCCCCGACCCGCGCCCGCACGGCGTCGCCGCGCAGGTCATCCCGTGGAACTTCCCGCTGCTCATGCTCGCGTGGAAGATCGCCCCGGCGCTCGCGACGGGCAACACGGTCGTGCTCAAGCCCGCCGAGACGACGCCGCTCACCGCGCTCCTCTTCGCGGACCTCCTGCGCCAGGCCGAGCTGCCGGCCGGCGTCGTCAACATCGTCACCGGCGCGCGCGCCACCGGCTCGGCCCTGGTGAACCACCCGGACGTCGACAAGATCGCGTTCACCGGTTCGACCGCCGTCGGCAAGCGCATCGCCCAGGAGATCGCGGGCACGCGCAAGCACGCGACGCTCGAGCTCGGCGGCAAGGCCGCGAACATCGTGTTCGACGACGCGCCGATCGACCAGGCGATCGAGGGCATCGTCAACGGCATCTTCTTCAACCAGGGCCAGGTGTGCTGCGCCGGGTCGCGCCTGCTCGTGCAGGAGACGATCGCCGAGGAGCTCGTCGACCGGCTCAAGGCCCGCCTCGGCACGCTGCGCGTGGGCGACCCGATGGACAAGAACACCGACGTCGGCGCGATCAACTCGCCCCAGCAGCTCGCGCGCATCACCGAGCTCACCGACGCCGGCACCGCCGAGGGCGCCACGCGCTGGAGCCCGGACTGCGAGCTGCCGTCGTCGGGGTACTGGTTCGCGCCGACGCTGTTCACGGGCGTCTCCGCCGCGCACCGGATCGCGCGCGAGGAGATCTTCGGCCCCGTGCTGAGCGTCCTGACGTTCCGCACCCCTGCCGAGGCCGTGGCCAAGGCGAACAACACCCCGTACGGCCTCTCGGCGGGGATCTGGACCGAGAAGGGGTCGCGCATCCTCTGGATGGCCGACCAGCTCCGCGCGGGCGTCGTGTGGTCCAACACGTTCAACCGGTTCGACCCGGCCAGCCCGTTCGGCGGGTACAAGGAGTCGGGCTACGGACGCGAGGGCGGCCGGCACGGCCTGGCGCCCTACCTGATCGAGGGGAGCACCTACTGATGGCCCGCACGGCGAAAGCGCCCACCAGCGCGACCCGCACCGCCGCGCCCGAGCGCCTGGGCGTGCGCAGGACGTACAAGCTCTACGTCGGCGGGAAGTTCCCGCGCAGCGAGTCGGGCCGCACGTACGAGGTGACGGACACCAAGGACCGGTTCCTCGCGAACGTCGCCCAGGGCTCGCGCAAGGACGCGCGCGAGGCCGTCGTCGCCGCCCGCGCGGCGCAGGCGAAGTGGGCGGGCGCGACGGCGTACAACCGCGGCCAGGTGCTCTACCGCGTCGCTGAGATGCTGGAGGGGCGTCGCGAGCAGTTCGTCGCCGAGGTCGTCGCGGGCGAGGGGCTCACGGTGCCCCAGGCCGAGCTCGCGGTCTCCGAGGCGATCGACCGCTGGGTCTGGTACGCGGGCTGGACGGACAAGGTCGCGCAGGTCGCCGGCTCCGCCAACCCGGTCGCGGGACCGTACTTCAACCTGTCCTCGCCCGAGCCGACGGGCGTCGTCGTCGTCCTCGCGCCGCAGCGCTCCTCGCTGCTCGGCATCGTCTCGACGATCGTCCCGCCGCTCGTCACGGGCAACGCCGTGATCGTCGTCGCGAGCGAGCGGCGCCCGATCCCGGCCGTCACGCTGTCCGAGGTGCTCGCGACGTCCGACGTCCCGGGCGGCGTCGTCAACGTCCTCACGGGCTACACCAGGGAGCTCGCTCCCCCGCTCGCGTCGCACCTCGACGTCAACGCGATCGACCTCGCCGGCGCCGTCGGGGCCGAGGGCGTCACGTGGGGCGAGCTCGAGGTCGCCGCGGCCGACTCGGTCAAGCGCGTCCTACGCCCCGCCGTCGGCCGCCGCGGTGACGACGCCGAGCCCGACTGGGCCGAGGCCCCGCGCCCGCAGCGCATCCTCGCGTTCACCGAGACCAAGACGGTCTGGCACCCCAAGGGCGTCTGACCTCCGCCGCGCACGACCGCGGTGCCGTGATCGACGCGATCACGGCACCGCGGTCGTGCTCGGCAGCCCGGAGAAGGGTCAGAGCTGGGCGCCCTGGACCTCCTGGTAGCCCGGCAGGATCACGTCGTCGACGAGCGCGCGGCGCTCGTCGTGGTGGACGAACGCGCTCCACGCGGCGTTCATCGTCACGTCGGCGAGGTCGTCGATCGTCCAGCCCGCGTGCTCGACGAGCAGCGCCATCTCCTGCGTCATGGTCGTGCGCGACATGAGGCGGTTGTCGGTGTTGAGCGTGACGGCGAAGTCGAGCTCCTTGAGCCGCGTGATCGGGTGCGCCGCGACCGACGTCGCCGCCCCGGTCTGCACGTTGGACGACGGGCACAGCTCGAGCGGGATCTGGTGGTCGCGCACCCAGTGCGCGAGGAGGCCGAGCGCGGCCGTGCCGGACTCGCCCTCGGCGCTGTGCGGGAACCGGTGAGGGTGCTCTGCGTCGAAGGTGATGTCCTCGACGATGCGCACGCCGTGGCCGATGCGGCTCGCCTGCCCGAGGTGCACGGCCTCGGCGATCGACTCCGGGCCGGCGGCCTCGCCCGCGTGGATGGTGACGGGGAAGTTCCGGTCGGCGAGGTAGCGCCAGATCTCCGCGTGGCGAGAGGGCGGGAACCCGTCCTCGGCGCCGGCGATGTCGAACCCGACGACGCCGTTCGCGCGGTTCGCGACGGCGAGCTCGGCGATCTCCTGCCACCGGTCGGCGTGGCGCATGGCGGTGACGAGCTGCCCGACGCGGATGGTCCGCCCCTCGGCGGCGGCCTCGGCGACGCCCTGCTCGATGCCGGACTGCACGGCGTCCACCGTCTCCTGGAGCGTCAGCCCGCGCTGGAGGTGCTGCTCGGGCGCCCAGCGCTGCTCGGCGTACACGACGCCGTCGCGCGCGAGGTCGAGCACCGCCTCGCGCGCCACGCGCGCCAGGGCGGCGGGCGTCTGCATGACCGCGATGGTGTGGTCGAACGTCTCGAGGTAACGCACGAGCGAGCCGGAGTCGGCCGCCTCGGCGAACCAGGCGCCGAGGGCCTCGGCGTCGCCCGCGGGGAGCTGGTGCCCGACGTCCGCGGCGAGCTCGAGGATCGTGGCGGGACGCAGGCCTCCGTCGAGGTGGTCGTGCAGCACGACCTTGGGCAGCGAGCGGATGACGTCGACCGTCAGGGGGGCGTTCTCGGTGGTCATGCGCTCACGGTACCGGCCGGTACGCCTGCGCTCGCGCCGAGCGGACGCACGGGTACCACCGGTCAGGCGTAGTCGTCCTCCTCGCCCGGGACGGCGGACGCCTGCTCGACGACGTCGGCCTCGTTCGCCTCGCCCTCGAGATCGGGTCGCGCGGTGCGCGGTCGGTACTCGTCGCCCTCGTACTCGGGGTCGTCGACGCCGGGGCCGTCGTCCTCCGACTCCTCGACCAGGCTCACGACCTCGTCGTCCTGCTCGACCAGGCCGGCGTCCCGCCACGCGTCGTTCCCGGGCACGGTGCTCATCGCGACTCCTCACCTGACGACTGCGCACGCCACGTCCGTGGCGTCCTTCCTCATCCTCGCGCCGGGCGCAGGGCCTCGCCAGCCCTGCCGGCCGGGAGGAGTGCCCAGCAGACGTGCGGCCAGCCCCCGAGCGCGCGCCGCACCTCCCGTGACCGCGCGCCGTCGAGCAACGACGCCGGGTCGAGGTCGTGCACGGTGCCCGACGACGGCTCGTAGACCCGGCACCAGCGCGCCTGCGCGTCGACGTCCGTGAGGAGCACGACGTGGCGCGGGACCGCCGTCGCGACCCCGAGGGCGAGGTCGCCCCCCGTGAAGAGCGGTACCGGCACGCCGCGCGCCGCCGCCACGAGGGCGGACCGGATCACGGGGTCGGTATCGCCCCGGCGTCCGACGACGACGCGGTCGACGTAGCGGACGTCCGCGTGGCGCGCGGCCCGTGCGGCGCCCCACGGCGGCGTCCCGAGCGCCGCGGGCCACGGCAGCGGGCCGAGCGCCGCGCGGTTGGTCCGCCGCTTGACCTCCTGCTGGAGGGCGCGGAACCGTGCCGCACCGCCGGGCCGCGGCGACGACGCCCGGACGGTGGTCGCGCCCGGTTCCAGCCCCGTGGCGAGCCAGAGCGCGAGCACCGGGTCCCCCGCCGCGGCGACCAGCGCCAGGACGGCGGAGCCGCACGTCGTCGCGTCGGTCTGCCGGGCCGCCGCCCCGCCCACCTCGAGCGTCCGGACCGCGCCCCGGTCTCGCGGACCGAAGGGCCTGGTCCTGCCGAGAGGGTCGACGACGGACCGCCGGGTCCCCGGGTCGAGCGCGGCGAGCGTGTCCGCGAGGGCGCGCACCCGGGGCGCCGGGTGACCCGCGCGGCGCGCGAGGTCGAGCGCGCGCCCCGTGCCGCCGTCGGGCCGGTAGACCTCACCCGGCGGCGGCGCGGGCAGCGCGCGCGCCGGCGCGACCCGCGCGAGGTCCGTGAGGCGGAGCGCGCCGAGCGCGCCGCGGACAGTCACGCCGCGTCCAGCGCCCGGCCGAGCGCCCAGACGGCACCGACGAGGGCCAGCACGACGACGAGGCTCGCGACGCGCACGAGGAACGACCACGAGTACAGCCGCCCGCTCCCGGGCAGCCCGCCGGTCGGGGGTCGGAGAACGGCCGGGACGAGCGCCAGCACGCCGACGGCGACCGCCGCGCACACCGTCACCGTGGAGCCCGAGCGCAGGCCGGCGGCGGCGAGGACGAGCGAGCCCACGACCACGCCGAGCACCGTCCGCTGCCACGCGAGCGCCGTGCGCTCGGGCTGCAGACCCTCGTCGCGGGGCGAGGGCGCCGACCGCTCGGGCGCCGCGCTCATGACCCGGTCGCCGAGCCGACGGCGTACCCCGCGAGCAGGAGCGCGAGGACCACGACGCCGACGACGAGCACGGGCAGCCCGCTCGGGGCGGGCAGCCGGCGGCGCAGGCGCAGCGCACGCTCGTTGCGCCGCCAGGACACGAGCGCGTACCCCGCGAACCCGGCACCGGCGAGGCACGCGACACCCGCGACGACGTCGAGCACCCCCGGCATGTCGGCGAACGTCGCGAACGAGGTCAGCGCGACGCCACCGGCGACGAGTCCGAGCCCGGTGCGCACCCACGCGAGCGCGGTGCGCTCGTTCGCGAGGCTGAACCGTGCGTCCGGCTCGGTCCCCACCCCGTACACGGAGCGGGGCCGCCGGGTGTCGGCGGCCTCCTCGACTCCCGCCTGGACGTCCTGCTCGTCACGACCCACGGTCAGCGCGCGCCCCCGTCAGTCGACGCGGTCCAGGACGACCGGCCGTCGCTCGACGACGGTGCCCGGGTCCGCGATCGCCCAGGCACCCTCGAGCGCCTGCACGGCCCGCTCGAAGCGCTCGGGCGTGTCGGTGTGCAGCGTCATGAGGTGCTGGCCCTTGCGCACCGGGTCCCCGGGCTTGGCGAAGAGCTCGACGCCCGCGCCCGCCTGCACCGGGTCCTCCTTGCGGGCGCGGCCCGCGCCCAGGCGCCACGCGGCCACCCCGACGGCGTACGCGTCGAGCCGCTCGAGCACGCCGTCGCGGTCGGCGACGACGTGCTCCCGCTCGCGCGCGACCGGCAGTGGGGCACGCGAGTCGCCGCCCTGCTCGGCGATCATCTCGCGCCACTTGTCGAGCGCGCGCCCACCGACGAGCGCGTGCCGCACGTCGTCCTCGTCCTGCGGCCGGCCGGCGCCGGCGAGCATCTCGAGCGCGAGGGCGACCGTGAGGTCGACGACGTCCTGCGGGCCCGCGCCCTTCATCACCTCGACGGACTCGCGCACCTCGAGCGCGTTCCCCGCGGTGAGGCCGAGAGGCGTCGACATGTCGGTGAGCAGCGCGACCGTGCGCACGCCGGCGTCGGTCCCGAGGTCGACCATGGTCCGCGCGAGCTCGCGCGCCGAGTCGAGGTCCTTCATGAACGCGCCGGACCCGACCTTGACGTCGAGCACCAGGGCTCCGGTGCCCTCCGCGATCTTCTTGCTCATGATCGAGCTCGCGATGAGCGGGATCGACTCGACCGTCCCTGTGACGTCGCGCAGCGCGTAGAGGAGCCGGTCCGCGGGCGCGAGGCCCGATCCTGCCTGGCAGATCACCGCCCCCACGTGCTCGAGCGCGTTCATCATCTGCGCGTTCGTGAGCGCCGCGCGCCACCCCGGGATCGCCTCGAGCTTGTCGAGCGTGCCGCCCGTGTGCCCGAGGCCGCGCCCCGAGAGCTGCGGCACGGCGACGCCGTACACCGCGACGAGCGGCGCGAGCGGCAGCGTGATCTTGTCTCCCACGCCTCCGGTCGAGTGCTTGTCCGCCGTAGGGCGCGAGAGCGCCGAGAAGTCCATGCGCTCGCCCGACGCGATCATCGCCTGCGTCCAGCGACCGATCTCGGCGCGGTCCATGCCGTTGAGGTAGATCGCCATCGCGAGGGCGGCCATCTGCTCCTCGGCGACGACCCCGCGCGTGTAGGCGTCGATCACCCAGTCGATCTGCGCCGGGTCGAGCCGCGCGCCGTCGCGCTTCGTCCGGATCACGTCGACCGCGTCGAACGCCTCCGGCGCCGGTCCCTCGGTCTCGCGGTCCTCGCCGTCGTCCTGCGTGGCCACGTCGTCGCTGGTCACGAGCGCTCCTCCAGATCCTCGGGCCCGAAGGCGTCGGGCAGCACGTCCCTCATCGTCTTGATACCACGCACGGTGTCGACCAGCAGGTCGGGGCCACCGTGCTCCCACAGGAGCTGCCGGCAGCGCCCGCACGGCATGAGCGCCGCCCCGTGCCGGTCGACGCACGCGAACGCGACGAGGCGACCTCCGCCGGTCCCGACGAGCGAGCTCACGAGCGAGCACTCGGCGCACAGCGTCACGCCGTACGCGGCGTTCTCGACGTTGCACCCGACGACGACGCGCCCGTCGTCCACGAGCGCGGCGGCGCCGACCGGGAAGCCCGAGTAGGGGGCGTAGGCGCGGGTCATGATCTCGCGCGCGGCGTCGCGCAGCCCGTCCCAGTCGACGGTCGGCCCGACGGCGGACCCGCCCGGGTCCGTCCCCTCGCCCAGTCCGGGCTCGGCGTCGTGCACGTTCGGCAGGTCTGTCATCGGCACCGTGACCTCACTTCACGTAGGGGATGCCCTCGGCGGCCGGCGGGCGCACGCGCCCGACGAGACCCGCGACGGCGAAGATCGTCACGACGTACGGCGTCATGAGCATGATCTGGCTCGGGATCGGCGTGCCGACGATGCCGAGCACCGTCTGCAGGTTGTCGGAGAAGCCGAACAGGAGCGCCGCGACGAGCGCGCCCACCGGGTTCCACCGCCCGAGGATCATGGCCGCGAGGGCGATGAAGCCCTTGCCGCCGGTCATCTCCTTGCCGAACGCGAGACCCGCCGCGACCGTGAAGAACGCGCCGCCGAGGCCGGCGACCGCACCGCCGAGGATCGTGTTCCGCACGCGGGTGGCGTTGACCTTGATGCCCACGGTGTCGGCGGCCTTGGGGTGCTCGCCGACCGCGCGCAGGCGCAGTCCCCACCGGCTCCGGAACAGGAAGACCGGGAGCAGGATCACGACGACGTACATGAGGTACACGAGCAGTGTCTGGCGGAAGAGCACCGGGCCGACGACCGGGATCTGCGACAGCACCGGGATCTCGATGACCGGCAGCGGGTTGCGCGAGTTCCACGTCGCCGAGTCCTCGGTGAGGACCGTCGAGTACAGGTAGCTCGTCACGCCGACCACGAGCACGTTGAGCACGACACCGACGATGATCTGGTTCACCCAGTACTTCACCGAGAAGATCACGAGCAGCACGCCCACGAGGGCCCCCGCGATCGGCGCCGCGATGAGACCCGCGTACGCGGACGACGTGAGCGAGGCGACGACGGCGGCGAGGAACGCTCCGGCGAGGAGCTGGCCCTCGATCGCGATGTTGATGATGCCCACGCGCTCGCACAGCACGCCCGAGAGCGCGCCGAAGACGAGCGGGACGGCGAGGAACAGCGAGCCCTGGAGCAGGCCCGTGAGCGGGATCGCGGACTTGCCCGCGCCCGCCCAGCACAGGAACGCGAGGACGACGGCCACGCCGAAGACGATGGGCAGCCAGATGCCGACCTTGCGGCGGTCCCGTGCCGCCCAGAAGGACAGCCCCGCGAGCAGGAGCGCGAGGATCGACAGGAACAGCGCCGCCCCGGTCGAGCTGACCGTGATCGGCTCGATCTGGAAGAAGTCGTTCGCCGTCGACAGGCGGAACGTCGTCTGCTGCCCGCCGGCAGGGAGCAGGGCGAAGAAGACCAGCGACAGCAGGCCGATGACGGCGTAGGCGATCGGAGCCTTCCAGCTGATGGGTGGCAGCGGCTTGGCCGCGCGCTCCGGCGCGGCGGCCGGCGCCGGGGTGGTGGTCGCGGTGCTCATGCTCCGACCTCCTGCGTCGTCGTGGTGGTCGTGGCCGCCTTGGCGCGCCGTCTCGCGGCGTGCCGCTCGGCCCGCGTCGGGCCGCCCGGGGTGGGGAGCCGGAAGATCGCCCGCACGAGCGGCGGGGCGGCGATGAAGAGCACGATCAGGGACTGGACCACGAGCACGATGTCGATGGGCGTGCCGGTGCGGGCCTGCATGGCGAACCCGCCCGCGCGCAGCGCGCCGAACAGGAGCCCCGCGAGGACGGTGCCGAGCGGACGGGACCGGCCGAGCAGCGCCACGGTGATCGCGTCGAACCCGAAGCTCGCCGCGACGCCCGCCGTGAGCACCTTCTCCGTGCCGAGCACCTGGGCGCTGCCCGCGAGGCCGGCGAGCGCACCCGCGATCGCCATGACCCACACGGTCGTCCACGGGACCGACATGCCCGCCGTCCGGGCCGCGTGCGGGTTCTCGCCGACCGCGCGGAAGCGGAAGCCGAGCGTCGAGCGCTCCATGAGCCACCACACGCCCACGGCGACGAGCAGGGCGAGCACGAAGCCGAGGTGGAGCCGGAACCCCTCGCCGAGCAGCAGCGGGAACTGTGCCGTCGTCGGGATGCGCGGGCTGATGGGGTTCGAGCTGCCGGGCGCCTGGAACGGCTTGGTCGTGAGGAGGTACGCGACGAGGTAGATCGCGATGTTGTTGAGCATGATCGTGACGATCACCTCGTGCGCCCCGGTGCGTGCCTTGAGGACGCCGGCGATGCTCGCCCACAGCGCCCCGCCGAGCGCGGCACCGAGCACGGCGAGCAGCAGGTGCAGGCCCGGCGGCAGGGCGAACGTCCAGCCGATGAAGCCGGCGAAGATGCCGCCCAGGATGATCTGCCCCTGCGCACCGATGTTGAACAGGCCGGCCCGGAAGCCGATGCCGAGCCCGAGGCCCGCGAGGATGAGCGGGGTCGCGACCGTCATCGTCTCGGTGAGCGGTCGCAGCGCGCGGGCGAGGTCGGGCGCCTGGACGTTGACGACGCTGCCCTGGAAGAGGGCGCTGTACGCGCCGAACACGGCGTTCCAGACCGCCTCGAAGAAGTCCGAGGGCCGCGCGAAGAAGTAGGTCGCGGCCTCCTGGACCTCCGGGTCGGCCGCCGCGATGAGGACGCCGCCGAGGACCAGCGCGGCGACGATCGCGAGCAGCGAGACGAGCCAGCTGCTCTCGAGCATCTCGCGCAGGACGCTCTGGCCGGTCGGCGCCTCCGGCTTCTCGGTGTCGCTCGGCGGCGCGGGCGTCGGCGGGAGCGCCGACGCGTCGTCGGGCGTTGCCTGCTGGGTCACTGGATCTCCTCCTCGCGGGCGGCGTCCGCGGCCTGCGCGGCGTCCGACGGCGCGTCCTCGGCGACGGCGTCCGCCTCGCCGAGGGTCGTGTGGTGCTCGGCGGCCTGCACGACGGCCTCCTCGAGCGGGACCCCGGCCATCATGAGGCCGAGGACGTCGCGGTCGGTGTCGCCGGGCACGACCCCGACGACGCGGCCGCGGTACATCACCGCGATACGGTCCGCGAGCGCGAGCACCTCGTCGAGCTCGGTCGACACGATGATCACGGGAGTGCCGTTGTCGCGCTCCTGCACGATGCGCCGGTGCACGAACTCGATCGAGCCGACGTCGAGGCCGCGCGTCGGCTGCGACGCGATGAACAGGCGCAGCGGGCGCGACATCTCGCGCGCCAGGACCACTTTCTGCTGGTTGCCGCCCGACAGCGTCCCCGCAGGCGTCTCGACGGACTGCGTGCGGACGTCGAACTCGACGATGCGCTGCTCGGCGTTGTCGCGGATCGTGCCGCGCGCGAGCGCGCCGCCGCGCGAGTACGGCGCGGACGTCACCAGGTCGAGGACGAGGTTCTCCTCGACGGAGAACGTCCCGATGATCCCGTCGGTGCTCCGGTCCTCGGGCACGTAGCCGACACCGGCCTCGAGCACCTGGGAGACGCTGCGCCCCACGAGCTCCTTGCCGTCGAGCCGGATCGACCCCGCGACCGGCTTGCGCAGCCCGACGATCGTCTCCGTGAGCTCGGTCTGCCCGTTGCCCTGGACGCCCGCCACGACGAGGATCTCCCCCCGCGCGACGTCGAGGCTCACCCGGTCGACGACGGCTGTGCCCGCGTCGTCCATGACGGTGAGGGCGTCGACGCGGAACGTCGCGTCGCCGGCCTCCGCCGGGGCCTTGTCGACCCCGAGCGAGACGGACCGGCCGACCATGAGCGACGCGAGCTCCGTCTCGCTCGCGCTGGGGTCCGCCGTGCCGACGACCTTGCCGCGCCGGATGACCGTGATCCGGTCGGCGACCGCGCGGACCTCGCGGAGCTTGTGCGTGATGAAGACGATCGACGTGCCCGCAGCCTTGAGCTGACGCATGATCGCGATGAGCTCGTCCGTCTCCTGCGGCGTGAGGACGGCGGTGGGCTCGTCGAGGATGAGCACGCGCGCGTCGCGCGAGAGGGCCTTGATGATCTCGACGCGCTGCTGCACGCCGACCGGGATGTCCTCGACCATCGCGTCCGGGTCGACCTCGAACCCGAAGCGGTCGGAGATCTCCTGGACCAGCCGGCGCGCGCGCCGCGCGTCGATGAGGCCTGCGCCCTTCACGGGCTCGTGCCCGAGAGCGACGTTCTCGGCCACCGAGAACACCGGGACGAGCATGAAGTGCTGGTGCACCATGCCGATGCCGGCGGCCATCGCGTCGCCGGGCCCGGTGAACTGCACCGGGACGTCGTCGACGAGGATCTGCCCGTCGTCCGGGTCGTACAGCCCGTACAGCACGTTCATGAGCGTGCTCTTGCCCGCGCCGTTCTCCCCCAGCAGGGCGTGGATCTCGCCGGGCTCGATGACCAGGTCGATGTGGTCGTTGGCGACCAGGGACCCGAAGACCTTCGTGATCCCGCGCAGCTCCAGCTTCACCGGTCTGCCTCTCCTCGTGCTTCGCAGTGGTTCTTCGCGGTGCCCGACCTCGACCGCGTCGAGGTACTCATCGAACCGCACTCACCCGAGCGCGGCGCGTCGTGGGCCACGGCGCGGACCCTGACGACCGCGTCGTCGTCATGACGGTGGCCCGGGCGCTGTGCCCGGGCCACCGGTGCCGGCCGCCCGGAGGCGGTCGGCGGGTTCAGCGTCGCGTCACGGCGCGTTCGGCGACTCGACGACGAGGTCGCCCGCGATGATCTGCTCCTGGTACTGGGCGAGCTGGTCCTGCAGCTCGGCCGGCACCGCGTCCTCGAAGTCGTGGAACGGCGCGAGGCCGACGCCCTCGTTCTCGAGCGTGCCCACGTACGGCTCGCTCGTGAAGTTGCCGTCCGCCGACTCGCTCACGGTGTCGAACACGGCCGGGCCGATCTGCTTCATGACCGACGTGAGGATGAGGCTGCCGTAGTCGGTCGTGAGGAAGCCGTCCGAGTCGACCCAGATGATCTTCGCGCCCGCGCCCTCGGCGGCCGCAGCCGCACCCAGGCCGACGGGACCCGCGACCGGCATGATGATGTCCGCACCCTGGTCGATGAAGCCCTGGGTGACGTTCTGGCCGTTCGCCTGGTTGTCGAAGTCGCCGGTGAACGTGCCGGTCTGGGCCGCCTTGTCCCAGCCGAGGACCTTGACGTCGGTGCCGTTGTCTTCGTTGTACTTCGCGACGCCGTCGACGTAGCCGTCCATGAAGATGGCGACCGACGGGATCTGGATGCCGCCGAACGTGGCGACCGTGCCCGTCTCCGTCATGCCCGCCGCGAGGTAGCCGGCGAGGAACGCCGCTTCCGCGGTGTTGAAGAGGATCGGCTTGGCGTTGTCGAGCTCGACGGCCACCGGCGGGTCGTCGGCGGTGGCGCCCGGGTCGGAGAACGAGGAGTCGATGAGCGCGAAGTGCACGTCGGGGTTGGCCACGGCCGCGGCCTGGATCGGGTCCTCGAGGAGGAAGCCGACGCCGATGATGAGGTTGCAGCCCTGCTGCACCAGGCTGTCGATGTTCGGCGCGTAGTCGGTGTCGGCCTGCGACTCGACCTCGTGGATCGTGACGCCGAGCTCCTCCTCCGCCTGCTGGAGCCCTTCGAAACCGGACTGGTTGAAGGACTGGTCGTCGAACCCGCCGGCGTCGGACACCATGCACGCGGAGAAGTCGGAGTTGCCGCCCGCGGTGTTCTCGCCGCCGCCGGTCGTCTCGTCGTCCTCGGGTGCGGCGCCGCACGCGGCCAGCGCGAGCGCGGCGACGGCCGCGAGCGCGGTGACCTGAGTCGCTCTCTTCACCTGATAGCTCCTGTCGTTCTCGTAGCAGGGCCGCGCAGGGAAGGACCCCTGGGCCCTCCCGAGCGCCGTTGCACGGGAGGACCGGTCCGTCGGCCTCTATAGGACCGAACACTAATCAGCCTGGAGGGTCCTGCACGTTACTTGCCGGTAACGCGGGTGCTTCGTTATGCAAGCGTCACTTTGCGTCTGAGGCGTGACACACCCCTGTCCACGGGTCGGGACCGCTTCACCCGTCCTGACCCGCGGCGACACGGGCGAGCAGTCGCATCCCCGCGTCCACCGCGCGCTCGTCGACCTGGAGGTCGCCCTGGTGGATGTCATAGCTGCGCCCGCCCGGGGTCCGTGTGCCCAGCCGCGCCATCGCGCCGGGGACCTTCGTGAGGTACCAGGCGAAGTCCTCGCCGCCGAGCGACTGCTCGGTCAGGAGGATCGAGTCGGGACCGAGGACGTCGCGCGCCGCGGCCTCGAGCAGCCCCGTGCAGCGCTCGTCGTTCTCGACGGGCGGCACACCGCGCGTGTGGTGCACCGTCACCTCGACCTCGTAGGGCGCGACGACCTGCTCGACGGCGTCGTGCAGCACCTGCCCCGCGAACTCCCACGCCCGCACGTCCAGGCAGCGCAGCGTCCCGCGCACCGTCCCCGTGCTCGGGATCGCGTTGTGCGCGGACCCGGCGTGCACGGCGCCCCACGTGAGGTTCACGCCCGAGCGCGGGTCGAGCCGCCGGCCCAGCACGGCGGGGACCTGGGTGATGACCTGGCCCAGCGCGTAGACCACGTCGCCCGTGAGGTGCGGGCGCGAGGTGTGCCCCCCGGGCGACGCGATGGTCACGGAGACCTCGTCGGACGCCGACGTGATCGGACCAATGCGCGTCCCGATCCGGCCCACGTCGACCTTGGGGTCGCAGTGCACCGCGTAGATCTCGTCGACGCCGTCCATGGCGCCCGCGGCGAGGACGTCGAGCGACCCGCCGGGCTGGACCTCCTCCGCGGGCTGGAAGACGAGCCGCACGCCGCGGCGCAGCTCCCCCTGCGCGTGCAGGTCGGCGAGGACCAGCCCGGCTCCCAGCACCACCGCGGTGTGCACGTCGTGACCGCAGGCGTGCGCCACGCCGGGGACCGTCGAGGCCCACGGGAGGTCGCACCTGTCCTGGAGCGGCAGCGCGTCGATGTCGGCGCGCAGGGCCACGCGCCCGGGCGACGGCGCGTCGTCGGCCGTTCGGGTGGCGGCCACGTCGCCCGGCTCGGGGCCGACGTCGCACACGAGGCCCGTGCCGGGCAGGAGCCGCGGCTCGAGCCCCGCGGCCCGCAGCCGGTCGGCGAGCAGGGCCGTCGTCCGCGTCTCCGCGCGCGAGACCTCCGGGTGCGCGTGGATGTCGCGGCGGATCGCCACGACCTCGTCCACGTGGCGCGCGGCGGCCGCGGCGACGCGGGCGGCGAGGGTCACGTCGGCCGTCACAGGAGCTCGTCCATCCCGAGCTCGCGGACCGTGTCGACCATCGACTTCACCTGCTGCGCGCGGGCACGCGTGGTGACGAGCAGCGCGTCCGGGGTGTCCACGACCACGACGTCGTCGAGGCCCAGCACCGTGACGACCCGGTCGCTCGCCGGCACGACCACCGACCCCGCGCTCTCCCGGCGGACCACGCGACCCGTGTCGCCGAGGACCTTCGAGCCGGCACCGTCGACCGACGGCAGCAGCGCGGCGAGCGAGTTGAAGTCCCCCACGTCGTCCCAGCCGAACGTCCCCGGGACGACGGCGACGCCGCCCACCGCCGCGACGGGCTCGGCGACCGCGTGGTCGATCGCGATCCGCTCGAGCGCGGGCCAGCGTTCGGCGAGCACCCGGTCGCGGTCGGGGCCGTCCCACGCCGCGGCGATCGCGCGCAGGCCGTCGTGCAGCTCCGGGCGCTGGTCCGCGAGGTGCCCCAGGAGGACGGCCGACCGGACGATGAACATGCCGGCGTTCCACCGGTACTCCCCGGACGCGAGGTAGCGCTGCGCCGTCGCCGCGTCGGGCTTCTCGGTGAAGCCGCGCACGTGCTGCGCGCTCGGTGCGCCCGCGACACCGAGCGGGGCTCCGCTGTGCACGTACCCGAAGGCGGTCGAGGGCCGCGAGGCCGCGATCCCGATCGTCACGACGTATCCCGCCCGTGCCGCCTCCACGGCCTCGCGGACCGACGACTCGAACGCGTCCCGGCCCGTGATGACCTGGTCCGCGGCGAACGACCCCACCACGACGTCGCCGTGCCGCTGCTCGAGGACCGCCGCGGCGAGGCCGATCGCCGCCATCGAGTCACGCGGGGACGGCTCCGCCAGGACGTTCTCGGCCGGGAGCCCCGGCAGCTGGGTGCGCGCGGCGGCGACGTGCCGGTCCCCGGTGACGAGCACCACGCCCCGCTCCCCTGCGAGCGGGACCAGCCGGTCGACCGTCGACTGGAGCAGCGAGCGGCCCGACCCGGTGAGGTCGAGGAGGAACTTGGGCGAGCCCGCGCGCGAGAGCGGCCACAACCGCGTGCCCGCCCCTCCCGCCGGGACGACGGCGTGGAAGCCGGGGATCGGCGACGCGGGGGACGAGGGGTGAGGCGAAGCGGCCATGGGGGCAGCATAGTGAGGCGGACAGTTCCCTCGCGGGCTGTGGGATCAGTCACAAACCCCCCGCGCAAGGCCGTTCGGCCGCCCCCGGCGGTCCGCATCATGACGCCGATGTCACTATGGTGGAAACCCAGAGACCGATGCCGACGACGGTCCCGCGGTCCGGACTGAGGGAGTTCCGGGCCACGTCCGGAACGTGACATCTCCCCCTGATCTCGCCACAGGAGGCCCCCAAAGTGCCCAGTGCACCAGCCGGCACGCTCTACCGCGGCCGTGAAGGCATGTGGTCGTGGGTCGCGCATCGCGTGACCGGCGTGCTCATCTTCTTCTTCCTGCTCGTCCACGTGCTCGACACGGCGCTCGTCCGGGTGTCGCCCGAGGCCTACAACGCCGTCATCGGGACGTACCAGACGCCGATCATGGGCATCGGCGAGGCAGGACTGGTCGCGGCCATCGTGTTCCACGCCTTCAACGGCATCCGGATCATCCTCGTCGACTTCTGGGCCAAGGGCCCCCGGTACCAGCGCACGATGCTCTGGATCGTCGTCGGCCTCTTCGTCGTCACGATGGCGGGCTTCCTGCCGCGTCACCTCATGAACGTCTTCGGAGGGGGGCACTGATGGCCGCCGCACCCACGGTCGAGGTCGCGAGCCCGCGCGACCCCTACAAGCGCCGCAAGGCCACGCGCAGCAACTACGAGCTGTACAGCTGGATCTTCATGCGCGCGTCCGGCGTCGTGCTGATCGTCCTCATCTTCGGGCACCTCTTCGTCAACCTCATGGTCGGCGAGGGCGTGCACGCGATCGACTTCGGCTTCGTCGCCGGCAAGTGGGCCTCCCCGTTCTGGCAGATCTGGGACCTGCTCATGCTGTGGCTGGCCATGTTCCACGGCACCAACGGCGTCCGCACGATCATCAACGACTACGCCGAGCGTGACGGCACTCGCCTCGTCCTCAAGCTCGCGCTGTACCTCGCGTTCACGATCGTCACGGTGCTCGGCACGCTCGTGATCTTCACGTTCGACCCGTGCCCCGCGAACGCGCCGGCCGAGCTGCTCGCGTCGTTCTGCACGGCCTGAGCGACCTCCCGCTACCTGCCCCCGTCTTCTCGCTCCACCCGGCTCTCTCCCAGGAGGCATCGACCCCGATGCAAACCCATCAGTACGACGTCGTCATCGTCGGCGCAGGCGGCGCCGGGATGCGCGCGGCGCTGGAGTCGTCCGGCAAGGTCCGCACGGCCGTCATCTCCAAGCTGTACCCCACGCGCTCGCACACGGGCGCCGCGCAGGGCGGCATGTGCGCCGCTCTCGCGAACGTGGAGGAGGACAACTGGGAGTGGCACACGTTCGACACGGTCAAGGGCGGCGACTACCTCGTCGACCAGGACGCCGCCGAGATCATGGCCAAGGAGGCCATCGACGCGGTCCTCGACCTCGAGCGCATGGGCCTGCCGTTCAACCGCACGCCCGAGGGTCGCATCGACCAGCGCCGGTTCGGCGGGCACACCCGCAACCACGGCGAGGCCGCGGTGCGTCGCTCGTGCTACGCGGCGGACCGCACCGGTCACATGATCCTCCAGACGCTCTACCAGCAGTGCGTCAAGCAGGACGTCGAGTTCTTCAACGAGTTCTACGTGCTCGACCTCATCACGGACCACGACCTGTCGGCGGGCGAGATCCCCGACGGCGAGCCGGTCACCGCGACCGGCGTCGTCGCCTACGACCTGGCAACCGGCGAGATCCACGTCTTCCAGGCGAAGGCGATCATCTTCGCGACCGGCGGCGCGGGCAAGATCTTCAAGACGACGTCCAACGCCCACACCCTCACGGGCGACGGCATGGCCCTCGCGTACCGCCGCGGCCTGCCGCTCGAGGACATGGAGTTCTTCCAGTTCCACCCGACGGGCCTCGCCGGCCTGGGCATCCTCCTCTCCGAGGCGGCGCGCGGCGAGGGCGGCATCCTCCGCAACGCCGACGGCGAGCGGTTCATGGAGCGCTACGCCCCCACCATCAAGGACCTCGCGCCGCGCGACATCGTCGCCCGGTCCATGGCGAACGAGGTCCGCGAGGGCCGCGGCGCCGGGCCGAACAAGGACTACGTCCTGCTCGACCTCACGCACCTCGAGCCCGCGCACATCGACGCGAAGCTCCCGGACATCACCGAGTTCGCCCGGACGTACCTGGGCATCGAGCCGTACACCGAGCCCGTGCCCGTCTACCCCACCGCGCACTACGCGATGGGCGGCATCCCGACGAACGTCGACGCCGAGGTGCTGCGCGACAGCCACAACGTCGTCAAGGGCCTCTACGCCGCGGGCGAGGTCGCGTGCGTGAGCGTCCACGGCTCCAACCGTCTCGGCACCAACTCGCTGCTCGACATCAACGTCTTCGGCAAGCGCGCCGGCCGCACGGCCGCCGCGTACGCCGCGACGGCGTCGTACACCGAGCTCCCGGAGAACCCCGCCGCGGCGGTCATCGCGCAGCTCGAGGAGATGCGGAACCGACCCGACGGCGAGCGCGTCGCCGACGTCCGCAAGGCCCTCCAGGAGACCATGGACGCCAACGCCCAGGTGTTCCGCACCGGCGAGTCGCTCAACCAGGCCCTCGCGGACATCCGCGACCTGCAGAAGCGGTACAAGAACGTCTCGGTCCAGGACAAGGGCCGGCTGTTCAACACCGACCTGCTCGAGGCCATCGAGCTCGGCTTCCTCCTCGACATCGCCGAGGTCACGGTCGTCGCGGCGATCAACCGCAAGGAGTCGCGCGGCGGCCACTACCGCGAGGACTACCCCGACCGCGACGACGCCAACTACATGCTGCACACGATGGCGTACCGCCGTCCCACCTCGGCCAGCGACGTCGCCGACGGGCACGTCGCCGGCTACTTCGACCACGTCGAGGAGTTCGACGGCTACAAGGTCGCCCTGGGCTCCAAGCCCGTCACCCAGACCCGGTACGAGCCCATGGAGCGGAAGTACTGATGACTGCCACACTCGAGAGCCCGGCCCCCGAGGCCAAGGCCGGTGAGATCCCCTCGTTCGAGGTCACGCTCCGCATCCGCCGCTACTCCCCCGAGTCGGAGCACGGCGAGGACGCGTACTGGGACGAGTTCACCGTCCTGGCCCACGGCACGGACCGCGTGCTCGACGCCCTGCACAAGATCAAGTGGGAGCACGACGGCTCGCTCACGTTCCGTCGCTCGTGCGCGCACGGCGTGTGCGGCTCGGACGCGATGCGCATCAACGGCCGCAACCGGCTCGCGTGCAAGACGCTGCTCAAGGACGTGAACCCCGACAAGCCCATCACGGTCGAGCCCATCAAGGGCCTGCCCGTGGTCAAGGACCTGGTCGTCGACATGGAGCCGTTCTTCGCGTCGTACCGCGAGATCATGCCGTTCCTCATCACGTCCGGGAACGAGCCGAGCAAGGAGCGCCTCCAGTCCGCCGCGCAGCGCGAGCGCTTCGACGACACCACCAAGTGCATCCTGTGCGCCGCCTGCACGTCGTCGTGCCCCGTGTTCTGGACCGACGGCCAGTACTTCGGCCCCGCCGCCATCGTCAACGCGCACCGGTTCATCTTCGACAGCCGCGACGAGGGTGCCACGCAGCGCCTGGAGATCCTCAACGACAAGGAGGGCGTGTGGCGCTGCCGCACGACCTTCAACTGCACGGAGGCCTGCCCCCGCGGCATCGAGGTCACCAAGGCGATCCAGGAGGTCAAGCGCGCGATGATCACGCGCGCCTTCTGATCCCTGCACGTCCCGCACGGAGGGCGCCGACCACCACGGTCGGCGCCCTCCGTCGTCTCGTGGCGCGCTCGGCCTCGGCCGGGTCCACGACCCGCGTGGTCGGGCCGGCCACGCAGGCCGGAGAGCCGACCCGTCGCGGAGGAGAACGCGTCGGCGCCGTTCGGCTAGGTGCCGCGCGGGAGGCGGGCACGACGGACGCCGCGGACGATCGGGCTCCAGGGTCTGCCGGAGCCTTGGCCCGCACGGAGGTGCTCCTCCGTCGAGACGGCGACGGGCGCCGGGTCCTCGGCCACCGCGTGACGGGCGACGCGCACGTGGGTCGGGCGGGTCGCGTCCACGACGGGGAGCTCGGGCCGGACGTCGCGAGCGTGCCGGGCGTCGGGGTCCGGGTCCGGCGGGCGGGGCGGGTCGGCCATCCATGCGCAGACCGCGAGCAGGATGCGGGCGGTGAAGTTGACGAGGATCAGGAGGGTCACGAGGACCGCGAAGGAGGCGAGCAGCGCGTTCCGGCTGGCGCTGCCCGCCACGAACGACGACCCGAGGTAGCGCAGGCCCCCGAAGGCGACCGCGGCGGTGAGCGCGCCGACGACGAGGTCGCGACGGGGGACCCGCACGCCCGCCAGCAGCGTGACCACCACGACCACGACCACCGCGTCGAGCAGGACGCTCACCACCAGTCCGGCGCCGGTCACGAGGACCGCAGGCCCGCCGGAGAGCCCGAGCGACGCCAGGAGCCGGTAGCCGATCGACGACACGGCGATGCTGGCGACGGCGGAGACGAGCATGCTCAGCGCGAGCAGGAGGAAGCCGAGGAGGGCGCGCGCCCGGGCGAGCAGCACGCTCTGGCCGACGTCGCTGACGCCGAACATGGTCCTCACGGCGCCACGCAGGTGGTACATGAACGAGACGACCGAGAACAGCAGCACGACCCCGGCGACGACGCTCGTGACGCTGAGTCCGTGCGACAGGAGGAGATCGCCGGGGTCGATGATGCCCTTCTCCCCGTCGACGGCGATGAGGCCGGGGACGAGCTCGTTGATCTCGCCGAACACGGCGTCCATGAGCTCCGCGCTGCCGCCGAGCACCTGCATGAAGACCGTGTAGCCGATGGTGAGGGCGGCGAAGAGGGAGAACAGGGCGGAGTACGCGATGCCGCCGCACAGCAGGGCGCCGCGCGCGTCGAGGTAGCGATAGGTCGCGCGCCCGGCCCGGCTGTCCTTCCACCGCTCGACGAGCGCCTCGACGCGCTCCCTCGTGCGCCTGACGGCGCTGGGTGCGGCGGAGGGGGGCGACGTCACGCCCCGAACCTTACGAGGCGGTCGCGGTCCCGGCATCCGCGGTCAGCGGGAAGACCTGCTCCGGCCGCCACACGCCGTCGTCGCCGTGCTCGTACAGGGAGAAGCCCGCCACCTCGAACCGCGCCTCGTAGGTCGCCATCTCGTCGAACGCGGCGTCGAGCGCGGCGTCGGGCACCTCGTGGGCGACCGTCACGTGCGGGTGGTAGTTGAACCGGAGGTCCTGGGCGAGCGGACCGGTACGGACGGCGCTCTCGAGGTGCTCGCACTCGGCGATGCCCTCGACCACCTGGATGAACACCACGGGCGAGATCGGCCGGAACGTGGCGGAGCCGCGCAGGTGGACCTGGAACGGTGCGGCGGTGGTCGCGACCGCGGTGAGGTGCGCCCGTGCCGCGTCGAGCTCGGCCGGGTCGAGCACCGTGGGCCCGAGGAGCGTGATGTGGGGCGGGATCGACCGCGCGAGCGGATCACCGAACCGTGCGCGCGCGTCCTGGAGCTGCGTCGCGAAGGGTTCGGGCACCTCGATCGCGATGCCGATCCGCACCTGGTCCGGCCCTCGCTCCGGGAGGTTCACGCGGTCGGCCCTCCGGCGGGCAGAAGGCCGACGCGGTCGTAGATGCGTGCGAGCGTCCCGGCGGCGATGTCGCGCGCCTTCTGGGCGCCCCGCGCGAGCACCGCGTCGAGCTCCGCGGGGTCGGCGAGGTAGGTGTTGGCGCGCTCCTGGAACGGGACGAGGAAGTCGACCACGACGTCCGCGAGGTCGACCTTGAGCCGTCCGTACCCCTGGCCGTCGTACTCGGCGGCGATCGCCTCGACGTCGCGGCCCGTGAGCGCGGAGTAGATGGTGAGGAGGTTGGACACGCCCGGCTTGGCGATCGGGTCGTACCGGATCTCGGTGTCCGAGTCCGTCGCTGCGGACCGGATCCGCTTCGCGGCGACCTTCGGGTCCTCCAGGAGCCAGATGACGCCCTTGCCGTTCGACGACGACTTGCTCATCTTCGCCGTCGGTTCCTGCAGGTCGTAGATCTTCGCCACCGAGCGGACGATGTGCGCCTCGGGCACGACCGCGGTCCCGTCGCCGAAGCGGGCGTTGAGGCGCTCCGCGAGGTCACGGGTGAGCTCGAGGTGCTGGCGCTGGTCCTCCCCGACCGGCACGAGGGCCGCGTCGTAGAGCAGGATGTCCGCCGCCATGAGGACGGGGTAGGTGAAGAGCCCCACGGTCGTGCCGTCGGCACCCTGCTTCGCGGACTTGTCCTTGAACTGGGTCATGCGGCCGGCCTCGCCGAAGCCCGTCTGGCAGGACAGCACCCAGGAGAGCTCCGCGTGCTGCGGCACGTGCGACTGCACGAACAGGGCCGACCGCTCCGGGTCGACGCCGCCGGCGAGGTACTGCGCCGCCGTGCGGCGTGTCCGCTCGCGCAGGCGCTCCGGGTCGGGGTTGACAGTCAGGGCGTGGAGGTCGACGACGCAGTAGAGCGCGTCGTAGGAGTCCTGGAGCGCGACCCACTGGCGCAGCGCGCCGATGTAGTTCCCGAGCTGGAGCGAGTCCTCCGTGGGCTGCATGCCGGACAGGATGCGGGGCTTGGTGCTCGTCGGGTTCCCGGTCGCCTGCGTGGTCTCCCGGACCGGTGCCGGACCGGTGTGCGTCGCCTCGATGGACATTGCCCCATTCTGACAGGTGGTGCCGTGCGGGAACGAATCGCCTCCCGTCGCGCGGGTGGCCGGCGACGGCTCAGGTCGCCTCGTCGTCGAACGGCGCGGAGCCGCCCTGCGGCGCGGGCGAGGCCGCCCGCGGCGGGGGCGGCGCGACCCTCTCACGCACGGGCTCGTCGTCGAGCAGCGCCTCGCGCACGATCCGGCGCGGGTCGTACTGGCGGGGGTCGAGCTTCGACCAGTCGACGTCCGAGATCTCGTCCCCGATCTCGGCGTCCACGCGCGCCTTGGCGTCCCGCAGGTACCCCCGGGCGGAGCGGACGAACGACCCGAGCTGCTCGGCGTAGCGCGGCAGGCGCTCAGGACCGATGACGACGACCGCCACGACGAGGAGCACGATGAACTCGGCCCCGTTGATCCCGAACACGCCGACAGACTACTCGCTCGTGGCCTCGTCGAGGACGACGCGGACGTCGCGCTCCTGGTCCCCCGTGCGGACCCGCAGGGTCACGGCGTCCCCCGGAGCCTTCGCCCGGATGGCGACGATGAGCTCGTCGGACTCCGTGACGGGCCGACCGTCGATGGAGAGGATCACGTCCCCGGGCCGGATCCCCGCGGCGTCGGCCGGGCCGTCGGGCGTCACCGCCGGGTTGCCGGCCTGGGCATTCGTCGAGACCTGGACGCCCTCGCCCTGGTACCCCTGGTCGAGCAGCACACCGATCACCGGGTACGTCGCGACGCCGTCGGCGATGAGCTGCTCCGCGGTCCGGCGCGCCTGGTTGGACGGGATGGCGAAGCCGAGCCCGATGCTCCCGGTCGCCGACTGGCTGCCCGGCGGCTGCGCGATGGCGGAGTTGATGCCCACGACCTCGCCACGCCCGTTGACGAGCGGGCCCCCGGAGTTGCCGGGGTTGATCGCCGCGTCGGTCTGGATCGCGTTGATGAACGCCGTCTCGGCCGCGGCGCCGGCCTGGACGGGCCGGTTGAGCGCGCTGACGATCCCGGTCGTGACGGTGCCGTTGAGGCCCAGCGGCGCGCCGACGGCGACCACGGGGTCGCCGACGACGACCTGGTCGGAGTCGCCGAGCGCGAGCGGCGTGAGACCGGAGTCCTCGACCTTCACGACCGCCAGGTCGTAGTCGACCGTCCGGCCGACCAGCTCGGCCGGGCTCTCGTGCCCGTCCGAGAACAGCACGACGACGTCGCCTCCCTCGGCAGCCCCCGCGACCACATGGTTGTTGGTGAGGATGTAGCCGTCCTCGCGCAGGACGAAGCCGGAGCCCGTCGCCACGCCGTCGGCGCCACGGACCTGGAGCGAGACGACGCTCGGGAGCACCGTGGCCGCGATGTCGGCCACCGAGCCCGCCGGGCGGTCCGCCCCGGGCTCGACGCTCGCGGGCGGCAGGGCGGACGAGGACGGTCCGGGCGAGTCGTCGCCGAGGAGCCTGTCCGCGGCGACACCGCCGACCGCGCCGGCGACCAGCGCGAGCGCGGCGACGCCCGCGACGAGGGCGGGACGGAGCCCGCGCCGCGGCGTCGGACCGCCCACGCCCCGCGGGACCCCGACGAGGGTCGGGTCGACGGAACCGCCCGGTCGCGTCGGGGCGGTCGGCGCCTCCGGCTCCCCGAACGACCGCAGGGTCGCCCACGGGTCGGCCGGTGCGGTCCTCGCGCCCGGGCCCGGGCCGGGCACCGGCGGCGGGGTGCCTGCGCCCGGCGACGGAGCGGGCGCGCCCGGCGGTGGCGGGACCGGACCCGGTCCGGCCGGCGCCGACGGCGCGACCGGAGGCACGCTGCGGTAGGCGGACGGCGGCGCGAACGGGTTGGGCGCGGCGTCGTGCCCTCCGGGACGGTCCGGGCCGGTCTGGGGGTCGGTCATGAGGTGCCGAGCGCTCCTGTCATGGTCGTCCAGCCCCGGGAGATGCGCGCCGGGACCCCGGCATCGTAGTCACGGGCCGGGAAGGCCGCCACGAGGGCGGCGACCGTCTCCCGCTCCGTGTCGGCGACGACGTCGATCACCGTGTCGCCCGACTGCCAGACCACGTGCCACGGCTCCTCCGACAGCACGTGCACGCGACGGCCCTCGACGTCCCACGTGTCCCCGCCCGCGAGCGCGGCGGTGTCCAGGAGCCCGTGCTGCTCCCGTACCACAGCCTCGCCACCCGGCGCCTCGAGGTCGATCTCGACGGCGCCACGCGGGGCGGTTCGCACGTCGACCACGCTGAAACCCTCCGGAAGAGAGGTCGGGCACGTCCAGCCCTCCGCGTCGAGCGCCGCGAGCGCGGTCGCGCCGTCGCCGTCCGGGGCGTCCTCGTGACCGGCGCCCTGCTCCGCCGTCGGCACCCCGCCCACCACGAGCGCCCCCGTGGCGCGGGGTGCGGCCTGCGCCAGCACGTTGAGGGGGTCGCTGCGGTGCAGGTCCGGCGTCACGAGCGGGCTCTCGCCCAGGGCGAAGAGGCCGACGGCCGCGACCCCGACACCGCCGACCACGAACCCGACGACGCGTCGACGCACGGCCCCCCGGCGCACGTCGCCGCTCCACGCACCGCGCGGGAGGGGCACCGGCTGCGCCCAGGGATCGCTCCCGGCAGGCGCGGAGCGGAGCGGGTCGCCGTCCGTCGAGGGGATCTGCGCCGACAGCGCGAGCAGACGGGCCGCGAGATCGGGAGCGGGCTCGACCGGCCCGGCGGAGCTCAGCGCCCGGCGTGCGGCGCGCGCCGCGGACAGCTCGGCGGCGCACCGCGGGCAGCACGCCACGTGCTCGAGGGCGCGCTCCGCCTCGGCGGGGGTGAGCTGCCCGTCGACGAGCGCGGAGAGGCGGGAGCCGAGGTGCGTCACGCCGCCCCCCGGGCGGCCACGGGCGTCGGGGCGTCGTCCGACGTCGGGCGGTCCGCGGGGTCGCGGTGCGGCAGCGCGGCACGGAGCTGGGAACGCGCGCGGTGGATGCGGGAGCGGACCGTGCCGAGCTTGATCCCCAGCGTCACGGCGATCTCCTCGTACGACAAGCCCTCGATGTCGCACAGCACGACGGCGGCACGGTACTCGGGCGAGAGCGCGTCGAGCGCGCGCTGGACGTCGTGGTCGAGGTTCGCGTGCTCGAAGCCGCGCTCCGGCTGGGCCTCGGCCCGTGCGGGGTACTGCCCGTCGTCGTCGCCCATGGCCTCCATGCGGATGCGCTGCTTGCGGCGGACCTGGTCGAGGAAGAGGTTCGTCGTGATCCGGTGCAGCCACCCCTCGAACGTGCCCGGCGTGTAGCTCGACAGCGAGCGGAACACCCGGACGAACGTCTCCTGCGTGAGGTCCTCGGCGTCCTGCCGGTTGCCCGTGAGGCGGTACGCGAGCCGGTAGACGCGCGCCGAGTGCTCGCGCACGATCTCGTCCCACGACGGCGGCACCCACGCGCCACCGTCCTGCGTCACGTGCGTGCTGGTCCCCGGTCGTGCGTCGCTCACGTCGTCCATCGTCCCAGAAGAACGCGCGGCCCCCGGCGCGTGTTCCCCCTCCCGTGCGGGACGTCCGCGCGACGTCCACGGGCCGTGCACACCCGCCCGGCGCGGGAGCGGGCCGGCGTGGGAGGGGACGGGTACGATCCGAGGCAGCGTCCGCCCCGGCCCGGTCCCGGGCCCACGCGGACGACGGACCACCAGGAGGCACCGATCACCAGCGACGTCGGCACCCACCGCAGCGCCAAGGCCGCGAGCTGGGTGTACAGCGAGGAGTTCGTCCCGGAGGACGAGGTCCTCCTGCGTGCGCGCGACCGCGCCGCGGAGCTCGGGTGCCCGGCGGTGCTCCCCGGCGTGGGGGCGGTGCTCCAGGTCCTCGCGGCCTCGCTCGCCGCCCGCGCGGTCGTCGAGATCGGCACCGGCACCGGCGTGGCGTCGCTCTGGCTCCTGCGAGGGATGCCCGCCGACGGCGTGCTGACGACGATCGACGTCGAGGTCGAGCACCAGCGAGCGGCCAAGGAGGCCTTCGCGGAGGAGGGCGTGCCCTCGGCACGGACCCGCACCATCCCGGGTCGCGCGAGCGAGGTCCTCCCCCGGCTCACCGACGGCGCCTACGACCTCGTCCTCGTGGGGGCGGACAAGCACAGCTACCCCGAGTACGTCGAGCAGGGTCTGCGCCTGCTGCGCCCGGGCGGCGTGCTCGCGGTCGACGGCGCGCTGTCGCACGACCGGGTCGCCGACCCCGCGCGGCGCGACGAGGTGACGACGATCGTCCGCGAGGTCGGTCGCTCGCTCCGCTCCGACGACCGCGTCCTGCCGGCGCTGCTCCCGAGCGGCGACGGCCTGCTGCTCGCCGTCCGGCGCTGACAGGACGCCGCCCGCGTCAGAGCCGGTCGAGCGCCTCGAGCAGGAGCCGCGCGCCGAATCCCGTCGCCCCGGCGACCACCTCGTGCCGGTCCGCCGTCGCGCGCGCCGGGCCGGCGACGTCCAGGTGCGCCCACGGCACGTCACCGACGAACTCGCGCAGGAACAGCGCGGCCGTGATCGACCCGCCCCCCGGGCTCTCGACCGGGACGTGGCGCAGGTCGGCGACGTCGGACCGCAGCGCGTCCGTGTAGTCCTCGACGAGGGGCATGCGCCACACCCGTTCGCCGGTGGTCAGCGCGGCGCTCTCCAGCGCGTCGGCGACGGCGTCGTCCGTCGCGAACAGCGCACCGTGCCCTCGACCCAGCCCGAGGCTCGCCGCCCCGGTGAGCGTCGCGACGTCGACGAGCACGTCGGGTGCGAGCTCGGCCACCGCGTACGCGATCCCGTCGGCGAGGACGAGGCGGCCCTCCGCGTCGGTGTTCGCCACCTCGACCGTGCGGCCCGACCAGGTACGCAGCACGTCGCCGGGGCGGTAGGAGGCGGCGCCGACGTGGTTCTCGGCCAGCGGGAGCACCGCGGTGACCCGGCGGTCCGAGCGGGCGCGGGCGGCGCCGAGCACCACCGCGAGCGCGACGGCGGCGCCCGCCATGTCGGTCTTCATCGGCACCATCGCCTCGCGGGGCTTGATGGACAGTCCGCCGGTGTCGTACGTGATGCCCTTGCCGACGACGACGACGTGCCGGACGTCGACGCCCCGCGGGAGGACGCCGTGGTCCGTGGGGTCGTAGGTGACCGTCACGAGGCGCGGCGGCCGGGCCGAGCCCGCACCCACGGCCAGGAGCGCGCCGAAGCCCTCGGCACCGAGCTGGGCGGGGCCGCGGACCGTCGTGTCGAGCCCGAGCGCGTCGGCCAGCTCGACCGCGCGGTCGGCGAACCACGCCGGGTCCTTCACGTCGGACGGGATGTTGGCGAGGTCGCGGACCAGCCAGGTCGCCGCCGCGGCGCGGTGCGCGGCCTCGATCGGCGCCGTGTCGTCGGGCCGGTCCTCGGGCGCGAGCAGGACGAGCTGCTCCGCGGCAGCCTCGGCCGCGGACGGTGAGGACCCGCTCTGCCGGGGTTGGTCGTACGCGGCGAGCAGGTAGCCCTCGACGAACGCGCGGACCGCGTCGGGTCCCGCGTCGGCGGTGGCGGCGCTGACGACCCGCTCCAGGCCGCGCGACGCACGGGCGAGGGCCGCACCGGCGCGCCGGAGATCGGACGCCGTCCCGGCGCCGACCCCGAGCAGGAGGATCCTCGGGGGCAGGCCCGTCCACGGGAGCCGCACCCCGGAGCCGGCGTGCGCGCGCGGCAGGTCGACGCGCACCACCTCGCCGGACGCGCCGCGGAAGCTCCGCCCGCCCGCACGCTCGGCGAGCTCCGCGAGGTCGACGCCGTACCGCACCGTCGCGTCGACGGTGCCGGCACGCGGCTGCAACCCGTCCTCGGCCTCGCGCGGAGGCGCGACGGCCACGACGACCGCGTCGACCTGCGCGCCGTCGAGGAGTACCGCGTCGCTCAGAGCGCCCCGGGCGCCGACCACCTCGGGCAGCGTGCGCGGCAGCCCGGGGAGACCGGAGACCCGGCGCTCACGTGCGGGCAATCAGCCCACCACGGCCTGGAGCGCCTCACCCAGCTCGCTGGCCTCGGTCGCGTTGAGCTCGACCACCAGACGTCCGCCACCCTCGAGCGGGACCCGCATGACGATGCCTCGCCCCTCCTTGGTGACCTCCAGCGGCCCGTCACCCGTCCGCGGCTTCATCGCAGCCATCGATGGCACTCCATTTCCGTTGTCCCGAGTCCACCCCGCGCGCGCGAGGAGGGGCGTCCGACCTCGGACGACGCCCGAGGACAGTCTAGTTCACGCGTGCCGACATCCCGGGCGTCCCGGTCACGGCGGCCAGCCGGACGGCGGGACGAGCCGCCACAGCGACCACACCCACCACACCTGACCGGCGACGCCGGCGACCGTCACGGCGGCCAGCCACAGGCGGGACCGCGTCCACCCGACGGTCACCGCCGCGAGCGGGAAGGCGAGCAGCAGGAACCGCACGAGCGACGTCCCCGGCTGGATCGCCGCGACCAGGTAGGCGAGGTACGCGCCGGACCACGCGTGCATCTCCGGGCCGAGCCGCGTCGCGACGGGGTTCAGCACGAGCGCGGCCGTCGCGAGCAGCACGAGCGCGAGGACCCACGGACCGGCATCACCCATCAGCCAGCGAGACACGTCGACCCACGGGACGAACGGCACGACCTCCGCGCCCCCGCGCCACGCCCCCTGCGTGCGGAAGTACCCCTGGTGCACCCCCGTGACGACGCTGCACGCCCACGGCCACACGAAGCCGCTGACCAGGGACACGGCGAGGAGGCCGCCCAGCCGCGCGGCGTCGGCCGCGCGCAGCTCGCCGCGCCGCCGACGCACGATCCCGTGCCAGAGCACGACCGCGGCCATCGGCAGCGCGACGGCGCGGGAGAAGCCGAGGAGGACGACCACGAGCGCCGCCCACCCGTAACGGCGCCGCGACAGCAGCAGGAGCGCGGACGCCACGAGGAGGAGCGCGAGGGACTCCGTGTACGCGACCTGGAGGACGGGGCTGGACGGGAAGACGCTCACGAGCAGGACGGTCGCCAGCGGCAGGCCCGGCCTGCGCTCGACGGCCGCTGCGCCGGCCGTGGCGACCAGCCGGTGGATCACGAGGACGGCGCCGGCGCCGCACGCGAGCGCGACCGTGGGCGCGAGCACGTCCCACCCCAGTCCGGTGACGGCGTCGAGCGCGCGGACGAGCGCCGGGAAGAGCGGGAAGAACGCCCAGACGTTCTGCTCGACGGCGCCGTCGGGACCCACGGGGAGCGTGTCGGGGTAGCCGGACGCGTAGATCTGCTCGTACCAGCTCGCGTCCCACATGCGCGCGACGTACGGCAGGTACGACGGGGCGGCGTCCGTCCAGGGGTTCGCCTCCTGGGACCTCGCGACGACGAGGAGGATCACGGCGCTCACCGCGCGCGCGAGGCCGTACACCGCGAGGACCTGCGCCCACCAGGGCCAGGAGGCGGGACGCAGCAGCCGTGGACGCTCCCCCGGGCCGGCCGAGACGCGCCGCGTGGTCACGCGAGACCCCGCAGGGCACCCGCCGGAGGAACCTCGTCGCGCACCGCGGCGACGAGGTCCAGGACGCGCCGGGTCGCTGCGACGTCGTGCGCGCGGAAGACACGTGCGCCGAGCCACGCGGCGACGGCCGTCGCCGCGAGGGTGCCCTCCAGCCGCTCGTCGGCCGGCAGGTCGAGCGTCTCGCCCACGAAGTCCTTGCGCGACAGCGCCATGAGGAGCGGGAACCCGAGCCCCGCCAGGACCTCGGTCCGACGCAGGAGGTGCAGGGAGTGCCAGGTGTTCTTGCCGAAGTCGTGCGTGGGGTCGACGAGGACCGACGCCCGGGGGACCCCGCACGCGACCGCCCGCTCCGCCGCCGCGCGGAGGGTCGCCACGACGTCCTGGACGACACCGTCGCGCGGGTCCGTGGCGCCGGGCCGCGCGGGATAGGTGACGCGGAACGGGTCGGTGCGGGGCGTCGCGCCCCCCGTGTGCGAGCACACGACCCCGACGCCGTGCTCGCCCGCGACCTCGACGAGTCGGGGGTCGTGGCCCGCCCACGTGTCGTTGATGAGGTCGGCGCCAGCGAGCGCAGCCTCGTGCGCCACCTCGGCCCGCCACGTGTCGACGCTCAGGAGCAGGTCGGGGAACTCGGCACGCACCCGTGCGACGAACGGCACGACCCGACGGACCTCCTCGTCGGGCGTCACCACGGGACCGACGCCCGCCCGCACTCCCCCCACGTCGAGGATCTCGGCGCCCTGGACGACCGCCCGCTCGACCGCGGCGAGCGCCTCCCGGTCGTCGAGCTGACGTGCGCCCGCGTAGAACGAGTCGTCGGTGCGGTTGACGATCGCCATCACCGCCGGCCGTTCGAGGACCCGCCCGCGCAGCACGAGCGACGTGCCACGAGGTGGGACCCCGAGGGGAGGCAGCGGTTCCGCTGCGTCGTCGGGGTGCTCGCCCGGCGGCTCCGCGGGCGCGTCGGGGCCGGGTGAGGTCATCGCGCCGGGGCCCTCAGCTCGCGTCGCCGGCCTGCGCCCGGGCGAGCTCCTCGGTGGCCTCGAGCTCCTCGGCGCGCAGCTCGGCGCCGCGGTCGCACACGTACTCGACGGCCTCGGCCGGGTCGTCGCAGAGGTGGACGAGGTCGAGGTCGTGCGGGCTGATCATGCCGCGCCCGGCGACCGCGGTCCGGGCCCACTCGAGCAGCCCGCTCCAGTAGTCGGTCCCGACGAGCGCGACCGGGAACTCGGTGATCTTGTGGGTCTGCACGAGCGTGAGCGCCTCGAACAGCTCGTCGAACGTCCCGAACCCGCCCGGCAGGACGACGAAGCCCTGCGCGTACTTGACGAACATCGTCTTGCGGGCGAAGAAGTAGCGGAAGTTCACCCCGAGGTTGACGTACCGGTTCATGCCCTGCTCGAACGGCAGCTCGATCCCGAGCCCGACCGAGAGTCCGCCGGCCTCCGAGGCGCCCTTGTTCGCGGCCTCCATGATGCCGGGGCCGCCACCCGTGATGACCGCGAAGCCCTCCTCGACCAGGCGACGCCCGACCTCCTCCGCGAGCGCGTAGTCCGGGTGGTCCGGCTTGGTGCGGGCCGAGCCGAACACCGAGACCGCCGGGCCGACCTCCGCCAGCGCGCCGAAGCCCTCGACGAACTCGCTCTGGATGCGCATCACGCGCCACGGGTCCGAGTGGACCCAGTCCGCGCTGCCTCCCGTGTCGAGAAGACGCTGGTCCGTCGTCTGGCGCGGGATCTGGTCCCCGCGCAGCAGCACCGGCCCCTTGCGGTACCCCGTCCCGGCCTGCGGCAGGCCGTCGTCGGAACCCTGGTCACGCACCGTGTCGCTCATGGTCACGAGCCTATGCCGCAGGGGCGGCCGTCAGCCACGCACGGAGCGCGTCGCGGCACAGCGCGAGCTCGCCGACGGAGCAGCGCTCGTCGTCCTTGTGCGCCAGGAGCGGGTCGCCGGGGCCGAAGTTCACCGCCGGGACGCCGAGCTCGGCGAAGCGCGCGACGTCGGTCCAGCCGTACTTCGGTGCCGGCGCGCCCCCCGTCACGCCCAGCACCGCAGCGGCGAAGTCCGCCGCGAGCGGGTCGTCGAGACCGGGGCGCGCGCCCGGCGCGGCGTCGGTGAGCACGACCTCGAAGCCGGCGAACAGCTCGCGCACGTGCTGCTCGGCCTCGGCGACCGTGCGCGACGGCGCGAACCGGAAGTTCACCGTCACCACGCACTCGTCCGGGACGACGTTGCCCGCGATCCCCCCGCGGATCCCCACGGCGTTCATGCCCTCCCGGTAGACCAGCCCGTCGACCTCCACCTGCTGCGGGACGTACGCCGCCAGCCGGTCGAGCACCTCGTGCGCCGCGTGGATCGCGTTGGCTCCCGTCCAGGAGCGCGCGGAGTGCGCGGCGACCCCGGGGACGCGCACCTCGACCCGCAGCGTGCCGTTGCACCCGCCCTCGAGACCGGCGGAGGTCGGCTCCCCGAGGACCGCGAAGTCGGCCGCGAGCAGGTCGGGCCGGTTGCGCGCGAGGCGCCCGAGGCCGTTGAGGTCCGACGCGACCTCCTCGTTGTCGTAGAAGACCCACGTGACGTCCTGTGCGGGCGCCTCGAGCTCCGCGGCGAGCGCGAGCGCGACCGCGACACCGCCCTTCATGTCGACGGTCCCTCGGCCCCACACCTCGGCGTGGGCGCCCTCGCCGACGACGCGCGTGGGGAGGTTCGGCGGGTCCGTGAGGGGCACGGTGTCCAGGTGGCCGGCGATCACCACGCGCCGCTCCCGGCCGAGCGTCGTGCGCGCGACGACCGTGTCGCCGTCGCGCACGACCTCCAGGTGCCGGCACGCCCGCAGCGCCGTCTCGACCGCGTCCGCGAGCGTCCGCTCGTCGCCGCTCACCGACGGCGTGTCGCACACCGCGCGGAAGAGGGCCACGAGGTCGCCGGTGAGGTCCAGCGCGGGCGGGTCGTGCGGCGGGGTCACGGAGGTCGTGGGAGAGGTCACGCCAGCACCCTACCCGCGGCCGATAGGGTGGGACGCATGACTTCTGCGACCCCCGCGACCGCCCCCTCGGCGGCCGCGTCCGAGCCGCGTACGGCGTGGGGCTACGGCCTGGCGACCGTCACCGACGACGGCACGACCCTCGACGTCTGGTACCCCTCGCCGGCGCTCGGCAGCGCCCCGGCGGACGCGACCGTCCCCGCCTCGCTCGTCGCGCTCGCCGAGCGCGACGAGCTGCGCGGCGTGGACGTCGTCGTGGTCCGGACCGAGATCGACCTCGACGCCGCCCCTGCCGACACCGCCGACGCGTACCTGCGCCTCCACCTGCTCTCCCACCGCCTCGTCGCCCCGCACGGGCAGAACCTCGACGGGCTCTTCGGCGTGCTGACGAACGTGGTCTGGACGAACCACGGCGCGTGCGCGGTCGACGGCTTCGAGGAGACGCGCCTGCGCCTGCGCGCGACCGGGCAGACCGTGACCGTGTACGGCGTGGACAAGTTCCCGCGCATGGTCGACTACGTCGTCCCCTCGGGCGTCCGCGTCGCCGACGCCGACCGGGTGCGGCTCGGGGCCCACCTCGCTCCCGGCACGACCGTCATGCACGAGGGCTTCGTCAACTTCAACGCCGGGACGCTCGGCACGTCGATGGTCGAGGGCCGCATCTCCGCGGGCGTCGTCGTCGGCGACGGCTCCGACGTCGGTGGCGGCGCGTCGATCATGGGCACCCTCTCCGGGGGTGGCCGCGAGGTCATCTCGGTCGGGCAGCGCTCGCTCCTCGGCGCGAACGCGGGTCTCGGCATCCCCCTGGGCGACGACTGCGTCGTCGAGTCCGGCCTGTACGTCACCGCCGGGACCAAGGTGACCGTCGTCGGGCAGACCGACTCCGCGGGCGAGCCCCTCGTCGTCAAGGCGCGCGAGCTCTCCGGCCGCTCCGGCATCCTGTTCCGACGCAACTCGCTCACGGGCGGCGTCGAGGCCGTGTCCCGTACCGGCGCCGGCGTCGAGCTCAACGCCGCGCTGCACGCCAACTGACCCACCACCGGCGAGCACGACGGCGTCCCGCATGACCACGACTCGAGCCCCCCGGGACCTGCCGGACGTCGGTCGTGCGCGCTCCCGGCGCCGCCCCCTCCGCACCGTCGTCACCCTCCTCACGGTGGCCGTGGTCGGGGTGGGCGGCGTCGTCCTCGCGCTCAACCGGCTCGACGACGAGACGCCCGTCGCCGAGCGGTGCGCCGCGACCGCCGACGGCCGCACCTGGTACCTGTCCGTCACCCAGGCGGACAACGCCGCGCTCGTCGCGGGGACGGCCGTGCGCCGCGGGCTCCCGGCACGCGCCGCGACGATCGGGCTCGCCACCGCGCTCCAGGAGTCCCGGCTCGTCAACATCGACTACGGCGACCGCGACTCCGTCGGGCTGTTCCAGCAGCGGCCCTCCCAGGGCTGGGGCAGCGTCGAGCAGATCATGGACCCCGTCTACTCGACCAACGCCTTCTACGACGTGCTCGAGACCGTCGAGGGCTACGAGGGCATGGAGGTCACCGTCGCCGCGCAGACCGTCCAGCGGTCGGCCTTCCCCGACGCGTACGCGCAGCACGAGCCCCGGTCGCGCGCCTGGGCGTCCGCGCTCACCGGCTGGTCCCCCGCCTCGCTCACGTGCGACCTCGCCCCCGTGGCGGCGGCCGAGGTCCCCGGCGACGGCGACCCGACGCGGCCCTTCCAGGACCGCCTCGTGCGCGACCTGGGCGACGGCGTCCGGGTGTCCCCGTTCGACGGCGGCGACGGGAGCACCGTGCAGGTCGACGCCTCGGGCCTGCCCGCCGCTGGCGAGGACGGCGGTCCCGACCGCGCCGCGTGGGCCGTCGCCCAGTGGGCCGTCGCCACCGCCAACGCCACGAACGTCGTCGCCGTCGAGGTCGGCGACCGCCGCTGGTCCCGCGACGACTCGACCTGGACCCCGCTCGACCCCGACGAGCTCGCGCCGCTCGACCCGGGCCTCCTCCGCGTCCACGTCGCCGTCCCCGACGAGGCGTGACCGGCGGCAAACGAGAGACGACGGACGCCGCGCCGCTCACCGTGGGGTGAGCGACGCGGCGTCCGTAGGAGCCAGGGTCAACGGTCGGAGACCGGGACGTAGTCGCGCTCGGTCTCGCCGACGTAGACCTGGCGCGGGCGGCCGATCTTGGTCTGCGGGTCCTTCATCATCTCGCGCCACTGCGCGATCCAGCCGGGCATGCGGCCGAGCGCGAAGAGCGGCGTGAACATCGCGGGCGAGAAGCCCATCGCCTTGTAGATGAGGCCGGTGTAGAAGTCGACGTTCGGGTAGAGCTTGCGCTCGATGAAGTAGTCGTCGTTGAGCGCGATCTCCTCGAGGCCCATGGCGATGTCGAGGAGCTGGTCCTTCTTGCCGAGGGTCGACAGCACGGCGTCCGCGGACTTCTTGACGATCGCCGCGCGCGGGTCGTAGTTCTTGTAGACCCGGTGGCCGAAGCCCATGAGGCGGACGCCGTCCTCCTTGTTCTTCACCTTCTTCATGAAGGTGTCGACGTCGTACTCGGCGCCCGCGATCTTGTCGAGCATCGTCAGCACGGACTCGTTGGCGCCGCCGTGCAGCGGGCCGGAGAGCGCGTTGACGCCGGCGGCGACGGAGGCGTAGAGGTTCGCGTGCGACGAGCCGACGACGCGGACGGTCGACGTCGAGCAGTTCTGCTCGTGGTCGGCGTGCAGGATGAGCAGCTTGTCGAGCGCGTCGACGACGACCGGGTCGGCCTCGTACTGCTGGTACGGCGTCGCGAACGTCATGCGCAGGAAGTCGTCGACGTAGCCGCGCGAGTAGTCGGGGTAGAGCAGCGGCTCGCCCACGCGGCGACGGTGCAGGTACGACGTGATGGTGCGGGACTTCGCGAGGAGCAGCACCGTCGCGAGCTCGACGGTCTCGTCGTCGAACGGGTCGAGCGACTCGGGGTAGAACGTCGACAGCGCGTTGATCGCGGACGAGAGCACGGCCATCGGGTGGGCACCCCGCGGGAACGTCCCCATGAAGGTGCGGAAGTCCTCGTGCACCAGGGTGTGGCGGTTGACGCGCTCGACGAAGGCCTCGAGCGTCGCGGCGTCGGGCAGCTCGCCGTGGATGAGGAGGTACGCGACCTCGAGGAAGCTCGACTGCTCGGCGAGCTGCTCGATGGGGTACCCGCGGTACCGCAGGATGCCGGCCTCACCGTCGATGTAGGTGATGCTCGACTCGCACGACGCCGTGTTCATGAAGCCCGGGTCGACGGTCACGAGGCCGGTCGACTTGAGCAAGGAGGACACGACGATGCCGTCGTTGCCCTCGGTCGCCGCGACCACGGGCAGGTCCTGCGCCTGGTCGTCGACGAGGAGGCGGACCTTCGCCTGCTGAGTGGTGGTCATGGTTCCCTTCCTGCTGCTGCTCGCGCCGTTGCCGCGCGGTCGACCGTACCCCGCTTCACCCGCACGTGACCAATCCTGAACCGTCACGAGAACACCACCTCTCTGTGAGGCAGGTCACGTCAGCGATCAGGCTCCGGAGAGTCGAGCCGCGGCCTCGTGGACCCTCTCATCGGTCGCGGTGAGCGCGACGCGCACGTGCCCGGACCCCTCTGGCCCGTAGAACGCCCCGGGCCCTACCAGTATGCCGAGGTCGGCGAGGTCGGACACGGTCCGCCAGCAGTCGCCGCCGTCGTCCCCTGCGGGTCGCGACCACAGGTAGAGCCCCGCCTCGGAGTGGTCGATCCGCAGCCCCGCGTCGCCGAGCGCCGCGACGAGCACCTCGCGCCGGCGTGCGTACACGTCGCGCTGCGCGACGACGTGCGCGTCGTCGGACAGAGCGGCGACCATCGCCGCCTGCACGGGCGCGGGCACGATCATGCCGAGGTGCTTGCGGGTCGCGAGCAGGTCGGCGACCAGCGCGGCGTCACCCGCGACGAACGCGGCCCGGTAGCCGGCCATGCTCGACTGCTTCGAGAGCGAGTAGGTGACGAGGAGCCCGTCGTGCGAGCCCCCGGAGACGGCCGGGTCGAGCAGGCTCGGGACGCCTCGCGACGCGTACGGCTCGGCCCAGGCCAGCTCGGCGTAGCACTCGTCGCTCGCGACGACCGCGCCGATCTCGCGCGCCGCGGCGACGACGCGCGCGAGCTGGGCGGCGTCGAGCACCCGGCCGGTCGGGTTGCTCGGGGAGTTGACCCAGACGAGACGCACGTCCCCGCGCCCCGCCCACTCGTCGACGTCGTCGGTCGCGAGCGGCGTCGCGCCGGCCAGACGCGCGCCCACGTCGTACGTGGGGTAGGCCGTGCGGGGGTGCACGACGGCGTCGCCCGGCCCGAGGCGCAGGAGCGACGGCAGGAGCCCGACGAGCTCCTTGCTGCCGACGGTCGGCAGCACCGCGTCGGGGTCGAGGCCGGGGACGCCGCGCCGGCGGGCGAACCAGTCGGCGACGGCCTCGCGCAGCGCCGTCGTCCCGTGCGTCGTCGGGTAGCCGTGGGCGTCCGACGCCGCCGCGAGCGCGTCGCGCACGACGGCAGGCGTCGGGTCGACGGGCGTTCCGATCGAGAGGTCGACGACGCCCCGCGGGTGCGCGCGGGCGCGCTCCGCGTACGGGGTCAGGGTGTCCCAGGGATAGGCGAGACCGGAGAGGTCGGCGAGTCCCACGTGCGGCGGTGCCGGGGCTCAGGCCTGCGGCGGCAGGGCGGCGATCATCGGGTCGTCCTTCTCGATGAGACCCATCTTCGCGGCGCCGCCGGGCGAGCCGAGGTCGTCGAAGAACTCGACGTTGGCGCGGTAGTAGTCGCTCCACTCCGTCGGGACGTCGTCCTCGTAGTAGATGGCCTCGACCGGGCAGACCGGCTCGCACGCACCGCAGTCGACGCACTCGTCGGGGTGGATGTAGAGCGACCGCTTGCCCTCGTAGATGCAGTCGACAGGACACTCCTCGATGCACGCCTTGTCCTTGACGTCCACGCACGGCTGAGCGATCACGTAAGTCACGACCGAGTACCTTTCTGGATTCGTCCGGACCCCGGCCCGGCGAGGGGCGAGGTCACGACAGGGAGACGCACGACTAGTATCGCTCAGGTCGGGCGGTGCCCGACCCTCCCTGACCAGCCCGTGGACGAACGTCACAGACCCGAGGAGCCGTGCCGTGCCCGACGCGCCCTGGACCGCATGGGCCCCGGGCACCCGCGTGGTCGTCCGCCGTCGCCTCACCGCCGACGAGGCGGCCGCCGCGGGCAAGCCCCTCACGGACGTCATCGGGGTCGTCGTCCGGACGACCGCGGCCGAGCTCGTGCTGCGCGAGGACGCGGGCGGGAGCGCCCCGCCGCACCGCGGTCACGGCGTGCACGACGCCGTCCCGCCCCTGGTCGTCGTCCCGCTCGACGCGATCGTGGCCGGCAAGCCCGTCCCGCCGCGTCCACCGCGTCGGCCCGCCTGACCCGGAGCCCCGAGGCCGGTCAGGCGACGACGACCGCGCCGTCCTCCACGGCGACGACGACGGCCCCACGGGCTCCCGCCGCGGTGACCTCCGCGCGCCAGCCCCCCGCGTCGTCGAGGACGACCCGCGACCGCTCCCCGGCCCCCGGCGCGTCGGCCGGGCCGCGCACCGGGTCGGGCCGGTCGAAGAACTCTCCCACGGGCGCGTTCGACTCGAGCGCCGCGACGAGCTGCTCGAGGTCGCGCACCACGACGCGCAGGGCCGACGCGACCCAGGCCGCGTTGTCGGTGACCATCGCCTCCGTGCGTCGGGGGTCCGTGCGCCCGACCCGCGTCGCGTCCCGGAAGCTGCCCGCCGCCAGCCCGCGCGCGACGTCGCGCACCGGGGCGTCCGCGACCACGCCGAGGAGCTCGGTGGCGAGGACGTGCGGGACGTGGCTGACGAGCGCCGTCGACTCGTCGTGCACGTCGTCGGTGAGGACGTGCACCGTGCCCCCGAGCGGTCCGGTCACGAGCCGCAGCACCGCGACGAACGCCTCGCGTCGCGTCGTCGCGTCGACCGTGACCGCCCACCGGGCGCCGTCGAGCATCCGCGGGTCGGACGCCTCGAAGCCGGAGTGCTCGGTGCCCGCCATGGGGTGCGCCCCGACGTAGCGCGCGTCGAGCCCCGCCGCCCGGACGGCGTCGCGCACCGCGCCCTTCACGCTGCCGACGTCCGTGACGACGGTCGCGCCGCGCACGTGCCGCGCGACCTCGGTCGCGACCGTCCGCATGGCCCGGAGCGGCACCGCGAGCACGAGCACGTCGGGCTCGGCCGCGCATACGTCGGCCACGTCGTCGACGACCCGCAGGCCTGCGGCGCGGGCGGCGGCGCGCGTGGAGGCGGTCGCGTCGTGCGCGGTCACGTCGACGCCCTGCTCGTGCAGGAGCCGCGCGACGGAGCCGCCGACCAGCCCGAGCCCGACGACCCCGACCCGCAGCTGCGCACCCGCCGCCGGTGCGGCGTCGGGCGTCACCACAGCAGCCCCGCCGCGAGCGCGGCCGGGTCGGCGGAGGAGTCGACGCTGCCCACCGGGACGTGCGCGACGTCGACGTCGGCGTGCACCGACTCGTCCAGCTCGCCCCGCGCGGGCACGACCCCGAGCGTCTTGAGCGAGTCGCCCGCGCGGACCAGGTCGTCGAGCACCGCGCGGACGGGGGCGTCCCACGGGGCGCCGTCGACGGTCAGGACGAACACGTACGTGCCGGCCACCGCCTTGAGCGGGCGCGTGATGAGGCTCGACAGGTTGACGCCGCGCTCGCCGAAGGACCGCGTGATGCGGGCGAGCACACCCGGCCCGGTGACCACCGGGGTCACCGCGAGCATCGTGCGCCACGGGCCGTCGCCCCGGGCGCGCGCCGCCTCGAGGGCCGCCGCTGCCTCCGCCCGCGGCGCGAGGACGAGGAAGCGGGTCCGGGCGCCGGCGAAGTCCTCGACGGCGCGCTCGAACGTCTCGAGGCCGTAGAGCGCGCCGCAGATCGTCGGGCCGAGCGCGACCTGGTGGGGTCCCGCGTCCCGGCACGCCGCCGCGTTCGACGACGCGGCGAGCGGGGCGAGGCCCGTCCGGCGGACGAACTCCTGGCACTGCGCGAGGCCGTGCGGGTGGGCGGTGACCTCGGTCAGCGCGCCGTGGTCGGGCCGCACGAACGCGTCGAACGAGATGTCGAGCACGACCTCGTCGACCGCGACGACCGTCGCGCTCCCCACGATCGCGTCGAGCGACGGCACCACGTAGCCCTCGACGGTGTTCTCGATCGCGACGACGCCGCGTGCGAGCTCCCCTGCGGCGACCCCGGCGAAGACGTCCGCGACGGTCGTCCGCGCGGACAGGGCCCCCGGCCCGCCACGGTGGTCGTGGTCGGCCGACCACGCGGCGGCCGCCTGGTGCGTGAACGACCCCTCGGGGCCGAGGTAGCCGACGACGCTCACGCGCGCGCGGGGTCGGGGGCCGTCGCCCAGCGCGGCTCGAGCGCGTCGGGGCCGGGGACGAACTCCTGGCCCGGCAGGACCGCGAGGACGCGGTGCGCGACTCCCCGGTCCGCGAAGCCCGCCACGAGAGCGTCGAGCGTCGCCGCGTCCGGGCAGGAGAACGCGCAGAAGAAGATGTGCGGGCCGGCCTGCGAGCGGTGGCTGCGCAGGTGCTGGAGGTCGATGCCGGCCTGCGCGACGAGCGCGAGCGTCTCCTGGAGCGACCCGCGGTGGTCGTCGCGCGGCCCGAACGCGAGCCACACCTGCGCGACGCCCTCGGCCCGCGGCGCCGCGTCCCGGCTCTCCAGGAGCCCGTACCAGACCGGGGCGCCCTCGCCGAGGAGCTCGCTGCCGACGAGCTCGGCATACCCGAGCGCGGCGAGCGTCCCCGCGGCGACGGCGCGCTCGACGACGAGGCTCCCGTCCGGTCCCGCGAGGGCCACACGCTCCTCCAGGCTCGTGCGCGTCGGGACGAGCGAGGGGCTCACGCCCATCGTGCGCAGGACGTGACGGCGGTCGCGCATGCCCGCCTCGTCCACCACGACGTGCCCTGTGAGCTCCCGCGCCGCCGACGAGCGCCCCACCCACACCCACTGGGCCGGCACGGCCGAGGCACTCGTGAGCACGAGCGACGGCGGCGCGGCGAGCAACGCCCGCTCCAGCTCGTGCGACGGCTGCGCCGGGTGGCCCAGGTGCACGACGGCGGACAGGCCGTCGATGCTCGCGACGGTCGACAGCGTGGCGGTCGTCGACCCGAGGTCGAGCAGCGCGTCCGCCTCGGCGGGGTCGCCCTCGACCCAGCCGGCCGCCGTGGCCGCGAGCAGCGCCTGCGCGCCCGACTCCCGTTCGCTCCGTCCGAGCATGGGACCTCCGTGTGTGTGGTGGACCGGGTCGTCTACTCGCAGACGACCGCGTTGTCCGGCTTGTACGTCCACCGGTAGGACTCGTCCTTGACGAGCTCTCCCTCGTGGTAGACCTTGCGGTAGTTCGTGATGGAGAAGCCCGGGCTGCCCGCGGGAGTGGGCGCGCAGTCGGCGCCCGAGTGCGTGACCGTCGTCGGCTGGACCACGTTGGACTTGCCGCTCGACGACGTCTCCACGTCGTAGTACTTGGTGCTCCAGATGGCGACGTGCAGCTCGCCGCCGCCGACCCAGGACTGCAGGAGGACGCCGTACGGGGTGTCGTTCTTGAACTTCATGTCGATCGAGCCGACGAAGATCGTCGCCTCGCGCCCCGCGGGATACCGCTCGAACCAGTAGCTGTGCGGTCGGTGCTCGACGTCCTCGAGGCCGGCGAAGAACCCGGCGTTGTACGCGGTCGTCGCCATCTGCGACAGACCGCCGCCGACGCCCTCGGTGTGCCGTCCGCTCTCGACGATGCCCGCCGCGAAGTAGCCGCCCTCGAGCGTGATGGGCGACAACGTGTCCACGAGCGAGAACGTCTCGCCCGGCTTGACGAGGGTCCCCGTCACCTTCTCCGCGCCGCGGCGCAGGTTCGCGGTGCGGACCGGCACGTTCGGCACGGGCGTGGAGAACTCCGAGACCTTCTCCTTGATCCCGAGCGCCTCGAGCGCGGCGACCGACTGCTCGGGGTCGGACTCGACGAGCTCGACCGTCGCCGTCCGCTCGTCGCCCGACGCCGCCGTCGTGACGGCGGCCGCGATGGCCGCCGGGTCGATCGTCGTGCCCGGCTCCCCGCCCTCGATCACCGGCGCCCCGTCCCGGAAGACGAAGTGCGCGTCGTCCGCGGCGGTGAGCAGGTCGTTCGTCCGGTCGACCACCGAGTCCACGAGCGTCGCACCGTCGAAGGTGAGGGTCAGCACGCCGTCGGTCGCCGCGAACGACGCGGCGGCCGCGAGCGCCTCCGGCGGGAGCTCGGGGTTCTGGCCCCCGACCGACACGACGACCGGCGCGGACACGACCTTCTGCGCGACGGCGAGAGCCGCGTCCGTCTCCTCCTGCGTGATGGCGGGCTCCACCGGCTCGGTGGGCAGCGCGACCGGGCCGTCGGAGACGAGCCAGCTCTCGGTGATGACCGCCGGCACCTCGTCGGTGACGAGCGCCGACCCGTCCGCGGCGGGGGTGCTCGTGGGAGCGCCGTCGACGAACTGCACCGCACCGTCCACGGGCTCGATCTCGAGGCTCCCGCGCAGCGCCTCGACCTGGGCATCGAGAGCCGCGTCGTCGACGAGGACGACGGGGGCCTCGTCCTGCCCGCCGAAGAGGTGCTGCCACAGGCGGGCCGGGTTCATCGAGAAGGCCGTGAGCTCCTCGGCGGTGGCCGCGGCGTCGAACGTGAGGCCCGCGGCCGCCGGGTCGAGCGTCGTGCTCGCCTCTCCCGCGGTGAGCGTGACCGGCTCCGCGGCTCGAGGCCCGAGCTCCGACTCGAGCGCGTCCTGCGCCGCCGTCCGGGTGAGTCCCCCGACGTCCACGCCGGCGACGCTCGTCCCGCTCGGCACCTTGTCCGAGAAGAACCACTGCGCGCCGGTGTAGAGGCCGCCGAGGACGAGGACGCCGATGCCGGTCCACATCAGACCGCGCACCCAGCCGCGCCGGGGGGCGTCCTCCTCGAAGCCGTCGAAGGGCGACGTCTGCCGGGTCTCGTCGGGCGGGACCGGGCCGAAGGCGCTCCCCAGGCCCGCTGCCGCCGGAGCGGCCACGGGCGTCTCGGCCGGGGTCGCCGTCGGGTCCGCCGTGGGAGCCGTGGCCGAGGCGTCCGGCCGGACGGAGGTCCGGACGACCGGGGCGGGCCGGGACCACGGGTCGACGGGCGGGATGACCTGGGTGGCGTCCGCGGCCGGCGCGGGGGTCGGGTCAGGGGGCGCGGGGTCAGGACCGGCGGCGGACGGCGCGGGTGCCTGCGGCGGCACCACGGGCACGACGGCGGTCTGCTCGGCCTCGGGCTCCTCCACCGCGGGCACCCCGGCGGTCTGCTCGACCGGGGGCTCGGTCGCCGCCTCGGCGTCCGGCCTCTCCGAAAGCGTCGCGGCCTGCGCCTCGGTGCCTGGCGGCGGGACGAGCACTGCCGGGACGCTGGGGTCGAACGCGAAGACGCGCGGCACGTACGGCTCGTCCTCGCCGTCGTCCTCCGCGCTCGAGGCCGAGGGCGCCTCGACGGGCCCTGCGTCGTGCGCGGAGCCGTCCTCGGTCCCGGCGCCCGCCCCGGCCGGAGCAGCCGCGGGCTCGCCGGGCCGCGCCGCGTCGTCGGGCGTGTCGTCCGCGTCGTCCGCAGGCGCGTCGGGCGCCTGCGCGCCCGGGGCAGAGCCGGCACCCTCGGTGACCGCCGTCGACCCCGGCTCTATGGGTGCGTCGTCCCGCTCCTGCGGTACCGCGGTCTCGACGCGGTCCGCGGTCTCGACGCGGTCCGCGCTCTCGACCGGCGTCGCGGGCTCGACCGGCTGGGGCACCTCGCCCGTGGAGGGGACGTCCGCAGCGGCGACCGCCCCGCTGCCGGCCTGCGGGGCGGCCGCGTCGTCCACCGCAGGCGCGGGGTCGGCCGGGACACCGGCCTCGTCGGAGACGTCGCCGTCGTCCGCGAGGACCTCCTCGGACGCGTCGGCCGCCGCCTCGGCGCTCTCGTCGGCGGGGGCGGGCTCGGGGCGGGGACCGGTGGTCCCGGCCCCGGGGACGGCGTCCTGAGGGGAGTCGAGATCGGCGTCTCGGTCGGTCGGCTGACCCATCCACTGTCTCCGTGACGAAAGGCGCGCGGCTGTCCGCGCGACGACGAGGGGTGTGCGGGGATCCGCACCGCGAATTCTAGCGGGACGCGAGGGTGTCCTCGGGTCCGTCGTGCCTGGTGGGACGCCCGTGGAGCGCCGGGCGGACGGGTCGGTCGCTGAACCACGAGCGCGGCAGGAACGCGACCGCCGCGACGACGAGCAGACCCCCGTAGATCCAGACGTACCCGACGGGCTCGCTCGGCACGAGGACGTCGCCGCCGGGGCCCTCGAGCGAGAGCAGCTGGACCACGACGACCCATCCGATGCCGTAGCCGAGCAGGCCGGCCATGCCGCCCCAGGCGCGCGCGAGGGTGCCCGCCGCGAGGACGGTCAGCAGCGCGAGCACGATGCCCAGCCCGACGCCACCCGGGAGGTCGACGGCGAGCAGGTGCGCCCGGTGCGCGACGGTGCCGACGAGCCCGACGACCACGCCCACGAGCGCGCACGCCACCCCACGGCCGACGAGCCGCCCCATACCGGTCTCCACGGGCCCCAGGCTAACGCGTGGGCCCGGGCCGGACCTGGTCGCCCGGGAGAGCGCCGCCGGAGGGAGCGTAGAACTCGTGTGAAGGCACGGGGGCCAGCACGTCGTTGCTGAGCGCGTACCAGCCGAGCACGCCCCCGGGGGCCTCCCCCGCGCCCGACCCTGGGGCGGCGACGGCGGCGGTCGCGCGCTGGACCTGTGTCGCGTGCGCCCGCAGGGCCGCCAGGAGCTCGTCGAGGACGGGTGCCACCGGCACCGTCACGAGCGGGGGCAGCGAGGCGTCGGGGCGGGCGACCGGCGGCAGGTCCTCGTCCGGGTCGGGCAGGACGAGGTCGGCGTCGGCCGCGAGGAGCGCGCGGACGGCGGGGTGCGCGGCGAGGGCACGCCGCGCGGCACGCAGCGTGCTCTCGGGGGCGACGGCCAGCCAGAGCGCGGGCACCGGCTCGCCCGCGGCGTCGATCAGCTCCAGCGCCCGGACGGTCACCTCGTGCGCGCGCACGTGGTCGGGGTGCCCGTACCCGCCCCCGGGCTCGTACGTCGCGACGACCGCGGGACGGCGGTCGCGCACGACGGCGGCCAGCCGCGCGGCGGCCTCGTCGAGCGGGACAGCGACGAAGGCCCGCGGCGGGAGGTCCTCCGCGGCGCTCGCGACGCCCGGCGCGACCCAGGCCATCCCGGAGTCCTCGAACCGGGGTGACGCACCGCCGTCGGGAACCGCACCCGTCACGGGGAGCGCGACCGCGTCGAGGAAGACGTGGTCCGCGACGCCGAGGGCGGCGAGCGCGCGCGCGAGCTCGCCCTCCCGGTGCGCGGCGAGGGCGGGGCCGTCGCCCTCGAGGTGCCCGACGCCGGTCGGGTGCGCGGGCGTGTCGATCACCTCGCCCCGCTCGCCGCGCGTGCACGTCACGACGGTGACGCGCTGCCCGGACCGTGCCCACGTCGCGAGGAGCGCGCCCGTGGCGAGCGTCTCGTCGTCGGGGTGGGCGTGCACGGCCAGCAGGCCGCCGTCGGGCACGACGGCGGCCTGCTGGCTCGGCGGGAAGGTCACCCCGGGGCGCCGTCAGGCGCGCTTCGCGCGCGAGACCGCGCGGGCGCGCTCGGTCTGGTCGAGGATGACCTTGCGGATGCGGACGACCTCGGGCGTCACCTCGACGCACTCGTCCTCGCGCGCGAACTCGAGCGACTCCTCGAGCGTGAGGTGGCGCGGCGGGATGAGGTTCTCGAAGTTGTCGGCCGTCGAGGACCGCATGTTCGTGAGCTTCTTCTCCTTGGTGATGTTCACGTCCATGTCCTCGTTGCGCGAGTTCTCGCCCACGATCATGCCCTCGTAGACCTCCTGCGTGGGGTCGACGAAGAACGAGCCGCGCTCCTGGAGGTTGATCATCGCGAACGGCGTCACCTTGCCGGCACGGTCCGCCACGAGCGAGCCCGTCGTGCGGGTCTCGATGTGCCCGGCCCACGGCTCGTAGCCCTCGGAGATCGAGGCCGCGATGCCCGTGCCGCGCGTCTCCGTGAGGAAGCGCGTGCGGAAGCCGATGAGCCCGCGCGCCGGGACCATGAACTCCATGCGGATCCAGCCGGTGCCGTGGTTGGACATGGTCTCCATGCGGCCCTTGCGCTGCGCGAGGAGCTGCGTGACGTTGCCGAGGTACTCCTCGGGGACGTCGATGGTCATGCGCTCCATCGGCTCGTGCGTCTTGCCGTCGATCGTGCGGGTCACGACCTGGGGCTTGCCGACCGTGAGCTCGAAGCCCTCGCGGCGCATCTGCTCGACGAGGATCGCGAGCGCGAGCTCGCCGCGGCCCTGGACCTCCCACGCGTCGGGGCGCTCGGTCGGCAGGACGCGCAGCGACACGTTGCCGACGAGCTCCGAGTCGAGGCGGTCCTTGACCTGGCGGGCCGTGACCTTGTGGCCCTTGCCGCCCTTGCCCGCGAGCGGCGACGTGTTGATCCCGATGGTCATGGAGATCGCCGGGTCGTCGACCGTGATGAGCGGGAGCGGGCGCGGGTCCTCGGGGTCGGTGAGCGTCTCGCCGATCGTGATGTCCGCGATCCCCGCGACCGCGACGATGTCGCCCGGGCCGGCCTTGTCCGTGGGGACGCGGTCGAGCGCCTTCGTCTCCAGCAGCTCGGTGATCTTCACGTTCTGGATCGTGCCGTCGTGGCGCGCCCACGCGACGACCTGGCCCTTGCGGAGCTCGCCGTTGAAGATGCGCAGCAGGGCGAGGCGACCGAGGAACGGCGACGCGTCCAGGTTCGTCACGTGCGCCTGCAGCGGCGCGCCCTCGTCGTACGTCGGCGCGGGGATCTTCTCGAGGATCGTCGTGAAGAGCGGCTCGAGGTCCTCGTTCGACGGGAGCTGGCCGTCCAGCGGCTGGTCCAGCGACGCCCGGCCGGCCTTCGCGGACGCGTAGACGACGGGGACGTCGAGGATCGCGTCGAGGTCGAGGTCGGGCACCTCGTCCGCGAGGTCCGACGCGAGGCCCAGCAGCAGGTCGGTCGCCTCGGCGACGACCTCGGTGATCCGCGAGTCCGGGCGGTCGACCTTGTTGACGACGATGATGACCGGGAGCTTCGCGGCGAGCGCCTTGCGCAGCACGAACCGGGTCTGCGGCAGCGGGCCCTCGCTCGCGTCGACGAGAAGGACGACGCCGTCGACCATGGAGAGGCCGCGCTCGACCTCGCCACCGAAGTCGGCGTGCCCGGGGGTGTCGATCACGTTGATCGTGATGCCGTCGGGCTCCCCCACCGCGGCGGCGGCCGGGCCGGCGTAGCGGACCGCGGTGTTCTTCGCGAGGATCGTGATGCCCTTCTCGCGCTCGAGGTCACCGGAGTCCATGACGCGGTCGTCCACGTGCTGGTGCGCGGAGAAGGCGCCGGACTGGCGCAGCATCGCGTCGACGAGCGTGGTCTTGCCGTGGTCGACGTGGGCGACGATCGCCACGTTGCGCAGGTCGGAGCGCACAGACATCTACGGTTCTCATTTCGTGGGGTTCGAGGGGCGACGACGGCCGGCCACCTCTGCGCGCGCGGCGCGGGAGCAGCCCGCCGCGGCATCACGGAGCACGGGCCGTCACCCGGGCACGGCTATCCTACCGGGTCGCGGTTCCCGCCACCATGACCCGCGTCACTCCCCCCGGCGCCGTGTCACTGCGGCGAGCTCTTGCGCGCGCGCCGGGACAGCGCGCGCCACCGGTCCGGCCGGTCGGGGTAGAGCTCCTCCCACTGCTCCGAGATGCTCTCCGAGACGCGTGTGGTGACGTGCTCCGTCAACGCAGCACGCGCCGCGCGTCGTTCCGCGCGCACGATCGCCGCGTGCTCGACGCGCAGAGCCCTGACGGTGGACACCGCCATCCCGATCATGACGACCGAGAACGGCAACGCGATGAGGATCGCCGCCGTCTGGAGCGCCTGCAGCCCGCCCGCGAGGAGGAGCGCGATGGCGAGCAGCCCGGAGACCCCGGCCCAGAAGATGCGGCTCCACGTCGGCGGGTTCGGGTTGCCGCCGCTCGCGAGCATGTCCACGACGAGCGAGCCCGAGTCCGACGACGTCACGAAGAACACGACGATCAGCAGGATGCCGACGACCGAGAGCACGCCCCCCAGCGGGAGGCCGTCGAAGAGCTGGAAGAGCGTGGTGTCCGTGTCGACCTCGCCGTCGACGAGCATGCTCCCCGGCTCCCGGAGCTCGCGGTAGAGGGCCGACCCCCCGAAGACCGAGAACCACAGGGTCGTGACGATCGTCGGGACGAGCAGCGTCCCGAGGACGAACTCCCGCACCGTGCGTCCGCGGGAGATCCGCGCGATGAAGACACCCACGAAGGGCGCCCAGGAGATCCACCAGCCCCAGTAGAAGATCGTCCACGACGACTGCCACTCGAGCCCGGCCTGCCCCTGGAACGCGGTCGTGTCGAAGGACAGCCGCACGATGTTCTGGACGTAGTAGCCGAGGGACTGGACCCACTCCCGGAGGAGGAAGAGGGTCGGTCCGAGAGCGAGCACCAGCACCAGCACGACCCCGGCCAAGACCATGTTGCCGTTCGAGAGCCACTTGATCCCCTTGCCCAACCCGGACACGACGGAGATCGTCGCGAGCGCCGTGATCGCGGCGATGAGCCCGATCTCGAGCGCCGTGCTCGGCTGCACCACGTCGAGGTACCCGAGGCCCGCCGCGATCTGGAGGACGCCGAACCCCAGCGACGTCGCCACCCCGAACACCGTGCCGATGATCGCGACCACGTCGATGACGTCCCCGAGCCTCCCCTTGACCCGCTCACCGAACAGCGGCTCGAGCGCCCACCGGATCGAGACCGGGCGGCCCTTGCGGTGGATCGCGTACGCGAGGGCGAGTCCCGCGACGACGTAGATGGCCCACGCGTGGACGCCCCAGTGGAGGTAGCTCTGCCCCATCGCGGCCTGCGCGAGCGCGGGGTCGCTCCCCTCGACGCCCGGTTTGGGGTCGACGTAGTGCGACAACGGCTCCGCGACGCCCCAGTAGACGAGCCCGATCCCCATGCCCGTCGCGAAGAGCATCGCGAACCAGACGGGCAGCCGGAACAACGGCTCGTCCTCGTCGCGACCCAGGACGATGTCACCGAAGCGGCTCAGCCCCATCCACAGGGAGAAGACGACGAACCCCGCCACGACGATGACGTAGTACCAGCCGAAGACGCCGATGACGTCCCGCTGGAGCGTGTTCATGAGCGCCGTCACCGTGTCGGTGAAGAGGATGGTCACGAGCACGAAGAGCAGGATGATGCCCGCCGCCGGGTAGAAGACCCGAGGTTCCGGTCGCCCGGTGCGAGGGCTGTCGAGGTCGTCGGCCGCCGTGGCCCCGCGGGCGGGAGCGCCCGCGTCGGCGGGCTCAGGTGACGTCTCGTGCTCCGGCGCGTTCATGGGCTCCAGGCTTGTCGCGCGCGCATTGCCCGGCAACCGGAACGGCTCGGGGGCGGCTGCGTGCGCAGCCGCCCCCGAGGCGTCCTCCGATCCGTCCGGCGGTGCGGGCTCGGTCAGAAACCCGCGCCCGCGGTGGGCGGCGCGCTCCGCTCGTGGTCGATGTCGTCGCGGGTCTCGGCGAGCGAGCGCTCCTCGTCCACGAGCGACGACAGCTCGTCGTTCGCGATGTCGCGCGCCGCGGCCGCGAGCAGAGCGTCGCGCGCGGCACGGCGCTCGCGCTGCGCCGCCGGGTCCGGGACGGGGACCGCGGCGAGGAGACGCTGCGTGTACGGGTGCTCCGGGGCGTGCACGATCTGCGCCGTCTCGCCCACCTCGACCAGCTTGCCCTTGTGCATGACGGCGATGCGGTCGGACAGCATCTCGACGACCGCGAGGTCGTGCGAGATGAAGAGGCACGCGAAACCGTGCTCCCGCTGCAGGTCGGTGAAGAGGTCGAGGACCTTGGCCTGCACGGACACGTCGAGCGCCGACGTCGGCTCGTCCGCCACGAGCAGCTTGGGCTCGAGCGAGAGCGCACGGGCGATGCCGACGCGCTGGCGCTGACCGCCCGAGAGCTCGTGCGGGTAGCGGTTGCGCATCGCGCGCGGCAGCTCGACCTGGTCGAGGAGGCGCTCGACCTCGCGGCTGAGCTCCTTGCCCTTGACGCCCTTGTGCAGCATGAGCGGCTCGCCGATGGACTCGCCGATCGGCAGGCGCGGGTTGAGCGACGACCCCGGGTCCTGGAACACGATGCCGACCTCGGTGCGCAGCGGCTTGAGGTCCTTGGTCGTGGCGCCCACCATGTTCCTGCCCACGATCTCGAGCGAACCCCCGGTGACCGGAAGGAGCCCGACCGCCGCACGGCCGATGGTCGTCTTGCCGGAGCCCGACTCGCCGACGAGCCCCAGGACCTCGCCCTGGTGGATCTGCACCGACACCTCGTCGACCGCGCGGAACGCCGCCTGGCGGCGACGCCCCGGGTACTCGATGACCATGTCCCGCGCGTCGAGCACGAGCGGGCGGTCCGCGGCGCCCGCGGCGGGAACCCGGTCGGTGACCATGGTCGCCTCGCGCGTGGACCCGAGGTGCGGGACCGCCTCGAGCAGGCGGATCGTGTACGGGTGCTTCGGCGCACCGAAGATCTCGGCCGACGTGCCCCGCTCGACGACCTGGCCGTCCTTCATGACCATGATCGAGTCGGCCATGTCGGCCACCACGCCCATGTCGTGCGTGATGAGGATGATCGCGGCGTCGACCCGGTATCGCAGGTCGCGGAGCAGCTTGAGGATCTCGGCCTGGACGGTCACGTCGAGCGCCGTGGTCGGCTCGTCGGCGACGAGGAGCTTGGGGTCGCACGCGAGGGCCTGGGCGATCATCGCGCGCTGGCGCTGACCGCCGGAGAGCTGGTGCGGGTACGCGTCGAAGCGGCGCTCCGGCTCGGGGATCTCGACGAGCCGCAGGAGCTCGACCGCGCGCTCCTTGGCGTCGGCGGGGCCGACGTTGAAGTGCGTCCGGATGGTCTCGACGATCTGGAAGCCCACGGTGTACACGGGGTTCAGCGCCGTCATCGGCTCCTGGAAGATCATGGAGATCTCCTTGCCGCGGACGTGCCGCAGCGAGCCGTGCGACATACCGATGAGCTCGCGGTCGCCGAGCTTCGCGGAGCCGCGCGCGCGCCCGTTCGGCGGGAGCAGGCCCAGCAGCGCGAGCGACGACTGGGACTTGCCCGAGCCGGACTCGCCGACGATCGCGAGGACCTCACCGGAGTGGAGGTCGTAGCTCACGTCCGTGGCCGCGGGGTACCAGGCCTTGTCGACGTAGAAGTCCACGCCGAGGTTGCGCACGGTCAGCACGGGGCTGCCCTGGCGCGCGGCCGGGGCCGCGGGAGACGTCTCGATGGCCACGCTGATCAGTGTCCTTCCTGCTGGAGCCGGCGCTCGTGGCGCCTCGACTCTGCGAGCATGGGCGCATGGGTCCCACGCTGGTCTTCCGTTCGACGTACGGCCGAGTCCTCACGGTGGCGACGGGCGCCGTCGCCGTCGCCCTGGTCGTGGTCACGGCCCTGACGGGGGACGTCGCCGCGGTCGCCGGGGCTCTGCTCCCCGCCGCGCTCGTGACGTACCTCGTCTGGATGCTGTTCTGGCGTCCCGCCGTGGAGGTGTCCGACGGCGGGGTCGAGGTCCGCAACGTCGCCCGCACCGTCCACGTGCCGTGGACCGCGTACGAGGGCGTCGAGACCCGGTACTCGCTCGAGGTTCGCTACGCAGGCGGCACGGTGACGGCCTGGGCGGCGCCCCGGTCGAGCGGATCGGCCCGCTGGCTGCGCAGCTCCCGCCGGAACCCCGTGGACCGGGAGCGCGTGGTCAGCGGCGCGAACGCCGAGGCCGTGGCCGAGGCCGTGACGCAGCGGCACGGCCTGCTCGCGGAAGCCGGTCACCTCGACCGCGCGGTGCCCGGCGCTCCGGGCGCCCGCACCACGTGGCACGTCGTGCAGCTCGCCGTGCTGGGCGCGCTCGCGGTCGCGACGGTCGTGGTGCTCACCGCCTGACCGCGGCCGCGGCGCGCCGCGCCGTCCGAGAGGTCGAGGACCTCCCGGACGGGCGGCGACGACGGCGGTCATCAGCTCGCCCCGGCCTCACCGGTCGAGCCCGGCGCGGCGGCGGCCGTGGGACGCGCGACGCGCTTCGCGCGCGCCATCTTGCGCTCCGACGGGATCCGCTTCTGACGCGGGTCGAACGCGTCGCGCAGGCCGTCACCGATGAAGTTGACGCACAGCGCGATCGCGACGATGAACAGACCAGGCCACCAGAACAGCCACGGACGCGTCGCGAACGCCTCCTGGTAGTCGCTGATGAGCTTGCCGAGCGAGGTCGCCGGCGCCTGGATGCCGACGCCGAGGTAGCTCAGCGCCGTCTCGAGCAGGATCGCCGAGCTCATGAGCAGCGTGACGTTGACGATGATCACGCCCACCGCGTTGGGCAGCATGTGCTTGAAGATGATCCGGCTGTTGCTGGCCCCCGCGACGCGCGCCGCGTCGACGAACTCGCGCTCGCGCAGCGAGAGGAACTCGCCGCGCACGAGGCGCGCGAGCGGCGGCCACAGGACGAGGCCGAGGAACGCACCGAGGATGAGCGCGTTGCTGCCGCCGGAGAGCAGAGCGAGCACCGCGCCGATCACGATGACCGGCATCGTGATGATGAGGTCCGTGAAGCGCATGAGCCACGAGTCGGTGGCACCCCGGAAGAAGCCCGACAGCGCACCCACGAGGACGCCCATGAGCGTCGAGATGACGCCGACGGCGAGAACGACGAGCAGCGACGTCTGGGTTCCCTGCATGACGCGCGCGAACACGTCACGGCCGGCCTCGTCCTGGCCGAAGATGTGCTCGGCCGACGGGCGGCCGCCGTTCACGAGGGGGTACGTCGACCCCTGGCCGGACGCCTTGTAGGCGTACCAGCCGTCCCAGCCGCCGATCCCGATGGACGTGATCGCCAGGAGGATGATCCCGACGAGGAAGACGAGCGCGACGACCGCGCCCTTGTGGTGGAAGAAGCGCCGTCGGACGATCTGCCCCTGGGACAGCCCCTCGACCTCGAGCAGCTCGATCTGGTTCTCGAGCGCGCCGCCCTGCGGCGCGTCGTTCGGTGTGTTGCTCATGCGTTCACCCGGATCCGCGGGTCGAGGGCTGCGTAGATGAGGTCAGCCACGATGTTGGCGATGATGGCGAGGGCCGCGACGATGACGAGGTAGGCCATGACGGGATCGATCTCGCCGCCCCGCAACGACCTCAGGAAGAGCAGGCCCATGCCCGGTCGGGCGAAGACCTGCTCCGTGATGATCGCACCGCCGAGCAGCGTGATGACGTCGATGGGGACGATCGTCGCGAGCGGGATCAGCGTGTTGCGGAACCCGTGCCGCATGACGACGGTCCGCTCCGGCAGGCCCTTCGCGCGCGCCGTGCGGATGTAGTCCTGGCTCATCACCTCGAGCATGCTCGAGCGCGAGTAGCGCGTGTACCCGGCGAACTGGATGAGCACGAGCGCGATGGTCGGCAGCAGCAGGTGCGTGTACTGGTCGAGGACCTGCACCCAGAAGTTGCCGCCGAGGTTCGGCGTGCCGTTGCCGATCGTCGGGATGGGACGGCCGTTGATGGCCGGGGCGCCGAAGTACGCCGGCCACACGGACATGACCTTGTCGACGAAGATCATCGACCCGACGAGGAAGGCAGTGATCCCCGCGGCACGCGCGGACACGCCCTTGTCCGGCCCGCCCCACGCGTACCCGATCCCGATGCCGACGGCGACGGTGACGACGGCGAGCACGAGCACGAGCCACCAGTTGTCGACCTGGCGCAGCACCGACTGGATCGGGAAGTAGACGACCACGCCGACGACGACGGTCGTGAGCGAGGCGTACAGCGCGCGGCGGTTCTTCAGGCCCGACACGAGCGCCGTGATCGCGAAGGCGAGGGCGCCGCCCGTGACCACGATGATGACCGGCCCGAGGTTCGGCCGGTCCCACCAGCCGGAGAGCTGGAGGTAGAGCAGCGCGAGCGCGCTCGCGGCGAAACCCATGCCGAAGACCGTGAGGCGTCGGCGCGCGGTGCCGCCGAACGCCAGTGACCACAGGAGGCCGAACACCACCCCGATGACGGCGATCGCGAGGATCGAGAGGTTCGGGTCCCGGAGGAAGTCGTTGAAGCCGATCGCGCCCCACTGCTTGAGCAGGACGGCGACCCAGAAGGCGGGGAGCGAGTAGAGGACGAACGACACGAAGATCGTCAGGTAGTCGAACGTGCTGTACTGGCGCAGCGCGCTGACGATGCCGACCATCACGCCGAAGATCACCGCGAGCACCGTTGCTGCGGCGACGAGCTGGATGGTCGAGATCACGGCGCCCTGGAGCAGCGTCGTGACCTGCTGGCCGGAGCGCCACGCGACGCCGAGGTCCCCCTGCACGAAGTCGCCGAGCCACTTGAAGTAGCGGATGACGACGTTCGTGTTGAGGTCGAGGTCGATCGTGCGCTGATCGATGAGCTGCTGCTTGTTGGGAGCGGTGCTGCCCTCGAGGTCCATGAAGATGTAGGGCCGGATCGCGGCGCTCACGAGCAGGAACATCGCGAACGTGGACACGAGGAGGGTGGCCAACCCTGCCAGCACACGCCGCGAGATGAAGGAGAACATCGGAGGTCTTACCTCGCTGGTCGGTAGGGACCCCGGGTCTGGGGCCGGTCGATTCTACGCGCGGGTCTCGCGTGATCGTGAACCGACGGCGACAGCCCGTCAGTGGGGTGACGTCGGGGACGGGAGCACGCGAGGACCGGGGGTTCCGGGGCGGACGAGCCGCCGGGACCCCCGGTCCCACACTCGGACGAGCCCGCCGCCGTCCGGATCGGACGACGGCGGGCCGCGTCAGGGCGTCAAGGAGCTCAGCCCTCGAACGTCCAGTTCCAGAACCCGTGGAAGATCGTCGGGCTGATCGTGATCGACTCGACGCCCTTCAGGTTCTCGTCCCAGCCCTGGATGGCGGGGAACTGGAAGATGGTCACACCGAAGCCGTCGGCCCAGAGGTTCTTCTCGACCTCGAGCTGGAGCTGGAACTGCTCCTCGGGGTCGGTCGCGACCTGCAGCTGGTCGAGCGCGGCGTCCACGGCCGGGTTGTTGTACTGGCCGTAGTTGTTGATGCCCGGCGTCGGGGCCCAGCGGAAGTTGGCGTCCGACTCGGTGACCGCGGTCGATGTCGACTGCCAGCCGAACAGCGACGCGTCGTACTGGTCCTGGCCCGTCGCGAGGAGAGTGCCCCACTCGGCGGCCGGACGGCCGGTGTCCTGGATCGTGAACCCGGCCTGCGAGGCGGCGTCCGTGATGAGCGCGAGCTGGTTCACGCGGCGCGTGTTCTCGTTGTTGTACGCGAAGCGCACCGTGATCGGGGTCGCGACCCCGGCGTCGGCGAGCAGCTGCTTCGCCTTCTCGATGTTCTCGGCCGCCTTCGACGGGTCGTAGAAGTCCGAGCCGTTCTCCGCGACCATCTGGTCGTAGTTCGGCGAGCCGGGGAGGAGGATGTTCGAGTTACGCACCTCGGCGTCCGGGTTGAGCGGCTTGATGAGGTTGTCGACGATCGTCTGGCGCGGGATCGTCAGCAGGAACGCCTGGCGGACGGCCTTGGCCTTCTCCGCGTCGCCACCGTAGGTCTGCGGGTCGAACGGTCCGCCGTTCTGGAAGACCAGGTCGACGTGCTCGTACGTGCCCTCGATGCCCGAGTGGGTCTCGACGCCGTCGAGCGCCTCGAGCGCGGTCCGGACGTCGGCCGAGGCCTGCGGGCCGATGAGGTCGACCTCACCGTTCTGCAGCGCCTGCACCTGGGCCATCGGGTCCTCGATGTAGCGGACCGTGATGGTGTCGACCGAGGCCTTGTTCTTGCCCTGGTAGTCCGGGTTCGCCTTCAGCGTGAGGAACTGGTTCTCCTCGTACTCCTCGAGCGTGTACGCGCCGTTCGAGACGTAGAGCGCCGGGTCGTCGGGCAGCGACGTGAACTCGAAGCCGGAGTTCCAGAACGACGAGATGGGCGAGAGCGCGGCGGTGTCGCCGTTGACGATGGCGTCGCGGAGCGCGTCCTTGGCCTCCTGCGGGTCCTCGATGCCGAGCGCCTTCTGCGCGACGACGTGGGCCGGGACGAACTCGTTCGTGAAGCTGAGCTCCCAGTCACCGAACGGCTTGTCGTAGACGAACGTGATCGTCTTGCCGTCCTCGGAGATCTCGGGCGTCTGCGTGATGAGCGCGATGCCGGGGTCCGTACCGTCGAAGTAGACGCCCGCGTCCACCTCGTCCTGGTTGATGACGTTACCCTCTTCGTCCAGCTCGGCCTCGACCGTGTTGAACTTGCTGGACAGGGCGGCCCAGCTGAGGAGCATGTCGGTCGCGTCGAACGCGGTACCGTCAGACCACTTCGTGTTCTCGTTGACCGTGTACTCGATGGTCAGCGGGTCGTCGGAGACCTTCTCGTACGTGCCGAACGACTCGTCCTGGACGATGTTCAGGTCGGCGTCGTAGTAGTTGAAGCCCGAGTTGAGCATGTAGTTGATGACCGCGTTCTGGGTCGCGTTCCCGTTCTGGGAGCTCAGGTTGAGCTCGTTGAGCGGAGCCTCCCACGCGACGGTGACCGCAGACTCGGTGTTGATGCCCGCGTCGTCGCCGCCGTCGGTCTCGCCGTCACCCGACGTGCCGCTGCACGCGGAGAACAGCAGTGCCCCCGTGACCGTCACGGCGAGAGCGGCACTGGTGCGCCTGATCTTCAATGTTCCTCCTCCAAGGGATGGTGGGCGCGGACGGACGGGCGTTCGTTCACCCCCCGGGCCGCCCCGTCGCCCGCGAGCCGGTTGGTGTCGGCGCGCGTGGACGGGAATGCCCACCACGGTTTGGGGCAACGCTACCCAGCAAGTTGCGACGCTTCTCCCCCTTGCCCGGTTGCTGCGGTCGATCGTTACCGAGTTGATACTGGCCGGTACGCAGACGTTTCCGCCCTGCGACAGCAGGGAAACACGCACGAAACGACTCCTGGCCCGGTCCGGCAGACCTGCCTCGTCTCACGATGCGGCAGGCGGTCAGGCCCCGGCCCGCGTCTCGACCGGGACGCCGCCAGGGTCGGTGCGTCGACGATCTCGCGCAGAGCGGCGACCTACTCGGCCGACTCCAGCGACGCCAGGCGCTTGGACGGCAGGGAGTCGCTCGCGTCAGGACCCGCTCAGCTCCAGGAACCACCGGCGAGCTGACGTGTCGTCGCGTTGAGCCTGTTGAACAGGTTGGTCGTCGCGACGTAGAGGACCAGGGCGGCCAGCTGGCGCTCGTCGAAGAAGCTCGCCGCCTCGTCCCACACTTCGTCGGGGACGGCGTCCGGTCGATCGGCCAGCCGGGTGACGCTCTCCGCCAGCGCGAGGGCGGCGCACTCCTCGTCGGTGAAGTACGGCGTCTCACGCCAGGCGACCACCGCGTGCAGGCGCTCGTCGCTCTCGCCTGCCTGCTTCGCGGACCTCACGCCCGACTCCACGCAGAGGCTGCAGCCGTTGATCTGGCTGGTCCGCAGGTGCACGAGCTCGAGCGTCGCGTGCGGAAGGTCCGTCTGCCGGGCTGCCTTCATCAGCGCGAAGATCGCGCCCGAGGCACCCTCGAGGAGCGTTGCCGGGTTCGACATCCGGGGCGTCGCGACGGGGGTCGTGGAAGTCATCGCCGTTCTCCTTGCCGTGGTGGCTGCTCGGTACGCTTCGAGCCTCGCAGGCCACCCGACCTCGAACAACGACCGGTCGAGCAACGTCCCTTGCGCCCCGGGTTAACGATCGGACCGAGGACGCCGGCTGGAGCGCCCGGCGTCAGCAGGGCATGACGAGCCGGGTCAGACGTTGAACCGGAACTCCACCACGTCGCCGTCGGCCATGACGTAGTCCTTGCCCTCGACGCGCGCCTTGCCCGCGGCCCGCGCGGCAGCGACGGACCCCGTCGCGACGAGGTCCTCGAAGGAGACGACCTCCGCCTTGATGAAGCCGCGCTCGAAGTCGGTGTGGATGACGCCGGCCGCCTGCGGCGCGGTCCAGCCCTTGCGGATGGTCCAGGCGCGTGCCTCCTTGGGACCCGCGGTGAGGTAGGTCTGGAGCCCGAGGGTGTCGAAACCGACGCGCGCGAGCTGGTCCAGCCCGGCCTCGTCCTGCCCCGACTCGGCGAGCATCTCCTTCGCCTCGTCCGGCTCGAGCTCGACGAGCTCGGACTCGAACTTCGCGTCGAGGAAGATCGCCTGGGCCGGCGCGACGAGTGCGCGCAGACGATCCTGCAGGTCGTCGTCCGCGAGACCGGCGTCGTCGGTGTTGAACACGTAGATGAACGGCTTGGCCGTGAGGAGCTGGAGGCTCGCCACGTCAGCGAGGTCGAGCCCGGCGGCGGCGGCGCCCTGGAAGAGGGTCGTGCCGGCCTCGAGGATCGCCTGCGCCTTTTTCGCGGCGTCGAGGAGGGCCGCGTCGCCCTTCTTGATCTTCACCTCCTTCTCGAGGCGAGGAACCGTCTTCTCGAGCGTCTGGAGGTCGGCGAGGATCAGCTCGGTGCTGATGGTCTCGATGTCGCCCTCGGCGTCGGTGGAGCCCTCGACGCGGACGACGTCCGGGTCGGAGAACGCTCGGGTCACCTGGCAGATCGCGTCGGCCTCGCGGATGTTCGCCAGGAACTTGTTGCCGAGCCCCTCCCCCTCGCTGGCACCCTTGACGATCCCGGCGATGTCGACGAACGACACGGTCGCGGGCAGGACGCGCTGGCTGCCGAAGATCTCGGCGAGCTTGTCGAGCCGCGGGTCGGGGAGCGAGACGACGCCGACGTTGGGGTCGATCGTCGCGAACGGGTAGTTCGCGGCGAGGACCTGGTTGCGCGTCAGGGCGTTGAACAGGGTGGACTTGCCGACGTTGGGCAGGCCGACGATGCCGATAGTGAGTGCCACGTCGCCCGAGTCTACGGGCCGGGGCCGCGGTGCGCGGACCCCGGCCCGGACGTCAGGCCGCCGACATCACCTTCTGCAACAGCTCGGGCGCACGCCGGTCGTAGGCGCGCGCGCCCCACCGGACGCCGAGGAGCAGGACGACGACGCCCACGGCGGCGCCCACGACGAGCGTCACCCAGCCCACGGCCGGCAGGTCGGCCAGGATCGCGACGAGACCCGGCACGAGGAACGGGATCGACAGCGCGAGGACGAGGAGCATCGCGACCGACTGCGCGACGAGCGTCGCCATCGCCGCGCCCTGCGGCTGCTTGAACGGGCTGTCGCCCGGCTTGGGCACCGGGTACAGCAGCCGGGCCGACGTCGCGCTCGAGACGCCGGTCGCGACCAGGAGCGTGCCGACCGTCAGGCCGAGCAGCGCCGGCAGCGTGTCCCACCGTCCCGCCACGGCGACGGAGACCACCGCGAACACCATCGTCACGACGCCCCCGGCGACGAGCACCGGGAGGGCCCGACCCCACCGGTCCGCGCGTCCGGAGACCCCCGTCGTCACGTGCAGCGCGAACGCCGTGTGGTCGTACGCGATGTCCGCCGAGATCGAGAAGCCGAGGATCCACGCGGTGAAGGGCGCGAGCGCGAGGAAGATCTCCGAACCCGACCCCCCACCCACCACGAGCAGCACGACCGGGATGAGCGGCACGACGGCGATGGACCCCGAGTAGCGCGGGTCGCGGAGCCAGTAGGTCGCGGTGCGCGCCGCGACCGCCCCGGTCGGTGTCGCGGGGAACCGGGAGAAGAAGCCCAGCCCCTTGGCCCGGCTGCCCGCCCCGGAGGTGGGCGGCGTGACGAGCGCCCGGGAGAGCGCCTTGTCCCACACGACCCAGGCCAGGACGAGCGTGACCAGCGCGACGACGAGACGCGCGAGCGCGAGGCCCCACGCGCCGTCGTGCACGGCGGCGCCCAGTCCCCACGGCGCGCCGAACGGCGTCCACGCCGCGATCTCGGCGAGGCGCGTCACCATGCCCCGCACGGCGTCGCCGTCCACGGGGCCTTCCCCGAGCTGCGAGCCGACCCAGGCGAAGGCCGGGCCGACGAGGACGAGCGGCACGAAGGCGGCGATCGTGACGACCTCGCGGTAGCGGCGCGACTCGAGCAGCGGCGCGAGGGCCGTCGTCGTCGCCCGGGAGCCGACGACGCACAGCGCCACCGCGAGGACCGCACCGACGAGCGCGGCGAGCACCGCGAGCGGCGTGCGCCACCACGCGAAGGAGACGCCGAGCGCGGCCAGCGCCGTGACGATCCCGGGGACCGAGACGACCCCCGCGACGGCGAGGCCGGCGAGCAGCCGGCGCTGCGGGATCCCGAACAGGACGAAGCGCTGGGGGTCGAGGGTCGCGTCGACCCCGAACGCGAAGAGCGGGATCACCCACCACCCGAGGACGGCGAGCGCTCCGACGAGAACCATGATCGACCCCGCGAGGACGGGGTCGTCCGTGCCGAGCACGACCATCCCGACGACGAGCATCCCCACGACGAACAGCCCGTAGAGCGCCCCGACGAGGAACCCGATCGTCTGCCACACGCTCCGCCGGAACGTGTTGCCCATGAGGGTGAGCTTGAGCCTTACGAACTGCGCAACCACGCGAGGCCCTCCGTGCTCTGCCGTCCGCCGACGAGGTCGACGAAGCGGTCCTCGAGGCTCTGGTCTCCGCGCACCGCGTCGACCGTCCCCGCCGCGAGGACGTGCCCGCCCGCGACGACCGCGACGTGGTCGCACATGCGCTGCACCAGGTCCATGACGTGCGACGACACGACGACGGTCCCGCCGCTCGCGACGTAGCCCGCGAGGATGTCGCGGATGTTGGCGGCCGAGACAGGGTCGACCGCCTCGAACGGCTCGTCGAGGACGAGCGTGCGCGGGGCGTGGATGAGCGCGGTCGCGAGCGCGATCTTCTTGGTCATGCCGGCCGAGTAGTCGACGACGAAGGTGTTCGCGTCCTTGGCGAGGTCGAGCGCCGCGAGGAGCTCGGCGGTGCGCTCCGCCACGGTGTCCCGGTCCATGCCGCGCAGGAGGCCCGCGTAGGTGACGAGCTGCGCGCCGGTGAGCCGGTCGAACAGCCGGACGCCGTCGGGCAGCACGCCGAGCTGCCGCTTGCCGGCCACGGGGTCCGCCCAGAGGTCGGTGCCGTGGACATGCGCGGAGCCCGCGTCGGGACGCAGCAGCCCGGTCGCCATGGACAGGGTCGTCGTCTTGCCCGCGCCGTTGGGCCCGACGAGCCCGTAGAACGAGCCCGCCGGGACGTCCAGGTCGATGCCGGCGACGGCGATCTTCTCGCCGAACCGCTTCCACAGCCCGCGCAGCGAGAGCGCGGCGGCGGGGTCGGGCGGCGTCGGAGGGCCGGGCTGCGTGCCGGGGTGGGGGCCCGGTGCCGCTCCGGGCACCGGACCCTGAGCGAGCGCACCGGCCGGCGCGACGGGTGGTACGGGGGTGGGATCGACCATGCGACCAACGTAGCGGAGCCCTCCGACCTCGGCCGGTGCCTTTTGTCACGACCTGTCCGCCAGGGCGCGCGACGTGTCGACGGCCGTCGTGTCGGTCCCCCGTGGGAGGGTGCCGCCATGGACACCTCGGGATGGTTGCTCTTCGCCGTCGGCCTCGTGCTGGGGCTCGTCGGCGGCGCCGCGCTCGTCCTCACCGTGCGGCGCGCCTCGCCCGACGCCGCCGCGGCGGAGGTTCGCCGGCTCACCCAGCTCCTGGGGCAGGCGCAGCAGGAGGCGGCGCGCGGCGCGGGCCTGGCGGAGCGGCTGGAGGCCGAGCGCGAGGGCTTCGCGCGCCAGCTCGGCGCGGCGCAGCGCAGCGCGGACGAGCGCCTCGACCTCGCGCGGGCGGCCCACGAGCAGCAGCTGGCCGAGCTGCGGGCGGCGGCCGAGCGCCGCGTCGAGGAGGTCCAGGGTGACCACCGCCGGCTCGAGGCGCAGTTCGAGGCGCTCTCGCGCAAGGTGCTGGCCGCGGGCACGGAGCAGTTCCTCGTCCAGGCGGAGGAGCGCCTGCGCCGCAGCCAGGAGCAGGGCGCGGCCGAGCTGGAGCGCCGCGAGGAGGCGGTGCGCCACCTCGTGGAGCCGCTCGCGGGTGCGCTCGAGAAGGTGCGGGCCGAGGTCGCCGAGGCCGAGCGTGCCCGGCTCGCCGCGCACGGCAGCCTTGCCGAGCAGGTGCGCGGGGTGCGCGACGCGTCGGAGCTCCTGCGCGCCGAGACGTCGCAGCTCGTCACCGCGCTGCGGTCGTCCCAGGTGCGCGGCGCGTGGGGGGAGCTGCAGCTCCGGCGCGTGGTCGAGGCGGCCGGAATGCTCCCCCACGTCGACTTCGTGGAGCAGGACCAGGTCGCGACGGACGACGGTGCGCTGCGCCCCGACATGGTGGTCCGCCTCGCCGGTGGCAAGCAGGTCGTGGTCGACGCCAAGGTCGCGTTCCTCGGCTATCTCGACGCGCAGGGCGCGACCGACCCTGCGGTGCGCGCCGACCGGCTCGCCGCGCACGCGCGCCACATGCGCAAGCACGTCGACGACCTCGGCGCCAAGCGCTACTGGGACCAGTTCGCCCCGGCGCCGGAGTTCGTCGTCATGTTCGTCCCGGCGGAGTCGTTCCTCTCGGCCGCCGTCGAGCAGGACCCGTCGCTGCTCGAGCACGCCGTCGCGAAGAACGTCGTCATCGCGACGCCCATGACCATGGTCGCGATGCTGCGGACCATCGCGTACGCGTGGCGGCAGGACGCCCTGGCCACGAACGCGCAGCAGGTGCTCACGCTCGGCAAGGAGCTGCACGGCCGCCTCGCGGTCATGGGCTCGCACCTCGCCAAGCTCGGGCGCCAGCTCCAGAGCGCCGCGGACTCCTACAACCGGACGGTCGGTTCGCTCGAGACGCGCGTGCTCGTCAGCGCGCGCCGGTTCGCGGACCTGCACGTCGTCGACGACGAGCTCGCGACGCCGCCGACCGTGAACCCGCAGCTCAGCGCGGTGAGCGCGCCCGAGCTGCTGGCGTCCGTCAACGAGTCCGTGATCGCGATCGACGAGCGCGACGACCGTGAGGAGTCCCGTCGGGAGCCGTCCGCCGGCGGGGCGAGCGCCTGACCGCTCGCCCCGAGCCGGCGGCTGCCGTCGACCCCGGCGCGGGCGTCAGACGGGCTGGACGGAGAGCGAGGTGCGCCCCCCGCGGGCCGGACGACCGCCGTCCGACCCGGACGCCTTGAGGTCCGCGCGCAGCTCCCGCGGCAGCGAGAACATGAGGTCCTCGGTCGCGGTGCGCACCTCCTCGACCTCGCCGAACCCCCGCTCCGCGAGGTAGGCGATCACGTCGTCCACGAGGATCTCGGGCACCGAGGCGCCGGACGTCACCCCGACGGTCGTCGCGCCCTCGAGCCAGGCCGGGTCGATCTCCTTCGCCCGGTCGACGCGGTACGACGCCCCGGCACCGGCCTGGAGCGCGACCTCGACGAGACGCACCGAGTTGGACGAGTTCGCCGAGCCCACGACGATGACGACGTCCGCGTCGGGCGCGAGCTTCTTCACCGCGACCTGGCGGTTCTGCGTCGCGTAGCAGATGTCGTCGCTCGGCGGGTCCTGGAGGGTCGGGAACTTCTGCCGCAGCCGGCGGACCGTCTCCATGGTCTCGTCGACGGACAGCGTGGTCTGCGAGATCCACACGACCTTGTCGGGGTCGCGGACCACGACGTCGTCGACGTGGTCGGGCGAGTCGACGACCTGGACGTGGTCGGGCGCCTCGCCCGCCGTGCCCTCGACCTCCTCGTGCCCGGTGTGGCCGATGAGGAGGATGTCGTAGTCGTCCTTGGCGAAGCGCACGGCCTCCTTGTGCACCTTGGTCACGAGGGGGCACGTGGCGTCGATGGTGTCGAGGTTCCGCGCCGCCGCGGCGGCCTTGACCGCGGGCGAGACGCCGTGCGCCGAGAACACGACGCGCGCGCCCTCGGGGACCTCGTCGGTCTCGTCCACGAACACCGCGCCGCGCTCGCTCAGCGTCTCGACGACGAACTTGTTGTGCACGATCTCCTTGCGCACGTACACCGGCGCGCCGTAGTGCTCGAGCGCCTTCTCGACCGCGACGACGGCCCGGTCCACGCCCGCGCAGTAGCCGCGCGGCGCGGCCAGCAGGACGCGCTTGCGAGGCGCGGGGTTCTGCGGGGCCGCCTCCGACGGGACGGCGGGGCGGTCGGACGGGTGCGCGGACGAGCCGGCGGGGTGGTCGCTCACGCCATCGAGTCTAGGCGAGGGCCCGCGCACCGACCTCGGTGAGGCCCGTCACCCACCGGCCGCGCCCGCGCTCCTCACACGGCGGTCGCCGGTGCTCCACCGTCCCTCCGCGACTCGCTGCCGCGAGCGGCACGGACGCGGGCCGCGAGACGGATCTCACCCCGGAAGGGCGGCGCTCCCGGTCGCCGGACGTCCCACGGCGCCGGAGGATCGAGTGATGGCCGACGACCTCGACCCGACCGCTCCCGACGCTCCCCCCGCCGCCACCGGCCCGAGCGGGCCCGCGGGGACCGCCGACCCCGTCGATCCTGCCGGGCCGGCGCGTCCTCGGCGGCGCGTGTGGCGGTGGCTCGTGCCCGGCATCGCCGTCGTGGTGGCCGGTGCGCTCGTCCTCGCCGCGTCCGTGGAGCACGAACGGTGGGTCGAGTCCGTCGAGCGGTACCACGCCGACGTCGCGCAGGCGGAGCGCGACGCCGCGACCGCCCGCGCCGAGGCGGAGGCGGCGTACGCGCCCCGCCTCGCGACGCTCGCCGTGGCGCACGTGGTCGGTGGCGCCGTGCTGGCGCAGAGCGCGGACCAGGTCGCCGACCCGGCCGTGCGCGAGCCCCTGGCAGCGGCGCTGCCGGAGGCCGCCACGCTCCTCGGGCTCCCCGTCGAGTACCCCGTCGAGGACCGCACGGTCGACACGCTCACGCGCCCGAACCCCTTCTTCCCTCGTTCGCTGCCGGAACGCCGGTTCGAGGTCGTCACAGGCTCCACGCCGTCGCCCGAGACGCTCGACGACGCGACGGCCGCGGTCGCCGGGGCGACGCGGGAGGTCGCGACGGCGTGGCAGCAGTGGGCGTACGACGGGCTCGAGGACGCCGTCGCCGAGGGTCGTCCGGTGCTCGCCGAGTCGGCCGGCCTCGTCTCCGACGAGGCGCACCGCACGTCGCTCGACGCCGCGCTCGCCGCCGCGGGCGCCACGCTCGACGCCGGCGTGGGCGGCGCCCCCGTCGCCGAGACCGTCGCGCAGCGCGACGCCGTGCTCGGTGCCACCGAGGCGGTGTGGACCGACCGGCTGGCCCTGACGCTGCAGCAGCGCCGAGAGCTGGGGCGCGCGCAGGGCGTGGACTGCACGGTCGACCGGTGCGTCGCCCTGACGTTCGACGACGGGCCGGGAGCCGACACCGAGCGCTTGCTGCAGACGCTCGCGGACAAGCACGTCACCGCGACGTTCTTCCTCGTCGGCACCAACGTCGAGAAGCGCCCCGACGTGGTGCGTGACACGGCCGCGGCGGGGCACCTGCTCGCGAACCACACGTGGGACCACCCCCAGCTCACGACCCTCGACGACGACGCGGTGCGCGCCGAGCTCGAGCGCACGCAGGACGCGATCACGCGGGCGTCCGGGGTGACACCCACGTTCCTGCGCCCGCCGTACGGCGACGTCGACGACCGCGTCCGGTCGGTCGCGACCCGGACGGGTCTCCAGGTGATCCTGTGGAACCTCGACACGCTCGACTGGAAGACCAAGGACGCCGCGGAGACCCGGCGGCGGGCCGTCGAGGGTGCCCGGCCGGGCAGCGTCGTGCTCATGCACGACATCCACGGCACGACGGTCGACGCCGTCCCCGGCATCATCGACGACCTGCGCGCCCAGGGGTACGTGCTCGTGACGGCCGACCTCCTGGCCCCGTGACCGGTTCCTCCTGGCACGCGCCGCGTCCCGTCGCGCGGGCGCACCGGGTGGGCGTGGGTGGGGTGCGGCAGGCTGGTCCCGTGACCGCCCCGCTCCCCCTGCCCGACGACGTCCCGCGGCCGGGCACGCCGTCCGCGGGTTCCCCTCGGCCCGGGGACAGTGGCCGCGGCCCGCTGCCGGCGCGAGCGCTCGAGACGAGCGCGGACCACCCGTGGCCCGTGCGGCTCCTCGCCCGCAAGATCGAGCAGTACGTGGACCGCATGGCGCCCGTGTGGGTCGAGGGACAGGTCGTCCAGCTCAACCGCCGTCCGGGCACGTCGACCGCGTTCCTCACGCTGCGCGACACCGACCTGGACATGTCCCTGCCCGTCTCCGCGGCGCCGCGCGTCCTCGACGGCGCGCCGCTGACGGAGGGCGCGCACGTCGTCGTGCACGCCAAGCCGGTCTTCTGGACCCGGCGCGGGACGCTCCAGCTCCAGGCGCGCGAGATCCGGCCGGTGGGCGTGGGCGACCTGCTCGCGCGCATCGAGCACCTCAAGCGCGTGCTCGCCGCCGAGGGGCTGTTCGACGCCGACCGCAAGCGGCCGCTGCCGTTCCTGCCGAACGTCGTCGGGCTGGTGTGCGGCCGAGAGTCCAAGGCGGAGCACGACGTGGTGGTCAACGCGCGGGCCCGCTGGCCCCAGGTCCGGTTCGAGATCCGCGAGGTCGCGGTCCAGGGCGCGCACGCCGTCCAGCAGGTGGGCGATGCGATCCGGGCGCTCGACGCCCACCCGGACGTCGAGGTGATCGTCGTCGCGCGCGGGGGCGGTGCCGTGGAGGACCTGCTGCCCTTCTCGAACGAGACCCTCGTCCGGGTGGCGGCGGCGTGCCGGACCCCGCTCGTGAGCGCGATCGGGCACGAGACCGACTGCCCGCTCCTCGACCTGGTCGCGGACCACCGCGCCTCGACCCCGACGGCCGCTGCCAAGCGCGTGGTCCCGGACGTCGCCGAGGAACGGTCGCGGCTGTCCCAGAGCCGCCACCGGCTGCGCACGGCGATCGCCGGCCGGGTGTCGCGCGAGCAGGCCGGGCTCGACGGCCTCCGTTCGCGTCCGGTGCTCGCCGCTCCGGGCACGATGCTCACGGATCGCGAGGAGCGCGTCGCCGCGCTGCGCGACCGCGGCCGCCGCGCCCTGGACGCGCGGCTCGTGCGCGCCGGGGGCGAGGTCGGCCGGCTGGAGGGCCAGGTGCGGGCGCTGTCGCCGGCGTCGACGCTCGAGCGCGGCTACGCCGTCGTCCAGCGCGCGGACGGGCACGTCGTCCGCTCCCCCGACGACGTCGCGGCGGACGACCTCGTGCTCGTGCGGCTCGCGCGGGGCGCGCTCGACGCGCGGGTGACCGGGCCGCACGCCGAGAGCCACCCCGACGGCCCCGGGGTCGCCCCGTGAGGCGGCGACCCGAGAACTACCCGGCGTCCGTTCCGCGGACGGCGTGTCCGACCATGACGCACAGATGGGGTTGAATACTGCCGTGACTTCCTTTGACAACGCTGTCACGACCGACGTCGCGAGCCTGTCGTACGAGCAGGCGCGCGACGAGCTCGTGCAGGTGGTCGCGCGGCTCGAGGCCGGCGGCGAGCCGCTCGAGGCGTCGCTCGCGCTCTGGGAGCGCGGCGAGGCGCTGGCCGCGCGCTGCCAGGAGTGGCTGGACGGCGCGCGAGCCCGGCTCGACGCCGCACGCGCCCAGGACGCGGCGAGCGCGCCCGGCGGCAGGCCGGACGAGACGAGCGACGAGAACCCCGACGACACCACCGGAGACGACCGATGAGCACCAGCCCCGCCGCCCCCGCGCCCGACGGCACCCCGGAGCGCGAGCACGTGCTCGTGGTGGGTGAGGCGTTGATCGACGTCGTGCACCGCGCCGACGGCAGCGTCGACGAGCACCCCGGCGGCAGTCTCGCCAACGTCGCCCTCACCCTCGGGCGCCTCGGCCGCGACGCACGCCTGGCCACCTGGCTCGGCCCGGACGCGCACGGGGAGGCGATCCGGGCCTGGCTCGACGACTCCGCCGTGACCCTCACCTCCGGCAGCACCGACGCCCAGAGGACCAGCGTCGCCACCGCCCACCTCGACGCCCACGGCGCCGCGACCTACGACTTCGACCTGGACTGGCGCGTCCCGGCCGCCACCGCCCCGGACGCGGGCACGCTCGCCGTGCACACCGGCTCGATCGCCGCCGTCCTCGAACCCGGCGCCTCCGACGTGCGCGCGCTCGTCGCCGCCGCACGCGACACCGCGACGATCACCTACGACCCCAACGCCCGCCCCGCCCTCATGGGCGACCCCGCCGACGCTCGTACCCGGATCGAGGCGCTCGTCACCCTCGCCGACGTCGTCAAGGTCAGCGACGAGGACCTCGCCTGGCTCGCGCCCGAGACCGACCCCGTCGACCTCGCCCACCAGTGGCTCACGCTCGGCCCCGCGCTCGTCGTCATCACGTACGGCGGCGACGGCGCCCTCGCCCTCACCGCCACCGGCGAGCAGCGCGTCACCGCCCCGCGCGTGGACGTCGTGGACACCGTCGGCGCCGGCGACTCCTTCATGGGCGCGCTCCTCGACGGGCTCTGGGACGCCGGCCTGCTCGGTGCCGACCGCCGCGACGCCCTGCGCGCGATCGACCCCGGCACGCTCACCGCCCTGCTCGAGCGCTGCGCGGCCGTCGCCGCCGTCACCGTCTCCCGCGCCGGCGCCAACCCGCCGCGACGCGCCGAGCTCGCGTCCACCTGACCGGCGGCCACGAGCCTCGGGGACGGGGCGACCGCGGCCGCCGCGAGCCTCAGACCTGGGCGTCCTGCTTCTGCGCTCGCTCGAGCGAGCGCTTGCGGTCCTCGGCGTTCTCGGTCTCGATGCGCTCGGCCTCGGCGTCGTCCCGCGTGAGGTTCTCGCTCGTCTCGGGGTCGAAGATCATCATCTTCGTCGGGTCGAACCACAGGTCGGTCACGTCGCCGTCGCGCACGCGCGACGCGGAGTCGAGCGCGACGACGAACTGCGTGCGCAGGCCCTCGCCGTCGAGCTCGCGGTCCAGCTCCTCGAGCTGTCCCTTCACGGACTCGTGCATCTCGAACGGGACGTACGCGTAGAGCTCCGCGCCGAGCCACTCGGTGACGTCGATCTGCGCCTCGAACGTGTGCCCCCGGTCCTTCTTGGACGGGTCCACGAGCCGCGCGTCCTCGAAGTGCTCGGGGCGCAGGCCCACGATGACCAGGCCGCGGTCGCCCACGGCCGACGCGATGCTCTCCGGCATGTCGAACTCGCCGAACGGCAACGTGATCCTCCCGCCCGACACCTCGCCCGGCAGGAAGTTCATGGGCGGCGTCCCGATGAAGCCCGCGACGAACAGGTTGACCGGCTGCTCGTAGAGCCCGCGCGGGCTCGCGACCTGCTGGAGCACGCCGCGGCGTAGCACGGCGACGCGGTCGCCGAGCGTCATGGCCTCGGTCTGGTCATGGGTGACGTAGACGGTCGTCGTGCCGAGGCGCCGCTGGAGCCGCGCGATCTCGGTGCGCGTCTGGCCGCGCAGCTTGGCGTCGAGGTTCGACAGCGGCTCGTCGAAGAGGAACGCCTTCGCGTCACGCACGATCGCGCGGCCCATCGCGACGCGCTGCCGCTGCCCACCGGAGAGGTTCGCGGGCTTGCGGTCCAGGTGCTCGCGCAGGTCCAGCATGTCGGCAGCGCGCTCGACCTTCTCGCGGATCTCCTCCTCGCTGTGCTTGCCCTTGGCGAGGCGCAGCGGGAACGCGATGTTCTCGGCCACCGTGAGGTGGGGGTAGAGCGCGTAGTTCTGGAACACCATCGAGAGGTCGCGCTCGCGCGGCGCCTTCTCGTTGACGCGCACGCCGTCGATGTTCAGCTCGCCGGACGTGATGTCCTCGAGCCCGACGATCATGCGCAGGACCGTCGACTTCCCGGAGCCCGACGGGCCGACGAGGATGACGAACTCGCCGTCGGCGATGTCGAGGTTCACGCGGTCCACCGCGAGGAACCCGTCGCCGTAGCGCTTGACGATGTCCTTGAGGGTGATCGACGCCATCAGCTCTCTCCTCGGGTTCGGCGTGCGGCACGGTGCCCGGCGGTGCGGGCGAGGCGCGGCGGTGCCGCGGCGGGCTGCGGGGCGGTGAGACTCATCCCTTCACCGCCCCCTGGGTCAGGCCGGAGACGATCTGGCGCTGGAACAGCACGACGAGCACGACCACCGGGATGGTCACGACGACGGCCGCGGCGGAGATCGCGCCGGTCGGCTCCTCGAAGTACGACGCGCCGGTGAAGAACGCGAGCGCCGCCGGGACGGGGCGGGCCGCGCTCGTCGACGTGAGCGAGATGCCGTAGACGAAGTCGTTCCACGCGATGAAGAACGCGATGAGCGCGGTGGTGAACACGCCCGGCGCGGCGAGCGGGACGATCGCCTTGCGGAACGCCTGCCACGGCGTCGCGCCGTCGACCTGGGCGGCCTGCTCGAGCTCCCACGGGATCTGCCGGAAGAACGCCGCGAGCGTCCAGATGGAGATCGGGAGCGTGAGCGACAGGTACGGGATGATGAGCCCGAGCCAGGTGTCGTAGAGGCCGATGTTGCGCCAGAGGTTGAACAGGGGCGTGACGATCGAGACGACCGGGAAGATCGAGACGCCGAGCGCCGTCGTGAGGATGAGGCGCTTGCCCGGGAAGTTCAGGCGTGCGATCGCGTAGGCGCACAGCGTCGCGAGCACGACGGCGATGACGGTCGCGATGAGCGAGATGCCGATCGAGTTGCGCAGCGCGGAGAGGAACAGCTCCTGCGCGGAGCCTCCGGACGCGAGGATCTGCTCGTAGTTGTCGGAGCTCCACCGCGGCGGGAGGAACGTCCCGGAGTTGATGTCGCTGGGCGCCTTGAAGCTCGTCATGAAGATCGACGCCACGGGGAACAGCGCCCCGACGAGGACGACGACCGTGATGACGGCCCACCAGATCTTGGCCTTGGTGCTGAGGACGCTGCCCATCACTTCTCCCCCCTCGCGCCGGCGAGATCCACCTTGAAGAGCTTGATCGCGACGAAGCAGATGAGCACGACGCACAGGAACAGCAGCACGGAGATCGCCGAGCCCATGCCGATCTGGAGCTGGCCGATCGAGGTGCGGTAGGCGAGCAGCGAGAGCACCTCCGTGCCGTTGGCACCGTTGGTCATGATGAAGACGTTGTCGAAGATGCGGAAGGCGTCGAGCGCGCGGAACAGGACGGCGACCATGATCGCGGCCTTCATGTTCGGCACGATCACCCGCGTGAACCGCTGCCACGCGGTCGCGCCGTCGACCTTCGCGGCCTCCTCGAGGTCGCCCGGCACCTGTGCAAGCCCGGCCAGCAGGAGGAGCGAGATGAACGGCGTCGTCTTCCAGACCTCGGACGCGATGATGACGAACAGGCTCGTGCCCTGCTGCGCGAACCAGTTGAGGTCCGGCCCGATGCCGGGCACCCAGTCGAACCAGTGGTTGACGTACCCGGAGGTGATGTCGAACGCGTAGAACCAGGCGAACGCCGAGACGACGGTGATGATCCCGTAGGGCACGAGGATCGCGGTGCGCAGGAGCCCGCGCAGGCGCCTGATCGCGCGGTGCATGACGAGCGCGAGCGCGAACCCGAGGATCAGCTCGATGACGACCGTGACGACCGTGATGAAGAGCGTCACGCCGAGGTCGCGCCACCACACCGAGTCCGTGAGGATCACGATGTAGTTGTTGAGCCCGACGAACGCGCGGTCGTCGGGGGCGGTGAGCTTGTAGTTGAAGAGCGAGTCGTAGACCGCCTGGAGGATCGGGTACAGCGTCACGGCGAGCATGACGACGAACGCCGGCCCCGCGAGGTACCACCCGAGGCGCGCCTCGGCGCGGGCCCGGTCGCTGCGCGCGGCCTTCGCCGCGGCGTCGGGCGCGCCGCGGGCGTCGTCCCGGGACGCACCACGGGACTCAGAGCCGCGGCGGGTCGGCGCCTCGTCGGCGTTGGTCGACGGCGTGGCGTGCCGGCCGCGGGGCGCGGGCTCGGCGGGAGGTCCGGCGTTCACAGGAGTCGCTCCCCTCGCAGGACGGCGGTGATGAACTCGGTGGACTGCTGCGGCGTCGTGTCGGGGTCGACGTCGGCAGGCGGGTACCACGTCTGCTGCAGGCCCGTGGAGACCTCGTTGTAGAACGGCGTCTGCGGCCGCGGCGCGGCCTGGTCGAGCGAGTCACGGATGACGTCGTACATGGGGAACGCCTTCTGGACGTCCGGGTCCTCGTACGCCTCGATGCTCGCGGCCGGGTTGCCGTTGGTGACGAAGTACTCGGCCTGGTTCTCCGGGCTGACGATGCACTGTGCTGCCTCGTACGCGAGGTCGGTGTGCTTGCCGAACGCCCCGATGCCGAGCGAGATGCCGCCGTAGGGCGGGCGGGCGTCCTCGCCCTCGGTGGTCCGGGGGTACAGCGCCCAGCCGATGTCGTCGAGCAGCGACTGGTCGAGCGAGCCCGCCTCGACGGCGCCCTGCGTGGAGGACCAGACGAACGGCCAGTTGACCATGAACGACCCGCTGTCGCCCTGGAACTTGGTGAGCGACGCCGGCTCGTCCTCGCTCGGGAGGCCCGGCCCGCCGACGCCGGAGGTGCCGATGTCTCCGATGATCTGCGCGGCGGCCTTGCCCGCGTCGGTGTCGAGGCCGAGCTTCACCTCGTCGGCCGGCGCCTCCGGGTTCTCGATGATGTGGCCGCCCGCGCCCTCGACGAGCGCGTTGATCCACACCGTCAGGGACTCGGCCTTGGCGCCCTGGACCGCGAGGAGCTTGTCCTGGTCCTGCGCCGCCTGCATGATCTGCTCCCACGTGACGGGCTGCGACAGGTCGAGCCCCGCGGCCTCGGCGACGGACTTGCGGTACCACAGGAGCTGGGTGTTGGCCCAGAACGGGATGGCGACCAGCTCGTCCTTCCACGTCGACGCGTCGATCGCGCCCTGGACGACGTCCTGCGTCGTCGCGTCGGCGACGTCGGCCGGTACCGGTGCGAGGAAGTCGGCCTCCGCGAACTCGGCGATGAACACCGGGTCGAGGCTCATGATGTCGATCGACGAGTCCTTCGCCGCGAGGCGTCGGGCGAGCTGCTCGCGCTGCGACGCGGCGTCGCGCGGCAGGAGCTCGGTCTGGATCCGGTACGCGCCCCCGGCGGCGTCCGTGCAGGAGGCGGCGATGTCGGCCTGTCCGCCGTTGTCCGGGTTGATGTACCACGTGAGCACCGGCGTCCCGTCGTCGCCCGGGCCGCACGCGGCGAGCGGCGCCACGAGCCCCACGGCGACCAGGACGGCGAGCGCTCGGGTGCGTCGACGCACGTCAGCTCCCCTCGGTCGCGGCCTGCCGGTTCCACCGGCGTCCCCTCCATGGCTACACCCGGACCTCGTGGCTCGCCATGCGAACGCCCGCTGCCTGCGACGACGCCGTGCGTGATCATGGGTCCATGACGTCTGCCTCTTCCCCCGCTCCCCTCACCCCGGCCGAGGCCTGGGCGACCCTGCGCGCCGGCAACGACCGGTTCGTCTCGGACGCCCCGATCCACCCCTCGCAGGGTGCGGACCGAAGGCGGGAGACCTCGGCGGCGCAGCACCCGCACACGGTGCTGTTCGGGTGCTCGGACTCGCGCGTCGCGGCGGAGATCATCTTCGACCAGGGCCTCGGCGACATGTTCGTCGTGCGGACCGCGGGCCACGTCGTCGACACCACGGTGCTGGGCTCGATCGAGTACGGGGTCGAGATCCTCTCCGCGCCGCTCGTCGTGGTGCTCGGGCACGACTCGTGCGGCGCCGTGGGCGCCGCGGTGGAGACGCTCACGACCGGGGCCCAGGCCGACGGGTTCGTCCGGGCCGTCGTCGACCGGGTCATCCCGTCGGTCGCGAAGATCACGGGCGCCGGCAACGGCTCGCTGGAGAACCTCGACCCCGCCGTGCTCCGACGCGAGCACGTGCGCAACACGGTCGACATGCTGCACTCCTACTCCGCCGGCCTCGCGGCCGCGGTCGCCGAGGGTCGCTGCGCGATCGTCGGCGTCGAGTACGACTTCGCCGAGGGCCGCGCGCACCTGGTCGACGTCGTGGGCGACGTCGGCGAGGCGCCCCGCGCCGACGTATGAGCTCGCGCCACGGGCACCTCCTCGCACCCCGCGTGACCTCGGTCACGCGGGTTGCGGGAGCCTGCGCGCGGTGCGGCAGGATGGCCCCATGACTGCATCTCCCGAGGCTCCCGGCGCCGCCGCCGGCGAGGCCGCTCCGACGACCGAGTACCGCATCGAGCACGACACCATGGGTGAGGTGCGCGTCCCCGCGCAGGCGCTCTACCGCGCGCAGACGCAGCGCGCGGTCGAGAACTTCCCGATCTCCGGCACCCCGCTCGAGCGTGGCCACATCGAGGCCCTCGCCCGTGTGAAGAAGGCAGCGGCCCGGGCGAACGCCGAGCTCGGCGTGCTCGACGAGGACGTCGCCGCGGCCATCGTCGCAGCGGCCGACGAGGTCGCGTCGGGCGCGCACGACGCGCACTTCCCGGTGGACGTCTACCAGACCGGGTCCGGGACGTCGTCGAACATGAACACGAACGAGGTGCTCGCGACGCTCGCGACGCGCTCGCTCGGGCGCGACGTGCACCCGAACGACCACGTCAACGCGTCGCAGTCCTCCAACGACGTGTTCCCCACGTCGGTGCACGTCGCGGCGACCGCCGGGGTCGTGCGCGACCTCGTGCCGGCGCTCGGCCACCTGGCCGCGACGCTCGAGGCCAAGTCCGCCGAGTTCGCGACCGTCGTCAAGTCGGGCCGCACGCACCTCATGGACGCCACGCCCGTGACGCTCGGCCAGGAGTTCGGCGGCTACGCCGCCGCGATCCGCTACGGCGTCGAGCGCCTGGAGGCGGCGCTCCCCCGCGCGGCCGAGGTCCCCCTCGGCGGCACCGCCGTCGGCACGGGCATCAACACGCCCGCCGGGTTCCCGCAGCGCGTCATCGCGCTGCTCGTCGAGGACACCGGCCTGCCGCTCACCGAGGCGCGCGACCACTTCGAGGCGCAGTCGTCGCGCGACGGTCTCGTCGAGCTGTCCGGCGCGCTGCGCACCATCGCGGTGTCGCTCACCAAGATCTGCAACGACCTGCGCTGGATGGGCTCGGGCCCCAACACGGGCCTCGGCGAGATCTTCATCCCCGACCTCCAGCCGGGCAGCTCGATCATGCCGGGCAAGGTGAACCCGGTGGTCCCGGAGGCCGTGCTCATGGTCGCCGCGCGCGTCGTCGGCAACGACGCGACCGTGACGTGGGCGGGCGCGTCGGGCTCGTTCGAGCTCAACGTCCAGATCCCCGTCATCGCGCAGGGCGTGCTGGAGTCGATCCGTCTCCTCGCGAACGCCTCGCGCGTGCTCGCCGACAAGACCGTCGCGGGCATCACCGCGAACGTCGAGAAGGCGCTCGCGCTCGCCGAGTCGTCGCCGTCGATCGTCACGCCCCTCAACCGCGTGATCGGCTACGAGGCGGCCGCGAAGGTCGCGAAGCACTCCGTCAAGGAGGGCGTCACCGTCCGCCAGGCCGTGATCGACCTCGGCTTCGTCGAGCGCGGCGAGGTCACCGAGGCGCAGCTCGACGAGGCGCTCGACGTCCTGTCGATGACGCGCCCGCCGCAGGCCTGAGCGTCGACCCGGAGGCCGGGCGGAGCGGGACGACCCGCCCCGCCCGGCCTTCGTCGTCCCGGCGTCGCGCGGGACGACGTCAGTAGTCGACGGGGTCGAGGCGGCGCAGCACGACGGCGAGCAGGCGCGCGAGCTCGTCCCGCTCGTCCTGGTCCAGGTCGGCGAGCGCCGCGCGCTCGCGATCGAGCTGCTGGGGGAAGACCTCGTCGACGAGCGCGGTCCCCGCGGCGGTGAGCGCGACGAGGACGCCGCGCCGGTCACGCTCGGCGACGGTCCGCTCGACGAGCCCGGCGCGCTCGAGCCGGTCGAGGCGCTTGGTGATCGACGCACCGGGAGCGCCCGTCATCGTCGTGACCTCGCCCGCGCGCAGCGGCCGCCCGGCGCGGCGCAGCGCCGCCAGCACGTCGAACTCCGCGCGCGAGACGTCGTGCCGTGCCGCAGAGCGCTCCAGCGCCGCCTCGAGCAGCGCCGCGACGCGCCGCAGCCGGGCTCCGACCGCCGACGTCGCGGTGTCGAGGTCCGGCCGCTGCTCAGCCCACTCCGCGCGCACGCGGTCGACGTAGTCCACGGACCCAGGATAGGGCGGTTCTCACACTCATTCACTAGTGAAACATCTCGGAACAACCGCTAGGCTGGCCGTCGATGCCCCTCTCCTCCCCCGCCCGCCCGGTGTTCGCGCCCGTGCGCGCCGCCGCACAGGACGTCCTCGACCCCGCTCATCTGCGCGCCGCGCTGCGCGTGAGCCCTGCCGACGCGACGGTCGCCGCCGCGCTGCGGTGCGGTGCGGCGGTCGCCCTCGCGATCGCTGTCCCGGGCCTTCTCGGCCGCCCCGACCTCGCGGCGTTCGCGTCGCTCGGCGCGCTCACCTCGCTCTACGGCCGGTACGACCCCTACCGCCGGCGCGCAAGCCTCCTCGCCACCGTCGGCACGCTGATGACCGGCACCATCGCGGCGTTCACCCTGCTGGCCGCGACCGGCGCCCCCACGCTCGTGACGACCGCGGCCGTCGCGCTGCTCGCCGCGGGCGCGACCGCCTTCTGCCTCCTCGTCCGCACGGGGCCGCCGGGGGCGACGATCGTCGTCTTCGCCGCGGGTGCGGGCCTCGCGGGCGCGCCGGCCCTCGCCGACGTCGGCCCGCGCGTCGTCGCCGGTGCGTCCGGTGCCCTCCTCGCGTGGCTCGTCTGCATGGCCGGAGTGCTCGTGCGGCCCACCGCGCCCGCGCGCCTCGCCGTCCGGCGCGCCGCCGACGCCGTGGCGATCGTCGCGCGGGATGCCTCGCGCGGCGCTGACGCCGCCCCCGACGTGCGCCCCACCGACGCGGCGCTCCCGAGCCCGCGCGGTGCGCACGCCGCGCGGGTGGCCGTCGGGCGGGCGCGCGAGGTGCTCGCCGACGACTCGACGTGGCGCCTGCCCCGGGGTGCCGTCGCCGCGCTCTCCCGCGAGCTCGACGAGGTCGAGCGGGCGCTCGACGCCCTGGGTGCTCCGCGCGAGGACGGCGCAGCGCCCGTCCGGGCGTCGCTCACCGCCCAGGCACGGTCCCGCGTCCGCGGCCCGTGGCGGCTCGCGACGGCGCGCGTCGGCGTCGCCGGGCTCGTCGCGGGCGGGGCCGCGGCCGTCGCCGGCCTCGGGCACGCCGCCTGGGCGACCATGGGCTCGACCGCCGTCCTGCAGGGCGAGTCGGCGCGCCACGCCGTCGTGCGGGCCCTCCAGCGCGGTGCCGGAACCGTGGCGGGCGCGCTGCTCGCGTGGCCGCTGCTCGCCGCTCCGCTCGGCTTCTGGGGAACCGCCGCGGTGGTCGTGGTGCTGCAGACCGTGACCGAGACGATCGTGGGACGCCACTACGGTCTCGCGATGCTCACGATCACGCCCATGGCGCTCCTCATGACCTCGCTGGCCCACCCGGCCGACCCGGCCGTGCTCGCGCTCGACCGCGCGCTCGACACGGTCCTGGGCGCCGTCGTCGGCGTCCTCGCCGTGGTCCTCGTCCACCCCCGAGCCCGGCCTGGCGCGAGGGGGCACCACCAGCCGCCGGGGTAGAACCTCGGTACCCCGTGGTAGGACCGTGGCACCGCGAGGTAGAGCCCTGGTCGAGACCAGGGCTCTACCTCGCGAGGTCAGACCTCGATCGACTCCAGCATCTCCGTGACGAGCGCCGCGACGGGCGAGCGCTCGGAGCGCGTGAGCGTCACGTGCGCGAACAGCGGGTGGCCCTTGAGCGCCTCGATCACCGCGGCGACGCCGTCGTGCCGCCCGACGCGCAGGTTGTCCCGCTGCGCGACGTCGTGGGTGAGGACGACGCGCGACGACTGCCCGATGCGGGAGAGGACCGTGAGCAGCACGTTGCGCTCGAGCGACTGGGCCTCGTCGACGATGACGAACGCGTCGTGCAGCGACCGCCCGCGGATGTGGGTGAGCGGCAGCACCTCGAGCATCTCGCGGTCGATCACCTCGTCGAGGACCTGCGGCGAGACGAGCGCGCCGAGCGTGTCGTAGACGGCCTGCGCCCACGGGTTCATCTTCTCGGCCTCGGAGCCCGGCAGGTACCCGAGCTCCTGGCCGCCGACGGCGTAGAGCGGCCGGAACACCATGACCTTGCGGTGCTGCCGGCGCTCCATCACGGCCTCGAGCCCCGCGCACAGCGCGAGCGCCGACTTGCCCGTCCCCGCCCGGCCTCCGAGCGACACGATGCCGACGGACTCGTCGAGCAGCAGGTCGATCGCGACGCGCTGCTCCGCGGAGCGCCCGTGCAACCCGAAGAGCTCGCGGTCGCCGCGCACGAGCTGGACGTGCTTGTCCGCGGTGACGCGGCCGAGCGCGGAGCCGCGCGGCGAGTGCACGACGAGCCCGGTGTGGCAGTGCAGCGGCCCGGCCGCCTCGACGACCGCCGGGTCGAGGCTCGTCAGCTCGACGGACTCGTGCTCCCAGAGCGCCGCCGCCTCGGCGTCGGTGAAGGAGATCTCGCCCATGCCCGTCCAGCCCGAGTCGACGGCGAGCTCGTGCCGGTACTCCTCCGCGCGCAGCCCGACCGCCGACGCCTTGACCCGCATCGGCAGGTCCTTCGACACGACCGTGACGTCGTGCCCCTCGGCCGCGAGGTTCGCGGCGACGGACAGGATGCGCGTGTCGTTGTCGCCCAGCCGGAAGCCGTCGGGAAGCACGCCCGGGTCGGTGTGGTTGAGCTCGACGCGCAGGGTCCCGCCGACGTCGCCGACCGGGATCGGGGCGTCGAGGCGACCGTGCTTGACGCGCAGGTCGTCGAGCATGCGCAGCGCGCTGCGCGCGAAGTACCCGAGCTCGGCGTGGTGGCGCTTGGCCTCCAGCTCAGTGATGACGACGACCGGGAGGACGACGTCGTGCTCGGCGAACCGCCCGATCGCGCGGGGGTCGCTCAGCAGGACCGAGGTGTCGACGACGAACGTGCGGCGTGCGTCGTCTCTCGCGTCGTCCTGCGGGGTGGGGGTGGCGGGTGAGGTGCGGACCACGAGGGCTCCCCTCCGGCGCGCGGGCGCCGTTCTCTCTCTGGGCGAGGCAGGCGACCGGCCGTCGGGCCGTGGGTGCCACGGCTCAGCAGCGCCGGTGCCGGCCCTCCTGAGCGGAGCGTGAACCCCATCGGCTGGCCTCCCGGAGGACGGCGGTGGTGCCGTCCGTCTCCTCGAAACTACGCCCGTGTGATTCGGATCACCAGCCCGGCACGCACGCGCCGTCGAGGTTTAACCCGGCGTTCACGCGGGGCACCGACACCGACGCGACCGTCCCGGGCGTCCGGGATCGACCCTCGGGAGGTCGACCTCGTGACGCACGGGCCGATCTCGCGGGTCAGTGCTCGACGTGCTTCGGCGCCATCGCCACCGCGCACACGAACCCCAGCACGAGCACCACGGCGGTGACCACGAGCGTCTGCCCGACGGCGGTCGCGAAGCCCTGGTGGAAGGCGGTGGTCGCGGCGTCGGACACCTGGCGCGCGACGTCGTCGGGCACCCCGGGCGGGAGGTCGAACGAGCCGCCCGCACCGCCCTGCAGGGAGCCGGCGTTCGCGAACCCGTCGACGAACTGCTGGCGGAGCTGCTCCGGGAGCGACGCCGCCGCGTCCCGCGCGGCGGCGGGCAGCGTGACGGCGAGGCGCGCGGTGAGCGTCGCGACGATGGCCGCGGAGCCGATGACCCCGCCCACCTGACGCGTGGTGTTGAACGCACCGGCGCCGGCGCCCGCGGTGCGGTGGTCGAGGCCGGAGGTCGCGAGGTTGGCGAGCGGCGAGAACACGCACCCGGTGCCGATGCCGAACAGCGTCATCGGCAGCACGATCGTCACGACCGACACGTCGGGACCCACGACCGCGGCGAGCCAGCCGATCGCGACCGCGAGGACCCCGAAGCCCGTCGCGACGACCCACTTGGCCGGCACGCGGTCGGAGAGGCGACCCGCGAGCGGCGCGACGACGCCCGAGACGAGAGACCCCGGCAGGTTGACGAGCGCCGCGTGCAGCGGCGAGAGGCCGAGGATCGACTGGAGGAAGATCGTCAGCGGGAAGAAGATGCCGATCATCGCGAAGGACACCGACATGCCGGCGACGTTCGCGAGCGAGAAGTTGCGCGAGCGGAAGAGTCGCAGGGGCAGGAGCGCGCCGTCGCCGAGGCGCCGCTGCCACAGGACGAAGCCCACGAGGACGAGCAGGCCGACGCCGATGACCCCCCAGACGGTGATCGGCCCGGTGATGGTGCCCCAGTCGTAGGTCTCCCCCTCCTGGAGGCCGAAGACGACGGCGAACAGCCCGACGACGGACAGCACGACGCCGAGGACGTCGAACGAGCGCTTGTTGGTCCCGAGGCGCGGGAGCCGCCCGAGCGCCAGCAACAGCGCCACGACGCCGACCGGCACGTTGACGAAGAAGATCCACTCCCAGCCCCACGACTCGACGAACACGCCGCCGAGGAGGGGTCCCGCGATCGTCGCGACCCCGGCCGTCGCGCCCCACAGACCCATGGCCGCGCCGCGCTGCCGCGCCGGGAAGACGCGCGTGATCATCGCCATGGTCTGCGGCGTCATGAGCGCCGCGCCGACGCCCTGGACGACGCGGGCCGCGATGAGCATCTCGATGGAGCCCGAGAACCCGCACCAGGCAGACGCGAGCGTGAAGACCGCGAGGCCGACGACGAACACGGGCTTGGGTCCGTACCGGTCGCCGAGGCGGCCGGCGAGCAGGAGCAGCACCGCGTAGGAGAGCAGGTAGGCGCTGTTCACCCAACCGACCGCGACGAGGGACGCGTCGAGCTCGGTCTGGAGCGTGGGGACGGCGATGTTCACGATCGTGGTGTCGACCATGATCATGAAGAAGCCGAGGATCAGCGGCGGCAGGATGCTCCAGGCGCTGCGGCCGTGGAGGTCGACGAGGGGCACGACGCGCGAGCCGGCGTCGGCGGGGGCCGGGGCCGTGCTCGGGCCGCTGCCCGAGGTGGGAGTGGTCACGAGGTCTCCTGAGGTGGGGTCGTGCGGGGGAGGCGGAAGGCGGCCGCGGGCTCCTCGGTCCAGCTCAGCGCGCCCGACTCGAGGTCGGCGATCGTCGCGTCGAGCCAGGCGATCTCGGCCGCGGTCTGGTGGAGCTGGAACGACGCGTCGAGCAGGTAGCGGCGGGGCAGGCCGCGCGCGACGACGCCGTCGAGGTGCTCGCGCACCCCGTCCGTCGCGGCCGCGAGCGCTGCCCGGCGCTCCCGGAGGAGGGCGAGGGCGTCGTCGAGGGGAAGGTCGTGCACGAGCGCGAGCCCGACCGGGAACGCCGGGTACTCGGGCGATGTCTCGCGGACGAGCTCGCGGGTGCGGTCGTGGTGCGCGGCGACTCCGGCGTCCGTGATGGCGTAGACGGTGCGCTCGGGCCGGTTGCCGTCCCGGTCGACGCCCGCGCGCTCGACGAGGCCGTCGCGCTCGAGCCGGTCGACGGCGTGGTAGACGGCGCCGGGGTTGAGCCGGACGAGCCGGTCGTCCTGCCGTCTGCGCAGGCGCACGAGCATCTCGTACGGGTGCATGGGCTGCTCGAGCAGCACGGCGAGGACGAGCGTCGCCGTGGGGCTGAGGCGCGGTGCGGGCACGGTCGTCTCCGGGACGGTGGTCGGGCGGGAGGGGCGGACGGTCCGGGTGAGCCGGTTCGGGCGAGCCGACCGGACACTGGAGGTCCGTAAGGAATATTCCTGGTGGAATATATGCCCGCACGCCTCCGGATGTCGACCCGGACGGTTCGCGCGGCTGCGGCACCGCGCGTAGGTTCACGAGCCATGAGCGTCACCGACCTGCTCGACCTCGACGCCACCGCGCTCGCCCACGCGCTCCGGACGGGCGATGCGTCACCTACCGAGGTGCTCGACGCGACGCTCGACGCCGCCGCGGGCGTGGGCGCAGACGTCGGCGCCTTCACCGTCCTCACCGCCGACCTCGCGCGCACGCAGGCGCTCGCCGCCGAGGCCGCGCTCGTCGCGGCGCGGCGCGCGGGAAACTCCACCGCCGCGTCCGGGACGAGCCCGGGCGGGCTGCCCCCGTTCCTCGGCGTCCCGTGCCCGGTCAAGGACCTCACCATGGTCGAGGGCGTGCCGATCCGTGCCGGGTCTGCGGCGATCGACCCGTTCCCGGCGCCCTACGACGACGGCGTCGTGACGCTCCTGCGCTCCGCGGGCACGGTCATGGTCGGCAAGACGACCACCCCGGAGCTCGGCCTGCCCTGCTACACCGAGCCCGACGTCGGGCCCACGGCCCGGACGCCGTGGGACCTCGCGCGGTCCGCGGGCGGGTCGAGCGGGGGCGCGGCGGCGGCCGTCGCGGCGCGCGTCGTGCCCGTCGCGCACGGCAGCGACGGCGGCGGGTCGCTGCGCATCCCCGCGAGCGCGTGCGGGCTCGTCGGGCTCAAGCCGTCGCGCGGGCTCGTGAGTCCCGGGCCGCACGGGGTCGACGGCGCGGGTCTCGCCACCCACGGCGTCCTCGCCCGGTCGGTGCGCGACGCCGCGGCGTTCCTCGACGTCCTCGCCCGCCCGTGGCCGGGAGACACGTTCACGGCGCGCCTCGCGGCCGTGCCCGGCGGGCGACGGCTCCGGGTCGGGCTCCTGCTCGATCCCGTGATCGCCGCCGACGCTCCCGTGCACCCGGCGTGCGCGGACACCGCCCGCGCGGCCGCGGCGCTCCTCGCCGGGCTCGGGCACGACGTCGTCGAGATCCCCCCGCCGTTCGGCGCCGAGCGCTGGGACGCGTTCGCCGCGCTGTGGTCGGTCGGCGCCCTCCAGGCGCCCGTGCCGCCGGACCGCGAGCACCTGCTCGTGCCGCTCACCCGGTGGCTGCGCGAGCGCGGGCGCGGCGTGAGCGGGCTCGCCTACGCCACCGCCCTCGCCGGGGTGCAACAGCTCACGCGCGAGGTCGCCGCCGCGTGGGCCGGCGTCGACGTCGTGCTCTCCCCCACGCTCGCGCAACCGCCCGCGCTCGTCGGGAGCCAGCGGATCGACGACGACCCCGCCGCCGACTTCGCCGCGCAGACCGCGTTCACCCCCTGGACCAGCGTGTGGAACCTCACCGGCCGGCCCGCGATCTCGCTCCCGCTCGGCGAGGCGCACGTCACCGACCCCGACGGCACCTCCGCGACCGTCCCGGTCGGCGTCATGCTCGGCGCCGACCACGGCGACGACGCGCTCCTCCTCGACCTCGCCGCCCGCCTCGAGGAGGCCGCGCCGTGGTCCCACCGACGGCCGGGGGTGTCGTCGTGACCGCGTACGTCGCCCTGCTGTTCGCCGTGAACGTCGGGGGACGCAAGGTCCCGTCGACCGCGCTGCGCGAGCTCGCGGACGAGCTCGGGTTCGCGCACGCCCGCACGGTCGTCAACAGCGGCAACCTCGTCGTCGCGCCCGGCACCTCCGGCGCGTCCCGGCCCGACGACGTCGCGCGCCTCCTGCACGACGCCGTCGCCGAGCGCTTCGGCGTCGACGCCGCCGTCGCGGTGCTCACCACCGAGCGCCTCCGCAAGATCGTCCGCGGCAACCCCTTGCCGGACGACGCGCACGAGCGCCCTGCCGCGCTGCTCGTCCTCGTGGGCGAGACGCCGGTCGACCCGGACGGCGCCGCCGCGATCGAGGGCCGCGGCGGGACGGAGCGCGCCGCGGTCGCGAACGGCGTCCTCTACGTCGCCTACCCCGACGGCATCGGCCGCTCGAAGCTCACGACGGCGGTCCTCTCGAAGGCCGCCGGCACCCCGGTCACAGGCCGCAACTGGAACACCATGACCCGCCTCCTCACCCTGGCCGAGGACACCCCCGCCTGACCACTCCCGCCGAGGTAGAACCGTGGTCGCGTGAGCTAGAACCGTGGTCACGCGAGCTGGAACCGTGGTTCGGCGAGGCGGGCGCGCTCGGGCTTCAAGCCCGCGGGGTGGGTCCGCGGCGCGGGTGGCCTCGGTGCTCGGGGCTGCGGCGCCGTCACCCCGGCAGCTCGGCCGTGGGTCTGAGGAGCGCCGCTCTGACGCCCCTTCGCATCCGAGCCCACCCCCACCGCTCGGCGGTCGTCTCGCCATGGCTCGGCGGCAAGCCGACCAGGCGGGCAGGCCGAACAGGGGACCATGGCTCGTCCGTCACCCCGGACCAGCCCCAACCACCTGCGCGGCGGAACCTGGCGACGACCGGGACGCGTCGCGACCGTGGCTCGACCTACGACGCGCAGCCAAGAAGCAGCAGTGAAGCGGTGCGGCCATGCGGCGGTACAGGCAGTGTTCGTGCCGCGACCGGATGCGGCATCCGGAACCGACCGAGCGAACTCACACCGCGGGCAGTCGCCCGGGCGAGCGACGACCAGCGGGAGACGACGTAGGGCGGGGTGGGTGGTGGTGCCGCGTCGTGGCGGGCCTGGCGGGAGCCGCGAGGAACGAGCGGCGGATGGTAGACGCGGCACCACCACCCACCCCGCCCACCCAACCCGACCACACGCCGTCGAACACAAGCACCACGGCTCTACCTCACGCAACCACGGCTCTACCTCGCGCAACCACGGCTCTACCTCACACGACCACGGCTCTACCTCGCCCGACCACGGTTCTACCTCGCGTGACCAGAGTGCAATCTCGGCGGGGTGGCGGGGCGCCAGTGCTGGGCCTTGTCGACGTCGCGGACGACGACGCCGAGGCGGGCGAGCTCGCGCCGCAGGTCTGCGGCGTCGGACGCCTTGTCCGCCTGGAGCATGGCGGCCCGGGCGCGCAGGACGGCGTCGGCGCTCGGCGGCAGCGCCGGGTCGCCGGGAACCCAGCGCCGGAACTCGTCCGCCCACGGGTCGTCGTCGTGCCACGGCCAGCCGTGCGATCGGAACGCGGCGGCGAGGCGGTCGGTCGCGAGCTCGGTGCGCACGTGCAGGAGCTCGACGACCGGCACGTCGTGAGGCGTGCTTTCCGCGGCGCCGGCATCGGAGGTCGACGTGCGCGCCACGGGTGACGCGGGCGACGCCTGCCGGTCGGGCGCGGTCGGGCGGGGACGGCCGAGCACGACGAGGTCCTTGCGGTCGACGAGCACGGCGGTGACACGGTCCCGGACGAGCTCGGTGCGGTCGTCGCGCAGGATCACGGTCGCGCGCTCGGGGTCGACGGTCACGACCGCGATGTCCCGCACCGCGTGCGCGGCGAACGCCAGACCGGCGAGCCCCCCGACGGCGAGGGCGATCCCGACACCGAGAGCACCGCGCTCGCCGAGGAGCGCGTCGACGGTGCGCGCGAGGCCCTGGAACGGGGCCCAGGGAAGACCCACCATCCATCCGGCGAGGTGGAGCACGCCGAACGCGACGACCGCCCCCAGGGCCGGGGACCCGCCCCACAGGAGCCAGCGGTCGAGCGCCGTCGGTCCGACGACGGTCGGCACGTCCGGTGACGCCGCCCCGTCCGGGGACGGCATCGTGGCCGGACTCGGGGCCGGGTCAGAGCCGGTGAGACCTGCCGGGGCGAGGTCGGGCGCGGGGCGAGGGACGGCGTCGGGCACCCGCAGATCCTCACGTCCGCTGGCCGCGCGCGGCGTCGCCCGGGAGGATGATCACGAGACGGGCACGTCGGCCGCGAGGGGTATGCCCCCGTTAGGATCGAGGGCGGTGTGCCGGGAAGTCTGGTCGGCCACGGTCTCGCGTCCGCGGGCCGTGCGACTCGACAGCGACCCTGGGAGCACGATGACCCACGCCACCCCGCCCTCCGGCACCCACCCCGCCTCGCAGACCGACCGCCCCTCACCGCGGGTCCGCCTGCGCCGCTGGGTCAGTCGCGAGACCACGGGCGGCGCGCTGCTCATCGGCGCGGCGCTGCTCGCGCTCCTGTGGGCGAACTCGCCGTGGCGGGACGCGTACACGGCCCTCTCGGAGACCGTCGTCGGGCCGGCCTCGATCGGCCCGCTGCCCCTGCACCTCGACCTGAGCCTCGAGACCTGGGCCGCCGACGGTCTGCTCGCGATCTTCTTCTTCGTCGTGGGCGTCGAGCTCAAGCAGGAGTTCGTGGCGGGCAGCCTGCGGAGCCCGCGCCAGGCGGGTGTGCCGATGCTCGCCGCGGTCGGGGGCATGGCGGTGCCGGCGGCGATCTTCACGGCGGTCGTGCTGCTCGCGGGCGACGACGGCGCTCTGCACGGCTGGGCCATCCCGACGGCCACGGACATCGCGTTCGCGCTCGGCGTGCTCGCCGTCTTCGGGCGCGGCCTGCCCGCCGCGATCCGCACGTTCCTCCTGACGCTCGCGGTCGTGGACGACCTGCTCGCGATCGTCGTCATCGCGGTCTTCTACACCGAGGACCTGCGCATCGGGTTCCTCAGCCTCGCGCTCGTCGCCGTCGCGCTGTTCGCCGTGCTCGTCCGCGCCCGGCGCACGCGCTGGTGGCTCCTCGTCCCCGTCGCGGTCGTCGCATGGGTGCTGGTCCACGAGTCCGGCGTGCACGCGACGATCGCGGGCGTCCTGCTCGGCTTCACCGTCCCGGCGCTCGCGATGCACGGCGAGACCGCGTCGCGCACGCACCGGTTCGAGCACGCCCTGCGCCCGTTCTCCCAGGGGGTCGCCCTGCCCGTGTTCGCGTTCTTCGCCGCGGGTGTGACGTTCGTCGGCGGCGGGGGCGACGTCCTCGGCCAGCCGGTCGTGCTCGCGATCGTCCTCGGCCTGGTGCTGGGCAAGCTCGTGGGCGTGCTCGGGATGACGGCGCTCGTCACGCGGTTCACCCCGCTGCGCCTGGCACCCGGCATCGGGGTGCGCGACCTGCTGCCGGTCGGCCTGCTGGGCGGGATCGGGTTCACCGTGTCGCTCCTCATCGCGGAGCTGTCGTTCCCGGACTCGACCCACACCGACGCGGCGAAGATCGCCGTCCTCGCCGCGTCGACGATCGCCGCCGCCCTCGCGGCGGTCGCGCTGCGCTGGGACGCCCGGCGCGCGCGCACGAACGACATGAACCTCGACGACCTGCCGGACGACGTCACCGACCACATCGGCGACGCGAAGGACCGCCTGGAGCACTGACGCCGCCGCCCACCGGCTCGGGCCCCGGATTACCCGGGCCGCCGAACCCGGGGTTGTGGGCGGGACAGCGACCCAGCCCGTCCGTATCCCCGGGTTCGGCAGCCGGAGGGCTCTGCTCAGCAGGCCGTCGCGACCTCGTACCGGCCGGGCGCGGCCTCGCGCAGCGTCGTGACCGTCGCGTCGCCCTGACCGAGGTACGCGAGCGAGCCCACCGCGTAGTACGGGTTGTACGGGTTGACGCCGTAAGAGATCGCGCGGCCGGCGGCCTGGTGCTGCGCGTTGGTCGCCGTCCCGCACCACGGGCCGGTCGGCCCCTGGACCGTGACGGTGACCTGCGCCGTCGTCGCGTTGCCCGCGGCGTCGACCGCGCGCGCCGCGAGCACGTGCGTCCCGGCGGCGAGCGCCGTCGTGTCCCAGTCGTACGCGTACGGGGCGGTGCGCAGCGTCGCGAGGGCCGCGCCGTCGACGCTCAGCTCGACGCGGTCCACGCCACGGTCGTCCGACGCCGCGACCCCGACCCGGACGGTCCCGGTCACGGTCGAGCCCGCGGTGGGCGACGTGATCGCGACCGTCGGGGCGACGACGTCCGGGTCCGGCCCGGTGCCCGGGTCGCGGTCGACCCGCCGGTTGTTCGCGAAGAGGAAGTCGGTGAGGTACGCCGGGTAGTCGACGCTGTTCGTCGACACGTACGACCCGCCGGGTCCGCCGCCCGCGGGCCACGCGTGGCCGAGCCCGGTGTTCCGGATCAGCGAGACGCGCGGGCCGTCGGCGTCGGACCACAGGGAGCCGGAGCCCGCGGTGTTCGCCCCCGCGAGCCCGGCGAGGGAGAACGACGACGTGGCCGCGGCGCCGTAGAGGTCCGCCATGACCTGGGCGTTGAGCGTCCCGTACCCGGTCGCCACGGTCGTGTCGGCGCTGCCGAACACGACGGACGTCACCTGGGTCGCGAAGTCCGCCGCGTGCGGCCCGGCGAACGTCCGGCACGTCGAGCGCGCCTGCGCGAGCGTCGTCGCGACGCTCCCGATCTGGCCCGACGTCGTCCCGACGGTCGGACCGGCCGCGATCCCGACGCCGGCGAACACGTCGGGCGCGAGGCAGCCCATGACCATCGCCTGGCCGCCGCCGGACGACAGCCCGCTGACGTAGACCTGGTCCGGGTCGATACCGAGCGAGGCGTCCGCCAGCAGCGCGGAGACGAGGTCGAGCAGGTTGTCGTCGTGCCGCGCGGGGTTGGTGCGGCTGTGGTTCGTGTCGTAGTAGTCCCAGCAGCCGAGCAGCACGCCGCCGTTCGGCGCAGCGGGGATCGCGACCACCATGCCGTGGTCGTCGGCGGTCGCGGCCCAGTTGCCCGCGTTCTTGAGGACCTGCGAGGTCTGGACGCAGCCGTGCAGCGAGATCATGAGCGCCCGACCGCCGGGGAGCGCGGGCTCGGTCGTCGGCCGGTACAGCTCGACCGTCATGCCGCCCGCCGAGCGCTGGGACCAGGAGCCCGCCGCGGACGCGGGGGCCGTGACGAGCGGCGCGAGCACGACGGCGAGCGCCGTGCCGAGAGCGAGCGCGGCAGCGGACCGGCGGGCGCGGCCGCGCCGCCTGAGGGTGTGCCTGACCATCTGAACCTCCACGTCGAGGTCGGGTCGCCGTCGGCGCTGACTGCGCCGCGACGCGCACCGTCGCGCGCCGGACCCGGGCGGACCGGACGTTACGTGTGACCTGAATCACCTGTCAACATCCTCCGGTCGGTCCGTGGCCCGAGAGCGACCGGCACGGGTTGACACCGGGCCGGTCCCGGATCCATGATTCCCGCAACCTGAATCGCCTCTCATGTTTGAGCGGCACCCCCAGGACAACCCAACGAAGGGCGAAGTCATGCGGACGAAGAAGTCCCAGCGGCCGGCACTCGCCGTCGCCGCGCTCGCGGCCGCGAGCCTCGCGCTCGCCGCGTGCGCGCCGACCGACGCGACCGGCGGCGACAGCACCGGAGGCGAGAGCAGCGCGAGCGCCGACCCGGTCGACGTCGGCATCATCTACTCCAAGACCGGGCCGCTCGCCGCCTACGGCGAGGCCTACTACGAGGGCTTCCAGGCCGGTCTCGACTACGCGACCGACGGCACGGGCGAGGTCGACGGCCGCCCGGTCAACGTGACGTTCCACGACGACGGGGGCGACCCGGACAAGGCGGTCGGCCAGGCCAAGGATCTCATCGGCAAGGGCTACCAGATCCTGGGCGGGACGGTCGTGTCCGGCGTGGCGCTCAAGCTCGCGGAGCAGGCCGAGCAGAACAAGGTCCTCTACATCTCCGGCCCGGCCGCGGTCGACGCGCTCACGGGCATCAACGACTACACGTTCCGCTCGGGCCGCCAGTCGCTCCAGGACGTCGCGACGGCGGGCACGTTCGTCGACCCCGACGGCGCGAAGGTCGTCGTGTTCGCCCAGGACAACGCGTTCGGCCAGGGCAACCTCGCCGCGGTCGAGGCCGTCCTCGGCGCGCAGGGCGCCGAGGTGACGAGCGTGCTCGTGCCGGAGGACGCCACGGAGTTCACGCCGTTCGCGCACCAGATCGTCGACGCCGCGCCCGACCTCGTGTTCGTGGCGTGGGCAGGGGCGACGTCGGGCGCGATGTGGCAGGGCCTCGACCAGCAGGGCGTGCTCGACTCGACGACGGTCGTCACCGGGCTCGGCGACGTCGCGACCTACGGCGCGTACGGCGCCGCGGCGAGCAAGGTCGACTTCCTCAACCACTACTTCCCCGGCGCCGCCGGTACCGAGGTCGAGGCCGCGATGCTCGCGTCGGTCGAGGAGGCGGGCAAGCAGGCGGACCTCTTCACGCCCGACGGTTTCGTCGCGGCCCAGATGATCGTCCACGCGATCGAGGAGGGCGGCGACGACGTCGACGCCATGGTCGACGCGCTCGAGGGCTGGAGCTTCGAGGGCCCCAAGGGCACGACGACGGTCCGCGCGTCCGACCACGCGCTGGTCCAGCCGATGTACCAGGTCAAGCTCGTGGCCGACGGCGACGCCTGGGTGCCCGAGCTCGTCACCGAGGTGCCGGGCGAGGACGTCGCGCCGGCCGAGGCGGGCTGACGTGGGCGAGCCGCACACCCTCCCCGCGCTCGAGGTCCGCGACCTCGGCCTCCAGATCGGCGGGGCGCGCATTCTCCAGGGCGTGAGCCTCGCCGTCGGGCAGGGCGAGATGCTCGGGGTGATCGGGCCGAACGGCGCGGGCAAGACGACGCTCTTCAACCTGGTCTCGGGGATCCACCGCCCGACGAGCGGGTCGGTGCTCCTCGAGGGTGCGGACATGACGACCACCTCCGTGGCCGCGCGGGCCCGCGCCGGGCTGGGCCGCACGTTCCAGACGTCGAGCCTGTTCCCGCGCCTGAGCGTCCGGGAGAACGTGCGGCTCGCCGCGCAGGGGCGCCTCGGCGGCGCCCTGTCCGTGCTGCGCTTCCCGCGCCGCGGCGACGCCGCGACGCGGGAGGCGGACCGGCACCTGGAGACCGTGGGGCTCGCGCGCCGCGCCGACGTCGCGGCCGGGGACCTGTCGCACGGCGACAAGCGCAAGCTCGAGATCGCGGTGCTCCTCGCGACCGAGCCCCGCGTCGTGCTGCTCGACGAGCCCATGGCGGGCGTGTCGTCGGCCGACGTCCCCGGCCTCGTCGAGGTCATCCGCGACCTGCACGCGACCGGCTGCACGGTCCTCATGGTCGAGCACCACATGGACGTCGTCCTGGGGCTCGTGGACCGCGTCGCCGTCATGCACCACGGTGAGGTGCTCGCGTGCGACACCCCCGACGCGGTCATGGCGGACCCGACGGTGCAGAGCGCCTACCTGGGCGTCGCGGCAGGAGAGGCAGCATGAACGCCGGCAGGAACGGGATGGACCGCGACGGAGCGATGGCCGACGTGCCCGTGCTCGAGGTGCGCGGGCTGTCCGCGCGCATCGCGGGCCAGCAGGTCGTCGAGGACGTGACGTTCTCCGTCCCGGCGACGGGCGTCACGGCGGTGCTGGGCCGCAACGGCGTCGGCAAGACGTCGACGCTCAAGGCCGTGCTCGGCCTCATCGAGCGCCGGGGGGAGGTGCTGCTCGCGGGCGAGCGCGTCGACGCCGAGCGCACGGACAGGATCGTGCGCCGCGGCGTCGGGTACGTGCCGGAGGACCGGGAGGTGTTCGCCGGGCTCACGGTCGCGGAGAACCTGCGCCTCGCCGAGCGTGACGCCCACCCGCGGTCCGAGCTCGTCGCGGAGCTCTTCCCGGACCTCGTGCAGCGCGCCGCGCAGCGCGCGGGCACCCTCTCGGGCGGGCAGCAGCAGATGGTGTCGCTCGCGCGCGCCCTGCTCAACGCCAACCGCCTGCTCCTCGTCGACGAGCCCACCAAGGGCCTCGCGCCCCGGATCGTCGGCGAGGTGTCGGACGCGCTCGCGGAGGCGGCCCGCACGGTGCCGATCCTCCTCGTCGAGCAGAACCTCGAGGTCATCGAGCGCCTCGCCGAGCGCGTCGTCGTCATCGACGCGGGCCGCGTCGTGCACACGGGCCCCGCGCGCGAGCTCCTCGACGACCCCGACCGCGTCCAGCAGCTCCTCGGCGTGCACGCCGAGGTCGACCACCACGGAACCGAAGGGGCGGTGGCCCGGTGAGCACGATCGTCCTCCTCCTCGTCACGGGGCTCGGCCTCGGGGCGCTGTACTTCCTCGTCGCGTCGGGCCTGTCGCTCATCTACGGGCTCATGGGCGTCCTCAACTTCGCGCACGGCTCGTTCCTCACGCTCGGCGCGTTCGGCGGCTGGTTCGTCGCCCGGTCGCTCGGCGCGGACTCGTGGGGCGTCTTCGCGCTCTCGCTGCTCGCCGGGGCCGTCGTCGGGGCGGGCGCCGCGGCGCTCACCGAGCTCCTGCTCATCCGCCCGCTCTACGAGCGGCACATCGAGCAGGTGCTCGTCACGGTCGGCCTCTCCCTCGCGTCCGTCGCGCTGTTCGAGGGCATGTGGGGCTCGGATCCCGAGTTCATCTCCGGGCCCGCGTGGCTCAAGGGCACGACCGACCTCGCGGGCGCCCCGGTGCCCAACGACCGGTTCGTCGCGATCGCCGCGGCGGCGCTCGTGCTCGGCGCGATCGTGCTGTTCCTCCAGCGCACCCGCTACGGGCTCATCATCCGCGCGGGCGTCGAGAACCGGTCCATGGTCACCGCGCTCGGGATCGACGTGCGCAAGGCCTTCACGCTCGTGTTCGCCGTCGGCGGCGCCGCCGCGGGGCTCGGCGGGGTGCTCGCCTCGCAGTACTTCGGCTACGTCTCGCCGCACCTCGGCGGGTCGCTGCTCATCTTCGCGTTCATCGTCACCGTCATCGGCGGCCTCGGGTCGCTCACCGGCGCCGCGGTCGCGTCCGTGCTCGTCGCGGTCCTGCAGCAGTTCGCGAACTACTACCTCGGCTACGGCGACCTCATCGTCGTGCTGCTGCTCGCGCTCGTGCTCCTCGTCCGTCCCACCGGCCTCCTCGGGAGGGCAGCCGCATGACCACCCAGACCGCTCCCCCGGCCTCGGCCGTGCCGGCCGACGACGCGGCGCGCGCCGACCGACCCGCCCGCCGGGCGCCGTCGGGCATGCTCGTCCGCGCCCTGGCCGGCATCGCGCTCGTCGCGATCCTCGCGTGCCTCCCGCTGCTGGCGATCCACGTCCCGGGCGTCCTCCCCGGCCCCACGTACACGCCCGGCGCGCTGCAGATGATGGCGCTGTGCTGGCTCATCGGCGCGCTCGCGCTGAGCTACCACCTGCTGTTCGGCGTCGCGGGGCTGCTGAGCTTCGGCCACGCGCTGTACTTCGCCGCCGGCGTCTACGGGCTCGCGATCGTGCTCGACACGACCGAGATCCCGCTCCTGCCCGCCGCGGCGCTCGTGCTCGTCGGCGGCATCGTGCTCGCGCACGTCGTCGGCGCGATCTCGCTGCGCGTCACCGGGATCTCCTTCGCCATGGTGACGCTCGCGTTCGCCCAGGCCGGCAACGTGCTGGTGCGCCGCAACCCCGGCGGCGCGACGGGCGGAGAGGAGGGCCTCGCGCTCGCCACCGGGAACGTCCCCGACGCGCTCGTCGGGGTGCTCAACACGCGCAACCTCTACTGGCTCGCGCTCGCCGTGCTCGTCCTGGTCTACCTCGTCGTGCTGTGGGTCGAGCGCTCGCGCGCCGGGCACGTCGCGGCGGCGACGCGCGAGAACGAGATGCGCGTGCGCGTGATCGGCGGGCGCCCCTACCTCGTCAAGCTGCTCGTGTTCGTGCTCGCGGCGACGCTCGCGACCGTCGTCGGGATGGCCTACCTGCTGCTCCAGTCCGGGGCGGTGCCGCGCGCGACGTCGGCCGACTTCACGCTCACGCTGCTCGTCATGGTCGTGCTCGGCGGCGTCGGCTCCCGGTGGGGCGCGATCGTCGGCGGCGTGCTCTACACGATCCTCGACCAGCGGCTCGGGACGCTCGCGGGCTCCGCGGCCGTCGCCGACCTGCCCGCGGTGCTGCGCGTGCCCCTCAGCGAGCCGCTGTTCCTCCTCGGGACCCTCTTCGTCCTCGTCGTGATGTTCCTGCCCGGCGGCATCGCCGGTGCCGCGTCGCGCCTCGCCGCGCGCCGCCGCCCGCGGGAGGATCGGGAGGGAGCCCGCGAGCGCCTCGAGGAGGTGGCATGACGACGACGACGCAGCACTGGCCCGGCGCGCAGGACGGCCTGCACACCCTCGGGCGCTGGACGCGCGACCGCGCGCTCGCGACGCCGGACCGCGTCGCGGTCGACGACCGGGGCGTCACCCTGCGCTACCGCGACCTGCACGAGCGCGCGAGCACCCTGGCGACGGCGTTCCGCGAGGCGGGGTACGGCGTCGGGGACCGCGTCGCCACGGTGACGGGCAACAGCGCCGACCAGGTCGTGCTGTTCTTCGCGTGCGCGCAGGCGGGGCTCGTCCTCGCGCCGCTCTCGTGGCGCCTGTCCCCCGGCGAGCTCGCGGCCCAGCTCGAGCAGGCCGACCCGGCGCTCGTGCTCGTCGAGCAGGAGTTCTCCGCCCTGGCGGACGCAGCTCTCGACCGGCTCGTGCTGCCGCCCCGGCGCACCGAGCTGGGCCGCAGCGGCGTCGAGGCGCGCGTCCCGGCGCCGTCGCGCCGCCCACGCGTCGCCCACGGAGCCGACGGGCCGGCGCCCGCCCCCGAGCGCCGCCCCGTGCGCGACGACGACCCGCTGCTTCTCGTGTTCACGTCCGGCACGCAGGGCACGCCCAAGGGCGCGCTGCTCACGCACGCGAACTGCTTCTGGACCAACCTCTCGCTCTCGCGCACGGTCGAGCTGACGAGCCACGACGTCGTGCTGAGCGTGCTGCCGCAGTTCCACGCGGGCGGCTGGAACATCCAGCCCCTGCTCGCGTGGTGGACCGGCGCGACGGTCGTCCTGGAGCGCACGTTCGAGCCCGAGCGCGTCCTGCAGCTCGTCGCCGAGCGCCGCGTCACGACGATGATGGGCGTGCCGACGAACTACCTGCTGCTCGCCGAGCACCCCGGCTTCGCGGACGCCGACCTGTCGTCGCTGCGGCACGCGGTGGTCGGCGGCGCGCCGATGCCCGAGCCGCTGCTGCGCACGTGGCACCGGCGCGGCGTCGCGCTCTCGCAGGGGTACGGGCTCACGGAGGCCGGGCCCAACGTGCTGTGCCTGCCGGACGACCAGGCGCGCGAGCGCATCGGGTCCGCCGGGACGCCGTACCCGCACGTCGAGGTCGCGGTCGCCGACCCGGTGACCGGCCGGCACCTCGACGGACCGGCGTCGGGCGAGCTGCTGGTGCGCGGCCCCGGGGTGTTCGCCGGCTACTTCCGCGACGACGCCGCGACGGCCGCCGTCCTGCACGACGGCTGGCTGCGCACCGGGGACCTCGTCGAGCGCGACGCCGACGGGTACTACCGCGTGGTCGACCGGATCAAGGACGTCTTCATCGTCGGCGGCGAGAACGTCACGCCGTCGGAGGTGGAGGCCGTGCTCCGGCGCCACCCCGGCGTCGCGGACGTCGCGGTCGTCGGCGTCCCCGACGACCGGTGGGGCGAGGTCGGCGCGGCGTTCGTCGTCCCGCGCCCGGGCTGGCCCACCGACGCCGAGGACCTGGAGGCGTTCTGCCGCCGCGAGCTCGCGCACTTCAAGGTCCCGCGCCGCTTCGACCTCGTCCCGTCCCTGCCCCGCACGTCGCTGCACAAGGTGTCCCGCCGCTCGCTCGCCGAGCGCGTGACCGTCCCGGAGGACTCATGAGCACCCAGCCCCGCACCGCCCGCGGCAACCGCACGCGGGCCAAGATCCTCGCCGCGGCCGAGCAGGTGTTCGCCGAGGTCGGGTACCACGACGCGTCGATCGTCAAGATCACCGAGTCCGCGGGCGTCGGGCAGGGCACGTTCTACCTGTACTTCGAGTCGAAGATCGACGTGTTCGACGAGCTCGTCGACGACCTCAACCGCCGCGTGCGGCACGCGATGATCGAGGCGAGCTCGCAGGCGGACACGCGTCTGGCCGCCGAGCGGGCGGGATTCGAGGCGTTCTTCCGCTTCACCGCGGAGCACCCGGCGCTCTACCGGATCGTGCGGCAGGCCGAGTTCGTCTCGCCCGGCGCGCTGCGTCGGCACTACTCGCGCATCGTCGAGGGTTACATGACGGGCCTCGACAAGGCGCGCGCGAACGGCGAGGTCGGCCACCACGTCGACCCGGAGGTCGCCGCATGGGCGCTCATGGGCATCGGCGAGATCGTCGGGATGCGCTGGGTGCTGTGGGGCGGACGCTGGGACGAGGGCGCCGAGCCGCCGTCGTACGACACGGCGGCCGCCGAGGTCCCCCCGCACGTCTTCGAGCAGACCATGCAGTTCATCGAGCGCGCGCTCGCCGCGCCGCGGGCCGCTCCACCGACCGGGACCGAACCCGCGACCACGACCGACACCGAAGGAGACGCGCGATGACCGTCGCCGCCACCGTCCCCGCAGGCAACCCGGCCGGACCCGGCGCCCCGACGCTCGCCGGGCGCCGCGCGCTCGTCACGGGCGGCGCGAGCGGCATCGGCGCGGCGTGCGCGCGCGAGCTCGCCGCGCGCGGCGCGCACGTGACCGTCGCCGACGTCGACCCCGACGGCGCGCAGCGCCTCGCGGACGAGCTCGGCGGCGAGGCGTGGGTCGTGGACCTCGCCGACACGCGCGCGCTCGACGACCTCTCGCTCGACGTCGACGTGCTCGTCAACAACGCGGGCGTGCAGCGCGTGAGCCCCATCGAGGACTTCCGCCCCGACGACTTCCGCCTGCTGCACGCGATCATGCTCGAGGCACCGTTCCTCCTGGTCCGGGCCGCGCTCCCGGGGATGTACGCGCGCGGGTTCGGCCGCGTCGTCAACGTGTCGTCCGTGCACGGCCTCGTCGCGTCGCCGTTCAAGTCGGCGTACGTGTCCGCGAAGCACGGGCTCGAGGGCCTGTCCAAGGTGACGGCGCTCGAGGGCGGCCCGCACGGCGTGACGAGCGTGTGCGTCAACCCCGGGTACGTCCGGACGCCGCTCGTGGAGAAGCAGATCGCGGACCAGGCGCGCGTGCACGGCATCCCGGAGCCCGAGGTGCTCGCGACCGTGCTCCTCGCCGAGTCCGCGGTGAAGCGGCTCGTCGAGCCGGAGGAGGTCGCGTCGCTCGTCGGCTGGCTCACCGGCCCGGACGCGGCGATGGTCTCGGGGGCCTCGTGGACGATCGACGGCGGCTGGAGCGCGCGGTGACCGCGGCGACGACCACGCCGGACGACGTCACCGCCGCGCCCCACACCTACGCGACGCTCGACGTCCCCGTCGCCGGCGGGCGGCTGCGCGTCGGGGTCTGGGACCCGGTCGGCCCGCACGCACCCGAGCCGGGCGCCCGGCCCGAAGGCGGCACGCGCCCCGCGCGCGACGCCGTCCCGACCGTCCTCGCCGTGCACGGCATCACGGCGTCGCACCGCGCGTGGCCGGCGGTCGTCGCGGCCCTGCCGGGCGTGCGCGTCGTCGCGCCCGACCTGCGCGGCCGCGGGCGCAGCAACGCGCTGCCCGGCCCGTACGGCATGGGCGCGCACGCCGACGACCTCGCCGCCGTGCTCGACGCGCTGGGCGTCGAGAGCGTCGTCGCGCTCGGGCACTCGATGGGGGCGTTCGTGTCCGTCGTGCTCGCGCACCGCTACCCGGGCCGCGTCTCGCGCCTCGTGCTCGTCGACGGCGGCATCCCGCTCCCGCCCCCGGCGGGCCTGCCCCCGGACGCCGACCACGACGAGGTCCTGCGGGCGCTGCTCGGCCCGGCCGTCGAGCGCCTCGAGCGCACGTTCGCCGACCGCGAGGAGTACCGCGGCTTCTGGCGCGCGCACCCCGCGTTCGCGAGCGCGTGGGACGAGCCGTGGGGCGACGTCGTCGCGGGCTACGTCGACTACGACCTCGTCGGCGAGGCGCCCGCGCTGCGCCCGGCGTCGTCGGGTGCGGCGGTCTCCGCCGACTCGCTCGAGCTCTACGAGGGCGGGCCGCTCGCGGACGCGCTCGCGGGCGACCGCCCGCTCGACGTGCCGCTCGTGCTGCTGCGCGCGCCGCGCGGCCTGCTCGACGAGCCCGAGGCCCTCTACTCCCCCGAGCACCTCGCCGCGTGGCGCGCGCGGCTGCCGGGGCTGCGCACGCGCGACGTAGCGGGTATCAATCACTACACGATCATCATGAGCCCGCCCGGCGTCGAGGCCGTCGCGGGCGAGACCCTGCGGGCCCTGGCCGTCGTCACGAGCGACGGACACGGACCGGCGAGTGACGAGGAGGTCACGGCATGAGCCCCACGATCGCGTCCCCACGAGGGACCGGGTTGGACAAGGTGGTCGCGTCCGCGGCCGAGGCCGTCGCGGACGTGCCCGACGGCGCGTCGCTCGCCGTCGGCGGGTTCGGCCTGTGCGGCAACCCGATCGCGCTCATCGAGGCGCTGCTCGCGCAGGGCACGCGCGACCTGTGGGTCGTGAGCAACAACTGCGGCGTCGACGACTGGGGCCTGGGCGTCCTGCTCGGCGCGGGCCGCATCCGCAAGATGACGAGCTCGTACGTCGGGGAGAACAAGGAGTTCGAGCGGCAGTTCCTCTCGGGCGAGCTCGAGCTGGAGCTCACGCCGCAGGGCACGCTCGCGGAGAAGCTGCGCGCCGGGGGCGCGGGCATCGCCGGGTTCTGGACCCGCACCGGCGTCGGCACGCAGGTCGCCGAGGGCGGCCTGCCCCAGCGGTACGACGGCGCGGGCGGCGTCGCGCAGGCGAGCGCACCCAAGGAGGTGCGCACGTTCGGCGTCGGTCCGCGCGGCCGCGACGGGTCGTACGCCGACGAGGCGGAGTTCGTCCTGGAGGACGCGATCACGACCGACTACGCGCTCGTGCACGCCCTGCGCGGGGACCGGCACGGCAACCTCGTGTTCCACCGCTCGGCCCGCAACTTCTCCCCGCTCGCCGCGATGGCGGGCCGCGTGTGCGTCGCGCAGGTCGAGGAGCTCGTCGAGCCCGGCGAGATCGACCCCGACGCCGTCCACCTGCCCGGCGTCTTCGTGCACCGCGTCGTCGAGGTGGGTCCCGACGCGCCCAAGCGCATCGAGCGCCGCACGGTCCGCCCGTCCGTGACCACCCAGGAGGGCTGAAGCATGCCGCTCACCCGCGACGAGATGGCCGCGCGCGCCGCGCGCGAGCTCCAGGACGGCTGGTACGTGAACCTCGGCATCGGTCTGCCGACGCTCGTGCCCAACCACGTGCCCGCCGACAAGCACCTCGTGCTGCAGTCGGAGAACGGGATCCTCGGCGTCGGGCCGTACCCGACCGAGGACGCCGTCGACCCCGACCTCATCAACGCCGGCAAGGAGACCGTCACCGTCCTGCCGGGCGCCGCGTTCTTCGACTCCGCACTGAGCTTCGGCATGATCCGCGGCGGCAAGATCGACGCCGCGATCCTCGGCGGCATGCAGGTCTCGGAGACGGGCGACCTCGCCAACTGGATGATCCCCGGCAAGATGGTCAAGGGCCCCGGCGGCGCGATGGACCTCGTGCACGGGGCCGCGCGCGTGATCGTGCTCATGGAGCACGTGGCGCGCGACGGGTCGCCCAAGATCCTGCGCTCGTGCTCGCTCCCGCTCACGGGGCGTGGGGTCGTGCATCGCGTCATCACCGACCTCGCGGTGATCGACGTGACGCCCGACGGGCTCGTGCTGCGCGAGACCGCGCCCGGCGTGAGCGTCGACGACGTCCGCGCCGCGACCGAGCCCGACCTCGCCGTCGCGCTCGACGACGCCCCGCTCGACGTCACCGACGCCCGGCCGGGACCGTCCACGCAGGCCGCGGGGACGCCCTCGTGACGCGCGACGTGCTGCGGCGCGACGTCACGACCCCGCGCGGGCGCGAGCACGTGCGCGAGGTCGCCCCCGACACCGCGGCGCGCGCGACCGTGCTCCTCGTGCACGGCAACTGCTCGTCGTCGGCGTTCTTCCACCCGCTGCTGCAGGCGCTCCCCGCCGACGTGCGCGGCGTCGCCGTCGACCTGCGCGGGTACGGCGACGCCGAGGTGCGCCCCGTCGACGCGACGCGCGGCGTGCGCGACTACGCGGACGACGTCGCGGCCGTCGTCGACGCGCTCGACCTCGCGCACCCGCTCGTCGCCGTCGCGCACTCCGCCGGGGCGGGGGTCGTGCTCCAGCTCGCGACCGACCGGCCCGACCTGTTCGACGCGGTCCTCCTCGAGGCACCCATGTCGCCGTACGGGTTCGGCGGCACGCGCGACGTCGACGGCACGTCCCTGTCGCCCGACTTCGCGGGCTCGGGCGGCGGGACGGCGAACCCCGCGTTCGTCGCGGCGCTCGCGGCGGGCGACCGCAGCGAGGACGCCGGGTCGCCCCGCGACGTGCTGCGCCGGTTCTACGTCGCCGACCCCGCCTCGTTCGGCGAGCCGCTCGGCGAGCTGGAGGAGCTCCTGCTCGACTCCGTGCTCTCCACGCGCACGGGCGACGACAACTACCCGGGCGACCGGACGACGTCGGGCACGTGGCCCGGCGTGGCCCCCGGGACGCGCGGCATGAACAACGCGATCAGCGCGAAGTACTGCGACCTGTCCGGCTTCGCGACGTCCGGCGCGACGGCACCCGTGCTGTGGGTGCGCGGCGACGCCGACGCGATCGTCTCGGACGCGTCGCTGTTCGACCTCGCGCAGCTCGGCGCGCTCGGCGCGGTCCCCGGCTGGCCGGGTGCCGAGACGCACCCGCCGCAGCCCATGGTGGCCCAGACCCGGGCCGTCCTGGACGCCTACGCGGCCGCCGGCGGGAGGTACCGTGAAGAGGTGCGGCCCGGCGTCGGGCACAGCCCGCACCTCGAGGAGCCTGACGTGTTCCTCGAGCTCCTGCTCGGGCTCGTGGACGGCGCCGTCGCCCGCACGACCACCGCACGAGCGGGCGCCACACCCCCGGCACCCGCGCAGACAGAGCCGTCCGCACCCCTGGAGGTCCAGCCGTGAGCACCACCACCCCCGTCTCTCCCGCCGCCCGCCCGGACGACGTCGTGATCGTCGCGGCCGCCCGCACGCCCCAGGGCCGGCTCAAGGGCTCGCTCGCCGCGCTGACCGCCGTCGAGCTCGGCGCCGTCGCCGCACGCGCCGCGATCGAGCGCTCGGGCCTCGGCGCGGACGCCGTCGACGCCGTGGTGTTCGGCCAGGTGCTCCAGGCCGGGGCCGGGCAGAACCCCGCCCGCCAGACGGCGGCCGGGGCCGGCGTCGGCTGGGACGTGCCCGCCGTGACGGTGAACAAGGTGTGCCTGTCCGGCCTCACCGCCGTCATCGACGGGACGCGGATGATCCGCTCCGGCGAGGCGGAGGTCGTGCTCGTCGGCGGCCAGGAGTCCATGACCAACGCCCCGCACCTGCTCCCCGGGTCGCGCGCCGGGTTCGCGTTCGGCGACGCGACGCTCGTCGACGCCGTCGCGCGCGACGGTCTCACCGACGCGTTCGACCGCGCCTCCATGGGTGCCTCGACCGAGCGCACCAACGTGGGCGACGTGTTCGTGTCGCGCGAGGAGCAGGACGCCGTCGCGGCGGCCTCGCACCAGCGCGCCGCGGCCGCGGCGAAGGACGGCCTCTTCGACGCCGAGCTCGCCCCCGTGAGCGTCCCGCAGCGCCGCGGTGAGCCGGTCGAGGTGCGCGACGACGAGGGTGTGCGCCCCGACACGACCGTCGAGGGGCTCGCGCGCCTGCGCCCCGCGTTCGACCCCGAGGGCACCATCACCGCGGGCAACGCGTCGCAGATCTCCGACGGCGCCGCCGCGCTCGTGCTCACCACCCGGGCCCGGGCAGAGTCCGCGGGCGCGCCCGTGCTCGCGACCGTCCGCGCGTGGGGCCAGGTCGCCGGACCGGACACGTCGCTGCACTCCCAGCCGGCGCGCGCGATCCGGCAGGCCCTCGACCGCGCCGGCTGGACGGTCGACGACCTCGACCTCGTCGAGATCAACGAGGCGTTCGCGACCGTCGTCGCGGTCTCCACGCGCGTGCTCGGCGTCTCGCCGGAGATCGTCAACGTCCACGGCGGCGGCATCTCGCTCGGCCACCCCATCGGGGCGTCGGGCGCCCGCCTCGCGGTCCACGCGGCGCACGAGCTCGCGCGCCGCGGCGGCGGTCGCGTCGCCGTCGGGCTGTGCGGCGGGGGCGGCCAGGGAGAGGCGCTGCTGCTGGAGGCCTGACGGTCCTCGTCGGGCGCGGCCGGTTCGAGAGGACGGTTCGAGGTGCCTCGCCTACGCTCGCGATGTGCAGCCCACCGTGACGGAGACCCGCGCCCCTGAGCCCGTCGACGAGGAGCGGCCTCGGCACGGCGTGTGGGGGCGATGGGTGCGGCGGTTCTCGGCCACCGGGCTGGTGCTCGCGCTGCTGTGGTTCAGCCTGTCGTTCACGCCGTCGCTCATCCCGCGTGCCTGGTACTACCAGGCAGTGATCTCGGGCGTGAGTGCGGTCGGCGGGTACGGCGTCGGGGCGTTCGTCGAGTGGTTCGCGGTCAAGGTCGGGTTGCGCGTCCGGTGGACGGCGCGCGCGAGCCGGGTCGCGTGGTGGGTGCTCGCCGGGGCGACCGTCGTGCTCGTGCCGCTCGCGCTGATCCTCGGGGCGCGCCGCCAGATCGAGCTGCGGCACCTGTTCGGCATGTCGGAGGACGTGCCCGGGCGCGAGGTCGTCACGCTCCTCGTGGCGCTCGCCGTCGCGCTGCTCGTGCTCCAGGCGGGCCGCGGTCTGCGGCGCCTCGCGCGCTGGCTCAGCCTCGTCGTCGACAACGTCGTACCGGCGCCCGTGGCGCGGTTCGTCAGCGGCGTCGCGGTCGCCGTGGTCGTCGTCCTGGTGTTCAACGGCGTCATCTGGTCGGGTGCGCTCAGCGCCCTGAACTCGATCTACGCGACCGCGAACGCCGACGTCGACCCGCGCCTGTCGCCCCCGGCGCAGCCCGAGCGGTCCGGGTCGGCGGCGTCCCCCGAGACGTGGGACTCGCTCGGCGCGGAGGGTCGCAAGTTCGTCGTGTCCGGACCGACCGTCGACGAGCTGCGCGCGTTCGCCCAGGCGGGCGACGTCGTCGACCCCGCGGACGTGCGCGAGCCGATCCACGCGTACGCAGGGCTCGACCCCGAGGGAGACCTCGACGCCACGGCGGCGCGCGTCGTCGACGAGCTCGACCGGACCGACGCGTGGGACCGGTCCGTCCTCGTCGTCGCGACGACCACCGGCACGGGCTGGGTGGACCCCGGCATGGTGGAGGCGCTCGAGCTCATGCACGGCGGCGACACCGCGATCGCGAGCATGCAGTACTCCTACCTGCCGAGCTGGATCAGCTTCGTCGGCGACCGGTCGACCCCGCCCGCGGCCGGCAAGGCGCTGTTCGAGGCCGTGTACGCGCGCTGGTCGGAGCTCCCCGAGGACGACCGCCCCCGCCTGCTCGCGTTCGGCATCTCGCTCGGGTCGTTCGGCATGCAGGGCGCGTTCAGCGGCGTGCAGGACGTCGAGGCGCGCTCCGACGGAGCGATGTTCACCGGCACGCCCGGCTTCACGCCGATGTGGCGCGGGCTCACCGACGCGCGCGACCCGGGCTCGCTCGAGTACGCGCCCGTGCTCGACGACGGCCGGCAGGTCCGGTGGGGCGACCCCGTCGCGACCGGGGTCGCGGACCTCTGGGGTCCCGGCCCGCGCTGGGACGAGCCGCGCGTCGTCTACCTGCAGCACGCGTCCGACGGCGTGACGTGGTGGGGACCGGAGACGCTGTGGTCCGAGCCCGACTGGCTGCGCGAGCCGCGCGGGCCCGACGTGCTGGGCGACGTGCGGTGGTACCCGTTCGTCACGTTCTGGCAGCTCACGGGCGACCTGTTCGTCGCGGCCGCGTCCGACATCCCGGCCGGCCACGGTCACGTCTACAAGCTCGAGTACGCCGACGGGTTCGCCGCCCTGCACGCTCCCGAGGGCTGGTCGGACGCCGACACCGCACGCCTCAAGGACGCGATGGACGCGCCGACCGAGGGCGGCTCGATCGGCTGACGACCGCGTCCGCGAGTGCTGGGCGTCGCCACTGCCCCGAGGGGCGACAACCCGGCACTCACCGAGGGGCGTGGGCCTCGAGGAACGAGTAGACCTCCGTGGTGTCGACGCCCGGGAACGCGCCCGTCGGCATCGCCGCGAGCATCGACGCGTGCGGGCGGGCGCTCGGCCAGGCGTGGCCGGCCCAGCGGTCCGAGAGCGCGTCCGGCGGGCGGCGGCAGCACGCGCCGTCGGGGCACCGGGAGACCAGGCGCTCGGTCGTGTCGCGGCCCAGGAACCACTTCACGTGCGCGAACGGCACGCCGACGCTCACCGAGAACTCGCCGTCCGCCGAGGCCTGCACGCGCGACGTGCACCAGTAGGTGCCGCTCGGGGTGTCGGTGTACTGGCTGAACGGGCTGAGCCGGTCCTCGACCGCGAACACCGTGCGCGCGGTCCAGCTCCGGCACACGTACTGCCCCTCGACCGCGCCGAGCGGGTCCGCCGGGAAGCGCACGCCGTCGTTCTCGTACGCCTTGTGGATCACCCCGGACTCGTGGACCTTCATGAAGTGCACCGGGATGCCGAGGTGCTTCGTCGCGAGGTTCGTGAACCGGTGCGCGGCCGTCTCGTACGACACCGCGAACGCGTCGCGGAGGTCCTCGATGGAGATCTCGCGCGCGTCCTTCGCGGCCCGCAGCGCCTTGACCGCGTGGCGCTCGGGCAGCAGGAGCGCGGCCGCGAGGTAGTTGGCCTCGACGCGCTGGCGCAGGAACTCGCGGTAGTCGCGCGGCTCCGCGTGGCCGAGCACGTGCGGCGCGAGCGCCTGGAGGAGCGCCGACGTCGCGTTGGACCGCCCGCGCATCCCGTTGCTCGGCAGGTAGACGCGGTGGTGCCGCAGGTCGAGCACCGAGCGGGTCGAGTGCGGCAGGTCGCCCACGTAGTGCAGCGTGAAGCCCAGGTGCGCCGCGAGGTCTGCCGCGACGCGCTGGGGCAGCGGGCCGCCCGCGTGGCCGACGCCGTCGAGCAGCTCGGCCGCCGCGTCCTCGAGCTCGGGGAAGTAGTTGTCCTGCGCGCGCATCGTCGAGCGCAGCTCCGCGTTCGCGCGGCGCGCCTCCTCGGGGGTCGCGGCGCGCTCGGTGTGCAGCCGCTGGAGCTCGCGCTCCAGCGCGACGATCGTCTCGAGCGCGTCCGTGGGCAGCGACTTGCCGACCCGCACCGGGCGGAGCCCGAGCGCGCCGAAGAGCGGGCCGCGCTGCGCCCGTTCCAGCTCGATCTCGAGCGCGTCCCGGCGCGACGGCGCCTCGGGCGAGAGCAGGTCGTCGAGGCTCGCACCCAGCGCCCGCGCGACCGCCTGGAGCTGCGCGAACTTGGGCTCGCGCTTGCCGTTCTCCAGGAGCGACACCTGGGACGGCGCGCGGCCGATCGCCGCGCCCAGCTCGTCGAGCGTCATGCCCCGCGCGGTGCGCAGGTGCCGGATCCTGCGGCCGATCGTCAGGGCGTCGGGCTCGCTCTCGAGCGGGATTTCCGCATGTTCCGCGATTCCGGCCGGTCGCGTCGTCGGGATAGCCATGACTGAGAGTGACACGCGCCACTCCTTGCGCACAAGAGAAGAACCGTGCTTCTTTCGCTCGATCTGGCTTGAGGAGGGCTCGCGGACGGGAGGAAGGTCGAAGCACGGACCTCGCCGAGGTCCACCGACCGGCCCGGCCGGCCCGCGCACGCGGCCGGCGCACCACCAGGAGGCACCCGTGAACAGGCCCACCATCGTCAGCCGCCGCTCCCCGTCCGAGTACGCGGGCGGCGCCCGTCCGCTCGGCGCCGTCGCGACGACGGCGGCGGTCACCGGCCCGACCGGCCATGCCCCCTCCACCGGCACCGGGCCGCGCCCCGGCGACCAGACCCAGACGGCGGCGGAGCTCGCCGGGCAGTGGTCGACCGACCCGCGCTGGGCCGGCCTCCAGCGCGACTACACCGCGGAGGACGTCGTCGCGCTGCGCGGCTCGGTGCGGGAGGAGCACACGCTCGCGCGCCGCGGCGCCGAGAAGCTCTGGGACCTCATCCACACCGAGGAGTGGGTCGCCGCGCTCGGCGCGTTCACCGGCAACCAGGCCGTGCAGCAGGTGCGCGCGGGCCTCCAGGCCATCTACCTGTCCGGGTGGCAGGTAGCGGCCGACGCCAACCTGTCCGGCCAGACCTACCCCGACCAGTCGCTCTACCCCGCCAACTCCGTGCCCGCCGTCGTGCGCCGCATCAACAACGCGCTCCTGCGCGCGGACCAGATCGAGACGGCGGAGCGTTCGAGGACCGACGACGAGCCGAGTCGCGACTGGCTCGCCCCGATCGTCGCCGACGCCGAGGCCGGGTTCGGCGGCCCGCTCAACGCGTACGAGCTCATGCACTCGATGATCGCCGCGGGCGCGGCGGGCGTGCACTGGGAGGACCAGCTCGCGTCGGAGAAGAAGTGCGGCCACCTCGGCGGCAAGGTGCTCGTGCCCACGAGCCAGCACATCCGCACGCTCAACGCCGCGCGCCTCGCGGCCGACGTCGCGGGCGTGCCGTCCGTGATCATCGCCCGCACGGACTCGCTCGCCGCGGACCTGCTGACGTCCGACGTCGACGAGCGCGACCGCCCGTTCCTCACGGGCGAGCGCACCTCGGAGGGCTTCTACCGGGTGCGCCCGGGGCTCGACGCCGTCGTCGCGCGCGGCCTCGCGTACGCGCCGTACTCCGACCTCATCTGGGTCGAGACGGGCGAGCCCGACCTCGAGCTCGCGCGCACGTTCGCCGAGACGATCCACGCGCAGCACCCGGGCAAGAAGCTCGCCTACAACTGCTCGCCGTCGTTCAACTGGAAGAAGCACCTCGACGACGCCCAGATCGCGAGCTTCCAGAAGGAGCTCGCCGCGATGGGCTACGCGTTCCAGTTCATCACGCTGGCCGGCTTCCACGCCGTCTCGCACTCCATGTTCGAGCTCGCGCGCGGTTACAACGAGCGCGCGATGTCCGCCTACGTCGAGCTGCAGGAGGCCGAGTTCGCCTCCGAGGCCGACGGCTACACCGCCACCCGCCACCAGCGGGAGGTGGGCACCGGCTACTTCGACCGGGTCGCCACGGCTCTCAACCCCGACGCCGCCACCCTCGCGCTCGCCGGGTCCACCGAGACCGCCCAGTTCCACTAAGCCCCCTCTCGCGAGGTAGTACCGCAGTCCAGCGAGGTAGTACCAGGGTCAGCACCCCGGTACTACCTCGCGAGACCAGGGTTCTACGTCGGCGGACCACGGTTCTACCTCGCGACATCGACCTTCGGAGACCGCCATGACCACGCTCACCACGACCACCTCGCCCCCGACCTCCGGCCCGTCCGGGACCGGGCCCGACGGCGCCCCGCACCCCGGGCGGCCGGGCGAGCCCGCGCCGTCGGGCACCGTCCGCATCACCGGCACCCTGCGCGTCACCGGGACGCTGGGCGAGCGGTACCGCGAGATCCTCACGCCCGAGGCGCTCGACTTCCTGACCCTGCTGCACGACCGGTTCGTCGCCCGCCGCCACGAGCTGCTCATGGACCGCCAGCAGCGGCGGCAGGACGTCGCTGACGGCATCGACCCCGACTTTCGCGCCGCGACGCGTCCCGTGCGCGACGACCCGTCGTGGCGCGTCGCGGGCTCGGCCGGCGCGCCGGGCCTCGAGGACCGCCGCGTCGAGATCACCGGGCCGACCGACCCCAAGATGACGATCAACGCCCTCAACTCCGGGGCCAAGGTCTGGCTCGCGGACGCCGAGGACGCCTCGAGCCCCACGTGGCGCAACGTGATCGAGGGCCAGCTCGCGCTGCACGACGCGATCCGCGGGACGCTGACGCACACGACCGGCTCGGGCGAGCACCGCAAGGAGTACCGCCTGCGCTCGACGACGCTCACCGACCTGCCGACGATCGTGTTCCGGCCGCGCGGGTGGCACCTCATCGAGAAGCACATGCGGTACGTCGACCGGGCGGGGGTCAGCGTGTCGGCGTCGGCGTCGCTCGTCGACTTCGGGCTGTACCTGTTCCACAACGCGCGCGAGCTCGTCGCGCGCGGCCGCGGCCCGTACTTCTACCTGCCCAAGCTCGAGGGCTACCGCGAGGCGCGGCTGTGGAACGACGTGTTCGTGCTCGCCCAGGAGTACCTGGGGCTGCCGCAGGGCACGATCCGCGCGACCGTGCTCATCGAGACCCTGCCCGCAGCCTTCGAGATGGAGGAGATCCTCCACGAGCTGCGCGACCACTGCGCCGGGCTCAACGCCGGGCGATGGGACTACCTGTTCTCCGTCATCAAGGCGTTCCGCACGCGCGGCGACTCGTACGTGCTGCCCGACCGCGCGCAGGTCACGATGACCGCGCCGTTCATGCGGGCGTACACCGAGCTGCTCGTCGCGACGTGCCACAAGCGCGGCGCGCACGCGATCGGCGGGATGAGCGCGTTCATCCCCGACCGGCGCCGGCCCGACGTCACCGAGCGCGCGTTCGAGCAGGTGCGCGCCGACAAGCGCCGCGAGGCGACGGACGGGTTCGACGGGACGTGGGTCGCGCACCCCGACCTCATCGAGGTCGCGCGCGGTGAGTTCGACGCGGTGCTGGGCGACCGCCCGCACCAGGTGTCCCGCCTGCGCGACGACGTCGAGGTGGGCCAGCACGAGCTGCTCGACATCGGCTCGGCCCGCCGGGCCGGGGCCACCGTGACCGCCGCGGGGCTGCGGTCCAACGTGTCCGTCGGGGTGCGCTACCTCGAGTCGTGGCTGCGCGGCGTCGGGGCGGCCGCGATCGACCACCTCATGGAGGACGCCGCGACCGCCGAGATCTCACGGTCCCAGGTGTGGCAGTGGATCGCGTCGGGCACGCGCACGGAGAACGGCGTGCCGATCACGCGCGAGCGCGTCGAGGCGCTGCTCGCCGAGATCGTCGACGACCTGCCGCGCACCCCGGGCAACCGCATCGACGACGCGGCGAACGTGTTCCGCGCCGTCGCGCTCGCCGAAGACTTCCCGACGTTCCTCACCATCGGGGCGTACTCGCAGTTCCTCGTGGGCTCGGAGGTCGACCAGCCGTAACCGGGCCCGCCGAGCACGACCTTGGTGTCGCTATCCGACCGATGGCGACACCAAGGTCGTTCTCGTGGGCGCGCGACGTCGTGCTCGACGCCGCACCCCGGGCGGGCATGGTGGTGGGGGGAGGTCGCCGTGTGGGAGCATCCGGCCACGCGCGGCGACACACCCGTCGTCCGGGCGCTCGCACGCACGAGCCGGGAGCACCATGAGCAACCCCTTCGCGCCGCCGAGCCAGTCGACGTCCGGCCCGTCCGGTCCGCCCCCCGCGGCTCCCGGATCACCTTCGGTCCCGACGCCCGGGCACCCGGCCGCCCCGCCTGCTGGCGCGCCGGTCCCCCTCCCGACGCCTCCGCAGACTCCCGGGTACGGGCCCGTCCCGATCGGCTACGGCCCCGTCCCGGCGGGGACCGTGCCGTCGGCACCCGTTTCGCAAGGCCCTGGCCCGACGTACCCTGTCGCCGGACTCCCCGGCCCGCCCCCGCTCGCCGCCCGCCGCGGTCTGTCGCGCACCGCCGTCGGGCTGATCGTCGGTGCTGCCTGCCTCGCCCTGGGCGGTGGCGTCGGGTTCACCGCCGGGGTCGCGAGCGACGCGGGCGGGCGGATCGCCGCGTGGTACACGGCGCCGCCCGACGACTGGTCGGACGAGGACTGGTCCGACGAGGACTGGTCCGAGGGTGAGTGGGAGGGCTCCGGCACGCCGGACGACCCGTGGTTCTTCGACGGCTACACCATCGGCGGGGACGAGTGGGAGGTCCTCCTGGACCCGCCCTACGAGGCGACCGCGGAGATCCTCGCGCACAGCGACGTCAACGTCGCGCCACCGGAAGGCACCGAGTACTGGATCGTCCCCGTGACCGCGACGTACTACGGCCCCAGCTCGCAGGTGAGCGCCTGGGGCGCCCTCGAGCTCGGCTTCGTCGGCGACGACGGCGTCCAGGCGGACGGGCAGTGCGGCGCCGTGCCCGACGCCCTCGTCGGGACGGGTCTCGTCGGGACCGACGACACGGTGTCGGGCAACGTCTGCCTCGCGGTCCCCGCGGGGGCGCCGGGGCTGTGGACGCTCTCCCTCGAGGGGTACGAGCCCTGGTACCTCACGGTGGGCGACCCCCTCGCGGGCTGACCCGCACGCGCCCACAGCCCGCCCCGGCCGCTGAGCCCGTTGCCGTGGTCGCCGGACGCACGCCGTGCCAGAGTCTCCCCATGGCCCGCCCGTGGGAGACGCGATGAGCCACACCCGGCCGGTGCGCGCCGCCGGAGCGTGGTGGGACGGCGTCCGTCCCGAGCGAGGGACGTTCTGGCGCTCCGCGGGCGCCGGCTTCCCCGGAGCCGTCGGCGGGGTCCCCGACGGCATGGCGACGGCGACGCTCGTGGGTGTCAACCCGATCCACGGCCTCTACGCGACCGCGATCGGGCGCATCGCGGGCGGGCTGACCGTCGACTCACGCCTCATGATCGTCACGACGACGAGCGCCGCCGCCCTCGCCGCCGGCTCGACGCTCGCCGGGGTGGCCGCCGACGCTCGTCGTGGGTCTGGGCTCGGTCGCCCTCCTCCTGCTCCTCGGCCGGACGCGCGTCGCCCCGAACGCGGCCGTCGTCGCGCTCGTGGTGTCCAGCGTCGGCGTGTGGGCCCTCGGCGCGACGTCCGTGCAGCTCGTCGGGGACGCGGGCGAGATCCCCGCCGGCCTGCCCTCCTTCGCGCTACCCGACCTGGGGCTCGTCTCGGTCGACGTCGCCGTGGGCGCGCTCGCGGTGGCCGCCATCGTGCTCGTGCAGGGCGCGGGGGTCGCCGAGTCCGTCCCGAACCCCGGCGGGCGCCGCGCCGACCCGAACCGCAACTTCGTCGGGCAGGGCGTCGCGAACCTCGCGGCGGGGTTCTTCCGCGGCATCCCCGTCGGCGGGTCGGTGGGCCAGACGGCGATCAGCACCGCCGCGTGGGCGCGCGACCGCTGGGCAGGGATCATGTCCGGCGTCTGGGTGCTCGTCGTCCTCGTCGCTCTCTCGGGGCCGGTCGGGGCAGTCCCCTCGGCGACGCTCGCGGCTCTGCTCGCGGTCGCCTCGGTCGGATCGATGCGGCTGTCGGCGATGGCGACGGCGTGGCGCACGGGCAGCCAGTCCCAGGTCGCGATGGCGACCACGTTCCTCGCGACCCTCCTCCTGCCCGTCGCGGCCGCGGTCGGCATCGGAGCCGCGCTGTCGATCCTGCTGCAGGCGAACCGCGAGTCGCAGGACCTGCGGATCGTCCGCCTCGTCCCCCTCGAGGACGGCACTACCGCGAGGAGCCGGCACCGCGGCACCTCGACGACGCGACCGTCACCGTGCTCGACGTCTACGGGAGCCTGTTCTACGCCGGCGCGCGCTCGCTCGAGGCCGCGCTGCCGGAACCCGGGAACGCGCACGACGCCGTCGTCGTGCTGCGTCTGCGAGGCCGCGCGAGCCTCGGCGCGACCGCGTTCACTGTGCTCGCGCACTACGCGGACCGGCTCGGCGAGCGCGGCGGCCGGCTCTACGTGAGCGGGGTCGACCCCGAGCTGGCGGCGAAGTTCGAGCAGGTCATCGACCTGCGCCTGCGCGAGCGGATCGCGGTGTACCCGGCGCGGCCTGTGATCGGCGAGTCGACCGCCGACGCGATGGCGCACGCCGAGGCGTGGCTCGTGCGCGGGGTCGAGGCGGCCCAGGTCCCCGCCGTGCGGCGGGACGGCCCGGCGAAGCGGCTGTGGTCCCGCGTGCGGTCGATGCTGCACCGCGGCTGACCGGAGCGCTCAGCCCAGCGCGTGCACGAAGTCCACGCGCTGTGCGGCGAACCAGGCCTCGTTCTCGCGGATCCGGTCCCCGACCCCGTCGTCCCACATGCGCTGCCAGCCGCCCCCGCGCACCTGCGCCGCGTGCCGCATCGCGTACCAGCTCCGCGCGAACCGTTGCGCGAGCACGTCGAGCAGCGCAAGCCGCTCGGACCGGTCCAGCCCGTACGCCTCCGCGAGGATCCGCGCACGACGGGGCGCATCGAGGTCACGCAGCGCCTCCGGACGCGCCTCCGGCGGCGCGATGGGCGCCCAGTAGAGCAGCGACGTCGCGACGTCGAGCAGCCGCGTCGTCGGCACTGCCAGGTCGAAGTCGATCACGCCGACGAGCCGGTGCGGACCCTGCGGGTCGTCGCCGGCCGGGACGAACAGCGCGTTCTCGATCGTGAGGTCGTTGTGCCCGACGACGTCCGGCACGTCGAACACGTCCGGAACCTCCGGGAACTGCGCCCGCTCGGGCCACGCGACGCCGTCGGGCAGGACGACGTCGCGCGACACCGCGTGGAGATCCCGCAGCCACCCCCCGAGCTGGACGAGCACGTCCTCGTCGGTCGCCCACGCGTGCGGCGGGCGCCCGCCCATCTCGCCCGGCAGGAACGTCACGACCTCCCGGCCGTCGTCGTCGATCCCGAGGAACCGCGGCGCGCGCTCGAAGCCCGCGCGCTCCAGGTGCAGCAGGTACGCCTCGACGGCGGGGCTGTGCGGGCCGCGCGGACGGCGGACGGTGTCGCCGCGCCGGACGATCCCGTCCGACACGTCCCCACCGAGCAGGGGGACCTCGACGTCGTCCGCGTCGTCGCTGTACGGGGGCAGATCGGTCATACCCGACACCCTCGCACGCGCAGCGGGCCCCTGGCCAGGCCCGTCGCGCTACGCGACCGTCTCGAACGGGTACCGCCGGCGCAGGACGAGCCGCTGCACGAGCGTCCACGTCACCGTCACGAGCAGGTACAGACCCGCGGCGAGCGGGACGAAGCACGCGATCACCGCGGTCATGAACTGCAGGGCGCCGAGCGCGGTCTGCAACCCCGGCCCGGCCAGGGGGCCCGCAGCGCCCGGGGCGGGCGTCGTCCGCGGCACGGCGAGGCGACCGCCGGGCAAGGACGCCCGGCGTGTGAGCTCCCCGACGAGCGCGATGAGGAGCACGACCGCGCCCGCGACCACGAGGGTCGGGACGGCGGCCGCACCCCCACCGAGCGAGCCGACGAGGCTCGAGCCGAGCGGTGCTCCCCAGAGCGTGTGACCCAGCAGTGCGTTCCCGTGGCCGGCGATCTGGGCGTGCAGGAACAGTGCGTAGACGACGCCGACCACGGGTGCCTGGGCGAGCATCGGCAGGCATCCGGCGAACGGCGTCGTGCCCGCCTCGGCGTAGAGGTCGAGGGTCGCGCGCTGCAACCTCTGCGGGTCGTCCCCGTGACGACGCTGGAGCTCGGCGAGCCGGGGCGCGAGGCGCGCGCGGTCACGCTCCGCCTTGGCCTGCGAGACGCCGACGGGGACGAGCAGGGCACGGACGGCGAGAGTGAGCAGGACGACGGCGGCCGCAGCCGCAGCGCCTCCGGCGACGGGTTCGAGCAGGTCGGACAGGCCCATCAGGGCGCGATAGGCGGCGTCGAGCACCGTGGAGACGAGCGGGAGGTCGAGCAGGTTCATGGTGGTGTCCTCGGTCGAACGTGCGGGGTACGCGTTCGCCGATCACCCTGCGCCGGGCAGGCAGGGGCACGCCGCGGCGTCGTGCGCGCGGGATGCGGGTGGGTGACCTCGGCCGGGTGATCAGCCGAGGGGTCGGCCGGGCGCCCGGGGTCGGGCGCGACCCGGGGCGTCGGGGTCGCTCTGCGTGACGGCAGGCCCGACGTCGACCGTCTCGCGCAGACGGCCCGCCGGACGGGTGGCCACGCCGAGCACGAGGGGCGTGCCCCAGCGCGCGGACGCCGCAGCGACGGCCGCGACGAGGGCGGTGGCTCCGAGGAGGAAGAGCGTCGCCGTGAGGGTCGACGTGCCGAGCAGGAGCGCGAGCGCCGACGCGACGTCGCGCGCGACGACGAGAAGGTCGTTCATCGCTCCTCCTCCTCGGTCAGGGACGGCCGTGACCCCAGCCTAGGACACGTCGAGCGCGGCCCACTCGTCGTCGGTGAGCAGGCGCGAGCGGATGATGAACCGCACGCCCTCGGGAGCCTCGACGCTGAACCCCGCGCCGCGGCCGGGCACGACGTCGATCGTCAGGTGCGTGTGCTTCCAGTACTCGAACTGCGCCCGGCTCATCCACACAGGCACGGTGAACGCCCGCGCGCCGCCGGGCTCGCCCGCGTCGCCGCCGGGGACGACCAGGTCGCCCAGGTGGACGTCCGCGTCGCCGAGCAGGAAGTCGCCCTGCGGGTAGCACATGGGCGACGACCCGTCGCAGCACCCGCCGGACTGGTGGAACATGAGCTCGCCGTGGACCGGGCGCAACCGCGCGAGCAGCGCCGCGGCGTCGTCGGTGAGCGCGACCCGCACCGGAGCCGCGCTCGTCGGTTCGGGCGAGGAGACGTCGTCGGTCACGAAACCTCCTGGGGTGGGCCGAGCATGCGCTTGCTGCCGCCGAGCATGCGGTTGTGCCCCGTCCGCACTCCTGGACGGTCGACAACCGCATGCTCGGCGGGCGGGGGTCTAGAAGAAGCCCAGCTTTTGGGCCGAGTAGGAGACGAGGAGGTTCTTCGTCTGCTGGTAGTGGTCGAGCATCATCTTGTGGTTCTCGCGCCCGACGCCGGAGCCCTTGTAGCCGCCGAACGCCGCCGCGGCGGGGTAGGCGTGGTAGCAGTTCGTCCAGACACGCCCGGCCTCGATGGTGCGGCCCGCGCGGTAGGCGGTGTTGCCCGACCGCGACCAGACGCCGGCCCCGAGCCCGTAGAGGGTGTCGTTGGCGATCGTCATGGCGTCGTCGAAGTCGGAGAAGTCGGTGACGGCGACGACGGGCCCGAAGATCTCCTCCTGGAAGATCCGCATCGAGTTCTTGCCCTCGAAGATGGTGGGCGTCACGTAGTACCCGCCCGCGAGGTCGCCGCCGAGCTCGGCGCGCGACCCGCCCGTGAGGATCTTCGCGCCCTCGGCCTTGCCGATCTCGATGTACGACAGGATCTTCTCCAGCTGGTCGTTCGACGCCTGGGCGCCGATCATCGTCTCGGTGTCGAGCGGGTTGCCCTGCTGCACCGCCTTCGTCCGCTCGATCGCGTCGCCGAGGAACGTGTCGTAGATCGACGACTGGACGAGGGCCCGCGACGGGCACGTGCACACCTCGCCCTGGTTGAGGGCGAACATCGTGAACCCCTCCAGGGCCTTGTCGTAGAAGTCGTCGCGCGCGTCGGCGACGTCGGAGAAGAAGATGTTCGGCGACTTGCCGCCGAGCTCGAGCGTTACCGGGATGATGTTCTGGCTCGCGTACTGCATGATCAGGCGGCCCGTCGTCGTCTCGCCCGTGAACGCGATCTTCCGGATGCGCGGGCTGGACGCGAGCGGCTTGCCGGCCTCGACGCCGAACCCGTTGACGACGTTCACCACCCCGGGCGGCAGCAGGTCCCCGACGATGTCCATGAGGAAGAGGATCGACGCGGGCGTCTGCTCGGCGGGCTTGAGCACGACGCAGTTGCCTGCCGCGAGCGCCGGGGCGAGCTTCCACACGGCCATGAGGATGGGGAAGTTCCACGGGATGATCTGCCCGACGACGCCGAGCGGCTCGTGGAAGTGGTACGCGATGGTGTCCTCGTCGATCTCGGAGATCGAGCCTTCCTGCGCGCGGATCGCGCCCGCGAAGTAGCGGAAGTGGTCGATCGCGAGCGGGATGTCGGCGGCGAGCGTCTCGCGGACGGGCTTGCCGTTCTCCCACGACTCGGCGACGGCGATCCGCTCGAGGTTCTCCTCCATGCGGTCGGCGATCTTGTTGAGGATGTTGGCGCGCTCGGTCGCGCTCGTGCGACCCCACGACCGGGCGGCGCCGTGCGCGGCGTCGAGCGCGCGCTCGATGTCGTCGGCGGTGCCGCGCGCGACCTCGGTGAACGTGCGGCCCGTGACGGGGCTGGGGTTCTCGAAGTACTGCCCGCTCACCGGCGCGACGTACTCGCCGCCGATCCAGTGGTCGTACCGGGTCTTGTACTCGGCGATGGCCCCGTCCGTGCCGGGGGCTGCGTAGACCGTCATCGTCTGCCTCCTCGCAGTGCTGGCTCGCCGCGCTCCTGGGAGGTCACCTCCGGGCGGGGAGTGCCCGACGGCGGTGCGCGGCACGGCGCCTCGTCGCGCCGTGGCACGACGCTAGGCACCCGAGGGTTGCAGGACCGTTGCAGCGGAGGTGGCGGTCAACCGAGCTCGTCGTCGAGCAGGTCGAGGTGCGCGCGGGCACGGACCCACAGCGGGCTGCCGTGGTCGGCGACGCGCTGGAGGCGCGTCCACGCGGCGTGGTCCTCGGCGCCGTCGTCGGTGCGGGTCCACGCGTCGAGGGCGTCGGCGTCGCCCGCCGACACGACCGCCGCGCGGAGCTCGGCGGCGAGCTCGCCACGCAGCTGTTCGACGGCGGGCGCGCCGGAGCGCGGGAGGAGCGGCGCGCGGTACGCCGCGACCGCCCCCCGGACGTCGCCGACGGCGAGCCGGTCGCGCACGACGTCGGCGTCGGTTCGCAGGGGGCGCGCGAGGCGGTACGGGCGGGACCCGGCGAGGAGCGTCCCGGCGACGCGACGCAGGCGCGAGACCTCCGCGCGCACGGTGACGTCCGAGAGCGCGCCGGGGTGCAGGAGGACGGCCAGCTCGTCGGCGGAGAGGCCACGCGGGTGTGCGGCGAGGAGCGCGAGGATCTCGGCGTGCCGCAGCGAGAGACGGTGCTCGAGGCCGTCCGGTGCGCGGAGCACGGGCGTGGTGCCGAGCACGAACAGCTCGGGCCCGCCGTCGGGCGGTGGCACGGGGAGCGTTCCCGCGCCGTCGGTCGCGGTCGCCAGGGCGGCCGCGCGCTCGGCCAGCTCGCGCTCGAGGCTCAGCACCGTCGCACGCACGAGCGAGAGCACGACTCCCGAGGCGGCCGACTGCCGGCCGGTGACGTCGAGGACGCCGAGGACCCGGCCGGTCCCCGGCTCGTGGATGGGGACGGCGGTGCAGCTGAACGCCTGCACGGGCCGGGAGAAGTGCTCCGCGCCGAGGACCTGCACGGCGCGGCGCGCGGCGAGCGCGGTCCCGGGGGCGTTGGTCCCGACGCGCTCCTCGCGCCAGACCGATCCCTCGACGAACCCCACCCGCTCGACGGCGTCGCGCAGCGCGCGGCTGCCCTCGACCCATAGGAGCCGGCCCGCGTCGTCCGACACGGCGACGGCCAGCCCGTCGTCGGCGGCGGCGTCGACGACGAGCTCGCGCACGACCGGCATGACGCTCGCGAGCGGGTGGGCCTGGCGGTAGGCGACGAGGTCGTCGTGGGCGAGCGCGGACTCCGTGCGCGGGCCCTCGGGGTCGACGCCGCTGTGGACGGAACGCCGCCACGAGTCGGCCACCACGGGGTGGATGCCGGGCGGGAGCACGCCGTCGACGAGGAAGGACCGGTAGGCCGCGCGGACCGAACGGGCGTCGCGGCGCGCGTCGGTGCGGCGCGGGTGCGCGTCCGAGCGCAGCGGCGGTGCGAGAGTGCGCGGCACGGGACCTCCGACGTCGTCGTGCGGTGCTGGGGCCAGTGTAGGTGCCGCGCCGCGGCACCGGGTCGTCAGCGGTCCCCGGCGCGGTCACCGGGCGTCCGGACGCTCCGGTCCCCGAGCGTGGTCTCGCGCGCGACGCGACGGAGCCCGGCGAGGACGACGCCGGTCGCCGCGGTGGGCGGGGCGCCGCGGCGCACGGCGGCGTACACCGGCCGGGTGCGGGGCACGCGCAGGGGCCGGGCGACGACGGCGTAGCGCGGGTCGACGGCGAGACCCGGAAGCAGCGCGACGGACAGTCCCGCCTCGACGTGCGCGAGGAGCAGCTCGTAGCTGGGGAGCCGCGCGACGACCCGGGGTTCAAACCCGGCGTCGCGGCACGCGCTCTCGACCAGCGTCGACAGGTACCGGCCGGGCAGGTCGGCGGCCCACCGCGCGTCGGCGAGACCGGCGAGGTCGACCGGCCCCTCCCCCGCTTCCGTCCCCGCCGAGGCACCCGCCGGTGCGACGAGCACGACCGGGTCCTCGAGCAGCGGGACGGTCGCGACGTCCGGACCGGCGAGCCGGGCGCCGTCGAGCAGGTCGGCGGTCACCGCGACGTCGACGTCCGCGCGCCGCAGGGCCGGGCCGCTGTCGCGCGGATCGAGCTCGACCACCTCGACCTCGACGCGCGGGTGGTCGACGGCGAGCCGCATCGCGAGGGGGATGACGAGCGCCCGCACCGCGCTCGAGAACGCGGCGACCCGCACGACTCCGGCGGGCTGCCCGTCGGGGTGGGCGAGCTCCGCCTCGGCGAGCGCCATCTGGTCGAGGATCACGCGCGCGTGCCGGGCGAGCGTGCGCCCCGCGGGCGTGAGACGCACGCGCCGCCCGGTCCGTTCGACGAGGCGCGCGCCGGTCTCGGCCTCGAGCGCCGCGAGCTGCGCGGAGACCGCGGACGGGCTCAGGTGCAGGGACGCGCCCACGGCGCGCACGGTGCCCAGGCTCTCGAGCCGCGCGAGGATCTGGAGCCGGGCGGCGTTGAGCACGCGACCTCCGATCTGCACCCGGCTGTGCGGGTTCTCCGTACAGACTGTACGAGAGTTCGCGCTGTACGCGCACAACGGTCCGTCCCTACGCTCGATCCATGACCGTGCCCTCCCCAGCCCTCACGCCGTCGCCCGGCGTCGACCCCGTCCCGGCCCGCGTCGCGGCGGACGATGCCGCGACGTTCTGGGCCGACGCCGACCGCCACCTCGTGCGGTACGGCGGGCCGTTCACGCCGGAGATCGTCGAGAGCGCGTCGGGCAGCTTCGTCACGACGGCCGACGGACGCCGGGTCCTCGACTTCACGTCGGGGCAGATGAGCGCGATCCTCGGGCACAGCCACCCGGCGATCGTCGAGACGGTGCGGAACCAGGTCGGGACGCTCGACCACCTCTTCTCCGGGATGCTCTCGCGCCCAGTCGTCGACCTCGCGCGCCGCCTCGCGGGCACGCTGCCCGACCCGCTCGAGAAGGTCCTGCTCCTCACCACGGGCGCCGAGTCCAACGAGGCGGCGATCCGGATGGCGAAGCTCGTCACGGGGCGACACGAGATCGTCTCGCTCGCCGGGTCGTGGCACGGCATGACGCACGCCGCGGCAGCCGCGACGTACAGCGCCGGTCGCCGCGGGTACGGTCCGACGGCGCCCGGCAACCTCGTCATTCCGGTGCCGAACGCGTACCGCCCCGACCACCTCACGCCCGACGGCGCGCACGACTGGCGGCGCCAGCTCGACCTCGCGTTCGACCTCGTCGACGTGCAGTCGACGGGGAGCCTCGCGGCGTGCATCGTCGAGCCGATCCTCAGCTCGGGCGGGATCGTCGAGCTGCCGCCCGGCTACCTCGCGGCGCTGCGCGACAGGTGCCACGAGCGCGGGATGCTCCTCGTCCTCGACGAGGCGCAGACGGCGCTGTGCCGGACCGGGTCCTGGTACGCGTTCGAGGGTCGCGACGGCGAGGAGCCGGTGGTCCCCGACATCCTCACGATCTCCAAGACGCTCGGCGCCGGCCTGCCGCTCGCGGCCGTCGTCACGAGCGCCCAGATCGAGGAGCGCGCGCACGAGCGCGGCTTCCTGTTCTTCACGACGCACGTCTCCGACCCGCTCGTCGCGGCGGTCGGCAACACCGTCCTCGACGTGCTCGAGTCCGAGCGGATGGACGCCCGGGTGCGCGTGCTCGGCGGCCGCCTGCGTGCCGGGCTGCTCGACCTCCAGGACCGCCACCCCACGATCGGCGACGTGCGCGGGCGGGGTCTGCTCCAGGGCATCGAGCTCGTGCTCGACCGCGAGACGAAGGAGGGCGCCGACGCGCTCGGCGCCCTGGTCACCCGGCGGGCGCTGGACCTGGGGCTCCACATGAACGTCGTGCAGCTCCGGGGCATGGGCGGGGTGTTCCGCATCGCGCCGCCGCTCACCGTGAGCGAGGAGGAGCTCGACCTCGGGCTCGACCTCCTGGACCGTGCGCTCGGCGAGGCGGAGCGTGAGCTGCTCGGCTGAGCCGCGCCCGGGTCATCCCGCGTCGGGCGTGCGACGTGCGCCGACGGCCACCACGCCGTCGCGCACGACGGCCGGCGCGCCCCACCCAGGGACGGCGAGCGACGCGCGGACACCGTCGACGACGCGGCCGTCGTCCCTGCCCGGCGTCTCGTAGACCAGCCAGAGCGCCCCGCCCGGGACGAGCAGCGCCGCCAGCGCGCTCGCCTCCTTGCGCGCGGCTCGGGTCCAGAAGAGGTTGACGTTCACCGCGAACGCGACGTCGAACGGGCCGGTGAGCCCGTCCGGGAGGTCCGGGTCCGCGACGTCGCCCTGCCGCACGACGAGGCGGCCGTCGTCGACCGCGGCGCGGTTGCGCGCCGTCGTGCGAGCGACGGCCGTACCGGACCGGTCGAGCGCGACGTACCGCACGCCGCGGTGCCGCGCGAGGACCAGCTCCGCGGCCACCCCGGGGCCCGGCCCGATCTCGAGCACGGCCTCGTCGCCGCGGAGGCCGAGCAGCGCGACGGCACGCTGGACCCGTTCGGGCACGGTGACGCTCACGAGTCCAGTCTGACCGGCGACCACCCGGTCGGCAGCACGCGTTTACACCGTCTCAGCATGCGCGACGACCCTTCCGTGATGCGGACAGCCGACCTAGCCTGACGATCGGACGGACCACCACCTCGGACACCCAGCTCCCGCAGCACGGAGGACACCATGCCCGCACCCCTCGACACCAGCGAGAAGATCACCCAGTACGCCCACCCCGACCGCCTCGTGAGCACGGACTGGCTCGCCGAGCACCTCGGGGAGCCGGGCATCGTCGTCGTCGAGTCCGACGAGGACGTGCTGCTCTACGAGACCGGTCACATCCCCGGTGCGGTGAAGATCGACTGGCACACCGACCTCAACGACCCCGACACGCGCGACTACATCGACGGCAAGGGCTTCGCCCAGCTCCTCGGCAGCAAGGGCATCGCGCGCGACACGACGATCGTCGTCTACGGCGACAAGAACAACTGGTGGGCCGCCTACGCCGCGTGGGTCTTCACGCTGTTCGGCCACGAGGACGTGCGCCTGCTCGACGGCGGCCGCGGCAAGTGGATCGCCGAGGGCCGCGAGGTCACGACCGACGTCCCCGCGCCGGAGGCCGTCGAGTACCCCGTGGTCGAGCGCGACGACGTGACGATCCGCGCGTTCAAGGAGGACGTCCTCGCGCACATCGGCAACGGGCCGCTCGTCGACATCCGCTCCCCGCAGGAGTACACGGGCGAGCGCCTGCACATCCCGGACTACCCGGAGGAGGGCGTGCTGCGCGGCGGCCACATCCCGACGGCGCGCAACGTCCCGTGGGCGACCGCGGTCGCCGAGGACGGCACGTACAAGTCGCGCGAGCAGCTCGAGGCGATCTACCAGGAGGGCGGCCTCGGCCTCGCGACCGACGACGAGGTCGTCACGTACTGCCGCATCGGCGAGCGGTCGAGCCACACGTGGTTCGCGCTCACGTACCTGCTCGGCTTCGACAAGGTCCGCAACTACGACGGCTCGTGGACCGAGTGGGGCAACGCCGTGCGCGTGCCGATCGTCAAGGGCGAGGAGCCCGGCGAGGCCCCCGCGTCGCTCAACTGACCCACCGCCCGTCCTGACGCCCGACGGCGCGCGGCCGGCCCCTCGCGGGCGGGTCGCGCGCCGTCGGCGTCCGCCGCCGGGCATACGTCGCGCGCGCCGGGCGTTCCGCACGGTGGGACCAGGTCCCGACCGCACGCCCCCGATGCAAGGATCGACACCATGAGCTCCCCCTCCGACGCTTCGCCCGACCTGCCCGCGACGCTCGCGGAGATCCGCGACGACTTCCTCGCGATGCCGGAGCGTGAGCGGCTCCAGCTCCTGCTCGAGTTCGCGAACGAGCTGCCCGACCTTCCGGAGCGCTACGCGAGCGCGCCCGGTCTGCTCGAGCGCATCGAGGAGTGCCAGTCGCCGGTACGGGCCTTCGCGGAGGTCGACGGCGACGGTGTCGTCCACTTCTACGCGACCGCTCCCGCCGAGGCGCCGACGACGCGCGGGTTCGCCTCGATCCTCGCTCAGGGCCTCTCCGGCCTGACCGTGCAGGAGGTGCTCGACGTGCCGGACGACTTCCCCATGTCGATCGGCCTGACGCGCGCGGTGAGCCCGCTGCGCATCGGCGGCATGAACGGCATGCTCACGCGTGCCAAGCGCCAGGTGCGCGAGCAGATCGCCGGCCGCCCCTGACTCACGCGGCCCCAGCCGAGCATGCGGTGGTCGCCCGTCCGGGCGTCGTGCCGGGACGCGACCGCATGCTCGGCGTGTCAGTCGCGCAGCGCGAGGCGGCGGGCCAGGACCGCGCAGACGACGAGCTGGAGCTGGTGGAACACGATCACCGGGACGGCGACGACGCCCGCGACGGCGACCGGGAACAGCACGCTCGCCATGGGCAGACCCGTGGCGAGCGACTTCTTGGACCCGCACATGAGCAGCGCGACCCGGTCCTCGGTCGAGAGCCCCAGCGCCGCGCCGCCCCACCACGTGGCCGCGAGCATCACGGCGAGGACGAGCGCGCTCACGACGAGCAGCGCGACGATCGACCAGCCGGACACGCTCGACCACACCCCGGCCGACGAGGCCGCCGCGACCGCGCCGAACACCACGACGAGGATCGTGCCGCGGTCGACGCCGAGCGTGAGCCAGCGCCGTGCCCGGACCCAGTCCCCGGCCCACGGCTGGAGGAGCTGTCCCAGGACGAACGGCAGCAGCAGCTGGAGCAGCACGGTGCGCAGGCCGCCGAGCCCACCGGTGGGACCGTCGGCTCCCCCGCCGGTCCCCGTCATGAGCCACAGCACGAGCAACGGGGTGATCACCATGCCCGCGACGTTCGACACCGTCGCGCCGCAGATCGCTCCCGCGACGTTGCCGCGCGCGACCGACGTGAACGCCACGGACGACTGCACGGTCGACGGGAGCAGGGACAGGTAGAGCATGCCGGCCGCCAGCGGCGCCCCGACGAGCGGCTCGATCGCCCACGCCGTGACGAGCCCGAGCGCCGGGAAGACGACGTACGTCGCGGCGAGGATCCCGCCCTGCAGGCGCCAGTTGCGCAGCCCCGCCCAGACCTCGCGCGTGGACAGGCGCATGCCGTAGACGAGGAAGAGGACGGTGACCGCGACGTCCGCGGCGGCGTCGACCACGCGCTGCGCGTCCGGTCCCACCGGCACGACGAGCCCGAGCACGAGCACCACGAGCAGCGTGACGACGAAGGGGTCGACCCACCTGCTCAGGACTGCGCGCACGGGGATCGAGCCTAACCCGGCCCGCGACCCGCGCGCCGCGCCGACCGCGGGCCGGTCAGAACAGCGCGTACCCGCCGTCGACCGTCACGACCGCGCCCGTCATGAAGCTCGACGCCGCGCTCGCGAGGAACACGACGGGCGGGCCGATCTCCTCCGGCTCGGCCCACGCGGGACAGCCGACCACGGGGCGTGTCAGAAGTCGAAGAGGTCCTCGAGCCACGACTCCTTCTTCTTCCGCTTGCGGTAGCGGGGGTCGTAGCCGTCGCGCCCGTCGTAGCGGCGGTCGCGGTCGTCGCGGTAGCGCTCGTCCCGGTACCGGGCGTCGCCGTACTGCTCGCCCCGGTAGCGGTCGCGGTCGTCATACCGGCGCTCGTCGCGCCGCTCACCGTACCCGGGCGAGCCGTAGTCCGCGGCGGGTGCCGGTGGGTACGACGTCGGGGCGGGCGGGGCCGCGGGGGCCGGAGCGACGGGCGCAGCGGCGACCGGACCGGCCGCCTCGGCGGCGATCTCGCTCTCCAGCGAGCGGTCGATGATCTTGTCGAGCTCGCCGCGGTCGAGCCACACGCCGCGGCACGTGGGGCAGTAGTCGATCTCCACGCCCTTGCGCTCGGTCATGACGAGCACGGTCTGGTCGGTGGGGCATAGCATGTCTGCCTCCTCGCGGGACGGGCCGGGCGCGGTCGACGCCCGCACCGGGTACTGCGGAGTCCAACGCGGCACCCGCACGCGCGGTTCCCGCCCGGCCGCGTCAGCCGGTGCGGCGATCGCTCGCGAGCCGGTCGCGCAGCTCGTCGGCCCGGTGGACCTCGTCGTCGAGGGCGGCGAGGGCTGCGGCGACCCGCGGGAGAAAGTCGGCCCCGGCCCGGAACCACTCGGCCCCTTCGAGGAAGCGTTCCGCCGCAGCGTCGTCGTGCAGGGCGAGCGCGAGGTCGGCGCGGAGCACCAGGGCGCGGAACCGCACGCGCTCGGCGACGCTGCGGGTCCGCACGCCCTCGGCGGCGAAGGCCCGGTCGAGGACCTGGGCGGCTCCACCGGGGTCTCCCGCCGCGCGGAGGATGCGTGCGTGCTCGAGAGCGCGTCCCAGGTCCGGCGGTTCCTCGGCGCCGCGGCGTGGCAGCCCGGGCACGAAGGCCCCACCAGCCACGCCGCACCTCCCGCCTCCCGCCGACAGCCCGACCACACTAACCCTCGTGGTGCGGCCCGGCACGGCGGGAGGCGGGAGGCGACCCGGTCAGCGCTGCACGCGCGCGCTGCCGCCCGAGGCGAGCTTGCGGACCTCGGCGAGCGACGCCGTCGACGTGTCGCCGGGAGTGGTCATCGCGAGCGCGCCGTGGGCCGCCCCGTACTCGACGGCCTCGTGGATCGAGCCGAGCTCCATGAGCCCGTACGCGAGACCCGACGCGAACGAGTCGCCGCCACCCACTCGGTCGAGGATCTCCAGCCCGGGGCGGTGGGTCGCCTCGGCGAAGCCCTGCACGCGCGACCACGCGATGGCGCCCCAGTCGTTGACGGTCGCGGTCCGCACGCCGCGCAGCGTCGTCGCGACGACCTGGAAGTTGGGGTACTCCTCGGCGGCCCGCGCGATCATCGCGCGGAAGGCCCCGGTGTCGAGGTCGGTGAGGTTCTCGTCGACGCCCTCCACCTCGAAGCCGAGCGAGGCGGTGAAGTCCTCCTCGTTCCCGATCATCACGTCGACGTACCGGGCGAGGCGGCGGTTGACCTCCTGCGCACGCTCGACGCCGCCGATGCCCTTCCAGAGCGAGGGACGGTAGTTGAGGTCGTAGGACACGACCGTCCCGTGGCGGCGCGCGGCGGCCATGGCCGCCTCCGCGACGTCGGCGGACGACTCGGACAGCGCGGCGAAGATGCCGCCCGTGTGGAACCAGCGCACGCCGCGGCCGAACACGTCGTCCCAGTCGACGTCCTCGGGCCGGAGCTGGGCGATCGCGGTGTTGCCGCGGTCGGAGACGCCGACCGCGCCGCGCACGCCGAACCCGCGCTCCGTGAAGTTGAGCCCGTTGCGCACGGTGCGCCCGATGCCGTCGTACTCGCGCCACTGCACCCAGCGCGTGTCGAGGCCGCCGGTGAGCATGAGGTCCTCGACGAGGCGCCCGACCTCGTTGTCCGCGAGCGCGGTGACGACCGCGCCGCGCAGACCGAACGCGCGGCGCAGGCCGCGCGCGACGTTGTACTCGCCGCCGCCCTCCCACGCGTCGAAGCTGCGGGCGGTCTTGATGCGGCGCTCGCCCGGGTCGAGGCGCAGCATGACCTCGCCGAGGGCGACGACGTCGTAGGCGCTCTCGGCGGCGGGGCGGACGGCGAGCGGGGGCCGGTCGGTCGTGGGCGTCGCGGTCGTGTCGGTCACGGGTCAGGCTCCTTCGGCGGGGTGGGTGCCGGTCGCGGCGAGCTCGACGGCCTCGCGCGTCCGACGGGTGATCTCGGCGGTGTCGCCCGCGCGCACGAGCGCGGCGTCGACCATCCACGAGCCGCCCGCGGCCAGGACGGACGGCAGCGCGAGGTAGTCGAGCAGGTTGGCGGCGCTCACGCCGCCGGTCGGCACGAAGCGCAGGCCGGGGAACGGAGCGGAGAACGCCTTGACCGCCGCCGGGCCGCCGACGACGTTCGCCGGGAAGAGCTTCACCGCGTCGAGGCCGAGGTCGAGCGCGGCGATGACGTCGGACGGCGTCGCGACCCCGGGCAGGACCGGCACGCCGACCTCCTGGGCGCGGCGGACCACGGCGGCCGACAGCCCCGGCGAGACGAGGAAGCGGGCCCCGGCCTCGACGGCCTCGTCGACCTGGGCCGCGTTGACGACGGTCCCCGCACCGACGAGCACGTCCGGCACCTCACGCGCGATCGCCTCGATCGCCGCGCGGGCACCCGCCGTGCGGAAGGTGACCTCCGCGACGGGAAGACCGCCGTCGCGCAGCGCTCTCGCGACGAGCACGCCCTGCTCCGCGTCGTCGACGACGACGACCGGCACGACGCGGGCGCGTGCGATCGCCTCCAGGGGTCCGTGGGCTGACATCCTCGCTCCGTTTCGCTATGGTGAACATCTGTTGTTCACTACGGAACGCACTCTAGGCGAAGGAGCGACGATGGCGGAAGCCGGGACGGCGGCGTCGGGCATCCCCGAGGGCGACGCGCAGGCGACGACCGGTCCGCACGGCAGCCCGCTGGGGAGCGTGGACAAGGCCCTCACCGTGCTCGAGGCCCTCGCCGGGTCCGGCCCCGCGGGGGTCGCGCTCGGCGACCTGTCGCGCTCGCTCGGGCTGCACAAGGCCTCGCTGCACCGCACGCTCGCGGCGCTGCGCTACCGCGGCTACGCCGAGCAGGACGCCGCGACGGGCGACTACCGGCTCGGCCCTGCGGCGACCGCGCTCGCGACGGTCTACCTCGGGGAGGAGAACCTGCCGGCGCTCCTGCACCCGGTGCTCGTCGCGGTGTGCCGGGCGACCGACGAGCTCGTCCACCTCGGCGCCCTCGCGGGGACCGAGATCGTCTACCTCGACAAGGTCGAGCCCGCGCGCGCCGTCCGGGTCTGGTCGGCCGTGGGCCGGCGCCGCCCCGCGGCCACGACGGCGCTCGGGCGCGCGCTGCTCGCCCACCGGCCGCTCGACGACGGCGCGCTCGCCTGGTACGCCGCGGCCGCCCCCGACGAGCACCCCGTCTCGCCCGCCGCGCTCCGCGCGACGTGCGACGCGACGCGGGCGAGCGGCTTCGCGACGGAGACCGAGGAGAACGAGCCGGGCATCAGCTGTGTCGCCCTCCCGATCCTGCGAGGTGGGCAGTCCGTGGCCGCCGTGAGCGTCACGGCGCCGGCCGAGCGCCTCGGTGCGCGACGGCGGCGCGAGATCGAGGCGGTCCTGCGCGACGTCGTCCCGCCCCTGCTGCCCCCGACGCTCGCCGTGCCCGACGCCGCGCTCGGACGGTCCGGCGCGCCCGTCGCCGCAGGCACCCGTCGACCGGCGACGGGTGCCGCCCTGTGAGAGAGTTCAACGGCAGCGACGGAATGACGGAAGGGCCCGCGCGATGACCGTCCTCGTGGCGTACAACGACTCCCCGCAGGGCGAGACCGCGTTCCGTGCGGCGGTCGCCGAGGCGGTCCACCGCTCGACAGCCCTCGCGGTCCTCGTCCTCACCCCCCAGGACGCCGACGCGGGCGTCCCCGCGACCCTCGCGCACCTGCTGGACACCCTCCCGGCCGAGGTCGCACGCCCCGAGATCACGTACCGGCCGGAGCACCTCGACCCGGCCGAGGCGATCATCGACGAGGCAGAGCGCACGGCGCCCGACCTCGTCGTCGTGGGCGCGCGCAAGCGCTCGCCGGTGGGCAAGTTCCTCCTCGGAAGCACGACGCAGCGCGTGCTCCTCGACTCGCCCGTCCCGGTGCTGGTGGTCAAGGCGTCCCACTGACACCGTGCCGACGGGCGTCGCGGCGCGGCCGCCCGGTCCCCCGGGACGGCCGCACCGCGACCTCTCAGCGCTGTGCGACGGCGGCGCGCAGCCCGTCGACGAGCGGCGTCGTCGGTCGGCCCAGCAGACGCCCGAGCTCTCCCGACGTCTCGGCGAGCAGCCCGTCGCGGATGTTGCCGTCCAGCGCGACGACGAACCCGGCCGTGCCCTCGTCCAGGCCCGCGCCGAGAAGGAGCGCGCGGTGCTCGTCGGGGGTCACGCGCCGGTAGGTGACGGGGCGGCCCAGCACCTCTGTCGCCGCGGCGGCGAGGTCGTCGAACGTCCACGCGACGTCGCCGCTCAGCTCGTACACGGCGCCTGCGTGCGCGGCGGCGTCCGCCGTCGCGGCGAGTGCGACGACCGCGGCGGCCTCGGCGTAGTCGGCGCGGCTCGCGCTCGCGACGCGGCCGTCACCCACGCTCGACACGATCTCGCCGGACTCCCGGGCGCCCAGCACGTCGCCGACGTAGTTCTCGGTGTACCAGTTGTTGCGCAGGATCGTGGTCGCCAGGCCCGACGCCGCCAGGAGCTCCTCCGTGGCCTTGTGCTCGGGCGCGAGGACGAGCGCCGAGGTCGTGGCGTGCGGCGCGCTCGTGTAGACGACGCGCGAGACGCCGGCAGCCCGCGCGGCGTCGACCACGTTGCGGTGCTGGTCGACGCGCTGCCCGACCTCGGAGCCCGAGACGAGCACCAGCACGTCGACGTCCGCGAGCGCCACGGCGAGGGTCTGGGGCCGCGCGTAGTCGGCCTCGCGAACCTGGACGCCCCGGTCGGCGAGGTCGGCGACCTTCGCCGTCGTGCGCGCGGCGGCGACCACCGCGGACGGGTCCGCCCCGTGCGCGAGGAGGGACTCGACGACGAGGCGGCCGAGGTGGCCGCTGGCTCCGGTGACGGCGATGGACATACGAAGGCTCCTTCGGTGCGCGAGGGCACGACCGGGCGGTCGCGCCGTCCCAGCATGCGCTTACTTTTCGAAAGTGCCAACTAGTCGCTAGTGCGGTCTATGTCACAGTGCTGCGGCACTGGCTGGCGCCGTATCCTGGGGCGATGACGACCGACGCTCGCACCGTGGAGGACACCGAGGACCACGGACCGACGGACGCGATGGTGGCCGACGTCTTCCAGCGCGGCTGCACGTCCCGGCACGTCCTCGAGGCGGTCACCGGCAGGTGGGGCGTGCTCACGGTCGCCGGTCTGCGCGACGGCGCGGTCCGTTTCAACGCGCTGCGTCGCCGCATCGACGGGGTCAGCGAGAAGATGCTCGCCCAGACGCTCCAGTCCCTGGAGCGCGACGGCATCGTCGTGCGCGAGGTGCGTGCGACGATCCCGCCGCACGTCGAGTACTCCCTCACCGACCTCGGGCGCCGCGTCGCCGACAGCCTGACAGGGCTCCTCGACGTGCTCGAGGGCTCGGTCGCGGAGGTCGCGGCGTCCCAGCGCGCGTACGACGAGCGCCGGGACGCCTGAGGTTCACGTCGGCGAGCGCAGGTACCAGACGACGAGCGCCGCGACGACGAGCAGGCCGGCCAGCACGGCGAGGACGATCTTGCCGACGCTGTAGGGGCGCCGCCCGATCACCTGGCCGGTGTTGGCGTTGACCATGACCTGCCACTGCTTGCCCGCGTACACGTACGTCGCGATCCACAGCGGGAGCAGCACGAGCTTGAACATCACGTCCGCGTAGGCCGTGCGGATCGCGCCGACCCGCTGCTCGTCGCCCCCGATGTCGCGCTCGACGTCGTCGCGGATGACCGACGCCATCTTCTGCTTGGCGCGGTCCAGGCCGGCCGGGGGCTCGACGTCGTACCGGGCCGCCGCGAACCCCGCGAGGTACTCGGCACGGAACGGCACCGCGTGCGACAGCGGCCACGGGCCGAGCCGGGCGAGGTCGCGCTCGGCCACCTGCGACGACGCGGGGACGATCACGTCGTCGAAGTCACGCGCGACGTGTCCCGACACGGGGGTCCAGGCCACCCGCCGCTCCCGGGTCTCCTCGTCCCCGTTCTTGACGGTCACGTAGTAGGCGTCGCCCCGCTGCCCCGAGTACGCCGACGACGTGCGCGCGTCGAACGTCCAGTGCGGCACGTACGAGCCGTGCAGCGACTCGGTGTCCCCGACCTTCTTCAGCTCGCCGGGGGCGAACCAGCGCGAGCGCACCCAGCGCCGGAACGCGTCGCGCGCCTGCGCCTGCTCCACGCCGAACGGCACCACCGCCTCCGGCTGCACCAGACCGTCCGTCTCGGCCGTCGCAACGAGGTGCCCGCCGCAGAACCGGCACGCGACGGACAGGTCGGTCCCCCGCGTCGTCGCGCCGCAGCCGTCGCACGTGAGGACCCGCGCGTCGACGATCCCGGCGCGCACCCCGCCCTGCGCCGCGGCCCACGCGTCGAACGAGTGCTCGGCGACCGCGTCCCCGGCCGCGTGCACGATCGCGACGGTCCCGCCGCACGCGACGCAGCGCAGGTGCTGCGTGCCGGGCGCGTACGCGAGCTGCGACCCGCACGCGTCGCAGCGCGTGCGGACGAGCTCTCCCTGGGTGTCGCTCACCGTCAGCCCGCCAGCGGACCGGTCGGGGCGCCGGTCGGAGGCAGCGGCGGCGGGGTCGCCGCGAACAGCGGCGCGAGCGCGGGGACCTCGCCCGCGGCGGTCCACGCGGCCATGCCCTGCTGCCACACGAGCGACTCGCGCGTCACCTCGCCGGACCGGACCCGGCCGGCGAGGTCCGCCGTCGTGCCGGGCCCGGACTGCGTGCCGCCGACCGCCCAGTACCAGGGCGACTCCACGGCGGGCAGGGGCGGCGGTCCGGTGGGCGCCGGTGCCGGCTGCGCCGCCGTCGTCCCGAGCGACTGCGCGAGCCGCTGGCCCATGGCGGCCCCGAGACCCATGCCGGCGCCGAGCCCCATCCCGTCGCCCGCGCCTCCGGGGTTCGCGGCGGCGGTCTCGATCGCGTTCGCCGCCTGGAACTTCGTGTACTGGTCGAGGTTCCCGACCACGGCCATCTGCGTGCGCTTGTCGAGCGCCGCCTCGACCTCGGGCGGGAAGGAGACGTTCTCGAGGACGAAGCGCGGGACGGTGATGCCGTACTCCGACAGGTCCTCCGAGAGCTGGCCCGCGAGCTGCGTGGCGATCTCTCGCTGGTTCGCGGCGAGGTCGATCGCCGCGACGCCGGCCTCCGCGAGCGCCGGGCCGAGCCGGCCGACCACGAGGCGGCGGAAGTAGTCGCCGATCTCGTCCGTGCGGAACTGCGGGTCGGTCCCCACGAGCTGGCGCAGCAGCGCCGACGGGTCCACGACCTGCAGCGCGTACGTCCCGAACGCGCGGATGCGGACCGCTCCGAGCTCCGGGTCGCGCAGGATCACCGGGTTCTGCGTGCCCCACGTGAGGTCCGTGAGCTGGCGCGTCGCGACGAAGTACACCTCCGCCTTGAACGGTGAGTCGAACCCGTACTTCCAGCCCTGGATCGTCGACAGGATCGGCAGGTTCTTGGTCTCGAGCGTGTACGTGCCCGGACCGAACACGTCGGCGAGCCGGCCCTCGCTCACGAAGACGGCGCTCTGCCCCTCGCGCACGACGAGCTTCGCCTGGTTCTTGATCTCGTTGCCCTGGCGCGGGAAGCGCCAGACGATCGTGTCCCGGCTCTCGTCGAGGAACTCGATGATGTCGATCAGCTGGCCGCGCAGCTTCTCCATGAAGCTCATCCGGACTCCTTCGCTCGTCGTGCGGGACGGCCGCGGGCGGCCTGGCGTACCGGCGCGCGGCCCGCCGCGGTCCCCCCGGGCGCGCCGAGCATAGCGGCACCCTGGCCCGACGATGAAACCGCCAAGGATCGGTAAAACCGACTGGTGGTCGCGGGGTCCCGCTCGATCCCCCGAACCCGGGTCCGCTCCCCGCGGACGCGGCCGTCCGGTGCGGGACCCTGCTTCGGTGGTCACCTATCCTGGCCGGGTGCCGACCTCGCCGACGACCGCGCCCGCGACGCCCACCGTCGCGGTCCTCCTCGCGGCCGGGGCGGGGACCCGGCTCGGCCGCGGGCCGAAGGCGCTGCTCCCCCACCGAGGCGGCACGCTCGTCGAGCACGCGACGGGGGTGCTGCTCGCGGGCGGGTGCGACGCCGTCGTCGTGGTCCTCGGCGCGGGCGCGGACGACGTGCGCGCCGCGACGGCGCTCGACGAACCCAGGGTCCGCGTCGTCGACAACCCCGGCTGGGCGACCGGGATGGCGTCGTCCCTGCGCGTCGGCGTCGTCGCCGCGCTCGACCTCGCTCCCGCCCGGGTCGTCGTCGCGCACGTGGACCAGCCCGGCGTCGTGCCCGACGACGTCGCGCGCCTCCTCGCCGCCCACCGCCCCGGCCGCGTGGCCGCGTCCCGCTGGACCGGCGGCGTCGGCCCCGCGGCACCCTCGGGCGCGGATCGCCCGCGCTGGGCCCACCCGCTCGTCCTCGACGCCGCGCTGGCCGCGCCCGCGGCCGCGAGCGCCCACGGCGACCGCGGCGCGCGCGGCTTCCTGCGCGCCCACGCCGACCTGGTCGACGTCGTCGACCACCCGGGCGACGGCCGCGACCTCGACACGGAAGCCGACCTCGACCTCCTGCCTCCGGCCGATCGCTGAGCGTATGAGACCGCCGCGTCCGATCGGCGCGGCCTCTCATGCCCTCAGCGTGTGGTTGCGGCCTTGATGCCCACGTACACACGGTCTCGGGCGAGCGGGAGCTCGGTGAACCGCACGCCCGTCGCCGCGCGGATCGCGTTGGCGAGCGCCGGGGCCACCGGGTTGAACGGGCTTTCGCTCATCGACTTCGCCCCCATCGGGCCGACGGTGTCCGACGTGCGCGCGAAGTAGACCTCGCTGCGCGGGGTGTCCGCGAAGGTGGGCAGGTGGTACTGGCGGAAGATGTCGGTCGTCACGCGCCCGGTGTCGTCGACGATCACGTTCTCGTACAGCGCGGCGCCGAGGGCCTGCGCGATGCCGCCCTCGACCTGGCCGCGGCACTGGCGCGGGTTGACGACCTCGCCGGCGTCGGCGGCCTGGACGGACTGGAGGATGCGGATCTCGCCCGTCCCCCGGTGCACGGCGACCCGGAAGCCGTGGACGTTGAACGCGACGGAGCGCGGGGTCCCGCCCCACCGTCCCTCGGCGACGAGGTCGATCCCGGCGTCGGCGGCCGCGCGGGCGACGTCGGCGAGCGGCAGCACCGTCGTCCGCTCGCCTCCCGTGCAGTCGACCCCGCCGGGCACGAGCCGGCAGTCGCCGGGTGCGGCGCCCAGGACGCCGGCCGCGACCTTGAGCACCGCCTCGGCGAGGTCCTGCGCGGCGGCGAGCGACGCCTTGCCCGCGACGACGGTGCCGGTGGACCCGAACGCGCCGGTGTCGTGCTCCACGAGGTCCGTGTCGGACTGCCGCACGACGACGTCGGCGGCGTCCTGGCCGAGCGCGCTCGCGACGAGCTGGGCGTGCACGGTCGTCGTGCCGTTGCCGAACTCGGCGGTCCCGACCTCGGCCTCGACGACCCCGTCCGGCCGCAGCCGCACGCGCGCGTGGGAGTAGTGACCACGCGGGGGCACCGTGTCGATCATGGACAGCGCGGTGCCCTCGCCGACACCCCACTCCGGCCCGAGGTCCGGCAGCGCGTCCGGCCCCGACCCGGCGCCCGCGCCGTACGCGGCGACGTCGCGCGCGCGGCCGCGCGCGAGCGCGTCGGCGGCCAGGTCGAGGCACTGGTCGAGCCCGTAGCTGCCGTAGAGCACGTCCTCCTCGGGCGTCGGGTGCGTGGAGAGCATGGGGTCGCCGTCGCGCACGACGTTGCGGCGCCGCAGCTCGACCGGGTCCATCCCGAGCTGCCGCGCGAGCTCGTCGACCGAGGACTCGACCGCGAAGATCATCTGCGACAGCCCGTACCCGCGGAACGCGCCCGCGGGCACGGTGTTCGTGTAGACGCAGTGGGCGTCGACCTTCTTGTTGTCGCACCGGTAGACGGCGAGGGACTCGCCGCACCCGTGGAACATGACGCCCGGGCCGTGGTTCCCGTACGCCCCCGTGTTGCTGAGCACGTCGAGGTGCAGCGCGGTGAGGGTCCCGTCGCGGCGCGCGCCCGCGCGCACCCGGATGCGGAAGGGGTGGCGCGTCGTCGTGCCGATGAACTGCTCGGAGCGCGTGAGCTCGAGCTGGACCGGCCGACCGAGACGCAGCGTGGCGAGCGCCGCGACGTCCTCCGTGAGCACCTCCTGCTTGCCGCCGAACCCGCCGCCCACGCGCTCGCAGTGCACGCGCACGCGCTCCGGGTCGAGGTCGAGGACGCGCGCCAGGTGGCGGCGCGCGAGGAACGGGACCTGCGTGGACGACCGCACGACGAGGCGCCCGTCGTCGTCGAGCGACGCGATCGCGCAGTGCGTCTCGAGCGCGGCGTGCTGCACGCGGTGGGTGCGGTAGGTCGCCTCGTGCACGACGTCGGCCTCCGCGAGACCCCGCTCGACGTCGCCGAGCTCGGAGTGCACCTCGGCGACGACGTTCGCCTCGGGGCGAGAGACGCGCGCGTCGGCGGCGTCGAGCTCGGGGTGCACGAGCGGCGCGCCGGGCGCCATCGCTTCCTCCGGGTCGACGACGGCGGGCAGCACCTCGTACTCGACGCGGACCCGGCGCACGCCCTCCTCGGCGGCGGCGACCGTCTCCGCGACGACGGCGGCGACGCGCTGGCCCACGTGCCGCACGACGTCGTCGAGGATCCGCGTGTCGTCGGGGTCGTCGGTGAACAGCTCGTGCTGCGCCGTCGAGAACCGCGTCGCGGGCGCGTCCTCGTGCGTGAGGACGGCGTGCACGCCGGGCACCGCGAGCGCGTCCGTCGTGTCGATCGCGACCACGCGCGCGTGCGCGTGCGGCGACCGCACGAGCTTGAGGTGGAGCAGGCCCGGGTAGTCGGCCGGGTCCACGTCGAGCGTGTACCGCACCGTCCCGGTGACGATCCCCCGGCCCGCGGGCGCGGGCACGTCGCGCCCGAACGCCCGGCCCGCCTCGCCAGAGCCCTGCTCCGCCGAGGGAGAGCCCTGGTCCAGCGAGGGAGAGCCCTGGTCCAGCGAGGTAGAGGCCCGGTCGCCGACCGACGGCGCACGCTCGCCCGTGCCCGGCGCGGTCCCGGTCGTGTCACCGCGCCCCAGGACCGCGTCCTCGATCGCGCGGTACCCCGTGCAGCGGCACAGGTTGCCCTTGAGGTTGCGCGGCAGGTTCTCGCGCTGCGCGTCGTCGAACGTCGCGGCGGTCATGATCATCCCGGCGGTGCAGAACCCGCACTGGAAGCCCTGCGCGTCGAGGAACTGCTGCTGCACCGGGTGCAGCGCGTCCTGCGGGCCGTGGGGGTCGTGGTCGCACGCGCCCACGGGATCGTCCCCGGCCGCGCTGCCGTGGCACGACGACGCCGCGAGCCCCTGGATCGTCGTCACCTCGTGGCCCGCCGCACGACGCGCGGGGTAGACGCACGAGTGCACCGGGATGCCGTCGACGTGGACGGTGCAGGCGCCGCAGTCGCCGCCGTCGCACCCCTTCTTGACGCCGAGCGCGCCCTGCTCGCGCAGGTAGGTGCGCAGGCACTGCCCGGCGCGGGGCTCGGCCTGGACCGCGCGGCCGTCGATCGTCACGGGCGGTGCCGGGCGGGGGTCGAGCGTGGTCATCGGAGGCCTCCGTCCGTCGTCATACCGTCGAGGAGCTCGGTGAGGAGCTCGGAGCGGATCTCCTCGCCGAGGCGGTAGGTCATGTCCCGGCGCCACTCGGGCAGGCCGTGGATGTCGTCGTGGTAGAGGTCGGCGGGGATCGCGGCGTCGAGCGTGGCGACGAGGTCGGCGGCGGTGGGCAGCACGTCCGCTGCGAAACGGAGCTGCACGGGCCGGCGCGTCGAGGCGGTGACCGTGAGGACGAAGGCGCCCCCGGCGTCGGGCGGGTCGACCCGACCCACGAGCAGCACGCCGGAGCGCCCGAGGTTCGACAGCGACAGGCGGCGGAACGCGGTGCGCGAGCGCAGCGCGTGGTCCGGCAGACGGATCGCGCGCAGGAGCTCCCCGGGCGCGAGCGTGTTGCGCAGCTCGCCCGTGACGAGGTCGACGACGGGCTGCTCCCGGCGGGTGCCGCCCGGCCCCCAGACCTCCGCGACGCCGTCGAGCGCCGCGGTGAGCGAGATCATCGGCCCGGCCGGCAGGGACGTGCAGACGTTGCCCCCGACGGTCGACGTGTTCCAGATCTTGAACGACGCGACGAAGCTGTCGCAGCACGGCCGCACGAGGTCCAGCGCGCGCCACCGGTCGCGCACGGGCGCGGCCTGCGCGCTCTCCTCGAACGCCCACAGCTCGGCGACGGTGCACGTCGCGGCGATCTCGAGGCCCTCGTCGGTGACGGTCAGCGCGGGCCACCCCGCGCTCGTCAGGTCGAGCAGGCGCCGGAGCGTCTCGCTGCCGTAGGAGAACAGGACGGTCCCGCCCGCGAGCCACGCGTCGCCCTCGCGCCAGTCGGCGGGGTCGGCGGTCGGGACGAGGTCGGTGACGGTGCTCAGGTCCATCAGGAGGCCTCCTCGGGGGTCGGCGCGGCGGCGGCCGCGGGGTGATGGGCGGGCGAACCGGGCGGCGGGTCGGCGTGGATCGGCCCGTCCGTGCCGCTCAACGGGACGACGGCGGCCCGCCCGTGCCGGGTCGCGACGAGCTCTGCGGTGATCGAGACGGCGACCTCCTCGGGCGTGACGGCGCCGAGGTCGAGGCCGATGGGCGAGCGGAGCCGCGCGAGCGCGGCCTCGCTCACGCCCTCCGCGCGCAGGGCGGCGACACGCTGCGCGTGCGAGCGGCGCGAACCCATCGCCCCGACGTACGCGAGCGGCAGGTCGAGCGCGAGCCGCAGGAGCGGCACGTCGAACTTCGCGTCGTGCGTGAGGACCGCGACGGCGGTCCGGGCATCGACGCGTCCCGCCGCGGCCTCCGCGGCGAGGTACCGGTCCGGCCACTCGACGACGACCTCCGCCTCGGGGAACCGGCGGGCATCGGCGAACACCTCGCGTGCGTCGACCAGCGTCACGCGGTACCCGAGCAGGCGCACGTGCCGCACGAGCGCGCCGGCGAAGTCGTTCGCCCCGCACACGAGGAACCGTGGGGCCGGCAGGCGGGTCTCGACGAGGAGCGTGACGGGCTCGGTCTCGTCGCACGCGTCCGCGTGCGCGGGCACGCGGTCCGGGCCGCGGTGCGACGGCGAGGGCCCCGCCGTGCCGGGCGCCCCGTGCGCCGCGTGGACGGTCGCCGTGCCGCCGGCGCGCAGGACGGCGACGACCTGCGCGGTCGCCGCGTCGAGAGCGTCGGGCCCGACGAGGTCGCGGATCGCTGCGGCGACGACGCGCTCGCTCGCGGTGGCGGGGTCGTCGACGAGCGCCGCCGTGCGGCGCGACCCGTCGATCCGGCGTACGAGGGCGACCGCACGGCCCGTCTCCGCGGCCGGGCCCCTCGTCTCCTCCGGTCCGTCGCCACCCCGGCGCGGACCGCCGTCGGGCCGCGTCACGGCCGCGGCGAGCGCGCGCGCCGCGTCGTCGCCGGGGAAGACGGGCTGGACGTGGACGTCGAGGGTGCCGCCGCAGCTCAGCCCGACGGCGAACGCGTCGTCGTCGCTGTAGCCGAACGTCTCACGGTGGCTCGTGCCCGAGGCGATCGCGTCGAGCGAGGCGGCGTGCACCGCGCCCTCGACGCACCCGCCGGACAGGCTGCCGATCACGGCGCCGTCGGCGCGCACCGCCATCGCGGTGCCGACCGGTCGTGGCACGGAGCCGGACGCGGCGACCACCGTCGCGACGGCGAACGGGGGCTGCCCCGGGCCGAGCCACGGGGCGAGCCGGTCGACGAGATGGAGCATCGTGGGCCTCGCTTCCGCCAGGGTGCCGGCGAACCGGCGTCCTTCCAGTGAACCCTTGCGGTGAGTCCCCTGCGTGTCCGAGGTCGCGTCGGCTGTGACGCGCCGGAAACACAGGGCTTGAATCCGCCCTTGGAACACTCTCCACCTGTGCAGAGTGTTCCGTCCAGCGGAACTTACCTTCCGCTCAACGGACTCCACGCTAGCACGCGCCGTGGCCCAGGTCACGGCCCCGGCCGGAGCACCGTCTACGATCGGGCCATGACCGCGGTCTCGCTCGGGATGCCCAGGCTGCGGTCGGGCGCGCCCACGAACGGCTCCGCGGACCTCGACCCGGGGCGTCCCCCGACCGACGCGCTCGTTGACCGCTACGGGCGCGTCGCGCGCGACCTGCGCATCTCGATCACGGAGAAGTGCTCGCTGCGCTGCACCTACTGCATGCCCGCGGAAGGGCTGCCCGCGATCCCCCGCGAGGACCTCCTCACGCCGGACGAGATCGGCCGGGTCGTGCGCGTCGCGGTCGACCGCCTCGGCATCACCGACGTCCGGTTCACGGGCGGGGAGCCGCTCATGCGTCGGGACCTCGCGGACATCCTGCGCGCCGCGCGCGCGGCCGCGCCCCACGTGTCGCTCTCGCTGACGACGAACGCGATCGGGCTCGACAAGCGCGTCCACGAGCTCGTCGCCGCCGGTCTCGACCGCGTCAACATCTCCCTCGACTCCGTCGACCGCGCCGACTTCGCACGCCTCACGCGCCGCGACCGGCTGCCCGACGTGCTCGCCGGGATCCGTGCCGCGCTCGACGCCGGCCTCGCGCCGGTGAAGCTCAACGCCGTCCTCATGCCCGAGACGCTGTCGGGCGCGGCCGACCTGCTCGCGTGGGCCGTCGAGCACGGCTGCCACCTGCGGTTCATCGAGCAGATGCCGCTCGACGCCGACGGGCGCTGGACGCGCGACGACCTCGTGTCGGCGACGGACCTCCTGGCCATGCTGGGCACCCGCTTCGACCTGGTCGAGGTCGGACGCGACGACCCGTCGGCGCCCGCCGAGGAGTGGCTCGTGGACGGCGGACCGCAGACGGTCGGCGTCATCGCGTCCGTCACGCGGTCGTTCTGCGGCGCGTGCGACCGCACGCGGCTCACCGCCGAGGGCACGGTCCGCTCGTGCCTGTTCGGCGACGACGAGACCGACCTGCGCGCGATCCTGCGCTCGGCGGACCTCGACGAGGACGAGCGCGACGACGCCCTCGCCCGCGCGTGGCAGGGCGCGATGTGGCGCAAGCCGCTCGCGCACGGCAGCGACGCCCCCACGCTCGCCGCCGACGCCTTCGCGGCGACGACACGCAGCATGGGCGCGATCGGCGGCTGAGCGTCACGACGGTGGCGCAGATCATAGGGTGAAGCCGGTCACCTGGGTGCATCAGCCCAGGTCAGAGCCGCCGTCTCTTCCTACCATGGATGTCGTGACGACGATCTCTCCTGCACCCACCAACCGCCCCTCCTCCTCGATCTCCGGTGCGTCCTCGACGACCCCGGACAACAGCGCCTCCGCGCTCCCGATCTACCGCACCGACGAGCGGTCCGCCGCCTGGAAGGCCGGGACCAAGAGCGTCCTGGGCGCGGCGATCGGCGCCGTCGTCGGGACCGTCGTGCTGAGCTGGTTCGGCCTCATCCTCGGCACCGCCGTCGGCCTCGGCATCGGCATGCTGCTCGACAACCGCCCCGCCGAGCGCTGACCTTCCCCCTCCCCTCCCGGCCCGCGCGGCCGGGCAGTCCCGCCCGACATCGTCGTCGCCCGGCGGATCAGAAGGAACTCACGAGAGGCGAGAAGCGGCCCCTCCCCGGCTCCGGCCGGGGGCCACTTCTCGCCTCTCGTCGTCTCGCGAGCGGTCCAGGGACGCGTCCTACAGCCCGACCCACTCCGAGACGCCGTCGTCGAAGTGCTGCCGCTTCCAGATCGGCACCTCGGCCTTGATGCGCTCGACGAGCAGCGAGCACGCCTCGAACGCCTCCCGGCGGTGGCCCGCGGCCGCCGCCGCCACGAGCGCGACGTCGCCGATCCCCAGGCTCCCGTACCGGTGGACGGCGGCGACCCGCAGCCCTGTCTCCGCCGCCACCGCGGCCACGCACCGCCGGATCACCGCGGTGGCGTCGGGGTGCGCCTCGTAGTCGAGCCGGGTGACGCCTCGACCGCCGTCGACGTCGCGCACGACCCCGCGGAACGTCACGACGGCGCCGCACTCCGGGCTCGCGACCTCGTCCTCGACGGCGCGCGACACGGCGTCTCCGAGCACGTCGGTCGTCACGCGGCTCACGTCCTGGGACGCCCCACCCCGGGCAGCGCCCTCCGACTCGCCCTCCGACTCGCCCTGGGACTCGCCCTGCGTCTCGCTCACAGTTCTCGTACCTCCACCTCGGTCCCGGCGTCCCACTGTGTCACGTCGGCGGGGACGTCCACGAGCACGTTCGCACGCGCCATCGACGCGACGAGGTGCGAGCCCGCTCCCCCGACGACGCGCACCGTGCCGTCGGGGCCGGTCGCGCCGCGGAGGAGCTGACGCTTCCCCGCGGGCGACGTGAGCGCGTCGGCGAGGACCGCCGTGCGGACCCGTTCGACGGCCGGCAGCCCCGCCGCGCGCTCGAGCGGCTCGCGCAGGAACATCGCGAACGACACCTGGGCGCTCACCGGGTTGCCCGGGAACGTGAGCACGGGCGTCCCGTGCACGGTGCCGAACCCCTGCGGCCCGCCCGGCTGCATCGCGACCGACCGGAACGTGACGCCCGGCGACGTCGCCCCGCCCACCTCCCGGGCGGCGCCCCGGGCGCCGGCGGGTCCGGATCCTCCGAGCACGTCCTTGACCACCTCGTACGCCCCTTGCGACACGCCGCCCGACGTCACCACGAGGTCTGCGGCCGCGGCCGCCTCGGCGAGCACGGCGGCGAACCGTGCGGCGTCGTCGCCGCACCGGGCCGTGAGGACGACGTCGCCGCCCGCGCGCCGGACGGCCGCCCCCAGGGCATCGGCGTTGGCGTCGAAGACCTGCCCCGGCCCCGGCGTCTCCCCCGGCCCGACGAGCTCGGACCCCGTCGACAGGACGGCGACGCGCGGCCGAGCGACCACGCGCACGCCCCCCACCCCGCACGCCGCGGCGGCGGCGAGATGGTGCGGCGCGAGGACGGTGCCGTCCGCGAGAAGCGTGTCCCCCGGCCGGACGTCGGAGCCTGCCTCGCGGACGAAGTCCCCCGCCGACCGCGGCACCCGTACGTCGACCACGTGGCTCGCGCCTGGGCCTGCCGCGTCGTCCGCGGTGGGACCCTCGGGTCGCGGCGCGCCGACGAACGTCCCCGCCACGGTGTCCTCGACGGGGACGACGGCGTCCGCGCCCTCGGGCACGGGCGCGCCGGTCATGATGCGGGCCGCGGTGGCGGGCGCGAGCCGTGGCGGGACGCCCGGCGCCGCGGGGATCTCGGCCGCGACGGCGAGCCGGACGGGAGCGTCCGCGCTCGCTCCGGCGACGTCCGCGGCCCGGACGGCGTACCCGTCCATCTGGGAGTTGCGGAACAGCGGGACGGCGACGGGCGCGACGAGGTCCCCCGCGAGGACTCGGCCGAGCGCGCGGGCGAGGGGGACGTCCTCGGTGCGCGTGCGCCGTCGGGCCGCCTCGACGAGGGGGGCGAGCAGCGCCGCGACGTCCGCGCGGTGCTCGTCGACGCTCACACGAGCTGTCCCGGCCATGCCACGCCCTCCCACGGTCCCGTGCACGCCGACGGGCCACCCGGAGGAGCGGGCGACCCGTCGGCCGTGCGGTCGATGTCGAGGCTCAGCCTCCCACGACCGCGGTCAGGGGACCGCGCACGAAGTACACGACGAACCCGGCCGCGACCACCCACAGGAGCGGGTGGACGTCGCGCGCCCTGCCGCACGCGAACCGCAGCAGGACCCACGTGACGAACCCGATGCCGATGCCGTTCGCGATCGAGTACGTGAGCGGCATCGTCACGATCGTGAGGAAGACCGGCAGCGTGACGGTGAAGTCCGTGAGGTCGATCTCCTTGATCTGGCCCATCATCATCGCGCCCACCACCACGAGCACCGCGCTCGCGACCTCGATCGGGACCACGGCGGTGAGGGGCGTGAGGAACATCGCGACGAGGAACAGCCCGCCCGTGACGACCGAGGCGAGGCCCGTCCGCGCGCCCTCGCCCACGCCCGCCGCCGAGTCGACGAACACCGTGTTCGACGACGACGACGTCGCGCCGCCCACGACCGCGCCCACGCCCTCGACGACCAGCGCCGACTTGATGCGCGGGAAGTTGCCGTCCGCGTCGGCGAGGCCGCCCTGCTTGGCGAGCCCCGTCATCGTGCCCATCGCGTCGAAGAAGTTCGTGAAGAACAGCGTGAACACGAGCATCGTCGCCGCGAGCGCCCCGATCCGGTCGAACGCGCCGAACGAGAACTGCCCCAGCAGGCTGAGGTCCGGGACGGAGACGAGGGAGCTCGGCAGCGTCGGGACGGTGAGGTGCCAGCCGCCGGGGTTGTCGTCGGACGCGGGACCGAGGTGCAGCACCGACTCGGCGACGATCGCGACGACGGTCGTCGCGACGAGCCCGATGAGCAGGCCGCCCTTGACCTTGCGCGCGACGAGGATGCCCATGGTCAGCAGCCCGACGATGAACACGAGCGTCGGGACCGAGGTGATCGACCCGCCGTCGCCGAGCTGGACCGGCGGACCGCCCGGGGTGCGCGTGACGAACCCCGCGTCGACGAACCCGATGAACGCGATGAACAGGCCGATGCCGACCGTGATCGCGGCCTTGAGCTGGCGCGGGACGGCGTTGAAGATCGCGGACCGCGCGCCCGTCACGGCGAGCAGCACGATGAGCAGTCCGTTGACGAGCACGAGCCCCATCGCCTCGGGCCACGTGACGTCGCCGATGACGGCGACGGCGAGGAACGAGTTGATGCCCAGCCCGGCCGCGAGCGCGAACGGGAGGTTCGCGACGAGCCCGAACAGGATGGTCAGGCCGCCGGCGGCGAGGCCGGTCATGGCGCCGACCTGCGCCGTCTGGAGCCACCCGCCCGCGACGTCCACCGGTGCGTTCTCGGCGCTCGTGCCGCCGAGGATGAGGGGGTTGAGGATGACGATGTACGCCATCGCGAAGAAGGTCACCAGGCCGCCGCGGAGCTCGCGCCCCGTGGTCGAACCGCGCTCGGTGATCCGGAAGAAGCGGTCGAGCCGGCCGGCGGCCGGGCCGGTGCCGCGTGGGTCGTCGTTCTCGGCGGTCTCCCGCCGGGTGCCGAGGAGGGTCACGTCCTTGTGTCCTTTCGGTGCGGTGCTGAGCGGCGCTCGGCCGGTCAGTACTCGATCCGGGAGTCGAGGACGCGCCAGGCGTCGAACGGCGCGGTGGCGGTGGCCGTGCGCTCGTGCACGACCTGCATGCTCCGGTCGGCGGGGTCGGCGGCGAAGAAGTCGTAGAACTCCGCGTCGTCGAACCCGGCGCGCGCGGCGTCGTGGCGGTCGGCGGCGAAGTACACGGTCTGCACGCGCGCCCAGAGGGCGGACGCGAGGCACATGGGGCACGGCTCGCAGCTCGAGTAGAGCGTCGCGCCCGTGAGGTCGAACGTGCCGAGCGCGGCGCACGCGCGCCGGATCGCGGTGACCTCGGCGTGCGCGGTGGGGTCGTTGTCCTGCGTGACCCGGTTGTTGCCCTCGAACACCTGCCCGTCGGCGGTGACGATGACGGCGCCGAAGGGGCCTCCGGCGTTGGCGACGCTCTCGACCGCCAGGGTGACGGCTCGGTCCAGGTGTGCTGCGTCCACGACAAGAGTGTCCATGGTGAGTCTCCACGGTTCGGGCAGCGACGCCGGGTGCTCCGCCTCCGGCTTCCGGCTCGTCGGTGAGCCGGGAGGAGGCGGCCGGCGGGCCGCTGCAGGCGAGTTGTCCACTTCCGCCTGGTAGGTAGCTGCCGGTGTCGGATCGATCGCGTCGACCACCGAGCGTGTCGCTCGGCCCGGGCCCGCCGTTGGCATGCACGACGCTAGCAGCGCGTGACGGAGGACACAAGAGAATCGGAAGAACTTTTCCACACTGTGGACAGACGTGTGGAGGACCGCGATCCTCCGGCCGTTGCGGAAGGAACTCCCGCCCGGAAGAGTTGTCCCAGCACAGGTCCGACGCAGGTCGGTCCGAAGGTCCATCTGAGGGTCCGACGCCGGGGGCGTCGCCCGTCCCCGACCACCCGGAGGCCCCGTGACCGAGCCCGCTCCGCCGTCGTCGTTCCCGATCGTCCGCGTCCCCGCGCGGCCAGGGCCCCCGCTGCGCTTCCAGCTCCGTCCCGTCGCGCCGTCCCTGCGCTCGTTCCTCGCGACGGAGGCGGGTGGCGCGGTGCTGCTCCTCGCCGCGACCGTCGTCGCGCTCGTCTGGGCGAACTCCGCCTGGTCCGGCGCGTACGACGCCCTGTGGTCCGCGACGGCGGGCTGGCACGTCGGACCGTGGTCGTTCGAGATGGACCTGCACCACTGGGTCAACGACGCCGCGATGGCCGTCTTCTTCCTCGTCATCGGGCTCGAGATCAACCGCGAGGTGACGAGCGGCGAGCTCCGCAACCGGCGGACCGTCGCCGTGCCCGCGCTCGGCGCGCTCGGCGGGCTCGCCGTGCCTGCCCTCATCTACGTCGCGTTCAACGCCGGCTCCCCCGCGCAGCACGGCTGGGGCATCGTCATGTCGACCGACACCGCGTTCCTCGTGGGGATCCTCGCCCTGTTCGGGCCTCGCTGCCCCGACCAGCTCCGGCTCTTCCTCCTCACCCTCGCCGTCGTGGACGACATCGGCGCCATCACCGTCATGGCGCTCTTCTACACGGACGACCTCTGGCTCCCAGGTCTGCTCGCCGCGGCCGTGCTCGTCGCGGGGATCCTCGCGCTGCGCTGGCTCGGCGTCTGGCGGCTCACCCCGTACGCGCTCGCCGGGATCGCGCTGTGGGGCGCCGTCTACGCCTCGGGCGTGCACGCGACGCTCGCGGGAGTGCTCGTGGGCCTGCTCGTCCCGTCGCGCTCGTCGCGGCCCGTCGACGTCGCGGTCGTGCCCAAGTACGCCAAACGGCTCGCGCAGGAGACGACGGCGGAGCGCGAGCACCTCACCGAGCTCGCCGCGCGCGCGGCCGTGCCCACGAGCGAGCGCCTCCAGCGCGTGCTGCACCCGTGGAGCGCGTACGTCGTCGTGCCCGTCTTCGGCCTCGCGAACGCGGGCGTGCAGCTCGACGCCGAGTCGCTCCGGACCGCGGCGACGTCGCCCGTGACGATCGGCGTCGCCGTCGCGCTCGTCGTGGGCAACGCCGTCGGCATCTTCGGCGCCGCGACGCTCGCCCTGCGCCTCGGACTCGGCGACCTCCCGGGGCGCGTGCGCTACTCCCACCTGCTCGGCGGGGCCATCCTCGCCGGCATCGGCTTCACCATCTCGCTCTTCATCGCGGAGCTCGCGTTCGACGACGAGGCGCTCATCGAGCAGGCCAAGATCGGCATCCTCGCGGGCTCGCTCGTCGCCGCCGTCCTCGGCTCCCTCGCGCTCCGGTTCGTCGGCGAACGCTGGCCCCTCTGCTCCCCGGGCGCCGACGGCCCCCCGCCCGAGCTTCCACCCCTCCCCTGGCGCCCGCCCGCAACCCCCTGAGCGCCCCACCTCCGCCGAGGTAGAACCATGGTCGGGTCTCAGGCCCGCGCGCTGCGAGCCGCGACAGCAGCGCCCCGCGGCAGCGCGGCAGCCCGGCACTCTCGTGCGGCGACCGGCTCGACCAGCGGGAACTGTGCCGGCGAGACCGACACCGCGAGCGGTCGCCCGGGCGATCGACGACCAGGGCGAGACGACGCCGGGCGGGGTGGGTGGTGGTGCCGCGTCGTGGCGGGCCTGGCGGGAGCCGCGAGGAACGAGCGACGGATGGTAGACGCGGCACCACCACCCACCCCGACCACCCAACCCGACCACACGCCGTCGAGCACAAGAACCACGGCTCTACCTCACGCAACCACGGCTCTACCTCGCGCGACCGCGGCTCTACCTCGGCGAGCGGGTCCTACCTCGGTGGGGCGGCGGCCTCGATGGCGGTGCGGAGGCCGTCGGCGGTGACGCGGCCTCGGTAGCGGACGCCGTTGACGAACAGCGTCGGGGTGCCCTGGACGCCCACGGCGAGGGCGTCGGCATAGTCGCGCTGCACCGGTGCCGCATGCTGCTGCGCGGCGTCCCCCACGACGGACGCTCCGTCGAGACCGAGCTCCTCGGCGCGGTCGACCAGGCCGGCCTCGCCGAGCTGGTCCTGGTGCTCGAACAGCGCGGCCTGCATCTCCCAGAACCTCCCCTGCGCCGCGGCGGCCTCGACCGCGAGCGCCGCGGAGAGCGCGTGCGGGTGGAGCTCGAACAGGGGGAAGTGCCGGAACACGAGCCGCACCTGGCCGGCCGAGGCCTCGACGACCTGCCGCAGCACGGGCGCGGCGGCGGCGCAGTACGGGCACTCGAGATCACCGAACTCGACGATCGTCACGGGCGCGTCCGGGTTGCCGAGCACGTGCGCGTCGGCGGGGACGAGCTGGTCGGCCGGGATCGGGGCTGCGGTCTGCTCGCTCACGCCGCCCAGCATGGCACGGGGCGGACGCGTCGCACCCGGCGAGCGGCCGGTCGACGAGGTAGCCCTGCGCCCCGACGTCCTCGACGGAGAACGCCATCTGCCGCACGCCGTCCGGTCCGAAGCCGGTGCGGACCGGACGCGCGCTCCCCGAGGTCCGACTCGCTCGTGCTGACGAGCCCACGTGCCCTCGCAGCAGAGCACCAGGTGTGTCATGACCCCTCCCCGTCTCGCCCCGAGCGGTCGCTCGAGGCCCCGTCTGGGGAGGGTCCGGCGGGGTTCGTGATGCTTCGGTGAGCGTCTCCCCGCTCACGCGCGGAACGGTCCGGGGGCCTGTGCCGGGTGGCGTAGGTTCTGGCGATGTGACCGTCACGAGCACCCCACCCTCCACCGACCCCTCGGGCTACCCGACCGGGCGGGAGCGGCGGCACGCCCGGGGCACGCGCCGTCGACGCGGCGTCTGGGTCGCGGTCGTCGTGACGCTCGCGCTCCTTCTCGGCGCCGCCGGGGGCGGGCTGGTCTGGTACCGGGGGTCGACGTACGACGAGCTGGCGGCACGGACCACCGTGGCCCAAGAACTGCTCACGACCTCCGACGGCAAGGTGGCCGACCCCGCGGTCCGGGCGGAGCTCACCGCGGAGGTCGACGACGCGCGCGCCCTGCTGGGCGCGTCGTTCCTCGATCGGATGACCACCGGGACGACGAGCGCGACCCTGTCGCTGGAGCAGGCGTCACAGGCGGTGCACTCCTCGATGCTGGAGCACGCGCGTGCCGAGGTCGAGGCCGCCCGGACGAGTCTCGCGCCGGTCCAGGAGCAGGGCGAGAAGGTCTACGCCGCCACGGAGGGCCTGGGCGCCGACGAAGCGGTGCGCACCCGGCTCCGGGAGGCGCTCGACGCCGCCGCGACGACGTCGGAGAACGCCGGGAGCGGTGCGTCTGGGGACGACCTCGCCGCGCTGGAGCAGGCGGTGCTCGACCTGGAGGCGGACCTCGCGACCGTCGCGACCTCGACGGAGGAGATGTCGGCCGCGCAGGACGCCGTCTCCTGTCCCGCACCGGACCAGGTGTGGGACCCGGACGGCGGGCGCGTGCCCGACTCCGCCCTCGCCCCGATCCCGTGGTCCCCGTCGGACCGCGTACGCGCCGACGTGCTCGACGGGCTCGTCGCCCTGGACGCCGCCTACGTCGAGCGGTTCGGCGTCCACCTGACGATCAACTCGTCCTACCGCACGTACGAGGAGCAGGCCGAGCTCTACGACCCGTCGTCGCCGATCGCGGCGCCGCCCGGTTGCTCGAACCACGGCCTGGGGTTCGCCGTCGACCTGGGCGGCGGCGTGCAGGCGTTCGGCACCCCGCAGTACGAGTGGCTCAAGCAGAACGCCGAGACGTACGGCTGGACGCACCCCGACTTCGCCGAGCCCGACGGACGCGTGCCGGAGCCGTGGCACTGGGAGTCGGTGCTGGCGCGCGCGGAGGACTGAGCCGTCCGCAGGGCGTCAGGACGCCGGCGGCGCCGCCGGGCCCGCGTCGCGGTCGACGTCCACGCGGGTGACGCGCCCCGGCGTCGGGCCGTCGCGCAGCCACGCGACGAGCCGCTCGACCGCGTCGTCCGCCCCGGTGGCGACCACCTCGACGGTCCCGTCGGGGAGGTTGGTCGCCGTCCCCTCCAGCCCGAGCACCGCGAGCCGATCGCGGGTCGCCCAGCGGAAGCCGACGCCCTGCACGCGTCCGTGCACGACGGCCCGCACGCCGGCCGGCGCGTCGGAGGCCCCGCTCACAGGTGCACGTGCGCCGGGACGCCCGTGGACGACTCGATGTCCGACTCGGCGTCGTCGAGCAGCCGGTCCGCGAGCCGCCGCAGCGCCCGGCCGACGGCGATCTCGTCGCCGATGAGCGGGACGTCCAGGTCGTGCGGGTCGCGGCGCGCACGCCCGACCGTCCGCAGGTGCTCCGGTGTCTCCGCCACGAGCACTGCCTCCGCCGTCGTGCGGCCCTCCGACTCGACGACGCTGACCTGCACGCGCCAGACCTTCGTCGTGTCGGTCCCGCCGCCGTTCTCCGCCCCGGGCACGTGCTCGACGTAGCTGTCCGACCCGGGGTAGACGAGCGTGCGCTCGCCCGTGTCCGTCCATTCCACGAGGTACGGGGGCGACCCGTCCTCGTGCCGCAGCTCGACCACCACCCCGTCGCGCACCGCTCCGCCGACGACCCCCGAGGCGGTCACGATCCTGTCCCCGACCGATGCCCTCATGGCTCCTCCTCGTGCCGCACCGCTCTTCCATCATGCGACCGGCTCGGGCCCGTTGCACCCCCGGGGATCCGGGTCAGCCGGCGAGCTGGGCCCGCAGCCCGTCGGGGTCGTGCGCGGGGAGCCGGCACACGAAGTCGGCGCACAGGTAGGCGCCCGGGCCGCGGCCGGCGAGCAGGTCGACGCCGTCGACCGCGAGCGCCGCGGCGTCACCGGGCGTCACGGCGAGCAGCAGGCCGTCCGGGTGGTACCAGTCGCGCGCGACCTCGCGGAACGCCTCCCGAAGGTCCGGGTCGGCGACGAGCACGAGCTGGTGCGGCGGCTCGGCGAGCCCGACGGCGACGCGCAGCACCCCGGCCGCGCCGAGCGGGTGCTCGCTCGCGGTCGGGGACGACGCGACCTGCGCGCGGGCGGCGTCGCGGTAGCGCGCCTCGCCCGTCGCGAGGTGCGCGAGCAGCGCGGCACGCGCGGCGGCCGTCGTGCCCGACGGGACGGCCCCCTCCGACGCGTCCGCGGCGGCACCGGCCGCGAGCCCGAGGTCGGTGAGCACCGGGTCGGTGCCCTGCGGGGGCCGCAGCTCGCCGTCCGCGCCGACGGTCGCGTCGACGAGGCGCAGCCCTTCGCGCACGTACCGGGCCTCTCCCGTCAGGCCGCCGAGCACGAGGAGCGCGGTCGCGAAGGCGCCGTGGTCCTCGAGCGTCGCGACGGCGTCCGAGGCGATCCCGCCCTCCGACGCGCGCACGAGCGTCCCGTCGGCCCGGACGTGCGTGGTCAGCAGCCGGTCGGCGGCGGCGCGCGCGGCGTCGGTGAGGTCGGGGAGGCCGAGGTGGTGCCCGGCTCGGGCGAGCGCCTCGATCGCGAGGCCGTTCCAGCCGGTGAGGACCTTGGTGTCGAGCCGGGGCGGCTCGTGGTGCGCGCGCTCGGCGGGCGGGAGCAGGTAGTAGCCGCCCTCGACGCGCTCGCCGTCGACGACGGACTCCGAGTCCTGCGCGCTCGCGAACGCGCCGTCGGCGAGGCGCAGCACGCGCAGGAGGAAGCGCCCGACGTCGGCCGCGACCCGCGCCGCGCCCTCGCCCGGGTCCGGGCTCCCGGGGGCGGGCGCGGGCGTGCGGAGCGGGCCGTCCACCGGCGTGGTGCGCCGCAGCACGGCGAGCGTCGTCGTGGCCGAGAGGAGCTGGGCGTTGTCGTAGAGCATCCGCTCGTAGTGCGGCTCCGACCAGTCGGGCCGGGTCGCGTACCGGAAGAACCCGCCGTCGACGTCGCGCAGCGGGCTCGCCGCCATCGCGTCGACCGTGCGCCCGGCCAGAACGAGCGCCCGCCGCGCGACCTCGGGGTCCACGACCGACGACGCGGCCACGTCGAGCAGGAGCTCGAGCGTCGGGACGACGGGGAACTTCGGCGCCCCGCCGAACCCGCCGTGCACGCGGTCCTCCGCCGCCTCGAGCCGGTCGACGACGGTCCGCGCGTGGTCGGCGAGCCGGCCGACCGGCCCGTCGTCGGTCGCGCCCGGAGCGCCAGGCTCCCCCGGCACGGCGACCGACGTCGCCGCGGCCCGCGGGACCCCCGTCCGCCGCCCCGCCGCCGCGTCCCGGAGCGCCGCGCGGATCGTCTCGCCGGTGTCGACGACCTGCTCGCGCCGCTGCTCCCAGGCCTGCGCGACGGCGTCGAGCACGTCCCGGAACGCGGGCCGCCCCGCCACGGGGACGGGCGGCCAGTAGGTGCCGGCGTAGAACGGGGCGCCGTCCGGCGTCGTGAACACCGTGAGGGGCCAGCCCAGGTCGGGCGTGAACGCGCTGGCCGCGGCGAGCAGGCTCGCGTCGACGTCGGGGTGCTCCTCGCGGTCGACCTTCACCGCGACGAAGCCGCGCGCGAGCAGCGCGCCGATCGCCGGGTCGGCGAAGCTCTCGCGCGCCATGACGTGGCACCAGTGGCAGGTCGCGTAGCCGACCGACACCATGACCGGCACGTCGCGGCGCCGCGCCTCGGCGAACGCTCCGGCGCCCCACGGGTACCAGTCGACGGGGTTGTCGGCGTGCTGACGCAGGTACGGGCTCACGGCGTCGGCGAGGCGGTTCACCATGCCGTCCAGCCTGCCAGGTCGGCGCGGCGCTCGCGGGGCGGGAGACCGGTCGGAGTTGTCTGCTACGTCCAGGAGCGGCGCGCTTGTAACGTTGCGCCCATGCCCGGCCCCGAGCAGTCCGCCCTCGCGGTGGCGACCGACGACGACACCGGCCCGACCACCCAGGCTCCCGCCGCCCACGCCGGGCCGAGGCCCGCCGCGCCCGACGTCTCCGTCCGACCCGCTGCCGCTCGCGACGTCGAGCCGAGGCCCGCGCCGCTGCCGCGCCGGCCCGTCCGCCAGGTGCCGGCGAGCGGCGACCGGAAGGGCCCGTTCACGCTCGCCGAGGTGCTCGGGCACGGCGGTTTCGCGCACGTCTACCGCGCCACGGACGCGGGCGGCGCGGCGGTCGCCGTGAAGGTCCTCACGGGCCTCCAGGAGGGCTCGCGCGACCGCTTCGTCCAGGAGGCGCGACTGCTGGAGGCGGTGGGCGGGCGCGGCTTCCCCGCGTTCGTGCGCTCCGGCCTGGACGACGAGCAGCCGTGGTTCGCCATGGAGCTCGTACCGGGCACCACGCTGCGCGACCACGTCCGCGCGGCCGGCCCGCTGGACGGCCCCCGGGCGCTGCGGCTCGCCGCGCAGGTCGCGGAGGCGCTGCTCGTGCTGCAGGAGCAGCACTGCGTGCACCGCGACCTGAAGCCCGCCAACATCATGGTCGACGGCGACCGCGCGGTCCTCATCGACCTGGGCATCGCCAAGATGTTCGACACCGCGACGTCCACCCAGCCCGTCGGGACGCTCGCGTACATGGCGCCGGAGCTGTTCGGCCGCCGCGTCCACCCCCGCTCGGACGTGTACGCGCTCGGCCTGCTCCTGGTCTTCGCCACCACGGGCGTCGTGCCGGCGGACCTCAACTTCCTCGGCCGCGACCTCGAGGCCGACGACCTCGTCCGGGAGGTCCCCGACGACCTCGTCGGGGTGCCCGCCGGGATGGAGCTCGCCCCGGCCCCCGCCGAGCTGCCCGAGATCGACCCCCACCTGCAGGACCTGATCCTGTCGATGACCCGCTACCAGCCGAACCACCGCCCCGCGCTCGAGAGCGTCGCCGCGGTGCTGCGCGCCCGGCTCGCCGGGGAGGCCGCCGACGACACCCTGCTCCTCACCGCACGGATCGTGGCCGACGGCGCCACCGCGGCGGAGCGCGCGCTGGGCCCCGCCGGCGGGTTGGCCGCCGCGACCGGCGCACCCGTCCGCGCCGAGCGGGCGGCGGAGGTCGCGTCGCTCGGCACGGTGTCCGACGCGGCCCGCGCCCGGGAGCCGTGGCACGCCCTCGTCTACGACGCGACGCTGATGAGCGTGCTGGCCGAGGTGCACGGCGACGGGTTCGACGGCGCGGCCGCCGAGGTCATCGCGGACCACGTCGCGAGCATCGGCGCCCACGTGGCCGACGGCCGGACCCCCGCCGAGCTCAAGGACTGGCTCTGGCAGGCGATGCGGTGGCAGCCCGCGGCACCGCCCGCGGGGCACGCCGACACCCTGCGCGGGTGGCGCGAGTACCGCCGCCCGACGCACCCGGTGCTCCCGGTGCGGCGCCCCGGCGCCGAGCCCGTGGCCCGGGTCGCGCGGTCGCGGACGGACGGCCCCGTCCCCGTCCCGGCGTCCGGCGCCCCGGACGCCCGCGCCTGGCCGGTGCCGGTGCAGCGCGTCTCCACGCTCGGCCGCGGCCCGTCGGCGCGGTCCCGGGCGGAGCCGGTCCCACCTGCGGTCGCGCGGACCCGCGTGCTGGACTCCCCCGACCTCGTCGCCACGCAGGCCGGCCGGCCGGTCCCGCCGTCGGTCCCGCCGCGCCGGAGCCCGGTCCAGCACCTCGGCCCGACGCCGCCGTCGCCCCCTGTGCGTCCGGGGTCCGCCCGGCCACGGATCACCGGTGCGGCGGTCACGAGCACCCCGGCCCCGCACGCCGCCAGCGCGTCCGCGGCCACGCCGGCGCCGCACCAGGCGGCGGCCACGGCGTCCGCCACACGGTCCGCACGGCCCTCCCGACCGGCCGCGTCGTCGACCTGGGGCCGTTCCCGGGTCGGAGCCGCGCTCCTGCGAGCGCTCCCGCGCGTGCTCGCGCTCCTGGCGGTGCTGCGGACGCTGTGGCTCGTGCCCGACGGCGCGGCCCGGCACAGCGAGCCGTTCGTCCCCCTGCCGCCGCAGCTCCTGGAGAGCCTGCGCGTCTCGGTCGACCTGGCACCGCTCGCCGACGGCCCCGTGCTCGCCCTGGCGGCGCTCGCGGTGGCCGTGGTGCTGCGCGTCGCCGGGCAGCGCACGCGGACGTGGCCGTACGTCCTCGTCACGTGCGCGTCGGTCGCGGCCACCGTCGTGCTCGTGCTCCGAGGCTGACGGGGGTTCGGGCCGGGTGGGGCGGCGCCGCGGCGCCCTCCGACCGCGGTCTCGGAGCGCGTGGGCTCAGAGCGGCCCGAGCACGTCGTCGCGCGGTGCCCTGAGGTCCAGCACGGCGAGTACGCCCCCGAGCGCGCGCTCCTCGTACCGGAAGTGCGACTCCATGATCGCGCCCACCCCGTCGAGGTGACGCACGACGGCGTCCCGCGACGCGAGGGGGTCCGTCGCCTGGTCGAGCGCGCGCTCGAGGTCCGCGACGAGGTACGCGATCATGCCGTGGTCCTGGCGCAGACGTCGCAGGACGTCGGCGAGGTCCGGATGCCGCTGCTCGAGCTCCGGGAAGAGCACCGCGTCCTCGGCGGTGTGGTGCCGCGTCAGCGCGGTGCAGAACCCCCGGCAGTAGACCAGCAGGTCGGCGACCGGACCGGCCGGGCTCGCGTCGTCGTCGTGCGCCGTGTCCCGTACCAGCTCCAGCGCGCGTCGCAGCCGTCCGTGCACGGCCCGCATCTCGTCGTACCAGGCCACGAGCCTGGCCTTCTCGCCCTCACTCACCGGTGAGGAACGAGGAAAGGGCCCGTGCCGTCACGGCTCCCCCTTCCGGGTTCGGCGCCTCCATGCCTGACGCGGTCCGCCACCGGCACGCGACGCTGGGCGCGACCCTACCAACCCGGTGCGGCCGGCGGTCAGGCGTGCAGCCGGCGGAGGAACGCGCGCGTGCGCTCGCGCTGGGGATCGCCCAGCACCTGCTCGGGCGTGCCGCGCTCGTGGACGCGGCCCTCGTGGAGGAAGCAGACCTCGTCGGCGACGCGGCGCGCGAAGCCCATCTCATGCGTCGCGACGAGCATCGTGCGCCCCTCGGCGCGCAGCTCGGCGAGCAGGTCGAGCACCTCGCCGACGAGCTCGGGGTCGAGCGCCGAGGTCACCTCGTCGAGCAGGAGCAGCTCGGGCCCGTTGACGAGGGCGCGCGCGATCGCGGCGCGCTGCTGCTCGCCGCCCGAGAGCTGGTCGGGGTACGCGGTCACCCTGTGCCCCAGCCCGACCCGGCCGAGCATCTCGACGGCCGCCGCCTCCGCCTCCGCGCGCGCCCGCCGGTGCACGAGGCGTGGCGCGAGCGTCACGTTGTCGAGCACGGTGAGGTGCGGGAAGAGGTTGTACGCCTGGAAGACCATGCCCATGCGGGCGCGGACCCGGTTGGCATCGAGCCGCGGGTCCGCGACGTCCTCGCCGTCGAGCAGGATCTGCCCGTCGTCGACCTCCTCGAGGAGGTTGACCACGCGCAGGAGCGTGGACTTGCCCGAGCCGGACGACCCGACGAGCACGACGCACCGGTGCGCGTCGACGTCGAGGTCGATGCCGTCGAGCACGACCCGCCGCCCGCCCGGGACGCCGGGTGCGGGGAAGGTCTTGCGGACGCCGCGCAGCGCGAGCAGGTGGTCTGTGCCCCCGTCCTGCGGGGTCGCGTCGGAGGGCAGGACGAGCCCGCTCATCGGATGTCCCCCGCCCCGCTCACGGTCGCGAGCGACCGGCCCCAGCCTCGGCGTGCCTGATACGCGTCGACCGCGCGCGTCAGCGGGAACGACACGAGGAAGAACAGGATCCCCGCGACGACGTAGGGCGTGAAGTTGTAGCTGCCCGTCGTCGCGATCTGCGCGGCACGGATCGCGTCGACCGCGCCGAGCACGGAGATGAGGCCCGAGTCCTTCTGGAGCGAGACGAGGTTGTTCGCGAGCGGGGCGGTGACGTTGCGCACCGCCTGCGGCAGCACGACGCGGCGCGTCGTCTGGGCGCGCGTGAGCCCGAGCGAGCGCGCCGCCGCGACCTGTGACGGGTGCACCGACTCGATGCCCGCACGGAACACCTCGGCCAGGTACGCGGTGTAGGTGAGGACGATCGCGAGCGCCCCGAGGAAGGCGCCCGACGTCGGCAGCCACTCGAGGCGCAGCGCGGGGAGCCCGAAGCCGACGAGAAGCAGGACGAGCAGGAGCGGCACCCCGCGGAAGAGGTCGACGTACGCGGTCGCGAACGCGCGCAGCGGGAAGAGCGCCGGGATGCGGCTCGTGCGCGCGATCGCCAGCCCGAGCCCGAGCAGCGTCCCGACGACGCCCGCCACGACCCAGACGCGCAGGTTGAGCCACAGCCCCTCGAGGATCGCGGGGAGCGACTCCCAGGCCATCGCGGGGTCGAAGAAGGCGGTCCGCGCTCGCTCCCAGCCGGGTGCGTTGACGACCACGAGCACGACCGCCGCGACGACGAGCACGGTGCTCACGAGCGCGACGAGGAGCGAGCGGCGGCGCTGCGCGCGCCGGAAGGCGGCGCGGTCGAGCGCGAGCGGCGACGGCGACCACGCGGTGGTCGGGACGCCGGCAGGCGCCTCGCTGCGCCCAGGCGGGCGCGCGTCGTCGGGCACGGTCACGGCCGGGTCACTCGAGGACGGGGATGTCGTCCGACTTGAGCCACGTCGTGCGCAGCTCGGCGAGCGTGCCGTCGGCCTCGAGCTCGTCGACGGCCTGGGTCACGCAGTCGGTCAGCGCGGAGTCCAGGTCGAGCACGAGCCCGTACTGCTCGACGACGCCCTGGTCGGGCAGCGTCCCGATGACGACGGAGTCCGGGAAGTACTCGGTCGACGCGGCGACGCCCTGGTCGACGTCCATGACCATCGCGTCGATCGTCCCGGACTGCAGCGCCTGCATGCCGTCCCCCGCCGCGTTGTACGGCGAGATGTCCGCGTCCTCGCCCCAGGCCGCCTCGGCGAGCGTGAGGCTCGTCTGCGCGGCGGTCACGCCGATGCGCGCGCCGTCGAGCTCGGCGAGGGTCGTCGCGCCCGCGTACGGGCCGTCTTCCATGACGATGACGCCCTGTCGCGTCGTGAGGTACGGGCTGGAGAAGTCGACGGCCTGCTTGCGCTCGTCGGTGATCGACGTCTGGTAGGCCGCGACGTCGAACGGCTTCACGGCCGGGCTGATGATCTGCTCGAACGTCACGGTCTCCCAGACGACGTCGTCGGCCGCATAGCCGAGGCGGTCGGCGACCGCGTAGATCAGCGCCGACTCGAAGCCCTCGCCCGAGTCGTGCTCACCGATGTACCACGGCGCGTACGCCTCGCCCGCGCCGACGGTCAGCACGCCGTCCGTGAGCGTCGGGAGCGCGCCGGGCTCGCACTGGGCGGCGTCGGCCGAGGCGCTGCCGCTCGGGCTCGCGGCGTCGTCGCCGTCGCCTCCCGACGAGCAGGCCGTCAGCGTGAGCGCGGCGACCGCCGTGACGGCGGTGAGGACGGCGGGACGGGGACGCAGACGGCGCATGGTGACCTTCCGGGTGTCGGGCGCCCGCGGGAGTGGTGGGCGCCGGCCACTGACGATAACGCCGGGCCGTGGGCCGTGGCTTCCCCCGGCCGCGCCCCGCCGGGTGGGGCGCGTCACAGCGCGAGCCCCGATGCTGCGAGGCGACGCGCCCGGGCGGATGTGCCCGGACACGACGAAGGCCCTCGATCATCAGATCGAGGGCCTTCGCCTTCTGAGTAGCGGGGGCAGGATTTGAACCTGCGACCTCTGGGTTATGAGCCCAGCGAGCTACCGAGCTGCTCCACCCCGCGTCGGTGATCACTACTCTACGTGAGGTTCCGGACCAGGCCAAATCGGGTGGACGAGACGTGGGTCACGCCAGGACCTCGACCCCGAACGCGAACTCGCGCACGGCCCCCGGCTCGAGCCGCACGTCCGCGGCGCAGTCGGGGCGGTTGAACGCGTCGGTCAGGGTCTCGACGGGCTCGATCGCGACGGCGGCCCGCTCACGACGCGCCAGTCCGTCGCCCGTGTACACGTGGACGAGCCCGCGGTCCTGCCACACCGCGAGCCCCTGCCCCGTCGCGGGGTCGCGCACGACCGTCCGCGCGCGGCCGTCGGCGTCGGTGCGCAGGTCGCCGAACGCGTGGTCGAGCCGCACGCCGGCGAGCGGCAGCGACCCGACGCCGTCGACCGCACCGAACGCCTCCGCCCCCGGGAGCGGCAGCAGCCCGGCGTCGGTCAGGACGGCGCGCCGCGCCGGGACGGTGAGCTCGAGCCGGTCGATCGTGGCGTGCTCCGGGACGCGCAGGTACGGGTGCCACCCCAGGGCGACGGGCGCGGCGGTCGCGCCGTCGTTGCGGGCTCGCAGCGTGACGTCCAGCGAGCCTGCGCCGAGGAGGTACTCGACCTCGAGGGCGAGCGCGAAGGGGTAACCCGCGTGCGCGTCAGGGGCGACGGACGCGCGGAGCGTGACCGACACCGGTCGCGCGGGGTCCCCGTCCGCGGGGCGCGCGGGGCCCTCGTCACGGTCGACGACCGTCCAGTCGAGCGTGCGGGCGAACCCGTGCATGGTGAGGGGCTCCCACGGCAGGACGGGCGGCACCTGGTGCCGGACGCCGTCGAACACGTACTGCCCGCCCGCGAGACGGTTGACGAACGGTGCCATGAGCGCGGACCGCGCGGCGTCGTGCGCGGCGACCTCCGCCTCGTCGGCGTACCCGTCGACGAGGTCCTCGACGCGAGACGTCCCGTCCGCCCCGCGCCACGGTGCGCGCCACGCGAGCACGGCCGCACCGCGCAACGCCACGACGAGCTCGGCCCCGGACGGGTGGCGCAGGCGCGCCGCGGGGACGGCCGGGGTCGTGCCGCTCGCCGCGCTGAAAGCGTTGCTGCAAACCGTTGCAGAAGTCACGAGGAGCGATCCTCTCGCCCGGCGGACGAAATGACAACTCCGTACGACGCCGGACGGGCGGGGACACCCGCTGGTGTCCCCGCCCGTCCGTGGCGTGCGTCGTCCTGCCGCGGCGTCAGCCGGCCGACGACTCCGTGTCGAGCGACTGCTCGGCCGCGAGCGCCGCCTCGAGCGCCTGCTGGAGCCGCTCCTGCGCCTCGCCGTAGGCGGCGAAGTCGCCCTCGGCCAGCGCCGCCTGTCCGTCCTCGATCGCCTGCTGCGCCTGGCGCAGCGCCTGGTCGAGCTCGGCGCGGGCGCCGCCGTCCACCGTGCCGCCGTCAGCCGGCGGCGCCGGCTCCTCGGTGGCCGGCGGCTCGGTGCCGGGGTCCGTCGTCCCGGGGTCGGTCGTCCCCGGGTCGGCGGTCTCGCCGTCGGCGGGCTGGTCCGGGACCTCGGTCTCGACCCCGCCGTCGGCGTCACCCGCGTTCGCGCCCGAGTCGCCCCCGAACACCTGGTCCAGCGCCTCGTCGAGCGTGTCGGCGAAGCCGATCTCGTCGCCGAACGACACGAGCACCTTGCGCAGCAGCGGGAACCGCGTGCCCTCCGTCGACTGCACGTAGACCGGCTGGACGTACAGCAGGCCGCCGCCCACCGGGAGCGTGAGGAGGTTGCCGTTGATGACGGTCGAGTCGCCGCGCCGCAGCGCGAGGAGGCCGTCCGCGGCGGTCGGGTCGGTGTTGAAGTTGTTCTGCACCTGGCCCGGTCCGGGGACCGTCGCGTTGCGCGGCAGCTCGAGGAGCCGCAGCGTGCCGTAGTCCTCCGACCGCACGCCCGCCTCGTTGCCCGGCTCCGCGTCGACCGCGAGGAACCCGGTGAGGATGTTGCGGTCCGAGCCACCGCCCGGGATGTACGTCGACATGAGCGAGAACGTCGGCGCCTCCTGGCTCGGCATCTGCAGCGTGAGGTAGTACGGCGGCTGCAGCGGCTTGACCTGCCCGCTCGCCGTCGGGTCCTCCGGGCTGCGCCAGAAGTCCTGACCCGAGAAGAACTCGTTCGCGTCGTCCACGTGGTAGCTCGCGAGCAGCGTGCGCTGCACCTTGAACAGGTCCTCGGGGTAGCGCAGGTGGCTCATGAGGTCGCCGGAGATCTCCGACATCGGCTGCACCGTGCCGGGGAAGACCTTCGTCCACGCCTGGAGGAGCGGGTCCTCGGCGTCCCACGCGTACAGGTCGACCGACCCGTCGTACGCGTCCACGGTCGCCTTGACCGAGTTGCGGATGTAGTTGACCTGCTGCGGCGCGAGCGCCTCGACCGAGTTCGCCGCGACGAGCGAGTCGGCCGTCGACTCGTCCAGGGACTCCGACGTCGAGTACGGGTACGCGTTCGAGGTCGTGTAGCCGTCGACGATCCACTTCACCCGGCCGTCGACGACCGCCGGGTACACGCGGCCGTCGAGCGTGAGGTACGGCGCGACCTTCGCGACACGGTCGCGCGGGCTGCGGTCGTAGAGGATCTGCGACTCCTCCGTGACGCGGTCGGAGAAGAGGATCTGCTCGGAGCCGAACTTCAGCGCGTACAGCACCTTGTTCAGGAACGACCCGACGCTCGGGCCGGCCGCGATCTCGTCCGTCGGGAACGTGTTGTTGACCTGACCGCCCTCGTCGTCGACCGGGTAGTCGAGCTCCCACGGGTCACGACCCTCGGGCGCCCCGACGATCGAGTACTGCGGTGCCTCGGGCGAGAAGTAGATGCGCGGCTCGTAGCCGCCCGCGTCCGTGAACGCGCCGGTCGACGGGATCGAGCCCTCGTAGAACGCGGGACGTCCGTCCGGACCGATCTGGTTGCCGTACGCGGCGACGACGCCGAAGCCGTGCGTGTAGACCGTGTGGTCGTTGACCCAGTTGCGCTGGTCGGCGCCCAGCCCGTCCTGGTTGAGCTCGCGCACCGCGATGACGGTGTCGCGGCTCTCGTCGTCGATCGTGTACCGGTCGACCGACAGCGACGGCGAGAACTGGTAGTACTGCTTGTTCTGCTGGAGCTGGCTGAACGACGGGCTGACGATCTCGGGGTCGAGCAGGCGGATCGACGCGGTGGTGTCGGCGTCCTCGCGCAGCGCGCCCGCCTCGGCCTCGGTCTTCGCGTTGTACTGCTCGGTCTGGACGTCGTCGATGCCGTAGGCCGCCTTGGTCGCGTCGATGTTGCGCTGGATGTACTCCTCCTCGAAGTCCTGCGCGTTCGGCGTGACCTGGAAGCGCTGGACCACGCTCGGGTAGATGCCCCCGATCGCGATGGCCGACACGACCATGAGGCCCACGCCGATCGCCGGCAGGCGCCAGTTGCCGCGCACCGCCGTCACGACGAACAGCGCCGCGACGAACAGCGCGACGACCGTGAGGATCGCCTTCGAGGGGATGACCGCGTGCACGTCCGCGTAGGACGCGCCGTCGAACTTGGCGCCGCCCGAGGTGAGGATCGAGTACCGGTCGAGCCAGTAGTTGGCCCCGATGAGGACCAGGAGGAGCGCGGCGATCACCGAGAGCTGGACGCGCGCCGCCGTCGTGGTGCGCGGGCCCGCGTCGGAGCCGCCCCCGACGCGCAGCCCGCCGTAGAGGTAGTGCGTCGCGACCGCGGCGATGCCCGCGATGATCACGACCGCCATGAGGAAGCTCACGACGAACCGGAGCGCGGGCAGCGTGAAGACGTAGAACGACAGGTCGATGCCCCACTGCGGGTCCGTCGTGCCGAACGGCACCGAGTTCAGCGCCAGCAGGACGGTCTGCCACTGCGACGCCGCGGCCGCGCCGGCGAAGAAGCCGACGAGGGCGGGCGCGACGATCATGACGACCTTGCGCAGCGGCTCGATCGCCTCGCGGTACTGGTCGAGCGTCGCCTGCTCGGGCGTCGACGGCGCGTAGATCGGCCGCGACCGGTACGCGATCGAGAACGACAGGAAGACGAGCCCGCCCATCACGAGGAACCCGCCGACGAACAGGGCGATGCGCGCGCCCCACTGCGTCCACAGGACGTTCGCGAAGTCGAGCTGCCGGAACCACAGCACCTCGGTCCAGAACTGGGCGAGCAGGAGCAGGAGGACCACGAGGGCGCCGACGACGGCGATCGCGATCCCGATCGGACTCCGGCGCCGGGCGGGCCGCGCCCCGGAGGACGGCCGGCGGGGCGCTGAGGCGAATGACACGGTGGGTATACCTCTTCGGTCGTGGCTCGGGCGTGCACCGGGGTCAACGCCCGGTCCTCCCCCAAGGTTCCCACGGTCCGCGGCCTCGTGGGGGACGTCACGGTCGGCCACCGCCCGTCCGCCACCGGACGGCCCGCGATGGGGGACCATGGGGGCATGCCCCGACCTGACGACGCCCCCTCCCCCGCACCCGGCCCCGACCCGGTCGCCCCCGGCGGCCCGACGCCCCAGCAGGCCCTCGCGCTCGCCGTCCACGAGGTCGAGGCGCACGCGGCGGACGGGGGGTGGGACGCCCCGCCGCGCCTGTTCGCGCTCGTCGCGACGGCCGGGGCGCTCGCGGCGGACCCGACGCTCGCGGACCGCCTGCCGCCGGACGTCGTGGCGGCGGCCACCGCGGACCCGCACCACCTGCTCTCGATCGAGCAGGAGGGCTTCGCCGTCGACGGCGACCTCGAGGACGGGCTCGCGCGCGTCGCCTGGCCCGGGACGGTCGACGGCGCGGCGCTCGTCGTCGAGCGGATCGTCCTGCCGCCGGCCGCGGAGGAGGGCGTGCCGGACGACCCGGACGCCGCGCTCGACTACCTCACGTCGCACCCCGACCGGCAGGACGTGCGCCTCGCCGTCGGCGTGCTGCGGGACGGCCCGGCGTGGTGCGCCGTCCGGTCGCGCGCGCACGACTCCGCCACCGACGTCGCGGGCGGCCCCGACCTCGTCCCCGGTCTCGTCACCGCGCTGCGCGCGACGCTCGAGGACTGACGCGGGCGGTCGTCGTCAGCGCGCCTCGCACGTCGCGAGCGAGTCGCCCTCGCCCGCGCCGATCGCCTCCATCGCCGCGCGCGCGTCGGCCAGCGTCGAGACCGCGGCGACGCGCAGGCCGTCGGGCACGTTGCCCACGACCTCCGGGCAGTTGGCCTGCGGCGCGAGGAACCACGTCGCGCCGTCGCGCTGGGCGCCGTACAGCTTCTGCTGGATGCCGCCGATCGGGCCCACGTCGCCCTCGACGCTCATGGTGCCCGTCCCCGCGATGACGACGCCGTTCGCCTCGTCCTCGGGCGTGAGCTGGTCGATGATGCCGAGCGCGAACATCGTGCCCGCGCTCGGGCCGCCGATGTCCTCGATCTCGATCGACACGTCGACCGGGAAGTCGAACGTCGGGTCGATGAACACACCGAGCAGCGCGGTGTCGCCGCCGTCGGTCGTCGTCACCGTGAGGTCGGTCTCCACGCCGTCCCGCAGGACGCCGAGCGTCACGTCGGCACCCGGGTCGACCGCCTCGAGTCCGTCGATGAGGTCCTGGTACGTCGGCACCGGCGCTCCGTCGAGCGCGACGATGACGTCGCCCGGTTCGACGACGCCGTCCGACCCGCTGTCCGGGACCGCGGCCTCGACCGTGAGCGTCGCGGGCACCTCGTACCCGAGCTCGGTGAGCGCCGCGACCGTGGCGTTCTCCTGCGACGAGATCATCTCGGCCTGGCCCTGCTGCTCCGTCTCCTCCTTGGTGCGGCCCGTCGGGAAGACCTCCTCGACGGGACGCACGCTGCGTGAGCGGTCGAACCAGCCCTGCACCACCTGGGCGAGGTTCACGGGGTAGCCGGGCCCGCCCGCGACGGAGACCGTCGTCAGGCGCAGCTCGCCCGTCGAGTCGAAGGTCTCGGCGCCCGAGATGGAGATGAGCGGCGTGCCGTCCTGCTCGCCGAGCGTGTCCTCCGTCGGCCCCGGCGACCGCACCGCGTACGGCGCGGGCAGGATCGCGAGTCCCGCGACGAGCAGCGTCGTCACGAGCAGGGAGATGCCGAACGTCAGGGACCGCCGGGTCACCGGCGGCGGGACCTGCTCGTCCTCGGCGAGGAGGGCGTCGAAGGAGGGGGCGTCGCTCACCGGGACATCATCCCCGAGGATCCTGGGTTCTCCCTGCCGACGGCGCCGCCATGCGCGCCGGAGGGGGTGGGTCAGGCGCGCCGCGACCGCGCCTGCCGCCACACCGCGGCGGTCCCGAGGACAGCGACGGCCGCTCCCGCGGCACCGAGGGCCGCGGCGTCGCGACCGCCGAACCGCAGTCCCGCCACGCCCACGCGGCCGCGCACCTCGGACAGCAGCACCTCCAGCGCGGCGGGACCGGACCAGGTCGGCGACCACCCGGCGTCGTGCAGGCGCCCGGCCGAGACCGACCACGGGTGCACGACGAACGCGAGGTCGCTCGCCGGAGACGGCAGCACCCCGACCCGGTGCAGGCGCTCCGCCGCGCCGAACGCGGTCGCCGGCGGGAGCTGGACCGTGCGCAGGCCGGCCGCGGCGGCCACCGTCTCGGAGTCGAGCGCGTCGGGCAGCCCGTCACGCAGCGGACCGGCCGTCAGCCCGCCCACGAGGCCGCCGTCGAGCGCGACGCGGACCGCCGCGACGACGTCCTCGACGTGCACGAGGTGCCACGTCCGCTCCCCGCCGCGGACCGTGAGCAGGCGCGGGGCCTCGAAGTGCCGCGTGAGGAGCGTGTCGATCCCGGGCCCGACGACGACCGCCGGCCGCACGAGCCCGAGCGGCGCCCCGTGGAGCGCCTCGCGCAGCGCGTCCTCGAACGCGGCCACGTCCCCCGCGAAGCCGGGTCCGTCGTCGACGGCGACCGGGTCGTCGTCGTCGATCACCGCACGGCTCGGTGTCGCCCCGTGCACGGCGGCGGAGGTCACGGCGACGACGTGCTCGATCCCCGCGGCGACCGCGGCCTCGCCCGCGCGGCGGCCGAGGAGGGCGAGCCGGGCGCGCTGCTCGGCGTCGGTCTTCGCGCGCGGCGCCCCGAACTCCCCCGCGGGAGCGACCACGACCAGCCGGCGTGCGTCGTCGGGCCACCCCTCGGCGTCCACGGGCGACGCGTCGACGGCGCTCAGGCCACGGCGGACCGCGTCCGCGACCTGACCGACCCCGACGACCACGACGGGGTCGCGCGGAGGCGTGACGGGCTGGACCACCGGGACCTCCCCCGGGTCGCCCGGGGGTCGTCCCCCGGCGGGCGCCACCTCGCTGCGCCGTGAGCGAACCCGGCCCTCGGACATGGCCCAGCCCCCGTTCTCGGCGGTCGATCGTGGTTACGGTGATCACCGACGCTACCGTGAGGAGTCCCCATGAGCAGCCTTCCCCCCGACCGCACGCCCGGACCGGACGACGACACGCCCTTCGACCCGCGGTTCGAGGAGCTGCTCCGCTCGATGCTCGGCCCCGACGCGGACGAGGCGCTGCGCGAGCTGCGCGCCCGCGGCCTCGACCCCCAGGCGCTCGCCGCCGGGGGCGCGGCGGACCCCCAGCTCTTCCAGCACGTCCTCGCGCAGGTCCAGCGGCTGCTGTCGACGCCGAGCGACGGCCCCGTGAACACGGACGTCTCGCACGACGTCGCACGCCAGGTTGCGGTCGCCGAGGGTGACCCCTCCGTCACGGCCGCGCAGCAGCGGGCCGTGACCGAGGCCCTCTCGGTCGCCGAGCTGTGGCTCGACGCCGTCACAGACCTCCCGCCCTCGGGCGGACGCGCCCAGGCCTGGAGCCGGTCCGAGTGGGTCGAGCACACGCTCCCGGCGTGGAACGAGCTCGTCGCGCCCGTCGCCGCGTCCGTCGCGGACGCCCTCGCCACGGTCCTGCGCGACCAGCTCCCGGAGGGCCTCGGTGACGACCCGTCCGCGCTGCCCGGGGTCGGGTTCACGCTGCCGGGGCAGGTGCCCGGGCTCCCCGCGGGCGCACTCGGGTTGCCGGGCGACCCCGCGGCGCTCATGCAGCGCCTCGGCTCGGCCGTCTTCGGCATGCAGATCGGCCAGGCCGCAGGGACCCTGTCGCGCGAGGTCTTCGGGGCCACCGACGTGGGGCTGCCCCTGCTGGACCAGCCCGGGACGGTCCTGCTGCCGACGAACGTCGAGGCGTTCGCCGAGGGCCTGGACGCCCCCGCCGAGGAGGTCCGCCTGTTCCTCGCGCTCCGCGAGGCGGCCCACGCGCGCCTCTTCACGCACGTGGCGTGGCTGCGCGGCCACCTCCGCAGCCTCGTCGGCGCGTACGCGCGCGGGATCACCATCGACCTGTCGGCGCTCGAGTCACAGCTCGCCGACGTCGACCTCACCGACACCGGCGCCCTCCAGCGCGCTCTGTCGGGCGGTGTCTTCGGGCTCCAGAACACTCCCGAGCAGCAGGCCACGCTCCTGCGGCTCGAGACGACGCTCGCGCTCGTCGAGGGCTGGGTCGACGAGGTGACCGCGACCGCGGCGCTCCCCCACCTGCCGCACGCCGTCCCGCTGCGCGAGATGCTGCGGCGGCGCCGCGCGGCGGGTGGTCCCGCCGAGCACACGTTCGCGACCCTCGTCGGGCTCGAGCTGCGTCCCCGTCGCTCGCGCGACGCGGCAGCGCTGTGGGCGCTCATCGCGGCGCAGTCCGGTTCGAGCGCACGTGACGGCGTCTGGGACCACCCCGACCTCCTGCCGGACGCGACGGACCTCGACGATCCCGCGGGCTACGAGAGCAGGCGGGCCGTGACCCGCATCGAGGAGGCCGACGTCGACCGCGCGCTCGAGGAGATCTTCCGCGCCGCCGAGGGGGCGGGCGGGGCGGAGCCCTCGACCGGGACGACGGACGACGCGACCGACGACGGGCCGACGGACGCGGACGGCACCGCCCGCTGAGCCCCGGGCGTCCTTCCGCTCAGGGACCTTCCGACGTCGCGTCGGCCGCGAGCTCGGCGTCCTCCGCAGGGACGTCGGGGTCGTCGCCGTCGGGCTCGAGGTCCGCGTCCCGCGCGAACGAGACGCCCTCCAGGAAGCCGCGCGCCCGGTCCGTCCGCGGGTACGACTCGAGCAGCTTCCAGAACCCCGGTCCGTGGCCGGCGTGGAGCAGGTGGGCGAGCTCGTGGAGCAGCACGTAGTCGAGCACCCAGGGGGGCATCCCCCGCACCCGGGTCGAGATGCGGATCGTCCCGTCGATGAGGGTGCACGACCCCCACCGCCGGTCCTGGTTCCCGGACCAGCGCACGCTCGTCGGGTGCGCGCGGCCGTCGAGGTACTTCTCGGACAGCTCGACGGCACGCCGCTCGAGCTCGGCGTCGGAAGGGCGTCGCCGCCGCTCGGAGTCGGCCAGGCGGTCGAGCATGCGCTGGACCCACTCGCGCTCCTGGGCGCGGGTGAAGCGCGCCGGGATCGCCACGATGGTGCGCTCGCCGTCGCGGTAGGCGCTCACCGTGCTCTTGCGTCGGCGGCTGCGCCGAACCTCCACGATCGTCTCCCGGACCACGCTCAGACCGTAGTGGTTCTGGCCACGAAATGGCAGTGCCCCACGCCGCACGACGGGGATTTCCGCTCCACCTGGTCGAGCGGACGCCGAGCGGAGCTGTGCTCCCGGTCAAGGAACCGCCCGTGAACCGTCGTCGAGGTCAGCCTGTGGACAACTCCGGTCGGGGGTCTCCGCCGTGCCACGCTGATCGCGGGCGGCCGACCGTGCCGCCACGCCCCCACGACGCGCGGAGGACACGTGCAGCGACGACGCGTGCTGCGACCCGAGGCACCGCTGCTGCGGCGCGCACCGGGCGAGGTGCAGGTCGGCACCGACCCGCGCTGGTCGGTCCGGCTCACCGGGCTCGAGCCCGCCGAGGAGGAGTGGCTGCGCGCGCTCGCCGCGCCGTCGGCCCGACGCGAGACGGGCGTCGAGACCGGGACGCCGTCGCCCGGTCGCCGGGCCGCGCTCGTCCAGCTCCTCGAGGAGGCGCATCTCCTCGTGCCCGCCCGCCGACGACGGCCGGTCTCACCCGCTCCGGGCCACGGCGAGGCGGACGTGGGCGTGCTCTCGGCACTGCGGCCCGACGGCGCCGGGCACCGCGTGCTCTCGACGCGCGCCCGGGCGACCGTCGCCGTCGTCGGTCTGGGGCGGGTCGGGGCCTCGCTCGCCGTGCACCTCGCGACGGCCGGCGTGGGCACCGTCGTCCTGGAGGACCCTGGCACGGTCCTCACCACGGACGTCGGGGTGGGCGCGTACCGGCTGCGCGACGTCGGGACGCCCCGCGAGGCCGCGGTCCGACGGCTCGTCGAGGAGGTCGCACCCGGTGTGGTCGTCACCGCGAGCGCAGATGCGCGCCGGTCGACCGACGTCGTCGCGGCGGCGGAGCGACCGGGCCTGCTGCCGGACGTCGTGGTCCTGGTCGAGCACGGCGCGGCGGACCCGGAACGGGTCGGGAGGATCGTGGGAGAGGGAGTGGCGCACCTGTCGGTCGTGGTGCGCGAGGCCGACGTCGTCGTCGGACCGTTCGTCCGGCCGGGCCTCGACCCGTGCCTGACGTGCGTGGACCTGCACCGCGCCGACGCCGACCCGTGCTGGCCTCAGCTCGCAAGGCAGCTGCGCGCCCGTGCCGTGCGCACGGCCGAGGAGTCGTCGCTCGCGGCGTCGGCAGCCGCGATCGCGCTCGGTCAGGTCCTCGCGGCCCTGGACGGGCTGGTGCCCCGCGCAGCCACGGCCTGCATCGAGATTCCTGCTCCCGATGCGGTGCCGCGGCTGCGCGAGACCGGCCGCCACCCGCGCTGCGGGTGCGACGAGCTGGCGCGCACGCCCCCGGACGGGGCGCTGCTCACCATGTCAGGCCGCCGTCGAGGCGCCGACTGACGCCCCTGCCTCGACGCGCACGGCCTCCTGCGCCTGGCGCTCGGCCTCGCGGGCGAGCACCTCGGCCTTGCTCGGACGGCCGCGGCCACGCTTGCGCGCGACGACGACGCCGTCCACGAAGACCTCGCCACCCCAGACACCCCAGGGCTCGCGGCGCTCGATCGCGCCGGCGAGGCAGCCCTCGACGAGGGGGCACGTGCGGCACAGGGCCTTGGCCTCCTCGACCTCGGCGGACCGCTCGGCGAACCAGAGCTCCGGGTCGTTGGTGCGGCAGGGCAGCAGACCCGCGAGGAGACGGTCGAACTCTGCGGAGTCCTTCTCGCCGAGGGGCGTGGCCAGCGGTTGGTGGGGGACCCAGGGGCCGGATCCGCCCTGGGCAGTGATGTTGTCGAGCAGCGCGGTGAGCCGCACGATGTCCTCCAGTGATGTCCTGTCGTGGGTGTGAACGTCGTCGTCACAAGACCCCGAGGACGACGGTCCCCGTCCTGGGAGAGACGGGAGAGACCGGTGATCCTCATCGGCAGACGTGCTCTGGAGAACACGAAGGCCACGGGTCCGAGACGGACTCCGCGGCCTGGAAGGTTCTGGTCGGTCAGACCAGACGTGTCCTGGAGGCGGAGTCGGGAGCGGGGCGGGTGACGAAGGTGCCGCCGCGGTGCGCGGTTGCACGCGGACGGAGTCCTCCTGGCGTGCCCGTGCAGACGGACGCGTTATCCAGCAGGTTCGCCATGGCGATCTGGTTCTTCATCAGCTTTCCCACCCCCTCTCTCCGTTCGAGGCCCGCCTCCCGGCGCGCCCCTCTCCAACAGGACTCGTCGACCATATGACGCGCGTCGTGGGACGCACAACTTATTTACGGGAGTTTCTTCGACGAGTTTCTCCGACGCTCCTCGGAGCCCGAGAACGGCTCCGCTCTACCGCTCCGCGCGGCTCACGATGTCCAGGATCGTCGCGCCGTACCGTTCGATCTTGGCGGGCCCGAGCCCGTTGATGCGGGCGAGCGCCGCCGTGCTGGTGGGCCGCGTCTCCGCGATCGCCGCGAGCGTCGTGTCGACCAGCACGGTGAACGCGGGCTTGTCCGTCTCCTGCGCGACCTGGCTGCGCCACTCGCGCAGGTTCTCGAACAGCTCGCGGTCGTACTCCCCCGTGAGCCGCAGCTTCGCCTGCCCGGCGCGCGGCCGGCGCGTGCCGTGCGCGCCCGGCTCGTCCGGCCACAGGCCGTCGAGGAAGCGCGTGCGGCGCCGCGTCGCGCGACCGCCCGGGTTCCTCGACCTGGCGAAGGACAGCTCGAGGTGCTCGCGGGCACGGGTGATGCCCACGTACAGCAACCGCCGCTCCTCCGCGACGGCCTCGTCCGTCTCCGCGAGGGAGATCGGCATGAGGCCCTCGCTCATGCCGGCGAGGAACACCGCGTCCCACTCGAGACCCTTGGCGGCGTGGAGCGACGCGAGCGTCACCCCCTCCACGGTCGGCGCGTGCTGCGCGGCGGCGCGCTCGTCGAGCTCGGCGACGAACGTCGCGACCGTCGGGGCGGGGCCCTCAGTCGCCTGCGCGAGCGCCGCGACGTCGTCCGCGAGCGCGACGAGCGCCTGCGTGGACTCCCAGCGCTCACGGGCCGCGCCGCGCGCGGCGGGCGGCTCGGGGGCCCACCCGGCGGCGGCGAGGACGTCGCGCACCGTCTCCGGCATCGCGACGTCGGGGTCGGCCGACCGGGCGGCGCCCCGCAGGAGCACGATCGCGTCGCGCACCTCCTTGCGCTGGAAGAAGCGCTCGCCGCCTCGGACGAGGTAGCCGATGCCCGCGTCGGCGAGCGCCGACTCGAACGCCTCCGACTGCGCGTTGGTCCGGTACAGGACCGCGATCTCGCTCGCGCGCGTCCCCGCCGCGAGGAGCCGCGAGATCCGCTGGGCGATGCCGGTGGCCTCCGCCTCGTCGTCGTCGTACGCGGTGAACGCGACCGGCGGACCGGCGGGCCGCTGGGCGACGAGCTCGAGCGCCTGGTGCGCACCGCCCGCACGCCCGGCGCGCGCGAGGAGCTGGTTCGCGAGGTTCACGACCTGCGGCGTCGAGCGGTAGTCGCGCACGAGCCGGATGACCTGCGCGCCGGGGTGGGTGCGCGAGAACGTGAGGAGGTGGTGGGGCGTCGCGCCCGTGAACGAGTAGATCGTCTGCGACGGGTCGCCGACGACGCACAGCTCGTCGCGCCCCCCGAGCCACTGGTCGAGGACGAACTGCTGGAGCGGCGAGACGTCCTGGTACTCGTCGACGACGAAGTGGCGGTACTGGCGTCGCACCTCGTCCGCGACCCCGCCCTGCGTCGCGAGCATGTCGCCGAGCATGAGGAGCACGTCCTCGAAGTCGATGACCGACCGCTCGGTCTTGACGTCCTCGTACGCGGTGATGAGGCGTGCGACGGTCTGGTGGTCGTACCCGGCGGGCGGCTCGCGGTCGATCGCCTCGCACGCCCGGACGTAGTCGTCCGCGGTGACGAGCGAGACCTTGGCCCACTCGACCTCGGACGACAGGTCGCGCACGGCGACGCGGTCGACACCGACGCCGAGGCGGCGCGCCGACTCGGCGATCACCGGGGCCTTGTGCTCGAGGATGCGCGGCGGCGCACCCCCGACGACCTTGGGCCAGAAGTACCCGAGCTGCCGCAGCGCCGCGGCGTGGAACGTGCGGGCCTGCACACCCGTCGCGCCGAGCTCGCGCAGGCGCGTGCGCATCTCGCCCGCCGCGCGCGCGGTGAAGGTCACGGCGAGGACGCTCGTCGGGACGTACACGCCGGTGCGGACGCCGTAGGCGATGCGGTGCGTGATCGCGCGCGTCTTGCCCGTCCCGGCACCGGCGAGCACGCACACCGGACCGCGCAGCGCGACGGCGACGTCGCGCTGGTCGGGGTCGAGCGCGTCGAGGATCTCGTCGGCGGTGCGCAGGGACGGCGGGCGTGAGACCGGTGGCGTGGACATCACCCGGGATTCTCGCAGGCGCCGGTGACACGCGGGTGCCGGCCGGCTCGATCGGGGAGGGAACAGCGCGCGGTCCCCCGGTGTTACCGTCACGACCGACCGCCCGCGGCACGCGCCGCCCGGAACCGCACCAGGAGAGCCCTCGATGAGCACCGCCCCGACCCTTCCCGACGCCGGCTCGATCGTCATGTACTCGACGACCTGGTGCGGGTACTGCCGCCGCCTCAAGACGCAGCTCGACTCCGAGGGCATCGGCTACACCGAGGTGAACATCGAGGAGACCCCGGGGACCGCGGAGTTCGTGGAGTCGGTCAACGACGGCAACCGGACCGTGCCGACCGTCGTCTTCCCCGACGGCTCCGCCGCCACCAACCCGTCGCTCGCCGAGGTGAAGCAGCGCCTCGCCGCCTGAACCCACCACGTCGTGGACATGAGACAGGCCCGGTTCGGACGTCCGAACCGGGCCCTCCTCTTGCCCACGACGTCTCGTGGGCTCAGGCGTCGGGGAAGCGGTCGCCGAACCAGTCCTCGACGAGCGAGCGTGCGATGGACGCGCGGCCCGGGAGCAGCACGTCTCCGGCGCGGACCGCGGCGGCGAGCTCGGGACGGGTGAACCACCGCGCGTCGGTGAGCTCGACGCCGTCGACGTGCAGCTCGGTCGTCAGGGCCCGCGCGGCGAACCCGAGCATGAGCGACGCCGGGAACGGCCACGGCTGGCTCCCGCGGTAGGCGACCTCGCCGACGACGACGCCCGCCTCCTCCGCCACCTCGCGCCGGACCGCGCTCTCGAGCGACTCCCCAGGCTCGACGTACCCGGCGAGCGTCGAGAAGCGCCGCTCGGGCCAGTGCGCGGCGTGCCCGAGCAGCAGCCGCTCGTCGTCACCCTCGCCGTGCACGACCGTCATGATGACCGCCGGGTCCGTGCGCGGGTACAGCTCGACGCCCTGCGCGACGCAGCGCCGCGTCCACCCGCCGTTCTCGACCGTCGTCCGGCCGCCGCAACGCGGGCACCGGGTGTGGCTCGCGTGCCACGCCGCGAGGGCGACGGCCTCGGTCGCGAGCCCCGCGAGCGGCCCCTCGAGCCCGCCGACGAGCTCGCGCAGCCCCGACCACGACCGCTCGCGCGCGAGCACCGCGAACGGGTCGGAGGCGTCGACGCCCTCGATGTCGACCTCCTCCGCGTCGGCGTCGTCGGGCAGGACGAGCGCGACGTACGCGACGCCGTCGCCCTCCCCGAGGAAGAGCCAGCGCGCCTGGTCCTCGTCGACGGCGGTTCCGACGTCGGCCAGGGTCGCCGGGTCGAGCAGCGCGACGCCGTCCGCCGGGGTCGGCCCGGCGAGCGCGAGGCGGCCGCGGTGGACGAGCACGACGCGCGTCGCGGGGTCGGCCCGGAGCCTGCGCACGAGGTCCGGCTCGCCGCGCCGGTGGGCGGCGCGGTCCAGGACCGCCCCGTCGAGGGGCAGGGGGAGGTCGCGGAGGGTGGTCCTGGGCAGCGTGCCCGACGACGACCGGGCGGGTGGGGTGCTCACCCTCCGACCGTAGGCCACACGACCGGCGTGGGTGCCCCGGGCGGCGGCCGGGGAACGACTACCGTGGTCGGGTGCCTCGCTCACCGCTGACCCTCGCCGCGCTCGCGACCGCCGCCGTGCCGGGTCTCGACGCCCGCAGCGCGCTGGCCGTCGAGGACCCGGGCGACTACGACACCGCCGTCGTCACGGACGCCGAGGGAGCCCGCTGGACGGTGCGCGCGCCGCGCAGCCTCCAGGCCGGCGCGGCGCTCGAGGCCGAGGCCGACCTGCTCACCTCGCTCCAGCTCTACGCCGACTCGGGTGTGCTCTCCTTCGCGGTGCCCCGCGTCAGCGGCACGGCGCTCCTGCCCGAGGGTGGGCGGGCGGTCGTGCACCCGGCGCTCGACGGGACCGCCCTCGAGGTCGACGGGCTGCGCCCGGGCCCGGGGCTCGCCGCCGACCTCGGCCGCGTGCTCGCGTCGATCCACGAGCTGCCCCGCACGATCGTGGACGACGCCGGGCTGCCCGGGTACGACACCGAGGAGTACCGCGCCCGGCGGATGGCGGAGCTCGACGAGGCCGCGGCGACCGGCAAGGTGCCGACGGCACTGCTGCGCCGTTGGGAGACGGCGCTCGAGGACGTGTCGCTGTGGCGGTTCCAGCCGGTCGTGGTGCACGGCGACCTCGGCCCGGAGCAGGTCCTCGTGGCGCGCGGCCGCGTCGTCGCCGTGACGGACTGGGCCAGCGCGCGCGTCGCCGACCCGGCGGACGACCTCGCGTGGTTGCTCGTCTCCGCGCCGCCCGAGGCGATCGACTCGATCATGGAGGCGTACCAGCTGCGCCGGACAGAGCTCACCGACAAGAACCTCGTGGACCGCGCCCTCCTCGTCGGCGAGCTCGCGCTCGCGCGCTGGCTCCTGCACGGCGTCCGGCACGGTCTCGACGACGTCGTCGCGGACGCCCTCGACATGCTGGCCGACCTCGACGAGGCGACGCGGGACGACGACTGACCGCCCGCTCGAGCGCGGCGCGAGGATGGCTCCCCCCGGGCCCGGCCCACGCGGTCAGCCCGCGAGCAGCGCCTCGATCTCCTCCTCGCCGAGGAGCCGGCGCGGGCGCACGGTCTCGTCGGACGCGACGTAGTAGAACGCCGCGTTGACCTTCTCCAGCGGCAGCCCCGTCCACCGCGACCACGCGAGCCGGTAGACCGCGAGCTGCACCTCGCGCACGCTGCGCGCGGCGGCGTCCGTCGGCGCCCGTCCCGTCTTCCAGTCGACGACCACGACGGCGTCGCGCGCTCCACCGGCGTGCTCCGGCCGCTCCGGGAACACCGCGTCGATGCGCGAGCGCAGCACCGTGTCGCCGACCGGGGTCTCGACGTCGACCTCGACCGCGACCGGGGTCCGGCTCGCCCACTCCGACGCGAGGAACGTCCGTTGCAGGGTCTCGAGGTCGGCGTCCGGGTCGAGGTCGTCGTCGTCCGCGCCGGGAAGGTCCTCGACGTCCAGGAGCGACGACGTCGTGAAGTAGCGCTCGGCCCACAGGTGGAACCGCGTGCCCCGGCGCGCGTGCACCGTGGGCTCGACCGGGACGGGGCGCCGCAGGTGCAGCGCGTACTCGTCGCGGTCCGCGGCGAGCCGTACGAGGCTCGACGCCGAGACGTGCGCAGGCAGCTCGACCTCCCGCCCCGAGCGCTCGGCCCGCTCCGCGAGCAGGACCCGCGCGAGCGCGACGAGGTCCCGCCCCTCGTCGTCGACGAGCACGCCCGCGGGCGCGGTGAGCCCGGCCGGGCCCGTCCCGGCCTGACCCGTCACCGGGTCGGGCGCGCAGCCAGGACCGGGCGCGACCGGCGCCGGTCCGGGCGCACCGAGGTCGGGCCCGGCGTCAGCGTGCGCCGCGTCGACGGGACGTCGGGCGCGCGCCTCGCGGGCGCGCTCGACGGCTGCCGCGGTGCGGCGCAGGACCGCGCGCGCCGACCCGTCGGGGGCGTCGTCGGGCACGGGCCACTCGCCGGTGACCTCGACGTCCTCGAGCGGGTTGGTGTCGTCGGGGCCGGGCGGGGCCGACCAGCCGTCCGCACCCACGACCCCCGACTCGACGAGCTCCAGGAGGAACGGCGAGAGCACGCGCGGGCGCGAACCCGTCTGCCACCACGACGCCGTGAGGTACAGCTCCCGCCGCGCCCGGGTGAACGCGACGTACGCGAGCCGGCGCTCCTCCGCGAGCTGGTGCTCGCCGCTCGCCGCCCGGAACTCGTCACGCCGTGCCACGAGCTCCTTGGTGTCCGAGGCAAGGTCGAAGCGGAACTCCGGCAGGTCCGCGGCGTCGCCGCGCAGCGGGTACGGGAGCTGGCTCACGTCGTTCAGCCACCCGCTGTCCGCGCGCACGCCCGAGGACGACTGCGCCGTCGTCGGGAACACGCCGTCGACGAGCCCGGGGACGACGACGACGTCCCACTCCAGACCCTTCGCGGCGTGCGCGGTGATGACCTGGACGGCGTCCGGGTCCGGCTCGCGCACCGGCAGGTCCAACCCGTTCTCGCGGGTCGAGGCGACCCCGAGCCACGCGAGGAACGCGCCGAGCGTCACGACGTCGGCCGTCTGGGTGAAGGTCGCGGCGACGTCGCGGAACGCGTCGAGGTGCTCGCGCGCCCGGTCGCTCACGGCCTCCGGGTCGACGAGGCGGCGCGACGCGAGCAGCGCCTCGTTCGTCACGGCCTCGACGTCGAGACCGAGCGCGCGCTCCGCCTCGACCACGAGCTCCGGGAGCGACAGGTAGGTCAGGCTCCGCAGCGCGCGCAGGGTGCGGGACAGCGCCGAGAGACGCGCGTGCCCCTGGGCCGTGAGCGTGCGGCCGTCGGCCGCGGGCTCGCCCGGAGCGGGCAGGTCGTCGAGCGCGTCGACGATCGAGCGATGGTCGGCCACGTCGCCCTCGACGACCACGGGATCCGGGCCCTCGCCGTCCTGCGCCGACGCGCGTCGGCGGGACCCGAGCGTGCCCTCGTGGCGCGCGAGATCGGCGGCACGACTGCCGAGAGCGTGCAGGTCGGCGGCGCCCAGGTTGAGCCGCGGGCCCGTGAGGAGGCGGACGAGCGCGTCGCCGCGCGAGGGGTCGTGCACCGCCTCGAGGAGCGCGACGACGTCGACGACCTCCGGCGTCGTGAGCAGGCCGCCGAGGCCGACGACCTCCACGGGCAGTCCCCGGCGCCGCAGCGCGACCTCGACCGCCGCGAACTGGCTGCGCTTGCGGCACAGGACCGCGGCGGTGACCCGTCCGCCCGGGGCGCCCGCAGGCCGCCAGCGCGCCGCGACGAGCTCCGCGACGGCGGTGGCCTCCTCCTCCGCGGTGGCCGCGACGTGCGCGGACACCGTGCCGGGCCCGGCGTCGGGGCGCAGCGCGAGCGGCGGCACCTCGACGCGGTCACCGTCGCTCCGGCCTCCCGCTCCGCGCAGCGGACCGGCGGTGACGTTCGCCGCCCTGAGCACGGCGGCGTCGTTGCGCCACGACGTCGACAGGAAGCGCACGGCCGACCGGTCGCCCGTCGCCCGCGGGAACCGCTCGGGGAACCGCGCGAGACCGCCCGCGCTCGCGCCGCGCCAGCCGTAGATCGACTGGTGCGGGTCCCCGACGGCGGTCACCGGGTGCCCGCCGCCGAACAGGCCCGCGAGGAGCTCGACCTGCGCGTGGGACGTGTCCTGGTACTCGTCGAGCAGGACGACACGGAACCGCGCCCGCTCGGTCTCCCCCACGACCGGGACCTCGCGCGCGAGGCGGGCAGCGAGCGCCACCTGGTCGCCGAAGTCCAGCGAGTCGGTGGCGCGCTTGCGCCGCCGGTACTCCGCCACGACGTCGAGCAGCCGGACGCGCTCGGCGACGTCGCCGACGAGCTTCTCGACCTCCTTGGTCCGCGCCTTCTGCCGCGGCCCGAGCGGGAGCGCGTCGAGCTGCTCGACGATGCCGGCGAGCCGTTCGCGGGCCTCGTCCGGCTCGAGGAGGTGCTCGCCGAGGGCGCCCGAGAGCCCGAGCACGGCCGCGACGACCGTGCTCAGCGCGCGGTCGGTGCCGAGGTCGTCGTCCCACCCCTCCACGACCTCCGACGCGAGCTGCCACTGCTGCGCCTCGCCGAGGAGCCGCGCGCCGGGCTCGACGCCCACGCGCAGGCCGTGGTCGCCGACGAGCGACGCGGCGTAGGCGTTGTAGGTCGCGACCGTGGGGCGGTCGAGCAGCGACAGGGCCGACGACGCCCCGCCCCGGGCGCGGGCGAGCTGCGCGAGCCGCACCTGGACACGCTCCGCGAGCTCGCCGGCCGCCTTGCGCGTGAACGTCAGGCCGAGCACCGCGTCCGCGGGCACGAGCTCGTTCGCGATGAGCCAGACGACGCGCGCCGCCATCGTCTCCGTCTTGCCCGAGCCGGCACCGGCGACGACGAGCGTGGGCTCGAGCGGCGCCTCGATGACCTCGACCTGCTCCGGGGTCGGGCGTGGCCTGCCCAGCAGCTCGGCGATGCGGGTCGCGGAGAGCGTCGGCCGGACCGGGTCCGCCGTCGCGCGGCCGGGCTCGGCCGGCTCGAGCGCGACGCCGTCCGCCGCGACGAGCCGGACCGCCGAGCCGGGCGGCTCCGGGAGCTCGAACAGCTCGCTGCTCACGCGACCACCCTCCTGCCCTCGGGCTGCACCGGGCACGCGCGGCGCACGGGGCACATCTCGCACAGCCCGTTCTGGCGCGCGGTGAACGTCGCCGCCGACATCGTCCCGGCGGCGTCCTCGACGAGGTCGCGCGCCCAGCTCGAGCCGTCCGCCCCCGGGTCGAGCGCGGGCTGGGGCACCACCGCGGGTCCGACGTGCGTGCTCCCCACGTAGACGAGCTGCGCGCCCGCGCTCCGCGTCCCCTCGGGCAGGTCGAGCGCGCCCGCCTCCACCGCGAGCTGGTACGCCCCGAGCTGCGGGTGCTCGGCGCCCTCGGCCCTGGTCGCCGTGCGCCGTCCCGTCTTGAGGTCGACGACCCGGACCTTGCCGTCCCCTGCCGCCTCGACCCGGTCGATGGTCCCGCGCAGGCGCGCGCGACCGACGGTCACGTCGAACGTCGGCTCGACGAGGAGCGGCTCGCCCGCCTGCGCGACGTAGGCCGCGAGCTTCTCGATCATGCGCTCCGCGCGTCGCCTCAGCTGACGCGTCGGCCAGCCGTCCGGCAGCGCGAGCTCGACCCAGCGACGGTCGAGCTCGGCGCGCAGCTCCGCGAGCGTGCCCGACGGGTGGCTCTCGGCGATCGAGTGCACGAGCGTGCCGAGGCTCTGGTGCGTCGCGTCGGGCGCCGTGCCGCCCGCGGCCTCGAGCGACCACCGCAGCGGGCACGTCGAGACGGTCTCGACCTTCGACGGCGACACCGTGACGGTCTCCTCCGGGCCGCGCAGGGCGGCGGCGCTCGACACGCCCGCCACGCCGTACCAGGTCTCGGGCCGCGCCTCCGCGACGCCGAGCTCGCCCAGGTCGGCCAGGAGCGTGGCCGCGGCGACCGCGCGCGCGTCCGGCGTGCCGTCGTCGGCGAACCCGCCCGCCCGGGCCTCGCGCGCCGCCGCCTCGACGAGCACGCCGCGCGCGGCTGCCACGAGCCCCCGCAGGTCGAGCGGGGCGCCGACCCGTACGTGACGGCGCGCGTCCGGGTCCGCGCCGGGTGCCGGGGCGGCGCCCGGCCCACCCGTCGTCGCCGGCCGCGGGGACCCGTCCTCGGGCCCGTCGGTGCCGTCCGGGCCCTCGTCCGGCCCTTCGGGAGCAGCGGGCGGGACGACGAGGTCGCAGAACACGGACGGCGCCTCCTCCGCGTCCTGGACCGCCGTCACCACGAGCCGACGGGTCGCGCGCGACGTCGCGACGACGAAGGCCCGCAGCTCGTCGGCCAGCACCTGGGCGCGCGCCTGGGACCCGACGCCGTGCGCGTCGTGCGCACGGCCCGCGAGGAGCTCGACGAGCGCCTGCGACCCGAGCAACGAGTCGCGCAGCCGCAGGTCGGGCCAGACGCCGTCCTGCACGCCCGCGACCACGACGACGTCCCACTCGCGTCCCGCCGCGCCCGCCGGGGTCAGCGCCGCCACGGCGTCCGCACCGCTCGCGCTCGCCGCGAGCGAGTCGGCAGGAAGGTCCTGCGAGGCCAGGTACTCGACGAACGCCTCGGCCGGCGCGCCGGGCATGCGGTCCACGAACGTCTCGGCCGCGCGGAAGAGCGCGAGCACCGCGTCGAGGTCACGGTCCGCGCGCGCCCCGGCCGGTCCGCCGTCGAGCGCCACCGACCGCCACCGCTCCGCCAGCCCGGTCGCCGCCCACACCGCCCACAGCACGGTCTGCGCCGTCGCGCCGGGCTCGGCCGCCGCCGCCCGGCCCGCGGCGAGCGCCCGCGCGACGGCGACCGGCCCGCGGCGCACGGTCGGTGGCAGGGTCGCCGCGCGTGCCGGGTCCAGCAGGAGCTCGACGAGCAGGGCGTCCGACGAGCGACCGCCCCCGCCCTCGAGCTCCTCCGCCCGCAGCGCGCGCCGCAGCCGACGGAGCGCGACGACGTCCAGCCCACCGACGGGCGACGTCAGCAGTGCCGCCGCGGTGAACGGGTCGAGCGCGTCCGGGTCGTCCTGCTCCGCGACGCACGCACGGACCGCCGCGAGCAGCGGCGCGACGGCCGGCTCGTCGCGCAGCGGGACGTCGGAGCCGAGCAGCGTGACCGGCACCGAGGCGGCGACGAGCTCGCGACGCAGCGCCGCGAGGCGGGTCCCGGTGCGGGCGACGACCGCCATCCGGTGCCACGGCGTGCCGTGCAGCAGGTGCTCGGCCCGCAGCTCGCGCGCCACGAACGCGGCCTCCTGCGCCACGGCCGAGAGCACGACGACCTGGACGGGCGGCGCGCCGTCCGGGCGAGCAGCGCCGTCCGCACCCGCCGCCGCGCCGCCCGGCACGTGCCGGGGCGCCGCGCCGCGGTGCACCGCGCCGGCGACGGTGCCCACCTGCGCGGCGACGCGACGCGTCACCTCGCGCAGGGGGCCGGGCTGGCGCCACGCCGTGCCGAGCACGGCCACGCGCGCCCCGAGCTCACCGCGGCGGGCGCCGTCCCGACGGACCGGTGCGGACGCGCGGCCCACGAGGCCCGGGCTCGCGCCACGGAACGTCTGGACGGCGGCGTCCGGGTCGCCGAGCAGCACGAGCCGCGCGCCGTCGTCGTGCAGCACGTGCAGGAGCCGCGCGGTCGCGACCGTGGCCTCCTGGTAGTCGTCGACGACCACGAGGTCCCAGCGCGGCCGGGCAGCGTCGGGCACCTCGTCGTCCCACGCGAGCAGGGCCTCGGCCGCCTCGTCGACCACGATCGCCGGGTCGAACCGCGCGCCCGCGTCCGGGGTCCCCGAGCGCAGCGCCGTGACGTCCAGGTACTCCGCGAAGAGCTGGGCGCCCAGCGTCCACTCGGGGCGCTCGTAGCGCTCCCCCAGGGCGGCGAGGTCGGCAGGCGTCAGGCCACGCTCGGCCGCGCGCATGAGCAGGTCGCGGAGCTCCTGCCGCAGGCCCCGGAGCCCGAGCGCCTCCTCCGGGAGACCGGGCGGCAGGACCAGCGGCGAGCCCAGGTGCGTGAGGCCGCCCTCGAGGTGGCCCTCCAACAGCTCGGAGAGCACGAGGTCCTGCTCGGGGCCGGAGATGAGCGTCGGGACGGGCTCGCCCAGCGCGGCGGCACGCTCGCGGAGGATCGCGAAGGCCGCCGAGGCCGCGGTGCGCACCATCGGCGCCCCGACGGTGCGGCGGGCGCGGGCCGACAGCCGGTCGCGGAGCGACGCGGCAGCGCGGCGGGACGAGGCGAGGAGCAGGACGCGCTCCGGGGCGAGGCCGTCGGCGAGCGCCGCGAGCACGACCTCCTGGGCGACGAGCGTCTTTCCCGTGCCCGGCGCCCCGACCACGAGCGTGGCCCCCGGGCCCGCGGCCGCGACGAGCGCCGCGCGCTGGGAGTCGTCGAGCGTCACGTCGGCCTCGTGGTCGCGAGGGCGCGCGACGAGGCGAGGGGCGGTCGTCAGGAGCACGGCCCGATCTCATCACGCGCCACCGACATCCCCGCCGCCACCGGGCTGCGGGCGCCACCCGGCTACGGCACGGGCCACCCGTTGGTGACGCAGCCCTGCGCCGAGATCGACTGCTGCACCATGACCGGGGCCACGGCACCCGGGGCCGGGCAGTCCTCGTGACCGTGCCCGAGCACGTGGCCGACCTCGTGGTTCACCAGGTACTGGCGGTAGGTCGCGACGTCGTCGCCGAAGTCGGGCGCGCCGAGCACCCAGCGCTCGAAGTTCAGCACGGCCACCCCGGACACGGAGTTGCCGCACGAGTACTTCCCCTCGGTCGCGAGGGGCGCGCACATCCGGTCCGTGGTCGCGGGGCTCGCGAGCACCACGCGGATCGACGCGTCGTCCGCGGCGGTGCGGGAGAACGTGACGCCGTCCGGCCCGGACCAGCCCCGCGGGTCGTTGAGCGTGGCGAGCACGGCCGTCGCGAAGATCTCGCCGTCCACCGGCAGCCCCTGCTCGACCTCGACCCGGACGGACCGGACCGTGCCCGTGCCGGGCGCGGGCGCCTCGCCCGGGACGACGACCAGGGTCCCCCCGAGGTCGGGCGCGACGACGACCTCGCCCAGGAGCCCGGAGCCCGGCTCCGCGACCGGCGCCTCGGGCGTGGGCTCGGCGTCGGGGACCGGCTCCGCCGGGGTCTCCGGCGCGCTCGGTGACGGCGACGGAGCGAGCGCCGACGGGGCGTCGGGCCGCGGCGCGAGGAGGTCGAGCGGGGCGGGCCCGTCCGCGACGTCCCCGGTGCTGCCCGCGCGCTCGACCGCGGAGCGGCTCGCCGGATCCGTCTCCCCCCGGGCCGGTGCGGGCGGGGCCTCGCGTTCCGCCGTCAGGGGAGCGCCTGCGCCGCCCGGGGCCGGCACCCCCCACACCTCCGCCGTCGCGGCGCCGCCGCCGAACCCGACCACGAGGCACGCGGCGACCGCCGCACCGTGCCGGAGCCCCCTCGAGGAACGCTTCTCGCGGGTCGTCGCGGGTCGGTTCGGGGGGGCATGTCTGTCGAGCACCCGACCATCGTCCCACTCCTCGTGACACGGGGTCGACACGAGGCGCCGTTTCCGTATCCTCCCCCCATGACGGGAGCCAGCGGGGGACGCGCGCACGGCACGGCCGGGCCGCCCGTCGCCGCGCGCACCCGGATGCCCCGGGACGAGCGTCGGGCCCAGCTCCTGACGATCGCCGAGGAGCTCTTCGCGTCGCACGGCTACCACCACATCTCGATGGACGAGATCGCGGACCGCGCCGGTGTCGGCAAGCCCGTGCTGTACCGGCACTTCCCCTCGAAGCTCGACCTCTACCTCGCGCTCATCGACGACCAGGGCGACCGCCTCGTCCGGGCCGTCCACGTCACGCTCGACCCGTTCCGCGAGCCGGCCCCCGGGGTCTCCGCGAGCGACCTCGACGCCCTCGCGGTCGACGGGCTCGCCGTCATCGAGGGCATCGTCCGGGCGTACGTCGCCTATGCGCGCACAGCCGGCAGGTCCGCGGCGCTGCTCTTCGAGTCCGACGTCATGCGCGACCCCGTCGTGCGGGCCCGCGTGCTGGCCCCCGACGCACGCATCGCGGGGGCGTTCGCCGACGTGCTCGTCCGCATCACCGACCTCGACGCCGACGAGGCCCTCGTCGTCTCGCGGACCTGCACGGCCGTCGGTCGGGCCGCGGCGACCGAGGCCGTCCGTCCCGACGGGACCGCGTCGGCCGACGACGTGACCCGGCTCGTCCCGCGCCTCGTCTGGCGCGGCGTGCACGGGATGCTGCGCCGTCCGCGGGGCGGCGCCCCCGACGCCGCGGGGGTGCCGACCGCCGACGTCGCCCCCGGTCCGGCGCGCGCGGCGCTCGACGGCTCGAGCGCGGGAATCTGACTACTATCGAACGCGTTGTCGCCGGTGGGAACGCCGCCCGCGCTACCCGAGGCCCGTCGTCGCTGCGCCTGGCGCAGCCGCTGTGAGGAGATCTGAGTGGAAGTCACGATCGGTGTGCAGAACCTGGCCCGTGAGCTCGTCGTCGACACGGACCTGTCCGCCGACGCCGTGGCGACCGCCGTCGCGGACGCGCTCGGCGGCGCCCCCGCCCTCGAGCTCACCGACTCGCGCGGTCGCCGCGTGATCGTCCCGACGGCGTCGCTCGGCTACGTCGAGATCGGCACCGAGGAGCAGCGCAAGGTCGGTTTCGGCTCGCTCTGACCGCCACGACCCGGCCGCCACGACGCCGCCGTCGCGCCCCCCGGGCGCGGCGGCGGCGTCGTCATGCCGCCAGGCCCAGGCGGTCCATGCGCCGGGAGTGCTCCGCCGTGAGCCGCGCGAAGACCCACGACTGGGTCGCGGGCGCCGGGCCGTTCGACGCGTCGTCGGCCGACGCGTCGACACCCGCCGCGACGAGCCGCGCGAGCGCGGGCCGCTGGGCGAGGACGACGCCGACGACGCCCAGCGCCTCGCCGACGAGGCGCCGGCCCCACAGGGCGAGCCGGGAGGCGAGCACCGGGTCCGCCGCGGCGGCGTCGGCGATGACCGGGGCGTAGCGCTGCGACGGCGTGTCCTGCGTGAGCGCCTCCACGACGACGTCGCGCGAGCGCTCGTCGAGGCCCTGGGCCGCGAGCAGGCAGAAGTCGTCCGCGACGCCCTGGCCCACGTAGCCCTTGAGGATGCCCTCCCACCACGTGCTCGGTCGCGTGCGCGCGTCGAAGTCGTCGAACAGGCCGTCGAACGCGGTCATGCAGTCCGCCGGGTCTCCTCCCAGCTCCTCGACACGCACGAGCACGCGCTCCTGCCGGTCGAGCATCGCGGCCGCGAGGCGGGACAGGGCCTGGCGCTGGCGCAGCGTGGGCGCGTGGGCCGCGTCGCCCGCGAGGCGGCCGAAGCTCGCGAGCTCGGTGTAGGCGACGAGGCCGAGCAGCTCGACGGCGTCCGCGTGGTCCGCCGTGGGCAGGGTCAGGGGGCTCGCGTGCTCGGCGTCGCTCATCGGGCCAGGATAGTTCTCCGATATCATGGCCGACGTACATCGGTTGCCCGGTCGTCCAGACCTCACGCTCGTCACGCGAACGACGACGGCACGGCACGGTCCGCAGCGCGGGCCTGGCCACGACATTCACGATCGGCTGCCGGCCACGAGGTGCGTACGACCGCGACCGGGAGCCTCCCGGGACCGGGCCCGTCGGGCCCGCCGACGGTCGCGCGTGCCCGAACGAGACAGAGGCACCAGTGACCACCACAGACGCCACCCCTGACGTGAGCGCGGACGCGACGACCGTCGCCGCCAGCGTCCACGCGGACAACACCACCTTCGCCGACTTCGGCGTGCGTCAGGAGATCGTCGACGCGCTCTCCGACGCGGGGATCGTCCAGCCGTTCCCCATCCAGGCGATGACGCTGCCCGTCGCGATGTCGGGCCACGACATCATCGGCCAGGCCAAGACCGGTACCGGCAAGACGTTCGGCTTCGGCGTGCCGCTGCTGCACCGCGTCGTCGCGCCGGGCGAGCCCGGGTTCGACGAGCTCCCCTCCCCCGGCAAGCCGCAGGCGCTCGTCGTCGTCCCGACGCGCGAGCTCGCGGTCCAGGTCGCGAACGACCTCGCCACCGCCTCGAAGCGCCGCTCCGTGCGCATCGTGCAGCTCTACGGCGGCCGTGCCTACGAGCCGCAGGTCGAGGCGCTCCAGCGCGGCGTCGAGGTCGTCGTCGGTACCCCGGGCCGCATGATCGATCTCATGAACCAGGGCCACCTCAACCTCACGCGGGCCTCGATCGTGGTCCTCGACGAGGCGGACGAGATGCTCGACCTCGGGTTCCTCCCGGACGTCGAGAAGATCCTCGCCCGCACGCCCGCCCAGCGGCACACGATGCTCTTCTCGGCGACGATGCCGGGCGCCGTCGTCTCGATGGCGCGCCGCTACATGAAGCAGCCGACGCACATCCGCGCGAACGACCCGGACGACGGCGGCCAGACGGTCAAGAACATCGAGCAGGTCGTCTACCGGGCGCACGCGCTGGACAAGGTGGAGATGCTCGCGCGCATCCTCCAGGCCGACGGCCGCGGCCGCACGATCGTGTTCGCGCGCACCAAGCGCACCGCCGCGAAGGTCGCCGACGAGCTCGTCGACCGCGGCTTCGCTGCCGGCTCGATCCACGGCGACCTGGGCCAGGGCGCGCGAGAGCAGGCGCTGCGCGCGTTCCGCAACGGCAAGATCGACGTGCTCGTCGCGACCGACGTCGCGGCGCGCGGCATCGACGTCGAGGACGTCACGCACGTCGTGAACTACCAGTGCCCCGAGGACGAGAAGACGTACCTGCACCGCACGGGACGCACCGGTCGCGCGGGCAACAAGGGCACCGCGGTCACGTTCGTCGACTGGGACGACATCCCCCGCTGGTCGCTCATCGACAAGGCGCTCGGCCTCGGCATCCCGGAGCCGGTCGAGACGTACTCGAGCTCGCCGCACCTGTACACGGACCTGCACATCCCCGAGGGCACCAAGGGTCGCCTCCCGAAGGAGCGCCGCACCCTCGCGGGTCTCGAGGCGGAGGAGATCGAGGACCTCGGCGAGACCGGCAAGCGGCACACGCCCGCCGGCGGCTCGCGCGGCCGCCAGGGTGGCCGGTCCGACGGCGGCCGCGGCCGCTCCGAGGGCGAGCGCGGCCGGTCCGGCGGCCAGGGCCGTTCCGGCGGGCGGCGCGCGGAGGGCGAGCGCTCGGGCGGTCGTGCCGAGGGCGAGCAGGTCGACGCGGGCGCGCCGTCCGAGGGCGGCGAGCGCCGTCGTCGGTCCCGGAACCGCCGCCGCACGCGCGGCGGCCGCCCCGTCGAGCAGCAGGGCGGCGCCGAGGCGACCGCCCAGCCCGCGGAGTAGCCCGGGCGAGCAGTCCGGAGCCCGACGACGAACCCCGGGTCTTCCCCACGGCCACCGCGCCGTAGGGGAAGACCCGGGGTTCGACGCGTCCGGGAGCCGTCGGTCAGCGCACGTGCGCGTCCCGACCCGCGAACCACACCGCGACGCCCTGGACGGCGGCCGCGGCGACGAGCAAAAAGAGCGGCAGCGTCCACGCGCCGGTGACGTCGTGCGCGAGGCCGAGGCCGAGCGGCCCGGTCGCGGCGAGCAGGTAGCCCGCGCTCTGCGCCATGCCGGAGAGCTCGGACGTGTGGGCGGCGTCGCGGGCCCGCAGGGCCATGAGGGTGAGCGCCAGGCTGATGCCGCCGCCCTGGCCGAGGCCCACCAGCACGACCCAGAGCGCCGCGGCGCCGGGGGCGAGGGCCAGCCCGAGCAGCCCGGACCCGACGAGCACGACGAGCACGATCCCGATGCCCCGCTGGCGGCGCATGCGGCCGGCGAGGACCGGGGTCACGAACGACCCGACGATGCCGGCGAGGTTGCACAGCGCGAGGAGCCAGCCGCCCACCTCCGGCGTCCTGCCGAGCGCGACCATGATCTCGGGGAGCCAGGCGTTGACGGCGTAGAACGACAGCGACTGCATGCCCATGACCACGGTGACCGCCCAGGCGAGCGGGCTGCGCCACACCGCGGAACGGGCGACCCCGGCCCCGACGCCCGCGCCGAACGCCGTCACGCCGGCCGGGTCGGGCCGCAGCGCGCGCGGCACCCACACGAGCACACCGAGGACGGCGAGCACGCCCCACGTCGCGAGCGCGCCGCGCCAGTCGAGACCCGCCGCGGTCGCGACCGGGAGGGTGAGCCCGGCCGCGAGCGCGGCACCGCCCGACAACGCCATCGAGTAGAGCCCGGTCATGAGCCCGATGCGGTCGGCGAAGTCGCGCTTGATGAGTGCCGGGAGCAGGACGTTCCCGAGGCCGATCGCGCACCCGGCGACCACGGTCCCGGTGAACAGACCCCACGTCTCGGGGACGAGCCGGAGCGCGAAGCCGACGCACAGCACGACGAGACTCACGAAGAGCGCGCGCTCGAGCCCCCAGCGCCGCGCGAGCACGGGTGCGAGCGGCGCGAGGAGGCCGAAGCACAGGACGGGCAGCGTCGTGAGCACGCCCGCGGCCGTCGCGCTGAGCCCCAGGTCGGCGCGGATCTCCCCCAGCACGGGCGAGATCGAGACGACCGCGGGGCGCAGGTTGAGCGACGCGAGGACGATCGCGACGACCGCTCCCACCCCCAGGGGACGGCGCATCCCGCTCACGCGTCGGCCTCCCCGGCTCCCGCGCGACGGCGGCGTTCCGCGGCAGCCTCCACGAGGTGCGCGCGCACGGCGTCGATCGTCGCGGTCACCGCGGCCTCGGCCGCGTCGGCGTCGCCGGCCCGGATCGCGGCGACGACCTGCTCGTGGCCGGGGACGTCACGGTGGTGACGACGCTGCTCGCCGGAGGGGAAGGTCCGGACGAGCGCGTGGTCGAGGCCGTCGTAGAGGTCCGCGAGCAGGGGGTTGCCCGCAGCACGCACGACCTCGGCGTGGAAGGCGACGTCGGCCGCCTGGAAAGCGTCCTCGTCGGCGTCCCGCGCCGCGACCTGCGCCGCGAGCGCGGCGTCGAGCCGGACGAGGGCGTCGTCGTCGTCGCGCTCGGCCGCGGTCCGGGCCGCACCACGCTCGAGGATGCCGCGCACCTCGAGCACGTGGAACGCGTCGGTGGTCCGCGCACGGCGCGCCAGCGCGGCGTCCAGGCCGTCGGCCGCGCGGACGTAGGTGCCGTCGCCGCGCCGGGGCTCGAGGACGCCGGCGTGCTCGAGAGCGCGCACCGCCTCGCGCACGGTGTTGCGTCCGACGCCCAGCTCGGCGACGAGCTCGGGCTCCGGCGGGATGCGGGTCCCGACGGGCCACTCGCCGCGCGCGACGCGCTCGCTGAGGCGCTCCACGACGAGCTCGGACACCTTCCGGGGTGGCACGATCGGCTGGCTCACCGAAAGAACCTAACATCCCCTGTTTCGCTGACGCCGACCGACTCGGGGTGGGGCCCGCCCGGCCGCGGGACGCGGCGTCAGGCGCTCTGGACGAACTGCGTGACGGCGTCGGCCACGAGCTGGACCGCGATGGCGGCGAGCAGCAGGCCGGCGATGCGTGTCACGAGGATGGTCCCGGAGTCACCGAGCACGCGGTTGATGACGTTCGCGAAGCGCATGGAGAGCCACAGGCACACGTGCACCGCGACGACACCGGCCACGATCGCGACCCACTCCGCGACACCGCCCCCACGCTCCCCCGCGCGCTGGACGAAGACCATGGTCGCGACGATCGCGCCCGGGCCCGCGAGGAGCGGGGTGCCGAGCGGCACGAGCGCGACGTTGACGCCCTTGTTGCCCGACGGCTGCGGCTCCTCCATCTTGCCCGTGAGGAGCTCCATCGCGACGAGGAGCAGCAGCAGGCCGCCCGCGGTCTGGAGCGCGGGCAGCGAGATGTGCATGTAGCTGAGGATCTGCTGGCCGAACACCGCGAACGCCACGATCACGCCGAACGCGACGAGGATCGCCGTGCGCGCCGCCTGGTTGCGCTGCTTGGCACCCATCGCGCTCGTCAGGCCGAGGAACACCGGCACCGTGCCGGGCGGGTCCATGATGACGAACAAAGTGACGAAGACCTCTGTGAAGAGCCGGACGTCGAAGACCTCGCTCATCGTCCGATCATCGGATCACGTCCAACTGTCCCAGCTCCTCGATCTGCTCCAGCACGGTCGGTGCTGTCGTGTTCTCCCCGAGCCGGTTCGGTTTGCCGGCCCCGTGGTAGTCGCTCGACCCGGTGACGAACAGGCCCAGGGTGCGGGCCAGGTCCTCGAGACGTGCGCGCTGGCGGTCGTCGTGGTCGCGGTGGAACACCTCGAGCCCCGCGAGGCCCGCCGCGGTCATCTCCTCGATCACCGCGTCGGGCACGACGCGCCCGCGACCGTCCGCGCCCGGGTGGGCGAAGACGGGGACGCCGCCCGCCGCCCGGATGCCCCGCACGGCCGCGACGGCGTCGGGCGCGTAGTGCGGCACGTAGTACGGGGTGTCGGTGGCGAGGATCGTCGCGAACGCCGCCGAACGGTCGGGCGAGAGCCCGGCCGCGACGAGCGCGTCCGCGATGTGCGGGCGTCCGATCGTCGTCCCCTCGACGGTCTGCGCGAGCACATCTTCCCACGTGATCGGGTAGTCCTCGGCGATGAGGTCGACCATCCGCCGCGCGCGGTTCGTGCGTGCGTCGCGCGTGCGGTCGAGCTCCGCGAGCAGCGCCGCGTGGGCGGGGTCGTGCAGGTAGGACAGCACGTGCACGCTGATGCCGCCGGAGCGGGCCGACATCTCCGCGCCGCGTACGAGCGCGACCCCGTGCGCGAGCGCCGCGTCGGTCGCCTGTGACCAGCCCGCGGTCGTGTCGTGGTCGGTCAGAGCGACGACGTCGAGACCGGCCGCGGCGGCGGCCTCGACGACCTCCCCCGGTGCGTCCGTGCCGTCGGACGCGGTCGAGTGGGTGTGGAGGTCGATGCGCACGGGGACCAGGATAGTGACGGACCGCAGGACGGCGGCACGGGACCCGCACACGATGTCCACACGGGGCGCGGCCCCTCCCCACGGTCGTCCCAGGCTGGAGTGCCACAGTCAGGAGCGATGAGCCTCACCACGCGCGTACCCGCCGCCTCTCCCGCCGCCCTCCTCACCGCTCCCGGCCCCCGCACCGACGCGTCGGCCGACGGCTCGGAGCTCCCGCCCGCCGTCGTCTTCGTCCACGGCATGCGCACGTCCGGCGCGATCTGGGACCGCCAGGTGGAGCACGTGCGCACGCTGGGGCACGACGCCGTCGCCGTCGACCTGCCGGCGCACGGCGTCCGTGCGCACGAGCGCTTCACGCTCGACCGGTCCTTCGAGGTGCTCGACGAGGCCGCCGCCTCGTTCGGTCCGGGCCGGCGCGTCGCGCTCGTCGGGCTCTCGCTCGGCGGGTACACGTCGCTCGCCTGGGCGGCCCGCCGCCCCGCGAACCTCGCGGGCGTCGTCGCCGCGGCCTGCACGTCGGACCCCAAGGGCAAGCCGGTCGCGCTGTACCGCGACGTCGCGCGGCTCGTCGTCGCCGGTGGTGGTGCGGTCGGGCGCAGCGCGCGCTGGGCCGCGCGGACGACCGCGACCGCGTGGGGCGTGATCGCGCGCGGCGGGCGCGGCCTCCCGGGCGGCGCGGCGTCGTCGTACGCGCTCGCCGGCCCGGCCGACGCCGGCCCACCGGCTCCCGTCGCGCCCGGGTGGCACGTCGTCACGGACGCGCTCACCCAGCTCGCGGGGCGCTCGTGGCTCGCGCACGTGCGCGACGTCGACGTGCCGGTCTGGCTCGTCAACGGCGCGCGCGACCACATGCGGCTCGACGAGCAGCGCTACCTCGCCGCGGCTGCGGACGCCGCGCTCGTCGTGGTGCCGCGCGCCGGCCACGACGTCAACAGCGAGGCCCCCGAGGCCTTCAACCGCGTGCTCGGGCGCGCGCTCGTGGACTTCGGCCGCGTGCGCGGTGCGAGACTGGGGGCATGACCGACGCCACCCCCGTCACGCCCGAGCCCACGTCCGAGACGCCAGACCAGGCACCCGAGAACGCCGGCGCCGGCCAGGACCTGGCCTCCCGCGGGAGCAACCGCTCGCAGCGCCCCGACTCCGACGCGTTCAAGGCCTTCATCACGAGCGGCTGGGCGCCGCGCGCGGAGCTCGACGTCGAGCCCCTCCCGGCCGCCCCGTACACCGTCGCCCGCCGCGCCGCGCTGTCCGCCCGGTTCCCGGGCGCGCGCCTCGTGGTGCCCGCCGGCCCGCTCAAGACGCGCTCGAACGACACCGACTACCGCTTCCGGCCGCACTCGGCGTTCGCGCACCTGACCGGCTACGGCACGGACCAGGTGCCCGACGCGGTGCTCGTCCTGCACCCCGTCGAGCCGGGGACCGGCGACGGCGGCTGCGACCACCACGCGGTGCTCTACGTGCGCCCGCTCGCCGCGCGCGACACCGAGGAGTTCTACGCCGACTCGCGCTACGGCGAGTTCTGGGTGGGCGCGCGGCCGTCGCTCGACGACGTCACGACCGCCACCGGTGTCGAGGCCCGCCACGTCGACGAGCTCCGCGACGCGCTCGCGAAGGACGTCGGCCCGGGCGGGGTGACGCTGCTGGTCGTCGCGGGCGCCGACGAGGCCGTGGAGGCGCTCGTCGAGGCGATCCGCGCGGAGGCGGGGGTCGACGAGACCGAGGCGGCGGGGTCTGCCCAGGACCAGGAGCTCACCGACGCCGAGTGGCTCGCTCGCGCGGAGGCCGCGTACCGCCGCACGGACGCCGCGCTCGTCGAGGCCGTCTCCGAGCTGCGGCTCGTCAAGGACGCGCACGAGGTCGAGCAGATGCGCGAGGCCGTCGCCGCGACGATCGCGGGCTTCGAGGAGGTCGTGCGGAACCTGGGGCGCGCCGTCGAGCACCGCCGCGGCGAGCGCGTCATCGAGACGACGTTCGACGCGCACGCGCGCCTCGAGGGCAACACGGTCGGCTACGAGACGATCGCCGCCGCCGGCGAGCACGCGACGACGCTGCACTGGATCCGCAACGACGGCGTCGTGCGGACGGGCGAGCTCGTGCTGCTCGACGCGGGCGTCGAGGTCGACTCGCTCTACACGGCCGACGTGACCCGCACGCTGCCCGTCGACGGCGAGTTCACCGAGGTCCAGCGCCGCGTGTACCAGGCCGTGCTCGACGCCGCGGACGCCGCCTTCGCCGTCGCCGTGCCGGGCGCGCGCTTCCGCGACGTGCACGCCGCCGCGATGGAGGTCATCGCCGCGCGCCTCGAGGAGTGGGGCCTGCTCCCGGTGAGCGCCGCCGAGTCGCTCTCCGCCGAGGGCCAGCAGCACCGCCGCTGGATGGTGCACGGCACGAGCCACCACCTCGGCCTGGACGTGCACGACTGCGCGCAGGCGCGGCGCGAGCTCTACCTCGACGGGGTCCTGGAGCCCGGCATGGTCTTCACGATCGAGCCGGGGCTGTACTTCAAGGCGGACGACCTGGCCGTGCCGGAGGAGTACCGCGGCATCGGCGTCCGCATCGAGGACGACGTGCTCGTCACGGCCGACGGCAACGAGAACCTCTCGGCCGCGCTCCCCCGCCGCCCCGAGGACGTCGAGGCCTGGATGGCGCGCCTGCGCGGCTGACCCGCGCGCGTCAGGCCGGGCGCCCGGGCTCGTCGGGCTGCTGCGCCCCGGTCTGGGCGTCGGGCTGCGCGTCGGCGGGCTGGTCCGACGTCGGGCGCATGGCGCCGTAGCGGGGCTCCCCGGTCGGCGTCGTCCAGCGAGGGTCGGGGGTCCGGGCCGGCGGCGCGACCGGGGGCGTGGGCGCCGGTCCGGCGCCCGCCGGCGCCTCGGGCGCCGGCGCGGCCGGCGGGGTCGCTCCCGGCGTGCCCCACGTCGGGTTCGCGGGGGCGGCCGGCGCGCGGACCCCGCCCGCGCCCTCCGGCATCCGCGACAGGAGCTGGCGCGCGTCGCCCGCGCGCTCGGGCGCGCAGAGGATCCCGTACGACGACGCGACGATCTGGCTCTGGGAGGTGAAGTCCCGCTTGCCCTGGGTCAGCGCGTACGACAGCACCGAGAAGAGCAGGCCGAACCCGGCACCGATCCCGACGGCCGTGAGGACGAACCCGCCCTGCCCGGAGAACATGAAGAGCAGCAGGCCGACGAACAGGCCGAACCACGCGCCGGACGCGGCGCCCGCGATCGCGACGCGCCCGTAGGTGAGCCGGCCCGTCACCCGCTCGACCATCTTGAGGTCGGTACCGACGATCGTCACGAGCTCGACCGCGAACTTGTTGTCCGAGAGGAAGTCGACCGCCTTCTGCGCCTCGAGGTAGGTCGCGTACGACGCGATCTCCTCGCCACGCGGCGGGGTGGGGACACGGGGGACGGCACCCGGGCGCGACATGCTCATTCGCCCAGTCTGTCCTACTCCTGCGGAGTGCGCGAGGGCCGCACGGTCGGACGTCCGCGGCCGGGGCCGCCCGACGGCGCCACCCACCGGGAGGAACGCGCGGCGACCGGGGGGGCGTGCGTAGGCTGGCCGCGTGAGCGCAGCCACCACCGTCTTCGTCGCGCGTCTGGCCGGGACCAGCGTGTTCGACCCCATCGGCGACCAGGTCGGACGGGTGCGGGACGTCGTCGTGCTCATCCGGCCCAAGGGCGCGCCCCGCGCCGTGGGCCTCGTCGTCGAGGTGCCGGGACGACGCCGGGTCTTCCTCCCGCTCACGCGCGTCACGAGCATCGACGCCGGGCAGGTCATCTCCACGGGCCTGGTGAACATGCGGCGGTTCGAGCAGCGCGCGATGGAGACGCTCGCGGTGAGCGAGCTGCTCGAGCGCACGGTCGAGTTCGTCGACGGGTCGGGCACGGCGACGATCGAGGACCTCGCGATCGAGCGCCAGCGGACGGGCGACTGGCTCGTCACCAAGCTGTACGTGCGGCGCCGGGCGCAGCACAAGGGCACGCTCGGGCTGCGCCGGCGCGGCGACGCGATCGTCGTGGACGTGGGCGCGGTCACGGGCCTCGCGGGCGGCACCGAGGCGCAGGGCGCCGCCATGCTCCTCGCCGCCTACGACGACCTCAAGCCCGCCGACCTCGCCGACGTCATCCACGACCTGGGCGACACGCGCCGGCTCGAGGTCGCGGGCGCGCTCGACAACGAGCGCCTCGCCGACGTCCTCGAGGAGCTGCCGGGGGACGACCAGGTCGCGATCCTCTCCGGGCTCGACACCGACCGCGCCGCGGACGTCCTCGAGGCGATGCAGCCCGACGACGCGGCGGACCTGCTGCACGAGCTCCCGGAGGCGCAGGCGGCCCAGCTCCTCGAGCTCATGGAGCCCGAGGAGGCGCGCGACGTGCGCCGCCTGCTCGCCTACGCCGAGGACACGGCGGGCGGCCTCATGACCTCCGAGCCGGTCGTGCTCGGCCCCGAGACGACGATCGCCACGGCGCTCGCGCAGATCCGGCGCAAGGACCTCGCCCCCGCGCTCGCGTCGATGGTGTTCGTCGCGCGGCCCCCGCTCGAGACGCCGACGGGACGGTTCCTCGGCGTCGCGCACTTCCAACGGCTGCTGCGCGAGCCCCCGCACGCCGCCGTCGGCTCGGTGCTCGACTCCGACGTGGAGGGCGTCGCTCCCGACGCCCCGCTGGGTCGCGTCACGCGCATCCTCGCGACCTACGACCTCCTGTGCGTCCCCGTGCTCGACGCGGAGAAGCGCCTGCTCGGCGCGATCAGCGTCGACGACGTGCTCGACCACATGCTCCCCGACGACTGGCGCGAGACCGACGACGACACGGACACGGACCAGGCACGCGCCACGCCGGCCCCCGGGTCGCTGCCGCGTCCCGCGGCCCGCGGCGGCGCGACGGGGGTGGCCCGTGGCTGACCGCCTCGACACCCCGAAGAGCGCGCGACGCACGCTGATCCCGCGGGTCAAGGTCGACCAGGACGCGGTCGGCCGCGCGACCGAGGGCATCGCCCGCTTCCTCGGCACGCCCCGGTTCCTCGTCTACCTCACGGTGTTCTGCGCGGTGTGGATCATCTGGAACTCGTGGGGACCGGAGGGCCTGCGGTTCGACTCCGCGGAGTTCGGTTTCACCGCGCTCACGCTCATGCTCTCGCTCCAGGCGTCGTACGCGGCGCCGCTCATCCTGCTCGCGCAGAACCGCCAGGACGACCGCGACCGGGTCACCGCGGAGCAGGACCGCCAGCGCGCCGAGCGCAACCTCGCGGACACCGAGTACCTCGCACGCGAGATGGCGGCCCTGCGCATCGCGCTGAGCGAGGTCGCGACGCGCGACTTCGTCCGCTCGGAGATCCGGAACCTGCTCGAGGAGCTCGAGGAGAAGTCGGCGCGCCAGCCCGAGGACGACGTGACCGACCGCTGACACGAGTCGCGCAGCCGCACCGGCCCGCCGGGCGCCCTTCGCGGACGTCGGGCGTCCCCGCCGGCCCTTACCGCGTGCCCTCGGCCGCCACGCGACGCAGGCGCTCGACGAGCACGGGATCGCCCGAGACGGTGAGCCCGTCGGACGGTCCGCGACCCCACAGCCACAGGTCCAGTGCCCACGCGGGCCCCGAGACCTGCGTCGTGGTCGAGCCGGGCAGGTCGACGAGCTGGGCGACGTCGAGGTCGTACGCGGTGCCCGACTCCGGGCCCGTCCCCGTGAAGCGCCCGAACGCGAGCTCCCAGCTGCGCGGCCGCTCCCCGAACCCGTCGACGACCACGGAGACCGTCGCGCCGTCGGGTGTGAAGACGCCCCACCCGGGCACGCCGTCGACCATGACCGACAGCACCTCGTCGACGCCGTCCGCCGCGACGTCCGGGTCGGCGGGCGTCACGTCGCGCCCGGCGGTGAGCTCGGCGTCGGCGCGGTGGATCAGAGCCTCGTGCGCCTGGCGGCGCAGGACCCAGCCGACGTGCCGCCCCTCCTCGTGCCACGACCAGCACGGCTCGTCGGGACGGCGCCCGGTGAGCGCGGCGACGAGGCGGCTCGTCGAGCGCTGCAGCAGCGCGGGCAGCTCGGCGTCCGACGCCGGCCGGGCGAGCGGCTCGACCTCGTCCCCGTCGAGGCCCTGGCCCGGGGCCGGCCCGAGGACGCGTGCCCAGAAGTCCTGAACCTCCGCGAGGTGGTAGAGCAGGTCCGCCCCCCTCCACTCGGGGCACGACGGCACGCGCGCGTCCGGCGGCGCGCTCCGCACGGCGTCGCCGAACAGCTCGCTGTCCCGTGCGAGGGAGGCCAGGGCGTCCATCCGTGCACGGTAGACCCGTTCGCCGTACCACGGCGTGCGATGCGGCTCACGTCCCTCCCGGGACCTAGGGCCCGGCGGGCGGTGCCGCAGGCACGCCTACGATGGGACCATGCCCGACCCCGCCGCAGACCCGCTCGAGCACGCCGTCCGGCAGGCCCTCACCGCGGTCCTCGACCCGGAGATCCGCCGCCCCGTCACGGACCTCGGCATGATCCGCTCGGTCGCGGTCGAACGCGGCGCGCCGGGCGCGGTCGTGACGGTGGGCGTCGACCTGACGGTCGCGACGTGCCCCATGCGCGACACCTTGTCCCGCGACGTCGACGCCGCGGTGCGCGCGGTCGACGGCGTGGCGGACGTGCGCGTCGAGCTGGGGGTCATGAGCGCCGAGCAGCGCGCGGAGCTGCGCACGATGCTGCGCGGTGGCGTGGGCGAGCCCGAGATCCCCTTCGCGAAGCCGGAGTCGCTGACGAAGGTCTACGCGATCGCGTCGGGCAAGGGCGGGGTGGGCAAGTCGTCCGTCACGGCGAACCTCGCGGTCGCGCTCGCGGCCCAGGGTCTCGAGGTCGGCGTCGTCGACGCGGACATCTACGGGTTCTCCATCCCCCGCATGCTCGGCGTCGACCGCCAGCCCACGCGCGTCGACAACATGCTCCTGCCGCCGATCGCGCACGGGGTGAAGGTCGTCTCGATCGGCATGTTCGTCCCGCCCGGCCAGCCGGTCGTGTGGCGGGGCCCGATGCTGCACCGCGCGCTCCAGCAGTTCCTCGCGGACGTCTTCTGGGGCGACCTCGACGTGCTGCTCCTCGACCTGCCGCCCGGGACGGGCGACATCGCGATCTCCGTGGCGCAGCTCCTGCCGGGCAGCGAGATCGTCGTGGTCACGACGCCGCAGGTCGCGGCCGCGGAGGTCGCGGAGCGCGCCGGCTCGGTCGCCACGCAGACGCAGCAGGGCGTCGTGGGCGTCGTCGAGAACATGTCGTGGCTCGAGCAGCCGGACGGCTCGCGGCTGGAGGTCTTCGGGGCGGGCGGCGGGCAGCGCGTCGCCGCGAACCTGTCGCGCGCCACGGGCACCACCGTCCCGCTCCTCGGCCAGGTCCCGCTCGACGTGTCGCTGCGCGAGGCCGGCGACGGCGGTACCCCGGTGGTCCTCGCGGACCCCGGCTCGCCCGCGGCCGCCGCGCTGCGCGACGTCGCGCTCGGCCTCGCGCGCCGTCCGCGCGGTCTCGCGGGCCGCTCGCTCGGCGTCACCGTGGTCTGACCGGGACGGTCGGACCGCCCTCACGGGTCGTCGACGCGGGAGCCGCCGGTCTCCCGCGAGGTCGGTGCGAAGCGCCCCTGTCTTTTCTTCGTGCCACGGTATAGTCTCGCCCGCATCTCGTCAGGGGGGACGGCCGTCGGGCCGGTGAGGGGGAACCTGCTGTGGCGTCGTCGCTGCTCAGCCCTGCCGTCGTGCGTCTCGAAGGCGTCCGGCTCCTCCGCAAGGGCGCCTCCACCCGTTACCGGACGGTGACCCCACGGTGGAGAGTTCCCGACAGAACTCCTCCCCAGGGATGACGACGCCGTCACGCCCCGCCCCCTAGCCTCGGGCCGGGCGTCCACCCGCCCCGCCGCGTCCCGCCGCTCGCCGTCCACCACCGTCGTCCCAGGAGCCCGCACGTGGGTATCACCCGCCGGATCGTCTTCCCTGCCCTCCGCATCGTCATCTGGGGGGTCATCGCCACCGCGCTCGCCGTGATCGCCTTCCGCTCCGCTCCCGAGCCGCCCGCCGACCCGGCGGTCCCCTCCGCCGAGATCGTCGAGCCCCGCGTGGCGGTGACGACGGGCGACGTCACGAACACCGTCACCCTGGCCGGGCAGATCGTCGCCGACCCGGCGGCCCCGCAGAAGGTCACCCAGCGGGGCGTCGTCACCGCGGTGCACGCCAAGCCCGGGGACGTCGTCGAGGCGGGCGCGCCCCTTCTCGAGGTCACCCTCGAGGAGCCCCGCGAGCCCCTGACGGAGACCGACCCGGAGACCGGCGAGGTCACGGTCACCGAGCGCCGGCCGAAGGTGACGAGGGAGACCGTGGAGGCCACCACCGCCGGCACGGTCGCCACGTTCACGGCCCTGAAGGACCAGGAGGTCGCGGTCGGGGAGGACTTCGCGTCGATCTCCCCCGGGACGCTCTCCGTCACGGGCAGCATGGTCGCCGAGCAGCAGTTCCGCCTGCTCCAGATCCCGACCGAGGCGACCGTCACCGTCACCGGCGGGCCCGCCCCGTTCACGTGCACGAACCTGCGCATGGGCACCGCCGCCGCGCCCGCCGCGTCGCCAGAGGAAGGCGAGCCCGACCCCGCCGCCGCCTCGTCCGCGAGCGTCACGTGCGCGGTGCCGGGCGACGTCACCGTCTTCGCCGGACTCGCCGCCGAGCTCGAGATCACTGCGGGCTCGGTCGAGGGCGCCCTCGTCGTCCCCGTGACCGCGGTCCTGGGCCGGGTCGAGCAGGGCAAGGTCTGGGTCGTCGGCGAGGACGGCGAGCCCGAGGAGCGGGCCGTCACGCTCGGCCTCACCGACGGCAGCGTCGTGCAGGTCACCGAGGGGCTCGCCGAGGGCGACGAGGTCCTCGAGTTCGTGCCGGGCCAGGACGTCGTGCCGGTCGTCGACCCGATGACCGGCGAGGTGATGGAGGGATGAGCCTCCTGGAGCTGCGCGGCGTCGCCCGCTCCGTGCTCCTCCCCGACGACCGGGAGCTCGAGATCCTGCGCGGTATCGACCTCACCGTCGCCGCGGGCGAGCACGTCTCGGTCGTCGGGCGCTCGGGCACCGGCAAGTCCACCCTCCTCAACATCCTCGGGCTCCTCGACACCCCGACGGGCGGGGAGTACCTGCTCGACGGCGTCCCCATCGGCCGGCTCTCCGGCCGCGCCCGGGCACGGCGCCGCGGCACGGACTTCGGGTTCGTGTTCCAGCAGTTCAACCTGCTCCAGGGCCGCACGGCTCTGGAGAACGTCGTCGCGCCGCTGCTGTACGCGCGGGGCCGGCAGTTCTGGCAGCGCAGGACGCTCGCCGCGGAGATGCTCGAACGGGTCGGCCTCGGCGACCGCCTCGACACGCGCCCCGAGAAGCTCTCCGGCGGTGAGCAGCAGCGCGTCGCCATCGCCCGCGCGCTCGTGCGCGTGCCCCGCGTGATCCTCGCCGACGAGCCGACGGGCGCGCTCGACGTCGACACCGGCAGCGAGGTCATGGACCTGCTCGACACGATCGCGCGCGAGAACGGGTCGGCACTGGTCGCCATCACGCACGACCTCGCCGTCGCGTCGCGCGCGGCCCGGCAGTTCCGTCTCGCCGACGGCGTGCTCGCGCCGATCGTCATCAGTGCGCGCAGCGCGGGGTCGCTCGCCGCGCTCGGGGCGACGAGCGGGCACGGCGCGACCCGGGGCACCGGTGACGTCGGGCCCGACGGTCCGGGTGCGCACGACGACCCCGCGCAGCACGCGCTCGAGGTCGGCGACGACCAGGCCGAGCACGTCGCGCGACCGCTGGTCGCCTCGCACGGTGCGTCCCCGCGCACGGGAGACGTCGCGTGACCGGGATCGTCGGCGCCGTCCTCGAGGCGTGGGACGAGCTGCGCGTCCACAAGGTGCGCGTCCTGCTGGCGCTCGTCGGCGTCGCCGTCGCGGTCTGCGCGATCACCGCGATCTCGGCGGCGGGAGAGATGCTGCGCCAGGTCTCGGCCGAGCAGAACGACCGCTGGAACGGGCGCGCCGCGACGCTCCAGGTGTCCGCGTGGCCCACGGGGGAGGGCGGGAGCGTCATGCCCGCGCCCGAGGAGTACGAGCGCGTGTTCGACGAGGTCGTGGCGCGCTACGACGTGACGTACTCGTCGATGCTCCGCAACGCGCCGGCACCCGTACGCTTCCCCGACGGCACGCGCGAGGTCTACACGACCGGCGTCGACGTCGACTGGGCGACCATGCACCGCTTCGAGGTCGCGTTTGGGCGCTGGTTCGTCGACGGCGACGAGGACCGCCTCTCCCCCGCCCTGGTCGTCAACCAGGCGTTCCTCGACGCGCTCGGCGGCGTGCCGGTGGCCGAGCACCCGACCGTGACGATCGGCGGCGACAACCCGGTCGTCGCGACGGTCGTCGGCGCGTTCCCGAACGACTGGCCCGACGCCGAGCCGCAGGCGTACGTGCTGGTCTCGGCGCAGTCGGCGTGGGTCACGCCGGAGTCGCTCGAGATGACCGGACCCCCGACGCTCGAGCTCTGGGTGCCCGACGCGCTCTCCGAGGACCTCGTCGCCGCGATCCAGCGCGACGTCGCCGGCGCGCTCAGCGGGGTGGAGGCGAGCGTCTTCCGTTCGGACTCGGCCTCGTACTCCGTCGTCGACGGCGCGATCCGCTGGGTCGTGCTCGGCGTCAGCGTGATCGCGCTCCTGCTCGGCGGGCTGGGGCTCGTGAACATCGCGCTCGTCACCGTGCGGTACCGCATCCGCGAGATCGGGATCCGCCGCAGCTTCGGCGCCAGCTCGGGGCGTGTCTTCTTCGCCGTGATGATGGAGAGCGTCGTCGCGACGACCGTCGCGGGCGTGCTGGGCGTGACCGTCGCGGTCGTCGCCCTGCACAACGTCCCGCTCGACGTGCTCATGGGCTCGGCCGTCCAGGACGCCCCCGGCTTCCCCTTCTCCGCCGCGGTGACGGGCATGGTCGCCGCCGTCGGCATCGGAGCGCTCGCCGGCCTCCTCCCGGCGCTCGTCGCCGTCCGGGTCAAGGTCATCGACGCGATCCGCTACTGACCCGGGCGGCCGGCCCGGCGCGTGCCGGACGGCCGCCCGGCCCCGATGTTCGGTCGTGTTCGATCATGTTGGATTTATCGGCGATGTGGACAATACTGTTCGCATGCTCGCCTCACAGCGCCAGGAGCGCATCCTCGCGGAGATCCGGGACCACGGCGCGGTCCGCATCGGCGACCTGACCCGCGAGCTCGGCGTGTCGGACATGACGATCCGGCGCGACCTCGTCGAGCTCGCCGACCAGGGCCTCGTCCGCAAGGTCCACGGGGGAGCCGTCGCCCCGCACACCACCGCGCACGAGCCCGGCTTCGCCGCCAAGAGCTCGCGCGAGGCCGCGGAGAAGGAGGCCATCGCGACGGCCGCCGCACGCCTCATCACGGCGAACGCGTCGGTCGCGCTGAGCGCCGGCACGACGACCCACCTGCTCGCCGCCCGCATCGCCGCGGACCCCGCCCTGCGCCCCCTGACGGTCGTCACGAACTCCCTCCCCGTCGCCGAGATCCTGCACCGTGCGAACGACCCGCGCCTGGAGACGATCCTCACGGGCGGCAGCCGCACTCCCTCCGACGCGCTCGTCGGGCCGCTCGCGGAGGCCGCGCTCGCGGGCCTGCGCGTCGACCTCGCGTTCGTCGGCGCGCACGGCGTGGACCCGGAGATCGGGCTCACGACCCCCAACCTGGACGAGGCCGCGACCAACCGCGCGCTCATCGAGTCCGCGGGCCGCACCGTCGTCCTCGCCGACCACACGAAGTGGCACACCACCGGGCTGCGCGTCTTCGCGACGTTCGCCGACGTGGACGTCCTCGTCACCGACGCCGGGCTCGCGGACGACGCGCGCGCCCGGGTCCAGGACCTCGTCGAGCAGCTCGTCGTCGCCTGACGGCTGTGCCGTCGCCGCCGCACCCCTCACCGCACCGCGATCGGAATCCCGCACGCATGAACCCGCACCTGCGCCGCACCTCGACCCGCCTCGCCGACGGCCGCGAGCTCGTCTACTTCGACGACTCGCCCGCGTACGTCTCGGGTGAGCGCTCACGTCGGCTCGACGACCCGCGACCGCTGCCCGACCGGTTCGCCCCTGTCCCCGGACCCGACGGGACGCCGCGCCCGTACGTCGGCCCCGAGATGCGCCGCGACCCGCTCACGGGCGACTGGGTCCCTCTCGCCGCGCACCGGATGAACCGCACCTTCCTCCCCGCCGCCGACTCGTGCCCGCTGTGCCCGGCGAGGCCCGGGAGCGCGTACTCGGACGGCGAGATCCCCGACACCGACTACGACGTCGTCGTCTTCGAGAACCGCTTCCCGTCGCTCCAGCGCGTGCCCGGCGTCGCGGACGCCGTCGTCGAGGACGCTCCGCTCCAGCTCCACGCGCCGGCCGCGGGCCGCTGCGAGGTCGTGTGCTTCTCGAGCGACCACCGCACGTCGTTCGGCGCGCTCTCGCCGCAGCGCGTGCGCACGATCATCGATGCGTGGGCCGACCGCACTGCCGTCCTCGGTGCCGAGCCCGGCGTCGAGCAGGTCTTCTGCTTCGAGAACCGGGGTCAGGAGATCGGCGTCACGCTGCACCACCCGCACGGGCAGATCTACGGCTACCCGTACGTCACGCCGCGCACGCGCGCGCTGCTCGACGAGGCGCGCGAGCACCACCGCCGCACGGGCCGCAACCTGCTGCGCGACGTCCTCGACTCCGAGCTCGCGGACGGGCGTCGCGTCGTGCTCGAGACGCAGCACTGGGTCGCGTACGTGCCCTTCGCCGCCCGCTGGCCCGTCGAGGTCCACCTGGCCCCGCGACGCGACGTGCCCGACCTCCCGGCGCTCACGGACGCCGAGCGCGACGACCTCGCCACCGCCTACCTCGAGCTCCTGCGACGCCTCGACCGGTTCTTCGAGACCGCCGACGGCGACCCCATCCCTCTCCCCTACATCGCCGCGTGGCACCAGGCGCCGGCGCACGAGGGCCGCTCCGTCGCGGACGGCGGCACGGACGACGTGACGCTCGCGCGGCTCCACCTGCAGGTCTTCTCGGTGCTGCGCGCGCCGGGCAAGCTCAAGTACCTCGCCGGCTCGGAGTCGGGCATGGGCGCGTGGATCAGCGACACGACCCCCGAGCGGATCGCGGCACGCCTCCAGGAGCTCGCCCCGTCCAGCGCCGCGCGCGGGTGGGTCCGCTCGTGGTCGGACGACGACGGCGCGGCCCGGGCGCGGGCGGTGCTCGCCGCGGCGTTCGGCGAGGTCGACCCGCGACCCGGCGACGAGACCGCCGGGGAGCACGCGGACGAGGTCCACGTCTGGGCGGCGCCCGGGCGCGTCAACCTCATCGGCGAGCACACCGACTACAACGCGGGGCTGTGCCTGCCGATCGCGCTCCCCCACCGTACGTACGTCGCGCTGCGTCCGCGCACCGACTCCGTCGTCCGGCTCGCGTCCGCCCAGGCGCCTGGCGAGACGTGGACGACGACGCTGGAGGACGTCGCCCCGGGCGCGGTCTCCGGGTGGGGCTCGTACGTCGCCGGCGTCGCGTGGGCGCTGCGCGAGCACCTCGTCGCGCAGGGCGCGGACCCCGCCGCCATCAGGGGCTTCGACGCGGCGGTCGACTCGAGCGTCCCGTTCGGCGCCGGGCTCTCCTCGTCGGCCGCGCTCGAGTGCGCTGTCGCGGTCGCGCTCGACGACGTCGCCGGGCTCGGGCTCGGCACGACCGACGCCGGCCGTGCCACTCTCGCGACCGCGAGCGTCCGTGCCGAGAACGAGATCGCGGGCGCGCCCACGGGCGGCATGGACCAGGCCGCGTCCCTGCGCGCCACCGCCGGGCATGCGCTGCTCCTCGACTGCCGTCCCGGCCTCGACCCCGTCGAGTCCGCCGAGCAGGTGCCGTTCGATCTCGACGCCGCGGGCCTCGCCCTGCTCGTCGTCGACACGCGCGCCGAGCACCGGCTCGTCGACGGCCAGTACGCGGCGCGCCGCGCGACGTGCGAGGACGCCGCCCGCACGCTCGGGCTGGGCTCGCTGCGCGAGCTCGCGGACGACGTCGCCGCGAGCGGCGACCCTGCCGGGGCGCTCGCCGTCGCCCTGGAGAAGGTGCCCGACGACGTCGCGCGCCGCCGCGTGCGACACGTCGTCACGGAGATCGGCCGCGTGCGCGACCTCGTCGCGCTCCTGCGCGACGGCCGCCCGGACGCGGTCGGGCCGCTCATGAACGCGTCGCACGCGTCGCTGCGCGACGACTACGAGGTCTCGAGCGTCGAGCTCGATGTCGCCGTGGACGCCGCGCGCGTCGCCGGCGCCCTCGGTGCGCGCATGACCGGCGGCGGGTTCGGCGGCTCCGCGATCGCGCTCGTCCGCGCCGACCAGGTCGAGTCCGTCGCCGACGCCGTCCGCGCCGCGTTCGAGCGCGAGGGCCTCGGGGCGCCCGGCTTCCTCCTCGCGACGCCGTCCGCACCGGCCGAGCGCGTCGCCTGACCCCTCCGACGGTGCCTCGGCGCCCGCGGTTCAGACGTCGTAGGTGACGACGAGCGGCGCGTGGTCGCTCCAGCGCTCGTCGTGCGTCGGCGCGCGGTCGACCTCGACCTTGACGGCGCGCTCGGCGAGCGACGGCGTGGCGAGCTGGTAGTCGATGCGCCAGCCGGAGTCGTTGTCGAACGCGCGCCCGCGCCACGACCACCACGTGAACGGGCCGGGACCCTCGCCGCCGTGGACGCGGCCGAGGTCGACGAGGCCGAGCTGGTCGAGCCAGACGTCGACGTACGCGCGCTCCTCCGGCAGGAACCCTGCGCTCTTGAGGTTGCCCTTCCAGTTCTTGATGTCGACGTTGTGGTGGGCGATGTTGAGGTCGCCCGCGAGCAGGACCATGTGCCCCGTGGCCGCGAGCTCGCGCAGCCGGGCCGTGACCTTCTCGAGGTAGGCGTACTTCGCGACCATCGTCTCCGGCTGGCTCACGGTGCCGGAGTGGATGTACGCCGAGATGACGGTGACGCGGCCGCCGTCGGGCAGCTCGAGGTCCGCCTCGACCCAGCGGCCCGTGTCGACGGGCGGCTCCGGCTCGCCGGCGCCCAGCCCGACGCGCACGGCCGCGACGGGCAGCCGGGAGGCGACGGCGACACCGGCGCGGCCCTTGATGTCGCACGCCTGGTGCGCGACGTGCCATCCGTCCAGAAGGTCGTTCACGACCGAGTCGGGGGCGCGGACCTCCTGGAGCAGCAGGACGTCGGGGGTCCGGGACGCGATCCAGGCGTCCATGCCGCGACGGTAGGCGGCACGGATGCCGTTGACGTTGGCGGTGGCGATGGTCAGCACGCGGGCCATCCCATCACACGCCACCGACAGGACGGGGCTCCGGCGTCACGCCGGGGGCGTGGCCTCGCTCACGGGAGCAGGCACGACGCGAGCGGGACGGAACGCGCCGGCGAGGACGGCGGACACCGCGGCAAGGACCGCCAGGACGACGAAGCCGACGCGGAGCTGGTGGGCGGTCGCGAAGACGCCGGTGAGCACGCCCCCGAGCACTGCGCCCGCGTAGGTGAACACGTTGAGGCGCGCCACGGCGCGGTCGGTGACCGTCGCGACGGTCCCGACCGGCGGCTCCGCCGGCCCCGTACCCGTGCCCGCCGCCACCGTCTCGCGGGCGCGGTCCCCGATCGCCGAGAACGCGAGCGGCGCGACGACGCCGAGCCCGAGCCCGGTCGCCGCCAGCCCGAGCACCGCGACGGGCCAGCCGGGAGCCGCTGCCACCGCGACGAACCCTAGGGCTCCGAGCGTGCCACCCAGCCGCACCACCCGGACGCGACCGGCCCGCTCGACGAGCCCGTCCCCGACGAGCCGCGAGACGATGAGCGCCGCCTGGTACGCCGCGTAGCCGAGCGGTGCCGCCGCCGCGCTCGCCGCGAGGACGTCGCGCAGGAACGTCGCGCTCCAGCTCGACACCGCCGAGTCCGCGACGGGGAATGCCAGCATCCCTGCGCCGAGCAGCGCGATCGTGCTCGCGGCGACCCAGGCCACGGTCCCGGGCGATGCCGTGGCCCGGACGCCGTCCGCCACCTCGGCCGGGGCCACGGCCTCGGGGGCCGCGCCACCGCCGTCGGGCAGGCGCAGCGCGAGCCAGGCGGCGCCCACGGCCACGAGCAGCGCCACGAGCGGGAGCGCGACCGGCTGACCCAGCCTGACGAGCGCACTCCCCGAGACGGCGAGCGCACCGAGCACGCCCCCGGCGGCGTTGGCCGCGTAGAACGACGCGAGCAGGCTGCGGCCGTGCGCGCGCTCGACGTCGATCCCGAGCATGTTCATCGCCGCGTCGACCGCGCCGAGCGCGAGCCCGTACAGCCCGATCGCGACGAAGAAGACCGGCCACGACGGCGCGAGCCCGACGCCTGCGACCGCGAGCGCCGCGAGCAGCAGGCCGCCGACGACCACGATGCGCGCGCCGCTGAGCGCCGCCACGACGCCGGACAGCGCGCTGCCCAGCCCGGCGAAGACGCACACGCCCAGCACGACGAGCGTGACGACGTCGTCGCCCATGCCGAGCCGGTCCTTGTACCCGGGGATGCTCGTGAGCACCACGGCGAACCCGAAGCCCTGCACGGCGTACGCCGCCGTCGTCGCGATGCGCTCCGTCACCCGCGCAGACTAGCGGCTGCGGGCCGCCCCCGGAACGCCGCAGGGCGCGGCCGTGGTGACCCACGGCCGCGCCCCGGGGACGAGGTCAGGCGGAGGCGCGCTCCGCCGCGTCGACGACGTTCGCGAGGAGCATCGCGCGCGTCATCGGCCCGACCCCGCCGGGGTTCGGCGAGATCCAGCCCGCGACCTCGGCGACGTCGGGCGCGGCGTCCCCGACGACGCGGCTCTTGCCGGTCTCGGGGTCGACCTCGCGCGAGACGCCGACGTCGATGACGACGGCGCCCGGCTTGACCATGTCGCGCGTGATGATCCCCTGGACGCCCGCGGCCGCGACGACGACGTCGGCACGGCGCACCAGCTCCGCGAGGTCCGTCGTCCCGGTGTGCGTGAGCGTCACGGTCGCGTTGACGGCGCGGCGCGTGAGCAGGAGGCCGATGGAGCGGCCGACCGTCACGCCGCGGCCCACGACCACGACCTCCTTGCCCGCGAGGGAGATCCCGTGCCGCTCGATGAGCTCGATGATCCCGCGCGGCGTGCACGGGAGCGGCGAGGTGACCTCCTCGTTGACGCGCAGGACGAGGCGCCCGAGGTTGGTCGGGTGCAGCCCGTCGGCGTCCTTGGCCGGGTCGATGAGCTCGAGCACGCGGTTGGTGTCGATGCCCTTCGGGAGCGGGAGCTGCACGATGTACCCCGTGCAGGCCGGGTCCTCGTTGAGGCGACGGACCGCGGCCTCGATCTCCTCCTGCGTGGCGTCGCCGGGCAGGTCCTCGCGGATCGAGGACAGCCCGACCTCGGCGCAGTCGCGGTGCTTGCCCGCGACGTACCACTGCGAGCCCGGGTCGTCGCCGACCAGGAGCGTGCCCAGGCCGGGCACGACGCCCTTCTCCGCGAGGACCGCGAGGCGGTCCTTGAGCTCGGCCTTGATGGCGGCGGCGGTCGCCTTGCCGTCGAGGAGCTGCGCGCTCACTGGTGGAGGCCCGGGTACAGCGGGAAGTCGGCCGTGAGCTTCTGCACGCGGGCGCGCAGGGCGTCGGCGTCGGTCGCGGCGCCCTCGCGCAGTGCCGTCGCGATGATCTCCGCGACCTCGGTGAACTCGGCGTCGCCGAAGCCGCGCGTCGCGAGCGCGGGCGTGCCGATGCGCAGGCCGGACGTGACGCGCGGGGGGCGCGGGTCGAACGGCACGGCGTTGCGGTTCACGGTGATGCCGACCTCGTGCAGGAGGTCCTCGGCCTGCTGGCCGTCGAGCGCGGAGTGGCGCAGGTCGACGAGCACGAGGTGGACGTCCGTGCCGCCCGTGAGGACGGAGACGCCGGCCTCCGCGACGTCGGCCTGGGCGAGGCGGTCGGCGATGATGCTCGCACCGCGCAGCGTGCGCTCCTGGCGGTCGCGGAAGTCGTCCGAGCCCGCGATCTTGAACGACACGGCCTTGGCGGCGACGACGTGCATGAGCGGGCCGCCCTGCTGGCCCGGGAAGACGGCGGAGTCGATCTTCTTGGCGTACTCCTCCTTGCTCAGGATGAAGCCGGAGCGCGGGCCGCCGATCGTCTTGTGGACCGTGGAGGACACGACGTCCGCGTACGGCACCGGGGAGGGGTGCAGGCCCGCGGCCACGAGGCCCGCGAAGTGCGCCATGTCCACCCAGAGCTTCGCGCCGACCTCGTCCGCGATCTCGCGGAACGCGGCGAAGTCGAGGTGGCGCGGGTAGGCGGACCAGCCGCCGATGATCACGTCGGGACGCGTCTCGAGGGCCTGCTTGCGCACCTCGTCCATCTCGATGCGGTACGACTGCGGGTCCACGCCGTAGGCCGCGACGTCGTAGAGCTTGCCGGAGAAGTTGATCTTCATGCCGTGCGTGAGGTGGCCGCCGTGCGCCAGCTCGAGGCCGAGGATCTTGTCGCCCTTGTTGATGAGCGCGTGCAGCACGGCGGCGTTGGCCGTGGCGCCCGAGTGCGGCTGGACGTTGGCGTGCTCGGCGCCGAACAGCTCCTTGGCGCGGGCGATCGCGAGGTTCTCCGCGACGTCGACCTGCTCGCAGCCGCCGTAGTAGCGGCGGCCCGGGTAGCCCTCGGCGTACTTGTTGGTGAGCACGGAGCCCTGCGCCTGCAGGACGGCGCGCGGGACGAAGTTCTCGGACGCGATCATCTCGAGGGTGTCGCGCTGGCGCGCGAGCTCCCCGTCGAGGACGGCCGCGATCTCGGGGTCGAGCTCGGCGAGCGGGGTGTCGAGGACGTTGTCGGCTGGCTGGGCGCTCATGGCGTCTCCTCCGCGGGTGCTTGGCAGTGTGTCGTCGGTGGTCACGTTCCCGGCTCGCCGGGTACGCCCCACCAGGGGGTGACCCGGGGCCCAGGCGAACGACCCGTCGTCTGCACAGCGTGTCGCTCCCCGGTGGTGATCCACCCTGCCCGGGGCGGAGTTCCACCGGGCGGCGCCAGTCGCGACGCGTCGATCCTAGCGCACGGCCCGCCGGCGGGTCCCGGGCTCTCGTCCTGCGGCGCCGTTCCCTGCTCCGCCCGGGCTACTCCTGCCCGACGGCGTCGGACTCGTTGCGCGCCTCGGCCTCGCCGAGGATGCGACGCAGGTAGGTATAGGTGAGGTCGCCGGCGGCCTTGTCGTACTGCTCCTCGTACCCGTGCTTGGTGTACATCGCGAGGTTCTGCTTGGAGTCCTTGCCCGTGAAGACCCAGATCTCCGTGGTCTGCTCCGGGAGGTAGGGCAGCACCTCGAAGAGCATCTGCGTGCCGATGCCGCGGCCCTGCATGTCCGGCGCCACGGCGAGGCGGCCGAGCGTCGCCTTGCTGTCCTCGATCTCGACCCGCACCGAACCGACGAGGCGTGGGCCGAGCCACGCGCCGATCGTCACGACGTCCTCGCGCGCGAGGTCCTCGCGCAGCTCGTGGAGGGTCTGGGTCAGCGGGGGGATGTTGGGGTCCTGGTAGAGCTGCGCCTCGGTGACGAACGCCGCCCGCCGCAGGGTCAGGAGCTCGCCGGCCTCGGCGTCGTCGACGAGGCGGGTCGTGATCTGCGCGTCGTTCATGGGGACATCGTGTCAGACATCGCGCGGCGCGACCGCGCGTATCCGGGTGGTGTCAGGCGGCCGGACGGCGGCCCCGTCACCGCCGGGACGCGGCTACCCTCTGAGGGGTGTCCACGACAGCTCCCCGTGGCGCCGACGTCCCCGACACCTCGGCGCCCCGCACCGCGCAGCCCCCGACCGGCGACCCCACGCACTGGGTCCTCACGCTCTCGTGCCCGGACGGGCCGGGGATCGTGCACGCCGTCGCCGGGGCCCTCGCGCGGCTCGGCGGCAACATCACGGAGTCGCAGCAGTTCGGCGACCCGCTCTCGGGGCTGTTCTTCATGCGCGTGCAGGTCGAGGCCGCCGCCGAGCGGGCCGAGCTGGAGCGCGCGGTCGAGGAGGTCGCCGCCCGGTTCGCCATGACGTGGCAGCTCGACGTCGTCGGGCGCCGGGTCCGCACGCTGCTCATGGTCTCCAAGGCGCCGCACTGCCTCGTCGACCTGCTGTACCGCGAGCGTTCCCAGGGCATGCCGATCGAGGTCGTCGGCGTCGTCGGCAACCACCGCGACCTCGAGGACATCGCGACCTTCTACGGCAAGCCGTTCCACCACGTGCCCGTCACGCGCGACACCAAGGCCGACGCCGAGGCGCGCCTGCGCGAGCTCGTCGCCGAGCTCGACGTCGAGCTCGTGGTCCTCGCGCGCTACATGCAGATCCTCTCCGACGAGCTGTGCCGCGAGATGCCCGGGCGCATCATCAACATCCACCACTCGTTCCTGCCGAGCTTCAAGGGCGCCCGCCCGTACGCCCAGGCGCACGACCGCGGCGTCAAGCTCATCGGTGCCACGTCGCACTACGTGACGGGTGACCTGGACGAGGGGCCGATCATCGAGCAGGACGTCGAGCGCGTCGACCACTCGCGCCGCGTCGAGGACCTCGTCGCGATCGGCGAGGACGTCGAGCGCCAGACGCTCGCGCGCGCCGTGCGCTGGCACGCGGAGCACCGCGTGCTCCTGGACGGGCACCGGACCGTCGTCTTCCGCTGAGCCGCGGGCTCCCGCCGAGCTCCTCCGTGCCGGCGCCTCCCCCTGCACGACGGCGGCCCCCGCCACGTCCGAGGACGTGACGGGGGCCGTCGTGCGGCGGCGTGCCGGTACGCCGCCGCCTCCCGGTCGCTCAGAGCGAACGGGTCACTGGGTGAGCTCCTCGAGGGTGGGGTCACCCGCGTAGACCTCGGCCGCGTTCTCCTGCGTGACGATGATCGGCTCGAGGAGGAAGGCCGGGACGACCTTCACGCCGTTGTCGTAGGACTCGGTGTCGTTGATCTCCGGCTCGTCGCCCGCCTGGAGCGCCTTCACCGCGTTGATCGACTCCTCGACGAGCTTGCGCGTGTCCTTGTAGATCGTCGAGTACTGCTCGCCCGCGACGATCGACTTGACCGACTCCACCTCGGAGTCCTGGCCGGTGATCACCGGGGTCTCCTTGCCGGCCTGCTTGGCCGACGTGAGGGCCGCGCGGGCCAGGGTGTCGTTCGGGGACAGGACGCCGTCGAGCTCCGTGTCGGAGTAGCTGCCCGAGAGCACGGTGTCCATGCGCTTCTGCGCGTTCTCGGCCTTCCAACCCTGCGTCGCGACCTGCTCGAACGACGTCTGGCCGGACGGGATGACGAGCGTGCCGTCGTCGATCTTCGGCTGCAGGACGCTCATCGCGCCCTCGAAGAACGGCGTCGAGTTCGCGTCGTCGGGCGAGCCGGCGATGAGCTCGATGTTGTACGGCGCCTCGCCCTTGCGCTCGGCGAGGCCCTGGAGCAGCGCCTCGCCCTGGAGCTCGCCGACCTTGAAGTTGTCGAACGCGATGTACTCGTCGACCGCGTCGGTGTTCTTCACGAGGCGGTCGTACGCGATGACGGTCGCGCCGTTGTCCTTGGCGTTCTTGAGCTGGCTGCCGAGCTGCGAGCCGTCGATGGCGCCGACGATGATGACCTTCGCGCCCTGCTCGACCATCGCGTCGATCTGGCTCTGCTGCTCCGAGACGCCCCCGTTGGCGAACTGGACGATCGGCTTGAAGCCGGCCTCGGTGAGCCCGTCGTTGAACAGCTCCTCGGCGAGGACCCAGTTCTCCGAGGTCTTCTGCGGGAGCGCGACGCCGATGGTCGCGCCCTCCTCGAAGCCGGCCGCCGCGGACTCGCCGCCGGTCTCCTCGCTACCACCGGTGTCGCCGCCCCGCTCGGACGAGCAGCCGCTGAGCACGAGCGCACTCGCGGCGGTGAGCGCCAGGAGCGTCGTGGTGAGCTTCTTCATGGGTACCACTTTCTTGTCGGGCATCCGTCGTCGGATGCGGTCAGGGGTCGTGCGGTGAGAGAGGACGGTGCGTGCGCGGTCGCGGTGTCGACGGCGCGTCAGCCCTTGGACGCGGTCGCCCCTGCCTCCACGGGGACCTCGGGCCGGGCGTCGTCGGCCCCGGTGACGGCGCCGGTGCCCTTGTCGCGTCGCGACGGGAAGATCAGCGCGATGATCGACGGCCGGCCCTGCACCTTGTTGTAGACGTCGAACGCGACGGCGGCGAGGAGCACGAGGCCCTTGATGATCTGGGTGCGGTCCGAGCCGATGCCCATGAGCTGGAGGCCGTTGTTGAGCACGGCCATGACGAGGCCGCCGATGACGGAGCCGACGACCGTGCCGACGCCGCCGGAGACGGCGGCCCCACCGATGAACACGGCCGCGATCGCGTCGAGCTCCCACATGTTGCCGTCGAACGGACCGGAGGCCGTCGAGCGGCCGATGAAGATCATGCCCGCGAGCGCCGCGAGGACCGACATGTTCATCATGACGAAGAAGTTCGTCTTCTTGATGTCGACGCCGGAGAGCGCCGCCGCGGCGCGGTTGCCGCCCACGGCGTAGACGTGGCGTCCGCCGACGGTCCGCTGGGCGACGAACTGGTACACGATGACGAGCAGGATGAGGATGACGGCCGGCACGGGGATCGAGGTCCCGACGCGGCCCGATCCGTAGAGGTACGTGAGGTAGGCGATGACGGCGCTGAAGAGCACGACGCGCGTCACGGCGACCGACGTCGGGACCGGCTCGGCGCCGAGCTTGCGGGCGCTGGCCCGACGGCGGAGCTCGGCCCACACGACCGCGGCGATCGCGAGCACGCCGAGCAGCAGCGTCGAGTTGTTGAGGCCGGTGCCGGGGCCCCACTCGGGCAGGTAGCCGCCGCCGATCCACTGGATCTCGGAGGGGACGGGGACCGTGTTGGACTTGCCGATGTACTGGTTGAGCCCGCGGAAGATCATCATGCCGGCGAGGGTCGTGATGAACCCGGGGATGCCGACGTAGGCGACCCAGAAGCCCTGCCACGCGCCGATGACGGCGCCGACGCACAGTCCGAGGAGGATGCCCAGCCACCACGGGATGCCCCAGTCGCGGATGGCGAGGGCCACGATGATGCCGGTCACCGCCGCCACGGACCCGACCGACAGGTCGATGTGGCCCGCGATGATCACGAGGACCATGCCGATGGCGAGGATGAGGATGTAGGAGTTGCCGTTGAGCAGGTTCTGCGCGTTGCTCGGGGTGAGGACCCGCCCGCCCGTGGCGATCTGGAAGAAGATGATCAGGGCGAGGAGCGCGAAGAGCATGCCGAACTGGCGCGCTCCCCCGCTCAGCAGCTGCTTGATGGACGACATCGTCGGTGGTTCCTTCTCGGTTGCGATGCGGTGGCTGGGTGGTGGGGGCCGGCTCAGGCGGCGTCGGCGGGCGCGTCGCCCGAGGCGCCGGTCATGAGCCGCATGAGGCCTTCCTGGGTCGCCTCCGACCCGGGCACCTCGCCCGTGATCCGCCCCTCGAAGACGGTGTAGATGCGGTCGCACAGCCCGAGGAGCTCGGGGAGCTCCGACGAGATGACCACCACGCCCCGGCCCGCGTCGGCGAGCTTCTGGACCAGGCCGTAGATCTCGTACTTGGCGCCGACGTCGATGCCGCGCGTCGGCTCGTCGAGGATGAGCAGCTCGGGCTCGGTGTACATCCACTTGGCGAGCAGGACCTTCTGCTGGTTCCCGCCCGAGAGCTTCGCGACGCCCTCGTGCACGCTCGGGGCCTTGATGGAGAACGCCTTGCGGTAGGACTCCGCGGCGACGAACGCCGCGTCCCGGTCGATGACGCCGGCCTTCGCGATGCGCGGCAGGTTGGCGGCCTGGATCGTGCCGAGGATCGTGTCGAGCAGGTTCAGCCCGAGCGACTTGCGGTCCTCGGGGACGTAGGCGATCCGGTTCTCGATGGCCGAGAGCACCGTGGGCATGGAGACCTCTCGCCCGTCGATGCGGACGACTCCGGACCTGTACCGTCCGTACGACCGCCCGAAGATCGACCGCGCGAGCTCGGTGCGCCCGGCGCCCATGATCCCGGCGAAGCCGACGATCTCGCCCCGACGGACGTGGAACGTCGAGCCCTTGCAGACGAGCCGGCCCGGGACCTCGGGGTGCTCGACGGTCCAGCCCTCGACCTCGAAGAAGGTCTCGCCGATGGAGGGCGTGTGCTCCGGGAAGCGCGACTCGAGCGAGCGGCCGACCATCCCGCGGATGATGCGATCCTCGTCGACGGCGTCGTCCTTCACGTCGAGCGTCTCGATCGAGCGCCCGTCGCGGATGATCGTGATCGAGTCCGAGATCGCCTCGATCTCGTTGAGCTTGTGCGAGATGATGATGCTCGTCAGGCCCTTGGCGCGCAGGCCGCGCAGCAGGTCGAGCAGGTGCTCCGAGTCCTCCTCGTTGAGCGCCGAGGTGGGCTCGTCGAGGATGAGGAGCCGCACGTCCTTGGCCAGGGCGCGCGCGATCTCGACGAGCTGTTGCTTGCCGACACCGATGTTCTTGATCTGCGCGTCCGGCGACTCCTGGAGGCCGACACGCGCCATGAGCTCCTCGGCCCGGCGCCGCGCGGCTCCCCAGTCGATCCCGAAGGACCCCTTGACCTCGTTCCCGAGGAAGATGTTCTCGGTGATCGAGAGCTCGGGGATGAGGGCGAGCTCCTGGTGGATGATGACGATCCCCGCGTGCTCGCTGGACCGGATGTCCTTGAACTGGACCTCCGCGCCCTCGTAGTAGATGGCGCCCGAGTACGTCCCGTGCGGGTACACGCCCGAGAGCACCTTCATGAGCGTCGACTTGCCGGCGCCGTTCTCGCCGCAGATCGCGTGGATCTCACCGGCTCGCACCCGCAGGTTCACGTCGTCGAGGGCGCGCACGCCCGGGAACTCCTTGGTGATGCCTCGCATCTCGAGGATCACGCGCTCGTCCGCCATCGGACCTCCTCCTGCCGAGGACAGCTCGCGGCGCACCGACGCGCCGCGGACCCGGACACCCTCAGCGCCGCCCGAGCGGGTGCGACGTTATGCCGGTGGCGTTCTTGGCGTCAACTCCTGAACGCAAGGATCGACAGAACCGTGACCAAACAGCGACCTTGGTCCCATGACAGCGCAGACATATGCTCTGGATGTGAGCGCAAACACGCGGGAACGCTCCCAAGCGGTCACGATCTGAATGCGTGAGAGCGCTCCAAGACGTCGGCCGCCCTCGCCGAGCATGCGCGAGCATGCGGTTGTTGCCCGTCCGGGCGCCGTCATGGGCTGCGTCCGCATGCTCGACGGGCGAAACCGCATGATCGACGCGTCCGCAGAGTGCATCGCGACGGTGCGGCGCTGCTCCGACGGGTTTCGGCCGGGACTCGCAGGGCTGACAGGCGCCGAGTGGCGCCGCCCCGCGGACTAGCGACGTGGGAGCGGGAGCTTGAAGCCCTCGTGCGACTGCTCGTAGCCGAGCGACCGGTAGAACCGGTGGGCGTCGACGCGCTGCTTGTCGGACGTGAGCTGGGCGAGCGTGCAGCCTCGCGCGACGCCCCAGGCGTGCGCCCACGCCATCATGGCGCGGCCGACGCCCTGCCCACGGAGCCGGCGGTCCACACGCACCGCCTCGACGAGAAGCCGCGACGCTCCGTTCCGGGAGATCCCCGGGACCACGGTGAGCTGCATCGTGCCCACGACCTCGCCGCCCAGCTCGACCACGACCAGCTCGTTGTGCGGGTCGGCGTCGATCGCCGCGAACGCCGCCTCGTGCGCGGCCCCGACCTCCCCCGTCCGGGACCGGGCGATGGCGTCGTCCGCGATGAGCGCGACGACCCGCGGCAGGTCGGCGGCGACGGCAGTACGGAACGCGAGACCCGCCGTCGGACCGACGGCGGGCTGGGGCGAGGTGGTCACGGCCCGCGACCGTAGCACCCGGAACCCTCAGGGAGAACCCGACCCTGCCGAGGTAGAACCGGGGTAATCCGAGGTAGAACGGAGGTGAGCCGAGGTAGAACCCTGGTAAGGACCAGGGTTCTACCTCGGCAAACCAGGGTTCTCCCCCGGCGAAGGCTCAGGAGCAGGTGAGCTCCTCGTGGGCGACGGTGAAGGTCGAGGTGACCCTCTCGCCGTCGACCACCGCGGTGGCGGTCACCGCGGCCTCGCCGGCCGCGACCGCCTTCTGGCGCGTCGCGAACGACTGGTAGGCGTTCTTCCCGGCCGCGACCTTCGTGAACGCCTTCTCGCCGAACGGCGTGGAGAGCGTCAGGTCCACGGGGACCGCGCCGTCGTTCGTCGCGCGGACCGCGACGTACGCCGTGCCCGCGAGGCAGCGGGGCTGCACCTCGACGGAGACGGGCAGCTCGCCGCCCGCCTGCGGCTCGACGAGCACCGCGACGGTGCGCGCCGGGACCGTGACGGTCCCGGAGTCCGCGTCCCACGTGGTGCCCTGCACGACGGCGTCCCTCCCCTCGGCCTGGACCGGCGAGAGCACGTACTCGCGGCCCGCGAGCGCGGACAGCGGGACGGTGACCTCGTCCGGCGAGGCGTTGAACACCGTGAGCAGGCCGTCGAGCGCCGGGTCGACGTCGGGGCCGACGGTGTCGTCCACCGCCATGGCGACGACGCCCGGCACCTGCTCGGGCCCGGCACCCGGGAAGGTGACCTTCTCCTGGATGAGGTCCGCGTCACCGAGCCGGAAGAGCTCGGTCGAGTGCCGCAGCCGCAGGAGGTCCTGCGCCTGTGCCGACGCGGTGGCGATGTCGTCGGGCGACGGCTTCAGCGCCGGGTCCGCGAGGAGCGGGGCCATGAGCGGCCACTTGTCCTCGTTGTCCGCCGCCATCGGCAGGCCCTTGCCGAACCCGTTGTCCTGACCGGTCCAGTCGATCGCGTTGAACCAGTCGCCGGAGTCGTAGCTGTTGCGGTCGAGCGACTTCGACCGCAGCAGGTCCGTGCCCGCGTGCCAGAACGACGGCGTCTGGGAGAGCGCCGCGGTCGCGAGCGACACCGTGTTCATCCGTACGCGCTCGTCCATGGGCGTGTCGGCCGGGAGCTTGAGCGCGAGCAGGTCGAACAGCGTCTCGTTGTCGTGCGCGTCGACGTACGTCACGACCTCCTCGGGCGAGTCGGCGTAGCCGGCCGGCGCCCCGCGGTAGTCGATCTCGTCGCCGCGCTTCTCCTCGCCCGTCGACGTCACGAGCGTGTAGTCGCGCAGGTTGCCCGCGAGGCCGAGGCGCACGAGGTCCGTCTGGTGGCCGAGGTCGGCGAGCTCGTCCGCGGAGCCGTCGTTCACGGTGCCCGGCTCCCCCGCCCGGGCGGGCTGCCCGTTCGGGTCGGTCGCCAGGCCCGTGCCGAAGCCCTGCGTGAACGTGGACGCGCCGTCGACGGGCGAGCCGCCGTGCACGGCGTCGCGCAGCCTGTCGGAGAAGGTCCCGATGCCCGTGCCGCCGAGCTGGCCCTGCGTGGCCTGCTCGAACAGCGCGTTGCCCGCGACCTCGCCGAAGTCCCAGCCCTCGCCGTACAGGTAGACGGACTTCCCGTCGACGCCGTCCTCGGCGAGCGTGAGCTCGTCGAGCGCGGCCCGGACGTCGAGCATGTTCTGCTTCGAGTGGTGACCCATGAGGTCGAAGCGGAACCCGTCGACGCGGTAGTCCTTCGCCCACGTGACGACCGAGTCGACCATGAGCTTGCCCGCCATCGCGTGCTCGGTCGCGACGTTCTGGCAGCACGTGCTCGTCTCCACGGAGCCCGTGGTCGGGTTCTGCCGGTGGTAGTAGCCGGGCACGACCCGGTCGAGGACCGACTTCGCGTCCTGCCCGCTCGCCGCGGTGTGGTTGAACACCTGGTCGAGCACGACCTGCAGCCCGGCGTCGTGGAGCGACCCGACCATGGTGCGGAACTCCGCGACGCGCGCGCCGCCGTCCGCGTCCAGGGCGTACGACCCTTCCGGGGTGCTGAAGTGCCACGGGTCGTAGCCCCAGTTGAAGCCGTCCTGCGCCTGCACCGCCGCGACCGCGGCCTGCTGCTCCGCCGAGTCGGGCGCGAACCCGGTGAGGTCGCCGGTCGTGGCCTGGGCCGCGCGGTCCTCCGGGATCGACGCGATGTCGAACGTCGGGAGCAGGTGCACCGTGGTGAGGCCCGCGTCCGCGAGCTCGCGCAGGTGCGTCATGCCGGCCGAGCCCTTCTCCGCGAACGCGAGGTACGTGCCGCGCCGCTCCGCCGGGACGGTCTCGTCGGAGATCGAGAAGTCCCGGACGTGGAGCTCGTAGATCGTCTGGTCCACCGGCCGCTCGACGACCGGGGCGGGCGTGCCCTCCCAGACGCCCGGGCGGAACGCGGGGTCGTCGAGGTCCACGGCCACCGAGTGCGTGGAGTCGAGGGTGAGCCCCACCGAGTACGGGTCGGTGACGACGTTCGTCTCGACCTTCCCCGTGCTCGGGACGTAGACCTGCACCTCGTAGAGGTAACGCGCCCCCTTCCAGCCGACGGCCGCGCCGCCGAGCTTCTTGTCGGCCGCCTTGCCGTCGAGCGTCCACGTGCCGTCGGCCTGGCGCACGGCCTCGAACCGGCGCGGGTCGTCGTCGAGCGACGCCCCCGCGGGCCACGCGAGCACCGAGACGGCCTTCGCCGTCGGTGCCCACAGGGCGAACGACGCCCACTTGCCGTTGGCGTGCCACGAGACGCCGAGCTCGCGCTCGGCGGCGTCCTCGGCGCACAGGTCGTCGACGACGCCCGGCACCTGGACCCCGGTCGCGGCCGTGAGCGCGCCGCCGTCGGCCCGGGTGACGAGGAGCTGACCGGTGAGCGCGGCCTCGACCGCGGCGCGGTCGATCGGCTCGCCGTCGTCGAGCACGCGCAGCGCGGTGTGCCCGGCGAGCGCCGGGAAGTCCGCCGCGACGTCGTCGGGCAGGCCGGCCGGGTCCACCTCGAGCGTGTACGACGCCGTGCCCTCGGGAGCCTGCACCTCGCCCTCCGCGCTGCCCGGGGCGACGGAGATCCCGCCGTCCGGTGCGGCCCACAGGGTCCACTCGTCGCCCGTACCGAGGTCGCCGGGCCAGGCGACCAGGTCCTCACGGACCCAGTGCGCGGCCTGCTGCCCGGTGCCGGGGAGCGGCGGGTTCGCCACCTCGATGGTCAGGAGGTGAGTGGCGAGGTCGTACGAGAACGTGACGTTCTCGCCGTCGCCCACCGAGAACTGGTAGTTCGCCCCGTCGGGTGCGCCGCCCACGCCGTAGTTCTCGGCCCAGCTCAGGCCGTGCGCGACCTTGCCCTCGTACGCGCCGGCCGCGAGGCGGTCGGTCGACCAGGTGTACGTCCCGTCGCCGTCGGGATCCTTGAGCCAGGACGCGAGGCAGTCGGGCGCCCACGACGCGGGGCAGCCGACCTGGTCCTGGAACGAGCCCGGCAGCGTGACGATCGGGCCCTGCGCGGTGCTCGAGAAGTCCTTGCTCACCGGGTCCCAGTAGAACGTCACGGGACCGCCGGTCGTCGTGTACGTCGCGTTGCCGCCGTCCTGTACACCGCCCACGCCATAGTTCACGGTCCACGACCCGTTGAGCGCGACCTTGTACTCGTACGTCCCGGCCGGGACGTCGAACGTCCCCGCGTAGACACCGTCGGCGCGCTTCGTGAGCTGGGCGGCCTCGCACGCCGGGGCCCAGTCGCCCGCGCAGCCCATGGCCGCGTTGTGGCTCCCGGGCACGGTCACGAGGTCGATCTCGGGCTCGGGCTCCTCCCCCACGACCCCGCTCACGTCGACCCCGACGCTCGCGAACGTCGACGCGGCGGCGCGGTCGCCGTCGGCGTCGGTCGTCACCGCGCGGTACTCGACGAGGGTGCCGTCGGCCAGGCCCGCGACGTCGTGGAAGACGCGCGGTGTCGTGTCCTCGGCCGTGCCGAGCGGGTGCCACTCGGCGCTGCCGACCTCGCGCCACGCGAACGACGTCTCGGCCCAGGTGTCGGCGTCGACGTCAGCCGCGACCGGCGCGACACCGGTCACCGCTCCCCCGGCGCGCGGCACGGTGACCGCGATCTCACCGGACGAGTCCGCGCCGACCTCGCGGTCCGCGCGCAGCACGACCGTGCCCGTCGCCGGGACCGTGAGCGTGACGATGCCGTCGGCGTCGGCGATGACGGGCTGCCCTCCACCCCCGGGGACCTCGCCGTAGAGCACCTCGTACGACGCGCCCGGCGTCAGCGTCGTGAACGTCACGGTCCGGTCCTCCGCCGCGTTGTTCAGCGCGACGAGGTGCTCGACCTGCTCCGTGCGGTCCACCCGGCTGAAGGCGTACACACCCGCCCCGTTCTCGACGTAGCGCTCGACCTGCGCGCCGTCGGCGAGGGCCGGGTGCGCCTCGCGCAGCGCGGCGAGCTCCGCGATGTGCGCGTAGAGCGGGGCGTCGGTGTCGAAGCGGTCGACGCTGCCCGCCTGCTCACCGGTGACGAGCGGCTGGTCGGCGTACTCGTCGACCTGGGTCGCGAACAGGGTCTGGCGCGCGTCCTTGTCGCCGCCCTTCCCGGCGAAGCCCTGCTCGTCGCCGTAGTAGACGACCGGCTGCCCGCGCGTCAGGTACATGAGGTCGTGCGCGAGCTCGTCGCGCGCGAGCGGGTCGTCGGTGCTCGCGAGCATGTACCCGACGCGCCCCATGTCGTGGTTGCCGAGGAACGTCGGCAGCGCCTGCGCGTTCGTCGACGGCGTCGTGTACATGTCGTCGCTCGCGAAGAGCGAGGCGAGGCCCTTGGCGCTGTTGCCGCTCGCGAAGCTCGTCGCGGCGGACTGGAACGTGAAGTCGAGCGTCGAGCTCATGTCGGTCTTGCGCACGTAGGGCGAGAGCTTTGCCGCGTCGGCGTCGTAGACCTCGCCGAACATGAAGAAGTCGTCCTTGCCCTGCGCGTGCGCGTAGTCGAGGACCTCGGTGGTCCACGTCTCCCAGAACTCGAAGTTCACGTGCTTGACGGTGTCGATGCGGAACCCGTCGATGCCGAGGTCGATCCAGTCCTGGTAGACGTCGACGAACCCGTCGACGACCGTCGGGTGCTCCGTCATGAGGTCGTCGAGGCCGTCGAAGTCCCCGTACGTCACCGACTCCCCGGTCCACGTCGAGTTGCCGCGGTTGTGGTACAGCGTCGGGTCGTTGAGCCAGGCCGGGACCTTGAGGTCCTCCTTGCCCGCGGGGACGACCGGCGTGTACGGGAACGACGTCGCGGCGTCCAGCGCCGGAAAGTCGCCCGTGCCCGCGTGGTCCGCCGGGTCGAACACCGTGCCGTCCGCGTCGCGGTAGGGGGACGTCGCCTGGTCGACGTAGGAGTACTGCTTCTCCTCGTAGTCGATCACGTCGGCCGTGTGGTTCGTGATGATGTCGAAGTAGACCTTGATACCGCGGTCGTGCGCCTCGTCGATGAGCGCCTCGAGCTCGGCGTTGGTGCCGAGGTGCGGGTCGATCTGCGTGAAGTCGGTGATCCAGTAGCCGTGGTAGCCCGCCGACGCGTCGGCGCCCGTGCCCTGGACCGGCTGGTTCTTGAACGACGGTGTGAGCCAGATCGCCGTCGTGCCGAGGCCCGCGATGTAGTCGAGGTTCTGCCGCAGGCCCGCGATGTCGCCGCCCTGGTAGAAGCCCTTGTTCGTGGGGTCGTACCCGGACACGAGCGGGTCGTCGCCGAGCCCGGCGGTGTCGTTCGACGGGTCGCCGTTGGCGAACCGGTCGGTCATGACGAAGTAGAAGCGCTCGTCCGACCCGGGCTGGCGCACCGGGGGCACCACGAGGCCGGCGTCCTGCGCCTCCTCGTAGCCGCCGGCGAGCCCGAGCGGGGTGAGCGCGATGCGGTGCGTCGACTCGTCGAACGTGACGCGGACGGTCGCGTCGCCGCCGAGCACGAGCGGCGCGTCGTCCTGACCGCCGTCGCGCCCGTACGCCTCGTCCCAGGCGTCGTCGAACGCGACCTTGTACTGGTAGGTGCCGGCGGGCAGGTCGAAGTCGGCGGACCAGACGCCCGCCGCGTCGGTGGGCACGAGCTCGGTCGCGACGCACGCGGGGTCCCAGTCGGCCGCGCAGCCGAGCTCGGACTGGAGGTCGCCCACGAGGGCGAGCGTGCGTTCGTCGGCACCCGCGGCCGGCGCGGCGAGCGTCACGCCCGCGAGGCCGGAGGTGGCGAGCGCGACGGCGGTGACCGACGCCGTCGCGCGGGACCCGCGCGAGCGGCGGGCCGGAGGGTCGGATGGGTGGTGCGACGGGGTGCGCGGGACGCGGCGACGTCGCGGCGTGGAGGTCATGAGGACTCCCTCGTCCGGTGGCTGGTGCGGAGCCGCAGGCATGAGCAGGCACGAACCGGTGAACGCGGGCGACGAGGACCGACAGCGGGCGACGTCGACCGCGGCTTCCTCAGCGTACGGCTGACCCGAACTGTACTGCTTGCAGAAACTTGCAGCAAGGCTCTGCACGCCCCCGCCAGGGTGGGTTCGCCAGCGAGCGGGGTTGTCGGGAGCGGGGGTGCGCCGGGTCGTGCGGGCCGGTGGGAGCCGGGAGGAACCAGGGCGGATGGTCGACGCACCCCCGCGGAGGTGGCACCACGGGACGGGACGTGCGGTGCGTGCGGTGCGAGAACGGACCAGCGCAGACGTCAGCCCGCGAGGTGCCCCCAGCGTGGCGCGAGCTCGCGCCACGGCCCGACCTCGGCCACGCGGCCCTCGTCCAGCACGACGACGCGGTCCGCCCGCGCGAGCGCCGCCCGCTTGGACGTCGCCCCGATGACGGTGGTCCCCCGCTCGCGGAGCGAGGTCCACAGCTCGATCTCGGTCGCCGCGTCGAGCGCGCTCGACACGTCGTCGGCGAGGAGGAGCTCGGCGTCGGTCGCGAGCGCCCGCGCGAGCGCGAGCCGCTGCACCTGACCACCCGAGAGGCGGACGCCGCGGTGCCCGACGAGCGCCTCGTGCCCACCGGCCTCGACGACGTCGCGCTCCAGGCGGGCGGCCGCGACCGGGCCGTGGACGTCGCGCTCGTGCCCGAGGCGCACGTTGTCCGCGAACGTCCCCGAGAGCACGCGCGGCACCTGCGCCACGTGGGCGACCTGTCCCGGGCGCAGGAACGTCTGGGCGTCGACGACGTCGATGCCGTTCCACCGGATGTCGCCCGTGTGCTCCATGAGGCCCGAGAGCGCCGAGAGCAGGCTCGACTTGCCCGCGCCGACCTGCCCCAGGAGCAGCACGAGCTCGCCTCGACGCACCGCGAGGTCGACACCCTGGACGCCGATCGTGCCGTCGTCGTGCAGCGCCGTGACGTCGACCAGCTCGAGCGTCTCGAGCGGCTGCCGCGGGCCGGGGTCGGGCGCAGGGGCCGCTCCCGTGAGGAGGTCGACGCCGGCCGGCAGGTCCATGAGGTCCGTGCCCGCGGCGAAGCGGCTCGTGGTGCGCTGCCACGAGCGCGTGCCGGGGGCCTCCGTCACGACCGCACCCGCGACCACGCCGAACCACCCGAAGCCGTTCACGGCGTTGGCGACCAGGAGCGCCGTCGCGAGGTCCCACGTCCCCGCGAGGAGCCCGGCCCATGCCGCGACGACGCCGAGCTGGATCATGACGAGCGGGACGCCGTCGAGCGCCGCCTGCACGCGGTGCTCGAAGATCGCCGCACGCACGCGGCCGGCGTCGACGTCGCGCAGGTGCGCGTGCACCTGCGGCGTCCGGGCGGCGAGCTTGACCGTGCGTGCCGAGTCGAGCGCGGAGACGAGCGCCCGCCCGAACCGGGCGCGGGCGGCCGACGACCGGGTGGCCGACCGGCCGGCGATCGGGCGCCCGAGCGCGGACGCCGCGGCGGACACGACCATGACGGCGAGCAGCACCGCGCCCGCGAGCCACGACCCGCTGAGCAGCGCCGTGACCCCGGCGATGACGAGGCCGTTGACGAAGTCGACCCAGCGGTCCGCGTACCGGACGAAGCGGTCGGCGTCCATGGCGCGCGCGACCACCTCGCCCGGGGGCGTCGCGGTGAGGCGGTGCTGGCGCGTCTGACCCGCCATGACGGCCATGCGCACGCGCAGCAGCACCTCGATCCACCAGCGCGGGTAGACGTAGAGCGCCCACGCGAGGCACAGCGGCGCCACGACGAGGAGCACGGCGAGCGGCACGAGCAGCTGCGCCGGGAAGCCGTCGTCCAGGTCCTGCACCGCGCGGCCCCAGAGGAAGCCCGTGACGGCACCCTGCGCCGAGACCAGGCTCGCGACGAGGAACAGCACGGCACCCACGACGCCCCACGCGGGACGCACGAACAGGGCGTGCGCGACGCCGCGCGCGAGGCTCGGCCCGTCGCCGGGGTCGGCGAGCACCGGCGGCTCGCCCCGGCGCCGTCGGCCGCCGACGGCCTCGGCGGCGCGACCCGCGGCGGGGTCGGCGACGTCGTCGGGCCCTCCCGAGCCGTGGGGTCCGTGTGCCCGCTCGGGCTGTCCCGGCCCGTCGGCCAGGTCGTCGCCCGCCTCGGTGCGCGAGCCGACGGCGGCCGTCGCGCCCTCCTCCGCGACGCTCGCCGCGAGGAGGTCGCGGTACGGGCCCGGGACGCGCGCGAGCGTCGCCCGCTCGCCCTGCTGCACGACCCGCCCGTGGTCGAGCACGGCGAGCAGCCCGGCACGCTCGATCGTCGTGAGGCGGTGCGCGACGAGCACGCCGGTGCGCCCCGCGAGCAGCCGCTCCGAGGCCGCGACGACGCGCGCCTCGGTGAGCGGGTCCATGCGCGCCGTCGCCTCGTCGAGCACGACGACCTGCACGTCGCGCACGAGCAACCGCGCGAACGCGACGAGCTGCTCCTCCCCCGCCGAGAGCGACGTCCCGCCCGGGCCGAGCAGCGTGTCGAGGCCGTCGGGCAGACCCGCGACCCAGTCGTCGAGGCCGAGCTCGCGCACCGCCGCCTCGACGTCCGCGCGCGGCACGTCGGCGAAGAGCGCGACGTTCTCCGCGAGCGTCCCCGCGAGGATCTCGGTGCGCTGCGTCACGACCCCGACGGCGGCGCGCAGCGCCTGCAGGTCGAGGTCCCGCACGTCCACGCCACCGACGAGCACGGCGCCGCGCGGCGGCTCGACCGCGCGCGAGAGCAGCGACGCCAGGGTCGACTTGCCCGATCCCGTCCGCCCCACGAGCGCGACCGTCTCGCCCGCGGGCACCCGCAGGCTCACGCCGTCGAGCGCGAACGTGCCCTCGGCGTACGAGAAGTGGAGGTCCCGCACCTCGATCCCCACCGGCCCCGCGGGCAGCGCCCTCCCGCCCGTCGGCTCGGGCTCGACGGCGAGCATCTGCCGGATGCGTGCGAGCGCGCCGAGGCCCTCCTGGATGTCCGGCAGGTGGTGGACCAGGTTGTCCACCTGACCGACGAACATCGCCGTCACGAGGAACAGCGTGACCAGGCGGTCGACGCCCAGGTCGCCGTCCGCCGCGAGCGCCGCGCCCGCGACGGCGACCCCGGCGAGCAGCGAGGCGAGGACGAGGCCGGCGCGCCGGAGCATGCGCGACTCGACGACGAGCACGGCCTCGAACTTCCGGTGCACCGCGGCCGAGCGCTCGGCCAGGCGCCGCACGGCGAACGACTGACCGAGGCTCGTGCGCAGGTCGTCCCGCGCCGCGACCGACTCCTCGAACGCCGCGGCATGGTCGGTCCAGGCCGCCTCCTCGACCACCTTGCGGCGCGCGATCTCCCCCAGCATCGGACGGACGATGACCGCCGCGAGGGCGCCGAGCACCGGGAAGAGGATCCACGCCGGCCACCACGTGAGGCCCGCGACGACCCACATCGGCAGGACGCCGACGACGGTGCGGCCCGCGCCCCAGAGCTGACGGCGCACGAGCGTGCCGACCGCGTGCGTGTCGTCGTCGACGCGGTCGAGCACCTCGCCCACCGCCTGCTCGGTGAGCGTGGCGAGCGGCTGGTGCAGGGCCGCCGTGAGCAGGTCGCCGCGCAGGCGGCCCTCGGCGCGGTCCACGACGCCGGCCCACACGACCTGGCCCGCGGTGTCGAGCAGCGCCGCACCGACGACGCACGCGGCGAGGAGCTGGAGCGTCGCGGTCGTCGGGTCGTCGGCGAGCCAGCCCGCGACGACCGTGCCCAACGCCGCGCCGACCGCACCGACCGTGAGCGCGACCAGCGCGACGACCGCCTGCGGTCCGCGCAGCCGCCGCCAGTCCAGGCGACGTGCCGGGTCGACGGGCGCACGTGAGGCACCCGCCGGCGCCGCGGTCTCGGGTGCGGTCGGGGGGTTTCGGGGCTGCTCGGTGGGCAGGGTGGCGTCGATCATGGCCCGTCGACCCTACGGCGCGTCACCCACGCCGACGCAGGGATTTTCGCCGTGGGGCGGCCACGCGCGAGCCCCCGCGCCGCTCCCTGGCCGTCCCGTCCCGCGGTTCCCACCGCGGGACGGGGACAGGGCTCAGACGAGCCCGAGCTGCTCCACGGCCTGCCGCTCCTCCTGGAGCTCCGCCACCGACGCGTCGACGCGCCCGCGCGAGAACTCCGAGAGCTCCAGGCCCTGCACGATCTCCCACGACCCACCGCGCGAGACCACCGGGAACGACGAGATGAGGCCCGTCGGGACGCCGTACGACCCGTCGGACACGACGCCCGCGCTCGTCCAGTCGCCCTCGGGCGTGCCGAGCACCCAGTCGCGCACGTGGTCGATCGCCGCGTTCGCCGCCGACGCCGCGGACGACGCGCCGCGCGCGTCGATGATCGCCGCGCCCCGCTTGGCGACCGTCGGGATGAACGTGCCCTCGAGCCACTCGCGGTCCTCCGCGAGCCGCGCGCCCGGGGTCCCCGCGACGTCCGCCTGGAAGATGTCCGGGTACTGCGTCGCCGAGTGGTTGCCCCAGATCGTCACCTTGCGCACCTCGGACACCGGGACGCCCGCCCTCTTGGCCACCTGCGTCAGTGCGCGGTTGTGGTCCAGGCGCGTCATCGCGGTGAACCGGTCCTTCGGCACGTCCGGCGCGTTCGACGCCGCGATGAGCGCGTTCGTGTTCGCCGGGTTGCCGACGACCAGGACGCGGACGTCGTCCGCCGCGCCCGCGTTGATCGCCTGGCCCTGCGGCTTGAAGATGCCGCCGTTCGCCTCGAGCAGGTCACCCCGCTCCATGCCCGGGCCGCGCGGGCGCGCGCCCACGAGCAGCGCGACGTTCGTGCCCTCGAACGCGGCCGTCGGGTCGTCGAAGATGTCGATGCCCGCGAGCAGCGGGAAGGCGCAGTCGTCGAGCTCCATCGCGGTGCCCTCCGCAGCCTTGACGCCCTGCGGGATCTCCAGGAGGCGCAGGCGCACGGGGGTGTCGGTGCCGAGCATCTGGCCCGACGCGATACGGAAGAGCAGTGCGTAGCCGATCTGACCGGCAGCGCCGGTCACCGTCACGTTCACGGGGGAAGTCATGCGCTCACTCTCCCACAACCAGAACCGCTCGGAGGCCCGACGGCGAGCGGTCGCCTCGGGGTCGCCGGGCCGGGCCGCGAGCGGCGGTGCGCGGGCCGGAGGACGACGACGGCGACGCCCCTCACGACGAGGGGCGCCGCCGTCGGGCACGCGGGAGGGCGATCAGCCCAGGCGCGCCTTGAGGTTCTCGTCGAGCGCGGCGAGGAAGTCCTCGGTCGTCAGCCACTCCTGGTCCGGGCCGATGAGGAGCGCGAGGTCCTTCGTCATCTTGCCGGACTCGACCGTCTTGATGACGACGTCCTCGAGCGTCTGCGCGAACTCGGTGACCTCCGGCGTGCCGTCCAGCTTGCCGCGGTGCATGAGGCCACGGGTCCAGGCGAAGATCGACGCGATCGGGTTGGTTGACGTCGGCTTGCCCTGCTGGTGCTGGCGGTAGTGACGCGTCACGGTGCCGTGCGCGGCCTCGGCCTCGACGGTCTGGCCGTCGGGGGTCATGAGGACGGAGGTCATGAGGCCGAGCGAGCCGAAGCCCTGCGCGACGGTGTCGGACTGGACGTCGCCGTCGTAGTTCTTGCAGGCCCAGACGTAGCCGCCCTCCCACTTCATGGCCGAGGCGACCATGTCGTCGATGAGGCGGTGCTCGTAGGTGAGACCCTTCGCGGCGAACTCCTCGGCGAACTCGGCGTCGAACACCTCCTGGAAGATGTCCTTGAAGGCGCCGTCGTAGGCCTTGAGGATCGTGTTCTTCGTCGAGAGGTACACGGGGTACTCGCGCTGGAGGCCGTACGCGAACGAGGCGCGCGCGAAGTCGCGGATCGACTCGTTGAAGTTGTACATGCCCATCGCGACGCCGCCCTCCTCGGGCATGGTCACGACCTCGAACTTCTGCGGCTCGGAGCCGTCGGCCGGCTCGAACGTCATCGTGATCTTGCCGGGGCCCGGGACCTTGAAGTTCGTCGACTTGTACTGGTCGCCGTGGGCGTGACGGCCGATGATGATCGGCTTGTTCCAGCCCGGCACGAGGCGCGGAATGTTCGAGATGATGATCGGCTCGCGGAAGACGACGCCACCGAGGATGTTGCGGATCGTGCCGTTGGGCGAGACCCACATCTTCTTGAGGCCGAACTCCTCGACGCGCGCCTCGTCGGGCGTGATCGTCGCGCACTTGACGCCCACGTTGTACTGCTTGATCGCGTGCGCGGCGTCGATCGTGACCTGGTCGTCCGTCGCGTCGCGGTTCTGGATCGACAGGTCGTAGTACTTGAGGTCCACGTCGAGGTACGGGTGGATGAGGCGGTCCTTGATGAACTGCCAGATGATGCGCGTCATCTCGTCGCCGTCGAGCTCGACGACCGGGTTGACGACCTTGATCTTGCCCATGCGCAGATCGCTCCAACTGTCGGGGACTGGTGCCCCCGGGAGCCGGACGGCGACCGTGCGGCCCGTGGGCCCGGTCCGTCGCACACAGGGGCGTTGCTGACCGCGGTCCAGGGTACTCGACTTCTCGACATCAAGATACTTTGCCGGACCCCCGCGGAGCGTTCGGATCGTGAGACCCGGCGTCCGTTCTCAGGTGCGGCACCGCAGATTTCCACGCATCTCCCGGATGGTGGTGGCAAGATGCCCCCAGATGCCGGAATGGCCGGGCACTCGGTCAGGCATCGTGCCGTCGTCCCGACCGCCTCCCGGTGCCGCACCGTGGCGGCCGGCGGGACTGCCCGACGTACCCACCGAACCAGACAGGATGATCATGTCCCAGGACACCACCGCTCCCGGCGCACCGGAGGGCACCGTCGACGACTCGCGCACCGCGCCGACCGAGGCCGTCGCCGTCGTCCAGCCCAGCCTCCTCGCGCGCCTCGGCGCCGAGGTCTTCGGCACGTTCTTCCTCGTGCTCGCGATCGTCGGCGTGGCGATGTGGGTGCGGTTCTTCAACGGCAACCTCGTGCTCGCCGTCGCCCTCGCCGGCGGCCTCGCGCTCGTCGCGGGCATCGCGGCGGTCGGCCACGTGTCCGGCGGGCACTTCAACCCGGCCGTGACGCTCGGTGCCGCGATCGGCGGGCGCACGGCATGGCGCGACGTGCTGCCCTACTGGCTCGCCCAGCTGGTCGGCGCGCTGCTCGCCGGCGTCGTGCTCCTCGCGACGATCCCCCGCGCGACCCTCGACATCCTCCAGCAGAACCAGCTCCTCGACGAGGCCACCACGGGCGCGCTCTTCCGTGCGACCGCCAACGGCTACGAGGCGCACTCCCCCATCGTCGGCACCTTCGGCGGCGCCGCGCAGCAGCTCGGCCTCGAGGTGACGCTGCCGCTGCTCGGCGCCCTCCTCATCGAGGCGATCGGGACGGCCGTGTTCGTCGGTGTGATCCTCGGCGTGACCGACTCGCGGACCCGCAGCACCGTCGCCCCGATCGCGATCGGCTTCGCGCTCGCCGTGCTGATCCTCGTCGCGGCCCCGTTCACCAACGCGTCGCTCAACCCCGCTCGGTCCACCGTCTCGGCCGTCTTCGGCGGCGACTGGGCGCTCAGCCAGCTGTGGGTCTTCTGGGTGGCGCCGCTCCTCGGCGGTGCGATCGCAGGCCTGTTCTACCGCGCCTTCGCATTCGCCCCGAAGCAGGACGACCTCCTCGGCGAGGACCACGTCACGGTGACTGAGGCGGAGGCCCCGGCATACTCCGCGGCCGCCGGTGCGGCCGGCACGGGCGCGGCGGCTGGTGCGGGCGCGGTGGCTGGTGCGGGCGCAGCCGCCGTCGTCGAGGAGGAGGTCGTCGTCACGGACGAGAACGGTGACGTCGTCGCGGTCGAGGAGGTCGAGGAGGTCGTCGCGGCGGACGAGCCCGAGGCCTCGGGCACGGAGGACACCCCCGGCACGGACGAGGCCCCCAAGGCCTGACGCCCCCGACGCCCGACGGGCCCGGACCGCGATCGCGGTCCGGGCCCGTCGTCGTGAGCCGTGCAGGAACGCTCTCTTCCGCGGTGCCGCACGCGCGTCGTCGACGACGCGCGCCCGGCGACCTGAGGCCCGCGGACGTCAGATCTCGCCCTGGTCCAGGGTCAGCGCGAGGAAGGCCATGACGACGGCGGGAGCGAGGAAGAAGAAGACGTCCAGGCCGCGGGAGCGGACGGTGATCCCCACCGGGCCCGGGCCGGGGAGGACGGCGCGGCACACCCCGGCAACGGCGAGCAGCCCGGCGAGCGTGAAGCAGCCGGCGCGGGCGCCGGCGAGCACCGCGACGAGCGTCGAGACCGCGACGCCCGCGAGCACGAGCCACATCGCGGGCTGGCGTGACGGGGCCAGGCTCGCGGGAGGCTCCGGGACCGGCGGCCGGGCCTCGTCGTCGGGCCGAGCACCCGCGGGGGGCTCTCCGCCGCCCGGCTCGTCCTCGACGTGGTGCCACGCCGGCACGAGCGTCGTCGGCGGCCGGTGGCGCGTCCCACCGTCGGCGGTGACGTCGGTCACGCTGCTGCACCTTCCACGCCCGGAAGCCTACCGTCGTGGCCTAGCGTGACGTGCATGTCGTCCGCCGAGCCGCCGGTCCTCCCGCCCCCGCCTCCGCACCGCGGGGACCGCCCCGCGACGGTCCCCGAGCCCCCGTCGTCGGTCGTCGTCGTGGGCGCCGGCCTCGCCGGTGCCCAGACGGTCGGCGCGCTGCGGCGCCGCGGGTACGCGGGGCGGATCACGCTCCTCGGAGCGGAGGGCGTCCCCCCGTACGACAGGCCGCCGCTGTCGAAGGAGCTGCTGGCCCGGCCGCACCCTGCCTGGCTCGCCGAGGACCTCGGCGTCGACGTCGAGGCCCTCGCCGACGACGTCCGCCTCGCCGACCCGGCGGTACGGCTGGAGCGGCGCTCCACGCCCGAGGGTGGCGCATGGGAGGTCACGACCCGCTCGGGTGAGCGCCTCGCCGCGGATGCCGTCGTGCTCGCGGTCGGCTCCGCACCCGTCCGGCCCGGTGGGTGGGCCGACGCCCGTCTGCTGCACACCGCGCAGGACGCGGAGGCCCTGCGCCGCGCGCTGCGGCCAGGGCTCCGCCTCGTGGTCGTCGGCGCCGGCTGGATCGGCGCCGAGCTGTCCGGAGTCGCGGCGGGCGCGGGCGCACGCGTCACGGTCGTCGAGGCCGCGGACGCACCGCTGCGCCGCCAGCTCGGCCCGGTGGTCGGGGCGCACCTCGCGCCCTGGTACGCCGCGGTGGGCGCCGACCTCGTCACCGGTGCGGCCGTCGCGGAGGTCCGACCCGACGGCGTCCGGCTGGCCGACGGACGCGAGCTGCAGGCCGACGTGGTGCTGGCCGCCGTGGGCGCCCGTCCCGCGACGGACTGGCTCGACGGCGTCGTCCCGCGCGACGCCCGCGGCAGCATCCCCGTGGCCGCGACCGGCGCGGTGCCGGGCCTGGACGGGCTCTGGGCCGTGGGCGACTGTGCGACGCGCGAGCACCCCGTGCTCGGCGACGTCCCGGGCGGTCACTGGTCCGTCGCGCTCCACGACCCCGACGCGACGGTCGCCGCGATGCTCGGCGACGACGACGCCGGCCCGGGGCACGCCCCCTACGTGTTCTCCCAGCAGCTCGGCCACGACCTCGCCCTGTTCGGCGTGCCCGCCGAGGGCGACGACGTGCTGTTCCGCGGCGACCCCTCGGGCACGGGCCACGACGGTTGGGCCGCGTTCTACCTCGGCCCGCGGTCGGACGACCCCGCGACGGCGGACGGCGGCCCGGAGCGCCGGGTCACCGAGGTCCGGGCGATCCTCCTGGTCGACTCGCCGCGCGACGTCGGCCCGGTCCGCAAGGCGATGAACCGCACCGGCCGTCTCCGCGTCGACCTCGCCGTGGCGCTCGACCCGACCCGCCGCCTGCGAGACGCGCTCGCCTGACGGCCTGCACGAGACGGCCCCGCCGGTCCGAGGACCGGCGGGGCCGTCGAGCAGGGTCGTGTCAGTGCGCGAAGTGGCGCGTCCCCGTGAAGTACATCGTCACGCCCGCCGCCCGCGCTGCCTCGATCACCTCGGCGTCGCGGATCGACCCGCCCGGCGCGACGACGGCGCGCACGCCCGCGTCGAGCAGGATCTCCAGGCCGTCGGCGAACGGGAAGAACGCGTCGGACGCCGCGACGGCGCCGCGTGCCCGCTCCTCGCCGTCGGCGAGGGTGTTGGCGCGCTCGACCGCGAGGCGGCACGAGTCGACGCGGTTGACCTGCCCCATCCCGACGCCGACGGCGGCGCCGTCGCGCGCGAGGAGGATCGCGTTCGACTTCGCGGCCCGGATCGCGCGCCACGCGAACGCGAGGTCCGCGAGCGTCGCGTCGTCGGCGGCCTCGCCCGTGACGAGGGTCCAGTGCTGCGGGTCGTCCCCGCCGGTGACGTTCCCGTCGGCGTCCGTCACGACGGCGTCGACCCGGTCGGTGCTCTGCACGAGCAGCCCGCCGCTCACCGGACGGGTCTCGACGGTCGTCGTCGGCGGGGTGTCGACGACGAGGAGGCGGATGTTCTTCTTGGCCCGGAGGACCTCGAGCGCCTCGGGCTCGAAGCCCGGCGCGACGACCACCTCGGTGAACACGGGCGCGATCTGCTCGGCCGCCGCCCGGGTGACGACGCGGTTCGCCGCGATGACGCCGCCGTAGGCCGAGACGGGGTCGGTCGCGTGGGCGCGGGCGTGCGCCTCGGCGACGTCGGTGCCGACTGCGATGCCGCACGGGTTGGCGTGCTTGATGATCGCGACGGCGGGCGCGTCGTGGTCGTGCGCGGCACGCCAGGCCGCGTCGGCGTCGACGTAGTTGTTGTAGCTCATGGCCTTGCCGTGGAGCTGCGTCGCCTGCGCGAGGCCGCCGGCACCGTGGCCGTTGGTGTAGAGGGCGGCGCGCTGGTGCGGGTTCTCGCCGTAGCGCAGCACGTCGGCGCGGTCCCACGTGGCGCCGATCCAGGCCGGGAACCCGGTGCTCACGGTCTCGCCGTCGGCGCCTCCCTCGACCGGCACGGTGTCCGTCGGCGCGACGACGTTGCCCATCCACGACGCGACCGCGACGTCGTAGGTCGCGGTGTGCACGAACGCGGCGGCCGCGAGCGCCTTGCGCTGCGCGTAGGTGAAGCCGCCCGCCTGCACGGCCGCGACGACGTCGTCGTACCGGGCCGGGTCGACGACGACGGCGACGCTCGGGTGGTTCTTCGCGGCCGCGCGGACCATCGAGGGCCCGCCGATGTCGATCTGCTCGACGACCTCGTCGGGCCCCGCACCCGACGAGACGGTGGCGGCGAACGGGTAGAGGTTGACGACGACGAGCTCGAACGGAGCGATGCCGAGCTCGTCGAGCTGTGCGAGGTGATCGGCCTTGCGCGAGTCCGCGAGGATGCCGGCGTGCACGCGCGGGTGCAGCGTCTTGACCCGACCCTCGAGGCACTCGGGGAACCCGGTGAGGTCCTCGACCTTCGTCACGGGCACGCCCGCGCCGGCGATCGTCGACGCGGTGGAGCCGGTGGAGACGAGCTCCACGCCCGCCGCGTGGAGCGCCGTCGCGAGCTCGACGAGGCCGGTCTTGTCGTAGACGCTCAGGAGCGCGCGCCGCACGGGGCGCTGCGCGTCGTCGGCGAGCTGGACGTCGGGGGCGGAGGGCACGTGCGGGGCCGGGTGGGACATGACGAGGGGCTCCTCTGGGTCGCGGTCGCGGTCCGGCGGTGCGCCGGTACCGAGTGGCTGAACCCAGGCGCCCAGGCGGTCGACGCACCAGCAGGTTGATCCGGCCGCTCCCCGGTGGTCGTTCCCACCCTCGCCAGTCGCGGCCGGGACGAGTCTACCGGGCCGGCCCGGCTGGCACGGGCTCGCCCGGCACGGTGCGCGACGCGACGAGGGCGGCCGCGTCGTCGGCCCAGGTGTCCGGGGGGCCGACCTGCCAGAGCGACCGGACGGTGCTGAGGACGGCGACGGTGACGACGAGGAGCCCGGCCAGGACCGCGAGCGCGACGCCCGGGCCGAACCGGTCGAGGAGGCCGCTCCCCACGAGCGGGACGAGCGGGCCTGCGGCGAGCCCCGTGAGCCCGAGGACGGACGACAGCCGTCCTTGGAGCTGCGGCGGCGTGATGGCCGCCGCGTAGCCGGAGAGTCCGGCGTTCACGGCCGGGACCAGCAGGAGCGCGAGAGGGAGCACGACGACGTACGCGAGGTACGCCTGCAGCATCGCCATCACGACGGCGCCGGCCGCGAGCAGGCCGAGCGCGGCGACCACGAGCACCCCCGCGCGCACCCGCGCGACGAGCCGCGGCGCGAGGACCGCGCCGACGAGGACGCCCACGCCGACCGCGAGGTCGACGAGGCCGATCAGGAGCGGCGCGGTGCCCGTGCGCACGAGCTCGAGGTTGATGCCGACCATGAGTCCGCCGAACGCGACGTTGATGACGACGAACAGGCCGAGCAGCGCGCGGAACAGCGGCACGGACCACACGAACCGGAGACCGTCGCGCATCGCCTCCGCCGGGCGGGTCGCGCGCGCCGCGACGACGTCGCCGTTGAGCGGCTCGCGCACGAACCACGTGCCGACGGCGGTCGCCAGGTGCCCGATCGCGGCGCCGGCGAGCGGGACGGCGTGCGCGACGGCGTAGAGCACGCCGCCGAGGGGTCCAGCCAGGAGGCTCGCGACGGCGTCCCGGCCCTGCACGGCCGCGAGCGCCGTCGGCAGCTGCGGCACGGGGACCACCGAGCGGAACGCGCCGCTCATGGCCGGGTCGACGAGCGCCCCGACGACCGAGGCCCCGAAGAGCACGGCCGCGAGGTGCCAGGCGGTGAGCGACCCGAGTCCCGCGGCGAGCGCGACCGTGCCCCACAGCGCCGCACCGACGGCCGCGGACACCGTGATGAGCCGGCGCCGGTCGACCCGGTCCGCCACGACCCCGGCGGGCAGGGTCGCGAGGAGCGCCCCGAGCTGGCCGACGGCGGCGACGACGCCCGCCTGGACGACCGAGCCCGTGATCCCGTAGGCGACGAGCGGCACCGCGAAGAGCGCGACGCCCGCGCCGAGCGACTCCGCCGTGAGCCCCGTCATGAGCAGCATGTACGACCTGTTGCGCAGGAGCGAGGGCGCCGCGGCGCCCCCGACGGCGTCCGGGGCGACGGCGTCCGAGGCGCCGGTGCCCAGGGCGGCGTCCGGGGCGGCGGCGTCCGGCATGAGGACCGTCGGTGACGGCGCTGGGGAGCGGCGGTCCCCACGAGAGGTGGGCGGCGTGTGCGTCATGACGTCGAACCTATGGTGCGCAAGCACCGTTGCGCAATAGCTATTGCGCATGAGGTCGTGTGCACCTCCGGCTGCCTGGCACGGGCGCGTTGCTAGCCTCGGCCTGTGCTCGAGACCTTCCACGTCCAGGACCCTGCCGCACTGCGGGCCATCGCCCACCCGCTGCGCCAGCGCATCCTCATGGAGCTCGCCGTCCTCGGCCACGCGCGCGCCACCGACCTCGCCCGGGCCACCGGAGAGCCCGCGAACTCCGTGAGCTTCCACCTGCGGGTGCTCGCCAAGGCCGGGATGATCGTCGAGGCGCCCGAGCACGCGCGCGACCGGCGGGACCGGGTGTGGAAGAACGTGGCCGAGAGCTACGCGGTGGAGCCCGGGGCGCCGGACGCGGTGCGCCACGTGGTGCGCCCGGCGCTCGCGTGGGCCGAGGAGACCTTTCGCCGCGGGAGCGAGATGGGCGCGCGGGAGGACCGGATCCTCGCGCTCAGCACGCTCGTGCTCAGCCCCGCGCAGGCGGCGGCGATGGCGCGCGAGGTCCAGGAGCTCCTGGAGCGCTGGAACACGCGCTCGCTCGACGAGGGGCGCGCGTCGCCCCAGGAGCGGCGCGAGACCTACCAGGCCCTCGCCGTGCTCGCGCCGCGCGACCTCCCGCCCGCGGACGAGGCCTCCGGCGAAGACACGGAGAGCCCCGGCGCCTAGCCGATCAGGGCCCGGCGCCCCTCGACGCGCAGCCCCTCGCGCGCGACGCGGCCGACGGTCTCGACGAGGAGCGCTCGCTCCGCGACCTTGATGCGCTCGTGGAGCGACGACTCGTCGTCGCCGTCCTCGACCGGGACGGCGACCTGGGCGATGATCGGGCCGGTGTCGACGCCGTCGTCGACCACGTGGACGGTGCACCCGGTGACGCGCACGCCGTACGCGAGCGCGTCCCGCACGCCGTGCGCCCCGGGGAAGGACGGCAGGAGCGCAGGGTGCGTGTTGATCGTGCGGCCCGCGAAGCGCCCGACGAACGCCGGGCCGAGGATGCGCATGAAGCCGGCGAGCACCACGAGGTCCGGCCGGAAGACGTCGACGGCCTGCGCGACCGCCTCGTTCCACGCGGCCCGGTCCGCGAAGTCCCCTGGAGCCACGACCACGGCGGCAACCCCGGCGTCGCGCGCGAGGTCGAGACCGCCCGCGTCGGCCTTGTCCGACACGACGCCCACGACGCGCGCCCCGTAGGCGGCGTCGTCGTGCGCGGCGAGGATCGCGGCGAGGTTGCTGCCCGCGCCCGAGACGAGGACGACGACGCGGGCGGCGGAGGTGGACTCGACGGGGTGGCCGGACGGCGTCTGCACGGTGCTCCTGCGGGTGTCGGGGTGGTTCAGGACGGCTCGAGCGTCGGGCTCGGCGGGACGGGCTGGGCACCCTCCCGGGCACGCGGTCTCCGATGGGAGAATGTACCGCGAGCCGCCCGACCGACCGAGGAGCTGCCCGTGGGCAACCCGTACGCACCGCCCCGTCCCGACGCGCCGCAGCAGCCTCGTCCCGAGTCTCCGCAGCCGCCGGAGGAGGGTGCGCGTCCGGACGCACCGGTCCCGCCGGGCGCCGGCCCGGGCCCGGGTGCCCCGCTCCCCCCGCCCCCGCCCCCGCCCGGGTGGTCGGACCTGCACGCGCCCGCCGACCGCCGGCCTCCGGCGCCGCCCGAGCCGGCGGAGCCCGACCCCGAGCTCGCGCGGCAGGCGACCCGGCGGGTGCTGCACTTCGGCCTCCTCCTGCTGGCCGTGATCGTCGTGAGCACGATGCCGTTCCCGTGGCAGGCGGTGAGCCTCGCGCTCGCGCTCGGCGCGATCGTGGTGGGCATCCGCGCGCTCCTGGCCGTCTGGCGCGCGCGCGTGCGCGGGGCGCTCGTCCCGGCGCTGGGCATCGGGGTCGGGCTCTCGGCCATGCTCGCGCTGCAGATGGTCTCGACGCTCGTCACGTGGGACGTCGCGCTGGCGCACCAGCAGTGCCTCGACGGCGCGATCACCGTCTCGGCGGAGAAGCGCTGCGACGTCGAGCGCACCCACGCGCTCGAGGAGAAGTTCGCCCGCTGGTTCCCCACGCCGGCGCCCGCGTCGTCCTGACCCGTCCGGGGCCGCGCACGCAGCGCGGAGGCCACCTGCCGAGGCCACCTGAGACTCCGTCGCCCGCTCGTGACGTCGAGTCTCTAGGGTGTGCTCATGACGACCACGACCGTGACGCCGCGGCCCGGTGCCGACGAGCGCCTCGCCCGGCTGATTCGGATCCCCACGGTGTCCGCCGAGCTGGAACAGCGGGGGCTCGCGCCCTTCGACGAGCTGGTCGACCTCCTTCCTGAGCTCTACCCCCTGGTCCACGAGCACCTCGGCCGCGAGCGCATCACCGACCTCGGGCTGCTCTACCGCTGGCGCGGGCGCTCGGACGAGCCGCCCGTCGTGCTCATGGCGCACTACGACGTCGTCCCGGTCGACGAGAGCGACGACTGGGCCTACCCGCCGTTCGAGGGGCGCGTCGCCGACGGCTGGGTCCACGGGCGCGGCGCGCTCGACGACAAGGGGCCGCTCGTCGTCGTGCTCGAGGCGGTCGAGAACCTGCTCGCGGCGGGCTTCGCGCCCGCGCGCGACGTCTACCTGTCGTTCGGCGGCGACGAGGAGTCGCACGGCGGGGCCGCCGCCGCGATCGCGACGACGCTCCGCGACCGCGGTGTGGTGCCGTGGCTCGTGCTCGACGAGGGCGGCGCGGTCACGGACTCCCCGCTCCCCCTCGTCCCCGGGAGCGCGGCGATGATCGGCGTCGGCGAGAAGGGGGTCCTCACGCTGCGCCTCACCGCGCGCGGCGAGGGCGGGCACGCGTCCGCCCCGCCGACGACGACGGCGGTCCGGCGCGTCGCGCGCGCCGTCGAGCGCCTCGGCCCCCGCACCTTTCCCGCGCGCACGCCCGTCGCGATCTCGCGCATGCTCCGTCTCTTCTCCGAGCGCGCGACCGGGCCCGCCCGCGCCGCGCTGCGCGCCCTCGCCGCGACGCCGCCCGTGTCCGCCCAGACGTTCGCCGCGATGGGCGGCGAGGCCGCCGCCCTCGTCCGCACGACCGTCGCGCCGACGATGCTCTCCGGCGGCACGGCCGCGAACGTGCTGCCGTCGCAGGCGTCCGCGACCGTCAACCTGCGGATCGCGCTCGGCGAGACCGTCGCGGGCACCGTCGAGCGCGTCCGCCGGCGCGTCGACGACCCCCAGGTCCAGGTCGAGGTCGTCGAGGGCAGCGAGCCCTCCCCCGAGTCCCCCGTCGACGACGAGCGGTTCGCGCTCCTCGCCGCGTGCGTCGGCGCCTCGCACCCCGACGCGCTGCCCGCCCCGTACATCACGATGCAGGCGACCGACGCGCGGCACTTCCACCGGTACTCGCCGGCCGTGTACCGGTTCGCGCCGCTCGCGATGTCGGCCGCGCTGCGCGCCACGATCCACGGCGTCGACGAGCGCGTCGAGGTCGCCGAGCTCGAGCGCGGCGAGGTGTTCCACCGCGCGCTCCTGGAGCGGCTACCCTGACGCTCCCCCACCCTCCCGGGCGTGCGACGACGCGCGCCTCCCACGCAGAAGGAGCAGCGATGGCTCGCTCGCTCACCGGGCACCTCGGCGGGTCGACCCTCGCCGGCGTCGTCGGGTTCCTCGCCTTCGTCGAGCTGACGAGCGGCGTCCTCCAGGGCTACTACACGCCGATGCTCACGGACATCGCGCGGCACCTCGGCGTGCACGACGCCGACGTGAACTGGCTCGAGGGCTCCCAGCTCATGCTCTCGGCGCTGGTCGTACCCGCGCTGGCGAAGCTCGGCGACATGGTCGGCCACCGTCGCATCCTCCTGTGGTCGACGGCGGTCACCGCGGCCGCGTCGCTCGTCCTGCCGTTCACGGACTCGTTCGCGGTGTTCCTCGTGGCGTGGGCCCTGCAGGGGTTCTACGTCGTGTGGCTGCCCCTGGAGATCGCGCTCGTGTGGTCGCGGGCGCGGCGCCTCACCCGTCCCGCCGCCGTCACCGCACGCGCGGCCGCCGTCCTCGTCGCGGCGCTCGAGGCCGGCGCGATCGTCGGCGCGCTCGCCGGCGGGGCCCTCGTCGACGCGCTGCCGCTGCGCGTCGTGCTCCTCGTCCCCGCGCTCCTGGTCGTCGTGTGCTTCGTCGTCGTGCTGCTCGGGGTGAAGGAGTCGCCCGAGCCGGCCGGCGGACGCTTCGACACCGTCGGCCTCGTGCTCGTCTCGCTCGCGCTCCTCGCGCTCACGGGCGGCCTCAGCCTGCTGCGTCTCGAGGGCGTCGCGGCGGTCGCGCCGTGGGCGCTCGTCGTGCTCGGCGCCGCCCTGCTGTGGCCGTTCGCCCGGTGGGAGCTGCGCCAGGACGACCCGCTCGTCGACGTGCGCATGTTCCGCTCCCCCGCGCTGGGCCCGGTGTTCCTCACGGCCGGGCTCTTCGGCGTCTCCGTGCTCGGCGCCCAGGCACCGCTGTCCACGTTCGCCCGCACCGACCCCGCCGAGCACGGGTACGGCCTCGGCACCTCCGGCTTCCAGACGTCGCTCCTCATCGGCGTCTACCTGATCGGCATGATCGTCGGCGCGCTGTCCTTCCCCCGCGTCGCCCGCCGCGCGACGCCGCGCCTCACCCTGGTCGGAGCGTCCACCCTCGTGGGCGCGGGCTTCCTGCTCTTCCTGCCGTTCCACGGGACGTTCGCGAACGTGCTCACCAACATGGTCGTCGTCGGGCTCGGCTCCGGCGCGCTCGTCGCCGCGCTGCCGGCAGCCGCCGCGGCGGCCGCACCCCCGACCCGCACCGGCGTCGCGACCGGCCTGACCAACTCCGTGAAGACGGTCGGCGGCGCGATCGCGTCCTGCGTCTTCGGCATCGCGCTCGCGGGCGCCGCGCTCCAGGGGGGCGGCGCCACCGAGAGCACGGCCGGCTCGTTCGGCGGGTACGTCACCGTCTGGGTCGTGTGCGGCGCGACGGCGCTCGTCGCCGCGGTCCTCCTGCTCGCCGTCGTGCCGCGCCAGGCCTTCACCGACCCCGCCACCGCGGCCCCCGTCGAGGGCGCACGGGCGACCACGTCGCGGACCGCCTGAACCTCCCGGCACAGCTCCCTCGCTCCGCCGAGGGAGGACCGCAGTGGGCCGAGGGAGAACCGCGCTCGCGCGAGGTAGGGCCGTGGTCCCTCCCGACGGAGGGCTGGTCACCTGGCGTTCGGCCGGGGTGGGTGGCCGGCTCGCGGCCGAACCACCGCTCTACCTCGGCCAACCACGGCTCTACCTCGGCGGGCCGAGGTTCTCCCTCGGCGTCAGGCCTCGTCGTCGAGGGGGTCGCCGTGGCGGCGGCCCAGGACGTCGAGCCGCGCCCCCAGGACCGCGAGCGCGGCGCCGCCGCCGATCTCGGCCGCGGCGAGCGCACCGACGACGAGCGCGTCGGCGCCGACGACCTCGAGCCGACCGGGCCCGACCGCCCCGCCCGCGAGCCAGCTCACGACCCCGACGAGCAGTCCCGCGCCGAGCGCGACCCCGCCGACGGCGAGTCCGACGTCGAGCCACCGGACGTCGTCGTCCGGGTGCGTGCCGGTCACGTCGCGCAGGCGGCGCCACACGAAGGCTCCGGCGACGACGCCGAGCGCGACGACGACGGCGGGCACCCAGGGCGTCAGCGGGTTGGTCCAGTCATCGCCGGGCAGCGCGCCGAGCAGCGGGACAGCCGGCAGCGCGCCGGGCTCGGAACCGGTCGGGGCGAACGTGCTGCCCTCGCCCACGGCGAAGCCCGGCCCGACGAGCCACGCCCCCGCCCAGGCGACGACGTTCGGCAGGACGGCGAGCTGCGCGAGCGCGAGGACGATGCCGCCGACGGTCCCGGGCACGAGCCCGGCGACGATGTCGCCCGACGTCGCGCGCCCGGCGACGAGCCACGCCCCGACGACGACGGCCGAGACGCCGGCCAGCAGGCTCGTGCCGAGCAGGCCGCCGCGCAGCCCCAGCCGCACCGACGACGGGAGCCACCCGTCGAGCCGCTGCGTGATGTCGCCGACGAAGGGGGCGTCCGGCCGCGCGAGGATCCCGGCGCCGAGCCCGAGCCCGCCGACGAGCGTTCCCCCGACGACCGCGATGGCGAGACCCCAGGGCGGGGTGGACCCCGCGAGGAGCGCGACGCCCGCTGTCGCGAGCGCGTAGGTCACGGTGCCCGCGACCCATGCGGACGTCGTCGTGTGCGCGGAGCGCCGCGCGGACGCGAAGCAGCAGAACAGCGCGAGCGCGGTGAGCCCCAGCGGGACCAGCGTGACGGTCGTCCCGCTCGCGACGAGCGGGACCCCGTGGCCGAGGAGCCAGAAGCCCGCGGCGATCGTCACGGACTGGCCCCACCCCGTGCCCTCGGAGGACCCGGTCGACGATGCGAGGAAGGCCACGACGCCCGGCAGGACGACGACCGCGAGGGACAGCGCGAGCGCCTGGAGCGCGGCGAGCACGCCCGACGGTCCGCGCCGGACCACGACCGGTGCGGGGGCCGGGCTGCCGTCCACGGTGCGCGTGCGCGCACCACGCGTCGTGCTGGTGGTGCTCATGGTGCCCATCGTCGTCGATCGAGTGGTCGGTACGTGGCATTCGCCCCGGCGCGCCAGCCTACCCGCGCCGACGATCGGCCCATGACGACGGCGCCCGTCCCCACCGCGTTCGTCCCGGGTGGCGGTGGCGTGCGCGGCGCGGTCCGGATCGGGATGCCGCGCGCGCTGCTGGAACGCGGCATCACGCCGGACCCGGTGGTCGCGTCGTCGAGCGCCGGCCCGGACGCCCGACGCCCCGCGACCGACCGGTCGCGGGGCGTCGGGCGCGGGGACCCGGGTCATGGGTCCTGCGGCAGGTCCAGGGTCAGGCGAGGACCTCGCGCAGGAGCGCGGCGGTCTCGGACGGCGTCTTGCCGACCTTGACGCCGACGGCCTCGAGGGCCTCCTTCTTGGCCTGCGCGGTGCCCGCCGAGCCGGAGACGATCGCGCCGGCGTGGCCCATCGTCTTGCCCTCCGGGGCGGTGAAGCCCGCGACGTAGCCGACGACCGGCTTGGTGACGTGCTCCTTGATGTAGGCAGCGGCACGCTCCTCGGCGTCGCCGCCGATCTCGCCGATCATGACGATCGCCTTGGTCTCGGGGTCGTTCTCGAACGCCTCGAGCGCGTCGATGTGCGTGGTGCCGACGATCGGGTCGCCGCCGATGCCGATGGCGGTCGAGAACCCGAGGTCCTTGAGCTCGTACATCATCTGGTAGGTCAGCGTGCCCGACTTCGACACGAGGCCGACCGGGCCCTTGCCGGTGATGGTGTGCGGGGTGATGCCGGCGAGCGACTCGCCCGGGGTGATGATGCCGGGGCAGTTCGGGCCGATCATGCGCGTCTTCTTGCCCTGCAGGTAGGCCCAGACCTCGGCGGTGTCCTGGACGGGGACGCCCTCGGTGATGACGACGATGAGCGGCATCTCGGCGTCGATCGCCTCGATCGCGGCGTCCTTGGTGAACGCCGGCGGGACGAAGAGGACCGACACGTTCGCACCGGTCTCGGCCATGGCCTCGGCCACGGTGCCGAACACGGGCAGCGTGACGTCGTTGCCCTCGTGGTCCTTGTGCGTGACGGTCGTGCCGGCCTTGCGGGCGTTGACGCCGCCGACGATCTGCGCGCCCGAGTCGAGCATGAGGGCGGTGTGCTTGGCACCCATCCCGCCCGTGATGCCCTGGACGATGATCTTGGAGTCGGAGTTCAGGTAGATCGACATGGTGTTCTCTGTCTCAGCTTTCCGCGTCTTCGGGCGATCAGGCGTTGGCCAGCTCGGCAGCCTTGTCGGCCCCGCCGTCCATGGTCTCGGCGAGGGTCACGAGCGGGTGGTTCGCCTCACGCAGGATCGCACGGCCGAGGTCCACGTTGTTGCCGTCGAGGCGCACGACGAGCGGCTTGGACGCCTCGTCGCCGAGGATCTCGAGCGCACCCACGATGCCCTTGGCCACCTCGTCGCACGCGGTGATGCCGCCGAAGACGTTGACGAACACCGACTTGACCTGCGGGTCGTTGAGGATGACGTCGAGCCCGTTGGCCATGACCTGCGCGTTGGCGCCGCCGCCGATGTCGAGGAAGTTGGCCGGCTTCACGCCGCCGTGGGCCTCGCCCGCGTACGCGACGACGTCGAGCGTGCTCATGACGAGCCCCGCGCCGTTGCCGATGATGCCGACCTCGCCGTCGAGCTTGACGTAGTTGAGGCCGTTCGCCTTGGCCTTGGCCTCGAGCGGGTCGGTCGACTCCTTGTCCTCCAGCGCCTCGTGGTCCGGGTGGCGGACCTCCGACGCGTTGTCGTCCAGCGTGACCTTGCCGTCGAGCGCGATGATCGAGCCGTCCTCGGTGCGGACGAGCGGGTTCACCTCGACGAGCGTCGCGTCCTCCGCCGTGAAGACGGTCCAGAGCTTCTGGATGACCGCGGCGACCGGGGCCTTGAGCTCCTCGGCGAAGCCGGCCGCGTCGACGATCTCGCGCGCCTTGGCCTCGTCGATGCCGACGATCGGGTCGACGGCGACCTTGGCGAGCGCCTCCGGGCGCTCGACCGCGAGCTGCTCGATCTCCATGCCGCCCTCGACGGAGCACATGGCGAGGTAGTTGCGGTTCGACCGGTCGAGGAGCACCGAGAAGTAGAACTCCTCGGCGATCTTCGCGCCCTGGGCGACCATGACGCGGTGGACCGTGTGGCCCTTGATGTCCATGCCGAGGATCTCGGACGCCTTCTCGGCGGTCTCCTCCGGCGAGTGGGCGAGCTTGACGCCGCCGGCCTTGCCGCGGCCGCCGGTCTTCACCTGGGCCTTGACGACCACGGTGCCGCCGCCGAGCTTCTCGGCGCCCGCGCGGGCCTCCTCGGGCGTCGTCGCGACGACCCCGCCCAGCACGGGCACGCCGTGCTTCTCGAAGATGTCGCGCGCCTGGTATTCGAACAGGTCCACCCTGCTGCGTCCTTCCGTCTGATGCGCCGTGTGCGGCATGACCGATGTCTCGACATCAAGACATCCCCGTACAGGGTAGCCCGGGAAGCCCGGGGCTCCTATCGCTCGGCGGCGGAGGACGGCCGACGCCGCGTGTTCCGTTCGTCACGCGACGACGCCCGGCGGGCGGTGCCGGCTCAGTCCGCGACAGGCACGTCCACGAACCGTACCGGCGTGCTGCCGTCCGTGACCTCCGTGGACCCGTCCGGCACGTCGACGACGACGGTGCCGGCGCCCGTGTCCGGCCAGACGACCGTCACGCGGGCCGTGGCGCCGGTCTCCAACGAGCCCAGCTGGAGATCGGCGAGCGTGCTGCGCTGCTGGTCGGTGTAGACGGCAGGGTCGACGAGGTAGTCCACCGGGTAGACGCGCACACCGCCGTCGAGCAGCGTGACGTTGTTCGCGCCGAGCATCCCGGCGCTGAGGTCGCCGCGTCCGTCGCGGACGGACCCGAGGACGCTGACGAACGTCGCGTACTCCGGTCCGACGTTGCGCACGTCGAGCGTGCCCACGAGGTAGCCACCCGCACGGCGGACCTCGACGAGGGACACCTCGAGCCGCTGCGTCCCGCCGAGCCCGTCGCGGTGGTCGAGGGTCGCGCTCCCGAGCCCGTCGACCGTGGGCCCCTCCGCGGCGAGCGCTCCGCCCGCGTCGGACGACCCGACGACGGCAGGCTCGCCGGACGGCGTGAACTCGACGGTCACGCGACGGTTGAGGGCACGCCCCTCGTCGCTCGGCTCCGTCGACACCGGCTCCGTCTCGCCGCGCCCCTCGACACGCACGTCGAACCGTCCCAGGTCGGCGATCTCCCCGAGGCGGTCTGCCACCGCCCGGGCACGTCGCTCGGACAGCTCCTGGTTCGCCGCGTCCTCCCCCACGTCGTCGGTGTGCCCGACGACGACGAGGTCGCCGTCCGCGGCGAGCGCGAGCTGGGCGGCGACCGCCTCCAGCACGCCGTCGGCCTCGGGCCCCAGGTCGGCGGAGTCGACGGCGAACAAGACGTCCGAGTCGACCGCGACGCTCACGAGGTCGCGTGCGTCGCGCGTGCGGACGGCATCGCCGGCCGAGGTGCTGAACGTCTCGAGGAACGCGGTCGGCGCCACGACGTCCGTGGTCCCGTCCGGCGCGAGGTCCGCGACGGGCACCGTGAGGTCGCCCGCGTCGGCGGCGGCGACGACCGGCACGTCCTCGACGAGGCCGAGCGCGGGGACGAGCACCGCGGTCGTCGGGGTGTCGGGAGCGTCGAACGCGACGTACCCGACGACGGGTTCCCGCCCCGTCTCGAGCAGGTACTCCTCGCCGAGGGAGGCGAGCGCCGCGCCGGACGCCGAGCGCGCCGGCTCGCGCACGACCCCGTCCTCGAGGTCCACCAGGCGCGTGCCGTCCAGCGAGTCGTCCTGGGTGAGCGCGAGGTTGGCGAACACCTCCCCGACCATGACGAAGGCGTCTCCGCCCGTGGCCTCGATCTCCACGCGCAGCACCGCGAGGTCGCCGTCCACCGCGACCGGTCCGACCGTGGCCTCGACGTCGAGACCGAGCACCGTGCCGGGGACGACCACGGGTGCCGGGTCCGCGGAGAGCGCGGCCGCCTCCGTGGAGGTCGCCGCCGGGCGTGGACCGGCGCCGTCGGCGCCACAGCCCGCGAGGGCCAGGGCGAGGACCGCCGCGACGGCGGGGGCGACGCGCGGCGCCCTCCGCGTTCCGTTCCGGTGCAGCATCGCGAGATCTCCCCCGTGGATCGACGTCCCGCGCTCGTGCCGCGCGGCGGCACGACAGTAGCCGACCCGTCCCGGCGGTCGGACGGCCGCCCGAGGTCGTCAACGCGTGTTGACACCCGTCGCTGCGTCAACCTAGATTGACACCCATGGAACCCGTCGACATGGACGCCGCGAGCAGCACCGATCCCGACACGGGGCTGCGGGCCGTGCGGTCGCTGCGCGTGCTCGCCGAGCGCCTCGAGGCGCTGCAGGTCGAGCACGCTCGTGCGCTCGGCTGGTCCTGGCAGGAGATCGCCGACCGCCTCGGCGTCTCCCGCCAGGCCGTGCACAAGAAGTACGGGACGTCCCGAACCACCAGGAGGTCATGACATGTTCGAACGCTTCGCGGCCGACGCCCGCGACACGGTGGTCGGCGCCCAGGAGGTGGCCCGCTCGCGCGGCGACGACGCCATCGACGCCGTGCACCTGCTCCTCGCCCTCGCGCGCCAGGACGGCGGCGCGGGCGCGGACGCGCTCGCGGCCGTCGGCGTCGGCGCGGACGCCCTCGAGGGCCACGTCGACTCGGCGCGTCGGCACGACACGCTCGACGGCCCTGCGCTCGCGGCCCTCGGCATCGACCTCGAGGAGGTCCGCGCCCGGACCGACGCGGCGTTCGGGCCAGGGGCGCTGGATCGCGCGGGCGACGACGAGCGCCGTCGTGGGCGGCGCCACCGCCGCTCGCACATCCCCTTCACGCCCGAGGCGAAGAAGGCTCTCGAGCTCTCGCTGCGCGAGGCCGTGCACGCGGGCTCACGCGCCATCGACTCGGGTCACGTGCTCGCCGCCGTCGCCCGCTCGAAGGGTTCGACGGCGCACCGCGCGCTGGTCGACGCGCTCACCGAGGCGGGGTCCGACGTCGCAGGCCTGCGCGCCGCGCTCGCCACCCGGCACCGCGAGGCCTCGTGACGGGTCCGGATAGACGTAGGCGTACACCTGGTCGGTGTGCGTCGTCGGGTCGCCGCGGCCAGTAGCCGACCGCGGCGTCCTCCGCGTTCTCCGCGTAGCGGTGGATGGGCTCGAGGTCGTCGGGCTGCGGGCACGGCTTCCCGTGTCCTGCTCGAACGGCACCGGGTCGGGGATCTCGCGCGGGGTCGACCACACCCGCACCGGGCACGCCAGGGTGCGGGGCGGGCGGCCGGCTGCGGCACGGAGGGCTCCTCGGGGCTCGGTCGTCCTGCCACGGGAGGACCGCCGGGGCGCTCGTGCCCGACGACGGGGTGACGCCCGGCCGCGGCCGCGCACCTACCGTCGGTGGGGTGCCTGACGTGACCTCGCTCCACCACCGCTCCGACGACCGCACGAGCTCTGCGCCCGCACGGTCGTCGGGGGTCCCCGCGCCCGGCGGGCAGCCCTGGTCCAGGGGGGTCGTCGCGCTCGTCGCGAGCGTCCTGCTCGGCGGCCTCACGTCCTTCGCCCAGGGCGGCGTCCTGCCCGACGCCGTGGCACCCTTCGCGAACTCCGCCAGCGGCTGGACGCTGCTCACCACGCTCCTCGTCGCCTGGGCGGCGCGCAACCCGCGCACGCGGACCGGGCACGCCGCCGTGCTCGGCGCCGCGAGCTTCCTGTTGCTCACCCTGGGCTACGCCGTCGCCGCCGACCTCCGTGGGTACTTCTACGACCCGACGACGTTCGGGGTCGTCGGCCTCGTCGTCGGCCCGTTCGTCGGGGTCGCGGCGGCGTGGCTGGGGCGCACCGGAGTCCACGCCGCCCTCGGCACCGCGGTGCTCGCGGGAATCGGCGTCGGCGAGTCGGTGTACGGGCTCACGACGGTCGTCGAGACGACGGGCGCCACCTACTGGGTCGCGATCGGCGCCGTCGCGCTCGTGCTCCTCGCCGCCATGCTCGCGCGTCGCGTCCGCGGCGCCGCGCCGGCCACGATCGCCGTGGCGGGCACCGCGCTCGCGGCAGGGGCGTTCGTCGTCGCCTACCGCGCCCTGGGCACGATCGGCTGATCCTCTGCGGCTCGGCCGAACCCGCGGGCACGACCGTCGAGACGTCAGAGCTTGGTCACCGGCGAGTAGCGCAGCAGGAGCCGCTTGGTCCCGTCCGCGCCGAAGTCGATCTTCGCGACGGCGTTCGGCCCCGCGCCCTCGAGCGCGACGACCGTCCCGAGACCGTACGCGTCGTGCGTGACCTTGTCGCCGACGGCGAGGTTCGGCACGTCCCCGTCGGCCCGCGGCGTCGCCGACCCGAACTTCGCCCCACCGGGCGGCGAGCCGAACGCGGCGCGGGCAGGGGCCGACGACGACGGGTCGTGGCGGGTCTGGCGGGAGCGGCCCGAGGAACGAGGGCCGCGGATGGTAGACCCGTCGTCGTCGGCCCCTGACCGCGCCCCCGACCCGAACCCGGACCGCGATCCGGACCACGAGCCCGAGCCCGAGCCGCGGCCCCAGACCGACCCGCCCGCGCGCAGCGTGGCCATCGACGACTCGCGCCGCCGCCAGTCCCACAGCTCCTCCGGGATCTCCTCGAGGAACCGGCTCGGCGGGAACTCGTTCGCCATGCCCCACGCGGACCGCACCGCGGACCGCGAGACGTAGAGCCGCTCGCGCGCGCGGGTGATGCCCACGTAGGCGAGGCGGCGCTCCTCGGCGAGCTCGGCGTCGTCGTGCAGGGACCTCATGTGCGGGAACGTGCCGTCCTCCATGCCGGTGAGGAACACGACGGGGAACTCCAGGCCCTTCGCGGTGTGCAGGGTCATGAGCGTGACGACGCCCGGGTCCTCCTTCGCCTCGCCCTCGGCGTCCTCGTCGGCGCCGTCGTCCGCGGGGATCTGGTCGGCGTCCGCGACCAGCGAGACGCGCTCGAGGAAGTCGGACAGCGTGCCCTCGGGCTCGAGCTCCGTGAACTCCGTCGCGACGGCATGCAGCTCGGCGAGGTTCTCGACGCGCGTCGCGTCCTGCGGGTCGTCGCTCGCGCGCAGCTCGGCGAGGTAGCCGGTGCGGTCGAGGACGGCGCCGAGGATCTCGGACGGGGTCGCGCCGGAGTCCGCGAGCTCGCGCAGCCCGGTCATGAGCTCGACGAAGGCGCGCAGGGGGTTGAGCGTGCGGTTGGTCAGGCCGGGGATCTCGTCGATCCGGGCGAGCGCCGCGCCGAACGAGATGCGCTCGCGGTCCGCGAGCGCCGCGACGGCGCCCTCGGCCCGGTCGCCGAGCCCGCGCTTGGGGACGTTGAGCACGCGGCGCAGGTTGACGTCGTCGTCGAGGTTGTCGATCGCGCGCAGGTACGCGACGGCGTCCTTGACCTCGCGCCGCTCGTAGAAGCGCGTGCCGCCGACGACCTTGTAGGGCAGGCCGACGCGGATGAGCACCTCCTCCAGCGCACGGGACTGGGCGTTGGTCCGGTAGAACACCGCGACGTCGCCGGGGCGCACGCCCTCGGTGTCGCCGAGGCGGTCGATCTCCTCCGCGACGAACCGCGCCTCCTCGTGCTCGTTGTCCGCGACGTAGCCGATGACCTTCGCGCCCGCGCCCGAGTCGGTCCACAGCCGCTTGGGCTTGCGGTCGGGGTTGCGCGAGATGACGGCGTTGGCGGCCGAGAGGATGTTCTGGGTCGAGCGGTAGTTCTGCTCGAGCAGGATGGTGCGGGCGTCCGGGTAGTCGGCCTCGAACTCGAGGATGTTGCGGATCGTGGCGCCGCGGAACGCGTAGATCGACTGGTCGGCGTCGCCCACGACGGTGAGCTCGGCGGGGTCGAGCGCGGGCACCTGCGCCTCGCCGGTCCCGCTCGTCGCAGGGTCGGTCGCGGCGGAGTCCTCGCCCACGCCCGCGAGCTCGCGCACGAGCACGTACTGCGCGTGGTTGGTGTCCTGGTACTCGTCGACGAGCACGTGGCGGAACCGGCGGCGGTAGTGCTCGGCGACCGCGGGGAACGCCTGGAGCAGGTTCACCGTGGTCATGATGATGTCGTCGAAGTCGAGCGCGCTCGCCGCGACGAGCCGGGCCTGGTAGCGCGTGTAGACGTCGGCGAGCACCTGGTCGAACTCGGGCACGTTTGCGCCGTGCTGGCCGGCCCGCGCCGCGAGGCCGTCGTCCGTCGCGTGGGCGCCGGAGTCGCGCGCGTAGGTCTCGGGGTCGATGAGCTCGTTCTTGAGGTCCGAGATCTTGTTGGCGAGCGACCGCGCCGGGTACTTCTTCGGGTCCAGGTCGAGCTCGCGCGTGACGAGCGTGATGAGCCGCTGGGAGTCCGCGGCGTCGTAGATCGAGAAGCTCGACCGGAGCCCGAGCGTCTTGGCCTCACGCCGCAGGATGCGCACGCACGCCGAGTGGAACGTGGAGACCCACATGTTCCGCGCCGACGGCCCGACGAGCGCCTCGACGCGCTCGCGCATCTCCGCGGCCGCCTTGTTGGTGAACGTGATCGCGAGGATCTGCCCGGCGCGCGCCCGGCCCGTGGCGAGCAGGTGCGCGATGCGGTGCGTCAGCACGCGCGTCTTGCCCGAGCCGGCGCCCGCGACGATGAGCAGCGGCCCGCCCGCGTGCACGACGGCCTCGCGCTGCTGCGGGTTGAGCCCGTCGAGCAGCGCGTCGGGGTCGAGGTGGGCGTACCGGCCCTTGCGCTCCCCCGTGCCCGACGGCGAACCGGCAGCCCCCGCCTCCGTCCCCCCCGGGGTGCCGTCGCCGGCGGGCGACCCCGCGCCGTCGGGCACGGCCGGGTCGTCGGTCCAGCGCGGGGCGGTCCGCGGGAGTCGCGACTCGCCGCCGTGGTCGACGCGCGGGCCGTCGAAGAGCGTGTCGAGGCCGGGCAGCGGGAGGTTCTCGAAGAGCGAAGCCATAGCCCCTCCAGCCTAGGCGCCCGCGCCCACACCCGGTGCCGCCCCGCCGATGAGTCCTGTGTCCCGCGACGGTCTCCCCGTTCGTCCGCAGCACCTGCCGCACCACGAAGGAGCCACCATGGCGACGACCCACCTCACGGGCGTGCACACCGTCGCGGTCCCGGTCACGGACCAGGACCGCGCGCTGGCCTACTACACGGGGACGCTCGGTTTCGAGGTCCGCATGGACGGCGAGCTCCAGGAGGGCTTCCGCTGGATCGAGGTCGCTCCCCCGGGCTCCCCGACGTCCGTCGCGCTCGTCGCGGCCGGCGAGGGCATCGCCGCGGGCGTCGACACGGGCATCCGCCTCACGACCTCCGACGCGGCCGCCGACCACGCGGCGCTCACCGACGCCGGTGCGAGCACCGGCGAGCTCCTGCGCTGGGAGGGCGTCCCGCCGATGTTCTCGCTGCGCGACGTCGACGGGAACACGCTCTACGTCATGGAACTGCCCGGCTGAGCCGCCCAGCGAGGGCGGTCAGGCGGAGACCGAGACCGTCGCGCGGACTGCTGCGGGCTCCTCGACGAGATCGACCACCGCGGACGCGAGGTCTGCTCGGCGGATCGAGTAGTGCCACCGCACGTTGCCGTCCGTCCGCGAGCGGTACGCGCCACGGGCCTTGCCGTCCTGGAGCATCGGCGGGCGGACGAGCGTCCAGTCGAGGCCGCTAGCCGCCACCACCGCCTCGGTCGCGGCGAAGGCCGCGTTCTCCTCGCGCAGCACCCGCGCGAGCACCGGCTTGGCGAGGTACCTGCTCAGGGGGTCGTCGCCGTCGACCACCCACCCGCTCGCGCTCAGCGCGACGAGGCGTCGCACGCCGGCACGGTGGGCCGCCTCGACGAGCGCCTCGGCCGCCCGCGCCTGGACGTCTCGCGGCTCGCCCTTCACCGGACCTACGCAGGAGACGACGGCGTCGGCACCGGACAGCGACTCGGCGAGCCGGCCCACGTCCCGCGCGTCTGCGACGGCCACCGCGTCGGTGCGGACGCCCCCGAGACGGTCCGGCCGCCGCACCACCGCCGTGACGTGGTGGCCGCGGGCCTGCGCTTCTCGGACCACCTCGCGGCCGGTCCGTCCACTTGCTCCGATCACGGCGATCTTCATGTGCATCCTCTCGTGGGGTGAGTAAGTGTTTACTCACCCCTAGGATGGTCGCGTGCGACAGACCCGTCAAGACCCGACCGCCCTCCGCGCCGCCGGCCTGGCGGAGACCGGACGATGAGCGCCCGAGAGCGGATCCTCGACGCCGCCGCGACGGTCCTGCGTTCCCAGGGCATCGCCGCCGCGACGACGCGCGAGATCGCTCGCGCGGCCGGGTGCTCGGAGGCCCTCCTCTACAAGAACTTCGCCGACAAGCAGGACCTCTTCCTCGCGGTCCTCGCCGAGCGCATACCGCGCCTCGCCTCGACCGGCGACCTCGCCGGAGGACGCACGGTCGCCGAGAACCTCACGACGCTCGTCGAGCAGCTGCTCGGCTTCTACGTGCGCACGTTCCCCGTCGCCGCGTCGATCTTCGGGACGCCCGAGCTCCTCGCCGCCCATCGCGCGGCGATGGACCGCCGTGGCGCGGGGCCCGAGGCCCCCGCCCGTCACCTGCAGGCCTACCTCGACAGCGAGATCACGAACGGTCGGCTCCCCGAGGACCTGGACGCACGCTCCACCGCCCGGGTCCTCGCCGGCGCGGCGCTCCTCGAGGCCTTCCTGGCTGCGTACGCGGGCGCGGACGACGTCCCGGACGCCACGGCACGGGCGCGCGACATCGTCGCCGTCGTCACGCCGCTGCTCGACTGACCCCCGCGCGACGGAGCCGGGCACCCGGCGGGGCGGCGCGACCGGCGCGCACGCTCAGGTCAGCACCAGCCCGACGCCCCACGTCGCGGCGGCGAGCAGGCCACCGAGGAGCTGGACGAGGATCGTGATGCCCGTGGCCTGCATCGCGGCCACGGTCGCGCGCCACGCGGCGCGACGGTCACGGCGGCGCAGGAGCTCCGCGACGAACACCGCGAGCACGAAGCCGATGAAGAGCCCGACCACCGGGATGACGAAGAAGCCGACGACGCCCGCGATCCCGCCCCACACGAGCGTCGACCACGGGACGTCCGCCCGGCGCATGTGGCGGCCCGCCAGGACGTACTGCGACACCTCGGCGGCGACCACGAGCACGGCGGCGACCGCGAAGACGACCCACGCGGCCGTGCCGCCCGTCACGATCGCCCACACGAGGATCGCGCCGAGCACGAGCACGTTCCCGGGCAGGATCTGCACGACGATCCCGATCAGACCGACCAGGATCGCCAGCCCGACGAGGACCTCTCCACCGATGCTCACGGGGGAAACCCTCGCACGTCACGGGCGACGCGCACGCTCCGGGAGCGGCACGAGCCGCGGGTGCGCGACGCCGTCGACCACCCAGGACCGGATCATCGCGCTGAACAGGTCCGGGTCCTCCGCGCTCCACTGATGGTGCATCCCGGGCGCGAGGCGCACGACCGCGTCCGGCACGCGCCGCTCGATCGTGGTCAGGGCGCGACGCGCGGGGCGCAGGTCCTGGCCGCCCGCGACCGCGAGCACGCGGGCTCCCGACTCCGTGAGGCCGTCCGGCCAGCGCCCGCCGTAGACGTCGGGCAGCAGTCGCGCCATGGTCTCGCGGCGGATGGCGAGCCCCGAGCGCACGAACAGGTCGCGCGCGTCCGCCGGGATCCCCATGGCGACGGCCTGGCCGCGCCAGTACCAGGGCCGGTCCCAGACCCGGAGCTGGGCGCGGCCGAGCGCACCGGCAAGCCCGCGCACGCCGTCGACCACCGCGCCGGACGCGAGGACGGAGCGCACGAGTCCCGGGTGCTGCGCCGCGAGGCGCAGGGCGACGATCCCGCCGAGCGACAGCCCGACGACGTGCACCTCCCGGCCGGCGGGGATCGCGGAGACCGTCGCGGCGACGTCGTCGACGACCGCGTCGAGCGACGCCGGAACCCGGTCTCCGCGGCTCCCGAAGCCGAGCAGGTCGGGTGTCCACACGTCGAGGTCGTCCAGCGCCTCGACCTGCGGCTCCCACATCCAGGAGGCGACGTTGCCGCCGTGGAGCAGGACGACGGAGATCCCGTCCGTGCCGGGCGCGCCGGGCCGCGTGGCGGGGTGGTGCACGACGACGTCCGGCGCGGTCACGTGAGCACCTCCCGCTCGGTCTCGTCGAGCCATGCGAGCTCGGTCCGGGCGTGCGCGAGCCCGTGGCGCAGCGTCGCGAGGCGCAGCGCGAGCCCGCGGGTGTCGCGGACGCGGTCGGCGTCCGGCCCGCCGTCGGCGAGGACCGCGGCGACACGCTCCTCCTCCGCGGTGAGCGTCGCGACCGTCTCCTCGGCCAGCGCGCGCCGCGCCGCGAGGAGCTCCGCGACGCCGGCGTCGTCGAGCTGGTCGGCGAAGAACAGCCGGCCGAGGAAGGGCTCGCGCGATCCCTCGGGCTCGAGCGGCGAGGCGAGCCAGTCGCGCAGCGCCGCCCGGCCGGCGTCGGTGATCGTGTGGACCTTCCGGTCGGGATAGCTCTCCTGGGGCACGACCTCCACCTCGGCCAGCCCCGCCTCCACGATCGCGGCAAGGGTGCGGTAGAGCTGCGACCGGTCGGCCGCCCAGAAGTGCCGGACGGACGAGTCGAACGCGCGCTTGAGGTCGTAGCCGGTCATGGGCCGGATCGTGAGGAGACCGAGCACGAGATAGCGAAGGACCATGCGACTAGTGGACCATGCACCTAGTCGCGGGTCAATGCCCCGGGGACGACGAAGGCCCGCCGACGGACGATCCGTCGACGGGCCCCGGCCGGGTCGCTGCGGTCAGTTCCAGAAGACCGCGACGAGGATGTTCACGAGGGTCAGGCCACCGATGGCGTGCTTGACGCCCGGCGCGACGGCGCCGTCGGCCGCCTTGGCCCCCTGGCGCTTGGCGACGAACGCGAGCACCGCGATGACGAGCGCGACGACCAGCTTGACGCCGATCTTGGCCATGTCGGGCCCGCCATTCGTCCAGGTCTCCCAGACGGACGCCTCGCCGATGCCCACCATGGCGATCCCCGCGACGAGCGCGGTGAGCGCGCCGTGGAAGACGCCCTTGTACAGGCCCGGCGAACGCAGGGACGCGAGGTAGCCGCCGAGGACGATGGCCCAACCGATGAAGTGCAGCGCGACGAAGACGTTGTAGAGGAACTCCATGGCGCCATCCTATTTGCTGACGACCGTGTCGTGAAAGTTTGCACAAAGTGAGATGCGCCCCTGCTCCTCGCCGGTCGCACCACCGACCCACCGCGCACGGTCGTCACGGTCGACAAACCAGACCTGATCAGTCTAGTATTTCCGGTTTCCCACCATGCGGACCAGGGCTGTCCACGCCGCCGGACCGCCGCTATCGTTCACGACATGACCACGGCAGCCCGCACCCTCCTCGTGACCTCGCGTCACGGGATGCCGGCGTGCGCGCACACGTGTCTCAGCTGTTGTCGCTGAACCGCGCCCGACTCAGCGCGAGCCCGCAGGCTCGCCCCTCTCCCCGGAGAAACCCTGAGAACCGGCGCGCGCCGTCGGTCCTCAGCCACTCGCACCCTCGCTGAGCGCTCGTCGTCGCGCGTCCCCGCCCCCGAACGAGGACACGAGGAACCCCGATGACGCAGGCCACGACTGCGCCGGAGACCACCGAGGCCGCGGCCACGCGACCCGGTCGTCCGGCCGGCGAGCGCGCCGCACGGCCGTCGCGCGCCGCCCGCCCGAACGGGCAGTGGAAGGTGGACGGCACCGAGCCGCTCAACGCCAACGAGAAGTGGAAGCAGGAGGACGGCGGGCTGTCCGTCCGCGAGCGGATCGAGACGATCTACGCGCGGGAGGGCTTCGACTCCATCACCGGCGACGACCTGCACGGCCGGTTCCGCTGGTGGGGCCTGTACACCCAGCGCAAGCCCGGGATCGACGGCGGCAAGACGGCGACCCTCGAGCCGCACGAGCTCGAGGACCGGTACTTCATGCTCCGGGTCCGCATCGACGGCGGCGCCCTGACGACCGAGCAGCTCCGCGTCATCGCGGACATCTCGAAGGAGTTCGGGCGCGACAGCGCCGACATCACCGACCGCCAGAACATCCAGCTCCACTGGGTCGAGGTCGAGAACGTCCCGGAGATCTGGCGCCGGCTGGAGGCCGTCGGCCTGCAGACGACGGAGGCGTGCGGCGACGTCCCCCGCGTCGTGCTGGGCAGCCCGGTCGCGGGGATCGCGGCCGACGAGCTCATCGACCCGAGCGCCGCGATCGCGGAGATCACCCGCCGCTACATCGGCGTCCCGGAGCTGGCGAACCTGCCCCGCAAGTTCAAGACCGCGCTCACGGGGCACCCGAGCCAGGACGTCGTGCACGAGATCAACGACGTCGCGTTCGTCGCGCTCCGCCACCCCGAGCTCGGCGTCGGGTTCGACCTGTGGGTCGGCGGCGGTCTGTCCGCGAACCCGCGCCTCGGCGAGCGCCTCGGCGCGTTCGTCACCGAGGAGCAGGTGCCCGACGTCTGGCACGGGGTCGTGCAGATCTTCCGCGACTACGGCTACCGCCGCCTGCGCAACAAGGCGCGCCTCAAGTTCCTCCTCGCCGACTGGGGGCCCGAGAAGTTCCGTGAGGTGCTCGAGACCGAGTACCTCGGGTATCGGCTCCCGGACGGCCCGCCCGCCCCCAAGCCGCCGGTGCCGGGCGACCACGTGGGCGTGCACAAGCAGAAGGACGGGCTCAACTACGTCGGCGCGGCCCCCTACGTGGGTCGCGTGTCCGGGACGATCCTGGCGAACGTCGCCGACCTCGCCGAGTCGGTCGGCTCGCACCGCGTGCGGCTCACGCCGCACCAGAAGCTCCTCGTCCTGGACGTCCCGGACGAGCACGTCGAGCACGTCGTCGCGACGCTCAAGGCCAACGGGCTCGACGCCAACCCGAGCCCGTTCCGCCGCAGCACGATCGCGTGCACGGGCATCGAGTACTGCAAGCTCGCCATCGTCGACACCAAGGACACGGCGACAGCGACGATCGACGAGCTCGAGAAGCGGCTCGGCGACCTGTCGCACATGAAGCCGCTCTCGCTGCACGTCAACGGGTGCCCCAACTCGTGCGCGCGCATCCAGACGGCGGACATCGGGCTCAAGGGTCAGCTCGTGATGAACGACGACGGCGAGCAGGTCCCGGGTTTCCAGGTCCACCTGGGCGGGGGTCTGGCGTCCGACGACCGCGAGCTCGCCGGCATGGGCCGCACCGTGCGCGGCCTCAAGGTCACGGCGACCGACCTGCCCGACTACGTCGAGCGCGTCGTGCGGCGGTACGAGGCCGACAAGGCCGAGACCGAGACCTTCGCCGAGTGGGCGCACCGAGCCGACGAGGAGGCGCTCCAGTGAGCGAGGACCAGGGCGTGACGACCACCTCCGCCGACACCCCGCCGTCGGGCACCGCCGACCCGCTGGCGGCCCTGCGCGCCGCCGCGCGGGCGAAGGCCGAGCAGCGCGAGAGCGCGAAGGCCGCGCACCACGCGGAACGCGCACGGCACGGCCGGCCCAAGCGCTCCCTCGACGAGCTGCGCGAGACCGCGCGGCGCGGCGAGGAGCTGCTGCACGGCTCCGGCACGCCCGGCGTCGAGGGGGCGACCCGACCGGAGGCGACGGCCGAGGAGGTCATCGCCTGGGCGGCGCGCGAGTTCGGGACGTCGGTCGCGGTGGCCTGCTCCATGGCGGACGCCGTGCTCCCCCACGTCGTCGCGGCCCAGATCCCGTGGGTCGACGTGCTGTTCCTCGACACGGGCTACCACTTCGCCGAGACGGTCGGGACCCGCGACGCCGTCGAGCAGCAGATGGACGTGACGATCGTCGACGTCCTGCCCGAGCGGACGGTCGCCGAGCAGGACGCCGCCCACGGCAAGGACCTGTTCTCGCGCGACCCGGGCCTGTGCTGCCAGCTGCGCAAGGTCGAGCCGCTGCACCGCACGCTCGCGGGCTACGAGGTGTGGGTCACGGGCGTGCGTCGCGACGAGGCCCCGACCCGGACGGGCACACCGCTCGTGACGTTCGACGAGAAGAACGGGCTCGTGAAGATCAACCCGCTCGCGGCCTGGTCGTTCGACGACCTGCTCGCGTACGCCGCGCGGCACCAGGTGATCCTCAACCCCCTGCTGAACGACGGCTACCCGTCGATCGGCTGCCAGCCGTGCACCCGGCGCGTCGCGCCGGGCGAGGACCCGAGGGCCGGCCGCTGGGCGGGGCTCGACAAGACAGAGTGCGGACTCCACGTATGAGGACGGGCATGACGACCATCGACCTGACGACCGACGCACCGGGCTCCCCCGCCGGTGCTCCCGCCGGCGCCTCCGCGGAGGCTGCGCCGGTCCCGGCGACGGCCCTGCCCGGCGGGCGCCGCCTCGCGCAGCTCGACGCGCTCGAGAGCGAGGGCATCCACATCATCCGCGAGGTGGTGGCCGAGTTCGAGCGCCCCGTGCTGCTGTTCAGCGGCGGCAAGGACTCCGTGGTGATGCTGCACCTCGCGGTCAAGGCGTTCGCGCCCGGACCGGTGCCGTTCCCCGTGCTCCACGTGGACACGGGCCACAACTTCCCCGAGGTGCTGGCCTACCGCGACGCGACCGCGCAGCGCCTGGGCCTGCGGCTCGAGGTCGCACGCGTGCAGGACTACCTCGACGACGGCCGGCTGCGCGAGCGCGCGGACGGGACGCGGAACCCCCTGCAGACGCAGCCGCTGCTCGACGCGATCTCGGACCACCGGTTCGACGCCGTGTTCGGCGGCGGCCGGCGCGACGAGGAGAAGGCGCGCGCCAAGGAGCGCGTGTTTTCCCTGCGCGACGAGTTCGGCCAGTGGGACCCGCGCAACCAGCGGCCGGAGCTGTGGAACCTCTACAACGGGCGCCACCGGCCGGGCGAGCACGTGCGCGTGTTCCCGCTCTCGAACTGGACCGAGCTCGACGTGTGGCGTTACATCGCGCGCGAGCGCATCGAGCTGCCGGAGCTCTACTACGCGCACGAGCGCGAGGTGTTCGACCGCGACGGCATGCTGCTCGCCGTCGGACCGTACTCGGCGCCGCGCACCGACGCCGAGACGGCGTCCCTGCGCACCGAGACGGTGCGGTACCGGACCGTCGGCGACATGTCGTGCACCGGCGCCGTGCGCTCGGACGCGACCGGCGTCGAGGACGTCATCGCGGAGATCGCCGCGACGCGCATCACCGAGCGCGGCGCGACCCGCGCCGACGACCGCCTCTCCGAGGCCGCCATGGAGGACCGCAAGAAGGAGGGGTACTTCTGATGGGCACCCAGACCAGCACCGTCACCGAGGACGCGGCCCTGCCGCTCGACGACGCGCGCCGCGGGACGCTGCTGCGCCTCGCCACGGCAGGTTCCGTCGACGACGGCAAGTCCACGCTCGTGGGCCGCCTGCTGTTCGACTCCAAGTCCGTGCTCGCCGACCAGCTCGACGCGGTCGAGCGCGTCTCGCGCGACCGCGGCCTCGAGTCGGCCGACCTCGCGCTGCTCACCGACGGCCTGCGCGCGGAGCGCGAGCAGGGCATCACGATCGACGTGGCGTACCGGTACTTCGCGACGGCGCGCCGGTCGTTCATCCTCGCCGACTGCCCCGGGCACGTGCAGTACACCCGCAACACGGTGACGGGTGCGTCGACGGCGGACGTCGTCGTGCTGCTCATCGACGCGCGCAAGGGCCTGCTGGAGCAGACGCGCCGCCACCTCGCGGTCGCGAGCCTCCTGCGCGTGCCGCACGTCGTGGTCGCGGTGAACAAGATCGACCTCGTCGACTACAGCGAGGCGCGCTACGCCGAGCTCGCCGCGGACATCCGGGCGGCGGCGACGTCGCTCGGCGTCGGCGACGTGCACACGATCCCGGTGTCCGCCCTCGTCGGCGACAACGTGGTGGACCGGGCGAGCGCGAGGACGCCCTGGTACGACGGCCCCAGCCTGCTCGAGCTGCTCGAGGAGCTCCCGACCGGCGACGACCCGGAGACCGAGGCGTTCCGCTTCCCCGTCCAGGTCGTCATCCGCCCCCAGGCCGCGGCCGACGAGCGCTACCGCGACTACCGCGGGTACGCCGGTCAGGTGGCGTCGGGCGTCGTGACGGTCGGGGACGAGGTCGTGGTGCTGCCCTCCGGTCGCCGCACGACCGTCGTCGGGATCGACACGGCCGACTCGCTCGCGTCCGGCGCGGAGCTCACCGAGGCGTTCGCGCCGCAGTCCGTGACGCTCCGCCTCGCGGACGACGTGGACGTCGCGCGCGGCGACCTCATCGCGTCCGCCGCCGAGGCGCCCGAGGTCACGCAGGACGTCGAGGGCACCGTCGCGTGGCTCAGCGACCGCCCGCTCCTGCCCGGCGCGCGCGTGCTGCTCAAGCACACGACGCGCACGGTGCAGGCCGTCGTGCGCGACGTCGTCGGGCGGCTCGACCTCGACACCGCCGAGCTCGAGCCCGCCGAGCGCCTCGACCTCAACGACATCGGCCGCGTGACGCTGCGGCTCGCGTCTCCGGTCGCGGCCGAGGAGTACGTCGTCGCCCGGCGCACGGGCGCGTTCCTGCTCGTCGACGGCCAGGACGGCGGCACGCTCGCGGCCGGCATGGTCGGCGACGCGCTCGCCGCGGCCCGTCGACCGGCGGAGCGTCCCGGCTCGTACGCGATCTGAGCCCGACGTCGGCTGACACCTAGGCAGGCACCGTGACCGAACCCACCCACGAGACGTACCCCCTGGGCCTGCGTCTCGACGGCCGCCGCGTCGTCGTCGTCGGCGGCGGCCCCGTCGCCGCGCGCCGCACGCGCGGCCTCCTCGACGCCGGCGCCGTCGTGACCGTCGTGGCGCCGTTCGTGTGCGAGGACCTCGTGGAGCTGCTCGCCGCGCACGGCGCCGGGACCGCGTACGGGCACGCCGTGCTGCCGGCAGACCCCGGCGCGCGGGTGTCGTGGGTGCGGCGCGACTACCTCACCGGCGACCTCGACGGCGCGTGGCTCGTCCACACCGCGACGGGCGACCCGCGCGTCGACGCGGAGGTCGCGGCCGACGCCGAGGCGGACCGGGTCTTCTGCGTCACCGCGGGCGACGCGGAGCTCGCGACCGCCTGGGTGCCGGCCGTGGCCCGCACGCGCGTGCCGGACGACGGGTCGCACGACGCGGCGAGGGCCGAGGTCACGGTGTCCGTCAACGCGGGCCGCGACCCGCGGCGCGCGCAGCGGGTGCGCGACGCCGTCGCCGCGCTGCTCGCGACGGGCGAGCTCCCGCTCCGTGCGGTGCGTCCGGTGGGCGCGCGCGCCACGACCGACGGCGCTGCGCGCCTCGCGGGCACGGTCTCCGGGCCGCTCGTGCGGCCCGTGGGGTCGGTCGCGCTCGTCGGGGGCGGCCCGGGCGACACGGGCCTGATCTCCGTGCGTGGTCGTCGCCTCCTCGCGGAGGCGGACGTCGTCGTGGTCGACCGGCTCGGCCCGCGCGGCCTGCTCGCCGAGCTCGGCGACGACGTCGAGGTCGTGGACGTCGGCAAGACGCCGGGCCACCACCCCGTCCCGCAGTCGGAGATCAACCGGATCCTCGTGCACCACGCGCTCGTCGGGCGGCGGGTCGTGCGGCTCAAGGGCGGCGACCCGTACGTGTTCGGGCGCGGCGGCGAGGAGCTCGACGCGTGCCGCGAGCACGGCGTCCCGGTGGAGGTCGTACCGGGCGTGACGAGCGCCGTCTCGGTGCCGGCCGCGGCGGGCATCCCCGTGACGCACCGCGGCCTGTCGCGCGGGTTCACCGTGCTCACCGGGCACGAGGACGTGGGCAAGGTGCCCGCCGGGAGCGACCACACGGTCGTCCTGCTCATGGGGGTCTCACGGCTCGCGGAGACGGCGGCCGCGCTCGTCGAGCAGGGCCGCTCCCCCGAGACACCCGTCGCGGTCGTCGAGGACGGCTACGGCCCGCGCCAGCGGACGACGGTCGGCACCCTCGCGACGATCGCCGACCGCGCGCGCGAGGCCGACGTCCGCCCGCCGGCCGTGACCGTCGTCGGCGACGTGGTCACCCTCTCCCCCGCCTGGACGCCCCCCGCCCCCGCCGGCGGCTAGAGGAGGCGGCGCTGGGCCGCCCAGCGGGTCAGCTCGTGGCGGGACGAGAGCTGGAGCTTGCGCAGGACCGCGGAGACGTGGGTCTCGACCGTCTTGATCGAGATGAACAGCTCGGAGGCGACCTCGCGGTAGGTGTAGCCGCGCGCGATGAGGCGCATGACCTCCTGCTCGCGAGCCGAGAGCCGGTCGAGCTCGTCGTCGCGCACCGCCACGTCGCCCGCGCCGGTCCCGAACGCGTCGAGCACGAAGCCCGCGAGGCGCGGGGAGAACACCGCGTCACCGCCGGCGACCTGCCCGACGGCGGCCGAGAGGTCGGGCCCGGAGATCGCCTTGGTCACGTAGCCGCGCGCCCCGGCGCGGATGACCGCGACGACGTCCTCCGCGGCGTCCGACACCGACAGCGCGAGGAACCGCACGTCGCCCAGCACGTCGGCGCAGCGCTGGATGACCTCCGCGCCGCCGCCCCCGTTCCCGCCGGGCAGGTGCACGTCGAGCAGCACGACCGGGGGCCGCAGCTCGTGCACGCGCGCGACCGCGGACTCGACGTCGTCCGCCTCCCCGACCACCGTGACGAGCGCCGGGTCGAGGCTCGCGCGCACGCCCGCCCGGAACATGTGGTGGTCGTCGACGAGCACCACGGGCACGGGCCCGGTCGCGGGGACGCCGTCGGCGGGCGTGCTGGGGATGGTCGTCACGGGTTCTCCTGGTTCGACGGTGAGCTCGACGACGGGCGGGCGGGTTCGGGTTCCGCCACGGCGCGCGGCACGCGCAACCGTACCTCCGTGCCCCACCCCGGCCTGCTGATGATCTCGGCCTTGCCGCCGCGCCGCTGGACCCGCCCGAGGATCGACTCCCGCACGCCGAACCGGTCGGGCGCGACGTCGTCCATGTCGAAGCCGTCCCCGCGGTCGCGCACGAAGACCTCGACGGCCGCGTCGCTCACCTCGAGGTAGACCGAGTACGGCGGCCCGCCGTGGGCGACGGCGTTGACGAGCGCCTCGCGCGTCGCCTGGAGCAGCGCCGCGGTCTCCTGGGTGGGGGTGCAGTCACCCACCACCACGACGTCCACCACGACCGGCCCGGGTTCGGTCTCGCCGGCCACCCCTGCGCCGGTCGTCCCGACGGGCGCCCCGATGGGCTCCGCACGGCGGCCCACGCGCCCGTCCTCGACCTCCGCGACGAGCCCGCGCAGCTCGGCGGCGAGCGACGTCCCCGGCGAGGGGCGGTCGTCGTACAGCCACTCGCGCAGCTCGCGCTCCTGCGCGCGGGCGAGGCGCGCGACGGTGTCCGCGTCGGACGACCGGGCGCGGATGAGCGCGAGCGTCTGGAGCACGGAGTCGTGGAGGTGCGCCGCGATGTCGGCCCGCTCGGCCTCGCGGGCGCGCGCGGCGCGCTCGTTCCCGAGCTCGCGCACGAGCCGCAGCCACCACGGGGCGAGGACGATCGCGACGCCGGCGAGCACCGCGACCGCCGCGACGGCCGCGCGCACGATCTGCGTGGGCCGCGCGTCCTGCCCCACGAGCAGGACGATGCCCACGAGCACCAGGACCACCCCGCCCGCGATGCGCAGGACGCCCGCGGGGGTGCGGCCACCGGCCCGCGTGAGCAGCCGGCCGCGCTCGACGGCGTCGAGCTGGCTCCACGCGAGCGCCGCGCCCGCGAGCGCGATGAGCACGGGGATGACCCAGGACACCTCGACGTCGACCCCGTTCCGCAGCGCCACGAGGAGCCCGGCACCGCCGAGCAGGACCACGCCGATCGCGACGTCCCGGACCGGGAGACGGCGCACGCTGCCCTGCAGGCGCGGCGCGAGGCGCGACAGGGACGCCGGGCGCTGCTCGTCGCGGGCCGCGGCGGGGTCGCCGGACGGGACCGTGAGCCACCAGAACACGTAGAGCGCGACGCCGGCACCGCCCGCGAGCCCGAGGAACGCCGTCACGAGGCGCACGACACCGACGCTCACACCGAGGTGCGCCGCGAGACCCGCGCACACGCCGGCGACCCACCGGCCGCGCTCGGGGCGGCGCAGCGGCAGGTCGCGCGGCGGGGCGACGGGCCTGGTGCCGGACCCGGCACCGGTCGGCGCGCCGGGTCGCCGAGCGGGGTGGGCAGGAGTCGTCACCCCCCGATCGTCACACGTCCCGGGCGCCCGGAGCGCCCCCGGACGGGGAAACCAGGGTCGCGCGACGGCCGGTTCAGGGTCGGGTCAGGGTGGCACCCGATACCGGCGGCACGGCGCCGGGGCCAGCATGGTGGTCATGAGCACTCCCGACCTTCCCGGACCCGGCAGCCGGCCCGGGTCCTCCGGCGGCGCCGCCGGCGCGTCCGGCGCACAGCCGGGCACCGTCCCTCCCGGGGCGAGCGGTCCCGACCCCGCGTGGGGCGGCCCCACGGGGCCGACCGATCCCGGCCGGCGTCCGCCGCAGGGCTCGCCGCCGGCCCCTGGCGCGGCGCGCCCGCACGGCACCGACGGCTTCTTCGACGCCGTCCGGCGCGTCGGCATCGCCCGCGCGGACGACCGCTGGATCGGCGGTGTCGCGTCCGGCGTCGCCGAGCGGTTCGGGATCGACCCGCTCGTCGTGCGTGGTCTCCTGTTCGTGACGTTCTTCCTCTCGGGAGCCGGGCTCGTGCTGTACGGCGCGGCGTGGGCCCTCCTCCCGGAGCGCCGCGACGGACGCATCCACCTGCAGGAGGCGTTGCGCGGCAACGTGGACGTCGCGCTGCTCGGCGCCGCGGCGTTCGTCCTCGTCGGGTTCTCGTGGGGCGGCGGCTGGTGGTCCTGGTGGGACGCGCTCGACCTGGGGTGGCTGACGGGCCTGTTCTGGGTCGCGGCGTTCGTGACCGTGGCCGTCGTCGTGGTCTCGGCGCTCACCCAGCGGGGCCCCCGCGGCCCCCAGGGCGCGCCGCCACAGGTTCCCCCGTGGTCCGGTGGCCCGAGCTCACGCGACGCCAGCGGCCCCGCGACCCCCGGGTCCGTCCCCGGCGGGCCGGGCAACGGTCCTACCGCGCCCGGTGGCAGCCCCGCGCCGGCCGACCCGTGGGGCACCCCCGAGACGCCGTCGGGCGCCGCGCCGTCGGGCCCCGAGGACCGTGCGAGCTGGTCCGCCGAGGCGAGCCCCTACGCGTCGACCGCGCCGAGCGCCGCCACGTCCCTGCCCCCGTACGCCCCGGGTGCACCGTTCGGTGGGACGCCGCCCCTCGCGCCGCCCGCCGCGCCGCAGCGGGCGCACCAGGGGCCGCGGAACCCGTCCACGCCCCAGCCGCCGGGCCCGCCGCCGGCGCCCCAGCCGCCGAGGCCCCCGCGCCCGCGAGGGCCCGGGGCCACCACGACGGGCATCGTGGTCGGACTGAGCCTCCTGCTCGGGGCGTTCCTGCTCGTCGTCGAGCGCCAGGGCGAGCTCCCGTGGCCCGTCTTCCTCACGTGGGCCGGCCTGTCGGGCATCCTCGCGGGTCTCGCGATCGTCGTCGGCGGCCTGCGCGGGCGCACGAGCGGCGGCCTCGGATGGCTCGCGGTGCTGCTGCTGGTCATCGCGCTCCCCGCCTCGGCGTGGCGCTCCACGCCGTTCACGTTCTTCCTCGACGACGCCGTGCGGACCGTCACGGACGGTACGCACCGCGTCACCGACCCGGACGTCGCCGAGGAGGGGTTCGGCGTCTCGTTCGGCGACCCGACGATCGACCTCTCCGGGCTCGACCTGTCCGACGCGACGGGCGCGTCTCCCGTCGAGGTACCGGTCCAGCTCGGCGCCGGGGACGCGACCGTCGTCGTGCCCGACGGCGTCCCGGTGCGCGCCGAGGTCCAGGTGCTGGCCGGGAACGCCCGCTGGCGCGTCGACGGCGACCGGCAGGAGATCGGCGGCGTCAGCACGCAGCCGGTCACGTTCGACAACGACGAGGTCCAGTCCGGCGACGACCCGCTGCTCGTGCTGCGGGTCGAGGTCGGAGCCGGCCAGATCACGATCGAGGAGGACTGATGAACGACGGAAACCACCGGGACGACGACACGCGGCCGCTCGGCGACGAGCTGTTCGACGCGCCGCGGGCCGACGCGCCGGGGTCGGACGTCCACCCGACGGTGCCGCTGTCCACCGACCCGTCGTCGACCGGCACCCCCACCGGGGGGCCGGCCTCGCCCGAGCCGCTCCCCACGGCGCCGCGCGCCCAGGAGGCGCGGGACGGGGACACCAGCGTCCTGGACGTGCCCAGCCCTGCGGTCCACGAGCGTCCGACCGCCGGCGCCCCCGCCGGCTCCGAGCCGAGCCCGGCCGGCCCGGCCGGCCCGTCGTCGGGACCGTCGGCCGAGCCGTCGCGCGTGCCCACCGACCCGTGGGCATCCGGCGGACAGGTCCCGCCCGCCCGGCGCGGGCCCCGGGTCTCGACCATCGTGTGGGGCTTCGTCATCGTCGCGTTCGGCGTCGTCGTGCTCGCGGCGGCCCTCGGCGCACGGGTCGACCTCGGGCTCGCCACGATCGTCGTGCTCGCGACGGCGGGCCTCACGCTCGTCGTGGGGTCGATCGTCTCGGGGGCCAGGCGCCGGCGCGGCTGAGGTCGCACCCCGCGGACACAGCGAGGGGCCGTGGCACGTGTGCCACGGCCCCTCGCCGTGTCCGAGCGACGTCGCCCCGCACGCTCTCCCCGGTGCGACCCGGTGGGAACGGGTCCTCGACGTCCGGACGGACGGCCGGGACGGTCAGGGAGTGGGCTCGTCACCCCGACGCTCGGGCGGGGCGCCCGTGCGGCTGGTCGTGGGTGTGTCGGGCGACGCGGCCGGCGACGCCCCGGGCGCGGACGGGGCTCCCGTCCCCGGTGCGCCGGTCGGCTCGACCGGCGTCGCGGCCGCGCGGGCCTCGGCACCGGCCGTCGAGAGCGCGGACGTGCGCCCCGGCGCCTCGACCGGGCGCGTGGGCTCGGGACGGGCGGGCGGCGCGGTCGGCGCCGGCTGCGCGCGCGCCGGGGCGGCGTGGCGCCCGGCGTCCGAGAGGTCGCCCGACGACGTGTACGCCGCCGGGGTCTCGACGGCGACGCTGGGACCGCCCGCGAGCCTCCTGAGCGCGATGCCGACGAGGATGAAGAGGATGCCCAACCCGATGACCAGGGCGCACACCCCGAACGCGACGACGGACGTGAACAGCGACGCGCGCAGGAACGACGCCGTCATGACCGTCTGCCGCGTCGGGTCGTCCTGCCCGAGCTCGGCGTACGTCTGACCGTCGCTCGCCTCGAGCGCGTGCTTGTTGATGACCTCGGCCTGCGCGTACGCGGTGAGCGGCCCGTTGACGTGCCGGCCCGCCATGAACGACGCGTCGTCCGAGACGGTGATCTCCTCGGCCGACAGCTGGTTCGCCACGACGATCCAGGTGCCGATGCCCGCGAGGAGGAGGACGATGCCGGCGATGACGGACACGAGGCCGATGCCGCGCGCCCCCTTGGCCGGTGTGACGGTGACGGTGCTCGACATGGCGCGTTCTCCCCTTCGTCAGGACCCACCTGCTGCCGCACCGCGGACCGTGACCCGCGGGCGCGGGTCCGCCGCAGGGCGGTCGAACCACCCATCTCGGCACCCACGGTAGCGACGACGACGACGGGCCGCGCGGCGAACACGCGCCTCGACGTCGCGCGCGGATGGGAGGATGCCGTCCGTGCGCATCACCCACCTGACCGACTGCTACCTGCCGCTGCTCGGCGGGATCGAGACCCAGGTCGCGCGCCTCGCGCGGCAGCAGGCGGCCGCCGGGCACGACGTCGCGGTCGTGTGCACGACCCCGGCCCGCCCGGGCGCGCACGGCGTCACCACCGAGCAGGACGGAGAGGTCACCGTCCACCGGCTCGCCGCGCGCGTCCCGGGCGGTTACCCCGTGCACCCGCGCGCGCCGCACCACGTGGCGCGGATCCTGCGGGCCGACCGGCCCGACGTCGTGCACCTGCACATGGGCGTGCTGACGCCCTCGACGCAGGCGTCGCTGCGCACCGTCGTGCGCGCGGGCGTGCCCGCGGTGCTCACGGTGCACAGCGTCTGGGGCGGGGCGGAGAGGGCGTTCGCCGGGCTCGACCGCGTCGTGCGCTGGTCACGCTGGCCCGTGCTGTGGTCGGCGGTGAGCGAGCTGACCGCCGCTCCCCTGCGCCGCATCGTCGGCGACAACGGCGAGGTCGTGGTGCTGCACAACGGCCTCGACCTCGACGCGTGGCGCGTCCCGCGCACCGAGCGGGCCGACCGCATGGAGGGCTCTGCCGTCCACGTCGTCGCCGCGACGCGGTTCGCGCCGCGCAAGCGCGTGCTGCCGTTCCTGGAGGTCGTGCGCGACGCCGTCGCGCGCCTCCCCGAGGGCGCGCTCCACGTGACGCTCGCCGGGGACGGCCCCGAGCTGGCCGACGCGCGGCGCTTCGTCGCGGAGCACGGGCTGGGGTCGGTCGTGTCGCTCCCCGGCCGCCTCGACACGACAGGGCTCCAGCGGCTCTACGCGCGCGCCGACGTGTTCGCCGCGCCCGCCGTCGAGGAGGCGTTCGGGATCGCCGCGCTCGAGGGACAGGCCGCCGGGCTCGCGGTGCTCACGCGGTCGCAGTCGGGCGTCGCGGAGCGCCTCACCGACGGCGTCGACGCGCTCGTGGCGGACGACGACGCCGGGCTCGCCGACGCGCTCGTGCGTCTCGCGACCGAGGACGGCCTGCTCGACCGGATCGTCGCGCACAACCGCGACGTGCCGTCGTCGGCGGGCTGGCCGCGCGTGCTCGCCGACGTGGAACGGGCATACGGACGGGCCGCGACGATCACCGTGGATCGTCGGGCCCGGCCGTCCCGCTAGGGGGTCACTCCCACTCGATGGTGCCCGGGGGCTTGCTCGTCACGTCGAGCACGACCCGGTTGACCTCGGCCACCTCGTTGGTGATGCGCGTCGAGATGACGGACAGCACGTCGTAGGGCAGGCGCGTCCAGTCGGCCGTCATCGCGTCCTCGGACGAGACGGGGCGCAGCACGATCGGGTGACCGTAGGTGCGGCCGTCGCCCTGGACGCCGACCGAGCGGACGTCGGCGAGCAGCACGACCGGGCACTGCCAGATCTCGGCGTCGAGCCCGGCCTTCGTCAGCTCCTCGCGCGCGATCGCGTCCGCGGCGCGCAGCGTCTCGAGGCGGTCCGCCGTGACCTCTCCGACGATGCGGATGCCGAGACCGGGGCCCGGGAACGGCTGCCGCGCGACGATCTCCTCGGGCACGCCGAGCTCGCGGCCGACGGCCCGGACCTCGTCCTTGAACAGGGTGCGCAGCGGCTCGACCAGCGAGAACTGCAGGTCGTCGGGCAGGCCGCCGACGTTGTGGTGGCTCTTGATGTTCGCCGCACCCTCGCCGCCGCCGGACTCGACGACGTCCGGGTAGAGCGTGCCCTGCACGAGGAACTTCACCTCGGCGCCGTGCTCGCCCGCATCCTCGACGATCTGCCGCGCGGCGTCCTCGAACACGCGGATGAACTCGCGGCCGATGATCTTGCGCTTGGTCTCGGGGTCGCTGTGCCCGGCGAGCGCGGTGAGGAACCGCTCCTTCTCGTCGCGGATCACGAGGTTGACGCCCGTCGCCGCGACGAAGTCGCGCTCGATCTGCTCGACCTCGCCCGCGCGCATCAGCCCGTGGTCGACGTGCACGCACGTGAGCTGGTCGCCCACCGCGCGCTGCACGAGCGCCGCGGCGACCGCGGAGTCGACGCCGCCGGAGAGGGCGCAGATGACGCGCGCGTCGCCGACCTGGGCGCGGATCGCCGCGACCTGGTCCGCGATGACGTTGCCGGGCGTCCAGTCCGGGGCCAGGCCCGCGCCGTCGTACAGGAAGTGCTCCAGCACGGTCTGACCGTGCGCGGAGTGCTTGACCTCGGGATGCCACTGCACGCCGTAGAGGCGACGCTCGCGGTCCTCGAACGCGGCGACCGGCGAGCCCGACGACGTCGCGAGGACCTCGAAGCCCTCGGGCGCGCGGTGCACGGCGTCGCCGTGGCTCATCCACGTGGTCTGGTTCTGCGGCGTGCCGTCGAGCAGCACGCCAGCGGCGCACACCTCGACCTCGGTGCCGCCGTACTCGCGCAGGCCCGTCTGGGCGACCTCGCCGCCGAGCGCCTTCGCCATGGCCTGGAAGCCGTAGCAGATGCCCATGACGGGAACGCCGGCCTCGAACAGCGCCGGGTCGACGAACGGGGCGCCCGTCGCGTACACCGACGACGGCCCGCCGGAGAGGATGATCGCCACCGGGTCCTTCGCGAGCATCTGCTCGACCGTGAAGGTGTGCGGCACGATCTCGGAGTAGACCTTGGCCTCGCGCACGCGGCGCGCGATCAGCTGCGCGTACTGGGCGCCGAAGTCGACGACGAGCACGGGGCGCGGGGTCGCGGCGACCTCGGCGGTGGTGGGGGTGTCGGGAGCGGTGGCGGGTGACGTCACCGCTCCAGGATAGTCGCCGCGCGGCGCGGTACGGTCCCGGGTCTCAGGCGTCGGTGCGTGCGGCGGCGCGCTCGACGACCCGCTCGCGCAGCGCACGCGCCGCGGCCTCGGGGTCACGCGCCTGGGTGATCGCGCGCACGACGACCACGCGGTCCGCCCCGGCGTCGAGCACCGCGTCGAGCCGGTCCGCGTCGATCCCCCCGATGGCGAACCACGGGGTGCTCGGCCGCGTCGCTGCCACCGCGCGCAGCAGGTCGAGCCCGACGGCGGCACGTCCGGGCTTGGTGGGCGTCGCCCACAGGGGGCCGACGCAGAAGTAGTCGACCGCCGGGTCGGCCTCGGCCGCGGCGGCCTGCTCGGCGCAGTGGGTGGAGCGGCCGAGCACGGGCCCACCGCCCAGGAGCGCACGCACCGCCGGGACGGGCAGGTCGCCCTGACCCATGTGCACCACGGGCGCGCCGGCGAGGCGCGCGACGTCGGCCCGGTCGTTGACCGCCCACAGCGCGCCGTGCTCGGTCGCGACCCGCGCGACGAGCTCCTGGAGCTCGAGCTCGCGCGTGACGTCGAGCGTCTTGTCGCGGAGCTGCACGACGTCCACCCCACCCGCGAGCGCCGCCCGGAGGAAGTCCTCGAGGTCGCCGCGCTCCTCGCGCGCGTCTGTGCACAGGTAGAGGCGCGCGTCGGCGAGTCGGGCGCGTGCGGCGTCCGGGGCCCACGGGGCGGGGGCTGCGGGAGTGGCGAAGGTCTCGGGGATCACCCGCCGGAGCCTAGCCGCGGCGCGCCCTCGGCAGGCGGTACTGTGGCCGACAGCACGGGAGCCCCGCACGGGGGCTGAGAGGGCGTCGGAGCCGACCGTCGAACCTGATCTGGGTCATGCCAGCGAAGGGAGCGCGCATGCACACCCCTGTCCGTCCCGGGACCCGCCCGCCGGGAGCCGGTCCCGTCGTGCCCGACGGCGCACGCGACGTCGTCGTCGTGGGCGGCGGGATCGTCGGGCTCGCCGTGGCGTGGCGCGCCGCACGCTCGGGGCTGACCGTCACGGTGCTGGACCCGTCACCGGGCGACGGCGCGACGCACGCCGCGGCCGGCATGCTCGCCCCGGTCACGGAGGCCGACTTCGGCGAGGACGACGCGCTGCGCCTGCACCTCGCCGCCGCCTCGGCATGGCCCGGGTTCGCCGCCGACCTGCGCTCTGCGACCGCGGCCGACGTCGGGCTGCGCACCGCGGGCACTCTCACGGTCGCCTACGACGCCGACGACCTCGCGCTGCTCCGGCGCGTCCTCGCCCTCCACGCCGCGCACGGGCTCGCGTCCCACGAGCTCACCGTCGTCGACGCGCGTCGACGGGAGCCGTACCTCGGCCCGCGGGTCGCGGGCGCGGCCTGGGCGCCCGCGGACCACGCGGTCGACCCGCGCGCGACGCACGCGGCCCTGCTCACCGCGCTCGGCGACGGTTCGGGACCGCGGTCGTCCTGGGGCGGGAGCTCACGTGCCGACGCGGACACGGTCGTCGTACGGGCGACGGCGACGCGCCTCGCGCTCGACCCGTCCGGGCGGGTCGGGGGCGTGCACGACGACGCGGGCCGGCTCCACCGGGCGGGCGCCGTCGTCGTCGCGGCGGGCTGGGAGTCCGGAGCGCTGCTCGCGGACGTGCCGGGCGTCGTCGTCCCCACGCGACCGGTCAAGGGGCAGACCCTGCGCCTCGACGCCGGGCCGGGACTCGCGCTCGAGCACGTCGTGCGCGGGGTCGTGCAGGGGCGGCCGGTGTACGTCGTGCCGCGCCACCCGGTCTCGGACGGACCGCGCGCCGGGCACCGCGAGGTCGTCCTCGGCGCGACGACCGAGGAGAACCCCGACGACCGTCGCGCGACCGCGGGCGGGGTCTTCGCGCTGCTGCGCGACGCGCGCGCCTTCCTGCCCGGGATCGACGAGGCGGCGCTCGTCGACGTCACGCCGCGCGCTCGGCCCGCGACCCCGGACAACCTGCCGCTCGTCGGCCCGACACGCGTACCGGGCCTCCACCTCGCGACCGGGCACGGGCGCAACGGCATCCTCCTCGCACCCCTCACCGCCGACGCAGTCGTCGCCGGCCTCACCGGCACCACGCTCCCGGCCGACGCCGCCACCGCCATCTCCCCGACCCGCACCGACCGCTTCGCCGAACCCGGGGTCACGCCCGGGCTCGCCCCGGATCCGGGGAACAACCCCGGGTTCGGCGGCGACCGATCGGCCGCGTCCTCCTCCACGACACCGAGGTGATCACCGTGTCCGCACCCGCTCCGACCGCGCTCGTCAACGGCGAGCCGTACCCGCTCGACGCCCCCGTGCACCTCGAGCAGCTCGTCGCGGCGCTCGTGCCCGCGTACGTCGCCGACGGGACGCCGCAGGGCGTCGCCGTCGCCGTGGACGACGCCGTCGTGCCGCGCGGCTCCTGGGCGACGACCGTCGTCGCGCCGGGCGACCGCATCGAGATCGTGACCGCCGTCCAGGGCGGCTGAGGAGGACCCGTGACCACGACCGACATCTCCCCCGCGACCGCGAGCCGACCGTCGCACGGCGCCGACCCGCTCGTCGTCGCCGGCACGACCATCGGGTCGCGCCTCGTCATGGGCACCGGCGGGGCGGCGAACCTGCTCACGCTCGAGGACGCGCTCGTCGCGTCGGGCACCGCGCTGACGACGGTCGCGATGCGCCGCGTCGCCGTGCGCGCGGGCGGCGACGCCAGCCCCGACGCCGGGATCTGGGCGCTCCTCGCGCGCCTCGGCATCCGCGCGCTGCCCAACACCGCGGGCTGCTTCTCGGTGCGCGAGGCCGTGCTCACCGCGCACCTCGCGCGCGAGGCGTGCGGCACCGAGTGGGTCAAGCTCGAGGTGATCGCCGACGACGTCACGCTCCTGCCCGACCCCGTGGGCCTCGTCGAGGCGGCCGAGCAGCTCGTGCGCGACGGGTTCGTCGTGCTGCCCTACACCAACGACGACCCGATCCTCGCGCGCCGGCTCGAGGACGTCGGGTGCGCCGCCGTCATGCCCCTCGGCGCGCCGATCGGCACCGGGCTCGGCATCCTCAACCCCCGCAACATCGAGGCGATCGCCGCCGCCGCCCGCGTGCCCGTGATCCTCGACGCGGGGATCGGGACGGCGTCCGACGCCGCGCAGGCGATGGAGCTCGGGTGCGACGGCGTCCTGCTCGCGACCGCCGTCACGCGCGCCGCCGACCCGGTCCGCATGGCGCACGCGATGCGGCTCGCCGTCGAGTCGGGCCGCCTCGCCGCCGGCGCCGGCCGCATCCCCCGCCGAGAGGGCGCCCTCGCCAGCTCGTCACCGGACGGCCGCCTCGACCTCGCCCTCTGACCGCGAGAGAGAACCCTGGCCGGGCGGAACCCATGGTTCGCTCAAGGAGAACCGTGGTCGCGCGAGAGAGAACCCTGGTCCCGCGAGATAGAACCCTGGTCCCGCGAGATAGAACCCTGGTCCCGCGAGATAGAACTCTGGTCCGCGAGGTAGAACCGTGGGTCGTGCCCGACGGCGGCCGCCGGGCCGGCGGCCAGGTCGCCGACATCGCACGACGACGCGGGCGTCCGGGTGAGCAGGGGCCGGGGTGAGACGACGTCGGGCGGGGTGGGTGGTGGTGCCGCGTCGTGGCGGGCCTGGCGGGAGCCGCGAGGAACGAGCGGCGGATGGTAGACGCGGCACCACCACCC
>NZ_JAFGYF010000004.1 GCF_016921195.1 Cellulosimicrobium cellulans
CGGGCCTGGCGGGAGCCGCGAGGAACGAGCGGCGGATGGTAGACGCGGCACCACCACCCACCCCGACCACCCAACCCGACCACACGCCGTCGAGCACAAGAACCACGGCTCTCCCTCGCGCGACCACGGCTCTACCCCACGTGACCACGGCTCTACCCCACGTGACCACGGCTCTACCTCGCGCGACCAGGGTTCTACCTCGACCGACCAGGGCTCTACGTCGCGCGACCGGGGCTCTACCTCGTGGGAGGGGTCGCCTGTTCGGCGCGGGGGCGGGGTTCGCCGTAACCTGGCAGACGTCGTCGGCGACGTCCGCGACGCAGGCGGGCGGGCACCGACGCTCTCCCGCCCCGTCGCCCCGAGGAGGCCCCGTGCCCGAGCCCGTCACCGCTGCGCCTGGTCCGGCAGCACCCGACTCCCTGCCGCACGTCGTGGTGGTCGGCGCCGGGTTCGCCGGGCTCGCCGTCGTCAAGGGGCTCGCGAAGGCGCCCGTGCGCGTGACGCTCGTGGACCGCCGCGTCTACAACACGTTCCAGCCGCTGCTGTACCAGGTCGCGACGGGCGGCCTGAACCCGGGCGACGTCACGTACTTCCTGCGCGGGCTGCGGCTCAAGCAGAAGAACGTGCGGGTCGTGCACGAGCACCTCGTCGGCATCGACCACGAGGCGCGGCGCATCCGGCTGCTCAACGACGAGTGGATCGGCTACGACTACCTCGTCGTCGCGAACGGCGTCACGGCCAACTTCTTCGGCACCCCGGGTGCCAAGGAGAACTCGTTCCCCATGTACTCGCGGTCCCAGGCCATGAAGATCCGGGACACGCTCTTCATCCGCCTCGAGAAGGCCGCGGCGAACCCCGGCAAGGACGAGGGCCTGCGGGTCGTGGTCGTCGGCGGCGGCGCGACGGGCGTCGAGGTCGCGGGGGCGCTCGCGGAGCTTCGCACCGCGGGCCTGCGGCCCGCCTACCCGGAGATCCACGGCGACGCGTTCGAGGTGAAGATCGTCCAGCGTGGCGCCGAGGTCCTCAAGTCGTTCCACCCGAAGCTGCGCCGGTACGCGGCCGAGGAGCTCCGCCGCCGCGGCGTCGGCCTGCACCTGGGCGCCGGGGTGGCCGAGGTGCTGCCGGACGCCGTCGTGCTCACGGACGGCACGCGCATCCGCTCCGACCTCACGGTCTGGTCGGCAGGCGTCCACCCGCACGAGGAGGTCGACGACTGGGGCCTGCCGCGCGGCGACGGCGGGCGCGTCGTCGTGGGCGACGACCTGCAGGTCGAGGGCCTGCCCGGCGTCTTCGCGGCGGGCGACATCGCGGTCTCTCCCGCCGGGCTGCCGCAGCTCGCGCAGCCGGCCATCCAGTCGGGCGAGCAGGTCGCGCGCAACATCGAGGCGCTGCTCGCCGGACGCCCGACGACGCCCCTGCGCTACTTCGACAAGGGCACCATGGCGGTCATCGGTCGGCGCGCGGCCATCGCGGAGGTCGTCGGCAGGCTCCGGCTCACGCGCGGCGTCGCGTGGCTCGCGTGGCTGTTCGTCCACATCATGGGGCTCATCGGGCCGCGCAACCGCCTGACGACGCTCGCCGGCCTGGTCACGCGCTACGGGTTCCCGTTCCACCGCCGCCCGATCCCCATCGTCGGCGACGTCCCGACCGTCCGGCCGCCCAAGCGCACGACGCCCCGCCGCGGCTGAGGCGCCCGCAGGATCACCCGCTGTCGGCCGCTCCTCCGGCCGCGGTCGGCGCGGCCGTCACGTACCCTCGAAGTCGCAGGGGCAGTTTGCAGGGGCAACCGGGGGCACGTAGTGGCACGACGAACGACGGCACCGTCGACGACGAGGGGCCGGACGCAGGACATCTCGCAGCGGCGCGGCAGGCGTTCCGGCGCCCGGGCGAGCGGGACGGCGGTGCCGAGACGGGCGCGCGTCGTCGTGCTCGCCGTCGTGGCCGTGGCGGCGCTTGCCGGGTGCCGCGCCGAGGCGCTGCCCGGCGGTCCCGGGACGCCGTCGCCCACCGCGACCCCGACCGCAGAACCGACCGCGGCCCCCACCCCCGGCCCGACGACCGAGCCCACCGGCTCGCCGACCACCGGGCCCGGCTCACCGGTCCCGCCCGGCGGGTCCGACGGTGTCGAGGTCTCGGTCGAGATCGAGCCCGCGTTCCCGATGCCGAACCTCGTGGAGACCAAGCTCAAGCAGGCGCGCGCGGACCTGGAGAAGCGCGGTGCCGCGAGCGTCGTCGTGGTCGACGCGCGCGACCCGGGCGCGGGCGCCCTGCCGGGCGCGTCGAACGGCTGGACCGTGTGCGTCCAGGACCCAGCGGGCGGCGACCTCCTGCGGGGCTCGGCGACCGTGACGCTCGCCGCGGCGCCCAACGCACGGCACTGCCCCTGACGCTCCCGGACGGCTGACGCCGTCCCCGGTGGCGGCGTCAGCCGGGTGGGAGCACCGTGGGACCCAGACCGCCCGCAGACAGGAGTCCGCCGCATGAAGATCGCCCTCGTCGGTGCCCACGGCAAGGTGGGCCGGCTGCTCGTGCCGATCCTCGTCGACCACGGCGCCACCGTGACCGGGATCGTGCGCGCCGAGGAGCAGCTCCCGCTCGTCCGCCGCCTCGGGGGCGAGCCGCTCCTGCTCGACGTCGAGTCCTCCTCGACCGCCGAGCTCGCTGCCGCGCTCGGCGGGTTCGACGCCGTCGTGTGGTCCGCCGGGGCGGGCGGCGGGAACCCGGAGCGCACCTACGCCGTCGACCGCGACGCCGCGAGCCGCACCATGGACGCCGCAGCAGCGGCGGGCGTCAGCCGCTACGTCATGGTGTCGTGGATCGGCTCCGTGCCGGAGCACGGCGTCGACCCGGACTCGAGCTTCTACCCCTACGCGGACGCGAAGCTCGCCGCCGACGACCATCTGCGCGGGACCGACCTCGACTGGACGATCCTCGGGCCGGGCACGCTGACCGACGACGACCCGACCGGCGCGATCCGGGTCGTCGGTGACGGCGCCGACGGGCTCGAGGGCGCCGACGACGTCCCGAGCGGCGCGGCCTCGCAGGTCTCGCGCGCGGACGTCGCGATGGTCGTCGCGCAAGCTCTGCGCACCCCGGCGGCGGTGGGCCGCTTCGTGCGGTTCACGGCCGGTGACACACCCATCCTCGACGCCCTCGACCGGTAGCGGTCAGCGCCCGACACGGCGGTTCACGCGGTCGCGCAGGTCGAGGGCCGTGCGGCGCCAGGTCGCCGCGCGCGCCACGACCGACCCCACGCTCGTGTCCTCGGCGCGCACGTGCACGACCTCGACCCCGCGCTCCGCGGCCGTCCGCACGATCGTGTCCGTGGCGCCGCGCAGCGCGAGCTGGAGCAGGACGGACGTCGTGCTCGCCTGCGCCTCGCCCGACCCGAACCGGCGCTCGTGGACGACCTGCGTGACCACCCGGTCGAACATCGGTTCCGGTGGCGCGTCCACCTCGGCCGCCGCCGCGTCGCCGTCCGTGTCCGGCGGCAGCACGGCGAGGTAGAGCGAGAGCAGGAGCTCGCTGACCTTGCGCAGCACCCACGCGCGGCCGGGCAGCGGGGGCAGCGCGACGACGTACTGCGCGAGGTTCGCCTCGAGCGCCTCGGCGGACAAGCACGTCCACGCGGGCGCGGTGCGGACCTGGACGACGCGGTCCCAGTCCACGTCCTTGCCGTCGAGTCCCACCCGCTGCGGACCGATCGTCACGGCACCGAACCGGTCGAGCAGCGCGAGCGGTGCGGTCGCGAACCGCGGCACGTACGGCACGAGCCGCACGATGCCCTGGATCGACACGTCCCACTCGCGCTCGAGCGGGTACGACGGCCGCGGGTAGGCGGCCATCGCGCGCCGCACCCACCCCGCGACGACCTCGTCGAACGAGTCGTCGCCCGCGGCGTCGTCGAGCAGACCGCCGTCCACGCCGTCGGCGACGGCAGCGTCGTCCGCGAGCGCCTCGACGAGCGCGTCCTCCAGCGAGGTGTCGAGGTCGGGTTCGAGAGCTCCCTCAGGCGCCGGGTCGACGTCGTCGCGCCGCGTGCGGCGGCCAGGGAGCGAGACGGGCCGGGAGAACGAGGGCCGCGGCAGCGACGGGAGCGAGGGGACGCGCAGGAGGCGTCGCTCGCCGAGCAGCCGCGCGAGGGTGCTGCGCTCGTCCCCCGCCGTCACGCCCGGCAGGTCCGGGCCCGCGCCCGGCTCGTCGTCCGTCGTCGTGAGGAACGGTTCCTTCGCCACCTCGGCCCCCTTGTCCATGACGCCCGACGGCGCACCGCGGTCAGCGTAGACCCGGCCGCCCCCGCAGGACGACGCAGGGCGGGGCCGCCCTCCCGTGGAGGACGGCCCCGCACGTCGGGCGACCGGCGGCGTCAGCCGCAGTCGACCGCGTCGTACGCGACGTCGTACGTCTGGGTGTGGTTCTCCCCGCCGCCCGCGAGGCGCGCGACGACGCTCACGGTGCCGGCGTCGACCGACGCCGACCGCGTGGAGAACGACTGGTACGCGTTCGCGTCGGGCGCGACCTGGCCGAACGCCCGCTGGCCAAACGGCGTGACCAGGCGGAGCGAGACGGGCTCGTCCTCACCGTTGGTCGCGCGGACGGCGACGTAGGCGGTGCCGTTCAGGCAGCGCGCCTCCGCCTCGATCGCGTCGACGCGCGGATTGCCCACGCCGTTGATCGCGAACGTGTCCTCGGACAGCGCCGCGACCGCGTGGCCGATCGCGCGCGACATGATGTCGAGCGCGGTCGCGTCGACGTTGTCGATCGTGTCCGCCGGCGAGTGATAGTTCGGGTCGTAGAAGATGCCCTCGGTGCCGCCGAACAGCGCGACCTCCTCGGCCGTCTTCGAGCCGTCCGCCCCGGTGAACAGGCCGGACGCGGGGACGCCGTTCTCGATGAACGCCTGGTAGTCGGAGCGGCCCGAGAACTCGGTGTCGACCCAGGGCTGGTCGATGCCGTCGAAGTAGTCGGTGAACACCGCCTCGGTCTCGGCCGAGCCCGGCGGCACCTCGACGGGCGCGGGGTAGGTCGACTCGTTCGCGTCGTACACGCCGATGATGTAGTTCGGCGAGCCGACCATGTCGAAGTTGAGGTACGTCGCGATGTCGTCGAGCGCCTCCGGGTCGTTCGCGGCGAGGTCGCTCACGTAGTGGGTCGAGCCGCGCAGCCCGACCTCCTCCGCCCCCCACCAGGCGAACCGGACGGCGTTCTCGACGTCCTGCCCGCCGTCGGTCGCGGCCGCGAGCTGGACCGCGACCTCGAGGATCGCCGCCGACCCCGAGCCGTTGTCGTTGATGCCCGGACCGTCCTCGACGCCGTCCAGGTGCGCGCCGACCATGACGACGTTGTGGTCGCGCCCGCCCGGGGTCTGGGCCAGCACGTTGAACGTCTCGAACTCCTCGACGTGCGTCTGCAGGTCGTAGGTCGCGACCGGCTCGGCCCCGCCCGCGATCGCGGCGAGGATCGCCTGGCCGTCCGCCTGCGTGATGCCGACCGTCGGTACCCAGACGTCGCTCTCCTCGCCGAGGGTCGGGTTCAGCGCGCCGTCGGTGTTGTTGTAGAGGATCACGGCTGCCGCACCGGCCTCCGCCGCGAACCGCGCCTTGTCCGCGAACGAGCAGGAGCCGCGGCTGACCAGGGCGACGGCCCCGGCGACGGCGACCCCGTCCCAGGTCTCGGCCGTGCAGCCCTGGACGAGCTCGTCCGCGGGCTGGACGATCGGGCCCGTGACGCCGTCGTCCGGGGTGTCGGGCGCGAACTCGGCCGGGTAGACGTCCGACGTCACCTCGACGCCGGCCGCGGTGAGGGACAGGTCGTCGACGACCAGGTCCTCGAACGTGAAGTACTGGCGCTCGGGCTCGTAGCCCGCGGCCCGCAGGGCGTCCTCGACGTAGACGGCGCTCGCCTCGTACCCGGGCGTCTCCATCGCGCGGTTGCCGCCGTTGGCGTCCGCGATGTCCTGGAAGTCCTGGAGCCGCTGCATGACCGCGTCGCCGGTGACGAGGTCCTCAAGCGGGGGCGGGCCGTCGGCGGCACGGAGGCCACCTGCGGGGGCAGCGCCGACGGGCGCTGCGGTCAGAGCCGCGAGCACGAGGCTCGCGGCGGCGGCAGACGGGACGATCGTTCGTGGTCTCACGCATCCTCCTCGACAGTGGCCCCCGCCGACCGGCCCCGGTCGTGTCGGGGTCCGGCCGAGTCGCACACGAGACGCGCGACGCTGCGAAGGCTCGTGTGCTCGCGAGCGTAGGCCCAGGAGGCCCTGCGCGAAACCCCTGTCGCACCGACCTGCGCGCACCGGGCCGGAGACGTGGGCGGCGTCGGGCAGACTGTGCCCGTGCCCGGATTCGCCGTCGTCGACCTCGAGACCACGGGGTTCTCCCCGCGCCTCGGTGACCGGGTCGCCGAGATCGCGGTCGTCCTGGTCGACGACGCGGGCCGCGTCGAGGACGAGTGGTCCACGCTGGTCAACCCCGAGCGCGACCTCGGGCCGCAGCACGTGCACGGCATCGCGGCGGCCGACGTCGCGCTCGCCCCGACGTTCGACCGCGTGGCCCCCGCGCTCCTGCGCCTGCTCTCCGGTCGCGTCCTCGTGGCGCACAACGCGGCCTTCGACACGCGCTTCCTGCGCGCCGAGATCGGGCGCGCGGGCATCGCGGCCGCGATCGATCCCGTCGCGTGCCTGTGCACCCAGCAGCTCGCGGGCCGCTACCTCACGGGCTCGCGCGCGCTCGCCGCGTGCTGCGCGGCGGTGGGCGTCGTGCACGACGACGTCCACTCGGCCCTGGGCGACGCGCGCGCGACCGCGGGGCTGCTCGGGTACTACCTCGACGTGGCGGCCGACGACGAGTGCTGGGAGGTCGCGCGCGCCGCCGCGGACGGCGTGCGGTGGTCGCTGCCCGCCGCGCTCCCCGGCGTGGAGCCGGTCCTGCGCGGCGCGAGCCGCGCGCGGGGGCACTGGCTCGCCGCGCTCGACACGCCGGCCGGGCGCCGGAGCGCCGCGCACTCGCGGACCGGCCGCCCCGGCGCCGACACCGGCACGTACCTCCGCCTGCTCGATGCCGCGCTCCTCGACCGCTACGTCTCCCACTCCGAGCGCGCGGCGCTGCTCGCCGAGGCACGCCACGCCGGGCTGGACCGTCTTGCGGTCGAGGCCGTGCACCGCGACTACCTCGCCGCCCTGGCCCGCGCGGAGCTCGACGCGCTCGACGGCGCCACCGCCACGGGCGACCGGGACGGCGGCGCGTCCCTGCGCGACGACCCCGCGCTGCACGAGGTCGCGGGCCAGCTCGGCCTCGACGCCGACGACGTCGCCGGCGCCGTCGAGGCGGCGCTCGCTGCGCGGCTCGCGGACGACCTCGCCGTCGCCCCCCGCCCCGCGTTCGTGCTCGCGGAGGGTGACGAGGTCGTGCTCACCGGGTCGATGTCCCGCACGCGCGAGGCCTGGGAGCGCGACGTGCGCGCCGCGGGCCTCTCCCCCTGGCCCTACGTGACGCGCCGGACCCGGCTCGTCGTCGCGGCCGACCCGGACTCGCTCTCGACGAAGGCCCGCACCGCGCGCCGGTACGGCATCCCCGTGGTCACCGAGGCCGCGTTCGGGACGCTGCTCGCGGCGTCCTGCGCCACGAGCGGACGCGCGCCCGGCGCCGCGGTGCGACGCTGGGCGTCATGAGCCCGAAGGCCTCCCGCGGCACCGACACCCCGCCCGGGCACGGCACCGATGTCGACGCGCTCGTCGACGGGCTCTTCGCGCTGCCGCTCGAGCAGTTCGTGGTCGCCCGCACCGCGGCGGCCAAGGAGATCAAGGCGTCGGGGGACTCGGTCGGCGCCGAGCGCGTGGGCCGGCTCGCGAAGCCGACCGTCGCCGCGTGGGTCGTCAACCAGGTCGCGCGCGAGCGGCCCGACGACGTCGCCGCGCTCGTCAGCCTCGGGGACGAGCTGCGTGACGCGACGGCCGATCACGACCGCACGCGCATCCGCACCCTCGACCGGCTGCGGCGCGAGCGCGTGGAGCGCGTCGTGGGCGAGCTGCGCGACGCCGGAGAGGTCGCCGGTCGGGCCGTGTCCGCCACGGCGCTCGACCGGCTCGCCGAGACGCTCACCGCCGCCGTCATGGACCCGGACGCCGGCGCGCTCGTCCGTGCCGGTCGGCTGTCGCAGGCCCTCCAGCACGTCGGGTTCGGGATCGTCGACGAGGGCGGTGAGCCCGCCGACGTCGTCGAGCTCCGGGCGCGCAGCGGTGCCGCCGACGAGCGCGGCGGCTCGAGGCCCGCCACGCGCGACGCCGCGATGCGCACGGCGGGACGCACCGGCGCAGCCCGTGGCACGCCCGCGGGGTCGTCCCCCGACGACGGCGAATCACCCGAGGACGCCGTCGCGGCGGCCGAGCGCGCGGTCGAGGAGACCGCGGCCGAGGTCGACCGCCTCGAGGCCGAGCGCGACGAGGCGGACACGCGCGCGCGGGAGGCGAGCGACGCCGTCGGGCACGCGGAGGAGGCGCTGGGGCGCGTGGAGGACGAGCTGGCCCGGCTCGCCGACGAGCGCGAGGAGCTGCAGGCGCGGCTCGCCGAGGCGCGCGACGCCGAGGCCGCGGCCCGGGAGTCGCTCGACGACGCCGACGCCCGGCTCGACGAGGCGGAGGAGCGCGCCGCGGCCGCTCGCAAGGCCCGGCGCGCCGCGCGCCGCGGCTGACCCGGCCGGCGTCGTTCGTCGTCCGCGAACGCGGGACTGAGCCGGGCACGCTCAAGGTTGGACAGGTCAGGACGCCACGGGCCGACCGTGGCACGACAGACCTGGAGGACCCCATGATCAGCACCTACACCGTGGCGCCGTTCCGCCCGCTCCCCACCGAGCGCGTCGTGCGCCAGCTCTGGACGCGCCCGGTGGGCACGCCCGTCGCGCGGTCCGGTTACGCGCCCGCCGCGGACGTCTACCGTGAGGGCGACGACCTCGTCGCCCGCTTCGACCTGCCGGGCGTCGACCCGGAGCGCGACGTGACAGTCGAGCTCGAGGGCCGTCGCCTCGTGGTCCGTGGCGAGCGCCGCGACCAGCGCGTCGTCGAGGCCCCCGCGGCCGAGGCCGCCGACGGCGAGCAGCCCGAGGCGGGTACGGACGGGGCGAGCACCGACGAGGCGGCCGAGGTCGCCCCGGCCGGGCGGCGCGTCCGCGAGGTCCGGTTCGGCGAGTTCCGCCGCACCGTGACCCTGCCCAAGGCCGCGGAGGCCGACGCCGTCCGCGCGTCCTACGACGCGGGCGTGCTCACCGTGACCGTCGCCGGCGTGTTCGCCGGTCGCGCCCCCCAGCGCATCGAGGTCACGCGCGCGGCCTGACGCCGCACCACCGGCGCGGCGGACGTCGCGCCGGCACCCTGACCCCGGTCGCGCCCGCCCCCTGTGCGACCGGACCACGGACGGGGCCGGCACCTTCGGGTGCCGGCCCCGTCCGCCTGCCCGGCTCAGCCGAGGAACGACCGCAGGGCCTCGGTGACGAGCGCGTGGTCGTCGCCCTGGGCGAGCCCGGACACCGTCACGACGCCGACGATGCCGACGCCGTGGACCCGGACCGGGAAGGCGCCGCCGTGGGCGGCGTACTCCTGGAGCGGGAGGTCGTGCTTCTCGTTGAACGACGTCCCCTTCGCGCGGGCGCGCAGGCCCACGAGGTACGACGACGCCCCGAACCGCTCGACGACCCGCACCTTGCGCTCGACCCAGGTGTCGTTGTCGGGCGTCGTGCCCTCGCGCGCGGCGTGGAACACCTGCTGCGGGCCCTTGCGGACGTCGATCGTCACGGGCAGGTCGCGCTCCTCCGCGAGCTCGACGAGCAGGCAGCCGAGCCGCCACGCGTCGTCGTGCGTGAACGCGCGGAGCACGAGGTCGCGCTCGTCCGCCTCGACGGAGGCGATGAGGGCGGCGAGGTCGTCGGGCGTCGTCATGCGGTCATCGTGGCACGATCGCGACGTGACGACGACGCCCGCTCCCCGCCCGGCACCTCTCGACCCGCTCGACCTCGGCCTGCTCGACCGCGCCTCAGGCGTGCTGCTCGCCCAGGCGGCCGGTGACGCGCTCGGGGTCCCGTACGAGTTCGCGCAGCCGCCCGGCCCCGGGCAGCAGGAGGCGGTCGCGGTCATGCGCGGCGGCGGCCTGGGCCCGTACGCGCCCGGGGAGTGGAGCGACGACACGCAGATGTCCGTGTGCGTCGCCCGGGTCACGGCCGCCCACGACGTGCTCTCGCCGGTCCCGGACGCGCTCGGCGCGACGCCGCTCGACGAGGTCGCGGCCGCGTTCGAGGCGTGGCGGACCGGGGGCGCGACCGACGTCGGGACGCAGACCGCGGCCGTGCTGCGCGACGCCGCCGCCCGACGCGGACCCGCCGCGAGCCGCCTGCGCGAGGCGTCCGTCGCGCTCCACGCGGCGACGGGTCGCACCGCCGGGAACGGCGCGCTCATGCGCACCGGCGTCGTCGGGCTCGTCGCGCTCGACGACCGGGACGCGACCGCGCGCGCGGCCCGCGCCGTCGCCGCCCTCACGCACACCGACCCGCTCGCCGCCGAGTCGTGCGTGCTCTGGTCGGAGGCGGTGCGCGTCGCGGTGACCGAGCAGCGGCTCGACGTGCGCGCGGGTCTGGACCTGCTGGACCCGGACGCCGCGGCGCGCTGGGCGGCGTGGATCGCGGACGCCGCGCTCGCGCGACCCACCGCCGACCTCCGGCAGAACGGCTTCACCGTCACCGCCCTCCAGGCCGCGTGGCACGCGATCGCGACGACCTCCGCGCCGCAGGGCTCGTCGTTCGCCCACCGCGACCACCTCGTGGCCGCGCTCCAGGCCGCCGTCTCGATCGGCGGCGACACGGACACCGTCGCGGCCGTCGCGGGCGCCCTGCTCGGCGCCTGCTACGGAGCCCACGCCGTGCCGCCCGAGTGGGCGCGGGCCGTCCACGGCTGGCCCGGGATCGCCCGGCGCCAGCTCACGGCCCTCGCACGACGCACCGCGCAGGGCGGGCTCGTCCGATCCGGCGCGCTCACACCGTCGGGCGCCGAGCCGGTCCGCACCCAGTTCTGCCCCCTGTGCGGCACGCTGCTCCGCGAGAACCCTCGCTACCCGCGGCACGTGTGCGCGTGGTGCGAGGTCGACGTGACCGACGAGGCGGGCCGTGCGGTCTCGCTCTCCAACGTGGGCTTCGGCGGCGGCTACCAGGCCCACTACCTCGACCGCTCCCCCGCGTCCGACGCGGTGCGCGCCGGGCGCGTCTGGATCGGCGGAGTCGAGCACCGGGCGGGCGAGGCCCGCTTCGGCGGGATCGTCGTCGAGCCGCTCGACGAGGGCTCCGGGCCTCGATCGTCCTGACGCGACGAACCCGAGGTCGTCCCGCGCGAGCGTGCGCGGGGAACGACCCCGGGTTCGGCGAGGCGCCTCAGCCGCAGGCGACCGCCGGGTAGGCGACGTCCTGCGCGGAGGCTCCGCCGTCGGGCACCTCGCCCGTCACGGTGACGGAGCCCGCCTCGGCCGCGACGGAGCGCGTCGAGAACGACTGGTACGCGGCCTTGCCCGGCGCGACCGCCGCGAACGTCCGCGTGCCGTACGGCGTCGCGAGCGTGACGTCCGCCGGGACGTCGCCGGTGTTCGTCGCGCGGACCGCGACGTACGCGGTGCCGGCGAGGCAGCGCGCGCTCGTCTCGACGTCGAGCGTGGGGCCCGCCGCGTCCTCGCGCTGAAGCGTCACCCGGTCGACGACGCGCTGCGACCCGGTCGTGTAGGTCGTGACGGTCAGCGACGTGGGCGTCACGTCGAGGTCGGAGTAGCTCGCCTCGCGCGACTGCTCCCAGCGCGCCGTCCACGGCTTGGCGCCGTCGAAGTCGTAGAACTTGGAGCCCGACGACGAGTTGCCGGTGAGGTAGAGCACCTGGTCCTCGTCGGGGGTGAGCACGTCGCCCTCGGCCGGTGCCTCGTCCGGCACGACGGGCGTCGCGCCCTCCATGAGGTACGAGCGCGTGTAGATGTGGTCGTGCCCCGCGAGGACGAGGTCGACCCCGAGCTCGCTGAAGACCGGCGACAGGGCCTCGCGCATCCGGACCACGTCGGTGTCGCGCGAGTGGAACGCCTGGCTGTAGAGCGAGTGGTGGAACGTCACGACGACCCAGTCGTACGCGTCACCGCGGGTGCCGATCACGTCGCGCAGGAACGCCTCGTGGCCGGCGATCTCGGCAGGGTCGGAGTCGTTGGAGTCGATCGCGACGACGAGCACGTTGTTGTAGGAGTACCAGTAGTCGCGGCGCTGCTCGGTCGAGAGGTTCGGCATCGCGTAGTGCTGGTCGTAGAGCGCGGACGCCGTGTCGTGGTTGCCGTCCTGGACGGCGAAGCGCAGCTCGCGCATCTGGCGCGGCGCGAGGAACCCGGTGTACTGGGCGGCGTTGCCGGCGCTGTCCACCTGGTCGCCCGCGGAGATGAGGAACGCCGTGTCCGGGTGCCGCGCGGTCATCGTGTCGAGGTTCGCAGCCCAGCGCGCGGCGTCGTTCGCGGCGTTGCCGCTCGCGCCGATCTGCGCGTCGCCGACGAAGAGTGCGCTGAACTCGTCGCCGAACGTGCCCGTGGTGAACGTCGTCGGCGCCGACCAGCCGGTCGCGGCGCTGCCCACGCGGTACACGTAGTCCGAGTCCTCCTCGAGACCGGTGATCGTCGCGTGGTGGTAGGTCGCCCCGTCGGCCGCGGTGCCGTTCCGGGACGACGACGTCGCGGCCGTCCGCCAGTCGACCTCGCCGCCCGCCTCGTCGGCGCGGGCCCACTGCACCTCGCCCGCGCCCGGCAGCGTCGAGAACCACGCGACGTTCGCCTGCGTCTCGTCCGCGCCGACGTTGAGGGCGACGTCGCGCACCTCGCCGTGCGTCGGCACGAGCGACCGCACGTCGAGGTAGATGTCCGAGCTCGTCGGCGCGTCCTGGTAGAGCGCGACGGAGATCGTGTTCTCGCCGGGCGTGAACGCGTCGGCCGGGACGACGAACGTGCCCGTCACCGGGTCCGTGCGGCCGTTGCCGTGGTACTGGAGGTTCTCCGTGATCTCGCGCCCGTCGTCGCCCAGGCGCACGACCTCCTCGCCGTTCACGTAGACGATCGCGGCGTCGTCGTAGACGATCTCGCCCTCGAACGCGGGCACGCCGTCGAGGTCTGCCGCGGTGAGCTCCACGTCGGTGCGGAAGAAGAACGTGGGGACGTCCGTCGTCGTGCCCTCGATGTACTGGGTGAGGAGCGTGGTGATCGGGAACGCGGCGCCGATCCCCGTCGCGGCGCCGCGCTTGGCACCGAACGCGCCCGTCGCGGTCTTCCACGCGGAGTCGTCGAACGCCGTGGTCGTCCACACGCGCTGGTTCGGGTCGGCGCCCGCCGGGTTCGTGTTGTCGTCGAGGTAGCGCCAGGTCGTGCCGGACGTCGAGAGCAGGGACTCGTCGGCGGCGGCCGTCGGGGTCGCGGTCGCGGCGACGAGCGCCGTGCCGACGAGCGAGACGGCGAGCGCCGACGCCGCCGCGCGCGTCAGCGCGCCGGGGAGCCGGGAGGCGTGCGGGTTCATGGGTTCCTTCGCAGGTCAGGGGTCCGCGCTGCGACGACCGTCGGACCACCGTGGCGGCGTCGGACCCGTGGTGGGAAGCGCTGTCACAGTAGGGAGGCGGGATGGCGCGCACCCGTCCGCCCGGTGAACTCCCGGCGGCGGGCAGGTGGCCGTCCCCGGACGTGCCCGGAACGCGACGACGCCGCGCCCCCGGGACGGGGACGCGGCGTCGGGCGTGCGAGGTCGCGGGTCAGGCGTCCTGACGACGGCGCAGGACGAGGACCGTGACGCCGAGCGCGACCAGCACGGCCGCCGCGAGCGCGATGCCCCAGGCCTGCACGCCGGTCGTGGCCAGGCCGCCGGAGCCGCTGTCGGCGGGCGCCGTCGGGGCGTCGGGCGTGCCCGGCGTGCCCGGCGTGTCGGGGGTCACGGGCTCGGTCGGGGTGGGGGTCGACGGCGTGGGCGTCGGCTCGACCGGCACGTCGGCCGTGTTGGTCAGCACGACCGCGACGTCCGCCGTCGCGCCGATCTCGACGCGCACGGTCCCGTCGTCGCCCGGCTCGACGGCGGCACCGTCCACCTGCCAGGTCGGCTCGCCCCACTCGACCCCGTCCACGGCGGGGAAGGTCGGCTCCGACAGCACGACCTCGGTACCGAGCGGGAGGGCGTCGACGGTCGCCGAGCCACCGACGGGCACCGCGAGCTCGCCCGTCGTCCCGTCCGCGTCGTACGCGACGGTGAAGGTCGTCCCCGCGGGCACGGTGGAGGCCGCGGCACCCGCGACGACCTTGGTGACCGTGAGGCTGCCGGTCTCGACCACGGGTTCGGTGGCGCACGGGATCGAGCCGGCGAAGAGGTAGGCGTGCGCCTCGCCGCCGAGCAGCGTGAGGTTGCGCGCGACGACCTGCCCGTCGAGCGGGGCCGCCTCGACCGTGAGGTCCGCGGTCGGGGCGTACACCGACCCGTCGAGGCGGGTCCCGCCGGTGCCGAGCGTGACCGGTCCGTCGAGCTGCGAGAGGTCCCACAGGACGTAGCGGGCCGCCGCGCCCTCCGCGCCGAACACCGAGCCACGCAGCTCGGTCGTCCCGGCGGGGACGGAGACGATCAGCGGGGTGTCGGCCGACGGCAGCACGCCGTCCGCGAACTGCACCGTGTACGCGTCCGCGATCGCGGCGTACTCGACGACGTTCGGTCGCCCGGGCTCGAGCGCCGAGAGGACGACGCGGTCGCCGGCGTCCTCGGCCACCGTGAGAACGTGGGCCGCACCGCTCGGCACGAGGTCCGCGAGGCACTGGCGCACCTCGGCCGGCTCCGTGGCGCCCGCCTCGACGTACGCGGCGACGGAGTCGCGCTCGGTCGCCACGGTCGCCGCACCGTCGGGCCACTTCTGGTTGGTCGCGTCGATCGCGGGGGCCTCGTCGACCGCGGTGCGGTACCGCACCCAGTCGGCGCGCTGGTGGGTGCCGAACGCGGGGTCGTCACCGACGACCTTGAGGTAGCCCTCGAGCTCGGCGCCGCTGCCCGCCGGGACCCCGGCGTTGGTGATCTGCGTCAGGCCGGACGTCGCCGCGTACGACCCGACGAGCAGGCGGGTCGGGTCGCCGTCGACGGTCGGGATCGTGTAGTCGGCGGTCCCGGCCACCTGGTGGACGATCGGGTACGTGCCCCCCTCGGCCCGGACGGTCAGCTCGCCACCGACGGCGACGGACCCCTCGGTCTCGTGGTTGTCGAGGTGGGCGTCCTCGCGTGCGTAGACGCTGAAGCCGCCGGCCAGGTCGAACGGGTTGACCGTCGCGCCGACGGCGCCCGCGCTCGTGACGGGCAGGACCACGCCGGTGACGGAAAGGCCGCCGGCGACGAGGATCGCCGCGGCACGACGGATAGTAGTTGCGCGGAGCAACTTGTTTGCGGACAGCATCGGGCCAGTCATCATTCACCTGGGGTCGGGGTCGAGGTCGAACGGGCCGGGAGAAGGCCCGCACCTTCACGGTAGATCGACCTGGACGCGCGTCCAGTAACTGCGACAGGGTGAAGTCAGCCCGTTGTGACCAAGGCCACCGGGCCGCGCCTCACTTCTCTCCCGGTTCCTCCGCGGTTGCCCGAGATGTCCTCTGGCCGGCTCAGGGGCTCGTGATCAGGCCGTCCGCGCGGTCGTGACCCGCGGATGCGTCGCGGTGCCCGCCACCGGTGACGACGGCGCGGACGTGCCCCGCCGCGAGCCCCGCCAGGGCGGCCCGCAGCCGGTCGAAGAGCGCGACGCTGCTCGCGCCGGGCCAGTCGGGGGGCAGCGCGCTCGGCGGCAGTCCCGGGTCGAGATACGGGACGGGCCGCCAGTCGTCGACCGCGCGCACCCACCGCGCGAACGCGTCCCGGGGCGAGCCGGCGCGCCCGAGCGGGTCACCGCCGTCGTGCCGGTCGAGGAACGCGCGGTGCAGCGCCGCGACCCTGTCGAGGTCCCACCACCGCGCGGCGGCGTCGGCGAACGCACCCACGACGCGCGGCCGCCCGGCCAGGAACACCGTCGCCGCGTCACGGACGTCCAGCGCGGCGAGGACCTCCTCGACCTCGTCGGCGAGGTGGCCCGGCGCGATCCACAGCCCGTCCGCGACGCTCCCGGCCCCGATCCAGGCGAGGTGCCGCCGGAGCTGGTGGCGCACGGCGCGCCGCTCCTCCGGCAGCGAGTACGACACGAGGCACCACGGGTCGTCCTCGCCCTGCTGGCGGTAGGCGAAGATGCGCCGGTCACCGCGCGCGAGCATCGGTCCGGCGTCGGGCGCGAGCCGGTACCCGGCGCGGCCGTCGTCGAGCGTCTCGGGGACGAGCAGTCCTTTGGCCTTGACGCGCGAGACCGCGCTGCGCGCGCCCGCGGGCGCCACGCCGAGCGCACCGAGCAGGTCGACCAGGTCGGCCACCGCGACCGCACCGCCCATGTCGCGGACGTACAGCCCGACGACGGTGCGCAGCAGCGACGTCGTGCTCCCGGGCCGGGAGTCGAGGTCGTCGAGGATCACGCGGTGCCGTCCGCGCCCGCCGACGCTCGCGTGGTCGCCCGGGACCCGAGCACCTCGAGCAGCGCGTCGCGGACCGCCTCGACGCCGACGCGCACCTCCTCGAAGCTCGTGGAGAGGGGGGACAGGCCGAGGCGCAGGCCGTCCGGGCGACGGAAGTCGGGGATGACGCCGCGCTCCCACAGGAGCGGGAGCGTCGCCTCGAACGCGTCGTGGTCGACCGTGACGTGGCTCCCCCGCCGCGCCGGGTCGCGCGGGGACGCGTACCGCACACCGAGCGGGAGCAGGAGGTCGTCCACGAGGGCGGTCGCGTGCTCGGTGAGCGCGACCGACTTCGCGCGCACCGCCGCGATCCCCGCCTCGGCCACGAGGTCGAGCATGTCCTGCATCGCGAGCATCCCCACGATCGCGGGCGTGCCCGACAGGAACCGCCGGACGCCGTCGTGCGGCGCGTACGCCGGGCCCATCTCGAACGGCGCGGCGCTGCCCATCCAGCCCTGGATCGGCTGAGTCAGCACGCCCTGGAGGTCGGCGCGCACGTAGCCGAACGCGGGCGCGCCCGGCCCGCCGTTCAGGTACTTGTACGTGCAGCCCGCGGCGAGGTCGACGCCCCACGCGTCGAGCTCGACCGGCAAGGCCCCGACCGAGTGGCACAGGTCCCACAGGACGAGCGCACCGGCGTCGTGCGCGAGCGCCGTGATCACGGCGGCGTCGCTCACGTACCCCGACCGGTACGCGACGTGGCTGAGCAGCACGAGCGCCGTCCGGCCCGAGAGCTCCGCGGCGACCTGCTCGGGCGTCACCCCCGCGTCGTGGTCGGGCGTGATCCACCGCAGCGTCGCGCCGTGCTCGCGCGCGACGCCCTCCAGCACGTAGCGGTCGGTCGGGAAGTTGCCCGCGTCGAGCACGATCTCGTCGCGCCCCGCGACCTGCGGCGCCGCGAGCGCGGCGCGCACGAGCTTGTAGAGGATGACGGTCGTCGAGTCGCCCACGAACGTCTGCCCGGGCGCCGCGCCGAGCGTCACCGCGCCGATCCGGCCGCCGAGCGTCAGCGGGAGGTCGTACCACTCCTCGTCCCAGCCGCGGATGAGCCGCGCACCCCAGACGTCGGTCGCGAACCGCGCGAGCCGCTCGGCCGACGCGCGCGTGGGCCGGCCGAGCGAGTTCCCGTCGAGGTACGCCGTGACCTCGTCGGAGCCGACGAACGCGTCGCGGAACCGCGCGAGCGGGTCGGCCGCGTCGAGCGCGGCGGAGCGGGCGGCGTGGTCCTCGGTCATGGTCGTCCTTCCGGTGGGGCGGGTTCTCGGGTCGCGCCGCGGGCGGGGTCCCTCACGGGGTCTCGCGCGCGTCGCGCTCGACGACGACGGCGCGCGCGAGCCACGCGGCGACGGCGCCGGGGTCGTCGAGGTCGGGCAGGTCGCCGGGGACCCACGTCGCGAGTGACGCGTGCGTGCTCGCGCGCTGCGTCCCGGGACGCAGCACCCCGTCGGAGACGCCTCGCCGGGCCGGGGCGTCGTGGGTGAGGGCGGCGACCAGCGCGTGCGCGTCGAGGCCCGCCGCCGCGAGCGCGCGCAGCTCGCGCGGGTTCAGGCCCGGCGGCAGCGGCCCGTTGCCGAGGTCGGTGCCGTAGACGACCGTCCCGCCCAGCGCGACGAAGCGCCGCACGTTGTCGACCGCGACGTCCTGCTCGGCCGTCGGGCTCCCCCACCCGTGGACGTCGAGCGTGCTCACCCAGACGGTCCGGCTCTCCCCTGTCCCGCCGAGCACGACCTGAGGGACGTGATGCGGCCCTTCCCGACCGTCAGGTCGTGGTCGACCGCGGGCAGGGTCGTGCTCGGCGACGGGGGACGGCGGCTCGACGCTCGGGCGGGAGGACGGGCGGGGTCGCGCCATCGCGGCGAGCAGCTCGTCGGGCAGGCGCTCGGAGAACGGGGCGTGCGCGAGCCGGTCGACGCCCGCCTCGAACGCGCGCACCGCCATGCCCGGGCCCTCGACGTGCGCGACGACGTCCCGGCCCCGCGCGTGGGCGTGCCCGACGAGCGCGGCGAGCGTGACGTCGTCGGGCACCGGGCCGGCCTCGGAGTGCAGGGCGACCTTGACGAACGACGCGCCCACGGCGACCTGGCGGTCGACCGCCGCCACGGCCGCGTCGGGCGAGCCGACCTCCTCCACCGACCCGGCCGGCGCCCACGACCGGTCCGCAGGGTAGCCGCCCGGCGCGGTGAGGAACGCGCCCGCGAACGCGACCTCGGGGAAGCCCGAACGGCCCGGCCACGTGCGCGCGACGTCGGGCACCCAGCCGAGGTCGTGCACGACGGCGATCCCGCCGCGCCGCACCGCGACGGGGTCGACGAGGCCGAGGTGCACGTGCACGTCGACGAGCGGCGGGAGCCACGTGCCGCCGTCGCCCGGCCGGCCGAGGCTCACGACCGCCCGATCTCGGTGCGGACCGCGAACAGCTCGGGGAAGAACGTGAGGTCGAGGGCCTTCTGGAGGAACCCGACGCCGCTCGACCCGCCCGTCCCGCGCTTGGTCCCGATGATGCGCAGGACCGTCTTCATGTGGCGGAACCGCCAGAGCTGGAAGTTGTCCTCGAGGTCGACGAGCTCCTCGCACGTCTCGTACGCCGACCAGTGGGCCTCCGGGTCGTCGTAGATGCGGCGGAAGACCTCGACGAGGTCGTCGTCGAGCGTGTGCGCGACGGTGACGTCGCGGTCGAGGACGCGCTGCGGGACGTCGTGGCCGTGCCGCGCGAGGTGGCGCAGGAACTCGTCGTAGACGCTCGGCTCGGCGAGCAGCCAGGCGAGCTCGGCGCGGGCGGCGGGCTCGGCGTCGAACACCGAGAGCATGCGCGCGTTCTTGTTGCCGAGCAGGAACTCGACCGCGCGGTACTGCCACGACTGGAAGCCCGACGCGTGCCCGAGGAACCCGCGGAACTGCGCGTACTCGCTCGGGGTGAGCGTCGCGAGGACGGACCACTGCTCGGTGAGCGTGCGCTGCACGTGCTTGACGCGCGCGATGCGCTTGAGCGCGGCGCCCAGCTCGTCGGCGGCGAGGAGGTCACGCGCGGAGAGGAGCTCGTGCAGCACGAGCTTGAGCCAGAGCTCGGTCGTCTGGTGCTGGACGATGAACAGCATCTCGTCGTGGTGCTCGGGATCGCTCACGGGCTCCTGCGCCGCGAGCAGCGTGTCGAGGTGCAGGTACGACCCGTACGTCATCTGCTCGCGCAGGTCCGTGACGATGTCGGACTCGAGCGCGCGCTCGTTCGGCGCGGGCAGCGGTGCGTCGGCCATCCGTCGAGCGTATGCCACGACCGTGACGACCGCCAGATCCGTGCGATGCGCCGGGACGGCCGGTCAGTCGTCGGTCGCGACGCGGCGCTCCTCCTCGGCGACCGACTCGCCCGTCGGGTCCTCGGCGACGAGGTCGTCCAGCGCCGGGCCGCCCAGCGGTCCGTCGCTCAGCCCGACGAGGCGCCAGCCCGACGCCGGGTCCCCCTCGACCTCCACGAGCCCGGTGTTGGCGAGCGGAGTCCAGGCGAGCAGGTCCAGGTCGACACCGTCGACGCGCGCGCACGCCCACGCGCGGATCGCCGCGCCGTGCGACACGACGACGGCGGTCCGCCAGCCGGTGCGCGCGACGGTCGCGACGGCGTCGTCGTAGCGGGCGAGGAACTCGGCACCGTCGGGGCCGCCGGGCATCCGACGGCCGGGCTCGCCACGACCCCACGCGAACACCGTCTCGAGGTAGGTCGCGTGGTCGTCGTGCTCGGCCGACATCTCGAGGTCGCCCGCGTCGACCTCGCGGAAGCCGTCGAGCTCGAGCGGGTCGTAGCCGTGCCGCTCGGCCAGCGGGGCGGCCGTGAGGTGCGTGCGCACCAGCGTCGAGACCGCGACGCCGTCGACCACGCGGTCCGCGAGCGCGTCCGGGATCGCCGCGGCCTGTCGTGCGCCGAGCGCGGTGAGGCCCGGGCCGGGCAGGGCGGTGTCGAGCAAACCGGCGACGTTGGACGGGGTCTGTCCGTGACGGACGAGGAGCAGGCGCATGGTTCTCCGGATCTCGGGGTCTCCTGCCACCCTACGAGCCACGCCACGACCCGTGGCGCCGTGGCACGCTGGGGCCATGTCCCGCCGCGAGCTCGTCGTCCTCGGGACGGCCAGCATGGTCCCGACCCGGACGCGCAACCACAACGGCTACGTCCTGTTCTGGGACGACGAGGCGATCCTCTTCGACCCCGGCGAGGGCACGCAGCGGCAGATGACGTACGCGGGCGTCTCCGCGACCGACCTCACGCGCATCGCCATCACGCACCTGCACGGCGACCACAGCCTCGGGCTCGCGGGAGTCTCCCAGCGCATCAGCGGCGACGGCGTGCGGCACACGATCGGGGTGACCTACCCGGCGTCGGGCCAGCGGTGGGTCGACCACCTGCTCGACGCGAGCGCCCACTTCCGCCGCGGGCACCTGGAGCTCCAGCCGCTCACGACGGACGGCGTCGTCCCGCCCGTGCCCGGCCGACCCGAGCCGGGGTTCACGCTGCGCGCCGAGCGGCTCGACCACACGCTCGAGGCCATGGGCTACCGCCTCGACGAGCCCGACGGGCGGTCGCTCGACCCCGCGCTCCTCGCGCGGCGCGGGCTCGCCGGGCCCGTGGTGGGCGAGCTGCAGCGCGTGGGCAGCGTCGTGGCGCCCGACGGCCGGACCGTCACCCTCGACGAGGTGAGCGGACCGCGACCCGGGCAGTCGTTCGCGTTCGTCATGGACACGCGCCTGTGCGACGCCGTGCACCGCCTCGCGGACGGCGTCGACCTGCTCGTCATCGAGTCGACCTTCCTGGACCGCGACCGCGACCAGGCGGAACGCTGGGGCCACCTCACGGCCCGGCAGGCGGCGACGGTCGCGGCCGAGGCCGGCGTCCGCTCGCTCGTGCTCACGCACTTCTCGCAGCGCTACCCCGACCCCACGGAGTTCTGGCGCGAGGCGCGCGAGGTGTTCGACGGCGAGCTCACCGTCGCGCAGGACCTCGACCGCGTGCGCGTCCCCCACCGCCGCCGCCCCGCCTGATCCCCAGGTCGGACCACGGTTCTGCCTCGCGAGGTAGAACTCTGGTCCCACGAGGTAGAACCCTGGTCCCGCGAGGGAGAACACTGGTCCCGCGAAGTAGAACCGTAGTCTCGCGAAGTAGAACCGTGGTCTCGCGAGATAGAACCGTGGTCGTGCACGACGGCGGTCAGTCGCCGCGGGCGCGGCGGGTCGCGCGGTCGTTGGCGCGCTGGATCGCCTCGACGAGCTCGTCCTTGGTCATGGTCGACCGTCCGTCGACGTCCAGGCGGCGCGCGACGTCGAGCAGGTGCTCCTTGGTCGCGTTGGCGTCCACACCCCCGGCGGTGTCCGTGGTCGGGTCCAGGCCGCCCTGCTCCGCTCGATCGTCGGACGGGCCGGGCTCGTCCTTGAGCTCCCAGTGGTCGCCGATCTTCTCGTGCGTGTGCTTGAGCGCGGCGAACGCGACGCGCCGCGCGCGCTCCTCGGAGCCGTACTGCTCCCTCGCGGCGTCGTAGGCCTTGGCGAACGTGCGCTGCGCCTTCTCGTCCGAGCGCTGCAGCGTGCTCGGGATCTCGGACTGCTTCGCGTCGCCGTCGCGCGTGGTCTTCGGCACGGGTCACCTCCTGCTGCCCGACGGCGGTCGCCGCCTCCTCCGAGCGTCGCGCCGCGCGCGGGGGCTCGCGCGCCGAGCGGGCACCGCCCGTGCGAGATGTGCGGCAGGGAGAACGGTGCGGCGGGCGGGTGGGGCGCGGCCGCCCACGGAGCGGGAGCGTGCCCGGGGTGCCGGACCTACGCTGCCGGGATGTCGAGCGTCCTGCGGTTCCGCGGCCGCATCGCGGGGTGGGGCACGGCGTCGGGGACGCGCGTCGTCGTCGGGCGCTGGGACGCGTCGCCGTTCGGCGTGTTCGCCGACGTCATGGTCGAGCGGCCCGACGGCGAGCGGATCCTGCTCGCGCCGGCGCCCCCGGTCGCGGACCTGGTGGCGGCGACGTACCGGTTCGATCGGGTCGAGGTCTGCCCGGTGTCGGTCACGGATCTCGACCCCGAGGCGGTGATCGACCGACCAAAGTTCTCCTTCGTCCGACCAGGGCTCTATCTCGGCCGACCAGGGTTCTACCCCGGCCGACCGGGGGTCCCCCTCGCGGAGGGCGTGGCCTGGCGGGTGGTGGCCGGGCCGCTCGAGGCGCGGCTCGGCGTCGGGCCGCGGACGGTCCTGGGGCACGTGCTGCGCGCCGTGCCCCGCCGCGTCACGACGTCGCGGCACCTGACTCTCCTGACCGACCCGGTCGCGCGGGTGCTGCTGCGCGGCGTCCGGACGCGGGGCAGCGCCGGGCTCGGGCGCACCGAGCGCTACGGCGCGACGGACGTCCACGCGCTCGTCACCGCGGACACGCGATGGGACGGCGAGCCGCTCGGCGACCTGCGCGACGTCGACCCGCCCGTGCGGTTCGGCTTCGGGTCGACACCGCGCCGACCGAGCGTGACCGACGTCGTCACGACGATCGTCGCGCGGTGACGCGGCGCCACGAAGACGCCGAACCCGGGGTTCCTCCCCACGAAGCACGTGGGCTGAGGAGGAACCCCGGGTTCGGCAGCGGAACGGACCCGGTCAGACCGGGCGGGCCGAGAGCCAGCCCGCGAGGCGGTCCGGGCGGTCGGTGATGATCGCGTCGACGCCGAGCTCGACGGCGGCCGCCCAGTGCGCGGGCTCGTTGAGCGTCCAGACCGCGACGTCGAGACCGGCGTCGTGCAGGCGCTCCACGAGCCCCGGGTCCTCCAGGAGGAGCAGCCCCATCGGGTTGCACGCCACGACGTCGAGCTCGGCGCACCGCACGAGCACGTCGTCGTCGAGCGACGCGACGAGCAGCCCGCGGCGCAGGCCCGGGTCCGCCTCGCGCAGCGCCGCGACGGTCTCGGGCCAGAAGCTCTGCGCGACGACCCGGTCGGCGATGCCCGCGAACCGGATCAGCCCGGTGACGCGCCGCACCTGCTCGGGCGTCCACGCGCCCTTGAGCTCGAGCAGCAGGTCGGTGCCCGGCCGGCGCACGAGGAGGTCGATCACCTCGGCGAACGTCGGCACGCGCTGGCCGCCGAACGCCGGGGAGAACCACGACCCCGCGTCGAGCGCCCGGATCGCCGCACGGTCGAGCCGCGCGACCGTGCCGCTGCCGGACGTCGTCGCGTCCACGGTGTCGTCGTGGATGACGACGGGCTCGCCGTCGGCCGTGAGCTGCACGTCGATCTCGATGCTGTGCGCGCCGGCCCGCCACGCCGCCTCGAACGCGGCGAGCGTGTTCTGCGGCGCGACCGAGCTGTTGCCGCGGTGCGCGATGACGCGCGGACGCGCGGCGCGCTCCGACCCGGCGCCCGTGGGCGCGAGCGCGGTCGCCGTCACAGGTACGGCTCCACGTTCTCGCTGTACGCGGTCTCGATGCGCGGCGTGACGGACTCGAACGCGGTCGCCGGGTCGACGCCCTCGATGACGATCTGCTCGATCGCCTCGTTGAGCAGCGCGTCGGCGCCGGGGACGAACACGCGGACGTCGTCCTGGATGCGGGCCTTGTCGGCGAGCTGGTCGACGGCCGTGCGGAACTGCGGCGTGGTCTCGTAGATGGCCTTCATGGTGTCCGACTCGACGGCCGACGTGCGCACCGGCATGTAGCCCGTGTTCTGCGAGAAGTACGCGGTGTTCTCGGTGTTCGTGAGGAACGCGAGGAACATCGCCGCGGCGAGCTGCTGCTCGGGCGACTTCGACGACGGGATCGCGAGGCCGGTGCCGCCGGTCGGGGTGCCGCCGCCGGCCGGGCCGTCGGGCAGGTAGGCCGTACCGACCTCGAACGACGCCGCGTCGAGCGCGCCCTTGAGCGAGCCCGTCGAGCCGATGGTCGAGGCGATGAGGCCGGACGAGAAGTCGACCATCGCGTCGTCCGCGGAGAGCGTCGCGACGCCCTTCTCGTGGAACAGCTCGTGCAGGAACTGGCCGCCCGCGATCGACTCCTCCGAGTCGAGCGTGAGGTCGAAGCCGTCGGAGTAGGCGCCGCCCTGGCCCCAGATCATGTTCTCGAACCACCACGCGCCCCACGACGGACCGGTGGAGAGGCCGAACGTCGAGCCGCCGGCCGGGACGAGCGGCTTGAGGGATGCGTCCCACTGCTCGAGCTCTTCCCACGTCTCGGGACCGCGGTCGGGCAGGCCGGCCGCCGTCCACAGGTCCTTGTTGTAGTAGAACAGCGGCGTCGAGCGCGCGTAGGGCACGGCCCAGTGCTGGTCGTCGTACTCGTAGTCCGCGTAGAGCGCGGGCTGGAAGTCGTCCGCGTCGGCCTCGACGAACTCGAGCACGTCGTCGAGCGGCATGATCTGGTCGTTGAGGTGGTAGCGGAACCACCACACGTCGGACGCGATGACGACGTCGGGCAGCTCGTCGGTCTGCGACGCGGCCTGGAAGCGCTGCGCGACCTCGTCGTAGTTGGCACCGGCCGTGACGAGGTTGACCGTGATGCCGGACTCCTCCTCGAACCGGTCGATGAGCTCCTGCTCGATCTCCTGCGACGTGCCGGGGTGGTTGCTCCACCACGTGATCTCGGACGCCGGCTCGACGGCGGACCAGTCGACGGCCTCGGCCGTCGCGTCGTCGCCCGCGGTGCCGGCGCCGTCGGCCCCGGCCACGCTCGGGCCGGCGCACGCGGTGAGCGCGAGGGCGGTGACCGCCGTGAGGGCGGTGGCGGCGGCGCGGACCCGACGGCGGCGCGCGGGCCGGCCGGGTGCGGTGCGGTGGGACACAGGTGCTCCTTCAGGTCGTGCACCGGGTCTCGGTGCGCTTCGGGGAACCCGGACCGCTGCGGGCGGCCCGGGGAGCTCGATGGTGGTGTGCGGGCACACGGGGGGCGCGGCCCGCCCGGGGTGGGCGCCGTCGTCGGGCACGACGGCGTGGGGTGGGTCAGCCGGTGACCGCGCCGGCCGTGAGGCCCGCGACGAGCCGGCGCTGGAGGACGAGGAAGACGACGAGGATCGGCAACGTCACGACCACCGTCGCGGCGAGAAGCACACCCCAGTTCGTCATGCCGTCGGTGTTCTGCAGCAGCGTGAGGCCCACGGGGAGGGTCATCTTGTCCGGGCGGTCGATGACGAGGAACGGCCAGAGGTAGTCGTTCCACTCCGTCACGACGGACACGAGCGCGACCGCGGCGAGCGTCGGCGTGCTCATGGGCACGACGAACCGCCACAGCTTGCGCCAGTGCCCCGCGCCGTCGAGCTCGGCGGCCTCGAGGATCGAGCGCGGCAGCGTGAGGAAGTGCTGCCGGAACAGGAACGTCCCGAACGCGCTCGCCAGGCCCGGCACGAGGATGCCCTGGTAGGTGTTGAGCCACCCGAGGCTCGCGACGAGCGTGTAGTTGGGGATGATCGTGATCTGCGGCGGGATCATGAGCGTCGCGATGACGAGACCGAACACGACCTTCTTGAACGGGAAGTCGAGGAACACCAACGCGTACGCGCACGTGAGGCCCAGCGCGACCTTGAGGCCCGCGCCCACGACCGTGATCCCGACGCTGTTGAGCAGCAGGCGCCCCAGCGGGATCGAGTCCGCGGCCTGCGCGTAGTTGTCGAGGTTCACGCTGCCCGGGAGCCACTGCAGCGGGACGGTGTAGAGCTCGGCGGGCGTCTTCATGCTCGCGAGCACCATCCACACGAGCGGCGCGCCGAGCACGACGGTCGCGAGGACCAGGGCGAGGTACCCGCCCGGCTGGAGGGCCCGGCGTCGGGCACGGGGTGCGCCCGGCGAGCGGGGCGCGAGGGCGGCCGGCGTGGCGGGTGCCGTCTCGGGGCGGGCGGGCGCGACGGCGCTCATGCGTAGTGGACCTTCCGCTGGACGAACCGCATCTGCACCGCGGTCACCGCGAGCAGCACGAGGAAGAGGACGGTGGCGACCGCCGACGCGTACCCGGCGCGCCCGTTGACGAAGCTCTCCTCGTAGATCGAGTACATGAGCGTCGTCGTCGAGCCGAGCGGGCCGCCCTGCGTCATCGCCTTGATGATGTCGAAGGACTGGAGCGACGCGAGGAGCATCGTCACCACGAGGAAGAACGTCGTCGGGGTGAGCAGCGGCAGGACGATCGAGCGCAGCGTCCGCGCCGACGACGCGCCGTCGAGCGCGGCCGCGTCCTTCAGGTCCTGCGGGACGGACTGGAGGCCCGCCAGGTAGATGAGGGCGACGTACCCGAGGTTCTTCCACAGGTAGACGACGACGATCATCACGAGCGGCCACGGGCGTTGCGTGTACCACTGCGGCGACGCGACGCCGACCCACCCGAGCAGCTCCTGGACCAGCCCGTAGCGCGGGTCGAACATGAACAACCACAGGATCCCGACCGCGAAGCCCGACAGCACGTACGGCGCGAACGCGACCGTCCGAGCGACGCCGCGGCCCTTGAGGCGGCGGTTGAGGAGCAGCGCCAGACCCAGGCCGAGGACCATCGCGCCGCCGACCGTCGCGAGCGTGAACACGAGCGTCGTCGTGACGATGCGGCCCGTCGTCGGGGCCGTGAACCACTCGACGTAGTTGCCCAGCCCGACCGGCCGCGCGACCGGCGACCCGAGGTTCCACTGGAGCGTCGAGAGGTAGAAGCTCTGCAGCAGCGGCCGGTAGACGAACACGAGCAGGAGCACGAGGTTCGGGCCCGCGAGCAGGAGCGCCCACAGCAGGTTCCGCCGACGGCGGCGCGCGCCCAGGCGGCTGCGGTGCAGCGCCTGCGCCTCGCGGTCGGCCGGGCCCGACGGCGCGCGGCCCGTGGGTGCGACCGCGCCGGTCGGGCGGGCGGCGGGCGAACCGGTCGCGGCGGCGTCGGCCGTGGGGGCCGTTGACGACGCGCGCGGCGCTCCGGAGGAACCCGGAGCATCCGGGGTGAAGACGGTGGTCACAGCACAGATCCGCTCGGACGAGGGAGGTGGTCACGGCCGGCGCGGCACCCGTCCTGCGGGTGGGCGGCCACGGCGAGCATAGGAAGCCGGTGCGCCGGTTTGATCCCTGAATGTCCGACTGCGGAGAGAGGCTTCGGGCAACGTTCACCGTCTCGTGCCCGACGTGCCACCTGCCCCTGTGGAGCGGCCACGTCGCGGACACCTGCACGGCCCTCGTCCACAGGACGGGACGGGCGGTTCCGTCCGTCGCGGGGTTTCGCTAGGTTGCTGGGCAGCCCGCGCGCCTCGTCGGCGAGGCGTGCGGTGGTTCGCATCGATCTGCAGGGGGTCTCGTGCGTCGTTCTCGTGTGCTGTCCCGTGCCCGACGGCGGTCGCTCGTCGTGGGCGTCGTCCTCGCCGTGGGCTGGGTGGTCGCCGGCTGCTCCGGCGGCGGCGATCCAGGTCCCGATCCGTCGGTCGAGGAGCCGGTCGAGTCGTCGGGGTCGCAGAGCCCTGAGCCGTCGCCGAGCGAGGCAGGTCCGGCGAAGCCCGAGCGCCCGGCGGCGATGGATCGTGCCGACGCCGAGGGCGCCGCCGCGGCGGCGGAGTACTTCGCCTCCCTCTACGGATACACCCTCGCCACCTTAGACAGCGCCGAATGGGAGGCGCTCGCACACGACTCCTGCGGGTTCTGCTCGGAGACGTTGGAGCAGGTGCGCTGGTTGCGTGAGTCAGGCGGCAGCCACACGGGCGGGGAACTCTCCCTCGTTATCGCCGACCCAGGAAAGTACGTTCGAGACGCGCAGACGGGCATCTGGCCGCTCGACGGCGTGGTGAAGCAAGCGACATTCACCGTGACGGACGGAACTGGTGCTGAGATCGCGTCCGAACCTGCTGGATCGAGGGAGGTCCGCGTTGAAGTTGGGCGCAACGACGGGCATTGGGTGATCGTCGAGATTTCTCCGATCCCGAAGGGCTGATCCGATGCCAGGAATTTCGCAACTGCCTGTCGCGATCGTCCTAGTCACCGCCGCTCTGATTCCAGTGAGCATCGGAAAGGTCGTGCCCCACAAGGCCGTGGCCGCGGCGCCTGCACCACCGCCACCGCCGGGGAACTGGAGTGGCATCGGCAAGATCGACAATCAAGGCGTTCACATCGAGGCCGAGCGCGCCACGCGTGGTGGCGGGACATACGAAGCGGGCGGGGCTGATGGCGGTCCTGCGGCGGAGCGGTACTTCCGCTCCACACAGAAGCTGTGCGACCTCTTCGACGGACTGGATGACCCGACATCCGACCTGTCGCAGGGGTGCGCAGACTTCGAGAGGCTCGTGGAGGGAGAGCAGCTCGAGTGCGAGGCCGACTCGTTCTACCTCGGCGCTCTGTACCGTCAGACCCGCGAGATTGGCGCCGACGGTACACCGGGTGCTTGGTCCGCGACCGGCGAGCCCGTCGCGGACCAGTCGTGCGTCACGCCGGCCGACCTCGCCGGAGAAGCCCAGCGCGCGTTCGCGACGCTCACGATCACGCCGTCACCGGTCATCGTGCAGCCCCCGGACGGGTGGACCCTGGTCAACGTCCCCACCATCACCTACACCCGACCCGACAACCAGATCCTCGACACCACCCTGCTCGGCATCCCCGTGCAGATCCGCGCCACCCCACGCTCGTTCACCTGGGACTACGGCGACGGCACCACCCCGCTCTCCACGACCGACCCCGGTGCCGCCTACCCGCACCACACCGTTGCGCACACGTACGACCAGCCCGCCGACCAGGTCCGGATCACGCTCACCACGACCTGGTCCGGGCAGTTCCGCATCACCGGCACCCCCACCTGGACCGACGTCACCGGCACCGCCACCACCACCAGCACCGCCGACCCGCTGCGCGTCTACGAAGCCCGCTCCCGCCTCGTCACCGACAACCTCTCCGACTGAGGAGCACCGCCCGCGAGATCGACCTGCGCGATCGCGATCGACCCTTACGAGGCCGATCTCGCGACGCTCAGTCCGATATCGCGAGCCACCGAGGCGCACGACGACGCCCGCGGCGCCGCTCATCGGCCGAGCGGTGCCGCGGGCGTGGCTGGGTGCTACGCGCAGGTGAGCGCGTCGTACGCGGCCGTCACCTCCGTCGTCGTGCCCGAGACGTCGGTGACGACGACGAGCGCCTCGCCCGCGTCGAGGGCGCCGCGGGCCTTGAACGACTGGTAGGCGTTCTTGCCCGGGTCGACCTGCGCGAAGGACCGCTCACCGAACGCGGTGCGGAGCGCGACGGCGACGGTCTCGTCGCCGTCGTTCGTCGCGCGGACCGCGAGGTACGGGGCGCCGCCGAGGCAGCGGGGCTGCGCGGTGACGGTGACCTGCGGGTCGACGGGCGGCACCTCGGCGGGGAAGACGTCGAGCGCGTCGAGCTCGGTGTACCAGGTGAGCTTGGTCAGGGCGACGGTGTTCCAGCCCTGCTGGAGCTCGACCTGGTGCGTCACGGACTGCCAGTTGCCCCACGTGGTGTGCGGGAAGGTGACGACACCCGCGTCCGCGCCGTTCACCGTCACCGTGCTCGTCGAGGCGAGCGTGTAGCCGCCGCGCTCGGAGCCGTTCGCGAACCGGACGCCGAGCGTGTACGGGCCCGCCTCGTCGGCGTGGACCTGGAGCGCGACGGAGCTGTCGAGGAAGTCGAGCCCACCGACCTTCTGGCCGCCGGAGGCACCCGACGCGCTCCCGACCGAGCCGTTCGTGATGACGCCGTCCTCGAACTCGTACCGCGTCGCGTCGGACGGGATGACGGGCGGCGCCGACTGGCGCGGGTCGCGCGTCGCCGGGTAGACGTCGAACGCGTCGAGCTCGGTGTAGAACGTCGCGCGGGTCAGCGTGATCGTGTTGGTGCCCGCGACGAGGTCGACGAGGTGCTCGGACGTCTGCCAGTTGCCCCACGTGGTGTGCGGGAAGACGACGGTCTCCGTGATCTCGCCGTTGACGGCCAGCGTCCCGGTCGACGGCACGCGCGTCGAGCCGTCGAGGGAGCCGTTGGCGAACCGGATGCCCAGGAGGGCCGGGCCGGCCTCGTCGGCGTGCACCTCGACCGTCACGGACGAGTCCGCGAAGTCCAGGCCGCCGACCTTGGCCCCGCCCGACGCCCCGCCGTCGGCCACGACGCGCGCGTTCGTGACGACGCCGTCCTCCGCCTGGTAGCGGTCGGACGCCTGCGGGACGAACGGGACGCCGTCGGACGTCCACTCGAGGTCCGCGACGTACATCGCGCGATAGGTGAACGCCTCGTTCCAGCCATGGAAGACGATCGCGTCCGAGCCGTCCGGCGCGGTCACGACGTCCTGCCCGCCCGGGCCGCGGACGTCGCCCTGGAAGCGGTCGCTCGTCATGAGCTCCGTCGTCGCCTTGGTCCACGGGCCGGCGAGGCTCGGCGCCGTCGCGTACGACGTGCGGTACGCACCGCCGTAGAAGTCGTTCGCCGAGTAGAAGAGGTAGTACGTGCCGTCGCGCTCGAGGAGCGTCGGGCCCTCGACGACGCGGCCCTCGTAGGCCTTGTCCACACGGATGAGCTCGACGGGCGGGCCGGTGAGCGTCGCGCCGTCGGGCGAGAGCGGCTGGGCGAAGATGATCGCCGTCTTGCCCGTGCAGCAGTTCCCGTCAGCCTTCCACAGCAGGTAGAGCTGGTCGCCGTCGACGAACGTCGCGGCGTCGATCGCGCCGCCGAGGTCCTCCGTGCCTGCTTCGCCGTTGGGGCAGACGATCGGGTCGTCGCCGACGGGGACGAACGGACCGTCCGGAGTGTCGGACAGCGCGACGCCGAGGCACTGGCGCGGCGACGTCGCGTCGCGCGCCGTGTAGTACAGGGCGTAGCCGCCCTCGACCGCGGACACCTCCGGGGCCCACACGCACCGGTCGGTCGCACCGCCCGGCGAGAACGTGCACGACTCGCTGACCCAGGCACCGAGGTCGGGCGCGACGTCGGTGGGCGCACTCCACGTGACCAGGTCCGTCGACGTCCGATGCTGCACGTTCTGGCCCTGGTTGTTCGTCGCGTAGGCGTGATAGACGCCGTCGACGAGAAGGATGTCGGGGTCGGGGAAGTTCGCGTCGACGACCGGAGAGATGGTCGGCTCGGCGGTGGCCGCGGGTGCCGCGGCCGGCACGCTCGCCGGGGCCGGCGCCGCCGTGGCGGCGGCCGCGCCCGAGACCGCCAGCCCGAGCGCGACCAGCGCACTCGTGACAGCGGTGGCACGCGAGCGCGCGCGGGACAGGGAGAGCTTCATGGGTGTCCTCTCGACGGTGAGGGGGCAAGAACCCGGGACGGCGACGACCTCGGGGCTTCGAGTGTCCCGGGCGGATCCACACAAGTCAACAACTTCTCGCAAGAGTCAACACCCGCGGTGGTGCTGACCACGGCGCGCGGCATCACGCGATGGAGGCCCGACTCCCTCGGTAGTGCTCACGTCCGACGGCGGTCCGGGAGTCCCGCAGCGAGGCGCAGCTCCGCGTACGCCGCGCCGAGCGTCGCGACCGTGTGGTGCGCGTTGAGGCCGCTCGGGTTCGGGAGCAGCCACGCCCGCGCGGGGCCGACGCGCCGCTCCAGCGGGCCGGTCGCGGCGCGGCGGTCCGCGAAGGCCGTGCGGTACGCGCCCAGGCCGAGCACCGCGACCCACCGCGGCCGGTACGTCTGCGCCGTCTCGACGAGGCGGCGTCCACCCGCGACGATCTCCTCCGGCGTCAGCTCGTCCGCCCGCGCGGTCGCCCGTCGCACGACGTTCGTCATCCCCAGCCCGGCGTCGAGGAACGCGTCGCGCTCCCACGGCCCGAGCACCCGCTCCGTGAATCCCGCCTCGTGCATCGCCTTCCAGAACCGCGTGCCCGGGTTCGCGAAGGGCAGCCCGACCGCCGCCGAGTACAGCCCGGGGTTGATCCCGCAGAGCAGCACGTCGAGGTCGGGCCGGAGCCAGTCCTCGATCTCGCGGCCGCGCGCGGCGGCGAGCTCGTCGGCTGTCGGGCGCGCGTAGGGCGGGTCGGTCGGCACCGGACCATCCTCGCCCGGACGTCAGCCCCAGGGCTGCCCGTACGCCTCGACGAGGTCGCGCACCTCGTCGTCGGTGAGGAGCCGCGCGTCGAGCCGGTCCCCGAGCAGCAACCGGACGCGCGCCGCTTCCTCGATCTCGACCGCGCGGTCGACGGCCTCCGCGACCGTGCGCCCGGCCGCGATGGACCCGTGGTTCTGGAGCAGTGCCCCGTGGAAGCGCAGCGCGCTCCCCCGCACGCGCTCGGCCTGCGCCGGGTCTCCCGGCGCGGCGTACCGGACGAGCGGCACGTTGCCCACGCGCATGACGACGTACGGCGTGACCGGCGCGAACGCCGTGTGCTCGCGCCACGGAGCGAGGCACGACGCCGCGACGGCGCTCGGCGAGTGGAGGTGCACGACGCAGCGGTACTCCGGGTCGCGCGCGTACATCGCGAGGTGCAGCGGCCACTCCTTGGTGGGCCGCGGCGCCGGGCCGTCGCCCTCCGTGACGGGGGTGCCGTCGAGCGTCGTGCGGGCCATCTGCTCGGCGGTGAGGGTCGCGAGGGACGTGCCGCTCGCGCTCATGCGCACCTCGTCGCCGACGCGCACGGACACGTTGCCCGACGTCCCGGGCGACATCCCGCTCGCGGCGAGACCCCGCCCGGCGGCGAGCAGCTCCTCGACCGGGTCGCTCATGCGAGCACCTCCCACGCGGTGACGAAGAGGTCCTCGGTGCCGAAGTTGCCCGACTTGAGGACGAGGTTGACGTCGTCGGCCCCGCGGCGGCGACCGCGCAGCCAGGACACGCCCGGGCTCAGGAGCTGCCCGACCTCGAGCACGTGCACCCCGAGCCCCTGGACGACGCTCCCCGACGTCTCGCCGCCCGCCACGACGAGCTGCGTCGCGCCCGCCTCCGCGAGCCGCGGCGCGAGCGCGGCGAACAGCCGCTCGACCACGGCCGACGCGTCTGCGGTCACCGCACGCCCGCGCGCGACGTCGTCCGGCTCGCCCACGGAGTACACGAGCACCGGTCGGTCGGGCTGCTCGGCCCAGCGCTCGCGTGCCCAGGCGAGGAGCCGCTCGACCTCCGCGTCCGGGTCCGCGAGCGCCGCCGCGACGTCGACCTTCTGGTACGGCAGGTGCGGCAGGGCCGCCCGGACCTGCGCCTGGGTGGCGCGCGACGCGCTGCCCGCGAGGACCGCGCGTCGGCCCGGGACGGCGGCGATGTCGCCGAGCGTCGCACCCGTCGGGTCGAGTCCGAGCGCGAGCCCGGAGCCGCCCGTGACGAGCGGGGCGTCGGACGTGGCGCGGGCGATGACCGCGAGGTCGTCGTTGTCGATGCTGTCGACGACGACATACCGCGCTCCCTCTGCCTCGGCCGCGACGATCGCGCCCCGCAGCGCCTGCTCGCCGGCCCGCACTGCGCCGACCGGCACCTCGGCTACCGGGTGCGCGGTCTGCGCCGCGAGGAGGTTCGCGACGCGCGAGTCCCACATGGGATTGAGCGGGTGGTCCTTCATGGGGCTGCGGTCGAGCGGGTCGTCCCCCACGAACAGGTGACCGCGGAAGACCGTGCGGCCGGCGTCCGGAAAGCCCGGGACGACGACGGCGCTGCGCGCGCCGGTCTCCTCCAGCAGCGCGTCCGCGACGGGTCCGATGTTGCCCTCGGGCGTGGAGTCGAACGTCGAGCAGTACTTGTCGTAGACCTGCGTGACGCCGAGCGCAGCGAGCGCGCGGTAGGCCGCGCGCGCCTGCTCCACGGCCTGGGGGGCGGGCACGGAGCGGATCTTCAGCGCGACCACGACGGCGTCGTGGTCGGCGAGGTCCGCGAGGTCGTCGGGACCCGGGACGCCCAGCACGACGGCGGTCCGCAGACCACGGGCCCTCCAGTTGCCGGCGAGGTCGGTGGCCCCGGTGAAGTCGTCGGCGATCGCGCCGCGCATCGGTGTCTCCTCTGGTCGGTCGGGTCGTCGGTCGTCGCGGGCGGCGCGGTCGACGCGCCGACGCGGCTCGGGGCCGCGGTACGGCGTCACGCGTCGCCCGAGCGGATGCGCTCGGCCCACTCCACGACCTGGGGGTCGACGTGGTCGAGCACCTCGGACGAGGCCTCCGCCCACTCGGCACGGTCGATCTCGTGCAGCTCGACGCCGCGCTCGACCAGGAAGTCGACGTTCTCCTGCCGCTCGGCGATCGACGTCTCGCGGTACCAGGAGGAGACGTCGTCGATCTCGGCGTCGACGATCGCGCGGAGGTCGTCGGGCCAGCCCTCGTAGGCGTCGGCCCAGACCTGGAAGTGGAAGTTGCCGAACACGTGCTCGGTGAGCGTGACGTGCGGCGCGACCTCGTAGAACGAGTTGAACCGCACGACGTCGATCGGGTTCTCCTGGCCCTCGACCGCGCCCTGCTCGATCGCGGGGAAGACCTCGCTGAGCGCGAGCGGCATGGGGCTCGCACCGAGCGCGTGCCACGTGTCGAGGTAGGTCTGCTGGGTCGGGACGCGCAGCTTGAGGCCGCGCGCGTCGGCGAGCTCGGTGACGGGACGCTGCGTGTTGAGCACGCGCCCGCCGCGGTACATCTGGCCGAGCAGCAGGAACCCGGAGTCCTCCCGGATGGCCTCGATGATCTCGTCGCCGAGCGGTCCGTCCCAGACCTCGAGGAACTGGTCCTCGTCCTCGTAGAGGAACGGCACGCCCTCGATCGCAGCGAGGTCGGTGTACCGCTCGAGCGAGCCGACGGACTCGACGACGATGTCGACGGCGCCGAACTCCAGACCCTCCTGCATGTCCTCCCAGCTCCCGAGCTGGGAGGCCGGGTAGACCTCGATCTTCACGCGGCCGTCGGAGGCGTCGGCGACCTGCTCGGACAGCCGGTTCGCGGCGCGGTCCTGCAGGCTCCCGGCGCCGTACGAGTGGCCGAGGCGGAGCAGCAGGTCGGGCTCGGGGTCCGTCGTCGTGGCCGTGCAGCCGCCGAGGGCGAGCGCGCTCGCGACGACCAGGGCGGCGACGCGACGGTGCGGCGCGGTGGTTCTCTTCCCCACGGGAAGCTCCTTCGTGTGCGGGGCGGGCGAGGGCGCGGGACGCCCTCGCCCGCCGGGGTGCTGGTGCCGGTGGCGGGTGTCGACCGTCGCGCCGGCTAGTACATGCCGGTGAGGACGGGGACGTACGTGACGAGGAACAGCAGGGCGATCGAGACGCCGAGCCACGGGAGCATGTCGCGCAGCGCCCGTTCCGCCGAGATCCCGGCGATCCGGCTCGTGATGAGCAGGTTGATCCCGACGGGCGGCGTGATGAGCCCGATCGCGAGGTTGATGACGACGATGAGCCCGAAGTGGACCGGGTCGACGCCCGCGGCGGTGACGATCGGCAGGAGGATCGGCGTGAAGATGATGATCGCCGCGTTGCCCTCGACGACCGTGCCGATGAGCAGCAGGATCACATTGGCGACGAAGAGGATGAGCAGCACGTTGTCCGTGAGCCCGAGCACGGCGTCGGCGACGATCTGCGGCGTGCCGCCGGTCACGAGCGCCCACGAGTAGGCCTGCGCCATCGCGATGATGAGCATGATCGCGGCGACGAGCATCGTCGTCTCGCGCATCGCCTTGACGACGCGCTGCCAGGACAGCTCGCGGTAGACGACGACGCCGAGGATCACCGCGATGAGGACCGCGACCGCGCCACCCTCGGTCGCGGTGAAGACACCGAGCCGGATGCCGCCCAGCACGACGACCGGGATGAGCAGGGCGGGCAGCGCCTTGGCGGCGGTGCGCACGAGCTCGCGCGCGCCCACGCCCCGCTCGGCCGGGTAGCCCTTCTTGCGGGCCACGAGCCAGCCCGTGACCAGGTACACGAGGCCGAACCCGAGGCCGATGTAGAGGCCGTGGAAGAACAGCGCGCTGATCGAGACCTCGGCGGCGACGCCGTAGATGATCATCGTGATGCTCGGCGGGAGCACGAGCGCGACGATCGACGCCGTCGCGGTCACCGACGCCGCGTCGCCGGGCGCGTAGCCGCGGCGCAGCATCTGCGGGATGAGGAGACGGCCGACCGACGACGCGTCCGCGACCGCCGAGCCGGACATGCCGCCGAACGTGATGTTCGTGAGCACGTTGACGGCCGAGAGCCCGCCGCGGATGCGGCCGACGATCGCGTAGGCGAAGTCGATGAGGCGCTGGGTCACGCCGCCCGCGTTCATCAGCGAGCCGGCGAGCACGAAGAGCGGGATCGCGAGGAGCGGGAAGGAGCGCATCCCGGCGACGAACCGCTGGGCGCCGACCTCGGGCGGCACGCCCTCGGCGGCGAGGCTCGCGAACGACGCGAGGCCGACGGCGACGCCCACCGGGGCGCCGATGACGAGGATGAGGAGGAGGAGCCCTCCGAGGATGAGGGGCATGGGTCAGACGTCCTTGTCCTGGGAGGTGGGCGCGACGAGCTGCTCCGCCTCGGCGATGTTCGCCTCCACGGCGTCGTCGGGGGTGTCGAAGTTGCCGCGCAGGGCCTCGACGAGCTTCTCGACCGCGTAGACGCACGAGAAGCCCATGCCGATCGGCACGACGACGTACATGGCGAGCAGCGTGATGTCCGTGCCCGTCGCGATGGTCAGGCCGGTCATGAGCTGGCGCGCGCCCGTCGGGAGCATCATCGCGGCGTAGACGGCGACGAGGCCGAACAGGCCCGCGGAGAGCGCGTAGCCGAGCGCGACGAACGCGCGGCGCACCTTCCCGCGCAGGCGGTCGAGGAGCAGGGTCACCGCGATGTGCTCGCTGCGGCGGACCGCGACGGGGATCGCCGTCATGACGCACCAGACGAACGCGAGGGTCGCGAACTCCTCGGACCACACGGTCGGGCTGTTGAGCACGTACCGCATGAAGACCTGGAGCACGAGGACGGCGCTCACGAGCGTGATCGCGACGCCCGAGACCACGAACAGCGCGCGCTCGGCGCCGGACAGGACGCCGCGGACGGCGCGGGCCGCGCTCACGGGACCATCACCAGCTTGACGATGTCGCCCGGCCCCTCGGCGGCCATGGTCGTCGTGATCGCGGCGCCCTCCTCCAGGGAGGTCGTGCGGGACACGAGCACGTCGGCGAGCCCGGGGTGGCGCGCGAGGACGTCGAGCGCGGTGCGGAAGTCGTCCTTCGTGTACATGGCGGTGCCGAGCAGGGCGATCTCGCGCACCTGGAGCTGCCCCACCGGGACAGGCACGGGCTGGTTGAACACCGCGACCTGGACGATCGCCCCACCGGGCGCGACGGCCTCGAACGCGCGCTCGACGAGCGCGGGAACGCCCGCGGCGACGAAGACGGCGTCGTACGAGCCGGGCTCGACCGCGGCGTCGGGCAGGTGGACGCCCGTCGCGCCGACCGCGCGCAGTACCGCGTGGACGTGCTCGCGTGGCTCGACGACGTCGACCACGGTGCTGCCGCCGTCGGCGAGGACGCGCGCGACGAGCGCGCCGATCGTGCCGCCACCGAGCACGAGCGCGCGCTCGCGGCGCCGCTCCCCCAGCTGCGCGACGGCGTGGGCCGCGACCGCGACCGGCTCGGCGAGCGCGAGGTGCTCGTCCGCGACGCCGTCGGGCGCGGGGACCAGCGTGTACGCGGGCACGACGACGAGTTCGGCGAACGAGCCGTCCCACTCGGCGATGCCGAGCATCTGCTTGCTCGCGCACAGGTGGTAGCTGCCCGCGGCGCACAGGTCGCACGTGCCGCACGGACGCTGCGGGTCGACGACGACGCGGTCTCCGACGGCTACGTCGGCGACGTCCGGGCCGACCTCGGCGACGCGGCCACCGGCCTCGTGGCCGGAGATCAGCGGCGGGACGCGGAACGGGTGGGTGCCGCGGAGGGCGGCCAGGTCGGAGCCGCACACCCCCGTGGAGGTGACGGCGAGGAGGACCTCGCCGGGGCCGGGGACCGGGCGCGGGATGTCGACCACGTGGGCGGTCCCGGACGTCTCGAATCTGATGGCGCGCATCGTGGAACAGCTCTTTCCCCGCGACTGGGAAGCCGCGTTGCTCTGCGTGCGGGTGAGGGGAGATCTGCTGGCACGGGTGCCCGACGTCGGACGCTCGGCTCAGCAGGTTGAGTGACTGTATCCTGTCATACCAGTTGAGCCAACCCCGTCTCACGACTGTGAGCGCCGCCCGCGTCCGGGCAGGTCGCGGCCCCCGTGAGGCAGAATGGCGCGGTCGTCACCCCGAGGAGGAACGGTGCCCGAGCCCGATGCGACGCTGCCGACGAGCGGCATCGTGCGACAGCGCCGACTGTCCGACCAGGTCGCCGACGCGATCCGCGACGACATCCTCGCGCGCGAGCTCCAGCCCGGCGACCGGCTGCCCTCCGAACGCGAGCTGTGCGAGTCCTACGGCGTCTCCCGCACCGTCGTGCGCGAGGCCGTCCGCGCCCTCACCGCCAAGGGCATCGTCACCGCCACGCCCGGCTCCGGCCTGAGCGTCGGGCGCACCAGCATCGACGACGTCGGCCAGATGCTCCAGATGTTCCTCCACCACGGCCCGAACGTGCCCTACCTCCAGCTCCACGAGGTGCGCGCGACGCTCGAGGTCGCCGTCGCGGGCATCGCCGCCGAACGCATCGACGACTCCGCGCTCACCGGCCTCGCCGACCTCGTCGACCAGCTTCCCGGGCACGCCGACGACATCGTCGCCGCGTCCAAGAACGACTACGCCTTCCACCGCGGCCTCGCCGTCGCGACCGGGAACGACTTCTTCGTCATGCTCTACGACGTGCTCGGCGAGGGGCTGATGGAGACCCGCATCGCGACGTTCTCCTACGACCCGCGGCGCATCGACGTCGTGACGCGCGCGCACCGTGCGATCGTCGACAACCTCGACGCGCACCGCGCCGACGGCGCCCGCGCTGCGATGCTCGACCACCTCACCGAGGTCCGCGAGACGTGGGTGCGCCACCAGGACGGCGCGCAGGCATGACCCTGCCCTTGGCGGTCGCGGCGACGGGCGGTGCGGCGGACCGCCGACGAGGTCGTGCCGGTCGTCCAGGTGCACCATCTCCACGCCTGCTCATGAACCTGCGCATGACCGCGTCGACGGCGTGACGGCGGGGAGGCCCCGAGCGGGTCGCGACCCTCACCGAGCGCGAACTCGACGTCGCACGGCTCGTCGCGCAGGGCCTGTCCAACCCCGAGTTCGCGCAGCGGCCCGCACGTCAGCGCGGCGACAGTGAAGAACCCACCTCTCCGCGGGGGGCGCGAGGCTCGGTGTGACGAACCGCGGTTCAGATCGCGGTGCTGGTGTCGCAGTCCGCTGGGAACAGCGCGTTCCGCTGACCAGAGCTGCCGAGCACGGCAGGACGAAACGGGCGCTCGCGGCGAACTTCACCCGACGGACACTTGCTCCTTCGTGGGCGGCCTGGTGAGCTGCCGGCATGGACTCTGCCGTCGAAGCCGCTCTGCGTACGCGCATCATCCAGTGGGTGCACGACCGGGCCGAGGCGAACGGCGGTTTCCTTCACCGGGACGAGTTGCTGGACTTCCACATCGACGGCCACAAGCTCCCCGTCATCGACTACTCGCGCGGGATCCGCAACCCGCAGAGCTTCTCTTCGACGCTGTCGATCGTCAGCTCGGCGACCGGACCATACGACGACACCGAGTCCGACGACGGCCTCCTCCACTACGCGTACCGCGCCGGTGACCCGTGGAGCGGCGACAACCGCAAGCTGCGCGAGGCGATGACGAGCGGGATGCCGCTCATCCTCTTCCGCAAGGAGGTCCCGAACATCTACACGCCGGTCGCCCCGGTGTACGTCGTGGACGACGAGCCGGAGAACAGTCAGTTCCTCATCGCCCTTGACGAGGCGTTCCGGTTCATCCCGGACGCGCGTCACCTCACCGCGCCCCAGCGCGAGTACGCGTTGCGCCTCGCAAAGCAGCGGCTGCACCAGCCCGCGTTCCGCACCCGAGTCCTCGTCGCCTACGAGACCCGGTGCGCGATCTGCGAGCTCAAGCACGGCGCACTGCTCGACGCCGCGCACATCGTGCCGGACAGTGATGAACGAGGCGTCCCGACAGTGAACAACGGCCTGGCGCTGTGCAAGATCCACCACGCCGCGTACGACCAGAACATGCTCGGCGTGACACCGGACTACGAGGTGCGCATCGCGCTCGACCTGCTTGAGGAGATCGACGGCCCGATGCTCAAGCACGGGCTGCAGGAGATGCACGGTCGGCGACTCAACGCGCCGCGCAGGAGGGCGGACCTGCCTGACCCCGAGCTCCTCGCATGGCGGTTCGATCACTTCGAAACACGATCGTCCACCCCAGCAGACTCCGGCGATCTTCCGCGGGCCAAGAGGTAGGGAACGCCCTCTACTCCGCCAGCATCCACACCTGCTTGAGTGGCAAGCGCGCGCGAATGTCCTCAGGCAGATCGTCGTATACCCGCGTCACCGCATCGATCAGATCTTCCGCCGTCCAGACACGGATCCGAAACTGCTGGCCGTAGACAGCGTCTCGCGCAGGCTTGGTGAGACCGCCCCAAGCAACCAGCAAGCCCTGCTCCGCGCCCTGTGCATGTATGACGCCGTTCAGGTCGCGGACAACCATCTCGGAGATCTGCCCTCCGGACTTCACTTGAACGATCGTCCGCGGCGATTCCATTCCCAGGAGCCCTCGCCCGGCAACGATGTCTATTCCACGATCTGCTCCGGGTGGAGACATCGTGCACACGAATCCCTCGGCTTCAAGGACTGCTGTCACGAGTGCAGCAAGGTCGTGCCCCGCAAACTCCTCAGCGATACGGGCCGTGATCCTGTCGCGAGCGACCTCGACGATGTCTGTGTGCAGCTCAGGTTCATCGACGTCGTCCGTATCCCGCGAACTACCTCCCGCCCCCCGCGCTACTGGGACGAACGGCAGCTGCCCAGGGTCCTCTCCCCGAGCCAAGAGCGCACGAAGCCTCTCGACTGCGTGTCCCTTCGTCGGCGCGAACACCGAGAGGGCGCTCCCCAGGGTGTAGAGGAGGTCCTGCTTGACCGCCGATCGGGGAAGGTCGGTGACCTTCCAGTCGACCCGTACGACGTGCCGTTTCTCGGGGTCCGTCTCGTGCGAGCGGTACTCGTATCCGCCTGTCACCTGGCCCATGGCAATCTGCTTGGTCGTCTTGAGTGGCATCACGAGCAGGTCACCGACCCTGATGCGACCTCGCAGCGCCCACGTCTGCCCCGTGTAGTTGGCCTGCGCGGGTGCGCCAAGCTCAGGGAAGGTATCGGCGATCACCGCGGCGACATCCTGACGGCTCCGGCACGGGCTCAGGTCTGGAACCTCTCGCCATCCCCCTCCTGAGACTCCGTTCTCGATCGCCCACTGGTCGCGCTCCCCGTACTTGCCGGACCGAACCACCCACGCTGTCGCCATGACACCTCCCGCGGAGAGCCTGCCACCTCATCAGCCAGAGGTACATCGGGCGTTCGTTCCCACAGCACGCTCACGGGCCGGACGCGGGAAGCACCGCCGACGCGCGAGCCCCGGCGCCGCTCCGTAGTCTCGCGAGATCCCCGGTTCCGGCGAAAGTGACCCCATGACCGACGCCCCGACCTCCCCGCCCGCGACGGGCCGCATCGTGCTCCTCGGCGCGACGGGCTACACAGGCGCGCTCGTCGCGCACGGGCTCGTGGCGTGCGGAGCACGGCCGGTCCTCGCGGGGCGGTCCCACGACCGCCTGGACGCGCTCGCCGCCGACCTCGCCGCCACCGCACCGATGGCGGCGCCCCGCCACCTCGCCGAACCGCCAGCCTCCGCCGGTGCCGGCCGTCCGACGCCGGACTCCCCCGCCCGACCACCGCTCGAGACCGCGGTCGCGGACGTCGACGACCCGCGGACCGTGCGGGCGCTGATCGAGCCGGGCGACGTGCTCGTCTCGACGGTGGGCCCGTTCGTGCGGCACGGCGGCCCGGCGGTCGAGGCCGCGATCGACGCGCCCGCCGTCTACCTCGATTCGACGGGCGAGCCGGCGTTCATCCGGCGCGTGTTCGAGGAGCTCGGCCCGCGTGCCGGGCGCACCGGCGCGGCGCTGCTCACGGCGTTCGGCCACGACTGGGTGCCGGGCAACCTCGCCGGCGTGCTCGCGCTCCAGGACGAGGGTGCGGACGCCGCGCGCCTGGAGATCGGCTACTTCCCCACCGGTGGCGGTGTGAGCGGCGGGACCCGCGCGAGCGCGCTCGAGACGGTGCTGGAACCCTCGTACGCCTGGCGCGGCGGACGCCTGCGGACCGAGCGCGTCGCCGCACGCGTCGTGGCGTTCGACCTGGGTGCGGGGCGCCGCGTGCGGGGCATCACGGCGGGCGGCACCGAGCCGTTCACCCTGCCGCCCCTCGCACCGGGCCTGCGCGACGTCGAGGTCGCGCTGGGCGTTACCAGCCCCGCGGCGCGGCTCGCGCCCGTGGCGACGGCGGTCGCGACCGGCGCTCTGCGCGTCCCCGGGCTGGGCGGCGCGCTGCGCCGGTTCGCGCGGTCGCGCGGCGGCTCGAGCGGTGGCCCGGACGCGGCGGCCCGCGCGGCGTCGCGCACCCACGTCCTCGCGGTCGCGCGCGATGCGTCCGGGGACGTCCTGCGCCGCGTCCGGCTCGACGGACCGGACGCCTACGACCTCACCGCGCACTTCCTCGCGTGGGGCGCCGCCCGCGCTGCCGCGGGAGAGGCCCGGGCGACGGGAGCGCTCGGCCCGGTGCAGGCGTTCGGCGTCGACGCGCTGCTCGCGGCAGCGCGCGAGGCAGGCATCACCGTGACGACCGGTCGCTGAGCCCGCGCTCCGAACAGCCGAAGGCCCGCGCGAACCCTCCCGCGGACACCGCGGCCGGTCAGCGGGCCGCGAGCGCCTCGCGCAGGATCCGCACGGCCCGGGGCCCGACCCCGTGCAGCGCGAGCAGCTCTCGATCGCTGAGCCGCGCGACGTCGGACAGCGTGGTGATCCCCGCACCGGCGAGCGCGCGAGTCGCCGGGCGTCCGATGGCGGCGGGGAGGTCACCGACGGAGCCGGGCTCGGCGGCGTCGGCCGCGACGAGAGCAGCCCCGAGCCGTTGCGGCGCGCGGGCGAACCACGCGCGCCGCACCCAGTGGTTGGCCTGCTGGCCGTCGAGGTCGGCGAGCGGCACGCTCGCGCCGAGCAGGTGGTCGCCGCGCGTCCATCGGCGCGCGGTCGGGTGCTCGGCGAGCACGCGCGCGACGTCGTCGTCCGCGAGGCGGAGCTGTACGACGGCGTCCCGCGTCACCACCGCGAACCGCCGCCCGCGCACCACGAAGGAGACGGTCCCGGCGGCCGCGCCCTCTGCCACCTCGGGCAGGGCGAGCGCGGCCGCGCGGACCTGGGCGAGCGTCGTCATGCCGCCACCCTGCCACGCATCGTGACGGTGCTCGACGCCGAGCACGCGGTCATCGACCGCCGGCCATGGTGTCGTCGACCGTATTCGGCGCCAGACGATCGTCAACCCCATGGTCGGCGGGAGGCTGGCAGCGGCCGCTCGTAGGATCGGGGTGATGTCTGACCACGCCACAAGGGCGTCCTTGCCGGACGCTCGGCACGACGAACCGCCCCTCCCGCCGTCCGCGGCGCTCGCGCGCAAGGCCGCCGACCGGAGGGCCATCCTGCGGCTGGTGGCGAACGACGAGTCCGTCGACGACCTGCCGCGGACGCCCGACGGCCTCCTGGACCCGCCGTCGAGCGTCGGGAGGAAGATCCGCAACGGCGTGCTGCTCGTGCTGCTGTCCGTGGGGTTCGTCTGGCTCGTCACGGTCAACGCGTGGGACCACGACGGCTTCTTCCCGTGGTTCTGGAACGTCGTGTGGACGATCTTCCCGTGGGTGTTCCTCGGCCCGCTGTGGGCGGGGTACGCGCGGTCGCTGCGGCGCTCGCGCGACGACGCCCCGCTCTACGCGCAGTACCACCGCGACCGGAAGGCCGCGGTTCGCGAGACGGGGGTCGTGACGGCGTCGGTCACCGACCGCACGGAGTCGGGCGGGGTCGCGCAGTGCGTGGTCCGCGTGCGGCACGGCGCGCTCACGACGACGGTGACGCGCCTCGCGCCGGTGACGAACCTGCTCCCGTCGGAGGTCCCGCAGCCCGGTGACCCGGTGGTCGTGTGGCGCCTACCCGGGGAGCGGGTCGTGGTGCAGGCGCGCCGCGGCCGCACGCGCGCCCTGCACGACGCCGCCCGGGCGGCCGCCCTCGGCGCCGTCACCGACGCGCCGGTCACCGCGTCCCCGGTCGCCGAGCCGCCGGTCACCGCGTCCCCGAGCACGGTGACCCCGAGCGCACCCGAGGACGCGCCTGCCTGGGGCTCACCCACGCCGAGCACGGCGGCCCCGTCGACGACCACGACGACCACGACCCGGACGACGCGTGGCGGGGCCGCTCCCGAGGCCACCGTGCGGCACGACATCGCGGCGGCGCTCTCGGAGCTCGCGGGCCTGCACGCGTCCGGCGCCCTGACCGACGACGAGTTCGCCGCGGCGAAGCGGATGCTGCTCGGCGGGTCCTGACCGACCGGACGACAGCGACGTCGTGCTCGGCACCGGCCGGAGGTTCGGCAGACTGTCCTCGTGAGCAGCCGCCCGCCCCGTCCCCCGCACCGGCCGAGCATGGTGTGGACCGCGGTGCGTGGTGGCGTGCGCGGCCGCGAGCGCCTGACGCCCGTCGTCGACTACCTGGCCGTCCTGCTCATCCTCGTCGCGCTGTTCGGCGGGTCGGTGTGGTTCGTCGTCTGGCTGCTGCTCCGGGAGGAGGGGGTCGCGGCGGCGGTCTCCTGCTTCCTGGTCCTGGGCTTCGGGGTCGGGTTGCTGGCGTACGTGCGTGGGCCGTCGAGGCAGGCGGTCGTGCTGCGGCCGCACGAGGTCGAGCTTCCGGTGGGTCGCGCGGAGGTGGTCCGGGTCGTCGTGCGGTGGGACGACGTCGCGCGCGTCCAGGTCGTCCCGGGCGAGGGTCGTCCGTCGCTCCGGGTCGAGCTGCACGACGGCGCGCGGGCACGCCACGCGGACGGAGAGGACCTGCTGCAGGGGCGCCCGGCGCAGGGGCCGGACCCGGACACGGTCGACGTCCCGGACGCCGAGGCGGTCGCCCGTGTGCTGCGGCACCTGCTCGACCATCCGGAGGACCGCGCGCGCCTCGCGCAGCGTGGCGGGGTGGGCATCGTCCTCGCGTTCGTGCGCCCTGTCTACGGCGACGCGCCCGCCTGACCCGGGCGCCGACGTCGGACGGCCCGGGTGACCCGAGCACGACGACGGCCCGGGCCCGCACCTGGGGGGTGCGAGTCCGGGCCGTCGTCGATCGGACTTGTCGGGTCGGACCGTCAGGTGACGGTCAGCGGCGGCCGATGTCGGACAGCACGGCCGCGGCGATCACGAGCTCGCGCTCGGCGTCGTCGAGGACGCCGTCGAGGACGAGGTCCTCGGTCACGAGGCTCACGTGGTCCACGAACTCGCGGTGCGTCGCGTACTCGTCGTTCTCGGCGATGTGGTCGTTGACCGTGCAGCCGGTGCCGTCGTCGTAGTTCTGCACCGTGCTGTCGTGGCCGTCGATGATCACGGTCGGGCGGATGTCCGACCCGACGCAGCGGTCGCGCACGAGCTGGAGCACCGTGAAGGTCACCTCGCCGGTCGTGACGTTGCCGACGCCGTCGACCGCGCGGTAACGGACCACGTGCTGGCCGTCGGCCGCGAACGCGACCGGGGCCGCGTAGCGCTGCCACGCGCCGTCGTTGGCCTGGAACTCGATGCGGTCCACGCCGGACTCCTCGTCGACCGCGGTGAGCGTGACGCGCGCGCTCGCGACGAAGTCGCCGTCGCGCGTGCGGCTGCCGCTGACGCCCGCCGTGACGACGGGGCCGTCGGTGTCGCCGGGCTCCTCACCGCCCGCGATGACGAACGAGACCGTCTTCGGGGCGGAGACGTTGCCCGCCACGTCGGTCGCGCGGTAGGTCACGGTGTGCGCACCCGGGGTCCGCACCGAGATCTGCTTCGCGTACGGGGTCCACTCGCCGCCGTCCACCTGGTACTCGACCGAGGCGACGCCCGAGTCGGCGTCCTTCGCGAGCAGGCGCACGAAGACGTTCGAGAGGTACTCGCCGGCCTCGTTCTTCTCGCCGCCCATCACGCGGTGGTCGACCGTGGGGGCGACCGTGTCGCTCCCGTCACCCTCGACGACGGCGAACGTGACGCTCGCGGCCTCGGAGACGTTGCCCGCCTCGTCGGTCGCGCGGTACGCGAGGGTGTGCTGGCCCGGCTCGTCGACCACGACGGCCTCGGTGTACTCGGTCCAGCCGGCGCCGTCGAGGTCGTACTCCACCGACGCGACGCCCGAGCCCTCGTCGGTCGCGGTGAGCAGCACGGACGCGGAGCCCACGTAGGCGCCGGACTCGTCCTGCGTGCCGCTCACCTGGTGGGCGACGGTCGGGGCGGTGGTGTCCTCGCCCGCGTCGGCGACGACGACGAACTCCGTGACGGTCTCCTCGGACACGTTGCCCGCGGCGTCGGTGGCCCGGTAGACGAGCGTGTGCTCGCCGGGCTCGTCGATCACGAGCGGCTCGGTGTACGGCTGCCAGCCGGCGCCGTCGAGGTCGTACTCGACGCTCTCCACGCCGGACCCGTCGTCCGTCGCCGTGAGCGTGGCCGTGGCCGACCCGACGAACGCGCCGTTGTCGTCCTGCTCGCCCGTGACCTCGGCGGTCACGGTCGGCGCGGTCGTGTCCTCCTCTCCGCCCGCGACGACGGTGAAGGTCACCGAACCGACCTCGGACACGTTGCCCGCGACGTCGGTCGCCCGGTAGGAGACGGTGTGCTCGCCGACCTCGGTGAACGGCACGGTCGTCGTGTAGGGCAGCCATGCACCGCCGTCGACCTGGTACTCGACCGACGCGACGCCCGAGCCCTCGTCCGTCGCGTGGAGCATGAACGCGGCGGTGCCGACGTACGCGCCGTTCTCGTCCTGCTGGCCCATGACCATGGGCTCGACGACCGGGGCGGTCGTGTCCTCCTCGACGTCGCCCTCGACGACGGTGAAGGTCGCGGTCTGCGCCTCGGACGTGTTGCCCGCGGCGTCGGTCGCGCGGAACTGGAGCGTGTGCGCGCCGACGGCGTCGACGACGAACGGCTCCGTGTACGCCTGCCAGCCCGCGCCGTCGAGGTCGTACTCGACCCCGGCCACGCCGGAGTCGTCGTCGGTGGCGGTCAGCGTGACGGTCGCGCCGCCGACGTACGCGCCGTCGCCGTCCTGCTCGCCCGTGACCTGGGCGGTCACGGACGGGGCCGTGGTGTCCTCGCCCCCGCCGCCGTCGGTGACGACGAGCTCGCCCCACATCTCGCCGTGCCCTGGGATCGCGCAGAAGTAGCGGTACTTCCCGGGCGTGAGGGTCACCTGCGCCTCGTGCCGACCGCCGTTCGCGTCGAACGGGCTCGCGAGGATGTTGAGGTTCACGTCGTGGTTGTAGCCGGGCGACGACGTGTCGAACGTGAGCGTGTGGCTCATGCCGAACGTGCTGCCGGTCGCCATGCTGTTCTCGAAGACGATCGTCGCGGGGCCCGCCTCGGCCGTGGCGGGGAACGTCTTGTAGTCGGTCACGCTGTTGTCCGCGGTCCAGGTGAGGACCTGCTCGGCGGCGACGGTGGCGTCGGCTGCGGACACGACGGCGGACGACGCCGTCGCAGGTGCGGTGGGGTTCGCCGAGGCCGGGGCGACGGTGAGGACCGTCGTCGCGGTGAGTCCGGCGACCGTGGCGGCGAGGAACCGCCGCGCGCCGCGGCGGCGGAAGCCGCCGGGACTGGTACGTCGTTCCATGAGGGTGCACTCCTCCGGGGGGTGTCTGGGTTCTGTCGGGCTGGTCGGGCGCGGGGTCGGGCGGGCCGTGCGGCCCACCCGGGGGCCGCCGTCGTGCTGCACGACGGCGGCCCCGGGCTCGGCGGGGACGGCCCGGCTCGGCCGCCCCCGCCCGGCGGTGCTACAGGTCCGCCACCCGGATGTCACGGAACTCGATGAGGTCCGCGTTCCCGTGGTTCTGGAGCCCGATGAACCCGCTGTCGAACTGGCGCAGGTCCGTGGGCGGGTCGCCGGCCCGGGACGACTGCTGTCCCGGCGTGTTCTCCCACTCGTTGATGACGACGCCGTTGCGGATGATCGTGTACTGCTGCCCGACCACCCGGATCTCGTACTCGTTCCACTCGCCCTTGGGCTTCTCGCCACCGGTGTTCAGGCCCACCGGGTCGAAGTTGTAGACCGAGCCGGTCTTCTGGGGCTCACCCGTCGGACCGTCGTAGATCTGGATCTCGTGGCCGCAGTAGATCGCGACCCACGCGGGTGACGTCTGCCCCTCGGCGCACTGGGCGCCGCCCGGGTCGTTCGGGTTCGGGAACCGGGTGAACACGCCGGTGTTGGCGTGGTGGTCACCCTCCGAGACGTCGCGGTACAGGAGCTTCACGGAGAAGTCCCCGAGCTCCTCGCCCGCGTACCAGAGCATCCCCAGGCCGCCGCTCGACTTCAGCGAACCGCCCGGCTCGAGCGTGAACTTCCCGCCCGGTGCCTGGAACCAGTCGTACAGCGACGCCTCGGTGCCGTCGAAGATCGTGCGGTACCCGCCGGGGTCCACGCCGATCTGGGACCGGGCCGCGGCGTCGACGAGGCGAGCGCGCTCGCGCTCGTCGATCCGGCTGTCGTCGTACAGGCTCTTCGCGACCGACTCGACGTGCGCCAGGAACCGGGCGTGGGTGCGCCACTCCTTCTCGTCCTGGAACAGGTCGTTCATCGTGCAGGCGCCCAGGTCGAGGTTCTCGACCGTGGAGTCCACGTCGCCGAAGAACACGGTCTCGCGCTCGTCGGGCAGGGTGCACGACGGCGAGCCGTCGGTCGTGACGGTGGCCTTCGAGCCGTCCGCGTACGTCACGGTGAGCTTGGCCTCGTAGGTCCCGATGCGGGGGTACTTGTGCTTCGGGTTGGCCTGGCGCGAGGTCGAGCCGTCGCCGAACTCCCAGAGGTAGGAGACGCCGCCGGAACGCTCGCCGGTGAACTGCACCGTCAGCGGGTCGCCCTGGATGCTCGTCGCGGACGCCGCCGGGGCCGGGGTCGGAGCCCCGCCCTGGTACGTGATCCGCATGAGCTTCTGGTTCGGGTCGAGGCTGAAGAAGCCGCCCGCGTAGTCGACGAGGTACAGCGCGCCGTCCGGACCGAACTTCGCGTCCATCCAGCTCTGCAGCAGCCCGTCACCGCGACCGCCCGGGATGATCTGGCGCAGGTCCTCCATGAACACGGGGGCGTCCAGGTTCTCCGGGTCGACCGTCACCGCGACGCGGTTGTTCGGGTTCGACTGGTCGCCGATGAACCACTTGCCCTCCCAGTACGACGGCCAGGCGACGTCCGACTCGGGGTCGACCTGCGACTGGCGGTACGTCGGGCCGGACATGACGGCCTGGCCGCCACCCCGCAGCCACGGGATGGTGTAGGTCGCGTCGTCGTCCTCGTACGTCGGGATGCCGTCGCCGCGGTCGGGGAAGACCGGCCCGCCGCCCGAGGGCGAGTACCAGATCATGTTGTCGCGCACGGGCGGGAGGTCCACGAGGCCCGTGTTGCGCGGCGACGTGTTCTTCGGGTTGTCGCAGTCGTACCAGCCGGTGAGGACGCTCGCGTCCTCGTTGCTGCGGTCACGGTACGGCTGCTTGTTGCCCATGCAGTACGGCCAGCCCTGGTTGCCCGCGGACGTGATGATCGTCGCGGTCTCGTACTTCGCCGGACCGAGGTCCGGGTTCGGGCTGGTCGCGTCCGGCCCGACCCAGGCGGCCGTGAGCCAGTCCGTGTCGGGGTCGATCTGGAGGCGCGAGATGTTGCGCACGCCCATGACGTAGATCTCCGGACGCGTCTTGTCCGCGGGGTACTCGCCCACCGGGAACAGGTTGTCCTCCGGGATCGTGTACGTGCCGTCGTCCTCGGGGTGGATCCGCAGGATCTTGCCGTTGAGGTCGTTCGTGTTGCCCGACGTGCGGCGCGCGTCCTGGAAGCTGATCCCCGCGTACTCCTGCGTCCAGTTGTTGCCGGAGTACCCGTTCGAGCCGCCGGACGAGTTGTTGTCGCCCGAGCCGATGTAGAGGTTGCCCTCGCTGTCGAACGCCATGCCGCCACCCGCGTGGCAGCAGCTGTGGATCTGCGTCTCCCACTCGAGCAGGTCGACGCGCGTGCTCTGGTCGATCGTCGGGGTCGCCGGGTCGTAGGTGAACCGCGAGACGGTCCGGTAGCCCACGCGACGCTCGCGGTCGATGCTCTCGTGCGGCATCCAGTACACGTAGAGCCAGTGGTTGGTCGCGAAGTCGGGGTCGGGCACGATGCCGAGCAGCCCCTCCTCGTTCTTCACGAGCTCGTCGCCGCTGCCGCGGTTGCCCATGACGTCGAGCGTCGTGAGCAGCGTCGCCTCGCCCGTCTCGGGGTCCCACTGGTGGATCGTGCCGCAGCCGAGGCCCACGTTCGGGTCGCTCCACGGGACGATCGGGCCGGTCGGGCAGGCACCGCGGCCGATGTAGAAGACCGTGCCGTCGGGCGCGATCGTCAGGCCGTGCTGCTCGCCGTTCTGGTCCAGCGTGCCGGGCGTGTTGACCTGGGACAGGCGCTCGGCCTGGTAGTTCGACGCGATGGTCGCCTGGCAGTCACCGCGCACGACGCCCGTCGTCCACTGGAGGGCACCGAGCAGGTGGGTGCGGAACGTCTCGTCCTCCCAGCTCTCGGGCGTGCCGCCCATGCCGGTGAAGAACGAGCGGCCGCCGTCGTAGTCGCGGCACCAGGACAGGGGCTGGAACGGGTTGGTCGTCGGGCCGGCGTCGGCGCCGGGCTCGAGCGTCGCGACCGTGTGCACGTCACCGGTCGGGTCCTCGGTCCAGTCCAGCCACCGGTCCTCGCGGTCCCACGTGAGCGGGAGGTCCGCCGTCGCGGGGTGCTGACGGTCGACCAGGTCGACCGTGCGCTCCTCGACCGGGATCTCCTCGCCGGGCTGCTCGACGGAGTCCGGGCCGTACAGGGAGATCTCGGCGAGCTGGACCTCGGCGTCGCCCGAGTTCGCCGTGACGTCCAGGCGGTACCAGCCGTACGGGGTCTCGTTGCCGACCTCGAAGGTGCGGCGCTGGAAGCGCTGCGAGAACGTCTGGTCGGTCTGGGTGTCGACGTCGACCCACGTCTGGCCGTCCGTGGAGCCCTGGAGCTTCCAGTTCTTGGGGTCGCGACCCGGGGAGTCGTTCGCGGACGTCAGGCTGTACTCCACGAGCGCGACGGGCTGCTCCATCCGGAGCGTGAGTGTCCCCGTGCGGGCGAACGTCAGCCACTTGGTGCCGGGGTCGCCGTCGACCGCCATGGGCGGCGTCTCGGCGGCCGGGCTCCGCCCGGTGCCGGTCGCCTCCGCGACCTTCTCCGAGACCGGGGTCGCGCCCGCGATCCGGGTGCCCACGAGGCCCTCGAACCACTTCGACGACTCCTGGGCGCGCGCGGCGTCGCGCACGCCGAGGAAGCCGCCGCCGCCGTTGATGTACGCCTGGAGCGCGGCCTCCTGCTCGCCGTTCAGCTCGATGCCCTCCGCGGAGAGCATGACGACGCCGCGGTACTCGCCGAGCGTCGCCTCGCTGATCATCGCGGGGTCGGACGTCGCCTCGACGTCGAACCCGTTGGCGGCGCCCAGCTCGGTCAGCGCCGCCGTCGCGGCGACCACCGGGTCGGTCTGCTCGTCCGGCGCGCCGTGGAACACGAGCACACGCACGGGAGCGGTGGCCGTCGCGGCCGCGACGGACCCGGCCGTGGGGGCCACGCTCGAGGCGACCGTGCTCGTCGGGGTCGTGGCGACGGGCTGGGCCGACGCCGGGATCACGGCCGCGCTCGCGACGAGCGCGGCGCTCGTGAGGCCGACCGTCATGGCCAGCAGTGCTCCTGGTCGGGAGCGTCCCCTCGCGGGGGATGTCGATCGTCTGGACAGCACTCTCCAACTCCTTCGTCATCGGTGCGGCACTCCCGGGCGGGCCGGGAGCGGGTCGTGCTGGTGCGGGTGTGCTGCTACGGGCCGGCCTGCGACCCGTCGGTCCCGCTCAGTGGCCGGCGTGGCCCGTGAGGCCGACGACGGCCGGTCCGGTCCCGCCCGCGGCAGCGCCGCCGGTCGTGGCCGTGGCCCCGGACGGCGCGGCACCCGACGGGGCCGACGTCGTGTGGCTGCCGTGGCCCTGGAACCGGTCGATGGACTCCTGTGCCCCCGGCGGCATGGAGCCGTCGGCGTTGCGCACGAGGAAGATGCCGGCCATCCCGCCGTCGGAGTGGAACTGGACGTGGCAGTGGTACATCCACGCCCCCGGCCCGACGCCGAGGCCGGCGACGACCTGGAACCCGAACGCGTCGCCCGGGTTGAGGTCCCGGTTGTCGACGACCTGGCTCGTGTCGTACTGGTCCGCGAGCAGGCCCGTCCGGTTGTTCGCCCAGCGGTGGGCGTGCAGGTGGAAGGTGTGGAGCTGGTTCCCGTGACCGATGCAGATAAACTCGACGCGCTCGCCGAGCTTCGCCTCGAACATCGGCGTGTCCGGGGCGACCTTGTTGTTGATGGTCATGTCGTTGAAGACCATCGTGAACTGCTTCTGCGGCAGCACGTCCCCGACCCGGCGCACGACGAGCGCGCCGTAGAGGCCCGCGGCGATCCCCTGCGTGCCGTGGTCGCCCCACGCGTGGTCGTGGTAGTGCCAGTAGCCCGCGCTGCCCGGCATCCAGATGCCGCGGTCGCGCGCCATCTTCACGGTCGACCAGGTGTAGGTGCGCGTCTCGCCCGGCTCGTTGAACGAGTTGTTGAACGCGCTGCCGTCGCTGTTCACGTCGTAGTTCACGCCGTGCGGGTGGATCGACAGGCGCTTGTCCGTCGTGTTGACGAGCGTGATCTCGAGGGTCTGGCCCTCCCACATCTCGAGGATCGGCCCGGGGACCGTGGCCTTGCCGCGCTCGAGGCCGTAGCCGACGAGGGTGTCGGAGATGCGCTCGGCGTACATCGTGATCTTGCGGACGTCGCCCGCGGCCGTGGCGACCGCCCCGGTGGCGGCCGCACCGGTCGTCGTCGCGGCCGCGGCCGGGGGCGCCGCGGCGACGCTGCCGCCGGCCCCGAGCAGCAGCGCGGCCGCCGGGCTCGCGGCGACGACGCCCGCGCCGGCGAGGAGAGCCCGTCTCGAGAGCGGCCTCGCGGGCGTCTCGGTCTCGGTCGTGGGGTCGTGCATGGGGGACTCCTTCCGGGCGTTCGGGGCCGTCCGGGCTGCTCGCGGGCGCGCCGGACCGCGTGGCGGCGCTCGCTGCCACGCTGACCGGCGCCCCGTCGGCGCGCGGAGGTCCCCGGGGTGGTGCGGCGGGGCGCTCGATGACGTGTGGGCAGGACTGGGTCGTGCGGGGGTGTCCCGCGTCGCAGAGGGTCGAGACAGGTGCTCGGTCGTGCGGGGGCTCGTCTCGCGGCCGGTGGGAGACCGACCGTGGGGCGAGGTCCGGGACCGCCGTGGTCCCGCCGTGGCACGCCTCGGTGCGCGCCGTCGGCTGTCGGTCCGGACGCCGCGCTCCCCTGCCCGACGTCCGGTCCCCTGGTCGGTTCCAGGGGCAACGAGGTTTATGACACCGCAGTCAGGAGGCGATGTCAACAGTTGGTCGAAAGTTGTGTCGACAACAAGCAAAAGTCCCCGGTCGACCGACACTTCTCCGCCAAAGCCGAGACTCGGGAGCCGCTCGGAGCCGCCCGTCGCGCGACGCGGGCGGGGTCCCGGGCGCCTCGGCGGGTGTACGACGCGCGCCCGTGGTGGAGTGACCGCGTGACGAACGCTCCCCCCGCCTGGACGGTCCGCGAGCCGGGCCTCGCGGTCGACTCGCCCCGGGCGGCCGCCTCCCTCCTGTCCCTCGCGAACGGGTACGTGGGCGTCCGGGGCGTCCTCGACGAGGTCGCCGCGGAGGACGACCCGGCGACGCTCGTCGCCGACGTCTTCGAGGAGTTCGACCAGACCTACGCCGAGCGTGCCTACGCCTACCCCGCGGTCGAGGAGCGCCTGGTGCCCGTCGTCGACGCCTGGCGGCTCGGCTGGTCGGTCGACGGCGCGCCCGTCGACGTGCGGACCGCCGCGGACGGCGACGGCGGCGACCCGGGACTCACGGGTGCGGTCGAGGCGCACGACCGCGTGCTCGACCTGCGCGCCGGTGTCCTGCGGCGGGAGCTGCGGTGGACGTCGCCGGCGGGCGGCACCGTGACGCTGCACGCCGAGCGGCTCGTGCCGCTCGCGCGGCGCGCGGTGGTCGCGGCGCGCTGGCGGGTGCAGGCGCACGACGACGTGGCCCTGGCCGTGCGGCCGGTGCCCGACTGCCCGCACGGGGACGCGGAGGAGGACCGGGCGGCGCCCGGGCTGCGCACGGTCTCGTGCCGGCACGAGGCCGACGGCTCGTCGGTGCGCCAGCGCACCGTGCGCTCCGAGCGCGGCGTCGCGGTCGAGACCGCGCACGTGGTCGAGACCGCGGACGGCGTCTCGCCCGTGTGGCACCACCGCGGCGGCGGCTCGGTGCTCACGGTCGACCTGCGTGCGGGCCAGTGGGTGAGCGTCGTCGTCCTCGCCGCCTACGCGGGCGGCGAGGACGCGGACGCCCTGCCCGCGCACGCGCACGCGGTGCTCGCCGACGCCCGGCAGGCCGGGTGGGACGCGCTCGCGCGCGAGCAGGCCGACGTCCTCGCCGACGTGTGGGACCGGGGCGACGTCGAGCTCGACGGCGACGACGAGATGCAGCAGGCGATGCGGCACTCGCTGTTCCAGGTGGTGCAGGCGGCGGCACGCGTCGAGGGGGTCGGTGTGCGGGCCAAGGGGCTCACGGGCACCGGGTACGGGGGTCATGCGTTCTGGGACTCCGAGACGTTCGTGCTGCCCGTGCTCGACCACGTGCTCCCCGGCGCGGCCGCCGCGCACCTGCGCTGGCGGCACGCGACGCTCCACCGGGCGTGCGAGCGCGCGGCCGAGCTGGGTCTGCCCGGGGCGGCGTTCCCGTGGCGCACGATCAGCGGCCGCGAGTCATCCGGCTACTGGCCCGCCGGGACGGCCGCGTTCCACGTCGCGTCGGCCGTGGCGCTCGCCGCGGTGCGGCACGTGGCGGCCACGCACGACGACGAGCTCGCGCGGGACGTCGCGGTCGACCTCGTCGTCGAGACGGCGCGCCTGTGGGCCGGGCGCGGGCACCACACCGCGGCGGGCTTCCGCATCGACGGCGTGACGGGGCCCGACGAGTACACCGCGGTCGTCGACAACAACACGTACACGAACCTCATGGCGCGCAAGAACCTGCGCGCCGCCGACGAGCTGTGCGCGCGGTTCCCCGAGCAGGCCGCCCGGCGGGGCGTCACCGCGCAGGAGCGCCGCGAGTGGCTGCGTGCGGCCGAGCGCATGACCGTCCCGTACAACGCCGAGCTTGGGGTCACCGAGCAGTCGCAGGACTTCACGCACCACGCGCACTGGGACTTCGAGGCCGAGGGCACGGCCCGGTTCCCGCTGGACGACCACGTGCACTACGTCGAGCTCTACCGCCGGCAGGTCGTCAAGCAGGCGGACCTCGTGCTCGCGCTGCACACCGCGCCCGAGGAGTTCACCGCGGAGCAGCGGCGCCGGGACTTCGACTACTACGAGCCGCTGACCGTCCGCGACTCGTCGCTGTCCGCGCCCGCCCAGGCGGTGGTCGCCGCGGAGATCGGGTACGTCGACCTCGCCTACGCCTACGCGCGCGAGTGCGCGCTCCTCGACCTGTACGACCTGCGCGCCTCGACGGACGGCGGGCTGCACGTCGCCTCGCTCGCGGGCGCCTGGACCGCCGTCGTTACCGGGATCGCGGGCCTGCGGCACGACGACGGCGCGCTCCGCCTCGCTCCCCGGCTCCCCGCCCGCCTCACGCGGCTCGCGTTCACCGCTCACCACCAGGGCGCGCGCGCCCGCGTCGAGGTCCGGCGCGACGGCGTGACCTACCGGCTCGTGTCCGGGAACGCCCTGCGGCTCGTCCACGACGACGAGGAGCTCGAGCTCACGCCCGAACGGCCGGAGGCCGAGCGGCCGCTGCTCCCGGGCATCGCGGACCCGCCGCCCGCCCAGCCGCCGGGCCGCGCGCCGCTGTTCGACGCCTCGTAGCGTCTCGTCCGGCGCCGGCCCGGTCGGCGACGGTCGGCGTCAGGCGTCCAGCACCTCGCGCAGCGCGGCCGCGAACGCCGCGGGGTCGTTGTCCGGCGACCACTCGCTGACCATGAAGCCGCCGTGGTCACCGGGGAAGGTCACGGCCTCGACGCCGAGCAGTTCCGCGAGCGCCGCGCCACCGCGCCAGGCGAGCGTGCCGCCGCCCTGCGCGCTGACGACGGGCACGATCCGCGTCCCCGAGGCGCTCAGCGCATCGGCGTCGGGCGACCACGACGGCATGGTCGCGAGGTTCTTGCCGAGCAGCAGGTCGTCGCGCGACCCGTCGTCCTCGGTCGGGAAGCCGAACGTCGCGGGGTCGGGGGCGGGGCGGTCGAGGTAGTCCGCGGGCAGCGGGCCGACGTGGCTCACGAGCGCGACGAACTTCGCCATGGCCGGGCCGAACCCCTCGCGGCGGTACGTGTCGACGATGTCCGCCTGCACCGCCGCCACGATCCCGGCGTCCTCGAGCAGCGGGGTGATCGGCGGCTCGTGCGACACGAAGGTCCGCACGTCGCCCGGGTGGCGCTCGATCCACGACAGCCCGACGACGCCGCCCCCGCTCGAGCCGAACACGTCCACCGGGCCCAGCCCGAGCGCGGTCACGACCGCGTGCAGGTCGTCGGCGTGCGCCTCGACGGAGACCTCGCCGTCCGCCGCGAGCGTGCTGCGCTCGGTGCCGCGCGGGTCGTACGTGACGACCAGGCGGTCGTCGAGCAGCCCGACGAGCTGCTCGAACCCGGACGCCGCCATGGGTGAGCCCATGACGACCAGCGGCGGGCGGTCCCCCACCACGTCGGGCGTCCAGACGTCGTAGGCGACGACGGCGCCGGGCACGTCCAGGGTGTGGGTCTTGCGCTCGCTCATGGCATCCTCCGTGTCGTCGTGCCCGCGGTCGTGCACCGGGGCTCCCGAGCGTTCTGACGACGACCGCCCCGGGAACTCATCGACGTCGGTGCGACCGGTGCGCCGCTGCCACTACCCTCGCAGGATGCCGTCATCGAGGACCGTCCCCGCCGTCGTCGTCGCCGGAACGCTCACCACGGTCCTCTGGATGGTCACGGGCCGCCTCGGGGACTGGCTGTCCGGGGCCGCGTCCGCCGTGCCCGGCGCCCTCGTCCGCGCGCTGCTCCCCCACCCGGCCGCGCCCGTCGCGGCAGGTGTGCCGGTCTCCGGCAGCACGCTCCTCACCGCCGTGCTCGCCGGGGCCCTGGTCGCGGCCGGCACGCAGCTCGCGGTACGGCGCCTGCCCGCCGGCACGGGCCGGTGGGCGACGTTCCTCGCCGTCTGGTTCGCGGTGGTCGCGGCGTCCGCGCTCGCCGCGACGGCCGCGTGGTTCGCGGGGGTCACGCTCCCATGGCGCGCCGACACGATCACCGAGCTCGTCACCACCGCGCTCGGCGGCTGGTGGGGACTCGTGAACGGCCTGGTCGTCGGGCTCGCCGTCGCCGCGACGCGCGCGCTGACCGACCGGCGCGACGACCCGGCGGGCACGCGGCACACCCGCGCCCCCGCCACCGTGCGCGCCTGGCCGGCCGCCCTCGCGGCAGGCACGGCGACGGGCGTGCTCTGGGCGGCGGTGGGCGTCGGGAGGACCGTGCTCCCCGGCGCGGTCGACCCCCAGTCGCCGTGGGGCGTCGCCCGGGACGTGGTGCTGCTGCCCTCCGCACGGCTCGCCGTCGACCGGGACGCTCTCCTCGCCGACCCGGTGCACCTCGCGCTGCCGCTCGGCGTCGGGCTGGCCGTCGGGCTGCTCACCGCCCTCGCCGCCCGCCGGCTCCCCCCGGCGGAGGGCCGCTGGGCGCTCCTGCTCTCCACCTGGCTCGCGTGCGTCGCGGGGGCGGCCGTCGCCGCGGCGGTGCCCGTCGCCGTCTCGACCCTCACCTCCGGCGGCGTCCTGCCCGACGTCGGGCGGGTTCTCCCCGTGCTCCAGGCCGGTCTGGCGTGGGGTCTGGTGTGCGGGGTCCTCGTCGCGCCGCTCGCCGTCGTCGTGCACCGGGCGGCCGGTGCCCGGCCGCGCGACGGCGCGGAGGGTGTCGAGGAGCCGTGGCCCGCACCCGCGACGACGGAGCCCACCGAGCAGCACGACGCCGTCGCCGCCGACGTCGCCGCGGGCCCGGCGGACGCGCGTTCCGAGGCCGACGACGCGAGGACCGACGCGCACCAGCGCGACGAGGTCCCGCGCGGGCGTGAGGTCCCGGGCGGCGTGCCTCGGCCCTCGGTCGTTCCTGCTCCGGCCACGCGATCGTCACCGCGACGTCGTCGCGCCGACACCGCGACGCCCTAGCCTCGGCCGTGACCAGCAGACCGGGACGACCGGAGAGGGCACAGCGACGATGACCCTGACGATCACGCTCGTACGACACGGGCAGACCTACCTCAACGCACGACGGCACCTCCAGGGGTCGTGCGACTCCCCCCTGACCCGCACGGGGCGCGCGGGCGTGCGCGTCACCGCGCAGCACCTCGCGCGGCACGACTTCGCGGCCGCGTACTCCTCGCCGCAGGGCCGCGCGGTCCTCACCGCGATGGAGATCCTGCGCCACCACCCCGACCTCCCGCTCACGGTCGACCACGACCTGCGCGAGCTGTCGTTCGGCTCGTACGAGCGGCGTCCGGAGTCGCACCTCGACGCGGTCGAGCCGTGGGCGGAGCTCGTGCCGCGCGTGCTGGCCGGCACCCATCCCGGCGTGGGCGGCGGCGAGGCCGGCAGGGACTTCATGGCCCGCGTGCGCGCCGTCTTCGCGCGGGTCGTCGCCGCGCACGACGACGCCTCCCGCCCCGGTGCGGTGCTCGACCGGCACGTGCTCGTCGTCGGGCACGGCCTCACGCTCGGCACGTGGCTCGCGACGCTCGACCCGTCCGGGCTCGTCGCGCTGCCGAACGCCTCGGTCTCCACCGTCGAGGTGGCCGACGGCGTCCCGCGCGTCCTCGCGGTCGGCGTCGACGTCGCCGGTCACGGCCACGTCGCGGCACGCCCCGCGCCCGCGAGCGCCGCCGTCCCCGTCTGAGGACCGCTTCCCCCACCCGCCGGGGCAACCGCGTGGTCGATCGGCACCCGGGAGGTCGTCGCTACCGCGCGGCGCGGCGGACGGCCCGGGCGCGGGCGTCGTCGTGGGCGGCGCGCAGCAGGTCGAGGACGAGCTCGGTCGTGCGCTCGGCCGGGTTGACGACGCACACCCAGCCGAGCGCGCCGTAGACCGGGTGCGGCACGACGACGTCCGTCTCCCCCACCTCCGACGCCGCCCCGTCGCGTGGATCGGTGCCGAGCAGGTCGCGGAAGCGGTCTCGGCCCACGTGCACGTTGACCCTCCAGCGGCCCTCCTCGCCGAGGCGCGAGGCCGTGTCGTCCGGGTAGTCCTTGGTGACGACCGTGCCGTACGGCTGCCCGTGCGGGATCTCGCCGTCGGGGGCGTAGTAGAAGAAGTGGTCGCCCCACGCCAGCTCGGGGAGCTCGCTGCCGGGTCCCGGCGAGAGCACGAGGACGCCGTCGAAGGACCGGACCGTTCCGAGGATCTGCTCCATACTCATGGTTCGAGTGTGCTCTTGAAGTGCTTCTGGAGGGTTGGCGTGACGAGCTCGGGGCTCGGGGCAGAGGGCGAGGCACCGCGGCCGCTGCGGACGTCCGACGTCGCGCGCGCGGCCGGGTGCTCGGTCCAGCAGGTGCGCGACCTGGAGGCGCTCGGCGTCCTGCCGCCCGCCGGCCGGTCCGGGAACGGGTACCGCACGTTCGGCGACGAGCACGTCCTGGCCCTGCGCGCGTACCGCGGCCTCGCTGCCGCCGTCGGTCCGGTCGTCGCGCGGCGGGTGCTGCGCGACGCGCGCTCGCTCCCCCTCGACGAGGCGGCGGCGCTGGTCTCCGGGCTGCACGTGACGCTCGCACGCGAGCGGGACGAGGCGCTCGCGGCCCGGCGCGCGCTCCTCGTGATCCGGGCGGAGCACGACGGCTCGGCCGGCTCCCCCGACAGCGCGACCGCGGCGACAGCCGATCCCGACGGGTCGGTGCTCACGATCACGGAGCTCGCCGCCGCACTGGGCGTCCGGGCGTCGACGCTGCGGTTCTGGGAGCACGAGGGGCTCCTCGCGCCGGAGCGCGTCGCGTCGCGCACGGGCGCGGTGTCGGCCCGCCGCTACCCGCCCGAGGCCGTCCGCGAGGCCCGGGTCGTCGCCGCCCTGCGGGCTGCCGGGTACCGGGTCCCGGACGTCCGGCACGCGATCGACGCGCTCCGCGGGACCACCGGTCCGGCCGACGCCGCCGACCCGCTCGCCGCGCTCGACGCGCGGCTCGACGCGATCGCGCGCCGCACCCTCGCGCTGCTGGAGGCCGGGCACGACGTCGCACGCCTGCTGGCGCGCGAGCCGGGCCCGCCCGGGTGACGCTCGGGGAGGTGCTCGAGGATGAGCTCGGGTCGACGTCGGGGACTCGCGTCCCGTCACCTGGCCGCCCCTCGAGCGTCGCCCGGCGTCCACCGGAGCGTCATGCGGCATTCGTAGCGTCGCCGGGGCAACCGTCCCGACGTTCGGAGGACCCGATGACGACCACCCGACCACGCACCGTGCGCGGCACCGCCGCCTCGGTCGCGGGGGCCCTGCTCGCCACCACGCTCGTGACCGCCGCGGCCACGACCGCGACCGTCCCGCTCGCCGCCCCGGCCACCGCCGAGCCCGGCGACGTGCTGCTCGCCGAGTCGTTCGACGGCGACGACCTCCCCGAGGGCTGGACGCCCGTGCTGGGCGACTGGCAGGTGCGCGACGGCCGGCTCGTCGGCGACGCGCCCGACGGGTCGTCGCCCGCCCGCATCGTCTTCGGGCAGTCGGCGGAGAACTACCGCCTGGAGGCGACGCTGCGCTTCGAGAGCGTGGACAACGCCTCGCGCTGGGCGGGCGCGATCCTCGACGTCGCGCCCGACGGCGCGGTCCCGTGGTGGCAGGCGGTCCTGCGCAGCACGACGACCGCGCACAACGGCGTCGAGATCGCGCAGCGGACGGCCGCGGACGCGTGGAACGTGCCGTACACGGCGTCCGCCCCGACGGACGCGGCGACGGGTCGCGACGTGCGCCTGTCCGTCGAGGTGCAGGGCGCCGCGGTCACCTACGCGCTCGACGGGAAGACCCTCCTGGAGGGCCGGATCGACCGGTCACGCGAGGGAGCGCTCGGCTTCGTCACGGCCGGGGCGACCGTGAGCGTCGACGACGTCACCGTCACCGAGATCGAGCCCGCGTCCTACGTGGGCGACGACGGGGAGCTCCCCGTCACGGTCGCCCACCGCGGCTACTCGTCGGTCGCGCCGGAGAACACGCTCGCCGCCGTGGCGGCGGGCATGCGCACGGGCGCCGAGTACGTCGAGATCGACGTGCACACGACGGCGGACGGGCTGCCGGTCGTGCTTCACGACCAGACCGTGGACCGCACGACGGACGGCACCGGCGACGTGGCCGTGCTGCCGGGCGCGCAGGTCACCGCGCTCGACGCCGGGTCGTGGTTCTCCCCCGCGTTCGCCGGCCAGAACCTGCCCACGTTCGCCCAGGTGCTGGACCTGCTGGAGACCGGCTCGTCGACCCTGCTGCTGGAGATCAAGGGCCCGGAGACGTCCGCCGAGGTCGAGCGCGTCGTGGACATGGTCGTCGAGGCCGGGCTCGAGGACCGCGTGGTCCTCCAGTCGTTCGACGTCGCCGCGCTGCGGTACGCGCGCGAGCACGCGCCGCAGATCCCGCGCGGCCTGCTGCGCGGCTCGCTCGACGCCGACCCCGTCGCCGTGGCGCAGGACCTCGGTGCCGTCATGTACAACCCGTCGGCGACCGCGCTGCTCGCCCGCCCCGGCGTCGTCGCGGACCTCAACGAGGCCGGCATCGCCGTCATGCCGTACACCGTGAACTCGGCGGCCGACTGGGCCCGGCTCACGGAGATCGGCGTCGACGGCGTCATCACCGACCGCGCCGGCGCGTTCATCGGCTGGAAGCAGGCGCGCGAGCAGGAGGCGCCGGCCCCGGCCGCACCGACGGTCGAGGTCGTGAGCCCGGCCGAGGGCGCCGAGGTCGAGCGCGGCGGCACGCTCGTCGTCGCCGCCAGCGCCACCGACGCTGACGAGGTCACGCTCACGCTCGACGGCGAGCCAGTCGCGAACGGCGCGGCCGTCGCCGCCGCGGACCTCACGCTCGGCGAGCACACCGTCGTCGCGACCGCCCGCGGCGCAGGCGGCGAGGCGACGGCGGAGCGCACCGTCGTCGTGACGGTCACGCCCGAGGGCCTGCGCTCCCGTGTCGCGGTGCTCGACCTCCCGCCCGGCCAGCTCGTGGGCGCGCTCAGCGCGGTCGAGGCGGGTCGCTGGGAGTCGGTGCGGCGGACCGTCCAGAAGTTCGTCGACGACGCGGCGACGCGCGAGCGTCTGCTCGAGGAGATCGACCACCTCGACGGCCGCTGACGCCCCGCGGAGCGCCGTGGGAGGGGGCCCGTCCCCGGTCGTGCTGCGACCGGGGGCGGGCCCGCTCACGTGTCGGCGAGGAAGCGCCGCCGCTCGGAGCGCGCGGACCCCAGGCCGGCCCAGCCGGCGAGGGCGAGCACGCCGCCCGCGATCCAGACGACGACGGACCAGTCGGGCGGACCGTCCGAGCCGACGACGGCGCCGCTCGTCGCGAGGATCGCCGCCCCGAGCCCGAGCAGCGCGAGGCCCAGCACGAGCAGCACGACGTCCCGCACGGTCTTCCCCGTGCCGCGCCGGGGCGCGCGCGCCGCGAGCGCGTCCCTCTCGGCCGGGGTCAGGGGCGCCGTCGGGCCGAGGGGCTGGACCCGCTCGGCGCCGTGCCGGAACCGCGCCGGGTCGTCGACCGCCTCGACGAGCGCCGACGGCAGGCCGAGGAGGTACGCGAGGTCGGCGACCGGGTCGCCGGGCCACGTGGACGCGGCGAGCAGCGCGCGCAGCCGGCCCGGGTCGCGCGGCTCGCCGAAGGTCTCGACGAGCGCGTCGTACGCACCCTCGGTCCCCGAGGTGGACAGGTCCGTCCACGTGTCGTTCCAGCTCCCGAAGACCCACGGCCGCCCGGGCGTCGTGAGCGTCCACGCCACCCCGGCCCCCGCCCGCTCGAGGCTGATCATCGCCTCGCCCGGACGCAGCCCGCGCTCGATCGTCGACCGCGCGCGGAACTCCCCCGTGAGGGCCGCCGTGAACGCCTCCCGGACCTCGTCGTCGGGCGCACCCGGGACGGAGACCGGCGGCCGCTCGACGGTCCAGACGGACGTGCGCTCGTCCGTCGCGCGCACCCACGCCGACCCGGCACGGCGCACCGCGGCGCGGACGAACGCAGCGTCGGAGCGCACGAGCTGGACGACGGCGTCGGGGGCCGCCGAGTCGGTCGCCGGCAGATCGGCGACCGCGGCGAACGTGTCCAGCAGGTCGTCGGGGTGCTCGAGCTCGCGCAGGCGCTCCGGCGCGGTCGCCGCGTCCCGCAGACCGACGAGCGCGGCGACGGCCGCGAGCACGTGGCTGGGGTCGCCGTCGAGACGCATCGCGTGGTCGGTGCTCGTCCCGGACGGGTCGACCGGCGCCCACGTCACGACCGCCGGCGGAGCCACCGCGTCGGTGCGGGCCGCGAGGATCGCGCTCACGCCGTCGGGCAGCGGGTCGGACCCGGCGTCGAGCTGCACGACCCACGGCGCCGGGACCAACGCGTCGACGCGCGCGAGCGCCTCCGCGACGGACCCGGGCGCGTCCGCGTCGTCGGCGCACGTGCCGTCCTCGGTGTCGACCTCGGCGAACGTCCAGCCGCGCTCGTCGGTCGGGCCGACCCGCCCGTACTCGAGGTCCGCGGCGCGCAGACGGACGACGACATGGTCGTGCGGGGTGCGGGTGACGACGTTCACGGCGTCATGATGCCGGACCGCAGTGCCCCAAGGGACCGCGCACCACCAGGCGAGCGATCGCGCTGTCAGCGAGCCCGGTCGTAGACCAGGGCGAGCTCCCCGGTCGCGCCCGTCTCCTGGTACGCGACCGTCCAAGCGGTGGCGGGCAGGCCGTCGTCGAAGAGCCGCGGCCCGCCGCCCACGACCACGGGGACGAGCAGGAGGTACAGGCGGTCGACCAGGTCGGCCGCCAGCAGGGCCTTGATGACGCTCGCGCTGCTGTTGACGAGGATGTCGCCCTCTCCCGTGCCGCGGAGCTCCGCGACGACGTCCGCGGCGGGGCCGTCCACGACCCGCGCGCGGTCCCACGGCGCCTCGGCCAGCGACGTGGAGAGCACCACCTTCTCCGTGTCGACGAGCCAGCGCGCGTACGCGCGGTCCCGCGGGTCCGCGGTGTCGTCGTCGGCGACCGGCGGCCAGTAGCCGAGGAACCCCTCGGCGTTGACGCGGCCGAGCACGGCCGTGGTGGCGGCCGCACACATCCGGGTCATCTGGTCGCGCGCCGTGTCGGTGGCGACGTACGGGGCGAACGCGCCGAAGTCCCCCGGGCCTCCGGGGCCGTGGTAGCGCCCGTCGAGCGTGAGGGCGAGGTTCGCGGTGACGAGGCGTCCGGTCGAGCGGGTCATGAGGTGCTCCCTGTGTCGGTCATGTCGGTGTCGGTCGTGTCGGTCGTGTCGGTGTCGTGCGGGCTCGCGACGGTCGCCACGAGTGTGTCGAGGCTCTGCCCGAAGCCGATCTCGATCCCGGCGACGAAGTCGGCGGAGTCGACCGTGCTGTCGGCGACCCGGAAGCGGACGTCGAGGGTCGTGCCGTCGCCGTCCGGACGGAGGTCAAGGTCGACGTGCGCCGTGAAGGCGACCCTCCCGTCGGGGAGCACCGGCGAGAGCCGGTAGGCCAGGCGCTCGCCCGACCTCGCCTCGACCACCCGGCCCTCCGCACGTCCGACCACCACGTCGGACCCGTCGACGTCCTCGACGTCGCGGTACTCGTGCAGGATCCGACCGCCCGGCCGCGCGTCGAACACGAGCTCGGACACGCGCAGGTCGTCCGGCGTCCACCACCGGGCGAGCAACGGGGCCTCGGTGAGGTGGCGCCACACGACGTCCGGTGCGGCGGCGAGCGGCCGGGTGAACTCGAACGTGCGGCCGTCCGCCCAGCCGGACCCCCGCGCGGCCTCGCGCTCGGACGACAGGCTCTTCCCGTACTGCGCGAACGTCTCTCCCGACTCCTCCGTGGCATCGGCCAGGGCGGTCAGCGCCCCGGCGAGCTCACGGAGCGCCTCGGGGCGCACCGCGTAGATCCGACGCTGACCAGAGCGCTGGGACACGACGACGCCGGCCCGCTCGAGGGTCTGCAGGTGCTTGGTCGTCTGCGGCTGACGCGCGGCGGCGAGCTGCGCGAGCACGCCCACCGGCCGGGGACGCTCGGCGAGGAGCGTGACGAGCCGCCACCGGACCGGGTCGGCGAGCGCGGCGAGAAGGGCCTCCATGGAGGAGATGATTCCCCAGCACGAATATTCCTGTCAAGGAATATGTCCCTCGAGCAGTCAGAAGCCCTCCGGCGGTGTGTACTGCGACAGCGTGAGGAGCGCACCCTGGGGGTCGCGGATCTCGGCCTCACGCGTCCACTGCGTGTCGACCGAGGACAGCACCGTGCCGCCGGCACGCTCGGCCGACGCGGCGGCCTCGTCCCGGTCCGCGACGGCGAACGTCACGGAGTGGTGCGCCGGCCCGCCGTCCTCGACCACGCCTGCCACGACGTCGCGGAACCCCGGCGGCGCACCCTCCTGGTTCGCGTCGATCTCGGGGTAGACGGTCCGGGCGAGGTGGTCGCCGTAGCCGGGGACGCGCGCCATGCCCGCCCCGAGCTCGGGGCTGACCTCCCACCCGAGGAGCGGACCGTAGAAGTGCAGCGCCCGCGCGACGTCGGGCGTGTGCAGGACGCTGAAGTTCCACGTGCCCGGCTCGTTGACGCGCTGGGCGCCGACGCGGGTGCCGGCCTGCCAGAGCCGGAACGTGGCGCCCTGCGGGTCGCGGACGGACGCCGTGCGCCCGGGCGGCCCGATCGTCGTCGGGCCGTCCAGGACCTCTCCGCCGAGGTCGGGGACGCCGCGCGACGAGGCGTCCACGTCGTCGACCGCGACGTACGTGATCCACCCCGGCGCACCGGTCCCCGTCGCGACCGCCGCGACGTCCTGCCCGCCGAGCGACGCGACGACGTAGCGCTCCCCCGTTCCGGGCGGCAGCCTGTCCTCGAACTCCCACCCGAAGAGGGCGCCGTAGAACGCGAGCGCGGCGTCGACGTCGGGCTGCTCGGTGTCCACCCAGCACGGCACGCCGTGCGGGTAGGTGCGGACGGGCCGGGACTGCGAGGTGTCCATGGCCCCAGGGTCCCACCGCCCACCCACGTCGGCAGGTCCTGCCGGGCGTTCACCCGCCGGTCACCTCGCCGCCCTTCCGCGCGCTGACGGGCGTGCGTACGGTGGCGGAGAACCTCTCGACGACCACCGTCCCCGACGACGAGGAGCCATTGTGTCCACGAGACCCGTTCACCGGGCCCAGCCCCGCACCGCACGCACCGTCCTGGCCTCCGCCCTCGCCGCAGCCCTCGCCCTGACCGTGGGGACCGTCGGCGCCGCCGCGAGCCCCGCCGTCGCGCACGGCGGCCACGGCCACGGGAACGGGAACGGCCACGATCGCGGGACGCTGCGCGTCGCGACGTACAACGCGAGCCTCAACCGCGCCGCGGCGGGCGAGCTCGAGGCCGACCTCTCGACCCCCGACGACCCGCAGGCCGCGACCATCGCCGAGGTGCTCCAGCGCACGCGGCCCGACGTCGTGCTGCTCAACGAGTTCGACCACGTGCCGGGCGGGCGCGCCGTCGACCTGTTCCGCGACAACTACCTCGAGGTGTCCCAGGGCGGCGCGGCGCCGATCGAGTACCGCTACGCGTACGTGGCGCCGTCGAACACCGGGATCCCCAGCGGGTTCGACCTCGACAACGACGGCACGGTCGGCGGGGGCGACGACGCGTTCGGGTTCGGGGCCTTCGAGGGCCAGTACGGCATGGTCGTGCTGTCGCGGTACCCGATCGAGACGGACGGCGTCCGGACCTTCCAGCACTTCCTGTGGAGGGACATGCCCGGCGCGCTGCTCCCCGACGACCCCGCGACCGCCGCACCCGAGGACTGGTTCACGCCCGAGGAGCTCGAGGTCGTGCGGTTGTCGAGCAAGTCGCACTGGGACGTGCCCGTGCGGGTCGGCCGCGAGACGGTCCACGTGCTCGCGTCCCACCCCACGCCGCCCACCTTCGACGGCTCCGAGGACCGCAACGGGCGACGCAACCACGACGAGATCCGGTTCTGGGCGGACTATGTGACGCCGCGGGCGTCGCGGTACGTGTACGACGACGCCGGCCGCCGCGGGGGCCTGCACCCGGGCGAGAGCTTCGTCGTCCTGGGCGACCAGAACGCCGACCCGCTCGACGGCGACTCGGTCGACGCCGCGATCGACCAGCTCCTCGGCCACCGGCGCGTCCAGGACCCGGCGCCCCGGTCGGCCGGCGGCGTCGAGGCCGCCGGGCTCCAGGGCGGCGCGAACGCGACCCACCTCGGTGACCCCGCGCTCGACACCGCCGACTTCGCGGACACCGCACCGGGCAACCTGCGCGCGGACTACGTGCTCCCGTCGCGCGACCTGCGCGTGCGCGACGCCGGCGTGTTCTGGCCCGTCCAGGCGGACCCGCTGTCGCGGCTCACCGGCGTCTTCCCGTTCCCGAGCAGCGACCACCGGCTCGTGTGGGTGGACCTGGCCGTCCACGGCTGACCCACCGGTCCCGCGTCGCCCCGGGTGCTCGTCGCCCGGGGCGACCGTCCTGGACCGCGACGGCCGCCGGGTGCACACTCGGAGGTCTGTGCTCACCGCCGACGCACAGCAGACTCCCGGCCGGCGCCTCGCCGGTCGCACGGCACGCCCTCGGCACCTGTGGCGCGCCACGTCGTCCGGCCCGACGACCACCTCACCCACGTCCCCGGCGCGACGCGCACGCGTGCTGCCCCGCAGCACGGTGACGACACCCCTGCCGCGCCCGGGACCGCCGGACCTGGAGCACCCATGAGAAGACTCCGCACCGCCCTGCCCGCAGGCGTCGCCGCAGCGACCGCCGCCCTCGTGCTCGTCGCGAGCCCCGCCGTCGCGCACGGCGGCAGGCACGACCCGCGCCCACCCACCGTGACCGACGTCGCGACCGGGCTCGTCACCCCGCTCAGCCTCGCGGTCGGGCCGCGTGGCACGACCTACGTCACCCAGAACTTCCCCGGCCTGCTCACGGCCGTCGGGCGCGACGGCACGCCGAGCGTGCTCTACGCGTCGCCCGACGGCGGCGAGGTGGGCGGCGTCTCCTACGACGACCGCCGGATCACGTTCACCGAGACGCAGCTCGGCGAGCAGGGCCCGGTCGCGTCGGAGGTCTCGACGCTGCGCACGGACCGCTGGGGGAACCCGACGGGCACGCCCCGCGTCCTCGCGGACACGTTCGCGTACGAGCAGGCGAACAACCCCGACGCGGGCGTGACGTACGGCCTGCGCGAGACCGACCCGGCGTGCGTCGCCCAGGTGCCCCCGGCGCCGGTCCCGGGCCTGTACACGGGGATCGCCGACTCCCACCCGTACGCGACGACCACCTCGCGCGGCACGACCTACGTCGCCGACGCGGGCGCGAACGCGATCCTGTCGATCAGCGACCGCGGGAAGGTCCGCACGGTGGCCGTCCTCCCGGCCCAGCCCGCGGTGGTCACCGCGGAGGCCGCGGCGGCCTTCGGGTGGCCCGACTGCGTCGTCGGCGAGACGTACTGGTTCGAGCCCGTCCCCACGGACGTCGAGGTGGGACCGCGCGGCGTGCTCTACGTGACGACATTGCCCGGCGGTCCGGAGGACGCGAGCCTCGGCGCGCGCGGCGCCGTCTACACCGTGGACCCGTGGAAGGGGAAGGTGCGCCAGGTCGGGTCCGGGTTCGTGGGCGCGACCAACCTCGCCGTGACGGACAAGGGCGCGGTCTACGTGGCCGAGCTCTTCGGGGGCAAGATCTCGCAGGTCGGCAAGCGCGGCCCGAGCACGGTCGTGGAGGTCCCGCTGCCCGCCGGGCTCGAGTGGGACGGCAAGGGGCTGCTCGCGACGACGAACGCGCTGCCCCCGGACGAGACCTCACCGCCCGACGGGCACCTCGTGCGCGTCGACCTCGGCAAGCACCGCGGTCGCTGACGGCGGAGGCGGCCGCTGACCGCCCTGCTGCTCGGCCCGGGCGCCTCCGCTGCGGCGGGGGCGCCCGGCCGCGCGAGGCCGAGCGCACCCCGCCCCCTCGGGCTCGACGAGCCGCGCGTCGGCGTCGAGGGCCCAGCGGGTGCGCCGCCCGACGTCCGTGAGCACGGCCCGCAGCCCGTCCGGCAGGGCACGGTCCGCCTCAGCCCGACGACGCGGCACGACGCAGGGCGTCGAGGCTCACCCGGACGTCGTCGTCCGTCGTCGCCCACGAGCTCACCGACACGCGCAGCACCGCGCGGTCGTGCCAGCGCGACCCGGACATCCAGGCCGTGCCGTCGTCGAGCACGCGTCGCACGACGTCCTGCGTGCGCGCGTCGTCGCCGAACGCGGCGCACACCTGGGTGAAGACGACGTCGTTGAGCACGACCGCACCGTCGAGCGTCCGCATCCCCTCCGCGAACGTCGTCGCGTGCCGGCAGAAGCCGTCGACGAGGCCTGCGACGCCCGAGCGTCCGAGGGCGCGCAGCACCGCCCACACGGGGAACGCGCGCCCGCGGCGCGACAGCTCGGGCACCTTGTCGAGCGGGTCGCCCGTGTCGCTCTGGATGAGGTAGTCCCCGTGCATGCCCATCGCCGCGCGCAGCGGCGCGGGGTCGGCGACGATCGCGAGCCCGCAGTCGTACGGGACGTTCAGCGTCTTGTGCGCGTCGGTCGCCCACGAGTCCGCGCCCTCGTACCCCGCGACGAGGTGCCGGTACGACGGCGACGCGGCGGCGAAGAGCCCGAACGCGCCGTCGACGTGCACCCACGCGCCGTGCCGGTGCGCGACGTCGACGGCCGCCGCGAACGGGTCGAACGCCCCCGAGTGCACGTTCCCCGCCTGCAGCACGACGATCGTGGGCCGCGCGGTCGGAGCGAGGCCCGCCGAGGTAGAACCGTGGTCCGCCGAGGGAGAACGCTGGTCGACGGGTGCGCGCAGCGCCTCGTCGAGCGCGGCGCCGGAGATGCGGCCCTGGCCGTCGGCGGCCACGACCTCGGGCGCGCCGAGCCCCAGGTAGGACAGCGCGAGGTCGACCGACTCGTGCCGTTCGGCGCCCACGAGCACGCGGACGCGCGGCGCACCCGTGAGACCGTCGCGACGCACGTCCCATCCCGCGCGGCGCAGCACCTCGCCGCGCGCCGCCGCGAGCGCCGTGAAGTTCGCGGTCGTGGCGCCGGTGACGAACCCGACCGCGCCGGCGGCGGGCAGCCCGAGCAGGTCGAGCAGCCACGCGCTCGTCACGTCCTCGACGGCGGTGTGGGCGGGGGTCACCGTGCGCAGCGCGGAGTTCTGGTCCCACGCGCTGGTGAGCCAGTCGGCCGCCAGCGCGGCGGGATGGCTCCCGCCGATCACCATGCCGTAGAAGCGACCGGACGGCATGGCCGTGAGGCCGGGCCCGCACGCGGCGGCGAGCAGGTCGACGACGTCCGCGGCCGACGCCGGGCCGTCGGGCAGGTCGGTGCCCAGCGCGGCGACGACGTCGGCGACCGACGCCCGCGGCGGGACGGGCCGTGTCGCGAGGGAGTCGAGCCACGCGGCCGCGTGCTCGTGCGCCCGCAGGAGGGCGGCGTCGCGATCGTCCATGACCGCTCCTGACCGGGCCGGACCCGCGCCGGCCCTCCCGCCAGGCTGGACCCGCGCCGGGCCGGGGTCAACCGATGGGCGGCGATCCGGTACGCGCGTACTTCTTACGCCCAGGCAATCACCCGGCAACACGCCGTCCCTAGCGTCGGGCGGGCCAGATGTTCCCCCGACGGAAGGCCCCCTGTTGAGAACGTTCACCCTGACCCTGTCCGGCCGCGCTGTCGCGGCCGTCGTCGCGCTCGTGCTGGCGTGCGCGGCGCTCGCCGCGACGGTCGCGTACACCGTCGCCGACTCCCGGGCGTCGGCCGCCGCCGCACGCGCCGAGGGCGCCGCGGCGCCCGTGCTCGCCGCCGGGACCGCCCCGGCCAACCCGCTCGGCATCACGTCCGCGCAGTACGCGACCGCCACGGCGACCGCCGCTGCGGAGAAGCCGAAGGTCGTCGTCGTCGCGACCGGCGGCACCATGGCCGGCAAGGCGACCGGCCGCGACACGTTCACGAGCTACCGCGCCGGCACGTACCTCATGGAGGACATGCTGAACACGCTGCGGCCGGAGCTCGACGCCGTCGCCGACGTCACCGCCGTCCAGTTCGGCAACGCCGGCTCGTCCGGCTACTCGATGGAGCAGTTCCACGCGCTCACGCTCGAGGTCGAGAAGCAGCTGAAGACCGCCGACGCCGTCGTCGTGACGACCGGCACGGACACCCAGGAGGAGTTCGCGTACTGGCTCGACCTCACGGTGCGGTCGCGCAAGCCCGTGGTCACGTCCGGCTCGATGCGCCCGTGGGGGTCGGGCGCCGGGCCGGACTCGAGCCTCGTGTTCGGGACGGACGCGCCCGCGAACCTCTACAACGCGATCAAGGTGGCGGCGTCGCAGCAGACGTTCTGCTTCGGGACCGTGCTCATGCTCAACGACGAGATCCAGGCGGCCCGCGAGGTCACGAAGTCGAACTCGTACCGCACCGACACGTTCCAGACCCGCGAGTACGGCGTGCTCGGCTGGATCGACGGCGACAACATCACGCTGGGCCGGGCACCGGCACGCGTGCTCGCGTGCGACACCGAGGAGTGGTTCACGCCGTTCGACCTCGCGAAGGTCGACCCGAAGACGCTCCCGCGCGTCGAGATCCTCATGTCCTACCAGCAGGCGGGCGGCGAGGCCGTGACGGCGTTCGCGAACGCGGGCGTGCAGGGCATCGTCACCGCGGGCACGGGTGCAGGGGGCATCTCGTCCGCGATGAGCCAGGCGCGCACCGCGGCGATCCGCGACAAGGGCGTGTGGTTCGTCTCCACGACGCGCACCGGGTCGGGGTCGTCGTACGGCGGCGGCAACGGCATCATCGCGGGCGGCGACCTCACGGCCGTCAAGGCGCGGCTCCTGCTGCTCCTGTCCCGGGCCTTCACGGATGACTTCGCGACCGCGCAGGGCTGGTTCACGACCTACGGCAACGCGTCGTTCGACCAGTCCGCGACGGCGGACGACATCGGCGCCGAGCCGGGCGCCACGGCGGTCCGCTTCTCGGGCACCGCGACGCCGTCGTGCAAGGCGGCGGGCAAGCAGCTCTGGCTGACCACCTCGGTGACGAACACCGACACGGCGCCGATCGACGTCCGGGTGACGACGGTCTCGGGCGAGCACAAGTTCACGAAGATCCCCGCCGGGCAGACGGTCGAGAAGACGTTCTCGGTCAAGGGCAAGACGCTCGACGCCGGCGAGGTGTCGCTCGTGGCGTACAAGAACGTCGACGGCCAGGGCGTCCAGACGGAGGGCACGGCGGCCTACCCGGAGACGTCGTGCGGCTGACCGCCTGACCGCACGGCCGAGCACGACATGAGGGTCGTCATCGAGTCGATGGCGACCCTCACGTCGTGCTCGCGGGCGGGCGGTGTCGTGCTCGGCACGCGCAGCGGTTCCGGAGCCGGCCGGTTAAGCAGGTCTCCTCACGAATCGCCTAGGGTGGGACGTGGAAGTGCGACGCCGCGCCCGTGCCGACCCGACGAGGGGGACCCATGACCGACCCGACGCCGACCGCCGCACCGCCGACGTTCGTCGTGACCGAGCAGCAGTTCGACGCGATGTTCCCCGAGCGGAACCCCTTCTACACGTACGCCGGGCTGGTCGCGGCGACGGCCGCGTACCCCGGGTTCGCGACCTCCGGCGGCGACCGGGTCGCCCGACGCGAGGCGGCGGCGTTCCTCGCGAACGTGAGCCACGAGACGCACGGTCTGGTGCACGTGGTCGAGGTGAACACTGCGAACTACCCGCACTACTGCGACCCCGCCCAGCCGTACGGGTGCCCGGCCGGGCAGGACGCCTACTACGGCCGTGGCCCGCTCCAGCTCTCCTGGAACTTCAACTACCGGGCGGCCGGCGAGGCGCTGGGCATCGACCTCCTCGCGGACCCGTGGCTCGTCGAGCAGGACCCGACCGTCGCGTGGCAGACCGCGCTCTGGTACTGGAACACCCAGCCCGGCACGGCCTCGATGACGTGCCACGACGCGATCGTCGGCGAGCACGGCTTCGCCGAGACGATCCGGTCCATCAACGGCCCGCTCGAGTGCGAGGGCGGCAACCCCCGCCAGATGACCAACCGCGTCCGCCTCTTCCGCCACTACGTCGAGATCGTCGGCACCACGACGGGCGACCACCTCACCTGCTGACCCCGCCCCCCGTCCCGCCGAGCACGGGGTTGCTGTCGTTCTCCGGGCGATGACGACAGCAACCCCGTGCTCGGCCGCGTGCAGGGTCGTTCTCGGCGGCGGGCAGGGTCGGGGTCAGCCGCAGGTGAGCGCGTCGTACGGGACGGCGACGGTGCGGCCGTCCGCGGTCGCGGTCGCCTCGCCGGCGGGGACGGTCGCGGTGCGGGCGGGGAACGACTGGTAGGCGCTCGCCCCCGGCGCGACGTCCGCGACGACCCGCGAGCCGTACGGCGTGGCCAGCTCGACGTCGACCGGCTCGTCCCCGGTGCTCGTGGCACGCACCGCGACGTAGGCCTTCCCGGCGAGGCACCGCGCCTGGGCGGTGACGTCGAGCGTCGGGCCCGCACCCCCGCCCGGCACGACGGCGTCCCACGGCACGCGGCCCACGAACACGTCGGCAGCGCCCGCGTTCGTCGTACCGGCTGGCGCGCCGTACGTGAGTCCGGTGAGCAGCACCGCGCCGTCGCGGCCGTGGGCGGCGGGTGCGGGGGCCGCGAACAGGTTCGCGTCGTCCCACTCGTCGGCGCCGTCGCGCTCGCGCGACCCGGTCTGCGTCGCCTCGCCCGGGGTGCCGTCGGCCGCGACGGGGAACGTCACGACGTCGACCCCGCCGACGGCCGTGCCCAGCGCGCCGTACGTCGTGCCGACGACGAGCACCGCGTCGTCGGCACCGAGCACGCCGGTCACGCCGCGGTCGTCGGTCGACGTCCCGACCTGCGTCGTCCACAGGACCTCGCCCGCGGGGTCGAACGCCCGTGCCACGACGTCGTTGTCCCCGAGGTTGCCGTCCTCGCCGAGCGCCCCGCGCGTGTGCCCTACCGCGACGACCGACCCGTCCGAGCGCGCCACGAGGCCGTTGACCTGGTCGTTCTCGCTCGTCGCGACGGCGCGCAGCCACTCCTGCTCGCCGTCCGCGCCGTAGCGCGCGACCCAGCCGTCGTTCGCGCCCGCGCGCTCGGCCCCGGGCATCCCGCCGCCCGACACCCCGCCCACGTACACCCCGCCGTCGGGCGAGGCGGCGACCGCGAGCGCCTTGTCCTCGCCGGGCCCGCCCACCTGGCGCAGCCACAGCAGCTCGCCCGTCGCGGAGACCCGGCCGACCAGCGCGTCCTTGTCCCCGGCGCTCGGCGCGTCGCCCACGGCGCCGCTCGTGTACCCGGCGACGTAGGCGCCGCCCGCGCCGTCGGGCGCGACGGCGTAGAAGCGGTCGGCCGCGCCGGGGTCGCCGGTCTGCAGCGTCCAGGCGCGCTCGCCGTCGGCGGTGACGGCCGCGACGAACCCGTCGTCGCGCGTCGTGCCCGGGTGGGCGCCGTCGAGGTCGCCCTTGGTGTACCCGGCGACGAGCACGCCGCCGGCGGCGCCCGGCACGACGCCGTACGCGCGGTCGTCCGCGGCCGTCGCGACCGCGTGCCGCCAGACCTCGGTGCCATCGGCGTCGCGCCGCACGACCACGGTGTCCAGCCCGCCCGCGGGCTCGTACCCGTCCCACGCCCCGGCGAGGTTCAGCGCGACCGCGGTGCCGCCGTCGGGCAGGGCCGTCACGCCGCCCGCGCGGTCGTCGCCCGCGGAGCCGAGGAGCTCGGCGTCCCACGGCGCGGCGGGCGTGGTGCGCAGGCGCGCCGAGACGTCGACGACTCCCTCGCGGAACGCGGGCCGCCAGACGTCCCAGTCGTGGCCGCCGTCGAGCACGCGCAGCTCGGCCGTCACGCCCGGGACGCGGCGCGCCTGGTTGTAGAGGCGCGCGGACTCGAAGTCGATGTCGTGCGTGGCCTCGGCGGGGTCGGGGTTGGCCCACTCGTCGTCGCCGACGGCGACGAACAGGTGCACCGGGAGCGCCGGGTCGAGCGCCGCGAGCGCCGTCGGGTAGGACAGCTCGGTGTACCGGTCGGCGTCGAACGGCGCGGGCCCGACGCCGTAGCCGCCGTGGTCGCGGGCCGAGGAGTCGGCCGGCGGCTGCGGCACGTAGACGGCGGGGCTCAGCACGATGCCCGCGGAGAACGTGTCCTGGTGGGCGAGCGTGAACCGCAGCGCGCCCGCGCCGCCCATGGAGTAGCCGCCCACGGCGCGTGCCTCGCGGTCCTCGACCGTGCGGTAGGTCGCGTCGACGTGCTCGACGAGGTCGCGCGTGAACGCCGTCTCGACGGCCGTGCCGAAGCCGGCGCCCGTCGCGTCCCCGGTGTACAGCGAGTCCGTGTACCAGGAGCCGCGGTCGTTCCACGGCGCGTCGGGCATGACGACGACCATCGGCTGGATCTCGCCCGCCCCGATGAGCTCGTCGAGGTCGCCCGTGACCTGCCGCCACGCGGCCTGCGTGTCGCCGCGGCCGTGCAGCAGGTAGAGCGTCGGGTACTCCTGCGCGGCGTCGTCGTAGCCGGGCGGCAGGTAGACCGTGTAGTCGATCGGCCCGGCCACCGAGTCGGCGACCCGCCCCGCCTCGACCGTGCCCTGCTCCGCGGCGGTCGCGGGCAGCGCGAGCCCCAGCCCGCCCAGACCGACCGCGAGGGCCAGCGCGGTCCCGACCGCCGTCGTGCCCGGCCGCCGGTGCGGCCGTCGTGCTGCGTCCATCATGTCTCCTCGTCGAGATCCGGTGATGTGCTGCCCCCTCCCTCGTCCCGCCGAGCACGACGCTGCTGTCGTGACCGGGCCGATGACGACGGCGACGTCGTGCTCGGCCGGGAGGAGGGTCGTTCTCGGCGCGGCGCGCACCTCGGCCGCGCCGGCCCGCCGCGCTAGCCGGCCGCGCGGCGGTCCGCCAGTGCCAGCACGGTGCGGGCGCGCTCGACCATCGCGACGTCGAGGAACGTGCCGTCGGCGAGTGCGACGACGCCCGTGCCCGACGCCGCGGCGTCGCCCACGCGCTCGACGACCTCGCGCGCGCGGTCCACCTCGTCCGGGGTCGGGAGGAACGCGTCGCGGATCGTGTCGAGCTGCCCGGGGTGGATCGCGGTGCGGCCGCAGAACCCGAGCGCGCGCCCGGCGCGGCACGACGCCGCGAGCCCGTCGAGGTCGCGCACGTGCGTGAACGCGGACATCGCGGGCGACGGCAGCCCCGCCGCCCGGGCCGCGACGACGACCCGGCTGCGCGCCCACGCGAGCCCGGCCTCGTCGTCGACCCGCAGGTCGGAGCGCAGGTCGGCCTCGCCGAGCCCGAGGGACGCGACCTGCGGCGACGCCGTCGCGAGCTCGAACGCGCGCTCGACGCCGAGCGCCGACTCGACCAGCAGGTGCAGCGCCCGCCCGGGGAGCGCCGCCGCGAGCGCGCGCACCTCGTCGGCGGACTCGACCTTCGGCGCGCGCGCCCCGACGGCGAGCGGCAGCCCGGCGAGGGCCGCGACGTCGGCGGCGTGCCACGGCGTCGCGGGGTGGTTGATCCGCACCTGGACCCCGCGCGCGGCGGCGGCCTCGTCGAGCAGCGCGACGGCGTGCGCCCGTGCCTCGTCCTTGCGCGCCGGCGCGACGGCGTCCTCGAGGTCCACGAGCACGACGTCGGCCGCGGACCCGATCGCCTTCGCGACCCGGTCGGGCCGGTCCGCGGGCACGTACAGCAGCGTCAGCGGCGGCGCGGCGCCCGGCCGGTCGCCCCGGCCCGTCACACCGCCCCCTCGGCCCGGAGCTCGGCGACGCGCTCGGGCGAGAAGCCGAGCTCGCCCAGCACGGCGTCGGTGTCGGCGCCGTGGGCGCGGCCGGTGAAGCGGATGACGCCGTCGTTCTCGGACATCCGGAAGAGCGGCCCCTGCATGAGCATCGGCCCGAGCTCGGGGTCCTCGATCTCGTGGATCGTGCCGAGCGCGCGGAACTGCGGGTCGTCGACGATGTCCTGGGCGTCGTAGATCGGCGCGACGGCGGCCTGCGCCTCCTCGAACGCGGCCACGACCTCGTCGCGCGTGCGCTGCGCGATCCAGCCGCCGACGGCCTCGTCGAGCAGGTCGGCGTGCCGCGCGCGCTCGACGCCGCTCGCGAACCACGGCTCGTCGACGAGCTCAGGGCGCCCGACGAGGCGCACGACGCGCTCGGCGATGGACTGCGCCGACGTCGACACCGCGACCCACTGCCCGTCGCGCGTGCGGTAGGTGTTGCGCGGCGCGTTGTTCGCGGACCGGTTGCCGGTGCGCGGCTGCACGGTGCGGAGCTGGTCCCAGCGCGTGATCTGCGGCCCGAGCATCGCGAGGATGGGCTCGATGATCGCCGTGTCGACGACCTGCCCGTGCCCGGTGCGCTCGCGCGTGGACAGCGCGACCATGACGGCGAACGCGGTCGCGAGCGACGCGACGCCGTCCGCGAGCCCGAACGGCGGGAGGGTCGGCGGGCCGTCGGGCTCGCCGGTCATCGCGGCGAACCCGCTCATCGCCTCGGCGAGCGTGCCGAACCCGGGGCGGGTGCGGTACGGGCCGACCTGCCCGAACCCGCTCACGCGCGCGAGCACGAGCCGCGGGTTGTGCGCGGACAGCTCGTCGTAGCCCAGGCCCCAGCGCTCGAGCGTGCCGGGCCGGAAGTTCTCGATGACGACGTCCGCCCCGGCGACGAGCGCGAGGAACACCTCGCGGCCGCCGTCGCTCCCGAGGTTCGCCGTGACCGTGCGCTTGTTGCGCCCGAGCGTCTTCCACCACAGGTTCACGCCGTCCTTCGCGGCGCCGTGCGTGCGCGACGGGTCGGGCTTCGTGGGGTGCTCGACCTTGACGACGTCGGCGCCCAGGTCGCCGAGGTGCATCGCCGCCATCGGCCCGGCGAACAGCGTCGACGCGTCGACGACGCGCAGGCCCGCGAGCGCGCCCGCGGCCGGGTCGCGCGAGACGCGCGGTGCGTCCGTCATGCCGTCACCCCCGTCTCGTCGTCGGCGAGGTCCCACGCGCAGCGGAACCCGACGGTCGCGCCGCGCGCGAGCCCCAGGCCGGGGACGAGGAGCTTGACCGCGTAGTCCGCCGCGTGGCGCCCGCCCTCGACGTACCAGTCGGAGCCCTCGGCGCGGTAGTCGCTCCCGCCCTTGATCATGACGAACCGCGTGCGGCCGTCCGAGTGCTCGGAGGCCGTCCAGCTCCACACGGCGGGTTCGCCGCGCGTCCAGCCGGGCTGCTCGGCCGCGAGCTGCCACTCGTCCTCGGTGGGCAGACGACCGCCCCGCCACGCGCAGTAGGCGCGCGCGTCGTCGAGGTCGACGAACGTCACGGGCTCGTCCTCCGTGCCGGGCACGGGACGGCCGTCCGCCCAGTGCGCGAGGAAGCGGTGCGCGACGGCGGGCGTGTAGCCCGTCGCGGCGAGGAACTCCGCGAACTGCGCGTTCGTGACGTCGCCCCCGACCGCGACCGGGGTGGCGAGCTCGCCGTCGCGCTGGAGGGTCCGCGCGTCGTGCAGGCGCGGCGGGAGCGGCTTCCACTCGTCCACGTACGGCGCGCCCTGGTACATCCCGGTCTCGCGCGCGCGGTACCGGACGGTCAGCACGTACGGCCCAGCGGGCACGACGACGGCGCCCGTCCCGGGCGCCACGCTCGCCCCGGGTGCCGCGACCCTCTCGGCAGCGGGTGCGAGACGCCGCGCGAGGCGGTGCGGGAACCGCGCGTCGGGGTCGTGCGGCGCGGTCTCGTCGAGCGCGGCGACGACGTCGCGCAGGTGCGGCAGCCACGCGGGCTCGGCGGCGCCGTCGGCCACGTGCAGCACCGCGGCAATGCCGCGGCCGGGCACGCGCCCGGGCGCGCCGCCCGGGAGCAGGGGGCCGTCGTGGTCCGTCTCGCCGCGGTTGACGACCGTCCACAGGGTCACGCCGTCGAGCTCCCAGCGCGACGCGTACACCCCGGCGGCCTCGGCCTCGGGCGCGAGCTCGGCGAGCGGCGTCCACTCCCCCTCCAGGAGCAGCGGCCGCGCGGCGCGCTGGACCGTGACCAGGCGCTTGACCGTCGCGGCGTCGCGCCGCGACCAGCCGACCCACACGCCGAACACGACCTCCCACACCATGACGCCCACGCCGTTGAGCCACGCGGACTGGAGCTCCTCGGAGTGGTCGCGGTGCCAGCGGCGCACGTGGTGCTGCATGTGCCGACGCTCGTACCAGTGCGCGCGCAGCACGCCGGGCACGGGCGAGTCGGCGAAGAACTGCGCCCACGACGACGAGTGGTCCTCGATGCGCTCGACCGGGAGCTTCGACTCGCCCTCCAGGACGATCCCAGGACGCGCCGCCTCGAGGCGAGCGACGAGCTCCGGCTCCGCCTTCTTCAGGGTGTCCAGGAAGACGCCGTCGGCGCCGAGCTCGCGCACGACGGCCGCGAGCTCGGTGAGGTCGTCGTCGCCGCGGCGCGTGCCGACGTCCCACGGGTTGTAGTCGACGAACACGTGCAGGCCCGCGTCGTGGAACGTCCGCACGAGGTCGACGATCCCCGGGACGTCGCGGTAGAAGTCCCACTGGTTGCGGTCGTCGATCCCGATGACGGGGTACGCGTGCCACAGGACGACGGCGTCGAGGCCGCCGAACCGCTCGCGCGCGTCGGCGAGGAACCGCTCGGTCGTGAACCGGTGCTCCTCGAACGAGTACAGCAGCTCGTCCCACAACCAGACCTGCGCGACCGTCGAGCAGCCAGCGGCCCACGCCGCGTCCGGGCGGTCGTACGCGGCGCCCGTGTACCCGTGGCGGCGACGTGCGTCGTCCCGCCACGCGGCGAGCCGCTCGCGCCACGCGGGGCGGTCGGCGCGGTCGGCCGGACCGACGAAGATCTTCGCCTCGTCGAGCGCGCGCGACTGCTCGGGCGTGAGCGGCCCGTCGAGCGGGACCTCGGTCGGCCGGTCGATCGGGCGCGGGACGAGCGGGTCGAACGTGTAGGTCATGGTGCCTTTCCCTCGGCGGGCCGGGCCCGCGCTCGGACGTGCTGCGGACGGGCTCAGGTCGGTCGGGTGGGGTTCTCGGCCCGCTCGGCGAGCGCGACGACGTCCGCGGCGTCCGGCACGGCGTCCTGCGCGCCGGGCCGGGTCACGGCGAGCGCGCCCGCGGCGGCGGCCAGCCGGGCGGCGTCCGGCAGGTCCGCGCCGCGCGCGAGCGCGGCGGCGAGGACGCCGCAGAACGTGTCGCCCGCGCCGGTCGTGTCCACGGCCTCGACGGGGATCGCGGGGACGGTCGTGAGCAGGGGCCCGCCCGCACGACGCTCCGCCACGAGGCTGCCCTCTCCCCCGAGCGTCACGACGACGGCCGGCACGCGCTCCAGCAGCAGCCCGGCGAGCACGCTCGGCTCGCCGTCCCCGGAGGCCCCCGCCAGGTCCGCCGCCTCGTGCTCGTTGACCACGAGCACGTCGACCTCCGCCCAGAGGTCGTCCGGCAGGTCGCGCGACGGCGCGGCGTTGAGGACCAGCAGCGCGCCCGGGCGGCGCGCCGCGGCGGCGGCGCGCACGACGTCGAGCGGGATCTCGAGCTGCGCGAGCACGACGTCCGCGGCGGCGATCCGCTCGGCCTGCGCCGCGCCGACCGTCACGTGCGAGTTCGCGCCGGGCGCGACGACGATCGCGTTCTCGCCGTCGGGCGAGACGGTGATGAGCGCGGTGCCCGTCGCGGCCTCCACGCGCTCGACGAGGTCCGTCCGCACCCCGCCGCGGTCGAGCGACGCGAGCAGCAGGTCCGCCGCGTCGTCGTGCCCGAGCGCTCCGACGAACGTCGTGTCGGCGCCGCCCGCGCGCGCCGCGCCGACGGCCTGGTTCGCGCCCTTGCCGCCGGGGTTGCGCCGCAGCTCGCCGCCGAGGATGGTCTCGCCGCCGCCGGGATGGCGCGGCACGTCGACGACGAGGTCGACGTTCGCCGACCCGACCACCACGACCCGTCCGGACGTGCCCGGGACCGTGCCGTCCGGCGTCCCGTGCTGCGTCCGGTCAGGTGTCCCGTCCGACGTCGTGCTCATGCGCCTGCCTCCTCCGTGGCTCCCTGCGCGGCTCCCCCGGCCACCTCGACCGGCGTCGCCGCGAGCGCGACCGTCCGCGCCGCGAGGTCCACGATCCTCTGCTCGCCGCCGGGCAGCGAGGTCGCGATGTGGCCGTCGAGCGGGCGCGTCCACCGCTGGCCGATCCCGTCGACGCCCTGCAGCGCACCCACCACGCCGCCGACCGTCGCGCCCGCGGAGTCGGTGTCCCAGCCCGCGGTGACGGCGATCGCGACGCTCGCGCCGAAGTCGCCGCGGCCGTCCGCACCGCGCCCCGCCGAGAGCGCGTAGGCGATGACCGCGGCGTTGTTGAGCACGTGCACCCAGTGCAGGTCGCCGTACGCGGCGTGGATCGCGTCGAGCCCGGCGCGCACGCCCGCCTCCGACGCGTCGCCGTCGCGGCCCGCGTCGCGGCCGAGCCGGATCGCGGCGGCCAGCCGGCTGCCCGGCGGCACGACGGCGTCCGCCGCGTCGAGCACCTCGTCGACCGTCTCGCAGACCATGGCCGCCGACGCGAGCGCGGCCGCCCACATCGCGCCGTACACGCCGTTGCGCGTGTGGCTCAGCCGCGCGTCCGTCCACGCGAGGCGCGCCGCCTCGCGCACGTCGCCGGGCGAGACCCAGCCGAGCACGTCCGTACGGATGAGCGCGCCGATCCACTCCCGGAACGGGTTGTGGTGCGTCGCCGTCTCCGGCACCGGCCGCGCGTCGAGGATGTTGCGGTAGGCGGCGCGCTCGGCCGTGAACACGCGGCCCGCGGGCAGCGCGTCGAGCCAGAGCTGCGCGACGTCGTCCGTCGTGAAGCCGCGCCCGTGCCGCTCCAGCAGGGCGAGCGCGAGGATCGGGTAGTTGAGGTCGTCGTCCTCGGGCATCCCGTCGATGTTCTCCTCGAGCGACGTCGGGGCGCTGCGCCGGTTCCACGGCCAGCGCGCGGCGACGTCGTCGGGCAGCCCGACGGCGGTGAACCAGCGGTCGAGGGGCCACCGGCCCGTCGCGCGCAGGATCTCCTCGATCCCGGCGCGCGGGATCTTCTCCACGGGCTTGCCGAGCAGGCAGCCCGCCGCGCGCCCGGTCCACGCGCCGAGCACGCGGTCCGCGTACGCGGCGTCGGCGGCGGTTCCGGTTGCCGCACCGGCCGCGATGCCGGCGGAGGACCCGACGGCGCCCGGGCGGGTGGGCAGGCCGGGCGCCGCCGGGAGCGTGGTGAGGATCGCGTCCCAGTCGTCGGGCTCGTGCGGCGCGGGCGCCGCGGGCAGCGCGTCGAGCTCCACGAGCAGGTCGCGCGCGAGCGCACGCAGCTCCGGGGTCGCGGGGACGGGGCCGGCCCCGCTCACCGCGGGGGCGGGGTCGCCGCCCGCGGCGACCCAGCGCTCGCGCACGTCCGCGAGCGCCGCAGCGTCCTTGCCCTCCGCCGCGGACTGGACGAGCTCGTGCGCGAGCAGGTCCTCGGGCTGGGCCCAGGTCAGCCTCACGCCGGGCCACCCGCCCGCGCGGCCCGCGCCGCGCCGTCGTGCACCCCGGGGGCCGGCCCGTCCACGGACGCGTTGCCGAGCTCGGCGAGCGCGCGCAGGCGCGACGTGGCGCGCTCGCGGTCCGCACGGAGGATGTCGGCGGCGGCCGACGCCATGAGCCGGCCGGTCTCGCGGATGTCCATGCGGCTCGCCTCCTCGATCGCGTCGAGCCACTCGTCCGGCACGACGGCCGTCCCGCCCAGCCCCGCGCACACCGCACCGGCCATGACGGCGATCGAGTCGGCGTCGCGCCCGTAGTTCACGGCGCCGAGGACCGCGCCGCGGAAGTCGCCGCGGTGCCCGAGCACGAAGCCGAGCGCCGCGGGAAGCTCCTCGATGGACTTGGTGCGCGACGGGCGGCGCGCGTCCATGGACATCTGCCGGTACGCGGGCCCGACGGAGTCGAACGGCGCGACCGTGTCACGGATGAGCCGCGCGAGGGCGCGCTCCTCCTCGTCCGTCGTGGGCGCCGTCGTCCAGCCGTCGAACGCGTCGACCACGGCCCGGAGCGCCGCGGCCGTGCCGTCGTGCGCGACGTCGAGCGCGGCGTGCACGACGTCGTCGACCGTGGCCCCCGGCGCGACGGACGCGGCGACCATGGCCGCGAACACGCCCGCGGCCTCGCGGCCGTAGCTCGACTGGTGCGCGCCGGTGAGGTCGATCGCCTCGGCGTACGCGCCGCGCGGGTCGCCCGCGTTGGCGAGGCCGACGGGCGCGACGTACATCGCGGCGCCGCAGTTGACGACGTTCCCGACGCCCGCCTCGCGCGGGTCCACGTGCCCGTAGTGCAGGCGCGCGACGATCCACTTCTCGGCGAGGAACACGCGCTGGAGCAGCAGCGCGGTCGACTCGAGCTCGGGGATCCAGCGTGGCTCGCCGATCATGAGCGGCACGAGGTCCTCGGCCATCGCGTACGCGTCGAGGTGCTCGCGGCGCTTCGCGTACACCTCCACGAGCGCGCGCGTCATGAGGGTGTCGTCGGTGACGTGCCCGTCGCCCTTGTGGTAGGGCGCGATCGGACGCGCGTCCTGCCAGTTCGGGTACCAGGGCTCGACGATCCCGGTCACGCGCCCCCCGTGGCGCTCCTCGATCTGCTCGGGGGTCCAGCCCTCGGTGGCGCCCCCCAGCGCGTCCCCCACCGCCGCTCCGGTGATCACTGCCACCGCTCGGTCGTCCAGCCAGGTCACGGTCCACTCCCTGTCGATCTCTCTCGGCGCGGGTCGCGCCCGGTGCGACCCGTGGGGGCCGCGGTTCCCGGCGGGGCGGCCGTCCTTCGGCCGCCCCGCCGCTTGTCCTGCTACTTGGTGATCTCGTCCCAGCCCGACTCGAGCTCGGTCGCGAGCTGGTCGGCGTCGATCTCCTGGGCGAGGAACTTCTGGTACGCGGGCGTCGCGACCGTGTCCTTCCACTGCGCGTACGCGTCGACGAACAGGTACGGGGCCGAGGTGAGGTACTGGCCGGACGAGAGGATCGTCGACCAGCCGTTCTCGTCGCCGAGCGAGGCCGCCATGGCCTCCTGCGCCGACGTGGTGGCCGGGATGAGCGCGTCCGCCTCGTTGAGCGCGGCGAGGTTCTCCGTGTCGGTGAAGAACTCGATGAACTCCGCGGACTCCTCGACGTGCTCGGAGTCGATGTTCACCGAGAGCGTCTGCGGGTTGGCGGCCTGCTCGGCGCCGTCGGGGCCCTCGAGCGGGGGCAGCACGACCCAGTCGAAGCCCTCGGGCGCGTCGTTGGCGATGTTCGCGGCCTGGAACGAGCCCTGGATCGTCATGGCGACCTGGCCGCCGTAGAACGACGCGAGCGTCTCCGAGCCCGACTGCGTGAGCGTCACCGGGAGCACCGTGTTGTCGGTGTGCGCCATCTCGTCGACGAGCTCCGGCAGGGCCATCTCGCCCTCGCCGATCGTGATGCTCGCGTCGGCGCCGGTGCCCTCGAAGTACTGGCCGCCGAAGCCGGGCGCCATGGCCATGAACGCGGCCGTCGGGCTCGCGAGCCCCCACCCGAGCCCGTACGCGCCGTCCTTGGTGGTGGCCTTCGCGATCTCGCGCAGCTCGTCCCACGTCATCGTGTCGCCCGTGGGGATCTCGACGCCCGCGGCCTCGAGCATCGTCCTGTTGGCGAACACCATGTAGGACTGCAGCTCGGTCGGGTACGCGATGACCTGGTCGTCGACCGTGACGGAGTCGAGGATGCCCTCGGGGATGTCGGCGCGCTTCTCGTCCGACATGTACTCGGACAGGTCGGCCAGGTAGCCGTCCACGGCGAAGGGCACGATGCTCGCGGCCTCGTAGTGGATGATGTCCGGCGCGGCGCCGCCGTTGAACTGCGTGATGAGCTTGTCGTAGATCCCGTCCCAGCCCGCGGGCACGATCTCGACCTGGACGTCGGGGTTGGCCTCGTTCCAGTCCGCGACGATCTTCTCGGTCGCCTCGATGGCGGCCGGCTGGTCGGACAGCGACTGGAACTTCAGCGTGACCGGGCCGCCGTCGGCGCCGTCGTCCCCGCTGCCGCCCCCGCTGGAGCAGGACGCGACGAGCAGGGTCGTGATCGTGAGGCATGCGGCGATGGACGCACCACGAGTCTTCATGGTTCTACCTTTCGGGTGGGGGCGGTTCGGGGGTTCATGGGGTCACCCCTTGACGGCGCCGGACAGCAGGCCGCCGGTGAGCTTCTTCTGCATGATCGAGAAGAAGACGATGCTGGGGATGGCCGCGAGCACGGAGCCCGCGGCGAGGGGGCCGAGCGCCACCTTGCCCTCGCCGCCGATGAACATCTTCAGCGTGATGGGCAGCGTGTAGTTCTCGGGTGACTGGAGCAGCACGAGCGCGAAGAAGAACTCGTTCCACGACGACACGAAGCTGAACATCGCCGTCGCGACGATGCCCGGCATGAGGAGCGGGAAGACGATCGTGCGGAGCACGGTGAACCGGCTCGCGCCGTCCATCGAGCCCGCCTCCTCGAGGTCGACCGGGATCGCGGAGACGTAGCCCTGCATCATCCACAGCGCGAACGGCAGCGTGTACGTGGTGTGGACGAGCGTGAGCCCGACGAGCGAGTCCGTGAGGCCGATGGTCCGCAGGATGAGGAACAGCGGCAGGATGATGAGGATCACCGGGAACACCTGGCTCACGAGGATCCAGCCCACGCCTGCCGCGCGGATCTTGCCGCGCAACCGCGCGAGCACGTACGACGCGGGCAGCGCGATGACGATGACGAGAGCCGTCGAGACGACCGCGACGATCGCGCTGTTCCACGCCGAGCGCACGAGGCCCTGCCGCGAGAGCGCCTGGGAGTAGTTCTCCCAGTGAAAGTCCTGCGGGATCAGGCTCACGGTCAGCGAGTTGAGCTCGCCCGACGACTTGAGCGACGCGGAGATGAGCCAGAGCAGCGGGAAGCCGAGGAAGAGGATGTAGAACGCGAGGGCCACGTACTGGGCCGGGCGGACGAGTGCGCGCACGGGTCAGCTCTCCTTCTCGGAGCGGAACTGCGACCGCAGGTAGATCGCGAGCAGGAGGACGACGACCACCACGAGCACGACGCCCATCGCGGCGGCGTAGCCGATGTTCCGGTTCTTGAACGCCTCCAGGTAGGTGAAGAGCATCGGCAGCATGGTCCGGCCGCCAGGCCCGCCCTCGGTGAGCACGTAGACCAGCGAGAACGAGTTGAAGTTCCAGATGAAGTTCAGCGACGTGATGGACGTGATGATGGGCCGCAGGCTGGGGAGCGTCACCGCGGTGAAGCGGCGCCACGCGCCCGCGCCGTCCATCGCGGCGGCCTCGTGGAGCTCGTCCGGGATCTGCTGGAGCCCGGCGAGCAGCGTCACCGTGGTCTGCGGCATGCCGACCCACACGCCGACGACGATCACCGCGGGCAGCGCGGTCGAGAAGTCCGCGAGCCAGTTGATGTCGTCCGGCAGGCCCAGAGCGCCGAGGAATGCGTTGAGCGGCCCCGCGTTGGGCGAGTAGATCATCTGCCACATGATCGCCACGACGACCGGCGGCATGGCCCACGGGATGAGCGCGAGCACACGCGTCAGCCCCTGGAGCCGGAGCCCGGAGTTGAGCAGGAGCGCGAGGCCCATCGCCGCGACGAGCTGGAGCAGCGTCACCGAGACGGCCCAGATCATGCCGATGCGGAACGAGTCCCAGAAGAACGAGTTGTCGGCGAGGCGCACGAAGTTGTCGACGCCCACGAACTGGTAGTCCGGGTGCCGCACGAGCCGGGCGTCGGTGAACGCGAGCGCGACGCCCATGACGAGCGGCGCGACGCTCAGCACGAGGATCGGCAGGAGCGACGGCATGACGAGCGCGATCGCCTCGCGCCGCTTGGCGCGGGCCATCCCGCCGGTCCGTCGCGGGGCGCCACGGTCGGGGCGACGGGCGGCCGCGGCGTGCGGGTCGCCCGCGAGGGTCGGCGCGCTCATCGGGAACCCCCTCCGGCGTCGGCGGTCGACTCGCGCACCGCGAGCCGGGGCCCGACGGCGCGGTGCCGCCCGGCCTGCGCGTCGCCGTCCACGAGGTCGACGACGAGCTCCGCGGCGATGCGCCCGCGCTCGGTCGAGCCGAGCGAGACGCTCGTGAGGCTGGGCTGGAACACGCGGCCGATCTCGGTGTCGTCCATCCCGGTCACCGCCACGTCCTCGGGGACCGACAGCCCGCGCTCGCGCACCGCGCGGATCGCGCCGATGGCGAGCAGGTCGTTGGCCGCGACGATCGCGTCCGGGCGGGTGGCGCCGTCGGACGCGTCGAGGAGCGCGCGCGTCGCGGCGAGTCCCGCGGCCACGGTGAAGTCCGTGGCGACGACCGCGTCCGCGCGCTCCCCGCTGAACCCGTCGGCGCGCGTCGCGGCGTCGAAGCCGCGCTGGCGTGCCTCACCCGGCGTCGTGTCGAGCGGGCCGTTGAGGAACGCGAGCCGGCGGCGGCCGAGGTCGAGCAGGTGGCGCACGGCCTCGCCGATGCCGCCCGCCGAGTCGGTGGAGACCGAGTCGATGCCGTGGTCGGCGAGGCTGCGGCCGATGACGACGACGGGGACGGGCGCCTGCCGGATCTCCTCGACGAGCTCGTCGTCGGTGCGCAGCGGGCTGAGGATCATGGCGTCGACGAAGCCGCTCGACAGGCTGCGCACGAGCTCGACGGTCGAGGTCGTCGTGTCCCCCGTCGTCATGACGACGACGCGGTAGCCGTGCGGCGCGAGGACCTCGTGGATCGCCGTCATCATCTCGACGTAGACGGGGTTGCCGATGTCGGCGACGGCGAACGCGACCTGGAACGTCTTCTTCAGGCGCAGGGACCGCCCGATGGCGTCCGGGCTGTAGCCGAGCTCGGTGGCCGCGGCGCGCACGCGCTCGACCATCGCCGGGCTCGCGCCCGTCCCGTGCAGGGCGCGGGAGGTCGAGGCCAGGGAGACCCCGGCCCGCTGTGCCACCTGGATCAGCGTGGCGCGTGATGACGTCACTGTCGTCCACCTCGTCGTCGAAGGATCGCGTCTGGAAACGTTTCCAACTTCCCACCCAGGGGAACCCTGGAAACGTTTCCGGGTTGCGGACACTCTCGCACCCGCCCCGCCCGGACGTCAACCCCGCACACCCGCCTTCATCCCGGCGGCAGCGAGGTAGAGCCCTGGTCCCGCGAGATAGAACCGAGGTAGGGACCACGGCTCTACCTCGCGGGACCAGGGCTCTACCTCGCGGGACCAGGGCTCTACCTCGGCCTCCCACGGGTACGGGGATCCTCGTACGGGGGTTGTCCACGACGACACGGCGCGGTCAGGCTCGAACCGACCCGACCACCGACGAAAGGTGCACCGATGCACACCCGAGCCCCGGCGTCGTCCTCCCCCGCGGCGCCCACCGCGATCACCGCACGCCCCGCGACCCGACCCCTCGCCCTGCTCCTCGCCGTTCTTCTCGCGCTCGTGGGAGCGCTCTCCTGGACCGTCGCCGGCCCGGCGTCGCGGGCGCACGCCGCGACGTGCGCACCCGCGTGGAGCGCCGGGACGGTCTACCTGGGCGGCGCCGTCGTCTCCCACGGCGGCCAGAACTGGAAGGCCGGCTGGTGGACCCAGGGCGAGACGCCCGGCACCACCGGCGAGTGGGGCGTCTGGCGCTCGCAGGGTGCGTGCGGCGGCGGGACCGACCCGGGCAACCCCGGGAACCCCGGCACCCCGAGCGGCTTCGTCGTCTCCGAGGCGCAGTTCAACCAGATGTTCCCGAACCGGAACCCGTTCTACACGTACCAGGGCCTCGTCGACGCGCTGTCGGCCTACCCGGGCTTCGCGACGACGGGCGGCACTGAGGTCGCCAAGCGCGAGGCCGCGGCGTTCCTCGCGAACGTCAACCACGAGACCGGCGGGCTCGTCCACGTCAAGGAGATCAACACCGCGAACTACCCGCACTACTGCGACTACTCGCAGCCGTACGGCTGCCCTGCGGGCCAGAGCGCGTACTACGGCAAGGGCCCCGTCCAGTTGAGCTGGAACTACAACTACAAGGCCGCAGGCGACGCGCTCGGCATCGACCTGCTGAACAACCCGTACCTCGTGGAGCAGAACTCGGCCGTCGCGTGGAAGACCGGGCTGTGGTTCTGGAACACGCAGTCCGGTGCGGGCTCGATGTCCGGGCACCAGGCGATCGTCTCCGGCGCCGGCTTCGGCGAGTCGATCCGCTCGATCAACGGCTCGATCGAGTGCAACGGCGGCAACCCGGCCCAGGTCCAGTCGCGCGTGACCGCCTTCCAGCGCTTCGCCCAGATCCTCGGCACGACGACGGGCGCAAACCTCTACTGCTGACCTCGCCGTCCCGAGCAGGTGAACGTGGCCCGTCCCGACGCCGGGGCGGGCCACGGTCGCGCGCGTCGCGGGCAACAGCACCGGGCGATCGAACCACGGTTCTACCTCGCGCAACCATGGTTCTACCTCGCGTGACCGCGGTTCTCTCTCGCGGGGTCTCGGCTCTGGCTCGGTGCGTCAGAGGGTGGCGAGGAGGTCGCGCATACGGTCGATCTCGCCGCCCTGACCGGCCGCGGTCTCGGCCGCGATCTCGTTCGCGAAGAGGTCCTGGCCCTCGACGAGCACGACGTCGACCATGGCGAGCGCGCCCTCGTGGTGCTGGATCATCCCCTCGAGGAAGAGGCGGTCGAACTCCGCGCCGCTCGCGGCCTCGATCGCGGCGAGCTGCTCGTCGCTCAGCATGCCGGCACCAGCGCCGTGGCCCTCGTGCCCGCCCGCACCGCCACCGGGCGCGCGCGGGCCGGTCCCGCCGTCGTCGTCCACTCCGTCCGGGACGGCCAGGTCGCGCGCCTGCAGCCACGACGCGAGCGCGTGCACCTCGGGGCCCTGCGCGGCGGTGACGCGCTCCGCGAACGACCGGACGGCGTCCGACCCGGCGCGGTCGGGCGCGAGCGCCGCGATCTCGAGCGCCTGGAGGTGGTGCTCGATCATCCCCGTGACGAACGCCGCGTCCGCCTGGTTCCAGGAGCCCTCCTCGGGCGTGGCGCCGTAGTCCTCGGGGGCGACCGTCGTCGCTTCCTCGCCCGGTCGACCGGGCTGGACCACGACGCTCGACGGTGTCGGGGTCGGCGCCGGGTCGGGCGTGCACGCCGCTGCCCCCAGCACGACGCCGAGCACGACCGCGCCCCAGGTCAGGGCACGTGCGCCCATGGCCGGGGCTGCGTTACGGCTGGGAAAACTCTGCACCCGTCCTGTTCCCTCCGTGTAAAAGGTCGCCGGGAACTGCCCGGTTTGAGTGGTACAGATCACATCTGCCGGTCAGAATTCGCAGAACCCTACCAAGGAGGTGTTTCCCAGGTGCATCGAACGACGCACGGGCAGACGCGCCGGCAACGACGCCGGGTCCTGCTCGCCTCGTCCATGGCGGCCACGCTCGCCGTCTCCTCCCTCGCGGTCGCCTCGTCGGCGGCCGCCGAACCGTCCGACGGCTCTCCCGAGGCGGTGGCCGCGCTCACCGAGCAGGCCGCCGCCTCGCTCGCGGACCTCCCCGCCCAGCGCATCGCTCCCCTCGCCCAGGCCACCGACGTCCTGGCGCCCGGAGAGGTCGCCGGCAGCCCCAACCTGACCCACGTCGCGAACATCCCGAAGAACGGCGACTTCACGCCCGAGGGCCAGTACAGCACCGACCTCGCGTTCCAGGGCCGGTACGCGTTCGCCGGGAACTACGGCGGGTTCACGGTGTACGACGTCGCGAACCCGACAGCCCCGCAGCAGGTCGCCCAGGTCGTCTGCCCCGGGTCCCAGAACGACATCTCGGTCTACGGCGACCTGCTCGTCCTCAGCACCGACTCCTCGCGCAGCAACGACTCGTGCGAGAACGTCGCCCAGAGCGCCACGATCAAGGACTCGTGGGAGGGCATCAAGGTCTTCGACATCTCCGAGCCGACGTCGCCGCAGTACGTGGCGTCGGTCGAGACCCAGTGCGGCTCCCACACCCACTCGCTCGCGCCGTCGCAGGACGGCGAGGAGCTGTTCGTCTACGTCTCGTCGTACAGCCCGAACGCGGCGTTCCCCGACTGCCAGCCGCCGCACGACCTCATCTCGGTCGTGCAGATCCCGCTCGACGACCCCGCCGCGGCGGAGCTCGTCTCGACGCCCGTCCTCTTCCCCGACGGCGGCAACCCGGGCGGCAACGGCTCCAGCACGACGTCGGGCTGCCACGACATCACGACCTACCCGTCGAAGGACCTCGCGGCGGGCGCGTGCATGGGCGACGGCATCCTCATGGACATCTCCGACCGCGCGCACCCGGTGGTCACCGAGGTCGTCCGCGACACCACGAACTTCGCCTTCTGGCACTCGGCGACGTTCAACAACGCCGGCACCAAGGTCGTCTTCACGGACGAGCTCGGCGGCGGCGGCGCGCCGACGTGCAACCCGACAGTCGGGCCCGAGAAGGGCGCGGACGCCATCTACGACATCGTGGACGGCGAGCTCGTGTTCAAGAGCTACTACAAGATCGAGCGCGAGCAGGCCGCGACGGAGAACTGCGTGGCGCACAACGGCTCGCTCATCCCCGTCCCGGGGCGCGACATCATGGTCCAGGCCTGGTACCAGGGCGGCATCTCGGTGTGGGACTTCACGGACTCGGCGAACCCGGTCGAGATCGCGTGGTTCGACCGCGGACCGCTCTCCTCGGAGCGTCTGATCCTCGGCGGCTCGTGGTCGGCGTACTGGTACAACGGCGCGATCATCTCGAACGACATCCAGCAGGGCCTCGACGTGCTGCTGCTCGACGACCCGGTGACGAACGCCGCGAAGTCGGTCGTGACGGACGAGTTCAACCCGCAGGCCCAGCCGACGTACATCGAGCCGCCGGCGTGGTCGAAGACCACCGCGTACGCGGGCGGCACCACGGTCACCTACGCGGGCGCCGTCTGGCGCGCGCAGTGGTGGACCAAGGGCCAGGTGCCCGGCGCCGACGCGTGGGGCCCGTGGGAGGAGATCGCCGGGGTCGACGCGGACGGGGTCGGCGCGTGGAAACCGAGCCGGGTCTACGTCAAGGGCGACACCGTGACCCACGAGGGAACGACGTACACCGCGAAGTGGTGGACCCGGAACCAGGAGCCCGGCGACCGCTGGGGCCCGTGGGAACCGCAGGACTGACGCGCCTCGCCCGGGCGCCACGCCCGAGCGGGGCGCCGGGCTGACGCACCCGGCAGACGGCGCCCGTCCACCCCGGTGGGCGGGCGTCGTCGCGCGGGGCCCGTCAGCACGTGCCCACCCGTAGGATGCGGCCGCATGACCGGGAACCTGCTCGACGACGGCGCGCGCTGCCCGTGCCTCTCCGGCGACACCTACGGGTCGTGCTGCGGCCGGTACCACGCCGGGTCGCCCGCGCCGACCGCCGAGGCGCTCATGCGCTCGCGCTACAGCGCGTTCGCCGTCGGCGACGCCGACTACCTCCGCGCCACGTGGCACCCCTCCACCCGGCCCGCCGACCTCGAGCTCGACGACGACGTGGAGTGGCGTCGGCTCGACGTCGTGCACACCGAGGCGGGCGGCCCCTTCGACACGACAGGGGTCGTGGAGTTCGTCGCGCACCACCGCTCGCGCGCCCACCCGGCCGACCGCGGCCGGCTCCACGAGGTCAGCCGCTTCGTCCGGGAGGGCGACCGCTGGTCCTACGTCGACGGCGTGGTGCAGGGCTAGCGCCCTCCAGTCCGGCACCCTCGGGGCGTCCCGGAGGCTCAGGCGACGCGGTGGCGCAGCGTGCCCACCCCGCCGACCTCGAGCGCGACCTCGACCCCGCCCTCGACGGGCACGGCCGACCGGTGCGCACCCGTGAGCACGACGTCCCCCGGGCCGAGCTCGAGGTGGCGCGTGAGGAACACGAGCTGCTCGACGACGTCGTAGGAGAGCCCCGCGGTGGTGGACCGCGCTCGCTCCACCCCGTCCACCGCGACGACGAGCGCGGCGTCGTCGAGCGTGGCGGCGGTGTCGATCCACGGGCCGAGCGGCGTGAACCCAGTGCCGTTCTTCGCGCGCGTCATCATCGCGTCGAGCGGCACCTGGTCGTCGGCCGTGAGGTCGTCGGCGACGGTGCAGCCGAGGATCGCCCCGGGGACGTCGTCGGGCCGCAGGTCGCGGCACGGTCGCCCCACGACGACCGCGGCCTCCGCCTCCGCCACCAGGCGCCCCAGCGCGCGGTCGTGCCGGACGACGGCCCCCGGCCCGACGACCGTGCGCGCCGACTTGAGGAACGCCTGCGGGGGCAGCGCCCGCCCCTCGGGTCCGCTGTTGTGCGCCATCCCGACCACCACGCGCGGGCGGCACGGCGCGAGCAGGGCGCCGTCGAGCCCGGGGTCGTCGGCGCGGACCCGCACGCCGCTCGACGCGGGCAGCGCCGGGCGGCCGTCGCGACCTGTCGCGGGCTCGGGGACGTCCGCGACGAGCACGTCCCAGGCGTCGCCGTCGAGCACGGCGGCGCGCGGACCGTGCGCGGTGCGCAGGCGCGCGATCCTCATGACGACCCGGCCCGGTCGCCCGCGGCGGCGCCCTCCGGCCGGTCCACGAGCCGCAGGGGCACGCGCGCGAGGACGATGCCCCGGCGCTGCCAGGTGTAGGCGACGAGCAGCGTCGTGCCGTCGGTCGTCGCCGCCGGGTAGGAGTACTCGCCGCGCCCGTCCGTGACGATCCCCGTGTCGCCGGCCGCGAACCCGCTCGGCGGCCCGTCCCCCCGCAGCGCGGGCACGGGGGCGCCGGGGAGCGTGGCGGGTGCCTCGGTCCCGTCCTCGAGGTCCAGCACGCGGTGCCAGGTCAGCCCGTCGTCGTCCGAGATCGAGACGCTCAGCGGGCACCGCGCGCCCCACGCCTCCCCCACCGGGTTGTGCACCAGGGCGACGCGCCCGCTCGGGAGCCGGACGGCCGTGAGGCCCGAGTTGTTGTTCGGCAGTCGCGTGGGTGCGGCGGGCGTCCACGTGCGGCCGTCGTCCGCGGACGTCGTCCGGTAGACGACGCCCTCGCTCGACCGGCAGACGGCGACGAGACCGGACCGCCCCGACCAGAGCGCCGGCTGGATGACCCCGGCGCCGCGCAGCCTCGACCGGTCGAGCGGGACGTCCGCGAGCGCCCAGCTCGCCCCGGCGTCCTCGGAGCGGTCGAAGCGCGCTCGCCAGACGGGGTCCGGTCCCCCGCTCTCGACCGAGGACGGGGCGAGCCACGCGCCGCTCGGGGTGACGACCGGCGGGTTCTTCACCGGTCCCCGGCCACCGCTCGCGTCCCCGGGGACGAGCTCGCGCGGCGCCGTCCACGTCCGGCCGTGGTCGGCGGACGTGCGGTACCAGGTCACCCAGCGCGAGATCCGGGCGCCCCGGTGGGCGAAGAGCCAGAGCCGCCCGTCGGGCGCGACGGCGAGCACGGGGTTCCACCACGCCACGTCGTCGTCCTCGCCGAGCACGACCTGCGGCTCGCCCCAGGCGCCGTCCTCCTCGCAGGCGAGCCAGATCGCGTTGTCGGGCGTGCCCTCCCGGGTGCCGGCGAACCATGCGACGAGCGTGCGCCCGCCCGTGCGGGCGACGGTGGACGCGTGGCACTGGGCCCACGCCTCGCCGTCGCCCGACACGAGCAGGCGCTCCACGGGCGTGGTCACCGGACGGTCTCGCCGACGACGTTGAGGTCGCGCCGGAAGGTCTCGGGCGTCTTCCACACGGTGACCATCGTGATGAGCGCGCCGACCATGACGTACAGCGCGACGAGCTGCCAGCGCGACCCGTCCTCGCCCGCGAGCGCGGTCGCGATGAACGGCGTCAGGCCGCCCGCGACGATCGACGCGATCTCGCGCCCGGTGGCCGCGCCGGAGTAGCGGCGGTCCGCCGGGAAGAGCTCGGCGAAGAACGCCGGCTGGATGGAGTTGATGGCGTTGTGCCCGAGGTTCAGCATGAGGACGTACCCGAGCACGATGAGCACGAAGCTGCCCGTGTTGAGCAGCCCGAAGAACGGGAAGGCCATGACGAACACGACGAGGGCCCCGAAGAAGTAGACCGGCCGGCGACCGATCTTGTCGGAGACCCAGGAGAAGATCCCGTGGGCGGGGAACGCGAGGACCGCCATGATGAGGATCGCGGTGTTGAGGCTCTCCTTCTCGATGCCGAGGTGCTGCGGGCCGTAGCTGAGCACGAAGACCGTGAGCAGGAAGTACGGCAGGGCCTCGGCGAAGCGCAGCCCGACGATGCGCAGCAGGTTGCGCCAGTCCTCGAGGAAGACGCTCGCCAGCGGCCCGCGGGCGGGCGCCTGCGGCGCGGGCTCGGCGGCCGCCGCAGCCTCGCGCTCCTGGCGCTCACGGATCGCGGCCTGGCTGGCCTCGAGGTTCTCGACGGTGAGCGAGCGGTTGCGGCCCTCCTTCTCGAGCCCGGCGACGGCGTCGGTGAAGACCGGCGTCTCCTCGAGCGAGCGGCGCATCCACAGGCCGACGGCGAGCACGACGGCGGAGAGCCAGAACGGCACGCGCCAGCCCCACGACTGGAGCTGGGCGTCGTCGAGCGTGTACACCCAGGCGAACACGAGGGTGATGAGGATCTGCGCGGAGAAGCCGCCGGTGTTCGGCCACGACGTGTAGAAGCCGCGGTGCCGCGGGTTCGTGGACTCGAGCACGATGATCATGGACCCGCCCCACTCGCCGCCGACGGCGAAGCCCTGGACGAGCCGGAGTAGGACGAGCAGCGCGGGCGCGAGGAGGCCGATCGAGTCGTAGGACGGGAGGAAGCCGATGAGCAGGGTCCCGGTCCCCATGATCGCGAGCGTGAGGACGAGCGTGGACTTGCGCCCCTGCTTGTCGCCGCGGCGGCCGAAGAACATGCCGCCGAGCGGGCGGGCCAGGAACCCGACGGCGAACGTGCCGAGCGACGACAGCGTGGCGACGAACGGGTTCTCGGACGGGAAGAACACGGCGGGGAAGACGATCGCGGCGGCGGTGCCGTAGACGAGGAAGTCGTAGTACTCAAGCGTGTTGCCGACGAAGCTCGAGAGCGTGACCTTCCAGGCGTACCGCCTGCTCGTGAGCGGGGCCGCGGGTGCGGTGACGGACATCGTTGTTCCTTCGGTGCGGGTTCCGCTGATCTCAGTGTGAGGGCTCCCGGGTCTCAGCGGCGAGGGCCCGGGCCCCTCCCGTGGCACCCGTCCGGGGTGCCGCGGGTCGAGCGGTGTGGAGCGTGGTCAGGCGGCCGCGAGGTCCTGCCCGGCCGCGGCGAGAGCCGCGCGGATCTCCGCCTTCACGGCGTCGGACGGCGGGTCGACCGGCATGCGCGTCGTCCCGCCGGGCAGCCCCTGGACGTCGAGGCCGTACTTGAGCCGCGCGATGCTGGGCCCGAGGGCGGCGACGAGCCGTTGGACGACCGCCTGCGCCCGCACGACGGCGGCCGCGTCGTCCGCGGCGAGCGCCGCCCGCAGGTCCGCGAACGCGCGCGGCGCGACGCCGGAGACGCCGGACACCGTCCCGCGCCCGCCGGCCGCCACGACGTGCGGGAGATCGGCGTCGTTCCCCGACCAGAGCGCGAGCCGCGGGGCCGCGTCCCGGTACGCGTCGACCCGGGCCGAGGCGGCGCCGGACGTCTTGACGCCGTCGAGGCCGAGCTCGGCGAGCTCGGCGAGGAGCTCGGGCGAGACGTCGGAGCACGCGACGTCCGGGAAGACGTAGGCGTAGAGCTCACCGTCCGTCGCGGCCCGCAGCGTGGCGTAGTAGCGCACGACGCCCGCGTCGCTCGCGGTGAGGTAGTAGGGGGTGATCGCGGCGAATCGCCGGACACCCGCGTCCTCGGCCGCGCGCAGGTGGCCGAGCGCCTCGTGCACGGAGGCGGCACCGACGTGCGCGATCGTCCGGTCGGGGCCGAACACGTCGGCGGCGGTCCGTACGAGCGCGGCGCGCTCCGCGGCGTCGAGGGCCGGGAACTCGCCCGTCGTCCCCACGGCGAACACCCCGTCGACCTCGGGCTCCACGTGGGCGAGCAGCGCGCGCAGCGCCCCCAGGTCGAGCGCACCCGACGCGTCGTAGGTCGTGACGGGCGGGGTGATGATCTCCGGTGCCGTGGTCATGGCACGTCTCCTTCGGCTCTCTCGCGTCGCTGCGCGGGCGCTGCTTCGCGCCGCCGTCAGCATGGCATCGTTTACTGTTAACAGTCAACCGTCAACGAAGCATGGCCGGTGACACGACGACGCCCCGGCCTGCCGAGGCAGACCGGGGCGTGCGGGAGGGGGCTCAGCGGCGGGGCTGCTGCAGCGCGTCCTTCATGCGGCGGCGCGAGCCCGCGAGGTGCTCGTCGAGATAGGCCAGCGCCTCGTCGAGGCGCGGCGTCCGGATCGCGTCGAGCAGCCGCTCGTGGTCCGCGCACGACGGGTGCAGGTCGACGTCCTGCTTGTTCGTCTCCTGGAGCATGACCGCGAACGTGGGCTCGATCTGCTCCCACAGCGTGCGCAGCCGGCGGTTCGGCACGGCGGCGTACAGCGTGGAGTGGAACGCGAGGTCGTGGGCGGCGTACGTGTACCAGTCACCGGCGTCCGCCGCCTCGCGCATCCCGGCGAGAGCCGCCTCGCTCGCGGACCAGTCGACCTCGTCGGCGTGCTCCGCCGCCGCGCGCACGGCGACCGCCTCCAAGGCGCTGCGCACGTCGTACAGCTCGTCGACGTCGGCGGCGCCAACGCCGCGCACGACGTACCCCCGGCGCTCGGACTCGACGAGGTGCTCCGCCGCGAGGACCCGCAGCGCGTCGCGGACGGGGCCGCGCGACACGTCGTACTGGCGCGCCACGCCCTCCTCGACGAGCCGCTCCCCCGGCGCCAGCTCCCCCCGGACGATCGCGACCCTCAGGACGTGGGCGAGACGATCCCCCAGCGACCCCGCACGCACCGTGTCGACCGACAACCTCGCCCCTTCGTCCGCACCCCCGACGGGGCCGCCGACCGGCCCCATGACCGGACCATTGTGCCGCAGGCGCGCGGGTAGGACCCGGGCGCCGGGCTACGCTCGCGGTCATGACCCGCATCGTCGACGTCGCCCGGCACGCCGGCGTGTCCACGGCCACGGTCTCGCGGGTCCTCAACGGCAAGACCGTACGACCCGAGCTCGCCGCGGCCGTCCGTGCAGCGGTCGAGGACCTCGGCTACGTGCCCGACCGGACGGCGCGCTCGCTCCGACGGCGCTCGAGCGACGTCGTCGCGCTCGTCCTGCCCGACGTCGAGAACCCGTTCTTCACGGCCGTCGCGCGCGGCGTCGAGGACGTCGCCCAGGAGGCCGGGTACTCCGTCGTGCTCTGCAACACCGACGACGACCCGGCCAAGGAGGAGCGCTACCTGGCGGTGGCGGAGCACGAGAACATGGCCGGCGTCGTCGTCGCCCCCGCGAGCGCGGCGCCCGAGATCGCCGCGCTGCGCGCCCGGCGCCGCGCGGTCGTCGTGATCGACCGCCGGGTGGTTCAGGACGTGGACCAGGTGGTCTTCGACAACGTCGCGCTCGGGCGACAGGCCGCGCAGGCCCTGGTCGAGCGCGGGTTCCGGCGGATCGCGTGCGTGACCGGGCCGGTCGCGACGAGCACGGCCGTGGACCGGGCACGCGGCTGGCGGGAGGCGCTCGACAGCGCCGGCCTCACCGCGGACCACCTCCTGGTCCACGCCAACTTCCGCGTCGACGGGGGGTACGACGCGACCGTCGCCCTGCTGAGCCGGACGGACCCGCCGGACGCCGTCCTCGCGACGAACAACCTCGTGGGCGTCGGGGTGCTCCGCGCGCTCGCCGACGCGCACGGCCGCCCGGCGGCGTCCCCTGCCGACGCGGGGCGCGACCGTGGACCGGGCGGTGGGCCGGCGCTCGGGGTCGGCATCGTGGGCGACCTGCCCTTCGCCACGTCGCGCACGTCCGACGTCGCGCTCGTCCCGCTCGACCCCCGGGCGCTCGGCACGACCGCCGCGCGGATCCTGCTCGACCGGCTGGCCGGGGCCGACGACCCGGCGCGCCGCGTCGTCCAGGGCACGCCCGCCGGGCCGTGAGCCAGTCTCAGCCCGCGGGCGCGGCGCTCGCAGCCGCGGGCAGCACGTCCGACGCGCGCCCGGCCTGGCCGAAGAGCACCATGCGCTCCTCGACGAGCCGCTGCGCCCACTCCCGGCCGAGCGCGAGGTAGCCCGCCGGGTCCACGTCGCCGGGCGACGCGGCGAGCGCGACGCGGACGCCCGCCGTGAACGCCATGTAGTGGTCCATGCCCTGGTTGATCTTGCGCACGCCGAGGCTCGCCGCCCGGGCCTTCTCGGCGTCCGGGACGCCCCACGACTCCGGCAGGTCGCCGCCGTGCGCGTTGATCGTCGCCCGGAGGTCGGCCGGGAGCCCTGACGAGCCGTGCATGACCAGGTGCGTCCCCGGCACGCGCCGCGCGATGCGCTCCACGAGGTCCATGTGCAGCACGGAGCCGTCGGGCGGGCTCGTGAACTTGTAGGCGCCGTGCGACGTCCCGATCGCGACGGCGAGCGCGTCCACCCCGGTGCGGCGCACGAACTCCTCGGCCTGGTCCGGGTCAGCGAGGACGATCTCCGCGTGGCTGCGACCGTCCTTCGAGCCGCCGATCGTCCCCAGCTCGCCCTCCACGGACACGCCGTGCGCGTGCGCGTGCTCGACGACGCGCCGCGTCACCGCGACGTTGTCCTCGAACGCGGCGGGGCGGCCGTCGGGCCCGAGCGAGCCGTCGATCATGACGCTCGTGAACCCCGCCGCGACGGCGCGCGCGCACGTCGCCTCGTCGGGACCGTGGTCGAGGTGCAGCGCGACCGGGACGTCGGGGTACGCCGCGATCGCCGTCCGCAGGGCGGACCACCACAGCGCGTCCGAGGCGTACGGGTGGGACCCGGCCAGGGTCTCGACGATGACGGGGCTCTCCGTGGCGCGCGCGGCGTCGAGCACCGCCGTCGCCATCGCGAGGTCCGCGACGTTGAAGGCGCCGACGCCGTAGCCACCCCGGGCGGCGGCGTCGAGCAGGGTACGGTTCGTGACGAGGGTCATGGCTGACCTTCCTGTCGTGTCGTCGGGAGCGTGCCGCCCGGGCGGACGGCGACGGGTGCGAGCGAGAGACGGGCGGAGGCGACGTGACGCAGGACGACGACCGGACCGCGGGAGCGGGTGGCCGGTCCGTGCGGCTCGCCGACATCGCGGCGCGCGCGGGGGTGTCCATCAAGACGGTGTCGCGCGTCGTCAACGACGAGCCGCACGTCGCGGCCGCGACGCGGCGCCTCGTGGAGGACGCGATCGCCGAGCTCGGGCTGGAGGGCGAGTCGCGCCCGCGCGGCCGCAAGCGGCGCACGGGCGTGGTCGGGCTGGTCTTCCCGGACGTGCGCAACGACTACTTCGCGGCCGTCAGCCGCGCGCTCCAGGAGCGGCTCGCCAACGTGAGCCCCACGCTGCTGTCGGCGGACTCGGACGACGACCTGCACACCGAGGAGGCGATCCTCACCGCGTTCCGTCGGCTCGACGTCGACGGCATGGTCATCTTCCCGACCGGCGCCCCGGGCCTCGTGGAGTTCGCGCAGTCGGTGCCGACCGTCGTCGTCGACCGCACGGTGCCGTCCGTGCGCGGCCTCGTCGACCACGTGCTGCCGGACGCGCGGCACGCGGCCGAGCAGCTCACGCTGCACATGATCGAGCAGCACCGCGTGCAGCGCGTGTGCCTGGTCGCGGGCGACCTCGCGGTCTCGACGCTGCGCAACCGGCACACCGCGTTCCAGCGCGTCGTGAGCCGGACGGGGACGGAGAACCACGTCCTCGCCGGCCTCACGACGTCGGAGGAGGCGGCGACCGCGGCGTACTCGCTCTTCCGGACGCTCGAGCCGCCGTTCGGCGTGCTCGCGACGAACAGCCTCATGTTCTGGGGCGTGCTCACCGCGGCGCAGCGCCTCGGTCTCAAGGTGCCGTCCGACGTCGTGCTGACGACGTTCGACAACGTGCCCGGCGTCGGGACGACGGGCCTCGTGCCCACGAACGCCGTCGCCCCGGCGGCGACGCTCGCCGCCCGGACCGTCCAGCTCCTCACGGAGCGCATGAACAACCCGTCGTTGCCGCCGCGCCTGCTCGACATGGACTACGACATCGCCTACGGCACGACGTGCGGGTGCGTGCCGATCGACCCGGCGCGCAACGTCCTCGGCTAGGCGGCCCGGCCGGGCGCCGGGCCCGGCCGGGGCGGGGCGCTGCGCGCCGGACCCGGTCACAGCGTGTGCGTGATGCCCAGCGACGCGTAGTCGAGGACGATCGGGTCGTCCGTCACGGCGCGCGCGGCGGAGAGGACCTTCGCCGCGCTCTCGACCGCCACGCTCGTCTTGAACGCGTCACGCAGGTTGGGCCCGACCGTGAGCAGGCCGTGGTTGGCCCAGACGACGGCGTTGCGGTCCTCGAGGTACCGCGCCATGTCCCGCCCGAACTCGGTCGAGTTGCTCAGGGCGAACGGCATGACCGGCACGTCGCCCTTGGTGTAGATGACCATGTTGACGAGCGCGCCGCGGATCGGCTCGCCCAGCACGCCGAACACGTTCGCGTACGTGGGCTCGGTGTGGACGATCGCCTGGACGTCGGGGCGCGCGGCGTAGACGGCGAGGTGCACCGTCACCTCCGACGACGGCTGGAGCCGCCCCTCGACGACGTTCGCGTGCTCGTCCACGACCACGAGGTCGTCCGGCGTCATGCGGTCGTACTCGAGGTCCGTCGGGGTGATGAGGAACGTCGACGTGCCCGGGATGCGGAGGCTGATGTTGCCCTGCGTGTTGAAGTTGAGCCCGAGCTTCACGGACTCCAGGCAGTACGCGAGGACGTCCTCGCGCGCGGCCTGCAGGTCGAACGTGTCCAGCGTGGTCATGCGATCTCCTTGAGTGCGGTGCCGTCGACGGTCTCGACGGCGAGGGACGTGCTGACGGGGGTGAGGAGCTGGTGCAGCGAGTCGAACGTCGCGCGCTGCCGCGCGTACCACGCGGCGTGCCGCGGGTCGGGGCTCGCCTCGTGCACGACGGCGGGGGCGGGCAGGTCGAGCACGCTCGCGAAGGTGCCGGCACCGAGCGCGGCGAGGAGCGCGGCGCCCCGCCCCGCCGCCTCGCGCACGACGGCGCGCAGCGGGACCCCGGCCGCGTCGGACCGGGCCTGGAGGGCGCCGAGGTTGGCCGAGCCGCCGCCGACGGCGTGCACGTCCACCGGGTCCACCCCGCGCTCCGCGAGCGCCGCCCGGATCTTCGCGAGCTCGAACCCCGAGGCCTCGACGAACGCGCGCGCGATCTGCGCCGTCGTCGTCTCGAGCGTCAGGCCGAGGAGCGCACCCCGCGCGGCGGGGTCGTTGTCGAGCGTGCCCGACCCGGCGAGGTAGGGCGCGACCAGGAGCGGGGGCGGGTCGACGGCACCGACCTCGTAGAGCGACGCCCACGGGTCGATCCGGTCGTGGTGGACGATCGACGAGAACCAGTCGAGCGCGAAGCCGCCCGCCGCCGTGCCCGCGAGGGTGACCCACAGGTCCGCCCCCACGGGGTAGGTCGCGAGCCCGGTCCCGCCGAGCCGCTCCGGCCGCGCGCGCGTGCCCACGGTGAGGCAGTCGCTCGACCCGAACGAGAACACGGCCCGTAGGCCGGGGCGTCCGCCCCCGCCGAGGAAGGCCGCGGCCTGGTCGTGCACGCCCGCGACGACGGGCGTCCCGGCGCGCAGCCCCGTCCGGGCGGCGGCGTCCGCGGAGACCGCGCCGATCACGTCGCCCGCGGCGACCACCGGGGACAGGAGCGCGGCGGGCACGTCGAGCGCGTCGAGCACCGCGTCGGACCAGGCGCGGGTCCGCACGTCGAACGCCCCCGTGCGGGCGGCCATCGTCAGGTCGACGGCCGGTGCGGCGCCGAGCCGCGTCGCAACGAAGTCGTCCAGGGTGCGCACCGCGGCGGGCAGCACGCCGTCGGGCAGGAGCCCGCGCACCTTGTGGACGGAGAACATCGGGTGCAGCGGCTGGCCCGTGATCTCCTGGACGGCGTCGCCGCCGAGCAGCTCGCGGAGACGGTCCGCCGAGCCCGCGCCGCGGCCGTCCATGCTCAGTGGCGCGGGACCGAGCGCGCGGCCGGCGCGGTCGACGGGCACGACGGCCTCGCCGAGCGTCGAGAAGGACAGGGCCTCCACCGGGTCCGCGGCCACCGCGGGCTCGGCGACGACGTCGCGCACGAGCGCCTCGACGCCGACGAGCACGGCCTCCGCGTCGACGTGCGCGCGGCCCGGCGCGGGGCGCACGACCGTCGTGCGGCGCGAGCGCGCGACGAGCTCGTTCCCCCCCTCGTCGTACACGCCGACGCGCGTGCCCGTGGTCCCGAGGTCGATGCCGAGGTAGCTCACTTGACCGACCCCGCGAGACCGTTCACCAGGTACCGCTGGATGAACAGGTAGACGACGACGATGGGCACGGAGATGAGCACGAGCACGGCGAACAGCGCGCCGGGCTGGCTCAGGTAGATCCCGCGGTACGCGAGGGGGACGAGCGTCAGGGGCTTGAGGTCGTTGTCGCTGATCGCGACGAGCGGCAGGAGGAAGTCGTTCCACGTCATCATGAGCTGCCAGATCACGACGACCGCGGCGGCTGCCTTGCCGAGCGGGAAGTAGATGCGCCAGAAGATCGTCCACGCGGACGCGCCGTCGACGAGCGCGGCCTCGTACGTCTCGTCGGGGATCGCGAGGTAGGTGGTGCGGATCATGATCACGGCGAACGGCAGGCCGAGCGCCGTGTAGGCGAGGACGAGCCCGAGCAGCGAGTCGTAGAGGCCGATCGCCTGGAGGATCTTGAAGACCGCCACGACGATGCTCGCCATGGGCAGCACGAGCGCGAGCAGCAGCCCGACGAACACGACGCCCCGGAACGGCACGCGCAGACGGGCGAGGGCGAACGCCGTCATCGAGCCGAGGAGGACGACGAGGAGGATCGACGGGACCGACACGAGCAGGCTGTTGAGCAGGTGCTGGAGGATCGGGTTGGTCTCGAAGATCGTCACGTAGTTGCGCAGCGTCGGCTCCTCGGGGAGCAGGCCGAGCGCCGTCGTCGAGGGGTTCGACGTGGGCAGCAGCGAGATGCCGACCACCATCACCACGGGGACCATCCACAGCGCGGCGAGCGGGCCGAGCACCCAGTGCGACCACCGCGGCGGGGCCTCGACGTCCTTGCTGCGACCGTGGCCGCGCCGACGGCGGGCGGGTGCGGCGGCGGGCGCCGTGGTGTCGTCGGCCGTGCGCCGCGCGCGGTCGGTGCCGGAGCTGAGCGCGGTCATGACTTCTCCCCCGTGATGAAACCGGCCCCGAACGTGCGCAGCATCGCGACGGACGAGCCGATCGCGAGGACGAGCAGGACGACCGAGATCGTCGCGCCGTAGCCGAACGACTGGAGCTGGAAGGCTTCCTTGAACATGTACGTGGGCATGAGCTCCGACGCGTGGTTGGGCCCGCCCTCGGTGAGCACCCACACGAGCTCGAAGGTCTTGAGCGAGCCGATGATCCCGAGCAGGACGAGCGAGAGGTGGGTCGGCTTGAGGAGCGGCAGGACGATGCGCCGCACGAGCGCCCACCCGCTGGCCCCGTCGATGCGCGCCGCCTCGAGGACCGAGTGGTCGAGCAGCTGCAGGCCGGCGAGGTAGAACAGCATCGAGAAGCCCGACCACATCCACACGTTGACGACGATCACCGTGACGATCGCGGTCGACGGGTCGGACAGGTAGGGGCGCGTGAGGACCTCGAGGCCGGTCGCCCGCCCGAGCTGCGCGAGCACGCCGTTGAACGGGTCGAGCAGGCGCTGCCACACGATGCCCACGACGACGGGCGACAGGACGGCGGGCAGGAAGAAGATCGCGCGGTACACCGTGCGTCCCCGCAGCCGGGTGTTGAGCAGCCACGCGAGCGTGAAGCCGATGACCGCCTGCGGCACGATCGTCAGGAGGATCCACAGCAGCGAGTTGCGCAGCGTGATGTGGAAGACCGGGTCCTGGGCGAGGTCCGCGTAGTTCTGGACGCCGACCGGCGTCCCGGCGTTGACGCCGTCCCAGTCGAGCGTGCTCGCCTGGACGTTGAACACGATCGGGTACACGACGAACACCGCGAAGAGCAGGAGCGCGGGCGCGATGAAGCCGAGCGCGACGAGCTGCTGGCGGCGACGCGTGCCGCGTCCCGTCGACGTCGTCGCGCGCGGCCCGGCGACCCGCGGCGTCGCCGCCGCGGGTCGCCCGGAGACGAGGGCTGCCATCGTCAGCCCAGCCCGTCCTGGACCGCCTGGACCGAGGCCGCGGCCTCCTCCGGCGTCGACTGTCCCGCGGCCACCGCGGACAGCGCGTCCGCGACGGCCGTGTCGATGTCCGGCGACTCGAAGTAGCGCGAGTACTGCACCTCGGGCATCCAGTCCTCGGTGAACGTCGTCCACATCTCCTGCTGCTTGTCGCTCGTGAACTCCTCGGGGTCGAGGCCCTGCACGGCGGGCAGGTCGTTGAACGTGTTGATGAGCACCTGGGCGCCGTCCCCGGCGATCCAGTCGGTGAGGACCTGGCACGCCAGCTCGGGGTTCTTCGCGTCCTTCGAGATGCCGAGCGCGACGTCGATGCCGCCGACGAGCTGCGGCTCGGGTGCCCCGCCGGGGATCGTCGGGAACAGGAAGGGCTCGTAGCCCTCCATGCCCTGCGAGAGCGGCGGGATGTCGGCGCGCGAGGGGTCGGACTGCTGGATCCACCAGGCCCCGAGGGGGATCATCGCGGCGTTGCCCGCCTCGAACTGGTTGACGCCGTTCGGGTAGGCGTCGAGCGCGAGGGCGCCCTGCTGGGCGATGCCGTCGGTGAACAGCTTCTGCCAGTACGTGAAGGCCTCGACGATCCCCGGGTCGGTCCACGACGCCTCGCCCGACTCCGCCTGGTGGACGAGGCCCGGCTCGATGTTGTTGGCGATCTGGAGGAAGACGACGTTGCGCAGCCACGAGTCCTTCGCGGGCAGGAGGAACGGCGCGGCCGAGCCGCCGCCGAGCGCGTCGACGGCGCTCTCGAGGTCGGCCCACGTGGCCGGGGGCTCGATGCCGGCCTCCTCGAGGAGGTCGGAGTTGGCCCAGAGGTTCACCGTCTGCACGAGGAGCGGCAGCGCGTAGTAGTGCTCGTCCCCCTCGGGGTTGCCCATCCGCGCCTGCTCGAGACCGATGGGGAAGAACTTCGACTCCCAGTCGTCGCCCCAGGTCTCTGCCGCGCACTCCTCGAGCGGCATGAGGTTGTCCCGGTACTGCTGGGTCAGCGCGCCGGGCTGGAGCCCCACGATGTCGGGCATCGTGCCCGAGCTCGCGCGGGTCTGCAGGTCCACGACGTACTCCGGGTAGTTGAAGATCGTGGCGTCGATCGTGACGTCCGGGTTGGCGGTGGTGAACGCGTCGATCATCTGGCGCGTGGTCTGCTCGATCGGGCTCCAGGAGCGGAACGTCACCGTCGTCCCGCCCCCGCCCCCCTGGCCCGACTGCTCAGGATCCGCGCTGCCCGCGCACGCCGCGAGCGACGTGACGATCGTGAGCGCGACTCCGGCCTGGATGCCGCGGCGCGCAGTTCGGGGAAGCTTCATCGCGTCCGTCCTCTCTCCGTCGTTGGATGCGAGGGCCTCATCGAACGTCTCCGGGTCGAGGCCGTCAACGGCACCGCCGCCTCCTCCGCGGCCGCGCCGGCCCCGTGTCGTCCGCGCCTGTCCGGTGGCCACCGCCACGCGAGCGCGGCGCTGTCGCCGGTGACGAGCCACCGGCCGACAGCGCGGTGTCCGTTGTCCGACAACGGCGCCGCCGGGGAGCGCGAGACTCTGCGGCACGCGCCGACCGTGCGGGTGCCGCCGGGGCCGGGTGACAACCGGGCCCGCCGTCGCTGTCCCGGGGCGGCACGGGTCGGGCACGGACCCCGCCACCCCGCACCGGCACGCAGGTCACAGTTGCGTCACCGCCCGCACCTGTCTCACATTTCGAGATTTCGCCGGGCAACGGCGCAGGTCGGGGCACCCGTTGTGTCTGTAATCGATTTCTGTCATGCTGATCGTCATGCCCAGACCCCTCGTGACCCCGGGCCTCGTCGGCGTCGACGTCGGCACGTCGAGCAGCAAGGGCGTGCTCGTCGGTCCCGACGGCGCGATCCTCCGCTCCGCCACGCGCGCCCACGCCGTGGACCGGCCGGCACCCGGTCAGGTCGAGATGGACGCCGCCGTCTGGTGGGACGAGCTCGTCGCGATCGTCACCGAGCTCACCTCCGACCTCGCCCCCGGCGCCGTCCGCGGCGCCGACGTGCCCGCCGACCTCGAGGTCGCCGCCGTCGGGGTGTCCGGCATGGGCCCGTGCGTCCTGCTGGCGGACGAGGCCGGGACGCCGGTGCGCCCGGCGATCCTGTACGGCGTCGACACGCGCGCGACCCGTCAGATCGCCGAGCTCGACGCCGCGCTGGGGCGCACCACCGTCCTCGATCGCTGCGGCTCCGCGCTCTCGTCCCAGGCCGTGGGCCCCAAGATCGCCTGGGTGCGCGAGCACGAGCCCCAGGCGTGGTCGCGCACCCGACGGCTGTTCATGCCCGCGTCCTACCTCGCGTTCCGGCTCACCGGTGCCTACGTGCTCGACCACCACTCCGCGTCGCAGTCGACGCCGCTCTACGACCCGCGCACGCACGAGTGGATCGACGACTGGGCCGACCTCGTCGCCCCCGGGCTCGAGCTCCCCGCCCTGCGCTGGCCGGGGGAGGCCGCGGGCACGACGCGCGAGCCCCTCGCCGGGGTCCCGGCGGGCACGCCGGTCGTGACCGGGACGATCGACGCCTGGTCCGAGGCCGTGAGCGTCGACGCGACGCACGTCGGGGACCTCATGCTCATGTACGGCACGACGATGTTCCTCGTCGCGACCGTCGCCGAGCCCCTGCGCAGCGAGTCGATGTGGGGCACGGTGGGCGCCTACCCCGGCACGCACAACCTGGCCGGAGGGATGGCGACGTCCGGCGCGATCACGTCGTGGCTCCGCGACCTCACGGGCAGCGGGTCGAGCACCGGCTACGCCGAGCTCCTCGCCGAGGCCGAGGCGTCGGGGCCGGGCGCGAACGGTCTCCTCATGCTTCCCTACCTCGCGGGCGAGCGGACACCGGTCCAGGATCCCGACGCCCGCGGCGTCGTCGCGGGCCTCACGCTCTCGCACTCGCGCGGGGACCTCTACCGCGCGGCTCTGGAGGCGACCGCGTTCGGGGTGCGACACAACGTCGAGACCCTGCGCGACGCCGGCGCGGAGATCTCCCGCGTCGTCGCCGTCGGCGGGGGCACCCAGGGCGACCTGTGGACGCAGGTCGTCTCCGACGTCACCGGGCTCCCGCAGGTCGTCCCGACGCGGACGATCGGCGCGAGCTACGGCGCGGCGATGCTCGCCGCCGGTCTGGTGCACGAGCACGGACGCCTCGTCGACGTCGCCGCCTGGAACCCGCCCGCGCGCGTCGTCGAGCCGGACCCCGCGCTCCGCGCGACCTACGACGAGCTCTACGGGCTGTACCGCGACCTGTACCCCGCGACGAGCGACGTCGTGCACGCGCTCGCCCGCCGGACGGACGGTCCCTCGGCACCCACGGCCCCGACCCGCTCCGCCCTCTCCCCCGACCGCGCCACCCTCGAAGGAGCACCCGCATGACCAGCAGCACCTACGCCGTCCCCACGCTCGCGCCGGAGCCCCAGGCCCCGGAGCGCACGGTCTACCTCGTCGCGTCGGGCGACCTGCGCGAGTCCGCGAACGTCGCGGGCTGGCCCACGCAGGTGGAGCTCGAGCGCGTCCTCACCGACGCGTTCGCCGCGAACGGCTGGAAGGTCGTGCGGGCCAACGAGGTGGACCCCGAGACGGGGCACGGGTTCATCAGCTCCCAGCGCATGGGGCTCGAGGTGTTCGCGACGATCCCGCCCGACGCGCCGCTCGTCGTCGCGGAGGCCGTGTGGCAGTACAGCCACCACGTGCTGGCCGGGCTGCGCACGCACCGCGGCCCGATCCTCACGGCCGCGAACTTCGCGGGCGACTGGCCGGGCCTCGTCGGGCTGCTCGGTCTCAACGCGGGCCTGACGAAGATGGGCCGCCCCTATTCGACCGTGTGGACGGTCGACGGGAGCGACGCCTGGTTCCAGGACGCGATCCGGTCGTGGGTGACGACCGGCACGATCGAGCACGACGACTCGCACGTCCACCCGCTCCCGGAGCTCCCGGACAGCCCCGAGAAGCAGCTCGGCGAGGCGCTCGCCGCCCAGCTGCTGCGGGAGAAGGCGATCATCGGCGTCTTCGACGAGGGCTGCATGGGCATGTACAACGCGATCTTCGACGACGAGCTGCTCAACGGCCTCGGCATCTACAAGGAGCGGCTGTCGCAGTCCGCGCTCTGGGCGGAGATGCAGCGGGTCGGCGACGACGAGGCGGACGCGGTCCAGCGCTGGCTCGAGGACGCCGGCATGACGTTCCGGCTCGGCACCGACGAGGCCACGGAGCTCACCCCGGCCCAGCTGCGCTGGCAGCACAAGATGTACATCGCCGCGCTGCGGATCGCCGACGACTTCGGGCTCGACGCCGTCGGCATCCAGTACCAGCAGGGGCTCAAGGACATCTGCCCGGCGTCGGACCTCGCGGAGGGCTTGCTCAACAACGTCCAGCGGCCGCCGGTCCGGTCGCGCGACGGCCGGCGGGTGCTGTGGGACGGCCAGGCGTTCCCGCACTTCAACGAGGCGGACGAGGGCGTCGCCGTCGACGCGCTCGTGACGAACCGCGTGTGGACCGCGATGGGCCTGGACCCGGCGACGACGCTGCACGACGTGCGCTGGGGCGAGGAGCACGACGGCCGGTTCGTGTGGGTCTTCGAGATCTCGGGCTCCGTGCCCGCCTCGCACCTGGAGGGCGGCTACGCGGGCGCCGAGGGGTGGCGCCAGGACCCGGTGTTCTTCCCGGCGGGCGGGTCGACGATCAACGGCGTCTCCAAGCCCGGCGAGATCGTCTGGTCGCGCGTCTACATCGCCGACGGCGTCCTGCAGGTCGACCTCGGGCGGGCCTCGGCCGTCTCCCTGCCCGCAGAGGAGACGCGCCGCCGCAAGGAGGCGACGAACCCCGAGTGGCCGATCATGCACGCGGTGCTGCACGGCGTGAGCCGTGACCAGTTCATGGCCCGCCACAAGGCGAACCACCTCAACGTCGCGTACGCGCCCGACGCCGCGACGGCCGACCGCGCGCTCGAGGCGAAGGCCGCGTTCTTCGCCGCGCTCGGCATGCCCGTCCACCTGTGCGGGGACACGGCGCTCACGCGCTGACCCCCGCTCCCGCGACCCCGGGCGGGTCGCTCCGCCGCGCTCGTCCCCCCGGCCGCGGCGGGGCGGCCCGCCCGGCCTCTTCCGCGTCAGCGGGCCGGCCTGGCGGCACGGGCGGGCTCGGCGGCACGGAGGGGCCGACGGCGCGCGAGCCCGTGCAGGACGAGGGCCACGAGCACCGCTCCGAGCAGCGCTCCGGCCGTGTTCATCACGACGTCCTGCACGGTCGGGACGCGGCCGGGCAGGAGGTTCTGGGTCAGCTCGATCGCGACCGACAGCGCGCAGCCCGCGAGCGTCGCGACCCCGACGGCGCGCCGTACGCCCAGTGCCGCGCCGCGCCGTCGTGCGGTCACGCCCCGCAGGAGCGGGACCCCGAGCACGCCGAACGGCCCGAACATCACGACGTTCGCGAGCGCCTCGAGCACGGCCAGCGTGAGGGGGATCCCGAGGCCCTGGAGGAACCCCAGGGTGGCCGTCGCCCAGCCCGGCGCGTCCGTGGACTGCGGCGAGGGCCACAGCGTCACGACGAGGACGGCGGCGAGGTAGGCGGCGAACGTCCACGTCAGCAGGCGCATCCGGTCAGCGTACGGGGGCGGGCACGGCCCGAGGCGGGACCCGTGGGACGGCCACGCTCCCTCCACCGTTCCCCCTCCGGCGCGCCCCGACGTGGCCGTCTCGCCGCGCGTGTCACCCGGACCCTCGGTTCACTGGGCGCCATGGTCTCCCTCGGTTTTCACGCGTCCCACGAGCAGATCGCCCCGGCCCCCCTGCTGCGTGCCGCGCGGCGCGCGCAGGAGGTCGGGTTCGACGTCGCGATGTGCTCCGACCACCTCGCGCCCTGGAGCGCGCGACAGGGCGAGTCGGGCCACTCCTGGTCGTGGCTCGGGGCTGCGCTCGCCACCACCGACCTGCCGTTCGGCGTCGTCACCGCGCCCGGCCAGCGCTACCACCCGGCGGTCGTCGCGCAGGCGATCGCGACGCTCGGCGCGATGTTCCCCGGCCGCTTCTGGGCCGCGCTCGGCTCCGGCGAGGCGATGAACGAGCACGTCACGGGCGCTCCGTGGCCCACCAAGGCCGACCGGGACGCCCGCCTGCGCGAGTGCGTGGACGTCATCCGCGCGCTCCTGGCGGGCGAGGAGGTCACGCACCACGGCCACGTCACGGTGGACCGTGCGCGCGTCTGGTCGCTGCCCGACGTCGTCCCGCGCCTCGTGGGGCCCGCCGTCACCCCGGCGACGGCGCGCCGGCACGCGGACTGGGCCGACGGCCTCGTCACCGTGAACCAGCCGGTCGAGTCGCTGCGCCGCGTCGTCGGCGAGTACCGCGACGCGGGTGGGCGCGGCCCGCTCGCCCTGCAGGTCCACGTGTCCTGGGGCGACGACGACGAGGCGGCCTACGCGGTCGCGCACGACCAGTGGCGCTCCAACCTGCTGCCGCCGAGCGTCAGCTGGCACCTCGAGACCCCGGAGCAGTTCGACGCGGTCGCGGACCTCGTGCGCCCCGAGGAGGTGCGGGGGACGGTGCTCGTCGAGCACGACGCCGAGCGGTTCGCGGACCGCGTCGCCGAGCTGGCGGCGTGCGGGTTCGACGAGGTGTACCTGCACCACGTGGGCCAGCAGCAGGACGCGTTCCTCGACGCGGCGGGCGCGACGCTGCTGCCGCTCCTGCGGTCGGCGACCACGACGACCGGCGGAGGCGCCGCATGAGGATCAGCGACACGGGCGACCTGTGGTGGAAGAACGCGGTGATCTACTGCCTGGACGTCGAGACGTTCATGGACTGGAACGACGACGGCGTGGGCGACTTCGCCGGGCTCGTGCAGCGTCTCGACCACCTCGCCGACCTCGGGGTCACGTGCCTGTGGCTCATGCCGTTCTACCCGACCGCCGACCGCGACGACGGCTACGACATCACCGACTTCCTCGCGGTCGACCCGCGGCTCGGCGACGTCGGGGACCTCGTCGAGCTGATCCGCACGGCGCACGACCGCGGTATCCGGGTGATCGCCGACCTCGTCGTCAACCACACCTCCGACCGTCACCCGTGGTTCAAGGCCTCGCGCTCCAGCACGGACAACCCGTACCGCGACTTCTACGTGTGGCGCGCCGACGAGCCGCCGCCCACCCAGGACCAGGTGATCTTCCCCGACCAGGAGGGCGGCATCTGGACGCAGGACGACAAGACCGGCGAGTGGTACCGGCACCGCTTCTACCGCCACATGCCGGACCTCAACACCGCCAACCCGCACGTCCGCGACGCGATCGCGAAGACGATGGGTTACTGGATCCAGCTCGGCCTGTCGGGGTTCCGCGTCGACGCGGTCCCGTTCTTCCTCGGGGACGCGGCCTCGAACCCGTCCGACGAGATCGAGGACCCGCACGACTTCCTGCGCGCGCTGCGCTCGTTCCTCTCGCGCCGCACGGGCGACTCGATCCTCATGGGGGAGGTCAACCTGCCGTTCGAGGAGCAGCGCCTCTACTTCGGCGACGACGGGACGGGTGACGGGAGCGAGTCCGGGCCGTCGAGCTCGGAGCTCACGCTGCAGTTCGACTTCAACGGCATGCAGGCGCTGTACCTGTCCCTCGCGCGGCACGACGCCGGCCCGCTCGCCGCGTCGCTCGCCGCACGTCCACCGATCCCCCACGACGCGCAGTGGGCGACGTTCGTGCGCAACCACGACGAGCTCACGCTCGACAAGCTGTCCGACGAGGAGCGCCAGGAGGTCTTCGCCGCGTTCGGCCCCGAGGAGGACATGCAGCTCTACGGGCGCGGGCTGCGCCGTCGGCTCCCGCCCATGCTGGGCGGGGACCCGCGCCGCGTGCGGATGGTGTACTCGCTGCTCTTCGCGCTCCCGGGGACGCCCGTCCTCTACTACGGCGAGGAGATCGGCATGGGCGAGAACCTCGCGGCGGACGGGCGGCTCGCCGTGCGGACCCCGATGCAGTGGACGTCCGGCCGCAACGGCGGCTTCTCGCGAGCCCCCGCACGCCGGCTCGCCGGGCCCGTGCCCACGGACGGCTACGCACCCGAGCACGTCAACGTCGCGGACCAGCGGCGCGACCCGGACTCGCTGCTGACGTTCGTGCGCCTGCTCGCGCACCGCTACCGCGAGTGCCCCGAGCTCGGCTGGGGCGACGTCGACGTGCTCGACCAGCCGGAGCCGGCGGTCCTCGCGCTGCGCAGCACGTGGCAGGAGGCGTCGATGGTCACCGTCCACAACCTGTCCCCGGACCCGGTCGTGGTCCGGCTCGCGCTCGGGGAGCTGCCCGCCGAGGCGCGCCTCGTCGACCTGCTCGACGCGGACGACGTCGAGCCGGACCCCGACGGGAGCGCCGAGGTCCGGCTCGACGGCTACGGCTACCGCTGGCTGCGCGTCACGCACCCGGGCTCGCGGCGGCTCCTGTGATCCGGCGGCCGGTCAGCGGTGCCCCGGGCGCGCGACGCGCGACGGTCGTCAGCCGTCGTGGCCCGGCTCGTCCGGGCCGACGGGCCGGCCGGGCGAGGACGGCCAGTCGGGCGGCGAGTCCGGGACCGGGTCCGAGGGCCGCGGCTCACCGGGCACCGGGTCAGCGTGGCTCGGGTCGTGCGGCGGCTCCGACGGGTCCGGGGGCGGCCCCGGGGACTTCGGTGGCTCGACGGTCGGCTCCGCAGGTCGAGCGGGCTCGACCGGTCCGCCCGGCTCGACCGGTCCGCCGGGCTCGACCGGTCCGCCGGGCTCGGCGGGGCGGTCCGGATCGGCAGGGCCGGGGCTGTTCGTGGTCATGGCTGCACCTCCGCTGCTCACGGCGCCCGGTCGGGCGTCCCCTCGACGCTAGGCACGTGCGCGCCCGCTCGCTCGCCCCGGCGACCCTCCGGGCGCCCGCAGGCCGCGGTGCGTTCCTCCGATGACCCGAACGAGCGTCGTGTACACGGTGGGGCACTCCACGCGTCCCGTCGAGGACTTCCTCGCCCTCCTGCGAGAGAACGGGGTGCGGCGGCTCGTGGACGTGCGCACCGTCCCGAAGTCGCGGCACAACCCGCAGTACCACCGGGACGCGCTGGCCCCCGTCCTGCGCGCGCACGGCATCACCTACCGCTGGGTCCGGGAGCTGGGCGGCCTGCGGCGCGCACGGCCCGACAGCCCGAACGCCGCATGGCGCAACCTCTCGTTCCGCGGCTACGCGGACCACATGCAGACCCCCGAGTTCGCCGCGGCGGTCGACGACCTCGTGCGGCGCAGCACGCACGACGACCTCGTCATCATGTGCGCGGAGGCGGTGCCGTGGCGGTGCCACCGGTCTCTCGTCGGGGACGCCCTGGTCGTGCGCGGCGTGGAGGTGCGCGACATCGTCTCTGCCGCACGCCCGCGTCGGCACACGCTCACCTCGTTCGCGCGCGTCGAGGGGACGCGCGTCTGGTACCCGCCGACCACGGACGACCCCGCGCACGACGCGGACGGAGCACCGGCACCTCCCCCTTCCCCGGGGACCGCCCGTTCTTCGCGGTGAGCGCCCTCACGGGTCACCCCCCTGCCGGTGACGCGCCGTCGCCGCCCTGGAGTGCGGCGGCCACGATCTCCTCGACCGTGGCGGTGTCCGGCGTCTCGCCGGCGAAGAGCAGGTGCCCCGTGCCGATGAGGGTGCGCGCGAGCGTGTCGGGATCCACGCGCGTGGCGGACGGCCCGCGAGTCGTCTCGACCCGGAGACGCTGTGCGAGTGCGACGGCCGCCTCGGTCAGGACCGGGATCCCGCGCGGGGTCGACGACCGGAGACGTGCGCGCAGGCCGTCCCGGGCGATCGTCAGCCGGACCAGCTCCAGCGTGACGGGCGTGAACACCACTTCGAGCGCACGGACCATGCTCGACACCTGGTGCACCTCTGCGAGTCCGGCGAGGTCCGCCTCGACGCGCGCGACGTGCCTGCGCACGAGCTCGGCCAGGAAGTCGTCGAAGTCGTCGAAGTGCCGGTGCAGCACCCCTTTGGCGACGCCCGCCTCGTCGGTGACGGACCGGCTCGTCAGGCCGCCCGCGCCGTCGCGCGCGAGGACGCGCTCTGCCGCTTCGAACAGCTGCGACTGAGCGTCGCGCAGGGCCACTCCGGTCGGCATCCTTCTCCCGTCACGTCGACAGTGGGCATGCGCCCACTTAAAGTGGGCGCATGGTCACTTTATCGCCCTCGCCCGAGCCCCTACCGCACGAGCAGCGCCGGATCGCCGAGTCGTTCGGCACCGATGCCGCCCGCTACGACCGCACCCGGCCTCACTATCCGCGGGCCCTCGCCGACGCCGTCCTCGACGGGCTCGGCGGTCTGCACGTCCTCGACGTGGGCATCGGGACCGGGTTGTCCGCGCTCCCGTTCCGGGCGGCCGGGGCCGACGTCGTCGGCATCGAGATCGACGAGCGGATGGCCGAGGTCGCGCGGGCCAAGGGGTTCGTCGTCGAGACGGCCAGGTTCGAGGAGTGGGACCCGGCGGGACGCATGTTCGACACGGTGATCGCCGGGCAGACCTGGCACTGGGTGGACCCTGACGCGGGCGCCCAGCAGGCGGCGCGGGTCCTGCGCCCCGGCGGACGCGTCGCCCTGTTCTGGAACGCCGCCGAGCCCGAACCGGCGGTCGCGTCCGCCTTCGCCCAGGTCTACCGGGACATCGACACCGGTCTGCCGTTCACCCCCTTCGCCGCGCCGGCCACCACCGGGCAGGACCGGTTCCTCGAACCGGCCGAGGCGGGGCTGGCGCGGACCGGCGACTTCGCCGCGCCCGAGCGGTTGCAGCTCGCCTGGACCGCCACGATCACCCGGCAAGCCTGGCTCGACCAGGTTCCGACCAACGGAGGTCACCACCTCATCCCCGCCGACCGGCTCAGTCGGCTGCTGGACGGGCTCGGCGCCGCCGTCGACGCTCACGGCGGAACGTTCACGATGCGGTACACCACCCACGCCACGGTGGCGCGGCGCCTCTGACGGAGACGCACCGACGAGCGCCGCCAGGCGATCGGGTCCTTACGCTGGGCACGTGACCTCGTTCGCCTCGGACAACTACTCCCCCGCCCACCCCGACGTCCTCGCCGCGCTCGCGGCCGCGAGCGCCGGGCACGAGATCTCCTACGGCGAGGACCCTTGGACGGCGCGCCTCCAGGACGCCGTGCGCTCGCGCTTCGGACCGGACGCCACGGCGTACCCGGTGCTCACGGGCACGGGCGCGAACGTCGTCGCCCTCATGGCGATGCTGCCGCGCTGGGGTGCGGTCGTCGCGACCGAGCACGCCCACCTCAACACGGACGAGAACGGCGCGCCCGAGCGCGTCGGCGGAGTCAAGGTGCTCACCGTCCCGGCGCCGGACGGGAAGCTCACGCCCGACGCCGTGGAGCGGTTCGCGGGCGACCTCGGCGACCCGCACCGCGCGCAGCCGCTCGTCGTGTCTCTCACGCAGTCCACCGAGCTCGGCACGCTCTACACGCCTGCCGAGATCCGTGCGGTGGCCGACGCCGCGCACGCCCGGGGCATGCGCGTGCACCTCGACGGCTCGCGCCTCGCGAACGCCGCCGCGGCGCTCGACGTCCCGCTGCGCGCCCTGACCACCGACGCGGGCGTGGACGTGCTGTCTTTCGGCGGCACCAAGAACGGGCTCGCGCTCGGTGAGGCGGTCGTCGTGCTCGACCCGTCGGCCGTCGACGGCGTCGAGTTCGTGCGCAAGGCGACGATGCAGCTCGCGTCGAAGATGCGCTACGTCTCCGCCCAGCTCCTCGCGCTGTTCGAGCCGGTGGGCGACGTCGTCGCCGAGGTCGACGAGGTCACGGACGCGGACGAGCTCTGGCTGCGCAACGCGCGGCACGCCAACGCGATGGCGGCGCGCCTGCGCGCCGGGCTCGCGGACGTCGTCGTCCCCGCCGCGCTCGGTCCGGACGAGTCCGTGCCCGCCCCGACGTCGGGCCTGGCCTTCACGCAGCCCACGCTCGTCAACGCGGTCTTCGCGACGCTCCCTCGCGCCGCCGTCGAGCGCCTGCGCAAGCGGCACCGCTTCTACGACTGGGGACCGGGCGAGACGCCCGACCGGGTCGAGGTCCGCTGGATGTGCGCCTGGGACACGACGGCGGACGACGTGGACGGGTTCGTCGCCGACGTGCGCAGCGTCCTCGCGGTCGCGCGCTGACCGGGCGAGGATGGGCGCCATGACTCCCGTGAGCCTCCCCACCCCTGACGACCTCGTGCACCTGCGTCGCTGCGTCGAGCTCGCGCGCGAGGCGCTCGACGACGGCGACGAGCCGTTCGGCTCGCTGCTCGTCGACCGCGACGGTGCCGTGCGGTTCGAGGACCGCAACCGCGTGAAGGACGGCGACGCGACCCGGCACCCGGAGCTCGAGATCGCGCGCTGGGCCGCGGAGCACCTGACGCCCGAGGAGCGGCGCGGCGCGACCGTCTACACGTCCGGCGAGCACTGCGCCATGTGCAGCGCGGCCCACGCCTGGGTCGGGCTCGGCCCGATCGTCTACGCGTCGAGCACGACGCAGCTGCTCGGCTGGCTCGAGGAGTGGGGCGTCGCACCCGGGCCTGTGCGACCGCTCGCGATCGGGGACGTCGCCCCGGGTGTCGCCGTCCGCGGGCCGGCCTACGAGCTGGGCGCCGAGATCCGGACCCTGCACGCGCGTCTGCACGGCGTCGGCTGAACGCGACCGGTCGCGCCGAGACGCCGCCGCGGCGGGGGGCGCCCGTCAGGCGCCGAGCGCGTCCGCCACGGTGCGCGCGACCTCCGGCCGCGCGAGGTAGCCCGCCGGACGACCGTCGTCGAGCACGACGGCCGCAGCGTGGTGGCCGGGCGCCGCGTTCGCGACGACGAGGTCCTCGATCGCGGGCGTCGCCGGGTCGAGCGGGAACGCCGCCCGGCCGAGGCCGTGGAGCGCGAGCGCGTCGCGGCGGTCGCGCACCGCGACCCAGCGGCGCACCGGGGCGGGCACGCGCAGCGGCGCGCGGGCGGCGAGGACGTCACGGATCGCCCGGATCGCGAGCGGGGACCCGAGCGTGAGGAGCAAGGGCACGTCCCACCGCGCCGCGCCCGGGTGCTCGCGCAGCACCGAGTACGCGACGACCGACCCCAGCGAGTGCGCGACGACGACCGCCGGCCCGTCGACCGGGATCGCCGCCGCCACGGCGTCGTCGATCGCCGTGCGCACGGCGTCGTCGTGCAGGTACGCCCACACGTCGCGCGCGAGCAGCACGACGACGGCGCCGCTCAGGCCGGGCACGTACCGGTCGAGCGCCGACAGCAGCAGGTTCAGCCACTCCCCGCCGTCTCCCGACGTGGCGCCCTCGGGACGCGCAGGCACCGTCGCGCCCGCCGCGCGCAGCACCTCCTCGGCGACGTCGGCGACGAACGCGACCTCGGCGTCGGGCAGCGCCCGCGCGGCGTGCACCGTGACCGGCGGCGGCTCGGCGTCCCCCGCGACGAGTCCCGCGAGGGTGTCGCCGTAGAAGACGAACGACGTGTCGGCGTCGTCCAGCACGAGGTCTGCGCCGGCCGACGCGAGGCCCGCGTCCAGCACGGCGGTCCACGTGCGATCGAGCGCGTCCGCGTCGAGGCCCTGGCTGTCGCGGCCGTGGACGAGCACGAGTCGGGTCACGCGCCGAACCTACCGGCTGCCGGTGTCGCCCGGAGGGTCTACCGTCGGCCCCAGGAGCTAGCCCCCGAGCACCCGAGGTACCCATGAGCGAGCCGACCCTGACGGAGCACAGCACGACCGCCGAGATCCACGTCGCACGCCCCCCGCAGGTCGTGTGGGCCGAGCTCATGCACCCGAGCGCCCGCTGGATGCTCGGCATGAACGTGGAGACCGACTTCCTGCCCGGGAGCCGGGTCACGTTCGAGGGCCACTACATGGGCCGCGAGTTCGCGGACTGGGGCACCGTCGTGGCGGTCGAGCGCCCGCGGCTGCTGCACTTCACGCACTTCTCCCCGACGATGGGCCTGCCCGACGTCCCCGAGAACTACCACGACATCGCCATCACGCTCGAGCCGGACGACTCCGGGACGCGCGTACGCGTCGTCGAGCGCAACATCGAGACCGCCGAGCGTGCCGAGCGTGCCCACGCGCTGTGGAGCAAGGCGCTCTCGACGCTCGCGGGCCACGACTGAGGACGGGCTCTCGCGCGAGAGCAGCAGCCCCGGTACGACGACGGGCCGGTCACCCCGCGAGGGATGACCGGCCCGTCGTCGTGCGGCCGGGACCGCCGCACGCCCGCGCGTCAGGCGCTGCGGCGGCGCCTCGTCACGACCAGGAGCGCGGCGCCGCCGAGGACGAGCAGCGCCCCCAGCCCGGCGAAGAGGGCCGTGCTCGCGCCGGTGGTGGCGAGCGCACCGCCGTCGGACCTGGCCGTGTTGGTGAGCGTCACGTCGATCGACCCGCCGCCCGTCACGGTCACCGTGGTGACCTTCTCGCCGTCGACCGCGAAGTACGGCGTGCCCCAGTCGACGCCCGCGACCGCCGGGAGGTCGACCTCGCGCAGCGTCACGACCGTGCCGTGCGGCAGGCCCTGGGGCCCGTCGACGACGGTCCCGTCCGCACGCAGCGCGAGCGTGCCCGTGACGGCCTGGTCGCCGACCGTGTACTCGTAGGCGACGGTGAACGCCGTGTCCGCGGGGACCTTGGACTTCGACTCGCCCGCGACGACCTTGTGGACGGAGAACCCGCCCACCGCGACGTCGGCCGTGTTGGTCAGCGTGACGAGCGTGCTCTCGCCGTCACCGACCGTCACGGACTGCGGGCTGAACTCCGCGGCGCCCCACGTCACGCCCGGCACCGCGGGTCGGACGGTCTCGGCGAACGTCACGACCGTCCCGACCGCGAGGTTCTGCGGGCCGTCGACGACCGCCCCGTCCGCGGTGACGACGAGCGTCCCGGTGGTCGGCACGCCGTCGAGCTCGTAGGAGTACTCGACCGTGAACTGCGCGTCGCCCGGCACGGAGCCCGCGGCACCGCCGACGACCTCCTTGGCGACCGAGAAGCCGCCCGCCCGGCCGTCCTGCGCGGTGTTCGTCAGCGTGACCAGCACGTTCTCGCCGTCGGCGACGGTGACGCTGGCCGGGCTGAACACCGGGGCACCCCACACGACGCCCGGCACGTCCGGCAGGTTCGTCTCGGTGAAGGTGACGACCGTGCCCACCGGCAGGTTCTGCGGGCCGTCCGCGACGCTGCCGTCCGCGAGGACCGTGAGCGTGCCCGTGACCGGGGTGCCGTCGAGGTCGTACGCGTACTCGACGGTGAACGCGGTGTCGGCCGCGACCAGCGACGCACCCGCGCCCGTGACCGCCTTCGCGACGGAGAACCCGCCCGCGGCCGCCGCCGTCGCGTCGTTCGTCACGACGACGGCGGCGGTCTCGCCGCTCTCCGTGACGGTGAGCGAGCCGGGCTCGAACGTCGGGGTGCCCCACACGACGCCGTCGACCTCGGGGAGCCCGGTCTCCGCGAACGTGACGACCGTGCCGAGCGGGAGGCTCACGCCCGCGTCGACCGCGCCGCCGGCCGCGGCGACGACGACCTCACCGGTCGTCGAGCCCTCGTACGACGAGCCCTCCGGGAGCTGCGCCGTCCACGCGACCGTGAACTCGGTGCCGTCCGGGACGAGCGCCGCGGTCGCGCCGGAGAGCTGCTTCTCCACGGAGAACGACCCGAAGAGCTCGGTCGCGGTGTTCGTCACGCCGACGGTGACGATCTGGCCGTCGGCGACGGTCACCGACGCGGGGTCGAACGTCGGGGTGCCCCACTCGACGCCCTCGACCTCGGGCAAGGTCGGCTCCTCGAACGTCACGACCGTGCCGGCCGGCAGGTCGCGCGGACCGGCGACGACGGTGCCGTCCGCGAGCAGGACGAGCGTGCCGCTCGTGTCACCGTCGTAGGAGATCCCGTCCGGGACCACGGCGGTCCACGCCACGGTGAACTCCGTGCCGGCCGGGACGCGACCGGCACCGGTGCCCTCGACGGACTTCGCGGCCTGGACGCCGCCCACCTGGAGGGTCGCGGTGTTGGTCACGACGACCTCGGCGTTCTCCCCCTCCGCGACGGTGACCGCCGCCGGGCTGATCTGCGGGGCACCCCAGATCACGCCGGGCACGCTCGGCAGGTCCACCTCGGTGAACGTCACGACGGTGCCCACCGGGAGGTTCTGCGGGCCGTCGACCGGCGTGCCGTCCGCCAGGACGGTCAGCGTGCCCGCGACGGGCGCACCACCGAGCTCGTAGGAGTACGAGACGGTGAACTCGGTGTCGGCGGGCACCGACGTGGCGCCGGTGCCGGCGAGGGCCTTGGCGACCCGGAACCCGCCCGCGGCGGTCTGCGTCGCGGTGTTCGTCAGGGTCACCAGCGTGTTCTCACCGTCGCCGATCGTCACCTCGGACGGGGAGAACTCCGGTGCGCCCCACACGACACCCTCGACGTCGGGCAGCTGCACCTCGGTGAACGTGACGACCGTGCCCACCGGGAGGTTCTGCGGGCCGTCGACCGGCGTGCCGTCCGCGCGGACGGTCAGCGTCCCGGTGACCGTGGTGCCGTCGAGCTCGGCGGAGTACTCGACGGCGAACGCCGTGTCGTCCGGCACGAGCCCGGACGCCTCACCGACGACCGACTTCGCGACCGAGAACCCGCCCGCGGGCGCGTCCGTGGCGGTGTTCGTCACGGTCACCAGGGCGTTCTCGCCGTCGGCGACCGTCACCTCGGACGGGGAGAACGACGGCGCGCCCCACACCACGCCCTCGACCTCGGGCAGCTGCACCTCGCTGAACGCGACGACCGTGCCGACCGGAAGGGTCTGCGGGCCGTCGACCGGCGTACCGTCCGCCCGGACGGTCAGCGTGCCCGAGACGGGGGTACCGTCCAGCTCGTAGGAGTACCCGACCGTGAACTGCGTGTCGGCCGGCACGAGGTCGGACGCCCCGCCGACGACCGACTTCGCCACCGCGAACCCGCCGACCTGCCGGGCGGCGGCGTTGGTCACCGTGACCAGCGTGTTCTCACCGCCGCCGATCGTCACGGTCGACGGGTCGAGCACGGGCGTGCCCCACGCGATGCCGGGCACCTCGGGGAACACCGTCTCCTCGAACGTCACGACGGTCCCGACGGGAAGGTCCTGCGGCCCGTCGACGACGGTCCCGTCCGCGAGGACGGTCACCGTCCCCGTGGTCGCGCCGTCGTACGCGATGCCGTCGGGGACCTGCGCGGTCCACGCCACCGTGAACGACGCGTCCGCCGGGACGGCGGCCGAGCCGGAGCCCTCCACGGCCTTGCTCACGGAGAACCCGCCGACGGCGAGCGTCGCGGTGTTGGTCAGGGTGACGGCGGTCGTCGAGCTCGCGCCGATCGTGATCTCGGCGGAGGGGTCGAACGCGGGGGTTCCCCAGACGATGCCCGGTAGCTCCGGGAGGGTCGGCTCGGCGAGCACGACGACGGTGCCCTCGGGCAGGTCGGAGGGGCCGTCGACCACGGTGCCGTCGGCGCGCAGCGTCAGGGTGCCGGTCGTCTCACCGTCGTACTCGACGCCGTCCGGGACCTGCGCGGTCCACGTCACCGTGAACTCGGTGCCGGCCGGGACGGAGGCCGCACCGGTGCCCTCGACGAGCTTCGCGACGGAGAACCCGCCGTCGCCGCCCGCGACGCAGTCGAACGGTCCCGGGCCGATCCACGGGTAGTTGTGCTGCTCGTTGCCGGATCCGGCCGTCGTCAGGTCGTTCCCGACGTAGACCCGCCCGTTGGTGCTCGACGTGATGGTCGAGCTCGCGACCGGGGCGAGGATCGACCCGATGAACTGGCCGCTCCCGGTGATGTCCACCTGCTCGGCGTCGACGAAGTTCCACAGGATGCGCGACGAGGCCTCGCCGAGCGCGGCGCTGCCCAGGTCGTCCACGCGGACACCGTTGTAGTCGACGTAGTTCGCCGACACGGCGACCGGACCGCCGACGACGTTGATCACGACCGGTGCGTCCGCCGGGATACCGCTGAAGAAGAACTCCGAGGCGCCGTCGAGGTCCGCCGCGTCGATCGTGAACGCCTGGAGCGTGGAGTTCGACGGGTCGGTGCTCGTGAACGTCACGCGCCCGCCGGACCGCTCGACCTCCCCGGTGGCGGTCGTCGTGCCGAGCGAGGCCGACGTCGCCGTGATGACGTCCTGGAAGTCGGCGAACGGCGACATCGCAGCCGCCTGGCCCATGCCGTCGGTCACGGGGGCGCCGTTCGTCTCGGGCTGGGCCGCGGGCGCGGTGACGGTCCCGCCCACCTGGACCGCACCGCCGGGCGCGAGGCCGGCCCCGACCTCGACCCGGTTCTCCCCCACGATGGTGAGGTCGCCACCGACGGCGAGCATGAGCGCACCCGGGTCCGGGGCGATCTGCGACCCGACGCCGACGGTGCCCACGTTGAACAGCCCGTCGGGGTTCTTGTCGAAGGTCGCGTCGCCGCGCACGAGGAGCAGGCCCTCGGACTCGGCCGCCGCGCCCGTCGCGAGGTAGTTGCCCCCCGCGTACACGGCCACGTTGTTGTCGGTGAACGCCGGCGGCAGGTTGCCGATGCCCGGCATCTCGCCGGGAGCGGGGCACTGCCCGGGGGCCGCCGCGGCGGGTGCGGCACTCGGTCCGGCGACGACGACGAGCGCTCCGGACAGCGCGAGCGCTCCGGCCGTGGCTGCGGCGAGCAGCCGGCGCGGGATACCGGCCCGCGGGGCCGTGAGGGGGGACGGTCTCCAGGTCATGGCTTCTCCAGTCGACGAGCGCCGAGGTTCTCCCGGCCTGCGCTTCCTCTCGTAAGAGCGCTTTCCGACTGGGTCATGACGACGCCTCCGTCGTGACGTCCGTCACACGATGCCCGGAGGGGCGCGGGCTCGGTAGCGTAGGGCGCGGAGGTGTCACGTGACCGCTCGCGCACGCACGGTGTGGATCGTCGCCGCCGTCGTCACCGCGGTCGCCGCCGTCGCGGCGGTCGCCTGGTACGTCACCCGCCCGGGCCCCGCTCCGGCGCCGTCACCCTCGGGCGCGCCGACCGCTTCCCCCGACCCGTCGCCGTCGGGCACTCCCCCGACTCCGTCCACCCCGCCCGAGGACCCGCTGGCCGGGTGGACACTCGAGCAGAAGGTCGGCCAGCTGTTCATGGTCGGCGTCGACGTGAGCGACCCGCAGCAGGTGAGCTACGACGCGGTGTCGCAGCTCCACGTCGGCAACGTGTTCCTCGCCGGGCGGTCGCAGGCGGGCACGGGCCCGACGGCGGACCTCGTCGCCGGCTTCACGGCGCTCGTCTCGCCCGAGACCACGAACGGCACCCCGCTGTTCGTCGCGACGGACCAGGAGGGCGGCTACGTGCAGGTGCTGCGCGGACCCGGGTTCTCGCAGATCCCCACGGCCACGGACCAGGCGACGCTCGACCCAGCGACGCTGCAGGCGGACGCGACGACGTGGGGCGGCGAGCTCGCGGCGGCCGGCGTGAACCTCAACCTCGCGCCGGTGATGGACCTCGTGCCCGAGGGCACGGCTGCGCAGAACCCGCCGATCGGGTACTTCCAGCGGAACTACGGGTTCACGCCGGACGCGGTGACGGCCCACGCGAACGCCTTCAGCGCCGGCATGGAGGCGTCCGGCGTGGACGTGGCGATCAAGCACTTCCCCGGGCTGGGCCGCGTCACCGAGAACACCGACACCGACGCGGGCGTCACGGACGACGTGACGACCCGTGACGACCCGTCCGTCGCCGTCTTCGCCTCGGGGATCGAGGCGGGCGCCGCGTTCGTCATGACGTCCACCGCCGTCTACACGCAGATCGACGGGTCGCTGCCCGCCGCGTTCTCGCCCGTGGTCGTCGACGGGATGCTCCGCGGCGACCTGGGTTTCGACGGTGTCGTCATCACGGACGACGTGTCCGCGGCGCAGCAGGTGCAGGCGTGGTCGCCCGCCGAGCGCGCCGTCCTGACGATCGACGCGGGCGGAGACATGGTGCTCGCGTCCGCCGACCCGAGCGTCGTGCAGCCGATGGTCGCGGCCGTCGTCGAGCGCGCGACGACCGACCCGGCGTTCGCGGCCAAGGTGGACGCCGCGGTGCTCCGCGTGCTCGCCGCGAAGCAGCGGCTGGGCTGAGCCCGGGCGGTATAACTGACGCCATGGCTGCCCGACGCCCCGCCCCCCGCCCGACGCTCGAGGCCGTCGCGGCCGTCGCGGGCGTCTCCCGCGCCACCGTGTCCCGCGTCATCAACGGCGTGCCGACGGTCGACCCGGCGATCGTCGAGGTCGTCGAGAAGGCGATCGACGAGACGGGCTACGTCCCCAACCTCGCGGCCCGCACGCTCGTCACCCGACGGACCGGGTCGGTCGCGCTCGTGGTCTCCGAGCCGACGGAGCGGCCGCACGCCAGCCCGTTCCTGGAGCGCCTGTTCACCGACCCCTACATCGGCCGGGTGACGGCCGGGGCGCAGCAGGTGCTGCGCCCGCGCGACATCCACCTGGCGATCCTGCCCGCCGACCCGCCCGCGCACGACCAGGTGGTGCGGTACGTGCGGCAGGGCCACGTCGACGGCGTCCTGCTCATCACGTCGAGCTCCGGCGATCCTCTTCCGGCACGGTTCGCCGCGCTGTCCACGCCGGTCGTCCTGTCGACGCACCTCGACGGGGCGGACGAGTCGGCCGGGGTGAGCTGGGTCGACCTCGACCAGGCGGCCGGCGGTCGGCTCGCGGCGGAGCACCTCGTGGCACGTGAGCGGACGCGCCTGGCGACCGTCGCAGGGCCGTCCGACGTCCCCTTCGCGCGCGCCCGCCTCGACGGCTTCCTCGACGCGGTGCGGGCCACGGGCCTCCCGGAGCCGCTCGTCGTCGAGGGCGACTTCACGCGCGCGGGCGGCGAGGCGGCCGCGCGCGAGCTGCTCGCGGCGCGACCGGACGTCGACGGCGTCTTCGGGGCGAGCGACCTCATGGCCGACGGGGCGTCGACGGTCCTGCAGGAGTCCGGGCGCCGCGTCCCGGAGGACGTCGCCGTCGTCGGCTTCGACGACTCGACGGTCGCCCGCCAGGCGCACCCGCCGCTCACGACGGTGCGGCAGCCCGTCGAGGAGATGGCGGCCGAGATGGCGCGCCTCCTGCTCGCGGCCATCGACGACCCGGAGACCGAGGCCCGCTCCGTCCTGTTCGACCCGAGCCTCGTGCTGCGCGACTCCGCCTGACGCCGCCTCGCGTGCCGCGCCAGGTCAGTGGCCGCCGCCCGCGACGAAGGCGATGCCGCCCGCGATCGCCAGGACGACGACGCCGAAGCACACCAGAGCGCCGACCTGGCGACCGCGCGTGGCGCGCTCGACGCGCACCGTGCGACCGTCGGACGTGAAGCGACCGTCAGGGGTGCCGACCTCGACGGGGACGGCGCGACCGGCGGCGAGCCGGACCCCGAGCGCGAAGAGGGCGGGCAGGCCCGCGCCGACGACGAGGCCGGCGACGACGACCTTGAGCAGCGAGTCGATCTCGACGAACACGGTTGTCTCCTCCGGGCTGCCGGGGTCAGACGCTCGCGCGCTGGCGCGCGGCGGGCGGGGTCACGGTGGGTGTGCCCGCGGCGGGCACGGGCGCCGCGGCGGCCTGCGGCTCGGCGTCGGTGAACGGGTCGGCCGCGTCGAGACGGCGCTCCAGCGCGACCTCGCGCGCCTCGACGACCTCGGTCTCGAGCCCGGCGTCCACCGCGCCCTCCTCCCAGGCGTCGTTGACGTTGTTGTGGTCCACGGGCTTGCGGCGGGACGCGACCCAGATGGCGACCGAGGTGGCGACGAGGATCGCGAACACGACGACCGTCCCGGCCACGCCCCCGATCCCGTGCTGGATGCCGTAGCACGCCGCCCCGACGAGGCCGGCGGCCGGGAGGGTGAGCCCCCACGCGGCGAGCATGCGGCCCGCGACGCCCCAGCGGACCTTGGCGCCCGGCATGCCCACGCCCGAGCCGAGGATCGAGCCGGTGGCGACGTGCGTCGTCGAGAGCGAGTAGCCGAACAGGCCGGACATGAGGATGACGGCCGCGGACGACGTCTCGGCGGCCATCCCCTGGCGCGTGTCGATCTCGACGAGGCCCTTGCCGAGCGTGCGGATGATGCGCCAGCCGCCCAGATAGGTGCCGAGCGCCATGAAGAACGCGCAGGACAGGATGACCCAGAACGGCACGCTCGAGTCCGCCGGGACCGCGCCCGCCGCGATGAGCGCGAGCAGGATGATGCCCATCGACTTCTGCGCGTCGTTGGTGCCGTGCGCGAGCGAGACCAACGACGCGGAGCCGACCTGGCCCCAGCGGAACGCGCGCGTCGAGACGTCCTCGGGGACGTCGCGCGTGAGGCGCGCGACGGCCCACGTGCCGACGCTCGCGACGCCGACCGCGATGAGCGGGGCGAGCAGCGCCGGGATGAGCACCTTGGCGGCGACGCCGCTCCAGATGACGCCCTGCGTCCCGACCGCCGCGAGGACCGAGCCCACGACGCCGCCGACGAGCGCGTGCGACGAGCTCGACGGGATACCGAACAACCAGGTCAGCAGGTTCCAGGTGATGCCACCCACGAGCCCCGCGAGGACGACCTCGAGGGTGATGACGTTCGCGTCGACCAGCCCCTTCGCGATGGTCGCCGCGACGGCCAGGGAGAGGAACGCCCCGACCATGTTGAGGACCGCGGAGAGGGCGACGGCGGTCTTGGGCTTGAGGGCCTTGGTGGCGATGGACGTGGCCATCGCGTTGCCCGTGTCGTGGAAGCCGTTGGTGAAGTCGAAGGCCAGTGCGGTCACGACGACGAGCACCAGCAGGAGCGTCTCGGTCACGTCGTCCATGGTGGGGTCATCGCCGGAGCGCGCTCGACCATCCTGTGGATTCTTCCGCCACTGTTCACCGACAGTTCATCCGGCGTTCGAAGCCGCTGTTCGAACGCCGGACGAGGCCTGGCCGAGCAAGGTCGGACGCCCCGCGAGCACGGGCGGTCCGACCGTGACGCGGCACGGCGCGAGGTCAGGCGGAGGTCGGTGCACCGAGCGCGGCGAGGGCGTCGTCGAGGTCGTCGACGACGGTCGCGACGGCCTCGCGCTGCGTCCGCGCACGGTCCGCCTCCGCGGCGACGGCGGCACGCGCCGCGCTCAGATCGGCGTCGAACTGCTCGGCGCGCGCCTGCGCGTCCGCCCGCTGGCCGCGGGCGCGCCGCTCGCCCGAGAACCACTGCCACGCCGCGACCACGCCCGCGACGACGGTCACCGCGAACCAGGCCGGCGCGACCGCGATCCCCAGCACGAGCGTCGCGACGGCGATCGCCCCGACGCCGCCGACGACGCCCCACGACACCCCGTCGACGGGTCGCGCCAGGAGCTCGGCGCGCGCGGTCGCGGCGAGCGTCGCGCCGTCCTCGGTCGGCGAGACCGTGACGGTGCGGCCCGCGAGGCGCAGCACGCGCGACGGCGCCGGGGTCGCAGCCAGCTCGGACGCGCGCGCGTGGCTCGCGACGCGCAGGTCGTCGACGAGCAGCGGGGCGGCGAGAGCCGCGAGCCCGGGCTCGGAGCCGCGCGCGTCGTCGACGAGCAGGTCGACGAGGGTCCCCGCGGGCGCGTCCCACCCGGGGCCGTCGTCCTCGGGCGCGCGGCCCACGCGATCGGCCAGCAGCTCCGCCCGCTCGAGGAGGTCGCGCTCCACGGGCGCGCCCTCGTCCACGAGCGACCCGACGACCTGGAGCAGCGCAGCGCCCGGGGCCGGTGGGCCGCTCGGCGTCGCGGCGGTGCCGGGCGCGGCGGGCGCACCGCCCGTGCTGCCCGACGACGCCCCGGGCGCGAGCGGGCCGGGCGCCGCCATGGGCAGGGCGATCTCCCCGGCGACGACGGCCCGCGACCATGCGGCCCAGGACCGCAGCAGCGGCAGGGCGTCGGGCGCCGCGGCCCGGCGACGCGCCCCGGACGCGTCGGCCTCGGGCGAGCCCCAGTCGTCCCCGCTCCCGGGGAGCGCCGGCGCGGCCTCGAGGAGCCGGGCGCGCCAGCGTGCGTGCGCGTCGTCGTCGAGCAGGGCCACGCGCTCGGCGAGTGCCGCGCGGACGACCGCGACGCCGTCGTCCCCGAGGTGCCCTGCGGCCGCCGCGCGCCACAGCGCTCGCTCGGAGGTCGTCACGAGGACCTCGTCCGGTGCCTCGCCGGGACGTTCCGGCGCCGCCTCCGGCGCGTCGTCGGCGCTGCCCCAGCCGGCCGCCGGCAGGACGGGGGCGTCGAGCACCCAAGGCGTCCACTCGCGCGCGAGGGCGGGCTGCCCGACGAGCGCGCACACCGCGACGAGGTACGTCGCGGCCCGACGGCGGTCGCGCAGCAGCGCCTCCTGCGCCGCCTCGGGGTCGAGGCGGCCCGCGGGCAGCTCGGCGACGGCGAGCGCCGCCGGCACGAGCCAGTACGCGGGCACGTCGACGAGGTCGGGCGACCGGCGCAGGTGCGACACGTCGCCCTCACCCGTCACGACCGCGCGCGTCAGGGCGCGCGCCGCGTCCCGGGCGCGCCGGGCGGGGGCGAACAGCGCGAGCTCCTCGCGCACCTCGCCCAGCTCGATGAGCGCGTTGACGAGGCGCGTGAGCACCTCCACGCGGCTCGACAGGTCGCCCTCGAGCGAGCGCAGCCGCCGGTTGAGCGACGCCTCCCGCGACCGCGCCATCGCGGCCTGCGCGGCGAGCTCGTCCGAGAGGGCCTGCATGTTGCCCTGGTCGCTGCGCCAGTAGCTGTACGTCGACATGCGCGCGAGCGTACTCAGCGCAGCGCCGCTGTCGAGGGGGAGTTCTCCCCGGGGTCCGCTGCCGAACCCGGCGCTATCGCCGGGTTCGGCAGCGGACCGGCCCACAACCCCGGGTTCGGCGGGTCGGTGGCGGGCGTCGCGGCGGTCAGCGACGCGGGCGCATGAGCGGCGGGTCGAGGACGGCGGGCACGCTCGCGGGCGCGAGGTCAGGGTCCGCTGCCGAACCCGGGGTTGTGGTCACGCCGAGCGCCGAGCCCGGCGACAGCGCCGGGTTCGGCGCGGCGCGGTAGAGGGTCGCGGGGCGGCCCGTGCCGCCCGACGTCGTCCGGCCCGTGTCCTCGAGGAAGCCCGGGGTCGTCGTGGCCTTGCGCGAGAAGTTGCGCGGGTCGAGCCGCACGCCCCAGACCGCCTCGTAGACACGCCGCAGGTCGGCGACGGTGAACTCGGGCGGACAGAACGCGGTCGCGAGCGCCGAGTACTCGAGCTTGGCGCGGGCACGCTCGACGCCGTCGGCGAGGATCCGCGCATGGTCGAACGCGAGGCCCGACGGCGCCCGGTCGCCTGGCTCCGTCGCCCCGCCCGGCGCCGCCGCGAGCAGCGGCTCGACGCGGTGCCAGGCCGCTCCCCCGGCGTCGGACCCGGCGCGCACGACGCCGAACTCGGGCGCGAGCAGGAGGTAGGCGACGGAGAGGACCGGCCCGCGCGGGTCGCGGTCGAGCGGGCCGTACGTGCGGAGCTGCTCGAGGTGGCCGGGCGGACGGACGCCGGTCTCCTCCGTGAGCTCTCGCCGTGCCGCCCCGGCGAGCCCCTCTCCCGGCAGGACGAAGCCGCCGGGCAGGGCGAGCGCGCCACGGAACGGCTCGATGCCGCGCTCGACGAGCAGCACGTGCAGGGCGTCCTCGCGCACCGTGAGCGCGACGACGTCGACGGTGACGGGCAGCGTCGCGGCGGTCGGCGGGATGTCGGGGTTCGGGCTCGCGGGCGGCGTCATGCGGCCATCGTCGCACGTTCGCGTCAGGTTGACGAGAACGGCGGACAGGACTAGCGTCATTTTCGTCAGAACGACGAAAAAGATCGGAGCGACCATGGCCACCATCCGCACCTACCCGTGGACCCGGCACTTCCTCGGCAGCCCCACCGGGCACGTCGTGCACCTGCGCCGCGGGCGCGTCGCGCACGAGGGCGTCGGGCAGGCGTTCTGGTTCCGCCCGACGACGTCCGTCCTCTCGGAGGTCCCCGTCGACGACCAGGAGCTCCCCGTCTTCTTCCACGCCGTGACCGCCGACCACCAGGACGTCACCGTCCAGGCCGGGGTCACCTACCGGTTCGCCGACCCGGTGACCGTCTCGCAGCGCCTCGACTTCGCCGTCGACCCCGGCAGCGGCGAGACGAGCACCGCGGGACGCGACCAGGTGACGAGCATCGTCGGACGGCTCGCGCAGAGCCGCGCCACCGACGCGATCGCCACGATGCCCCTCGCCGACGCGCTCACGGCCGGCGTGCCGCGCGTGCGCGAGGTGCTCACCGAGGCGCTGACCACGGACCCCCGGCTCACCGCGACCGGGATCGTCGTCATCGGCGTCCAGGTGCTCGCCGTCCGGCCCGAGAAGGACGTGGAGCGCGCGCTCCAGACGCCGGCCCGCGAGCAGGTCCAGGCCGAGGCGGACCGCGCGACGTACGAGCGCCGTGCCCTCGCGGTCGAGCGCGAGCGCGCGATCGCCGAGAACGAGCTCGCGAGCAAGATCGAGCTCGCGACGCGACGCGAGCGCCTCGTCGCCCAGGAGGGCGCGAACGCCCGGCGAGAGGCGGAGGAGAAGGCGGCCGCCGCGCTCGTCGACGCCCGCGCGACCGCCGAACGTGCGCAGCTCGCGACGGACGCGCAGGCCGAGCAGGTGCGAGTCGTCGGCGCGGCCGAGGCCGCCGCCGAGCAGGCCCGCATGGACGTGTACGCGAGCGCCGGCCAGGGCACGCTGCTCGCGCTCGCGCTGCGCGAGGCCGCCGGGTCGCTGCCCGCCGTGCAGAACCTCACCATCACGCCCGACCTGCTCACCGGCGTCCTGTCGACGCTCGTGCGCGGCCTCGGGCCCGACGGCGGCCCGGCCGGCCCGCTGGACGGCGCCGGCGCTCCGGTGGGGACCACCGGGAAGGCGGCGTGACGATGCTGCGACGGCGCGCCGTCGTCGTGCACCGGCGGACCGAGCTCGACGACCTGCTCGACCGGCACGGGACCCGCGGCCAGGCGGAGTTCTTCCTCCGCTCGCGCGGCCGGTCGCTCGGCGAGGTCCAGGCGCGGCACGACGCGCTCGCGGCGGCGCGCGACGCCGTCGTCGCCGCCCTGCCCACCGGCTGGGCGCGCGCGGACGTCGAGCGCGCGGACCTGTCGCGCTTCCTCGTCGCACCCGAGGACGTCGTGGTCGTCGTGGGGCAGGACGGCCTCGTCGCGAACGTCGCGAAGTACCTGCGCGGCCAGCCGGTCCTCGGCGTCGACCCGGAGCCCGGCGTGAACGCCGGCGTGCTCGTGCGGCACACGGTGGCGGCGGCGACGGCCCTCCTCCGTGGGCTCGGGGCCGAGACCGAGGCAACCGGCGGCGCGCCCGACCGGGTGGCGGTCCTGCCGGTGGACGCGCTGACCATGGTCCGCGCCGACCTCGACGACGGGCAGCACCTCACCGCGCTCAACGAGGTGTTCGTCGGGCACCCGAGCCACCAGAGCGCGCGCTACACGCTGCGGTGCGCGGCGGGCGAGGAGCGGCAGTCGTCGTCGGGCGTGCTCGTCGCGACGGGCACGGGCGCGACCGGCTGGTGGGCGTCGCTCGCGCACGACCGCGGAGGGCGGCGGGCCCCGGGGCGCACCGAGCACCGGCTCGGCTGGTTCGTCCGCGAGGCGTGGCCCTCGCCCGCGACGGGCGCCACGCTCACGGAGGGTGTCGTGGAGGAGGGCGCCGACGTCGCGCTCACCGTCGCGTCGGACCGCCTCGTCGTGTTCGGCGACGGCGTGGAGGACGACCGCCTCGTCGCCTCGTGGGGCCAGACCGTCACGGTGCGCACCGCCGACGCCCCGCTCCGGCTCGTCCGCCCCTGACCGCCCGGGACGGGCGACAACCACATGATCGACGGGCGACAGCCGCATGCCCGCCGACTCCGGGGTCAGTCGGCGCCCGACGCCGTCCCGTCCGGCCGGCCCCGCCGCGCCCGCTCGCGGGCCTCGCGCGCCTCACGCTCCCGGCGCGCGCGGAGCACCGCCTCGCGCCGCTCGCCGATCTCGTCGCTCGTGAGGCCCGACAGCCGGTCCTGCGTGCCGCGTGACGCCGCCCGCTCGGCCTCGACGCGCGCTCGGTGCTCGGCCGACTGCGGGCGCGTGCGCACGACGCGTGGACCGTCGCGCAGGTCCCGACCGTCTCCGTGCTGCGCGATCCACCGCTCGCGGCGCGTCTCGCGCACGCGCTCCCGGTGGAATCGCCACCGCCACGCCCGGCGCAGCGCGACCACGGACCCCAGCGCGAACGGGACGGCGGCCACGACGAGCCCGACCCGCCAGCCCGACGGCAGCGCCGTCGACGCCGCGGTGCTCGCGAGCGCCCAGGCGATCCCCGCCGGGACCGCGGGCCAGAACTCGCGGAGGTCCAGGTTCCAGCCGCACACGGAGAAGCGCACGAGCGTGTCCGTGAGCCGCGAGCGCCGCTGCGGCTGGAGCGACATCGCCACCGGTCCCGGTACGGGCGGGCCGAGCGTCGTGCCGGGCGCGACGCGGCTCGTGAAGGACAGCCGGTCGCCGCGGTACGACGGCCGCAGCGCGCGCCCGGCGTACACGAAGGACAGCGCCGCGAGCGGCCAGATCGCGCACGACAGGTACCACGCGACCGGCCCCGCGAGCACCACGACGATCGGTGCGACCACGGCGAGCCGGCCCAGCACGGCCCCGGGCGAGGCGACGAGCTCCGACCAGAGCTCCTGGTCCGCGGGCGGCTCGAACAGCCCGTAGGCGGCGACCGCGAGGTACAGCCCGACGACGAACAGCCCGATCGTCGTCCACACGAGCCCGATCGCGAGGTACCCGAACGGACGCAGCAGCAGCGCGGCCGTCCCGGGCGGCGTGGCGTCGCGCGCGACCCGTGGGTCGGGCGTCGCGCTCCGGTCGGTCATCGCTCCCCCTCCTCCCGCGGCCTCATGCCCGCGCGCGCGTCACCGGTCGGCCAGCCCGAGCACGTCGAGCACCCACGCGTCCTCGTACGCGACCTCGCGCCAACCCTCGTACCGGCCCGAGACGCCGCCGTGCCCCGCGTGCATCTCGATCTTGAGCAGGGCGGGCGCCCCGGCGGCGCGCAGGCGCGCGACCCACTTGGCCGGCTCGACGTAGAGCACGCGCGTGTCGTGGAGCGAGGTCACGGCGAGGATCCGCGGGTAGTGCGACGCGTCGTCGGGCACGTTCTCGTACGGCGTGTACGTGCGCATGTACCGGTAGACCTCGGGGTCGTGCAGGGGGTCGCCCCACTCGTCCCACTCGACGACGGTCAGCGGCAGGGACGGGTCGAGGATCGAGGTGAGCGCGTCGACGAACGGCACCTGCGCGAGCACGCCCGCGAACAGCTCGGGCGCGAGGTTGGTCACCGCGCCCATGAGCAGGCCGCCCGCGGAGCCGCCCTGCGCCACGAGGCGCTCGGGGCTCGTCCAGCCCGCGTCGACGAGGTGCCGCGCGACGGCGACGAAGTCGGTGAACGTGTTGCGCTTGGCGAGCGTCTTGCCGTCGTCGTACCAGCGCCGCCCCATCTCCCCGCCGCCGCGCACGTGCGCGACCGCGAACACGACGCCGCGGTCGAGCAGCGACAGGCGCGAGATCGAGAACCCCGGGTCGATGCTGATCTCGTACGACCCGTACCCGTAGAGCAGCAGCGGCGCGGGCTCCGCGCCCGTGCCCGTCGCGTCGAGCCCGACGGCGTCGCGCCGCCACACGAGCGAGACCGGCACCCGGGTCCCGTCCTCGGCCGTGGCCCACTCGCGGCGCTGCACGTAGTCCGCGGCGTCGTACCCGCCGAGCACGGGCTGCTGCTTGAGCAGCGTGAGCTCACCGGTCTCGACGCGCAGGTCGTACACGGTCGACGGCGTGACGAAGCTCGCGTAGGACAGGCGGACGTTCGGCTGGTCCCACTCCGGGTTCCCGGCGAGCGCCGCGGTGTACAGGGGCTCGTCGAACGCGACCTCGTGCACGTGCCAGCGGTCGGCCGGGGGCGCCGGCGTGTCGCCCGTGCGGATCGGCGTCGGCAGGCCCGCGGGGCGCGGCCGCTCGGCCGCCGCGAGGTCGATCACCCCGACCCGCGACAGCGCGTCACGCCGGTAGGAGAGGACGAGGTGCGAGGCGAAGGCGTCGACCCCTTCCAGCCGGGTCTCGGGGTCGTGCGGCACGACGACGGTCGCCTCCCCCGGGCCGGCCGGACCGCCCGCGGAGGCACCGCCGTCGGGCAGGTCGGTCACGACGAGCTCGAAGTTCTCCGCGCCGTCGTTGTGCAGCACGAGCAGCACGTCGCGACCATGCGCCTGCTCCCCGCCGACCATGCGGTCATCGCCCGTCCCGGCCTCAGGACGGGCCACATCCGCATGGTCGGCGGGGAGCCAGGCCGCCGGGACGACCGCGTGCTCGACCGTGTACTCGACGCCCTCGCGCCGCGGCCACACGACGCGCGGCTCGCCCGTGGGGTCGTCGGCGTCGATCAGCCACGTCTCCGACGTGATCTTCGAGCCCACGTCGATCTGCACGAACCGCTGCGAGCGCGAGACGCCCACGCCGACCCAGTAGCGCTCGTCGGGCTCCTCGAAGACGACGACGTCCTGCGTGGCCGCAGTGCCCACCTCGTGGCGCCACACGCGCCAGGGCCGCCACGCGTCGTCGACCGTGGGGTAGAAGACGTACCGCCCGTCCGGGGAGAAGACGGCGCCCGGGAACGTCCCGGGGACCTCGTCGACGAGGTCGGTGCCCGTGTCGAGGTCGCGGATCCGCAGGGTGTACCGCTCGTCGCCGACGACGTCGACCGCGTACGCGAGGCGGGTCCCGTCCACGGACACGTCGAACGACCCGAGCGAGAAGAAGTCGTGGCCCTCGGCCTCGACGTTGTCGTCGAGCAGCACCTGCTCGCCCGGCACGGGCACGCCCGGCTCCAGCACGGGCGGCACCCAGGCCGACGGCGCGTCGCTGCCGAGGCTCGCGTCGATCGGGGCGCGGGCCCGGATCGGGTACTGCGACCCCTCGACCGTGCGCGCGTAGTACCAGTGCGCGCCCTGGCGCACGGGCACGGAGAGGTCCGTCTCGAGCGTGCGCGCCTTGATCTCCTCGAAGATCCGCTCGCGCAGCGGTGCGAGGTGCGCGAGCCGCGCCTCGGTGTACGCGTTCTCGGCCTCGAGGTGCGCGACGACCTCGGGCGACTCCTTGTCCCGCAGCCACTCGTAGTCGTCGTCCACGGTCTCCCCGTGGTGCGTGCGCGGCACCGGGCGGCGCGGCGCGACGGGCGCCTGCGGCTCCTTCCGCTCCGCGGGGGTCGGCGTGGCGGTCTGCGTGAGGTCGTCAGGCATCTGGCCAGGGTAGTGCCGCCCGACGGCGGCCGGTCGCCGGCGGCGCCACGTGAGGGGTCGTCTCGCTGGACCCGGGGCTCAGGCGAGCAGGGCGACCGACTCCCCGTCCCAGCGCAGGAGCCGGCCCTGGGCCGGGACGAACGACGCCCACTCGCCCTCGAGGTCGTCCTCCCAGACGAGCGAGCCCGACGACAGCTCGAGCGCGACCGCGCGCGGGTGGGTGCCCGTGGCCGGGTCGACCAGCACGAGGATCGCGCACCGCCCGTCCGTGAACGCCTGCGTCACCATGGCGGACCGCCCCTCGTCGCCCCGGAGGTCGTCGAGGAAGCGCGACCACGTCTGCTTCCCCGACAGCGCGTCGAGCCCGAGGAGCGTGTTCGCCGTCCCGACGACGGCCGTCCCCTCCGCGAGCACGTAGACGGACTCGGGCACCCGGGCGCCGTCGTAGGTCCACAGGCGCGCGCCCTCGTCGTCGTACGCGCGCAGGTCGATCCCGTCGCGCACGAGGAGCACGCCGGGCGCCGGGTCGTCGGTCGCCCGCGGGTCGAGCACCTCGCCGGGGACGTCGAGCACGGGCACGCCCTCGGCGTCGAGCACGCGGTCGGCACGCAGCGCCCCGGTCGAGCCCTGGCGGTCCGCGTCGACGAGGAACCGGCCGCCCGCGAGCGGCACCGCACCGTCGGTCGGCACGTCGGGGTCGTCCAGCCGCACACCGTCCGGGAGGAACGACGCCGCGACGCCGCACCCACCGACGTCGACCATCGTCTCCGTGGCGACGAGCGTGAGCCGGTCCGGGTCGATCTCCTCCCCGCCCGTCTCGGCGTCCCACGTCGTGCACGACCACGGCACGTCCTGGAACGGGAGCTCGCTCCGCCACCGCACGGCGCCGGTCACGGCGTCCTCGACCGTGACGACCACGTCGCGCCCCGCGACGCCGTCGACCGTCTCGCCGGCACCCGGGTCGACCAGCACGGGCGGACCGCTCGGTGGCCCCGGCTCTCCGACACGCTCGGCCCGGACCAGACCGCCGTCAGGGCCGGGCGCGAGCACCGCGCCGTCGATCTCGACCTCGCGCTCCCCCACGACCCGCCCCGCGGAGTCGAGCACGATCGCCGTCGCGGTCCCCTGGCCGGGAGGCGGCTGCGCCGCCGGGTCGTACCAGTACGGGGCGACGCCGGCGCCGGCGACGCACACCACCGTGCTCGACGGTGCGCCCGACAGCTCCCACGGGCTCCACGACCCGCACACCGCCTCGTCCCCGCCGAGCGGGGCGCGCCACGCCTCGGCACCGGTGTCCAGGTCGAGCGCGACCGCCTCGTCGCCCTCGACCGTCACGAGCAGACCGGGCAGGAAGCCCACCCCGCGGTCCGCCGCGGCCGGCGCCGTCCACTGCTCGGTCGGGGCGCCGTCGAGCGCGTGCACCGCCCCGCGCGCGGTCTCGAGCCGCTCCTGCGCGTCGCGGCTCGTCACGTGGTCGACGACGAGCATCCCGCCGACGAGCAGGACCACCACGCCGACCACGACCGTGCCGGCGACGAGCCGTCTCCGACGACGGTCCGGCCCCGGAGCGTGGGCCCCTGCCCCTGGGACACCGGCCTCCGGCCCGTCCGGGTCGTCGTCCGCGGACCGCGCCAGGTCGTGCGTCTCGAGGCCGGGCGGGGCCTCGCGCGGGAGCGCGCCGAGCAGCACGGGGTGCAGCGCGTCGAGGAGGTCGGGGTCCACGTCGACCCCGGCCGTCTCGACGAGCTCGAACGTGCGGCGGTCGTCGCCGCCGTCTCGTCGTCGGAGCGGCACGAGCCCAGCGTAGGACGACCGTCAACCGAGCCGGGTGAGGGCGTCCTCCGCGATCTGCAGGAGCCGCCCCTGGAACGGGGCGACCCAGGCGCGGGCGTTCGCCCTGCCCTGCGTCGCCCAGGCGACGCGACCGTCGGCGAGGTCGATCGCGAGGAGCGACGTCTCCTCCGCTTCCCAGTCGGAGACGACGACGATCGCCCGCGTGCCATCCGTGTACGCGGTGTCGGCGTTCCAGGCCGGCCCCAGGTCGGTCGCGGCCTCGGCACCCTCACGGTCGAGCGTCCAGCGCTCACGTCCCGTCGCCGCGTCGAGCGCGGTCAGGAACCCCTCGCCGTACCCGTCCGAGACGACCACCGTGTCGCTCGTGGCCACGAGCACGGTGTCCGGCGTCCCGACCTCGTCCGTGCGCCAGAGCTCCCGACCCGTCTCGTCGAACGCGACGAGCTCCAACCCCTCGCTCACGAGAGAGGGCGTCGGCCCGCCGTCGGTCGACCGCGGCACGACGACCGGACCCGGCGCCTCCCAGCGCACCGAGCCGTCGGGGTCGAGGATCGCCGGTGCGGCCACGTCCTCCAGGTCCGGTGGGTAGCCCCAGCTGAAGTCGTTGCTCGTCGGGTCGCGGTAGTAGGTGCCGTCGCCGAGCGCCACGACGCCGTCGCCCGGGACGCCGACGTCGTCCAGGCGGGTCCCGTCGGGCGTGAACCAGGCGCTCACGCCGCAGCCCTCGACACGCACGAGGCGTGACTCCGCCGCGACCCACAGGTTCTCGAGCTCGGCACGGGTCGTCTGCTCGCCGTCGGTCTCGCCCCACTCGACGCACTGCCCCGATCGCGCGACGAACGGCAGCTCGGTCTCCCACCGTGCCTCGCCCGTCAGGGCGTCCTCGACCCGGACGACGGCGGGACGACCCTCCGGGAGGTCGCTCACCTCGCCCGTCGTCGCATCCGGCTCGACCACGGCTCCGTCGCCCGCCGGTGCCTCGCCCACCCGCTGGGCGCGGACGATCGTCCCGCCGAGCCCGGGCGTCGGGAAGCCACCCTCCGAGGTCGTGCCGCGGCTCCCGAGCACCTCGCCGTCCTCGTCGACGACGGTCACCGTCCACGCCGAGGCCTCGACGCGCCCGGTCGTGGGGTCGATCGTGAGCTGCGACTCGTCGAGGGGGGTGCCGTCCGCGTCCTCCAGGACGGGGGCGACGCACACGAGCGTCGGGTCCGGCCTCCCGGACGGCAGCGACCAGATGATCGGGTTCCCGCACTGGGCGTTCGCGCCGACCTCGACGCGCCAGCGCTCCTCCCCGCTGTCGAGGGAGTACGCGACGGCCTCCTGCTCCTCGAGGGCCACGACCGTGTCCGGCAGGAACGCGAGGCCGGTCATGACGCCGACGTCGGCCGTCCACAGCTCCCGCGGAGCGTCGGGGAGCGGCTCGACCCCGCCGGGCGCGGCGCGCAGGCGGTCGAGGTCGGCCCGGCCGTGCCACGCGTCGACGGCGAGCATCCCGCCGAGCACGAGCGCGACCCCGGCGGCGACCGCCCCGACGACGGCGGCGCGTCGACCAGGACGGGCCGCCCGGGCCCGGTCCGGGTCGTCCTCCGCCGCCGGGGGCTCCTCCCCGTCGGCGGCGTCCTCGGGCTCCCGACCCTCGGTGTCCGGCCCGGGACCGCGCATGTCGAGGCCGACCGCTCGCGTCGTGCCCGACCAGGTGGATCCTGCGGCGCTTCCGCCCGCCGCGGGAGCGAGGCCGGGCGCGGAGCCCCAGGCGGGCGCGTCGTCCTCGACGTCCGCGTCCCCGTCCGCCGACTCGACCAGCTCGAAGGTCAGTCGGTCCCGGGCGTCACGGCGTCGGAGCGGCACGCCGTCCAGCCTAGGGGACCGCCCGGTCCGCTCCCTGCCCACGCGCCGCGGCCCCCGGTGACGCCCGGCGACCGCCGCATGACGCGGTCGTGAACTCTCGACGAACGCTCGTGCTCGTCCCGGCCACGACCGTCGCGGCGCCGCCACACTGCCCCTGTGCACGACGAACTCACCGAGCTGGCACAGCACACGGCGATGCGACCGCCCGCCCGCGCGAGCGGCACCGTCGCCGACCTCGCGCGACCCGTGCTGTCGGTCGGCTCGTCCATGCCCGTGGGCCAGCTCGAGGTCGTGTTCCGCAACCCCGACGTCTCGTGCGTCGTCGTGCTCGACGACGAGGTTCCCCCACCGGGCGCTCGGGCCGCACGCACCGGCGTCGTCGTGCGCACGAGCCTCGTCGCCGCGCTGACAGGGCGGCTCGGCTACGGCCGCGCGGTCCTGGAGCGTCGACCCGTCGCGAGCGTCACCGACTGGTCGCCGCTCGTCGTCGCGCCGACGGCGGCCGTCACCGAGGTCGCGACCCTCGCCATGTCGCGGCCCGCCGACCGCCGGTACGACGACGTCCTCGTCCGCGGCGGCCACTGGGCGAGCGTCGGCGCGGCGGAGCTGGTGCGCTCGCTCGTCGGGACGCTCGCGGAGCGCTCCACGCACGACGCGCTCACGGGCCTGCTCTCGCGCCGCAGCACGTGGCACTCGCTCACCCGTCGCTGCCGGCTGGTCGCGCGCAGCGGCACGCGCGTCGCGCTGCTCCTGCTCGACGTCGAGGACATGTCCGGGGTCAACGCGCTCCACGGGCAGGACGCCGGGGACGCGCTGCTGGCCGGCGTCGGCCACCGGCTGCGGTCGTGGCTCCCCGGAGGATGCGAGGCGGGCCGCGTCGACGGCGACCGGTTCGCGGTGCTCGCGACGCTGCCCGCGATGGGTGACGTCGAGGCCGCTGCGAGCGCCGAGGCCCTGCGCCAGGAGGTCCTGGCCCGGCTCGGCGCCCCCGACGGCCCCGTGCGGCCGGTCTTCCGCACGTCGCTCACGTGGTCCGTCGCCGGTGCGGCGGACGCCGAGGAGCTCGTGCGCGAGGGTGAGGCCCGTCTCGCGGCGGCGCGCCCCTCGCCGAGCGCGGCACGGGCGCCGCTGTCCGTCGGATAGCGGCACCCGTGTCGTCCGCGGCAGCCCGCGGCGGCGTGCTCGACGCGCGTCAGGCCACGCCCAGGTATGCCTCCTTGATGCTCGAGTCGGCCAGCAGCTCCTTGCCGCCACCGCTTCGCACGACCTCCCCCGTCTCCAGCACGTAGGCGCGGTCGGAGCGCGAGAGCGCCTGCTGGGCGTTCTGCTCGACGAGGAGGACCGTCGTCCCCTGCGCGTTGATCTCCGAGACGATGCGGAAGATCTGCTGGATGACCATGGGCGCGAGTCCCATCGACGGCTCGTCGAGCAGGAGGAGCCGCGGGCGAGCCATGAGCGCGCGCCCGATCGCGAGCATCTGCTGCTCGCCGCCGGACATCGTGCCGCCCACCTGCTCCTTGCGCTCGGCGAGGCGCGGGAAGAGGTCGAACACCCGGTCGACGGTCTCGTCGTGCTCGGCCTTCGACGCGAACGTGCGCGCGTACGAGCCCATCTCGAGGTTCTCGATCACGGTCATGCCGGGGAAGATCCCGCGGCCCTCGGGCGCCTGCACGATGCCCTCGAGCACGCGCAGGTGGGCCTTCATCTTCGTGATGTCCTTGCCGTCGAAGAGGACCTTGCCGCGCGCGACCGGGCGGATGCCCGAGATGGCGCGCATCGTCGTCGTCTTCCCGGCGCCGTTCGCCCCGATGAGGGTGACGAGCTCGCCCTCCTCGACGGTGATCGAGATGCCCCGCACCGCCTCGATGCGCCCGTAGGCGACCGTCATGTCCTGGAGCTCAAGCAGGGGCATCGCCGCTGCCTCCTTCGGTCGTCGGCCCGGCGGCACGGTCAGCGCCCGTGCCCCCCTCGTCGGCGGTCAGCTCGGAGTCCGGCACGCCCAGGTAGGCCGCGACGACCTTGGGGTCGCTCGTGACCTCGTCGGGCGTGCCGTCCGCGATCACGCGCCCGAACTCGAGCACGACGATGCGGTCGGTCACCCCCCGCACGAGGCGCATGTCGTGCTCGATGAGCAGGACCGTGTAGCCGTCGTCGCGGATGTGACGGATGAGGTCCATGAGGGCCTCCTTCTCCGCCGGGTTGAAGCCCGCCGCGGGCTCGTCGAGGCACAGGAGCTTGGGCTCCGTGGCCAGGGCCCGCGCGATCTCCAGACGGCGCTGGTCGCCGTAGGAGAGGTTGCGCGCCTTCTCCGTCGCCCGCCCGCCCACGCCCACGAACTCGAGCAGCGCGAGCGCCCGGTCGATGGCGTCGCGCTCCTCGCGCCGGTGGCGCGGGGTGCGCAGCAGCGCGCCCGGGACGGACGTGCGGTGCCGCGCGTCCGAGCCGACGACGACGTTCTCGAGCGCCGTCATCTCGTTGAACAGACGGATGTTCTGGAACGTGCGGGCGATGCCGCGCTGCGTGATCCGGTAGCGCTTGAGCTTGCCGACCGGGGAGCCGTCGAACACGACCTGCCCCTTGGACGGCCGGTAGACGCCGGTCATCGCGTTGAACGCCGTGGTCTTGCCCGCGCCGTTCGGCCCGATGAGGCCGAGGATCTCGCCGCGCCGGATGTCGAACGTCACGTCGTCCAGCGCGACGAGGCCGCCGAACTGGACGGTGACGTTCTGCATCTGGAGCAACGGCTCGCCGACCTTCGCGTGGACCGTGCGGTCCGGCGCGACCATCGCGTCGACGAGGTCGGGGTTCGCGAGCTCGGGCCGCACGTCCGCGACGTCGACGATCGCGGGCTCCTCCAGGACGGCGCCCGGCATGTAGAGGTCGGCGCGCGACGAGTCGGCGCGGCCCGACGACGCGAGGTGCTCGTCCCCGTGCTCGCCGCCCGCCCCGATGCCGCCGGGGTCGTGGGTGCTCATCGGGTCTCCTTCCCGTCCGTCGTGCTCTCTCCCGTGGCGACGGCCGGGGTCGCCGGCCGGGCGCCGTCGTCGGACCCGGACCGCGTGGTGGCCTGTGCCGCACGGCGCGCCGCCACGTAGAGCTCGCGCCCGTAGGTGAGCAGCTTCTGCCGGACGGGGATCAGACCCTGTGGACGGAAGATCATGAGCACGACCAGCGCGATCCCGAAGAACAGGTACCGGTAGCTCGCGATCTCGTTGCCGTCGATCGGGATGCCGAACAGCTCGGTGCGGCCGAGGAAGAAGTTCGGCAGGTACACGATGATGAACGCTCCGAGGATCACCCCGAGCTTGTTCCCCTGGCCGCCGAGCACGACCGCGCAGAGGAAGAGCACCGAGTTGATGACGTTGAAGTTCGTCGGGATGACGAACTGGACCTGGCCCGCGTAGAGCGCGCCCGCGACGCCGCCGATCGACGCTCCGATGACGAACGCCCACAGCTTGAAGCGGAAGGTCGGGACGCCCATGATCTCCGCCGCGTCCTCGTCCTCGCGGATCGCGACCCACGCCCGCCCGACGCGCGAGCGCTCCAGGTTCCCCACGAGAAGCAGCGAGATGACGATGAAGACGAGGCTGAGCCAGTACCACCACACGCCCGAGTTGAGCGTGCCCGCGGCGTTGCCCGCGGAGAAGACGCCGTTGGGCAGCTCCTCCGTGACCCCGACGCGGGGGTAGGCCACGCCGCGCAGGCCCTGGCCGCCGCCCGTGAGCTCGTCGAGGTTGTCGGCGAGGAGGCGGACGATCTCGCCGAAGCCGAGCGTGACGATGGCGAGGTAGTCCCCGCGCAGTCGCAACGTCGGCGAGCCGAGGATCAGCCCGGACAAGGACGTGATCGCGACCGCGATCGGCAGCGCCGCCAGCCACGCCCAGTCCTTCGAGAGCCACTCGTCGGTCTGGTTCCACGGGCTGTCGGGGCTCGTGAGGATCGCGACCGTGTACGCGCCGATGGCGTAGAAGCCGACGTACCCGAGGTCGAGCAGGCCGGCCTGGCCGACCACGACGTTCAGGCCGATGGCGATGAGCGCGATCATGCCGAACTGCGCCATGACGCCGCCGAAGTTGGTGCCCACCGTGGTGAGCACCGGGATGTTGAGGATCGGCACGAGCGCCATGAAGACGAGGAACGGCACGCCGATCAGCCACTGGGTGGGTCGCGCCTGGGCGTCCCACCACAGGCGCAACCAGTCGCCGACGCCGCCGTGCGGGCGGTCCTTCGTCGCGACCCGGCCCACGGGGGGCATGGAGGTCGGGCGCCCCTCGGGCGCCGGCCGGGGTGCAGGGGTCGAGGTGCTCATGCGCGCGCCCTCCCCAGCGACTCGCCGAGGATGCCGGTCGGGCGGAACATCAGGACGACGATGAGGAGCACGAACGCGACGACGTCGCGCCACTCCGTCCCGAACACGACCTGGCCGTAGTTCTCCATGACGCCGAGCAGCAGGCCGCCGAGCAGCGCGCCGCGCAGGTTGCCGATCCCGCCGAGCACCGCGGCGCAGAACGCCTTGATGCCGAGGATGAAGCCGCCGGAGTAGATGATCCCGTTCGGCACGCGCAGCGTGTAGAGCAGCGCGGCCGCGCCGGCAAGGATGCCGCCGATGAGGAACGTCAGCATGATGACGCGCTCGCGCGAGACGCCCATGAGGGTCGCGGTCACCGGGTCCTGCGCGACCGCGCGGATGCCGCGGCCGAACTTGGTCCGGTTGATGAACATGTCCGTCGCGAGCGCGAGGACCAGCGCGGACAGGATGATGACGAGCGTGATGTTCGTGACCGGCGCGCCGCCGATCGTGAACTGCACCTCAGGCTGCACGAGCCGGATCGGCTGCTGCGCGTTCACGCCGCCCAGGGTGCCCCCCGTGAGCTTCGGCAGCACGAAGTGCACGAACTCCTGGATGATGAACGACATCCCGATCGCGGTGATGAGGAACACGAGCGCCGGTGCGCCGCGCCGTCGCAGCGGTCTGTAGGCCACGCGTTCCAGCCCCACGGCGGCGCCGCCCGCGACGAGCATGCCGCCGAGCATCGCGATGCCGAGGTAGAGGACGGTGAGGGCGACGCCCTTGTCGTACACGTTCCCGCTCGGGTAGAAGCCGAGGAGCATGAGCGTCGCGTACTGCCCGAACATGCCGAGCATGAAGACCTCGGAGTGGGCGAAGTTGATGAGCCGCAGCACGCCGTAGACGAGCGTGTAGCCGACGGCCACGAGCGCGTAGATCGCGCCGTAGGTGAGGCCCTCGATGGTGAGGCCCCAGAAGTTCCGGGCGAGGCCCGCGATGTTGAAGTCGATGAGTGACTGGTGGACGAGGGGGCCGGCGGTCGCGCTGTGCATCAGCGCGTCGGCAAGAGCGGGCATGACGCTCCCTGGTTCTTTCTCCGGTGTACGAGGTCGTGGTCCACGACGGGCGCCCCGCCCGCCCGCCTCCGCGCGGTGCGGGGGCGTCGGGGCAGGGCGCCCGTCGTCGTCGGACTACTGGACCTCGTAGATCCAGATGAGCGCCGAGGCCAGCTCGCCCGTGTCGTCCCACTCGTAGGCGCGGGCGAGGCCCTCACCGGAGTAGTTCGCCACGTAGTCGATGAGGCCGGCACGGTCGGTCACGCCGGACGCGATGCCCGTGAGCATGATCGTCGCGAGGTCGTAGCCCTCGACCGAGTACACGCCCGGGGCCTGGCCGTTCGTCTCCTCGTACGTGGCCGCGAAGTCTTCCGGGGCCGGGCCGCACGGGCAGGAGAGGATCGCACCCTCGGACGCGGCGCCCGCCTGCGAGACGAACTGCGGGTCGTTCGTGCCGTCGGCCGAGACGAACGGGATGTCGACACCGCCGTCGCGCAGGCCCTGCACGAACGGCGCGGCCTCCGCGTAGTAGCCGGCGTAGAAGATCGCGTCGGCGTCGGCACCGGAGATGATCTGGACGGCGGCCGAGAAGTCCTTGTCGCCGGTCTTCACCTCGGCGGCGCAGTCCTCGTTCGCGGCGTCGCCCAGGCCCTCGGTGATCTGCTGGGCGAGACCGATGCCGTAGTCCGAGTTGTCGGAGACGACGCAGACGCTGGAGAAGTTCTTCGTGTTCACGAGGTACTTGGCGACCGACGGGCCCTGGACGGCGTCGTTGGCGAGACCGCGGAAGAAGTTCGTCCAGCCGTTCTTCGTCAGGTCGGGGTTCGTGGCCGACGCGGTGAGCGACAGGAGCCCCGCCTGGTTGAACACGTCGCCGGTGGCCGCCGTCTCGCCCGAGAACGCCGGGCCGAGCAGGCCGAGCACGGACGAGTCCCCGACGATCTGCGGCGCCACCTGGGTGGCCTTCTGCGGGTCGCCCTCGGTGTCGAACGGCTTGAGCGTCACCTGGCAGCCGGGGTTCGCCTCGTTGAACGCGTCCACCGCGACCTGCGCGCCGTACTGGATGTTGAGGCCGAGCGCGGCGTTCGGGCCCGTGAGGGCCCCCGCCACCGCGATCGAGGTGCCCTCGGCGCACTCGGCGCTGCCGTCGCCCGCCGGGTCCGCCGGGTTGCCGGCCTCGGTCGCCTCGACCTCGGCGCCGTCGATGTCGATCTGGACCGACGGGACGATGCTCAGCTCGGCCGAGCCGCCGCCGTCCTCGGTCTCGGTCGACGTCCCGGTCGTCTCGTCGCCGCCGCCCTGGGACTGGGGACCGCAGGCGGTGAGGACGAGAGTGGCCGCGAGGAGCAGGGCAGCACCCCCGCTCGCCCGTCGTGCTGTGCGATGCATGCCAACCTCCGTGGTCCTGATCCCCGCGGAGGGCCGCCAAGCCGCTTCTCCCGCGGTCGATCGCTGAATTCAACACTGAATTGCGTGCTGAATAGTGACACAGGTCACCCGGTGACGAAACCTGCCCGCGGACGTGTCGCCCGGAGCCCTCCGCGGCATCTCGGAGGGCTCCGGACCCACGGATCCGCGGGAGGTGGCGCCTCCGCGTTCCTGGGTGACGCGAACGTAGGCGGATCGGATTTCGTGGGACGCAGGGAGTTGTTACCGACTCGTAACGTGAGGGTCTCGTTTCGTTCCGCGGACGGTACGGATGTGCCGTTTCCGGCGTCGCCCTACGGTGGGTCGATGACCCTCGCGTCCCGCCTCCTGCACACCCGCTGGTTCGTCCGGGCCCCGATCGTCCTCTTCCGCTCCGGCCTCGGCTTCCTCGCGGGCGGGCGGCTCCTGCTGCTCGGCCACCGCGGCCGGACGACGGGCGAGGCACGGTACGTCGTTCTCGAGGTGACCGACCGACCCGCACCGGGCTCGTGGGTCGTCGTCGCCGGGCTGGGACCCCGTTCGCAGTGGTACCGCAACGTCGTCGCGGACCCGCGCGTGCTCGTGTGGGCGGGGCGCCGTCGGCACGTGCGGAGCACCGCCCGCACGCTCCCGCCCGACGACGGCGCCCCGCTCCTGCGCACGTACGCCTCCCGGTACGCGCGCGGCTGGGCCGTTCTGGAGCCCGTGCTCCGCGAGTGGGCGGAGCCCCTCGCCGCCGAGCGCGGGGAGGCCGACTGGCGACGGGTCGTGCCGGTGGTCGAGCTGACCGCGCTCGCGCGGTGACCTGCGGCGTCGCGTCGCCGTGGGGTCGCCACGACACTCTCGGGGCAAGCCATGGCCAAGAAGGGGCATACCCTGTACGGTTGACCCCGAGATTGCAGTGCCTCGCTTGTCCTCGCGTCGACGTGACCGCCACCCGGCGGGTGCCCGGCGGACCTTGTTACCCAAGAGTTGACGACGAACACCGTGATGTACTCCCCTGCAACCCGCGGGGGGTGTTTCCACACTCTTGAAGGAGTAACAATGGCTACCGGAACCGTGAAGTGGTTCAACAGCGAGAAGGGCTACGGCTTCATCGCCCCCGAGGACGGCTCGGCCGACGTTTTCGCGCACTACTCCGCGATCCAGTCGCAGGGCTTCCGCACGCTGGAGGAGAACCAGCGCGTCGAGTTCGACGTGACGCAGGGCCCCAAGGGCCCGCAGGCGGAGAACATCCGCGCGATCTGATCCGATCTCCCCGGTGACGACCCTCGCGGGTCTCGCCGACCGATCGTTCACCGAGCGCCCCCGACCCTCCGGTCGGGGGCGCTCGTGCGTCCGGGACCGGTCGTGCCCCGGGTGCGATCGTCCCTCGAGGCGGTGCCGCACCCGGGAGGGCTCCGCACCGGGCGGTGCGGTGAGGAACGACACCGGCCGGTCGACGCGGACGGAACCGGGACCCGGGGCTCGGCGTTGATCCGAGAGTGCGCCGTACCCGGCCACGACCCGTGCGCGAGCGACCGACGCCGCGCCACCGAACTCGGAGGACGACCCATGGGATTCCTGGACCGGCTCCTCGGCCGCGAGCCGCGCGACCCGCACGGCGCCCCGCAGGCGGGCCCCTACGGCTCGCAGGCACAGCACCCGACGCAGTACCCGACCCAGCCCGCCTACGGGAGCGCTCCGCAGGACGCGCGCACCGGGACGGCCGCGCCCCGCACGCCCGACCAGGTCGCCATCGACCGCTACCGGTACCTGCTGCGCACCGCCCCACCGGACCAGGTCGAGCAGGCGCACGCCGAGGCGTTCGCCCGCCTGACGCCCGAGCAGCGACGCCAGGTGCTCGCCGAGCTCGGCGAGCAGGTCCCGGCGTCGGAGCGCGCGACGTCCGACGCACCGCAGGACCTCGCCCGGATGGCGACGCGCGCCGAGATGCGCCAGCCCGGCACGCTCGAGCGTACGTTCGCCGGCCGTGGCCAGGGCGCGCCCGGCTTCGGCGCCATGGTCGGCTCGAGCCTGCTCGGCACGATCGCGGGAATCGTCATCGGCTCGGCGGTCGCGAACGCGCTGTTCGGGCCGGCGTTCGCCGACCCGACGCAGCCCGTCGCGGAGGACGCGGCGGCCGAGCAGGGCGGCGAGGACCCCGGCGCGGCCGAGGGCGGCGACGGCGGAGCGGTCGAGGCGGCGGCCGAGGACCCCTCCGGCGGTGGTGACCTCGGCGGCGACTTCGGCGGAGGGTTCGACGACTTCGGCGGCTTCGGGGAGTTCTGACCCGGCGCCGCCGGCGCACCGCCCGGCCGGGCGGATGCTCGGCCGGACGGGACGTCCTCGACCGGACGACGCTCAGCCGACGGGCGCGGAGCCCGTCAGCCCGAGGAACGCGCCGAGCTCCTCGACACCCCGCGGGGAGTGCGGCAGGAGGTCGGTGAGACCGGGCGAGCGCACGACGACCGCGCTCCACTGCGCGCGCGACACCGCGACGTTGACCCGGTGCCGCGAGAGCAGGAACCCGAGCCCGCGCGACGCCTCGCGACCCGACGAGGCTGCGAGCGTCACGACGACGACCGGCGCCTCCTTGCCCTGGAACCGGTCGACCGTGCCCACCTGGACGTCCGGGTACCCCGCCTCCTCGAGAGCGCCGCGCACGGCCCACACCTGCGCGTTGTACGCCGCGACGACCAGGACGTCCCCCTGCCCGAGCGGACGCCGCTCCTCGATCCCGTCGACCGTCGTCGTCCACGTCCGCCCGAGGACCCGTTCGACCTGGCGGACGACCTCGGCCGCCTCCTCCGGCGACCGCACCGAGTTCCCCGCGTGCTCGACCAGCACCTGCTCGACCCCGGGCGGCACGCCGTCGAGCTCGCGCTCCGCCGTGCACGGGTGCGCGTGGAGACGGTCCTCGTACGCGAGCGTCGAGACGGCCTGCGCGAGGCGCGGGTGCATGCGCCAGGTCGTCGGCAGGAAGTAGCCGCGGCCCGGTGGCAGCACGCCGTGGCCGTCCGCGAGCCACCCGAGCGCGGACCGGTCGACGGGCTCCGGGTGGCGGCCCTGGCTCACCTGCGGAAGCTGCTGCGGGTCGCCGAGCAGGAGGAGCCGACGAGCGGCGCGTGCCACCGCGACCGTGCTCGCGAGGGAGAACTGCCCGGCCTCGTCGACGACCAGCAGGTCGAGCGTGCCCGCCGGGAGCCGGTCGGCCGCGAAGTCCCAGGCGGTCCCTCCGACGACGCGCGGTCCCGGCTGCGACGCGAACGCCGCGAGGTGGGTGCCGTCGAGCTCGTCGTACACGGCGCGCGACGACGGGCCGTCCGCGGCGACCTTCTTCGCCACGACCTCGCGCGGGACCCCCGCCCCGAGCACGACCGCCCGCAGCATGTTCTCGACGACCGCGTGCGACTGCGCGACGACGCCGACCCGCCAGCCCTGCGCGACGAGCCGCGCGACGACGCGCGACCCGACGTACGTCTTGCCCGTCCCGGGCGGGCCCTGGACCGCGAGGTAGGAGTCGTCGAGGCGCGCGACGGCGGCAGCGACCGCCGCGACGACGTCGCCGTCCACGACGGGCGGGAGCCCGGGCCCGCCCGCTCCGTCGGCGGCCTCCGGCGGGCGCGCGCCGTCCGAGCGTGCGGCGGCCGCCGGCACGAGCCGTGGAGGTCGCCGCAGGAGCACGTCGGTCACGGCGTCGCGCGGCAGCGCGCCGGTGGCCCGCCACGTGTCGAGCGCGCGTCGGGCCGCGGCCTCCGCCGCCGCCTCGAGCGGCTTCGCGCTCGGCCCCGGCGACGGCGTGAGCGCCACGGGGGTCGCGTCGAACGTCTCGGCACCCGTCGGGAGCTGCTCGCGCACGATCAGCACGTCCCGCTCGCCCGCGGGCGTGACGCGACGGCCCGCGTCGACGATCGATGCCCCCGTGAGCCAGCCGCGCACGCCGTCGACGGCGGTCTTGGCGCACGGCGGCAGGGGCGGGTCGTAGAGGACGTACGGCGCGACGCCGACGCGCAGGTCGCTGCCCTCCGGGAGCCGGCCCACGAGCTCGAGCCGGCGCGACCACGTCCGCCGACCCGGCTCGACCTCCCAGTCCGACACGACCTCGGCGCCCTCGACGAGGAACGCGTTGCGCCGCCCCAGCCACTCGTCGGTCGGGAGCGAGAGCCGCGAGTAGTGCTCGTGCCAGAACGGCTTCGCCTCGCGCCGGAAGTACCCCGCCGCCGCACCGTACAGCGCGAGCGCCCGCTCCTCGGCCCCGCGCCGCGCCCGGTCCTCCCCCACGACCTGCCGGATCTCCTCCTCCAGCACCACCGCGGACGCCCGCTCCCGCCGCTCGGCCTCCGCCGGATCCTCGCCACGCCCGTCGGGCGCGACCTCGCCCCCGGGAGAGGTGACGGACATGGCGGGGTCGGGGGAGGCGACCCCCTCGGAGGCGAGAACGGCATGACGCAACCACTCCCCCAGCCGCAGCGTCGACACGCAGTCGTACCGGTTGTAGTCCGCGATCCCGCGGAGCAGCTCGTCCGCCTCGTCGTCGCGCCCGGCCTCGCGCAGCGCGGTGTACTCCGCGTACGCGACGACGGACGCGGCGGCGGTGGTCACGTCGCCGGTGCGCAGCTCGTCCCCCATGTAGAGCGGCTCGAGCTTCTTGATCGACCGCGACTTGTCGGAGACGTGCAGCGCCTGGCGCACGACGGCGTAGAGGTCGACGAGGACGCCGTCGCGCAGGAGGTCGTCCACCTCCTCCTCGTACACGCCGTGCCGCGCGGCGATGGCGAGCAGGTGCGCGCGCTCGTAGTCGGCGTAGTGGTACACGTGCAGGTCGGGGTACGTGCGGCGCCGCGCGTTGACGTGGTCGACGAACGCGACGAGGGCGTCGCGCTCCGCCGCGAGGTCGTGCGCCCACAGCGCGTGGAACGGTGGCCGGTCGTCGGGCGTGACGGGACGCTCGACCCAGCCGAACAGGTAGTCGAGGCCCCAGCTCGTGCCGCCCGCGTCCGTCCACAGCGGGTCGCCCTCGAAGTCGAAGAAGAGGTCGCCGGGGCTCGGCGCGGGCAGAGCCAGCACGGGGCCCGGGTCGTCGATGCGCCACGAGAGCTCGTGCGGTCCCGACGCGTCGGCCCACACGACCGTGCCGTCGGAGGGGCCCGTGCCGAGCTGGAGCGCGGCCTGGCGCCGGACCTTGGCGAACGTGGACCGGCTCATGCCGTCGGGGACCGGCGTCTCGTCGGTCGCGGTCGCGAGCTCGTCGATCGTGCGGATCCCCGCCGCGTGCAGCCGTGCGCGCTGCTGCTCGTACACGCCGCCGACGAGCAGCACGTCGCGGTGCGCCTCGATCTGCGCCCGGCAGTCGGCGCAACGCCCGCACGCCCGGACGCCCGGGTCGTCCCAGGGTGCACGGCCGTCGCGCGCGACGTGCTCGGCCGTGAGCCGGACGAGACGGTCGCGGCGGTCCCGGAACACGGGCAGGAGGTCGGCGAGGCGGTGCGACGTGCGCTCGCGCGTGCCGAGGACGAGCGAGACGTCGGGGTCGACGGGCACGCCCGCGGCCTGGAGCTGGTCGCCGTACGCGGCGAGCTGGAGGAGCGCGGGGACCTTGGCGCGCCGTGCGAGCTTGGTGTCCACGACGGCGTACCGGGCCGTCCCGGCGTCGTCCGTCCCGGTGCGCACGAGGAAGTCGGCCCGCCCGTGGAACGAGCCGTCGAAGAAGGCCGCCTGGTGCACGACGTCCGCCCCGGCCTCGAGCGCGGCGAGCGTGCGCGCCTGGGCTGCCACGAGCTCGTCCCAGGAGACCCCCCGCGGTGGTTCGAGGCGCACGACGCCGCGGCCCGTCGTCGGGTCGAACGCACCGTGCTCGGCCTCGTACCCCGCGAGGACCTCGCGCTCGTGCCGCGCGCCGAGCGCGGCGGTGCGCGCGAGCATGGCGTCCTCCCCGGCGTCGGGACGCGGGGCTCGGCCGAGCTGCTCGTCGAGCCGGCACAGGAGCCGGTACTCGCATTCCGCGGCGACGACGAGGTCGCTCGCCGAGTGCACGAGGACGCGTTCGCGCGCGGGCGCGCCCGTGGCGGTCCGGCCGGGGCCGGCCGCGGCGGTCCGCACCGCCGGCTCGTCGACGAGGAACACGCACACCTCCGGGTCAGGGGACGGCCGCCGCCGGGGCGGGAGCGGGGCCGCTCGTCCGTCTGCGTCCGTTCTACCAGCGACCACCCACGTCGCCGGGCGGACGGCGACCACGCCCCCACGCGCACCCGGGGCACGGCCGGCTCGCGGCGGATCGAGCGCGGGTCCACGGCCGGTGCGATTCGTGCCGGGGGCCACGGCTCCCCTACTGTTCCCGTCGAACCCGGAGCCCCGTCGAGACCCCGCGTCCCGGTCGAGCGCGCACCGGGCGCTACCGAAGGAGGACCCCATGGCCGTGCGGTTCGTACCGCCCCCGGGGTGGCCCGTCCCCGAGGGCTTCACCCCGACGACCGACTGGCACCCGGACCCGTCCTGGCCCTCCCCGCCCCCGGGCTGGGTGTTCTGGGAGGACGCCTCGACCCCGCCACCCGCTCCCGTGCCGCTCCCGGACGCACCGGTCGTCCGCTCGACCGAGCCGCTGCCCACCGGGACGCCCACCCGGCGCTCGCTCCGTGCGCGTCCGTCCGGCCCGACCCCCGCCGTCGGCGCGCCCGCCCCGGGGGGCGATGCGACGCACGTCGCGACGCTCCCCCCGGTCGCCGCGCCCGCCGTCGACGACCACCCGGTGGCCGGCTCGACGATGATCCTCCCGGCGCTCGGCGCGGTGCTCGACGACCCGGCCCCGCGCCCGACCGTCGCGCCGCGGCCGACGGTCTCGGCCGGGGCCGCCCGTTCGGGCGTCGTGCCCGTGGGCCCGGCACCGGAGCGCCTCGCACCCGCCACCCCGACGCGGGGCACCACGGGGGTGGGCCCGCTCGCCCTCCCGGTGGCGGACGACGACGGCGACGACGCGCCCGACCGGGGACGGCGCTGGCTCGTCCCGACCGCCGTCGGGCTCGCGGGCGTCGCCCTGGGCCTGCTCGTCGGGATCGGCCTGACGCTCTCCGCGCAGGGCGAGGCGCAGCGCGAGAAGGCGGAGGCGCAGCGCGTGCAGAGCGAGGTCGCGGCCGAGCGCGAGCAGCTCGAGTCCGAGCGGGCCGACCTGGAGGCCCAGCGCGCCGAGCTCGACGCCGCGACGACGCAGCTCACCGAGCGCGAGGAGGCCGTCGCGAAGGCGGAGGAGGACGCGGCGAAGCGGTCGCAGGAGCTCGACGACCGGCAGAAGCAGCAGGACGAACGCGAGAAGCAGCAGGACCAGCCGGGTCCCGGGGGCGACGGGAACCAGAACGGGAACGGCAACGGCAACGGCAACGACGACAGCGGGGACGACGGCGGCTGGGACTGGGGCGACTGGGGCTGGTGAGAGCACGTGCCCCGGGGCTCGCTTCTCCGGCTCGGGGGTGCTTCGCGGGACGCGGGTCGCCCGTTCTCCACGAACGTCTCACGGACACGTCACCGCTTCCGGTCGCGGAACGCACGACTCTCACCGACAGTGGGAGGCGTGCTGACGCGATCCCCCTCCCCTGCCCCGGACAGTGAGACCCCGATCTACGACGCTCTCGTGGTCGAGCACGAGAACATGCTGCCGCTCGTGCACCTCGGCCGGGCGCTCAGCGGGGAGATGGTCACCGTCGCACGCCCCACCGGGCTCTCACCCCGCCTCGCTCCCTCGCACGGCGCGACCGCGCTCCCGCGCCGCCGCCGCGCGGGCTGAGGCGCAGGGCCCGAGATCGACCCCGCGTCACCGGGTCGGCCCGTCGAGGGCCGGGCTCGGACGCTCCGGCGATCCCGCGGCCCCTCTGCCTCCTCGACGACGCCCCCTACAGCACGTGCGCGAGGAACGACCGCGTGCGCTCGTGCTGCGGGTCCCCGAGCACCTGCTCGGGCGTGCCCTGCTCGACGATGACGCCCTCGTCCATGAAGACCACGGTGTCCGCGACCTCGCGCGCGAACCCGATCTCGTGCGTCACGACCATCATCGTCATGCCGGACCGCGCGAGGTCGCGCATGACGGCGAGCACCTCGCCCACGAGCTCGGGGTCGAGCGCCGACGTCGGCTCGTCGAACAGCATGAGGTCGGGCTCCATCGCGAGCGCCCGCGCGATGGCGACGCGCTGCTGCTGCCCGCCCGAGAGCTGCGCCGGGTAGTGGTCCGCGCGGTCGGCGAGCCCGACGCGCTCCAGGAGCTCGGCCGCCCGGGCCCGGGCCTGCGCCTTGCTCAGCCCGCGCACCTGGACCGGCGCCTCCGCGACGTTCTCGAGCGCGGTCATGTGCGGGAACAGGTTGAAGCGCTGGAACACCATGCCGATGCGTGAGCGCTGGCGCGCGACGACCTTGGGGTGCAGGCGGTGCAGGCGCGTGCGCCCGTCCTTGGTCACCTCGCGGTAGCCCATGAGCTCGCCGTCGACGCGGATCCGCCCGCCGGTGATCTCCTCGAGCTCGTTGACGCAGCGCAGCAGCGTCGACTTGCCCGAGCCCGACGGGCCGAGCACCACGCACACCGAGCCGCGCGGGACCTCGAGGTCCACGCCCTTGAGCACGTGCAGGTCGCCGAACATCTTGTGCAGGCCCTCGACCTGCACCATCGGCGTGGCGTCGACGGCCCGGTCGGCGGTGCGGCCGACCGCCGAGGTTGCCGCGTCGTGCGTCCCGCTCACGGGGTCACCTCCAGGAAGGGGTCGTCCTTGGTCGTGCCGGACGCGGCGATGAGGTCCTGCCTGCTGGGCTTCTTGCGACCGCCGCCCGTGCCTCCCGGCCCGCGCCCGCGGCGCCGGGCCGCCGTCTGCGTGCCGAACCCGCGGCCGTAGTACCGCTCGATGTAGTGCTGGCCGACCATGAGCACGCTCGTGATGAGCAGGTACCAGATCGCGGCGACCATGAGCAGCGGGATCGGCAGGAAGAGCCGGTTGCCGATGGCGTTGGTCGAGTACTGGAGGTCGAGCGTGAACGGCACGGCGAGGACGAGCGACGTCGTCTTGAGCAGGGAGATCGTCTCGTTGCCCGTCGGCGGCACGATGACACGCATCGCCTGCGGCAGCACGATGCGCCGGAGGATCTTGCCGTCCTTCATGCCGAGCGCCTTGGCGGCCTCGGTCTGGCCCGGGTCGACGGACCCCAGGCCCGCGCGCACGATCTCCGCGAGGTACGCCGCCTCGTTGAGCGAGAGCCCGATGAGCGCGCACACGAACGCCGTGAACAGGTCCGCCGTGCGGAACTCGAAGAACTCGGGGCCGAACGGGATGCCGAGGCTCAGGCGCGGGTAGAGCACCGACACGAGCCCCCAGAACACGAGCTGGGTGTAGATCGGCGTGCCGCGGAAGAACCAGATGTAGCCCCAGCTCACCGACTTCATCACGGGGTTGTCCGACCGTCGCATGATCGCGAGCAGCACGGCGAGCACGATCGCGATCGCCATCGAGCAGAACGTCAGCACGAGCGTCCAGCCCACGCCGCGCACGACCGTCACGTCACGGAAGTAGAGCCAGACGACGTCCCACCGGAACTTCTCGTTCGTCAGCAGGGCGTTGGCGGCCATCGCGGCGAGGACCAGCAGCACGACGGCGGAGATCCACCTGCCGGGCCGCGGGACGGGTCGGGCGTGGATGCGGTCGGGGACCGGGTCGTCTCCCGGTGCGCCGGCGGCGTCGCCGCCGGGTGTCCTACCGGTCATGGTGCACCTCGGGGTGTCGGGGCTCGGAGCACGAGCCGGGCCGCGCGGACGGCGTCGTCCGCGCAGGCCTCCAGTGTGCCGGTCGCGGGCGCCGGGAGGGCGCCCGTGACACGACGGCACTGGGGTGAGGGATGAGCTGAGGGCGGTGCGAAGGCGTCAGCCGACGGACGGGTTGAGCTCCGCGGTGTCGAGCGCGGCGTCGCCGCTGCCCCACGCGCCAAGGATCTCCTCGAGCTGGCCGCTGTCCATGAGCGACTGGAGCGCCGCCTGGATCGCGGCGGCGAGCTCGGTGTCGTCCTTCGCGACGACGACGCCCTGGGGCGCGCTGTCGAACACGTCGCCGAGCTGCTCGAGCTGGCCGCCGGTCTGCTCGACGGCGTAGCCGATCACCGGCGAGTCCGCGTAGAGAACCTGCGCCTTGCCGCCCGCGACGTTCGTCGTGGCGTCGGACTGCGAGTCGTACTGGAGGATGTCGATCTTCTCCTCGCCCGCGTCGGTGCACGCCTGGCTCTGCACGGCGATGTCCTCGTCCTGGATGGTGCCCGTCTGGACGGCGACGGTCAGCCCGCACAGGCTCGCGGGGTCGACGTCGTCCGGGTTGCCCGACGCGACCGCGTAGGCGGAGCCCGCGTTGAGGAAGGAGATCATGTTGGCCTCCTGCATGCGCTCCTCCGTGATCGTGAAGGAGGAGATGCCGGCGTCGTACTTGGTGCCGAGGGCCGGGATGATCGCCGGGAAGTCGGCCGACTGGACCTCGACCTCGAGGCCGAGCGTCGCGCCGACCGCCTTGATGACGTCGATGTCGAAGCCGATCGGGGTCGTGCCGTCCGCGTCGATGAACTCTGCGGGCGCGTACTCCGTGTTCGAGCCGACGACGAGCGTGCCGGCGGACGCGACGTCCTCCGGCAGCAGGGCGGCGGCCGCCTCGTCCACCTCGATCGTCGAGGGGTCGAACGACGGCGCGGCCGACGTCTCGTCGGAGCCCCCGGTGCTGTCGTCCGTCCCGGTCTGGGACGCGTCGGTGCACGCGGTGAGCAGGAGGGCGCTCGTCGCGGTGAGCGCGACGAGGCCGAGGGGAAGCTTGCGTAGGGTCGTACGCACGATGTTCTCCGATCGGGTGGGGGCCGGGCAGGGGCAGCGTAGACACCGATCGTCTCCGTCGTGTTACGTCAGCACCCGGCCCGGGAGGGCCGAGGAACGTACGGGGAACAGAGGACCCGGCGGTGCGCAGCACCTGCGCACGAGTGTGAGGCCGCACCGTCCCACTCACCAAACCGGCGGGGACATCGACGCCGAACCGTGACGAACGACCCTGCCGCACGGACTACGTGTCGCGCTCGACGGGCGCCTCGTCCTCGCGGTGGTCGTCCTCGTCCCCCGGCGGGTAGTCCGTGCGCTCGGGCCGGGCGCGCAGCCGCAGGATCGCGGCCAGCAGCCCGCCCCACACGACGACGATCGCGAGCACGAGCAGGGTCAGGGCGGAGGTGGTCATCGGGCTTCCTCCCCGTCGGGGCCGGTCGCCTCGCCCGTGCCGGCCGCGCGGCCCGACGGCGCACGGCGCGGACCCGGGGCGGGGTCATCCGGCGGGTACGGCGGCCAAGGCACGAAGTCGTCCGGGCTGCGGCGCCAGCGCATCGCGGTGAGCACGAGCGCACCGAGAACGATGAACGCGATCGCGCCCCACCCGACGAGGAGGAGGTACCACGAGGGGTACCCCTCGTAGCCGTCGACGATCAGCGTGACGATGCGCGACACGAGCATGTACCCGAGCACGAGCGGCGCCAGGACGGCGACGAGCACCTGCCACCAGGCGCCGAGCCGGAACGTCGAGACGGCGTTGAGGTGGTACCGCAGCTCCGGCCCGCGGCGCAGCACCCACAGCACGAGGACGGACATGAGCACGGCGGACCCCACGATGCCGACGTTGTTGGCCCACTGGTCGGCGGTGTCCAGGGCGATGAGGCCGGTCGTGGTCGAGAAGAGCAGGACCGAGACGATCGCGCTCACGACGCCGAGACGCACGGACGCCTGTCGCGGCGTCCAGCCGAACTTCTCCTGGAAACCCGCGGACACGACCTGGAGGATCGACAGCAGCGACGTGAACCCCGCCATCGCCAGGGACCCGAAGAACAGCGCGCCGAAGATCGGCCCGCCCGGCATCTGCGACACGATCGCGGGGAACGTGACGAACGAGAGGATCGGCCCGCTGATCCCCTCGAGCTCGCCCACGCCGATCCCTTGCTCGTGCGCGAGGAAACCGAGCGTCGCGAAGACGCCGATGCCGGCGAGGATCTCGAACGAGGAGTTGGAGAACGCGACGACGAGGCCCGGGGTCGTGAGGTTGGACCGGCGTCGGCGGTAGGACGCGTACGTGACCATGATCCCGAACGCGATCGACAGCGAGAAGAAGATCTGGCTGTAGGCGGCGATCCACACGTTGGCGTCGCCGAGCGCCGACCAGTCGGGGGTGAACAGCGCGTTGAGCCCGTCCGCCGCGCCCTCGAGGAACAGCGAGCGCACCACGAGCACCGCGAACGCCACGACGAGCAGCGGCAGGAACACGGTGTTCGCGCGCTGCACGCCCTTCGCCACGCCGAGCGCGAGGACGACGATCGTCACGACCCAGACCCCGACGAGCGGGACCAGCACCGACGGCACGAAGTCGAGGCTGACGCCCGGGTCGGCGAGCTGCAGGTAGTCGCCCGTGAAGAACGCGGCCGGGTCGTCTCCCCAGCGCAGGTCGAACGAGAAGACGAAGAAGCTCACCGCCCACGCGATGACCGCGGTGTAGTAGAGCGCGATGACGAAGCAGATCATCACCTGGAACCAGCCCAGGCCCTCGAGCCACCTCGCGATCCGACGGAACGCCGTGGGCGCGGAGCCGCGGAAGCGGTGCCCGATCGCGTAGTCGAGGAACAGGATGGGGATGCCCGCCGTGAGCAGGGCGACGAGGTACGGCACGAGGAACGCCCCGCCCCCGTTCTCGTACGCCACCCCCGGGAACCGCCAGATGTTGCCCAGCCCGACCGCCGAGCCGATGGCGGCGATGATGAAGCCGACCTGTCCGGTCCACTCCTCGCGGGGCTTCTGCGTCGCGGGCCCGCCGCGGGCCGTCTCGGTCGCTGCCACAGTCCTCCTCGGTGCCGTGCCCGCGCACGTGCCGCGGGTCGGCGCGTCGGCGAGCCTGTCGGTGCTCGTCCGACGGTAGCGACCGTGCGGGTCGCGTGCGACCTCAGCGGCCCTCGCGCACCACGTCCGAGGAGCCGCACCGCTCGTGCCCGGGGAGGCGGTCAGCCCGCCAGGAGGCGCTCGACGTACCCGCCGAGGAAGCGGCCCTGCGGGTCGTACCGCTGCACGAGCTCACCGAAGTCGTCGAAGCGCGGGTAGAGCGTCGCGACGGAGCCCGGGTCGTGCACGAGAGCGTGCGAGAGCTTGCCCCAGTGCGGGCGCGCGCCGAGCGGGAGGAGCGCGGCCTCGACGTCGGGCAGGACGCGCGCGACGTCGTCGGGCAGGGGCCTCCACGTGAGGTGCACGCCGACGGCCGGGCCGTCGAACGGGCTGAGCCACAGCGGCTCGGCGTCGGCCGCGACGGTGCGGATCTCCCCGACTTGGAGCAGCGGGGTCACGCGCGGTCCGAGGTCCCGCATCGCCGCGAACGCCTCCTGCGCGCGGGCGCGCGGCACGAGGTACTCCGACTGGAGCTCGGCACCGTTGCTCGGCGTGAAGTCGAGCCGGAAGTGCGGCAGCCGCTCGTTCCACGGGCCCGGCTCGCCGAGCTGGGGCGTGCAGTGCACGGGGTCGATGCCCGGCAGTGGGTGCAGCATCGACCGGGCGGGCGTCGCGCCGTAGAGCTCTGCCCGCGCCGCGCCGGACTCCCCCGGCGCGAGACGTGACTTGCGCCAGACCTGCTGCACGCCGTCCGGCCCCCAGTCCGTGAAGAGGCTCACCGAGTACGCCGACGCCGCGATCTCGTCGTAGTGCGCCGTCACCGCCTCCCACGGGAGCCCCACGTGCACGTCCTGGCGCACGTCGAACGTCGGGACGGTCTCGAGCTCCACGCGCGTGACGACGCCCAGCGCCCCGAGCGCGACGACCGCGCCCGCGAAGTCCGCGTCGCCGCGCCGCAGCGTCCGGCGCTCGCCGTCGCCCGTGACCAGCTCCAGCCCGACGACAGCGCTCGCGAGCGAGCCGACCTCGTCGCCCGAGCCGTGCGTCGCCGTCGCGACGGATCCTGCGACGGAGATGTGCGGGAGCGACGCGAGGTTCGCGAGCGCGCGGCCCGCCGCCTGCACGTGCCGCGTCACGTCGCCGTACCGCAGCCCGGCCGCGACCGACGCCACGCCCGAGGCCGGGTCGACCTCCACGGGGGCGCGACCGTCGTCGTACCGGTCGAGCACCAGGTGCGTCCCGGTCGTGTCCGCGACGTCCCCGAACGAGTGCCGCGACCCGAGCGCCTTGACGCGCCGCGAGCGCCGCACGACGTCGGCCAGCGCGTCGGGCGTCGCGGGGCGCGCGACCTCCGTCGAGGAGTAGGTGAGGTTACCCGCCCAGTTGGCGGGGCGCGGGGCGTCGGGCGTCGTCGTCACGCCCCCACCCTGCCACCTCCCCGAGTCAACGCGTCCGCAGGGTTGTCACCACCCCGGGTCGGGGCCCCGGCTCCCCGGGACGGGACGACGCGGTGAGATCGACGCATGACGACCAGCGCCCCGCCCTCTGCTCGTCGCGACGCGGTCCCGGCGCGCCGCTCCCACCCTGCTCTCCGGACGGCCCCGAGCATCCCCTCCGCGGTCGGCTCGCCGCGTTCTGGACGCTCGCGTCCGGGCTGTTTTGGGCGTCGTGGGGCGCCGCGTGGCTGCTCGGCGGCGACCTCGCCCCTGAGCCGGGCACGGTCAGGACGTCACGAGCTCCACAGGGTGCTCAGCCAGGACCTCGCCCGTCTCGGCGTCGAGCACCACGACGGTCGACGGCGGGAGCTCGGACAGCTCCGGCGCCGTCCAGCCCTCGACGCCCGTGCACGTGCGGCGGTCGAACGACTCCAGGACGGTGCCGGTCGTCGTCTCGACGGTGACCGTGGCCGGGTGGTCGAGCACCTGACGGGGCCATTCCTCGACGTCGAGCCACCCACCGGCGTCGCTCGCCGGGGTGCTGTTCCACCAACCCTCGAGCCCGCCGAGCTCATCCGGCTCGCCGTCGTCGCCCCGGACCTGGATCGGCGTCCCCGCGGAGCCCGCGAAGCCGCTGCACGGCTGCACCCCGTTCGTCTCGACGGGTGGCGGCGCCGAGGTCTCGGCGGCGAGCGCCGGGTCGTCGCCGGGTGCCTGCGCGGCCGGCGCACCGCCGACGGCGTCGCTCGGCTCGGTCCCTGCCGCGCGGCCGGTCAGCGCCGCGGCGATCCCGACCCCGAGGACGGCGACGGCGAGCACTCCCCCCACGACCAGGGCCCGCGCCCGCGGGCCACGCCCTGGCCCGCCGTCGTCCACCGACCTCTCGACGGGAGTCCCGTCCCTGGGCGTGGCGTCGTGCATCGTCGTCCCCCTGTCCCGGCGTGGCCCGCCTCGCTGCGGGTGTCCGCACCCTACCCGCGCGGCGCGGCGGTGTCAGCGGCCCGCGCCCAGTGCGCGGAGACGGCGGCGACCTGCTCGTCGAACGCCGCCGTCTCCGCGGGCGTCGGCGCGCGGCGCCACTGCGGCTCGACGACGACGTCGCGCGTCCCGACGACCCAGCGCCACCGTCCGACGACGACCCCGTCGACCGCGAGGGCGTGGATGAACGACCCCAGCCGGTCGCCGAGGTCGACACCGTCGGCCACGACGACCGCGCGCGTCTCCCCGTAGGACGCGAAGAGCTCGTCGTAGCTCTGGAGCAGGTCGACGACCGGTCGGGCCGGTTCGCCGTCGGGCGCGAGGGCGCCGACGAACGTTCCGGGTTCGAGCACCCGTTCGCCGGGGTCCGCGAGCCGCCAGAGGGTCAGGCCCTCGAGCAGTCCCGCGCCGGGCACCGCCACGACCTCCTCGCCGAGCAGGTCCAGCGCGTGCCGCACGTCCGTGAGCGTGAAGCCCGACCACTGCGCGACGTCCTTGACGGTCGCGTACGCACGGCCCGCGAGGTAGCGGCGCAGCAGCTCGACGAGCGCGGCGTCCCGGTCGAACCGCTCGCCGAGCGGGCCGTACCCCGCGGGCACGCGATCGTCGAACGCGGCGTACGTCTGCTGCTTGCCGTCGAGCGGCCCGCTGACCAGGAGCAGGTCGAGCTCGGCGCGCATGAGGACGTACCCGAGCGCGATGCCCTCGAGCGGGCGGCCGTGGGCGGCGAGCAGGCCCGCGAGCTCGCGGCGCGTGCGGGGCCGCTCCTGCACGGCCGCGAGGACGAGGTCGGTCTCCGCGCCGTGCCCGTCCGTCCCCACCTGCCGGTACATCGTGCCGTTGGCCTGGTGCACGCGGGGCGCGCTGAGCTCGACGAGCCACCGCGCGTCGTCGGGCCGGACGAGGTGCCACGTGGGGCGCAGCACGTGCGTGCGCAGCACCTCCCCGCGGTCGCAGGCGGCGACCGCGCCGGCCGCGCCGGGCCGCGCGTGCGGCCGCAGCCGCCGCGTGAGGCCCCACAGCGCGGGGTGGAACTCCTGGCCCTGCACCGCGACGAGGTGTCCGACGGCGGTCGGCACGTCGGGCAGGTCGGGCGAGCGCAGGCGGTGCGCGGCGAGGCGCGCCGCGAGCACCTGGCGCTCGTCCACGGCCGCCTCGCTCACCGCACCGCCCCCGGCCCTGCCCCTGCTCCGGCCCCGGCTGCGACGGTCACGACGCCACCAGGTCCTCGGCGACGACGTCGGTCCCCGTGACCGCGACCCGCACCCCGTCCTCGGCGACGGACACGGAGTCGAGCGCGATGCCGTCGGGCAGGTCGAGCGGGACCCGCAGGTCGGACAGCGCGCCCGCGATCCCGGACGGGAGGTCGTCGACGGAGACCGTGCCGAGGCCCGTGCGCACCGCGACCACGTCGACGCCGAGCTCGGCCGGGCCGGAGACGCGCGGCGTCACGTCGACCGTGATCGTCGCGCCGAGCAGGTCGAACGCGAGCGACAGGACGTCGCCCGAGGCGGTGAGGCCTAGGTCGAGGCCGGTCTGCTCGGCGACGATCTGCTGCAGCGACTCGGCCGCGATGACCCCCGACGCCGTCCCGGACGCGATGCGGTACGGCTCCGACGTGCTCACGCCGTCGGCCTCGACCTGGAGGTCGGAGATCGCGTAGCCGCCGAACGACGCGGAGTCCGCCGAGCCGGTGACGTGCGTGAGCTCGCCGCGCGCGAGCTGCGTGAGGAACGGGAACCCCGTGATGTCGAGCTGCGCGCCGCTGACGTCGTCGGCCTGCTGCTCGAACGCCGTGACGGCACCGCGCTCGGCGGCACCGACCGCGACCCGGTCCGCGACCACGGCGACCGCCACGAGCACCACGAGCGTCACGAGCAGGCCCACCAGTCGCTTCATGCGCCCACCCTAGGTCCGCCGACCATGACCTCGCCGTCGTTCCGACGCTCGTGGCGGCGGCAACCTCGTGCTCGACACGGGGTGTCGTCGTCTCGACCCGGACGTAGATTGCCCCGCATGACCTCATCCCGGCACCCCTACCGCATCGGCGTCCAGCTCCAGCCGCAGCACGCCGAGTACGCCCAGATCCGCGACGCCGTGCTGCGCGCGGAGGACCTCGGCGTCGACGTGATCTTCAACTGGGACCACTTCTTCCCGCTCACGGGTGACCCCGACGGCAAGCACTTCGAGTGCTGGACCATGCTCGGCGCGTGGGCCGAGCAGACGGAGCGCGTCGAGATCGGCGCCCTCGTCACGTGCAACAGCTACCGCAACCCGGACCTCCTGGCCGACATGGCGCGCACGGTCGACCACATCAGCGGCGGGCGACTCGTCCTCGGGATCGGGGCGGGCTGGTTCGAGAAGGACTACGACCGGTTCGGCTACGAGTTCGGGACCGCGGGCGGGCGCATCGCGGACCTCGCCGAGGCGCTGCCGCGCATCAAGGCCCGCTGGGCGGCGTCCAACCCGGTGCCGACGCGCGACATCCCCGTGCTCGTCGGTGGCGGCGGCGAGCGCAAGACCCTGCGCGTCGTCGCGGAGCACGCGGACGTGTGGCACTCCTTCGGCGACGCGGAGACGCTCGCGCGCAAGAGCGCGATCCTCGACGAGCACGGCGAGACCGTCGGTCGCGACACCGCGGCGCTCGTCGAGCGCTCGGTCGGCGTCTCGCGGCCGCCGTCGGAGTCCGCGGACGCGCTCGTCGCCGCGGGTGCGACGCTGTTCACGGTCGGCACGAGCGGGCCGGACTACGACCTGTCGCTCGTGCGCGAGTGGGTCGCCTGGCGCGACGCCCAGGGCTGACCACCGCGGCGAGCACGACCTTGCTGTCGTTCTGCCGCTCGTGGCGACAGCGAGGTCGTGCAGCCGGCGGGATCCTCTGCGGGCCGCGGGCGGCCTCGACCGCGCCGCTCGCCGCGGGCTCCGTCCTGAGGCCGCTCAGCCGTCTCAGCATCCGATCACGTACGCCGTGCGGGAACACGCGGCGCACCGGCGGTGGTTGCCGCTGTCATGGCCTCCACACCCCCCGAGACCCCGGCGTCGACCGCGCCCGTCGCCGCCCCGTCGGGCACCGGCTCCACGACACCCGCCGCTCCTGCCCAAGCCGGGCGCATCAGCGCCGGTCTCGTCCTGCTGCTCTCCGCGCTCACCGCGATCGGGCCGCTGACGATCGACCTCTACCTCTCCGCGTTCCCGCGCATCGTCGACGAGCTCGGCACGACCGAGTCCCGCGTGCAGCTCACGCTCACCGCGACCCTCGCCGGGCTCGCGATCGGCCAGCTCCTCATCGGCTCCGTCTCCGACGCGATCGGCCGCCGCGCTCCCCTGCTCGTCTCCCTCGCGGTGTACGTCGCCGCGTCCGTGGGGATCGTCTTCGCCGGGTCGGTCGCGGCGCTCACCGGTCTGCGGTTCGTCCAGGGCCTGTCCGCGGCCGCCGGGATGGTGCTCTCCATGGCGATCGTGCGCGACTCGTTCGAGGGCTACCAGATCGGCAAGGTCATCGCCCGCCTCATGCTCGTCGTGGGCGTCGCGCCGATCCTCGCCCCGACCATCGGCGCCCAGTTCCTGCGGCTCGGGTCGTGGCGCGGCATGTTCGTCGCGCTCGCCGTCGTCGGCGCGGTGCTGTTCGTGCTCGTGCTGCTCCGCCTGCGCGAGACGCTGCCGGCCGAGCGCCGGCGTTCCGGCGGGACCGTCGCCGCCCTGCGCTCCTACGGCTCGCTCCTGGGCGACTGGTCGTTCATCGGCCTCGCGCTCATCGCCGGCTTCTACATGGCCGCGATGTTCACGTACATCTCGGCGTCGACGTTCGTGTTCCAGGACTACTTCGGCATGTCCGCCCAGCAGTACGCGATCGTGTTCGGCGTCGGCGCGGTGTCCGTGACGGCGGGCAGCCAGATCAACGGCGCGCTCGTGGGCCGCGTCGCGCCCGAGCGCATCCTCCAGGGCGCGGTCGCCGCCGGGTTCGTGCTCTCGGGCGGGCTTCTCGTCGCAGCGATCGCCGGCGGTGGGCTCGCGTGGCTCGTCCCGCTCATCGTCCTCACGCTCGGCACCGCGGGCTTCGTCATGCCCTCGGTCCCGGCCATCGCGCTCGAGCGCAACGCGCACCGCGCCGGGAGCGCCGCCGCGCTCATCGGGGCCTTCCAGTTCGGCGTCGGCGCGATCGTCGCACCGGTGACCGGCCTGCTCGGCGGCTCGCCGCCCGTGACGATGGCCGCCGTGATGTTCGGCGTCGTCGTGATCGCCGGCGCGGTCCTCCTGGGCCTGCGCCACACGTTCGGAGCGCCCGTCCCGGACGACGCCGTCGACGCGCTCACCGCGCACGACCAGCCCCGCCACGAGGCGGACGTCGACGTCCCCGACGACGCCGCGACGCTCGCCGAGGCCGCGGTGCTCGCCGACCGCCCCACCTGACCCGGTCGGGTCCCGCGCGGAGACGACGGCAACGTCGTGCTCGACACGGAGAATGGGTGGGTGACGCCCGACGACCCCGACTACCCGCTCGCGGCCCGCACCGCGCCGTCGCTCGCGGCGCTCGACGCGCGCCTCGTCGAGTGCCGTGCCTGCCCGCGGCTCGTCGCGTGGCGTGAGCACGTCGCCCACGTCAAGCGCGCGTCGTTCCGCGACGACGACTACTGCGCCCGGCCCGTGCCCGGGTTCGGCGACGAGCACGCGGGGATCCTCGTCGTCGGGCTGGCCCCCGCCGCGCACGGCGCGAACCGGACCGGCCGCATGTTCACGGGCGACCGCAGCGGCGACTTCCTCTTCGCGTCCATGCACCGCACGGGCCTGGCCAACCAGGCGACCTCGGTGTCGGCGGACGACGGCCTGCGCCTCACCGGGATCCGCGTCACCGCCCCGGTGCGGTGCGCCCCGCCGGACAACAAGCCCACCCCTGACGAGCGGCACCGCTGCGGGCCGTACCTCGCGCGGGAGGTCGAGCTGCTCGGGGAGACCGTGCGCGTCGCCGTCGTGCTCGGCGGCTTCGGGTGGCAGGCGCTCCTGTCCACGCTCGCCGAGCAGGGGTGGGACGTGCCGCGCCCCCGCCCACGGTTCGCGCACGGCGCGGAGGTGACGCTGCGTCGTCGGGCACCGGCGCCGGGCGCCGCGGTGGCTCGCCCCGAGGGCCAGGTGCCCGACGGCGGGCAGACGCCCTCCGAGCAGAGCCTCACGCTCCTGGGGTGCTTCCACGTGAGCCAGCAGAACACCTTCACCGGGCGTCTCACGCCCCGGATGCTCGACGACGTGCTGCTCCGCGCCCGCCACCTCGCCGGCCTCGGTGCCCCGGGCTGAGCCGGCGACGCTCCGAGACGCACCCGAGCGAGGACCCGCGCGGGGGCGGCTCACCGTCCGGCGCGTCGAGCGGTGACGAGCCGACTGTGCGGGCCCCGCGGGCGGCTACCGCGTCGCGGTCGTCGGGGACTGGCGCCGCGGGGCGTCCGCCCAGCGGAGACGCTCGGCGACGCGTGGCAGGGCGCGGCCCACGAGCCGGAGCTGCTCACGACGCGCGATGACCTCCATGCGCCGCAGCTCGCGCTCGAGCGGGGACGATGCTGCTGACATTGCTGCTCTCCTTCGACGGCGCCGGGACGCCCCGGCCGGACCGGGCGCCCACCCGGCGATGACGCTCGACGACCGCGAACCTCGGTCGCCGCTCCTGCCCCCGTACGAGAGAGACGGAGGAGGGACCGTCTTGTGACATCGTGACCCGGTCAGGACCGCGACGATCGCACGACGGCCGCCTCCCCTACGGTGGGTGCCGATGACGGGAGGATCCATGGCGGAGGGCGGTGAGACCCGGCCCCGGGCGCGGACGGCGGTGCTGGTCGCCGTCCTCGGGATCGCGCTCCTCGCGTGGGCCGCGTCGTTCCCCGTCGTGTGCCCGCTCGCCGGCGCCGTCCAGTGCGGCACGTCGGCGGACCGCTGGCGCACCGCGGCCGTGTGCGCCGTGGTAGTCGTCGTCGCGCTCGCGCTGTATCTCGTCGCGCGTCCGCGCGTGCGTCCAGGACCGCCGAGCACGACGCTCCTCGCCGCGTTCGTCGCGGTCGTGCTCGTCGCCGGTGTGGTCACGACCGGCTCGACGGGGTTCCTCCCGCCGACGTTCTGAGGGGACGCCCCGCGTCAGCCGGCAGGAAGAGCCGACTCCTCGTACTGCTCGACGAACTCGCCCGTCGGGGCGATGGGCGTGATGACGTCGATCAGGACACCGTTCGGGTCGGCGGTGATGAAGTGCCGCTGGCCGAACGCCTCGTCGCGCAGCGAGCGCAGGATCGGCAGGCCCGCCGCGACGAGGCGGTCGTGGACGGCGTCGACGTCCTCGACCTCGAGGTTGAGCAGCAGCCCGCTCGCCCTTCCCCGCCCGCGCTCGGGGATCGTCTCGTGGTCGCCGTCCAGGACCGCGAGGTTCACGGACTCGTCGTCCGTCGACTGCAGGTGGACGTACCAGTCGCTCGTGAAGAGCGGCCGGAAGTCGAGGTGCTCGACGTAGAACGCCGCCGTCGCGGCGACGTCGCCGGTCATGATCACCGGGTACCAGCTCGTGATGCGCACGGTCCTTCTCCTTCTGATCGACCTAAGAAACAAACAGGCTGCATGTATCTAAGAATGACCTACAGTCTGTCGGTATGCAAGAGACCCGCCGCACCAACGCCGAGCGCACCCTCGCTACCCGGACCGCTCTCGTCGCCGCGGCGCGCGAGCTGTTCGTCGACCCCGGGTACGCGGCCGCCTCGACGCCGCAGATCGCCACGGCCGCGCACGTCACGCGCGGCGCGCTGTACCACCACTTCGCGGACAAGCGCGAGCTGTTCCGGGCGGTCGTCGAGGCCGAGGCGGAAGCCGTCGCGCGGCAGATCGAGGAGCGGACCGACGCACCCGACGCTCCCGACGCACCCAGCAAGCTCGTCGAGGGCGCACGCGCCTACCTCGACGCGATGGCGGTCCCCGGCCGGACGCGCCTGCTGCTCGTCGACGCCCCGGCCGTGCTCGGCCCCACCGAGTCCGACTCGCTCGATGCGCGCCACGCCCGCCGGACGCTCCGCGCGGGCCTCGCCGCCGCGCTCGAGGCCTCGCCCGACGGCGGACGCGCCGCCGACGCAGCCCGCGTCGGGGACGACGTCGCGCAGGACGACCGCCTCGATGCGATGACCCTCTTGCTCTCCGCAGCCTTCGACCGCGCCGCGCTCGCGCTCGACGGCGGCGCCCCGCCGCACGCGGTGCGCGCGGCGGTCACCGAGCTCGTGGAGCGGGTGTGCGCGCCGCGACCCGCTCGATGACACCTGTGTCGCCCAGGCGCAGGTCGACGTCGATCCCGAGCTCCGCGGTCCGGCGCCGCGCGACCTGGAGCATCCCGGGGCTCCGCTCGACGCCCGTCAGGTGGCCGTCGAGCACCGCCGTCGGGTAGTGCGCGAGGTTGAGCCCCCGCACCCAGCTCTCGTCCGCCCGGCACCGCCCTGCTCACGCTCGCACGGTCAGCGTGCTCCCACCTCCGGGCACGCGGCGGACCTCGATGCGCTCGGCGATGGACTGCTTGAGCGCCTCCACGTGAGACACGACGCCCACGACGCGCCCACCCGCCCGGAGCCGCCCGAGTGCCGCGAGGACGGCCTCGAGCGTCTCGGGGTCCAGGCTGCCGAAGCCCTCGTCGACGAAGAGCGTCCCCAGCTCGACGCCTCCCGCCTCCGCGGTGACGACGTCGGCGAGACCGAGCGCCAGGCACAAGGACACGTAGAACGTCTCGCCGCCCGACAGCGTGCGGGGGTCGCGCTCGCGTTCGGTCACGTGGTCGAGGACCTTCATGGCGAGCCCGCGCTTGTGCGCGCGGACGTCTTCGCGCGTCGCGCTGCGCACGAGCTCGTACCGGCCCGACGACATCTCGGCGAGGCGCTCGTTCGCCGCCGCGACGACGTCCTCGAACCGCTGGACGAGGACGAACGTGGCGAGCGTGAGCGCGTGCTCGTTGTCGCCGGAGCCCGCCGTGAGCGCGGCCATGCGCGCGACCGGGCCGGCCGCGTCCCGGGCTCGCACCCAGTCGTCGACGGCCGCGCCGACCCCCTCGGCGGCGGCGTCCGCCGCCTGCGCCTGCCGCGCGACGAGCTCGTGCCGTCGCGCGGCGGCACGCGCGGCCGCCTCCGCCTCGGCGACCACGGCCCGCGCCGCCGTGACGTCCGGGCGCGCGTCCTCAGGCAGGTCCGCGAGGGCGGGTTCGGCGAGCCCCGCCGCGGTGGCGGCCCGCGCCGCCTCGTGCTCGGCGACGCGCTGCGCGAGCGCGCGACGGTCCTGCTCGCCGAGGACGGCGTCCAGCGCCTCGGACGCGTCCGCGAACCCGGACCTGTCGACGAGCGCGCCGAGCTCGGCCGCACGCTCGTCGACCGCCTTCCGGGCGCCGTCGACCGCCGCCCCGGCGTCCGCGAGCGCGTCGATCGTCCGGACCCGCTCCTCGAGCGCCGCGGCGAGCACCGCGACGGGGTTGCGCGGGCCGCCCTCGTCAGCGAGCACGTCCGGCAGGTCGACGTGCGCCACTAGCGGTCCCGCCGCAGCGAGCTCCGCGCGGATCTCGGCCCGGTCGGCGTCGAGCGCCGCCTCCAGCTCCTCGAGGCGGGCCGTCGTCCCGGCGATGACCTCCGCGAGCGCGGCGGCGCGCTCCTGGAGATCGGCGGTCGCGCGGTCGAGGGCATCGAGCTCGCGCTCGGCGTCCGCGCGCTCGCGCGCCGCCCTCCGCGCGTCCGCGACCAGCGCGTCCACCTCGGCGACGCGTCCCGCGGCCTCGTCAGGCGTGAGGCCCTCCGCGTCCCGACGGCGCGCGGTCAGGCGCTCCGCCAGCACCTCGGCGCCCGCGGAGGCGTCGTGCAGCGCCCGCTCCGCCTCGACCCGGTCACGCTCCGCGTCGTCGACGTCCTGCGCCGACGGGTGGCCGTCCGCGAGCGGTGCCGGGTCGGGGTGGTCCGTGCCGCCGCACACCGGGCAGGGGCACGCCTCGGTGAGACCCGCCGCGAGCTCGCCCGCGAGCCCGGCGATACGGGCAGCCCGGACGCGCGCCTCGTGCTCGACGGCCGCCGTCGCGACCACGGCGGCCTGCGCCCGCTCGGTGCGTGCCACCTCCTCGTCGCGCGCGAGCGCCGCCGCCTCGCGCGCGGCGCGCTCGACCGCACGAGCGCGCAACGCCCTCTCCTGGAGCGCCCCGAGCGACCCCGCGGTCTCGGCGAGCCCCGCGAGCCGCACACGGAGCTCCTCGCGGCGAGCGGGCCGCGCGGCGAGCTCGTGGAGGACGCGCGCCCGTTCCTCGGTCGCGTGCGCGACGTCCTTGCGGCCGTCGGCGAGCTCACGGTCGCGGGCCGGGAGCGACGCGCCGACGGCGAGCAGGCGCGTCGCGCGCACGGCGGCCGTCGCGACGTCGGCACGCAGCGCCTCGAGCGTCGTGGCGTCGGCATCGGCGAGGTCCACGGGCACGCCCGTCCGGGCGAGCGCGAGCCGGTCCCGCGCAGCGGCGAGGAGCTGCTCCGCGCGCGCGAGACCTTGCGCCGCGGGAGCGACGACGGCGGCACGCGCCGCGGCGTCCAGGCGGCGTCGGTCCGCGGCGACCCGCGGTTCCTCGTCCGCGAGGCGGGCGGCCTCGGCGCGCAGCCGCGCGCGTCTCGCGACGGCGTCCGCGAGCGCGCGCTCGGCGTCGAGGCGGTCCCGCGCCGCGACGAGAGTCGCGTTCGCCGCGACCTCGTGCGCGGCCAGCGCGTCCGCCTCGGCGGCGAGCCGCCGGGCGTGCGCGACGGCGAGCGCGTGGACCCCGGCAGCCCGCGCCGCCGTGCCCTCGTCCGCCTCAGGGCGGGTGTCGCAGGGGTCGGTCACGACCACCGGCACGTCCTGCCCGGCCTCGGGAACGGGCACTCCGTCCGGAGCCGGCGACTCGTCCGGGCCGGCCGCGTCGCCCGCCGGCCGGATCTCGGCCACGGCCCGCGCGACGTCGTCCTCGTCGGCCCGCCGCAGCCGCGCGTCGTCCTGCGCGGCCTCGCGCAGCCGCCGGGCGACGTCGGGCACGAGCCCCGCCGCCCCGGTGAACCGCTCGACCGCGCCGCGCACACCCTGCCGCGCGCCGTCCGACCGTGCGCGCGCCGCGCGCGCGAGCTCCGCGAGCCGCACCGCGGCGCGGTGGTAGAGCTCGGTGCCGAAGACCTTCTGCAGCAGCACGGCCCTGTCCTCGGGCTTCGCGCGCAGGAACGTCGCGAACTCGCCCTGCGGCAGCACCACGGTCTGCACGAGCTGGCGCCGGTCGAGGCCGACGATCCCGCGGATCTCCTCCCCCGCCTCGTCGAGCCTCGCGGACAGCAGCTCGCCCGGCGGGTCCGGGGCGTCCGGGTCGGCGTCGGACGACGGCACTCCGGCGAGCCGCCAGAGCCGCACCGACGCCTGCTGGACGGTCGTGCCGGTGCCGCGCTTCTTGGGCCGGCGGTACTCGGGCGTCCGGCGTACGCGGTACACGCCCGACGGGACCTCCAGCACGAGGTCCACGAAGGACTCGACCTCAGGTGCCGCGAACGCCGAGCGGAGGCGGTCGTCGCTCGCCGCGTCGGACGCGACCTTGCCGTACAGCGCGAAGACGATCGCGTCGATGACCGTCGACTTGCCCGCGCCCGTGGGCCCGTCGAGCAGGAAGATCCCGGACGCGCCGAGGGACGCCAGGTCGATGCGATGGCGGCCGGCGAACGGTCCGATCGCCTGGAAGGTCAGCGAGTGCAGGTGCATCAGGCGCTCCGCTCCTCCGCCAGCGCGAGCTCGAACGCCTCGCGCAGCACGGCGACCTCCGCGTCGCTCGGCGCGTGGCCCGCCACGTGCTCGACGAAGTCCCGCGCGACGTCGAGCGGGTCGCGTCCTGGCCCGACGGCGGTCACGACCTCCCGCTCGGCGACGCGCGGTGGGCGGTGGGTCACCTGGAGCGCGTGCGGGAAGCGTGCCCGGACGCGCGCATAGAGCTCCGCGGGTCGCACCGCGTCCGTCACGACGACCCGCAGCCAGTCGTCGACGTGCGGCTCGCCCGCGGCCCCGAGGAGGTCGTCGAGCGTCCCCGTGACCTCGGCGAGCCGCCGCGGGACGGGCGCGGGGACGAGCTCGACCGCCGCGTCCCGGTCACCGCCGGCGCGACCCCCCAGGGCGTCCAGGTCGACGAGCGTCGTGGACTTGCGCTGGTGCAGCTCGGAGAACGAGAAGGCGAGCGGAGAGCCGGAGTACCGCGCGACCGGCGCCCGCCCGTGGTCGTGACCTGGGGTTCCACGTGAAACGTCGGGCACGGTGACGCGCTGCGGCCCGTGCAGGTGCCCGAGCGCGACGTAGTCGACCCCCCAGCCCCCGAACGTGGCGGCGGGCACGGCGTCGACGCCGCCCACGCGGATGTCCCGCTCGGACTCCGACGCGAGGCCGCCGACCACGAACGCGTGGCCGACGACGACGGCCCGCGCGGCCGGGTCCTGCGCGCGGCGACGCGCGAGGTCGACCCCGACGCGCCGCATCGCCGCGCCCATGACGGCCTCGTGCGACCGGGCGAGCGGTGCCCGCGCACCGCGGGCGGGCACGTCCGGGCCCGGCTCCGCGCCCACGGGCCCGGCGTCGTCGGCCAGCGCGTGGCGCGCCGTGTCCGGGTCGAGGTACGGCAGGGCGTAGACGAGCACGGGCGCGCCGCCCCGGCTGCCCGCGCGTGGTGTGAGGGTCACGGGCGTCCCGACGTCGACGAGCCGCGCGCGCAGGTGCACGCCGGGGCGCATCACCCGGTCCCCGAACCCGAGCCGGATCGCGGAGTCGTGGTTGCCCGGCGTGACGACGACGTGCGCGTGCTCCGCGAGGCGCGCCACCGTGTCGGAGAGGAGCGACACCGCGTCGACGGGTGGGATCGCGCGGTCGTACACGTCGCCCGCGACGACGACGGCGTCGACGCCCTCCGTGCGGGTCAGCTCGACGAGGTGGTCGAGGTGCGCAGCCTGGTGCTCCAGCAGGTCGACCCCGTGCAGCGTGCGCCCGAGGTGCCAGTCGGACGTGTGCAGGATGCGCATGTCCGCACCGTACCGGCCAGGTCCCACAGCCTCCGGGACCCGGGCGGTCGGGCGCGGGACGCCGTCAGACCGCGCCGACGACCTCGATGGGGCCCGTCGACGCGCCGCTGCGCTCGACGGGGATGCGACCGCCCATGCCGATCATCTCGAGCAGCTCGACGATGCTCGTCGACGGGTCGCGGAGCACCACGTCCCGGCCGTCCTCCTCGCCCAGCATGTAGAGCTGGATGATGAACGCGATGCCCGACGAGTCGATGAAGGTCACGTCGGCGACGTCGACCACCACGCGGCCGCGCGTGTCCAGCACGTAGGACATCGCCTCGCTCGCGCGGTCGCGCAGCGCCGCGTCGATCTCTCCCCACATCGTCACGACCACGCCGCCGTCCGCCGGGGCGTAGACGATCCCGCTCGTCCGGTCGATCGCGCTGCCTGTGTCCACGGTTCCCGCTCACCGTCTCTCTCGAGTCGTCCTGCGTGCTGTCGGCCGCCCCTCCGGACAACGCCCGGTGGTGACGACCTGTTCCCCGCGCGCCCCCGCGAGGCTCCGTACCGTCGCGCGCGCCGCCGTCGGGCGACGGTCGCGCCGGGCGACCGTGACCGGAGCAGAACGAGTCTGCACCCGACCCGCGGCGCACACCAGCCCTCGAGCGGGTGGTCCTCGACCTTTCTCCGAACCCACACAACCGCCGCGCGCCCGACCGGCGGCACGCGCTACAGCGGCTCCGTGACGTCCGCGACCTGCGCGCCCAGCGCACCGACGAGCGCCTGCCCGTCCACCGTCGCGGCGACGCCGTGCGCGCCGCCGCCGATCGAGACGAGGCGCGCCGCGGCGTCGGGCTCCGCGCCTGGCTCACGCGTGTCTCCCGCGACGTCGACCTCGTCGCCCGCCCCCGTTCCGGCCACGACCCGCACGTCCGCGACGACCGGCCAGGCGTGCGTCGAGCCGAACGGCGTGATCGTCCCGCGCTCGTACCCCGTGACGTCGCGAGCGACCTCCTTGTCCGGCATCGACAGACGCGAGACGCCGAGGAGCGCACGCAGCTTGGGCCAGGAGATCTGCCGGTCTCCCGGGACGAGCACGAACAGGTAGTCGTCCTCCGCGCGCCGCACCACGATCGTCTTGAGGACGCGCGACGGGTGCACGCCCCGGGCCGCGGCGGCCTCCTCGAGCGACCCCACCCGGCCGTGCCGCGTGACGGTGTAGTCGATGCCCGACGCCTCCAGCGCCGCGAGGGCGCGCTCGCTGCTCATGGCCCGACCCTAGCCGCCGCGTCCGACGCCCACCCCGCCGCGCGACGCCCGGCGGCCGGGCTCAGACGTCGTCGAACTCCGTCACGACCGTGCGCCAGTACTCGGCGCCGTCGCGGGTCCGGTGGACGAGGCCGGCGTCGACCATCGCGCGGCGCAGCGACACCGGGTCCGCCGCGCGGGCCGCGAGCCGCTTGGTCAGGGTGAGCTCGGTGACGGGCTCCTCCAGGGGCAGCACCTGCGCCGCGAGGAACCGCACCACGAGCTCCCGGTCGCGCAGGCGCTTGGGCGAGCGCACCAGGCGCCCGTCGACGAGGAACCGCTCGGGACCTGTCTGCCGGGGCGTGGGCGTCGTCGCGAGGAGCGCCGCGAACCGCTCGGGCGCGGCACGCAGGAATCCGCCGGCGTCGCGCACGACGACCCCCGCGGCGAGGAGCGGCGCGAGCCTCCGTCGTTCGTCGGTCGACAGCACGGCCTCTGCGGGGCGCTCCGTCACGACGCGCGCGAGCACCTCCAGCCGACCCGCGTCCGCGAGCGACGCGACGACCTGTCTCCACGCGTTGCCCGACGCCGGGGCGCCGGTCTGTTCCTCGTCCACCCACCGACCCTAGGCACCCGGCGGCGCCCGGGGCCAGCGAGCTGCGCCGGTCAGGACAGGTGCACGACGTCGCCCGTCCAGCGCTGTCGCAGCCACCGGTCGTGCGACGCGACGACGACGGCCCCCGGCCACTCGTCGACGGCCTCCATGAGCTCGCCCGCGAGCGTGAGCGACACGTGGTTCGTGGGCTCGTCGAGGAGCAGCACGTCCGGGGCCTGCGTCACGAGCATCGCGAGCACGACGCGCCGCCGCTGGCCCACGGACAGCTCCGCGAGCGGACGCCCCAGGTCGCGCGGCGCGAGGAGCCCGTGCGCCTCCACGGCCGCCTCGCGCGCGCCCGCACGGTCGGCCGGGTCCCAGCCCTGGGCGAGGGCGAGGAGCTCGCGTGGGGTGCGGTCGTCGTCGTGCAGGTGGACGTCCTGCTCCAGCAGACCCACCCGCACGCCGCGCGCCCGGCCCACCGTTCCCGCGTCGGGGACCAGGTCTCCCGCGAGGACGTGCAGGAGCGTCGACTTCCCCGCGCCGTTGGCGCCCGTGACGAGCAGCCGCGTGCCGCGCGCGACCTCGATGGAGGGCACGCCCGACGCCACCATGTCGAGGCGGTCCGCGCGCTCGCCGGGCGCGCCTGCCTCCGCCGCGCCGGCGGGCCGGTGCACGACGACACCCCGCGCCCAGGCGACGACGTCGCCCCCGCCGGGGGTGACGTCGCCGCCGCTCGGCGCCGCGAAGCGCAGCGGCGGCGGGGGCTTGCGGACCTGGTCGCGCTCGAGGGTGTCGAGGCGCAGCTGGGCGTTGCGCACGCGCCGCGACACCTGGCTCTGGACGCGCTCGCCCTTGAAGTCGTAGAGGATCTTCGCCTGGTTGCCGCGCTCCCGGTTCTTCGAGACGTCGCGCGCGGTGACCGCGACGGACCGGCGCAGCTCGGCGAGCTCCGCCTGCTCGGCCTCGAACCGCTGCTCCCAGCGCGCGCGCTCGACGCGCTTCGCCTCCAGGTAGTCGCTGTACGTGCCGCCGTACAGGGTGGCCGTGCCCCCGGGGCGCGACGCGCCGTCCGCGGCGCCCCGCAGCGGCTCGGCCACCGGGTCGAGGTCGAGGATCTCGGTGCAGACCTCGTCGAGGAAGACACGGTCGTGGCTCGCGAGGACGACGGCGCCCGGGAGCGCGCGCAGCGCCGCCGCGAGGAACTCGGCCGCGTCGTCGTCGAGGTGGTTCGTCGGCTCGTCGAGCAGCATGGCGCCCGGCTGGCGCACGAGGAGCGCGGCGAGCCCGAGCCGCGTCCGCTGCCCGCCCGAGAGCGAGCCGACCGCGCGCCCGGCGACGCCGTCGACGTCGAGGCCCAGCCCGGCGAGCGTGCGCGCGGCGCGCGCGTCGGCGTCCCACACGTCCGCGAGCTCGGCCCGGTCGAGGGCGCGCGCGTACGCCGCGTCGGCACCACCCCCGCCGGGCCCCGCGCCGTCAGGGCCCGCGAGGGCGAGCGCCGCCTCCTCGAGCTCGCGCTCGATCGCCCGGACGCGGGCCAGCGCGTCGTCGACGACCGCGCGCACGGTCGTCGACGGCGGGTAGGGGAACTCCTGGTGCAGGTACCCGAGGTCGTCGGGCCGGGTCACGGCCCCGACGTCGGGCGCGAGCGTACCCGCGAGCACGCGCAGCAGGGTGGACTTGCCGACGCCGTTCTCGCCGACGAGGCCCGTGCGGTGGCCAGGGTCGACGGCGAGGTCGACGCCGCGCAGCACGGGACGGCCCCCGAAGGACACGCGGACGTCGGACGCACGGAGGACAGGGGTGGAACGGGCCATGGGGCGATCACCTACCAAGGTGCCCGGGCGGCACGCGCACGCGCCGGAACGGCGCGGGGGCCACGACGACGGGCTCGACGGGACGGAGCGGTCGGGGCAGGTGAGGATCACATCGCCGACGAGGCTACGCGGTCCCCGCGCGCGGCGCACGGGATTTGCGCGACCGCGCGGCACAGGTGCCGTGTGCCGCCTTCTCCGACGCCGCCGACGACGTCGCGCGTCAGGGCGTGGCCGTCTCCGTCGCCTCCGAGGTCGGCTCCTCGGGCGCCGCCGACGTCGGTGCGGCGGTCGGCTCCTGCGTCGGCTCGGGGTTCGTCGGCTCGGGATCCGGCGTCGGCTCGGGCTCGGGCTCGACGACCGCGGGACCGGACGAGACGACGATCGTCACCGTGCTGCCCGGCGCGACCTCGGTGCCGGAGCCCGGGTTCACCGCGATCACGGTGCCCGCCGCGGCGGCGTCCTCCTGCGTCGTGACGCTGACCTTCAGCCCGGCCTTCGTGAGCGCGGCCTCGGCCTGGGCCCGCGCCGTGCCGACGAGGCCGGCCGGCACGGCGACCTTCGCGGGCTGCTCGGGCTCCGGCTTCGGGGTGGTCGGCGTGGTCGGCTTCGGGGGCGTCGTCGGCGTGGGCGTGGTCGGCTTCGGGGGCGCGGTCGGCGTGGGCTTGGGCGCCGGGGCCGGCGCCCCCGGGGTCGACGGCTTCTGCGGGGTCGTCGGGGTCGTGCTCTCCGACGGCGTGTAGCGCGTCGGCATCTTGCCCGCCGCGAAGAACTCGAAGTGCCACGGCTCCGGCTTGGACCCGTTCGGCCGCGCCCAGGCGGGGTTGTCCCAGCCGTAGTCCGGGCCGTGCATGCGGAGCCACACGTACTCGCGCGAGGTCCCCGACGGGACGTTGCCGCCGATGTCGATCGCCAGGCCCCAGCCGTGCTGGGACGTCCCGGGCACCGCGGCGAGGTGCGGCTTGATGGCCTTCAGCCGCACCTGGTCGTCGTAGGGGCGGTACGCGTCGGTGATCTTCAGCGCGTACCCGAACTCCTTCTGGAACTCGGCGGCGAGCGCCTCGAGCTGCTCGGCCGCGTCGCAGCGCAGCGTCTTGCCCGGCGCGAAGTCGAGCTCGCACAGCGCCTCGGGCGGAATCCGCCCGTTCTGGTACTGCGCCGTCGAGCCGGCGTACTTCTCGACCACCTCGGCGAGCCGCTCCGCGAGCGTCGTACCCGCGAGCGCCGTGGCCCCGGCCGCCGGGACGACGCCGACCGGGGAGTAGTCCGTGCCGAGCAGGTCCGCGAGGTGGGTCGCCGAGACCACGACGTCCTCGAGCGTCACGTCGCCGTGGGCGTGGTCGTCGTCGGCGTGCTCGCCGTCAACGCTGTCACTCGACGGGTCGTCCAGGTCGCCGTGGGTGCCGCCGAGCTCTCCCGGGGCGACGCCGTCGGGAGCAGGCACGGCGTCCTCGGGGAGCGTGCGGTCTCCCGGGGTGCCTCCGATGCTGCCGGGCGCCGTCGGACCCGTCGGAGCGTCGGTCGAGGGCGACGGGCTCGGCGAGCCGCTCGGGCTCGGGGACGCGGCGGGGTCGGGGCTGCTCGTCGGGCTCGGGCTCGGCGCGGCACGGACCGCGGAGGTGCGCACGGCGTCCGCGTCACCTGCGGCGTCCACGGACGCGGGCTGCTGCGCGCGGCCCCCGGGGGCCGTCGTCCCGTCTTCGTCCGCGCCGGGGAGGTTGGGGTCGTCGGAGTCGGCGCCCGGACCGACCGGCTCCGGGAGGTCGGGGACCTCGGTGTCGTCGAGCGACTCGTCGAGGTCCAGCCCGCCGTCGGGGACGACCTGGACCGGCACCCGACGCGCCGCGTCCTGCTGGGCGAGGTACGTGGCGAGGAGCATGCCGAGCTCGCTGCGCGCCTGCTCCACGGGCGCGGTGACCTGCCCGTCCTCGAGCGCGTTCGCGGTCGCGAGCACCTCGATCGCCCCGTCGAGCTGCTGGTCCTCGTCGAGGCCGGCGCCGAGCGTGCTCGACAGCGCCGAGACCTGCGTCGCCGTCGTGGTCTCGGCAGCGAAGAAGGACGCGCCGGGGCGGGGCTCGACGCTCCCCGCGAGGGCCGCTGCCAGCGTGATCGCGAGCGCCGAGGAGATGAGGACGTGAGAGACGGTGCGCGCCCGGCGCGCGAAGGTCGGGTTCGGCGCCGGTGCGGGCACGGCGGGCTCGGACGTCTCGGGCACGTCGTCCGCCGCGCCCTCGTGCTCCGCCGTCGTGCTCACTGCTCACTCCCGTGCTCGGTGCCGTGCCACGGACCTGCGGTCCCCGCGCGCCGGTTCTGCGCGTCGTCGCGCCCGACGTCACGGCTGTGCGCGCCCACCGGTCGGTGTGCTGCACACCACAGTGCCCTCGTCCGCTTACCGTACACCGCCTCCACGAGGCTCTCACCTCGGTCTCATGGTCGCGGGGGAGAATTCCGCCATGAGTTCATCCACGCGTCACCGCAGGTCAACGTCGCGCCGGCTCGCTCTCTGCGGGGCCGTCGTCGTGACGCTCGCGCTCTCCGGGTGCGCGGAGGACGGGTCCGTGAGCGTGCCGGAGTTCACCCTCACCGGCGACCAGGTCCAGCAGTTCCTCGACGACGCGCGGTCCCAGGCCGAGACCATCGGCGAGGACGTCCGGTCCCTCACCGACGACCTCGGCTCGCTGTCCGGCGAGGCCCGCACGCGCGCCGAGGACGCCGTCACGGCAGCACAGGAGGCCGCGGACGAGGCCCGCGCGGCAGCGGACGAGGCGGCCGCCGCGACCGACGACACCCGCGCCGAGGCCGAGCAGCGCCTCGCGGAGGCGGAGACCGCGCTCGACGACGCGTCCTCCCAGCTCGAGGCGGTCGCGGACTCCCTCTCCGGCGCCGACGCCGCCGTCCGGGACGGGATCGAGAGCCTGCGCACGCGCGTCGACGAGCTGCGCGCCGAGCTCGACGGCTCCACCGGCTCCTGAGCGGCCCGGCCGCAGCCCCCGGCGAGCGCTGCACCCGCGCTCACCGAGGACCTAGGTCCCCGGGGGCGGCGACCTTCGCCTGACGTCCACCCTTCCTTCACAGGGGTTTGCTTGGTCTCAGGAGCCCGACCGCACCGGCCGGGTCGATGAGAGGGGACAGTGATGAAGGGGACGATCGAGCGGAACGCCAACGCGCCGCTCCCCACGGTCGAAGGCAGCGAGCCGGAGACCCTCAGCCTCGCGGAGCGCGCCCCGCGACACACCCAGGTCGTCCTCGGCGTCCTGCGGATCGTGATCGGCTTCTACTTCCTCTGGGCGTTCCTCGACAAGACGTTCGGGCTCGGGTTCGCGACCCCCGCCGAGCGGTCGTGGATCAACGGGAACAGCCCGACCACCGGCTTCCTGTCGAACCTCGAGGGCACGTTCTCAGGCTTCTTCGCCAGCCTCGCCGGCAACGCGTTCATCGACGTGCTGTTCATGGTCGGCCTGCTCGGCATCGGGCTCGCCCTCGTCCTGGGCATCGGGATGCGGGTCGCCTCGGTGAGCGGCACGCTCCTGCTCCTGCTCATGTACCTGGCCGAGCTCCCGCTCGTGACCAACCCGATCATCGACGACCACATCACGATGGCCCTGACCATCATCGCCCTCACGCTCCTCGGGGCGGGCAGCGTGGTCGGCCTCGGCAAGGCGTGGCAGAAGCTCCCGCTCGTCCAGCGCAACGCCTGGCTGGTCTGACGGTTCCGACAGCCCGCCGTGTGCGGCGGGCCTACGGGGCGACCGGTACCGCGCGACGATTCTGAGGCCGTCGCTGCAGGGAGTCGCTCCCGGGGGAAGAGGGACGTGCGGGCGGTGGGGAGACCACCCGCACGTCCCGCCCTCCGCGCCCGGCAGGGCGACCGACGCTCGACGGAGCGGGTCGCCCGCCGGGCGCCCTTCCGTCCGCACCCGAGCAGCCGCGCCCGTGCTCAGCCGAAGCGCGCGAGCAGCTCCGCGGCCTGGGGGTCGCCCTGGGCGGCGGCCTCGCCCCACAGCGTCATCGCCTCGGCGACCCGGCCGGCCCGCAGCCGCAGGACGCCGAGGCTCGTGCGCGCGGTCGGCTCGCCCACGAGCGCCGCCTGCTCCAGCAGGTCCTCCGCGTCGAGGGCGCGGCCGGCCCGGACGTAGAGGTCCGCCAGCACCGCCGCGACGCGCGCCTCGCCCGCCTCCGCCCAGCCCTCGAGGAGCGCCACGGCGTCGTCTCCCGTGAGCGCGCCGCTGCGCGCCAGCTCGACGGCCGCCTCCCAGCTCTCGCCCGACGTCGCGAGGAGGAGGTCGTCCGCGGCGTCCCGCTCCCCCAGCTCGGCCAGCACCTGCGCGAGCCGGACGGAGGCGCCCTCGACCTCCTGCGCCTGCTCGTACCACCGCCGGGCGGCGTGCAGGTCGCCCCGCTCGGTCGCGACCTGTGCGGCCATGAACGCCCCGAGGACGTCGCCCGCGAGCCCCGCGAGCTCGAAGCAGCGGAACGCCTCGGCGGCGTCGCCCGCCTCGTGGTGCGCGACGCCCAACCGGTACAGGGCCCCAGAAACTCCGTGCTCGACGGCTGCCTCGTAGAACGGCACGGCCGCCGCGGGACTGCCCAGGGTGCGCAGGTCGTCGGCGATGGCGACGAGCTCGGCGGGGTCGTCGGGGTGCAGGTGCCCGACGGCGGCCCGCAGGTCGGCGAGCGCGGTGGTCGTGGCGAGGTCCGTGCTCCGGTCGGTGGTCGGCATGCGCACCGCGTCCCTTCGGCCCCCTGCGTCGACGGCCTCGGTCGGCTCGCGCCTGCCGGGCCGCGCGGGCGACCGCAGGACGGCGGCGGGCGTCCCGAGATGTGGACGCACGATAGCGCGGCTGTCGCCCACGTCACACCCCTGCGTCCGGCCGGGTGCTGTCGGCGGTCCGGCGTCTGGGAGACTGGCTCGGGTGAGCGGAACGACGGACCTGCCGGCCACCGCCGGGCAACGCGTGCTGGACGCCGTCGTGGCGGTGACGAGCGACCTCGACCTCCCGCAGGTGCTACGCCGCATCGTGGACGCGGCGATGGAGCTGACCGGCGCCCGGTACGGCGCGCTGGGCGTGCTCGACGCCTCGGGCCGCGAGCGCCTCGCGCAGTTCATCCCGCTGGGCCTCTCGGACGACGAGGTCGCCGCGATCGACCACTGGCCGCACGGCGAGGGCCTGCTCGGCGAGCTCATCGACCACCCGGAGCCCATCCGCGTCCCGGAGATCGCCGACGACGTCCGCTCCGCGGGGTTCCCCGAGGGCCACCCGCCGATGCACACGTTCCTCGGCGTCCCGGTGCGGGTGCGCGAGACGGTGTTCGGCAACCTCTACCTCACGGACAAGCGAACGCCCGGGGCGGGCGGCGACGGCTCCACGACGGAGTTCACGGCGGAGGACGAGGCGGCCGTGATCGCGCTCGCGGCCGCGGCCGGCGTCGCGATCGAGAACGCGCGGCTCTACGGGCGCGCCAAGCAGGTGGGGGTGCTCGAGGACCGCGACCGCATCGCGCGCGACCTCCACGACGTGGTGATCCAGCGTCTGTTCGCGTCGGCGATGACGCTCATGAGCGTGCAGCCGCTCGTCGCCGACCCGAACGCGCGGACGCGCATCGAGGAGACCGTCTCCGACCTCGACGAGACGATCCGGCAGATCCGCTCGACGATCTTCGCGCTGCACACGGCGACCGACCCGGACGCGCCGTCGATCGAGGACCGGTTCCGGGCCCAGGCGGAGGCCGCGACGACGGTCCTGGGCTTCGCGCCGGAGGTGAGCGTCGAGGTCGCGGCCGAGGGGTCGGGCGCAGGCGTGTCCGACGGCGGCCCGAGCCTGCCGGCCGAGGTCGCCGACCAGCTCGTCGTCGTGCTCGGCGAGTCCCTGACCAACGTCGCCCGGCACGCGCAGGCGAGCCACGTCGTCGTGCACCTGTCCGTGACCGCGCACGAGGCGCGCCTCACGGTCACGGACGACGGCGTGGGCATCCAGCCCGGGGGGCGCCGCTCGGGCCTGCGGAACATGCAGGCGCGCGCGGCGGCGCTCGGCGGGTCGAGCACCGCGACCGCGCTGCCCGACGGCGGCACGCGCCTCGAGTGGTGGGTGCCGCTCGGCTGACGAGGCGTCCGGACCGGTCTCGGCGTCGGCTCAGCGGCCGGCTCGGCGGCCGGCTCAGCGGCCGTCTCAGCGCAGGATCCGTCGCCCGGTGACGATGCGCGGGACGACCTTGATGACGCGGTCGCGCACGCCCGGCACGAACGTCACGAGCGGGAGGGCGAGCAGCCGCGCCCGCTCCACCGGCTCGGTGACCTCGTACGTGCGGCCCACGAGCACGACGGACCAGCCGGAGCGCGCCTCGGCGTCGAACTGGTCCACCTCGAACGCGACGACCGCCCGGCTCGCGGCGACCGCGAGCTTGGAGCCCTCGGCGGTGCGGAACACGACGTCCGGCCCGTCGAGGACGAAGTTCACCGGCTGGATCGCCGGCAGCGCGTGGTCGGTGTAGACGATCCTGCCCACGGGGACGGTCGCGAGGAGCGCGTAGCTCTCCTCGGGCGTGAGCTCCGCGAGCCCTGCCGAGGCGCGCGGGCGCTCGGCCGTCGTGGCCCCCGCCCCCGCCACCGGTGCCCCTGTGCCGGTTCGCTCGACTGTGTCCATCTCCACATCGTCGCGCCGCGGTGTCAGATCGGCGAGAGCCGAAGGTCCTGACGCCGCCCGGTCGCCCGGACCCTCGCCGTCGACCCCCGGTCCGTGGGCGGACGAGCCCTCGGGCCCCCCGGGGCGCGCCCCGGCGTCGCCCTCAGGGACGGAAGGGCTGGCCACCGTGCTGCCGGTCCGCGGCCGACGCGCCCCCTCCCGGGGCGCCGCCCTGGCGCGTCGCCTCCTCCTGGCGCATCTCGGTCGCGAGCACCGCGACCTGGGTGCGCCGTTGCAGGCCGAGCGTGGCGAGGACGTGCGAGACGTAGTTCTTGACCGTCTTCTCCGCGAGGTAGAGACGCTTGCCGATCTCGCGGTTCGTCAGGCCCTCGCCGATGAGCGCGACGATCTGGCGCTCCTGCTGCGACAGGCCCTCGAGCCGGTCGGGCGTCTCGTCCGCGGCGTGGCGCAGGCGCTCGAGCACGCGCGCGGTGCTCGCGGGGTCGAGCAGCGAGCCGCCCGCCGCGACGGTGCGGACCGCGCCGACGAGGTCGGACCCGTGGATCTGCTTGAGCACGTACCCCGACGCGCCGGCGAGCACCGCCTGGAACAGCGCCTCGTCGTCGGCGAACGACGTGAGCATGAGACAGCCGACCTCGGGAAGCTCGGAGCGCACCTCGCGGCACACCTCGACCCCGGAGCCGTCGGGCAGGCGCACGTCGAGGATGGCGACGTCGGGACGCGTCGCCTTGATGCGCGCGAGCGCGGAGGCGGCGGTGCCGGCCTCGCCGACGACGGTGATGTCACCGGCCGCCTCGAGCAGCGCGGCCACGCCACGGCGGACCACCTCGTGGTCGTCGAGCAGGAACACACGGATCGGGTGGGGAGAGCCCATGTCCTCAACGTAGCCCGTCGAGGGCGGATTCTCGCGCGCGCGAGGGTGCGACGCCGCAGGTGCGGGACCTTCGTCCCGCGACCTGGAGCCGTGGGTCCCCGCATGCGGGGGCGCTCGCAGGGTGCGCTCCCCCGGTCTCGGGGAGTATCCAGGAAGTATGCAGGCGGCGGGCTCGGCCCGGCCGCGAAGGGGACGAGGGACAGAGGTGGGAACCGTGAGCGGATCGACGCAGCAGGTCGTGCTGGTCGGTGTGGACGGCAGCGCGACGAGCGGCAAGGCCCTGGACTGGGCCGTGCGCGAGGCGGCTCGGCGCGGCGCCCAGCTCCGCGTGCTGCACGTCGCCTACGTGCCGGTGGTCGCGACGCCGTTCGTCGGGGGCGCGTACTACCCGAGTGTCGAGGAGCTCGGGGAGATCGCCGGGCCCATCCTGTCGGCCGCCGCCAAGCGCGCCGCGCACGTCGACCCCACCGTGCCCGTGCGCACCCTGCTGCGGTCCGGCCCGCCCGCCGAGGCGCTGCTCGACGAGGCCAAGGACGCCGACCTCGTCGTGGTCGGGTCGCGCGGCCTGGGCTCGGTCGGCTCCATGTTCTTCGGCTCGGTCGGGACGCGGCTCGCCGCGCGCTCCCCCGTGCCCGTGGTCGTCGTGCCGCCCGTCGTGGACCGGAGCGAGCGGACGACCGACGTCGTCGTCGGCGTCGACGGGTCCGTGCACGGCGACGCGGCGCTGCGGTTCGCTCTCGACGAGGCGGCCCGCACCCGGTCGCGCGTCGTCGCGGTGTGCGCGTGGCGCCTGCCCACGGGTCCGCTGTGGGAGGAGAACCCGTCGTTCTACACGTCGGCCGAGCGCGACGCGCGGGCCGAGGCGTCGCGCACCGTCGATGCGGCGCTCGCGCGCGTGCGGACCGCCGCGCACGACGACGTCCTCGTCGAGACGTTCGTCGTGGACCGCGAGCCGTCCGCCGCGATCCGGGAGGCCGCGGCGGGAGCCGCGCTGACCGTCGTCGGCTCGCGCGGCCGGGGCGACCTGCGCGGCATGGTCCTGGGTTCGGTGAGCCAGCAGGTGCTGCACCACGCGACGCACCCGGTCGCCGTCGTGCACGCCGAGAAGGCGTAGCCCGAGGTCACGCAGGTGGTGGTGCGCCCGCTGCCGGACGGGCACACCACCCCTGAGAAGCGGGGCGGCATCGGCCGCCGCCCCACGTGGCGCCCCGGTGACGCCGGGCGAGACGGTGTCGGACCCCCGTCTCACCCGGCGCTCGGGTCACGTCAGCCGCACGAGCGCGCGGCGTACCCGGCCGTGACCGTGTCGGTGCCGCCGTCGGCGTCCGTCACGGTGACGGTCACCTCGCCGGCCTCGATCTCCGTGGCACGCGTGCTGAACGACTGGTAGGCGTTCTTGCCCGGGGCCACGTCCGTGAAGGTCTTGCTGCCGAACGGCGTCTCGATCGCGACGTTCAGCGCGGAGTCGTCCACGTTGAGCGCACGCACCGCGACGTAGACCTTGCCGGCCAGGCAGCGCGGCTCGACCGTCACGTCGGCGTCCGGAGTGTCCGCACCGGCGGGGATGCCGGTGAGGTACTCGAAGCCCTTGGCGGAGAACTCGTCGTTCGCCGGCGAGCCGTCGTACTCCATGACGAAGTACGCCACGTCGGCGTCGAGACCGGCCTGCAGGATCTCCTGCAGCGGCATGTCGCCCTCCCCGAGGTTGGTGAACGTCGGACGCCCACCCTCGTTGAGGTTCGTCGCGTCCTTGATGTGGAGGAGCTCGATGCGGTCCGCGTGCTCGTCGATCAGCGCGGGGACGTCCACACCGGCGTTCGCCGCCCAGGCCGTGTCCAGCTCGAAGGCGACGAACTCGGGGTCCGTCTCCGCCACGAGGATCTCCCACGCGGAGGTCAGCTCACCGTTGTACTCGTACTGGGTGGTGAACTCCTGGTCGTGGTTGTGACCGAACAGCTTGCCGGTGCCGTTCGCGACCGAACGCTCGCCGAGACGGTTCATCGCCTCGGCCGTGGCCAGCACGTTCTCCAGCCCGCCGGCGATGCCCGGACGGGGGAACCCGCCCGACCCGACGTACTCCTGGCCCATCGTCTTGACGAACGCGAGCGTCGAGTCGAACGTGTCCTCGTTCACGTCGTAGTGCGACGACGGGACACGGAGACCGGCGGCGTCGAACTGGGCGCGAGCCTGCTCCGCCGTGAGGCCGGAGTAGTTCGACCCGAAGGGCTCGACGTTCTCGAAGCCGATCTCGCCCAGGCGGTCGTAGACGCCCTCCCAGCCGATCTGGCGGCTCCACGAGCTGAGCGAGAACAGCTGCATCGAGACCTTGTCCACCGGGATGGTGACCGGCTCGGTCGGCTCCTCGGAGCCGCCCGCGGCCTGACCGGTGAGGTACTCGAACCCGGTCGTGGCGAAGGACTCGCCGTCGGCGGCCATGTCGTACTCCATGACGTAGTACGCGACGCCCGCCTCCTGACCGGCGGCCAGGATCTCCTGCAGCGGCATGTCGCCGTCGCCGAGGTTGGTGAACGTCGGGCGCCCGCCGGCGTTGAGGTTGACGGCGTCCTTGATGTGCAGGAGCTCGATCCGGTCGCCGTACTGCTCGATGAGCGCCGGGACGTCGACGCCCGCGTGGGCGGCCCACGCCGTGTCCAGCTCGAACGTCACGAACTCGGGGTCCGTCTCCGCCACCAGGATCTCCCACGCCGACGTGAGCTCACCGTTGTACTCGTACTTGGTGGTGAACTCCTGGTCGTGGTTGTGGCCGAACACCTTGCCGACGCCCGCCTCCACGGAACGCTGGCCGAGGCGGTTCATCGTCTCGGCCGTGGCGAGCGTGTTCTCCAGGCTGCCGATCCCCGGGCTGGGGAAGCCGCCGGAGCCCACGTACTTCTGTCCCACCGTGGCGACGTAGTCGAGCGTGTCGTCGAAGTTCGCCTCGCCCACGTCGTAGTGCGAGGACGGGACGCTCAGGCCCGCGGAGTCCGCCTGCGCGCGGAACTGCTCGGCCGTCAGGCCGGAGTAGTTGCCACCGAAGGGCTCGATGTTCTGGAGCCCGATCTCACCGAGGCGGTCGAGCACGGCCGACTGGCCGTCGGCGGTGACCCAGGGGATCAGCGAGAACATCTGGAGCGAGACCTGGTCGGCCGGGATGATGACGGACTTCCCGAAGAACACGTTGTCGACGTCGACGCCGCCCGTGCTCGTCACGACGACCTTGCCCGAGCCCTCCGGCACGCTGGTGAGCGTGCGGGTGACGTCGGTCCAGCCCTCGCTGTCGAAGCGGAGCTCGGCGAGCGACTCGTCGGTCGTGCCGTCGGCGCCCTCCCAGCCCAGCGTGACGGTGCCCTCGCCGCGACCGAGGACGGTCACGCGGTTGATGGCGTCGCCCGACGGGGCGTGCTCGAAGGCCACCGGCTCGTAGGCGAACGAGTCGCCCGCGTCGAGGGAGGTGACGTAGCCACCGGCGTCGGCGCTCTCGTCGACGACGACCTCGATGCCCTCGGCCTCGTCGTACCACTCGGCCTGCTGCTCCTCGGGCTTGAAGATGCGCGTGAGCTCACCGGTCGTGGCCGGGACGTCGCCCTGGGCCTTGTCGGTGTAGGTCACGACGAGGGTGCCGAAGATCTTCTCGCCCTCACCGTGCTCCACGGCGTCCGCGTTGGTCGCGATGGTGATGCCGCAGCCGTCGGCCGTGGCCTTCGCCGACCCCGTGACCTCGGGGTGCGCGTGGGTGTTGTGGCCGAGGCCGAACGTGTACTTGACGTCGCTGCAGACGACCTCGTCGCCGTCCTCGGCGTCGTGCACCGAGACCCCGAGCGAGAGCTCGTCGCCCCAGTTGAAGATCGCCCCGTCGGCGACGTCGACGCTGATCTCGGGTGCGGTGTTGCCGACCGTGATCTGCTTCGTCGAGAGCGTGAAGAGACCCTCGGGGTCCGTGACCCGCAGGATGACGTCGTACTGCCCGAGCTCGGTGTATTCGTGCGTGACCCTCACGCCGGTGGCGTCGGTCTGACCGTCACCGTCGAAGTCCCACTCGTACGTGAGCTCGGCGCCCTCGGGGTCGCTCGACCGCGAGGCGTCGAACGTGACCTCGAGCGGGGCCTCGCTGCTGGAGATCGCGCTGGCGGTGAACGACGCCTGCGGGTGCCGGTTGCCCTCGCTGTAGGACACGCGGTACAGGCCCGCGTCCGGGTTCTGGCGGAAGAAGCCGTCACCGTACTCGAGGACGTACAGGTTGCCGTCCGGACCGAACTCGAAGTCCATGACGTTGTCCCAGATGGGCTGTGCGGAGCTCGTGAGGTGCGCGTTCGGCAGGAACTCCTCCACGGCCGTCACCACACCGTCGCTGCTCAGCTCGTCGAGCGTGAACGCGGCGACGTAGTCCTGGGAGAACTCCGCCATGAACGGCTTGCCGTCCCAGTAGTCGGGGAACTTGCCCGGTGCGTCAGGGTAGTCGGCCGAGCGGTAGACCGGGCCGCCCATGGGGGCCTGGCCCGTGCCGCCCCACTCCGTCAGCGGGTCGAGCAGCTCGGGCTGGTCGCCGGCCTTGTCGCCGTAGTACACCTGCGGCGCGGTCGCCGGCGGCACGACGTCCAGGCCGGTGTTCCACGTCGAGTTGTTCACGGCGCCGGCCTCGCAGTCGAAGAACTCGCCCGGCGTCGAGGTCGCGTAGTCCCACTCGTTGTAGTTCGCGTTGGGGCCGTGGCAGTAGGGCCAGCCACCGTTCATCGGCTCGGTCGTCAGCTGCCACTCGACGTAGCCCATGGGCCCGCGGTTCGGGTCCGCGGCCGCCGCGTCGGGGCCGTAGTCGCCCCACACGAGCGCCCCGGACTCGACGTCGTAGTCGATCCGGAACGGGTTGCGCACCCCCATGACGTAGGTCTCGTCGCGGACCAGGTCACGGACGTCGTCGTACTGCGGGTCGTCGAAGAGGTTGCCCTCCGGGATGGTGTACGTGCTGCCCGGACCCACCTCGGTGCCGGGCGCGAGGTTCTCGATCGGGTTGATCCGCAGGATCTTGCCGCGCAGGTCGTTGGTGCTGCCCGCACCGCGACGGTCGTCGAAACCGGGGTTCATGCCCGGGGCGTTGTTGTTCGGCGCGTACCCGGCCGCGCCCGGGGCGCTCGCCGGGGTGTTGTCACCGGTGGAGAGGAACAGGTTCCCCTCCTCGTCCCACGCCATGTCCGCACCGACGTGGCAGCACTGGCCGCGCTGCGCGTCGATCTTGAGGATCGCGCGCTCGGTGGACAGGTCGATCTCGTTCGTCGCCGGGTCCCACGTGAACCGCGACAGCTGGTTGTAGCCCAGCCACCGGTCCCAGTAGCTCTCGTCCTCGCCCGCGGGCAGCGAGTTCGGCGCGCTCCCGTTCGGCGTCGTCTCCGGGTACTCCACGCCGGAGGGCGACGTGCCCTCCATCACCCGAGGCGCGTACACCATGTACAGGTAGTGGTTCTCCTCGAAGTTCGGGTCCAGGGAGATGCCCTGGAGCCCGTCCTCCGAGTTCTTGTAGACGTCGAGCTGCGCGATCTGGCTCGTCAGACCCGTCATCGGGTCCGTGAGTCGCACGACGCCGTCGCGTGCCGTGTGCAGGACGCGCGAGTCGGGCAGGACGGCGAGGTCGATCGGCTCGCCCGTGTCCTTGCTGAGCAGCACCTTCTCGTAGTTGTCCCAGTCGAGCGCGGCGACGTCGGCGGCGACATCGCCTCCGTCCTCGTGCCCGGGGTGGGCGTACGCCCCTGCGACCGTCAGCGGTACCAGCATCGCTGCTGAGACCGCCGCAGCGGCGTATCGGGACCACCTTCGGTGGCCTGGGGAAAATTCGTGCACAACGTCCTCCTTGACGCACTCGGGGAACCAAGCAGCCTGCATCGTGAGGGCGCGGCACAGGATCTCTGGCCGCACTCCTGCGTGGCTCGCGCCGGTCGACGCATGCGAGCGCTCGACGCTGAGGCTGCACGTGCGACCGACCGAGGGTGCCCGTGTCAGCCGACGAAACCCGACCGTACCTTCGGGATCGACTTTTGTCGACGTTTAGGCGAAAGATGCCTGCCGTGGATCTTTGTTATGTCCGCTCTCTATGCACAAGTGGAGCATCCGCTGAGCGGAGGCTCCTCACGAGTGCGCGGCGCTGCGCGACGCGCTTGTCGACGGCGGACCGGCCACGTCCGCCGCCTGCGCTGAGCTCGAGGCCTACGCCCAGGGATCGGTGATCTCCCGCAGACGCGTGAGCTGACGCCGCAGGGACGCCATCCCGCGCGCACCGAGGTGCGCGGTCCACTCCTCCTCGACCCGGGCGAGCTCCGCCGCGGCGACGCGGGACGCCGCCTCCCCCCGGGCCGTGACGCGCACGAGCCGCGCCCGGCGGTCGGCAGGGTCAGGGACGCGCTCGACGTACCCGGCGGCCTCGAGCTGGTCGACGAGGAACCCCGCGGTCTGCTTGGTGATCTCCGCCGCCTCGGCGAGCTCCGTGAGGCGCGTGCCGTGCGGCCCGATGCGCTGGAAGACCCGGAGCTGCGCCGGCGTCGCGTCGTCGAACCCCGCGTCCCGGACCGCGGCGTAGACCCGCAGCTCGAGCGCGCGGTAGGGGATGAACAGGAGCAGCCCGGTGTTGAGCTCGTCCTGCTCGCTCACGCGCGCCTCCGCGGGGTGCCAGGGGTTGACCATCGTCAGCCAGACTGACTAAAGTAGTCAGATCATCGTATCAGTTCTGGAGGCGCTCCGATGAGTGCACCCGACTACTGGATGACGGAGGACGACGTGTGGGCGGCCGTCGCGACCGCCCGGGCCTCCTTCGCGGACCTGGTCGCCGGTCTCGACCCCGCCGACTGGGAGCGTCCCAGCCTGTGCGCGGGATGGCGCGTCCACGACGTCGCCGCGCACCTCACCCTCGCCCCCACCTCCTCGCGCGCGGCGCTCGCCCGCGGGCTCGTCCGGGCGCTCGTCCGGGGCCGCGCGAGCTTCGACGGGATGATGGACCTCCTCACGCGCGAGGCCGGGACACGCCCGCGCGAGGACGTCCTCGCGGCCCTGCGCGCGGCCGTCGGGTCGCGCCGCCTCGCACCGGGGACGACGCCGCACGTCGCGCTCGTGGACGCGCTCGTCCACGCCCAGGACGTCGCCGTCGCGCTCGGGATCGACCTCCCCGCACCACCCCTCGCGTCGCGCGAGGCGGCCGAGCGCGTGTGGGCGGTGTCGTTCCCCTTCCACGCCCGACGGCGCCTCGCCGGGTTCCGTCTCGTCGCCGCCGACGCGCCGTGGCAGCGCGGCGAGGGGCAGCAGGTGACCGGGTCGATGACCGCCCTGCTCCTGCTGCTCACCGGGCGACCCGCGGCCCTCGCCCTCCTGGACGGTGACGGCGCACGCCGCCTCGCCCGCTCGTTCGCGCCGCACGACCGGGAGGAGCTCCCATGAGCACGATCGCCCAGGTCCTCGCCGTCGCCGCCGGCGTGCTGCACGTCGGCGTCGGGGTCGTCGAAGCCTTCTTCTTCCACCGGCCCTGGGCCCAGCAGTTCCTGCTGCGCAAGCGCTTCTCACCGCCCGAGGTCGGGCTGTGGGCGTTCAACGTCGCGTTCTACAACATGTTCCTCGGCGCCGGGACGGTGCTCGGGGTCGTGCTCGCCGCGAACGGCCTCGTGGACGAGGGCCGGACCCTCGTCCTGTACACCGCGGGCTTCATGACCCTCGGTGGGGTCGTGCTGTGGGTCTCCGACCATCGCCTGTGGACCGGGACCCTCGGACAGTCCGGGTTCGGGCTCGCGACGCTCGTCGTGACCCTCGCGTCCTGACCGGCGCCGCTCGACACCTTCTGGGCGTTGCTACGGTCGAGAGGTGAGCAGCGCCGCGCAGCCCCTGTCCCACGACCCGTCCTGGCCCCGGGCGGGCGACTGGCCCCCGCTCGGCGGGGACGCCGACGTGGACGTCGCGATCCTGGGCGTCCCGGCCTGGCGTACCTCGCTCTCCCCCACCGGCGCGCACGCGACCCCCGCCGCCGTGCGCGACGCGCTGCGCCGGTTCAGCCCCGCCCTCGCTCCCGACCGCCCCCTGCCCGACGGCGGTCCCTCCCCCCGCGTGCAGCCCGCCGCTGCGACCGGACCCGCCGCGACGGGGGCCGTCGGGAGCGAGCGAAGAGCGTCGCCGGGCGGTGCCGGGCCCGTCGACCTCGCGAGCCTCGCGTTCGCCGACCTCGGCGACGTCGACGAGCCGGACGGCGCGGAGGGCGAGGCACGGACGCGCGCGGCGGTCCACGCCGCCCTGGAGCGCGCACGCCTGCTCGTCGCGCTCGGCGGCGACAACTCCGTAACCGTCGCGACGGCGCTCGGGGCGTGGGGCGACGACCTCGCGACCGCGGGCCTCGTCACGCTCGACGCCCACCACGACCTGCGCGACGGCGTGTCGAACGGGTCGCCCGTGCGACGGCTGGTCGAGGCCGGACTCGACCCTCGGCGGGTCGTGCAGGTCGGCATCGCGGACTTCGCCAACTCGGCCGAGTACGCGCGCCGGGCGGTCCAGCTCGGGATCACGGTCGTGCACGTCGACGAGCTGCGCCGCCGCGGCCCCGAGGACGTGATGCGCGCGGCGCTCGAGGTCGCCGGTGCCGCCGGCGGGCCCGTCCACCTCGACGTCGACGTCGACGTGTGCGACCGGTCCGTCGCCCCGGGCTGCCCCGCCAGCGTCCCCGGCGGCATCGCGGCGTGGGAGCTGCGCGCCCTCGTCCGCGCGGCGGCCCGTGACGACCGGCTCCGGTCCGCCGACGTCGTCGAGGTCGACGCCACCGCCGACACCCCCGACGGCCGCACCGTCCGCCTCGCCGCCCTCTGCGTCCTCGAGCTCGCGGCGGGACTCGCCCTCCGCCCGTCAGCACCGGAGCCCGTGCGCACCTAGAGCTGCGGTGACACAGCAGAGCCGTGGTGACGCGAGAGAGAACCCTGGTCGCGCGAGGTAGAACCGCAGTCGCGCGAGGTAGAACCGTGGTCGCGGGACCAGGGTTCTACCTCGCGCTACCGGGGTTCTACCTCGACGGTCCGGGGTTCTCCCTGGCCGGGAGGCGGGCGCCGTCCTTCCAGGTCGCCGCGACGAGCGGGACGCCCGGGCGGTACGCGAGGTGGGTGCGGCTCGGGGCGTCGAGCAGCACGACGTCGGCCCGCGCGCCGGGGGCGAGGTGCCCGACGTCGTCGCGCCGCAGCGCGAGCGCCCCGCCCGCGGTCGCCGACCAGACGGCCTCGGCGACCGTCATCCCCGTCTCGCGGACCGCGAGCGCGACGCACAGCGGCATCGACGACGTGTAGCTCGACCCGGGGTTGCAGTCGCTCGCGAGCGCGACGACGGCGCCCGCGTCGAGGAGGCGTCGCGCGTCGGGGTAGGGCTGACGCGTCGAGAACTCCACGCCCGGGAGCAGGGTCGCGACGGTCCCGGGGACGCCCGCGGGGGACCCGCCGGCCGACCACGAGCCCGCGAGCGCCGCGACGTCGTCGTCGGTGAGGTACGTGCAGTGGTCCACGGCGGCCGCGCCCAGCTCGACGGCGAGCCGCACGCCCTCCCCCGGGCCGAGCTGGTTCGCGTGCACGCGCACGCCGAGTCCGGCGTCGGCCCCGGCCTGGAGGACGCGGCGCGACTGCTCGGGCGTGAACGCGCCGGTCTCGCAGAACACGTCGACCCACCGCGCGTGCGGCGCGCACGCCGCGAGCATGTCGCCGCACACGAGGTCGACGTACGCGTCGTCACGACCCGCGTACTCGGCCGGCACGACGTGCGCCCCGAGGAACGTCACCTCCGGGGTCCTCTCGCGCGCGAGGCGCACGGACCGTTCCTCGTCTGCGACCGTGAGCCCGTACCCGCTCTTCACCTCGACCGTGGTGGTGCCCTGCCGGGCCGCCTCGTCGAGGTGCCGCGCGAGGCCTGCCCGGAGGTCGTCGTCGGACGCCGCGCGCGTCGCCGCGACGGTGGACCGGATGCCGCCCGCCGCGTACGGGCGCCCGGCCATGCGCGCCTCGAACTCGGCGGCACGGTCGCCCGCGAACACGAGGTGCGTGTGCGAGTCGACGAACCCGGGGATCACCGCGCGCCCGCCCGCGTCGACGGTGACGTCGGGCTCCCGCCCGCCCAGCGCGCGCCCGACGGCGTCGCGCGCCTCCCGCGCCGGCCCCGCCCAGGCGACCCGGCCGCCGTCGAGCAGCACGACGGCGTCGGTCACCAGCCCGGTCGGGTCGCCCTCGCGCGTCCCCGGCCCGCCGGCCACGTTGGTCGTCAGCTCCCCGATCCCGCTGAGGAGCGTCGACCCACCGGCGAAAACCGCCGTCGCGCCCCACCGGGCAGGTGCCGAACCCGGGGTTATGGGCGTGCGAGCCGCCGAATCCGCCCGTATCCCCGGGTTCGGCACCGGAGGGTGGGCCATCAGGACTCCCGCGTCGGGATGCGGAGGCCTCCATGCGCGGCCGCCGCGACCGCGTCGTCGTAACCCGCGTCGACGTGGCGCAGCACCCCGAGGCCCGGGTCGTTCGACAGCACGCGCGCGAGCTTGGCCGCGGCGAGCGGCGTGCCGTCCGCGACGGACACCTGGCCGGCGTGGATCGAGCGGCCCATGCCGACGCCGCCGCCCTGGTGGATCGACACCCACGTCGCGCCGGACGACGCGGCCGTGAGCGCGTTGAGCAGCGGCCAGTCGGCGATCGCGTCGGAGCCGTCAGCCATGGCCTCCGTCTCGCGGTACGGGGACGCGACCGACCCGGCGTCGAGGTGGTCGCGGCCGATGACGACCGGAGCGCGTACCGCGCCCGACGCGACGAGGTCGTTGAACGCGAGGCCCGCGCGGTCGCGCTCGCCGTGCCCGAGCCAGCAGATGCGCGCGGGCAGGCCCTGGAACGCGACGCGCTCCTGGGCGGCGCGGATCCAGCGGTGCAGGTGGTCGTCGTCGAACAGGTCGAGCACGGCGGCGTCGGTCGCGGCGATGTCGCGCGGGTCGCCCGAGAGCGCGGCCCACCGGAACGGGCCCTTGCCCTGCGCGAACAGGGGCCGGATGTACGCGGGCACGAACCCCGGGAAGTCGAACGCCCGGTCGTAGCCGCCGCGGCGCGCCTCGTCGCGGATCGAGTTGCCGTAGTCGAACACCTCGGCGCCCGCGTCGAGGAACCCGACCATCCCCTCGACGTGCCGCGCCATGGACTCGCGCGCGCGGTCGGTGAACTCGTCGGGCTTGGCCACCGCGTAGTCCGCCCACTCCTCGACCGCCACCCCGACCGGCAGGTACGACAGCGGGTCGTGCGCCGACGTCTGGTCCGTGACGACGTCGACCTCGACCCCGCGCCGCAGCAGCTCCGGCACGACCGTCGCGCTGTTCCCCTCGACCCCCACCGACAGCGCCCGGCGCTCGCGCCGCGCGCCCTCGACGAGCCGGACCGCGGCGTCGAGGTCGTCGGCGACCACGTCGAGGTACCGCTCGCGCACGCGCCGGTCGAGGCGCGACCGGTCGACGTCGACCACGAGGCACGCCCCGCCGTTGAGCGTCACCGCGAGCGGCTGCGCGCCGCCCATCCCGCCGCACCCGCCGGTGAGCGTGAGCGTCCCGGCGAGGGTCCCGCCACTGAGCCCCTGCCCGCCCTGGCGGGCGGCGAGCTTCGCGGCGACCGCGGCGAGCGTCTCGTACGTGCCCTGGAGGATGCCCTGCGCGCCGATGTAGATCCACGACCCCGCCGTCATCTGCCCGTACATCGTCAGGCCCATCGCCTCGAGCCGCCGGAACTCGGGCCACGTCGCCCAGTCCCCCACGAGGTTGCTGTTCGCGAGCAGCACGCGCGGCGCCCACTCGTGGGTCCGCAGCACCCCGACCGGCTTGCCCGACTGCACGAGGAGAGTCTCGTCGTCCGCGAGCGTCGTCAGCGTGCGGACGATCGCGTGGTAGCTCGGCCAGTCGCGCGCCGCCCGGCCGGTGCCGCCGTAGACGACGAGGTCGTCGGGCCGCTCCGCGACCTCGGGGTCGAGGTTGTTCATGAGCATCCGCAGCGGCGCCTCGGTCTGCCACGACCGCGCGGTGAGCGTCGTGCCGCGGGGCGCGCGGACGGGGACGGGGGTGCCGAGGCGGTGGGTCGGCTCGTGGACCATGGTCGTCTCGCTCCTTCGGGGTCGGGCGGGCGGGAGGTCAGGCCAGGTGCCCGACGGCGGCGCTCGCCGCCGCGGTCACGGCACCCGTCGCGACGAGGTGGGTCACGGCCTCGATCTCGGGCGCGAGGTAGCGGTCCGGTCCGGGGCCAGCGGCGGCCGTGCGCACGAGGTCGCGCACGGCGCCGGTCCCCCGCGCGGGGTGCAGGGACCCGCCGTCGCAGCGGAGGTCGAGTGCGCGCGTCGCGGTGAGGAGCTCGATCGCGAGGACACGGCCCAGGCCGTCGACGGCGCGCCGGAGCTTGCGCGCCCCGGCCCACCCCATGGACACGTGGTCCTCCTGCATGGCCGACGACGGGATCGAGTCGACGCTCGACGGCACCGCGAGCCGCTTGAGCTCCGAGACGATCCCCGCCGCCGTGTACTGCGCGATCATCAGGCCGGAGTCGACGCCCGGGTCGTCGGCGAGGAACGGCGGCAGGCCCTCGTTGCGGGCCTTGTCGAGGAACCGGTCCGTGCGGCGCTCGCTCATGCTCGCGACGTCGGCCGCGGCGATCGCGAGGAAGTCGAGCACGTACGCGACCGGGGCGCCGTGGAAGTTGCCGTTCGACTCGACGCGCCCGTCCACCGTGACGACCGGGTTGTCGATCGCCGCCGCGAGCTCCCGGCGCGCGACGGCGGCCGCGTGGTCGAGCGTGTCGCGCGCGGCGCCGTGCACCTGGGGCGCGCACCGCAGCGAGTACGCGTCCTGCACCCGCGTGCACTCGGGCCGGCCGTCGGCGTCGAGCGTGCGGTGGCTCGCGACGACGGGCGAGCCGTCGAGCAGCGCGCGCAGGTTCGCGGCCGACGCCGCCTGGCCGGGGTGCGGGCGCATCCCCACGAGGTCCGCCGCGAACGGCGCGTCGGAGCCGAGCAGCGCCTCGACGCTCGCGGCGGCCGCGACGTCGGCGGTCGTGAGCAGCGCCTGGAGGTCGTGCAGCGCGAGCGCGAGCATGCCGAGCATGCCGTCCGTGCCGTTGATGAGCGCGAGGCCCTCCTTCTCGCGCAGCGCGAGCGGCGCGATCCCGGCGGCGGCGAGCGCGGCCGCGGCGGGCACGAGGGCTCCCGTCGCGTCGCGGACCTCACCCTCGCCGAGCGCCGCGAGCGCCACGTGCGCGAGCGGCGCGAGGTCGCCGGAGCAGCCGAGCGAGCCGAACTCGCGCACCACGGGCGTGATCCCGGCGTCGAGCATCGCGGCGTACGTCTGTGCGACGACGGGGCGCGCCCCGGTCCGCCCGGTCGCCAAGGTCGCGAGCCGCAGGAGCTGCAGCGCCCGCACGACCTCGCGCTCGACCTCCGGCCCCGACCCCGCGGCGTGCGACCGCACGAGGCTGAGCTGGAGCTGCGCGCGCCGCTCGACCGGGATGTGGCGGCGGGCGAGAGCGCCGAACCCGGTCGAGACGCCGTAGTGCGGCCGGTCGTCGTCCGCGAGCCCCTCGACGACCGCGCGGCTCGCGGCCATCGCGTCGACCGCCGCGTCGGCGAGCCGCACGCGCGCCCCGTGCCGTGCGACGTCGACCACGTCGTCGATCGTCAGCGGCCCGTCGCCCACGACGACCACGCGCGCGGCGCGGGCCGGGTCGGGGGCGGAGGACGCCGTCGTGCCGGGTGCGGGGGCCGCCGTCGGGCCATGGCGCACGGGGTCGGGTGCGCCGGCGCCGGAGCGGTCGGGGACGGACGGGGAGTGCGTCGTCGCTGCCATGCCCCTAGGACACACCGCGCCTCGACGCGCCGGGAGCCCGGCACGGGAGGTTCAGTCTGGGATCCCAGACACCTGCCGCCCGTCGGCCGCGTCAGGCGCCCACGTACGCCGCCAGGTGCTCACCCGTGAGCGTGGACCTCGTCGCCACGAGATCGGCCGGCGTGCCCTCGAAGACGACGCGACCGCCGTCGTGCCCGGCGCCGGGGCCGAGGTCGATGATCCAGTCCGCGTGCGCCATGACCGCCTGGTGGTGCTCGATGACGATGACCGACTTGCCCGAGTCGACGATCCGGTCGAGCAGCCCGAGGAGGTTCTGCACGTCGGCGAGGTGCAGGCCCGTCGTCGGCTCGTCGAGGACGATCACGCCGCCCTTGTCGCCGAGGTGCGTGGCGAGCTTGAGGCGCTGACGCTCGCCGCCGGACAGGGTCGTGAGCGGCTGGCCGAGGCTCACGTACCCGAGGCCGACGTCGTCGAGCCGCTCGAGGATCGCCTTCGCCGCGGGCACCTTGGCGTCGCCGGACGAGAAGAACTCGCGCGCCTTCGCGACCGGGAGGTCCAGCACGTCGGCGATGTTCAGCCCGCCGAGCGTGTAGTCGAGCACCGCGGCCTGGAACCGGCGGCCCCCGCAGTCCTCGCACGGGGTCGAGACGGTCTCCATGAAGCCGAGCTCGGTGTAGATGACACCCGCGCCCTTGCACTCGGGGCACGCGCCCTCGGAGTTCGCGCTGAAGAGGGCCGGCTTGACGCCGTTCGCCTTGGCGAACGCCTTGCGGATCGGCTCCAGCAGGCCCGTGTACGTCGCGGGGTTGCTGCGACGCGACCCCCGCACCGCGCTCTGGTCGATCGTCACGACGCCCTCGCGCCGCGACACCGACCCCTCGACGAGCGAGCTCTTGCCCGACCCGGCGACGCCCGTCAGGACGACGAGCACCCCGAGCGGGATGTCGACGTCCACGTCCTGGAGGTTGTGCGCGTCGGCGCCGCGGATCTCCAGCGCGCCCGACGGCGTCCGCACCTCGTCCTTGAGCGTCGCCCGGTCGTCGAGGTGGCGGCCGGTCACGGTGTCGCTCGCGCGCAGCCCGTCGACCGTGCCCTCGAACGTCACGTGCCCGCCGGCCGTGCCCGCACCCGGGCCCAGGTCGACGACGTGGTCAGCGACGACGATCGTCTCCGGCTTGTGCTCGACGACGAGGACCGTGTTGCCCTTGTCGCGCAGCTGGAGCAGGAGGCCGTTCATGCGGTCGATGTCGTGCGGGTGCAGGCCGATGGTCGGCTCGTCGAAGACGTAGGTGACGTCGGTGAGCGACGACCCGAGGTGGCGCAGCATCTTGATGCGCTGCGACTCGCCCCCGGACAGCGTGCCCGACGGCCGGTCGAGGCTGAGGTAGCCCAGCCCGAGCTCGACGAACGACGCGAGGTTCTCGCCGAGCGCGTTCACCACGGGTGCCATGTTCGGGTCGTCGAGGTCGCGGATCCACGCGGCGAGGTCGGTGATCTGCATCGCGCACAGGTCCGCGATGTTGACCCCGCGGATCTTCGACGAGCGCGCCGACTCCGACAGGCGCGTCCCGCCGCAGTCGGGACACGGCGCGAACGTCGCCGCGCGCTCGACGAACGCGCGGACGTGCGGCTGGAGCGAGTCGACGTCCTTGGAGAACATCGACTTCTGGATCTTGGGGATCAGGCCCTCGTAGGTGACGTTGATCCCCATCGCCTTGATCTTGGTGGGCTCCTTGTAGAGGAAGTCCTGCCTCTGCTGGTCGGTGAACTCGCGGATCGGCCTGTCCGCCGGGAAGAACCCGGACTCGGCGAACCCGCGCACCATCCACCCGTCGGCGGTGTACCCCGGGACCTTGATCGCGCCGTCGAGCAGGGACTTGGAGTCGTCGACGATCTCCGCGAGGTCGAGGTCGGAGACCGCACCGCGCCCCTCGCACCGCGGGCACATCCCCCCGTGGTAGATCGCGTTGCGCACGATCGTCTTCTCGCCCGTGGCCGACGTCATGATGCCGCTCGCCTTGCGCGCGGGGATGTTGAAGGAGAACGCCGTGGGCGGCCCCACCTGCGGCTCGCCGAACCGGCTGAACAGCACCCGCAGGATCGCGTTGGCGTCGGTCACCGTGCCCACGGTGGAGCGCGGGTTCGCGCCGAGGCGCTCCTGGTCCACGACGATCGCCGTCGTCAGCCCCTCGAGGACGTCGACGTCGGGGCGGTCCAGCGTGGGCATGAAGCCCTGGAGGAACGCCGGGTAGGTCTCGTTGATGAGGCGCTGCGACTCGGCGGCGATCGTGTCGAACACGAGCGAGCTCTTGCCCGACCCGGAGACCCCCGTGAACACCGTGAGGCGCCGCTTGGGGATCTCGACGCTCACGTCCTGGAGGTTGTTCGCCCGCGCCCCCTGGACCCGGATGACGTCGTGCCCGTCGGGGTCCTGGGGCACCGAGGTCTGCGTGCGGTTCGTCGTTGCCGTGCTCATCGTGTCTCCTCGTCGTCGAGCCTCGTCGCGCCTCCACCGGCGAGCCGGCCGATGAAAGTCTGCCCGAGTGCCGTGCGGTCCCGCGCGGGGATTCTGGTGCGCCGCACGGCAGACCTGGCGACAGGACCGGTCGCGCGGGCGGAGCTCACCGCGGCGTGAGCGGCACGAGCGGGTACTGCCGCTCGGTCTTGCTCTGGTATCTGGCGATCCGCGGCTGCGCCGTCGCGACGCACTGCCACGCGCGCTCGCGGTCCGCGCCGTCCAGCTCGTGCGGCGTCGCCGGGACGGGCGCGCGCCCCGGCAGCTCGATCGCGACGTCGTCCGGGCGGGCCGCGAGGTTGGCGTGCCAGTCCGGGTTGCGGCTGCCGCCACCCGAGGCGACGACGAGGACCGCGTCCCCCTCGTCCGGCAGCCACATGAGCGGCGTCTCGCGCGGTGCCCCGCTGCGGCGGCCGACCGTGTGCAGCACGAGGACGTCCATCCCCAGGAACGTGCCCTTGCCGCCGCGGACCTTGCGTACGAGCCGCGCGTTCGAGCGGCGCTGCATCCAGCGCGAGAAGCGTCCCGGCGCGCCCGGGACGTGACCCGCGCCGTTCGTCGTCCGTCCTTCGGTGCTCATCGTCCTGCTCCTCCTGTGTCGGTCAGCCGTGCCCTGCGTGGCCGCGTCGGTCGCGGCCGCCCGTCGGCGCCGTCGTCCCCGGGGGTCACCGGGGACGACGGCGCTGCTCACCGCTCGTCCAGCACCTCGCCGTCGAGCGCCTCGTGGTCGGTCGTCAGGCCGAGCGTCGCCCCGACGAGCGGGACGTCGCGCGCGGCCTGCGCCGCCGTCTGCATCGCGGCTGCCGAGTCCCACCGCCAGATGTCGAGGTACGTCCCGTCCTCCAGCCGGACGAGCGTGGCCGCGGTGAACGCGGGGTTCGCCGCGCGCAGCCCCTGGATCAGCGCGCTGCGCTGCTCGAGCATCTGGGCCAGCCGGCCCGTCTCCACCGTGTACCGGTGCGTCCTGACGACGGCCATGGTCGTCTCCTCTCGATCCCGCCCGGCGCCTCTCGCCGTGCCCCTCCAGGCTCGGGGTGTGCGGTCGCGCGAACAACGGCCGATCCCGCAACGCTGGTTGCGCCCGGAGTTAACGAACGCGACGATCGTCGGGTGGAGCTGCGCGACATCGAGATCTTCCTGACGCTCGCCGAGGAGCTGCACTTCGGGCGCACCGCCGAGCGCCTGCACGTGTCCCCGCCCCGGGTGAGCCAGGCGATCGCCAAGCAGGAGCGCCGGATCGGCGCGCCCCTGTTCGAGCGCACCAGCCGGCGCGTCACGCTCACGCCCCTCGGGGAGCAGCTCCGGGCCGACCTCGAGGCGGGGTACCGCCGGATCCTCGAGGGCGTCGAGTCCGCCGCGAGCACCGCACGGGCCGCGCGGGAGACCCTGACGTTCGGCGTCATGGGACCCCTGTGGCAGGAGCTCGCTCCCGTCACCGCGCTGTTCCGCGCCCGCAACCCGCACGTCGACCTGCGCATGCGCGAGGTCCGCATCGACGAGCCCTTCCGCCTCCTGCGGGAGGGCGAGGTCGACGTCGCGCTCCTGTGGCTGCCCGTCGAGGAGAGGGACCTCGCGGTCGGCCCGGTGACCTTCACCGAGCCGATCGTGCTCGCCGTCGGGCGCACGCACCCGCTGGCCACGCGCTCGTCGGTGTCCGTCGCGGAGCTGGCTGACGAGAACGTCCTCCCGTCCGGGCTGCCCGTCCCCGACTACTGGGAGGACGCCGTCAGCCCCGTCCCCCGCAGCGAGCCCGACCGCGGCGGCACCACCCCGACGCGCGAGGAGGTGCTGTGGCGCGTCATGTCCGGCGACGGCGTCGCCGTCGCGTGCGCCCAGGGCATCCGCTACCTCGAGCGCTCCGACGTCGCCTACGTGCCGCTCGACGAGCGGCCCGTGCTGCGGTGGGGACTCGTCCGGCGCGCGGGGCCGATCCCCCCGCTCGTCGCCGAGTTCTCCCAGGTCGCCGCGGAGCTCGGTCCGCTCGCCCTCGCTCTCGACCTCGAGACCGTCGGGTCGCGGGGCCGGGGCTGACCGGGCCGACGCGGGCCGTCCGTCGCGGCGCGCTCAGCGGCGCTGCTGGATGCGGATCTCGTTGCCCGCGGGGTCGCGGAACGCGCAGTCGCGGACGCCGTACGGCTGGTCGATCAGCTCCTGCACGACCTCCGCGCCCGCGGCCTCGATCCGGGCGAACGTCTCGTCGACGTCCGTCGTCGCGAGGTTGACCCCGAAGTACGCGCCCTTGGCGACGATCTCCAGGAGCGCGCGCTTGTCGTCGTCGCTGAGGCCCGGCGTCGCGGCCGGCGGGTGCAGCACGATCGCCGTGTCCGGCTGGTCGGCCGGGCCCACGGTGATCCATCGCATCCCCTCGTACCCGACGTCGTTGCGGATCTCGAAGCCGAGGACGTCGCGGTAGAACGCGAGCGACGCGTCGGGGTCGGTCTGGGGCAGGAAGCTGGAGTTGATGGTGAGGTTCATGGGAACGACGCTAGGACCGTCGTCCCGCCCGCGCTTCTCGATTCCTGACCGGTCTCGTGACGCGTCGCGCGACGCACGCCGGCATCCCGTCCAGGCGCTCCGCACCGGGGTCCGTGCTGGTCCCGCCCGGACGCGCCCGCCCGGCGGCCGCCGTGCCGCCCGAGGCCGCCGCCGCGGCCGTCCGGGACTCCGCAGGCGCAGGGGACCCGGCGTCGGACGCCGTCGCGCGGCGCCGGTACACGCTCGGCGGCACGCCGACGAGCTCGGTGAAGCGCGTGCTGAACGTACCGAGCGACGAGCACCCCACCGCGAAGCACACCTCCGTCACGCTCAGGTCGCCGCGGCGCAGCAGCGCCTTCGCGCGCTCGATGCGCCGCGTCATGAGATACGCGTAGACCGTCTCCCCGTACGCAGCCCGGAACGCGCGGCTGAGGTGCCCTGCGGAGACGTGCACGCCGGCCGCGAGCGCCGCGACGTCGAGGGGCTGCGCGTACTCGCGGTCGATCCGGTCGCGCACGCGCCGCAGCCGCGCGAGGTCGCGCAGGCGCTGGTCGTCGGGCAGGGTCGTCACGCCTCGATCGTGCCACGCGCCTACCGTGGTCTCCATGCCGAGCGACGTCCCCGCCGCGCGCCAGGCCGTCCGCGTGCTCACCTACCTCGCCGCGCAGGCCGGTCCGTCGCCCGCGGCCGCCGTCGCGCAGGGCCTCGGGCTCCCCCGCTCGACCGTCTACCACCTCCTCTCCGTGCTCGTGGACGAGGGGTTCGTGACCCACCTCCCCGAGGAGCACCGGTACGGGCTCGGGACGGCGTCGCTCGCCCTCGGCTCCGCGTACGCGCGTCAGGCGCCCCTCGCCCGGCTCGCGCGGCCCGTCGTCGCGCGCCTCGTCGAGACGACCGGTGAGAGCGCGCACCTCGCCGTGCTCAACGGGCGCGAGGTCCTCTACCTCGTCGAGCAGCGCGCGCCGCGCCGCCCCACGCTCGTGACCGACGTCGACGTCCGCCTCCCCGCCCACCTCACCGCGAGCGGGCGCGCCGTCCTCGCCGGTCTGCCCGCCGCCCAGGTGCGCGCCCTCTTCCCGAACACCGCCGCGTTCGCCGACCGCACCGGCGTCGGGCCGCAGTCCCTCGGCGCCCTGCGCGACGTCCTGCGCGGCGTCCGACGGCGCGGCTGGGCCGAGGAGGACGGCGAGGTCACCCCCGGCCTCGCGTCCGTCGCCCACGCGGCCGTCGACCACACCGGCCTCCCCGTCGCCGGCATCGCCCTCACCTTCTGGGCCGACGACGCACCGCCTGCCCGCCGTGCCGAGCTCGCCGCCGCCGTCGGCCGCGCCGCGACGGAGGTCAGCCGCCGCCTCGGGGCGCGGGAGAACCCTGGTCTCGCGAGAGAGAACCCTGGTCTCGCGAGAGAGAACCCTGGTCGGCCGAGGTAGAGCCCCGGTTGCGCGAGATAGAGCCGTGGTTGCGCGAGGTAGAGCCGTGGTTCTTGTGCTCGACGGCGTGTGGTCGCCTGGGGTGGTCGGGGTGGGTGGTGGTGCCGCGTCTACCATCCGCCGCTCGTTCCTCGCGGCTCCCGCCAGGCCCGACCACGACGCGGCACCACCACCCACCCCGCCCGGCGTCGTCTCGCCCTGGTCTCCACTCGCCCCGGGCGACTCCTGCGTTCTCACCACGACGAACGTCCACCGCAGCCCGGCACCGGACCGAGGTTCCGGCTCGCGAGACACGGTTCTACCTCGTCTGACCGCGGCTCTACCTCGGCGGACCATGGCTCTACCTCGGCCGACCATGGCTCTACCTCGCGCGACCGGGGCTCTACCTCGGCCGACCACGGCTCTAGCTCGGTCGGCCAGGGTTGTTCCTCGGTGGGCCTGGCGTCCGTGGCGGTAGCCGTTGCGCGCGACGGTGAGGCGCACTAGATTTTTCGGCATGCCGAACTTTGTCTCCCGGAGTGCCGGAAGAGCGGTCGCTCGGGCCGCCGCCGTGGCGGTGCCGGCTGCGCTCGCGCTCGCCGGGTGCTCCGCCGGGACCGACGCGGGCGGCGAGACGCCGGTCGACGACGGCCGGCCCGTGGTGCTCACGACGTTCACCGTGCTCGCGGACATGGCGCGGAACGTGGGAGGCGACCACCTGCGCGTCGAGTCGATCACCAAGGTCGGCGCGGAGATCCACGGGTACGAGCCGACCCCGGGCGACGTCCGCAAGGCGGCGGACGCGGACCTGATCCTCGACAACGGCATGGGGCTCGAGGCGTGGTTCGGCCGGTTCGTCGACGGGCTGGACGTGCCGCACGTCGTCGTCAGCGAGGGCGTCGACCCGATCGCGCTCGGCGACGACACCGCCGAGGAGTACCAGGGCAAGGACAACCCGCACGCGTGGATGTCGCCGGTGAACGGGCAGGTCTACGTGCAGAACATGGCCGACGCGTTCGCCGAGCTCGACCCCGCGCACGCCGACGACTACGCGGCGAACGCCGCGGCCTACTCGGCCGAGCTCGCGGCCGTGCACGACGAGCTGACCGACGCGCTCGACGCGCTACCCGAGAGCCACCGCGCGCTCGTGACGTGCGAGGGCGCGTTCTCCTACCTCGCGCGCGACGCGGGCCTCGCCGAGCAGTACCTGTGGGCGGTCAACGCGGAGCAGCAGGCGACCCCGCAGTCCGTGGTCGGCGCGATCGAGTTCGTCGAGGAGCACGACGTGCCGGCCGTGTTCTGCGAGTCCACCGTCTCGGACAAGGCGATGCGGCAGGTGGCCCACGAGTCCGGGGCGGCGTTCGGCGGCACGCTCTACGTCGACTCGCTGTCCGAGGCCGGCGGCCCGGTGCCGACGTACCTCGACCTCTTGCGGCACGACGCGGAGACCATCGCTGCGGGCCTCGCCGGGACGACGGCGGGGGGCGACGCGTGAGCGCGGGCGAGCGGACGCCGTCGGCCGTGCCCGCGATCGACGTGCGCGACCTCACCGTCCACTACGGCGACGTGCTCGCCCTCGACGGCGCGACCCTCGCCCTGGGCTCGGCGCACGGGCCGGGGACCGTGTGCGGGCTCGTCGGCATGAACGGCTCGGGCAAGTCGACGCTGTTCAAGGCGGTCATGGGCATGGTCCGTCCCGACCGCGGGACGGTCCTGGTCGACGGCGCACCCCCGGCACGCGCGCGTCGCGCCCAGGCCGTGGGGTACGTGCCGCAGAGCGAGGACGTCGACTGGGCGTTCCCGCTGAGCGTGCGCGACGTCGTCATGACCGGTCGCTACGGCTACCAGGGGTTCACGCGGCGCACCCGGCCCGCCGACCGGGAGGCGGTCGAGCACGCGCTCGCGCGCGTCGAGCTCACCGACCTCGCGGACCGGCAGATCGGCGCGCTCTCGGGCGGTCAGCGCAAGCGCGCGTTCGTCGCGCGCGGGCTCGCGCAGGGCGCGACGATCCTCCTGCTCGACGAGCCGTTCGCGGGCGTCGACAAGCGCACGGAGGCCACGATCACCGCGCTGCTGCGCGAGCTCGCGGCCGACGGCGCGACCGTCCTCGTCTCGACCCACGACCTGCACGCGCTGCCCGCCCTCGCGGACGAGGCGGTGCTGCTCCAGCAGCGCGTCCTGCTGCACTCGACGCCCGCCGAGGTCCTGCGGCCCGAGAACCTCGCGCTCGCGTTCGGCGTGGAGGTGGCTCCGTGACCGACCTCCTCTCCTTGCTCCTCGAACGGCTCCTCGAGCCGTTGTCGTTCGAGTTCCTGCGCACCGCTCTCGCGGTCACGGTCACCGCGGGGATCGTGTGCGGGGTGCTGTCGTGCTGGCTCGTGCTCGTCGGGTGGTCGCTCATGGGCGACGCCGTCTCGCACGCCGTGCTGCCCGGCGTCGTGCTCGCGTACGTGGTCGGTGCGCCGTTCGCGCTCGGGGCCCTCGTGTTCGGGCTGCTCGCCGTCCTGCTCATCGGCGCGGTCCGGGACACGAGCCGCGCGAAGGAGGACGCGGCGATCGGGGTCGTGTTCACGACGCTCTTCGCGCTCGGCCTCGTCCTCATCTCCGTGACGCCGAGCCAGACGGACCTCAACCACATCCTGTTCGGCAACCTGCTCGGGGTGTCGCGCGCGGACCTGCTCCAGGTGTTGGCGCTGGGCGCGGTGACGCTCGCGGTCGTCGTGCTCAAGCGGCGTGACCTCACGCTCTACGCGTTCGACCCGACGCACGCCCACGCGATCGGCCTCTCGCCCCGACGGCTCGGTGCGCTGCTCCTCGGTCTGCTCGCGCTGACGGTCGTCGTCGCGCTCCAGGCGGTCGGCGTCGTGCTCGTGGTCGCGCTGCTCATCACGCCCGGCGCGACGGCCTACCTGCTCACCGACCGGTTCTCCCGCATGCTGTGGATCTCGCCGCTCGTCGCGGCGGTGTGCGGGGTCGTGGGCATCTACGTCAGCTACTACCTCGACACCGCGTCGGGCGGCACGGTCGTCGTCGCGCTGGGCGTCGCGTTCGCGCTCGCCTACCTGCTCAGCCCGCGCCACGGACTGATCGGGAGCCGCCTGGCCGCGGCCCGACGCCGCCGCCTCGTCCGTGTCTGACCCACCGCCGCGCCGGTTCCGGGTGTCGGGCGACGTGACCCCCGCGTGCGCTGTGTGCGAAATCTCCATGAATTCGCCCACGATTCCCTGGCTCTTCTCAGGTTCGACCGGGAGACTGGGTGCCATGTCAGCGAGGACGAGCGAGCCCACGACGCCGCAGCGCACGCGCACGTCCGCCCGGTTCGCCGCGGCGAGCCTGCTCGCGCTGTCCATGATGCTCCCGATGTGCTCGACGGCGAGCGCCGCCGAGGTCCAGCAGCTCATCGCCGACGCCCAGGTCCAGACGGAGACCATCGGCAACGACCTCGACCGCGTGCACGCCCAGCTGCCCGCCCTGCACCCCGTGCTCCGCAACGACGTGCTCGACGCCGTGGAGTCGGTCCAGGCCGCGACGGACGAGGCCCGCTCCGCGCTCGACCGCGCGGCCGACGACGACGAGGCCGCCGACGGCCGGGCCGCCGTCGCGCTGGCCGACGCCCAGGTCGCCCTCGACGCGGCGTCCGCGCAGCTCCGGCACGTGACCGACCTCGCGCACGACGCGGGCGAGGGCGTCGCCGTCACGCTGGAGCGGCTGCAGGCCCACATCGACGTGCTCCGCGGCGAGACGAGCCGCGCCGGGGTCTGACCCGCCCCTCCGTCGTCGCACGATCGACCGGTACGGTCCCGATCGACCCTCGCTGGGTCGATCTCGTGACGGAGAGGGCGATCTCGCGGTGCACGACCGCCGCCGCGCGGTCCGTCGCGGTGCTTCCTACGATGGCGGGATGCCGCGCGTCACCGGGGTCGTCAAGCCGCACGAGGCGTTCCCCGGCGTCGCCCGGCTCGATCGTGCGGTGAACGACTGGACCAACCGTCGCACTCTGGGACCCCTCGCGGACTCCGCGCTCTCGCGCCTGTCGACCGCGGCCGACCGCAGCGTGCTGTGGGCGGGGACGGCGCTGGGCATCGCGGCGACCGGCCGGCGCGGGCGCGAGGCGGCGCTGCGCGGCTACGGCTCGCTGCTCGCGTCGAGCGTCCTCGCGAACGTCGTCGGCAAGACCGCGTTCGGCGGCGAGCGACCGTCGCTGGAGCCGCTCCCCCTGTGGCGCCGCCTGGCCGACCCGCCGACGTCGCCGTCGTTCCCGTCGGGTCACTCGGCGTCGGCGGCGGCGTTCGTCACGGGCGTCGCGATCGAATGGCCGTCGCTCGGCCTCGCGCTCGCCCCGCTCGCCGGCGCGGTGATGTACTCGCGGCTCCACACCGGCTCGCACTGGTTCTCCGACGTCGCCGCGGGCGCCGTGCTCGGGGCGGGGGTCGCGCTCGTCGGGCGTGTGCTCGTCCCCGGCCGGGCCGAGCACGGCCCCGACGTACCTGCCGGCCCGCCCGCCGTCGTCCCGGCGCTCGACGACGGCCTGGGCCTCTTCGTCGTCGTCAACCCCGCCGCCGGGTCGGGCCGCCTGCTCAAGGAGGACCCTCTCGCCGCGCTGCGCGCGAACCTGCCGCGTGCGGACGTGCACGTGCTCGGCGAGGGCGACGACCTCCGGCGACTCTTCGACGAGGCCGCCGCACGCGGCGCCCGGGCGCTCGGCATCAGCGGCGGCGACGGCACCGTCGCCACGGCTGCCGCGGCCGCCCGCGCGCACGACCTCCCGCTCGCGGTCTTCCCGGGCGGCACGCTCAACCACTTCGCGCGTGCCGCCGACCTCACGTCGATGACCGCGACGGCCGCCGCGGTCCGCACCGGCTCGGGGGTGACGATCGACGTCGCGGACCTCGAGGTCGACGGGCACGACGGACCGCCACGGACCGTGCTCAACACGTTCTCCGCCGGGGTCTACCCGGAGCTCGTCACGGAGCGCGAGAAGCACGAGCACCGCCTCGGCAAGTGGCCGGCAGCGGTGCTCGCCGCGGCACGCGTGCTGCGGCGGGCCCACCGCGTGCGGATGGCGGTGGAGGGCCACGAGGGCGAGTACTGGTCGCTGTTCGCCGGCGTCAACCGCTACTACCCGCAGAGCCTCGCTCCCGTCGAGCGCCACCGCCTCGACGACGGCGTGCTCGACGTCCGCACGGCGCGCGCCGAGCGGCGCGCGAGCCGGCTCCGCACGTTCCTCGAGGTGGCCGCGGGCGACACGGGGACGCGGGTGGCACGACGGGTACCCGGCGTCCGGAGCCATCTGGTCGTCGACGCGACGGTCGTCCCGACGCTCGAGCTCCGGTTCCCCGCCCGGGGCGCGGTGGTCGGGCCGGGGGCGTCCGTGCCCGACGGCGGGGACTCGGCCGGGGCCGCCGCGTCGCCGCCCGTGGTGCTCGCGCACGACGGTGAGACGCTCGCGCTCGACGGGGCCGGGAGGGGCGGGCCGGTCACCGTCCGCCTCACGATGCGGCACGGTGCCGTGCGGTTGTACGCCCCGAACGACCCTGCCGCGGGATAGGCCGTCTATCTCGTCCGTTTCGTCCGCTTTTCACGGACATCGGGGAGAACTCCCCCTGTTCAGACACACGCGGTATGGCCCACAATGAGGCCCGCAGTCGCGCGGGCCCGTCCGCGCCTCCTCAGAACCCGGCCTCGACGGCCCACCCAGAAAGCAGAACAACCATGGCCCAGCAGTACCCCGCCGCCCCCCAGGCCCCCGCCGGCTACGCCGCCCCGATCGAGGACCCGGGCAAGACCCTGGGCATCGTGGGCTTCGTGCTCGCGTTCGTCGTCTCGGTCGCGGGCATCGTCGTCAGCGCGATCGCTCGCAAGAAGAGCAAGGAGGCGGGCTTCGACAACCAGCTCGCCAAGTGGGGCCTCATCCTCAGCATCATCTTCACGGTGCTCGGTGTCATCGTCGGGATCATCTACTTCGTCGCGATCGCCGCGCTCATCTCGAGCGGCGAGCTGACGTCGACCTACTGACACCACCGCGCCGTCAGCCGGCGCCGCACGCCACGGCCGTCGCCCCGCCCGGGGCGGCGGCCGTCGTCGTGCCCCGGCCGTGTGACGCGGCCCGGACGGGTCGCGGAAGAAGGACCGGCCGGGCACGGTTGAGACGGCGCACGACCGCGCCGCCGGTGAGAGCACCGGTCCGCCGACGGTCGACCGACCGCAGGAGCAGACGATGACCGACGACACGACCTCCCCGACCGCACCCGAGCGCACCCCGGCCGACCCCGCCGCCGTCGAGCTCGGACTCGACACCTTCGGCGACGTGACCGCCGGCCCGGACGGCGCGCTGCTCAGCGGGGCGCGCACGATCCGTGACGTCGTCGAGGAGGCGGTCCTCGCGGACCAGGTCGGCGTCGACTTCTTCGGCGTCGGCGAGCACCACCGCGCGGACTTCGCGATCAGCGCGCCGGAGGTCGTGCTCGCCGGGATCGCGACGCGGACGTCGCGCATCCGGCTCGGGTCCGCGGTGACCGTGCTCAGCTCGGACGACCCGGTGCGCGTGTTCGAGCGGTTCTCGACGCTCGACGCGCTGTCCGGCGGGCGCGCGGAGGTCATCCTCGGGCGCGGGTCGTTCATCGAGTCGTTCCCGCTCTTCGGGTACGACCTCGCCGACTACGAGGTGCTGTTCGAGGAGAAGCTCGACCTGTTCGTCCACCTGCTCGACGAGGGACCGGTCACGTGGTCGGGCACGACCCGCGCGGGCCTCACCGACCAGGAGGTCTGGCCCAAGACGGAGAGCGGTCGGCTCCGCACGTGGGTCGGCGTGGGCGGGTCGCCCGAGTCGGTGGTCCGGACCGCGCGGCACGGCCTCGGCCTCATGCTCGCGATCATCGGCGGCGAGCCGGAGCGCTTCCGCCCGTACGTGGACCTGTACCACCGCGCCGTCGAGGAGCTCGGCAACCCGGTGCTGCCGGTCGGCGTCCACTCGCCCGGCCACGTCGCCGACACGGACGAGCAGGCGCAGGAGGAGGTCTACGAGCACTTCGCGGCGATGAACAACCGCATCGGCCGCGAGCGCGGCTGGCCCGCGTACCACCGCGGTCGCTTCGCGCACGACGTGCGCGACGGGTCGCTCTACGTCGGCTCGCCCGAGACGGTCGCGCGCAAGATCGCCCGCACGGTGCGGCTCCTCGGGGCCGGCCGGTTCGACCTCAAGTACTCGACCGGCACGCTCCCCCACTCGGCCATGCTCCGCAGCATCGAGCTCTACGGCACGCAGGTCATCCCGCGCGTGCGCGAGCTCCTCGCGGAGGCCTGACCGCGCCCCCTCGGTTCAGCGCCCGGCAGCGTGGAGCGCGGCGGCCTCGAGGTCCGGCGGGAGCCCGACGGCGGGGCGGTCCGCGCGCCGCGGCGTCGCCTCGCCCGCGGCGTCGAGCGCGCGCAACCACGCCCAGGTGTCACGCACGGTCTCACGCACGTCCCGGGGACGGAGCCCGAGGGCTAAGGCGTGCGAGGTGTCGGAGCCGTGGAGCGCGTCGTGCAGCTCGCCCGGCGGGAGCCAGACCGGGAGCTGGCTCCACGGCTCGATCCCCGCGGCGAGCACGACCTCCGGCTCGACCCACACGAGCTCGGCGGGCGGGTTGCCGGCCGCCGCCGCGTCGTCGGCCGTCACGGAGACGCACGCCGCGAGCAGCTCGCCCATGGTCGTGTGGCCCGGGGCGCTGACCACGTCGACCGGCCCCGACGCGCCCGCGAGCGCCGCGTCGAGCGCGAACGCCGCGAGGTCGCGCGCGTCGACGTACTGCAGCGGCAGGCCCGCCGGTCCGGGTGCGAGCACCGGCCCGCCCTGCGCGACGCGCCGGAGCCACCACGGCAGGCGGCCGACGTTCTCGCGCGGTCCGAGGATCAGCCCGGCACGCAGCAGGACGGCCCGGTCCCCGAGCGCGTCCACCGCGGCGATCTCCGCGCCCCGCTTGGCGCGCGCGTAGTCGTCGGAGGTCGTGTCGTCCGGGTCGCCGTCCACGAGCGGAGCGGACTCGTCGGCGCCGCGGGGCGTCGGGAACGGGTAGACCGAGCGCGACGACACGTAGACGTACCGGTTGTCGCCGGGGAGCCGGCCCGCGAGCGTGCGCGCCGCGTCGCGCACCGCGACGGGTGCCCACGACCACGTGTCCACCACGACGTCCCACTTCTGCGGGACGTCGTCGGCGTGCAACGCGTCGAGGCCGTCCGGCCGGGTGCGGTCCCCGACGAGCTGCCGGACGCCGTCGGGAACGGGGGTGCTGCCCCGGTTGAGGACCGTGACGTCCCACCCACGGGCGAGGGCGTCGTCGACGACGGCGCGCCCCACGAAGTCGGAGCCGCCGAGGACCAGGAGTCGCGTCATGGCTTCACTCTCCCCTGACGCGGGGTCACCCGCAGCCGGTTTACGCCTCCGGCAGACGACGCGCGCTCAGTCGGGGTCGGTGGGATCCAGCGGCGCCTCGGGCTCGAGGTTGACGACGCCGCGACGCCAGTAGCCGCGCAGCTCGACCTGGTCCGCGCGCGCCCCGGTCCGCCGCAGGTCGCGGCGCACCTGCGCGAGGTCGGTCGCCTCGCCGGCACCGAACACGTACTCGCCGGAGTCGAGCGGGCCGAGCGCGCGCACCGCCTCCGCGAGCTGACCCGGCCCGTCGGTGCGGTAGAGGATCTCGACCGCCGCGCGGCCGAGCTCGTCCTCGACGAACGACTCGTCCACGTCGTCGCCGATCTCGACGATCGCCGTGACCGGCACGTCCGCCCCGACGGCGTCCACCCACCGGGCGAGCGCGGGCAGACCGGCCTCGTCCCCGACGAGCAGCAGGCGGGCGACGCCGTCGGGCACTCCCCGGCTCGTCGTCGGACCGGCGAAGACGACCTCGTCGCCGGTCTCGGCGCCCACAGCCCAGGAGGACGCCGGGCCACCCTCCCCGGTGGGCGGCGCGCCCGGGTCGGAGCCGCCGTGCAGCACCCAGTCGACGTCCACCTCGGCGACCCCGTCGACGACCCGCGTCGCCCGGACCGTCAGCTCGCGCGAGATCGACACGACGCCGGTCGGGCGCTGGAGCGCGCCGTCGGCCGTGAGCGTCGGGGCGTGCAGGACGCCGGTCGCCGGGTCGGGCAGGAAGACCTTGACGTGGTCGTCCGGGCCCGGGGCGCGCAGCGTCGCGAGCGAGGTCCCGCCCGAGCCGTCGGCACCCGGCCCGGCCGCCCGCCCGTCGTCGTCCCCGACCGGGGCGGCGTCACGGAACGTGATGCGCCGCAGCGCGCCGGACGTCTCCTCGACGCGGTGCACGCGGACGCGGCGCGGGACGGGCTCGAGGCGGGTGACGGGTCGGTCGAACACGGCCCCATTCTGCGCCGAGCACGACGTTGCTGTCGTCATCCGGCCGACGACGACAGCAACGTCGTGGTCGAGGACGCGTCACCCCGGCCTCGCCGAGCGTGCGAGTCAGGAGAAGAACTCCCGGAGGTCGGCCACGACGTCGAGCGGGACCTCGAGCGACGCGTAGTGGCCGCCGCGCGGGAACTCGGACCAGTGCTCGATCCGGGCGTTGTCGCGCTCCGCGAAGGCGCGGATCGTCTGGAAGTCGTCGGCGAAGACGGCCACGCCGATCCGGCCCTGGCTCACGACCGGCTCGGCGCCCGCGCGCTGCTCCGCGTAGTGGTAGCGCGCCGCGGTCGCGTACGAGTTGGTCAGCCAGTAGAGCGTCGCCTGCGCGAGCACCTGGTCGGCGCTCACGAGGCTCGTCCCGTTGCCGAAGCTCTCGAACAGCTCGTGGTAGGCGAGGACGGCGACGGGCGAGTCGGCGAGGCCGGCCGCCATCGTCTGCGGCCGGGACGCGTTCATCGTGTTGTACGCGCCGACCGACTGGAACCACTGGAGGTGACCGAGCGCCGCGAACTCCTTCTCCCCGAAGCCGTCCATCTCGCCCGGCGCGCCGGACGGGAAGGAGAAGAGCTGGAGCACGTGGGCCCCGAGGAAGCCCTCGGGGTCGAGGATCGCGAGCTCGCGCGAGACCATCGCGCCGCCGTCGCTCCCGTGGATCCCGTAGGACGCGTAGCCGAGGTCGCGCATGAGCGTGTCGTACGCGCGGGCGACGCGCGCCATCGTCCAGTCCGTGTCGCCGACGACGGGCGTGGAGAACCCGAAGCCCGGCATGGACGGGACGACGACGTGGAACGCGTCCTCGGGCCGGCCGCCGTGCGCGACGGGATCGACGAGCGGGTCGATCATGTCGAGGAAGTCGAGGATCGACCCCGGGTAGGTGTGCGCGAGCAGGAGCGGAGTCGCGTCCTCGTGCTGCGAGCGGACGTGCAGGTAGTGGATCGGCTGGCCGTCGATCTCGGTGCGGAAGCCCGGGTAGGCGTTGACCCGGTCCTCGACCGCGCGCCAGTCGAACGACGTCCAGCGCCCGACCATGTCACGCAGGTAGGACTCGGGCGTCCCGTAGTCCCAGGAGTCGCCGGGCGCGGCCGGCGCGAAGCGGGTCCGCTCGAGTCGCTCGCGCAGGTCGGCCTGGGGGACGGCCACGGAGAACGGGCGGTGCTCGAGGGTCGTGCTGCTCATGATGCCTCCTCGGTCGGAGCGGGCCTCGTGCCCTGCTCTGAGACCGACGTTACGGAGGGTTCAGGAACGGTTTCTTCCGCTATCCTGGCTAGGTTTCGACCTTTCTTCCGGCAATGCCTCGGAGGGACCTCGTGGCCTCCACCTCGGCCCGCATGCTCGCGCTCCTCGGCCTGCTCCAGTCGCGCCCGGACTGGTCTGGCGCCGAGCTCGCCGAGCGCCTGGACGTCAGCGACCGCACGGTCCGCAACGACGTCGCGCGTCTGCGCGAGCTCGGCTACCCCGTCGACGCCGTGCGCGGCCCGGGCGGACGGTACCGGCTCGGCGCAGGCGCCCGGCTGCCCCCGCTCCTGCTCGACGACGCCGAGGCCGTCGCGGTCGCCGTCGGGCTCCAGGCGGCGACCGGGACGGCAGGGTTCGAGGAGTCCGGAGCGTCCGCGCTCGCGAAGCTGGAGCAGGTCATGCCCGACCGCCTGCGCCGTCGGCTCGCCGCGCTCCGGTCCGCGAGCGCCGCCGGCCCCGCGAACACGGACTCGAACGTCGAGGACCCGGTCGTCGACCCGGACACGCTGACCGCACTGGCCGACGCCGTGCGCGACCACCAGGGATTGCGCTGCTTCTACCGCGACGCTCCGGTCGAGCTCGAGCCGTACCGCCTCGTGGCGTGGCAGCGCCGCTGGTTCCTCGTGGCGCGCGACCCGGCGACCGGTGCGTGGGCTCCCTACCGGGTCGACTGGCTCGTGCTGCGCGTGCCGGGCGGGCGGCGGTTCGCGCCCGTCGACTTCCCGGGCGACATGACCGAGTTCGTCGTGCGGGAGGTCGCGCGCACCGGGTGGGCCGTGCACGCCCGGATCGTCGTCGACGCGCCCGCCGAGGAGGTGCTGCGGCGCATCAACCCGACGGTCGGCACGGTCGAGCCGCTCGATGATGACCGCTGCGTCCTCGTCACCGGCGGCGACAGCGTCGAGGTCGTCGCGGTGTGGGTCGGGATGCTCGGCCTCGACTTTCACGTGACGGCGCCGCAGGCTCTCGTCGAGCACGTGCGCACCCTGGCAACCCGGTACGCCCGCGCGACCCCCGCCTGACCCGCCTGCGCCGCCCGCACGATGCCCGACGGCGGCGCTCGCCCGCGTGGGTGGGCGCGCCTAGCGTGGGTGGGATGGACGTGGAGGTGCGCTCCGCCGTCGGGCGCTTCGACGACTTCGCCACCGTGGTCGGGCCGCGGAAGGCCGGCGTGCGCGGGTGCTGGTGCATGTCCTACCGCGACAGCCGGGTCAGCGCCGAGGAGCGCCCGGCATTCATGGCCGACCTGTGCGCGACCGACCCCGGGCCGGGCGTGCTCGCGTACGTCGACGGCGAGGTCGCGGGCTGGTGCTCGGTGGCGCCGCGCAGCACCTACCGGCGCCTGATGAACGCCCGGACCATCCCGTTCGTCGACGACCTCGACGCCTGGAGCGCGGTGTGCTTCGTGGTTCGGGCCGGGTACCGGCGTCGTGGGCTGATGCACGACCTGCTCGCGGGCGCCGTCGAGCACGCCGCCGCGCACGGCGCGCCGGCTGTCGAGGGCTACCCCGTCGACGCGGGCGGCGAACGCGTCGACGTCGTCTCCGGGTACGTCGGCACCGTCGCACTGTTCGAGAAGGCGGGGTTCGTGCGTGCGGCCCCGACCACCGGCGTGAGCGGCGGCGTGCCGCGCGTCGTGATGCGCCGCGCGCTCGGCTGAGCGTGCAGGGTCAGGAAGACGCCGAGTCCCACGGGTCGACGACGGCCACGCCGGTGCCGACGAAATCGCGGACGTCGCGCGTCGCGAGCGTCGCGTCGTGCACGCGACAGATCGCGGCGATCTGCGCATCCGCGGTACCGATGGGTTGCCCGGCGCGGTCTCGTCCGGCCATGACTGCGCCGAACGCGTGCGCGGCCTCCTGGTCGAACGACAGCACCTGACCGCCGAGACCGTCGAGAACGGTCTCGACGCGCACGACGAGCTCGTCGCGGCGACGACCGGCCATCAACCGGGCGATGCCGTACGACATCTCCGCGATCGTGATCGACGTGAGCCAGACGTCCAGCGGCGACAGGCCGTCGAGCCATCGCACCACCGAGCGCTCCGGGGACGTTCTCGTGAGCTCCGAGACGACGTTCGTGTCGAGGACGATCACGTCGGGTCGCTGAGGTCGACCACCCGAGGGCGATCGTCACGGCGCACGTCGAACACGTCCGCCTCGGCCCCACCGATCCCGGCGAAGGTCTCGGCGATCCAGGTCCCGAGACCGCGCTCGACCCCGCTCGGAGAGCGGACGGCAGCGGCCAGGATCTCGCGCACCTCCGCCTCCATGGACCGCCCGTGCTCGACGGCGAGCAATGAAGTTGCAGCGGGTTGAGAGAATGGACCGTCGTGAGTACCGAGCCCGCAGCGAACCAGCCTGACGCGCGCCCTCCCCAGCGGGACGGCGCCGCCGAGGGCACCCCGCGCGAGGGTCGCGGGCGCCGCGGGAACCGGCGCAGGCGAGGCGACCGCCCGACGTCGAGCACCCCGACGAACGCGGCGCCGACGCGACGCAGCCGGGGGGAGCGGACGCGGTCGGGCCCGCGCCAGGTGAGCCGCGCGCAGCTCGAGCGGGCCGCGCAGGCGCGCGAGACCGTGACGGTCCCGCCGATCACGTACCCCGAGCAGCTCCCCGTCAGCGCGCGACGCGCGGACATCGCCGCCGCGATCCGCGACCACCAGGTCGTCATCGTCGCGGGCGAGACGGGGTCCGGGAAGACGACGCAGCTCCCCAAGATCGCGCTCGAGCTCGGCCGTGGCCGCAAGGGTCAGGTCGGGCACACGCAGCCCCGCCGCATCGCCGCGCGCACGGTCGCGGAGCGCATCGCGGAGGAGCTCGGCACGGAGCTGGGCGGCGTCGTGGGGTACCAGGTGCGGTTCACCGACACCTCCAGCGAGGACACGCTCGTCAAGGTCATGACCGACGGCATCCTGCTCGCGCAGATCCAGCGCGACCCCGAGCTGCTCGCGTACGACACGATCATCGTCGACGAGGCGCACGAGCGGTCGCTCAACATCGACTTCCTGCTCGGCTACCTCGCGCGGCTCCTGCCGCGTCGCCCCGACCTCAAGCTCGTCATCACGTCGGCGACGATCGACTCCGAGCGGTTCGCGCAGCACTTCTCCCCCGCGCACCTCGCGTCGCTCGGCGGCGCCCCGGACTACGTGGTCGACGCGCTGCCCGACGCCGCGCCCGTCGTCGAGGTGTCCGGCCGCACCTACCCGGTCGAGATCCGGTACCGGCCGCTCTCCCCGGACGTGGACCCCGGCGCCGGCACCGGCACGAAGGCGAAGGGGCGCGCCGGTGCCGAGGAGAAGGACCTCGTGACCGGCATCGTCGACGCGTGCGACGAGCTCATGCGCGAGGGGCCGGGCGACATCCTCGTGTTCCTCTCCGGCGAGCGCGAGATCCACGACGCCGCCGACGCGCTCACCGGTCACCTCAAGGACCGCGTCACCGACCCGAAGCACCCGCAGCGCGTCGAGATCCTGCCGCTGTACGCGCGGCTGTCGTCGGCCGAGCAGCACCGCGTGTTCCAGGCGCACTCCTCGCGGCGCATCGTTCTCGCGACGAACGTGGCCGAGACGTCGCTCACCGTGCCGGGCATCCACTACGTCGTCGACCCGGGCACGGCCCGCATCTCGCGCTACTCCAAGGCGACCAAGGTCCAGCGCCTGCCCATCGAGCCCGTCTCGCAGGCGAGCGCGAACCAGCGCTCCGGCCGCTCCGGGCGCGTCGCCGACGGCATCGCGGTGCGCCTCTACTCCGAGGACGACTTCCTCTCCCGGCCTGAGTTCACCGAGCCGGAGATCCTGCGCACGTCGCTCGCGTCCGTGCTGCTCCAGATGATCTCCGTGGGCGTCGTCGAGACCCCCGACGAGGTCGCGCGCTTCCCGTTCGTCGAGCCCCCGGACACGCGTGCCGTGCGCGACGGCGTCCAGCTCCTCACCGAGCTCGGCGCCCTCGCCACGTCCGACGGCGTCACGCGCCTCACCGAGGTCGGGCGCGTGCTCGCGCAGCTCCCCATGGACCCGCGCCTCGCCCGCATGATCTGGGAGGGCTCGAGGCTCGGCGTCGCGCGCGAGGTCGCGATCATCGCCGCCGTCATGTCGATCCAGGACCCGCGCGAGCGCCCCGCCGAGGTCCGCGCGCAGGCCGACCAGGCGCACGCGCGCTTCACCGACCCGCACTCCGACTTCCTCACCTACCTCAACGTCTGGGAGTACGTCCGCGAGCAGCAGCACGAGCTCTCCTCCTCGGCCTTCCGCCGCCTGTGCAAGGCCGAGTACCTGAACTTCCTGCGCATCCGCGAGTGGCAGGACGTCGTCGCCCAGCTCCGCGAGATGTCCAAGCCCCTCGGCATCGACATGTCGTACGCGCCGCGCGCCGGTCGATCCGGCTCCGGATCGGCGGCGGAGGGGGCGTCGGGCTCACCCGCGGCGGACCCGACCACGGCTCCCGAGAGCCAGGCGTACAAGCGCGTCTGGGACGGCGACACGATCCACAAGGCGCTGCTGTCCGGGCTGCTGTCGCAGATCGGGATGCAGGACACGGGCGACGTGAAGGCGTCGTCGGTCGCGCACCTCAAGGGCGAGGCCCGGGCCAAGGCGCTGCGGCGCGCGCAGAAGCAGGCCCGCAACGAGTACACCGGCGCGCGGGGTGCGCGGTTCGCGATCTTCCCCGGCTCGCCGCTGAGCAAGAAGCCGCCGGCGTGGATCATGGCGGGCGAGCTCGTGGAGACGTCGCGGCTGTGGGCGCGCGACGTCGCCCGGATCCAGCCCGAGTGGGCCGAGGACCTCGCGGGCGACCTCGCGCGGCGCACGTACTCCGAGCCGCACTGGTCGACCAAGCGCGGCGCGGCGATCGCGACCGAGAAGGTGCTGCTGTACGGCGTGCCGATCGTCGCCGACCGCAAGGTCCTCTACGCGAAGGTCGACCCCGAGGCCGCGCGCGAGATGTTCGTGCGCCACGCGCTCGTGCAGGGCGAGTGGACGACGCACCACCGGTTCTTCCACGACAACCGCAAGCTCCTCGAGGAGGCCGAGGAGCTCGAGGCGCGCTCGCGCCAGCGCGGGCTCGTCGTCGACGACGACGTGCTGTTCGACTTCTACGACGAGCGCGTGCCCGACGACGTCGTGTCCGCCGCGCACTTCGACCGCTGGTGGAAGACGGCGCGGCGCCGCGACCCCGACCTGCTCACCTTCACGCTCGAGCAGCTCGTGCCCGACGCCGAGCAGATCGACACCTCGCAGTTCCCCGAGACCTGGCCCCAGGGCGAGCTCACGCTCCCGCTCACCTACCAGTTCCAGCCCGGGACCGAGGCCGACGGCGTCACCGTGCACGTCCCGATCTCCGTCCTCAACCGCGTCGTCCCCGACGGGTTCGACTGGATGGTGCCGGGCCTGCTCGACGAGCTCGCCACCGCGACGATCCGCTCGCTGCCCAAGCCGGTCCGCGTCCAGCTCGTGCCCGCGCCGGACGTCGCGCGCGACGTCGTCGCCTGGCTCCGCGAGCACACGCCCGCCTGGGAGGACATGGCCCGCGCGGGGGACATGGCCGAGCCGTTCCACGTCGCGTTCACGCGCGCCGTCCGGGCGCTGCGCGACGTCGTCATCCCCGACGACGCGTGGGGCCCCGAGCAGGAGGCGCGCCTGCCCGCGCACCTGCGCATGACGTTCCGCGTCGAGGACCCGCGCGGCCGGGGCGGGTCCGTCGTCCTCGACGAGTCGAAGGACCTCCTCGCGCTCCAGCGCCGCCTCGCCACCCAGAACCAGGCGGCGGTGCGGGCAGCGGTCAAGGGCGCGGTGGGCGCTGCTCTCCGCGAGGCGGCGTCGGGGTCGGGTGCGTCGGTCTCTGGGTCGGGTCCGGCGGCGGAGGGGGCGTCGGTGCTCGGGCTGCCATCCGCGCCGCTCGTTCCTCACGGCGCTCCCGCCAGGCCCGCCACGCCCTTCGCATCCGACGCCCCCTCCCCCGCCTCCGCGTCCGGCTCGCCGACACGCCGCGGACGGGGCACGGCGCAGGACAGCGCAGGGTCGCCCTCGGCGTCCGGTTCGCCACGGCGAGGCGACGCGCCGCCCGCGGACCCCACCACGGCCACGCTCGTCGGCGAACGCACCAACCTGACCACCTGGCCCGACGACCTCACCGACGGGCGGCTACCCGCGGCGGTGTCGACGGACCTCGGAGGTGGGGTCGTCGTGCGGGGGTACCCGGCGGTCGTCGAGGAGCAGGACGCGAAGGGCGAGCCGGTCGTCGCGCTGCGCGTGCTGGCCGACGCGAACGCGCAGGCGCGCGAGCACGCGCGGGGCGTGCGGCGCCTGCTGCTGTCCGAGACGGCGCTCCAGACCGGGCGCATCACGAGCCGGTGGAACGGGACGCAGTCGCTCACGATGGCGGCCAGCCCGTACCGGAACACGGACGCGCTCGTCGCGGACCTCCAGCTCACCGCGGTGGTCGCGCTGACGAGCGGAGGCAGCGGGCAGTACGGCACGCAGCCGGACGTCGCGGCGATCCGCGACGCCGACGCCTACGCGGCGGCGCGGGCGTTCGTGCGGACGCACCTGGAGGACCAGGTGCACCAGGTCGTCGGGCACGTGGTCGCGGCGCTCACGGCGTCGCGGAACCTCGACGCGGAGATCCGCGCGTCGAACAGCCTCGCGCTGCTCAACACCCTCACCGACCTGCGCGACCAGGCCGCGGGCCTGATCCACGACGGCTTCGTCTCCCAGACCCCGCCCCGACGCCTGCCGCACCTGACGCGCTACCTCCGGGCGGCGTCGTACCGGCTGGAGAAGGCGCAGGGGAACCCGAACCGCGACGCCGAGCTCGCGTGGCGCGTGCACGACGTCGAGGAGGCGTACCAGCGCGCCCGCGCCGCCTACGCCCAGGGCCCGGCCGACCCGGTCCGCGCCGCGGACCTCGCCGAGGTCAGGTGGCTGATCGAGGAGCTGCGCGTCTCGCTGTTCGCGCAGCAGCTCGGGACCGACGGGCCGGTGAGCGAGAAGCGCATCCGCAAGCTCCTCACGCCTGACGGCTGGTGACACGGGGCGGCGCACGGCGTGGGCGCCGCCCGCCGCCCGGCGGTCAGCAGGTCTCGAACACGTACGAGTAGGGCTCGCCCGTCTCCTCGACGGGGTCGAACCCGCTCACGTCCGTGTCGGGCGTGACGAGGTAGAGGTCGCGCAGCACGGTCAGGGGTGCGCGGTCGCCGAGAGCGCAGACGTCGGCGAACGTGAGGCCCTCGCCCGCGAGCGGGCCGGGGTACTCGACCTGCAGCACGTGGTCCCCGTACACGTCGGTGTACGCGGAGCACTCGTCCCAGACCGCGCACTCCTCGGTCACGGCGAAGTCAAAGCCAAGGTCGTCGTGCGCCACCTGCGTGATCTCCGCGGCGTTCTTCTGGGCGATGGCGAGCCCGGCGTCGTGCGCGAGACCGACGTACGCCGTCGCGAGCGCGTGCGCGCCGGCCTCGTCGAACTGGTCGAACCGGGTCCAGGTGTCGAGGTTGTCGATCTCGACGGCGTCGAACCCGTCGTCGGCGCACCCCGTGACGACCGGGCCGAGGAGGTCGAGGATCCCGTCCCGCTGCGCGGCGGTCGAGGGGTCGAGCACGAACTCGTCCGGCCAGTCGGGGTCGATCACGAGCTCCCCGCCCGCGTCGTGCAGCAGGAGCTCCTCGTGGTCGAGCCAGAGGTCGGCGTCGTCGGGCTGCGTCTGGAACCCGTTGACGTAGCAGACGTTGTACGCGCCCGGGAGCGGCGCTGCCGTCGCGTCGCGCACCACCACGTCGGGGGTGACCGGCCCCGATCCCGCGTCGACCTGGTCGTAGGCACCGCCGAGCTGGTAGTCGAGGATCCCGCTCGTGGGCGGCAGCTCGACCGCCCCCGCGGTCGTCGCGTCAGTCGTGGCCGTGCGCGCCGCGTCCGGGACCGGGCTCGTGCCGCCGACGGCGGGCCCGCCCGCGCACGCGGTCAGCACCAGCGCCGAGCCGAGCGCCAGGCCGGTCGTCGTTCGTCTCATGTGCTCGTTCCTCTCGTCGTGACGCGCTGCCCGCGCGCCATGGTGGGGGTGCCGATCAGGAGATGCAGGACGGTCCGAGGTGTCAGGCGAACACCTGGGTGCAGAGCCGGTCGACGGCGTCGCGCACAGCCCCTCGCGCCGGGGCGAGGTACTTGCGGGGGTCAGTAACCCCGTCGTTCGCGTCGAGGAAGTCTCGCACCTGACGCGTGTAGCCGACGTTGAGCGCGGTCCCGACGTTGATCTTCCGGATCCCGCGTGCGACGGCGTCGCGCAGCATCGCGGCAGGCACGCCGGACGACCCGTGCAGCACGAGCGGGACGGGGACCTCGGCGGCGATCCGCTCGACGAGGTCGAGGTCGAGCTCCGCGGTCGTGCTCGTCATGGCGTGGGAGCTGCCCACGGCGACGGCGAGCCCGTCGACACCGGTCGCGGCGACGAATGACGCCGCCTCGTGCGGGTCGGTCCGCACGCCGGGTGCGTGCGCACCGTCCTTGCCGCCGATCGCGCCGAGCTCGGCCTCGACCCACAGCGTGGTGTCGTGCGCGGACAGGGTGAGGTCGCGGGTCGTGGCGACGTTGTCCGCGTAGTCGAGGTGGGCGGCGTCGACCATGATCGACGTGATCCCGAGCCGCCACGCCTGGTCGACGACCTGGCGCGCGAGGTCGACGTCCTGGACGTGGTCGAGGTGCAGCGAGACCGGGACCCGTGCCGCGACGGCGATCTCCCGGCACGCGGCGACCAGCGCCGTCATGCGCCCCTCGTGGTAGCGGACGGCGTTCTCGCTGATCTGCAGGATGCCGGGAGCCCCGGAGTCCTCGAGGCCGGCGACGACGCCCTCGGCGTGCTCGAGCGTGATGACGTTGAACGCGAGCACGGCGGCGCCGTCGCGCGCTGCCGCAGCGACGAGGTTCCCCGTCGCGGCCAGGGTCACAGGGCACCCGCCGGGACGAGGGCGCGGAGCGGCTCGGGCAGCAGGTCCCCGTGTGCCGCGACGAGCTCGTCGCACAGGGCCCAGATCTGCTCCGGCGTGAGGGTCGAGGACGCGTTCGGGTCCATGAGCACGGCCTGGCGGACGAGCCGGGGGTCGCCGGTGCGCGCTGCCTCCACGGTCAGCGCCCCGACGGAGACGTACGGCTGGTTGAGCGCCGCGCACTGGACGGGCAGCAGCCCCATCGGCACAGGACGCAGCCCGTCGCCGTCGACCGCCGCCGGGACCTCGACGACCGCGCCCTGCGGCAGGTTGTCGATCAGGCCGCGGTTCGGGACGTTGACGTGCACCTCGCGCGGCGTCCCGGTGACGAGCGAGTGGATGATCTGGGGCGCGTACTCGCTCGCGCCGTCCTCGAGCGCGAGGTCCTCGCCGGCGGCGAGCGCACGCCGCGCCGCCTCGAACTCCGCGACGTTCTCCCGGCTGATGCCGACGTACTCGAGCGGCTGGAGGCGGTAGCGCTCGACCTGCTCGTCGGAGCGGAGGAACCACGGCAGGTACTCGGAGGAGTGCTCGCTCGTCTCCGTCGGGTAGTAGCCGAGGCGGCGGAAGATCTCGACCCGGACGCGACGCTCGAGCCCGGGGTCTCGGCGGATCGTCTCGCGCAGCCGGGGGTACAGCGACTCGCCCCGGTGCTCCCACTCGAGCAGCCACGCCTGGTGGTTGACGCCCGCGGCCCGGTACCGCGTCTCCTCCACCGGGACGCCCACGAGCTCCGCGAGGTCGTGCGCGGTCCAGTAGACGGAGTGGCAGAGCCCGGCGACCTTGAGGTCGGGGGCGACGCTGGAGACCCACCACACGTTCATCGCCATCGGGTTCGTGTAGTTGAGCAGCCACGCCTGAGGGCACAGCTCGCGCATGTCGGTCGCTATTCCCTCGAGCACCGGGAAGGTGCGCAGCGCGCGGAACACGCCACCGACGCCGGTCGTGTCGCCGATGGTCTGGCGCAGGCCGTGGCGTGCGGGGATCTCGAGGTCCTTCAGCGTCGCGTCGATGCCGCCGACCTGGATCATGTTGACGACGAAGTCGGCACCGTCGAGGGCCCGGCGACGGTCGGCGTACGCCTCGACGGTGGCCGACGCCCCGAGCTGGCTGCTCACCTGACGCGCGGTGCCCTCGGCGACGCGGAGCCGCTCGGGGTCGATGTCGTGCAGCACGAGGCGGGCGTCGGCGAGCTCCGGGTAGCGCAGGATGTCGGCGACGAGCTGGCGGGTGAAGACGACGCTCCCGGCGCCGACGAACGCGATGCTGACCATGTCGACGATCCTCGGCGCCGTCGAGCGCACTGTGCAAGAATGCGATCAGATTTCGCTGATAACACTCACTTTGATTGAGCGATTTGCCTCGTCCGGGCACCGAGAGCCTCGGGCGTCCGCCCACCCACCGCCGGAAGGAAGCGCATGTCCGTCGCACCCGACGCCGCGCCCCGCGCGATCTCCCACAAGCGCAGCGACCGCATGATGCGGGCGTTGACGTACGTCAACGAGCACGGCACGGCACGCCTCACGGAGCTGGTCCGTGAGCTCGGCGTCTCGTCGGCCACGATGCGGCGCGACCTCGCGGACATGGAGGAGCAGGGCCTCGTGCTCCGCACGCACGGCGGGGTGCGCGCCCTCGACCCCACGACGGAGGTCCCGGTGCTCCTGCGCGACTCCCGGTTCCGCGAGGCGAAGCTGCGCATCGCCCAGCACGCCGCCGGGCTGCTCCCGCCGGGGCGCTACTCCGTCGCGATCAGCGGCGGCACGACGGCGGCGGCCGTCGCGCGCGCCCTGGCGACACGACCCGACCTCGCGATCGCCACGAACGCGCTGACGACGGCGACCGAGCTCGCCGCACGCAGCAACCTGCAGGTCATCATGACCGGCGGGTTCGTCCGGTCGAGCTCGCTGGAGGCCGTCGGCGTGCTCGCCGAGCACACGTTCAACGCGATCAACGTCGGCACCGCGTTCCTGGGCACGGACGGCATCAGCGTGCGCGGCGGCGCGACGACGCACGACGAGACGGAGGCGCGCACCAACCACGCGATGGTCGCGCACGCCGAGCGCGTCGTCGTGGTCGCGGACGGGTCGAAGGTGGGGCGCGTGACGCTCGCCAAGATGGCGGACCTCGAGGAGATCGACGTGCTCGTGACGGACTCGTCCGCCGACCCGGCGGCGCTCGACGCGATCGCCGCGGCCGGCGTCGACGTCCAGGTCGTGCCCGACGACGGTCCGGTCGCGGCCGTGCAGCCGGCCGAGAGGCCGACCGCGCAGCCCTGACCCCCGCAGCGGGTCTACGGCACCGGGAGCGCCACGGTCTCGACCTCGACCTCGCCGACGAGACGGCGGGCCAGGTCCGCGTCCAGGACGGCCGCACCGGGGACCTGGGCGTTGGCCGTGCCCGCGGCGGCACCGAGCGCCACCGCCTCGGCGAGGGACGCTCCCGCGTCGAGCGCGACGAGCATCCCGCCAAGGAACGAGTCGCCGCTCCCCACCGGGAAGCGGCCGACGTGGCCCTCGAGCCGCACGCGCAGGACGCTCGTGCCGTCGCTCGCCCACGCCCCCTCCGCGCCGTCCGTGACGACCACGAGGCCGCCCGATCGGTCGCGGAGCCCGGTGACGAGCCCCGGCCCCCGCGTGTCCACGGGGACGCCCAGCAGCTCCGCCGCCTCGGCCCGGTTCACCTTGACCAGGTCCGGACCCTCGCCCACGGCACCTGCGAGCGCCGGCCCGTGGCTGTCCACGGCGACGCTGGCACCCGCCGCCCGCAGCCGGCCGACGACGGTGCCGACCACGCTCGGCGCGATCGTGCCGGGGAGGCCGCCGGACAGCAGCCACCACCCGCTGTCTCGCGCGGCGAGGTCGAGCGCGAGCCCCACGGCGCGGTCGAGCGTGTCCGGCTCCACGGGGACGGCACTCTCGTAGATCTCGGTGAGCGCACCGGTCTCTGCGGCAAGGACGGAGACGCACGTGCGGGTCGGGTGGGTTCCTGGCACGACGTGCAGGTCCACGCCGTCGGCCCTCGCCCCGGCCGCGACGTCCTCGCCCGACCCCCCGGCGAGGACCGCCACCGCCGCCGTACGGGCGCCGAGCGTCGCGGCGGCACGAGCCGCGTTGAGCGCCTTGCCTCCGCCGACGCGACGGACCTCGCGCGGGCGCTGGATCCCCTCGAGCGCGTCGACGACGTACGTGACGTCGAGCGACGGGCTGAGGGCGAGCGCGGAGATCATGCGAGCGCGGCCCGCAGCGCGGCGAACGTGGCCTGCGCTCCGGTGCCGCCCGGGCCGAGCGTCGACAACGAGCCGGCGCAGGCCGCCCAGCGCACGCGCTCGGTCTCGTCCTCGATCCCGTGCGCGAGCGCCGCCAGGTATCCGGCGTCGAAGCTGTCACCGGCCCCGGTCGTGTCGACCACCTCCACAGCGAGCCCGGGGGCCCGCACGACGGCCCCGGCCGGTCCCACGGACCACCCACCGCGCGCACCGTCCTTGACCACGACGCGGGGGCCGCGCGCAGCGACCGCCCGGGCGAGCGCGACGTCGCGGTCACCGGTGTGCGCCGCGTCCTGAGGACCTGGGCCGAGCGCGCCCGCGACGGCGCGCAGCTCGTTGCGGTTCGGCAGCAGCACGTCCACGTGGGGCAGCAGGTCCGCGAGCCCGGTCCAGCGCTCGGCGGGGTCCCAGTTCGTGTCGAGGCTCGTCGTCCACCCCCGCTCGCGTGCGGACGCGAGGACGGCGGGCAGGTCCGCGGCGAGTCGCGGCTGGAGGAAGTACGACGCGACGTGGACGACGCCGGGCGGCCCGTGCCAGCCGTCGAGCACGGCGAGCGCGTGCGAGCCCGTGAGGGTCGGGATCGTGCCCGGGACCGTGAGGATCGCCCGGTCGTCCGGCGTGGAGAGGATGACCGAAAGCCCCGTCGCCTCGCGGCGGGCGACGTCGACGGCGGACACGTCCACCCCGGCGGCGCGCAGCGCGTCGAGGGTGAAGGTGCCGAACGTGTCCGCGCCGACGCGCGCGACGAGCGTCGTCGGCACCCCGAGGCGCGCGACGCCGGCGGCCGCGATGCTCGCCGAGCCGCCGAGGACGAGGTCACCGGAGTCCGCGAGCTGCTCGGCCTGGCCGAAGCGCGGGACGACGTCACCACGCAGCACGAGGTCGACGTTCGCGTCCCCGACTACGACGACGGGTCGTGGGGCGGCGGTCCGGTCGGGTGCTGCGGGAACGGTGGGGGGCGTGGTCATCCCTTGACTCCGGTGAAGGTCATGGTGGCGATGAACTGGCGCTGGGCGAACAGGAAGAACAGCACCAGCGGCAGGGTCGCGACGACGTTGCTCGCCATGAGCAGCGACCAGTCGGTCCGGCGCGCGCCCTGGAAGTTCGTGATCCCGAGCTGGAGCGTGAACGACGACGGGTCGTTGATCGCGATGAGCGGCCAGACGAGGTCGTTCCACGAGCCGAGCAGCGTGAAGATCGCGAGCGTCGCGAGCGCGGGCCGCGCGAGCGGGAGGATGATCCGCCAGAACGTGGAGAGCCGTGAGCACCCGTCGAGGACGGCCGCCTCCTCGAGCTCGGGCGGGAGCGACAGGAAGAACTGGCGCATGAGGAAGATCCCGAACGCCGACGCGAGCCACGGGACCATCGCGGCGGCGAGCGTGTCGATGATGCCGATGCGCGCGAAGAGGACGTACGTCGGGACCATGAGGAGCTGGGTCGGGATCATGATCGTCGCCATGATCGCGAGGAATCCGAACGTGCGGCCCGGGAACTTGAGCCGCGCGAACCCGTACCCGGCGAGCGAGCAGAGCACGATGTGGGACGCGACGGCGACGACCGAGACGAGGACGGTGTTCGTCGTCCAGCGCAGCACGTCCGTCTCGGTGAAGAGCTTGACGTAGCCGTCGAGCGTGAGCTGCGAGGGCCAGAACCGCGGAGGGAACCGGTTGATCTCCGCCTCGGGTGTGAGCGACGTGAGGAACATCTGCACGAACGGCGTCGCGAACAGCACCGCGACGGGCACGAGCAGCAGGTGCCAGAGCCAGGTGCGTCGCCGCCGACGCCGCGGCGCTGCGGTGGCGGTGGTGGATGCCGGGGGCGGGCCGTCCGGGGCGCCGGGCGGCGCCGCCTGCGGTCCGCCGGGCGCCGCGGCGTACGCGGCGGGTCCGGGAACGGTCGTCGGCATCAGAGTCCACCAACCTTCGTGCGGCGGGAGTAGAGCGTCACGGCGATGGTGATGAGCAAGGTCACGGCGAACAGCCCGTACGCCACGGCTGATGCGTACCCGAACTCGAGCTCCTTGAACGCCGCCTTCCACAGGTAGTACACGACCGTCTCGGTCGACCCGAGCGGGCCGCCGCGCGTCGTCGTGTAGACGAGGTCGAAGAGCTGGATCGCCTGGATCGTCTGCCAGATCGCGACGAACACCGTGACCGGGGCGAGCTGGGGGAACGTCACGTGCCAGAAGGACTGCCACCGGTTCGCGCCGTCCACGCGGGCCGCCTCCGCGAGCTCGACCGGGATGTCCTGGAGCGCGGCGAGATAGATGACGGTCGTGAACGCGGCCTGGCCCCACAGCGACATGATCGTGATGACGACCATCGCCTGCGACGGGTCCTCGAGCCAGCCCTGCTGCGGGAGGCCGAGGACGCGCAGCACGTTGTTCACGAACCCGAACTGCGGGTTGAACAGGTAGGTCGTGAGGATGCCGGTGGCCGCCGCGGAGACCACGAACGGCAGGAACACGAGGGTGCGGTAGACCCCGACCAGGACGAGCCGGCGGTTGAGCGCGACTGCGAGGCCGAGCCCGAGGAAGAGCGAGGCCGGGACGAACAACGCGGTGTACAGGAGCGTGTGCCCCACCGCGGCGCCCAGCTCGGTGTCCGTCAGCATGCGCCGGTAGTTGTCCGCGCCCACCGGCTCCGGGGTGGAGAAGCCGTTCCAGTCCTGCAACGACAGCAGGAACGCCCAGACCGCGGGGAAGATCGACAGCCCGACGACGAGGAGCGTCGCGGGGGTGACGAAGCCCCACCCGGCGAGCGCCTCCCCCGTCCGGCGGCGCCGCGGGGCGCGCCGGGCGGGGGTGGGCGCAAGCGTCGTCGTCACTGGTCCGCCAGCGCGTCGTTCGACGCGGCGGCGGCACGCTCGAGCGCCTCGCGCGGCTCGCCCTTGCCCTGGAGGACCTCCGAGACGGCCGTGCCGACCGCCTCGGAGAGGTTCACGTACCCCGGCACGGTCGGGCGCGGGATCGTGGCGTTCTCGCTGTTCTGGGCCATCACGTCCAGGCCGGGCATCGCCGCGACCTGCGCCTGGAACTCCGGCGAGTCGATCTCGCTCTCGCGCAGCGGGAGGTTGCCGTAGACGACGTTCCAGCGCACGTCCTGCTCGGGGTCGGTCAGCCACCTCGTGAACTCGTAGGCCCAGTGCTCGCGGTTCGCGTCCTGGTGGTCGAACAGGACCCACAGGTCGGCGCCGGAGATCGTCGTGTGCTCGCCGTCGTAGGCGGGCAGAGGGACGACGCCGTACTGCGTGCCCGCGACCTGGAGGTCGTACAGCGTCCACGGACCCGACGTGACCATGCCGATCTGGTCGCTCGCGAAGATCTGCGTGAACTTGGTGTCCGTCTGGTCGAGGTAGACCGACCCGTCCTCGACGGCCATGTCGCGCAGGAACGTCAGCGCGTCCACGCCCGCGTCGGAGTCGAACGTCGCCGTGGTGCCGGACTCGTCGAGGATCTCGCCGCCCCGCTGCCACAGGTGCGGCCAGAACTGCCAGGTCGTCTCCTCGGAGCCGGAGACGCCGTACGCGTAGCCGTAGGTGCTCGTCGCGGGGTCCGTGAGCTCTTTCGCCGCGGCACGGAAGTCGTCCCAGGTCCAGTCCTCGGTCGGGTAGTCCACGCCGGCGGCGTCGAACACCGTCTTGTTGTACAGGAGGGAGAGGTTGTCGACGACCGCAGGGAAGCCGATCGTCGTCTCGCCGTCCGGCTGCGCGGTGGCGCGAGCGGCCCCGGAGAACTCGTCCCAGCCGACGTCGGGGTCGCTCACCTGGTCGGTGATGTCGAGCGTGCGCTCCGACTCGGCGAGCTCGCTCGCCCAGGAGCCGAACGCGTAGGAGATGTCCGGGTAGGTGCCGCCCGCGAACGAGGACGACAGCTTCTGCAGCAGGTCCTCCGTCGACGGCGCGCCCGAGGACACCTCGATCGTCACGTTGGGGTGGAGCTCCTCGAACTCCTCGGCGAGGCCCGTGAGGATGGTCTGGGCCTGGTCGGCCTGGCCGGTCCACCACGTGAGGGTGACGTCGGCCTCGGGGTCGAGGGTCGTGGCGCCCGGCGTCCCGGACGAGCACGCCGCGAGCAGCAGCGCGCCGGAGACGACGACCGCTCCGGCGGCTCCCCGGGCCGCGGTGAGAGGACGGTCGGGACGGCGGCGGGTGGGATGACGGAACATTGTCGGCCTTGTCTCTTGGGCGGTCTCTTCGTCGAGTGTCCGGGTACTGCGTCCCCGTCGGTGACGGGCTGTCGCGGGTCGTCCTCAGCCGAGGACGACGGAGCGGGTGAGGTGGCGCGGCGCGTCGGCGTCGAGGCCGCGGTCGGTCGCGAGGGCGACGGCGAGGCGCTGGCACTGCACGAGCTGGACCAGCGGGTCCCCGGCGAGGTGCACGACGGTCGCGCCGGTGCGCCGCACGTCCTCGGCGAGCGCCGGGTCGTCGTCGCCCAGCAGGATGACGAGCGTCGCGTCGGTCGCGACGGCGACCGGCCCGTGCCGGTAGTCGAGCGCCGGGTAGGACTCGGACCACGCCTGCGCCGCCTCGCGGACCTTCAGCGCCGCCTCCTGCGCGAGGCCGTAGGCCCACGAGCGGCCGAGGAACACGAAGTGCTCGAACGCGCCCGGCTCGACGGGCAGCGGCGCCGCGAGCGCCCGCTCGGCCTGCTCGACGAGGTCGGAGAGGTTCTCCCCGAACGTCTGGCGGGCGACGGCGAGCACGGTGGTCGGGAACCGCGTCTGGACGACCGACTCCTCGTCCGCGAGATCGAGCACGAGGACCTCGTCCGCCGCGAGAGCGACGGGCGTCCCGGCGACCCCGACGACCGCGGCGGTGCGCGTGCCCGCGGGGACGGCCGCGAGCGCCTCGAGGCACTCGCTCGTGGTCCCGGAACGGCTGATGACGACCACGCGGTCGTAGGGCCGCGTCGGGTGCCACTCCGACGCGTACGCGGCGTCGGTCTCGCCGAGGCCCGCGTCCTCACGGAGGACCGCGATCGCCTCGGCGACGAACGCGCTCGTCCCGCACCCGAGCACGAGGACGCGCTCGCCGGGCGCGCCGAGCACGGAACCGGTGGCGGGTCCGCCCGCGAGGGCCCTGGCCCACACCTCGGGCTGGCTGTGGATCTCTCGCTCGGTGACGGCGCTCGGGCTCACGTGCTTGTCCTGTCGTCGGCGGGGCGGTGACCCCGGGTCCTGCGGTGGGTGGGTGCCGCGCGGCGCGGACCCGATGCCCACGATCCTGCTCATGATCTGCGCGATAGTCACGCAGAATGGCACATTCACTCACTCTAGATGAGCGGTTCGCGTAACATCCGTGAAATCTGTGCGCGCAGGACCGATGCTCGGGACGTGACCGATCCTCTCCACCACACCGCCCCGCCCCCGGCGCCGCCCGCACCCGACCTGCGGCTCGCCGACTGGGAGCCGCGTGCCCGCGTGCAGCTCCCCCGGACCGACGTCCCCCGGGCCGCGGTGCCCGCCGTCGACGTCCACAACCACCTGGGCCGCTGGCTCACCACCGACTGGTGCGCGCCCGACGTCCCGGCGCTGCTCGACCTGCTGGACCGCACGAACGTGCGCACGGTCGTCAACCTCGACGGCCTGTGGGGCGACGAGCTCGAGGCCAACCTCGACCGGTACGACCGCGCGCACCCGGGCCGGTTCCTCACCTTCTGCCAGGTCGACTGGACGGTGCTCGCCCACGCGGGCGGCGAGCGCGCGGTGCAGCGCCAGCTCCGCGACGCCGCGGCGCGCGGCGCCCGCGGGCTCAAGGTGTGGAAGAACCTCGGCCTGACCGTCACCGGCCCGGACGGCGCGCTCGTCGCGCCCGACGACCCGCGCGTCGTCGAGACGCTCGCGCTCGCGGGCGAGCTCGGGCTGCCCGTCCTGATCCACGTCGCCGACCCGAAGGCGTTCTTCGACCCGCTGGACCGGTACAACGAGCGCATCGACGAGCTCGCCGCGCAGCCGTCGTGGTCGTTCGCCGACCGGTCCCGCTTCCCGTCGTTCGAGCACCTGCTCGACGCGTTCGAGCAGCTGCTCGTCGCGACGCCGGGGACCACCTACGTCGGCGCGCACGTCGGCTGCGTCGCGGAGGACCTCGACCACGTCTCCCGGCTCCTGCGGGCCGCGCCGAACCTCGTCGTCGACATCGCGGGCCGGCTGGGCGAGCTCGGGCGTCAGCCACGGCGCTTCCGTCGGCTCGTCGAGGACTTCCCCGACCGGGTCCTGTTCGGCACCGACGCGTTCCCGTTGTCCCGCGCACAGCTCGAGACGCACTTCCGGTTCCTCGAGACGGCCGACGAGCACTTCTCCTACGCCCCCGACGACCCCGTCCCGCCGCAGGGCCGGTGGGCCATCTCGGGAGCGGACCTCCCGGCGCACCTCCTGCCGGCTCTCTACGCGGACAACGCACGCCGCGTGCTCGGCCTCGACGGGGCCTGACCCGCCGGGGTCAGGACAGTGCCACCTCTCGCGGCGGGTGCACCGACGCGTCGAGCACGACGCGGTCGCCGAGGGGCTCGTCGAGCTCGACGACGAACGGTGTCGGCGGGTTCGACGGGCAGTTCGCCTCGCCCGTGCGCGGCTCGACGCCGACCGTCACCGCGACGGCGTCGTCACGCACGGCGAGCGCTGACAGCCGCACCCGGCCCTCGGCGTCCTCCCCGTTGTTGCACGCCATCTCGGTGACGAGGAGGTGCAGCTCGCGTGCGTCGGGCACCGGCGGTTTCTCCGGGTCCAGGGTGAGCGTCGCGGCGGCGAGCTCGCCGAGGTCGGCGCGCAGGGCGCAGGTCTGTGCGGCGGTGAGGACCCACGTCGGCCTGGGGTCCACCTCCGTGGCGTCGGTCAGCTCGACCACCAGCATCTCGTGCGTGCGCACGTCGCCCGCACCCAGGTCCTCGGGGTCGTCGAGCTCGCGCAGGAGGGCGACCCGCTCGGCGCCGTCCTCGACGACGGTCCACTCGGCAGGGTCGATCGGCGGTACCTCGAGGCCGTCGATCGCGGCCCGCCCGTCCCCGCTGAGGTGGTCGGCCGTCACGCCCGACTCCAGCACGTCGTCGGGGACCACCGTCTCCCAGCACCGGTACGACTCCTCGCCGCCGGCACCGTCCGCCGTCGCGCAGCCCGCGAGCCCCAGCACGGCGGCCGCCACCGCACCGACCGCCCCCGCTGCACGACCCACGTGGCGCTCCTCCATGTCCCGTCTGTGTGCCGACCGTACGCGACCTTGCGAGCCCGCCGCGCTCGGATCGCCGGCCCGCCGCTTCACTCGTGGTGAGCGACAGCGTGCGCACCGTCACACTGTCGGACAAGACAAAACCCGTGCGGATGTCTTGAAATGGGACCCATCGACCACAACCGTCGCCGCAGAGGCGGCGCCCGCAGTAGGGGGACACCATGACACGAGCCGTCGTCACCGGCTTCGGGGCGGTGACCCCCGTGGGGCTCACCGCGCAGGACACCTGGGACGCGCTGCTGCGCGGAGAGCCCGGCGTGCGGGCCATCAAGGAGGACTGGGCCGCCGACCTGCCCGTGCGCATCGCGGCACGGGTGGACGACGCCTTCGCGGAGGGGCTCGCCGTGCGCGAGGCCCGCCGCACCGACCGGGCCGAGCAGCTCACGCTCGTCGCGGGCCGGGAGGCCTGGGCCTCGGCCGGGTCGCCCGACGTCGACCCGACGCGCCTGGCCGTCGTCGTCGGGTCCGCGAACGGCGGCATCGCGACGACGCTCGACCAGTCGCGCGTGCTCGACGAGCAGGGACCCCGGCGGGTCTCGCCGCACACCGTGACCATGCTCATGGCCAACGGGCCCGCTGCCTGGCTCTCGATCGACCTGGGGGCCAAGGCGGGCGCGCGGGCGCCGATCAGCGCGTGCGCCGCGGGGTCGGAGGCGATCACGATGGGGCGGGAGATGATCCTCGCCGGGTCTGCGGACGTCGTCGTGTGCGGCGGCGTGGAGGCGGGCGTCCGGCCGTTCTCCCTCGCGGCCTTCGCCGCGGCGCGGGCCATGTCGACCCGCAACGACGAGCCCGAGCTCGCGTCGCGACCGTTCGACGCGCACCGCGACGGCTTCGTCATGGGCGAGGGCGCGACGCTCGTCGTCCTCGAGAGCGAGGAGCACGCGCGGGCTCGCGGCGCCGCGGTGCACGGTGTCGTCTCCGGCGCCGCCCTGACCTCCGACGCGTTCGACATCGTCGGCGGCGACCCCGAGAACCAGGCCCGGACGATCGGGATGGCCCTGCGCGCGGCGGACCTCTCCCCCGGCGACGTCGGCCTCGTCCACGCGCACGCGACGTCGACCCCCGTGGGCGACGTGAACGAGTCCGACGCCCTGCACGCCGCGCTCGGCGCGCCCCCGCCCGTCACGAGCACCAAGGGCGCGACGGGCCACCTGCTCGGCGCCTCCGGTGCACTGGGCATCCTCGTCGCGCTGCTCGCCGTGCGCGACGGCCGTGTGCCGCCGACGCTCAACCTCGACACGCTCGACCCGGCGATCGACCTCGACGTCGTGCGCGGCGCGGCGCGCGACACCTCCGCCCGGCACGCGCTGGTCAACGCGTTCGGCTTCGGCGGCCACAGCGCGAGCGTCGTCGTCTCGCGCGACTGACCTTCCCGCGCCGAGAACGAGGTTCCCGTCACCCTCGGCGTCAGGACGCCGTCAGGCCCGTGCTCGACGGCGAGCAACCCGGTGCCCGCGTGAGGATGGGGGCATGGACCTCGACGCACGGCTCGCCGACATCACGACGCTCACGGTCGACGCGATCGTCAACGCCGCCAACTCGTCGCTCCTCGGCGGCGGTGGCGTGGACGGCGCGATCCACGCCGCCGCCGGGCCGGGGCTCCTGGAGGAGTGCCGTCGGCTCCGACGCACGACCCTCCCCGACGGCCTGCCCGTCGGCGACGCCGTCGCGACCGGCGGCTACGACCTCCCCGCCCGCTGGGTCGTCCACACGGTCGGGCCGAACCGCCATCGGGGGCAGACCGACCCCGCGCTCCTCGCGTCGTGCTTCAACCGCTCGCTCGACGTCGCCGCCGACATCGGCGCCGCCACCGTCGCCTTCCCCGCCGTGAGCGCGGGCGTCTACGGCTGGGACGTCGACGACGTCGCGCGGGTCGCGGTGGAGGCCGTGCGCGGGTGGTCCGCCGCCCGTCCGGCCGCCGACCCGGGCGCCGGCGTCACGGCGGTGACGTTCGCGCTCGCGTCGCCCCGCGCTTTGGCCGCGTTCGAGGCCGCACTCGGGAACTGAGCCGGGCTCCCGGAGCTGAGCCCGGGGTCAGGGTCGGCGTCGGGAGGATCAGGGTCGGTTCGGGGGACTTCCCGATACCGCCGCGACGAGCGTGCTCCTACCGTCGAGGTATGAGCACCTCAGACGCCTCCGCAGCCTCGTACCGGCCGACCCTGTCGCGGCCGCGCCACGGCCGGATGATCGCGGGCGTGTGCGCTGGGATCGCCCGTCGGTCGGGTGGGACCCGACCGTCGTGCGCATCGTCGCCGCGGTCTCGATCCTGCTCCCCGGCCCGCAGGTCATCGCCTACCTCATCCTCTGGGCCCTCATGCCCAACGACCGCGACTGACCCAGTCGCGGGGGTACCCGGTCCGCCGAACCCGGGGTTGCGGCCGGTCTCGGGCTCGAGACCGGCCACAACCCCGGGTTCGGCGTCGTGCTGAGCCGTCAGCCGGGGAGGCCGCGCATGCGACGGCGGGCGACGACGATCGTCGCGCCGCCCGCGATCAGCACGATCGCCAGGCCCACGAGGGCGCCGACGTGCGCACCGGTCGTGGCGAGCCCGTCCGGTCGGCTCGACCCCTCGCCGTCGGACCCGCCGGGCGTGCCGTCCGCCGCCAGCACCTCGAGCTCCGTCCACAGGACGCGGCCGTCCACCTGCCCGACGAGCGCGAACCGGTGCTCGCCCGCCGCGACGTCGACCGGGACGGTCACGGTCGCGGTGAGCGTGCCCGACGCGTCGGCGCGGTACATCCCGAGGTCCGTCGGGGTCGAGAAGAGGGTCGCGGAGACCCACTCGCCGGGCGCGAAGCCCTCGGCCATCACGGTGACCCGCTCGCCCGCGCGGACCCGCGCCGGGGAGAGCGTGACGCCGCCGTGGTTCGCGTCGGTGAGGTCGTCGGCGTCGACCGTGTGGAGCGGGGTCGACGGCGGCTGCTCGCCCGCGCCGGGCGTCTCGCCGGGCTCACCCGGTCCGCCCGGGTTCTCGCCGTCGAGGTGACCCTCGAACACGTCCGACGCCGCGCCGAGGCGCAGGAGCACGGTCTCGCCGGTGGCGTCGTCGAGGCCGTCGTTGTCGGTGATCGCCCAGACCGTGCCGTCGCCGCCGACCGTGAGGCCTTCGAGCTTCTCCTGCGTCCAGCCGTTCGTGGCGCGCAGGTCGGGCAGGACGTCGTGCGCGAGCGCCTTCTCGACCGCCACGGGGGTCGTGCTCGCCGCGCCGACCGCAGTCTCGGGGACGTCGACGGCGTACACGCGCTTCACCGCGGCCGCGGGGCCGTTGAGCTTGTCTCGCTCGATGACGGCGAGGGTGTCGTGGTCGACGACGGTCACCTCGCTGAGCCCCATCCAGTCGCCCTCGGTCGTGGTCTGCTCGAGCGGGTACGCGAACCAGTCCCACGTGCCCGACGCGACGTCGTAGCGACCGAGGCGCGCGGTGCCCGCCGTGCCGCCCTCGTCCGTGGTCAGGCCGCGCTGGAGCGCGACCCACACCTGCTCGCCCGCACCCGCGCCCGCCGTCGAGACCGCCGGGGCGACCGCGACGCCCTCGATGCCCTGCTTGCCGAGGCCCGCGGCGACCGCCTCGGGCAGCGCGACGGACTCGACGACCGCGCCCGCGGCGTCGACGCGCACGATCGCGTTCTCGGCACCGGTCGCGCCCTCGACGCCGAGCCAGAACCCGCCGTCGGCACGGGCCGCGACGCCCTCGACGTCGAGGCCCACCGGGGCGCCGTCGCGCGTGAGGGTCACGGTCCGGTCGATGACGGCCGGGGAGCCGGCGCCGTAGCCGCTCACGTCGAGCGACAGGAGCTGCGTCGTGGAGTACGCGGCGTCGGTCGCCGTCCACAGGCGCTGGGGATCGCTCGGGTCGGCAGTCAGCGCACCGAGCGCGCCCCAGCCGATCGGAGTCCCGGCCTGCGGGCCCTCGGTCGTGTCCGCCGAGACGACGCTGGGGAACTGCGGCGACCCGGCGCCGTCGGCCCACTGCGCCCCCAGCCCGAACACGGTGACGGCCGACCGCACGCCCGCCCCGGCGTCGTCCTCCTCGCTCGACACGACGAGCAGGTCGCGCTCCGGCACGGCGAGCAGGCCCTCGGGGCCGTTCGTCGTCGCGAGCACCTGGACGAAACGCGGGGCGGTCGCATCGGTCACGTCGTAGACCGCGACGAAGTTCGAGCGCTCGGAGCCGACGAACGCGTAGCGCGTCCCGCCGAGCGTCGCGACGGTCAGCCCCTCGGGCTCGACGCCCTTCTTGGCCGCGCGGTCCTCGGTGTGCAGGCCGACGCGGACGGCGAGGCGCTCGAGCTCTGCGCCCGCGTCCCACACGACCTCGCCCGAGGTCGCGTCGAACACCGACCAGCCGCGCGAGCCGCCCTTCCAGTCGCCCTCGTTCGCGGTCGCGACGTGCGCGTCGTCGAGCCAACCGATCGCGTCGGGCTCGCGCGGCGTCGCGGGGATCGACCCGGTCTGGTCGATCACGCCGTCCTTCTTCACGTCGATCCCGGACACGGCGACCGCACCCGCCGAGAAGACGGTCTCGACCTCGCCCGAGGCGACGTCGACGACGGCGACGCCGTTGTTCTCCTGGAGCGTCACCGCGACCTTCGTGCCGGCCGGGTTGACGGCGACGTACTCGGGCTCGGGGTCCTGCGGGGTGTCCAGGCCGGCCGCCTCGACGACCGGGAGCGGCACGCCGCCCTCGTCGAGGAAGGAGACGGCGCGGGTCGACCAGGCCGCCGGGTCGTGGCCGGGCAGGTCGAGGATCTGGAGGAAACCGGCGGGGAGCTGCGGAAGGTCGCCCTCGTCACCACCCTCGGGCGCCGCCTCCTCGTCGCGCTGGTTCTCGATCGCGACGACGGCGTGCGTGCCGTCGGGCGTGACGGCGATCGAGTCGGGCTGTCCGCCGAGGTCGAGCGACCGGACGCGCTCGCGCGTCGCGAGGTCGACGACGTCGAGGCGCCCGCTCGGCTCGGTGAAGCTCACCGACGTGTCCACCACGACGAGGACGTACCCGCCGACGATCGCGACCGACGTCGGCTCGTCGTGCTCGGAGCCGAGCTCGGCGAGGCTGAGCGTGCCCAGGCCCTTCGGCGCGCTCGGGTCGGTGATGTCCAGGAACCCGATGCGGCGCGCGGCGGCGTCGGTGTGGACGACCGTCTTCCCGTCCTCGCTGACCGCCGAGATCTCGGCGACCGTCTCGGCCGCGGCGTCCTCGCCGGCCGGGCGGTTCTGGAACACGGGGTACGTGGCGAGGCGGTGGAACGTCTGGTCCACGGCGGGCGTCGTCCAGGCGTCCGCCACCGCGCGGGCCGTCCAGGTCGACGGCGCGGCGTCCGCCGGGTGCGTGGGAGCCGCGGCGAGCGCGGGCAGCGCGCCCAGGCCCAGGGTGAGCGTCGCGCCCGTGGCGACGAGCGCCGCGAGGCGTGTGCGGCGGGCCGGGACGCGCTCGACGGTGCGCCGCGAGGTCCGCTCCGGGGCCCGCTCAGGGATGGCTGACATGTCTCTCCTTCGACGAGGGTCGAGCAGAGGGTGGTGTCCCGCGGTGGCGGGACGGCGACCGGATCCGGACCGACGGGTGGCCGTCCGGTGAACAGTGCGCGGCAAGGCCCCTGACGGCCCCGGGGAGGTCCGGCGACGGCGCCACTTGCCCGGAGCGACGGGTTCTGGAGCGGAGTACCTGATACTTCGGCCTCGTGACCGAATCGTGACGGCAGAAGTACCTAGTACTCGCTGTCCGACCTGTCCCGGCGGTTGCTAGCGTCGTTCGAGATTTACCTGCTACTCCACGTCCCGCCAACGATGGTGGTCGTGGTCCCGGCCACTCCTGCGGCGGGCACCCCCGTGTCCCGCCTCTCCGCCCTCTCCCCCGCTTGTCTCCTCCCCTACTGCCGACCGCCCCGCGACGACGCCGGGCGCGAGGAAGGACGACAGATGACGCAGCACGCCTCTCCCCGACCGTCGCGCACCCACACGGTCCTCACGTCCGTCGCGCTCGCCGTGCTCGCCCTCGCGGCGGCCGGCCTCATCGCGTTCCTGCTGGTGTACAACGGCAAGGTCGCCGACGGCGCGACGCGCCTCGACGACGGGGCCGCACAGCTCTCCGTCGGCGCTGCGACGCTCGCCGACGGGACCGCCGAGGCCCAGGCCGGTGCCCAGCGCCTCGCCGACGGGGCCGGCGACCTGGAGGACGGCGCGGGCGACCTCGTCGCCGGGGCGCAGAAGGCGTCCGACGGCGCGGCCCAGCTCGCCACGGGCGGCACCACCGCGCTCACCGGGGCGACCGAGCTCGCCGTCGGCGCGGACGAGCTCAACGCCGGCGCGGCGCGGCTCGCCGCGGGCACAGGTGACGCCGCGAGCGGCGCGGCGCGCCTCGCCGCGGGCAGCAAGGACCTCGACGCCGGGGCCGCTCGCCTCGCCGCCGGGACCGCGCGCGCCGCCGACGGTGCGTCGCAGCTCGCCGCGGGCGCGGGCGACCTCGAGTCCGGAGCGGGCGCGCTGAGCGCGGGAGCCGCGCGCGCCGCGAACGGCTCCGCCGGCCTCGCGGCCGGCGCCGAACGGCTCGCGACCGGGGCCGGCACCCTCGCCGCCGGGACGACCGCGCTCCGGGCGGGCGTGCGCGAGAGCCTCGGCGGAGGCGTCCAGGCGCTCGACCAGGGCCAGGCCCAGCTCTCCGAGGGGGCGGCGCGCCTCGCCGACGGGGTCGCCGCGGCAGGAGCGGGCGTCGACACGATCCAGGCAGGAGTCGACGCGCTGCGGGGCGGGGCGACCCAGGTGCGCAGCGGCACGGCCGCCCTCGGCGGGGGTGCCGACCAGCTGCAGGGTTCCGCGGGCGAGCTCCAGCGCTCGGCCGTGACCGTCGGGACCAACCTGGACGGCCTCGCGGCACAGCTGGACAAGATCGCGCGCGGAGAGGTCGAGGCGTCGCCGGAGGCTCTGGGGACGATCGCCGCGAACATCCGCGCGCTGGGCAACGGCACCGACGCGGCGCCCGGCGCCTCCGCGCGGCTCGCCGTCGGCGCCGGGAAGCTGGCGTCGGGCGCGGGCCAGCTCTCCGTGGGGGCGGGCGACGTCACGGCGGGAATCGACCGGCTCTCGGCCGGCCTCGGGACCGGCACCGCGGAACAGCCCGGGCTCACCGCGGGGCTCGCGCAGCTTCGCGCAGGCCTCGGTGAGGGCACCCCCGCACAACCGGGACTCGCCGCCGGGGTCCAGCAGCTCCGCACGGGCATCGACGTCCAGCTCGCGGGCGGCATCGACGCGCTGGCCGCCGGCGCCACGACGCTGGACGGCGCGATCGGTGAGCTCGAGGACGGCGCCACGACGCTCCATGGGAAGGTCGGCGAGCTCGGCGCCGGAGCGACGCAGGTCGCACAGGGCAACGCCGACCTCGCCGCGGGTGCCGCTCGTGTGAGCGGCGGCAGCGCGCTCCTGGCGACGAAGACCTCCGAGCTCGCCACGGGCACGTCGGCGCTCGCCACGGGTGCCGCCGACCTCAAGGCGGGAACCGCCAGGGCCACGACCGGCGCCGCGGACCTCTCCGCCGGCACGGTGCGGCTCCGCACGGGCGCGGGCGACCTGTTCACCGGGACGACGCTCCTCGAGGACGGGACGCTGCGCCTGCAGAACGGGCTCACGACGCTGTCCACCGGCGCGACGACCCTGGCGGCGGGGAACGCCGCGCTCGCCGAGGGCTCGACGACGCTGCACGGCGGGACGACGACGCTCGCCGACGGTGCGTCGGACCTGCGCGACGGGAGCACGCGGATCGCGGACGGCGCCGCCGAGCTGTCCGACGGCACGGGAACCCTCGCCGACGGCACGGCGGAGCTCAAGGACAGCGTCGAGGGCAGCCCCGTCGGACGGGTGTCGCTCGGCATGTCGGCGCTCGTCGGCGGGACCGTGCTCGCGGGCGTCGCGGGCGTCGGGCTCGGGCTGCGCCGCCGGCTCGCGGCGGTCTGACCGACCGCCGCGCACGGCCGGGCGGAGCCTCCTCGCCGCCCGGCCCCCGACTCGGGGGCGGCCTCACGTCGACGGTGTCGCCCCCGCGGGCGGCGGTCCCGGTGGACAGGACTCCGGGACCGCCGCCCCTCTTCGTGCGCGGCGGCGCGCCGGCTGCCGCGAGCGACGCCGCGCCCGGAGGTCCCGGTCAGGCGTGGCCGTGGCGGCGCGCGGCAGCGTAGCCGGGAGCGCGCAGCGCGTCCTCCCACGCGTAGGTGCCCAGACGGTGCGGAGCGTGCCGGGTGGGCTCGAACCGGAGGCCCGGGTCGTCGCCGTCGGGCGTGGCGCCCGCGACGGGGCCGTGCAGCTCGATCGCGCCGAACCGCCGCCACGGCCCGAGCGGTGAGGCCTCGAGCACCTCGAGCGTCGGCGTCCCCGAGGCCTTGGTCGCGTCCCGGTCCGGGCGCACCGCGAGGAGGACGGGGCCGTGCGGCGAGCGCAGGGGCATGAGCGTCGAGAACCAGCCGCCGAGCAGCCCGCGCCGGGGCACGAGGACGTAGCGCGTGCCGCGCCCGTGCCCGGTGGACGCGAGCAGGAGGTCCTGCGCGGCGCCGTCGTCGGTCCAGCGCACCGCGATCCCGACGACGTCCGGCCAGCCCCGCGGCAGGCCCGCGCCGAGCGACACGCGCACGGTCGCAGGCGTGCGGCCCTGCGGCACGCTGGCCGCACCCGCCTCGTCCTCGGCCACCACGAGCGTCGCACGCAGGACGACGCCGCGCGCGTGCATCGGCCGGCCGCTCCGTACGCGCGCGACCGTCCCGGTCACGGCGGCGAGCGCCGCGCCCACCGGCCGCGCGAACGTCTCCAGGAGTCCTGTCACGCCGCCACCGTCGCACCGCCCCGGCTCACCCGCACGGCCGCGCGTGCTCCACGGTGGCACCAGGTGCGGCGCGTCGCCGTCGACCTCGCCGGCGCCGCGGGCCTTCCCGAGGCGTCCATGGCGCGTCGCCGAGTCGCTCGGGTGCTCGTCGACGGCGCTCTACCGCTACGTCGAGAGCAAGGACCAGCTCCTCGTCCTCATGGCCGACGCCGCCGCGGACGTGCTCGAGGTGGCCCCCGTACGACGAGGGTGACTGGCGCGCCGGGCTCGCGGCATGGACGCGCGCGCAGATCGACGGCGTCCTCACGCCGCACGTGCTCGGCGAGGGGCGCGTGCAGGTCGAGACCCGGCGCGCGCGGTGCCGGGTCAGGGGGTCGGCTGGACGGGGGCGTCGGGAACCTGGACCTCGGGCAGGTCCGGCAGGTCGAGCGTCGGGACGTCGATGCTCGGGATGTCGATGTCCTCCATCCGGTCGCGGAGCTCCTCCTGCCGGATGCGGTTGTTCTCCTGGATGCAGGAGAGACGGGTCACGGGCCGGCCGCCGCACTCCTGGACGTCGGAGTCGTGGTCGCGCGGTGCCTCCCGCTCCTGGACGTAACGCCCGTCGGCGTCGTGCTCGCCCGGGCTCACGGGCAGCGCGGCGAGCGCCGCCACGCCGCCGAGCGCCAGGAGCGCCGTCGTGACGAGGAGGACCGCTGCGCCCAGCCCGGCGCGCACGGCCGCTCCGGCGCTGACGGCGGGGCGCTCGTCGGACGCGGCGCGCTGCTGGGCGGCCACGCGCCAGGCGACCCACAGGCCGACCGTCACCGGCAGCACGAACGCGACGGCGGCGAGCGCCGCGACGGGCCGGGCGTCCCCGCGCGCGAACCCGCCCGGCCCGATCGCGGCGACCACGGTCGCGACGAGGCCCATGACCACCGCGCGGCGCACGACGGCGCCGCGCAGCCCCGACCGCAGCCCGGCGATGCGGGCCGCCCCCCTCGGACCGGGCGGGAGGTACCCGAGGTCGCGCGTCTGGGTGAGCATGGTCGCGTGCAGGACCGCCGACGTCACGGCCGTGATCGCGAGCACGACGCCCAGGCCGACGAGGAACCAGCGGACGACGACGGCGTCGCGCACGACGTAGAGCAGGGCGAGCCCCGCGAGCACGCCCGCCCAGCCCACGACCACCGCGGCGACGGTCCCCCCGCGGAACGGAGTCAGGCGCAGCGTGCGTCGCAGCAGCCCGCGCGGCACCTGGAGGAGGACGGGCAGCACGCGCAGGACGGTGATCCCGGTCCACAGCAGGACCACGATCCCCCAGACCGGGATGCTGCCGACGTGCGAGTCGCTCATCGAGAAGGCGACGACCAGGGCGACGGCGCCGACGAGCAGGACCGGCGTCTCGACGAGACGCAGGATCTGCTGCCACACGCTGAGGTGCAGCAGGTAGCCGGCCTCGGCGTGCTCGGGGTTCATCGCGAGGACGCCGCTGTATCCCTGGGCGCTGCGGCCGGCGTCGAGCGCGAGCGCGGCGTCGAGGTAGAGCAGGTCCTCGTGCTCCGGTGCGACGGCGAGGCCCTGGCGCACGAGCGTGCGCGCCCGGTCGTCGTCCCCGAGGCGCGACCAGAGCCGCGCGGCCTGCGCGAGCCGGTCCGGGTTCTCGGGCGCGAGCTCGAGCGCGGACGCGATGCGCTCGCGCGCGAGCCTCCGGTCGGCGCCGCGCACGCGACCCGACAGGTGCGTGTCGGCGAGCTGGAGGTGGTACCGCGCGTCGTCCGGGTCGAGCTCGAGCGCCGTGGCCGCGGCGTCGCGCGCCCCGGCCACGTCGCCGGTGTTCTGGCGCGCGATCGAGAGCAGGTACAGCGCGCCGTCGGCCGCGGGCTGCGCGCCGACGACCTGCTCCAGGAGCGGCAGCGCCTCCGTCGAGCGCTGGAGGCGCAGCCGCACCCAGGCGGCGGTGAGGAGCAGGCGCGGGTCGTCGGGCAGGCTCGCGAGCGCGTCGTCGACCTCGTCGAGCGCGCGCTCGGGACGCCCCATCTGGACGAGCAGCTCCGCGCGCGAGGCGACGGCGCGCGGGTCGGTCGTGGTGCCCACGGTCCGGGCCCGGCTCAGAGCATGCGCCGCGCACGCAGGTACGCGGCGAGGTCGTCGTAGCGGCCGTCGTTGTTCGCGAACGTGACGACGTTGCGCGCGGACTGGAGCCACGCCGTCGTCGAGGGCCGCACGTCGGCGAGCGCGGCGTCCAGGTCCGCCATGGTGATCGGGCGCACCTGCCCCGACGCGATCGAGTCCATCATCGCCTTCTCGGCCGCCGTCGCCGCGAGGTGCTCGAGGTCGGCACCGGAGAACCCGTCGGTGCGCTGCACGATCGCGCGCAGGTCGATCCCCGCGACCGGGCGGCCGGCGAGGTGGTGGCGCAGGATCGCCTCGCGCGCGGGCTCGTCGGGCGGCAGCACGAGCACGACGCGGTCGAACCGCCCGGGCCGCAGGAGCGCGGTGTCGACGTCCCACGGGTGGTTCGTCGCCCCGAGGACGAACAGCCCGTCGTTGTCGGAGCCGATGCCGTCCATCTCCTGGAGGAGCTGGTTGACGACGGTCCGCATGCCGGACGAGCCGGAGTACTGCGCGCGCTTGCCGCCGATCGCGTCGACCTCGTCGAGGAACAGCACGGCGGGTGCGAGCCGGCGCGCCTTCTGGAACAGCGCGTGCAGGTTCTGCTCGCTCTCCCCGATGTACTTGTCGAGGATGTCCGCGAGCGTCACCGTGAGGAACCGCGCGCCGAGCTCGCCCGCCACGGCACGCGCCATGTACGTCTTGCCGGTCCCGGGCGGGCCGTAGAGCAGGAGCCCCCCGCGCAACGACTTGCCGAACGCCTTCGCGATCGCCTGGTGGCGCATCGGCTCGAGGAACGCCTCGCGGATGCGCTGCTTCACCGGCTCCAGGCCCCCGACGTCCGCGAGCGTCACCGTCTCGCGCGAGACCTCGAGCAGCCCGGACCCGTCGTCGGGGACGTCGTCGCGCGCGGGCACGAGGAACGGCTGCCCGCCCGGGGAGGACGCCGCGCCGGCGTCGTCCCGGCCGGGCGCCACGCCCGGTCCGGGCGGCGGGGCGACGGGCGGCTCGGCGGCCCGGTCGACCGGCGGCGCGTCGACGAACGGCGGCGGGACCCGCACGCCCACCTCGTGCTCCAGCCGGTCCCAGTCGATGCCCGACGGCGCCGCGGTGCCGGGCGCGGGAGGGACCGCGGGAGCCCCGGCCCCGGGCGGCGCGCCGGGGTTCGTGGTGCCGGGCGGCGGCGTGGCCGGTGCGCGCGGGATCGTCGCGTCCGACGGCACGCCCGTGATGAGACCGTCGTCGAGGCCCCCCGGCGCGGAGGTCGGCACGTGCAGGCCCGCGCCCGAGTGCGCGGCGTCCGGGTCGATCGCCGGCCGGGCTCCCGTCGCCGCCGCGGCGGCCGACTCCTGGACGAGGCGGAGCGCCTCGCCGTCCGCCGGGTCGATCCGCAGCGCGGCGCTCGCCTGCTCGAGCGCCTCGACCGGGTGTCCGGCGGCGAGCAGGAGGCTCGCGTAGTGCACGCGCAACGGTGCGCTCGACGGCGCTGCCGCGACGGCGGCGGCGAGCGCGGCCAGGGCGTCGGACATGGCTGCTCCTCGGGGAGACGATGGTCGGGACGACGGCGTCGTCGCGCCGGGTGCGCCCGGCCGGGACCCAGTGTGCCCTGGACGGCTGACGCCCGGCCATCGGCAGAACTCCCCGCGGCAACTAGTTGCCAGATTGGAAAGTGGATGCTTGGATGGCATCCATGAGCACCGACGACACGACCTCCCGCACCGCGCCCAGCCCCGCCGAGGCTTCCTCAGCGCTGGCGGACGCGTCGCGGCTCGCCGCCTCCACCCGCGCCAGGGGCTGGCGATGGGTCCGCCTCTACCTCACGGGCTGGGCTGCGGCGAGCGTCGGCCTCGTGCTCGCGCTCGGCCTCGGTGGCCGGGTCGGCTTCGTGGTCGGCATGAGCGCCTGGGCGCTGCTCGTGACCGCGGGCGTCACCTGGGCCGCGCGCCAGGGCGCCATGGTCGCCGGCGCGCGCCCGCGACTGGCCCTTGGTGCCGGTGCCTGGGCCGTCGTCTACGGCGCGACCCTCTTCGTCGGTCTCGACCGGTTCGCCGGCGACGTCGCGTTCTGGGTCCCCGCGGCGCTCGCCAGCGCCGTCCCGCTGCTCCTCGCGGCGTGGATCCCCGCGCCACGAGAGACGGCGGTGACGGCGTGACGACCGAGCCCGCCGGGTCGTCGACGGGCGACGCCACCGAGCACCACCCACGCCACACGCTCGACGAGGTGATCCACTCCCCCGTGCGCCTCTCGGTGGTCGCGGCGCTGTCCGGCGTCGAGAAGGCCGACTTCAAGACGCTGCGCGACACCATCGAGCTCTCCGACCCGACGCTGTCCAAGCAGCTCACGGTGCTGGAGGCCGCGGGGTACGTGGAGATCTCCAAGGAGCGCTCGGGTCGCCGGGCGCGCACGTGGGTCCGCCTGACGAGCGCCGGCCGCGCAGCGCTGGGCGCGCACCTCGACGCGCTGCGCGCGATCGCGGACCTCCGCCTGCCTCCCACGCCGCCTCCGGGAGCGTGAGCGTGCACAGGCCCGGACACCGCGGTCCCCGTCCACAGCGGGCGCCGGAGCGTGTCGCCGTGTCGGCGGGAGCGGGCAGAGTGGACGCATGACGACCGACACGACCGCGACGACGCCCCTCGCGGTGCCCGACGACGCGCCCGCCGCCCCGCAGCCCGGCGCCCGCTGCTTCGGTGACGGCGACCCGCTCTACGAGGAGTACCACGACACCGAATGGGCCGTCCCGGTGCACGGGGACACGGCGCTGTTCGAACGTCTGGCGCTCGAGGGGTTCCAGTCGGGTCTGTCCTGGATCACCGTCCTGCGCAAGCGGCCCGCGTTCCGCGAGGTCTTCGCGGGGTTCGACCCGCAGGCCGTCGCCGCGTTCGACGAGCACGACGTCGAGCGACTGCTCGGCGACGCCCGCATCATCCGCAACCGGCAGAAGATCACCGCCACGATCGACAACGCGCGCGCCCTGCTGGCGCTCCAGGAGAGCGGGCGCACGCTGGACGCGCTGATCTGGTCGTTCGCCCCGCCGGCCCGCCGCGAGCGCCCCGCGACGTGGGGCGACGTGCCCGGGTACACGCCCGAGTCGACCGCGCTCTCGAAGGCGCTCAAGAAGCACGGGTTCCGGTTCGTCGGGCCGACGACGGCCTATGCCGCGATGCAGGCGTGCGGGCTCGTCGACGACCACCTCGCGACGTGCCCCGTCGTCCTGGGGAGCACCGCCTGACCCGCCGTCCCGAGCATTCGCTATAGCAAAAACCGCCCGCATCGTGGGACGAGGTGCGACGATGGGGTCCATGAGCGCGTACGTGTCGGTCCTCGACCTCTTCTCCGTCGGCGTAGGGCCGTCGAGCTCGCACACCGTCGGCCCGATGCGGGCGGCGAAGGCGTTCGTCGCGACGCTGGAGGCCGACGGCGTGCTGGACTCGGTCACCGGCCTGCGGGTGGTGCTCTGCGGGTCGCTGGGGGCCACGGGCGTCGGTCACGGCACGCCGGACGCCGTCGTGGCCGGCCTCCTCGGCCTCGACCCCGAGACGTGCGACCCCGCCCGGGTCCCCGGGTCGTGGGAGAAGCTGGGCGACGGCGCGCCCGTCGCGCTCCTGGGCCGGCACCGCATCACGATGACGAGCGAGGACGTGCGGCTCGCGCCGCTGACCCGCATGCCCGGCCACCCCAACGGCATGGGCTTCACCGCGCTCGACGCCGACGGCGTGACGCTCGCCGAGGAGGCGTACTACTCGGTCGGTGGCGGGTTCGTCCTCACGGCCGCCGAGCTCGAGTCCGCGGCGGCGAACGAGGCCGCACAGCTCGGCGCCGAGCTCGCGGGCGAGGCCATCGACCCGCGCACCGAGCCCGCCGGCGTCCCGTTCCCCTTCGCCAACGCCGCCGAGCTCCTCGCCCTGTGCGAGCGCGAGCGCACCTCCATCGCGGCGGTCGCATGGGCGAACGAGTCCGCGCTGCGTCCCGCCGCCGAGGTCGAGGCGGGCGTCGACCGGATCTGGGACACCATGAGCGCGTGCGTCGACGCGGGGCTCGAGCGCGACGGGGTGCTGCCCGGGCGCCTCAAGGTCCGCCGTCGGGCGCGGGCCCAGCGCGAGCGCCTCGAGCTCGCGGACGAGCGCGGGGCCGACACGACCATCGAGTGGCTCCAGGCCTTCGCCATGGCCGTCAACGAGGAGAACGCCGACGGGCGCCGCGTCGTCACAGCCCCGACGAACGGCGCCGCCGGCATCATCCCGGCGGTCGGTCGGCACTTCCTGCGCACCCACCCGGACGTCGCCGCGGACCCCGCGCGCCGGCGTCGGGCCATGCGCACCTACCTCCTCACGGCCGCCGCGATCGGCGCGCTCTACAAGCGCAACGCGTCCATCTCCGGCGCGGAGGCGGGCTGCCAGGGCGAGGTCGGCTCGGCGTGCTCGATGGCCGCGGGCGCGATCTGCGCCGTGCTCGGCGGCACGCCCGCCCAGGTGGAGAACGCGGCCGAGATCGCGATGGAGCACAACCTCGGGCTCACGTGCGACCCCGTGGGCGGGCTCGTCCAGGTCCCGTGCATCGAGCGCAACGCCATCGCCGCCTGCACCGCCGTCTCCGCGGCGCGCCTCGCGCTCCAGGGCGACGGCTCGCACGTCGTCTCGCTCGACACCGTCATCGAGACGATGCGCCAGACCGGCGTCGACATGTCGACCAAGTACAAGGAGACCTCGACCGGCGGCCTCGCGGTCAACGTGGTCGAGTGCTGAGCCGGAGGCCTCCGGTCACCACGTGCGGCGCACCGCCGCCTTGGTGCCGGTGACGAGGCTGCGCGGCGGGACGTCGTCGGTCACGACCGCGCCGGCGGCGACGACCGCGTCGCGACCGATGGTCACCCCGGGCAGGATCGTGGCCCCTGCGCCGATCCACACGTTCTCGTGGACGTCGATCGGGCCGCCGGTGAGCCAGACCTTGCGGTCGTCGGTGTCGACGGGGTGCCCGACGGTGATGAACGTGACCTTCGGCGCGACCATGACGCGCTCGGCCAGCCGGATGCCCGCGTAGTCGAGGAACGTGCAGTTCTGGTTGACGAACACGCGCTCCCCCAGGTCCAGGTTCAGGCCGTGGTCCGTGAAGAAGGGCGGGTAGATCGTCACGCGCGGACCCAGCGGGCGGCCCAGGATCTGCTCGAACAGCTGCGCCCGGCCCTCCTCGTCGTCGAACGGCAGGACGTTGAGCCGCGAGGTGAGCTCGGTGGCGCGCAACACCCTCTCGGACATGGCCCGGAACTCGGGACCGTGGATACGCATGAGCAGGTCGCTGGACATCCCCCGATCTTCCTCGCCGCCGGGCGCCGCGTCGTCCCGCAGCCCTGGCGCACCGTCGGGCACCGCGCCTACCGTGTGCCATGAGCACCCTCACCCCCGGCTTCCACGGCCGACCGCGCCCGCAGGGCGTGGCGCTCCCGCCGGGCCAGTACGTCGAGACCGGGTTCCCGGTGCTCTCGGCGGGGCCCACACCGCGCGTCGACACCGCGACCTGGCGGCTCGACGTCACGACCGAGACCGGCACGACCCACGCGTGGTCGTGGGCGGACCTCATGGCGCTCCCCCAGGACGAGCCGACCGTCGACATCCACTGCGTGACCCGCTGGTCCAAGTTCGGGACGTCGTGGCGCGGCGTCTCGCTCGACACGCTCCTCGCCGACGTGGAGTCGACCGCGGACTTCGCGATGATCGGCTGCTACGGCGGCTACACGACGAACCTTCCGGTCGCGGAGCTGCTGGGCGGCAAGGCGTGGGTCGTCCACACGTTCGACGGCGCCCCGCTGCACCCCGTGCACGGCGGCCCGGCGCGGCTGCTCGTGCCGCACCTGTACTTCTGGAAGTCGGCCAAGTGGGTCAACAGCATCACGCTCATGCCCATGGACCGGCAGGGCTTCTGGGAGCGCCTGGGCTACCACGACCTCGGCGACCCGTGGCGCGAGCAGAGGTACCAAGGTGATTGAGGTCCCACGATGACCGAGGCTCCCGTCCGCCTCGGTGCCCGGTACGCGACGCCGTCGCGCTGGCAGGTCGCGACTCTCGTCGACGCGTGGGAGGAGAGCCCGACCGCGCGGACGCTCGTCCTCGAGGTCCCCGCCTGGCCAGGGCACCTGGCCGGGCAGCACGTGGACCTGCGTCTCACCGCACCCGACGGCTACACCGCCGAGCGCAGCTACTCGATCGGCAGCGCGGCGACGCGCGCGAGCGTGCCCGACGACGGCTCCCCCGCGCGCGTCGAGGTCACCGTGCAGCGCGTCCCGGGAGGGGAGGTCTCGACGTACCTCACCGACGTCTTCGCGATCGGGGACGCGATCGAGCTGCGCGGGCCGATCGGCGGCTGGTTCGTCTGGTCCCCGGACCGCGACGCCGGGACGCCGGTCCTGCTCGCGGCCGGCGGGTCGGGGCTCGTGCCCCTCATGGCGATGCTGCGGACCCGCCGCGACGCGGGCGACCGGACGCCGTTCCGGCTCGTCTACTCCGTCCGCCGCCCCGAGGACCGGCTGTACGTCGACGACCTCGACCGGCTCGCCTCCGCGCACGACGGTCTCGACGCCCAGGTCGTCTTCACGCGCTCGACGCCGCTCGGGTCGATGCGCGGCCCCGGTCGGCTCGAGCGTCGCGAGCTCGCAGCGTGGGGCTGGCCGGCCGAGATCGAGCCCGCGTGCTTCGTGTGCGGGCCGACGGGGTTCGTCGAGGCAGTCGCCCGCCAGCTCGTCGCGCTCGGCCACGACCCGGCGCGGGTCAAGACCGAGCGCTTCGGTCCGGCCGCGGACTGAGGGCGGACCGCGGGACCACGCCGACGGCGCCGTCCACCCCGCGCGGACCCGGGCGTCGCGCTCGCGAGTGAACAACCCGGGCGAGCCGAAACGGAACCCTGCTTGGCCGGAGGAGAACCGCAGTCGCACGAGCGAGAACACCGGTCCGCCGAGGTAGAACCGTGGTCGCGCGAGGTAGAACCGTGGTCACGCGAGGTAGAACCGTGGTCGCGCGAGGTAGAACCGTGGTCCGCCGAGGTAGAACCGTGGTCCGCCGAGGTAGAGCCATGGCCCGCGCGCGCGAGGTGACCGGTGTGCGCGAGCGCATGTGGTTCACTGCCGAGCCGGAGAGCCAGCCGTAACCAGCCCGCGCCGACGGCGTCGGGTCGTCCACCGCGGGCGGTCGCCCGGGCGCGCGTCGGACCAGGGCGAGACGACGCCGGGCGGGGTGGGTGGTGGTGCCGCGTCGTGGCGGGCCTGGCGGGAGCCGCGAGGAACGAGCGGCGGATGGTAGACGCGGCACCACCACCCACCCCGACCACCCAACCCGACCGCACGCCGTCGAGCACAAGAACCACAGTTCTACCTCGCGCGACCACGGTTCTACCTCGCGCGACCCGGGTTCTATCTCGCGGGACGGGGGTTCTACCTCGACGAACATGGCGCATCGGGCGCTTGCGGGATCTCTTGACGGCCCCTTCAGCCGACAGTAGCGTTCTTGCGTGTTGATGCAAGAATTCAACACACCGTTGTGCGGTGCGGCACAGCGGGTCCGCAATTCTCGAAGGTACTGACCCGAGCCACCCGGCCCCGGCCGGACGTGCGCCGCGGCCCGTCCTCCGACCCGGGCGCCCGCTCCGGTGCGGGGTCGCGCTCGGCGCGGCCTGACGCCCGTCGACGACGACGGGAGATCGAGGACATCGATGAGACATCGACCCAGCACGTCGAACCGCACAACCGCCCAGGCGCCGCGGCGCCGGCTCCGCCTGCTCGCCGCGGCGGCGGGGGCGGCGGCCCTGCTCGTCCCGCTCGGCCTGACCACGACGGCGACGGCGGCGCCCACGGTGCTGTCCGCCGGGAAGTCGACGGCGGCGAGCAGCAACAACTCCCCGTACCTGTCCGGCAACCTCACCGACGGCAACCAGGGCACCTACTGGGAGTCGACCAACAACACGTTCCCGCAGTGGGCACAGGTCGACCTCGGCGCGGCCGCCACGGTCGAGGACCTCGTGCTCAAGCTGCCCACGGGCTGGGAGACCCGCAACCAGACCCTCAGCGTGCAGGCGAGCACCGACGGCGCGAGCTTCTCCACGATCAAGGCGAGCCAGGCGTACGCGTTCAACCCCGCGTCGGGGAACACCGTGACGGTCGACGTGCCGGACACGTCCGCGCGCTACGTGCGCGTGCACATCACCGCGAACACGGGCTGGCCCGCGGGGCAGCTCTCCGAGCTCGAGGTGCGCGGCACGGCGGGCACCACGGACCCGGGCGGACCCGGGAACCCCGAGCCGCCCACCGGTACCAACCTCGCGCTGAACAAGCCGATCGAGGCGTCGTCGACGGAGTGGCAGTTCGTCGCGAAGAACGCGAACGACGACAGCACGTCGACCTACTGGGAGGGCGCGGGCGGCCAGTACCCGAGCACGCTCACGGTCTCGCTCGACGCCGCGGCCCAGCTCACGGACGTCGTCGTCAAGCTCCCGCCCGCGTCGGTGTGGGGCCCGCGCACCCAGACGTTCGAGGTCCAGGGTCGCGCGACCGCCACCGGCGCGTGGCAGACCCTCAAGGCCTCCGCGGGCTATGCGTTCTCCCCGAGCACGGGCAACACCGTGACCGTCCCCGTCACCGGCACCGCCAAGGACGTGCGACTGCGGTTCACCGGCAACACCGGCTCCGGGAACGGTCAGGTCGCCGAGCTCCAGGTGTTCGGCACCGCGGCTCCGAACCCCGACCTCGTCGTCACGAGCGTCACCGCGACCCCCACGTCGCCGCTGGAGTCGCAGGCGATCACGCTGTCGGCGGTCGTGAAGAACATCGGCACGCAGGCGTCCGCCGCGACCGACGTCGCGTTCACGCTCGACGGTGAGACCGTCGCGACGAAGCCGGTCGCCGGCCTGGCGGCCGGCGCCCAGGCGACCGTCACCGCCGACGTCGGCGCGCGGCCTGCCGCGAGCTACACGATCGGTGCGGTCGCCGACGCGGGCGCCACGGTCGCGGAGCAGAACGAGGGCAACAACGCCTACGCGAACCCGACCCCGCTCGTCGTCACGGCCGTCCCGAGCTCGGACCTCGTCCCGACGCTCACGTGGTCGCCCAGCAACCCGTCCGCGGGGAGCACGGTGACCTTCTCCGCGACGATCGCGAACCAGGGCAACGTCGCGACCTCCACGGCTGCCCACGGACTCACCGTGACCGTGACGAACAAAGCGACGGGCGCCGTCGTGCGCACCCTGACGGGCTCCGCGAGCGGTGCGATCGCCGCGGGCGCGAGCAGCACGAGCGTCGACCTCGGCACGTGGACCGCCGCCGACGGCAACTACGACGTCAAGGTCGTCGCCGCGCCGGACTCGACCGAGGTCTCCGCGAAGCAGGCCAACAACACCGTCACCCGCCCGCTCTTCGTCGGGCGCGGCGCCAACCTGCCGTTCGACACGTACGAGGCGGAGGACGGCGTCACGGGCGGGGGCGCGACCGTGCTGGCGCCGAACCGCGTCGTCGGCGACCTCGCGGGCGAGGCCTCGGGCCGTCGCGCGGTGACGCTCGACCAGACCGGCGCGTACGTCGAGTGGACCACCAAGGCCCCGACGAACACCCTGCTGACCCGCTTCTCCATCCCCGACTCGGCGGGCGGCGGCGGGACGAACGCGACCCTCGCGATCTACGTCGACGGCCAGTTCCTCAAGAACATCGATCTCACGTCGCGCTACGCGTGGCTCTACGGCAACGAGACCAACCCGGGCAACCAGCCGGGCCAGGGCGCGCCGCGGCACATCTACGACGAGGCCAGCACGCTGCTCGGCACGACCGTCCCCGCGGGCTCGACGATCCGTCTCCAGAAGACGGCGAGCAACACGAGCCGGTACACGATCGACTTCGTCGACCTCGAGCTCGCGACGCCGCAGGCGAACCCGAACCCCGCGCAGTACACGCAGCCTGCGGGCTTCACGCACCAGGACGTCCAGGCCGCGCTCGACAAGGTCCGGATGGACACCACGGGCACGCTCAAGGGCGTCTACCTGCCCGCCGGCGACTACCAGACCGCGAACAAGTTCCAGGTGTACGGCAAGGCGGTCGACGTCGTCGGCGCCGGGCCGTGGTTCACCCGGTTCTTCGCGCCGCAGGGTCAGGAGAACACCGACGTCGGCTTCCGCGCCGAGGCGAGCGCGAACGGCTCGACGTTCCGTGACTTCGCGTACTTCGGGAACTACACGTCACGGATCGACGGCCCGGGCAAGGTCTTCGACTTCGCCAACGTGAAGGACATCCGATCGACAACATCTGGGTCGAGCACATGATCTGCATGTTCTGGGCGTCCAACATGGACGACTCGGAGGTCAAGAACTCCCGCATCCGCAACACGTTCGCGGACGCGATCAACATGACCAACGGCAGCGCGAACAACCACGTGCACAACAACCAGGCACGCGGCACGGGCGACGACTCGTTCGCGCTCTTCGCGGCCACCGACAACGGCGGCAGCGGGCAGCGCGGCAACGTGTTCGAGAACCTCACGTCGACCAACACGTGGCGTGCGGCGGGCCTCGCGGTCTACGGCGGGCAGGACAACACGTTCCGCAACATCTACATCGCGGACACCCTGGTCTACTCGGGCGTCACGATCAGCTCGCTCGACTTCGGCTACCCGATGGAGGGCTTCGGCCCGGCGCCGACGGTGTTCGACGGGCTCACGGTCCTGCGCTCCGGCGGGCACTTCTGGAACGGCCAGGTGTTCGGGGCCGTGTGGATGTTCTCGGCGTCGAAGGCGTTCGGGAACATCCAGGTGAACAACCTCGACGTCATCGACCCGACGTACTCCGGGATCATGTTCCAGACGCAGTACCTCGGCGGCCAGCCGGTCAACCCGATCCAGAACCCGACCTTCACCAACGTCACCATCACGGGGGCGAAGAAGAGCGGTGACCAGTACGACGCGAAGTCCGGTTACGGCATCTGGGCCAACCCCATGCCGGAGGCCGGCCAGGGTCCGGCGGTCGGCATGGCGACGTTCACCAACCTCACGTTCTCGGGCAACTTCCGGGACATCGAGAACACGACGTCGACCTTCACCATCACGCGCAACTGAGCACGTCCCGGCCCGACGCCGCAGCCCGCCTCACGGGGCGGGCTGCGGTGCGTCGGGGGCAGGCAGGGCGGGCCGCTCGTCCGGCCCGAACCGCCACCGCATGGCCGCGTGCTCGGCCGTGCGCTGGTAGGCGAACACGACCTCGGGGCGCACGGAGAAGACGAGCGACTCGCCGGTGTCGGAGTTCCGGAACGCCCCGTCCTGCACGGTGAAGGTCCACTCGTCGCCGTACTTGCAGCGCCACCGCTCGGCGAGCCGGTGCAGCGTCGCGTCGTCCGTGACGCGGACGGCCGTCCCCTCCACGACGACGTCGAGCGCGTCCTCGAACGCGTTCGTCCCGGTCGTGAGCACCACGTGCGCGTTCTCGGCGAGGTTGCGGGCCTTGCGTTCGTGCGGCCCCGTGGTGACGTGCACGCAACCGTCCGCCACGACCGTCATGAGCGGCGTGACGTGCGGGCGCCCGTCGGGTCGCACGGTCGAGATCCAGGAGATCTCCGCGCGCTCGAGCGCGCGCCGCACGGTCTCCCACGGCACCGGGGCGGCACCGGGCGAGCTGTAGTTCGGGATCAGCGTCCCGTCCGGCGCGTCGGACGGGACGGGGTGGGCAGCGGCGGTCATGGCCGGTCCTCTCGTCGGTCGGCTCTCGGTCCTCCTCCTGACCGACGCCAGGTCCCGGACTCATCGGTCCGATGCTCGTGGTCCTCAGCGGAGCCCTTCGGTCCCCGCCTCGTGGCCGGGACGCCCGGCCGTGCGACGCTCCTGCTTCATGCGCGCCTCGAAGAGATGGCGCACGCCGCCCGCGAGCTCCTCGCGCGCCGCGCGCTCGTGGTCGCGGAAGACCGACCAGTAGCCGTCGTCGTACTCCTCGACGAGCTGGAACGTCCAGCGTCCGGGCGCGACGTTGCGCCCCACCAGGTCGGCCGCGATCCGGTCGGCGACCTCAGCGTGCCCCGCCGCCCGGAGCTTCTCGACGGCGTCGCCGAGCGCGAGGTCCGCCTCCCCGGTGAGCTGGTGGAACGTGTAGAGGTGCCCGCGCGCCCGCTCCGTCGTCTCGAGCGCCTCGCTCAGCGCGCCGAGCGCCTCGACGGTCGCGTCGCTCACGCCCGGCGGGGTCGCCCGCGTGGGCAGGTCGGCAGGGTTCGGGGGCGTCTGCTCGCTCACGCGCCCACGCTAGGTTCGGGCGCACCCGCCCGCACCCCGCCGGGCCCGGGCCGCGCGCCGAGGCCGGCCGGCGCCGCGCGCGTCGGCGGGCTGTGACAGGGTTGACCAGCCACCCCCGACCGAGGACACCGCTGCGCCCATGCCCCAGACCGCACCCGTACCGACCGTCACGACCGAGGCCACGCCGAGCCAGCGACCCCACCGGGCGGCGCGGCTCGAGGACCGGTGGCGCGCCGTCGTCTCCCGCTTCCAGAAGGCGCGCGGGTGGCGCCCGCGCGTCGAGCCGTTCGCCGGGTACGGCAGCCCGCGACGCGTCCGCGTCCTGGGCCGTGTGCTCCTCGCGAGCCCCGCGTTCGACCCCGCGCTGCACGAGCGCGAGTCCGCGGACCGCCGCGGCTGGCGGTACTTCTTCACCGCCCCGGCACCGCGGGAGGAGGTCCGGGTCCACGTCGGCGACACGACCGTCGACCTCGTCTCCGACCGCGGCGGCTACCTCGACGCGACGATCGACGTCGCGCTGGACCCCGGCTGGCACGACGTGACCTTCCGTCCGTCGTCGGGCGCGGTCGCGAAGGGTCACGTCTTCGTCGTGGCCGACGGCCGCCGGCTCGGCGTCGTGTCCGACATCGACGACACCGCGATGGTGACCGCGGTCCCCCGTCCGCTCATCGCGGCGTGGAACACGTTCGTGCGGCACTCGAGCGCGCGCGTGCCCGTGCCGGGCATGGCCGCCCTCTACCGCGGCATCGCGACGGAGCGCCCCGGCACGCCGTTCGTCTACGTCTCCACGGGCGCCTGGAACACCGCCGCGAACCTGCGGCGGTTCCTCCAGCGGCACGGGTTCCCGCCCGGCCCGCTCCTGCTCACCGACTGGGGCCCGACGAACACCGGCTGGTTCCGCAGCGGCCCCGAGCACAAGGACACGTCCCTCGACCGCCTCTTCCGCGAGCTGCCCGACGTCGACTGGCTGCTCGTGGGCGACGACGGCCAGCACGACCCCGAGATCTACGCGCGCGCCGCGCGGCGGTACCCGGACCACGTCGCGGCCGTCGCGATCCGCGAGCTGACGCCCGCGCAGCAGGTCCTCGCCCACGGCTCCCCGCTGCCCACGCCGGGCAGCCTCCCGGGCGAGGTCGGCAGCGGCGTCCCGACGGCGTTCGGCCCCGACGGCGACGCGCTCACCCGGGCCCTCGCCCGGGCCCTGCGCCGCTGACCGGCAGCGGTTCGGCGCGCCGGGATGCCGCGCGTCGTCGCGGGTGGTTGCCTGAGGGAATGACGACGCCCGAGCTGCCCTTCCCCACGCCCGACCCCGAGCCCGAGCAGCCGCGGCGCACCTGGCCGTGGATCGTGCTCACGATCGTCGCGGTGGTGGTGATCGGTGTCGTCGTGTGGCTCGTCAACCGCCCGGCGGACGACGCGCCTGCGGCGGAGACCCCGACCGCCACGGAGTCCCCGAACCCGTCCCCGGCGGACTCGGGCTTTCCCACAGACGCGACGTCCACGCCCGCCGCCGAGGGCTGCCCTGCGACCGGCGACGGCGTCCCCGCCGGGGCGGGCACGCACGAGATCGTCAACGTGGACGGCGACGGCCGCCCGGACACCGCGTGGCTGACCGGCGGAGCGGACCGTGCGTTCGGGATCACGACCGCGTCGGGCGCGACGTTCTCCGCGCCGATCGAGTCCGCGAGCCCGGTCGCGGCGAGCGCGATCGTCCAGCTCGTCGCCGCGGGCGACGCCACGGCGCCGATCGCCCTCGTCGACACGGGCCGCGAGGTCCTGCTGTTCTCCGCCGCCGACTGCGCCGTGACCCCGACGCAGAACGCCCAGGGCGAGCAGTACACGTTCGACAAGGGCTTCACCGGGTTCGGCACGGGCGTCGGCTGCACGGAGGTCGACGGGGAGCTGCACCTCGCGGGCCTGGACGCCGTGTCCGACGACGGCACGTCCTTCACCGTGTCTCGCACCTTCGTCGACCTCGCCGCGGGCGCGAAGACGGCGACGAACGGCGAGGAGGAGACGGTCGCGCAGGACGCCGCCGCTGACGACCCTGTCGTCACGACGGCCCAGGAGACCACCTGCGGCGACCTGGTCGCCGGCCAGGACGGCCCGGTCGAGCCGCAGTAGCCCCGCCGAGCACGACCTTGCTGTCGTCATCGGGCTGATGACGACAGCAGTGTCGTGCTCGACGGGGAGCTTCCTCGGGGTCGCCACCGCACCGGGGGTGTCGGCGGCAATCGGGGGTCAGCGGGCGTCGGCGAAGCGGTCCAGCTGGCTCGGGGACAGCGTGACGTCGCGCGCGGACATCGCCTCGTCGACCTGCTCGATCCTGCTCGCCCCGACGATGGGCGAGATCCCCTGGCTCATGAGCCAGGCCAGGACGACCTGGTTCGGCGTCGCCCCCGTCTCCCGCGCGACCTCGCCGAGCACCCGGAGCACCCGCTCGGTGCCGGGGTGGTCGTAGCCCGCGGAGAACGGGCGGTCCGCACGGGTGTACCCGCCCATCATCAGGGGCGTGTAGCACCACAGGTCGAGCCCTTCCGTGCGGGCGTGGTCGAGGTCGTCCGGGGCCAGGAGCTTGTGGCCCGCCTCGGGGACCGTCGTGCCCGGGCGCGGCTGCACGAGGGAGTGCCGGAGCTGCAGCGCCGACCACTCGGCCACGCCCTGCCGACGCGCGAGGTCACGCGCCTGCTGCACCCGCCACGACGCGTGGTTGGCCGCGCCGATCCGGGTGGCACGCCCCTCGGCCACCGCTTCCCCGAACGCGGCGACGGTCTCGCCGAGGTCCACCGTCCGGTCCTCCGCGTGCGCCCACAGCAGGTCGACGTGGTCGACGCCGAGGCGCTCGAGGCTCCCGTCGAGGCCGGCCCGGACGGCGGGCGCGGAGAGCCCCTCCGCGCTCTCGGGCCACGCGTGCGCGACCAGCGGGTCCTGACGGACCTTGGTCGCGAGGCCGACGGCCGAGCGCGCCCCCGGGTTCGCCCGCAGCCACGCGCCGAGCACGCGCTCGCTGGCACCGCCCAGACCGCTCGGGTCGGTCCAGAAGGCGTAGCAGTTGGCGGTGTCGAGCCAGTGGCCACCGGCCTCGACGAAGCGGTCGAGCAGCCGGAACGCGGTGGACTGCTCCACGCGCGTGCCGTGGTCCATGGTCCCGAGGACGATCTGGGGATCGTTCATCTGTGCGGTCATGCCTTGATGCTCGATGCTGGAGCGCGCTCCAGGTCAAGCGGTGCTCGACGGCGGAGCCGGCTCCCCCTCGACGCTCGGGCCCGGGCTCCCTCCCGACTGCTCGCGGTAGTACGCGATCTTCTCGTCGAGCACGCCGAGCGCGAGGTCGATCCGCGCCCTGCGCTCGTGCAGCTGCCGCCGATGACCCTGGAGGAACGCGACGCGGTCCGCGGGGCTCCCCTCGCGGCGGAGGAGCGAGGTGAACTCGCGCAGCTCGGAGATGCCCAGCCCGGCGTCCCGGAGGCACGTCACCAGCCCGATCCAGAACAGGTCGTCCCCGTCGTAGGCCCGGTGCCCGCCGGCCGTCCGGGCGATCGGCCCGATGAGGCCCTCCCGCTCGTAGTAGCGGAGCGTGTCGAGGCTGACGCCTGCTCGGGCGGCGGCCGCCTGCGGCGTGAGCGCGTCGGACATGAGGAGCCTCTCTCTGCGCGATCGGTACCCGCTCCTGATTCTGGGTCCTGGTGCGCGCTCCAGGCCAACGCCACCCGGCTCACCCGCGCCCGCACACCCGGCACGTGCCACGGCGCCGGAGCCAGTACGCGTAGGTGGCGGCGCCGAGCGCGAGCGACCAGACCGGCCACAGGAGCGTCGGCCCGACGGCGCCCCACGAGTCCGCGGTCAGGGCCAGCCGGCTCTCGCCGAGCCCGAGGACGATGAGCGAGAGCCCCGCGGGGAGCACCGCGACCGCGACGATCGTGGCGGGGACGACCGCCAGCCCGACCGGGACCCTGCGGCCCGCGAGCCCGACCATCCACCGGGGGAAGACCTCGCCCCAGCGCTGGAACAGGCCGAGCGTGAGCACCGCGCCGACGAGCGCGAAACCGCCCAGCCCGAGCGCGGCGACCCAGCCGTCGTCCCCGGCGAGCTGTGCGACGTCGTCGGGCGAGAAGCCGAGCGGGATGCCGAGCACCCAGGCGATGCGCGTCACCGCGTAGAAGGCGGGGATCGCGGCGGCGACGAGCGCGGCGGTCCGGCCCCAGCGCGCGGCGGCGGCGGGCGTGGTCCACGCCGGGTCGTGCCCGTCGTGGCGGCGCCCGCAGGACGCGCACGCCCCGGCCCCGCGGCGCACGAACCGCCACGTCGAGGCGACGAGCAGGACGCCGCCGGCCAGGAGCGCGAGCTGGGTGAGCGGGCCCGGGCCCAGGAAGTCCTCGAACGCCGCCCGGATCACGGGGTCGAACGGCGCCATGACGAGGGTGACCGGGAGGTACCCGAGCCGCGCCAGGATCGACGCGTCGGTGAGGGCGAGCACCCCGGCCGAGACGAGCGCGGTCGCCGCGACGGTCAGCGCGCGGTCGGCCCGCGCGACGGGGCGGTGCCGAGCCCCGAGCCACGCCCGCAGCGCGGTCGTCGCACCGACGAGCGCGAGGACCGCGACCCACGGCGTGAGCGTCGCGCCCGCGACCCCGCTCAGGGCGCCGAACGACAGGTCGTTCGCGTCGCCGACCGCGAGCGTGCCGCCGGTCAGGGTCACGACGAGCGCCGCGAGCCCTCCGGCGGCCCACCACACGGCGGCGGTCGGGGCGATCCACCGGTCGCGGACGCCGTGCGCCCCGGGACCGGGCGGCGTACCGGCGAGGGACCCGACGACGACCGTGCGCGGTCCGGGAGAGGCAGTGGCGGAGGACGGGGGCGGGGTTCGCGTGCTCATGACTCGACCCTGGCGCCCGCCGTCGCGCGCCGGATCCCCCGCGACGACGACGTCGCTCCCCCGTGCGGGGGATCAGCCGTGCGTACCGACCGGGAGCCAGGACGGCACCTGAGACTGGAGCTCCTCTCGCGCGACCGTGAGTTGGCCGACGCCCGCGTCCACCGGGGCGCGCCCGAGCGTGACGCCGGCGAGCGTGGCGGTGCGTGGCGGGTGAGCACGGCGAGGTCCGTGGCGCGATCGTCGCACCGGCCCGGGCACCCGCGGCTCCGCGCGTCGGCCCGCTCGTCAGCCCGCCCGCACGAACCCGGACTCGTAGGCGCGCACGACGGCCTGGGTGCGGTCGCGCACGCCGAGCTTGGCGAGCACGTTGCCCACGTGCGTGCGCACCGTCTCGACGCCGAGGTAGAGCTCGGCCGCGATCTCCGCGTTGCACAGGCCCCGCGCGACGAGCCGGAGCACCTCGCCCTCCCGCTCGGTGAGCCGCGCGTCGCGCAGCTCGTCGCCCGCGGGCGGCCGCGCCGTCGCGAGCCGGCGGACGGCGTCGGGGAACAGGAGCGAGTCGCCGCGCGCGACGACCCGCACGGCCTGCGCGACCTCCTCCGGCCGCGCGCGCTTGAGCAGGAACCCGTGCGCGCCCGCCCGCAGCGCGTCGAGCACGTGGTCGTCGTTCTCGAACGTCGTGAGGACCAGCACCCGCGGCGCGTCGGCGCGTGCGAGGAGCGCGCGCGTCGCGGCGATCCCGTCGACGCGCGGCATGCGCACGTCCATGAGCACGACGTCGGGGCGCGCCCGCGCGACGGCGCCCGGCACCTCCGCGCCGTCCCCGGCCTCGCCGACGACCTCGAGGTCCGGCTCCGCGTCGAGGATGACGCGCAGCCCCGCCCGCACGAGCGGCTCGTCGTCCGCCAGCAGCACGCGCGTCGTCCCGTCGGTCATCCGACCGATCCTGCCAGCGGGAACGTCGCGCGCACGACCCACGCGCCGCCGTCGCGCTCAGGGCCCGCCGCGAGCTCTCCGCGCAGCAGACGGGCCCGCTCGCGCATGCCCGCGAGGCCACGGCGCTCGCGGCCGGACCCATCAGGTGCCCGACGCCGCGTGCCCGGCCCGAGCGGGTTGCGCACCTCGACGACCAGCGCGTCGCCCGGACCCCGCGCCACCGCGACGGCGACGGGCTCGCCCGGGGCGTGGCGGAGCGCGTTCGTGAGCGCCTCCTGCACCACCCGGTACGCCTCCTGGGACACCGCGCGCGGGACGTCCGGCAGCGCGGCGTCGTCGTCGCGCGCGAGGCGCACCTCGACGCCCGTGCGGCGCGCGTCGTCGAGCAGGGCGTCGAGGTCGGCGAGCGTGCGCGCCGGGCTGCGCACGGGGGCGGCCGCTCCACCCGTGTCCGTCGGCGCGGCCGGCGCCGCCTCCGCGCGGAGCAGCCCGAGGACGTGGTCGAGGTCCGCCATCGCGGTACGACCCGTGTCCTCGATCGCGACGAGCGCGGCGCGTGCCGCGGCGGGGTCGGAGTCGAGCAGGCGGGCGGCCGCGGCCGCCTGGAGGGTCGTGACGGTCAGCGCGTGACCCACGGAGTCGTGCAGCTCGCGCGCGAGCCGTCCGCGCTCGGCGGCGCGGTCCGCCGCCGCCTCGAGCTCCGCGATGCGCTCCGTCTGGTCGGGCCCGAGCAGCGGGAGGGCGGCCTGGCGCAGCACGCCGCGCGCGAGCACGACCGCGTACGGGACGGCGAGGAGCGCGAGCACCGCGGTGAGCAGCCACGCCCACGGGGGCAGCGCCTCCCACGGACGCCAGTCGGCGAGGAGCACCGGCTCGACCCCGGTCGCGGAGAGGACGAGCTGCGTCGCGACCGGGACGAGGAACAGCACCACGACGAGCACCGCGGCGCCGAGCGCGAGGTGCAGCCCGTACCAGGCGGCGCCGCGCCAGCGCGTGGCCGCACCGGGCGGGGTCGCCCCGGCCGCGGGCAGGGGCACGTCGACGTCGAGGAACGTCCGCACGGCCGCGATCTCGAGCGTGCGGACCGGGGCGAGGAACGGCGGCGTGCTCACCAGGACCGCGGAGACGAGCGCGAGGACGACGGTCGCGACCCGCGGCGTCTGCAGCGAGGCGAACATCTGCACGAACCCGGCGACGAGGACCACGTACGCGCCGGCGACCACGCCGCCGACCACGAGGTAGACCCCGGCCCGCACCGTGGCGGCGCTGCGCAGCGGCGCGACGACCCGGCCCCACGCGCCCCGCCCCGAGGCGGCGGTCGCCCGACGGGTCGGGCGCGCGTCGTCGAACGTCATGGCCCCAGTCTCGCGGGACCGGCCAGGGCGCGCCTCCCCCGACCGGGGGAGCCCGCCGCAGCCCGGTCGCTCCCCGCCCGTGCGCGCGCTCGGCTCCCGGCCCACGCCCGCGCGCGCTCCCGCGCGAGCGCTGGTCCAATGGGCGCATGCTCGGGTTCTGGTGGGGCCTCGTCGGCGCGTCGTCGCTGCCCCTCGGAGCCGCGCTCGTCTTCTGGCGGCCGCCGGGCCAGCGCCTCGTCGGGCTCGTCATGGCGTTCGGGTCGGGCGTGCTCATCAGCGCCGTCGCGTACGACCTCGTGGAGGACGCGTCCACGCACGCGAGCGGGCTCGTCCTGCTCGCGGGCCTCGCGGGCGGCGCGCTGACCTTCTTCGTCGGCGATCGCATCATCGACCGGATGGGCGGTGAGGGCCGCAAGCGGTCCACGGGCGTGCAGGCGGGGTCCGTCCAGGCGGCAGGGGGCACCGGCGGCGCGGCGATCGCCCTCGGCACGGTGCTCGACGGCGTCCCCGAGTCGGTCGTCCTCGGCGCGACGCTCATCGGGGGCGGCGGTGTCAGCGTCGCGATGCTCGCCGCCGTGTTCGTCTCGAACCTGCCCGAGGCCATGTCCGCGACGTCCGGGCTGCTCAAGGCGGGGACGAAGCCCTCGCGGCTCTGGGTCCTGTGGGGGTCGACGACCCTGGTCTCGGCGCTCGCGGCCGGTATCGGCTACGTCGCGCTCGACGGCGCCTCGCCCGCGGTCGTGGCGGTCACGCAGGCGTTCGCCGCCGGGGCGCTGCTCACCATGCTCGTCGACACGATGATCCCCGAGGCGACGGAGTTCGGCGGCCCGGTCACCGGGCTCGTCACGGTGCTGGGTTTCGCGACGGCGTTCGGGCTGAGCTCGCTCTGAGCGTCAGGCCGCGAGGTCCTGGCCGCTCATGCGGTGGATCGACGCCATGACCTCGTCCGTGAGCTCGCGCCGCGCCTGCGCGGGCTTGGTGCCGGCCGTGATCTGACGCTGCGGGTCGATGGGCTTGCCGAAGTGCACCTCGACGCGGTGCAGGCGCGGGATCCTCTTGCCGATGGGCTGGACCTTGTCCGTGCCGCGCACCGCGACGGGAACGACGGGTGCGTGCCCGGCGAGCGCGAGCCATGCGACGCCCGTGCGGCCCGGGTGGAGCTTGCCGTCGCGCGAGCGCGTGCCCTCGGGGTAGATGCCGAACGCGCCGCCGCGCTGCAGGACCTCGAGCGCGTCCTCGAGCGAGCGCTGCCCCGCGCGCGGGTCGTCGCGCTGGACGGGGATCATGCCGATCGTCGTGAAGAACCAGCGCGTCAGGCGACCCTTGAGCCCGCGCCCGGTGAAGTACTCGGCCTTGGCGAGGAACGTGACGTGCCGGGGCGCGACGATCGGGATGAGGATCGAGTCGATGAACGACAGGTGGTTGCTCGCGAGGATGACCGCCCCGCTGCGCGGGATGTTGTTGCGCCCCGTCACCTGAGGCCGCAGCAGCACGTAGGCGAGCAGAGACAGGATGAGCCTCAGGACGCGGTAGGTCATCCGTTCATTGTGCACTCTCGTCGGCGCACGTCCGTGCACGCGGCGTTCGTCCCCGGTGTCCCCGCGGGCCCCCGCGTCACCTCCGGTTCACGCGTCCCGGCGCGACGCCGCCGACGCGACGCGGCGTGCGCGGCCGGCGCGGGTCACCGCGTAGAGGGCCAGGATGACGGCGACGAGTCCCGCCGTGGACACGAGCTGGGCGCGCGCTGCGTCGTCGGTCAGCATGAGGACGGCGAGCGCCGCGAGCCCGGCGAGCACGGCCCAGGTGAGCCACGGGAAGCCCCACATGCGCAGCGTCATCGGCTCGCCCGCCGCGCGCGCCTGCGCCTCGATCCGGCGTCGCAGCCGGAGCTGCGACACCGCCACGAGCACCCACACGACGAGCAGCGCCGCGCCCACGGCGTTGAGCAGGATGCCCAGCAGCGCCTCGGGCAGGAGCCAGTTGAGCCCGACCGCGACGAGCGCGAAGAACACCGACACGAGCACCGAGACCCAGGGCACGTCGCGGCGCGACACCCGCCGCAGCGCGCGCGGGCCGTCGCCGCGCCCGGCGAGCGAGTACGCCATGCGCGACGTCCCGTAGACGTTCGCGTTGAACGCCGACAGCAGCGCGACGACCACGACGACCTCCATGACGCGCGCCGCCCCGGGCAGCCCGGCGAGGTCGAGCACCGCGACGAACGGGCTCTCCGCGAGCAGGGGCGAGTCCCACGGCAGGACGAGCACCATGATGGCGACCGAGCCCAGGTAGAACACGAGGATCCGCCACACGATGCTGCGGGTCGCACGCGCGACGGCGGTGCGCGGCTCGCGCGCCTCCGCCGCCGCGATCGTGACGATCTCTATGCCGCCGAACGCGAAGACGACGACGAGCAGCCCGGCGGCGATCCCGCCCCACCCCTCGGGCGCGAAGCCCCCGTGGCCCAGGAGGTTCGACGTGCCGACGGGGTCGGTCCCGGGCAGCAGCCCGAGGACCAGCAGGACGCCGACGACGAGGAAGCCGACGATCGCCGCGACCTTGACGAACGCGAACCAGAACTCCAGCTCGCCGAACTGCCGCACGCCCCACAGGTTGATCACCGCGAACACGACGACCACGGCGAGCGCGACACCCCACTGCGGCACGTCCGGGTACCAGCCCGTGACGATCCGCGCCGCGCCCGTGATCTCGGCGCCCAGGACCATGACGAGCATGAACCAGTAGAGCCAGCCCAGCAGGAACCCGGCCCACGGCCCCAGCGCCTCCTCCGCGTAGACGGAGAACGACCCGCTCACCGGTCGCGCGCTCGCCATCTCGGCGAGCATCCGCATGACGAGGATGACGACGACGCCCGCGATCGCGTACGACACGAGCACGGCCGGGCCTGCGGTCGCGATCCCGACGCCCGAGCCGAGGAACAGGCCTGCGCCGATCGCGGAGCCGAGCCCCATCATCGTCAGGTGCCGCGTCCGCAGCCCGGTGCCCAGGTGGTCGGCGGAGGTCCCGGGTTCGGAGGTGCCGCCGGACGCCGGCGGTCGCCCCGAGGGAGACGGGTGCCCGGTCGGTGCCGAGGGTTCGGGCATGGGGGTGCTCATGGTGCGGTCCTGCGGTCGGGTCCCGGTCGCCGTGCTCGACGCCGACCCACGACGCTACACGGCCCGTCGCCACCCTCTGCCCGTCGCCCCGCCGGGCCACCCCGGACGCTCCGTACGACGGCGCCCCGCACCCGGCGCGAGGGGGTCGCTCGGGTGCGGGGCGGCGTCGGGCACGACGCTGTGCCTGTGTCTACGGGGTCGCGGTCCGCGGGAGCGGCGCGACGGCGTGGTGCCGTGGAGCAGCGGTGCCGTCGCCGGAGGTCGGTCCGGTCGGGTCGTCGGCGCGGTCGCCCGCACCGTCGGGGGTGCCGGTCCGTCGGTCGCCGTCGCCGGTCGCCGGGGCGTCAGCGGACGGCGCCGCGGTGTCGACGGCGGCCGGCCGGCGCGTCGAGCCGTTGAGGACACCGTCGTCCTGGAGGTCCTCTAGGTCCTCGTCGTCCACGGCGTTGGCGCCGTGCTCCGCGCCCGCGGCGAAGACGGACGGGTCGGGCGGCGTGCCGAACTTGAGGTGGTTGAACAGCAGGTTGAGCAGGATCGCCATGACCGCGGCGGAGCTGATGCCCGAGTGGAAGATGATGCCGAACCACGTGGGGAACTGGTCGTAGAAGTCGGGCTTGGCGATGGGGATCATGCCGAACGAGATCGACGCCGCCACGATGATGAGGTTCATCGGCCGGGAGTAGTCGACCTTCGCGAGCGTGCGGATGCCCGACGCGGCGACCGAGCCGAACAGCACGACGCCCGCACCACCGAGGACCGGCGTCGGGACCGCGGCCACGACGCGGCCCAGGACCGGCAGGAGGCCGAGGACCACGAGGATCGCGCCGCCCGCCGCGACGACGAACCGCGACTTCACGCCCGTGATGGCCACGAGCCCGACGTTCTGGGCGAACGCCGACTGCGTGAACGAACCGAAGAACGGCGAGACGACGGACGACGCCATGTCGGCGCGCAGACCGTTCGCGATGCGCTTGCGGTCCACCTTGGTGTCGACGATCTCGCCCACGGCGATGATGTCCGCCGTCGTCTCGGTGAGGGTCACGAGGATGACGATGAGCATCGAGATGATCGCGGCGATCTCGAACGTCGGGGCGCCGAAGCCGAGGAACGACGGGAACGCGGCCACCGGGCCGTCGCCGACCCCGGAGAAGTCCGCCTTGCCGAGCGCGAGGGCGATGAGGGTGCCCACGACGATCGCGATGAGGATCGACAGCCGCGAGATCGTGCCGCTGCCGACCTTCGACAGCAGGATGACGATCGCGAACGTCAGCGCGGCGAGGCCGATGTTGCTCACCGAGCCGTAGTCGGGCGAGCTCGCGTTGCCGCCCATCGCCCAGTTCGCCGCGACGGGCATGAGCGTCAGGCCGATCGTCGTGATGACGACGCCCGTGACGACCGGCGGGAAGAACCGGATGATCTGCGCGAAGAACGGCGTGATGAGCAGGCCGATCGCCGACGCGACGAGCACGGCTCCCAGCACCCCGGGGATCCCTCCCCCGCCGTTGACGATCGCGACCATCGTCGACACGCCCGCGAACGACACGCCCTGCACGAGCGGGAGCTGCGACCCGAAGAACGGGATGCCCAGCGTCTGCAGGATCGTCGCGAGGCCGCCCATGAAGAGGGACGCCGCGACGAGCGTCCCGATCTCGGACCCGGTCAGCCCGGCGGCGCCGCCCACGATGAGCGGCGGCGCGATGATGCCGCCGTACATCGTCAGCACGTGCTGGAACCCGTACCCGAACGTCGACCCGATGGGCAGCCGCTCGTCCTCGGGGCGTACCGGACGACGTTCGGCGCCGTCCGTGGTCCTCGTGGCTCGCGCGTTCATAGCGGACCTCCTCGTCAGCTATCGTTCCGCTTGGCGGAAAACTACTTCCACTATTCGAACGCCAAGTGTGACGTGTGTCAAGTCCCGTCCGGCAACTCGGGCGTGGCCTGCGGCGACGGGCCTCAGCCCACGAGGCGGCGGGCCGCCGCCGAGTGCTCCGCGACCAGGGCGTCCAGATCGAGGCCGGGGATCGCGCCGTCGACCACGCGCCACTCGCCGCCGACCATGACGCGGTCCGCGCGGTCGGCCCCGCACAGCAGGAGCGCGGCGACCGGGTCGTGCGATCCCGAGAAGCGCAGCTCGTCGAGGCGCCACAGCGCGAGGTCCGCCTGCTTGCCGACGGCGAGCACGCCGACGTCGTCGCGGCCCAGGACGCGCGCCGAGCCGCGCGTGCCCCAACCGAGCGCGCGGGTCACGGGGATGTCGGCGCCGTACTTGAGACGCTGGAGGTAGAGCGCCTGGCGGGCCTCGAGGATCATCGTCGACGCGTCGTTCGACGCCGAGCCGTCGACCCCGAGCCCGACGGGCGCGCCCGCGTCCTCCAGCTCTACGGCACGGGCGATGCCGGAGGCGAGGCGCATGTTCGACGTCGGGCAGTGCGCGACGCCGGTGCCCGCGACCCCGAGGCGGCGCACCTCCTCGTCGTCGAAGTGGATGCCGTGGCCGAGCCACGCGCGGTCCGTGAGCCAGCCGACCGACTCGAGGTAGTCGACCGTGCGCATCCCGAAGCGCTCGCGGCAGAAGTCCTCCTCGTCGATCGTCTCGGCGAGGTGCGTGTGCAGGCGGACGTCGAGGTCCTCCGCGAGCGCCGCGCTCTCGCGCATCGCGTCGGTCGTCACCGAGAACGGCGAGCACGGCGCGAGCGCGATCTGGACCTGCGCCCCGGCGCCCCGCTCGTGATGGCTCTCCACGAGGCGCTGGGAGTCGGCGAGGATCACGTCCAGGCTCTGCACGACCGACTGCGGCGGCAGACCGCCGTCGTCCTGGCCGAGCGTCATGGACCCGCGCGTGAGGGTCGCGCGCATCCCGAGCCGTCTGACGGCGGCGACCTGGAGGTCGATCGCGTCGTCGAGGCCGGCCGGGAACACGTAGTGGTGGTCGGCCGCCGTCGTGCAGCCGGAGAGCAGCAGCTCGGCGAGCGCGACCGTCGTCGCCAGCTCGTGGTCGCGCGGGGTGAGGCGCGCCCACACCGGGTAGAGGCGCTGCAGCCAGGGGAAGAGCGGGGCGTCGGCGACCGGCCCCCAGGCGCGCGTGAGCGTCTGGTAGAAGTGGTGGTGCGTGTTGATCAGCCCAGGCGTGAGCACGTGCTGGGACGCGTCGAACGTCTCGTCGGCCGGCGCGGACGGTGCGGCGCCTGCCGCGACGACCTCGACGATCACCCCGTCCTCGACGACGACCCCACCGCGCGCGTCGGGCGCGTCCGGGGAGTCGTCCGCGGTGAAGACGCCGAGCGGGTCGCGGACCCAGGTGCGGGTGCCGGCTGAGGGGCTGGTCATGGTGCCTCCTGGTGGCTCGTGCTCACCGGGGCGCGGCTCCGGCGCCACGGTGCGCCGGCTCAGTGGTCCTGTCTGCCGATCCAGGTGCCGCGGGACCCGCGGCCGGGCCGACCGTAGGCCGGGTCGCGACGGGCCGTCAACCCCTGGTGGACGACGACGCGGACGCACGCCGCGCGCGACCTGCGGCGCTGCGGGATCCTGGGACCGGCCGACCGCCGAGACCCGGAGACCCGCCCGTGAACGTCTACGCCCCGCTCGTCCCGGTGTTCGTCGTCGCGCTGCTCGCGCCGCTGCTCGCGGGCCTCATGCCGGTGCGGTCGCGCGTGCCGCAGGTCGTCGTCCTGCTGCTCGGCGGCATCCTCATCGGTCCTTCCGCGCTCGACCTCGCGACGCCGGACGACGTCACGCTCCTGTCCGACCTCGGCATGGGCTTCCTCTTCCTCCTCGCCGGGTACGAGCTGGAACCGAGCCTCCTGCGCGAGCGCGTCGGGCGGCGGGCGGGGGCCGCGTGGCTGACGTCGCTCGTCGCCGGGGCGGTGCTGGTCCTCGTGGTCGTGGGCGACGGCTCGCCGCACCGCGTGGCAGCAGGGGCGATCGCGCTCACGACCACCGCGCTCGGAGTCGTGCTGCCCATCCTGCGCGACGGTGGCCAGCTCGGCTCACGGCTCGGCCGCGCGGTGCTCGTGGTCGGGGCGGTGGGCGAGCTCGCCCCGATCGTCGCGATGGCGGTGCTGCTGGGGACGCGCGAGAGCGGTGTGGCGGCGATCCTGCTGGTCCTGTTCGCCGCCGTCGCGATCGCGGTGTCCGTGCTGCCGGGCCGGCTGGGACGCATCAAGGCCCTCGGTGGCGACCGCCTCTTCAGCGCCGCGGAGCACGGGACCGGCCAGAGCACGCTGCGCCTCACGGTGCTGCTGCTCGTCGCGCTGCTCGCGCTCGCCGCAGGGCTCGGGTTCGACGCCGTGCTGGGCGCGTTCGTCGGCGGCATGGTGCTGCGGCGCTGGGCGCCCGGCGACGTCGAGGCGCTGGAGAAGAAGCTCGACGCGGTCGCGTGGGGCGTGTTCGTCCCGGTGTTCTTCGTCAGCTCCGGCATGGGCCTGGACATCGACTCCATCGTCGCGTCGCCGCTGCTGCCGCTGACGTTCTTCGCGCTCATGGTGGTCGTGCGGGGCGGGCCGGTGCTCCTGTGGTTCCGGCGCGAGCTGCCGTCGGTCGAGCGTGTCCAGACCGCGCTGTACGCCGCGACGGCGCTGCCGCTGCTCGTCGCGCTCACCGAGATCGCGGTCGAGCAGGGCGCGATGACGTCGCGCGTCGGCGCTGCGCTCGTGGGCGCGGGCGTGCTCTCCGTGATCGTGCTCCCGATGGTCGCGAGCCGGCTCGGCCCGCGACCCGCGGAGCCCGACGACGTCGCGGCCCCGCCGACGGAAGAACGCGGCGCCGGATGACCCCGGACGAGCGACGCGTCCGTGCGCGAGAGATGCGCCCAGGGGACGCAGCGCTCGCACACGGACGCATCGGTCGGCGGCGGACCGGTCAGAAGGTCCACTGCTGGTTGGTCGACCCGTGGCAGCCCCAGATCACGAACCGCTGGCCCTCGTAGAGCGGGTTGCCGCCCTCGGCGTCCAGGCACTTCCCCGACTGCGGGTTGCGCAGCGTCTTCGCCGACGCGTCGTAGGCCCACTTCTGGGCGCCCGTGCCGTTGCAGGTCCAGAGCTGGACCGCCGTCCCGTCGGCCGTGCCGCTGCCGCTCACGTCGAGGCACTTGCCGAGCGCGCGGATCGTCCCGTCGCTCCCCCGCGTCCAGGTCTGCGCGACGTTGCCGTTGCACGGGACGATCTGCACGCGGTTGCCGTCGTGCGCCTGGCCCCACGGGACGTCGAGGCAGTACCCGTTCGCGATCCGGATCGTCCCGGTCCCGGTCGGGAGGCTGCCGCCGGGGTTCGGCGGGTTCGAGGTCCCCGAGCCGTTGTCGTAGACCCGGACGTAGTCGACCTTCATCTGCTGGGGGAAGGTGGTCGTACCGTCGGGATACCCGGGCCACTGCCCGCCGACCGCGACGTTGAGGATGAGGAAGAACGGCTGGTCGAACACCCACGCGTTCGCACCGACGCTCGCGCGCGTCACACGGTGGAACTGCTGCCCGTCCACGAACCACGTGATCTCACCGGGCTTCCAGTCGACGGCGAAAGTGTGGAACGTGTCCGCGAACGACCACCCCTGCGGGTGCTGGTACATGCCCGTGATGCCGGCGCCGCCCGAGTAGCCCGGTCCGTGCACCGTGCCGTGCACGCGGTGCGGCTCGAAGCCGACGTTCTCCATGACGTCGATCTCGCCCGACGACGGCCACGGCGTGCCGGGGAAGCTCCCGCCGAGCATCCAGAACGCCGGCCAGATGCCCTGGCCGCGCGGGATCTGGATGCGCGCCTCGATGCGCCCGTACTGCGGCTGGTACTTGCCCTGGGTCGTCAGGCGCGCGGACGTGTACGACCCGTCGGCCTCGCGGCGGGCCGTGATGACGAGGTTGCCCTGGCCGTCGAGCGCGGAGTTGGCGCGCGAGGCCGTGTAGTTCTGGAGCTCGGCGTTGCCCCACCCGTGCGCGCCGGTCTCGTGGTTCCACACGGCGGGGTTCGGGGCCGCGCCCGCGGCGCCGTCGAACTCGTCGGACCAGACGAGATCGCCTGGCGCGGCGGCGGCCGACGTCGCCGGGACGGTCACCGCGAGCGCAGCCGCGGCGGCGGTGAGCGCGGCGACGACGGCGCCCGCGACCCGCCGCCGGGGACGGGCACCGGTGCGGGCCAGGGATCTGGGCGGGGTGCTGGGCAGGGAGCGCTGACGTGCGAGGTCCATCGATCCTCCAGGTCCGGCGGCGGGTGCCGCCTGCGTCTCGCCACGGTGCGCGACGTGCTCTCGGCGCGACTCTGCACCGGGCGGGGGCCGTTCCTCGACCCTCCGCCCGCGAACCTACGGGCGCGGCGCGCCGCCGAGCAAGCGCTCTCTCGGCGTGTCGTGGAATCGCTCCCACATCGTCCATCACCCGCGGGAGCGACGACGCGGCGCCGCGGCTGCGCTCAGGCTGCCGTCGACGGGACCGCCGCGTCGAGGATCGCCTCCGCCGCCCGGCGGGCCTGGCGCGCGACGTCGACGTCCTGGGTGATGGCCGCCGTCGTCTGCGCGCCCTCGGCGAGCAGCACGACCTGGAGCGCGACGTCGTCGGGCAGTCCCGCCTCGCGCACGACGCCGCGCGCGTACCGCTGGAACGACTCCTTGTGCTCGCGCACGGCCGCGGCCACGGCGGGGGACGTCGCGCCGAGCTCGCCGAACGAGTTGATGAACGCGCACCCACGGAACCCGTCCTCGCGGAACCACGCGTCGAGGAAGTCGAACACCGCGAGCAGACGCCCGCGGGGCGCGGTCGCGCCGGCCGCCGCGCGCGCGATCCCCGCGTCCCACTGCTCGGTGCGGTGCCGCAGGACGGCGACGACGAGGTCGTCCTTGGACGGGAACAGCGAGTAGATGCGCTTGAGCGACACCCCGGCCTCGGCACGGACCGCGTCCATCCCCACGGACTGGACGCCGCGCGCGTAGAACAGCCGGTCGGCCGCAGCCACCACGGCTGCGCGGGCGCTCGCGTCGTCGAGCATCGTCATCTCCTGTTCACGTCGTACCGCTTGCGCGGAGAACCATCGTTCTCTAGTGTAGCGACCCACGGGAGAACGCTCGTTCTCCCGACTTCCGCGAAGGGAGCAGGACCATGGGGTACATCACCGTCGGGCAGGAGAACTCCACCGACATCGAGCTCTACTACGAGGACCAGGGCACCGGGCAGCCGGTCGTCCTCATCCACGGCTACCCCCTCGACGGGCACAGCTGGGAGCTCCAGAAGCGCGAGCTCCTCGACGCCGGTCACCGCGTGATCACGTACGACCGCCGCGGGTTCGGCGCGTCGAGCAAGGTCGGCAGCGGGTACGACTACGACACGTTCGCGGCCGATCTGAACACGGTCCTCGAGACGCTCGACCTGCGCGACGTGATCCTCGTCGGCTTCTCCATGGGGACCGGCGAGCTCGCCCGCTACGTGAAGAACCACGGGCACGAGCGCGTCGCCAAGCTGGCGTTCCTCGCGTCGCTCGAGCCGTTCCTCGTCCAGCGCGACGACAACCCCGAGGGCGTCCCGCAGTCCGTGTTCGACGGGATCGTCGACGCGGCCCGCGCCGACCGGTACGCCTGGTACACGCAGTTCTACGAGGACTTCTACAACCTCGACGAGAACCTCGGGAAGCGCATCAGCGAGGACGCCGTGCGCGCGAGCTGGATCACCGCGATCGGGTCCGCTCCCGTCGCCGCGTACGCCGTCGTGCCCACGTGGATCGAGGACTTCCGTGCCGACGTCGAGGCGGTCCGCGCGGCCGGCAAGCCGACGCTCATCCTGCACGGGACCAAGGACAACATCCTCCCGATCGACGCGACCGGGCGCCGCTTCCGCGAGCTCGTCCCGGACGCCGAGTACGTCGAGGTCGAGGGCGCGCCCCACGGCCTGCTCGTCACGCACGCGGCCGAGGTCAACGAGACGCTGCTCGCCTTCGTCGCGCACTGACCCGGACCGGGCGCCGGGACGACCGGCGCCCGGCGCCGCGGCGGTCGGGCGGCAGCGTCAGGCGACCGTCACGCGGTAGTCGTCGGCGTCGTCGTCCCACGCGAGGTCGACGGCGCCGGCGGCCTGCGCCGCCTTGCAGAACTGCAGGAAGCCGCGGTACCCGAGCGCCTTCTCGCTGAAGTCCGGGCGCTTCTTGCGGATGGCGTTCTTCAGCCCGGACAGGACGGTCGAGCCGCCCTCCTCCCGCACCACCTCCTGCACGAGCGCGAACGCCTGGTCGGTGTCGCCCTGCGCGGGCAGGGAGACCTCGGGGTCGCCGGTCGCGGGGCCGGGAGCGAGCTCCACGAAGCCCCGGTCGGCGAGGAACCGCAGGAACTCGCCGAAGTTGCGGAACCCGTAGTCGGCCTCGCTGAACGTCGGGTCCTTGCGCAGGAGCGTGCGCTTGAGCACCGACGCGGTGACCGCCCCGCTCGTGGACGCCTCGAGGTCGGCCAGCGTCTGCGCGACGCGCACCTCCATGGGGACGTCCTCGCCCGACGGCGCGTCGTCGTCGGCCTCGGGGGCGGCCGCGACGGCCGCGGGCTCGTCGGCGGGCTGCTCGACGGGCGTCGTCTCGCCGTCGACCTGCGCGTTCTCGGTCACGACGGGCTCCCCGCGACGCGACGACCGCCCGACGGCCTCGCCCAGCTCCGCGAGCGCCGCCGCCGCCGCCGGCGTCTCGGCCTCCGGCTCCGCGATCTCGGTCGCCTTGCGGCGCCCGGACGTGCGCGCGCCGGAACGCTTCGCCTTGGCGGCGCCCGACGTCGTCGCGCCGGACGCGCGGGAGCCGCGCACCGACCGGGGCTCCGGCTCGTCCGGGACGTCGACGCCCTCGAGCCGGTCGTAGAAGAGGAACTCGTCGCACGCGGGCGGCAGGAGCCGGGACGTCGACTTCTCGACGCCGACGCCGATGACGCGCTTGTTCAGCTCGCGCAGCTTGTGGACGAGCGGGGAGAAGTCGCTGTCCCCCGTGCACATGACGAACGTCGAGATGTAGTCGCGCTCGAACGCCATCTCGATCGCGTCGACGACCATCTTGATGTCGGCCGCGTTCTTGCGCGACGCGCCCATGCGCTGCGGCATCTCGATGAGCTCGACCTGGTGCCGCGTGAGCGAGCGCCGGTCCTCGTCGAAGTACGACCAGTCCGCGTACGCGCGCCGCACCACGACCCGCCCGCGCACGGCGAGCGCGTCGGCGATCGGGCCGAAGTCGAACGTCATGCCGCCCAGGTGCTCGCGCGCCCCGAGCGCGAGGTTCTCGTAGTCGATGAAGACGGCCAGGCGCTCCTCGGTGTCCATGCCCGCCAGCCTAGGCGCAGACCACCGCGCCCCGCCGCCGGACCCCGGGTCGTGCGTCACGTACCACCGCACGCGACGCACGACCCGGGCCGTCGGGCCCCGCGCTCAGCGGACGGAGCGGACGAGGAGGATGAGGACGGCCCCGACGAGGGCCAGCCCGGCGGCGACGGGGAACATCGCCTGGTAGCCGAGCGCCGTGATCGCCGCCGCGGCGAGGACGGGGCCGAGGATCTGCCCGCCCGTGTTGGCGAGGTTGAGGATGCCCAGGTCCTTCGCAGCCGTCTCCGGGTTGGGCAGCACCTCGACGTTGAGCGCCTGGTCGACGGCGTTGAAGGCGCCCATGCCGATCCCGGCGACGAGGCCGTAGACGAGCATCGTCCACGGCTCGGCGGACACGAACGGCACGAACGCGCCGAGCGCGACGAGCACGGCCGCCACGACGACGGGCAGCCGCCGTCGCCGCAGGCGGTCCGAGACCGGGCCGGCGACGGCGGACATCACCAGCGCCGTGACCATGAGGAACAGGGACACCAGCGACACGTACCGCGACGTCTCGTCCTCGCCGAGGCGCATGTAGTCCGTCAGGATGTAGAGCTGGTACCCCGAGATCGCGAACGTGGCCGCGATGATGAGGAACTTCCCGAACAGCGCCAGGTAGTAGTCGCGCGCACCGCGTCGAGGGAACGAGAAGTTGTCCAGCAGCATCCGCTTGTCGAAGCGGCGCCGAGCCATCCCCAGGCTCGACCCCTCGCGCATGAGCACGGCGGCGACCGGGCCCGAGAGCAGGGTCAGGGCGGCCAGGACCGCGAACCCGGCCGTCAGCGAGCCGAGGAACTGTGCCCCCACGATCTGCCCGCCGTACAGGCCTGCGGAGTACCCGAGGGCGTAGACGGACGAGATCGTGCCGCGGTGGCGCGGGGCGACACGGTCGGAGATCACGGCGATGAGCGGCGCGACGATCGCGTTGAGGAAGAACTGGTACACGCACCACACCACGACGAGCAGCCCGACGCTGCGCACCGAGCCCACGACGAGCAGCATCGCCGCCGACGCGACGGACCCCCCGACGATCCACGGCGTGCGCCGCCCCCCGCGCGAGCGCGTGAGGTCGGACAGGGCGCCGAACAGGATGTTCGCGATCGTGGCGACGACCATCGCGCTCGTGGCGAGGAGCGCGACGACCGCCTCCTTGTTCGCTGGCGCGACCTCCGCGACCCGCGCGGGGAGCAGCACGGCGTTGACCCCGAGGTACGGTCCCAGCCACAGCACCACGCCCAGCGCCAGGGCGACGCCGACGCGCAGCGGCCGGCGAGGCTGCTGGCCGTCCTCGACGGTGCCGGTCCACTCGCTCACGACCTCGGGCGCGACGGCGCCGGGTCCCGTCGTGGTCACAGGTCGGCCTCCGCCCGCGCGGCACCGGTGTCGCCCCAGTGCGACGACGCCTCCAGCACGACCGGTCCGGCCGCGACGGTGACGGCGCGGGCCCGCTCGTCCCAGCGCCCGACGGGCGTGAGGTCGAGCGCCACGGGCACGGTCACGCTCGAGCCGGCCGGCACGTCCGCCACGGCGAAGCCGAGCAGCTCGCGCTCGCCCGCGCGGTCGCCGTCCGCCCGGGAGCCGTACACCTGGACCACGTGGCGCCCGTCGCGGCCGCCCGTGTTGCGCACGGCCACGCGGACCTCGCCGCGGCCCGCGGCTCGGTCGAGCACGCCGACCTCCATGCCCGTCACCTCGTACGTCGTGTACGCGAGCCCGTGCCCGAGCGGGAACAGCGCCTCGACGCCGTCGCGCTGGAGCAGCCGCTGCCCGTACCAGCGGTCGTACGTGATCGCGGTCGCGTCGATGTCGAGCGGCGGCAGGTGGTCCGCGGACGCCGGGATCGGGTAGGGCAGGCGACCGGACGGGTTGTGGGCGCCGAGCAGCACGTCGGCGAGGGCGTGGCCGCCCTCCATGCCCGCGTACCAGCCGAGCAGGACGGCCGGGACGTCGTCGACCCACTCCTCCATGAGCACGGCGCCGGCGCTGACCACGACCACGACGGTGCGCGGGTTGGCCGCCGCGACGGCGCGGACCGTCTCGACGTCCTCGGGCCGCAGGTGCAGGTCGCGGCGGTCGCCGCCCGCGGTCCCGCTGCCCACGACGCTCAGGCCCTGGCCCATCGCCGCCATGACGGCGTCGCGGTCGGCGCGCTGGGCGTCGTCGACGGGGTCCGGGTAGAGACGCAGCAGGTCCTCGCGCGTCGCCACCGAGCCGTCGACGAACTCGCCCTCGTCTGCGGCGGTGTACCCGACGACGACGACGGCCGCGTCGGCACCGCGGGCCGCGTCCGCGGCGGCAGGGGCGCCCTGCTGCGGGTCCGCCGTGACGATCTCGGCCTCGGGGAGCGCGGCGCGCAGGCCCTCGACCGCCGTGACGACGTACGGCGCCCGCACGTCGGACGACCCGTGGTCCCCGGTGTTCGCGACGTCCGCGAGCCGGCCGACGACGGCCAGGCGACGCAGGGCGGCGGCGTCGAGCGGGAGCGCCGGGGCGCCGGACGCCTCGTCGTTCTTGAGGAGCACGACGGCGCGTCGCGCCGCCTCGCGCGCCAGGTCGACGTGCTCGGCGCTCGCCACGGTGCCCTGCGGCTCGTCGGCGTCCCGCCCGGCGTGGTGGCGCAGCTGGGTCGCGAGGATCCGCACGCCGGCGCGCTCGACGTCCGCCCACGTGGCCCGGCCGTCGTCGAGCGCGTCCCGCAGCCACGCGCCGCGCTGCTGGTGGAACGGCGCCTCGACGTCGAGCCCGGCGGCGAGCGCCTTCGCCCCGTCGCGCATGCCCCAGATGAAGTCCGTGACGACGGTGCCCTCGAAGCCCCAGTCCTCGCGCAGGACCGTGGTGAGGGTGTAGGGGTTCTGCCCGCCCCACTCGCCGTTCACCGAGTTGTAGGAGCTCATGACGGCGGCCACGCCCGCGTCCGACACCTGCTTGAAGTGCGGGAGGTAGACCTCGTGGAGCGTGGCCTCGTCGACCGTGACGTCGACGGTGAAGCGCGCGTTCTCCATCGAGTTGAGCGCGTAGTGCTTCATGCACGCCATGGCGTGGTGCTGGACGCCGCGCGTGAGCGCGGCCCCGAGCGCGCCGAGCAGCACGGGCTGGTCGGAGTACGTCTCCTGCGAGCGGCCCCACGCCGGGTGGCGCGGCAGGTTGATGCACACGCCCCCGAAGAAGTTGCCGCCCTGCTCGCGGATCTCCGCCCCGATCGCGTGGCCGACGCGCTCCTCGAGCTCGACGTCCCACGTCGCGCCGCGCGCCATGGAGACGGGGAACGCGGTCGAGCGGCCCACGACGCACCCGCGCGGTCCGTCGACGAACCGGAGACCGGGGATGCCGAGGCGGTCCACGGCACCCATCACGTAGGGGAAGACGTTGTAGCCGTCCTCGACGAACGAGCGCATCCCCTTCCAGAACTCCAGGTCACCGTCGAGGAGCCAGAGCCGCTCCTCCTCCGTGAGCCGGTCGTACAGGCCCTGGGCCTGGGCGACGGGGTCCGCGCCTGCGCGCACCTCGTCGGTCGCGAGGCCGAAGGCCTCCGTGTCGGTCGGGACCGTCGTCGTCCCCGCAGCGTCGTCGCTCGTCATCCTGCACACCTCGTCCGTGAGTCGTGAGTGGTACTGAGTACCTAGTAGGTATTCAGTAAGATAGGTCGTGGCGGCTTCCCCAGGCAAGAGGGCCTTCGTCCCGCGTCTCGTCGGGGCCCGCCGTCACGGGGGCCCCGACCCGCCTGACCAGCCGCGACGCCTCGGCGTAGAGTGGCGGAGGACGACCCGACGAGGAGCGATGACCACAGCCCCCTGGAGCGCACGACCCCGCACGCGCATGGCCGCGGCAGACCGCCGCGCGCAGATCCTCGCGTCCGCGAGCCGACTCATCGCCGAACGCGGGTTCTGGGGCCTGACCCTGCGCGACGTCGCGCTCGACTGCGGCATCACCGAGGCCGGGGTCCTGCACCACGCCGGCTCGAAGGACGGCCTCCTCGTGGCCGTGCTCGAGCACCGCGACGAGGTGGACATGGCAGCGCTCGCCGAGCGCCTCGCGGTCCCCGTCACCGCCATCGACGACGACCCCCTGCCCGTGGGCCTGCGCGACCTGTGCGCCGCGCTCGTCGCCCGCAACGCCACCCAGCCGGAGATCGTGCGCCTGTACACGGTGCTGCAGGGCGAGTCGCTCGACGAGTCGCACCCCGCCTACGCCTACTTCCAGCAGCGCGAGGAATGGGTCATGGACCTGTTCTCCCGCGCAGCCCGTACCGACGGCGTCCCGGGCCCCGCCGTCGTGACGACGGCCCGCGAGACGCTCGCCGCCATGGACGGGCTGCAGCTGCGCTGGCTGCGCTCCCCCGCGACGGTGGACCTGGTCGCCGAGTGGGACGCCTTTGCCGAGAGGCTCCTCGCCGGACGCTGACCGGTTCATGCGTACGAACGTACGCAGCATGTGTACGATCGTCCGCATGACGTCCCCCACCCTCGCGCGCCCGGCGCCGGACGTGCGTCGGGCACGGGTCGCCGTCGCCGCGCTGTTCCTCACGAACGGCGCGCTGTTCGCGAACCTCGTGCCGCGCTACCCCGAGATCAAGGCCGGTCTCGACCTCGGCAACGCCACGTACGGGCTCGCCGTCGCGGCGTTCCCCGCGGGGGCCATCACCGCGGGCCTCGCCGCCGCGGCGCTCGTGCGGCGGTTCGGGTCGGCGCGCGTCGCGGTCGCCGGCACCGTGCTCACCGCGGCCGGGCTGCTGCTCGCGGGCCTCGCGCCCGTGCTGCCGCTGCTCGTCGTCGCGCTGTTCGCGGCGGGCGCGATGGACGCGTTCACCGACGTCGCTCAGAACGCGCACGGACTGCGGGTGCAGCGCCGCTACGGCCGCTCGATCATCAACGGCTTCCACGCGCTGTGGTCCGTCGGCGCGGTCGTGGGCGGCGGCATGGCGGCCGCCGCCATCGCGCTCGGTCTGCCCCTCGGGGTGCACCTCGCGATCACGGGCGGCCTGTTCGCCACCGTCGCTCTCGTCGCGCTGCGCTGGTGCCTGCCCGGGCTCGACGGCACGGCGCCCGACGCCGCCGAGGCCGGGGCCTCGCCCGGCGCCCCGGCAGGCACCGAGGGCTCGGGAGCCCGCGCCGGCGCGGCCCTGGCGCGCACGTCCCGCGCGCGCACGGCCGCCGTCCTCGCCGCGCTCGTGCTCGTCGCCGTGGCGGGCACCCTCGTCGAGGACGCGGGCAGCACGTGGGCCGCCGTCTACCTGTCCGGGCCGCTCGGCGCCCCCGCGACGCTCGCCGCCGCCGGCTTCGTCGCGCTCGTCGGCGCCCAGTTCGTCGGCCGCCTCGTGGGCGACCGGCTCGTCGACCGGTTCGGGCAGCGCACCGTCGCCCGGGTCGGTGGCGCGCTCGTCGCGCTCGGCACCGGCCTCGCGCTCGCGTTCCCCTCCGTGCCCGGCACGATCGCCGGGTTCGCCGCGGCCGGGTTCGGCGTCGCGACGCTCGTCCCCGCCGCGATGCAGCAGGCCGACGAGCTCCCGGGACTGCGCGCGGGGACCGGCCTCACGCTCGTGTCGTGGCTCATGCGGCTCGGGTTCCTCCTGTCCCCGCCGATCGTCGGGCTCGTCGCCGACGCCACGAGCCTGCGCACCGGGCTGCTCGTCCTCCCGCTGGCGGGCGTCGTCGTCGTGCTGCTCACCGGCGTGCTCGCCCCGCGCCGGCCCGCGAGCGGACCGGGCGCCGGCGACCGGCACGACGACCCCGACCACCGCAGGACCCCCGCGACCGAGGAGGCCGCCGCATGACCACCGACTACTTCGCCGGCGACGACCGCACGAGCTACGAACGGATGGCCGCGGGCGACCTGTACGTCGCCGACGACCCGGAGATCGCGCGCGGCGTCCACCGGGGCATGCGCCTCGTCGACGCGTTCCACCGCGCCGTCCTCGACGGCGACGGCGACGAGACGCGCGCCCGCGAGATCCTCGCCGACCTGCTCGGGTCGCTCGGCGAGGGGTCGTGGGTCAAGCCGCCGCTCGCGGTGGACTTCGGCAGCAACGTGCACCTCGGTGACCGGACGTTCGTCAACTCCGGGCTGACCGCGCTCGACGTCGCGGCGATCACGATCGGCGACGACTGCCTCCTGGGCCCGAACGTCCAGCTCCTCACCCCGACGCACCCCGTCGACCCGCAGCCCCGGCGCGACAAGCTCGAGGCCGCCGAGCCCATCACGCTCGGCGACAACGTGTGGCTCGGTGGCGGCGTGATCGTGTGCCCGGGCGTGACGATCGGCGACAACACCGTGGTGGGCGCGGGGTCCGTCGTCACGCGCGACCTGCCCGCGAACGTCGTGGCGGTGGGCAACCCGGCACGCGTGATCCGCGAGAACATCTGACCATGAGCGCCCCCCCGGACCCGGCCGGACCGATGCCCCGCGCCCGCCGCCACGACCCGGAGCGACGGGACCGCATCATCGACGCGTGCCTCGACGTCGTCGCGGAGCACGGCGTCGCGGGCACGTCGCACCGGCGCGTCGCGGCCGCGGCCGACGTCCCGCTCGGGTCGATGACGTACCACTTCTCCGGGATGGAGGAGCTGCTGCGCGAGGCGTTCGGCCGGTTCGCGCGTGACGCCGCCGCCCAGTTCGAGCGGCGCATGAGCGACGCGCGCACGCCCGAGGAGGCCGTCCAGGCGGTCACGACGCTCATCACGCACGACGTGTTCGCGACGCAGCGCGACCTCGTCCTGTCGCACGAGCTCTACACGCTCGCGGCACGGGACCCGGCCTACCGGACGCTGACGAACGACTGGATGCGCCGCAGCCGTGACGCGCTCGGCCGGCACTTCGACCCCGCGACGTGCCGCGTGCTCGACGCGTTCATCGAGGGCATGACCATCCACCGCGCGCTCGACACCGAGCCGCACGACGACGTCGACGTCCTCGGTGCGGTGCGGCGCCTCACGCGGGTGCCCTGAGGGGCGCGCTCCGTCAGGGCGCGGTCACGTCGAACAGCTCGCACGTCGTGTCGTAGTACGCGTCGGTCGTGCCGCGGTGCGTCATGCCGATCCGCCGGCACACCGCCTGGGACGCCGCGTTGTCGGCGTGCGTCACGGCGACGACCCGGTCGAGACCCCGCGCGAACGCGTGCGCGAGCACCGCGGCCGCCGCCTCCGTCGCGTACCCGCGGCCCCACGCGTCGGGGTGGAAGTGCCACCCGATCTCCGTGTCGCCCGACGGCTGCAGCGGGTCGCCCGTGCCCGACGCCGGGATGAGCTTGAGCAGGATGGTCCCCACGGGCGCGCCGTCGGGCAGCACCGTGCCCTCGCTCTCGCGCGGGACGACCGCCCACACCCCGTGCGTGCCGTCGTCGACGGCGGCCCAGCGCTCGACCCGCTCCATCGCCTCGTCGCGGTGCTCCAGGACGCGCGGCGTCACCCCGACGTACCGCACGACGTCCCAGCGCGAGTAGATGTCGAGGACGGCGTCGGCGTCGTCGGGCCGCCAGGGGCGGAGGGTGAGGCGGGGCGTCGTCAGGATCTGCACCGCCCCAGGCTACGAGCACGCCGCGGGCACGGGCACCGCGGCGTCAGACGATCTTGGGGAACGCGAGGAGGAACCCCACGCCGACCACGAACAGGAGGCACGCCATGCCGACCATCCCCCACTCGGCCCGGTCGGAGCGGAACCGCCCCGCGAACGCACCGAAGAACAGCACGAGCGCGAACAGCACCGTCACGAGCGTGTAGTTGTCGCCCCGCTGGTTGTTCGCGAGCGCCTGCTCGAAGAGCGCGTCCGCCCGCGCGTCGGCCTCGACCGCCTCGACCTCGCCGGGCGGGACGTACGAGTCCAGCGCGAACGGGCTCGGCGCCGCGTCGGGGTTCTGCAGGGGGCGCGACGCGAGCCACTCGTCGAACGCCGGCCGGAAGTGGGGCGTGAAGCGCTCGCTCGCGAAGTCGGCGAGCAGGTCGTTCTCCTCGGCGACGCCCTGGAGGTACAGCGCGAACACCTGGAGGTCGATCTCGCGGGCCGCGTCCGCGTGCGACCGCTCCGTGGATGCCTCGATGCGCTGCGTCGACGCGCGCGAGAACGCGATCGACATCTCGCCGCCCCACTTGCTCGCCTCGAACCCGCTCCAGGCCGTGAGCACGGCCGTCACCGAGAGCAGCACCACCGTGACGGTCTCCCGCAGGGACCTGCCGCCCTTGCTGTCCGCTTCCTCGTCGGCCACGTCAGGACCGTAGCCCGCACGGGCCTGCTGCGCGCGGCGACCGGCGCACGCACTCCCGGGCGCCGCCGGGAGCTGTCATCCCGCTCCGTCGCGCCCGTGGCGGCGCCGCAGGGCGAGCACGACGACCCCGGCCAGGAGGGCGGCAAGAGCCACCGCGAGCAGCACGCCGACGTCGGAGCCCGTCGCGGCGAGGCCGTCGTCGGGCGTCGCTCCCGGTGTCGCCGTGCCGTCCGGCTCCGGGGCGTCCGACGTCGGCCCGTCGGTGGGCGCGGCCGTCGGGGCGGTGGGGGTGGGGGTGGGAGTCGGCGGGTCGAGGACCGTGTTCACGACGGTGCACCCGACGTCCGCACCGTCGTCGACGCGCACGGTGTCGGCGCCGACGAGCTCGCCGCCGTCGCACACCCACTCCTGCTGGGCGTAGTCCCACTCGCCGCCCGACTCGGACAGGCGGTACGTGCCCTCGGCGACGGGCACGGCCGTCACGTCGGGGGCCCCGTCGTGCCCGGAGAGCGGCGTGGGGCCCATGGCGGTGAGCTCCCAGTCGTCGGCGGGGGCGACGTCGTCGACGACCTCCTTGTGGAGCGTGAGCGTGCCCGCGAGCCAGTGGTTCGTCACGGTGCACACGACGTCCGCCCCCGGCGGGACGATCACGGTCGAGCCCGCGACGCGTGCCCCCTCGCACCACCACCCGAGGGACGTCCACCCGGCCGGCCCGCTCTCCGCGAGCGCGTAGCGCCCGGGCTCGACGCTCACGTGCGAGACGGCGGCGCTCGCGCTCGGGCCGGAGGCCGAGAACCCTGCGCCCTCGGCGGAGAGCGTCCAGTCGGTGACCTCGACCTCTCCGGTGAACCCGCGGTCGTCGAGCGCCTTGACGAGCGTGAGGTGCGGGAGCTGCGCGACGTTCGTCACGGTGCACGTCGCGACGCCGCCCCGCGGCAGGGAGACGGTCGAGCCCGTCAGCGTCGCGTGGCCCGTGCAGGACCATCCCGCGCTGTCGTAGCCGCTGAACCCGCCGGACTCGGAGAGGTCGTACTCGCCCGCCGGCAGGTGCCGGCGCGTCGTCGCGGCCGTGCCGCTCGCGCCCTCGACGACGACGCCGCCCGCCGCGTCGGTCGCGGTCAGCGTCCACGCGGCCGGGTCGGCGGACCCGCCCTCGACGTCCTTGACGAGCGTGAGCGTCGCACCGACGTAGGTGTTCGTCACGCGGCACACGACGTCGTCGTCCGGCGCGATCGTGACGACGGGCCCGCTCTGCCCGGACGCCCCGTCGCACACCCAGTCCCCCGCCTCGTGGTCGGGCCGCTGCGTCAGCTCCGCGAGCGTGTGGTCGCCCGCCCCGACGTGCACGTGGGACACCTCGACGCCGCCGGAGGGGCCGCTGATCGTCGCCGTCGTGCCGTCGGGCTGCGGCCCGGTCGCGGCGAGCTCCCAGTCGGCGGGCTCGGTGGGCCCACCGGTGAGCTCCTTGACGAGCGTGAGGTGCGGCAGCACGACGGCGTTCGTCACCGTGCACACGACCGTCGCACCGGGCGCGACGCTGACGACCGCACCGTCGAGCCCGCCTCCCGTGCACTGCCACGCGCCCGGGTCGAACCCGGTCCAGCCGGACTCGGAGAGCGCGTAGTCGCCCGGCGGGACCGGGACGGCCGTGACCGCGGGCGAGCCGCTCGGCCCGGTGACCGTGGTGGCCCCGCCAGCAGCCGTCAGCGTCCAGTCCGCGGGGACGGCCGTCGTCGTGCCCGCGAGCTGCTTGACGAGGGTGAGGGTGCCGCCCTGCCAGGTGTTGGTCGCGGTGCACGTCACGTGCTCGCCGGGCGCGACGGTGACGGTGCCGCCGTCGCCCTCGCCAGCCGCGGCGCCGGTGCACGACCACGTCGCGGCGTAGCCTGCGGGGCCCTGCTCCGTGAGCGCGTACTCGCCCGGCTCGACGACGACCGCCGTCACCGCCGGGTCCCCGGTCGCGCCGGAGACCTGCTCGGGCCCGGTGGCGGAGAGCGTCCAGTCGGCGACGGCGGCCGGTCCGCCCACGACCTCCTTGACGAGAGTGAGGGTCGGCTCGTCGCCGACGGCGTCCGACACGTTGCGGACCGTGCACGTCACCGACCGGCCGAGGTCGAGGGTGACGACGTCGCCGGACAGCGGGGCGCCGTCGCACCGCCAGCCCTCGCTCCGGTACCCGACGGGATCGCCTTCCTCGGAGAGCGTGTACTGCCCGATGCGGACGGCCTGGTTCGTCACCGCGTCGGACCCGGACGGTCCGGCGATCGACGACGGCCCCTGCGCGCGCAGCGTCCACTCCTCGGGCGACGCCGTGCCGCCGACGACCTCCTTGACGAGCGTGAGCGTCGGGGAGATCGCCTCGTTGTCCACCGTGCACGTGAGCGTGCCGCCCGGCGGGACGACGACCTCGGGCGTGGGGTCGAGGATGTCCTCCCCGCCGCAGTTCCAGTTCTGGAACCGGAAGCCGGCGACCCCGCCCGTCTCCCAGATCCGGTAGGTGCCCGCCGGGACCTCGAGCGACTGGACGCCGTTGAGCCCGTCGCCCTCGACGACCTCCCCGGTCCCGAGGTGACGTGCGTGCATCGTCCACAGCTCGCGTCGGCCCTCCGACGAGCCCGTGTCGAGGTTCTCGATGCGCTTGAAGAGCGAGAGCCTGCCCGTCTCGGCCTGCGCGGAGGCGGGCAGTGCACCGGCAGCGGCGAGCGCGAGCACGGTGCCGAGGGCGAGGACGAGCGCGACGACCACCGCCGTCGGGCGGGACGCGCGGGGCGAGGAGGAGGACGGCATCGGCAGGGGCACCTCCGAACGGGGTCGCGTCGAACGTATCGCCCGGCTCGGCGGGGCGCGCGACGACCGCCGTTCGTCGCACGTGGGCCACCGTTCGTCGCACACCTCGACCGCCGGTCGACGTGACGTGGATCACCCGCTCACGGGCTCCCTAGCCTTCCGTGGTCGGACCGCAACGACGCGACCCTGGAGAGGCTCGATGACGACAGACACCCGCGCGGCGCGGAACGCCGCGGACGACGACCCGGAGATCGTGCCGGACCCGTCCCTGCCCCCCACCGCGGTGCCCGAGGAGCTTCCCGGAGCACAGGCGCGCACGCGCTGGACGCCGCAGAAGATCGCGCTGTGGGCCGCGATCTCGCTGCTCGGCGGCGTCGCGTGGGTCATGCTCGCGGTGGTCCGAGGCGAGACGGTGAACGCGATCTGGTTCGTGTTCGCCGCCGTGTGCACGTACCTCATCGGGTACCGGTTCTACTCCAAGGTCATCGAGCGCTACATCACGCGCCCCGACGACCGCCGGGCCACCCCCGCCGAGGCGCGCGAGGACGGCAAGGACTACGTCCCGACCGACCGGCACGTGCTGTTCGGCCACCACTTCGCCGCGATCGCCGGCGCGGGCCCGCTCGTCGGCCCGGTGCTCGCCGCGCAGATGGGCTACCTCCCGGGCACGATCTGGATCATCGTCGGCGTCGTGCTCGCGGGCGCCGTGCAGGACTACCTCGTCCTGTTCTTCTCCATGCGCCGCGGCGGGCGGACCATCGGCCAGATGGCGCGCCAGGAGCTCGGGCGTGTGGGCGGCACCGCCGCGATCGTCGCGTCGCTGCTCATCATGATCATCATCGTCGCGATCCTCGCGCTCGTGGTCGTCAACGCGCTCGGCGAGAGCCCGTGGGGCGTGTTCTCGGTGTCGATGACCATCCCCATCGCGCTGTTCATGGGCGTGTACCTGCGGTACATCCGCCCGGGCAGGATCACCGAGGTCTCGATCATCGGCTTCGCCCTGCTGCTCGCCGCGATCGTCGGCGGCGGCTGGATCGCGGACACCGCCTGGGGCGCCGAGCTCTTCCACCTCGACCGCACGACCATCGCGGTCGGCGTGATCGTCTACGGCTTCGTCGCCGCGGTCCTGCCCGTGTGGCTCCTGCTCGCCCCGCGCGACTACCTGTCGACGTTCATGAAGGTCGGCGTCATCGTGGTCCTCGCCGTCGCGGTGATCGTCGTGCGGCCCGAGATCACGGTGCCCGCGATCAGCGAGTTCGCGAGCGGCGAGACGGGCCCGGTCGTGTCCGGGGCGCTGTTCCCGTTCCTCTTCGTCACCATCGCGTGCGGCGCGTTGTCCGGGTTCCACGCGCTCATCGCGTCAGGGACGACGCCCAAGCTCGTCGAGAAGGAGCGCCAGACGCGCTTCATCGGCTACGGCGGCATGCTCATGGAGTCGTTCGTCGCGATCATGGCGCTCGTCGCCGCGATCTCGATCGACCGCGGCATCTACTTCGCGATGAACTCCTCGGCGGCCGCCACGGGCGGCACCGTCGAGGGCGCCGTCGCGTTCGTCAACGGGCTCGGCCTCATGGGCGTGAACCTCACGCCGGACATGCTCACGTCCACGGCCGAGGCGGTCGGCGAACCGTCGATCGTGTCCCGCACGGGCGGCGCCCCGACGCTCGCCCTGGGCCTCGCGCACATCATGCAGCAGCTCGTGGGCGGCACGGCGATGATGGGCTTCTGGTACCACTTCGCGATCATGTTCGAGGCGCTGTTCATCCTCACCGCCGTCGACGCCGGCACGCGCGTCGCCCGGTTCATGCTCCAGGACACGATCGGCAACGTGGCGCCGAAGTTCCGGGACGTGACCTGGCGACCGGGCGTGTGGTTGTGCACCGCGATCATGGTCGCCGGGTGGGGCAGCATCCTCTACCTCGGCGTCACCGACCCGCTCGGCGGCATCAACACGTTCTTCCCGCTGTTCGGCATCGCCAACCAGCTCCTCGCGGCCATCGCGCTCGCCGTCGTGCTGGCGATCGTCGCCAAGCGTGGGCGCAGCTACCAGCGCTGGCTGTGGATCGTCGCGGCGCCGCTCGCGTTCACCGCGGTCATCACCATCTGGGCGTCGATCGAGAAGATCTTCTCCCCCGTCCCCGCGGTGGGGTACTGGGCCAACCACGACGCGTTCAAGGACGCGCTCGCCGCGGGCGAGACGTCGTTCGGCACCGCCGGCTCGGTCGAGGCCATGGAGGCGGTCGTCCGCAACACGTTCGTCCAGGGCACGCTGTCGATCGTGTTCGTCGTGCTCGCGATCGTCGTCATCGTCGCCTCGGTCCTCGTGACCGCGAAGGCGCTGCGCGACGGCGGCGGCACGAACCACGAGGACCCGCCCGTGGCGTCACGCCGCTTCGCCCCGGCCGACCTGGTCGCGACGAGGGCCGAGAAGGAGATCCAGAAGGAGTGGGCGGCGCTGCCGCCCGAGAAGCGCCCTGCCGCGACGGGGCACCGGTGACGGTGCGGCAGGGCTCGCAGGGTCCCGCCACGACGGTCCGCGCGACCGTCGTGGCGGGGCTCCGCGCCGCCCGCTGGTACGTGCGGCAGGTCATGGGCGACGACGCGTACGCGACCTATGCCGCGCACCAGCGCGCGGTGCACCCGGGCGGGGTCGTGATGACCGAGCGCGAGTTCTGGCGCATGCGCCACGCCGAGCAGGACGCCAACCCGGGCTCGCGCTGCTGCTGACCGCCTAGGCTCGGCGCCGTGCTGCGCGTACCCGTCGACCTGCTCCTGCCGCGGGTCTCGACCGCCGATGTCCGGCGACGCGCCGCGGAGCTCCCCCGGCGCGGGCAGGAGGTCCGGGTCCGCGTACGGGGCGACCTGCTGGTCGCGCGCCGCTGGGCCAGCGGTGCCCACGCGAGCGGCCACAGCGTGCTGCGGGCCCGTCTCACCCAGGAGCCCGGCGGTGTCCGGGTGCGCGGGGCGGTCGTGCCGAGCGGGCTCGACCTCCTCCTGGTCGCGATCTGGCTCGCCGCGGCCGGCGGGCTCGCGGCGCTCGGCGCCGTCTACGACAGCGAGGTCGCGTGGTTCGTCGCGCTCCTCCCGCTCGCGTTCGGGGCCGTCTTCGCCGCCTGGCTGCCCGGGGCCGCACGGGCCGGTCACGCGGTCCTGCTCCGGGCGCTCACCGGTCTCGGCGAGAGACCCACGTCGCAGGGACTACGGTGACGGGCGTGGCTCGCCCTCCCGTCCCCATCACGCTCGACCCGCCGCGGGGTCAGATCCCCACCGTCTCGGTCCTGCTCGCCACCGACGCGTCGACCGCGGCCGGCTGGGTCGCGGAGGCGTTCGGTTCCCAGCGCTGGAAGCGCCGCGCCTCGGACGCCGCCCACCGGGCCGGTGCGGCGCTGTGGGAGATCGGGGGCGCCGGTCGCGCCTTCCTCCTCGACGACCTCGACGTGCTGCGCTGGGTCTCCCCGCGCGCGACGGCGTTCGTCTCGCACGGCCGGGCCGTCGCGACGGTCGGCGCCCTCGACCGGGGAACGAGCGAGCCTCCCGCCGCGACCGTCGCCCTGTCCCTCGTCGACGGCGCCTTCTCGTGCCGCGAGAGCCTCGCTGCCGTCGCGCGCGGTCTGCGCGACCGCGCCGTCCGCGCCGGGGCGCTGCACCCGGACGACGTCCCGGTCTGGGCGAACGCCATCGAGCTCCCGGCCGGGTCGCCCCTCCACCCGGCCACAGGGCGAAAGCTCTTCCGCCGTGGCTGACACGACGACGCCCGGACGTGGGATGATCCCACCCGTGATCGAGCTGGCCATGGGCGACGCCGCCAAGCGTCAGGTGCTGCGTTCCAACATGACGATGATCTCGATCTTCGCGCCGCTCGTGGGCCTCGCCCAGCTCCCCGCCGCGATCGCGAGCGGGAACCCGGCCCTCGCGCTCGGGTTCCTCGCGTTCGCGCTGTCCATGATCCCGCTGACGTACGCGACCGCGCGCCGCATGGTCGACCGCACGCGGATCGTCCTCGGCGACGGGACGTACACGGTGCACGGCTGGGGCCGGACCAAGCGCTTCACCGTCGCGGACGTCGACCGGGTCGTCACCGTGGACCGCATGGCGTTCGGGCCGGCCAAGGCGACGCACCACCTCATCGTCGTCGGCCCGACGACGCGGCTGCTCCTGCTCGTGGGTCAGATGTGGGACCGCGAGCAGCTCTCGACGGTCGCGCTCGACCTCGCGCGCCGGGGCGTCCCGCTCACGCCGTGGCACCGACCGGTCACACCGGCCCAGCTCCGGGCGTTCGACCGGCGGCTCGTGCCCTGGCGTCAGGCGCACCCGGTCGCCCTCGGCCTCCTGGTCGGGCTCGGCACGCTCCTCGTCCTCGTGGTGCTGCTCGTCGTCGTCGTCGCGCTCGTCGTCTGAGCGTTCGCGAAGGCGCGTCCCCGGGCGGCCCGTGGGCTCCTCAGGCTCGCGGCGCGTCGACGTCCCGCTCCGGCCCTGGCCGGGCGCGGTCGTGCCAGTAGCCCTGCGCGTGCACGCGCGACCTCGCGATCCCTGCCGCCACCAGCTCGGCGCGGACCCGCGCGACGGTGGCGCTCTCGGTCGCGCACCACGCGTAGAAGCCGCTGCCCGCGTCGGCCGCGGACCGTCCGTGCTCCGCGGCCCAGGCCCGGACCGCGCCCAGCACGGCCCGCTCGCGCCCACGGTGCTGCCGGGGCACGTGCGCGACCCGCACGGTCCCGCGCACGTCCCCGACCGGCGCGTCGGCCGGGTCGCCGGCCTCCACGAGCACGTGCACCCGCACGTCGGGGCGCAGGCTCGCGAGGATGCCGCGCACCGCGGGCGCCGAGGTCTCGTCCCCCACGAGCAGCACGTGCGCGACGTCGGGCCCCGGGTCCCACTGGGTGCCGTGGTCGGTCACGCCGAACCGCGCGTGCGGCGCCGAGAGCAGCACACGGTCCCCGGGCGCCGCGCGACGCGCCCAGGCGCTCGCCGGCCCGGCGGGCTGGTGCAGGTACAGGTCGAGGTCCACCTCGGCGTCCCGCGGCCGCACGGCCACGGGCGTGTACGAGCGCATCACCGGCCGCACGTCGTCACGGAGCGCGGACCACTCGCGCCGCCACACGCTCTCGGCCGCGAGCCCCGCCCGCCGCGCGAGCTCGTCCGCGCCCGGCCCCGGGAGCAGGATCTTCACGCGCTGGTCGAGCCCGACGTCGGCGCACCCCGCGAGGTCCGGGCCGGCGAGGGTCACGCGCACGAGGCGCGGGCCGACGTCGTGCACGCGCGCGACCGTCGTCCGGAAGAGCACGTTGGGCGACCGGTGGAACCGGCACCCGACCGCGCCGCCGGCCGCGCTCCCGACCGTGGCCGACGGCCCGGCCGGCCGGTCAGGACCCGGCACGGTCCTGGAGGAACCGCTCGACGTCGTCGAGCACGGCCTGCCCACCGAGGGGGCCCACGCCGCTGATCCAGTACGACTGGTCGACGACGCGCACGTCGGGGAACGACGCCGCGTTGAGCGGGATCTCCGCCGGGACCGCGGCCGGGTCGGCGGGATCTGCGGCCGAGACGAGGACGAGGTCGGCGGCGGCCTCGGTCACGCGCTCGGGCGACAGGTCGACCGAGATGTCCTCGCCCCAGTCCTGCTCCGGCGTCGAGAACCCGACGCACTCGAGCGTGCTGCCCGCGAACGACCGCGGTCCGTAGGCGGACACGATGCCGTCGCGCGGGCGCAGGAGCTGCGCCGTCCCGGAGACGTCGTAGTCCTCCTGGAGCTGCGCGCACCGCTCGTCGTAGGCGTCCAGCAGGGCCTGGGCGTCGCTCTCGCGGCCGAGCGCACGACCCACGAGCAGCACGTTCTCCTGCCACGGGTCGGTCTGCGTCGCCATGAACACCGTCGGCGCGATCCCGGCGAGCTGGTCGTAGAGGTCGGCGTGGCGCGACTCCGTGCCGAGGATGAGGTCGGGCTCGAGCGCGGCGATGGCCTCGAGACTCGGCTCGGGCACGGTGCCCACGACCTCGATCGCCTGCGCCTCCTCGCCGAGGTAGGTCGGCACCCCGGCCTCGACGCTCAGCACGGCGGCACCGACCGGCACGACGCCGAGCGCGACCGCGGTGTCCGTCTCGACGGGCTCCAGCGTCACGACGCGCTGCGGCGCCGCCGCGAGCTCGGCGGTCCCCCGCGCGTGCTCGACGGCGTACCCGGCCGCGGTGGCGTCCGTCGTCGCGGTCGGTGCGGGCTCCCCCGGGCCGGACGAGCAGGCGGCGAGCAGGGCGGAGACGAGCACGAGCGCACCGACGAGGGCGTCGCGGCGCACGCGGGGGCTGGACGATGCGGTCCGGGAGATCGGCACAGGGGTTCCTTCACCACGAGTAGGTTTGCCTCACCTTACCTGGCGGCGGAGGCGGGCGACGACGTGACGCTGGTTACGATCGCTGCATGTCCGGGCCCGTGTTCGCCGGCGCCGTCGCCGGTCTCGTCGTGGGCGTGCTGCTCACCCTCGGGCTCGTGCTCGCCTGGCGGCTCGCGCGCGGGTCGCGCGAGCTCGGGAGCGACTCCGACCGGGCGACGTTCCGCACCCTGCACCTCGCGTCGCGCGCCGCGACGCACCTGCGGGGCGGGCTCGACGGCGACGACGTCGGCCGCGCGGCCCGCTCGCTGCGCCAGCTCCTCGGCGCGGACGCGCTCGCGGTGGTCACCGCCGAGGGCGCGGTCGCGCTAGACGGCAGCACGACCCTCGAGCCCGACGCGCGCCGGGTCGCCGAGCGCGTGCTCGCCACCGGTCGGCGGCACGTCGAGAGCGGGGCCACCGGGAGCGAGGGTGGCGACGTCGCCGACGCCGTCGGGGCGCCGGTCGTCGCGGGCGGGCGCGTCGCGGGCGTCGTCGTCGCGTTCGCGGGGACCGTCCGTCCGCCGCTCGTGCGCGCGACGGGCGAGGTCGCGCAGTGGTGCTCGGCCCAGCTCGAGCTCGGCGAGCTGGAGGCGTCGCGCACGGCGCTCGCGCAGGCCGAGCTGCGCGCGCTGCGCGCCCAGATCAGCCCGCACTTCGTCTACAACGCGCTCGGCGCCATCGCCTCGTTCATCCGCACGGACCCGGAACGGGCGCGCGACCTCGTGCTCGACTTCGCCGACTTCACGCGCTACTCGTTCCGGGGCCGCGGCGACTTCACGACCCTCGCGGACGAGCTGCGCTCCATCCACTCCTACGTCGAGCTGGAGCGCGCCCGGTTCGGCGAGCGCCTCGCCGTGACCCTCCAGATCGCGCCCGAGTCGCTGACGACCGTCATCCCCTTCCTCTCGGTGCAGCCGCTCGTCGAGAACGCCGTCCGGCACGGGCTGGAGCCCAGGGAGCGCGGCGGGACGATCGTCATCACCGCGCGCGACGAGGGCACCCAGACCGAGATCACGGTCGAGGACGACGGCGTCGGCATGGACCCCGCCGTCGTGCGCGAGCTCCTCACGTCCCGCGGGAGCGAGCACGTGGGCCTGCGCAACGTCGACCGGCGCGTGCGCCGGCTCTACGGCGACGACCACGCGCTCGACATCGAGACCGCGCCCGGCTCGGGCACGCTCGTGCGTCTGCGCGTGCCGCGGTCCCAGCCCTTGCACGAGACGGAGGTGAGCGTGCCGTGACCGGCACCGACCCGGCAGCGGACCGGGCCCCGGGGCGGACGCCTGCCCTGCCGACGAGCCGGCCGACGAGCCGGCCGACGGGCCCGGGCGCCGCGGCCGAGGAGGACCCGGCCGACGTCGGGCTCGACGTGCTCGTCGCCGACGACGAGCGGCCCGTGCTCGACGAGCTCGTCGCCCTGCTGCGGCGCGACCCGCGCGTGCGGACGGTGCTCGGGGTCGCGACCGGCTCGGAGGCCTTGCGCGAGCTCTCCTCGCGCACGGTCGACGCGGCGTTCCTCGACATCCACATGCCCGGGCTGACCGGCCTCGACCTCGCCCGCGCGCTCTCGCGCTTCGCCGACCGCCCTGCCGTCGTGTTCGTCACCGCCGACGAGGCACGCGCGCTCGAGGCGTTCGACGTCGAGGCCGTCGACTACGTGCTCAAGCCCGTGCGGCGCGAGCGCCTGACGCGCGCCGTCGACCGGGTCGTGGAGCGCGTCGCGGACCGCGCGGGTCGAGCCGGCGCCGCCCCGGACGCCGGAGCGACGCCCGCGAGCGCCGCTCCCCCTGCCGCGGGGTCGGGTGCGGGGCGCGAGGCGCCGGACGACGAGACGCTCGTCGTGACGGTCGGCACCACGACGCGGCTCGTGCGCCGCAGCGCGGTGCGGTGGGTCCAGGCTCAGGGCGACTACTCGCGGCTCGTGACGGACTCCGAGCAGTTCCTCGTGCGCGAGCCGTTGTCCGACCTGGAGGAGCGGTGGGCTCCGGCGGGGTTCCTGCGCGTCCACCGGTCGTACCTCGTCGACCGCGCGGCCGTGACGGCGGCACGGTTCGGCGGGGCGCAGCCCGCGCTCGTCGTGGCGGGGCAGGAGGTGCCGGTGAGCCGACGCATGGTCCCGGCCGTGCGCGAGGCGCTGCTCGGTCCGCACCGGGGCCCGTCGTGAGCGACCCGGACCCCACGGCGGACCCGAGCCGGCCGCCCGCCGGAGGCGTCCCCGCCGCCGCGTGGCGTCCCGGGACGCAGCACTCGGACACCGAGGCAGTTCTCGGCCGGGGGCGTGTGCGTGTCCGGTCGACGGACCCGTGGCCCGACGCCGGCGGCCCGGCCGGGGACTCGCCGCCGGGCGGCTCCCGTGCGCACCCGGAGGAGGGGGACGACGACGTGGCCCACTACACGCGCGGCCTCGTCCGGGCGCAGCTCCGGCTCGGGCTCGCGTGCGTGGTCTCGTTCCTCGCGGTCGTCACGCTGCTCACGGTGACGATGAGCGCCGTGCCCGCGCTGGACGCCGTGGTGGTCCTCGGCGTCCCGCTGCCGTGGCTCGTGCACGCGTACGGCTTCTACCCCGTGATCGTCGCGTTCGCGGTCGTGTTCGCCGTCGCGGCGGCGCGCAACGAGCGCCGGTACCGCGCGCTCGCCGAGGGATCGACCGGGTCCTCCGAGCCCGGACCCGACGAGGCAGGCGCCCCGTGAGCGCGCTGCCCCTCGTCGCGATCGGGCTGCTCCTGCTCGCGACCGGTCTCATCGGGTTCTACGGCCTGCGCATCTCGCGCACCACGAGCGACTTCTTCGTCGCGTCGCGCACGGTGCGGCCCGTGTGGAACGCGTCGGCGATCAGCGGCGAGTACCTGTCGGCGGGCACGTTCCTCGGCCTCTCGGGGCTCGTGCTGCTCTCCGGCGCCGAGGCCTTCTGGTTCCCCGTGGGGTATGCGGCGGGCTACCTGCTCGTCCTGCTCTTCGTGGCGGGACCGCTGCGCCGCAGCGGCGCGTACACGATCCCCGACTTCGTCCACGCCCGGCTCGACTCCGTCGTCGCACGCCGCGTCACGAGCGTGCTCGTGCTCGTCATCGGCTGGCTGTACGTCGTGCCGCAGCTCCACGGCGCGGCGCTCGTCATCACGAGCGTCGCGCCCGTCCCGCCGTGGGTCGGGTCGGTGGGGATCGCGGTCGTCGTGAGCGCCGTCGTCGCCGCGGGCGGCATGCGCTCCATCACGTTCGTCCAGGCGTTCCAGTTCTGGGTCAAGCTCACCGCGCTCGCGCTGCCCCTCGTGTTCGTGCTCATGGCGCTCGGCGGGGCGTTCGAGCCCGGCGGCGCCGTCGTGACGTTCGACCCCGCCGCCGTGTTCCCCCACGACGCCGGGCCCGGCGGCCTCGACGCCTACGCGACCGTGTCGCTCCTGCTCGCCCTCCTGCTCGGCACGACCGGCCTTCCGCACGTCCTCGTGCGCTTCTACACCTCGCCCGACGGCGGCTCGGCCCGCCGCACGACCGTCGTCGTGCTCGTGATGATCAGCGTGTTCTACATGGTGTCCAGCACGCTCGGGCTCGTCGCCCGGGTCGTCGCGCCCGACCTCGCCGAGCCCGGGGTCGCGGACACCGTGGTGCTCACCCTGCCGACCCGCCTCGTGCCCGGGCTCGGCGGAGAGCTGCTCGCGGCACTCGTCGTCGCCGGCGCGTTCGCCGCGTTCCTCGGCACGTCGTCCGGGCTCGTCGTGGCGCTCGCGGGCGTCGTGAGCCAGGACCTGTTCGGCGGGACCGTGCGGTCGTTCCGGTGGTCGGCGGTCGCGTGCACGCTCATCCCGCTCGCGTTCGCGCTGGTCACCATCCCGCAGGGCCTCGTGACGAGCGTCGGGACGGTGTTCGTCTTCGCCGCCTCCGCCCTGTCCCCCGTGATCCTGCTCGGCGTGTGGTGGCGCCGCCTCACCGCGCGCGGCGCGGTGGCGGGGATGGTCGTGGGGTCCGTCCTGTGCGCGACGGCGCTGCTCGCCTCGTCCGCGCTCGTCGCCGCCGGGTACGGGGCCGGCCCGTCAGGCGTGACGGCGGACGGCGTCCCCGGCGTCGTGCGCGCCCTGCTCGCCCAGCCCGCGGCGTGGACCATCCCGCTCGCGACGGCGACCGTCGTCGTCGTGTCGCTCCTCGACCGCCACGGCCCGCCCCTGCGCACCGACCGGTTCCTCCGGCGCCTGCACGTGCCGGAGCGCCGCCGGCCGTGACCTCCGCCAGACAGGCAGGGTGAGGAGGCGAGCGCCCGGAGCGCCCGGGGTAGCGGGGCCTGGGATCTGTAGCGTAGGAGGCCGAGGAGCTCCGCGTCGGTTTCCTACCGGGGCGGGAGCACGCGAGACCCGTCCACTCGGGAGCAGGCCGGTTCGTCACGTTTCGCATACGTCCTATGAGCCTCCTGGAGCGAGGGTTCGCAGAACCCACCGGCAGCCTCGGCGACCTGCTGGACGGGTCTCGGCCCGAGATCACCGGGTCGTCGAAACACGGCACACGTGACTACGTCGACGAGATCGTGCGTTCTGGGTTCCCGGACATCCACGGCCTCGCACCGCGCGCCCGCCGGCACCGGCTCGAGGGATACGTCGACCTGATCGTCACGAGGGCGTTCCCCGAGCAGGGACTCGTCGTGCGTCGCCCCGGCGTCCTGCGCGCCTGGCTCACCGCCTATGCAGCCGCGACGTCGACGACTGCGACCTACCAACGAATTCTCGACGCCGCCACACCCGGCCTCTCCGAGAAGCCCGCTCGGAGCACCCTGACCGCGTACCGCGACGTTCTCGAACAGCTCTGGATGCTCGATCCCGTCGAAGCGTGGCTCCCAGGCCGGAACCACCTCGGCCGGCTCGCGCGCGCACCCGAGCACCAGCTGGCGGACCCCGGTCTCGCCGCTCATCTGCTCGGTGCAGACCAGTCCGCGCTTCTCGGGGGCGGCGAAGGCCCCGTCCCCAACCTCCGCGACGGAACCTTGCTCGGATCGCTGTTCGAACACCTCGTCACTCTGGACGTCCAGGTCTATGCCGAACGGTCCGCAGCACGGGTACGTCACCTCCGGACGGCCGACGGCGCGCACGAGGTCGACATCATCGTCGAGCGTCCGGACGGCCGGGTCCTGGCGATAGAGGTCAAGCTGGCGACCACGGTCACGGACCACGACGTCCGGGACCTCGCTTGGCTGCGCGACAGGATCGGCGACGACCTCCTCGACATGGTCGTCGTCACCCCCGGGCCGCACGCCTACCGACGCAGGGACGGGGTCGCTGTGGTGCCAGCCGCGTTGCTCGGCCCCTGAACCCGCGCGCCACCAGGATCGTCGCTCTCAGATCCAGCGCGCGCCGATCTCGTCGTGGAGCTGCTGCGTCTTCTGCACGCGCAGGACGCCGTCCTCGACCGCGGCCTCCAGGCCGACCTCCCGCGCGATCGCGACGATCGCGTCGCGCTGCTCCGGGTGGTCGTCGGCGTCACCGCCGTCCCACAGCTCGAGCCACCGGTCGGTGGGGTCGTCGCTGCCGCAGTCGGCCCACACCCGGCAGATCCGGTCGAGCTCGTCCTGCGTCATCGGGCGGGTCGGGGTCGCGTACACGGCGTGCTCCTGTGCTCGCTCGGCGTCGGTGAGAAGTCGTGGCTCACCCTAGACCCCGGCCGGCGCCCCCCGCGCGTCGGTTCCCCCCGACCTGGCTGCCGACCGCGCGGCGGACCCCGCCCGGTCGAGCGCGTCGTCGACGAACGGGGCGAGGAGTGCGGCGACCTCGCTCGCGTGCGTCTCGAGCAGGAAGTGGCCGGCGTCGTAGACGTGCACGGCGAGGGTCTCCATGACCTCGTGGTACGCGAGGACCTCGCGGATGTCGAAGAACGTGTCGAAGCGGCCCCAGAGGACCAGGCACGGGGGCTGGTGGCGCCGGTGGTAGGCGGCGATCGCGGGGAAGCGTGCGACGTGCGACCGGTAGTCGGTGAAGAGCCGGAACTGCAGGTCGGTCATGCCCGGGCGCGAGAGCCGCTCCCAGTCGAGGTGCCACGACTCGGGCGGATGAAGCTCCTGGACGCTCGGAGGCGACCCGGCGAGGTACTGGTCCCGGGTCCCTTCGAAGGTCAGCCAGTCCGGGAGCGCCGCGCGGTTCTCCGGGGTCGGGTCGGCCCAGAATCGCCGGGCCGTGTCCCACGCGTCCCCGAGGCCCGCGTCGTGCGCGTTGCCGTTCTGCACGACCAGTCCCAGGACGCGGCCGGGGTCGCGCATCGCCAGCGAGTACCCGACGGGGGTGCCGAAGTCGGTGACGTAGAGGACGTAGCGCTCGATCCCCAGGCTCGCGACGAGCGCCTCGGTCACGTCCGTCAGGCGCTCGAACGTGTACTCCTCGGGCGGGAGGGCGTCGGAGAAGCCGAAGCCGGGAAGGTCGGGGGCGACGACGTACGCGTGGTCGGCGAGCACCGGCAACACGTCCCGGAACGAGTGGGACGAGGCGGGGAAGCCGTGCAGGAGCAGCACCGCGGTCGACGAGGGCACCCCGGCCTCGCGGTAGTGGACACCTACCCCGTCGACCTCCCGGGAGCGGTGCCGCGGTCGGGACGAGTGCTTCACATCGGATCCTCCTGAGCGCTCCGAGCGACAGGTCATGGCCGTCCGCCCATCATAGAAAGGAGGCCTCGACCGGGCGGGCGTCTCAGCAGGCGAGCACCCTCGACCGCATGGCGGATGCGCCGTAGGATCGTCTCAACCATCCAGAGCGGTCGAGAGTCCTGGCTCGACGACACCGCAGCAACCCGCCGACGGAAGCCTCCCGAGGACAAAGGTGCTAACGCCAGGGTCGATGGAGTGACGCATGGTCTCAGAGGCATCCTTCGCGCACCTTCCGGGCAGCACGTGCCCGACGACGGTCGCGCACGCACGTACCTCCGGCGGGGCGGCGTCGTGAGCGTCGCGGACGCCGTCGGGCAGGCCTACGGCGGAGCGGCCCGGCCGACGGTCTCGTTCGAGCTCATGCCCCCGCGGCGCCCGGACGCGGCGCCCAAGTTCTGGGAGACGGCACGCCGCCTCGTGGCGACGCACCCCGACTTCGTGTCCGTGACGTACGGCGCGGCCGGGACCGACCGCGCGACCGCGCGCCAGGTCGTCGGCCGCCTGCTCCAGGGCACGCCCGTGCTGCCGATCGCGCACCTCACGTGCGTCGGGGCGTCGCGCGAGGACGTCGAGGAGGTCATCTCCGACTTCCTCGACGAGGGCGTGCGCAGCTTCCTCGCGCTGCGGGGCGACCCGCCGCGCGACCAGCCGGACTGGCAGCCCGCGCCCGACGGCGTCCGGTCGTCGACCGAGCTCGTCGCGCTCCTGCGCGAGGTCGAGGCGTCGCGCTGCGCGTCCGACCCGGCCGCCGCGCTGCGCGGTGCTGCCCGCCCGCTGACGATCGCCGTCGCGACGTTCTGCGACGGCAACCCCGCCGCCGGCACGACGCGGAGCCAGGAGGTGCGCCGCCTGTGGCAGAAGCAGCAGGCCGGCGCGAGCTTCGCGATCACGCAGCTCTTCTACGACGCGTCGTCGTACACCGACTTCGTCGCCGAGGCCCGCGCGGCCGGCGTGACGATCCCCATCCTCGCCGGGCTGCTGCCCACGACGGAGCCCGCGCGGCTCCGCCGCGTCGAGGAGCTCACGGGCGTGCGCGCGCCCCAGCACCTGCTGGACGCGCTCGACGCCCTGCCCGACCCGGAGGCGCAGCACGCCTACGGGATCGCGTACTCGGTCGACCTCGCGCAGCGCGTCCTCGACGCCGGCGCGCCCGGTCTGCACGTGTACACGTTCAACAAGCACCGCGCCGCTCTTGACCTGCTCGAGGGTGTCCACCTCGGCGGCGGGTCGGGCGGGACGGGAGACAGCACCAGCGCTGCCGCCGCCCCGCTCGTCCCGGACCTGGCCAGCGGGCCGTGGGTCACCGGCACCTCCCTGCCCACGACGAGCGCGGCCACGCACGGCACGCCCGTCTGACCGGTCCTCCGGACCAGCAAGAGGTTTCGATCATGGCCACTTCCGTACCCTCCCCTACCCAGATCCAGGCCGGCTTCCCCGCCGGCACCGTGCTCGGCTACCCGCGCATCGGGCGCCGCCGCGAGCTCAAGAAGGCCGTCGAGGCGTTCTGGGCCGGCAAGACGTCGGCCGACGAGCTCGAGGCCACGGCTCGTGAGCTGCGCCTCGCGACCGTCCGCCGGCTCGTCGACCTCGGCCTCGGCGCCGGCGACGCGTCGGTCCCCGGCTCGTTCTCCTACTACGACCAGGTGCTCGACGTCGCCGCAGCCCTCGGGGCGGTCCCGTCGCGGTTCGCGTCGCTCCTCGGCACCGGGCCGGCCGACGCGGGCCGCCTCGACCTCGCGGGCTACTTCACCGTGGCGCGCGGTCAGGGCGACGACGCCCCGCTCGAGATGACCAAGTGGTTCGACACGAACTACCACTACCTCGTGCCCGAGATCGGCCCGGACACCCCGATCCGGTTCGTCGACGACCGTGTGGTGCGCGAGTTCGTCGAGGCCAAGGAGGCGGGCGTCGTGACGCGGCCCGTCGTCGTCGGGCCGGTGACGTTCCTCGCGCTGTCCAAGGCCGCCGACGACGCGCCCGCCGGGTACTCGCCGCTCGACCGTCTCGACGACGTCGTCGCCGCCTACGCCGACCTGCTGCGCGCCCTCGCTGCCGCCGGCGCGCCGTGGGTCCAGCTCGACGAGCCGATCCTCGTCACCGACTCGGTCGACGTGCCGTTCGCCGACCTCGCCGCCGCGGTGGAGTCGGCGTACCGCGCCCTCGCGACCGACCTCCGCCCCGTGCCGAACCCGGGGTCTTCACCGGACTCGTCCGCGAACCCGGCCGCAACCCCGGGTTCGGCACAGGACGTGCGACCCGCGATCCTCGTCGCCGCGCCGTTCGGCGGGCTCCAGGCCGGTGCCGAGACCGCCGGTGGGGCGGTCCGGGACGGGCTCGCGCTCCTCGCGGGCACCGACGTCGACGCGATCGCGATCGACCTCGTCAAGGGCGCCGTCCCGACGGCGGCCGACGGCGGCGTCCCCGGCCTCGCCGGCAAGACGCTCGTCGCGGGAGTGATCGACGGGCACAACGTGTGGCGCGCGGACCTCGCGGCGAAGCTCGACGTGCTCGAGGCCGTGCGGGGCCTGGGCGCGGGAGCGGTCGCCGTCGGCACGTCGACGTCGCTGCTGCACGTGCCGCACGACGTCGAGGACGAGGTGTTCCGCTCGACGGACGACGCGACCGGCCCGGCGTCGGGCACGACGCTCGACCCGCGCCTGCGCGACTGGCTCGCGTTCGCGGACCAGAAGGTCGGCGAGGTCGCGACGCTCGCCCGCGCTCTGACCGAGGGTCGCGACGCCGTCGCGGCCGAGGTCGAGGCGTCCCGCGCGGCGGTGGCGTCGCGCGCGGAGGCGAGCGGCGTCGTCGTGCCGGCGGTGCGCGAGCGCGCGGCCGCGCTGACCGACGCGGACTTCGCGCGCGGCGACCACGCCGGGCGCGCGGCCGCGCAGCAGGAGCGCCTGAACCTGCCGCTGCTGCCCACGACGACGATCGGCTCGTTCCCGCAGACGCCCGAGATCCGCCGCGCCCGCGCGCTGTGGACCAAGGGCGAGCTCTCGGACGCGGACTACACGACCGCGATGCGCGAGGAGATCGCGCGGGTCGTCGCGCTCCAGGAGGAGCTGGGCCTCGACGTGCTCGTGCACGGCGAGCCGGAGCGCAACGACATGGTGCAGTACTTCGCGGAGCACCTCGACGGGTTCGCGGTCACGGCGAACGGCTGGGTCCAGTCGTACGGGTCGCGCTGCGTGCGCCCGCCGATCCTGTGGGGCGACGTGACGCGCCCGGAGCCCATCACGGTCGAGTGGTCCGCGTACACGGCGTCGCTCACCGAGAAGCCCGTCAAGGGCATGCTGACCGGGCCGGTGACGATCCTCGCGTGGTCGTTCGTGCGCGACGACCAGCCGCTCGGCGACACCGCGAACCAGGTGGCCCTCGCGCTGCGCGACGAGATCGCGGACCTGGAGGCCGCGGGCATCGGGATCGTGCAGGTCGACGAGCCCGCGCTGCGCGAGCTCCTGCCGCTGCGCAAGGCCGACCAGCCGGCGTACCTCGACTGGTCCGTCGGGTCGTTCCGCCTCGCGACGTCGGGCGTGGCAGCGGCGACGCAGATCCACACCCACCTGTGCTACTCGGAGTTCGGCGAGGTCATCGGGGCGATCGACGGCCTCGACGCCGACGTGACGTCGCTCGAGGCGGCGCGCTCGCGCATGGAGATCGTGCCGGAGCTGCGCGACGCCGGCTACGCGCGCGGCATCGGGCCGGGCGTCTACGACATCCACAGCCCGCGCGTGCCCTCGACCGAGGAGGTCACGGAGCTGCTGGAGCTCGCCGTGAAGTCGATCGACCCGACGGTCGTGTGGGTCAACCCCGACTGCGGCCTGAAGACGCGCCGCTACGAGGAGACCGTGCCGTCGCTCGAGCACCTCGTCGCGGCGGCGAAGGCGGTCCGGGCCACGCTCGGCTGACCCGCACGGGCGCCGGAGGCCGGGTCCCCTCGGGACCCGGTCTCCGTGTCGCGCGCGTCAGCGCTCGGTCGTGCCCGTGCCGGCCATCGGGAGGGCGAACGCGAGCGTCGCCGCGAGGAGCCCGCCGACGAAGAGCCACACGCCGCCGTCGACGCCGGACATGCCCGACCCCATGAGGACCAGGCCCCCGATGAAGAGGGCGAACGAGACGACGAACCGCGCCAGCGCACCCGCGTGCCCGGGGATGTCGCGGCCTTCCGTCCCGGTGGGGAGGGGGCTGTCGGCCGCCTGCTCGCTGGTCGTGGTCATGGTGGTCTCCTTCTGAGGTCGGTGCGGGAGCCCGGACGTCGTCGTCCGCGACGATCAGTCCAGGTAGTTCTCCACCGTACCGGGGTCGCGCACGGTCGCCGCATCCGGGTCGCGGCCGAACTCCCGCGCGGCGTCGCGCTGGCGCAGCAGGTCCCAGCACTGGTCGAGCTCGACCTCGATCGCGCGGAGGCGCTCGTGCTCCTGGCCCCCGGTGATCTCCCCCTGCGCGAGCTGCTCGCGGAGCTCGCGCTCCTGCGCCACGAGGTCGCTGATCGTCCTGCGGATGCCGCCGTCGGTCGCCATGCGGTCCACGGTATGCCCGACGGCGCACGCGCGCCCGTGAGGGCGGGCGCCGGGCGGGTGCGGTGTCGGCGGCACGGCCTAGGCTCGCCGCATGACGACGACGATCGGCCGCACGGTCCTGCTCTGCCGTGACCTCGACGCGAGCGCCGCGTTCTGGGCGGACGGGTTCGGTTTCGGCACGCTGTTCCGCGGCGAGACCGACGGGTTCCCGCTGCTGCACGTCGGCCCCGGCCGCGTCGACGAGCCCGGGCTGTGGCTCGTCCCCCTCCCCGACGGCGGCGCACCCCTCGTGCGCCACGGGCTGCCGAACCTCGTGCTGTACGTGGACGACCTCGACGCCACTCTCGCGCGCCTCGCCGACGTGGGGGTCGAGCCGTTCGTCGGCCCCGACGCGGACGCGGAGTCCGGTGACCGTTACGCCCACGTCCACGACCCCGACGGGCACCGGATCGTCGTCGTGCAGCTCGGAGCGGTGACCGAGCCCGCGTAGGGGCTACCGCGCCTGCACCCAGGTCGCGTCGTCGGCGAGGATCGTCACCTCGTCGTCGTCGACCACGAGCAAGCCGCCGCCGATGCGCAGCTCGGCCGTCGGGCGGTCGGGCGTGCGCAGCCGCACGCGCCCGGCCTTCAAGGTCGCCGCGACGGGCTGGTGCCGCGCGAGGATCCCGAGCGTGCCGGACACCGACGGGACCGTGACGCTGCGCGCCGGGCCCGACCAGAACACCCCGGACGGCACCACGACCTCGACGGACACCAGGCGCTCCCCCACGGGTGCGGCGGTCTCGGACGCTGACGGCGCGACGGGCACGGAGGATCCTCCTCGACGACGGGTGGCGGAGCTCTGAGTCTCGCGCCCGCGAAGAGCGGGGCTCGTCGTCTTTCGTCCCTTTCCGGGCGCCGGAGGTCACCGGACACGACGCACGTGCCGAACCCGCGGCGACGCCGAGCGACGGCAATCACGTTGACGACAGCGGTGCGCGAGGCGCACCATCGAGGGTGACGGTTGCCGAGGGGCAGCCGTTCGTCGTGCCGGACGGGCACGACCACGGATCAGGGCGCGCCGGACGGCGCGTCGCACGGGACGAGGAGACGCGGATGCACGGCACCGCAGGCTGCGAGGTGGCCATGGCGGCCTGCTCGGGCGCCCTCCCCTCCCGCACCGTCACCCGCTGAGGTCCTCAGCCGGGCGCCGCCTCCGGCGCCCCACCCGGTGGTGGTGCGGGCATGCCGTCATCCCCGCCTTCCCGGCCGTGGCCGAGCGGCGCGGTCGTGCGCCACGGCGACCCGCGTCGTCGTGAGCCGACCGCCCGTGCCGCCGCACGCCGTCGGGCAGGGTGGGACCGCACCGACACGGAAGCCCTGAGACCATGAACCCCCTGACCGAGAAGCAGATCCGCGCGTCGTTCGTCAACGCGTCCAAGCGAGAGGCCGCGCAGGCCACCCTTCCCGACCTCGACACGCTCGACTGGGACCGCCTCGACTACCTCGGGTGGCGCGACCGCAAGGCGCCGCTGCTCGCGTACGCCGTCGTCGAGGTCGACGGCGAGCCGCGCGGCGTCCTGCTGCGCTCGACCGACGCCAAGACGGGCGGCATGCGCAAGCGCGCCCTGTGCGCGTGGTGCGAGGACGTCGTCGTGACGGACGACGTCAGTCTCTACGTCGCCCGCCGCGCCGGCGCCGCCGGGCGCCGCGGCAACACCGTCGGCACCCTCATCTGCACCCAGTTCCTGTGCTCGCAGAACGTCCGCCGGGCCCCCACCCGCACCGAGATGGGCGACGACGGGTCGATGCGCGAGCTGTTCGTCGAGCTCCGTGTCGACGGCCTCCGCGAGCGCTCCGCCCGCTTCGTCACCGAGGTCATGCGCGACGTCTGACCAACCTCGGCTCTACCTCGGCGGACCGGGGCTCTACCTCGCGGGCGCGAGGCTGTCCCTCGCGCCACCACGGCCACCAGTTCCGGCGACCGAGGAGCGTCATCGTCGCGGGCAGCAGGAGCCCGCGCACGACGGTCACGTCGAGCAGCACGGCGACGGCCATGCCGACGCCGACCTCCTTCATGGCGACGAGCTCGCCCGCGGCGAAGCCGAGGAACACGATGCCGATGGCGACGGCCGCCGTCGTGACGACCGGGCCGGTCGCGGTGATGCCGCGGAGCACGGCCCGGTCGTTCGCGGCGCGCGGGTCCTCGCCGGGCGTGCGCGCTCGCCACTCCTCGGCCGTGCGCGCGAGGAGGAACACCTCGTAGTCGGTCGACAGGCCGAACACGAGCATGCCGATGAGCAGCGGCGTCGTGACGTCGAGCGCGCCCCAGGGTTCGAACCCGAGCAGCGAGGCGCCGACGCCGTGCTGGAACACCGTGACGAGGACGCCGAGCGTCGCGGCGAGCGTGAGCAGGTTGAGCACGAGCGCCTTGAGCGGCACGACGAGCGAGCCGGTCAGCAGGAAGAGGAGGACGAACGTCGCGAGCACGACGACGCCCGCCGCGAGCGGGAGGCGCTGCGCGAGGTGCTCCTGGGTGTCGACGACCTCGGCGGCCGGGCCGGCGACGTGCACGTCGAGGTCGCCGGTGTCGATCGCGCGGATGGCACGCAGCAGGTCCTGGGCCTCGGCGGCGGTCGCGTCGCCACCCTCGCCGACGTCGGGCGTGACGTCGACGACGAGGACCTCGGGAGGGTAGTCGGTGTCCTGCATCGCGTCCTCGACGCCGGGCAGGGCCGCGACGCGGTCGAGGTAGGCGGAGGCTGCCTCGTCCCCGCGCGGCGCCTCGACGAGCACGGTGATCGGGGTGACGCCGAGGTCGGCGAAGCGCGAGGTGGACGCGTCGGCGGCGAGCCGCGCCTCGGCGTCGGCGGGCAGGGAGCGGACCTCCGAGCTGCCGAGCGTCATCGAGCCGAGCGGCGCCGCGAGCGCGAGGAGGAGTGCCGTCGCGCCGAGCGTGACGAGCACGGCGTGCCGCTGGGCGGTGCGCGCGAGGCGGCCGAGCGTCCCCGCGCCGCCGCGCCCGGTCCACGGGTGCGACCACGTGCGGGCGCCCGGGGCCGGGACGGCGCGGTGCCACGTGGCGACGAGCGCGGGCACGAGCGTGAGCCCGGCGGCGGTCGCGACGAGCACGACGACGGCGCCCCCGACAGCCATGCCGGAGAGCAGCGAGTCGCCGAGCAGGAGCAGGCCGGCAAGGGCGATCGCGACGGCGAGCCCCGACGCGAGGACGGCGCGCCCGGCGGTCGCGAGCGTGCGCCCGACGAGCTCGTCGAGCGGGAGACCCGGGCTCTCGGCGCGTTCCTCGCGGAAGCGCGCGAGCACGAGCAGGGAGTAGTCGACCGTGAGGCCGAGGCCGAGCAGCGTCACGACGTTCACGGCGAACTCGTTGACGGGCACGATCCCCAGCAGGCCGCTGAGCACGAGCAGCGCGACCGCGATGGCGGCGAGCGCGGACAGCAGCGGCACCAGGCCGGCGCGGAGCCCGCCGAGCACGACGACGAGCACGACGAGCAGGACGGCGATCGCCACGCCCTCGCCCACCGCGGCGTCGGTGATCGCCTGGTCGACGAACGCCTCCTCGGCGAGCAGGGCGCCGCCGACGAGCACCTCGGGGGTGTCGATCGTGTGGAGCGCGTCGGCGACCTGGTGCGCGAGGGCCAGCGCCTCGTCGTCGGACAGCGCGGGGTCGAGCTCGACGACGACGAGGGAGCCCTGGCCGTCGTCGGCGATGAGGCCGCCGCCGGTGTAGGCGTCGAACAGCTCGACGACGCCGGGCATCGCGCGGATGCCGTGCATCACCTCGCTCGCCTGGGCGATGAGGTCCGTGGAGAAGTAGTCGCGCCCGGACAGGACCGCGACGACGGTCTCGCCCTCGGGCTTCAGCTCGTCGAGACGCTCGGCGGCGAGCGCGGAGGCGCTGCCGGGCGGGGCGGGCTCGACGTCGGTGGTCTTGTCGAAGACCGCGCCGCCGAGCACCGCGCCGACGACGAGGAGGACGGCCCAGACGCCGAGGACGACGGCGCGGCGGCGCGCGGCGAACCGTCCGGTCCGGTGCAGGAGGCGTCCGAGCGCCATGGGCTGTCCTCCTCGTCGAGGGACGTCGTCCGGGGGTGTCGTTGCGAGAGGCGTCCCCGCGGGGTGCGCGAGGACGTGAGGTGAGCACCCTACGCGAGGGTGGGAGCGCCGTCGGACCACGCTCCGCCCGGGTGCGGGTGCTCCTCGGGGTCACCGAGGAGGGCAGGGGGTGAGACAGACCGGGCGGGGACGGCTCGTGCTGCCGCCCCCGCCCGGTCTCGGTCCCGAGGCGGACGACTCACGCCGCCCGCCCCGGGGTCTCAGCTCAGCCGCAGGACGCGGCCTCGTAGGCGACGTCCTCCTGGAACGTCAGGTCGCCGCCGGTCGCGGACACCTGGGCGGTGCCCGCCTCGACCGAGGTCGAGCGCGACGCGAACGACTGGTACGCGGAGGCACCCGGCTGGACGCCGGTCACCGTCTTCGTCCCGAAGGGCGTCGTCAGCGTGATGTCGGCCGGCACCGTGTCGTCGTTCGTGGCACGGACCGCGACGTAGACCTTGCCCGCCATGCAGCGCGTCTGGACGGTCGTCGAGATCGCGAGCTCCTCGGCCGGCTCGTCGGTCAGGTCGTTGAACCGGATGTTCCGGTAGCTGACCATCTCGCCGCTGCCGTGGTTCTGGATCCCGACGAAGCTGTTCACCAGGCGGGCCGGGTCGGTGCTCGTGAAGTCGTTGACGAGCACGTCGTTGAGGTAGACCCGGATGCGGTCGCCCTCGACGCGGATGTCGTACGCGTTCCACTGGCCGACCGGCTTGAGCGAGGCCTCGACGGCCGCCGCGTCGGCACCCTGGAACGTGTAGATGGCACCCGTGGTGCGGTCGGCCGCGTCGGTCGCGTCGATCTGGATCTCGTAGCCCTTGTTGACGGCCACCCACGGGTCGTCGCCCGGGTTCGGGAACCCGACGAACACGCCGCCGTTGTCGTCCTTGGTGAGCTTCCAGTCGAGCTTGAGCGAGTACGACTCACCGAGCTCGGCGGCCGTGTACCAGAGCAGGCCCATGCCACCCGCACCGCGGATCGAGCAGTCGTCCTGTCGGCCGAACCCGCCCGGGCCCGCCATGCGCCAGCCGGCCTGGAGGCTCGCGAGGGTGCCGTCGAAGAGCGCCGTGTAGCCGTCCTCGACCTCGCCCGGCGTGCAGATGTCCGGGTTCTCGCCGACGGACAGGACGTCGAGGTTGATGTTGCCCTCGTCGCCGGTCTCGTACGCGAGCGTGATGGTGTTCGTGCCGGCCTGGAGCTCGAGGTCGCGCGTCTGCACGCCCCAGTCCTTCCAGCTGCCCGTCGTGGGGAAGTTCCACTGGCCGAGGTCCTGGCCGTTCACGTGGAGCGAGACGTTCTTGGAACGCAGCTCGGTGTACGGGTGGATCCCGTTGGCGTAGCGGACGTTGACCGGGTAGGTGCCCGCCTCGGGGACGGTCACGGAGAACGTGCGGCCGGAGCCGACGCTCGTCATCCCGGCCGCGAAGCCGGAGCCGGAGTAGTTGCTGTGGTCGGACGCGATGCTCGACCCGCCGAGCGGCTGCGCGAGCTCCGCCTCGTACCAGCCGCGGTCGGCCGGGGCGACGTAGCCGGGGAGCGAGTTGAGCGTGTACCAGGCCTCGGTGCTGAGGAGCTCGGCGCCCTCAGCCGACGCGAACGGGCGCGGCGACCGGATGTAGACGACGTGACCGGGCTTGAGGCCGTCGATCTTCAGCGTGACGGTCGTGCGGTCCTCGGACACCGTGGCGTCCGTGACGAAGAGGGGCTCCTCGTCGACCTTCGGGCCGCCGTACTGCTGTGTCGGCACGTAGCGCCACTGCTTGACCTGGTACGCCTCGGCGAGCTTCTCAACGACCTCGTCGGACACCGGGTCGGTGTACTCGATCTCGAAGCCGCCCTCGACCACGCGCATCTCCTTCATGTCGAAGGAGTCCTCGTTGACGGGGACGAGCTTCTGGAGGCCGAACCGGAGCTTGCCGGACTCGCCCCAGTTGCCGCCCTCACCGGTGCCGCCGGCGTAGAGCGCGCCGTCGGGGCCGTAGATGACGCGGTTCACGCCGACCTCGAGGCCCGCCGTGTGGCGGAAGACGGCACCCTGGAACTCGCCGTCGACCTTCTCGAGGAACGCGCGCTGGATACCGCCGTACGTGACGTCGCCCAGGAGCATCTGGCCCGCGAACTCGCCGTCCTCGACGAGGATCGGGTTGCCCGGGGAGTTGGCGATCTCGTTCTGCGGCAGCCACACGGCCGGCGGGGCGACGGGGTTCGAGTCGAACGGCCCGGCCGGGTTCGTGTAGTGGTTGTAGAACTTGTCCTGCTGGATGTGGATGAGCTTGTTCGACGGGAGCCAGGCGCCCTGGTTGTCCGTCGCGAAGATCTCGCGCTCGGGGCCGAAGCCGATGCCGTTCGGCGTGCGGAGGCCGCCGGCGACGTAGGTGACCTCGCCCGTCTCGCGGTCGATCTTGATCGACGTGCCGCGGTTGGCCGCGGGCTGCGGGTTGGTCGTCGCGCCGCCGTTGTTGATGGCCACGGAGAGGTTGACGTAGAAGTAGTCCTCGTCGTGGATCAGGCCGAACGCGAACTCGTGGAAGTTGCCGCCGTCGGGCCACTCCGCGATCTTCGTGTGCTGGTCGTAGAACCCGTCGCCGTCGGGGTCGGTGAGCTGCGTGAGCTGGTACCGCTCCGAGACGAAGATCGAGTCCTCGACGACCTCGATGCCCATCGGGTTGAGCAGCTCGTCCGCGACCAGGGTCGCCGTGACGTCCTCGGGGCCGTCGGCCGTGGTGACGCCATCGAGGAAGTAGACCTCACCGGACACCGGGTCGGGGCGCCAGCCACCGGAGCTGACCTCGCCCGTCGTGACCACGGCGAGCTTCTCGTCCGGCGTGAACGCCAGGCCGGAGACCTTGGGCTCGAAGCCCTCGGGGCGCAGGTCGACGAGGTCGTAGTTGGGGTTGACGGAGTCGAGCCGCAGACCGTCGCCGGCCGTGTCGGTCGCGCCCTCGCAGTACTTGTAGCCGGGCGCGGTCACGCGCACGACGCCGGCCTCGGTGCTGAGCGCCGAGGTCGGGATCACCTCGAACGCCGAGCTGCCCGGCGTCTTCCACGCGAGCGTGAGGCGCTGCTTGTCGCTGCCCTCGTAGTAGTCGACGCGGAGGTCGTGCACGCCCGCGGTGAGCGTGGCGCTGCCCTCGACGGAGGTCGAGTCGTTCGGGCCGTCGTTCTCGAGGACGAGCTGGCCGTCGATGTAGACGAGCGCGCCGTCGTCGTTCGTGACGCGGAACTGGTACTGGCCGTCGGCGGGGACGTGCAGGTTGGCGCTCACCTGCGAGATGAAGTTGTCCTCCGCGCCGAACTGCTCGGCGGTCGACCAGTCGATGGTCGGCATGAGCTTGTCGACGTTGGGGGTCTGGCCGGACTTCAGGGTGCAGACCCCACCGGGGTTCTGCGCGAGCTGGAAGGTCCGCAGCGTGACGCCGGGCTCCTGCTCGGGGAGATCTGCTGCGGCGGGGACGGCCCAGCCCGCGACGACGACGGCGCCGAGGGTCAGGGCGGCCGCGCCGCGTCGGTACCTGATCCGGCGGGACACCGGCAGGGTGGTGCGTTCGAGCATCGTTGCTCCTTACTCGGTCGGACTTCGAGTCCACGGAGCGTAACCCCTGCCCGGCTCCGTCGATGACAACGCTGGACAGGCTAGTCCTCGTTCTATCGATGTGTCTACAACTTCCGACTTACCACCGACAAAAGTGCCCTGGCCTGCCCCGACGTACGCTCGGAGCCATGAGCGCACGCCACGGCGACATCGCCGACAGCACCGCGTCCCGGCCGTTCGCGCAGGTAGACGTGTTCACCGAGGCCCCTACCCTCGGCAACCCCGTCGCCGTGGTCCTCGACGGCGACGGCCTCACCGACGAGGAGATGGCCGCGTTCGCCCGCTGGACGAACCTCTCGGAGACGACATTCCTCCTCCCGCCCAGCCCCGCGGGGGCGGCCCGTGGGGCCGACTACCGCCTGAGGATTTTCACCCCCGGCGGCGAGCTCCCCTTCGCCGGGCACCCGACGCTCGGCTCGTGCCACGCGTGGCTCGAGGCGGGCGGCGTACCCCGGGCGGACGACGTCGTCGTGCAGGAGTGCGGCGTGGGCCTGGTGACGATCCGGCGCCGGGCGCGCGCCGCCGTCGGGCCGGACGGCGAGTCGGAGGGCACCGCGGCCGGGCCCGGTCGGCTCGCGTTCGGCGCGCCGGACCTGCTCGCCGACGAGCCGGTCCCGGCCGCCGACCTCGCGGCGATCGTCGCCGCGCTCGGCGTCCCCGACGACGCCGTGCTCGACCACCGCGTCCTCGACAACGGGCCGGGGTGGCGCGTCGTGCTGCTCGACTCCGCCGAGCGGGTCGCCGGGCTCGCACCCGACTGGACGCGGCTGCGCGTCGAGCACCCCGACCTCTCCGTGGGCGTGGCCGGCCTATACGGGGACGACGGCGGCCCCGACGGCGCCGCGGTCGAGGTCCGCGGGTTCGCGCTCGCCATGGGCATCCCGGAGGACCCGGTCACCGGGAGCCTCAACGCCGTCGTCGGGCAGTGGCTCGTGCGCGACGGCCGACTCCCGGAGCGCTACGTCGCCGCCCAGGGCGCGTCCCTCGGCCGGGCCGGCCGCGTGCACGTCGAGCGCGACGCGTCGGGGACGGTCTGGGTCGGCGGCGCGAGTGTCACGTGCGTCGCGGGGACCGTCCGCCTCTGACCCTGCGCCGGCGCAGACCCGACGCCCCACCGCCGAACCCGGGGACACGGCCGGGCTCGGCGCTCGAACCCGGCGATATTCACGGGTTCGGCGCGTCCCGGGCTCCGTAGACTGGGGCAAGTGTCAACAACCCCATCAGTTTGCGCCGACCGCGCCGTGACGGACCGCGCGGTCGTCGCGCGCGCCCGCTGGGCGCTCATGGCGCAGTTCGGGCTGTTCGGGGTCGTCGGTGCGTCGTGGATGAGCCGCCTCCCCTCGGTCCGCGAGGCGCTCGGCATCAGCTCGAGCCAACTCGGTCTGCTGCTCGTGGTCGGTGGCCTCGGCTCGCTCGTGTCCGTGGTGTCCGCGGGTGCGGTCGTGGCGCGGTTCGGCAGCCGCACGACCCTCGTCGTCGCGACCGTGGGGAACGTCGTGGGGTTCGGGCTGGTCGCGCTCGGCGCCGGGACGGGCGGCGTCGTCCTCTTCGCGGTCGGCGCGTTCCTCAACGGCGTGTGCGGCGCCCTGACCAACGTGCCGATCAACATCTGCGCGGCGTCCGTCGAGCAGCACGTCGGGCGGGCGATCCTCCCCCACTTCCACGCCGCGTTCTCCATCGGTGCGGCGGGCGGCGCGCTCGTCGCGGCCGCGTTCTCGTGGGCGCACGTCGGCATCACCGCGCAGATCCTCGTCGTGACGCTCGCCGTCACGGTGGCGCGCGCCGTGCTCATCGCCCCCGCGACCGCGCTCGCGCCGGACCGGGCGGGGCCCGCACGTGCGCCCGCGACCTCGCCGCGCCGCGGTGCCGGGGTCCGCGCCGCGCTCGCCGCTTGGCGCGAGCCGCGCACGCTGCTCATCGGGCTCGTGCTGCTCGCGTCGTCGCTGTCCGAGGGATCGGCGGGCAACTGGCTCTCCATCGCGGTCGTCGACGGGTTCGCGGTGCGCGAGGCGCTCGGCGCGGTCGCGTACGGCACGTTCGTCGGCGCGATGACGGTGTTCCGGTTCGCCGGGACGGGCCTCATCGACCGGTTCGGGCGGGTGTCGGTGCTGCGCGCGTCGGGCGTCTCCGCGCTCGTCGGTCTCCTCGTGTTCGGCCTCGCGCCGACCCTCCCGCTCGCATGGGTCGGCATCGTGCTGTGGGGCTGCGGGGCGGCGCTCGCCAACCCCGTGGCGATCGCCGCGGCCTCCGACGACCCCGCCCACGCCGCGCCGCGTGTCGCGGTCGCGACGTCGTTCTCGACCGTCGCGATGCTCACCGCGCCGCCGCTGCTCGGCCTGCTCGTCGACCAGGTCGGGGCCCGCCACATGCTCCTGGTCATCTGCGCCGCGACGGTCCTGTCGCTCGCCGTGGCGGGGCAGGTGCGCCCGCTCCCCGCCCGGTGCCCCAGCCCGCCCCCGCCCCGCACCCCGAGCCGGCGACGTAGGACCGCGACCGCGTGACCGAGAATCGTCCCGTGGAGCTCACCGAGAGGGTCGCGACGCTGCGCCGTCAGGCGCGCGAGCGCGCCCTGGCCAGGCCGCGGCACCCGTTCGCGGGCACGGTCAGCGACGAGGTCCGGGACGGCGTCGCGATGCGCCGCTACGTCCCGGAGGCGCACGAGTCCGGCTCGGCGGTCGTCTTCCTGCACGGCGGGTACGGGCTGTTCGGGGACCTGGATCTCCAGGACGCCTCGTGCCGACGCATCGCGACCGTGCTCGCGACCGCCGTCGTCTCGGTCGACTACCGGCTCGCGCCCGAGGGCACCCTCGCCGAGGCAGCCGGGGACGCGGTCGTCGCGCTCACGCTGCTCGCGGCGGAGGGCGTCGGACGCCGGGCCCTGTTCGGCGACTCCGCGGGCGGGACGGTCGCCGTCGCGGCCGCCCGCCAGGTCCACGGGACGCCGCTCGCCCCGGCCTGGCTGGCGCTGACGAACCCGAACCTCGACCTCACGCTCGATTCCTTCGACCCGGCTCGACCGGGCGGGCCCGACGCCGCGCTGTCGGCCGAGTCCTTCCGCGCCTGGGCAAGGGTCGAGCACCTCGCGGACGCGCCGCGGTTCGACGTCGACGCGTCGCTGCTCCCGCCGACCTTCCTCGCGGTCGGGGACCAGGACGCGCTGCTCCCCGAGGCCAGGACCCTCGCGGCGTCGTGCGCGCGCGACGGCGTCCGCTGCGAGCTCGTCGAGGTGCCCGGCGCGAGCCACGGGTTCCTCGGCGGCGACGACGGGCCCCCGGTGCTCGCCGACCTCCGGGCGTTCGTGCGCGACGTCTGACCCCACACGCGCGAGAGCCCCGCCCGCGCGTGCGCGGACGGGGCTCTCGGGGCCGGTGCCTCAGCCGCGCAGGCCGAGGATCGACGTGTAGCTGCGCCGGGCGTTGCCGAACGAGTCGACCGGGTTCGGCGGGACGGCCGTCGTGGGGGCGTTGTCCTGCTCCCAGATGCCCCAGCGCGTGCCGCGTGCCTTCGTCGCACGGAGGAACTCGCGGTAGGGCAGGTCGCCCGCGTCGAACTCGATGATGTCGAACCCGTTGGGGTTCGCCTCGTTGCGCGCGCCGTCCTTGAGGTGCAGGAGCGGGTAGCGGTGCGGGTTGTTGCGCACGTAGTCGATGGGCTCGAAGCCGGGGAAGCGGTACTGGCCCACGAAGGCCCAGTAGACGTCCATCTCGAGGAACACCGTGTCCGGGTCGGTGTTGTCGAAGAAGACGTCGTACAGGCGCACCTCGGGCTGGTCGGTCGCGAACGCGAACTCCCCGGCGTGGTTGTGCTGGTAGAGCTTGAGCCCCGCCGCCCTGGCCTGAGCGCCCCACGCGTTGAACTCCTCCGCGGCCGCGCGGTACCCGTCGACCGTGTTGACGTTCGTCGGGGCGTTCGCCGTACCGACGTGCGGCATGCCGAGGATGTTGGCGATCTCGAGCTGGCGCGGGAGGTCGTTGCGCAGCGCGTTGAGGCTGACGTGGGAACCGACGGCGCGCAGCCCGTTGTCGTCGAGGAGCCGGCGGATCTCCTCCGGGGTGATCGCGCCGACCTGACCCTGGGTGTAGCCGGCGAACTCGATCTCGGAGTAGCCGATGTCGGCGAGCTGCTCGAACACCGTCCGGAACCCGAGGCTCGAGACCTTGTCGCGGATCGAGTAGAGCTGGATGCCGATCTTCCCCGGGGGGACCAGGCGACCGTTGCCCGCGGCCGCGAGCGGCCCGGCCGCGGTCGGAGCGGGGGCGGCGTTGGCCGCCGGGGCGACGGCGGCACCGAGGCCCACGGCCACGGTCGACGTCGCGAGCGCCTTGATCAGGCTGCGGCGCGTCATCTGAGACTTGCTCATCGTCTCTCCTTCGAGGGATGTGACGGTGCGGCTCGGGCGAGTCGCACCGCGGTGGTGCAGGTCGGCAGCGAGCCAGCCCCCCGCTTCGCCGTCCGTCCTGGTCAGGGCCGAACAGCGCCCTGCGTCTGGTCCTCCTCGTCTCGTCCTCGAGCGAGTCCTCCGCACGTCGTCGTGCCGGAGGAGCGCGTCCGACCGTTCCTGCGGGTGGGCTCTCACCTACCACCCGGTCGACATCCTATGAGCCTTCTGTCGAGTGTCAATCAAAAGTCGAGACGTCATCGATGCACCGGCGTCCGAGCCGGTCAGCGCGCGAGCCACTCCTTGCGCTCCGCGGGCGGCAGCTTCTCCACGGCGGCGCGCAGCACGTCGCGCGGCATCGTGGCGGCGTGGTGCTCGAGGAACGCGCGCAGCCGCTCGGGCTCGACGTCGCCCGCGTGGCGCAGCATCCACCCGACGCCCTTCTGCACGTAGGGCTCGGGGTCGTCGACGAGGAGCTCCGAGAGCCGGAACGTGTCGTCGACCTGGCCGCGCCGCAGGAACGCGGCCGTCGCGACGATCGCGGTACGTCGGCGCGGCCAGTCCGGCGCGCGGGCGAGGTCGTCGAGGACGTCGCGCGGCCGGTCGAGGAGCCACGACCCGAGCACCTGGTACGCGGTGAGGTCGACGAGGTCCCACGTGTCGATCCGGTCGTGACGACGCAGGAAGAGCTCGACGAGCTCCGCGTGCCGTTCGACGGTGACGCGCCGGGCCGTCGCCGACTTGCCCATGATCGAGCAGCCGCCGGCACGGACCTCGTGGACGCGGTCCTCGAGCAGCAGCTCGATCTGGTCCACCGGCAGGGCCAGCGCGCTCTTCGCCAGGGTGAACACGTCGCCCATGCGTACCCCGGCGAGCGTGTCGTCGCCGGGAAAGTACCGGGTGTACGCGCGGCGCTGGGCCGCGGTCGCGCGCGCGAGCAGATCGGCGCGGAAGTCGGTCGCCGTCGTGTACGGCGGCATCGTCCTTCTCCTCTCGTGCGGGCGGTCGCCCGCGGTCCTGCGGTCCGCGCGTCGGCGCGCCCGGGGTCCGTGCGCTCAGCGGGGTGCCATCCGGATCCCGCCGTCGAGGCGGATCACCTCGCCGTTGAGCATCGGGTTCTCGACGATCGCGCGTACCAGCTGCGCGTACTCCTCCGGGCGGCCGAGCCGGCTCGGGTGGGGAACCTGCGCACCGAGCGACTCCTGCGCCGCCTCGGGCAACGACGCCATCATGGGCGTGCTGAAGATGCCGGGCGCGATCGTCATGACGCGGACGCGGTGCTGCGCGAGGTCGCGCGCGAGCGGCAGCGTGAGTCCCGCGACGCCCGCCTTGGAGGCCGCGTAGGCGGCCTGGCCGACCTGCCCGTCGAACGCCGCGACCGACGCGGTCTGCACGACGACGCCCCGCTCCTCCCCGTCGGGCCCCAGGGGGTCGAGGGCGAGCATGCGCTCGGCCGCCAGCCGGACGACGTTGAACGTCCCGACGAGGTTGACGTCCACGACCCGCCGGAACGCGTCCAGGGCGTGCACGCCCGACCTCCCGAGCACGCGCTGCGCGAGCACGACGCCGGCGCAGCTCACGACGACGCGCGCTCCGCCGAGGGCGTCGGCCGCGTCGAGCGCGCGCGCGACGTCGCCCTCGCTCGTCACGTCCGTGGGGACGAACCGCGCCGCGTCGCCCAGCGCCTCGGCGACCGCGACGCCGTCGGACGACGCGAGGTCCGCGAGGACCACCCGCGCCCCCGCCGCGACCAGGCCCTCCGCCGTCGCGCGCCCGAGGCCCGAGGCCCCTCCCGTCACCAGGGCGACCGTGCCCTCGATCCGCATGTCTCGTCCTCCGTCAGCCACGCGGGCCTCGTCGCCCGCCCCGCTGACCGTACCCAGGTCGACCCGCAGGTCGCGAGACCGACCCACCGGCGGTCGGTCCGGCGCGCTCGGGCCGATCTCGCAGCAGCATCCGGGGGACGTCAGTGCGCCGGCATCTCCAGGCACCCGCCGTCGGCGATCGGTCCGCCGGCGTCGAGCGTCACGGCGTCGGGGGCGATCGTCCCGTACACGCACCCACCCGGGACCGCGACGCCCACGCCGACGACCGCCGCGACGTCTCCGCCCGCCGTCCGGTCGGAGACCTGCACGGTCTCGAAGCCGGCCGCCTCGAGCGCCGCGACCACCTCGTCGCCCTCGACGGCGGACCCGTCCGCGACCGGGTCGAGGGCGGCCTCGACCGCGGGGACGGAGCGCGCCGCCTCGGCGTCGCTCTCGGGCGTGCCCGTCCGTTGGCGATAGGCCTCGTTGGACGCGTCGAGCCCGTCCCCAGACCCGGCCGCGCCCGTCTCCTCGGTCTGCGCGGTCACCGTCGCGCCCGGGTCGGCGCTGCCGTAGGCGTCCGCCCACCCCTGCATGCCGACCGCCACGACGACGAAGTACCCGACGACGCCCACGAACGCGAAGATCGCGATCCCGACGACGACGCCGACGACCGCCCGGGTCACCGGCGAGGTCGCGTCCGCGCCCGGTCCGTCGTCGTGCGCAGGAGTCGTCATGCCCCGAGTCTGACCCGGGGCACCGCCCATGACCACCGAGATTCCGCTGCGGGCGTCATTCCTCGCGCGCCGCCCGGACGCCGTCGAGCCACCGGTCGAACTCCTCGGCGAGCTCCTGCTGCGTCATCCTCAGCGCCTCGGCCGGGCTCGTCGCCTCCCGACCGGCGACGTACAGCCGACGCACCATGTCGGTCTGCGGGGTCCACGGCCGCATGCCGGCGTCCCTTCTCTCGTCTGCTGGTACCGCGCACATGATCCTGCACGCCGCCGCCGCTCGCTCGCCGTCCGCGCCGCCCCCGCAGCACGTCACACCGGCGGTGCGAGGATGGGCGCGGGCCGGACGCACCGGACCCGCCGCGAGGAGGTCCCATGACCCTGTACGACATCCCGTTCGCCGCCATGGACGGGACGACGCACACCCTGCGCGAGCACGAGGACGACGTCGTCCTCGTCGTCAACGTCGCGTCGCGGTGCGGCCTCGCGCCGCAGTACGCGACGCTCGAGGCGATGCAGTCGACGTACCGCGACCGGGGGTTCACGGTGATCGGGTTCCCCAGCAACCAGTTCCTCCAGGAGCTCGGCACGAACGAGGCGATCCAGGAGTTCTGCTCGCTGACGTACGGCGTGACGTTCCCCGTGGTGGACCGCGTGCGCGTCAACGGCCGGCACGCCCACCCGCTCTACCAGGAGCTCAAGAAGACGCCCGACGCCGACGGCAAGGCCGGTCGGGTCACGTGGAACTTCGAGAAGTTCCTCGTGCTGCCGGGTGGCGAGGTGCACCGGTTCCGACCGCGCACCCTGCCCGACGACCCCGCGATCGTCGGCCTCGTCGAGGCGCACCTCCCGCGCTGAGCGCCGCCCTCACCGCACGACCATCGCGGGGTGCCGCGCGTCGTCGACCCGCGCGACGACGTCGGCCACCTCCTCCGGCCGGACCTCGCGCGCGTAGCGCGCGTACGCCGCGAGCGTCCACGCGTCCTCGGGCGCGGTGCGGCGCGCGAGCGTCGGCTCGCGCAGGGCGAGGTGGACGGAGAGGTCGACGGCGAGCCCGCGGCCGACGGCCAGCGCGCCGTCGAGCACGACGACGAGCCCCGGCTCCGCGGTGACGTACGCCGCGCGCGTCGACCGGCTCGTCACGGGGTCACGCAGGCTCGGCAGGTAGCGGCCCGTCCCGCCCGGGCCGAGGGCGTCGAGCACCTCGCGGTTCAGGCCCGCGACGTCGATCCACGCGTCGAGCAGCGCGTCCGGGTCCTCGCGGCCGTGCTCGAGGCGCAGCGACGCGGGACGCCAGAAGTCCTGCACGCGGACCCGCGCGACCGGTCGGCCGGCGGCCCGCAGAGGTGCGACCATCAGGTCGGCGAGCGCTTCCGGGCGCGTGGACGGGTGGCCGTCGACGAGGACCCGCACCGCGCCGTCGGGCACGGCCGCACGGTCGCCGCGCGGGAACCCGAGGACCAGGTCCACGACCCGGTCCACGAGGACACCCTCCGTCACCGGTTCCACGCGCACGGCGTCAGGAGGCCTCGGCGCGCCGCAGCATCCCGCGCAGCGCGGTGTCGACGAGCGCCTCGACGTACTCGTCGGTCAGGGGGCCGCTGCGCTGGAGCCACCGGTTGAGCACGGGACCCCAGATGATGTCGGCCGCGACGTCGAGGTCGAGGTCGTCGGGCAGCTCCCCGGCCTCCTGCGCGCTGCGCAACCGGGCCCGCTTCGCCTCGCGGAGCGGGGCGTCGAGCCGCTCGTGGTATGCCGCGGCCAGCGCCTCGTCGTGCGCGACCTCGGTGGCCAGCGCGCGCATCGGCTCGGCAAGGCGAGGGTCGTTGAGCTCGGCGACGGTCGCCCGGAGCACGAGGGTCAGGTCGGCCCGGAGGTCTCCGGTGTCGGGGAGCTGCGGCGCCGCGCCCTCCCCCGCCTCGCTGAGGAGGAGGAATGCGTCGAAGAGGACGGCCGCCTTCGAGGGCCACCAGCGGTAGATCGTCTGCTTGCCGACGCCGGCGCGCGTCGCGATGCCCTCGATGCTGAGGCGCGCGTACGGCACCTCCTGGAGGAGGTCGAGCGTGGCGGTGAGGACTGCGCGGCGAGAGCTCTCGTTGCGGCGCGCGGGGTCGGGGGTCGACATGCGTTCAGCCTAGCGCCCCCGAGACGAGACGTTGCGTATTGCCAAACTCGAGCCCATGCCGTACGGTCGAGACCACAACGAGACGCAACGTCTCGTCTCACCAGAGGAGCCCCCTTGCGCCACACCTCCCCCTCTCCCCGCACCTGGTTCGTCACCGGCGCGAGCCGCGGCCTGGGGCACGCGCTCGCCGTCGCGGCGCTCGAGCGTGGCGACCAGGTGGTCGCCACGGCGCGGACCGCGAACGTGAACGCGTTCGACGCCCAGCACCGTGACCGCGTCCTCGCGCTGCCCCTGGACGTCACCGACAAGAGCGCGGTCGACGCCGCGGTGACGGCGGCCGTCGACCGCTTCGGCCGCCTCGACGTCGTCGTGAACAACGCCGGGACCCTGTCCATGGGCATGGTCGAGGAGTTCACCGAGACCGAGGCCCGCGCCCAGCTCGAGGTCAACTTCTTCGGCGCCCTGTGGGTCAGCCAGGCGGCTCTGCCGCACCTGCGCGCGCAGGGCTCCGGCCACCTGCTGCAGGTCTCGAGCATCGCCGCGCTCGGCGGCTTCCCGAGCACCGGGCTGTACAGCGCGAGCAAGTTCGCGCTCGAGGGCATGAGCGAGGCCCTCGCGGCCGAGGCCGCGTCGTTCGGGGTGCGGGTCACCGTCGTGCAGCCCGGCGGCTACTGGACCGACCTCTACACGAGCATGGCCTCGACCACTCCGGCCGAGCCGTACGCACCCCTGCGCGCCGAGCTCGAGCGCCAGTGGGCCGACGGGTCCGTAGACAGCGACCCGCGGCTCGCCGCCGAGGCGATGCTCACGCTCGTCGACAGCGACGACCCGCCGCTGCGGCTGCTCCTCGGCAGCATGGTCTACGACGTCGCGCAGCACGTCACGGCCCAGCGCCTCGAGACCTGGGCCGCGTGGGAGCACGTCAGCCGCGCGGCCGAGCAGGCCGTGGCCCAGCCCGAGGTCGCGCGCTGACGGCGCGGCCCTCGCGGCCACGTCCAGAGCGACCACGCGTCGATCCCCCGGGGCATGGCCTCCTAGGGTGGGGTGCGGCGATCCGGAGGAGGACGACGTGCCCGACCTGAGCGACACCGACGCACGGCCCGACGAGCGACCGCACCGACCGAGCGCATGACGGCCCCCTTCCGTCCGGGCACGGTCCGCGAGGCCACGGGCGGCATCGTCGCCCTGGGCCTCGCGACGTTCGTCGCCATCACGACCGAGCTGGTGCCGGTCGGGCTGCTCCCCCTCATCAGCGCGGACCTGGACGTCACCGAGTCCGTGGCGGGGCTGCTCGTCACCGCGTACGCGGTCATGGTGGCGGCGCTCGCCGTGCCGCTGACGCTCGGGTCCGCCCGGCTCCCGCGCAAGGGCCTGCTGCTGACGACGCTCGTGCTCTACACCGTGAGCAACGTGCTCGTCGCCGTCGCGCCGACGTTCGCGGTCGTCGCGGCGGCACGGGCCCTGGGCGGCGCGTCGCACGCGGTGTTCTTCTCGGTGAGCATCGGGTACGCCTCGCGGCTCGTGCTGCCGCACCTCACGGGGCGCGCGCTCTCGCTCGTCACCGCCGGCGCGGCCGTCGGGTTCGTGCTCGGCGTCCCGCTGACGACGACGCTCGGCACCGCGATCGGCTGGCGCCCCGCGTTCGGCGTCCTCGCGGGCGCGTGCGCGCTGGCCACCGTGCTCGTCGCGTTCCTGCTGCCGCCCGTGCCCGGGGGCGGGGCTCCGCCGTCGGACGCATCGAGCGCGAGCCGACGCTCCGCGCTCGCGGTGGCCACGACCACGAACGCGCTCACGTACCTGGGCCAGTACACGGTCTACACGTTCGTGTCGCTCCTGCTCCTGGGTGCGGGCGTGCGGGAGTCGGCGCTCGGCCCGGCGCTCCTCGTGCTCGGGGCGCTCGGGCTCGTCGGGACCGCGTTCGCCGCCGCGCGCCTCGACCACCGGCCGCGGCGGACGACGGTCCTGACGCTGGTCGCCGTGGTCGCCGGCATGCTCACCGTGGGGCTGACGTTCCCCGGGACGCTCGGGGTGCTCGTCGCGGTCGGGGTGTGGAGCGCAGGGTTCGGCGCGGTCGCGCCGGTGTTCCAGGCGGCGGCGATCCGCGCGCACGGGGCGTCACCCGACCTCACCGGGGCGCTCGTCAACGCGACGTCGAACGTCGGCATCGGCGGGGGCGCCGCGCTCGGCGCGCTCGTCCTCGCCCGCTCCGGGCTCGACGTCGTCCCGCTCGTCGGGGCGGGGGTCGTCGCCCTCGCGCTCGTGGTGGTGCTGGTCGCGCGACGCGCGTTCCCTGCGCGGCCGACCGCACCCCCGCCGGAAATGCCCTCCGACCGGGAGGACCCGCCCGCCTAGGGTGGCGGGATGACGACGGTCAGGCAGGTCCAGGTCACGTTCGACTGCGCGCATCCCGAGCGCGTCGCCCGGTTCTGGTGCGAGGTGCTGGGCTACGTCCCTCCGTCGCCCCCGGACGGCTTCGCGACGTGGGACGACGCGAACGCCGCGCTCCCGGCCGAGGAGCGGGACAGCTGGTTCGCGTGCAGCGACCCCACCGGTGTCGGCCCGCGCCTGTACTTCCAGCGCGTCCCCGAGGGCAAGGTCGTGAAGAACCGGGTGCACCTCGACGTGCGCGCCGGCGCCGGGCTCGTGGGCGCCGAGCGCCTCGCCGCGCTCGAGGCCGAGCGCGACCGGCTCGTCGCCCTCGGTGCGACGTGCGTGCGCGTGATGGTCGCGGACGAGGAGAACGAGTCGTGCATCGTCATGCAGGACGTCGAGGGCAACGAGTTCTGCCTCGACTGACCGCGGTTCAGCGCATGAACGGGTCGAAGATCGCGGTCACCGACGCCACGGCGCGGTCGGCGTCCGCGTCGGCGATCGCCTCGACGAGCTCGTGGTGGTGCCGGTGCGCCGCGCCCTCGTCGTCGTTCTCCTCGTCGCGCATGTGGACGGCGAAGACGTCGAGCATGCTCGAGTAGAGCGTGACGTAGAGCGGGTTGTGCGTCGCCGCGACGATCGCGCGGTGCAGGTCGAGGTCCGCGCTCGCGCGCGCATCGGGGTCGTCGGCCGACCACGCCGCCTCCCGGCGGTCGCGCAGCTCGCGCAGCAGCGCGACGTCGGCGTCCGTGCGGCTCGCGGCGGCGAGCGAGGCCGCGGTGCTGTCCAGGGCGAGGCGCAGCTCCAGGTAGTGACGGCGGGTGCCTCCGGCGAGCTGTCGCTCGAGGGTGCCGGTCAGCTCGGAGCTCGAGATGACGAACGTGCCGCGACCCTGCTCGCGGCGCAGCAGACCGGCGTGCACCAGGGACTGGAGCGCCTCGCGGACGGTGTTCCGCCCGATGCCGAACTCCGCCACGAGCGCGGCCTCGGTCGGGATGCGCTCACCGACCGGCCAGCGTCCCGAGACCACCTCCTCGCGGAAGCGTGCCGCCGCCTGGTCGATGAGCCCTACTCGACGCATCGGCTCGCGCGTGTCAGACTGCTCGCGATTCATCCCATGATCCCATCATCGGCCGATACACACCGGAGTTTATCGTGACGACACTCTCCCCCTCGCGCATCCCGGCGAGCCGCGTCCGGCTGACTTTGTGGGCCGGGCTGGCCGTCGCGCTGACGGCGGTCAACCTCCGGACGGCCGTCACGGGATTTACCCCGCTCCTCGAGACCATCGGCGCGGAGCTCGGCTACGGCGTCGCGGTCGCCGGCCTGCTCGGCACCGTGCCCGCCGTGTCGTTCGGCCTCTTCGGCTTCCTCGCCCCCGTGGTGACGCGCCGGTTCGGGCTCGAGCGCACGGCCACGGTCGCGCTCGGCCTGACGGCACTCTCGCTCGTCCTGCGCGCCGCTTCCCCGACGACCGCCTGGCTCGTGGCGTCGACCGTGCTGGCCCTGGCGGGGATCGGGGCGGCGAACGTCGTGATCGTCCCCCTGGTGAAGGCATGGTTCCCCGAGCGCATCGCCCTGTGGACGTCGCTCTACCTGATCCTCATGCAGACGGGGCAGTTCGTCGCGCCGCTCCTGGCCGTGCCGGTCGCCGAGGCGACGACCTGGCGGTTCTCCGTCGGGATCTGGGCGGGCCCCGCGGCGCTGGCCGCCGTCGTCTGGCTCGTCCTCGCGGCACGGCTCCCCGCGGACCACCACGCCCCCGCCGCCACCGCCGCGTCCGGGGCGAGGCCGCGGATCGGCCGGTCGTCGACCGTCTGGGGCCTCGTGGTCCTGTTCGCGGCGATCTCGCTGTCCAACTACGGGATCATCACCTGGGTCCCGGCCGTGCTCACCGACGCGGGCGGCAGCGCCGCGCTCGGCGGCACCATGGTCGCCCTCTACTCGGCCTGGGGCATGGCCGCGGCGCTGGTCGTCCCGCACCTGGCCACGCGGATGGCGAACCCGTTCGTCGTGGTCGTCGTGTGCGCCGTCGTGCTCGTGACCGGGTACGTCGGCCTGCTCCTGTCCCCGCTCGACGGGACGGCGCTCTGGATGTGCGCGCTGGGGATCGGGGTGAGCACCTTCCCGCTGTGCATGACCCTCATCAACCGGCGGACCCGGACGCCGCAGACCGCCTCCGCCGTGTCGGGCTTCGTCCAGGGGATCGGCTACGCCCTGGCGTGCTTCGGCCCGATCGGTCTCGGCCTCCTGCGCGAGGCGACCGGCTCCTGGTCGGTCCCGCTCCTGGTGCTCGCCGCCACCGCCGTACCCGGCGTGGTCGGCGGCTGGTTCGCCTGCCGGCCCCGCTTCGTGGAGGACACCCTGGTTTCCGTACCCGAGCCCGTCGTCGACGCGCCGTCGCCGCGCTGAGCTCCCACCTCGCGGACCCTTCCGAGAAGCGCAGCGTGTACTCGCCGGTGCGGAAGGGAAAGGTCTCCTCCAGGCCGAGGGGACCGCTGCGCGACGACGCGGCCGGAGCTGGAGCAGACCGTGACCGTCCCCGTGTCGCAGGACGGCTCCGCTCGACCCGAGAACGAGGTCGGTGTCGTGATCCACCGGATGACGACACCGACCTCGTCCTCGGCGAACCCCCTTACTGGCCCGTGAAGACGAACGGCGAGCCGGGCTCCTTGACGACGTCGCCGTCGCGCGAGCCGGTGACCGTCACGTCCGACAGGATCGCGTTGCCGCGCGCGCCGGCCATCGCGAGGATGCCGGAGCCGTTGTTCGACTTCTCGATCCGCACGTTCGTGATCCTCACGTCCGGCATGTTCCCCCCGCCGTTCTTGAACTGGATGCCGTCATAGGTGGAGTCGACGATGTCCGTGTCGCGGATGGTGACGCCGACGATGTCGTGCGTCTGCGGGAAGATCGTGATCGCGCCGAACTCCTGGTCCTCGTTCCAGAACGCCCCGCCGGTGCGGTAGAGCCCGTTGTTGGCGATGAGCGTCGTCCCCGAGAACGGCAGGGGGTCGTGGTCGGTCGCCAGCATGATGCCGGGGTAGTTCATGGTGTCGTAGACGAGGTTGTTCTCGATCGAGTTGTCGTAGCCGCCGTAGATCGCGATGCCGTTGGCGCGCCACGGGAGCTGGACGGTGTTGTTCCGGAACGTGTTGCTGTGCCCGATGTCGACGTTCCGGTCCTTGACGTACGGGTTGGCCCACACGGCGAGCGCGTCGTCGCCGGTGTTGCGGAACGTCGAGTTCACGACCGTCGAGTTGCGCGTCCCGTTGCTGAAGTTGATGCCGTCCGCGTACGTGTTGCGGATGCGCATGCCGGAGAACACCAGCCCGTCGCCCGGGTTCCACAGCTCCGGGATGTTGGAGTAGTCGCGCCCGACCCACACGCCGACGTTCGCGTGCTCGATCCACACGTTGGTGATCTTCGTGTTCTTGCCGAACCGGCCGTTGAGGCCGACGCCGCCCTCCTCCTGTCCGTTGTTGCCGCGGATCGTGCCCGAGCCGAAGATCGCGAGGTCGGAGATCTGGGTGTTGTCGTCGATGTCGAACCCGAAGTTGCCCTCGTGCGGGTGGTTGATGACGCCCGGGGCGAGGTGCGGCGGGATGAGGCTGTAGAGCTGCGAGTGCCACATGCCCGCGCCGCGGATCGTCACGTCGCGGATGCCCACCTGGTTGTGCATCCCGCGGTTGAGCGGGTCGTCGGTGAGGATCTTCTTCTCCTGGCGCCACTGCCCCGCGGGGATCCAGACGCAGTCGATCTCGCCGTTCTGGTTCGCGGTCACGGCGGCCTGGATGGCAGCCGTGTCCTCGATGCCGTCGTCCGGAACCGCGCCGTACTCGGTGATCGACGTGCACTGCGCGGGCTTGCTCAGCGGCGGCGCGACCTGCTCGAGCTCGACGAGGTCGATGACGTAGAACGCCGCGTCGTCGCCGGCGTCGCGCTGGAGCCGGAACACCGTCCCGGCCGGGAACGACCGCCCGAGCAGCGCGTGCGACTCGTCGAAGAGCCGGCGCGCGTCCCCGCCCGGGGTGTTGACCAGGCCCTCGGGCTGGTCGGTCGTGCCGTAGAGCCAGGAGTGCTTGGAGGAGAGCGTCAGCTTCTGCACGAACTGGCCGTCCGCGTAGAGGCTGATCGTCTTCTCCTGGCCCCCGCCACCGGGGGCGTCGGGGATCGAGTTCCGCACGACGATCGAGTTCGTCGGGTTGGTGGACGTGAACTGGACGTACTGGCCCGTGCTCGTCAGGCGCACGGACTCGCGGCCCGACGACTCGGTCGCGAAGTTCGTGTGCCCGAACGTGCGCAGCGCGTCGGTCTGGAGCAGCGTGCCGGTGTACTGGCCGTCCTCGGCCTCGTACGTCGTGTACGGGACGGCGGCGCCGCGCCCGACCGTCACGGCGAGCGTGCCGGTGTTGTTGTCCTCGTTCGTCTCGGCGACGACGCCCGTCGCGTCGGCCGTCGCGGTCACGGTCACCCCGCCGCTGGTGGCGGTCCACGAGCCGCTCGGCGTCACGGTGACGGTCGCGCCCGCGGGGACGGCCGGCGTCGTGCCGTCGAGCGTCGTGGAGCCGGCGACGACGCGTGTCACCGAACCGGCCGCGACGGGCTGGTTGCCGCGGTTGCGGACCTGGACCGAGAACGTCACGGCCGAGCCGACGGCCGGGTTGGCCGGGTTCGACGACACCGAGACGACCTCGAGGTCCGGCCCGGGCGCCTCGCCCACGACGAGCTTCGCCGGGGCCGTGAACGCGTTGTCCGTCTCGTCCTGCTCGGCCACGGTGTCCGCCGGGTCGACGACGGCGCCGACCGTGTACTCGCCCGCGGGCCGGGTGCCCGCGGCGACCTGGACCTGCGCGCTCGCGCCGGGCTGGAGCGCGGCGACGGCGGCCGACCCCGCAGTCGAGCCGCCGAGCTTCCCGTCGAGCGTCGTGGCCGACGACGCGCGGTCGCCCGTGTTCGTCACCGTCGCCGTGAGCGTCACGGGGGTCGTCGCCGTGGGCGACGCCGGGGACGCGGTCACCGCGGTGACGGTGAGGTTGGGGTTCGGTGCAGGGGCGCCGTAGACCTCGAGCTCGGCGACCTGGCCGTTGCCCGCGCCGGTGTTGCCCGTGAAGCGCAGGCGCACGTCGGTGGCGGTGCCCGTCACGGGGACGTCGACGAGGTTGCCGCTGCCCGGCGCGAACGCGTAGCCGGCGGACGCCTTGAGCTCCTGCCAGGCGCCCGTGCCGGTGCGCCCCCACACGGAGAACGTCTGCGTGCGTGGACCCCACGCGGCGTCGGGGTTGAGCCGGACACGCACGCTGCTGAGCTGCGTGGGCGCGGCGAGCCCGACGTCGAGCGTCGACGGGTACTGCCCGCCCGCGCCCTCCCAGTAGGTGGTCGCGCTGCCGTCGACCGCGTTGGCGGCGACGAACTGCCACTCCGTCGACGAGGCCGTCGCGGGACGGCTCTTCGCGTAGTTGGTGCCGGTCGGGTCGGTCGGGTCGGTGGGGTCCGTCGGGTCGGTGCCGCCGGTGGGCGTGCCCCACACCTGGAGCTCGGACACCTGACCGTTGCCCGCGCCGGTGTTGGCCGTGAAGGCGAGGCGAACCTCGTCGACCTCGGCGTCGAGAGGGATCTCGACCCGGTTGCCGCTCGCGGGGTCGAACGCGTACGCCGCCGACGCCTTGAGCGTCCGGAACGACGGCTCGCCGTCGGAGCGGCCGAGCACGCTGAACGTCTGCGTCCGCGGCGACCACACGGACGGCGGCGGCAGCGTGACGACGACGCGGTCGACGTCGGCCTCCGCCCCGAGGTCGACGGTGAGGTGCGACGGGTACTGCCCGCCCGCGCCCTCCCAGTAGGAGCCGGTGTTCCCGTCGTTCGCGTTGCCCGCGACGTACGTCTGCGTCACCGACGACGCGACGATCGGCTTGCCGAGCGCGAGGTTGGTGGCGTCCGCGGCGTGCGCCACGGCGACGACGCCGAGCGGCGCGACGAGCGCCAGCGCGGCGCCCGCCACGACGGTGTGCTTCCAGGGGGTACTCATGAACGTCCTCGTTCTCCCGCCGGGGCGGGCTCGTCCACCCGCGGCAGCGGTGCCCGACGGCGGGCGCGACCGTGCTGGTGCCGCGCCCACCGTCACGGGTGGGTCGGGTCAGGGCTGGTTTCAAGGCCGGGACCGGGATCGACCCCAGGTCCAGACCGGTCGGCCGGAAGTGCCACGAACGACCCGTCAGGGATGGTCACCGGTCGGACCCGTGGCGAATTCGAGAGTTGCAGCGTGTGCACTGCTTTGTGCTGGACTTCTGTCAACTTCTTGCGTCACGCAGTACGGACGTTACGAGACGGGCATCATGGGCGTCAAGCGTGGGTGAAGGGCGTGCCGGAATGTCGCGCTCGGGCCGGGGCGTCGGGGCCCGAACGAGCTACGCGTCCATCGCTGACGTGAGTCACGGCTGGCCGCGAGCGGGGCGCAGGGCATCCAGCACGAGACCCAACAGTCGTTCGGTCTGCGCCTCGTCGGTCTGGACCGGCATCAGAGAGCCGGCGACCAGGAGCACGACGTCGGCGGGTTGCGCGTCCGCGCGCAGGGAGCCGTCGCGAGCCCCTGCATCCAGCATCGGGGCGATCGCGCCTGCCATTCGGTCGCGCATGGCGGCCACGTCGTGCTGCTGCGCGGACTCGATCATCCCGAGGCGCAACGCATCAAGCATGCCGCGCTTGGTCGACACGAACCGCGCGAACTGCCCGAGCCACTCCCGCAGCGCTTCGCGGGGGGGCATGGCGTCCAGCAGCGGCCCGACCTGGGAGAGCAGGTCCTCGACCTGTGCCTCGTAGGCGGCGGTCACGAGCGCCTCTCGAGTCGGGAAGTGCCGGTACAGGGTGCCGATGCCCACACCGGCCGCCCTCGAGACAGCCTCGAGGGAGAACGGGCCGCTGCCTTCAGCCAGCGCCTCGCGGGCCGCATCCAGCAGCGCCTGCCGATTGCGCTCGGCGTCGGCACGGCGCCGTCGCGATGTCGGCGCGGCGGCAGACGACCCGAGCGGCTGGGGCACACTACTCATAGCGGAGGCACCTCCGTTTGTGACATCCTGGGCTTACCGGAGGTCCCTCCGGTTCCTCCATGGTCTCACGAAGGCAGGCCCCGAGATGTCCGACACCACCCATGACGCCACGCGCTCGACCCGCCCCGGCGGCACCTTCGTCCTCGGCGGACGAGAGGTCGGGCGCGTCGGGTACGGCACGATGCAACTACCCCGCCTGGCGGACCCGAACGCCGCACGAGCTGTGCTGCGACGGGCGTACGAGCTGGGCGTGAACCACTTCGACACCGCCCACTTCTACGGTGACGGCGTGGCCAACCGCTACCTCGCGAGCACCCTCGGCGCCGAGCAGGACGTCGTGGTGGTGACCAAGGTCGGCGCCCGACCTGCGCGCCGCGGGCCGATGCCGCTGGTGCCCGCGCAGCGTCCCGAACAGCTCCGGCAAGAGGTGCACGACAACCTGCGCAGCCTGCGTGTCGAGCGCCTGGACGTGGTCAACATGCGCCGCATCACCCCTCGGTCCTTCCCCCTGGCCCCGAGCCAGATCGTGAAGCTCGACGACCAGGTGGCCGAGATGGTCACCCTGCGCGACCAAGGCCTCATCGGTCACATCGGGCTCAGCACGGTCAGCGCCGCCGAGCTCCGGTCGGCGCTGCCGGCCGGGATCGTGTGCGTGCAGAACCGGTACGCCCTCACGTCCCGCCGGCAGGAACCGGTCCTGGACATCGCCCGAGCCGAGGCGGTGGCGTGGGTGCCCTACTTCCCGCTGGGCGGCGCGTTCCCCGGCTCCGCCAAGGTCACCCACGAACCCGTCGTCCAGCAGATCGCACGGAAGGTCGGCGCGAGCCCCGCACAGGTAGGCCTGGCCTGGCTGTTGCAGCACGCCCCCAACATGCTCGTCATCCCCGGTACGACCTCGATCTCCCACGTCGAGCAGAACGTCGCCGCTGGATCGATCGAGCTGAGCGCCGAGCAGGTCGCCCGGCTGGACGCCATCAAGCCCGCCGCCGGAGTCCGCGGCGCGCTCAGCCGCCTGCGCCGGCCCTGAACCAGTCCGCCCCCACCCCCACCGCGAAAGCCGAGGAAGTTCCATGTCGCTCACCATCATGCAGATCCGCCGCACGAGAGCGGAGCTCAAGGCGAACCTCCATCGGTCCGGCCTCACCCTCGACGCGATCCGAGCCGACCTCGGGTTCAGCGCCGAACGGCTCGACCGCGCGCTGCGCCTCGGACGCGGGACCACCGGGACCGACATCTGGCTGCTGCGCGACTACCTGGAGCAGGCCGTCACCGACGCCGACGCCGAACCGGTCCGGTACACGGTGCTCACCGAGGAGTCGCGCAGCAGAGCACGGCAGTGGTTCGACCTCCTGCCCGCACCACACCACGACTTCTCTGCCTCCGTGCCCCGGTAGCGGACCGCATCGAGACCGGTTGTCCCTGACGTGGCAGCGGGCGCGCTCCGGAGCCCGAGAACTCGCACCTCCCGAGCACGCACGTCGACCAGTTCGTTCGTTCGTGCTGGAAGGCCCGGCTCTCGCGCTCGGTCCTGTGGTCGGCTCAACCGCGGTGGGGTACGCGATCAGCCTGGTCAGCGAGAGGATCGGCGCTCTCCGGCAACCAAGCCTTGGCGGGGTGCGTCGAGCGCCAGTGGCGCGCGATGTCGACGCGGCGGGCGACCCAGACGTCCGGGTGGTTCGCGACGACGTCGAGGAACCGCTTGAGATCCGCCGCACGGCCTGGGCGACCGGAGATACGCAGGTGCAGGCCGATGCTCATCATCCGGGGACGCTCCGCGCCCTCCTCGAGCAGCTGCTCGAGCGCTCGCGTCAGGTAGGCGGAGAACGACTCGGACTGGAAGCCGTACGTGTTGACGTACCGCCCGTCGTTGTTGTCCAGCGTGTAGGGCACGACGAGCTGGGCGATACCGTCGACGTCGACCCAGTAGGGCAGGTCGTCGCTGAACGAGTCGGAGTCGTAGAGGAAGCCGCCGTGCTCCACGACGAGGCGACGGGTGTTCTCGCTGTTGCGTCCGGTGTACCAGCCGACGGGCCGCTCGCCCGCGACCTCGCGGTGGATGCGGACCGCCTCGGCGATGTGGTCGCGCTCGACGTCGGAATCCATCTCGGCGTAGTTGACCCAGCGCAGCGAGTGCGAGGCGATCTCCCAGCCGGACTCACGTGCAGCGGCGACGAGCCCGGGGTTCCGCCGCATGGACTCGGCGATGCCGAAGACCGTGACGGGCAGCGAGCGCTCGTCGAAGAGCCTGCGGAGGCGCCAGAAGCCCGCCCGGGTCCCGTACTCGTACTGCGACTCGACGTTGAGGTTGCGTCGCCCGGCGAGCGCGGTGGTGGGCTCCTCGGTGAGGAACGCCTCGGACGCGGGGTCCCCGTGCAGGACGTTGTTCTCGCCGCCCTCCTCGAGATTGAGCACGAACTGGACCGCCACCTTCGCCCCGCCCGGCCACGCCGCGTGCGGAGGGTCCCCCGCATAGCCCGCGAGGTCTCGAGGGTAGGGCCGCTCGGTAGGGTGCGTCGTCGTCATCGCGTGTCTCTCCGTGGGTGTGCAGTCGGGCTTCGGCGCCACCGACTAGAATGCGTGGTGCGCGTTAGTCAGATTTGACCAATGCTGCCCAACGATGGCTCGCAGCAGCGGTCCGCGTCAAGCGGACCCGGAGGAGAGGACGCACATGAACGATCGCGAGGGCGCGATGCTGGCACTGGCACACGCCATCTCGACGTCGGACGCCCCGGTGGGCACGCGCAACGCCCAGCGCGAGCTCGCGGCGCGCGGGATGGTGCTCAGCGAGTCCTCGGTGTCCCGCCTCCTGCGCGAGATGGACCGCCGCGGGTGGACCACCCCGGCCGGCACCAAGGGCCGCACCCTCTCCGCCGAGGGGCGCCGGCGCGCCGCCGAGGCCGTCCTGGCCGAGCGCACGTCCGACTCGCTCCAGCACGCGGTGCGCGACGTCCAGGACCTGCTCGACCTGCTGCGGGCGCGCCAGGCGGTGGAGAGCGCCGTAGCGGCCGACGCTGCACGCGAGCCGGCCGAGGAGGGTCTCGCAGAGCTGCGACGGCTGTGCTCCGACCACGCCGCCGCCGTCGGCAGCGCGCCGATGATCGAGCAGCCCGGGCTGCAGTTCCACCGCGGGGTCGTACATCTGGCGAGCAACCGGATGCTCAAGCTGGCCGCCGACATGATGCTCGCGCCCCACCTCGACCGGGTCGAGGCCGTGCTCGACGCGATCCTGTCCACCCGGCGCGACGAGGAGCGCGTGGTCGCCGAGCACCGGGACGTGCTCGAGCGCATCGAGGCGCGGGACCCCGACGGCGCCCGCGCGGCGATGGACGCCCACTTCGAGGACATGATCGCCGCCGCGGAGAACGCGCTGGTGGGCAGCGGCGGCGCGCTCGTCGAGCGCTTCCTCGGTTGGGTCGATCCCGCACCCGGCGGCCGGGCCCGTTGACCAGGGTCAACGTTAGTCAGAATTGACAGACGGACGAACGCCTGTGCAGACTGCCGCCGTCGACGGAAAGGACCGTCGGTTCGACGACGCAACGACGGCAGGAGCAGAAGGTGGCCTCAGGCACGATGGCCCCGGCACGGGTGCTGACCAACCCGACCGAGGACCGGTTCCAGGACGAGCACCGCATGTGGCAGGGCATCCCCTCGATCGAGAGGACGGCCGGAGGTCGCCTCTACGTCGACTGGTACTCCGGGATGGAGACCGAGACGGGCGGCAACTTCGTGGTCGTCACGACGAGCGACGACGACGGACGTACGTGGAGCGGCCCACGGTTCGTCGTCGAGCACCCGGACCCCGAGGTGCGCGTCTACGACCCCGCGCTCTGGCGCGACCCGTCCGACCGGCTCTGGATGTTCTGGAACCAGAGCCGCGACTTCTTCGACGGCCGGGTCGGCGTGTGGGTGTCCGTGAGCGACGACCCCGACGCCGACACGCCCTCGTGGTCGGCCCCGCGCCGCATCGCCAACGGCCTGCAGATGAACAAGCCCACGGTGCTCTCGGACGGCACCTGGCTCTTCCCGACGGCGATCTGGGCATGCCACGAGCCCACCGAGCAGCACGCGCTCGAGGCGGAGCGGTTCTCCAACGTCTACGCGTCGACCGACCAGGGCCGGACGATCGAGTATCGCGGCAGCGCCGACGTCCCGAACCGCAGCTTCGACGAGCACATGGTCGTCGAGAAGCAGGACGGCACGCTCTGGATGCTCGTGCGCTGCTTCGACGGCGTCGGTGAGTCGTTCTCCTCCGACGGAGGCAGGACCTGGACGCCCGGGCGACGCAGCCATGTGGACGGCCCCTGCTCGCGGTTCCACGTCCGTCGCCTGCCGTCCGGCCGGCTGCTCATGGTCAACCATGTCGACTTCGGCGAACGACGCACCGTCGAGGAGCTCGAGCTCCAGGGAAACGTCAAGGAGTGGAAGGGCCGCACCAACCTCACCGCGCTGCTCAGCGACGACGACGGCGCGACCTGGCCCCACCGTCTCCTCCTCGACGACCGCGAGGACGTGTCGTACCCCGACGCCGCGATCGGTCCCGACGGCCAGATCTTCGTGACCTACGACCACGACCGGTTCGGCGACCGCGGGATCTACCTCGCCCGCATCACGGAGGACGACATCCTTGCCGGCTCGGTCTCCAGCCCCGGCTCCGCGCTCCGCGTGCTCGTCAACCGCGCGCTCGCCCGAGCGGTCTGACCCAGTCCCCCGGGCGCGGCTTCCCGCCGATGCCCGACCGGGCCGCGACGCCGGCCCACGGTCGTCCGTCCGCGTCGACGCCGACGGACCACGCCCCGACCGGTGCTGTCACCGACGACCGCACCACGACACGTCCCCGGAGGGACACCATGACCCGAGCTCAGCAGACCACGACCCGCTGGACCGTCCTGCCCAACTGGAAGTTCCAGATCCTCCCTCGCGACACGCGCACGATCATCACGTGCGTGTTCCTCGGCCTGACGATGGCCGTCATCCTCCAGATCACCGAGCGCATCGACCTCGCCCTGACCGGTGGGAGCATCCCCATCGTCTCCGCGATCGTCGTGTGCGCCATCTGGGTGCCGTCAGCGGCCTTCTACGGGCTGACCGGCGCCCTGATCACGGCCTGGATCAACCCGATCATCTCCAACCTCACGGCGTCCCAGCCGATGGCGCCGTTCCTGTTCCTCACGAACGCGGCGCACACCGTCCCGGTCGCGCTCCTCGTCTGGGCGCTCAAGCCGCGCGACCGGGGCCTCAAGCTCTGGCAGGTCCTCGTCATCGGGCAGATCGCCGGACTGTGCGACGCCGTGATGTTCGGGATCGGCAACCGTGTGATCCTCCACCTGCCGTGGGACTTCATCACCGTGCAGATCCTCGTCGTGCAGCCGTGCTACCTCGTGGGGTCCTTCATCACGTACGGCATCATGCGCCGCCTGGTGAACACCGGCCTCGTTCCCAAGGAGCGCGCGACCGCCGGGAGCCTCGATGCGGTGTGAGCCGACGCCCGGGTCGACGGGAGGTGCGCGATGAGCGGCACGATGTTGTTTCGTCCCGGCCGGTCGTTCCTGCACCGTGCCGACGCACGAGCGAAGCTCGGGGTGATCCTCCTCGTCCTGGCCGTCGCCCTCAGCACGACACGGCTCGACGTCCTCGTCGCCCTCACGGCGGTGGTCGTCGTCGGGCTCGCCGTCCTCGCGCGCATCACCCCGGCGTCGTACTGGAAGGCGCTCGTCCTCATCGTCCCGCTCATCGCGCTGCTCACCCTCCTCCAGGCGCTCGTGCAGGGCGGGCCCGCGCTGCTCGAGGTGGGCGGGGTGTCGCTCTCCCGGGCGGGCGTCCTCCTGGGGCTCGGCATCGGGATGCGCCTGTTCGCGATGGGCATCTGCTTCTACGGGTTCTCGGTCACCACGAGCCCGTCGGACATCGCGCTCGCGCTCGACCGGCTGGGCGTCCCGTACCGGTTCGCCTACCTGACCAGCTTCGCGTTCCGGTTCCTGCCGCTGCTGCAGGACGAGGCGCGGACCCTCCTGACGGCCATGGCCGTCAGGGGGTCCAGCGAGAGCGGCTCGACGAACCCGTTCCGGCGCGGGCGAGCGATCGTGCGGATGCTGTTCCCCATGCTGGCGGGATCGATGAAGCGCAGCGGCGACATCGCCCTGTCGATGGAGCTACGGGGGTACGGCCTGCGAGGGCAGCGCACGTACTACCGCGCCCCGGTCTTCCGGGCCGCCGACGCCGCCCTGCTGCTGTGCACCCTGCTGCTCGCCGTCGCCCTCGTCGGTGCGCAGTGGTGGGCCCCGACACCGTTCCTGGGAGGGACGTGACATGACCACACCAGCCATCGAGGTCTCCGGCCTCAGCGTCCGGTACGACGGCGCCGCGCGCCGCGCGCTCGACGAGGTCGACTTGACCGTCGCCCAGGGCGAGATCGTCGGCGTCCTCGGCCCGACCGGGGCCGGCAAGTCGACGCTCCTGCAGTGCCTGTCCGGCGTCATCCCGCTCCACGAGCACCACGCGAACCTCCGCGGGACGGTGCGCGTGCTCGGCCGCGAGCTGTCCGAGTACGACGGGCTCGCGCAGATCACCGAGGACGTCGGTCTCGTCATGCAGGATCCCGAGGTCCAGCTCGTCAACACGGTCGTGCGCGAGGAGCTCGTCTGGGGCATGGAGAACCGTGGGGTGCCCGTGCCGGAGATCGAGCGTCGGCTCGAGCGCGCGGCCCGTCTGTTCGACATCGAGCGGCTGCTCGACCGGTTCACCCACGCACTCTCGGGCGGGGAGAAGCAGCGCGTCGTGGTCGCGTCGATCTTCTGCCTCAGCCCACGGATCATGCTCCTCGACGAGCCGACCTCCGAGCTGGACCCGGCGGGCACCGAGAACGTCATGGACGCGATCCGGGTGCTGGCCGACGAGGGCGTGACGATCGTCGTCGTCGAGCACAAGGTCGAGGAGCTCGCCGTGTACGCCGATCGCCTGGTGGTCCTCGCCGAGGGTCAGGTCCGGGCGGTCGGCACCCCCCGGGAGGTGCTCGAGGGGCCCTCCGCCCCCGAGCGCCCGCAGGTCCTCGACGTCGCGCTCCACCTGCGCGACCAGGGCTTGTGGCCGGGTGCGCTGCCGCTGTCCGTCGAGGACGCGGTCGAGACGTGGCGCGGCGCGGGCACCCCCGCGCCCGTGCCCCACGAGGGGAGACTGGCATGACGGGCACCGACACGGTCATCGAGATCGACGACGTCGAGCACACCTACGGCGGCACCAAGCGCGCGCTCGCCGGGGTGTCGCTGTCCATCGGCCGCGGCGAGTTCGTCGCGGTGATCGGGAAGAACGGCTCGGGCAAGACCACCCTGGCCAAGCACTTCAACGGGCTGCTGCGGCCGACCAACGCCACCGGCTCCGTCCGGCTGCGCACGCGGGACGGCGTCGTGGACACCCGGCGCACCAAGCTGCACCAGCTCGCGTCGACCGTCGGGTACGTGTTCCAGAACCCGGACCGTCAGATCTTCCACGACACGTGCCGCGAAGAGCTGGAGTACGGGCCGCGCAACCTCGGCGTGGACGAGTCCGCGCTGGAGGAGCAGGTCGCCCGGACCCTCGCGCTCGTCGGCCTCGCCGGTCGCGAGGACGCCAACCCCGTCCACCTGTCGCGCGGCGAGCGACAGCGGCTGGCCATCGCGTCGACGCTCGTCATGGGGTGCGAGGTGGCGGTCATCGACGAGCCGACCACAGGGCAGGACCGCGCCGAGTCCCGCAAGATCCTCGACGCGCTGGCCCACCATCACGCCCTGGGCCGCACGGTCGTGATCATCTCGCACGACATGGCCCTCGTCGCCGAGTACGCGACGCGCGTCATCGCCATGCGCGAGGGGGCCGTTCTTGCCGACGGTACGCCCGCCGAGGTGTTCTCCCGGCGTGCGGTCCTCGAGGAGACCAACATCCGCCCACCCCAGGCCGCGGTGCTCGCCGCCGAGCTCGGCCTGCACGGTGTGCTGACGGTCGACGACGCGGTGCGCGAGATGGCGCGCCAGCGCGCCGCCGTCCCGACCGCCGTGCGACCCCTGACCTGAGGAGAGACCCGTGCACCACCTGATCACCGGCGCGAACGGCTTCGTGATGAGCGTCCTCGCCGCGAGGATCCTCGCCACCGATCCCGAGGCACGGATCACCGCGATCGACCTGCGCCTCCCCGACGAGTCGGTGCTTCGGCACCTGGGCGGCGCGGCCGCCGAGCGCACGCGCTTCCTGGCCGTCGACGTCACGGACGCCGAGGCGGTCTCGCACGCTGTCGCCGAGGCACGTCCGGACACGGTCGTGCACGGCGCGACCGTCACCCACGACGCCCGGAGCGAGGTTGAGGCTCCGGCCCGCTTCACCGGGGTGAACGTCGAGGGTACGGTCCACGTGCTGGACGCCGCACGCCGCCTGACGAGCCCGCCGACGGTCGTCCTCGTGAGCAGCGGCGCGGTCTACGGGTCGTCGCCGCAGACGCTGCTCACCGAGGCGAGCGCGCCGTGCCCGGACGAGCTCTACGGCATCAGCAAGTGGGCGGCAGAGCTCGTCGCCCGCCGCTTCGCCGAGCTGCACGGTCTGCCGACGACGGTCGTGCGGCTGACCAAGATGTTCGGTCCGATGGAACGACCGACGGGCGGACGCGCCGTCATGTCGCTCCCGTACCACCTTGCGGCCGCCGCCGTGCAAGGGCGGCCTGCTCGGCTCACCGCACGGACGCTCGACGCGGGGGGCGACTGGCTCAGCGCGCAGAGCGCGGCTGCCGCGCTGCACGCCGCGGCTCGGCGTCCTCCGGCGCCCGGCACCGTGGCGACGTTCAACGTCTCGTCGGGCCGCTGGACCAGCGTGCGCGAGCTCGTCGCGGCGTTCGGCGTGGACGTGGTCGAGACGCCGGTGGACGCGGCGGACGCGGACATGGACCCGGCGGACGGCTACGGCAAGAACGGCGTCTACGCGTGCGACCGCGCCCGGTCCGAGCTCGGTTGGACGCCAGGAGACCTCGGCGCGCAGGTCGCCGAGCACCTCGCGTGGGCCCGGGCCCACCCGGACCTGTTCGAGCACACCGGCGGGCCTGCGTGATGCCTGGCCTCGTCGCCCTCGACTGGGGCACGACGACGTGCCGCGCCTACCTTCTCGATGAGGACGGGGTGGTGGTCGAGCAGCGGACGAGCGAGGACGGCGTCGCGGTGCTCGACCGCCGCGCGACGTCGGGCGGCAGCCGGGCGCGTGTCTACGAGGACGCGTTCGCCGGGCTGTGCGGGGACTGGATCTCCGGCTCACCCGGGCTCCCCGTCGTCGCGAGCGGCATGGTGGGCAGCGACCGGGGATGGCTGCGGACACCGTACGTGTCCCTGCCGTTCGACATCGTGCGGGATGACCTCCCACTCACGACCGTGCGCACCTCGCTGGGGGACCTCCACCTGGTTCCCGGCGTCGCCTGGACCCGCGGGGCGTCGGCGGACGTCGTGCGTGGCGAGGAGGCTCAAGCCCTCGGCGCGCTGCTGCACGTCGACCCGGCCGAGCACGAGGAGACCGTCCTCGTCCTGCCCGGGACCCACTCCAAGTGGCTCCGCGCACGAGGCACGACCCTCACCGAGATCGTGACGGCGCTGACCGGCGAGCTGTACGCCACGCTGCTGGAGCACACCGTCCTCGGCCGGGGTGTCCGCCGGCCCGGGTCGCCCCAGTGGTCAGCGTTCGACCGCGGCCTCGACACCGCAGGGGAACGCGCGGCCGAGGGTGTCGTCCTGACGCTCTTCTCGGTGCGCTCCCTCGCGGTGACCGGCGCGCTGCCCGCCCACGAGGCACCGGACTATCTCTCGGGCCTGCTCGTGGGCGCGGAGCTCGCAGGCGTGGCCGACGACTGGCTCGGCTCCTCGTCCGTCGAGCCCGTCGTCGTGGGCGCGCGCCACCTCCAGCAGCGGTACGCCCGTGCCCTGGCCCGGCGCGGAACGCGTGCGCGCCTCGTCGACGGCGACGTCACACCGGCCGCGCTCCACCACATCGCGCTCCGCGCCGGCATGGTGCCGGCCCCGCGCACCGCACGTCGTACCGTGCCCGGATCCACCGGAGCACGCGCATGAGCGCCCCGGTCGACCCGCGACGGCTGGTCGCGATCCTCCGCGGCCTGCCGCCCGAGGACGCGCCGGCGGTCGGCGCCGCTCTCTACCGCGCGGGCGTCCGCGTCCTCGAGGTGCCCCTCACGGGGCCCGATCCTCTCCGCAGCATCACCGCGCTGCGGTCCACGCTCCCCCACGACGCCGAGGTCGGAGCCGGGACCGTCCGCTCCGTCGAGGACGTCCGGAGAGCGCAGGGCGCGGGCGCGTCGCTCGTCGTGTCCCCGCACCTCGACACCGCGGTCGTCGCGGCCGCGCTCGCGCGGTCCATGCGGTGTCTTCCGGGGGTCGCGACCGTGACCGAGGCGTTCGCGGCGCTGGCCGCAGGGGCGCGGGAGCTGAAGGTCTTCCCCGCGGACCAGGTCGGCACGAGCGGGCTCCGGGCCTGGCGGACGGTCCTCCCGCCGGAGGTCGCGCTCTATCCCGTGGGCGGCGTCGACGCCACGAACCTCGCCCGGTGGGCCGCGGCCGGCGCTGACGGGTTCGGCGTCGGGGGGTCGCTGTACCGGCAGGGGCAGCGAGCCTCCGACGTCGCCGCGTCCGCTCGAGATCTCGTGCGGGCGTACGGGCTCACGCGGCTGCGCGACTCGTCGCCATGACGTGCCTCATGAGGCCTGACTCCCTCTCGCGTGCGTTCCCCGCCCCTCAGGTCGGCTGAGCTCGACGGTCATCGCAGCGCGCGCACCGTCTCGAGCGCGACGACCCCGACCCCCGCCGCGACGGCCAGAGGCGCGAGCACGAGGCCCTGCCGGACCACGTGCCACGCGGGCGGCGGCCCGTGCTCGAACGCGTGGCGGCGGTACTGCTGCCACCACAGCACGGTCGCGAGCGACGCCCACGACGTGACCAGCGGCCCGGCGTTCACCGCGACGAGGAGCGTGGCGAGCCGGTCGACGCCCTCCCCCGCCGCAGGCAGCAGCGCGAGGAACGCGGGCAGGTTGTTCACGAGGTTCGCCGCGACGACGCCGGTCGCGGCGAGCCGTGCGAGGTCGCCCGGCCCGTCGCCCGTGCCCGCGACGGCGGCGAGGAGGTCGCCGAGCCCGTGCGCGTGCCACGTCTCCACGACCACGAACAACGCGGCGACGACGAGCGCCGACCGCCACGGCAGCATCTCCCGCACGGGCACGAGGGGCTTGACGCGCCGCCACCACGTCGCGAGCCCCAGGACCGCCGCGCCCGCCACCGCCGTCGGCGCGACGGGGAGCTCGGCCGCGAACGCGACCGCGAGGAGCGCGACCACGGCGGCGGTGACCCGCAGGAGCATAAGGTCGGGGGGCGTCGGACCGGTCCCCTCGAGCGCGAAGCGCCCCCGCAGGTCGCGACCGTGCAGCGCGAGCAGCACGACGACCGTCACGGCCAGGACCGCGAGCGCAGGCGCCCACATCACCCCGACGTACCCCGTGCCGAACCGGTGCGCCGCGAGGAGGTTGGTGAGGTTCGAGACCGGGAGGAGCAGCGACGCCGTGTTGGCGAGCGCGAGGACCGTGAGCGCGAGCGGCAGGGGCCGCGTGCCCGTGCGTCGCGCGAGGGCGAGCACGACGGGCGTGACGAGCACCGCCGTCGTGTCGAGCGAGAGCACGACCGTGCTCGCCGTCGCGAGGAGGACGACGAGCCCCCACAGGGCGAGGCGCCGCCCCCGGGCGAGCCGCGCCGCCCGGGCCGCGACGGCGTCGAACAGGCCCGCGCCCGCGCACAGCTCCGCGACGACGGTGATGGCGAGGAGGAAGACCAGGACCGGGCCCGTCCGCGAGAGCAGGTCGCGCGCGTCGTCGGCCGGGAGCAGCCCGGTCGCGGGGACCACGACGACGACCACCGCCGCGACGAGCCACAGCGGCACACGGCGGCGCGCCGGTGCTCCCGAGGCGTTCACGTCGTGATCGTAGGCCCGCGACACGGGCACGGACGCTCAGGGACGCGACGGCGGCCCGTCGCCGCGGGGTGCGCAGCACCCGTCCGCGCAGGTGCCCGCCTCGCCCTCGCCCACGAGGGCGGACGCGGGTACGCAGCACGCGTCACCGCGCCAGGACTCGACGCCCTCCTTGACGGCGACGGCCGCGATGACGAGTGCGGCGAGCGGGTCGGCCCACGACCAGCCCAGGGCTGCGTTGAGGACGAGCCCGACGAGCAGCACCGCGGACAGGTAGGTGCACAGGAGCGTCTGCTTCGAGTCCGCGACGGCGGACGCCGACCCGAGCTCGCGGCCCGTACGGCGCTCGAACCAGGACAGGAACGGCATGACCGCGAGGCTCACCGCCGCGAGCCCGATGCCCACGGCGGAGTGCTCGGGCTCGGCCGCGCCGAGCAGCGACCGGGCGGCGTCGACGGACACGAAGGCGGCGAGGCCGAAGAACGAGACGGCGATGACGCGCAGCGCGGCCCGCTCGCGCCGGTGCGGGTCGGGCGCGGCGAACTGCCACGCGACCGCGGCGGCGGACAGCACCTCGACGAGCGAGTCCAGCCCGAACCCGACGAGCGCGGCCGACGACGCGACCCGGCCCGCGGTGATCGCGACGACCGCCTCGACGACGTTCCACGTGATCGTCGCCGCGACGACCCAGCGGACCCGCCGCTCCAGCACGGCGCGGCGTGCGGCGGTCGGGGCGGCGGGACGGGCTGGTGTGCGGCCGACCGAGACCGACGTCATGGGCACGTGCACCCGTCGGGGCCGCAGCACGTGGGGTCGACCTGGACGACGAGGCGCAGCAGGTCGTCGAGCGCCGGGGCGAGGTGGGGGTCGGCGAGGCGGTACCAGGTGCGACGGCCGTCGGGGATCGCCTCGACGAGCCCGCACCCGCGCAGGCACGCGAGCTGGTTCGACATGACCTGGCGCGAGACGCCGAGCGCATCCGCGAGGTCGGACGGGTAGGCCGGCGCCTCGCGCAGCGCGAGCAGCACCCGCGCGCGCGTCTCGTCCGACAGGGCGTGCCCCAGCCGCGCGAGCGCCGCGGTGTGGGTGAGCGTGACCGTCTCGACCATGGACTCGACAATACAGGAATCCATGTATTCACGGAACCATGTATCACCGCGCGCCACGCTGCCGACGAGCCCGCCGAACCTGGGGATGCCGCCGGGTTCGCGGCGCTACGGAGCGACAACCCCGGGTTCGGCGCCGACGGCGGGGCGCTTTCCCGTAGTATCTGCGTATGCGTGAAGATGCGAAGGCGTGCACCTTTGGGGTGGAGAGCCAGTACGTGGAGCTCGCGGCGGAGGTGTTCTCGCTGCTCGCGGACGCGACGCGCGTCCGGATCGTCCTCGCCCTGCGGGACGCCGAGCTGCCGGTCAACGCGCTCGCGGAGATCGTCGGCAAGTCGCCGACGGCGGTGTCGCAGCACCTCGCCAAGCTCCGCTGGGGTCGCATCGTCCGTGCCCGCCAGGAGGGCAACCGCGTGTTCTACTCCCTCGTCGACGAGCACGCCCGCACGCTCGTGACTCAGGCCGTCTTCCAGGCGCAGCACGCCGTCGACGACCATCCCGCGCACCACGCCGACGACGCGCACGCCGCGCTCGACGGGTCCTCCCCCGCCGCCGGGGACGCCGAGGCACGGCGGTGAGCACGACCCGCCCGGCCGCCGTCGACCACGACCACGACCACGACCACGACCACGACCACGACCACGACCATGGTCACCCGACCGGCCTGCGCGGCTGGCTGCACGAGATGTTCGTGCCGCACTCGCACGACGCCGCCGACTCGATCGACGACGAGCTCGTCGCGAGCGGTCAGGGCATCCGGGCGGTCAAGGTGTCCCTCGTCGTGCTGGGCGCGACGGCGCTCGCGCAGCTCGGCATCGTCGCGGTCAGCGGGTCCGTGGCGCTGCTCGCGGACACCGTCCACAACCTCTCCGACGCACTCACGGCCGTGCCGCTGTGGATCGCGTTCGTGCTCGGCCGTCGGGCGGCGACGCGCCGGTACACGCACGGCTACGGCCGGGCCGAGGACCTCGCGGGGCTCTTCATCGTCGCGATGATCGCCCTCTCGGCGGTGGTCGCGGGCGTCGAGTCGGTGCGGCGCCTCGCCGATCCACAGCCTGTGGAAAACCTCGGCTGGGTGATCGCGGCGGGGATCGTCGGCTTCGCGGGCAACGAGGCGGTCGCGGTCTACCGCATCCGGGTGGGGCGCCGCATCGGCTCGGCCGCGCTCGTCGCGGACGGCGTGCACGCGCGCACCGACGGCTTCACGTCGCTCGCGGTCGTGCTCGGCGCGCTCGGCGTCCTCGCGGGCCTGCCCCTCGCGGACCCGCTCGTCGGCCTGCTCATCACCGCCGCGATCCTCGTGCTCCTGTGGGGCACCGCGCGCGACGTCGGGCGCCGGCTCCTCGACGGCGTCGACCCGGACCTCACCGACCGGGCGCGCCACGCGCTCGACGGCGTGGCCGGGCTGGAGGGCGTGGACGACGTCCGGCTGCGCTGGTCGGGACACCGCCTGGCCGTCCAGGCGCGCGTCCTCGTACCGCCCGAGACGCCGGTCGCCGCCGCCGACCAGGTCACGACCGCGGCCGACACCGCGCTGCGACGTGCGCTGCCGTCGGTCGGGACGGTCGACGTGGTGATGGCTCCCACCCGCTGACCCGCCCCAGGGCAACGCGTCGCCGAGCCCGGGGATATCGCCGGGCTCGCGGCCTGGACGAGCGACAACCCCGGGTTCGGCACCGGTGGGAGCGCGGACGTGGGTGGTCGGCGTGAGGATGGAGCATGCTGCTCGCCGAGGTCGCCGCCACGTCCGACGCCGTCGCCGCCACGCGCTCGCGCCTCGCCAAGCGCGCGGCTATCGCGGACCTGCTGCGCCGCGTCGCCGACGACGCCGCTCCTGCCGGCACCCCGGACGACGCCCCAGACGACGCCTCCGGCGACGGGGGCGGGCGCGACGAGGTCGAGATCGCCGTCGCGTACCTCGCGGGCGAGCTGCGCCAGCGGCGCACGGGCCTCGGGTGGCGATCCCTGCGTGACCTGCCCACCCCGGCCGAGGAGCCGGGCCTCACGCTGACCGCCGTCGACGCCGCGTTCGCCCGCATGGCCGACCTCTCCGGCCCCGGCTCGGCGACGGCCCGCCAGGCCGAGGCCGCCGCGCTCTTCGGCGCCGCGACGGTGCGCGAGCAGTCGCTCCTCGCAGGGCTCGTCTCGGGCGAGCTGCGGCAGGGCGCGCTGGACTCCGTGGTGGTCGACGCCGTCGCGGAGGCCGCCGGCGTGCCCGCCGACGCGGTGCGTCGCGCGGTCATGCTCGCGGGGGCGACGGGACCGGTCGCGCGCGCCGCGCTCACGGCCGGGAGCCCCGAGGCCGCGGCGGAGGCGCTGACGGCGTTCCGGCTCACGGTCGGTCGACCCGTCCGGCCGATGCTCGCGCAGTCGGCGCCCGACGTCGGCGCCGCGCTCGAGAAGCTCGGCGCCGGACCCGGCACGGACGACGACGCCGACGACGACCACCCGTCGTCGGGCACCGCCGTCGCCGTGGACGTGAAGCTCGACGGGATCCGCATCCAGGTGCACCGCGACGGCGACGACGTGCGCGTGTTCACCCGCTCGCTCGACGACATCACCGAGCGCGTCCCGGAGATCGTGGCGGCGGTGCGGACCCTGGCCGCCCGGACGCTCGTGCTCGACGGCGAGGCGCTGGTCGTCGGGCCCGACGGCGTCCCGCGCCCGTTCCAGGAGACCGCCGCCCGCTCCGCGACCCAGGGCGAGCGCAGCGCCGCCGAGGAGGCCGAGCTCGCGGCGTCGCTCGAGCTGTCGCCGTTCTTCTTCGACGTGCTGCACGTCGACGGTCGCGACCTGCTCGACGAGCCGCTGCGCGACCGGCTCGCCGTGCTCGACGACGTGGCCCGATCACACGCCGTGCGGCGCCTCGTCACCGACGACCCCGACGCCGCGGCCGCGTTCTTCCAGGGCGCCGTGGCAGAGGGGCAGGAAGGCGTCGTCGTGAAGTCGCTCGACGCCCCCTACGCCGCCGGACGGCGCGGCGCGGGCTGGGTCAAGGTCAAGCCGCGGCACACGCTCGACCTCGTCGTGCTCGCGGTCGAGCAGGGCTCGGGCCGCCGCCGCGGGTGGCTGTCGAACATCTGGCTCGGCGCGCGCGACCCCGACGGCGGGTTCGTCATGCTCGGCAAGACGTTCAAGGGGATGACGGACGAGATGCTGGAGTGGCAGACCCGTCGCTTCCGTGAGCTCGAGACCTCCGACGACGGGTACGTCGTGCACGTGCGTCCCGAGCAGGTCGTGGAGATCGCGTTCGACGGGCTCCAGCGCTCGACCCGCTACCCCGGCGGCCTCGCGCTCCGGTTCGCGCGCGTGCTCCGGTACCGCGACGACAAGACCGCCGCCGAGGCCGACACGATCGACGCGGTGCGGGCGCTCGCACGGTAGCCGCGGTAGCCGCGCTCAGGACGGACGCGTCGAGGGGTCGGGCTCGACGAGCCGGACGGCGCCGTCCCGGTCGACGAGCGCCCGCCGGCCGGTCGCGTGTTCACGGACGTCCACCACGTCGCCCTCTGGCCGCACCGTGACGGTGAACAAGAGGCGGCCGCCCATGGGCGGCGGGTACGGGTGGAGCGCACCCACAGCGGCCTCGGCGCGCGACCGCTGCTCCGGTGTCAGCCGTGCCCAGGAGAGCCGCTCGCGCAGCCAGGACGGCTGTGTCTCGACCGCCCGCGGGAACCGCTCGAGGTCCCGGGCAAAGTCCTCCGGTCCCGCCGGAGGCAGGAACCCCGGCTCGCTCTCGAAGTCGTACGACGCACCGACCTCGCCGCCGGCGCGCACGGTCAACGAGACGGAGAACCAGGCGCCGAGCCGGGGCGTGGCGGTGACGCGACGCAGCTCGGCGAGGGCCTCCGCGAATGTCGGAGAGCTCGGCTTCTGCGCGCGGGGCGGGGGCCATCCGCCGAGGGTCGACACGTGCTCCTGCGTCCGGTCGGCCACCACGAACGCGCGGTACGACAGCTCGTCCCACGGCTCGGTCTGGGCCGCCGCCAGCTCCCGCGCCAGCACGCTCAGCAGCCGCGTCTGCGCCTCGGCCGCGGCGGCCTGCTCGGCGGAGGGCCGCTCCTCACCGTGCCTGCGCCCACCGAACGGCCACCAGCCGCCGCGCGGGCTCACGGGCGTACCGCCCCGACCCGCACCGGGCCGCGACCCGACGCTCCGCACCCGACGACGACCATCGCACGCCTCCCCGTCCCGGCCCCTCGACCGAGGCCGACCTCCGCGCATTCTTCCGCACGCCCGAACTCTCCCGCCCCGGGAGACGACCGTGCCCGCGTCACGGCGCGAGGCCGTGACGCGGGCACGTCGGCTGCGGTCAGCAGGTCGGGACGGTGACCGTCTGCTCGACCGTCTGCTCGCCGTCCGGGCCGGTGGCCGTCACGGTGACCGCGAGGTCACCCGTGACGCCGCGCGCCGCGAACGACTGGTAGGCGTTCGCCCCGGGCGCGACGTCCGCGAACGTCTTGGCCCCGAGCGCCGAGGCCAGCTCGACGTCCACCGCGGCGTCGGAGACGTTCACCGCGCGGACCGCGACGTACGGCTTGCCGGCGAGGCAGCGCGGGCTGAGCGTGACCTCGACGAGCTCGACGTCGGCCGGCTCCTCCAGGGCGTCGATCGCGCCCTGGAGCGCGAGGCGCGCGTCGCGCAGCGCCTCGTCCGACGCCGCGGCGTCGTCCCGGGTCTCGGTCGCCGCGGCGAGCGCCGTGCGGAACGCCTGCCACGACTCGGGGCTGTACCCCTCGTCGGTCAGGGCCTCCGCGCTCGTCACGAGGTTCTCGAGCCGACGACGCTCGGCGGGCACGAGCTGGTCGGTCGCCAGCCCGAGGCGCCGTGCCCGCTCGTCGACCTGCGCCTGGGTGGCACCGGCGTCGGCGAGGAGCGACCGTGCGGCCGCGAGCTCGCGCGTGAAGACGCCCGCGTCGATCCGGCCGTACCGCTCGATCTCCGCCTCGGGGGTCTCGGCCTCCCCGACCACCGCCGCGAGCGCCGCCGTGTCGGTCGGCGGGACCTCGACCTCGTACGCGTCGGTGAAGAACCGCATGCTGTCGAGGTTCGCGACGTACGGGTGGTCGGCGTACGCCTCGGTCGACAGGCGCACCCATACCTGGTGCTTGCCGCGCACCGCGCTCGGCAGGTCGACGACGGCCGTGCCGTCCGTCGTCCAGCTCGAGCCGGTGTTCACCAGCGGGACGGTGACGAACGGCTCGCCCGGGTTCGCCGGGTCGAACGCGTCGAGGTAGACCGACAGCGCGGAGTTCCGCCCGGACCGGTTGGAGTTGTGGACGTAGTGCACGGCGAGCTGGTCGAGCGCGGCGGAGCCGAGGTCGATCTCGCCGTAGGCGAGCCAGTCGCCGTCCGCGGTGCCGCCGACGTTCGTCACCGGCCCGCTCGTCCACGTCGAGCTCTCGTTCTTCAGCCCGCGGCCGGAGTTCGACGTCCATGCCTCCGACTCGACGACGACCGACGTCGGGCCGCCCGGCGCGAACGTCAGGCTGTCGAGGTTCGCGACGTACGGGTGGTCGGCGTACGCCTCGGTCGTCAGGCGCACGAACACCTCGTGCGTGCCCTGCACCGTCTCGGGCAGGACGACGGTCGCCGTCCCGTCCGCGGTCCAGCTCGACCCGGTCGTCGGCAGCGGCACGGTGACGAACGGCTCGCCCGGGTTCGCCGGGTCGAACGCGTCGAGGTACACCGACAGCGCCGAGTTGTTCCCGGACCGGTTCGAGTTGTGGACGTAGTGGACCGACAGCTCGCCGAGCGGGAGCTCGCCGAGGTCGACCTCGCCGTACGCGATCCAGTCGCCGTCCGCGGTACCGCCGACGTTCGTCACCGGCCCGCTCGTCCACGTCGAGGACTCCTTCTTGAGCCCGCGCCCGGAGTTCGCGGTCCAGTCCTCGGCCTCGATCGTGACGGTCGGGGACTCGCCCGGCTGGCCCGGGGCCGCCGGGTCCTCGGCGCTGAACCGGAACCAGTCGAAGTTCCCGACCCAGCTCCGGCCCGAGGGCGCGAGGAGCTCGAACGTCACGACCTTCGCGTCGAGGAGCGCCTGCACCTCCCCGAGCTCCGTCGTCACCTCGGTGTACTTGCCCCAGCCGCTCGTGCCCTCGAGGTCGACGGTCGCGACCACGGGGCCGCTCACGTCCCCGGCGTGCACGCGCACGGTGCTCGGCGTCTCCGTGGGGCCGAAGCTCGTGTCGTACCGGACCGTGAGGAAGCGCGGCGGGGTGTCGCCGGCGGCGGTCTCGAAGGTCATGTCGCGGTACTGCACCCACGACCCGGAGCGCACGCCGCCGAGGTTCCCGTTCGAGCTGTTCGCCTCGTTCTTCAGCTCGCCGCCGGACCACGCCTCAGACTGCTCGGCCTCGAGCGTGCGGTAGCCGCCGCCCGTGAGGTCGAGCGCGTCGATCGCCGCGCCCAGCCGGTCGGCGGCGAACCGCAGCGCGACGCTCGTCGCGGCCTCGTCACCGAGGGCCTCCTGCGCCTGCGTCAGCGCGGTGGAGAACCGGTCGAACGTCGCCGAGGAGTAGTTGCCGTGCCGCACGAGCACGGCGTCGTCGACGAGCCCGGCGAGCGCGTCGCGCTCGGCCGACGCCACGGACAGGCGCAGCGGGGAGAGCACCGACACGCCCTGGCCGCGGAGCGAGGACGCGGCGACGCCGTCGGCGAGCGCGCCGTCGCGCAGGTGCACGAAGAAGCGCGCGTCCGCGGACGCCGCCCCCGTCAGGGTGACGGTGAGCGCGGTCGGTGACGCGACCGTCACGGCCGCGGTGACGCCGTCGGGCAGACCGACGACGCTCGCGTCCCCGCGGGCGACGAGGTCCGTGCCCGCAGCACCGGCGAACCGCGCGCCGTCGAGCGTGAGCGTGACGGTCGCGTCGAGCGCGCCGCCGTCGCCGGTCCGGACCGTCGTCGGGTCGGCGCTGACGCGCGGTCCCTCGGCGGGCTCGTCGGTCGCCGTGCTCATCGAGAACGCGGGCTCGGTGTCCGTTCCCCAGTCGCTCGGCTGCTCGCCCATGCGGAACGCGAGGTCCGCGCCCCCGATCACGGTTCCGTAGTCGACCCAGGTGTTGCCGAACGGTGCGCCGTCGAGCGTCGCCGACTGGACGTAGAACGCGTCCTCGGAGACGCCGTCGGCCGTGACCGTGAAGGCGCTGCCGTCGTCGTAGGTGATGGTCGTGGAGTCGAAGAACGGCGACCCGATCTGGAACTCGGACGACCCGGCGGTGACCGGGAACAGCCCGACGGCGGCGGCGACGAACATCGTCGACATGGTGCCCGCGTCGTTGTCCATCGTGGGGAGCATGCCGCGGGGGTCGAGCTGGTAGACCTTCGTCTTCACGGGCGGCGTGAACTCGCCGCCGCCGCTCGGGACGGCGCTCGAGGAGCCGGTCGCGATGTACCGGTTCCAGGTCTCCTTCGTGTAGATGGCGCGCGTCCACTTCTGCGTGAGGCTCGGCTCGCCCGTGTAGTTGAAGAGGTACGGCGCCTGGAGGTCGATCTCGTTGGCGTTCGAGTGGAGCATGGCCCTGCCGTCGTCCGGTGCGTGCTCGCCGAACATGTGGCGCATCGCGAGGCGTGCCGCCTCGGTGCCGCCCATCGCCTCGATGAGCGCGTCCATGTCGTACGCGTCGTACCAGTGGTACTGCCAGAGCGTGCCCTGGTAGAGGCTCGCGGCCTCGAAGCGCTCGTAGTCGGCGCTCTGCCACGAGCCGTCGGCGGCCCGCGGGGTGAGGAGCCCGACCTGCGTGCCGTCGGCCGCGGTCCACGCGCCCGGCTTGGTGAGCTTGTCGATCGGCCACGACGCCTGCTCGCGCATCGTCTGCGCCTCGTCGGCCAGGCCGAGCTCGTCCGCGATCACGGACAGGCCGTACTGGTCGTAGCCGCGCTGGACGGACGCGCCGGGGTTGCCCGCCACGTAGCCGCGCTGGAGCTCGTCCGCGCTGTACTGCCCCACGAGCCGCTTCAGCGCGGGGTACGCCTCGTCGAGGCGGTCGAACCCGTCGAAGCCCTTGGCGATCGCGTCCGCGACCACGACGGACGACCGCTCCCAGCGGACCGTCGGGACCGAGTGCACGTACCCGCCCAGGCCGCTGCCCGTGCCGGTCGCCTCGGCGTCGGCGAACAGGTAGACGAGCGACTGCACCATGTCGCGGTACAGCGCCGGGTCGATGTAGGCGATGACGGAGAACTTGCGGAAGTCGTCCCACGTGGCCCACGAGTCGTAGTACGTGAAGCCCTGCGCGGCGTGCACCGCGCCGTCGACGCCGCGGTACGTGCCGGACGTGCTCGTTGCGTTCATCGGCATCGCGAACATGCGGTACAGGTGCGTGTAGAAGAGCTTCTGGAGCTCACCCGTCGGGTCGGTCGCCGTCGAGGCGTCGATGGCGACCCGCCCGAGCGTCGCGTTCCACTCGGCGCGCGTGCGGTCGCGGATCGCGTCGAACGACAGGTCCCCGAGCTCGACCTCCTGGTCGGTCCGCGCCTGCTCGACGCTCACCGGCGACAGCGTGACTTGCAGCCCGATCTCCCCGGCGTCGGCCGGGTCGAAGGTGAGGATCGCGCCGGTGTCGACGCCGTCCTGGGCCGTGGCGTCGACGAGCTCGTCGTCGTCGCCCCACGTCTGCACCGTCGCGGGCTGGAGCGTGCGCGCGGTGTAGTACAGCGTGTAGGCGGCGTTGTAGAAGTAGCCCGTGACCTGACCGGACAGCTCCACGGTGCCGTCCGCGCGCGTCTCGGCCTGCACCGAGGACGACCGGCGGCTCGTGTTGTTGGTCTCGAGGTCCACGACGAGGCTCGGCGTCGAGCCCTCGGGGAACGCGTAGCGGTGCACGCCCGAGCGCGTGGTCGCGGCGACCTCGGCCTCGATCGTGCCCGGCGCGGCCGCGATGGCGCCGTCCGTGCCCGCGATGTTGCCGAGCCCGACGGAGTAGAAGCCCGGGCCGGCCTGCTCGTCGTCGTGCGAGAAGGTGTGCGCGTACGTGCCCGTGCCCGGCCGCGCGGTGTACGACCCCGACGTCGGCACCACGAGGATGTCACCGCCGCCGCCGGAGCCCCCCACCCCGTCGAGGTTGGTGTGCGTGAAGCCCGAGATCCTCGACTGCGCGTAGTCGTACCCGGTGTTGTTGCGGCCCGGCGTCGTGCGCGGGTTCACCTTGGCGAGGCCGTTGGGCGCCTGCGCGGCGGGCATGTCGTTGCCGTAGTCGCCCTCGGTGCCGACGAACACGTCGACGAGCGACGCGAGGTCGCCCTCGGCCGTGTCGACCGCGGGAGCCGCGACCGCTGCGGCGGCCGGCAGGACGCCGACGGCGAGCGTCGCGGCGAGCGCGCCCGCAAGGGCGCCGCCGAGCCGGCTACGGCGGCCACGTCGAGGGTGGGGGACGGACATCGGGCTGGCCCCGCGTCGTCCGACAGCGCTGTCACGACGCGCGGCAGATGGTCTGGCCACGAAAGCTCTCCTTGGGGGGTCGTGCCGAGGCTGCTCCGCCTCGCCGCCCTCAAGGTACGTGCCGTACCGCGCGACCTCAAGACCCCGCCCCCGAAGTTCACCTGCCCGACCAGCGGGGTTCCCGGCCCCGACACCGGCCGCGCCGCGCGGCCCGCGCCCGCCCCGGGACGCGCACGCTCACCGCGCGGCGGCCTGCCCGACCGGCGCCTGCCCGGTGCGGGGCCGGAGCTCTCACGCCCGCGCGTACTCCGCGAACGTCACCCCGGAGCGGAAGGTCTGCGTGCTCGTCGACCGCCAGGCGAGGGGCGCGTAGCCGCGCTCGCCGAACAGCGGGATCCCGGCCCCGAGCATCACCGGATTGATCTTCAGCGCGAGCCGGTCGATCTCGTCGACGAGCACCGCGGCCAGCGCGCCCCCGCCGCACAGCCAGATGCCCTTGCCGTCCTCCCGCTTCAGCGCGCGCACCGTCTCGACGGGGTCGGAGCCCGTGAACTCGACCCCCTCGCTCCCCCTCGGCGCCTCGTGCGACCGGGTGAAGACGACCTGCCGCAGGTGGCGGTAGGGGTTCGGCAGGTGGTGGTCGGGCAGCCCGACGGCATAGGTGTTCCACCCCATGAGGACGGTGTCGAAGGGGCTGTCGACGATCGGGAGCCCCGCCGCGGCGGCCAGGTCCGTCGGTGCGGTGCCGCCGTACCGGGCCCAGATCGGCTGCATGTGGTCACCCTCGGCGAGGAACGCGTCGAACTCCCCGCCGGGGCCCGCGATGTACCCGTCGAGGCTGACGGCGACGTAGTAGGTGAGGTCTCGCACGTCTCTCCAATCACTACAGGTGAAGTGGTCGATGGCAGACTACAACAGGTGCAGTGGTTGCGATACCCTCGGCGCATGGCGAGGAACACCACGCGCCGGAGCGCCCTGGCGGACGCGGGCATCGCGGTGCTCGCCCGTGAGGGGTCGCGCGGTCTGACGCATCGCGCGGTCGACGAGGAGGCGGGCGTCCCGACCGGCACGACGTCGAACTACTTCAGAAGCCGCGACGCCCTCGTCGCAGGACTCTTCGAGCGCATCGGGGAGCGGCTCGCGCCCACGCCCGAGGACCTGGCCCGACGCGCGGCGCAGCAGCCCGACCGCGCCCTGTTCGCGGACTACCTCCGCGACATCGTGCGCCGACTGACGGTCGACGCCGACGTCACCCGAGCCCTGTTCGAGCTGCGGCTCGAGTCCGGCCGTCGCCGCGAGCTCGCGGCCGTGCTCGGGCCGTGGCTCCGCGCGGGGTTCGAGGCCGACGTCGAGTTCAACCGGTCGGCCGGCCTGCCCGGAGGGCCGCGGGAGATCGCCCTGTTCCACTACGCGATCGACGGGCTGCTCCTCGACCGCCTGACCACGCCGATCGACGCCGGGCTCCCGACCGACGACGTCATCGACGCGCTCGTGGCGGGGTTGCTCCCGGAGCGCTGAGCCGCCTCGCTCCCGCCGCGCCCCGGACCGTGCGCCCGTCCTACGGCGCGCGGCGGTGGCCGTCGAGGCGGTCGAGCCAGTCGCGGACGGGGCCGAGGGAGACGAGGCCCGACCCGGCACCCGCGACCTCGTCGGGGGTGCGGGCGAGCGCGCGCCGCGCCCGCCCGGCGAGGGTGGGGTCGCCGAGCCGGAGCGCGGTCTCCGCGCGCAGCGCCCACAGCAGCTCGCGCAGGTGGTCGGCGGGCGGCTCGGGGCTCGCGAGCGCGAGCCGCGCGGCGGCGCCGGGGTCACCCGCGTCGAGCACGAGCAGCGGCTCCGCCCACGGGGCGTAGGGGCCGAGGTCGGCGGCCTCGATCCCGGCGAGGGGGCGCCCGTGACGCACGCGGACGGTGAGCAGCGCGAGCGGGAGCAGCCCGTCGCGCACTCCCGGCATGCGCACCCCCGCCAGCAGGTCGTCCGCCGCCCGGTACGCGCGCGCCGCCACGTCGGCAGGCGCGGTCTCGGCGTCGCGCATCGCGCGGTACCAGGCCGTGAGCATCGGCACCACGGGCGACTCGTACTCCGCGGCCACGCCCTCGGCCGCGGCGGCGTGGGCGTCCGCGTCGCCGAACCGCCCGGCCCCCGCGGCGGCCTGCATCCGGACGAGGTGCCCGAGGATCGCGAACGTCGGCAGGTCGTGGGCCTGGGCGAGCGCGACGAGCTCGGCACCGGTCCGCTCCCGCTCGGCGCCGGCACCCGGCCGCTGGAACGACTGGAGGAACCGGGCGTTGAGCGCGAGCGCGAGGGTGCCCGGGTCGCCGACGTCGCGCGCGATCCCCACCGCGTCCTCCGCCGCGGCCCACGCCCACGCGTCCCGCGTCCCCCGGTGCTCGACCCCGACGACGGCGAGCAGCCGCGCCCGCAGGACGGGCGCCGCGTCGGGGCCCAGGCGGCGCAGCGTGCGGCGCGCGACGCCGACGAGCGCGTCGGCCGCGCCGGGATCGTCGCTCCGGGTCCAGACGGCGGGGACGTCGTAGGCGGTGACGGTGCGGGCGGTGAGCACCGGGTCGCCCGTCGCCTCGGCGGCGAGCGCCGCGGCGACCCGCTGCTGCTGCGCGGTCGCGAGGTGGTCTCCCCCGGCGATCGCGAGCGTGCGCGCGACGTCGACCGTGGACCGCAGGTGGGTGCGCGAGGTCGGGGCCGTGACCGCGAGGCGCGGGCCCGACGTCGGCCCGTCGAGCGAGGGCGCCTGGTCGAGCACGTCCCGCTCGAGGCGGGCGAGCTCGGGGCCCGGGTCGAGGCCGAGCTCGTCGGCGAGCCGGCGGCGCGCGCGGCGCAGGACGTCGAGCGCGTCGGTCTGGCGGCCCTCGCGGTACAGGGCGAGCGCGAGCAGCGCCCACGCGTGCTCGCGCCACGGGTGCGCGGCGGCGTGCGGGTCGAGCGCGGCGACCGCGTCCCCGGGCCGGCCGTCCGCGAGCAGCGCCTCGGCGAGCAGCTCGACCGCCCGCGCGTGCACGTCGGCGAGGTGTCGCCGCTCGGTCCGCACCCACTCCCGGTCCGGCAGGTCGGCGTAGGGCTCGCCGCGCCACGCCGCGACGGCGTCCGCGAGGGCGCGCGCCGTGCCCGACGGCGCGTCCCCGGCGGTCGCGGTCGCCCGGACGACGGCCGCCTCCAGGCGCGCCGCGTCGAGCGCGTCGTCCGGGAGCCGGAGCGCGTAGCCGCCGTGCCCGGTGACGAGCACGCGCGCGGGCGTGCGCGGGGCCCGCTCGGGTTCCAGGCGACGGCGCAGGTCGCCGGCGAAGGTCGCGAGCGCGCCGCGCCGGTCGCGCGGGTCGCGCTCCGCGTCGTCGTCCCAGAGGTCTGCCGCGAGCCGCTCGAACGACACCGGACGCCCGCGGGCGGCGGCCAGGCGCGCCAGCAGCTCGCGCTGTCGCGGGCCGCCCGGGTCGACCCCCGCGCCGTCGCGCAGCACCCGGACCGGCCCGAGCACCTCGACGCGCAGCTCCACCACCCCGCCATTGTCGCCGCACCGGGACCACGCGGCGCGGGCGCGGGGGCGGACGGTGGCACTGATCGGACGCTGATCCGCCGCTCGGAGGATGGCCACGAGCCGGTCGGGCACGACCCGGCCCGGAACCCGCCCGAGAGAGGACACCCCATGCACATCCCCGGCTTCGAGACCCGCACCGTCGAGGTCGCCCCGGGAGTCACCCTGCGCGCCGAGACCGCGGGCGAGGGCACGCCCGTCGTCCTGCTGCACGGCTTCCCCCAGACTCGCCACATGTGGCGCCACGTCGCCGCCGACCTCGCGCGCGACCACCGCGTCGTCGTGCCCGACCTGCGCGGCTACGGCGACAGCGCCAAGCCCGTCGCGACCACGCCCGACGTCTACGCCAAGCGCACGATGGGCGCCGACGTCGTCGCGCTCGCCGACGCGCTGGACGTCGACCGGTTCGTCCTCGTCGGCCACGACCGGGGCGCGCTCGTCGCGTTCCGCGCCGCGCTCGACCACCCGGACCGCGTGAGCCACCTGGGCATCCTCGACGTCGTGCCCACGCTCGACACGTGGGGCGTGCTGCACGGGGTGGACGCCGCGGTCGCGTTCCACCTCTACCTCATGGCGCAGCCCCCGGGCCTGCCGGAGACGATGATCCGCCACAGCGCCGACGCGTTCTTCGGATCATTCCTCGACTCGTGGACCCAGGACCCCGCCGCCATCCCCGACGACGTCCGCGCGCATTACCTCGCGGCGAGCCGCGACGCGGTCGACTCGATCGTCGCGGACTACCGCGCGACGGCGACCGTCGACGTCGAGCACGACCAGGCGTCGCTCGACGCCGGCGACCGGCTGGCCATGCCGGTCACCGTGGTGCAGCAGGACTGGGGCGCGCAGCTCGGGTACGACGCCGCGGGCGTCTGGCGCCGCTGGGCGCCCGACCTCGAGCACCTCACGACGACCGCCGGGCACTTCATGGCCGAGGAGGCCCCGGCTGACGTCGCGGCGGTCGTGCGGGCGCTCGGCGCGAGGCGTACGAGCGTGGATCGTCCCGTCGACGCGCCGTAGGCCGGGACCGGCCGGGAGCCAGCGTCTCGAGCGCGACGGGGCACTGCGCGGCGCGTGGCGGCGCGACGGCGCCGGCGGCGACTACGACAGCAGCGTGGTGACCCGCTCCACGCGGTCGCCGTCGGGCCGAGTGCCCTCCTCGACCACCTGCCGGGCGAGCTCGCGCAGGCGGACGTTGCGGTCGTTCGACACCCGCTTGAGGACCGCGAACGCCTGCTCGGGCCCGACGCCGAACGCGGCGGCCACGACGCCCTTCGCCTGCTCGATCGGGCCCCGGCTGTCGGCCGCGGCGGCGATGTCGCGCTGCGCCTGCCGCCCGGCCTGCGTCCGGACGGGACGCGTCACGTCGACGAAGTAGCCGAGCAGCTCGACGACCCGCCCCGTGTCGTGGTCGCGGCGGCCCTGGCCCACGACGACGAGGACGCGTTCCCGTCCACGCGCGTCCATGATCCGGTGCAGGCTCGAGAAGGGCGCGCCGTCGCGACGCGCGCGCTCCAGCATGTCCCGGACGCGGTCCCGGTCGTCGGGGTGCTTGTGCGCGAGCACGAGCGACGTGGTGGGCACGACGTCGCCGGGCTCGAAGCCGTGCATCCGGTACGTCTCGGCCGACCACCACCACGTGTCGGTCGCGAGGTCGACGCGGTACTGGCCCAGCGTCGTGTCGTCACCGAGGAACATCGGGTGCAACGTCGTGCGGTTCTCCACGGACATGTCTCGTCTCCGTCGTCGTCCAGCGGGTCGTGAGCCAGGTCCAGACTCGAACTCCGGACTCTAGTCCGCCGGCGGCTTCCCGCAACCGGACGCCTGCGCGGCTACGGCGACCAGGCCGGGTCGCCGAGCGAACGCACGAGGTGATGAAAAACTGGACGCGGTGCACGAGGACCGGACGGAGGCGGACGTGGGCGCGTCGGAGCTGCTGGGACTCCTGGCCCGCGCGCTCGCCGACGCCGACGACACCCTGTCGATGCCCGCGCGCATGTGTCAGGCGTGCGCCACGGTGCTCGGTGCCGAGAGCGCCGCGCTGACCGTCGCCGCGACGCCGGACGACCGCCTCACGGTCGCCACCTCCGACGGCGTCGCCGCACGCATCGAGGGCCTCGAGGAGATGCTGGGCGAGGGGCCCGCCCAGCTCGCGCTCGCCGAGGACCGCGTCGTGGTGAGCCGGGCCGACGGAAGCCGCGACGGCAGCGCCTTCCCCGTGTTCTCCCGGGTCGTCGGGACGATCAGCGGGCCCGCGACCTACCACGCCGTCCCCATGCACGCGGGGGGCCAGGTGGTGGGGGTGCTCGGTCTCCTCACCGCCTCCGCCGGGCTCGCGCGCGAACCGGACGACGTGCAGTTCCTCGCCGACGTCGTCGGGCTGTCGCTCCTGGCCGATCTCGACTCGCTCGACTGGTCGACGCCCGCCGAGGTGCACCAGGCGACGGGGATGGTCACGGCCCAGCTGCGCGTCGCGCCCCGCGACGCGCTCGCCGTGCTCCGGGCGCACGCCTTCGCCCGGTCGACGACGCTCGAGGAGGTCGCCGCGGAGGTCGTCGGGCGACGGCTGAGCTTCACCTACGACGCGAGCAACGCCGTCCAGACACGGCGGACCGAGGGGAGCTGACGCCCGCCCCCGGACGGGCCCGGGCAGACGCGCGGCCGTAGGCTCGACGGCGTCCCGTCCGCCTGTCGAGGGAGCCACCGTGCGCGCGACCGTCATCCATGCCCCGTACGACGTGCACGTCGAGCAGCGCGACGACCCACGCCTGCTCGCGCCCACCGACGCGATCGTGCGCGTCGAGGCGGCGTGCGTGTGCGGGTCGGACCTGTGGACGTACCGCGGCGTCAACCGGGTCGAGCACCCCGTCGCGATGGGGCACGAGTACGTGGGCACGGTCGAGGAGGTCGGCGCGGACGTCCGGACCGTGCGCCCCGGGCAGCTCGTCGTCGGGTCGTTCTTCGCGTCCGACAACACGTGCCCCATCTGCCGCGCCGGCTACCAGACGTCGTGCGTCCACCGCGAGCCCGTGCGCGGCGCCCAGGCCGAGCTGCTGCGCGTCCCGCTCGCCGACGGGACGCTCGTCGCGACGCCCGAGCGCCCCGACGACGACCTCCTGCCCGGGCTGCTCACCGCGTCCGACGTGCTGGGCACCGGCTGGTTCGGCGCCCGCGCGGCCGAGGCGGGGCCGGGCCGCACGGTCGTGGTGGTGGGCGACGGCGCCGTCGGGCTGCTCGCGGTCCTCGCCGCCGTACAGCTCGGGGCCGAGCAGGTCATCGCCATGAGCCGGCACGCACCCCGCCAGGAGCTCGCGCGGGCGTTCGGCGCGACCGAGGTCGTCGCGGAGCGCGGTGACGAGGGCGTCGCGCGCGTCCTGGACCTCACCGACGGGCTCGGCGCGCACGGCGTCGTCGAGGCCGTGGGGACGCCGGACTCGGTCGCCCAGGCGCTCGGGTCGGTGCGTCCCGGCGGGCACGTCGGCGTCGTCGGGCTCCCGCACGGCGTCGAGCTCCCGGTCGTCGACATGTTCTACCGCCACGTGCACTGGTCGGGCGGCCCGGCGCCGGTCCGCCAGTACCTGCCCGAGCTGATGGACCTCGTCCTCGACCGACGCATCGACCCCGCACGCGTCTTCGACCTCGAGCTCTCCCTCGACGACGCCGCCGAGGGGTACGCCGCGATGGACGAGCGCCGCGCGATCAAGTCCCTGCTGCGCCCCTGAGGCCCGGCCGCGCGGGCGGGGTCCGGCGTCAGCCGAGCCAGGACGTCGCGGACCGGTGCTCGTCGACGCGTGGAGGAAGTGCTCGAAGTGCTCGCGGCGCGTCCAGGTCTCGAGGTCGAGCGGCACAGGGCTGTCCATGCCGCCAGCATCACAGTCGCCCGTGCGGCGAGCACGGGCGTTTCGGCCGCACCGTCGCGGTCGCGGCCCCGTCACGCCCGGTACGGCGTCGTCCGCGTGCGGACGTCCGTCGGGAGCGGCACCATCGCTGACGTGGGACGTCGCGAGCGCATCACCCGGTCCGTGGTCGTGCTGGGTCTCGCGCTCGTCCTCGGCACGACAGCGGGCTGCACCGTGAGCCGACAGGAACCCGGGCAGGCGACGGCCGCCGTCGCCGACGCGCTCGCGCAGGCCGGGTCGGCGGTCGAGACGACGCGGCTCACCGTGCGGCTGCTCGACGCCGACCGCGTCACCACGCCCGTCGCCGACGCCGCCGTGCTCGACCAGGTGCGTGTGCTCGAGGAGTCCAGCGCGGCGCTCACGACGCTCGTCCCGCCCGACGACGTCTCGTCCGCGCAGCGGGACGCCGGGCTCGTGGCCGTCGCGGACGCGACGCGCGAGGTCGTCGCGGCGCGTGCCTGGGTCGCGCGCGAGGCGGGCGGCGACCTGTCGGAGGCGGGCGCGGTCCCGCTCACCGCGTCCGAGCTCGAGGCCGACCTCGCCCGCGCCGCCGACGACGTGGACTCCGCGCTGGCCCTGGCGGGTGGCGCGTGAAGCGGCTCCTCGGCGTCGCGCTCGGCATCCTCACCGCGATCGGCGGGTTCGTCGACATCGGCGACCTGGTGACGAACGCCGTCGTCGGCTCGCGGTTCGGGCTGTCGCTCGTGTGGGTCGTGGTCGTCGGTGTGGTCGGCATCTGCCTGTTCGCGTCGATGTCCGGGCGCGTCGCGGCGGTCAGCGGGCGCGCGACGTTCGAGATCATCCGCGAGCGCCTCGGCCCGCGCGCCGCGGGCGCGAACCTCGCGGCGTCGTTCGCGATCAACCTGCTCACGCTCACCGCGGAGGTCGGGGGCATCGCGCTCGCGCTGCACCTCGCGAGCAGCGTCGAGCCGCGCCTGTGGATCCCGGTCGCGGCCTTCGCCGTCTGGCTCGTGCTGTGGCGCGTGAAGTTCCAGGTCATGGAGAACGTCGCGGGCCTGCTCGGGCTGCTGCTCGTGGGGTTCGGGGTCGCGCTGTTCCTGCTCGGCCCGGACTGGGGCGAGCTGCTGCGCCAGGCGGTGCCGCCGTCTCCCCCGGCGACGGAGCACGTCGCGACGTACTGGTACTACGCGGTCGCGCTGTTCGGCGCGGCGATGACGCCGTACGAGGTGTTCTTCTTCTCCTCCGGCGCCGTCGAGGAGGGGTGGACCGCGAAGGACCTCGCGCAGAACCGCGTCAACGTGCTCGTCGGGTTCCCGCTCGGCGGGCTGCTGTCCGTCGCGATCGCCGCGTGCGCGGCGGTGGTGCTCCTGCCGGCGGGGATCGAGGTGTCGTCGCTGTCGCAGATCGTGCTGCCGGTGGCGGAGGCCGGCGGCACGCTCCTGCTCGCGCTCGTGATCGTCGGGATCGTCGCGGCGACGTTCGGCGCCGCGCTCGAGACCGCGCTGTCGAGCGGGTACACGCTCGCGCAGTACCTCGGCTGGTCGTGGGGGAAGTTCCGCCGCCCGGCGCGCGCCGCACGCTTCCACGTGACGATGGTCGTCGCGCTGCTGCTCGCCGTGGCGATCCTCATGACGAGCGTCGACCCGGTCGCCGTCACGGAGATGTCGGTCGTGTTCTCGGCCGTCGCGCTGCCGCTCACGTACGTGCCGATCCTCCTCGTCGCGAACGACCCGGAGTACATGGGCGAGCACGTCAACGGGCGCGCGACCAACGCGCTGGGCATGGTGTACCTGGTGATCGTGGTCGCCGCTGCCGTCGCGGCGATCCCCCTGATGATCGCGACGGGAGCGGGCTCATGAGCCGGGACGACTCCACGCCGACCGGGGCACGCGTCGTGGACGCACGCCTGCACCTGCTGAGCCGCCAGGTGCTCGACGTCGACGGCGAGCCGGTGACGACGGTCGACGACCTCGAGCTCGTCGCCGCCGACGGGCCGGAGGACGGGCGCCGTGACGCGGTGCCCGGGGAGCCCGCCGAGGTCGGCGCGATCCTCACCGGACCGGTGCTCGTGACGCGCCTCCTCGGCGGCCGACCGCCCGCGTCGCGCTGGGAGCGGGTCTCGTGGTCCGACGTCGGGCACGTAGGGACGGCGATCGAGCTGACCGTCCAGGCCGACTCTCTCGACCTGCACTGGACCGAGGACTGGCTGCGCGAGCACGTGGTCGGGCGCATCCCCGGTGGGCGGCACGACCCCGAGGAGGACTCGTGATCCTGGGCGACCTGCTCGACGCGCGCGTCCTCGGACCCGACGGCGAGGACCTCGGGTTCCTCGTGGACGTCCGGCTCGCGCTCGACACGCTGCCCGACGGCGGACCCTCCGGCCGCGACACGGCGGACGACGCCGACCCCGACGACGCCCACCCCGACGACCGCGCGCTGAGCGAGAGCGTCCGGCGTCGCGCACGGGCGGGTCGGGCCCGCGTCGTCGGCGTCCTGGTGAGCCCGCGCACGGGCACCTCGTTCCTCGGGTACGAGCGCACGGACGTCACGGCCCCGTGGCCGGTCCCGCAGCTCGTCCGTCGCCGCCACCGCGGGACGTTCCTCGTGCCGTGGGACGACGTCGCCGCCGTCGCGCCGGGCGAGGTGCGCCTCGCCGCGGGGTACCGGCAGGAGGACGCGGCCCTCCCCTGACCGGCCGCCGCCACCGGCGCGTTGCGAGCGGGACGCGGCCCCGTGACGCTGGACGGGACGGTGAAGCCACCCGCCGTCGGCCGCCCGGGCGCAGGGACGGGAAGTACGTCACCCAGCCCGGCGACACGGGAGGACCCATGAAGGCGCTGTTCGTGAGCTGCACGCTCAAGAAGTCCCCGGAACCGTCCAACACCGAGGCGCTCGGGCGCGTGGTCGCCGAGGCGCTCCAGGACCGCGGTGTCGAGGTCGAGCACGTCCGGCTCGTCGACCTCGACGTCCCGCCGGGCGTCGTCACCGACGTCGGCGAGGGGGACGGGTGGCCGCAGGTGCACGAGAAGCTGCTGGGATCGCAGATCCTCGTGGTGCTCACGCCGACGTGGCTCGGGCGCCCGTCGTCGATCGCGCAGCGCATGCTCGAGCGCATGGACGCGATGATCTCCGAGGAGGGTCCCGACGGCATCCCCGTCGCGTACAACCGGGTGGCGGGCGTGGTGGTCACGGGCAACGAGGACGGCGCGCACCACGTGATCTCGGAGGTGAGCGGCGCCCTGGCCGACATCGGGTACACGATCCCCGGCCAGGCCTGGACCTACTGGAACCAGGGTCCCGGCCCCGGCCCCGACTACGTCCAGACGGGCCACGGCCACGAGTGGGCCCGGGAGACGGGACGCCTCATGGCGCACAACCTGCACGCCGTCGCGACGGCGCTCGAGGCGCATCCCGTCCCCGCTCCCGGCTCCTGACCGACGACCGCCGAGCGCCCCGCTGAGCGCCCCGCGAGGAGCCGACCCGGTCTCGACGACGACCTGCCCCACCGGGGTCCCCCACCGGAAGGCGAACGCCGTCGTGGGGTCGTACTCCTCGATGCGCACCCCGCAGGCGCGACCCCGCGGTTGCATCCGGCGGACGGGCGGTCAGGCGCTCGCGAGCGCGATCCCCGCGACCGCGGCCGCGAGGCACACGACGAGCATCCCGAGCGCGTGCAGCAGCGCGACCGCGCCCCGGCCCGCGAGCAGGAGGCGCGCGCCCTCGACCGACGCGGTGGAGAACGTGGAGTAGCCGCCGAGGAACCCGACGCCGAGCACCGCGGCGACGTCGCCGTGCCCCGGGTGCGTGGCGCCCCACCCCGTGAGCAGCCCCAGCAGGAAGCACGCGGTGACGTTCACGACGACCGTGCCGAGCGGCGTCGACCACCGGTTGTGGCGGGCCACGAACGTGTCGAGCAGGAAGCGCGACGCCGCGCCGAGCCCGCCGCCGAGGGCCACGAGCGCGAGCTCCGCGACCGCCGTCACCGGGCACCGCCACCCCGGGCGACCACGCGCCGCCGGACCGTCCCGGCGAGCGCGATCCCGCCCACCGCGGCCGCGACGCCGAGCCCGACGCTTCCCAGCGCGTACGCCGCGCCGAGGGCGGCGTGCCCCCCGCTCGCCAGCCGCTCGACCTCGACGGCGAACGTCGAGTACGTCGTGAACCCGCCGAGCACCCCCGTCCCGCCGCCGAGCCGCACGCCCCGCCGCCACCCGGCGTCGGGACCCGCGCGGAGCAGCGTCTCGAGCAGCGCGCCGAGCACGAACGACCCGGCGAGGTTGATCCAGAACGTCGTCCACGGCCACGACCCGGGCGCAGGGGTGAACGCCTGCTCGAGCAGCGCGCGCGCCGTCGTGCCGACCGCTCCGCCGAGCGCGACGAGGCCCGCGAGGGCGAGGAGCGGCGTCGGTCGTCTCACCTCTCCCACGGCGTGCAGAGCTCCTTCCAGTCCACGACCGCGAGCGGGACCGTGAGCACGGGCCGGTGCTGGTGGTGCGCGAGGTGCGCGGCCACGGACCCCTCGACGAGCTCGCGCAGGTGCGCCGCGGACCCGGGCGCGCGCGTCCCCACGACGATCACCGCGGCGTCGACGGCGCGTGCGAGGTGCGTCAGCGCGCGGTCCGGTCGCCCCGCGAGGTAGCGCAGCTCCCACGCGACGCCCGTGCCCCGCAGACCCTCGTCGACCTCGGCCCGCAGCCGGGACTCGACCTTCTGCCAGGAGTCGTCGGCGGAGTCGGGGTCGAACGGCGCGTGCGTCACGGAGCCGTCGGGGTGTTCTTCCACGACGTGGCGGGACGTGTCGGCGTACGCGGCGACCACGCGGGATCCGACGGCGTCCGCCCAGGCCGCGGCCGTCCGGACGACCAGCAGGTCACCGCCCGGCACGACGCCCACGACCACGGGGTGCCCGGCGAACGGGACCATGCGGTCGAGCGACGGCTGGGGCACGGCTCTGGCTCTCATGCGGACCTCTTCCCGCGGGCAGCACCCTGCCCGCCGACGTGCGACGAGACAGGAACCATCAGCCCTGGCGGCGGTTCGGGCGGCTATGCCCCGGCGGGATCCATCACCGCCACCAGGGTAACGAGCCCGCCCGCAGGCCGCTCAGCCGGCCTTCGTGTCCAGCCACTTCTTCTCGCCGAACGACTTGGCCAGCTCGTAGTCCGTGACGACGAACCCGACGGCCTGCGCGACCGGCAGCACCTGCTCGCGCTCCACGCCGTCGTCGATCCCGAGCCGGTACATGACGACGACGGTGCCCGTGCTGAGCATCACCGCGGGCGCGTCCCCGTCGTCGAGGAGGGCGTAGGAGCCCTGGAACCCCGGCTGCGGGACCGCGGCGGCGAGCGTCGGGTGCGCGGCGCCGCTCGTGTCGGCGACGGGGTCGCCCTCCGGCGCGTCGTTGAACGCGGCGGCGGCGCGCTCGGCCTCCTCCTTGGAGCCCACGTCCACCACGACGACGTCGAGCGCGACGGTCGGGCCGTCGTCGGACACGACGCGCGCCTCGAACCCGGCCTGGCACGACCCCGCGAGCGCCTCGATCGCGGGGATCGCGGGCAGGTCGTCGCACGCGAAGTCCCGCCGCGCCACGAGCGCGACGCGGTCCTCGTTGACGAGGTAGTCGTTGTCGGAGAAGTACTCCCACGACATGGGTGCGAGAGCCGGCCCCGACTCCGGGTCCATCTCCGCCCCCGCGCGGTACTGCTGCTCGAGCCACGGCTCGTCGTCCGTGACGTCGGTGTCCACGGGCTCCTCGGTCGGCTCCGGCTCGTCGGTCGGCTCCGGCTCCGCCGGTGCGTCCGTCGCCTGCTCGGCGGCCGTCGGCCCGGGGACGGTCGGGGCGTCGTCGCGCACCGCGAGCCACACGCCGAGGCCGCCCGCGACGACGACGAACGCGCCCACGCCCGCGAGGACGGGCACGAGCCACTTCCGCGAGCCGCGCCCGGGCGGCGTCGCGTACGGGGAGAAGCCGTAGGGGTCCGACGGCGGAGCGGGCGGCCCCGGCACGACCGTCGCGTCGTCCGGCGCGCCGTAGGCGGGGCCGGACGGGGTCGCGTACGGAGCCGTCGGGGTGCCGTACGGGGCGCCGGGCGGCGGGGGTGGCGGCGCGTACCCGGGCGCCGTCCTGGCGGGCGGCCAGGTCGCCCCCGTGTCCGCGGGCGGGAGCGTCGCGTGCGGGTCCCCGCTGGGGGGCGGGTAGCCCGGGCCCGCGTGGCCGGGGCCGGACGGTGCGGCGGGCCCCCTCCCGTAGGGGTCGGTGTCGTACGGCGCCTGCGCGTGCGGCCTCGCGTAGCCCGGCGACGGGGCGCCCGACCCTCCCGGGGCCGCCCCGTCGTCCTCCCCGTACCGTCGCGGCGGCCGCATGACGGTGTGGTCGTCGACCGGCTCGTTCGGGTCGGTGGGGTGGGACATCGGGCGGGTCCTCTCGTCGCGGGCGGCTCGTGCAGGGTAACGGAGAGGCGCCCCCGGGTGCCGCGCGCGGCCCCCCGACGTCCCCCGCGCGGCGGACGTCGTGTGACCTGCTCGACGGGTGATCTCCTCCTCAGGGTGGACACGTCCGCGGCACCGGCCGCGTACGCTGCGGGTGGGTCACCGGACGACGGCAGGGGGGACAACCGCTCGACCGCCGAGTGACCGGACCGCCGTCCGACCCGCACCAGCGCTCATGAACACACTCACCTGGAATGCCGAAGACGACGCGACCTGGCGCGCCCGCAGCGCGTCGCGCGAGTACGTGATCCGGCGCGACGACGCCGACGGCTGGACGCTCGACGGGCCGGAGCGCACCTGGGTCGCGCTCCCCGACCTCGAGGTCGCCAAGGAGGTCGCCGCGCTCGCCGACGAGGTCCACCACGACGACGACAGCATGACCAGCTACCGCGTGGTCACGGCCACCGGCGCGCGCCGCGGCGAACCGTTCGGCGCGGACAGCGACGAGGACGCGATCGACGTGCTCCGTGCGCGCCGCCGCGCCGGCAACCTCCCGCTCGCGCCGTTCCGGCTCGAGACGAGCGACGGGCGGCTGGTCGGGTCGTGGCAGAAGGCGACCGAGATCCCCGCCCGGCCGGCCACGTCGCACGACGGGACCGCCGGGCCCGTCTGAGCCCGTCCCGAGCGAGCGCACGGCCCTGGCGGCGGGCCGGGTCAGGCTCCCGAGCGCCGGGCCGCGGCGTGCGCGGCACGCTGGCGCCGGCTGCTGTCGACGTGCGCCTCCGCCAGCGCGGCGGCACGTTCGCCGTCCCGCGACCGGACCGCCTCGAAGAGCTCCGCGTGCTCCTCGGTCACGTGCGCGAGGTCGTCGTGCTGCGAGAGCGCCCAGCGCACGCGGCTGCGGATGCCCTGCATCATGTCCCGCAGGAGCCGGTTGTCCGCGAGCTCGGTCACGATCTCGTGGAAGTCGGCCGCGGACCGGCGCGAGCCGACGCTGTCCGCCGTGCGAGCACCCTCCTGCTCGCTCGCGAGCGCGCTCCGCAACCGGTCCAGGCCCTCCGGGCCGTGCCGCTCCGCCGCGAGGCGGAACGCGAGCGGCTCCAGCACCTCACGGACCTCGTCGAGGTCGGCGAGGTCGGCCTCGGAGAACTCCCGCACCACGGCCCACGTGTGCGGGCGCAGGACGACGAGCCCCTCTCCCTCGAGCGCCTTCAACGCGTCGCGCACGGGGATGCGGCTCACGCCGAAGTCGGCCGCGAGGTCCCGCTCGACCAGCCGGGACCCCGGGACGCGCACGCCGTCGAGGATCTCGTCGCGCAACGTCGTCGCGACCCGGGCGGACTCCAGCACTCGCTCCTCGGCTCCGGACACCGGTCGATTCTCGCACCGCGACCGACGCGCGCACGTGGGTCCGGGCGACCCCTCGGTGCACGCTCGTGCCCCGTGCCGTGGAGAGCGTCCGGCATCCGTGCGAGGGTGGAGGGACACGCGTCGAACGAGGGAGTTCCGATGTCGAGCACCACCCGCCCGCCCGCCCGTCGCCGGGCCCACCGCGCCCGCCTCGCCGGGGCGACCGCGCTCGCCGTCGGGATCGCGCTCGCCGCCCCGGCCGCGGCCGTCGTGCCCGCGGCTCCCGGGCCCGCTGCTCCCGAGGTCGCCGCCTCCGAGGTCGCGCCGCCCGACGACGGGTACGACGTGATCTTCGACGGCACCGCGGAGTCGTTCGACGCGTGGGAGTACGCGGGCGAAGGCGGGTTCGACCTGCTCGACGACGGCACCCTCCGCTCCCGGGCGGGCGCGGGCGGCGGGTTCGGCACCCTCTGGTACCCGGTGCGGCAGTACGGCGACTTCTCGCTCGTCGTGCAGTTCCGCGACGACGCGCCCGGTGACGCGCGCGCCAACAGCGGCGTGCAGGTCCGGTTCCCCGACCTGTCCGCCCCCGTCGAGGGATGCCCGACGACGTTCAACGGCAACGAGACAGGCAACCTCTCGTGGATCGCGGTCAACTGCGGGCACGAGATCCAGGTGAACGACTCGCCCGAGGGCCGGTCGAACGACCCCCGCAAGACCGGGTCGGTCTACGGGTTCGCCGACATCGGCCTCGACCGCGCGCGGCCCACCGCCAAGGGCACGTGGAACGAGCTGGAGGTGCGCGTCGTCGGGCAGCACTACACGGTGATCCGCGACGGCGTCGTGATCAACGAGTACGAGAACCTGCCCGGCGTCCCGTTCCCCGACCGCCCGCTGGACCCGGACTCGAGCAGCCGCGGCCTCGTCGGGTACGTCGGGCTCCAGGCGCACGGCTCCGCACCCGACGTCGTGTCCTACCGCGACGTGCGGATCCGCGAGCTCCCGCCCGTCCACGTCGAGGTCGACGCACGGTGCCTGGCCGGGACGGCGCACCTCGCCGTGCGCGCGCTGAACGTCGGGGAGGACGCCGTGGACCTCAGCCTCGGCACCCCCGCGGGCGAGCGTTCGTTCGCCGACGTCCAGCCGGGCCGCAACGCCTACCAGTCGTTCAGCACGCGGTCGACGGCGGTCGAGCCGGGCACGGCCACGCTGACGGTGGCGACGGACGACGGCCCCGCCGTCGTCCAGACCCCGTACGCGGGGGTCGACTGCGGCTGACCTGCCGGGACGGGTGATCCCGTCCCGGCTCTCCCGTCAGCCCGCGAGCTCCTGGAAGTTCTGGACGCCGCTGATCGCGCCGAGGATGAAGCCGACCGCCGTGCACGCGATCGCGACCCCGAGCGCGATCTTCGCCGTCTTCTCGTTGCGGCGGACGGCGATCGAGGAGAAGACGATCGCGAGCACGCCGAACACGATCGGCAGGAAGAGCACCGCGATCGGGCCGAACACGTACGCGAGGATCGTGCGCCACGTCATGGGCTGCGGTCCGGCGGGGGCGTAGGCGCCGTAGCCGGGCTGGCCGTAGGGCGCGCCGTACGGCTGCTGGCCCTGGGGCGGGTACGGCGTCCCGTAGGGCTGCTGGCCCTGCGGCGGGTACGGCGCCGCGGGAGGAGCCTGCGGCGCCATCTGCCCGTAGGCCGGCTGGTGCTGCTCGGGCTGCGCGGGCTGCCCGTAGGCGGGCTGGCCCTGGCCGTACGGCGCCGGCGCACCGTAGGGCCCGGGGGCCGGCTGCCCGTAGGCGGGCTGGCCCTGCCCGTAGGACCCAGGGGCCTGCGGGGGCTGCTGGGCGTCGCCCGGGTACTGCTGGTACGGAGGCTGGCTCACGGCGTGTTCCTTCGTCGCGGGTGGCGCCGTCCCGACGGCGGCGTGGTCCGAAGGCTAGCGCCTCCGGACCGCGCGCGGGGCCACGCCCGGGGACGGTGAGATCTCGGGGTGCTACGACCCCGCGGGCACCGTGACCTCGACGAGCGCGGCGTCGCCGAGGTCGCGCGTCGCGACGACGACACCGCGCTCGCGGTAGTCGCCGGGCCGTGCGGTCGCGGAGACGTCGGCGAGCGCGTCGGGGCCGGCCCCGGCGCGCACCCGGACGCCCTGGCCGGGCTCGGCGACGCGGTAGACGACGCGGCGCGTCCGCCCGGCGAGCTCGAGGTCGACGGCGAGCCCGTCGGCCGCCGCGGGCAGCACGGGGTCGACGACGAGGGTCCCGGGCTGCTCCGTGAGCCCGAGCACGCCCTGGACGAGCTGGCGCAGGTAGATCCCCGGGCCGCTCGAGTACACGCGCCACCCGCCGCGCACGCCCACGGTCCCGTCGCGCAGCCGGTCGAACTCGCGCGCGAAGCTCTCGCGGTCCGGGAAGTCGGCGTCGCTCGACGAGAAGTACGCGTTGCGCTGCCGGGGCGCGGCGTGCGCGAGGCGGCGGCCGAGGTCGACGGGGCTGATGCGCAGCAGCTCGTCGAGCGCGCGCCCCCGGCCCAGGGCCGCGAGCGCCTCGACGTAGCGGATGTGCGCGTGCACGTACATGAGCCCGATCTCGCGGCCGACGTTCGCCGCCTGCTCGGCCCGCAGGAACGTGCGCGGGATCCCCTCGTCGAACGCGGCGGGGTGGTCCATGAGGCGCACGCCGTCGGGGAAGTGCAGGTGCTCGACCACGAGGCGCTCGTGCTGCTCGGCCTCCTCGGGCGTGAGGATGCCCGCGATGATCGACTGCGTCATGGGGATGAGGCGGTACCGCATGCCGGAGACCGCGTCGGACGGGTGGATGACGAGCTCGTCGCCGTCGGCACCGTGGCGCACGTACCCGGCCATGACGCCGTCGACGAGCGCGCGCTCGCGCAGGTCCGCGCGCACCTCGGCGGCCAGGGCCCCGGCGCGCTGCGAGAGCGCGGCGTGGTCGTCGCTGCCGGACGTGGTGCGGGCGAGCAGCCCGGCGGCCTGCACGAGCAGCGCGGACGTCCACGTGGACGCGAGGTCCGTGCGCATGCGCGGGTCGGCGGGCTGGAGCGTGTCGTCCCAGTCGCCCTCGCCGTACGCGGGCAGCGCGGTGCCGGGCAGGCGGTCGCGGTCGAGGTGGTCGAGCAGGCGCGCGACGTGGTCGCGCACGGTCGCCGCGGCGTCGGGCCCGGACGCGGCGGGGCGCCGGTGCGCGTGGTCCCAGAACGGGACCGGCTCGTCGAGCACCGCGAGGTCGCCGCTCGCGTCGAGGTACTGGGCGAGCGCGAACAGCGGCCACACCACGACGTCGCCGTGCGAGGAGTCGTTGTAGCGCTCGCCGTACGCGTCGAACATGAACCACTGCGGGAACTCGCCCCACGTGTGCTGGTGCGCGAGGACGCGCAGCACGATCGCGCGCGCGACGTCGTACCGCCCGCCCGCGAGCGCGAGCTCGAACGGCCCCTGGCACACGTCGCGCGTGCCCCACGCCGCGCCCGAGTACTGCTCCAGACCGTGCGGCACGAGGAAGTGGATCAGGGCGTCGTGCGCGTACCAGGGCACGAGGAGGTCGAGCTCCTGCGTCTCGAGCGCCGCGTGCGGCGTGAACCGCAGGCCGCGCACGACGCCGCGGACGGTCGCGACGTGGCCCGCGAGCGTCGCGTCGAGGTCCGCGAGCGGGTCGTGCGCGGGCGCGGCGAGCGCGAGCGCGGCGTCGGCCCCGTCGAGCGCGCCCGTGATCGCGACGCGGAGCGCACCGGTGTCGGTCGCAGTCGTGAGGCGATGGGCCACGGTGCCGCCGGTGCGGTCGGCGTCGTCGAGCACGACGGGCGCGCTCGACGCGACGACGTACCGCAGGTCGGGGTAGTGCGCGTCGACGTCGCCGCCCGGGACGGGGTGCACGACGACGGCCTCGCCGGCGTCCGACGTCGGCGCGACGTGCTCGACGACCCAGCCGCCGGCCTCGTCGTCGAGCTCGAGCGTCGCGGTGACGTGGAGCGGTCGTTCGCAGCGCACGTCCACGTCGATCCGGTTCTCGCGGTCGTGCGCGACGGTCCGCACGTCGACACGGCCGAGCGGCGTCTCGTAGACCCAGCGGACGCCGCCGACGTCGAGGACGAGCGCGGAGGGCAGCCCGAGCAGCCGCGGTCCGCGGCCGTCGTCGACGAGGACCCGCAGGCCGCTGCTGCGCAGCAGGTTGAGGTGGTGGCGGTGCACGGTCGCGAGGCGGTTGGCCGTGGTGTTGCCGAGCACGACGTGCGACGCGAAGACGCCCGGCGCGAACGCCGTCGTGGAGAGCACGTCGTCCGTGGGCAGCACGTCGTCGCCCGCCTTGAGCACGTGCCCGTGCGAGCGCTCGGTCACGGTGTCCTTGCGCGCGTCGACGACGTGCGTCCCGGCCGCGGTGAAGAACGAGAGCAGCGTGCCGTCGGCGTCGCGCTCGGGCAGCAGCACGTCGTCGGCGCGGAGCCCGACGGCCGCGAGGAGGCCGGCCTCGTCGAGCTCGTCGCCCGCGAGGACCGGGGCGTCGCGCAGCACGGACCCGGTCCGCGGCAGCGGGGTCGTCGCGCGGTCGTCCGCGGCGGCCGCGACGGCGGCCGCCGCCCAGCCGGCCACCTCGTCGAGGTGCGCGGCGAGCGGTCCGGGCGCGTCGGGGTCGACGACCGTCACCGCGTGCACGCGGGCCGTGCCGCCCGACAGGTCGAGGGGTCGGGACACGAGGGTCGGCATCGCGTACTCGTACTGGAGCACGCCGGACTCGACGGTCCCGAGCAGGCCGTGCGGGACGCCGTCGCGCCGCGACCGCGCCGTGAAGACCTGGAGCGAGTCCGTGAGGTGCGCGACCGCGCCCTCGACGAGGAACGCCACGGCGAGCGGCAGGCGCGGCTGCGCGGACATGGTCTGCCGGCTGACGAGGACGGTGCCCGCGTCGGGGTGCTCCATCGCGCGGTGCAGCAGATACTGGCACACGTACGGCTCGCTCGACAGCGCCGCCGCGGGCGGCGCGAGCGCGAGGTCCTGCGCGTGCACGACGTCGTAGCGCACGTCCGCGGGCGTGCGCGCCCCCGCCGTGAGGTCGACGCACCAGACGAGCGTGCGGCCGTCGAGCGTCAGCGCGACGCGCGTGGCGAGCCCCAGCGCCTCGCCCGACCACACGACGCGGTCCGTGCCGACCTCGACCGACGCGACCGCGGGCGCCGACCCGGTGAGGCGCGCGACCTCGACCGTGCCGTCCGCGCGCGTCGCCCGCAGGAGGATGCCGCCGGGCATGCGGTCGTGCTCGCCCGGCAGGTACTGGTTGACGAGCAGGCCGCCGGTGCTGACGGCGCGCACGTCGCCGCCGCCGGTGAGCTCGACGGACAGGTCGCCCGAGGCGAGCGTCGCGCCCGCGAGGGTGGTCGTGCCTGCGGGGCTGGCGGTGAGGGTCACGCGGTCTCCTGCTCGGTGGTACGGGTCTCGGGTGCTGCGGGCGGCGTGCCCTCGGGGCGCAGCAGCGCGAGGAACTGGTCGAAGAGGGCGACCATGTCGACGTTGTCGGGGTCCAGCAGCCACTGGAGCTGGAGGCCGTCCATGACGGCGGAGAAGAGCTGGCCGATCGCCTGCGGGTCGACCTCGGGGCGCAGCTCGCCACGCGCGACGGCGTCCTGGAAGCGCGTGTCGTCCTGGTGGCGCAGGGCGCGGTAGCGGTCGCGCACGACGTCGTGGGCGGGGTGGGCGGCGTCCGTCGCCTCGGCGGCGACCACGACGTGCAGCGAGACGAGACCCGGCGTCTCGGCGTTGCGCCGGACCTGGTCGCGGATGGTCGTGAGCAGGTCGGCACCCGCGGCCTCGTCCTCGGTGCGGCGCACGCGGTCGCGCCGGTCGCGCTCCTCGAGCGTCGCGGTCAGGAGGCCCGCCTTGCTGCCGAAGTGGTGCAGGAGCCCGGCCTCGGAGATGCCGACGCGCGCGGCGATCTCGCGCAGCGAGCTGCCGCGGAAGCCCTGCTCGCCGAACACCTCGACGGCCGTGCGCAGGATCTCGCGGCGGCGCTGCTCGCCCCGGACGATGCGTCGGTCGGGCAGGCCGGCCGCCGTCGTGCCGCGGGTCGCGGCCGTCGTCGCCACCCGGCTCCCCACGACCCCTGCCGTCCCCGTCGTGGCGCCGCCACCTGCGGAGTCGCTCTCGTTCATCACCGTCTCCTTCGCCAGTCCTCGGCGCCAACGGTACGGCCTGGACGCCCCGGTTGAAAATACTAACCGAGCGCACGCTAAGGTAGTTTCCACAGCGGCTCACACCAGACGAGCCGACTGCTCGATGAGGAGGATTGCTCATGAAGCTCGGACGCAAGGCGGTCGCCATCGGCGTCGTCGGACTCCTGGCCCTGACCGCGTGCGGTCGTGCGGACGACGAGTCGACGGGTGGCGAGACCGGTGCCGGGTCCACCACGACGGTGGACGACGCGCCCGCGGAGGGTGACATCACGATCTGGGCGATGGGCGAGGAGGGCGAGAAGCTGCCCGACTTCGTCCAGGGCTTCACGGAGGAGAACCCCGACGCGAACGTCGAGGTGACCACCATCCCGTGGGCCGACGTCATGACGAAGTTCCAGACCGCCGTCGCCGCGGGCACCGTGCCCGACGCGATCATGATCGGCTCGTCCTTCATGCCGACGATGGTCGCCACCGGCGGCCTCGCGCCCGTCCCGGACGGCCTCGTCGACAGCGCGGACTTCGTCGAGGGCGCCGCGGCCTCGACGGTCGCCGACGGCGTCGACTACGGCGTGCCGTGGTACGTCGAGACGCGCGTCCTGTACTACCGCTCCGACCTGGCCAAGGCGGCCGGGGTCGAGGCGCCCACGACGTGGGAGGAGCTCACGTCGTTCGCCGAGGCGATGAAGGCCAACGGCTCGACCTACGGGCTCCAGCTCCCCATGGGCGACGCCGAGGACTCCACGCAGGTCATCCTGCCGTTCTACTCGCAGGCCGGCGGCTCCGTCCTCAACGAGGCCGGCGACGCGTTCGACCTCGACAACCAGGCGATGGTCGACGCGCTCGACTACTACGCGTCGTTCTTCACCGAGGGCCTGTCGCCGCTGTCCGGCTACGGCGACTCGCAGAACAGCGCGTTCGTCGACGGCTCCGACCCGGCCTTCATCTCCGGCCCGTGGATGGTCAACGTGCTCGCCGACCTCCAGGGCGAGGACTGGGTCGAGCAGAACGTCGCCACCGTCCCGGTGCCCGCGGGCTCCGCGAACAACGACTCGTACATCGGCGGCGCCCACCTCGGCGTGTTCGCCGAGGCCAAGAACCCCGACGGCGCGTGGAAGCTCATCCGCTGGCTCTCCGAGCCCGAGACGCAGCAGGCCTGGTTCGACGCGACGAGCGACCTGCCCGCCCTCACCACCGCGTGGGACTACGAGCCCCTCACGTCCAACCCGCGCACCCAAGTGCTCCAGGAGCAGCTCGAGAACACGATCGCCCCGCCGACCGTGCCGAGCTGGGACGAGCTCTCGGCGACGATCGAGACCGAGGCCGAGAAGGTCGCCAACGGCCAGGTCACGTCCGAGGACGCCGCCAAGGCGATCCAGGCCAAGGCCGACACGCTCGGGCTCGGCTGGTAACAGGGCCCGTCATGACCACCATCACCGAGGGACGGCGCCGGCGCACGGCCGGCGCCGTCCACCGGCGACGGCAAGCGCTCGTCGCCTGGCTGTTCGCTCTCCCGTTCGTCGCGGTCTTCACGGTCTTCATGCTGGGGCCGCTGCTCGCGTCGTTCGGGATGTCGTTCTCGGACCTCACGATCCGTGACATCAAGACGCCGTTCGCGGTGAACTTCGTCGGGCTCGAGAACTTCACCGGCGTGTTCCAGGACGAGCTCTTCCGCAAGGCGCTGGTCAACACCTTCTACTTCGTCCTCGTCGGCATCCCGCTGACGATGGTGCTCGGCCTCGCCCTGGCCGTCGCGCTCAACTCGGGCATCGAGAAGTTCCGCAGCGTCTTCCGCGTCGGCTTCTACACCCCCGTCGTGACCTCCATCGTCGCGGTCGCCGTCGTCTGGCGGTTCATCCTCCAGGACTCCGGGCTCGTCAACACCGTGCTCGGCTGGGTGGGCGTCGACGGGCCGGACTGGCTCAACGACAGCGCGTGGGCCATGCCCTCGATCATCCTCATGGCCGCGTGGCGCAACATGGGCACGCTCATGATCATCTTCCTGGCCGGCCTCCAGGCGATCCCGCGCGACGTCTACGAGGCCGCCGAGGTCGACGGTGCCGGCTCGTGGCGCCGGTTCCGCTCCATCACGGTCCCGCTCATGCGCCCGACCCTCCTGCTCGGCGCGGTGCTGCTGTCCGTCGGCTTCCTCCAGGTGTTCGAGGAGCCGTTCGTCATGACCAAGGGCGGCCCGGTCAACTCGACGCTGACCATCAGCTACTACGTCTACAACCAGTTCGGGTACGGCAACTACGCGTTCGCCTCCGCGGCCGCGTACGTCCTGTTCGCGCTGATCGCCGCGCTGGCCGCCGTCCAGTTCCGCCTGCTGCGGTCGAAGGAGGATTGACATGACCGTCACGTCCTCGCGGACCACCCCCGCGACGTCGACGCCGGAGGGCGCGCCCCGCCGTCGGCCGCGCCGCCCCGTGCGCTGGTCGCGCGGCGCCACGTACACGGCGCTCGTCGTCGGGCTGCTCCTGACCCTCATGCCGTTCATCTGGATGGCGCTCGGCAGCTTCAAGACGCAGGGCGAGCTCCTGCAGCGCCCCATCACGTGGTGGCCGCAGGACCCGACGCTCGACAACTACGAGCGCTGGCTCTCCCAGCTCAACTACGGGCAGTACTTCACCAACTCGATCGTCGTCGCGGTCGTCGTGGTGCTCGGCAACATCGTCTTCTGCTCGATGGTCGGCTACGCCCTCGCGAAGATGCAGTTCCCCGGCAAGAAGGTGCTGTTCGCGCTCGTCATGCTCACGCTCATGGTGCCGGGCGTCGTCACGCTCGTGCCGATGTTCGTGCTCGTGTCCAACATGGGGCTCGTCAACACCTACCCGGCGCTCATCCTGCCGTTCCTCGCAGGCCCGCTCGGCGTGTTCCTCATGCGGCAGTTCATGCTCGGCATCCCGGACGCGCTCATCGAGGCCGCCCGGATCGACGGCGCGGGCGAGTTCCGGGTCTTCTTCCGGATCGTGCTGCCCCAGTGCGGCCCGCCGCTCGCGACGCTGAGCATCCTCACGTTCCTCGGGTCGTGGAACAACTTCCTGTGGCCCCTGGTCGTGGCGCAGACCGAGAACATGTACACCCTCCCGGTCGCGCTCTCGCTGTACTCGGTCGGCTCGAACGGCACCTACTACGGCCTGCTCATGGCCGGGTCCGTGCTCGTCGTGACGCCGATCCTCATCCTGTTCCTGTTCCTGCAGCGCTACTTCGTGCAGGGCATCGCCATGACCGGCATCAAGTGACCGGCGACCGACGAGGAGAGCCCGTGTCGATCACCTTCCCCGAGTCCTTCCTCTGGGGCGCCTCGACGGCGGCCCACCAGATCGAGGGCAACAACGTCAACAGCGACTGGTGGGCGCGCGAGGTCGACCCGGCCTCGACGCTCGCCGAGCCGTCGGGCGACGCCGCCGACTCCTACCACCGGTACGCCGAGGACATCCGGCTGCTCGCCGAGTCCGGGCTCACCGCCTACCGGTTCTCGATCGAGTGGGCGCGCATCGAGCCCGCCGAGGGCCGCTTCTCGCGCGCCGAGCTCGACCACTACCGCCGCATGGTCGACTGCTGCCTCGAGCACGGGGTCACGCCGCTCGTCACGCTGCACCACTTCACGTCGCCGCGCTGGTTCGCCCAGGACGGCGGCTGGACCGACCCGCGGTCCGTCGAGCGGTTCGCGCGGTACGTCGAGCACGTGCTGCCGCTCCTCGACCGCGCGTCGCACGTGTTCACCATCAACGAGCCGAACATCCTCGCGATGATGGTCACGGCGGCCAAGGGCACCGAGCAGCTCCAGGCGGGCTCGATGCACGCACCCGACCCGGTCGCGACCGAGCACCTCATCGCCGCGCACCGCCGGGCCGTCGACCTCGTGCGGACGGTCGGCGTGCCGGTCGGCTGGCCCGTCGCGCCGCAGCAGTTCTTCGCCGACCCGGGCGCGGAGGAGGTCCTGCGCGAGTACGCCTACCCGCGCGAGACCGTCTTCCTCGAGGCCTCGCGCGGCGACGACTTCGTCGCCGTCCAGGCCTACACGCGCACGCGCATCACCGTGGACGGCCCGCTGCCCGCCCCGGAGGACGCCGAGAAGACCCTCACCGGGTGGGAGTACTACCCGCCCGCCATCGCGGAGGCGGCGCGGCTCGGGCACGAGATCACCGGCCTGCCGGTCCTCGTCTCCGAGAACGGCATCGCGACGGCCGACGACGCGCGGCGCATCGACTACACGCGCGACGCCCTGCGCGCGCTGCACGCCGAGATGGAGGCGGGCCTGCCGCTGCTCGGCTACCTGCACTGGTCGCTGCTCGACAACTACGAGTGGGGCTCGTTCGCCCCGACCTTCGGGCTCGTCGCGTGGGACCCCGAGACCTTCGAGCGCACGCCCAAGCCCAGCCTCGGCTGGCTCGGCGGCGTCGCCCGCGGCACGGTCTCGCTCGACGGCTGACGCGACGCAGGCACGCCGCGCACGCCGCGCTCCCCGCAGGTCACGACGCGGGGCGGGGACATCGTCCCCGCCCCGCGTCGTTCGTGCGTCCAGGGGTCGCCGTCACCCCGCCGCGCGCGCGTCCGTCTCGAACTGCGCCGCCGCGGCGACGGTGTCCGGGTTCTCCAGGAGCGCCGCGCAGAGCGCGGTGGACAGGGTGAAGTCCTCGACCCCGCGAGCCGCGAGCGCCGCGACCTGGGTCGTGTCGCGCAGGCTCGCGGCGAGCACCCGGCATCCCTGACCCGACGCGAGCAACGTCGCGTGCAGGTCGGCCGTCTGCTCGACGCCGTCGAGCCCGAGGTCGCTCATGCGCCCGACGTAGGGCGCGACCCAGCCCGCACCGGCCGCGTCCGCGAGGAGCGCCTGGGACGCGTGGTACACCGCCGTGACCAGCACGGGCACCCCCTCGCGCGTCAGCCGGCGGGAGACGGCGAGGCCGTCGCGCGTCGCGGGCAGCTTGACGACGACGTCCGGTCCGAGGTCGACGAGCTCGCGGCTGTGCGCCTCGAGCGCCGCCTCGTCGGCGCCGACGGCCTGGAGGAAGACCGTCCCCGCGCCCGCGGCGCGCGCCCATGCGTGGACCGTGGGGACGTCGTCGACGGTGAGGCCCGCCCGACGCAGGATCGTCGGGTTCGTGGTGACGCCGGCGAACAGGCCGGTGGCGAGGAGCCGCTCGACCTGGTCGCGGTCGGCGGAGTCGATGTACAGCATGGTTCTCCCTGGTGGTGCGGTCAGGTCGTGGACGGCCGGGGCCGGTCGGCGACCGTGGCGAGCAGGTCGTAGTAGGGCTCGTCGATCGTCGCGGGCACGTCACGGGGCGGCACGACGTCGAGCACGGCCGGCGCCCACGACGAGGCGACGCCCGCCACGGTGGCGCCTTCGAGGACGGCGACGGCCTGGACGCACGCCCCGCGTGCCGTCGCCTCCGGTGCCGCGCGACGCACGACCGGGCGGCCCAGGGCGTCGGCGAGGACCTGCCGGTACGCGAGCGACCGGGCTCCCCCGCCGTTGACGACGACCTCCCCGGTCGTGTCGACGCCCACCCGGTCGAGGGCCCGGGCGGCCCCGACGAGGCCGGCCACGACGCCCTCGAACGCCGCCAGGGCGAGGCCCTCCCGGGTGGTCTCACCGGTGATCCCGCCGAGCACGCCGGTCGCGCCCGGTCGCCGCGGGGTGCGCTCGCCGTCGAGGTAGGCGACGAGCGTCGGCCGCTCCCCGCGGACGGGCGCGGCGAGGGCGAGTCGCTCCAGGGTCGCGTGGTCGACGTCGAGGAGCCGCGCGAACGTGTCGGTGACTTTGGCGGCGTTGAGCGTGCAGGCGAGGGGCAGGTACCCGCCGGTCGCGTCGCACACGGAGTCGACGGTCCCGAGCGGGTCCACCACCGACGCGCGACGCGGGCTGAAGACGACGCCGGAGGTCCCGAGGGAGACCCCGAGGTCGCCCTCGACGAGGCCGAGCCCGACGGCGGCGAGGTGCTGGTCTCCCCCGCCCGGGCCGACCACGACGCCCGGCCGGAGCCCGAGCTCGGCCGCGACGTGCGGGCTCACGGTCCCGGCGGGGGTGTCGGGCCCGAGGACGGTGGGCAGGACGTCCCCCCATCCGACCTCCGACGAGACGAAGCGTTCGAGGAGCTCGGGGCGCCAGACGCCGCGGTGGACGTCGAGGTAGCCGGTCCCGGCGGCGTCGGACCGGTCGGTGACCGTCGACCCGGTGAGCCGGTAGGTGAGGTAGTCGTGCGGCACGAGGACGTGGGCGACGCGCTCGAGGAGCGCGGGGTCGGTCTCCGCCACGTGCGCGAGCTTCATGATCGTCAGCGCGGACGACGGCGCCATGCCGACGTCCTGCATCCACGGCTCGAGCCCGTACTCCTCGGTGATCCGGGCCGCCGCCGGGCCCGCCGTCGTGTCGTTCCACAGCGGCGCGGGAGCCAGCGGCTCCCCACTCCGGTCGAGCATCACGAGCCCGTGGCACTGTGCGCCCACGGCGAGCGCGACCACCTGGCTCGCGTCGGCGTCGGCGTCGCGCAGCGCGCCGGAGAACGCGGCCCGGAACGCGGCCCACCAGTCCTTCGGGTCCTGCCGGCTGACCGGGGGCGCGGTCCGGGGGTGGGGTGCGGAGGCGGTACCGACGAGCGCGCCGTCGTCCCGGCGGCGCAGCTCGACGGTGCAGGACTGGGTCGAGGAGTCGACCCCTGCGACAAGGTCCATGGCTACTTCCAGTAGGGCTCGAGGGGTGGCAGCTCCTGGGGTGCCTCGTCGATCTTGCCGACGGCCCCCGACGGGTGCGAGTGCAGGACGTTCGCCCACGAGTACCCGCGCATCCGCATGAGGACGACCGCGAGCGCGTCGCCCCACGCGGCCGTCACGAGGGTCGAGCCCATCGCGATGACCTCGCCGGGGTCGATCCCGGGGATCATCGTCAGCTCCACCACGACGTCCGCGTTCCGCGCCAGGCGCGAGGTGGCGTCCGCCGTGACCGCCACGACGGTGTCGACGCCGCGCTCCTTGGCGCGCACGACCAGGTCGTTGATCTCGTCGCTCCCGCCCCCGCGGGAGATCGCGACGAGGATGTCGCCCGCGGACATCGCACCCATCGTGCCGTGCAGCGCGTCCGCGCCCGAGATGAAGACGGACGGGGTGCCGGACACGGAGAGCAGGTGCGCCATGCGGCGCGCGACCGCGCCGGACGTGCCGGCCCCGGTGACGAAGACCTTGCCCGTGCACTCGTACACCCGCTGGACCACGTCCAGGAACACGTCACCCAGGTCGGTCACGCTCGCCGCGACCCCCTGCGCCTCGTGCGCGACGACGGCCCGGGCGGTCTCGAGCACGGCGGCACGGCGTCGCGTCGTGGTGTCGGGGATGGTCATGGGTACTCCTCGTCCTGGGGTTCTCGGTGTGGTCACGCGGCGCTCCAGGCCGCGTGCCGCAGGTCCACGGAGGACAGGTCGCCGGCCGCGACGACGTCGCCGTCGCACCGGCCCTCCGTGAGGGTCACGACGTCGTCCGCGAGCTCGAGGATCTCCTCCTCCTCGCTCGACACGACGACCACCGTGAGCCCGTCGTCGTGCGCGAGCGAGCGCAGGAGCCGGTGGATCTCGCTCTTGACGCCGATGTCGACGCCCTTGGTGGGCTCGTCGAGCAGCAGCACGCGGGGCGCCTGCGCCAGGACCCGGGCGAGCAGCACCTTCTGCTGGTTCCCGCCGGACAGCCGCTCCACGGGTCCCTCGCGGTCCCCGCGGACCTGCATGCGGTCCATGAGGGCCGCGGCCTCGCGGCGCATCCGCCGCTTGTCGAGCAGGCCGAGCCGGCGGTACCGGTCGAGGACCGGGAGGACGACGTTCGTCGTCGCGTCCAGCCCGCCGACGATGCCGTCGACCTTGCGCTCCTCGGTGAGGTAGACGAGGCCGCGCCGCTGGGCCTCGGCGGGGGCCGTCGGCCGGTACGGCGCGCCGTCGAGCTCGATGCTCCCGCCCAGGACCTTGTCGAGGCCGACGAGCGTGCGCAGCAGCTCGGTGCGCCCGGCGCCGATGAGCCCGTAGACCCCCAGCACGCGACCGGGGTGCGCCGTGAGACTGACGTCGGCGAGCGCGGGCGTGCGCAGGTTCCGCACGACGAGGGACGGGCGCGCGTCCGGGTCGAGCGGGACGACGTCGGTGCGGTGCGCCGCCTCCGTGACGCCGCCGGTCGAGGCGACGGCCTCGTCCCCGGCGATCGCGTGCACGACCGCCTGCCGGTCGACCGTGCCGGCCGGGCCCGCGATGCGGACCTCGCCGTCGACGAGCGCGACGACGTGGTCGGCGACCGCGTACAGCTCGTCGAGCTTGTGGTCGACGAGCAGGATCCCGAGGCCCTCGGTGCGGGCCAGGTCGCGCACGGTCTCGAGGAACCGCTCGACCTGCCCGCCCTCGAGGCTCGTCGTCGGCTCGTCGAGCAGCAGGTAGCGCGCGTCGCGCGCCACGGCCACCGCGATCTCGAGGAGCTGGCGGGTCGCGACGGGGTAGGCGCCGAGCTTGCGGTCGACGTCCACCGCGAGGCCGAACCGGTCCGCGAGCGCCCGGGCCTGCTCGCGCATGGCACGCCGGTCGAGCGGTCCCTTGCGCGTCAGCTCGCGACCGAGGAACACGTTCTGCGTGACCGTGAGGTTCGCCAGGAGCGACAGCTCCTGGTAGACGGTCGAGATGCCGGCGTCGAGCGCGGCGGTCGGCGAGCCCTGGGGCAGCGCCCGGCCGTCCACGGTGACCGTGCCCTCGTCGGCGGGGTGCGCCCCGGCCAGGACGCGGAGCAGCGTCGACTTGCCGGCGCCGTTGTGCCCGACGAGCCCGGTCACGGTCCCCGCCTCGAGCGTCAGGTCGATCCCCTTGAGCACGCGCACGTGCGAGAAGCTCTTGACGATCCCGCTGGCCCGCAGGGCGCCGCGCTCGGCGGCGCCCCGCGGGACCGACGTCGTGACGTCGGTCATGTCAGCCGACCTCCCCCGGCGCAGGGGTCTCGCCGACGGTGAACGCCTTGAGCGGCAGGAGGATCTCCGGCTCGACGTCCTCGCCGTCGACGTACGCGCGGATCTGCTCGGTCACCTGGGTGCCGTAGCTCTCCGGCTCCTGGGCGACGCAGCCGCGGTACACCTCGGTGAGCGGCTCCTCGGACGCGCAGAACCCGTAGAGCGCGACGTCGGTGCGGTTGCCCAGCGCCTGGAGCGCGCCGTAGACGGCCGGTCCGGTCGAGGCCCAGATGACGTTGACGTCCTGGTTGCCCTGGAGCATCTCGCCCGTGACGCGCAGCGAGTCGTCGGGCTTGACGTTGCCGTCGACCTTGGCGACGACGGACGCGTTCGGGTTGGCCGACACCGCGTCGGTGAAGCCCTCGTCGCGGATGACGACCGGACGCTCGTCGGGCTCGGTGATGAAGCCGATGCTCAGCGCGGCGTCGGCGCCGAGGTCCTCGAGGACCTTCTCGCCCATCGCGCGGCCGCCCGCCTCGTTGTCCGCGCCGAGGTACTGGACGATCGTCGCGCCCTGGGCGGCGAGCGCGTCCTCGTCGACGATGACGTTCACGGTGAAGACGGGCACCCCCGCGTCGTTCGCCGCCTTGACGATCCCGGCCGCGGGCTCCGACTTCACGGGGTTCAGCGCGAGCGCGCACGGGTCCTTCTGGAGCATGGCCTCGACCTGGGCGAGCTGCTGGGCGTCGTCGTCGTTCGCGACCTGGACCTCGACGTCGAACCCGTTGGCGGCGCCACCGTCCTCGAAGCCCTGCTTCATGGCCACGTAGTACGGGTTGGTGAGGTTCGGGAGGCTGACCGCGACGTACGGGTTCTCCGCGTCGCACGACGCGGGCAGCGTGGTCTGGGCCTGGTCGGTCGAGCCGCTCCCGCTCGTGCCGCCGGTGCCGGTGCCGGTGTCGACGGCGGAGCAGGCGCCCGCGAGGGCGAGGGCGGTCACGGCGAGGGCCGAGACGATGATCTTGCGTCGCATGAGAACTCTCCTTCGAGCGGTGGGGGTCAGGACGTGGCGCCGGAGGCGCGGCGTGGTTGGAGGAGCTGGAGGAAGAGGCGACCTCGTCCTCCGGTGGTCGAGAGCGAGCGGCGGTAGGTGTCGAGGCTGACGCCGGCGAGGATGATCACGCCGATGACGAGGGGCTGCCAGAAGCTGTCGACACCGACGACGTTCATGCCGTTCGAGACGGTCGCGATGAGCACCGCGCCCAGGAGCGCGCCACCGATAGAGCCGACGCCGCCGAACAGGCTCACCCCGCCGACGACCGCGGCGGCGATGGAGTAGAAGAGCTCGTTGCCCGAGCCGGCGGACGGGTACCCGACCATGAGGCGCGAGGTCGTCACGACGCCGGCGAGCGCGGCGCACAGGCCGGAGACCGCGTAGACGAAGAGGGTCGTGCGCCCGGTGTGGATGCCCGCGAGGCGGGCCGTCTCCTTGTTGCCGCCGAGCGCGTAGATGTGGACGCCCGTGCTCGTCCGTGCCAGCAGGACGCTGAAGACGACCGCGACGAGCGCCACGACGAGGATCGGCGTCGGGATGCCGAAGACCCCGCCGCGCCCGAGGAAGGCGAACATCGGGTCGCGCACCGTGACCGACGCGGCGCCCGTGAGGATCATCGGGATGCTGCCGGCGATGCCGAACATCGAGAACGTCGCGATGAACGGGGGCAGGCGCAGGTAGTGCACGAAGATCCCGTTGACGAGGCCCACCGCGACGCCGACGACGAGCGCGAGGATCGTCGCGGCCCACCAGGGGAGGCCGGCCTGCATCCCGAGCGCCGCGGACATGCCCGTCAGGGCGAGGTTGGACCCCGTCGAGAGGTCGATGCCACCGGTGAGCAGCACGAAGGTCTGGCCCAGCGCGAGCAGCGCCACCACGGCACCGTTCAGCAGCAGCACCTCGAAGTTCCCGGCGGTGCGGAAGTTCGGGGACAGCAGACTCATCACCACCACCACGAGGACCAAGATCCCCGCGATCCCGACCTCGTCGGGGACGCGTCGTCGCGACATGTACTTCTCGCCTCCTTGCGGGTGCTCATATGAGCACGCGATTGCTCGTATGGCGATAGTATGGAGCCGCACTCGCGCGGAGCAACCGGCGCCGGTCACGGATCGATAACATGTGTGCAACTGAGCGCTCAGATGAGCAAGAATGAGGGACATGACGGACTTCTCACGCCACGAGCTCGCTCAGGTGGCGCGCCGGTACTACGTGGACTCCGCCTCGAAGGTGGAGATCGCGCAGGAGCTGGGGATCTCCCGCTTCAAGGTCGCCCGCATGCTGGAGCAGGCGGTGGCGACGGGGATCGTGACGATCACGATCGACGACGCCGGCGTCGTCGATCCCGCGCTCTCGGCCCGCCTGCGCACCCACCTCGGCCTCGACGAGTGCCTCGTCGTCCAGGGGCGCGAGACCGTCGCCGAGCTGCGCGAGGACGTCGGTGCCGCGGCCGCCGAGCTGCTGACCCGCTCCCTGCGCCCGGGGAACACGCTCGGCTTCGCCTGGGGGCGGACCCTCACCGCCATGACGGAACGCCTCACCACGCTGCCGCCCGTCACCGTCGTGCAGCTCACCGGCGCTGTCGGCTCCGACCTCTCCGACTCCCCCGTCGAGGTGATCCGCCGCGTCTCCCTGCGCTCCGGCGGCGACGCGCACGCGATCTTCGCGCCGTTGGTCGTCGAGGACGCCGCGACCGCCGCGACGTTGCGCCGCCAGCCCGACATCGCCCGCGCGCTCTCGCTCTTCGACCGGGTCGACGTCGCCGTCGTCGCGATCGGCTCGTGGGACCCGCCGATCTCCCAGCTCCGCGAAGTCCTCGGACGTGACGAGCGGGACGAGCTGACCGCGCGCGGGGTCCGCGCCGAGATCGCGGGCATCCTCCTCACCGCCGACGGCGACCTCGTCCCCGACTTCGCCGAGAGGTGCCTCTCGATCTCCGCGCGCCAGCTCGCCCGCGTGCCCCAGGTGATCGCCGTGGCCGCCGAGCAGGAGAAGGCCGGCGCCGTGCATGCGGTCACCCGTTCGGGCCTCGTCTCCGCCCTCGTCACCGAGCAGCGGTGCGCCGAGGCCCTGCTCGACCTCCCGGCCGTCGTGCGCGGGGCCGGCCGATGAGCACGGCCCCCACCCGCGTCGCCGCGTCGTTCTGGTCCACCCCGCGCGACCGCGTCGCCGCGGAGGCCGACCGGCTCGCCCGGGCCGGGCTCCGCACGGTCCACTGGGACCACACCGACGGGCGCTACGCCGCGGCAGGCGGGTTCTCGGCGGCGGAGGCCGCAGCCGTGACCGCCGACAGCGGGCTCGCGGCCGAGGCGCACCTCATGGTCGAGGAGCCGCTGGGCGAGGTCGACCGCTGGACGGACTTCTGCGAGCTCGTCGTCGTGCACGCCGGGACGCGCGGCTGGCGCGCCGCCCTCGACCGCGTCCGAGCCCGGGGCGCGCGCGCCGCGGTCGCCCTCTCGCCCGGCATCGGGGTGCCGGAGGTCGACGCCGGGACGGACGTCCTCGTCATGTCGATCACCCCCGGCCGGGCCGGTTCGACGTTCCAGGTCGACGCGCTCGGCACGGTCGGGCAGGTCGCCGGGCCGGGTCACGACGTCGGCCTGGACGGCGGCGTCACGCGCGAGATCGTCCCCCGCGCGCTCGACGCCGGGGCCACCTGGCTCGTGTCCGGGACCGACCTCGTCGCGAGCGAGGACCCCCGCGGCTGGCTCGCGGCGGCGCGAGGTCTGCCCACGACGGGTGACCAGGTCCGTGCACGGCGCGGAGAGCACGAAGGAGTCGGATGACGACCTCGCAGCCGGGTCGGCGGAACGTCCCGCTCGCCGCCGTCGCGGCCGAGGCCGGGGTGTCCGTCCCGACGGTGTCGAAGGTGCTCAACGCACGGCCCGACGTCTCGGCGACGACGCGCGAGCACGTCGCGGCCGTCCTGCGTCGGCACGGCTACGAGATCCGCCCGCGCACCGCGAAGCGGACCGGTCTGGTCGACGTCCGCATCGTCGACTTCGAGGGGCCGTGGTCCGAGGCGGTCGTCCGCGGCGCGGTGGCCGAGGCACGACGCCTCGGCCTCGACGTGGTGCTGTCGGTGGAGCTGGATCCCGACGACTGCGGCGCGTGGGTCCGGCATGCGCTCGCCCGGGGCACGGACGGGCTCGTGAGCGTGGTCGCCGTGCCCGACGCCGAGGCGCGCGGCACGTTGGCCGAGGCGGGCGTGCCGCTCGTCGTCGTCGACCCGCGCCGCCGCACCGCGGAGGACGTGCTCAGCGTCGGGGCCGCGAACTACCAGGGCGCGCTCGAGGCGACGGCGCACCTGCTGTCCCTCGGGCACCGGCGCGTCGCGACGATCACCGGCGTCCCGGAGCAGGACAACGCGATCGCGCGCCTCGCCGGCTACCGTGCCGCGATGATCCGGGCGGGCGTCCCCGTCGACGACGACCTGGTCTGCCTGAGCACCTACGGCGTGCCCGCCGGCTACGAAGGGGTCCAGCGGCTCCTCGCCCTCGACGAGCCCCCGACCGCGATCTTCGCGTGCAGCGACGACACGGCCCTCGGCGCGCTGCGGGCGCTGCGCGAGGCCGGGCTCTCGGTGCCGCGCGACGTCTCGCTCGTCGGGTTCGACGACCTGCCCGTCGCGGCGTGGACCGACCCGCCGCTCACCACGGTCCGCCAGCCGCTCGTCGAGATGGGCGCGTCGGCCGTCGAGCTCGTGCACCGCGCGCGCACCGCGAGCGGCCACACGCTGCGCACGGAGCTGGCGACGAGCCTCGTCGTCCGCGAGTCCACCGCTCCCCCGCGCTCGTGACGCGGCAGCCCCGGCCCGCGACCGGCTCGCCCAGGGCACGCCGGACGGGAGGGACGCGGTCCGCGCCCCTCCCGTCGCCGTGCGCCGGCCAGCGGGTCGCCGCTCGGCCGGTCGGCCGGTCGGCCGGTCGGCAGGTCAGCCGGTCAGCCGGTCAGCCGCAGGAGACTCCGGCGTAGCGGTAGGTCAGCTCCTGGGTCGCCCCGTCCGCGGACGTGACCGTCACCGTCGCGGTACCGGACGGGATCTCCGCCGCGCGCGCCGCGAACGACTGGTAGGTGGTGCGGTGCGGGACGACGTCGTCCACCGACCGCGTCCCGTAGGGCGTGGCGAGCGTGACGTCCGCGCGACCGTCCCCCGTGCTCGTCGCCCGGACCGCGACGGCCGCCCGGTGCCCCAGGCAGCGCGCCTGGACCTCGACGTCGGCCCCCACGCCGGGCGTGAGGTCCGCCGTGGCCGAGAACGTCTCCGCCTCCATGAGCGGGCGCAGGGCCTGCTCGAGCTGGTCGTCGACGAAGTAGTCCTTGAGGCGAGAGTCGTCGAGGACGTTGCCGATCGCGGCGACGATCATCGCCTGGTCGAGCGACAGGTAGCGCTCGGCGACCGTGCCCGAGCGGACCGCGACGGAGTCGTAGAACCCGCCCGGCCCGTACGCGCCGAGGTCGTCGGCGAGGTGGCCCAGGTTGTCGAGCACTCCCTCGGTGTCGTACGCGAGGCCGAGGAACGACGCGTGCGGCGTCACGACGCCGTCGCCGAACTCCGGCGCCGGGTTGGTCGCCTCGCGGCAGCCCTCGAAGCCCAGGTCGACGTCGGTCTCGCCGTCGGACAGGTAGCCGTCCGAGCGCAGGCCGATCGCGTCGACGCCGTACTCGGCGTACCCGCCGGACGGGTTGCTCGCGGGCGAGAATCCCCACGCCCCGTAACCGGCCTCGTCGAGTCCGTGCTCCTTGTGCGCGCGCACGACGAGCGGGTGGTTGACGCCCCACGACGTCGGGCCCCACTCCGCCTCGGGCACCAGCATGTCCGGCATGAGCGCCTCGAACATCGAGCCGCCCCAGCCGGGCACGACCGCGAGGTCGCGGTAGCGGTACGCGCCCTCGAAGACCGGGACGCCCAGGTACTCACGCGTCTCGCCGATCGGCTTCTGCTCCTGCCACGCCCAGTCGCACGTGTCCGGGAACGTCCGGTAGCTCGCGTAGTACGCCTCCGGCGGCACCTCGCCCTCCGCGATGCCGAGGTACGTCGCGATGCGCGTCTCCGAGACCGTCGTGTCGTAGTGGTGGCACGTGTAGAACACGTCCGTCCCCGTGCCGAGGTAGTCGCCCGCGACCGAGCAGCCGGGCGGCTCCTCGTCCCAGAACCCGCCGCGCAGCAGCCCGACGCCGAGGTCGGGGCGCGCCTCCGGGTTGTAGAACGCGCCGAAGTGCATGTCGTCGTAGATCGCGCGCGCCTCGTCCGCGAGGCTCGGCTCGGCCTCCGCGACGACGCGCAGGCCCGCGGCCAGCCAGCCGTTGTCCACCGAGCTGAGGAACTGGTGGACCGTGTTCCCGTCGTCCGGCCACGTCTCGACCCGGTCACCCGTCGCCGGGTCGTACCAGTTGTAGAACATGCCGCTCGCGTCGTGCCGGTCGAGCGACGCGAGCGTGTCGAGCGTCGTCGCGAGGCGGTCGCGCGCCTCGGCGTCGTCCACCAGGCCCAGGTCGCGCGCCACGACGGTGGACCAGAGCCAGCCGCCGATGTTCGTCGGCGACGTGTACGCGCTGCTCGACGCCGGGTCCAGGTCGCCCTCGATGTTGTCCGCGGGCAGGCCGGTCTCCTCGTCCGTCATGGCGACCAGCGACGCGTACGTGTCCTCGAGGTACGTCTCCAGCGTCGCGCGCTGCGCGCCGGTCAGGCCCGACGGCCCGACGCCGGGCGCCGCCTTCGCGGAGACGCCCTCCGCCGCCGCGGGGGCGGCGAGACCGGCCGCGAGGGCCAGGCCGCCGGCGAGTCCGGCCGCGACGAGCGCGGCGCCACGTCGGCGCTGCACCGCGCGGGGGGTGGGCGCGGTCGTTCCGTCCATCAGGCACTCCTTCGTGTCGCGACGGTCGAAATTTCGACCGCACTTTCCGAATGGGGGCGCAGAGAGTAGCCCGGTCGCCCGGAGGGGTCAACGGGCGCCGCGCCGCACGTCGAGGCCGCACCCGACCGCGACGCGAGACGCGCACGCGGAACCCGCGTCATGATCCGCGCGCCCGCGCGTCCCTCTCGTGGAGGGTCGCGGACCGGAACGCGACCGAACAGGAGCGGGCGTGCACACGCAGGATCTGACCGAGCTCGGCGACGAGCAGCTGGCCGACGCCGTACGTGGCGGACAGGCGGAGGCGTTCGCCGTGCTCTGGGAGCGGCACGCGGCCGCCGGTCGGGCCGCGGCCCGCCGTCTCACCTCGACCTACGACCCCGACGACCTGGTCCAGGAGGCGTACCTGCGCATCCTGAGCGCGCTGCAGTCCGGCAGCGGGCCCACCGGGCCCTTCCGCCCCTACCTGTACACGACCCTGCGCCACGTGGCCGCCGGCTGGGCCCGCACCCCGGACCCCCTGCCCGTCGAGGACGTGCCCGAGGTCGTCGACCCCCGCGACCTCTCGACCGAGGTCCTCGAACGCTCGGTGACGGTCCGGGCGTTCCGTCGGCTGCCGGACCGGTGGCAGTCGGTGCTCTGGTACACCGAGGTCGAGGGCATGGAGCCGCGCGAGGCGGCACCCCTGCTCGGGCTCTCGGCGGGTGCCACCGCCGCCCTGGCCTACCGCGCCCGAGAAGGCCTGCGCCGCGAGTGGCTGCAGGCGCACGTCAGCACCGAGTCGGTGGCACCCGAGTGCCGCTGGACGGTCGAGCGGCTGGGCGACCACGCTCGCGGAGCACTCTCACGCGCCGCGCACGACCGGGTCGAGGAGCACCTGACCGGGTGCCTGTCGTGCTCGATCCTGGCCGAGGAGGTCGACGACGTCGCCTCCCGTCTGCGGCTCGTGCTGATCCCGCTCGTCCTCGGCGTGCCCGCGGCCCTGGGCGCCGCGGCGCCCGTCGTCCCGTCCGCCCCGACCCCCTCGAGTGCACCGGCGCCCGACGCCGCCGCGCCTCCGCACGGGCGGCCGGGCGCTCGAGAGGCGGCGGGCAGCTCCGGTCCGGGCGTCGTGGTCGCCGCCGTGGCCGCGGTGGTGGTCGCGGTGGCCCTCGGGGCGCTCGCGGTGGCACGACCCTGGGCCAGCAGCGAGCCCGCCCCGGTCGTCGCGGCCTCCGAGCAGGATGCCGACGCCGACCACACCGCGCCCGCGCCGCCGGCCGTCCCCACGCCCGCACCGGACGAGGGCCGGCCGGACCCGGCGGCCACGGACGGCGCCTCCTCGGGCGGCCTTGCGACCGACGGCTCCCCGAGTCCTGACGACGTCGCCGAGCCGCGTGACCCCGGACCGGCCGGGGCGCCGTCCACCGGGACGCAGACGTCGTCCGGGGCACCGTCCCCCGCGCTCACCGCCCCAGGGCAGCCGGCGCCCACCGAGCCCGCGGCGCCCGCGGCGCCTGCCCCGACGACTCCGCCGCGGCCGACCGAACCGCCCCCGGTCACGACGACACCGCCGCCCCCGGTCGTCGAGACCGCGCCCTCGGCCGGTACCCTCGCCGTCTTCCCCGTGCTGCGCGGCACAGGTGAACCAGGAGCGGTCGTCCACGTCCGCGACGCGTCGGGCGCGGCGGTCGGGAGCGCGACCGTCGCTCCTGACGGTCGCTGGGAGGCCGTGGTCTCGGGGCTGGCTGCGACCGGGGAGCACGTCGTGCGGGTCGTCCAGGAGGTCGACGGCGTGACGTCGGCGCCCACCGAGCCGTGGGGGCCGTACGTGTTCGACCTCCCCGCCCTCCTGTCGCCGTCACCCGGCGAGACCGTGACCGGCGTGCCCCAGAACCTGCCCTGGCAGGACCCCGTCTACGCGGTCACCGTGACGTTCTCCGGCACCCCGGGGCTCGTCGTCGAGGCCTTCGTCGACGGGCGCTCGACCGGCAACCTCCACGTGCTCGACGACGCTCCCGCCGTCCGCCAGGTCTCCGGCCTCGCACCGGGGCCGCACACCTTCGGGCTCCGGTTCGTCGACCCCGGCTCGGCGGGCTCCGCGTACGGCCCCACGACGACCGTCGACTTCGTCGTCGCGGGCCCCTGACCTCTCAGATCTCTCGCGGATCCGCGTGGAAGAGACCGTGAGCCCCGGTCACCGCGAGGATGTCGCGGACGTGCTCGCTCGCGCGGAGGAGGACGACACGGTCCGCCACGACCGTGGTCCGCACCAGCAGGGCGAGGCCGGCGCTGTCCATGAAGGTCACGTCCGCCGCGTCGACCAGCAACGCCCCTCGGACCAGTCCGAGGCGCGCCTCGAGCGTGTCGGCGACCACCGTGGCGAGCTCGTAGTCGACCTCGCCCCACAGACGCAAGGTCGAGCCGACCAGCTCGACACCTGCTCCGGCAACGTTCGTGTGACGGAACATCCCCACTCCTCCCCAACGCTGTCGTCTGGGGAAGAGGACGTCATCACGCCCTACGACATGACGCGTGCCACCGGGTGAACAGGTCGGCACCGTGGTGCGCGCTGCCCGGTACCGCTAGTTGTACTGACCGGACAGGTTGGTCAAGCGTGTGATGGGTGGCTTGTTCCCGCAGGCGGTGTGGGGACGGTGGTGGTTGTACTCGTGGAGCCATG
>NZ_JAFGYF010000005.1 GCF_016921195.1 Cellulosimicrobium cellulans
GTCCTTGGGCTGGGGCGGCTTGTTCGGTTGGGTCCGGTCCGCGATGAACTGGTCCACCTGCTCCGGGTTCGTCAGCTCCGCGTCGGACTCCTCGCCCTCGGCCTCCTCCGGCATCTGCACGTCCCAGTCGTCGACCTTCTGGTACTCGTCCGCCGCCATCCACAACGTCCCCGCCGACAGGTCGTTCAGCACGATCACCTGCCGGTTCACCCGGTACTCGAGCCGGGTCTGGGGGTCCAGGCCCTCGAGCCGCTCATCGACGTCCCGTCCCGTCCCGTCGCAGTCACGGATCACCTGGCCGGTCGAGGCCCACGCCCCGTACGTGCACGCACCGAGCTGCACGGGCGCCGCCGGGACCCCCTGGGCGGCACGGCGCTGCGCGTCGCCGCCCTTGAGCGGCTGGGACACGAGGGCGTCCGTGGTGGCGACCGCGACGACGTCCGAGGGCTGCGACGGCTGCTGGAGACGGGCGTCGCCACCACCCTCGATCGCGACGCTCTTCCCGCCGGGCAGGATCAGGTGCGAGGCAGAACGGTCGAGCACCACGGGCTCGTCGCCCACCGCGGTCACCTCGACCTCGGCACCCTTGCTCACCGGGAGCGCGGTGGACGACGCCTCGCCGTCCGCCGTGCCCTTCGACGTGGTCGCGACCGTCCACAACGTCCCCGTCGACGGGATCGCCGCGAACACCGTGCCGTCCTGCGACACGGTCAACGCGCCCTCGCCGCCGACCTCGACCACCGGGTCCAGCTTCTCCGCGTCGAACGACGTCGCGCCGTCGAACGGCAGCACCCACAGCAGGCCCTCCTCACCGTCGAGGATCGCCGTCGTCGCACCACCGGTCACCACCTGCGCCCCTGCCGGAAGACGGATCTGCCCGTCCAGCTTCAGGTGCGCCACGCTCACCGGCGACGCGGTGCTCGTCCCGGCGTCGTCCAGCAGCACCCGGCCCGCGTCCTGCTGCACGTCGAACGACCCGCTGCCCGCGTTCAACGTCCCGTCCAACGCCTGCGACTCGTAGTTGAACCGACCCAGCAACCCGGCCGACGACTTCGTCACCCACACGCCCGAGTCGTTCAGGTCCACGTCCGCCGTGGCCTCGCCCTCGTAGAGGAACGCCATGCCCACCAACGCCGTCGAGAACACCGCCACGGTGCTCACCGACGCGACGGTCCGACGATGCTCGCGGATGCTCGAGAGAAGGCCCACCGATGCTCCCTAGATTCCTGGTCGGGGCACACCGGACCACGTCATCCTGTCGAGCCGGGATGGCGAGAGAGGGGGAGACGCGCGTCTGTGCCCACAGAACGCCCCGTCGAGGGTAACCGAGCAGCCCCGGACCTCGACATGGGGAGGAGTCCCCACGCGGGTGGAATCTCCGGGTGATCAGGGCAGAAGGGACGCGCGCGACACCGCGACACGGTCGCGGGTGAGCTCCGTGGCCGTGTGGAGCGGGTCGGCCGAGGGCGCCGACGCCGTCCCGGGGGCCACGGCGGTCCGGTCGCGCCGCGGCTGCCCGCGCGCCGCGGCACGACGGCGGCCGAGGTCGCTCAGCGCCGAGCCCACGACGACGAGCAGGCGGTCGGCGCCGCGCGGCTCGACGGCGCGGGGGAGGGTGGGGGAGTACGCGCTCATGAGGGGTTCTCCTTGCCGTCGATCGTGGGGAAGATGTTGAAGTGGATCTGCACGGGCCGCGCCCCGGGCGTCTGCTCCTGGCCCTGGAACCGGTGCAGCGTCGCGTCGAGCGCGTCCCAGGCCTCAGCGACCTCGACCATCTGCTCGGCCGTGAGCCACATGCTGGCGGTGGTGAGCCGCGCGCCGTCGAGCCACCGCTTCGGGAGCTCGCCGGAGCGCTCCAGGAACGCCTGGATCTTGCGGGCGCGGGCGGTCTCGAACTCCCGGCTCACCATCGCGCCGGCGAGCGAGGCCGCGGTGTCCTCGGTCTCGTCGTCGGGCATGCTCACGGTGAACCCGCCCGGTGGCCGCTCCCACCACCGCTCCCGGGCCGTGCCGCGGCCGGCGACCTCGCGGACGAAGCCGTGCCGGGCGAGCTGGCGCAGGTGGTAGCTCGTCGAGCCGCTGGACTCGCCGACGAGGTCCGCGAGGCGGCTCGCCGTGAGCGCGCCGTGGGTGGAGAGCAGGTCGAGGATCCGTACCCGCAACGGGTGCGCGAGCGCCTTGAGCTGGGCCGGGCCGAGTGCCGGGTGGCGCTCGGCGCTCGGGGGTGGGGTGTCGCTGTCGGTGCTCACAGGACGAGGCTACCGATGCAAAGAGGAATTTGCAACAGGTTCTTTGCAGCAGGTTCTTTGGACCGATGCCGACGCTCCGTCGAGGGCGCGCGAGGTGACGGACGGGGTGCGAGCATCGACGCCATGACGCACGTGGTGGAGCGGGCACGCGGCGCTGCGGAGCATGCGATCTTCCTCCGGGTCGCCGGCCCGGACGCGACCGCCACGAGGGCGCGCATCCATGAGACACCGGGGCCGCGCTGGTTCGAGCGCGGATCTCCGGTCCAGCGGGTGCACGGCGACGCGTCGATGTTCGTCGGTGGGCTCCGCGCCCTGCTCCTCCAGAGCCTGCACCCGCTGGCCATGGCCGGCGTCGCCGCGCACTCGGGCTACCGGGGTGACCCCTGGGGCCGGCTCCAGCGCACCTCGACCTTCATCGCCGTCACGACCTTCGGCACGGCCGACGACGCGGAGCGGGCGGTGGCGGCAGTCCGCGCGGTCCACGAGCGCGTCCGAGGCCGGGCTGCGGACGGCCGCCCCTACCGCGCGAGCGACCCGGAGCTGCTGCGCTGGGTGCACGTCGCCGAGACCCAGAGCTTCCTCGTCGCGCACCAGTCGTTCGGCCGGGACCCGCTCGACGCGCAGGGGTGCGACGAGTACGTCGCCCAGGCCGCCGTCGTCGGACGCGCGCTGGGGGCGGTGGACGTGCCCCTGACCCTCCGTGAGCTGGACGCGGCGGTCGAGGAGTACCGGCCGGCGCTCGCGCTCACGCCGGCCGCGCTCGACGCCGCGCGGTTCCTGCTGGTCGAGCCCCTGCTCCCGTGGCCTGCGCGCCCGGCCTATGCCGGTCTGGCAGTGGCCGCGCGCGAGTCGCTGCCCGCGTGGGCCCGTGCCGGGATGCCTCGCGTGCGCGGCCTGCCGGCGCGGTGGGCGCGGCCCGCGGGAGCCACGGTCACGCGGCTGATCCGGTGGGCGCTCCCCGCGCCGTGAGCTCGCGCTCCGCGCGAGCCTCGCAGGCGTTGGTCACGGCGCGTCGCGTCGCCGTCGGTAGGCGTCGAGGTCGCCGTTGAGGCGGCCCAGCAGCTCGGCGAGCAGCGCGCGGTCGAGGCGGGACCAGTCGCCGAGCACGTCGGCGTAGAGCTCGGTCCGTGCGATGCGGTGGGCGGCGAGCTCGTCGAGGCCCGTGCTCGTCGGCTCGACGACGACCGCCCGGCCGTCGCGGGGGTCGCGCGCCCGGCGGACGTGCCCGGCCCGTTCCAGCGCGACGACCTGGCGCGTGACCGTCGACGCGTCGAGGCCGAGCCGCTCCGCGAGCGCGTTCACGTGCAGGGGGCCGTGCGTCCCGAGCGTGTGGAGCAGGAGGTAGCCGGAGCGGTCGAGCGTCCCGCCGCGGCGCGAGGTGCCCGGTGTGCCCGAGGCCCGGGTGCGCTCGGCGCGACGCAGGAGCTGCGCGACCTCCAGCTCGATCGCCCCGAGCACCTCGTGCGCGGCGGCGTCGTCGCGGGCGTTCGCTCCGTCGGGTGTCGGCCGGAGCGCGCGATCGTTTCCCTCGGCAACCGTCATAGGTGTATTCTACAGATACTTACCTGTCAGATACAGATAAATGCGCTCGGCCGTGCAGGCCGACGACCTCTCCCCCGACCAGGAAGTGCGACGCAGTGGCATCCCCGCGCAACGAACCCAACCGCACCGCCATCTACGCGACCGCCCTCACGGCGTTCTTCGCGATCGCCGGCATCGCCGTCGTCGACCCGATCCTGCCGGTCATCGGCGAGGAGATCGGGGCCTCGACGTGGCAGATCGAGCTCCTCTTCACGGCGTACATCGCCGTGATGGCGCTCGGCATGATCCCCGCCGTCATGGCCACCGGGCGCTTCGGCTACAAGAAGATCCTCGCGACGGGCGTGAGCCTCGTCGCCGTCGCCGCGGTGCTCGCGGCCCTGAGCACGAGCATCGGCCAGCTCGCCGCGCTGCGCGGCCTGTGGGGGCTCGGCAACGCGATGTTCTTCGCGACCGCGATGGTCCTGCTCGTCTCGCTCGCGAACGACCGCGAGTGGGTCGTCGAGCTCTTCGAGACGTGCGTCGGTCTCGGGTTCGCCGTCGGGCCGCTGCTGGGCGGTCTGCTGGGCGGCATCTCGTGGCGCGTCCCGTTCTTCGTGTGCGGCGTGTTCATGCTCGTCGCGCTGCTCGTGTCCGTGACCCGCCTCAAGGACCCGGCCGAGAAGCCCGCGCCGCTGCGGCTCGGTCAGGTGTTCCGCCTGTTCCGCAAGCCCGGCTTCCTCGCGCTCGCCGCGGTCACCGCCGCGTACAACTTCTGCTTCTTCGTCGTGCTGGGGTACACGCCCGTGTTCCTCGGGCTCGACGTCGTGCCGCTCGGCCTCGTCTTCACCGCGTGGGGCGTGGGGCTCGCGGTCGGGATCCTCGTCGTCGGGCACCGCCTCGCCCACCGCGTGGGCGCGGTCCAGACGCTCGGCATCGCGATCGTGGGCGTGCTGGTCGCGCTGGTCCTGCTGGCGCTGGACCTTGGGACCGCGTGGTCCGTCGTCGTGCTCGTGGGTGCCGGCGTCTTCATGGGCATCGCGAACGCGAACCTCACCGACCTGTCGCTCGCGCTCGGCGACCCGGACCGGCGTGTGACGACCGGCGCCTTCAACCTCGTGCGCTGGGGCTTCGCCGCTCCCGCGCCCGTCATCGCCGGCCTCTTGCACCCGGTCTCCGCGACGGCCCCGTTCTGGCTGGGGGCGGGGATCCTCGTGCTCGGCGTCGTCGTCTTCGTGGCGTCCGGGCACCGTATGGCGGGCGAGCTCGGCGAGCGCGTGCTGTGGTCGCGCTGGAACCGCCGGGCGCGCGCCGTGGAGGGGACGCCCGAGGAGGCGCTCGGCGAGGTCTGAGCCGACGGCGCCGCCGAGGGTGGAGAAGGTCCCGGGCCGCGTGGCTCGGGACCCTCAGCCCTCCGGGGCCGAGGCGTCGGTCCCGGTGTCGGTCGCGGACGCCTCCGCGGCCCGGGTGAGGGCCTCGATCCCGACGGTGAGGGCACGCAGGTCCGCGACGTCGAGCCGGCCGAGCAGGTCGGTGAGCGGCTCGTCCTCCTGCGCGGCGATCCGGCGTACCGCCGCGGCGCCGCGCGGCGTCGCGGCCACGAGGCGCACGCGGCCGTCCTGCGGGTCCGGGCGCCGCGTCGCCATCCCCGCCGCCTCGAGCCGGTCCACGATCCCCGAGAGCGTCGCGGGGGAGATCCCGAGCACCTCGGCGAGCCGGTGCGAGCTCGTCTCGCCGTCGAGCTGGAGGACGGCGAGCGCGCGGAGCTGGGGAACCGTGAGGGTCGTGCGCAGCAAGGGTTCGAGCCGCTGGGCGAGGAGCACGTCGGCGAGGCGCCGCTGCGCGTCCTCGAGGCGCCGCGCGAGCGCCGCACGCTCGTCGTCGGCGGGGTGGGTCACGGCGCAGACTCTATCGGGGGGAGCGGGAACCATCCCCAGATGCTTCGCGTTACGCTAACGAAATCGCGACGCCGACGTCGTTCCCACCCGACCTGGAACCCCTGGAGGCTCCGTGTCCCGTCTCGCCCGGCTGTCGCTGGCCAACCGCGCTCTCGTCGCGCTCGCCACGGTCGCGATCGCGATCTTCGGCGTCATCAGCATGGGGTCGCTCAAGCAGGAGCTCATCCCGAGCCTGCAGATCCCGACCGCCGCCGTCGTCGGCGTCTACCCGGGCTCCGCCCCGGCGATCGTCGAGCAGCAGGTGACCGTGCCCGTCGAGACGGCCGCGCGCGCCGTCAAGGGCGTCGAGGACGTCACGTCGACGTCGTCGACCGGCATGTCCGTGACGACCGTGCAGTTCGCGTACGGCACCGACATGGACGCCGCGTCCTCCCAGCTCCAGACGGCGATCACACGGCTGCAGTCCCAGCTCCCCGAGGACGTCGAGCCCCAGGTCGTCACGGGGTCGGTCGACGACCTGCCCGTGATCCAGCTCGCCGTGTCCGGAGGGTCGGACGACGCGGCGCTCGCCGACACGGTCGAGTCGAGCGTCGTGCCCGCGCTCGAGGACGTCGAGGGGGTGCGCAGCGTCGCGGTGAGCGGCATCGCCGACCAGCAGGTCACGATCGACCTCGACCCGGCCGCGCTCGCCGCTGCCGGGCTCAGCCCGCAGCAGGTCTCCTCGGTCCTCCAGGACAACGGCGTCGTGATGCCGGCAGGCACGGTCTCGGACGGCGACCGGACCCTCAGCGTGCAGGTGGGCACCGCGGTCACGACCGTCGACGAGCTCGCCGCCCTGCCGCTCGTGCCCCCGACCGCTGCGCCCGGCACCGCGCCCGTCGCGCTCGACGACGTCGCGACCGTGACCGCGGGCCCCGAGCCCGCGACGTCGTTCTCGCGCCTCGACGGCGAGCCCGCGCTCGCCGTCGCCATCACCAAGACGCCCGCCGGCAACACGGTCGAGGTCTCGCACGCGGTCCAGGACGCCGTCGACGACCTCGCCGGCGTGCTGGAGGCCCAGGACGTGCGGGTCGAGGTCGTCTTCGACCAGGCGCCCTTCATCGAGGAGTCCATCGAGGGCCTCGCGACCGAGGGGCTCCTCGGCCTCCTCTTCGCGGTCGTCGTGATCCTGCTCTTCCTCGCGTCGCTGCGCTCGACGCTCGTCTCGGCCGTGTCGATCCCGCTGTCGCTGCTCGTGACGTTCATCGTCATGAACGCCACGGGCTACACGCTCAACATCCTCACGCTCGGCGCCATGACGGTCGCGATCGGCCGCGTGGTCGACGACTCGATCGTCGTCATCGAGAACATCAAGCGGCACCTGTCGTACGGCGAGGAGAAGGTGGGCGCCATCATCGGCGCCGTCAAGGAGGTCGCCGGCGCGATCACCGCCTCGACCGTGGCGACCGTCGCCGTCTTCCTGCCGATCGCCCTCGTGGGCGGCATGGTCGGCGAGCTCTTCCGGCCCTTCGCGCTCACCGTCGCCATCGCGATGCTCGCGTCGCTCTTCGTCGCGCTGACGATCGTCCCGGTCCTCGCGTACTGGTTCATCACGTCCCCGCCGGTCCCCGCCGACCCGGAGGCGGCGCGCCTCGCGGGCGAGCGGGCGCGCGCCGCGGCGGAGGCGAAGGAGCGCCGCGGGCTGTGGCAGCGCGGGTACGTCCCGACCCTCCGCGCGGCGCTGCGCCACCCGGCCATCACGCTCGGCGTGTCCGTCGCGATCCTCGCCGGGACGCTCGCGCTCGTGCCGCGCCTGGAGACCAACTTCCTCGGGGACACGGGGCAGGACACGCTCACCGTCACCGAGTCGTTCGCGCCCGGCACGTCGCTCGAGACGCAGGACGCCGCCGCGCGCGACGTCGAGCAGGCCCTCCTCGACGTCGACGGCGTCGCGACCGTGCAGACGACGGTCGGGACCGCGGGCGGCCCCGAGGCCGCGTTCTTCGGCGGCGGCGGGTCCCCGACGGCAACGTTCGCCGTCACGCTCGACGCGGACGCCGACGCCGTCGCTGCCCAGGAGGACGTGCGCGACGCCGTCTCCGGCCTGGGCGGTGAGGCGAGCGAGGGCATCGAGGTCGCCGGCGCGGACGCCGCGTTCGGCAGCTCGACGGTCGACCTCGTCGTCCGGGCCCCCGACACCGACACGCTCGCCGCGGCGGCGGCCGACGTCCAGGAGCTCGCCGAGGGCACGGACGGCGCGGCGCAGGTCACCAACAACCTCGCCTCGGCGCAGTCGACGGTCCAGGTGACGGTCGACCGCGACGCCGCGGCCGCCGTCGGGCTCACCGAGACGCAGGTGGCCGGGACCGTCGCGGGGACGATGTCGCCCGCGCCGATCGGCACGGTGAACCTCGGCGACGGCCCGGTCCAGGTCCGCGTCCTCGCGGGCGAAGCCCCGGCGACGGTGGCGGAGCTCGAACAGGTCGTGCTGCCCACAGCGGCCGGTCCTGTCCCGCTCACGCAGGTCGCCGAGGTCACCGAGGTCGAGGTCCCCACCTCGATCACGCGCGTGGACGGCGAGCGCAGCGCGACCATCTCCGTCACGCCCGCGGGCCAGGACCTGGGCGCGCTCACCGCCGAGCTCACGACCGCGATCGACGGTCTCGAGCTCGAGGGCGGGGCGACGGTCGAGATCGGCGGCGTCGCGTCCGACCAGGCCGACGCGTTCGCCGACCTCGGGCTCGCGCTGCTCGTCGCGATCCTCATCGTCTACCTCGTCATGGTCGCCACGTTCCGCAGCCTCCTGCAGCCGTTCATCCTGCTCGTGTCGATCCCGTTCGCCGCGACGGGTGCGCTGCTCCTGCTGCTCGCCACCGCGACGCCGCTCGGCGTGCCGGCCCTCATCGGCCTGCTCATGCTCGTCGGGATCGTGGTGTCGAACGCGATCGTGCTCATCGACCTCATCAACCAGTACCGCGAGCGCGGCCGGTCGCTCGACGACGCCGTGCTGGAGGGGTCGCGCAAGCGCCTGCGCCCCATCGTCATGACGGCCGCGGCGACGATCTTCGCGCTCACCCCGATGGCGATCGGCATTACCGGCGGCGGGGCGTTCATCTCCCAGCCGCTCGCGCTCGTCGTCATCGGCGGCCTGCTCAGCTCGACGCTGCTGACCCTGGTCGTCGTGCCGGTGCTGTACACGCTCGCGGAGCGCCGGGGCGAGAAGCGCGCGGCGAGGAAGGCCGCCAAGGAGGAGGCCGCCGCCCAGGCCGAGGCCGACAAGGCCGCCGCCGCGGAGGCCGCCACGGCGAAGGGGTAAGCCTGAGGGCGAATCGCCCCTGGTGAGGTAGAACCGTGGTCTGCCGAGGCAGAACCCTGGTCACGCGAGGTAGAACGGTGGTTGCGCGAGGTAGAACCGTGGTTGCGCGAGGTAGAACCGTGGTTGTGCTCGACGGCGTCCGGACCGTGCGTGCGCGGTCGGTCGCCCACCGTCGGCTGGGTCGGGCGCCCATGGCGGGGCGGTCGCCCTCCGCGAGCCGTGGTCGTCCGTCGGAGCGGGAGTGCCCGACGTCGGTGGGTCGCCGGTGTTCTCGGGTCGGGTGCCACGGTCGAGTCCGGGCCGCGATCGTGTCGCCCGGGGCACGTACGCCGCCAGGCCGGCCAGCGGCCCAGACAGGTCGGCCACGCGATGTGGGCGCGTGCGACGACCACGACGCGCCATGACCACCTGCTCGATCGACCGACCCGTCGCCCCACGCGGGAAGCGGCACCGGGAAGCGACGACGCGACCGAGCGGGACAGCGCGGTATGGGCGGACGCACCCGCAGGCTGTTGCCCGGGTGAGCGCAGACCGGGGTAGGACGACGCCGGGCGGGGTGGGTGGTGGTGCCGCGTCGTGGATGGGCCTGGCGGGAGCCGCGAGGAACGAGCGGCGGATGGTAGACGCGGCACCACCCACCCCGACCACCCAGGCCGACCACGCGCCGTCGAGCACAAGAACCACGGTTCTACCTCGCGGGACCAGGGTTCTACCTCGCGGGACCAGGGTTCTATCTCGGCTGACCAGGGTTCTATCTCGCGTGACCACGGTTCTATCTCGCGCCACCACGGTTCTCCCTCGGCAGGCGCAGGGGCTCGGCCGGTGGAGAAGGGGTCAGGAGGGGCGGGCGACGCCCGTCTCGTAGGCCAGGACGACGGCCTGGACGCGGTCGCGCAGGCCGAGCTTGCCGAGGACGCGGCCGACGTGGGTCTTGACCGTCGCCTCCGAGAGCACGAAGCGCTCGGCGATCTCGGCGTTCGTCAGCCCCTCGCCGAGGGCCTCGAACACCTCGAGCTCGCGCGCCGTGAGCTCGGCGAGGCGGGGGTCGTCCCGGCCGGTCTGCGCCTGTGCGGGGGCCGCGGCGCCGTCCTGCGGAAGCTGGCCCGCGAACATCTCGAGCATGCGGCGCGTGATGCGCGGGGAGACCGCGGCGTCCCCGCTCGCGACGGCGCGGATCGCCCCGACGAGCTCGCCGGGCTTGGCGTCCTTGAGCAGGAACCCGCTGGCGCCGGCGCGCAGCGCGGCGAACGCGTACTCGTCGAGGTCGAACGTCGTGAGGATGATGACGCGCGACTCCGGCTGCGCGGCCACGATGCGCTCGGTGGCCTCGATGCCGTTCGTCCCGGGCATGCGGACGTCCATGAGCACGACGTCGGGCCGCAGCGCGGCGGCCTGCGCGATCCCGGTCTCTCCGTCCCCGGCCTCCCCGACCACCTCGATGTCGTCCTCGGCGGCGAGGATCATGCGGAAGCCCATGCGCAGCAGGGCCTGGTCGTCGACGAGCAGCACCCGGGTCGGTGCGCCGCTGTCCGTCATGTGCGTTCCCGTCGGTCGTCGCGTCCGCCGGTCTCCCGGCCGGGGTCGAGGTCGAGGCGCAGGCTCGCCCGCACCTCCCAGCCGGTCCCGCTCGGCCCCGCGGACACCGTACCGCCGTACACGGCCGCCCTCTCGCGCATCCCGATGATGCCGCGGCCCGTCCCGACCGGGACGCCGGGCGGGTGCTGCTCCGCGACCGACGGCGGCAGGCTCCGCTCGTCGGCGCTCGCGCCCTCGCCCGGGCGGCGCCCTGCCTGGTTGACGACCCGCAGCTCGAGCCAGTCGGCGCCGGGCTCGGCGCGGCGCGAGACCTCGACCAGGACCATCGGGGACAGGGGTGCGTAGCGCAGCACGTTCGTCAGGGACTCCTGGACGATGCGGTGCGCGGTCTGGCGCAGCGCCGGCCCGGGCGTCGGCTGCGGGCCCGAGCGCACGAGCCGGACGGGCAGCCCGGCGGTCCGGAAGCGCTCGACGATCTCCTCGAGCTCGGGCGCCTCGTGCGCCGGGGCGAGCGGCACGGTCTGCTCGCCGCCGGGCTCGCGCAGGACGCCGAGCACGCGCCGCATGTCGGCGAGAGCCGCGCGGCCGGTCGCGGTGAGCTCGTCGAGCGCATGGCCCGCCAGCTCGGGGTTCTTGGCGCCCGACGCCTTGGCGCCGTCCGCGAGCGCGACCATGACCGTGAGGGAGTGCGCGACGACGTCGTGCATCTCGCGGGCGATGCGGGTGCGCTCGGCGGCGGCGGCGAGCTGCGCCTGCTGGTCGCGGTCGCGCGCGATGGAGTTGGCCCGCTCGACGAGGTCGGACACGTGCTGGCGCCGGGCGCGCACGTTGGTGCCGATCGCGAGGGCGACCAGGCAGAGGATGGTCGTGACGAGGATGCCGACGACGCGGTCGACGGTCGCGCGGCCGGGCTCGACGCTCTGGCGCAGGATCTCGCCGTCGGCGGTCGTGACGACGTCGTACCAGAGGAGCGTCGCGCCGGACAGGGCCAGGACGACGATGGCGAGGATCGGCCAGGCGATCCGCGACGGACGCGCCGCCGCGACGGCGTAGACCGCGAACATCGCCGCGACCTCGAACCCGGCCGTGTCGCCCGTGGCGGCGATCGCCAGGACACCGAGGGCCGTCAGCCCCAGCGCGACGGTCACGGGCCGGCGGCGGCGCCAGTACAGGAGCGCGCCGCCGAGGAGGAAGAAGACGAGCGAGAGCGGGGTGGATCCACGGGGCTGCTCCACGAGGAGCGCGTAGAGCACGCCCGGCACCGCGAACACCGCGACGACGACCCAGTCCATGACCACCGGGTGGCGGGCGAAGTAGCGACGCACGGGCCCGAGGCGCCGGGCGTCGAGCTCGGTGAACGGCTCGGGCGCGGCCCGCATCGGCAGCGGGCCGTTCGCCGGTGCGCCCGTCTCCGGGCGCGTCACGGCCGACGCCGGACGAGCGGGCTGCTCGTCCGGCGTCGACGGGGTGGTGGGCCGGGAGGTCACGCGTCCCGGCGCTTGAGCACGACGGCGGCCGCGGCCGTGAGCGCGGCGGTCCACCCGACGAGCACGGCGTAGCCGGGCCACGGTTCGATCGCGTCCGGGGACGACATGCCGCCGCCGAGCACGACCTGCTCGCCCGCGGACGCGGGGAGCGAGTTCATGACCGTCTGGACCCAGTCGGCACCCGTGACGCCCTGGACGATGCCCAGGACCATGGACAGGACGAAGAACACCGCGACGAGCGTGAAGATGGCGCCGGCCGAGCTGCGCAGGAGCACGCCGATCGCGACGGAGAAGAGCGCGACGGTCGTGAGGTACAGCACGACGCCGATGAGCGCGCGCTGGTCGTCCGCGGACGAGAAGTCGGCCGTCATGTCCTTGCCGGACAGGATGGGGTAGGTCACGAGGTAGGACAGGCCGACCGCGACGGCGGTCGTGATCGCGGTGACGACCCCGACGACGATCATCTTCGCCGCGAGCGCCGGCAGCCGGCGCGGGACGGCGGAGAGCGTCGAGCGGATCATGCCGGTCGAGTACTCGCCCGTGACGGTGAGCGCGCCGAGCACGGCGACCGCGAGCTGCGCGAACGAGTAGCCCACGGTGATGACCATGACGCCGATGCCGTCGGTCGTGCCCATCCCCATGTCCTCGGGCGCGCCGCCCGCCGAGTCCACGGTCGACACGACGGCCGCGAACATGAGCGAGAAGCCCACCATGACGGCGACCGTGATGCCGAGAGTCCACCACGTGGAGCGCAGCGAGCGGAACTTGATCCACTCCGAGCGGAGCACGTGGCCGAAGCTGAGGCGGTAGGGGGACGTACGGGACGCCGTCGGGCTGGTGGCGCCCGAGGCGAGGGTCGTGGCGCTCATCGCTGCGCTCCTTCGAGGGAGTCGGTGGGGGCCGGCGCGTCCGCGGGCGAGCCCGCGGCGCCGTGGCCGACGTGGATCTGCGCGGACTCGGTCTGGTACTCGACGGAGTCCGCCGTGAGGGCCATGTAGGCGTCCTCGAGCGTCGAGGTGACGGGCGTGAGCTCGTGCAGCACGAAGCCCTTCGCGGCGGCGAGCTCGCCGATCCCGGGCGCGTCCGCTCCCGTGACGACGAGCAGGCTCGGCTCGTCGCTCGTGACCGTCGCGCCGTCGCTCGTGAGGAGCTCGGCGAGCTGCGTCGCGTGCGGGGTCCGCACGCGGACGGTGCGCTGCTGGGCCCCGTTGACGATGTCGCTCACCGGCGCGTCCGCGATGATGCGGCCCTTGCCGATGACGATGATGTGGTCGGCCGTGAGGGCGACCTCGCTCATGAGGTGGCTCGAGAGGAAGACCGTGCGGCCCTCGGACGCGAGGTAGCGGGCGAGGTTGCGCACCCACAGGACGCCCTCGGGGTCGAGGCCGTTGACGGGCTCGTCGAGGATGAGGGTCCTGGGGTCGCCCAGGAGCGCGGACGCGATGCCCAGGCGCTGGCCCATGCCGAGCGAGAAGCCGCCGACGCGCTTCTTCGCGACCGACTGGAGGCCGGTCATCTCGATGACCTCGTCGACGCGCTTGGTCGGGATGCCGTGCGTCGCGGCCATCGCGAGGAGGTGGTTGTAGGCGGTGCGCCCGGTGTGGACGGCCTTCGCGTCGAGCAGCGCGCCCACCTCGGTGAGCGGAGAGCGGTGCTGCGCGTACGGGCGCCCGTTGACGGTGACGGTCCCCGCGGTCGGGCGGTCCAGACCCATGATCATGCGCATGGTCGTGGACTTGCCGGCGCCGTTGGGGCCGAGGAATCCGGTGACGGTCCCGGGACGCACGGTGAACGAGACGCCGTCCACCGCGGTCTTGGGCCCGTACCGCTTGGTCAGGCCGCGTGCTTCGATCATGACTTCGCCCCTCCGAGGGTCGTTCGTCCGGGATGGTTCGGGTGCTCGCGGGCGGGGGCCGCACCGGCCGGGCCGGGGGCCTCACCGCGAGGTACGGCTCGAGCCTAGGGACGTGCACGACGCCGGGCAGCCACCGTGCGACGTATCTTGCCGCGGCCGTGGGCCGGGCGGCGTACGCCGCGCGGCGTACGCCGCGCGAGCCCGGATGGTCCGCTGGTCGGCACTTCGGCCCCCGAGAGGCGAAAAACCCGCGGGAACAGTGGCCAGGACTCGCACGTTCCCTAGGATGAACACAGGCCAGCGACACCCGACTCGAGGCGAGACGCCGATGACGAGGCCCGCTGAGAGGTAGTGGACGCCGCGACCAGGAGGAGCTCATGAGCAACCCCGTCTTCAACAACAGCGCGGTCTTCGGTGAGCCGAAGAACCAGCGCGGTGGGGCGGCCACGCAGGCCGGACCCGCCTACGGGAGCCCGCCGCCGCAGGGGCAGGGCCCCGCGTACGGGACCCCGCCCCAGCAGGGCGCGCAGTGGGGTGCCTACGGCGCCCAGACCGCCGACGCTGCCCAGCTGGACGCGATGTACAACGCGCCGTCGGCGACGACGGCGGACACCAAGCGGCTGACCTACGACGACGTCATCATGAAGACGGGCGGGCTGCTCGCCCTGCTCGTGGTCGTCGGGGCGGCGTCGTGGTACCTGACGCCGCAGATGCCGTTCCTGTACCTGTTCGGCGCGATCGCCGGCCTCGTGCTGGGCCTGGTCAACGCGTTCAAGCGCAACCCGAGCCCGGCGCTCATCGTCGCCTACACCGTCGCCCAGGGTCTGTTCCTCGGCGGTATCAGCCTCGCGTTCGGCTCGATGACCGTCGGCAACGGCGGCAGCGTGACCGACATCGTCTTCCAGGCGGTCCTCGCGACCGTCGCGACGTTCGCTGCGGCGCTGTTCCTCTTCCGGTCCGGCAAGGTCCGCGTCACGCCGAAGTTCACGCGCTGGCTGCTCATCGCGATGGTCGGCTACCTCGCGTTCTCGCTCGTCAACGTCGTGCTCGTGCTGTTCGGTGTGCTCGACGGCTGGGGCATGCGCGGCGGCACGATCGGCATCATCGTCGGGCTCGTCGCGGTCGGCCTCGCCGCCGCGTCGCTCATCGTCGACTTCGACTCGATCAAGCGCGGCGTCGAGGCGGGCGTCCCCGCCAAGTTCGCGTGGTCGGCGGCGTTCGGCCTCATGGTCACGCTGATCTGGCTCTACCTCGAGTTCCTGCGCCTCTTCGCGATCCTGCAGAGCAGCGACTGACGGTGGCGCGCAGCACCCGTGAACCGGCACCCGCGGCGGACCTTCCGCCGCGGGTGCCGGTCTTTCTCGCCGGTCTCGTCGTCGCCGCGGCCGCCATGCTGGGCGTCCAGGTCCTCTACATGGTCGTCTCCGGCGCGCCGCCCGCGTGGCTCGCGTTCGCGGCCCTCCTCATCGTGCTCAGCGTGCCGACCGCCGGCTCCGCGGTGGCCTGGCTGGGCACGCGCATCACGCGCGACGCGTCCGAGCGTCGCGCCGCGCTCGTCTTCGCCGGGCTCGGGCTCGTGGCCGGCGCGCTGTGGGGCTCTCTGCTCGCCGGCGGGATCGCGCGGCAGCTCGCCGACGCGGGCGCGAGCGGCGGGGGAGCGCTGGTCGCGGGCGCGGCCGTCGTCGTCGGGGTCACCGCCGCGGTCGGTGCCGGGCTGGGGCGCCTCACCGCGCGCGAGGCGTCCGACCGGCCGCTCCTCGTCGTCGTGCTCGGCGTCGTCGTGGTCCTCGTCGCGCTCCTGGGCTTCTTCGGCTGACCGCCTCGCCCGGCATCCCGTGGGTGCATGAGGCGGTCGCGGTCGGACGTCCTTGCCGCGACCGTCTCGTGCACGCAGCGGCGGGTCAGGCGGGGAGGCGGCCCGTCGTCGAGGCGAAGCCGAGCCACGTGTGGCGGTTGCCCGCCCAGCACCAGCCGACCTTCGGCGCACCGCGGCGCTCGCGTCCGTCGCGGCCCGTGCCGTTCGAGATCCACAGCGCCGGGGTGCGGGCGTCGAGGCGACCGTCGGGCTTGCGCAGGCGGGACCCGATGGTCATGTAGCAGAGGTTGCGCGTGAGGACGCTCGGCGCCTGGAGCGCCCAGTGGATGCCCTCGTGGAGCAGCATCGGCGTCCGGCCTCGGGCAGTGAGCTCGGGCAGCGCCTCGTCCGGCGACCAGTTCGCCAGGTCGTCGCCGCGGTCCGGGCCCGCGACGAGGTAGAGCGGTCCGTCGGGGACCTCGACGCCCTGGATCGGCGCGAAGCGGTCGACGTCCGTCATGTCGACGACGACGAAGCCCTCCTTCTCGCCGTCGCGCGCCGGGAGCCGGAGCAGGGGAGCGAGGGCCGACGGCGGCGCGAGCCGGGGGTCGACGACGAGCAGCGCGCCGGCGGGGGCGGTCGCGGCGAGCCCGGTCGCGGCGGCTCGGAGCGCGTCGGGCGTCAGGCCCGCGAGCTCGTGGACGCCGAGCGCGACGAGGCGCTCGGCCTGGGCCGTGACGTCGGGCAGGTCGGGGAGGGTCGGGGCGGTCGGACGCGGGGCGGCGGTGGTCGTCTCGGGCACGGGTCACCTCTCGGTCGGGGCGGTCGCGAGGCTCAACGTTCTACACCGTACGGAAATTCCCGCCGTCGCCTCGTGGGTCACCGCAGGGCGCACGCGCACCGCGCGCATCGGGGATGATCGGGGCATGAGATACGCAGAGCACGTCTCGGAGCTCGTCGGCGGTACCCCGCTCGTCCGGCTGTCCCGTGTCACCGAAGGCCTCAGCGCGACGATCCTCGCCAAGGTCGAGTACGTGAACCCCGGCGGCTCGGTCAAGGACCGCATCGCGCTGAAGATGGTCGAGGCCGCGGAGGCGTCGGGCGAGCTGGCGCCGGGCGGCACGATCGTCGAGCCGACGTCCGGCAACACGGGCGTCGGCCTCGCGCTCGTGGCGCAGCGCAAGGGGTACGACTGCGTGTTCGTGTGCCCCGACAAGGTGAGCCAGGACAAGCGCGACGTGCTGCGCGCGTACGGCGCGCGCGTCGTCGTGACGCCGACCGCCGTCGCGCCGGACCACCCGGACTCCTACTACTCCGTCTCGGACCGCCTCGTGCGCGAGATCCCGGGGGCGTGGAAGCCGAACCAGTACGCGAACCCGAACGGCCCGGCGTCGCACTACGAGTCCACGGGCCCGGAGGTCTGGGCGGACACCGACGGCCGCGTGACGCACTTCGTCGCCGGCGTCGGGACGGGCGGCACGATCACCGGCACCGGGCGCTACCTCAAGGAGGTCTCGGCGGACCGCGCCGAGTCCGAGGGCGGGCGCGTGCGCGTCGTCGGCGCCGACCCGGCGGGCTCGGTGTACTCCGGGGGCGACGGGCGCCCGTACCTCGTGGAGGGCGTGGGCGAGGACTTCTGGCCGGCCGCGTACGACCCGTCGGTCCCCGACGAGGTCATCCCCGTCAGCGACGCCGACTCGTTCGCGATGACGCGGCGCCTCGCGCGCGAGGAGGGTCTGCTCGTCGGCGGGTCGTGCGGCATGGCGGTCGAGGCGACCCTGCGGCTCGCGCGTCGGCTCGAGGAGGAGGACCCCCAGGCCGCTGCACGGGCCGTGATCGTCGTCCTGCTGCCCGACAGCGGGCGCGGCTACCTCTCGAAGATCTTCAACGACGCGTGGATGCGGTCCTACGGGTTCCTGCCCGACGAGGAGGGCGTGACCGCGGGCGACGTGCTGCGCGCCAAGGACGGGCGCCTGCCCGACCTCGTGCACACGCACCCGAGCGAGACGGTGCGCGACGCCATCGAGATCCTGCGCGAGTACGGCGTCTCTCAGATGCCCGTCGTGGGTGCCGAGCCGCCGGTCAAGAGCGGGGAGGTCGCGGGGTCGGTGAGCGAGCGTGCGCTGCTCGACGCCGTGTTCTCCGGCCGCGCGTCCCTCGCGGACCGCGTGGACCAGCACATGGAGCCCCGCTTCCCGCTCATCGGCGCGGGCGAGGGCGTGGAGGCGGTGCGGGCCGCGCTGCACGACGCCGACGCGCTGCTCGTCGTCGAGGACGGCGACCCGGTCGGCGTCCTCACCCGCCACGACCTCCTCGGCTTCGTCGCCGCCCGCTGACGCTCCCCGCACCCCGCCGAGCACGACATGGGTGCCGTTGTCCGCCGGACGACGGCACCCAGGTCGTGCTGGGGGCGATCAGGGTCGTGGTCGGCGGAGGGTGAGCGACTCTCCGGACCGGCGAGCAGTGCGCGTTCGGGGGAGACGTCACGGTCCGGCCGGGACGACACGCGTAGGGTGGGGAGACCCGCGTCCGCGCGGGTTTCCTGCACCCGACGAGAGGCAACCTCGTGACCGACCAGCCCACCCTTCCCACCGCCTCGGGATCCTTCGGCGACAAGCCGACGCTCACCTTCCCGGAGACGGACGCGCCCAGCGGTCTGCAGGTCGTCGTGCTCAGCGAGGGCGACGGCCCGGCCGTCACGTCGGGGCGCAACATCGTGGTGCACTACCTCGGGCAGACGTGGAACGGCCACGTCTTCGACAACTCGTATGACCGCGGCGACACCATCGCGTTCCCCATCGGCGTCGGCGCCGTCATCGGTGGCTGGGACAAGGGCCTCGTCGGCCAGAACGTCGGCTCGCGCGTGCTGCTCTCGATCCCGCCGGAGCACGGCTACGGCCAGCGCGGAGTGCCGCAGGCCGGCATCGCGGGCACGGACACGCTCGTCTTCGTGGTGGACGTCGTCGACGTCCAGTGACACCTCCCCCTTGAGTGCTGGGTGTTCGTCGCCGCGGAGCCGTCCTGACGACGGACACCCAGCACTCAGCGGCGCGTCGAGCGGGTCACCGTGAAGCGCGGGCCGCGGGCCACCTGCGTCGTCGGCCCGACGGCGCGCTCCAGCGCCGGCCGGTAGCGCAGGTGCGAGTTCCAGACGCACCACAGCTCCCCGCCCGGGCGCAGCACCCGCCCCGCCGTCGCGAACATGCGGTGCGCCGCGTCGGTGCGCAGGGCGGCGCCGTCGTGGAACGGCGGGTTGAGCAGCACGACGTCGGCGCTCGCGTCGGCCAGCGTCGCGCCCGCGTCGTCGCGCACCGTGCGCACGCGCTCGCCGACCCCGTTCTCCCGCGCCGTGAGCGCGGCCGACCGCACCGCCGCGTCGGAGCGGTCCACCGCGACGACGTGCGCCTCCGGCCAGCGCCTGGCCGCCCACGCCGCGAGCAGGCCCGTCCCGCAGCCGAGGTCGACCACGTCGCGCGGCCCCGGGCCCGTCCCGCCGGTGGTCCGCCCGTCCGGGCCCGCGGCATCGAGCCGCTCGATGAGGAACCGCGTCCCGAGGTCGAGGCCCGCCCCCGCGAAGGCCGACCCGAACGCCGCGACCCGCAGCCCGACGTCGGGCAGGTTAGCCGTGACGGGGTAGGTGAACCCGCCGCGTGCGCGGCGCGGCGACGACGCGACGAGCACGCGCGACTTCCCGCGCGCGAGGCTCGCGCGCACGTCCGCGAACGACTCGCCGAGGACGTCGTTCATGGCGCGGGTCATGTGCTTGACGCGCCCGCCCGCGAGGAGCACCACGTCCGGGTCGGCCTCGCGCGCGACGTGCTCCGCGACGTCGCGCAGCGCTGCCAGGCCGCGGGGGAGGCGCAGGAGCACCACGCTCGTCCCCGCGAGCAGCCCGGCCCCGAGGGCGTGGTGCGCGTACGCGCCGGTCAGGCCGAGCGCGGCCGCGTTCGCGTCGAGGGCCGCTGCCGCCGTGCACGCGTCCTGGTGGACGCGCACCCTCGCGTCGCCCGACGACGGTCCCTCCCCGGGCGTCGACGCGGCGGTGAGCAGCGCCGCGCCCAGAGTGAGGGCCCCGTACCGGTCGTCGACGACCGCCACGGACCCCGGGCCCGCGCCCGCGAGCCACGGCGCGGCCTCGTCGAGCAGCAGCCGGTCGGCCGGGTCCACCGCGACCGGGGCGTCCTCGCGGCCCGGGCCCGTGTCGTCGGTGCGCAGGCGCGCGAGCAGAGCGGCGAGGTCGGGCGGCGAGGTCGTCACGGGTCCAGTCTCCCCGACGGCGCGCGGCTCCCCGCCCCGCAGCACGTGCCGTCGTGCCGCCGAAGCCCCCGGCGTCGCCGTGCCGTGGGCCGCCCCGAGCGCTACTGTGCGGTTCCCGGACAGCGAGGAGGCACCCGTGGAGGTCCCGCGAACCCTGGCCGAGTCCCGCGCGGCGGGGCGCGCCCTGCGCGACCGGGTGCCGCGCCGCACCCAGGGGGTGCTGCTCCTGCCGGAGCGCGACCCGGTCGCGATCATCGAGGAGCAGAACCGGGACCGGCTCCAGGACCTCGTCCCGCTGCGGATCGGCCGGATGCTCGAGTCGCCGTTCGCGTTCTACCGCGGCACCGCGGCCACGATGGCCCACGACCTGCGCGACGGCCCGCGGACCGGGGTGCACGTCGTGGCGTGCGGGGACGCGCACGTCTCGAACTTCGGGCTGTTCGCGTCGCCCGAGCGGCGCGTCCTTTTCGACCTCAACGACTTCGACGAGGCGTCCGACGCGCCGTGGGAGTGGGACGTCAAGCGCCTCGCCGCGAGCATGTACGTCGGCGGTCGGGACAAGGGTCTGTCCGAGCCGGACTGCGCCGACGCGGCGCGCAGCGCCGTCCGGGGCTACCGCGAGACGCTGGCCGAGGCGTTCGAGCGCAGCGCGCTCGACCGGTACTCGTCCCAGATCGACACGGACGTCATCGAGCCGCTCCTGCGCAAGGAGGGGCGCCAGGAGCTCCGGCGGACCCTCGAGAAGGCCCGTCGACGCACCTCGGAGCAGGTGGTCCGGAAGATCACGGCGCGGACCGACGACGGGCGCACGCGCATCGTCGACCAGCCTCCGGTCACCCAGCACGTCGACACCGTGAACCTCGACGAGCTGACGGCGCTCTACGAGGCCTACCGCGAGCCGCTGCGCGCCGACACCCGCCTGCTCCTGAGCCAGTTCACGGTCGTGGACTTCGTGCTCCGCGTGGTCGGGGTGGGGAGCGTCGGGACCCGCTGCTACATCGTGCTGCTCGAGGGGCCCGCGGGGGAGCCGCTCGTGCTCCAGGTGAAGGAGGCGACGACGTCGGTCCTCGCCACGTACGGAGGGATGGTCGACGCGCTGCCCTCGGGCCTGGTGCCGGCGGGCAGGGTGCCGGCCCAGGGGCGGCGCGTCGTCGCCGCCCAGCGGATCCTCCAGGCGCAGTCCGACCCGTTCCTCGGGTGGATCACGGTCGTGGCGCCGGAGCGCACGGGGCGACCCCGCGTCGACTTCTTCTGGCGGCAGTTCCGCGACATGAAGGGCTCGGTCGAGCTCGAGCGGCTCTCCGCGCACCAGTTCGTCCGGTACGGAGAGCTGTGCGGGCGCGTGCTCGCCCGCGCGCACAGCCAGTCGCCGGGGACGCGCGTGGCCTCCGGGTACCTCGGCCGCTCCGACTCGTTCGACGAGGCCGTCGCGCGCTGGTCGCGCGCGTACGCGGACGTCGTCGAGCGCGACTACGCGGCCCTCGAGGCGGCCGTCGCGAACGGCCGCCTGCCCGCCGAGCGGGAGGCCTGAGCCGGCCGCGCGCCCGTAGGCTGGGCGCCATGACGGACGACGCCGGGACGCCCGGACCGGAGGCCCCCGCGCCCGCGGACCCGCCGCGCGGGACGGCGCGCGTCGCGGTCGAGTACTGCACGCAGTGCCGATGGCTCCTGCGCGCCGCGTGGGTCGCCCAGGAGCTCCTGCAGACGTTCCGCACGCGCCTGGGCGAGGTCGCCCTGGTGCCCGGGACGGGCGGGGTCTTCCGCGTCACGCTCGACGTCGGCGCGGGCCCCGTGCTCCTGTGGGACCGCGCGACCGACGGCGGGTTCCCCGAGATCCCGGACCTCAAGCGGCGCGTGCGGGACGCGGTCGCGCCGGACCTGTCGCTGGGCCACACCGACCGGGCCGCCGCGCGGTCCGCGGGGGGCGGCGCTGGGGCGCCGGAGGACTGAGCGCTCAGCGCTTCTTGGCGCGCGCGGCGGCGAGCCGTTCCTCCTCGGCGCGGACCTTCCTCTGGACCTCGCGCTCGGTCTCGAGCCACGCCGGCGGGTCCTGGCGCAGCGCGTCGATCTCCTGCGTCGTCAGCGGCTCCGTGAGGCCGCCGCGCGTGAGGCCGGAGATGGAGACGCCCAGGCGTCCCGCGACGACCGGGCGCGGGTGGGGGCCGTTGCGGCGCAGGTCGCTCAGCCACTCCGGCGGGTTCTTCTCCAGCTCCTCGAGCTGCGCCCGCGTGATCGTGCCCTCCTGGAACTCCGGCGGCGTGGCGGGCAGGTACACCCCGAGCTTCTTCGCCGCGGTGGCGGGCTTCATGGTCTGCGCGGACTGCTTGGGGGTCATGGGCTCCAGGGTAGTCGGCCGGTCGGGCGACGGCGGCCCGCCCCGGGGCCGGCGGGAGCGCGACCGGCGGCCCCCCTAGGCTGGTCGGGTGGACGACGACGCGGGCACGGCCCCCGAGGTGACGAACGGCGCGACCGACGACGGCGGTGCGGTGCGGCGGTTCCGGCTCGCGTTCGTGCCGGGCGCGACGCCGGCCAAGTGGGTGCGCACGTGGCGCGAACGCCTCCCCGACGTGCCGCTGGACCTCGTGGCCGTCGCGGCGGCCGACGCCGAGCGTGCGCTGCGGGACGACGAGGCGGACGCCGCGGTCCTCCGCCTGCCGGTCGACCGCGACGTCCTCAGCGCGATCCGGCTCTACGAGGAGACGCCGGTCGTGCTCGTCTCGCGCGACCACCTGCTCGCGGCGCTCGAGCCCGAGGAGCCGGTCGCGCTCGCCGACCTGGCGGACGACGTGCTGCTGCGACCGCTCGACGACGTCGTGCCCTGGGCCGGTGAGCCCGGTGCCGCGGACGACGCGCCGGCGCCTCCGGGCCGGCCGGCCGTCGAGCGCCCGGCGACGACGGGTGACGCCGTCGTGCTCGTCGCGGCGAACGTCGGGGTCGCGGTCGTGCCGCAGTCGCTCGCACGCCTGCACCACCGCAAGGACGTGACGTACCGGCGCCTCGACGACGCGCCGACCGCCCCGGTGGCGCTCGCGTGGCTGGCCGACCGTGACGACGAGCTGGTCGAGGAGATGGTCGGCATCGTGCGGGGCCGCACGGTCAACAGCTCGCGCGGCCGGCGCGCCGGGGGCCCGCCCGAGGAGGCCGCGACGCCCCGCGCGCAGGACCGCCGCGGCGGCTCCGGGGCGCAGGGCGGGCGCGGCGGGTCCGGACGCGGGGGAGCGGCCGGCGGACGTGGCGGCGGCGCGAAGCAGGTGCGTGGCGGCTCCCCGAAGGGCCGGGCCGCCCGGGGCCGCGGCGGGAAGCGGCGGTGACGGCGTCGCTGCTCCCTGGTTCGTCCTGGCGCGCGCTAGATAGGTATTGACTTATATAAGGTGACGCTGAAGCATGGGGGTCATGGAAGCGTTCGACGTCCTCGGCGACCCGGTGCGCCGCCGGATCCTCGAGCACCTCGCCCGGGGCGAGCGCCCGGCGGGCGAGCTCGCCGCGCTCGTGGGCGAGGAGTTCGGGATCAGTCAGCCGGCGGTCTCGCAGCACCTCAAGGTGCTGCGGACCAGCGGCTTCGCGACCGTGCGGCCCGAGGGGACCCGGCGCCTCTACGCGCTCGACCCCGCCGCGCTCGACGAGGTCGAGGACTGGGCCGCGGGCCTGCGGCGGTTCTGGGAGCAGCGTCTCGACGCCCTCGGGACCGAGCTCTCCCGGGGCGCGCGCGAGCGCCGCCGCGCCGCGGCCGCCGACGAGGACGCCCCACGCCCGACCGACACCACCAGGAGGACAGCATGAAGGACTTCATCGCCGAGCTCGAGGCCGCGCGACGCTCCGTCGGGACGGGATCGCTCCCCGCGGGCGAGGCCCGTGTCCTGACGATCGAGCGGACCTACCCCGCCGAGGTGGAGGACGTGTGGGACGCCGTCACCGACCCGGAGCGCATCCCGCGCTGGTTCCTGCCGGTCACGGGCGACTTCCGGGTCGGCGGCACCTTTCAGGTCGAGGGCAACGCGGGCGGCGAGATCCGCGCGTGCGACGCGCCGAGCCTCCTGCGGCTCACCTGGGTCATGGGCCCCCCGACGCCGGAGGACTCGTCGGTCGTCGAGGTCCGCCTCGCGCCCGCGCCCGACGGCGGCACGACGCTGACGCTCGAGCACACCGCCGTCGTGCCGCCGGAGATGTGGGACGTGTACGGCCCGGGTGCCGTCGGCGTCGGCTGGGACGGCGCGCTGCTGGGCCTCGGCCTGCACCTCGACGGCGCCGGACCGCTCGACCCCGAGGAGGTCCTCGCGAGCCCCGAGCTCCGCGCGTTCAACGTCGCGAGCAGCGAGGCGTGGGGAGCGGCGCTGGCGGAGGCGGACGGCCTGGGCGCGGACGAGGTCGCGGCACGCGTCGCCGCCACCACCGCGTTCTACGTCCCCGCCGACGACGCCCCCGACGCGAGGTAGGTCCGGCCCCAGGGGGACGGACGGGGTCGGACATCCCCCGTGGGGCGGATGTTCACCTGCCGTTCACCCGGCTTACCCTCGTGCGATGACTCCGCCCGATTCGTCCCGTCACTCGACCCTGCTCGACCGCCCCGCCGCCTCCGCCGCGACCCGTCCGGCCTCGCGCCTGCCCGCGCTGCCGGAGCGGTCGGCCGAGGTGTCGCCCCGGGTCGCGGGCCAGGTCCTCGTCGCGGTGTCGTGGCTGGTCGGGGCAGCGCTCGTCGTGCTGGCCGCGCGGCTCCTGCGCGGTCCGAGCGAGACGCTCTACCTCGCGATCACGGCGCGGACGGCGGAGCTCCCGGGGTCGGGCCTCGTCGCGGAGGGCGGGGTGCTCGCGCTCCTCGGGCTGTGCGCGGTCGTCGCGTGGCGGTCCCGGCGCGCGGGCCCGTCCGCCGTCGCGACGACGCTCGTCGCCGGGGTGGGCGCCGTCGTCGCCTACGCCGCGAGCGAGGCCGTCAAGTCGCTCGTCCGGCAGCCGCGGGGGTGCTGGGAGCTCGTCGAGGTCGCGCACTGCCCGGCCGCGGGGGACTGGTCGTTCCCGAGCAACCACACGGCCATCGCGTTCGCCCTCGCCGCGGCCGTCGTCCTGGCCGGCGCGCCCGCCGTGCGCGTCCCCGGGGCGGTGCCCGCGCGGCACGCCCACCGGTTGCCGCTGCGCGACGTCGCGCTGTGGGTCGTGCTCCCCGCGGCGCTCGCGGTCGCGGTCGCCACGGCGCGGGTCGCCGAGGGCGTGCACTTCCCGCACGACGTCGTCGCGGGCGCGGCCGTCGGCGTGGCGGTCGTCGTCGCGGCGCTGACGGTCCTCACCGGCCCGGCCACCGCCGTGGTCGTCGCGGCCTGCCGCGTGGACGGCGTCCGCCGGGTCCTGCTGGCGCGGCCGTCCTGACGGCGGCCGGCGCCGTCAGCGCGGCGCGGTGACGAAGACGTCGAACAGCTCCGGGTGGTGGGCGTGCACGAGCACCGCGAACACCACGACGTCGAAGAGCAGGTGCACCGCGACGACGTACGTGAGCGACTTGCTCCACGAGAAGATCCAGCCCTGGACGAGCGCGAACGGGACCGTGAGGAGCGGGCCCCACTCGCGGTACCCGAGCTCCCACAGGAACGACACGAACACCGCCGCCTGCAGCAGGTTCGCCGTCCACAGGCCGAAGTGCTCGCGGTACAGCGCGAACACGACGCACACGAAGAACAGCTCGTCCCAGATGCCCACGGCGTTGACGCCCACGAACAGGCGCGCGATCTCCTGCCCGCCCGTGATCTGGGGCCAGTTGAGGTAGGCGCCCGACCCGATGAAGTAGAACGGCAGGATCAGGTACCCCGCGACGACGACCACGACGAGGTACGCGATCTGCCCCCGGGTCCAGCGCCGCCCGGTGGCGACGGGGAACCGGACCACGTCCTCGTGGAACGCGAACCGCGAGAGCACCCACGGGACGAGCACGGCGAGGGACAGCACGACGGCGAAGCGCACCATCCCGGCGTCCGACAGGTCCGCCTCGAGCGAGATCGTCGAGATGATCGCCATGCCCGTGCCGACGAGCGCGAGGTCGCGCCCGAGGCGACGGTCCACGGCGAGCCCCAGCGCCACCCCGAGCACGAGCGGCACGTACCCGAGCGGGCGCACGTGCACCGCGAACAGGAGCACGGCCGAGCCGGACACGAGGATCGCGGCGAGCAGCCTCAGGGGCGAACCGGCCGCCCAGGGCGGTCGGACGGCGTCGGGCACGGGGGTGAGGGCGGGTGACGTCACCCGCACACGGTGCCATGATGCGAGGCGTGGAGCGAGGGCCCGAGCGGCAGCCGGACCGGCGCCGCGAGCTCGACGCGGTGCGCGCCCTCGTCGTCGTGGGGCTCGTGCTGTTCCACGCGGCGCTCGTGTTCGACGCGCGCGACGACTTCTACGTGAAGAACGCCGAGACCACGGAGCTGACGACGTTCGTCGCCGCGCCCGCCGTCGTGTGCGCGATGCCGCTGCTGTTCGCGATCGCGGGGATCGGCGCGTGGCACTCGGTCCGGTCGCGCGGACCCGGTGGGTTCGTCCGGGAGCGCCTGCTCCGCATCGGGGTCCCGCTGCTCGTCGCGCTCGTCCTGCTCCTGCCCCTGCCGCAGTTCCTGCGCGCCCGCGTCGAGGGCACGTGGACGGGGTCGTACCTCGCCTTCTGGCCGCGGTTCTTCGACGTGCGGCTCGAGCCGGGGGACGTCCCGTTCGTCCTCGACGGCGAGCACTTCGAGACGGGACACCTGTGGTTCCTCGTGCTGCTGCTCACCTGGGCGCTCGTGCTCGCCGCGCTCGTGCGCCTCGTGCCGGACGACGTCGCGCGCCGTACGCGGGAGCGGCTCGCGCGGCGGGCGGGCGCGCGAGGGGCCGTGCTCGCGCCCGCGGTGGTCGTGGGCGCCGTGTGCGCGGCGCACGAGCTCGAGGAGGGTCTCGCCGCGTGGAGCCGCTGGGGATACCTGCTGTTCTTCCTCGCCGGCTTCGTGCTGGCGTCCGACGCGCGGTTCCGGGCGGCGGTGCGCCGCGACGCGGTGCTCGCCGGGACGGTCGGGCTGGGGGCGTTCGCGGCCGGGATGCTGCTGTTCGTCGGTCCGGCGGGCGAGGTCGGCGCGTTCACCGGTCGCGGGCCCGCGGCGGTGTCGTTCCGGTTCCTCTACGGCGTCGCGGGGTGGTGCTGGGTGCTCGCGCTGCTCGGGCTCCTGGACCGGTGGGGCGCGCGCCGGAGCGCCCACCGAGGAGACGGCGTCGCGGTCGGTCCGCGGTGGCGACGGGCCGGGGCCTACCTCGGTGCGGCGGTGCTGCCGCTGTACGTGCTGCACCAGCCCGTCGTGGTGGCGGTCGCGTACCCGGTCGTGACGTGGGACCTGCCCGCCGCGGCGAAGTATGCGGTGATCGTCGTGGTGTCGCTCGGCGTGCTGCTCGCGGTCTACGACGTGCTCGTCCGGCGTACGCGCGTCGCGCGCGTGCTGTTCGGCATGCGCGCCTGAGCCGTGCGGGCTCCTCGTCCACCGCGTCCGCGGCGCGGCGGCGGGACCCGGGTCCTCCGGGCGCGGGACGCGAGAGCGGCCCCCGGTCCGCAGGGACCGGGGGCCGCTCTCCCGCGCTCGGCGGGGGCTACGCGGCGCTCGGGAACGGGACGCCCGTGGTCGCGTGGCAGCGGTAGCCGTTCGGGTTCTTGTCGAGGTACTGCTGGTGGTAGTCCTCGGCGTAGTAGAACGGGCCGGCCTCGGCCGCGGGGCGCATCTCGGTCGTGATGGGGTCGTAGCCCTTGGCCTCGAGCACCGCCGAGTAGCGCGCCGCGGTGTCGCGGACCGCCCGCTCCTGCTCCGGCGTCGTCCAGTACACCGCGGACCGGTACTGGGTGCCGACGTCGTTGCCCTGGCGGTAGCCCTGCGTCGGGTCGTGACGCTCCCAGAAGATCTTGAGGAGCTCCTCCTCGGAGACCCTCGTGGGGTCGTACGCGACGAGCGCCGTCTCGGTGTGGCCGGTGCGTGCGGTGCACGCCTCCTCGTAGGTGGGGTTCGGCGTCGTGCCGCCCATGTACCCGACGGCGGTGCTCACCACCCCGGGGACCTGCCAGAAGATCTCCTCGGCGCCCCAGAAGCAGCCCATCGCGAGGTAGAGCACGCGCGTGCCCTCGGGCCACGGCCCGGTGATGGACGTGCCGAGCACGGTGTGGGGACGCGGGGTCTGCAGCACGGGCGACTGGCGCCCGGGCAGCGCGTCCTCGGGGGCGATCATCGTCGTCTTGCCGGACGAGCCGAAGATCGCGTCGAAGATCGAGTTCATCGCTTACCTCCTGAAGTACCCGGACGACCGGGGCGCTGGCCCACGACGCATCGTCCTGGCACGGGGTAGAACGCCGCGGGGGCGGCGGGTGTTCCGGGACGCCGGCTCGCGACGAGCGCGCACGGGCGCACCGCCCGAGCCTCTCACGGGACGATCGAGTCGATGTAGCCGCCGTCGACGCGCACCGCCGCGCCCGTCGTCGCCGACGCCAGCGGTGAGGCGAGGTAGGCGACCAGGTGCGCGATCTCCTCGGGCTCGATGAGCCGTTGGAGCAGCGACTGCGGGCGGTGCTCGCGCATGAACACGCGCTGCGCCTCGTCCCACGGCAGGTCGTCGCCGACGAGCTCGCGCGCGAACGCCTCGACCCCGCCCGTGTGCGTGGGGCCGGCGAGCACGCTGTTCACCGTGACGCCCGTTCCGGCCGCGGCCTTGGCGAACCCGCGCGAGACGCCCAGCAGCGCGGTCTTCATCACGCCGTAGTGGATCATCTCGGCCGGGATCACGACCGCCGAGTCGCTGCCCACGAACTGCACGCGGCCCCAACCGCGCTCGATCATCCCCGGGAGGTACGCGCGCGTGAGACGCACGCCCGCGAGGACGTTCACCTCGAAGTAGCGACGCCACGTGGCGTCGTCGATCGCGAGCGGGTCCGCGCTCGAGAAGATGCCGAGGTTGTTCACGAGGACGTCGACGTGCGGCACGGCGTCGAGCACGGCCGCCGTGCCGTCGTCGGTCGCGAGGTCCGCCGCCACGCCGAGCACGTCGGCCCCGGGCACGTGCTCGCGCACGTCGGCTGCAGCCCGCTGCGACGTCTCCTCGGAACGCCCGTTGACCACGACGGCCGCCCCGCACTCCGCGAGGGCGCGGGCGATCGCGAGGCCGATGCCCTGCGCCGAGCCGGTGACGAGCACCCTCCTGCCGTCCAGGTCGATCCTCATCCAGGGCTCCTTCCGCGTCACCGGACGACGTTCGCCGCCCGCCTCCTACGGTGCCGCGCGGCGCCGACTGCCGCCACCGCCGCCGACCATGCGGTCCTGGCAGGCCGAGCATGCGGTTACCGCTCGTCCGGGGCCCGGGACGGGGTGCAACCGCATGCTCGGCGGAGGGGGCGCGCCGTAGGGTGGTCGAGTGACCACCTCGAGCGAGCACCCCGACTGGACCACCACCGGCTTCTCCACGCGGGCGATCCACGCGGGCCAGGACCCGGACGCGACGACCGGCGCCGTCGTGCCGCCGATCCACCAGGTCTCGACGTACAAGCAGGACGGCGTCGGCGGGCTGCGCGGCGGGTACGAGTACTCGCGGTCCGCGAACCCGACGCGCACCGCCCTGGAGGAGGCGCTCGCGGCCGCGGAGTCCGGCGGCCTGCGCCCGACGGCGGACGGGTCGCCCGCCGCGCGGGGGTTCGCCTTCGCGTCGGGCCTCGCCGCCGAGGACACGCTGCTGCGCGCCGTCGTGCGGCCCGGCGACCACATGATCGTGCCCGACGACGCGTACGGCGGCACGTACCGGCTCATCGCCCGGGTGTTCGGGCCGTGGGGGGTCGAGCACACGCCCGTCGACCTCACGGACGTCGAGGCAGTCCGCGCCGCGGTCCGTCCCGAGACGCGCGTCGTCTGGGTCGAGACGCCGACCAACCCGCTGCTCGGAGTGAGCGACATCGCGGCGCTCGCGGGCGTCGCGCACGACGCCGGCGCGCTGCTCGTCGTCGACAACACGTTCGCGACGCCGTACCTCCAGCAGCCGCTCGCGCTCGGGGCGGACGTCGTCGTGCACTCGACGACGAAGTACGTCGGGGGGCACAGCGACGTCGTCGGCGGAGCGCTCGTCGTCGCGACGGGCGCGCAGCTCCCGGGCGGGCTCGCGTCGCCCGCGGGCGGCACCGACGTCGCGGGCGCGGTCGGCTTCCACCAGAACGCGTCGGGCGCCGTCGCCGGGCCGTTCGACGCGTGGCTCACGCTGCGCGGCCTCAAGACGCTCGCGGTGCGCATGGACCGCCACCAGGCGAACGCCGCGGCCGTCGCCGACTTCCTCGCCTCCCACCCCGCGGTCACCGAGGTGATCTACCCGGGCCTCGCGTCCCACCCCGGGCACGAGCTCGCGGCGCGGCAGATGAGCGGGTTCGGCGGCATGGTCTCGTTCCGTGCGGGCAGCGAGGCGAAGGCGCTCGACGTGTGCGCCCGCACGCGGGTCTTCACCCTCGCCGAGTCGCTGGGCGGCGTGGAGTCGCTCATCGAGCACCCCGGCCGCATGACGCACGGCTCCGTCGCCGGGACGGCGCTCGAGGTGCCCGACGACCTCGTCCGGCTCTCCGTCGGCATCGAGGACGTCGAGGACCTCGTCGCGGACCTCACGCAGGCGCTCGCCTAGCCCGGAGCGCTCGCGGACCGTGGGGAGATCCTGCGCACAGCGGGCGCGTCGCGGGCGCTCGTCGACGCGCGGGGCGGGCCGCTCGCCTAGGGTTGCGCTGTGAGCGCGCAGGCCGACCAGCACAGGAACCCCGACCCGCTTCCTCCCGGGCGCCCCGGCGCGACGGCGGTGCCCGACTCGGTGCGCTCGGCCGCCGCCTGGTCGTGGCGGCTGCTGCTCATCGGGCTGACGATCGCGGCGGGCCTGTGGCTCGTCACGCAGCTCAAGGTGATCGTCGTCCCCATCGCGGTGGCGCTCCTGCTCACCGTGCTGCTCACGCCCGTCCAGCGGTTCTTCCGGCGCCACCTGCGGATGTCGCGCGGTCTCGCGTCCGGCGCGGCGCTCATCGCGCTCGTCGTCGTCGTCGCGGGGCTCGTGGCGATCGCGGGCCAGCAGATCGTCAGCGGCTTCCAGGACCTGCGCGACCAGGCCGTCGAGGGCTTCGAGCAGTTCACCCAGTGGCTCGCCGACGGCCCGCTCGGCCTCGACTCGACGACGATCTCGCACTGGCTCGACCAGGCCGGGACCGCGGTGTCGGAGAACCAGGACTCGATCGTCTCCGGTGCGCTCGGTGCGGCCACCACGATCGGCCACGTGGTCGCCGGCGCCCTCATCGCGCTGTTCTGCACGTTCTTCTTCCTGCTCGACGGGCGCACGATCTGGTCGTGGGTCGTCGGGCTGCTGCCGCTGCGCGCGCGCGACAACGTCCACCAGGCCGGCCGCCGCGGCATCGTCACGCTCGCCGCGTACACGCGCACGCAGATCCTCGTCGCCGCGGTCGACGCCGTCGGCATCGGGATCGGTGCGGCGTTCTTCGTCCCGTCGCTCGCGCTGCCGCTGGGCATCCTCGTGTTCGTCGGGTCGTTCATCCCGATCGTCGGTGCCATCGTCACCGGGTCCATCGCGGTGCTCGTCGTGCTCGTGGCCCAGGGGTGGGTCCAGGCGCTGGTCATGCTCGGCATCGTGCTGCTCGTGCAGCAGATCGAGGGCCACATCCTCCAGCCCTTCCTCATGGGCCACGCCGTCTCGCTGCACCCGGTCGCCGTGCTGCTCGTCGTCGCGGCGGGCAGCTTCGCCGCGGGGATCGTCGGGGCGCTGTTCGCCGTCCCCATCGCCGCGGTCCTCAACACCGTCGTCCTGTATCTGCACGGGCACGACAAGTTCCCCGAGCTGGGGACGGACGACCGCGTGGTGGTGCGGGGCAGCCCGCAACCGCCGGTCATCGCGCGCGCGGAGGCGGACCTCGAGGACGGTGGCGCGCGCCGTGAGGGCGCCGGTGAGGACTCCGCCGTCGTCGGCCCGCAGGACGCCGGCCCGGTGCAGGACGCGCCCGGGGACGCGCGGTGACGTCGGGACCGGTACCGGTCACGCTCGACGACGTCCGCGACGCCGCGCGCCTGCTCGACGGCGTCGCGTACCGCACCCCGGTCCAGACGACGCGCGCCATCAGCGAGGCCGCGGGGGTCCGCGTGCTGCTCAAGTGCGAGAACCTCCAGCGCGCAGGGTCGTTCAAGGTGCGCGGCGCGTACGTGCGCATGGCACGCCTGAGCGACGACGAGAAGGCGCGCGGCGTCGTCGCGGCGAGCGCCGGCAACCACGCGCAGGGCGTCGCGTTCGCCGCCGGGCTGCTCGGCATCCGCGCGGTCGTGTACATGCCCGTCGACGCCGCGCTGCCCAAGGTGGCGGCGACGCGCCAGTACGGCGCCGAGGTCCGGCTCGTCGGCGCGGACGTGGACGAGACGCTCACCGCCGCGCGCGCCGAGGCCGAGCGCACGGGTGCCGTCTTCATCCACCCGTTCGACCACCCCGACGTCGTCGCCGGGCAGGCGACGATCGCGCTGGAGATCCTCGAGCAGGTGCCCGACGTCCGGACCGTGGTCGCGCCGCTCGGCGGCGGCGGGCTCGTCGCAGGTCTCGCCGGGGCGTTCGCGCGGACGGCGCCGCACGTGCGCGTGATCGGGGTGCAGGCCGAGCGCGCCGCCGCCTACCCGGGCTCGCTCGCCGCAGGGGAGCCGACGACGGCGCGGCTCGCCGCGACGATGGCCGACGGCATCGCGGTCGGCACGCCCGGCGTGGTGCCGTTCGGGATCCTGGCGCAGCACGGCGTCGAGGTCCGCACGGTGACGGAGGAGGAGATCTCCCGGTCGCTGCTCATGGTCGCCGAGCGCGCGAAGCTGCTCGTCGAGCCCGCCGGCGCCACCGGCGTCGCGGCGCTCCTCTCCGGGGCGGCCGCCGTCGACGCGGGCGCGGCGGACCCGGTCGAGGGACCCGTCGTCGTCGTCCTGTCCGGGGGGAACATCGACCCGCTCGTGCTGCTGCGGGTCGTGCGGCACGGCCTCGCGGCGGCCGGCCGGTACATCCAGCTCCAGGTGCTGCTCGACGACCGTCCCGGTGCCCTCGCGCGCATGCTCGAGGTCATCGCGACCAAGCGCGGCAACATCATGCACATCGACCACGACCGCACGGACGTGGGCCTCGCGATCGGCGAGGCGTGGGTCCGCATGCAGGTGGAGACCAAGGGGCCCGAGCACTGCGACGAGCTCGTCGCGCACCTGCGCTCCGAGGGCTACCGCGTCGAGCGCAGCGACGGCGGCGCGCCCCGCCTCTGACGGCGACGGCCCGGCGCCTCCGCAGAGGGCCGGGCCGTCGGAGCGTCCGTGGGGTGGCGCGTCAGCCCTCGAAGGGCTTCGCGGCGACGATCTTCACGGCGATCTCGTTGCCGTTGGGCGCGGTGTAGCTCGTCTCGTCGCCGACGGTCTTGCCGTCGATCGCGGCGCCGAGCGGCGACGTCGGCGAGTAGACGTCGAGGTCGGTCGTGCCGGCGATCTCGCGCGAGCCGAGCAGGAACGTCATCTCGTCGCCCGCGACGACCGCGGTGACGACCATGCCGGCCTCGACCATGCCGTCGTCGGGCGGGGTCCCGACCTGCACGTTGCGCAGCTTCTCGGTGAGCTCGCGGATGCGGGCCTCGTTCTTGGCCTGCTCCTCACGCGCGGCGTGGTAGCCGCCGTTCTCCTTGAGGTCGCCCTCGTCGCGCGCGGCGGCGATGCGCTCCGCGATCTGGGTACGGCCCTCGCCGGACAGGTGGGCGAGCTCGGCCTGCAGCCTGTCGTACGCCTCCTGGGTCAGCCAGGTGACGGTGGTGTCGGTCACGGTTCGCTCCTTCCTTTCCATGGTCGACGGCCGGGTCGGTCGCACGGCCGTGCGGGTACGGGCAGCCGGGGCGCGTGCGTTCGCGGTGCGCCTGCCTGCCCGGGTCGGTGACGCTGGCCGGGTGGCAGCGCGTAGGACTGGTCTCCCGCCTGCCCTCCGGGGGCGCCCGGTGGACGCATGCCTGTCACGGGCACCCGTCTCGGGCTCCACACGATCGGGTGCGGGAATCCCTCAGGATAGCAAAGCACGGGGCGCTGACAGCGGCGTCACAGGTCGCCCGGTGCGTGCGGGCGACGTTCCGGGCGGGTCAGGGGGCGACGCGGCACGACTGGACGATGCCCGTCGTGGCGAGCTCGGAGGTCGCCACGCTCACCGTGTACCGGGACTCCGTGACCTCGACCGGGCCGACCGTCACGTCGACCGTCCCGACCTGGGCGAAGCTCTCGGCGAGGGCGTCGAGCGTGCACGTCGCCGTCGTGCCCGGGTCCATGTAGACCTCGAACGTCACGTCCACGCGCTCGGGGCTCACCACCGTGTAGCCGAAGTCCTTGAACCGCACCGGCTCGTTCGCGTACCGCAGCCCGATGACGAGCGTGATCGCGAGCCCGACGATCGCGGCGAGCACGATCCCGACGACGGCCAGGCGTCGGCGCCGCTCGGTCGGCTCGGGTCCGTAGCGGCCTGCCGGCGGTCGCAGGGGTGCGCCCGGGCTCGGCTGCGGGGCGGTGGTCTCGTTCGTCATGGTGCGGTCCCGTGGTCGGTGCCGCCGCGTCCGGTCGCAGGACCCGGCGTCCTGCCGGTGGTTCCCGGCGGTTCGTCAGGTGTGGGCGCGGTGGGGGATCATGTCCTCGACCCATCTTCGCAGAGCCCGGGCGCTCGTCGTGCACCCACGACAGGTCCGGCCGTGCGAGGAGACGTACGACGCACCCGGGAGGACCAGTGGCCGAACCCGCGGCCGGATCGACCACCCACCGCGAGCAGCCGGAGACGCTCCGTCTCCTGGCCGTGCACGCCCACCCCGACGACGAGTCGAGCAAGGGCGCCGCGACGGCTGCCCGCTACGCGGCCGAGGGCGTCGACGTTCTCGTCGCGACGTGCACGGGCGGTGAGCGCGGCGACATCCTCAATCCCGGCTTCGGCGAGGGACCCGACGGCATCGAGGGCATGCGCGCCCTGCGCCGCGTCGAGATGGCGGCCGCGGCGCGCGCCCTCGGGGTGCGTCAGCAGTGGCTCGGGTTCGTCGACTCGGGGCTCCCGGAGGGCGACCCGCTGCCGCCGCTGCCCGAGGGCTCGTTCGGCCTGGTCCCGCTCGAGGAGGCCGCCGCGCCCCTGGTCGAGCTCGTGCGCGAGTTCCGCCCTCACGTCATGACGACGTACGACCCGTCGGGGGGCTACCCGCACCCCGACCACGTCATGTGCCACCGCGTCGCGTTCGAGGCCTTCCACGCCGCGGGCGACCCGGACCGTTACCGCCGCGAGGGCGGCGCGCCTCCGTGGGCGCCGCTCAAGCTGTACTACAACCACGACTTCTCGATGAACCGGATCCGGACGCTGCACGAGGCGATGCAGGGCGCCGGCCTGGAGTCGCCGTTCGGCGACTGGGTGGAGTCCCGGTCCGCGCGCGAGATCCCCGAGCGCGAGGTCACGACGCGGATCCACGTCGCGCGCTACTACGCGCAGCGCGACGCGGCGCTCATCGCCCACGCGTCGCAGATCGACCCCGAGGGCTTCTTCTTCGCGATCCCGCGCGACCTCGAGGTCGACGTGTGGCCGTTCGAGGAGTTCGAGCTCGCCGAGTCGCGTGTGCCCACGCAGCTCCCGGAGGACGACCTCTTCGCGGGTGTCCGCGAGCGCGTCTCGACCGAGGAGGCGGCCCGGTGAGCACGACGACGTCCCTCCTGGACTCCCTCGCGACGACCGGGGCGGGCGGCCCGGGCTGGGCGGCCGACGTCGTCGCCGAGACCGCGACGCCGAGCCCCTCGGAGGACCCCCTGCGGGAGAACCTCGACCCGAACGACGTGTCCCCGGGCCTCGTCGGCTTCCTCGCGATCTTCGCGGTGGCCCTCGCGACCGTCGGCCTGTTCTTCGGGCTGTCCCGCCAGCTCCGGCGCATGCGGCACAACGCCGAGGCGCAGGGCATCGGCGCGGACGGTCCGTCGGCGCCGGGTGACGGCGACGACGGCGCGACCTCCTACGGCGCTCCTGACGGGGCGCCCGGCAGCGGTCCCGCGCGGAAGGACTGACCGTGACCACCGGGGCGCGGGTCACGATCGGCCAGCTCGAGGTCTCGGCCGACCGCGCGGCCAACCTCGTCACGGTGGGCGCCGCGTTCCGGGAGGCGGCGCGCGTGCGTGCGGACCTGCTCGTGCTGCCCGAGTACGCGGCGGCCTTCGACCCCCGAGGCACCGGGGTGGAGCACGCCGAGCCGCTCGACGGGCGGTTCGTGACGACCCTGCGCCGGCTCGCGCGCGAGCACGGCGTCGCCGCGATCGCCGGCACGCTCGTGCCCGGCACGGCGGGACGCGCGGTCAACGTGGTGGTCGCCGTCGACGCGTGCGGGGAGCTCGTGGGCACCTACCGCAAGGTGCACCTCTACGACGCGTTCGGGCACCGCGAGTCCGACCGGCTCGACGCCGGCGACCCGGCGGCGCCCCCGCTGGTGCTGCACGTCGGCGACCTGACGTTCGGCGTCATGACGTGCTACGACCTGCGCTTCCCGGAGAGCGCGCGCCGTCTCGTCGACGCGGGCGCGGACGTGCTCGTGGTGCCCGCGGCGTGGGCGGCGGGCGACCTCAAGGCCGACCAGTGGCGCACCCTCGCCCGGGCCCGGGCGATCGAGAACACCGCCGTCGTGCTCGCGGTCGGCCAGGCGGGCAGGGGCGTGACCGGGCGCTCGCTCCTCGTCGGGCCCGACGGCCAGGTGGGTGTCGAGCTGGGGGAGCGTGCCGAGCTCCGCAGCGCCGACCTCGACCCCGCGGCCCTGGCGAGCGTGCGCGAGCGCAACCCGTCCCTCGCCAACCGCCGCTACGCCGTCGTCCCGCGGGTGGCGGCGTCCTCGGAGGGCTCGGGCACCGGGCGGTGACTCCCGGGCAGCGGCTCAGCGCGCAGCGACCGCCGCCAGCATGATCGCGACGAAGTGGCACGTGAAGCCGACCACGGTGAGCACGTGGAAGATCTCGTGGAAGCCGAACCAGCGGGGGCTCGGGTTGGGCTTCTTGATGCCGTAGACGACGGCGCCGAGCGTGTAGGCGAGACCGCCCGCCGCGACGAGCCAGACGATCGCCGGCCCGTTCGTCGTGGTCCAGAACTGCGGCATGTAGCCGACGGCGACCCAGCCGAGAGCGACGTAGATCGGCACGTACACCCAGCGTGGGGCGTCGAGCCACAGGATCCGGGCGAGGAGGCCGAGGACGGCTCCGCCCCACACGATCGCGAGCAGGACCGTCGCGGTGCGCTGGGGGAGCAGGAGCACCGCGAGCGGCGTGTAGGTGCCGGCGATGATGAGGAAGATGTTCGAGTGGTCGGCGCGGCGGAGGACCCCCGCGACGCGTGGCGACCACGTGCCGCGGTGGTAGACCGCGCTCGTGCCGAAGAGCAGGCACGCGCTGAGCCCGAAGATCGCGCACGACACCTTGCCGGCGACCGGTGGCGCGACGACGAGCAGGACGATGCTCGCGGCGAGGACGAACGGGAACGTCCCGGCATGGATCCACCCGCGCAGGCGCGGCTTGACCGCCTCGGCGACCTTCTCGACGGCGTCGCCCACGCTCTCGCGAGCGCTCTCCAGAGCGCCGGCGTCGCGTGCGCTCGGGGTGCGGTCGCTGTCGGTCGGTCGGTCCACGGCGTCTCCTCGGGGTCGGGCCGGATCGGGCGCGGTCAGGATCGTGCTCGGTCGAGCAGGGGCGGCGCGCGGCGCCGTCCGCGGTCAACCTACGCCATCGTAGGTTACGGCAGCGTAGGTAGACGACCGCGGGCGACGCCGCGGTGTGAAGATCCTGGGCAGGGCCGTGCACGGCCGCCCCCGCCCTGCCGTCCCGGCGACGCGGAGCGGTAGCGTGTGCGGGTTCGGCCCGCGCGTCCCGCCAGGGACCAGCCCGCCGGGCGACACCCGTCCTTCCACCGTCGAGGAACCGTCGTGCGCCTGCCCCGCCCCGTCTACGGACTCTACGAGCGTCGTCTCGCCACGACCCTCTCGCACGAGAGCGTGCCTCGCCACGTGGGCGTCATCCTCGACGGCAACCGGCGCTGGGCGCGCTCGTTCGGCGAGTCGACGGCGACGGGTCACCGCCGGGGCGCCGACAAGATCGCGGAGTTCCTCGGCTGGAGCGAGGACCTCGGCGTCGAGGTCGTCACGCTGTGGATGCTCTCGACCGACAACTTGTCCCGTTCGCAGGAGGAGCTCTCCGCGCTGCTCGACATCATCGAGGACGCGGTGCGCGACCTCGCCGACTCGGGCCGCTGGCGCCTGCGGGTCATGGGCCGGCTCGACCTGCTCCCCGAGCGCCTCGCGGGCGCGCTGCGCGAGGCGCAGCAGCGCACCGCCTCGGTCGACGGCCTCCAGGTGAACGTGGCCATCGGGTACGGGGGCCGGCACGAGATCGCCGACGCCGTGCGGTCCTACCTCCGCGAGCAGGCGGCCGCGGGCGCGCGCCTGCAGGACCTCGCGGAGAACCTCGACGTCGAGCACATCGAGGAGCACCTGTACACCAAGGGGCAGCCGGACCCGGAGCTCGTCATCCGCACGTCGGGCGAGCAGCGCCTCGGCGGGTTCCTGCTCTGGCAGAGCGCGCACTCCGAGTTCTACTTCTGCGAGGCCTACTGGCCGGACTTCCGGCGCGTGGACTACCTGCGCGCCCTGCGTGCCTACTCCCAGCGCGAGCGCCGGCTCGGACGCTGATCCCGCCGCCCAGCCGGTAAGGTCGATGCGAACGCATCGATCGAGCCGTCCGGGGGTGTCATGGTCGAGCAGGGCTACCGCGACGACGGGCCCGTGACCGCACACGCGAGCCCGCGGCTGGCGGTCGAGACGTGGGAGTCGCTCTTCCGGGCGCAGGTCACGATCATGCGGCGGCTCCAGTCGGACCCCGTCTGGGACGGGCTGAGCCTGCGCGAGTACGACGTGCTCTTCTCGCTCACCAAGGGCCCCGACGAGGGGATGCGCCTGCGCGACCTCAACGTCTACATCCTGCTCAGCCAGCCCTCGTTGAGCCGCATGGTGGACCGGCTCGCGACGCGCGGCCTCGTCGAGCGGACGTCCGCGCCCGACGACGCGCGCGGCACGCTCGTCCGGCTCACCCCGGCGGGCCGGGACCTCCAGCGGGCGACCGGGCGCGCGCACGCCCGGGCTATCGCGACCTACGTGGGCGGGGCGCTCGACGACGACGAGCTCGCGACGCTCGGCGAGCTCCTCGAGCGGCTGCGCGCGGCGCAGTCCACGATCCCGGACGCGGTGCCGGTCCCGCGGGCGGCCGAGCGGCGACCCTGACCGCTGTGGCGGGGAACACGTCCGGTCCGCCCCTTCCCGGGCGGACCAGGGCGCGTCCGGCTGCCTAGGATGCGACCGTGTCCTCAACGCCGAGCACCACCCCGACCGGGCCCGACCAGCCGCGCCCCGACGGCCCGCTGCGCGTCGTCGTCGCGCCCGACTCGTTCAAGGGCAGCCTGAGCGCCGCGGACGTCGCGCACGCCGTCGCCGCCGGGGTCCGCAGCGTCGTCCCCGACGCCGAGGTCGTCGAGCTCCCCATGGCCGACGGCGGCGAGGGGACGCTCGAGGCGCTCCTCACGGTGTGGGGCGTGCCGGCGCGCGAGGTCGCGACCGTCGACGCGATCGGCCGCGCGCGCACCGCGCGGTACGGGGTCTCGGCCGACGGGCGCCTGGGCGTCGTCGAGCTCGCGGAGGCGAGCGGCCTGCCGCAGGTGAGCGACGTCGCGCTCCAGCCGCTGCACGCGCACACCCTCGGCACCGGGGCGGCCGCCGCGGCCGTGCTCGACGCGGGCGTGGACGAGGTGATCGTGTGCCTCGGCGGCTCGGCGTCGACCGACGGCGGCGCCGGGATCCTCACGGGTCTGGGCGCACGTCTCCTGGACGCTGCCGGGGAGCAGGTGCCCGACGGCGGCGAGGGGCTCGCACGCGTCGCGCGCCTCGACCTGTCCGGGCTGCACCCGCGCGCCCGCGACGTGCGCTGGCGCCTCGCGGTCGACGTGACCAACCCTCTGCACGGCGAACGGGGCGCCGCCCACGTGTTCGGCCCGCAGAAGGGCGCCCAGGAGGCCGACGTCGCGTTCCTCGACGAGGCGCTGCGCCGGTGGGCGGGCGTGCTCGTCGAGGAGTCCGGGTTCGACGTGTCCGAGCTCCCGGGCGCGGGTGCGGCGGGCGGCGTGCCCGCGGCGATGGTCGGCGTCCTCGGTGCCGAGCTGGAGCCCGGCGCGCGCCTCGTCGCCGAGGCGGTCGGGCTGCCGGCCGCGATCCGCCGCGCGGACCTGGTCGTCACGGGCGAGGGGTCGTTCGACTCGCAGTCGGTCAACGGGAAGGTCGCCGACGCGATGGGTGCGCTCGCGGCCGAGGCGCCGCACCGGCCGCCGGTCGTCGTGCTCGCGGGCCGTGTCCTGCTGCCGGCGCACCAGGCGCGCGACGCCGGGATCGCAGCCGCGTTCAGCATCGCCCCCGGCCCCATCGCGCTCGACGAGCTGCTCGACCGCACGGCGTCCCGGCTGACCGACCTCGCCGCGACGGTCACGAGCCTGCACGTCGCCTCCCGCCGCTGAGCGCGCGCCCCCCGGTGCCGGTCCCTCGTCAGCGCCGGGGCCAGCTCCACGCGGGCTGGTCGAGCCGACCTTCGCGCCCCGCGACGGTCGTGTCGCCGGACGGCGAGCGGACGAGCTCGACCTCCTGGAGGTCGTCGGGTCCGGGCAGGTCTGCCGTGCCCGACGCCGTCGCGTCCCGCAACGCCTCGACGAGGGGTCGCGCGTGGGTCACCACGACGACCTGTGTCTCGCGCGCCGCGGCGTGAACGAGCGCGCCGAGGGCGGGCAGCAGGTCGGGGTGCAGGCTCGTCTCGGGCTCGTTGAGCACGAGGAGCCGGGGCGGACGCGGCGAGAGCAGCGCGGCGACGAGGAACAGGTACCGCAGCGTGCCGTCGCTCAGCTCGGCGCCGGTGAGCGGTCGCAGGAGGCCGCGCTCGTGCAGGGACAGCTCGAAGCGCCCGTCGTCGGCCTGCACCGCGAGGCGGCTCCCGGGGAACGCGCGCGCGACGGCCTCGTCGAGCTCGTCGCCGCGACCGAGGTCACGCACGGTCTCGAGCGCCGCGGCGAGGTCCGCACCGTCGTGGGCGAGGACCGGCGTGCGGGTGCCGACCTGCGGCGCGCGTGCCGGCGCGCCGGCGTCCGTGCGCAGCTGGTCGTAGAAGCGCCACGAGCGCAGGGCCTCCCGCACCGCGACGACCTCCGGTGCGCCCAGGGGGTCGACGAGCTCGGTGAGCACGCTGTCGAACGGTCGGAGCCGGGCGGGCGAGGACACCCAGCCACCGGCGTCGTCCCGCGCGCGGACGGCTGGTCCGCGCCGCTCGACCTGGAGCGTCGCGGGGCGCGGGGTCGGTCCTGACCAGATCGTCTCGACCTTGATCTCCGGGTCGAGGCCGAAGGCGGATCCCGGGTGCTGCGGCAGCCCGAGGTCGACGGCGTAGCCGAGGTCGCCCGGAGCGGCGCCCGCGAACCCCAGCCGCAGCGCGACGGGCGCGGTCCGCCGGGTGCCCTGCACCGGGCCGCCGTCGCGCACGGCACGACCCACGTGCTCCGGCCCGGCCCACAGCGTGGACCGCAGCCCGCCCTCGCGCGCGACGGCGCCCAGCGCGCCACCGAGCGCGCACTCGGCGAGCAGGCGCAGCGCACGGTACAGGCTCGACTTGCCCGTCCCGTTGGCCCCGGTCACGACCGTGAGCCGGCCGAGCGGCAGGACCAGGCTGCGCAGGGACCGGTACCCCTCGACGGCGATCGTCGCGAGCATCGTCACCTCCGCCCGGCAGGCTACGCGCCGCGTCCCACGCGGAGCGCAGCGAGGTGGGCGGGCCGTACCCGAGAGTGCGGACGTCCGGATCCAGGAATGGGGGAGAACGCGTCCAGGAATGTCGCCCACCGCGTCCCGAAATGCCGAGATCAGCGTCACCGCGACGCACCTGGACGCCTTCCTGTGGCGCTTTTTAGGCTGCTTTCCCGTGGGAATTCTCGAGCTCGTGGTGGTCGCGTTCGCGCTCGCGACGGACGCGTTCGCCGTGGCGCTCGCGCAGGGCACCCGGATGCGGCGCCCGACGTGGCGGGAGACCGCGCGCGTCGCGGTCCTCTTCGGCCTCTTCCAGGCCCTCATGCCGCTCGCCGGCTGGGCGCTGTCGACGTGGTTCGCCGACGCGGTCGCCGGCGTGGCGCCGTGGATCGCGTGCGGGATGCTCGCGTTCGTGGGCGCGCACATGGTCAAGGAGGGCCTCCAGGACGAGGCCGGGCACGCCGTCGAGCACGTGGAGGGACGCGCGGGGGAGCGCGCTGCGGGCACCGACGGCGGTGCCCTCGGTGCGCAGACCGCCGTCGCGACGCTCGCGCCGCCCGTGACCCGGCGCCCGCGCGTGGCCTACCGCGTGCTGCTCCCGCTGGCGATCGCGACGTCGATCGACGCGGCCGCCTCGGGCGTCACGTTCGCGGTGCTCGGCGTCCCGATCCTCCCCGCCGTCGCGCTCGTGGGCGTCGTGACGCTCGTGCTGTCCGGGCTCGGGGTGCGGGCCGGCGCGCGGGTGGGCGAGCGCCTCGGCCGCTGGGCGACCGTGGCCGGCGGCGTCGTGCTCGTCCTGCTCGGACTGCGCATCCTGCTCGCGCACCTGCTCTGACCCGCCGACCGGCTGTGGACGGAAAAGGGCCCGGTTCTCGACCGAGAACCGGGCCCTTTCGTGCGCACCGCGCGGGGCGGGATCAGCCGGTGATGGCGAAGGCGTCGATCTCGACGAGCATCTCCTCGCGCGGCAGGCCCGTGAACACCGTGGTGCGGCTCGGGAGCACGCCGTTCGTGGTGTGCTGTGCGACGAACGCCCCGTAGGCGTCGTTCATGATCGGGAAGTCCTCGCGCTGGGTGAGGTAGACGCGCAGCATGACGACGTCGTCGAACGTCGCGCCGGACGCCTCGACGACGGCCTTGACGTTCTCGAGCGTGCGCGTGGTCTGCGCGGCGACGTCGCCGGGGTACAGGTACTCGTTCGTCGCAGGGTCGACGGGGCCCTGGCCCGAGACCTGGACGAACGGGCCCTTGCGCACGCCCTGGTGGAACGTGTGCGCGGGCGCCGGGGCGTCGGGGGTCGAGATCGCGGTCTTCTCGCTGGTCATGGTGTCCTCTCGGTTGTTCGGGGTCGCTGGGTGGACGCGGTCACGGGCGGTGGTCAGAGGTCGATGGTCGCGAGGTCCACGACGTCGTCGCCGCGCACGACGGCGGCCACGCGCCAGCGGTCGAAGGTCGTGCAGGGGTGGGAGATGCCGAACCCGACGACGTCGCCCGGGCGGACATGGGCGGTCGCGGGGCCGGTGACCTGGCTGGCACCTGCCTCGCCCGCGTCGAGGGCGAGGTAGAGGTGCTGGTCGTTGAGGGCGGTGACACGCGTCCCGGCGAGCTCGCGCGCGGGCAGCCAGCCGTCGTCGGACTGCGAGCGCAGCCACAGCGCGACGGGCAGGTCGATGTCGAACGACACGTCGCGGCGCCCGATGCCGCAGATCGCGAGACCCGGCTCCGGGACCGAGAGCACCTGGCCCCAGACGGTCGCGGCGCCCCGCAGCGGCTGGGCACCGGGGATCCGGCTCCACGGGTCGGTGCGGGTGTAGAAGCCGTGGTCGTGCGTCACGTACGCGCCCGAGCGCACGACGACGCGGACCTCGACCTCGCTCCCGTCGCCGCCCGGGACCGGTCCGGGCAGCTCGGCGAGCACGACGTCGAGGAACGAGCTGCCGCCGGCCGACAGCACGAGCGGCTCGTCGACGCCCGCGAGGCCCTCGCGGACGAACGCGGTGCCGAGGTCGCGCAGCCCGTCGCACCATGCGGCCACGGCGGCGAGCTCGTCGTCGGTCGTGCCGCCCGCGACGGAGCCCTCGTACCCCGTGGCGCCGAGCAGCCGCAGGCCGGACGCCCGGACGGCGCGCGCGAGGTCGAGCGCCGCGGCGGTGCTGCGCACGCCGGTGCGCCCGCCCGGGACGCCGAGCTCGACGAGCACGCCGAGGCGCGCCCGGACGACGGCGGGCGCGTCGGCCAAACCGCGCGCGAGCAGGTCGACGCCGTGCGGCGAGTCCACGCACAGCCACACCTCGTCAGGGGCCCCGTCGAGGACGCCCGACAGGTCGTCCCGCAGCCACGCGATCTCGCGCGGGTCGAGCAGCTCGTTCGCGAGCAGGACGCGCGGCACGCCCCAGTCGCGCACCGTCCGGAGCTGCGCGGGCGTCGCGACGGTCGCGCCCCACGCGCCCGCGGCGGCCTGCCGCGCGTAGAGGGCGCGCGACATCGTCGTCTTCACGTGCGGTGCGTGCTCGACGCCGCGCTCCGCGCACACACGCGCGACCACGCCGACGTTGTGGTCGAGCGTCGCGTCGTCGAGCGTGAGCAGCGGCCAGGAGAACGCGTCGTCGGTGACGCGCGGGGAGCCCGCGAGCACGTCCGCGACGGTGGTCTCCGCCCGGAGCCGCAGGCCCTTGGTCCGGGGCCCGACGACGTCGCGCGCCCAGGGGCGATCGGGGTCCGTCGCGCCGTGCGTGGTGCCGGTCATGGGGTCCTCCTCGGGAGTGGGGCTCTCGTGCTGGACGGGGACGGGTCGCGGCTCACGCCGGCGGTCCGCCCGTACCGGGGGCGCAGCGGCCGCCCCGGGAGGGCGTCGGTGAGCGAGCCGTCGCGCAGGACGGGCACGCCCGCCACCAGCACGTCGTCCACGCCCGACGCCGGGCGGCGCGGGTCCTCGTACGTCGCCTCGTCGCGCACCCGGTCGGGGTCGACGAGCGCGAGGTCCGCGACCGCCCCGGGCGCGACCACGCCGCGCCGGGCGAGCGTGAACCGCGCGGCGGGCCGCGCGGACAGGTGCGTGACGGCGTCGTGCCACGTCCAGTCCCCGAGCGTACGCACGTGCTCGGCGAGGAAGCGCGCGAAGGCACCCCACCCGCGCGGGTGGGGGCGGCCACCCCCTCCGACCGGCGCGTAGATCGCGTCGGACCCGCCGACGTGCGCCCGGTGGCGCAGGAGGGCGCGCACGGACTCGGGCGAGTTGGTCGGGGGCTGGGCGAACACGCACGAGGCGCGAAGGCGCGTCGCGACGAGCAGGTGCACCGCGGCCTCGGCGGGGGTCAGACCCAGGCGCGCGGCGACGTCGGGCAGGGTCATGCCCTCGGCCCAGGAGAGGTCGACGGCGGGCTCGCCCGCCGGCGCGCCTGCCGACGACCCCGTGGGGACCGCGGCCAGCGTCACCCGGGGCCACAGGTCGGTCAGGGCGGGAAAGTGCTCGCGGTGCAGGCGGTCGAGGACGGCCGGATCGGTCAGCGCGGCCACGGTCGCGTCGACGTCGGCGATGGGCAGCCAGGTCGGCAGGGACACCATCGACAGGATCGAGCAGCCGCGCAGGTAGGGATAGGAGTCGAACGTGACGTCCAGCCTCTGGGCGTGGGCGTCGTCGACGTACCCCAGCAGCTCCGCCGCCGGGCCGTGGTAGTGCGAGACGTGCGTCGCGACCCCGGACGCGCGCGCCACGCGCACGAGCTCCGCGAACGCCGGGCCGGCCTTGTCCTCGTAGCCGCGCATGTGCGACACGTGCGGGAGGCCGCGCGCCGCGAGGACGCGGGCGAGAGCGACGAGCTCGGCCTCGTCGGCGTACGTCGCCGGGACGTACTCGAGCCCTGTGGACATCCCCAGCGCGCCGTCGTCGAGCGCGGCGGTGAGCAGCGCGCGCATGCGGTCCGTCTCGGCGGGCGTCGCGGCGCGGGCCGCCGGGCCCAGGACCGCGTAGCGGATCGTGCCGTGCGGGGCGAGGTACCCCACGTTGACGCGCGTCGTGCGGTCGTAGGTCGCGAGGAGGTCCGCGACGGACCCGCCGCGGAACGTGGGGTGATCGCCGTTGATCGCGGCGAAGTACCCGGTCGCCCAGGCCGCGGCGTCGTGCAGGCTCGACGGCGGGGCGTCGCCGGCGGCGTGCTGCTCTCCCGGGGTGGGCGAGGGCGCGTAGGACACCCCGTCCTGCCCGACGACGACGCTCGTCACGCCCTGGCGCAGCATCGCGAGCTGGACGTCCTCGTCGAGCACCGCGGCCTCGCCGTGCACATGCGCATCCACGAACCCCGGCAGCAGCAGCCGACCGTCCGCGTCGAGGACGTCGACGCCCTCGGGCGCGGCGGACCCGGCGGGGATGACGCTCTCGACCCGGCCCTCGCGGACGGTGACGTCGACGGGGGAGAAAGCAGCGCCGTCGGGCTCGACGAGCCGGGCGCCGCGGACCACGAGCGCGCTCACGCGGGGCCTCCCTCGTCCTCGTCGCGCCCCTCGACCCAGCCGCCCACGCCGCGCAGACCGCCCGCGGCGAGCTCGACCGCGCGGTCCCGCGGCCAGCCCGCGACGCCCGGCCGGGTCTGCCACGGGTGCGGGCCGTCGAGCGGCCGGTACTCGACCCCGTACGCGTCGAGGCGCGGCAGGTGGTGCGTCACCAGGCGCTCGCGGAACGCGCGCGACGCGGGCGAGCCGGGGGAGCGGTCCGCCTCGGGCGACCACATGACCTCGGCGAACGCCGCGAGGCGCGGGAACGCCGCGTAGTCGACGCGGCGCGCGGAGTCGAGGTGCTCGGACCACAGCTCGGCCTGACCGCCGAGGAGGGCGCCGGTGCGGCCCTCACCGGCGCGGTCCGGGTCCGTGCTCGCGACCGCGAGCCCGGCCGGCAACGGCTCGAACGCGTAGACGTCCTCGAGCGTGGTGAGGAAGCCGACGGGGATCGGCTCGTCGGGGGCGTCGCCGCCACGGTGGTCGAGGTACACGACCTGCTCGGGGGCCATGACGACGTCGTGGCCCGCCGCGAGCGCGTCCGCCCCCACGGCCCAGCCGCGCCACGACGTCACGACGACGTCGCGGGGGAGGCTGGGGCCGAACGCCTCGTCCCACACGACCGCGCGGCGCCCGCGCGACGCGACGTGCTCCGCGAGCCGGGCGAGGAACCAGCCGTGCAGACCGCCGACGTCGTCGAGGCCGAGCGCCTCCGCGCGCGCGACGATCGCGGGGTCCTCGCGCCACAGCGTCGTCGGCACCTCGTCGCCGCCGATCGCCACGAACGGCGCGTCGAAGACCTCCAGCACCTCGTCGAGCACGTGCCGGAAGAACGTCAGCGACTCCTCGGACGGGTCGAGCACCTCGGTGCTCACGCCCCAGGTCGTGCGGACCTCGTGCGGACGCTTGCGCGTGCCGAGCTCGGGGTACGCCGCCACGGCGGCCTCGACGTGCCCCGGCGCGTCGATCTCCGGCACGACCGTCACGCCGCGCTCGCGCGCGTAGGCAACGATCTCGCGCAGGTCGTCCTGGGTGTAGTAGCCGCCGTGGGGGCGGCCGTCGAGCACGCCGGCGCGCCACGTGCCGACGCCCGACTCGCGCCGCCACGCCCCGACCTCCGTGAGGCGCGGGTAGCGCGCGATCTCCATGCGCCACCCCTGGTCGTCGGTGAGGTGCAGCTGCAGCATGTTGAGCCGGTGCGCCGCGGCGAGGTCGACGAACCGCAGCACGTCGGCCTTGGGCAGGAAGTGGCGCGCGACGTCGAGCAGCACGCCGCGCCACGCGAACCGGGGCTGATCGGTGATCGTGACGTGCGGGAGGACGAGCGTCGGTGGGGCGGCGGAGTCGGCCGGCGCGCGGCGGAACGCGTCCGGGCCGGCGAGCTGGCGGAGCGTCTGCGCGGCGGCGTGGGCACCGTCGAGGGCGCCGGCGTCCACGCGGACCCCGGTCGCGTCGATCGTGAGGCGGTAGCCCGAGGGCTGGAGGTCGCCGTCTCGCACGAACGTCACCGTGGTGCGGGGGTCGGAGGCGCCGGCGGGCGCCGAGGGCGTCGGGTCCGGCGGCCCGGTGGGCGAGAGGTCCGCCGGCACGAGGTCGAGGCCGAAGGCGTCCTCGGTCGCGCGGCGCCACCAGCGCGCGGCGGTGCGCAGCGCCGGGTCGGCGACGACCCGCGTCCCGTCGACGACGGCGGTCGTGCCCCCGCCGGGCGTCAGCGCCGCAGGAGCAGGGACGAGCCCGAACGGGTCCGTCGTGGACGCGAGGCGTGGCGCGGGCACCTTTTGGAAGGACACCGAACGAGCCTAGCCGCAACAACCGTCGTCCCCCCACCCCGGGATCCGCGTCCGGCTTCTCCTGCGCCGCGCTGTCGATACGCCGCCTCCCGCGCCGGGACGACATCGCGATCGGACCGGGCGCCATGACGGCTCCCACGGCGTGTTCGTCCGTGCCGGGAAGGGGTGCGCGGTCGACCAGAAACCGAGGGCATGCCGACGCAAGCGTGCGTTCGGTCGCCCCGGATTCACGCAAGCGGCTTGCAACGGCGCGTATAGTCGACGGCATGTCGAGACGTCTGGCGGAGGTCGCCACCAAGGTCGGTGTCAGCGAGGCCACCGTGAGCCGCGTGCTCAACGGGAAGCCCGGGGTGTCGCAGGCGACGCGCGACGCGGTGCTCACCGCGCTCGACGTCCTCGGCTACGAGCGGCCGACCAAGCTGCGCGGCGAGCGCGGGCGCCTCGTCGGGCTCGTCCTCCCCGAGCTCGTCAACCCGATCTTCCCGGCGTTCGCCGAGGTCATCGGGGGTGCGCTCGCGCAGCAGGGCTTCACCCCGGTGCTGTGCACGCGCACCGCGGGCGGAGTCACGGAGGCCGAGTACATCGACCTGCTCCTGGGCCAGCACGTGTCGGGCGTGATCTTCGCGGGCGGCTTCTACGCCGAGCGCCAGGCCGACCACGCGCACTTCCGCCGCCTCGAGAAGCTCGGCCTGCCGGTCGTGCTCATGAACGCCTCGATCGAGGACCTGGACTTCCCGCGCGTCTCGTGCGACGACCTCGTCGCGATGAACCAGGCGCTCGGCCACGTGCTCTCGCTCGGCCACGAGAGGGTCGGGCTGCTGCTCGGCCCGGCCGACCACGTGCCGTCGGAGCGCAAGCTCGCCGCGGCGCAGGCGTTCGCCGAGCGGCAGGGCCACGTGCTCGACCCGGCGCTCGTCGTGCACTCCCAGTACTCGCTGGAGAGCGGCCAGGCCGCGGCGAACCGGCTGCTCGAGGCCGGGGCGACCGCGATCGTGTGCGCGAGCGACCCGCTCGCCCTCGGTGCCGTGCGTGCGGTGCGGCGCGCGGGGCTCGACGTCCCGGCCGACGTCTCCGTCGTCGGCTACGACGACTCGAACCTCATGAACTCCACCGACCCGGCGCTGACCACCGTCCGCCAGCCGATCGAGCCCATGGGCCGCGCCGCCGTCGACCTGCTCGCGAGCATGATCGCGGGCGCGGACGTCTCGCGCGACGAGCTCCTGTTCGAGCCAGAGCTCGTCGTGCGCGGCTCGACCGCCGCGGCGCACACCGCCGGCCGCGAGGCGACCGCCTCCTAGCCCACACACCCCACTCCCGCAGGGCCCCGGCCCGGCCGCTAGCGCGCCGGACCGGGGCCCTCGTCGTCGTGCCCGCCCGCGGTCGCCGAACCGGGGGTCGTCGGCGCCGCGGAGGTCGAGCCCGTCGATATCCCCGGGTTCGGCGCGCTCCGTAAGGAGCCGTAGGTCTCTCGGCGTCGAGAGATAGCGTTTCGATAACGGTGCTGTCGGGTTCTTGCGCGCATCTTGTCGGCTAGTTACAGTCGTCCACGACGGCGCGGTCGGCACCCGGTGCACGACGACCGTCCCGGGGCCCACCCGGTCGGATCGGACGCAGTGCGCAGCAGGCGAGGCACGGCCCCCGGGCACGTGCAGCCCACGAACTCACGGAAGAGGACGCGGTGAGCAACGATCACCCCCGAGTCGCCGACGGCGAACCCACCCCCGACGCGACCCTCGCGCAGGCGGTGCGGGAGCCGGCGGCGGCGTCGCCCGACTGGTGGCGCAGCGCCGTGATCTACCAGGTGTACGTGCGCAGCTTCGCGGACGGGAACGGCGACGGCACCGGCGACCTCGCAGGCGTGCGCCAGCGCCTCGCCTACCTGCGCGACCTCGGGGTCGACGCGATCTGGTTCACCCCCTGGTACGTGTCCCCGCTCGCGGACGGCGGTTACGACGTCGCGGACTACCGCGCGATCGACCCCCAGTTCGGCACGCTGGCCGAGGCGGAGCAGCTCATCGCGGAGGCGCGCGAGCTCGGGATCCGCACGATCATCGACATCGTCCCCAACCACGTCTCGTCCGAGCACGAGTGGTTCCGGGCGGCCCTCGCGGCCGGTCCCGGGTCGCCGGAGCGCGAGCGCTTCTGGTTCCACCCGGGCAAGGGCGAGGACGGGTCCCAGATCCCGACGCACTGGGTCTCGGAGTTCCAGGGCAGCACGTGGACGCGCACGACCAACCCCGACGGCACGCCCGGCGAGTGGTACCTGCACGTGTTCGCGCCCGAGCAGCCGGACCTCAACTGGAACCACCCCGACGTGCGCCGCGAGCACGAGGACATCCTGCGGTTCTGGTTCGACCGCGGCGCCGCGGGCATCCGCATCGACTCCGCGGCCCAGCTCGTCAAGGACCCGGCGCTGCCCGAGGTCCCCGCGCACCCCGGACCGGGCGAGCACCCGCACGTCGACCGCGACGAGCTGCACGACATCTACCGAGGCTGGCGTGCCGTCGCCGACTCCTACGAGGAGCCGCGCGTGCTCGTGGGCGAGGTGTGGCTCGCGGACCGGGCGCGGTTCGCGCAGTACCTGCGCCCGGACGAGATGCACACGGCGTTCAACTTCGACTTCATGGCGCGCCCGTGGGACGCGAAGGCGCTGCGCGAGTCGGTCCAGACGACGCTCGACGCGCACGCCCCGGTCGCGGCGCCCGCGACGTGGGTGCTGTCGAACCACGACGTGACGCGCCCGGTGACGCGCTACGGGCGCGAGGACAGCTCGTTCGCGTTCGCGACCAAGCGCTTCGGGACGCCGACGGACCTCGAGACCGGGCGCCGTCGGGCCCGCGCCGCGGCGCTGCTCTCGGCGGCGCTGCCGGGTTCGCTGTACCTCTACCAGGGCGACGAGCTCGGCCTGCCCGAGGTCGAGGACCTGCCACTCGACGCGATCCAGGACCCCATGCACTTCCGCTCCGACGGCGTCGACCCCGGTCGTGACGGCTGCCGCGTCCCCCTCCCGTGGACGCGCGGCGGCACGAGCCACGGGTTCGGGCCCGACGGCGGTGCTCGGCCCTGGCTGCCGCAGCCCGCGGGCTGGGGCGAGCTGTCCGTCGAGGCGCAGTCCGACGACGAGACGTCGATGCTCGCGCTCTACCGCCGCGTCCTCGCGACGCGGCGCGCGGAGCCCGCGCTGCACGGCGAGGCGTTCCGCTGGCTCGACTCCCTCGGCGGGGTCGCGCTCGGCGACGACGTGCTCGCGTTCACCCGCGGCGACGACGACCGCGCGGTCACGTGCGTCGTCAACCTCGGGGCCGAGGACGTCCCGCTGCCCGCGGACGCCGAGGTCCTCCTGCACAGCGGTACCCCGCACGGGACGGACGCGCCGGAGCCGCCGACGCGCCTCGCCCCCGACACCGCGGTCTGGCTGCGCGCATGACGGCGCGCACGAGCCGAGACGCCTGACCGCCACAGACCCCGGGCCGCGAGCCGGTCGGCCCGGTCACCCAGCACCCACCCAGCACACCCAGCACACCCAGCACACCCAGCACCACCGGAACACAGGAGTGACGATGAAGTCCACACGTCAGGCGATCGCCCTCACCCTCGCGGGGGCGCTCGCGATCAGCACGCTCGCCGCGTGCTCGAGCAGCGGCTCGGGCGAGGACGACGGCGGCAGCACCGACGGCGACGGGAAGGTCACCCTCAAGGTGGTCTCCCTGCTCCCCGGCTCCACCGAGGAGGCCGTCGCCGCGTTCGAGGCCCAGGTCGAGGAGTTCGAGGCGGCGAACCCCGACATCGACGTGGTGCCCGAGGAGTACGAGTGGAAGGCGACGACCTTCGCCGCCCAGCTCGCCGGCGGCACCCTGCCCGACGTCTTCGAGATCCCGTTCACCGACGCGAAGGGTCTGGTCGAGAACGGCCAGCTCGCGGACATGGACGAGCAGTTCCGCGCACTGCCCTACGCGGACAAGTTCAACCCGACGATCCTCGAGGCCGGCACCGGGGCGGACGGCAACGTCTACGCCATCCCCGCGAAGAACGCCTACCCGGTCGCCCTGCACTACAACCGGGCGCTCTTCGAGTCCGCCGGCCTGGACCCGGACCAGCCGCCGACCACGTGGGACGAGGTCCGCGAGTACGCGAAGAGGATCGCCGACGCGAACCCCGGTGTCGCGGGCTACGCGACGATGACGCAGAACAACACGGGTGGCTGGCAGCTCACCGCCCAGACCGTCTCGCGCGGCGGGCGCACCGTCGAGGTCGACGCCGATCAGAAGGCGACCGCGACGCTCGACAACGACGGCACCAAGGAGACGCTCGAGTTCCTCAAGGCGCTGCGCTGGGACGACAACTCGATGGGCGCCAACTTCCTCCTCGACTGGGGCAGCATCAACCAGGAGTTCGCGGCGGGCCAGGTCGGCATGTTCACGTCCGGCTCGGACATCTACACCTCGCTCGTGCAGACGAACGCGATCGACCCGGCGATCTACGGGCTCGCCCCGATCCCGCTCGACGACGACCCCGACGCTGCGACGCTCACGGGCGGCACCCTCGCGGGGGTCCCGGCGAACGTGGACGACGAGGTGAAGGACGCGGCGATCAAGTGGATCGACTTCTTCTACCTCGCCAAGCTGGTCGACGAGGACCGGGCGGTGGCCGACGCGGAGACCCTCGCGGCGAACGACCAGCCCGTGGGCACCCCGGTCCTGCCGATGTTCTCCCAGGAGCAGTACGAGCTGAACCAGCAGTGGATCGCGGACTACGTCAACGTCCCGCTCGACCAGATGTCCGCGTTCACCGACAACATGTTCGACCTGCCGCTCGTGGGCGAGCCGTCGCAGAAGACCCAGGAGGTCTATGCGCTGCTCGACCCGATCGTCCAGGCGGTCCTGACCGACGAGAACGCCGACGTGGACGCGCTGCTCGAGCAGGCGAACACCGAGGCGCAGGCCCTGCTCGACCAGGGCTGACAGCCGGGCCGCGCGGACCGCACCGTCCGCGCGACCCGGTCGCAGACCCGGGTCGGCCGGCAGCGCCCCCTGCCGGCCGACCCGTACCCCGCCGGTGCCCGACGGCGCGACGCACCTCGCGTCGTCGGGCACCTCCCATCGCACCGAAGGACGTCCGCTTGTGACCGCCACCACCGCCCCGCCGCGACGGGGACCCGCCTCCCACGCGCGGGCCGACCGCGACGGCCGACGCCGCAGCCCCGTGACGTGGTTCCGTGGCGGCGGCCTGAGCAACCTCGTCTTCCTGCTCCCGCTCATCCTGATCTTCGGCGTCTTCTCGTGGTTCCCGATCGTCCGCGCGGTGATCATGAGCTTCCAGGAGACCAACCTCGTCACCGACCCGACGTTCGTCGGGCTCGACAACTTCCGCCAGGTGCTGGACGACCCGCTCCTGTGGAAGGCCGTGAAGAACACGCTGTACTTCGCGTTCCTCGCGCTGCTGTTCGGGTACCCGATCCCGCTGGTCGCGGCCGTGCTCATGCGCGAGGTGCGCCGCGCGAAGGGGCTCTACTCGGCGCTGGCCTACCTGCCGGTCGTCGTGCCGCCGGTCGTCGCCGTGCTGCTGTGGAAGTTCTTCTACAAGGGCAGCCCGACGGGCGTGTTCAACACGATCCTCGGTTGGGTCGGCCTCGGTCCCTACCCCTGGCTGCAGGACGCCTCGTGGGCCATGCCCTCGCTCGTCCTCGCCGCCACGTGGGCCGGCGCGGGCGGGACGATCATCATCTACCTCGCCGCCCTGACGAGCGTGCCGCCCGAGCTCTACGACGCCGCCGAGGTCGACGGCGCGGGCCTGTGGCGCAAGATCTGGCACGTGACGCTGCCGGCACTGCGCGGCGTGCTGTTCATCACGCTCATCCTGCAGGTCATCGGCACCGCGCAGGTCTTCCTCGAGCCGTACCTGTTCACCGGCGGCGGACCGAACAACGCGACCGTGACGGTGCTGCTGCTCATCTACCGCTACGCCTTCCAGAACAGCCTCGGCGGCGACTACGGCGCCGCGACCGCGCTGTCGCTCATGCTCGCCGTCGTCCTCGCGATCTTCTCGCTGATCTACTTCCGGCTCACCCGGTCCTGGAGCACGTCATGACCCTCTCGTCCACCGACAACCCGAGCGAGGTCGGCGTCGTCGCCGAGGACGCCGCCGACACCGCGCAGCGCGCCTCGGCCGCTGCCCGCAGCCGCCGCGAGGCCGACCGTCGTCGGCTCCGCGCGCGGCGGCGCAAGGCGCTCGACGGCGTCGAGGACCGCGGCGCGCTCTCCGAGGCGGACTGGCGCCGGCCGAGCGTCCGCTGGGGCATGGGGACGACCCACGTGCTCCTCCTCGTGCTGCTCGTCGTCGTCGGCCTCGGCCCCATGCTGCTCCTCGCGAAGTTCGCCGTCACGCCCACCCAGGACATCCTGCGCACCCCGATGGCGGTCTTCCCGAACGGGATCGCGTGGGAGAACCTCGACAGGGCGTGGAACGACGTCCAGATCAGCAAGTACTTCCTCAACACGATCTGGCTCGCGGTCGGCTCGTGGGTCTCGCAGATCGTCGTCGCGACGACGGGCGGGTACGCCCTGTCGGTGCTGCGCCCGCGCTACGGCAAGATCGTCCAGGCGCTCGTGCTCTCGACGATGTTCGTGCCGGCCGTGGTGCTGCTCGTGCCGCTCTACCTGACGATCCTCGACCCGCCGTTGCTGGGGCAGTCGCTCATCAACAGCTTCTGGGCGGTGTGGCTCCCCGCGGGCGCGAGCGCGTTCAACGTGCTGCTCGTCCAGCGGTTCTTCGACAGCCTCCCGCGCGAGGTGTTCGAGGCCGCCCGCGTGGACGGTGCGGGGTCCTTCCGGCTGTTCTGGTCGATCGTCCTGCCGATGTCCAAGCCGATCATCGGCGTGGTCTCGGTGTTCGCGGTCATCGCCGCGTGGAAGGACTTCCTCTGGCCGTTGCTCGTGCTCAAGGACCCGAACATCCAGCCTCTGTCGGTGCGGCTGCCGTCCATCGAGGCGTCGACGGACCTCGGCGTGTTCCTGGCGTCTCTCGCCATCTCGACCCTCATCCCGGTCGCGCTGTTCCTGGTGTTCCAGCGGCTCTTCCTCCAGGGCGCGGGTCTCGGGGGAGCGGTCAAGGGCTGACCCGGTCCGTCTCCCAGACCGACGTCGGTGTCGTCATCCCTCGGACGACGACACCGACGTCGTGCTCGACCGCGACGAGCAGGGTGGTGCTCGACGGAGCCCGGCCCGGGCGCTCGGGGCGCGTCAGCCGCGGCCCCGGCCCTGCATCGCGCGCAGGACGGCGTCGTGGACGTCGGTGTTGCGCTGCGCGCCCGCGAGCCGTTCGGCGCCCGGCCCCTGCGCGGTGATCGGCGTGGCCTCGCCCGTGTGGCCGCCCGTGGTCCAGTCGACCGTGAACTGCAGGTCCGAGCCGGCGAGGTCGAACGGCCCGTCCTCGGTCGTCGCGCCCTCGCCGCCCTCGTCGTCGGGGTCGACGTTCTCGATCGCGAGCCCGCCCGTCGCGTGGTCGCCCACGACGAGCACGAGCGTGCCGCGGTTCCGCGCCGCGAAGTCGAGGGCGAGCGCGACGGTCTCGTCGAGCGCCTGGCCGGCCTGGATGGTGCGCGTCGCGTTGCTGCGGTGCGCGAACTCGTCCACCGCCTCCTCCTCGACGAGCAGGAAGAACCCGTCGCGGTCCCGCGACAGCACGTCGAGCGCCTTGGCCGTCATGTCGACGAGCGGCACCTCGGGCTCGTACAGGTCGCCCTCGCCCTCGTTGCGCTGCTCGAACATCTCCTCGTTCGCGAACAGGCCGAGCAGCTTGCGCCCGCGCGCGTCCGCGAGACCCTCGGCGTCGGTCACGTACGTGTAGCCGAGGTCCTGCGCGCGCTCGACGAGGTTCCCCTCGGTCCCCTTGCTCTGCTCGGTCGGGTCCTTCGCGGGGTTGTCCTGCCACGCGCCCGGGTCGCCCGCCGGGTACCACCAGTCCTCGCCGCCGCCGAGCACGACGTCGGGCCGCGAGCTCTCGAGGAACTGGCGCGCGATCTCGCTCTGGTCGCCCCGGTCGGGCACGTGCGCCCCGAAGGCCGCGGGGGTCGCGTCGGTGACCTGGGCCGTCGTGACGAGGCCGGTGGCCTTGCCCGCACCCCGGGCAGCGTCGAGGAGGGTGGGGACCGGGTTGCCGTCGACGTCGACGCCGACCGCCCCGTTGTACGTGCGGACCCCGGACGCGAACGCGGTCGCGCCCGCGGCGGAGTCGGTGACGGCCTCCTCCGCGTCGGCCGAGTCCGTGGTGGTCCAGCCGGCGTGCTCGAGCGAGTCCATCGCGAGCTGCCCGTCCTTGCCGACCGTCGCGAGCCGGATCAGCTCGCGGTGCGAGAGCCCGAGCCCGTCGCCCTGGATGAAGATGACGTTGCGGGCGCGGTCGTTCCCGTGGCCCTGGCCGCCGCGGTCGCCGCGGTCGTCGCCGCGCTCGCCGCCGCCGAACGGCAGGAGCATCACCAGCGCCGCGGCGGCCGCGACCCCCGTCGTCCCTGCGCTGAACCGTCCTCGTCGTGACTGCATGAGCTTCCCCTTCCCACCGGCGTCGCTGCCGGTGCCGGCACGGCCGCGGAGGGGACGGTGTCGCCGTCGCGCGCGGGCCGCGCCCGGCGGCGTCGGTGCCGCCGGATCGTCCCCACGCTAGGCACGCCGCGGGCACTGGCAAGCGGGGCGGGGGCGCGGCGCGCTCACCAGCGGTTGTGGACCTCCTCGGCCCAGCCGACGAGACCGTCGAACCGCACCGGCCCGGTCGTGGCCGCGCCCGACGGGCCACCGTCACGTGGGGTGAACGTCCCCGACCAGGTCCCGAAGCACTGGTCGGTCGACGACGACACGATCCCGAGGTTCGTCCGCGTGACCTTCGTGTGGAAGGGCTCGAACGTCGCGTCGAGCCCACCACCGGTGACCCGCCACGGCCTCTGCGGGTCGGCGAGGTCGTAGTCCCACGCGAGCTCGTCGGGGAGGTGGTGGATCCGCCCGTCGAGGAGGACGGCGTTCTCGGTCGAGCCCGTGCCGACCGTCCACCGCCCCCCGACCTGGATCCCGACGACCCGCCCGTGGCTCTCGCCCGAGCCGGCGCCCCAGTTCCACCGGACGTCGTACGGCCAGCGTCCGCGGCCGTGGTCGAGGACCGCCCACGACGACCCGGCGGGCACGTCGACCGCCCGGCCGTCGACCCACAGCGTGCCGCGCGCGGGACGCGCGACGTCCTTGACCGTGTACTGGAAGCGCGTGTCGCTCCACGGCACGACGACGGCGAGCCGCTCGTGCCCGGGCGGCAGGACGGCGACGACATCGAACGAGACCTCGCGGGTCCGAGCACGCAGGCGCGTCCCGCCGTCGACCTCGTCGAGGTCGATCGCGAGGTTCTTCGCACGGGCGCGCGCCGGGCCGTCGCCGAGCGACCCGGGGAGCTCGACGCCGCGCGCGGGCACGACGGTCGCGTCCGCACCCCATGTGCGGCCCGACTCCCGGTCCAGGACCCAGACCTCGTGCACCGCGGCGTAGTCGAGCGAGGACACGGTCAGCGCGAGGACGTGCGTCGGCGTGACGACGCCCCAGTACTCCCAGCGCTTGTTCCGGCCGGTGTGCCGGGTCCAGGGGCGCTGCCCGCCCCGCGCGACGCCGGAGGTGTCGACGAGCGGCTGCCGCGCCCAGCCGACCGACCGGCGGTCGAGGCTCCCGTCGGGCAGGGTGAGCGCCACGCGCTCGGTGATCTCCGGGAGCGGCACTGCTCCACCTCCACGTGGTCCGGCCCGGGCGGCTCTGCGCGACGGGCGACGCCGCCCGGCGCCCGGCCCGAGGAACGAGCGAGCCCGAGTCTACGGTCCGCGGGAAGCCGCCCGGACGAGGTGACACTCTGTCCCGTCAATGTCACGTCCCCGCGGTCCGCTTCCGGGCGGGCGGGGCCTGGAGCAGGTGCCATGATCAAGAGCATGCCCCCGTTCTCCCCCCAGGACGTCGCTGCCGGCACGGGCCGCGCCGCTGAACCCGTCGAGCCCGCCGCCACCCCTGCGAGCGCCGTCGACCCCGGTCCCACGCCTGACCTGCGCCCCTACGACGCGCTCCTGCTGTACTCGTTCGGCGGGCCCAACAAGCCCGAGGACGTCGTGCCGTTCCTGCGCAACGTCACCGCGGGCAAGGGCATCCCCGACTCGCGCCTCGAGGAGGTCGGCGAGCACTACTACGGCTTCGGCGGCAAGAGCCCCATCAACGAGCAGAACCTCGCGCTCAAGGTGGCGCTCGAGGCCGAGCTCGCGCGCCGCGGCGTCGAGCTGCCCGTCGTGTGGGGCAACCGCAACTGGGAGCCGTACACGACCGACGCGATCGACGAGCTCGAGGCGCTGGGCGCGAAGAACGCCGTCGCGCTCGTGACGTCGGCGTACTCCTCCTACTCGGGCTGCCGCCAGTACCGCGAGGACCTGGCCGTCGTGCTCGACCGCCGGGGCCAGCTCGGGCCCGACGGCTCGACGGGCGTGCAGTTCGACAAGGTGCGCTCCTACTTCAACCACCCCGGCTTCGCGCAGGCGAACGTCGACGCCGTCCTGGACGGCTACGCCGCGCTCGCGGAGAAGGGCGGCGACGGCGCGGCCGCGCGACTCGTGTTCGTCACGCACTCCATCCCGGACACCATGGAGGCGGCGTCGCGCGTCTCGCACGCGACGTACTCCGAGCAGCACCTCGACCTCGCGCGCGTGATCGTCGCCGAGGTGTCGGCGCGACTCGGCCACGAGATCGCGTGGGACCTCGCGTACTGCTCGCGCTCGGGCCCGCCGAGCCAGCCGTGGCTCGAGCCCGACGTGAACGACCACCTCGAGGCGCTCGCGCAGGAGGGCGTGCGCGACGTCGTGCTGTCGCCCATCGGCTTCGTCTCCGACCACATGGAGGTCGCGTACGACCTCGACACCGAGGCGATGGAGACCGCGACGGGTCTCGGGATGACCGCGGTCCGCGCGGGCACCGTGGGCACGCGCGAGCCGTTCGTGCGCGGTCTCGTGGACCTGCTCGTCGAGCGCGCGGCCCTCGCGCGGGGCGAGGACGTCGAGGAGGCCACGGTCGGCGACCTCCCGGCGTTCCGGTCGGTGTGCGCGCCGGGCTGCTGCCTGCGCCGCGACGGCGAGCCGAGCGGCGTCCCCGCGCTGTGCAGCACGGACATCCACAGCTGAGCCCCCGTACCGACCAGGGAGGAACCCGATGAACGACGCCGCGCGCGTCCCCGCGGACCACGAGCAGATCAACACCACCATCCGCTACGCGATGTGGTCCGTCTTCGCGACGGCGGCACCCCTGCCCGCCGACGCCGACGAGCGGGCAGGCCTCGTGACCGACGCGCTGAGCGCCGTCGGTGGGGGCGACGACCCGGCCGCGACCGACGGCGAGCTCGTCGTGCGCGGCTGGTACGACGTCGCGGGCCTGCGCTCGGACGCCGACCTCATGGTGTGGTGGCACGGCCCGACGATCGAGTCGGTGCAGGGTGCCTACCAGCGCCTGCGCGCGAGCGGCCTCGGGGCGCACCTCGAGCCCGTGTGGTCCAACGCCGCGCTGCACCGTCCCGCCGAGTTCAACCGCGGCCACGTGCCGGCGTTCCTCGCGGGCGAGGCGCCGCGCGACTACCTGAGCGTCTACCCGTTCGTGCGCTCGTACGACTGGTACCTGCTGCCCGACGCCGAGCGCCGCACCATGCTGCGCGACCACGGCCTCGCGGCGAAGGACTACCCGGACGTGCGCGCCAACACGGTCGCGTCGTTCGCGCTCGGCGACTACGAGTGGATCCTCGCGTTCGAGGCCGACGAGCTGCACCGCATCGTCGACCTCATGCGCGAGCTGCGCGCGACCGAGGCGCGCCGCCACGTGCGCGAGGAGGTCCCGTTCTTCACGGGCCCGCGCACGACGCTCACCGCCTGGGCAGACCGCCAGCCCCTGGCCTGAGCGGCGCCGCCTACCTTTCTCTTCGTTCGACGCTGCTCGGCGAGCAGCGTCGGTCTCGGCAGCGCGGTGGCCGAGGGCTCCCCAGATGCTCAGCATGCTGAGTGATGTCACGCTGGAGGCATGAGCACAGCAGCCGTCCCGGCGGGCGTCGTCCCGGCGCCCGCGCCCTCCGACCGCGTCCGCCAGGTCGTCGTCCTCGTCGGCTCGCTCGTCGCGGCCGGGGCGGCCGCGTACGGCGCGGGAGCGTTCGGCGGCACCGCCGTCGAGCAGACCGCCGGGGGCGCGCTGTCCTCGACCGCGACTCCCGTGGCGCCCGACGGCCCGGCGTTCCGCATCTGGTCCGTGATCTACCTCGGGCTCTTCGCGTTCGCGGTCTACCAGGTCCTACCGCGGCACGGAGCGAGCCCGCGCCTGCGCGCGACGTCGTGGTGGGTCCTCGCCTCCATGGTGCTCAACGCCGCGTGGATCGGGGTCGTGCAGGCCGGGTGGGTCCCGCTGAGCGTCGTCGTCATCGCGGCGCTGCTCGCCGTCGACGCGGTGGTCGTCGTGCGGCTGGTACGCCGGCGGCCGGAGTCGACCGCGCAGGCCGTCGTGCTCGACGGGACCATGGGCCTGTACACCGGCTGGGTCAGCGTCGCGACGCTCGCGAACGTCGCCGCGGCGCTCGCGGACGCGGGCGTCGGCGACCTCGGCCTGGGCGCGACGGGCTGGTCGGTCGTGCTCGTCGCGCTCGCCGCGGGGCTGTCCGTCGCGTGGGCGGCGTTCGCCGCCGGACGCCGTGCGGTCGCGCTCGGCATCGGTCTCGCCATGGCGTGGGGTCTCGCGTGGATCGCCGTCGCGCGGTTCGGGGGCGGGCTCGTGGACACCACCGTGGCCTGGGCCGCCGTCGGCGCCTCTGCGGTCGCGCTCGTCGCGGCGGTCGTCGCCGCGACACGCCCGGCGCGCGCCTGACCCTCGCGCCGGGCGGTCGGCCGCGCGTCAGGGGTAGAGGCCGCGGATCTGGTGCGCCTCGGCGACGCGCTGCACGCCGATCACGAGCGCGGCGTCGCGCAGGCTCAGCTCCTCGCGGCGCGCGAGGCCCGCCACCTCCTCGTACGCGTGCAGCATGCGGTGCTCGAGCTTGTCGCCGATCTCCTCGGCGGTCCACCAGTACGCCTGGTTCGCCTGGACCCACTCGAAGTAGGAGACGACGACGCCGCCCGCGTTCGCGAGCACGTCCGGCACGACCGTCACGCCGTTCTTGGCGAGCACGCGGTCGCCCTCGGCCGTCGTCGGGCCGTTCGCGCCCTCGACGACCCAGCGGGCACGCACGGTGCGGGCGGTGTCGCCGTCGAGCACGCCCTCGACCGCGGCGGGGACCAGGACGTCGACGTCGAGTGCGAGCAGCGCGTCGTTGTCGACCGGGTCGGCGCGGTCGAAGCCCACCACGCTGCCGGTCGCGGCGACGTGCTCGACCAGCGCGCGCACGTCGAGCCCGTCCGGGTCGTGCACGCCCCCGTACTGGTCGGAGACCGCGACGACGCGCGCCCCGCGCGCCGCGAACAGCGCCGCGGCGTGCGACCCGACCTTGCCGAAGCCCTGGATCGCGACGCGCACGTCGGACAGCGGCACGCCCGCCTCGTCGAGCGCCGCGGCGGTGACGTGCACGACGCCTGCGCTGGTCGCCGTCGTGCGCCCGAGCGACCCGCCCACGGTGATCGGCTTGCCGGTCACGACGGCAGGGATCGTGTATCCCTGGTTGACCGAGTAGGTGTCCATGACCCACGCCATGGTCCGCTCGTTGGTGCCCATGTCGGGCGCCATGATGTCCCGCTCCGGGCCGATCACCGGCATGATCTCCGACGTGTAGCGGCGCGTGACGCGCTCGAGCTCGGCCTCGGAGTAGCAGCGCGGGTCGATCGCGACCCCGCCCTTCGCCCCGCCGTACGGCAGGTCGACGATCGCGCACTTCCAGGTCATCCACATCGCGAGCGCGCGGACCTCGTCGATGTCAACGCTCGGGGAGTACCGCAGGCCGCCCTTGCCGGGTCCGCGCGAGACGTTGTGCTGCACGCGGTAGCCGCAGAAGAGGACGGTACGGCCGTCGTCGCGCCGCAGCGGCACGGCGACGTTCACCTCGCGCCGGGGCGTCGCCAGCATCTCGTGCAGGCCGTCGTCGTAGCCGAGGAAGGCGACCGCGCCCGCGAGCTGCGCGTGCGCGGTGTCGAGGGCGGACGCCGGTGCGGTCGCCGCGTCGGGTCGAGGGGTCGTGCGGGGAGCGGGGTCGTTCGGGCTGGGGTCGCCGCCGGTGAAGGTGGGCGGCACGGACGTCGTCGTCACGGTTCCTCCGGTTCGAGGTTCTCCTCGGTGCCGCGGGGGTGTGCGGCACCGAGGGTCACGCTACCCCCGGAGCGGGCGCTCGCCCCTCACGCGCCGCGGCGGTGCCCCAGGGCGTCGATCGCCGCGAGCTCGTCCGCGGTGAGGGAGAACCCGGTCACCCGGAAGTTCGCCTCGATCCGCTCCGGCGTCACCGACTTCGGGATGACGACGAACCCGTGGTCGAGGTGCCAGCGCAGCACGACCTGCGTGGGCGTGACGCCGTGCGCGGCCGCGACCTCGGCGAGCACGGGCGCGTCGAGGTCGGTGCGCTTGAACGGGCTGTAGCCCTCGAGCACGACGCCGCGCTGCGTGAGCTCGTGCGCGAGGCGGTGGTCGTAGTCGGCCGGGCTCCACGGGATCTGGTCGACGGCGGGCGTCTCGCCGACCTGCTCGGACAGGACGTCGACCTGCTCGACCGAGTAGTTGCTCACCCCGATCGAGCGCACCTTGCCCTCGTTCCGCAGCTCGACGAACCGCTCCCACACCCAGGGCGACGCCTCGCCGGACGGCGGCCAGTGGATGAGCCACAGGTCCACGTGGTCCGTGCCGAGGTCGCGCAGCGACGCCTCGAGCGTCTCGCGCTCGCGGCCCGCGGCGTCCGGCGGGAGCTTGGTCGTGACGAACACGTCGGCACGGTCCACGGTCGAGTCGGCGAGCGCGCGCCCGACCTGCGCCTCGTTGCCGTAGCCCGTCGCGGTGTCGACGTGCCGGTAGCCCACGTCGAGCGCGTGGCGCACGGCGCGGTACGCGTCGTCGCCCTCGGACTGCCAGGTGCCGAGGCCGAGCAGCGGCATCGCGCCGCCGGGCAGGTCGACGGAAGGGACGGCGCCAGGGGAGGAGTCTGTGGTGGTCATGCCGCCAGTGTCCGTGCCGGACGCGGACGCTCGCCACCGCGCGCGTCTCGCCCCGCCTGTGCCGAACCCGGCGACATCCCCGGGTTCGGCGCGTGGCGCGACCACAACCCCGGGTTCGGCAGCGGGAGGGGTGGTCAGCGGCGCGTGCGACGGCGGTACTGGGCCGGGGTCTCGCCGGTGAGGCGCGCGAACGTGCGCGTGAACGACGGCTGGTCGTAGAACCCGCTCTCCGCCGCGACCTCGCCGATCGACGCCGTGCTCCCGGCGAGCAGGCGCGTCGCGTGGTCGACCCGGGTGCGCAGCACGAGCTGGCGCGGTGTCACGCCGTACACGCGCCGCACGCGCCGGTCGAGCACCGCCGACGTGGAGCCGGCTGCCTCGGCGAGCCGCGCCGTCGTCCAGCGGGCCCCGAGGTCCGCCTCGACCGCCGCGACGAGCGCCGCCATCGAGGCCATGGTCGCGTCGTCCGCCGCGCCCGCCCGCAGGTCGTGGGAGACGGACACGATCCCGACGAGGCGGCCCGCGTCGTCGTGCACGGGGAGCTTGGACGTGAGGAACCAGCCCGACGTGCCGCCCAGCCGCCGGATGCGCTCGAGCTCGCCCCGCAGCGCGCGCCCGCGCAGCACCTCGGCGTCCTGCTGCTCGTAGCGCTCGGCGAGCTGCGCGACGAACAGGTCGCGCGCCCGCCGGCCCAGCACCGCGCGGCGCGAGCGCTCGTGGGTCCGCGCGACGAACACCGGGTTGACCGCGACGTACCGGCCCGTGACGTCCTTGGCGCAGAACATCGTGTCCGGCAGCTCGTCCATGAGCGCGACCATGGCGGGGCTGAGGGCGGCGAGGAGCGCCTCGCCCTCGGGCCACAGGTTGTCGCGGACGGGTGCCATGTCGCCCCGGATCGTACAAGACGAGTCACCACGACCCGAGGCACCCTGGAGGGATGAGCAACGACGCGCCCGCCCGGCCGCTCCCCACCCCCGGAGCCGTCGGCGACACGACCTTCACTTCCCCGGACGACCTCGTCGAGGAGGCCGTGACCCTGGCCCGGCGTTGGCTCGCCGCCAGCGAAGGGGCGGGAGACGCCCGCGCGCGCAGGACCGCCGAGCGGCTCGGCGCGCTCGTCTCGGATCCCACGGGCCTCGAGCTCGCGGTCCGGTTCGTCGACGACGTCGCGCGGCCCCAGGACGTACAGGTCGCCGCGCGGGCGCTCGGCCGGCTCGGTGAGCTCGCGGGGAGTGCGGGCTCGTTCCTCGGCCCGGTCGACCGGACCCTGCTGCGCGTCGGGGCGGGGGTCGCCCCGGTGCTGCCGCGCGTCGTCGTGCCCGCCGCGCGCGTGCGGCTGCGCCAGCTCGTGGGCCACCTCGTCGCCGACGCCGGGAGCGGCCTCGGCCCGCACCTCGCCCGGACGCGGGCGGAGGGCTACACGCTCAACGTCAACCTCCTCGGCGAGGCCGTGCTCGGCGAGGCCGAGGCGGACGCGCGGCTCGAGCGCACGCTCGCGCTGGTGCGTCGCCCCGACGTGGACTACGTGTCGGTCAAGGTGTCGTCCGTCGCGTCGCAGCTCGTCACCTGGGACCTCGACGGGTCGTGCGCGCGCGTCGTCGCGCGGCTCCTGCCGCTCTACCGGGCCGCGCGCGAGCACGGCGTCTTCCTCAACCTCGACATGGAGGAGTACAAGGACCTCGCGCTCACGACCGCCGTCTTCCGCGAGATCCTCGCGCACGACGACCTGCACGACCTCGAGGCCGGGATCGTGCTCCAGGCGTACCTGCCCGACGCGCTCGGCGCGCTCGACGGGCTCACCCGGTTCGCGACCGAGCGCGTCGCCGCCGGGGGAGCGCCGATCAAGGTCCGCCTCGTCAAGGGCGCGAACCTCGCGATGGAGGCCGTCGAGGCCGAGCTGCACGGGTGGCCGCAGGCGCCCTACCCGACCAAGCCCGACGTCGACGCGAACTACGTCCGCCTGCTCGACCACGCGCTGCGTGAGCCACGCACCGACGCCGTGCGCATCGGCGTCGCGAGCCACAACCTGTTCCACGTCGCGCTCGCCGTGCTCCTCGGCCGGGCCCGTGGCGTGAGCCACGCGCTCGACGTCGAGATGCTCCAGGGCATGGCCCCCGGCGAGGCGCGCGCCGTGCGCGACGAGGTCGCGGCCGACCGCGTCGAGAGCGGCCCGCACGCGGGGCGCGGCGGTCGCGTCGTGCTGTACACGCCCGTCGTGCGCGACGAGGACTTCGACGTCGCGATCTCCTACCTCGTGCGCCGCCTCGAGGAGAACGCCGCCGAGCAGAACTTCCTGCACGCCATGTTCGCGCCCGACGCGTCGCCGGGGGGCAGCCCGATGGACCGCCAGGAGGCCGCGTTCCGCGCGTCCGTGCGCCACGGGGTGCACTACGCGGACGCCGACGTGTCGCCGCGCCGCCGCCCCCGCGCGGGGGCCCCGACCGCCGTCGGGCCGCACCAGCCCGCCGAGCCCGGGGTTATGGGCCAGGATGGCGCCGAACCCGGCCGTAAGCCCGGGTTCGGCGGGTTCGCGAACGCGGCCGACACCGACCCCGCCGTCGCCGCCTCGCGCGACTGGGCGCGGCACGTGACCGGGCCCGAGTCCGGGTACGTGCCCGTCCGCACGTCCCCGCTCACCTCCGTCGCGCAGGTGGACGACGCCGTCGCGACCGCCGTGCGCGCGACCGCGGCGTGGTCGCGGGTCGCGCCGACCGCCCGCGCCGCGGCGCTGCGCGCCGTCGCCCGGCGGCTCGAGGAGGCGCGCACCGACCTCGTCGCCGCGATGGTGCACGAGCCGGGCAAGACCGTCGCCGAGGCCGACCCCGAGGTGAGCGAGGCCGTCGACTTCGCGCGCTACTACGCCCGGTCCGCCGAGGACCTGGACCGCGTCCCGGGCGCCCGGTTCACGCCCGACGGCGTCACGCTCGTCACGCCGCCGTGGAACTTCCCCGTCGCGATCCCCGTGGGCGGGGTCCTCGCGGCGCTCGCGGCCGGGTCCGCCGTGCTCGCCAAGCCCGCGCCGCCGACGCCGCGCTGCCTCGAGGTCGCCGTCGAGGCGATCCACGCGGGCCTGCGCGACGCGGTGGCTGCGGCGCCCGGGGACTTCGCGGGGCTGGACGCGGGTTCGGTCGCCGAGGTCGTGCAGTACGTGCGCGTGCCCGACGACGAGCTCGGCACGCGCCTCGTCACGCACGACGACGTCGCGCGCGTCGTGCTCACGGGCTCGATCGAGACCGCGCAGCTCTTCGCGCGGTGGAAGCCGACGCGCCCGGTGCTCGCCGAGACGTCGGGCAAGAACGCGCTCGTCATCACGCCGTCGGCGGACCTCGACCTCGCGGTCGCCGACCTCGTGCGCTCGGCGTTCGGGCACGCCGGGCAGAAGTGCTCGGCCGCGTCGCTCGCGATCCTCGTCGGCTCGGCCGGCGACCCGCGGGCGGAGACGGGGCGGCGCGTGCGGCGCCAGCTCGTCGACGCGGTGCGCTCGCTCGCCGTCGGGCCGGCTACCGACGTCTCGACGACCATGGGCCCGCTCACCGAGCCCGCGTCGGGCAAGCTCCTGCACGCCCTGACGACCCTGGAGCCGGGGGAGTCGTGGCTCGTGCGGCCCCGGCAGCGGGACGGCGGGCCGGACCTCGAGGGCCGTCTCTGGACGCCGGGTCTCAAGGAGGGTGTCGCTCCCGGGTCGCCGTTCCACCTCACCGAGTACTTCGGTCCCGTGCTCGGGATCATGACCGCCGCGACGCTCGACGAGGCGGTCGCGCTCCAGAACGCCGTCCCGTTCGGCCTGACCGGCGGCATCCACAGCCTCGACGACGCCGAGGTCGAGCGCTGGCTCGACGCCGTCCAGGTGGGCAACGCCTACGTCAACCGGCACATCACCGGCGCGATCGTGCAGCGGCAGTCGTTCGGCGGCTGGAAGCAGTCGGCCGTCGGGCCGGGCGCCAAGGCCGGCGGGCCGAACTACGTCGCGCAGCTCGGCCGCTGGAGCGACGCGACGGGCGAGGACACCGACGAGGGTGCGGGGACGTCGTCGGGCAGCACGGCGCCGGGGCGAGCCGCGCCCAGCGACGCCGCGCCGCCCGCGCGCGACGCCGCTCCCGAGGCATGGCTCGCCTGGGCGAAGGCCGACGACGCGCGGTGGTGGGAGCGCGAGTTCTCGGTCGGCCACGACCCCTCGGGGCTGCACGTCGAGTCGAACGTGTTCCGCTACCGCCCGGTCGACGTGCTCACCGTGCGCGTCGGCGCGGACGCGCTGCCGATCGAGGTCGAGCGCGTGCTGCACGCTGCGCGCACGGCGGGCGTGCCGGTCGTCATCGTGCCGTCGTCCGGCGAGCCCGCGGTGAGCGACGACGACTTCGCGCGCCGCGTCGCGTCCGGCGCGGTCCGGGGACGGGTCCGTGTCGTCGGCTCCGCGCCCGGGCTGCACGAGGCCGTGGCCGAGCGCGTCGGCGACGTCACGGTCCTGGACCACCCCGTCGTCGCGAGCGGGCGTCGCGAGCTGCTCACGGTCCTGCACGAGCAGGCGGTCAGCCGCACGACGCACCGGTACGGGCACGTGAAGCGCTGAGCCCGCTACCTCGTGGGTGCGGCCCGCGCAGACGAGACGGTCACCGACGCCGCGTCGCGGAACGCGCGCAGGCGGTCGGCCTGCTCGGCGACCGCCTCGACGAGCCCGGCGTCCCACGGGACCCACGGGTCGGTGAGGATCGTGAGCCGCCGGCCGGCCGTGCGGGGGCGCCACGTCCCCACGACCTCGCCGTCGGCGAGCACGGCCCCGGGCCGGCCGAGGACGCGCCACAGGTCCTTGGCGCGCGCCTCGTCCGCCACGAGCGTGGAGCGGTCGCGCAGCTGGAGGTACAGGTCGTAGGGGCCCACGAGCCGGACGACGGGCGCACCTGCGCCCGGGCGTGCGTCGCGGCGACGCGCCGCGGCGCCCGGGAGCCGATCGACGTCGCCGGCCAGGGCCCAGCGATCGGCAGGGCGCGCGCCGGGCTCGGCGTCGGCGATCTCGACGCGCACCGCGTCGTCGGGCCAGTGGGCCCGCACGTCCTTGACCGGCGCGTCGAGGAACCCCGCGACGTCCTGGACGCTCGAGGCGGGGAAGAAGCGCAGGTAGCCCCGCACGACGTCGAGGCGCGGCGGGGCGTCGCCCCCGAGGCGGCCGTAGAGCGACGGCTCGAGACCGGGGACCCGCCGCAGCACGGGCGGCGACGTGCCGGGCTCGAGCTCGAGCCCGGCCTGGAGCGCGGCGAGACGGAACGTCTGCTCGTAGCTGTGCGTCGCGCCGCAGGGGCGGCACCAGCGCAGGTGCGGCTCGGGAAGGCGCGGCGTGAGTCGCGTCGAGAGGTCTCCCTTGACGGTCGGTCCGACGACGAGCTCGCGCTCGAGCCGTGCCTCGGTGCGCAGGGCGTCCAGGACGGCGATCCCCGCCGCGCGCAGCGGCCGGCTCGCGTCGTAGACGCGCTTGGCCGCGTCGGGCTCGGAGAGCGGGGCGGTCGCGACGGCGACGTCGCCCAGGTCCGCGCGCCGGTAGACGTGCGGCGCGCCGCGCAGCGTCCAGGCGAGGGCGAGGTCCGGCGGGAGGCTGCCCGGCGCCACGGCCGGGGCGCCGCGCACGGCGAGGGCCCAGGCGGCGCCGTCGGGTCCCGTGTCCTGCACGCCCAGGTCGAGCACGGCGACGTCGGTGGGCGAGGCGGCCGCGCCCGGCGCGCGGTCGAGCTGCTGGGCGTGCCAGCGTGCCGCCAGCACGTCGGCGCGCGAGAGCGGGGTCGGGGGTGCCGAGGACGAGGTCACGACCTCAGGCTACGAGTGTCCGCCCACGTCGCCGCGGCGCCCGCAGCAGGACGCCACGGCAGGGGAGGTCAGACCGAGTCGCGCTCGACGAGCTCCGGGGAGAGCACCTGCGATGAGATCTCGTCCCCGCGCCCGCCGACGAGGTCGAGCAGGAGGTCGGTCGCGCCCCGGACCATCTCGACCATCGGGTTCTGGACCGTGGTGAGCGGGGGCGACGTCGTGGCCGCGTTCGCGAGGTTGTCGAAACCGACGACCGACACGTCGCGCGGCACGTCGCGACCGTGAGCCGCGAGCACGCGCAGCGCACCCTCCGCCATGAGGTCGGACGCGACGAACAGGCCGTCGACGTCGGGGTGCGCCGCAAGGATGCGCTCCATCGCGGCAGCGCCGCCCGCGACGGCGAAGTCGCCGATCTCGACCGCGTCGTCGGGCAGGCCCGCACCCTGCAGCACCTCGCGCCAGCCCGTGAGCCGGTCGACTCCGGCCGTCATGTCCTGCGGGCCGGCGATCGTCGCGATGCGACGGCGGCCCGCCTCGACGAGCCGGCGCGCCGCGAGGCGGCCGCCCTCGACGTTGTCGACGTCGACGTAGAGGAGGTCGGGCGTCGGGCGGAACGGCCGCCCGACGAACACCGCGGGCAGCCGGGCCGCGAGCAAGGCCTCCTCGAGCTCGTCGTCGCGGTGGTGCGACGCGACGATCGCGCCGTCCACGTGCCCGCTGCTCAGGTAGCGCACGATGCGGCCGGGCTGCTCGTCGGGCCGCGCGAACAGCAGGACGAGCTGGAGGTCCGTGCCGCCGAGGGCCGCACTGACGCCGCGCATCGTGCCCGCGAGGAACGGGTCGGTCAGGATGCGCTCGTCCGGCTCGGGGACCACGAGGGCGATCGAGTCGGTGCGGCGCGTCACGAGCGAGCGGGCGGCGCGGTTGGGCGTGTAGCCGAGCTGCGCGACGGCGGCGTCGACCGCCGCCTGGGCCTCGGGGGACACCCGCAGGCCGCCGTTGATGGCGCGCGACGCCGTCGAACGTGAGACACCCGCCGTCTGGGCCACCTCGTCCAGGGTCGGCGCGGAGCGCAGGCTGTTCATCACGACAGTATCCCGCGCGCGGCCGCTCGACCGCACCGCCCCGCTCACCGTGTCGTCACTCCCCGGCGGCGGCGTCCACGGCGGACGTCTCGCGTGCCGGGACCGCGTTGTCACGCGCGACCTGCGCGTACCACGCGCCGCTCGCCTTGACCGTGCGCTCCTGCGTCTCGTAGTCGACGCGGACGATGCCGAACCGCTTGGTGTAGCCGAGCGCCCACTCGAAGTTGTCGAGGAGCGACCACGCGAAGTACCCGCGGACGTCCGCGCCCGCGTCGATCGCGTCGCGCGTCGCACGCAGGTGCGCGTCGATGAACTCGAGCCGGTCCTGGTCGTCCACGGAGCCGTCCTCCCCCACCGTGTCGGGGTAGGCCGCGCCGTTCTCCGTGATGTACATCGCCACGCCGCGCGGCCCGGTGAAGTCGCGCTGCAGACGCGTGAGCAGGCGCGTCAGCCCCTCAGGCTGCACCTCCCACCCCATGTCCGTGCGAGGCAGCCCGCGCGAGCGGTCGTGCACGCCGTCGGCGGCGGGGTACGGGGACGACGTCGTACGGACCGGCGCCTCGTCCGCGGGCTCGTCACGCACGCCCTCGGGGCGCGTCCCGCCCCCGGCCGCGGCCGCGGGCAAGGGGTGGCCGGAGACGGCGCCGCCGTTGTAGTAGTTGACCCCGAGCGTGTCGATCGGCGTCGAGATGATCTCGAGGTCGCCGTCCTTCACGTGGTCGAGCAGACCGTAGGGCGCGACGTCCTCGAGGACGTCCTCGGGGTACTCGCCGTGGAAGACCGGGTCGAGGAAGATCCGGTTGAACTGCCCGTCGATACGGCGGGCGGCGTCGACGTCGGCCGGGTCCTGCGGGTCGACCGGGTCGGAGACGGTGAAGTTCAGCGTGAGGCCGAGGTTCGCGTCCGGCGCACGCTCGCGCAGCGCCTGGACGGCGAGGCCGTGGCCGAGCAGGAGGTGGTGCGCCGCGGCGAGGCCGTCCTCGCGCGACTGGCGGCCGGGCGCGTGCACGCCCGCGGTGTAGCCGAGGAAGGCCGAGCACCACGGCTCGTTGAGCGTCGTCCACACGCCCACGCGGTCGCCGAGCGCCTCGTGCATCGTCACCGCGTACTCGGCGAAGAGGTAGGCGGTGTCGCGCGACGTCCAGCCGCCCTTCTCCTCGAGCGCCTGCGGGAGGTCCCAGTGGTACAGCGTCAGCCAGGGCAGGATGTCCGCGCCGAGCAGCTCGTCGACGAGACGGTCGTAGAAGGCGATGCCCGCCGGGTTGGGCGCGCCGCCGTCGGGCCGGACGCGCGCCCACGACGTCGAGAACCGGTACGTGCCGAGGTTGAGCTCGCGCATGAGCGCGACGTCCTCCCGGTACCGGTGGTAGTGGTCGCACGCGACCATGCCGTCGTCGCCGTTCACGACGGCGCCCGGCACACGGGCGAACGCGTCCCACACCGAGTCCGTGCGGCCGTCGGTGTGCCCTGCGCCCTCGATCTGGAACGCCGCGGTCGCGGCGCCCCAGAGGAAGCCCGGGGGCATCTCGACGCGTCCGGTCGCGGTCGCCGGGTTCGGGAGGAGGGGCGCGGACGGGACGAAGCTGGTCATGGGTCGATTGTCCTTCGAGAGGTCGAGGAGTGGCGCGCGGGCGGGCGGTGGGCCCGCCCGCGCGACGGTCGGCCGCGCGGCGGCGCGCACCGGGCGGTGCGCGACGGGGCCGCGCGGTGGCGCCGGGCGTCAGCCCTTGACGGCGCCCTGCATGATGCCCGCCACGAGCTGGCGGCCGGTGAACATGAAGATGACGATGAGGGGGAGGGTCACGAGGAAGATCCCCGCCATGACGAGCGAGTAGTCGACGAAGTAGTTCGCCTGGAGGGATCGCACGACCAGCGGCAGCGTCGGGTTGTTCTGGTTGAGCACGATCGACGGCCAGAAGAAGTTCGTCCACTGCTGCACGAACGTGAAGAGGCCGAGCATCGCGGCGGCGGGGCGCGCGGCGGGGAGCGCGATCGACCAGAACGTGCGGAACATCGACGCACCGTCGACGCGGGCCGCCTCGATGAGCTCGTACGGCAGCGCCTCGCCCAGGTACTGCGTCATCCAGAAGACGCCGAACGTGGTGACGAGCGCCGGCACGATGACCGCCTGGAGCTTGCCGATCCAGCCCAGGTCCGACATGAGGATGTACATGGGGATGACGCCGAGCTGCGTGGGGACCGCCATCGTCGCGATGACGAAGACGAGCAGCGGGCCACGGCCGCGGAACCGCAGCTTCGCGAACGAGAAGCCGGCCAGGGTCGAGAACAGCACGACCGAGAGCGACGTGAGCACCGCGACGACCACCGAGTTCCACGCGGCCTTCCAGAAGTTGATCGCGTCCGAGCTCATGACGTCGGCGAACCGGTCGAACAGGCTCGCGTCCGGCAGGAGCTGCGGCAGTGCGCTGCGCGAGATCTCCTCGGGCGTCGACGAGCCCAGGATCAGGGTGAAGTACAGCGGGAACACCGAGATGAGCAGGACGATCCCGAGGATCGTGTACGTGACCCAGCGGGGCCGGCGCTGGGCGCCACCGACGTACTTGCCGGCGCGGCGGCGTCGGGCGGCGGCGCGGGCCGCGCCGGGTCCGGCGGTCTGGGCGATGACGGGGACGGAGCTCATCGCTTCCTCCGGTCGGTCGTGCTGGCGGCGGTCGGGACGGACGCCTCGGTCCCCGCGGCGGAGCGCTGGGCGGAGAGGGCGTCCTCGGCGCGGCGGCGATTGCGCGCCTCGCTCTGGCGGCGCACCGACCGCGGCGGCCGTGGCCGCGCGTTCGACGTGGCGATGCGGCGGGTCACGAGGAAGTTGATCATCCCGATGACGATGATGAGGAGGAACAGCAGCCAGGCGACCGCGGCCGCGCGGCCGAAGTTCTTCTGGTTGCCCCACGCGACGTCGTAGAGGTAGAGCACGGTGGTCATCCACTGCCGGTCGGCGCCGCCGAGGCCCTGCGCGTCGTACATGCGGGGCTCGTCGAAGATCTGCAGGCCGCCGATGGTCGACGTGATGACGACGAAGATGATCGTGGCGCGGATCTGCGGGACGGTCACCGAGAAGAACTGGCGCACGCGCCCGGCGCCGTCGATGATCGCCGCCTCGTAGAGCTCGCGCGGCACGGCCTGCATCGCGGCGAGGAAGATCAGCGCGTTGTAGCCCGTCCAGCGGAAGTTCACCATCGAGGCGATGGCCACGTGGCTCGCGAGCGCGTCCGCGTGCCACCGGATCGGCTCGATGCCGACGAGGCCCAGGAGCTCGTTGATGAGGCCGTACTGGTCCGCGAAGAGGCGGCCGAAGATCATCGACACCGCGACGGGAGCGACGACGTAGGGGAGCAGGACTCCCATGCGCCAGAACGTGGCGGCGCGCAGGTTCTGGTCGAGGAGCGCGGCGATCGCGATGGCGGCGATCACCTGGGGCACCGACGACAGCAGGAAGATCGAGACGGTGTTGCGCAACGACTTCCAGAACGTCGGCTGCGCGAGCACGTCCGTGTAGTTCTGCAGGCCGACGAAGTCGCCCTGGCCGCCGAGCAGGTTCCAGTCGTAGACCGAGACCACGGCGGTGTACACGAGCGGGAAGAGCCCCGTGATCGCGAACAGGATGAAGAAGGGCGAGATGTACAGGTAGGGCGAGACCTTGACGTCCCAGCGGCTCAGGCGCTGGGAGAAGCCGACGCGGCGCGGCGCGCGCGGCGTCGGCCCGCTGAGCCCGGGCGTGGGCTGGGTGGGCGAGATGACGGCCATGTGGGTTCCTGGGCTGCTGGTGGCTGCTGGGTCGCTGCCGGGGCGGCGGCGGGCGGGAGCGCCCGCGGACGGACATGGACGGGGCCGGTGCGGCAGGTCGTGCCGCCCCGGCCCCGTCAGGTCACAGACCCAGGTCCTGGAAGGACTGGAGCGTCTTCTGCCACGAGGACGCGGCGTCGTCGGTCTTCTCGACGTCCACGCGCTTGATGCCGTCCTGGACGGTCGTGTGGATCGAGAAGTAGTGCGCGCCCTTGAACGGAGCGCTGTCGATCGCGAGCGCCCGGTTCACGAAGATCGTGCCGACAGGGGCGTCGTTGAAGAAGTCGTTCGTGAACGACTGCACGGCGTCGGACTCCTGCGCCTCGAGCTGCGACGGGAACGTGCCGGCGTTCTCGAACGCGGTCGTCTGCTGCGCCGGGTCCGTGAGCCACGCCGCGAGCTCCTTGGCCGCCTCGGCGTGCGGGCCGGAGGCCGGGACGGTGAGGAACGAGCCACCCCAGTTGAGACCGCCGCCGGGGAAGACGTCGGCGACGTTCCAGCCGGTGACGCCGCCGGAGCGCTCCTCGATCGGGCCGGTCATCCAGGCCGGGCAGATCATCGTCGCGAAGCCGTTGTTCTGGAACGCGGCGTCCCAGTCACCGGACCACTGCTCGAGGCCCGCGGACAGGCCGTTCGTCGTCGACTGCTCGACGACCGTGTCGTAGATGTCGATGATCGGCTGGTTCGACGCGAGGTCCTTGGGCGTGCCGTCGGCCTCCTCGTACGCGTTGTCGATCTGGTTGACCATCGCCTGGGAGATCGACATCGCGGAGTCGTACCAGGCGGCGTCGCTCGCGGCGACGAAGGTCGCGCCCGCGGCGAAGTAGTCGTCCCAGGTCGCGTCCTCGCCGCCGAGGAGCTCCGCCACCTCGGCGGGGTCGGTCGGAAGGCCGGCGGCCTCGAAGAGGTCCTGGCGGTAGCAGATCGCGCTCGGGCCGATGTCGGTGCCGTAGCCGATGAGCTTGCCGTCCGGCGTCGTCGCCTGCTGGACCTTCCAGTCCACCCAGCGGCCGTCGAGCGACGGGTCCGTGAGGTCGGTGAAGAGGTCGGGGAACTGCATGAGCTCGGGGAGCCAGTCGACCTCGATGGCCTCGATGTCCGCCAGGCCCTCGCCGCCGGCGGCGAGCTTGGTCGTGAGGTTGGTGCGCGCGTCCTCGGACTTCGCCGCCTTGGTCTGCTTGACGGTGACGTTCGGGTGCTCCTCGGTGTACGCGGCGAGGAGCTCGTCGGTGTACCCGAAGTCGTTGAACGTGGCGACGGTGAGCGTGATCTTCTCGTCGTCGGAGCCCGTCTCGGCGCCGTTCGAGCCGGAGCCGCTCGAGCACGCGGTCAGGGTGAGGGTGATGGCCGCGAGGCCTGCGACGGCGGTGATCGCCTTGCGGGGCCGGCGGGTCGTACGGGTGCTGCTCAGCACGGTGACTCCCTTGTCGGTGGGGCGGGGTCGTGGCAGCGCTCCCACCTCCGAATGTGGTAGCGCTTCCACACAACGGGGTGATCGTGCTTTCCCATCGGAACCCGTGTCAAGCCGCGGTCGCGACGGGGAAGGCGTGGTTGCGCTCCCACTCCGGCGTCTTCGCAGGTCACAGGCGTTTCCGGACCGACCGATCGGTAGGGTTTGGCGGAAATCGTTACCGGTTCGAGACCGGTTCCGCGGCGGCTCGGGCGCCGGTGCGCCGCGTCAGCGCGCGAGCCATTCCCGGCCCGCGGCCTCCTCCGCCGCGAGCGCCGCGCGGACGGCCTCCGCGGCCGCCTGCTCGATCGCGCCGCCGAACAGCGGCACCGAGGCCTTCACCTCGCCCGTGTAACGCTCGACGGTCCCGTCGCCGTCGGGGGAGAGCGTCACCGTCCCGGTGAGCCGCACGGGGGCGCCGGTGATCTCGAGCGACACGGTCCCCGACCGCTCGCCGTCGCGCTCGGGTTCCCACGCCTCGGCCTGGCGGAGCTCGAGCTGGCCCCCGACGAAGGACCGGACGTGGGCCGGGATCTGGTCGGTGGGCAGCGTGCGACGCACGGTCACGGTGAACCCCTCGGCGGCACCGCCGGTGACGTCGACCTGCTCGACTCGGGCGTCGGCGCCGCCCGAGCGCGCGGCGCGCCAGCGGACGAACTCCTCGTCCGCGAGCATCGCGCCGACCTCGGGGACGGCAGCGGGGTAGCGGAGCTCGACGCTCAGGTGCACGGGACCTCCTCGGGCCACGGGCCGACGTGCCGCCGACCCGTGCGGGCGGCCGCCGGGTCGGTCGGCGGGTTCGGGCGACCGCGCGCGCGGGCGCTGAGGGGACTCTACCGGTCCGACCCCTCTACGCTGGGGTCCGTGTCTGCCATGAGTGACCTCATCTCCCGCCACGCCGACCTCAGCCCGGCGGACAACGAGTGGTTGCACCTGCTCGTGGGCGACTGGCAGGTGATCTCCGACCTCGCCTTCGCGGACCTGGTCCTGTGGCTCCCCACGACCGACGGCAACTTCGTCGCCGTCTCGCAGTGCCGCCCGTCGACCGGCGCGACCGTCCACTACGACGACATCGTCGGCTCGTTCGCGCCGGAGGGGCAGCGCCCGCAGCTCGAGCGCGCCCTCACCGAGGCCCGGTCGCAGCGTTCGCGCGAGCCGCGCTGGTTCGGCGCGTACGCGGTCCGCGAGGAGGCGATCCCGGTCGTCCACGAGGGCCGGGCGATCGCCGTCGTCGCGCGGCAGACCAACCTCGGGAGCGGGCGCACGCCCTCCCGCCTCGAGCTCAACTACGTCGAGGCCGCGGACGACCTCATCGCGATGATCTCGCGCGGCGAGTTCCCCTTCCCGAACGCGGCGACGGGACCGCGCCGCGGCGCCCCGCGCGTCGGCGACGGCCTCATCCGCCTCAACTCCGAGGGCGAGGTCCTCTACGCGAGCCCCAACGCGCTGAGCTGCTTCCACCGCCTCGGCGTCATCGGCCCGCTCGTCGGTCGGTCGCTCGCGGAGGTGACGGCCGACCTCATCGAGCACCAGACCCCGGTCGACGAGTCGCTCCCGCTCGTCGTCATGGGGCGCGCGCCCTGGCGCACGGAGATCGAGGCGCAGCGCGTCGCGCTCTCGCTGCGCGCGCTCCCGCTGACCGAGTCGGGTCAGCGCATCGGTGCCGTGCTGCTCTGTCGCGACGTGTCGGAGCTGCGGCGGCGCGAGCGCGAGCTCATCACCAAGGACGCGACGATCCGCGAGATCCACCACCGCGTGAAGAACAACCTCCAGACCGTCGCCGCGCTCCTGCGCCTCCAGGCCCGCCGTATGGACGTCCCCGAGGCGCGCGCAGCCCTCGAGGAGGCCATGCGCCGCGTCGCGACGATCGCGCTCGTGCACGAGAGCCTGTCGCAGACGCTCGACGAGGAGGTCGAGTTCGACGACATGGTGGGCCGGGCCCTGCGCCTCGCCGCCGACGTCGCGTCGGCCGACACGAGCGTGCGCACCGTCCGCACCGGGAGCTTCGGGCTCGTGCCCGCGGAGGACGCCACCCCGCTCGCCCTCATCCTCACCGAGCTCGTCACCAACGCCGTCGAGCACGGCCTCGCGAAGCAGGAGACCGGGACGGTCGAGGTCGCGGTCGAGCGCGAGGGCTCCGCCCTGCGCATCGTGGTCGCGGACGACGGCGTCGGCATGCCCGACGGCGACGTCGCCCGGGCGGGCAAGGCCGCGAAGAGCGGGCTGGGGACGCAGATCGTGCGCACGCTCGTGACGAACGAGCTCGGCGGCACCATCGAGTGGTCGCCACGTCCCGGCGGGGGCACGCAGGTCGTGCTCGCGCTCGTCCTGCGCGACGGCAACCGGCAGGGCTGAGCCCCTCGGGCCCGGCGCACGACTGCCTGGCACGACCGCCCGGCACGACGACGGGCCGCCACCCCGGAGGGTGACGGCCCGTCGTCGACGTGCTGCTCGACGCCCGTGCAGGGCGGAGCGTGGTCAGCCGGCGCGGCGCGCGCGGGCGGTGCGGCGCTTGAGGGCGCGGCGCTCGTCCTCGGAGAGGCCGCCCCAGACGCCCGCGTCCTGCCCGGACTCGATGGCCCACTTGAGGCACGTGTCGACGACGTCGCAGCGACGGCAGACGGCCTTCGCCTCCTCGATCTGGAGGAGCGCGGGTCCGGTGTTGCCGATGGGGAAGAAGAGCTCGGGGTCTTCGTCGAGGCAGGCTGCGCGGTGGCGCCAGTCCATGATCGTCGTCTCCTTGGCAGAGGGGAGCCTGGTCGCGAGGTGATGGCTCGTCGCGGTGATGCCCGGCAGGGGGCTGCCTGGACCAGGGCTCGAGGCGGGGGGTGATTGATGCTTGAACCAGGTTCACACCTCGTGAAGCGCAGCACAAGGGGTTACGAGAGAGTTTCCATCGCATGAATCGTGAGGTCTTCGTCACACGGGTGTGAAGCCGCAGGTCGGCGCGTACGCTGGGTGATCGTGCCTCCTCGCAAGCCCTCCGGACAGCCGCCCGAGCAGCCGCCGACGACGCCTTCACCGGCGCCCGACGGCGCGTCGCGACCCCCGGCGCTGACCGCGCTCGTCGTCGGGGTCGGGATCGAGGTCGCGGTCCTCGCCGTGGGTGCGGTCCTCCTCCTCGTCGAGCTCGTGCGCGGCGGGTCGCAGTCGTTCGGGGTCAGCGTGTTCCTCGTCGTCTTCGCGCTGGGCGTCGCCGCGGTGCTCGCGGCGAGCCTGCGCGGCCTGCTGCGCGGGCAGCGCTGGGCGCGGTCGCCGGTCGCGACGTGGCAGATCCTCCAGGCGGTCGTGGCGATCAGCTCGCTCCAGGTGGGCGTCACGCCGTGGGTCGTCGCCGCGCTCGTGCTCGCCGTGGTGGTCTTCGTCCTCCTCATGCTGCGGCCGGTCGTCGAGGCGACGACCCGTGACTCGCGGGCCGCGGCCTGACACCAGGGCCGCGCCGGACACCCGGGCACCCGGTGCGTCACGCCTCATGCCCCGGCTGGGCGTGACCGGACGTCCCTGAGGCTCGACCGCCCGCCGAGGGCAGCGCGAGCTGCACCGGGGTGAGCCGGGCACCCTGGACGAGCACGCCGCGGCCGGGTCGCGGCCGCCCCGGCTCGGCGAGCCACTCGAGGCCACGACCGAACACCTCGGTGCTGCCGCGCTCACCCGGCGCCAGGACGATGCCGACGCGCACGCCGCGCAGGTCCGCGAGCGGGCCGCGCAGCGCCGACGCGGCTCCGCCGGTCGTCGCGGACGCGAGGAGCACGAGGCCGTCCCGGCAGGCCGCCGCGAGCCGTTCGCCCTCGACCACGCAGAGCTGGACGAGGAGGTCCAGGTCGTCGACCACGACCACGCCGGGCGGCACCGGCGGACCGTTCTCGCGCGCGTCCTCCTGCCCGGTCTCGCGCGTGCCGGCGGCGACGGCGTCGAGGAGCGCGCCGACGTCGGCCGGCGCGTACCGGCGGACCACGCGCGTCCGGGGTCCAGCGGCCGCGGCGAGCGCGTCGTCGCGAGCGACCACCGCACGCAGGGCGCCCGCGCGCGCGACGTGCCGCGCGAGCAGGGTCAGCGCGTTCGTGCGCCCCGAGCCCGGCGGGCCGACGACGAGCGCTCCGCCCGACACGTCCAGCGTGACCGTGGCGGCCGTGTCGCCGCCCCGCCCCACCGGGACGTGGAGCGCGTCCGACGTCGGGCGTGGACGGTCCGCCGCACGGAGCGGACCGGGATCCGCGAGGTCGGCGGGGACGACCCGCGCGGGCAGCGGCAGGAGTCGGAAGCCTCGGGGCCGCGCGTCTCGGTCCGGTGCGCCCGGCCCGGCGGCGGCCGGGAGCGGCGCCCTCCCGGGCGCGAGGCGCGGCGGCGGTTGCGCGGGGAGGGCGACCTGGCACAGGACCGGTTCGCCGGGACCGAGCCACACGGCGCGCCCCGCCGGACCTCCGCGCCCGGCGAGCGCCGAGGGCACGCCCAGCGCCACGTCGTCGTGACGGTCGCGCGAGACCATGACCGCGCGCACCCCGACCAGCGACGACAGCCCCGCCACCGCCGCGCTGCCGCACCCCACGGCGACCGCGGCGGGGCCGGCGAGCACGTCCGTGAGCGCGTCGGCGCCGGCACCGCCCGCCACCCCCGCGAGGACCGACCGCACGGCGTCGACGTCGTCCACGAGGAGGAGCACCCGGTCGGTCGGGTCGTCGGTCCCCGCGGGGCGCGCCTGGCCGTCGTCGTGACCGGCGAGCAGCCGCAGGAGGCGGACGAGACGGCGCGGGTCGTCGCGGTCGACGATCGTCCCCGCCCCCGGGTGGGTCGCGAGGTCCGCGAGCCCCGACCCGACGGCGTGGACCGTCCACCCGCGCGCGAGCGCGGCCCGTCCCACGGTCCGCAGCGCCGTCGTGCGGCCCGAGCGTGCGCGGCCCAGCACCGCGAGGTGCCCGTCGCGGGGGTCCCACCGGACGACGGTCCGGCGTTGCAGGTCGGGGTCGTCGCCGAGCGCCACGGGCAGCGCCGCCACCCCGGACAGCACCTCGTCACCCAAGGGGCCGGACCGACCGTCCCGCGGGCCCGCAGGGTCCTCCTGCGGGACACCGGCCCCGAGCTCGCCGTCATGCGCCGTCGCGCCCGCCGCGCGCGCGACGGCGGCGAGGTCGTCCTGCCCGACCCGGTCGGGCAGGGCGGGCAGCCACGGCGGCGGCCCCGGGCGCAGGCCGGCGCGCTCCGCGACGTCGCGGGCCGCGGCCACGATCCGGGGGAGCCGGTCGTCAGCGGGCCGAGCTGCTCCCGCGCCGGGCGCGTGGCAGTCGTCGTGCACGGGGGAGGGTTCGCGGTCGAGCCCTCGTGCGACGCCCCACGGAGGAGCGTCGCGTGCACCCGACGCCGAGGCGCGCGCCGGAGCCCCGGCCCGGGCGCACTGCACCGCGAGCGGAGGTTCGGCACCCCGGCGCAGGACGAGCCGCCCCGGCGCCGACGCCGGGACGAGCGCCGCCAGCGGAGACTCGACGACGTCGCGCGAGTCCGCGACGTCGACCACCCGCAGGGCGAGGCGCAGGGTGATGTTGGCCCGCACGTCGGCGCTCACCGCCCCGGCGGGCCGCTGCGTCGCCAGGACGAGGTGCACGCCGAGGGAGCGGCCCTGGGCGGCGACGCGCAGCAGGCCGGGCAGCAGGTCGGGCAGGTCGTCGGCGAGCGCACGGAACTCGTCCACCACGACGACGAGCCGTGGCAGCCGTCCTCGGGGGAGCTCGTCGACGCTGGTCGCGCCCGCCACGGCGAGCACGCGCTCGCGCCGCCGCAGCTCGGACCGCAGCCCGGCGAGCGCGCGACCGGCGAGGCCCGGGTCGAGGTCGGTCACCGTGCCCACGACGTGCGGCAGGAGACTGCACGCCCCGAAGCTCGCGCCGCCCTTGAAGTCGACGAGCGCGAACGACAGCTCCGCCGGCGAGCGCGCGAGCGCGAGCCCCGCGACGAGGGTCTGGAGGAGCTCCGACTTGCCCGCTCCCGTGGTCCCGGCGACGAGCACGTGCGGGCCGTCGCGGACGAGGTCGACCGTCACCGGTGCGCCCCCGGAGCCGACGCCGAGCACGACCCGCAGGCCGGTCCCGTCGCGCCGCGCCGCGTCCTGCCAGCGGGCGCCGACCCACGCGGCGAGGTCGTCCGGCTCCGTCGGCAGGCCGAGGAGGTCACCGAGCGCGACGTCGGCCGGCAGCGAGGGCGAGGTCGGGTCGCCGGGGTCGTGCCCGGCCGGGTCGGTGCCGCCGAGGCGGCCGAGGTGGTCCGCCGCCGCGAGCCGACGGGCGAGCGCGACGGCCCACTCCTCGCTCGCCCCGACGTGCTCGCGCTCGGTGCGCGCGTCGTCCGGGCCGGTGACCACGACGGTCGGGCCGGCCACGTCCACGACCGTCCGGCACCACGCCGGGACGCGGGCCACGTCGTCGAGCACGAGGAGCAGGTCGGTCCCCGCGGCCCTGAGCCGCTCCCAGGCCCGGGCGAGCTCGCCCGCGGGCGGCACCCCGTCGACGACGAGGACGGCGGCCGGGCCGGTCGGCGGTCGTGCGGCGTCCAGCGAGCCGACGGCGCCGGCGTGCGGTAGCCACCGGCACCAGGCCCAGTCGGCCGCGGCGTGCGGCGGGTGCCGGAACGTCGCCACGGCGCCCGCCGACAGGAGCTCCCCGAGCACGGCCCGCGCGGCGGCGAGCGCGAGGGCGCGGGGGCCGACGACGGCGACGCAGCCGTCGGGGAGCCGCACGGGCGCGACGGGTTCGACCGCGGCGCCGCTCGGGTCCACGCCCTGGACCGACCGTGCCCCGCCAGGCGGCGTGACGACCGGTGCGAGGCGGGCGACCGTCGCCCAGGTGAGCGCGTCCGCGGGCCGAGGGCACAACGGGTCGACGGGCGTCGTCGCTCGCGCGTCGTCGCCGCCCGGCGACCGCCTCACGTCGGAGCCCGGACCTCTGCGACCCCGGCGGGCCGCGCGGCGTCGGCGAGCCTCGACGAGCGCGGGGACGAGGAGCGCCAGCGGTCCGGCGAGGGCGAGCAGCGCGTACAGCGGCTGGCGGAACGTCACGGCGAGGGTGAGCGACGCGACCGCGGGCACGGCCGCCGTCGCGAGGTGGCCGGTGCTCGGCCGGCCCGGCGACGCGTCGACCGAGGCCGGGCCGACGGGGCCGGTGCGGGGACCGTGCACGAGGACGGGGCGCGGGCGCAGGGCATAGGCGCCGTGGGGCGTCACGAGGGCGTCGCCCGCGCGCCACCGCACCGTGCGCCACGAGGCGACCCGGCGACCGGCCCGGGCAGGTCGTGCGACGAGGACCGCCGCGTCGTCGGGCACGCGGCGGGTGCCGCGCGGCGCACGGACGCGGACCCGTGTGCCGCGGCGCGTGCCGCGTCGGCGGACGTCGAGCGCGTCGACCCGGGTGCGGCCCGTGCCGTCCGGGACGGCGACGAGCCGCCCCGCGTCCCCACCGGCGAGGACGGCCACGTGGAGCGGCGCGGCGAGCACGGCGTCCGGGCGGGCCGCTCCGGCGACCGGCCTCCCGTCGGCGGGCGCGACGGCGACCGTCGCCCCGGGGAGCAGGGGTCGGGTCCCGCAGCGCTGGTCGTCGTCGACCGGGACGCCGTCCACGAGCAGGGCGGCGGTGCGCAGCTCCGGGCGGCACACGAGCTCGGCGAGACCGGCGCGCACGTCGCCCAGGCGCGCCCCGGCCGGGAGCAGGACGTCCGTGGCCGGGTGCACCGTGACGCGCAGCCACGCCTCGCCCCGTGGCCCGGCGTGCTCGGGCGCGGACGGCGCGGGGCGGGTGACGCGGGACGGCGGGGCGGGCAGCACGCCGCGATGGTGCCCGACGAGGCGGCCTCCGCGCCCGGGGACGAGCGCGCCCCTGTGGACGGAGGTCCGTCCACAGGGGCGCGCGTCGGCCGTCAGGCGGACGGGTCGCGGCTCAGTCCACGGAGAGCGCCGCGACGGGCGACGTGCGGGCGGCCGTCCGGCCGGGCACGACGGACGCGACGAGCCCGGCGACGAGCGCGACGACGAGCACGAGCGCGACGTCCCGCCACGGCACCGCGAGCGACACGTCGCCCATGACGCTCAGCGCCGTCGCCGCCCCGGCCCAGCCGTACAGGACACCGAGCACGATGCCGAGGACCGCGCCCACGCCCGCGATGAGCATGCCCTCGATCGCCAGCATCCACCGCAGCTGGGCACGGCTGAGCCCGATCGCGCGCAGCGTCGCGGACTCGCGGCGCCGCTCGATGACGGAGAGCGAGAGCGTGTTCGCCACGCCGATGAGCGCGATGACGACCGCGACCGCGAGGAGCCCCACGATGACCCCGAGCACCGTGTCGATGACGCTCTGCATCGCCGCGCGCTCGACCGCGATGCCGGCGACCTCGACGGGCGTGTCCGACTCGACGATCGCGTCCTGGATCGCGGGCACGACCTGCGTCGCCGCGTCCGTGTCGTCGAGCCCGACCCACAGCCGGGACACGACGGCGTCCGGGTCCAGGGTCCGCGCGTCGTCCGCGTCGAGGAGCCAGCCGGACCCGATGGCACCGACGTGGGCGGTCGCCTCGAGGGTCGCCCCGTCCGGCCCGGTGAGCTCGAGCGTGTCGCCCTCCGCGACGTCCCAGGACTCGGCGTCCGCCTCGGGGACCATGACCGTGCCGGGGGCGAACGCCGCGAGCACGTCGGGCGTGCGCACGACGTCGCGCGCCTGGTCCGGGTCGACGCCGTGCATCGTCATCTCGGCGCCGTCGAGCAGCGTGACCGTGACCCCGGAGAGCTCGACGACGCGCGAGACGCCCTCGGTCCCCGCGACGGAGCGCACGACGTCGTCCGGCACGGCGTCGCCCGTCGACCCGTAGGCGTCCGTCGCGACGAGGACGTCGACGGGGTACTGGTCGTCGAGCGCCGCGTCGAGCGAGGTGCGGGCGCTCGCGGCGCCGGTCGACATCATCGCGACGAGCGTGACGCCGATGAGCAGCGCGGTGCTGGTCGCCGTGGTCCGGCGCGGGTTGCGCAGCGTGTTCGCGGTGGCGAGCCGCGCCGTCGACCCCGTGCCGGCGAGGAGCCGGCCCACGAAGGACACGACGCCCGGCAGCCAGTACACCGCGCCGACGAGCACGCCGACGAACGACAGGGCGCCGCCCGCGACGCCCGCGAGGAGCCCGATCTCGGGGTTGCCGGTGCTGCCGAGCCAGATGCCGCCCCCGAGGACCGCGAGGCCGCCGAGGGTGAGCAGGCTCGCGACCACGAGACGCACGCGGCCGCCGCCGCGCGAGAGGCTCGGCGCGTCGGCCGGGCGCAGCGCCTCGAGCGGAGCGACGCGCGTGGCGGCCCGCGCCGGGGCGAACGACGCGACGACCGTCACCAGCGTCCCCACGAGCAGCGGCACGAGGACGACCGCGGGCGTCACCGTGATCGTGGCCGGGATCGGCACGCCCAGGTCGGCGCCACGGGCCACGAGGAGCGCGACCTGCGTGAGGAGGCCGCCCAGCAGGATGCCGCCCACGGAGGACAGGACGCCGAGGATCGTCGCCTCGGTCAGGACCGACCGGGCGAGCTGCGACCGGTTGGCGCCGACGGCCCGCAGGAGGGCGAGGGTGCGCGTGCGCTGGGCGACGAGCACCTGGAACGTGTTCGCGATGACGAGCGCCGCGACGAGCAGCGCGACCGCGGCGAACCCGAGGATGACGTAGGTGAAGACGTCCTGGTCGCCGGTCATCTTGCGGGCCTGCGCCTGGGCGTGCTCGTCGGGCGTCACGGCCTGGGCCTCGTCCGGGGACGCGGCGACGAGGGCCGTGCGCGCGGACTCGAGGTCGGTGCCCGGCGCGAGGCCGACCATCGCCGCGGAGTAGGTGCGCTCGGGGTCGTCCGGCGCGGTCTGCGCCGACTCCCACGCGGACACGTCCTCGGCCGTGACGACGACGGCTCCGCCCATCTGGGCGTACGCGCCGTAGGGGTCGTCGGTCGTCCCGACGACGGTCAGCTCGTCGCGGACCTCCTCGTACGCGCCGCCGTCGGGCGCGGCGTCGTCCCACACGTTGCGCGAGCTCGTGACGGTGTCGCCGATGTCGACGCCGAGGCGCTCGGCCACGGCGGTCGGCAGGGAGACCTGCCCGCTCGCCGTCGGCATCGACCCCTCGACGACCTCGAGCGCCTCGAAGCGCGGGTCGGAGGGTGCGGGGACGCCGAGCTGGAACACGCGCTTCGCGCCGTGCGACAGGTCGAGGTAGGTGAACTGGACCGCGTCCACCGCGTCGACGCCCGGGACCGAGCGCAGGGCGTCCACGTCGGACGCCGTGAGGTCGCTCGGCGCGGAGACGACGAGGTCCGCGTCCGCGAACTGCGCCGCGATCGAGTCGTTCGTGGTCTGGGTGATGACGTTGCCCGCGATCAGGGTCGCCGTGACGAACGCCGTCCCGATGACGATCGCGACGCCGGCCGCGACGAGGCGGCCGATGCTGCGGCGCATCTGCGCCAGGGTGAGGCGGAGCATCAGGCGCGCACCGCCTGCGACGCCGTGGGGGCGGAGCCGTCGGCGCCCGGCGCCTCGAGCGTGCGCAGGGCGTCGAGCCCGGCGAGCACCGACTCGGGCGTCGGGTCGCTGATGTCGCCCGCGATCCTCCCGTCGGCGATGAGCACGACGCGGTCCGCGTAGGCGGCCGCGGTCGGGTCGTGCGTGACCATGATGATCGTGCGGCCGAGCTCACGGACCGACCGGCGCAGGAAGCTCAGCACCTCCGCGCCCGAGCGCGAGTCCAGGTTGCCCGTCGGCTCGTCGGCGAAGACGACCTCGGGCCCGGCGATGAGGGCGCGCGCGATGGCGACGCGCTGCTGCTGCCCGCCGGACAGCTCGCTCGGCCGGTGGTTCAGCCGCGCCTCGAGGCCGAGCGTCCGGACCAGCGTGTCGAACCACGCGCGGTCGACCTTGCCGCCCGCGAGCTCGACGGGGAGCGCGATGTTCTGCTCCGCCGTGAACATGGGCAGGAGGTTGAACGACTGGAACACGAAGCCCACCCGGTCGCGGCGCAGCTGCGTCAGCGCGTTGTCGTTCAGGCCCGTGACCTCGGTGTCGCCGATGAAGGCGTGCCCGCTCGTCGCGGTGTCCAGCCCCGCGAGCAGGTGCATGAGCGTCGACTTGCCCGAGCCCGAGGGGCCCATGATGGCCGTGAAGTGGCCGCGCTCGAAGTCCACGTCCACGCCGTCGAGGGCGTGCACCGCCGCCTCGCCCGTGCCGTAGGTCTTGCGCAGCGAGCGGGCCCGGACCGCGGGCGGGCCGGCGGGGGCGGGGTCGGTGGGGCGGTACACGGTCGTGTCCACGTCATCTCCTGAGTACGTCGTCGAGGGTCGTCGTCGGGTCCGTCGCGCGCTCGCACCGACCAGGTCGGAGGCGTGCGTCGGGATCGTGGACGACGCTACGGACCGGGCACGCCCCGCCGCGTCCGGCGAGGGTCGGGTCCTGCACGGGAGGCGGGTCATCCCGTGGTCGTACCCGACCCGCGCCGAGGGCTGACACGACGGCGCCCCACGGGTCCGGGACCGGTGGGGCGCCGTCGGGGGGCAGGGGAGTCAGGCGCCCGGCCGGACCAGCCCCGTCTCGTAGGCCGTGACGACCGCCTGGACGCGGTCGCGCGCGCCGAGCTTGGCGAGGATGCGGCCGACGTGCGTCTTGACCGTGGCCTCGGCGACGAACAGGTCGCTCGCGATCTCGGTGTTGGACCGGCCGCGCGCCATGAGGACGAGCACCTCGCGCTCGCGCTCGGTGAGGCCCTCGACGGCGGCGTGCGCGGGGGAGTCCTCGACCTGCTCGGCGGGCAGCGCGGTCACCAGGTGCTCGAGCAGGCGCCGCGTGGACGAGGGCGCGATGACGGCGTCGCCGCGGTGCACCGTGCGGATCGCGGCGAGCATCTCCTCGGGCGGCGCGTCCTTGAGCAGGAACCCGCTCGCGCCGGAGCGGATGGCCTCGAGCACGTACTCGTCGAGGTCGAACGTGGTGAGGACGATGACCTTGGGCGCGTGCCCGCCGTCGGCCGCCGCGGCCGTGAGCCGGGCCGTCGTCTGGAGCCCGTCGAGGTGCGGCATGCGGACGTCCATGAGTACGACGTCGACCGGGTGGTCGGCGAGCAGGCGCAGGGCCTGCAGCCCGTCGCCCGCCTCGACCGCGACCGTGAGGTCCGGCTGCGAGTCGATGACCATGCGGAAGCCCGCGCGCACGAGCTGCTGGTCGTCGACGAGCGCGATGCGCACGGGCTCGTGCGGCTCCGGAGCGTACGCGTCGTCGTGGGCGGGGAGGGCGTCGGTCATGGTGTCCTGTCGGTCCGAGCGGCTACGGGCGGTGCGGGTCGCGGGGCGGCGGTGGTCAGGCGGGCGGCGGTGGGGGCGGGGCAGCCGCGCCGGCCGGCGCCGTCCGGCCGGGCCCCATCCTGCCCGACGGTGCGGGTGCGGGTGGCGGCACCGGGCGCGCCGGGCCGGGCGTCGGTGCCGCGACGGGCGGGGGCGTACCACCGGGGGCCGGGGGGACCGGGATGCGCAGGTGCACCCGGAAACCCCCGCCCGCGCGCGGCCCCACCTGCACGGACCCGCCGAAGAGCGCGGCCCGCTCGCGCATCCCCAGCACGCCGTAGCCGCCGGGCCGCGCGTCCTGGTGAGCCTCGGCGGCGGTCGACGCGCCGCGACCGTCGTCCTCGACCTCCAGGTCGAGCGTGGTGGCCCCCCACCGCACGACGACGGTGACCTCGGGGTCCGGGCCCGCGTGCTTGAGCACGTTGGTGAGCGCCTCCTGGCACACGCGGTAGACCGTGAGGCCGGCCCCGGGCGGCAGCGGGCGCGACTGCCCGACGCGGACGAACGACACGCGCATGCCGCTGTCGCGGACCTGGGCGACGAGCGCCTCGAGGTCGGCGGTGTCCGGCTGCGGGGCTCGCTCGAGCGCCGTCGTCGCACCGCTCGGCGGCGCCTGCTGCTCGGACGCGCTCGGCCCGTAGGGGGAGCCCGTGGCCGCGCTGCCGGCTCCTCGCCCCGCGGGGAGCGCGAGCGTCCCTCCGGGCCCGACGGCGGCCCCCGGCGGCACGACGACGCGCGGCGGCTCGGAGCGGAGGACGCCGAGGAGCCGGCGCATGTCCGCCAGCGCCGTGCGCCCCGTCTCGGACACGGTCGCGAGCGCGCGCGTCGCGGCGTCCGGGTCGTGCGCGGCGGCGTACCGCCCGCCGTCGGCCTGGGCGATGATGACGGACAGGGAGTGGGCGACGATGTCGTGCATCTCCCGCGCGATGCGGGCCCGCTCCGCGGCGGTCGCGATCTGCGCCTGCTGGTCGCGCTCGACCTCGAGCCGTTCCGCGCGGTCGACGAGCGCGGCGATCGTCTCGCGGCGGGAGCGGCGCACGAGGCCGAACGCCCAGACCGCGAGGAAGGTCATGCCACCGAACGCGGACGTGAAGAAGACCATCGTCGCGAGGTCGGTGAGGCGACCGGACAGCAGGCCGAGCGCGATCCCGAGGACGACCGCTCCGACGAGGGAGGACACGATAGCCGTCCGGTGCGCCCAGCGCGGGCCGTAGACCGTGACGGAGTAGAGCGCGACGAGCACCGCGAAGTCGGCGGGGAAGATCAGGAGGTAGCCCGCGAGCAGGTGGACGAGCGCGACGGAGTACACCGTGATCGCGGAGGCCAGCGGGCGCGCGCGACGCCACGGGAGGGGAGCGAGCAGGAGCGCGGCCCAGAACGCCGCCCAGCCGCCGCTCGTGCCGATCCCGCTCGCGCCGGCCGCCGAGAACGCCGCCGACGCGGGCACGAAGACCACCGCGAGGACGAGCGTGACGGTGAGGTCCACACCGAACCGGTGCTCGTCGGACCACTGCCCGAGGCGCTCGTACCATCCCATGCCTTCCAGCCTAGGCAGGGGGCGGTCGCAGGGCGTCCCACCACGGTCGCAGAGATCACGGGACACGATGGGACCGAAGTCGTACTGATGCCCTAGCATGAGCGAATGACCCACGTACTGCTAGCGGAGGACGACCCGGCGATTGCCGAACCTTTGGCGCGCGCACTGACACGTGAGGGTTACAACGTCGTCGTCCAAGGAACTGGTCAAGGGGCGATCGACTCCGCGAGCGGTGCGGACATCGTGGTGCTCGATCTGGGCCTTCCGGACATGGACGGCCTCGACGTCGCGCGCGAGATCCGGCACAAGGGTCTGACCACCCCTGTGCTCGTGCTCACGGCCCGGGCCGACGAGGTGGACCTCGTCGTGGGCCTCGACGCCGGCGCCGACGACTACGTCACGAAGCCGTTCCGGCTCGCCGAGCTGCTCGCCCGGGTGCGGGCCCTGCTCCGCCGCTCGCACGGCGAGCAGGTGGACGAGGAGGAGCTCGCCGCGCAGGACGTGCGCATCGACGTCTCCGCGCACCGCGCCTTCCAGGGCGAGCGCGAGCTGCACCTGACCACCAAGGAGTTCGAGCTGCTGCGCGTGCTCGTGGCGAGCGCGGGGTCCGTCGTCGTGCGCGACGCCCTCATGCGCGACGTGTGGGGCTCCGAGCCGGTCGGCTCGACGAAGACGCTCGACATGCACGTGTCGTGGCTGCGCCGCAAGCTCGGTGACGACGCGAACGCGCCGCGGTACATCTCGACGGTCCGGGGGCTCGGGTTCCGCTTCGAGACCGGCGAGAGCTGACCGGCCCCGACCGGGGGACGAGGACACGGGGAGCGAGGAGCAGCGTGCGGCGTCGGATGCTGCAGGCCACGGTGGCGGCCGTGGCCGTCGCCGTCATCCTCCTCGGGTTCCCGCTCGCGTTCTACGGTGCGCGGTTCGTGCTCCAGGGCGAGGTCGACGACGTCACGTCGCGCGTCGAGCGCCTCGCCCGGTCGATCGACGCCCGGCTCGCCGCCGGCGACGAGATCCCGGACTACGTCATCGAGGACGCGGTCCAGCCCCGCGCGAGCGACCCGGCGGCCCAGGTCTACGTCACGCTGCCCGACGGCACCGTGCTCACCGCCGGCCCGGAGGTCACCGGACGCGGGATCGAGCAGCCCCTGCACTCCGAGTCGGGTGCGCTCGTCACCCTCACCGTCTCGTACTGGGACGCCTACCTCCAGGCCGCGCAGGTCGTGCTCCTCGTCGTGGCCGCCGCCATCGTCGCGTTCGCGGCGGGCATCGGCATGGCCGTGTGGCAGGCCAACCGCATCGCCGCGCCCCTCGTCTACCTCGCGGCCTCCGCCGAGCAGCTCGGCTCGGGACAGGTGCGCCCGCGGCTCGAGCCGTCGGGGGTCGAGGAGATCGACCTCGTCGCCGCCGAGCTCGCCCGCAGCTCCGACCGGCTCGCGGGGCGCCTCGCGGCGGAGCGCCAGTTCGCCGCCGACGCGTCCCACCAGCTCCGCACGCCGCTCACCGCGCTGAGCATGCGGCTCGAGGAGATCTCGATGGCCTCGGACGACCCGGCCGTGCAGGAGGAGGCCCGGATCTCGCTCGAGCAGGTCGAGCGCCTGGTCGGCGTCGTCGACGACCTCCTGGCGTCCTCGCGTCGCGCGCAGGGCGGGACGACGGAGGCCGTGAACCTGCTCGAGGTCGTGCACCAGCAGGAGGAGGAGTGGGTCCCGACGTTCGCCAAGGCGGGGCGCGAGCTCGTCGTCGACGTCCCCGCGGAGTACCAGGTGCTCGCGACGCCCGGGGCGCTCGCGCAGGTCCTGGCGACCCTCATCGAGAACTCCCTCAAGCACGGCGGCGGCACGACGACGGTCCGCGCGCGCCCGTCGGGCACGAGCGGCGCGATCGTCACGGAGGTGTCGGACGAGGGCGCCGGCGTCCCGGACGATCTGGCGCCGCGCATCTTCGAGCGGGAGGTGACCTCGGGTGCCGGGACCGGCCTCGGGCTCGCGCTCGCTCGTGACCTCGCGGCGTCCGACGGCGGTCGGCTCGAGCTCGCGCAGCGCCGTCCGGCCGTGTTCGCGCTCTTCCTCGCAGGTGTGCCGCGGCGCCTGGACCCGCGCGTCGTCCTGCCGACGGGGGTCGCGGTCTCCGCGCACGGTCGGCGTCGGCGCCGCCGCCGCGGCTGACGTCACGCCGCGGACGCTGCGCCGGACCTCTCAGCGTGCCGTGGCGTCCTGGGGTGCGGTGGGGGCGCCCTCCGCACGGTCGCCCGTGAACACGAGGCGTCGGTAGGCGACGTAGCGGAACGCGGTGCCGAGCGCGAGCCCGACGACGTTCGCGGAGACGTTCTTGGCGAGCGGGGACGTGAGGCCGAGCGCGTACGTGGAGATCGCGAGGCAGCCGACCGCGATGAGCATGCCGCCCACGTTGACGACGACGAAGGCCGCGAGCTCGCGACCGCGCGCCTGCGTGCGGCGCGCGGAGAACGTCCAGTAGCGGTTGCCGACCCACGCGACGAGCGTCGCGACCGCGACCGACACGATCTTCGCGGTGAGCGGCTTGTGCCCGAGGACCTCTCCCGGCCCGAAGCTGAGCAGGTTGAACAGGCCCAGGTCGACCACGTAGGCGACCGCGCCGACGGATCCGAACTTGGCCAGCTCCCGCACCCGGGCGAGCGCGCGCTCGCGTCGCGGCAGGGCCGCCGCGGAGGCCTCGGCTCGCCGGTCCAGGTCGCTCGTCACCCCCCGAGGCTACCGGCCGCTCCTGAGCGTCGCCCGGGTGCCGGGGGGCGGCCACCGGGTCGCGGGGCCGAGGAGCCGACGGTCCGGAGTCCGGGCGACGCGCGGGCACGCGCCGCCCAGGCACTAGGGTGGGTGCACGTGGCAGCCCCAGTGATCGCCGTGGTCGGCGGAGGACAGCTCGCACGCATGATGGCCCCCGCGGCCGGAGAGCTCGGCGTGCACCTGCGCGTGCTCGTCGAGGCCCCGGACTCGTCCGCGGCCCAGGTCGTGGTCGACGCCCCCGTGGGCGTCGCGTCCGACGAGGCCGCGATCCGCTCGCTCATCGCCCCTGCGGGCGCCACCCCGGCGGACGTGCTGACCTTCGAGCACGAGCACGTCCCGAACGCGCTGCTCACCGACCTCCTCGAGCACGGCACGCCCGTGCGTCCCGGTCCGGACGCGCTCGTGCACGCGCAGGACAAGATCGTCATGCGGCGCCGGCTCACCGAGCTCGGCGTGCCGTGCCCGCGCTGGGCAGCGCTCGCCACCGCGCCCGACGCCGCCCGCGCGTCTCTCGCGGAGTTCCTCGCCGACGTCGGGGGCGAGGCCGTCGTGAAGACGGCGCGCGGCGGGTACGACGGCAAGGGCGTGCGCGTCGTGTCGGTCGCCGAGGGCGGTGCCGAGCAGGTCGCGGAGTGGATCGAGGCGGCCGCCGCGGACGGCCCCGAGCTGCTCGTCGAGGAGAAGGTGCCCTTCACGCGCGAGCTCGCGGTGCTCGTCGCACGCCGTCCGTCCGGCGGACCCGACGGTCGCGGCGAGGTCCGCACCTGGCCCGTGGTGGAGTCGATCCAGCGCGACGGCGTGTGCGCCGAGGTGATCGCTCCCGCGCCCGGGCTCACCGACGCCGAGGCGGAGCGCGCGCGCGAGGTCGCGGTGCGGATCGCGGAGGGGCTCGACGTCACGGGCGTCCTCGCGGTCGAGATGTTCGAGGCCGCGGGTCCGGACGGGCCGCGCGTGCTGGTCAACGAGCTCGCGATGCGTCCCCACAACTCCGGCCACTGGACCATCGACGGCGCGGTGACGAGCCAGTTCGAGCAGCACCTGCGCGCGGTGCTGGACCTCCCGCTCGGCGACACGACGGCCACGGCGCCCTGGACCGTGATGGCGAACGTGCTCGGGTCGACGCTCGCCGAGCTCACCGACGCCCTGCCCGCCGTCCTCGCCGCCTTCCCCGACGCGAAGGTCAACCTGTACGGCAAGGGCGTGCGCCCCGGGCGCAAGCTCGGGCACGTGAACGTGAGCGGCGACGACCTGGACGAGGTCCGGCGTCGGGCCCTGGCCGCGGCCGCGATCCTGCGGGGCGAGCGTCTCGCGAGCACAGACGAGGCCACCGAGAACGAGGAGCGAGCATGAGCGAGAACCCTGTCGTCGGCATCGTCATGGGGTCGGACTCCGACTGGCCCGTCATGGAGGCCGCGGCCGACGCCCTCGCCGAGTTCGGCGTGCCCGTCGAGGTCGACGTCGTCTCCGCCCACCGCATGCCTGTCGAGATGATCGAGTACGGCCGCACCGCCGCCGAGCGCGGTCTGCGCGTGATCGTCGCGGGCGCCGGCGGAGCGGCGCACCTGCCGGGCATGCTCGCCGCCGTGACGCCGCTGCCCGTGATCGGCGTCCCCGTGCCGCTGCGCCACCTCGACGGCATGGACTCGCTCCTGTCGATCGTGCAGATGCCCGCGGGCGTGCCCGTCGCGACGGTCTCCGTCGGCGGGGCGCGCAACGCGGGTCTGCTCGCCGCGCGCATCCTCGCGGCCGGCACGGACGACGACGCCGCGCGCCTGCGGGACAAGATGGTCGCCTTCCAGGCGGACCTGGGCGACCAGGCGCGCGCGAAGGGTGCACGCCTGCGCGCGTCGCGGTCCGGGGAGCAGCGCACCGGCTTCGGCGCCTGACGACCGAGCAACCGGTCGTGTGCACGTCGGCCGTCGTTCACCGGCCGTCTGCCGCGCGGTCATCGCGGCGACCTACCGTGTCGGCCCGTGAGACCACCCCGGTACGAGCAGGTCTGCCCGCGACAGGGTGAGGTCGACCACCGCCCCGGCGGGGAGCGGTCATGGTGCTCCACGTGAGCGTCACGTCCGCTCCGCGCCATGCCCGCCCCGACGTCCGGACCGGGGTCCCGAGCGCGGGCCCGGCCGTCCGCCGCGCCGACCTCGACGGGCTGAGGGCGCTCGCCGTCCTGATCGTCGCCGTCTACCACGTCTGGGTGCACCGCGTCTCTGGAGGAGTCGACGTCTTCCTCCTCCTCTCCGGGTTCTTCGTCGGGGGCGCTCTCCTGAGGTCCTTCGAGCGAGGCGCACCACCTGATCTGCGCCGGTACCTCCCACGGCTCGCGCGCAGGCTTCTCCCGACGTTGCTGGTCGTCGTCGCGGCCGTGCTCGTGGCCTCGGCGCTCCTTCTGCCCCGGACCCGATGGGACGACGTGGCGTCGGAGTCGTTGGCGTCGCTCGCCCATCTCGAGAACTGGTGGCTCGCCGGCTCGGGGCAGGCCTACGGCGCGGCGGACGTGACGCAGAGCCCGCTCCAGCACGTCTGGTCGCTGTCGGTGCAGGGCCAGCTCTACGTCGGGGTCCCGCTGCTCCTGCTAGCCGTGTGGCGGCTCGCCGGTCGAGCTGGTGCGATCGACAGGTCGCGGGTGGTCCTAGCCGTCGTCGTCACCGCAGCGGTCGCGTCCTTCGTGTACGCCGCAGTCTCGGTAGCAGCCCGTCCGCAGACCGCGTACTACGACACCGCCGCGCGGGCGTGGGAGTATCTGCTGGGCGCCGTGCTGGCGGTCGCGCTCGTCCGGGCCCGCACGCCGCGGCCTCGGACCGGGCTCGTCGGCTGGGTCGGCGTCACCGTCGTGCTCCTCTCCGGAGTGATCGTGGACGGCGGGGCGTCGTTTCCCGGCCCGGCGGCTCTCGTCCCCCTCGCGGGCGCGAGCCTCGTGATGCTCGCGGGTGCCGGGACCGGGGCGTCGACCGGTGTGACGCGCCTCCTCGCGTGGGGGCCGTTGTCGCGGGCGGGGTCCTACGCCTACGCCTTCTACCTCTGGCACTGGCCCGTGCTGGTCATGGTGGTCGTGCTTCGGGACCGGCCCGTCGGCTGGCTCGCAGGCGCCGGAGTTCTCGTCCTCTCGGCGCTGCTCGCGATCGGGACGAAGCACTTGATCGAGGACCCGTGGCGGGACGCCGCGCGCGTCGGGCACCGTCGAGCGGTCGCGCGGCCACGGCGCCCGCTCGCCGCCATCGCGGCGGTGACGGTCGTCGTCGTGCCCCTGGCGTGGCTCGGCTACGTCGCGTCGGTCCGCGCGGACGTCGGCGAGGGCGGCGGAGATCTGCGCACGCATCCGGGTGCGATGAGCGTCGTCGAGCCGTTCCTCTATGCGACGGACGAGTCTGTGGCCCCGATCCCCGACGTGCTCGCGGCGGGGGAGGACAAGGTCCGTGCCGTGTTCGACGGGTGCGGGACTCCCGGCGGGGACGCCAGCGTGACGGTGTGCTCCTACGGTGACCTGGACGCGGACCGGGTCATCATGGTGGCTGGTGGCTCCCACGCCGAGCAGTGGATCGACGCGGTCGCGGCGGTCGGCGAAGAACGAGGGTTCCGCGTGGACTCGATGATCCGCTGGGGCTGTTCATTGTTCGACGGCACCGACGGGATGGAGATCTGGGTCGAGGCGGACCCGACGTGCGGCGACTGGACCCAGAACGCCCTCGAAGAACTCGAGGAGAGGAAGCCCGACGTGGTCCTGACGACCTCGACCCGTCCGGCAGGAGACGGTGCCACGACCCGGGAGATCGTGCCGGGGGCCTACGTCGCGGCGTGGGAGCGGCTCAACCGCGCAGGGATCACCGTCGTCGGCCTCCGCGACAACCCCTGGCTCGCGTCGTCGGCGCTCGAGTGCCTCGCGTCGGCGAGCGAGATCACCGAGTGTGCGGTGGAGCGCGCCGACGTCCTCGACGAGGTCGACCCGACGTCCCTGGTCCGGCTGGCGGACGCAGGGGCGGACGTGCGGTTCCTCGACCTCGACGACCTCCTGTGCCCGGAGGAGACGTGCCCCTTCGTCCAAGGCGGCCGCGTCGTCTACCGAGACGACCACCACCTGACGCGGACGTACACGATGTCGACCGTCCCGGTGCTCGACGAACGGCTCGGCCCTCTTCTCGACTGGTGGTGAGGGGTGGCGGCCCACGCCGCTGGCGATCGTCAGCCTGTCGGGAGCCCGCCGACCTGTCCGGGCGACAGGTTGCCGTCACGGATGTCGACCCAGAACTGGCCGACGGTATCGGGGTCCAGCTGCACGGTCGACCCCACGTTGCCGCCCGGGCGGTAGTCGGGGTTCGAGATCGGCGGTGTGCCCGTGATGCCGTCGGGACCGTTGGCCTTGCGGAACGCGAGCGCGAGCTTGCCCAGGTCGATGATGCCGGTGCTCTGGTCGACCGTGAGGGATCCGAGACCCGAGTCCAGCAGCGAGACCTGGTCGCCCGGGCGGAACAGGATGCTCGGGTTCGCCGCCTTCGAGCTGATGGCGCCGATCACCTGGCGCTGGCGCTCGGCGCGTCCGATGTCACCCTTCGGGTCGGAGTAGCGCATTCGCGAGAACGCGAGCGCGGTGTGGCCGTCGGCGACGTGGCACCCGGCCGTCCAGACGAGCTCGCTCCTCGGGTCGTTCACGTCGTAGTCGAGGCACAGCTCGACGCCGCCGACGGCGTCGACGATGCCCTCGACCCCGCCGAACCCGACCTCGACGTAGTGGTCGACCGTGAGGCCGGTGAGCTGCTCGACGGTCTGCACGAGCAGCGGCGGGCCGCCCCACGAGTAGGCCGAGTTGAGCTTGCTCGCGCCGTTGCCGGGGATCTCCGCGTAGGTGTCGCGCGGCAGGCTGATGAGCGCGACCGGACCGCTGGGCGGGGCGTGCAGGAGCATGATCGTGTCCGTGCGCGCGCCCTCGGTGCCGTCCTCGCTGATGCCCTCGCCGCGCGCGTCCGAGCCGGCGAGGAGGTAGGTGTTCCCGGGTGTGCCGGGCGCGCCGGAGAGGGCCTCGACGTGCTGGATCTTGCCGTTCGCCCAGATGAGCAGGCCCACCGGCCAGGCGAGGAGCGCGACGATCACGACGCAGGCGACGAGCCCGACCACGCGGCCCTTGCGGACGCGGAAGCCGCCCCCGCCGGTCCGCGGTGCGGCCGGGCCCGACGGCGGTCGACCGCCCCGGTCTCCCGGCCCGCCCGTGCGTGGGCGCGGGGACGCGTTCGGGCGGCTCCGCGGCGTCGTCGGCACGGCCTGGGCACCCGCGCGAGGCGCGGACGAGACGCGCGGGGGAGTCGACGCTGCTTGTCCGGGCTGGCGCGCCGGAGCGACGGACGGGGGGAGGCCCGACGCCGCCGAGCTCGTCCGCGCGCGCGGGCTGCGGGCGGGAGGTGCGGGCGGGGGCGTGCCCTTGCGTGCAGGGGTCACGGGGATCTCGCGCGACGACTGGCGCTTGATGCGCGGCTCGAGCCGCACGGCGTCGTCGGGGGCGGAGGGACGGGGTCGCGCCTGGGCACGTCCGCTGTTGCCCACCGCGATCGCGTCGTCGACCGACGACGGCCGCGGGGCGCGGCCGCCCTGCGGCGTGAAGCTGGGAGGGAGCGACCGGGGGTCGCGCGACGGGTCGGTCATGGCGTCACCCGCACTGCGCGGTCTCGTCGGCGGCGGAGAACGCCTCCTTGCCGGCTTCCTTCGTCTGCACCGGGGCGGGCTCCGAGGACGCGTGGTCCGGCGGCACGTCTGCGCTCTCCCCGGCCTGTGACGGCGGCTCCGTGGCCTCGACCGCGCCGTCGGGTCCGCCAGTCTCGTCGGCGGCGGGTGCGGGCGCGACGATCGGCTCGTCGGCGCGCACCTTCGCCCACAGCTCGTCGGCCTCTGACGTCCAGACGACCTTCGCGTCGGGGTCCTGCGGGTCCGGCGCGTTCGGAACGGTCATGAAGGTGATGTTGCCACTGGTCGCGCCCTTGAGGCTGAAGGCGAGCCCGGCGAGGCTCGGGATCGACGAGAGGTTGTCGCTCATGGTGAGCGACTTGGTGCCCGCGTCGACGAACCCGTAGATCTGACCGAGGTCCGAGAGCACGTTCTTCGAGAGAACCTGATTCACCGTCGCGGCGAGGAGCTGCTGCTGACGGCCGATGCGGCTGAGGTCCGACCCGTCGCCCACGCCGTAGCGGGCGCGCGCGAACCCGAGCGCCTGGGCACCGTCCAGCGTCTGCCAGCCCGCGGCGAGCTGGAGGTCCGCCTTGGGCGAGTCGATCGCCTCCGGGATGCAGATGGGGACGCCCCCGATCGCCGTGACCATGTTCTGGAAGCCGGCGAAGTCGACCACGACGAAGCCGTCGACGAACACGTCGGTGAGGCTCTCGACCGTCTGCACCGTGCACGCGGCGGCGGAATCGACGTCGCCGCCGACAGTCGCGCCGTTCGCGAACGCCGCGTTGAAGCGCGTGTTCACGGGTGCGGTGGTCTTGCCGTTCGTCATGTGGCAGACGGGGACGTCCACGCGTGAGTCTCGCGGGATCGAGATCATCTCGACCCTGGAACGATCGGCGGAGACGTGCATGAGGATCGTGGTGTCCGAGCGCATCCCCTCGACGCCCGCGACCTCGTGGCCGTTCTCGCCCCCGCGCTCGTCCGAGCCCATCACGAGGATGTTGAGCGGCTTGCCGGCGTTGGGGTCGCTCGGGTTCGGGGTGGACTGCTCAGGTCGGTCCGTGACGAGCTCGAGTGCGTTCGACGAGGCGATGTTGCTCTGCATTTTCGACAGCGTCGACGCGCCCCCGATCGCGCCGAAGGTGACGACGGCGGTGGCCACGAGGCTGGCCACGCGGGCGACGCTGTAGCGCCGCAGCGCACGCGCGTGCGCAGGCCCGCGCGACGGCCGGGAGGCCGCCACGGCACGGCTGCGGGCACGGGCGGGTGACGTCACGAGAGTCGAGCATAGGCGCGGCGTGCGGCATCGCGGCGACCGGCGAGCGAGCGCCGCGTGGAGGAGTTGTGACGGCTCGTCCTCTTGGTGCGACACGTCCGTCCGACGCGGGTGGCTCCGCAGTCGGGCGTGGTGCAATAGCCTACGCTCCGAGGGGGCAGGGGACTCCCGTCTTCGTCGTCCCGACCACGAGAGGTGTGTGTGCGAACAGTCCGCCGGTCACTGTCCACCCTCCGAATGCTCGCACACCGGCTCGTCGCGGTCGACGAGCGCACCCAGCGGACCGACGAAGACGTTCGGCGCATCGACGAGATCACGCGCCGACTGGAGCGCGCGCTCGAGGCACTCGCGCGCGACACCGAGACGCTCCGCGCGGAGAACGCGGGCCTCGAGCGCCGGCTCCTGGATCTCGAACGCTCGGAGAACGCTCGTGCGGACGTGGTAGCGCGGTCGCTCTCGGCCCTCCACGACACCGTCAACCTCTCTGCGCGTCGAGGTGCCTTCGCGCGTCGAGCCACGCGCGTCGTCGTCCTCACCCACCACGTTGAGTCGTGGGACAGCCTCGACGACATCGTCCGGATCATGAGGGAGTCCGAGGACTTCGAACCGGTCGTCGTCTCGATCCCCCGGCGGTTCGACGGCGACGGTGCGCTCCGGGACGAGGAGCTGGTGCACCGCGAGCTCGCATCGCGAGGGGTCCCTCACCTGCGCGCGTCCAGCGAGATGGTGAGCGACCTCCTGCGTTTCGTCAAGGTGCTCGAACCGGACGTGATCATCCGGCAGTCCCAGTGGGACCGGGACGTCGACGAGCGGCTCGCGGTCGAGCTGCTCACCTTCGCGCGGATCTGCGTCGTCCCGTACGAGACGATGAATCTCGTCGTGAACGTGCCGGACCCGCGCCGCGGCATCGTCAATACGGCGGTCGATGCCGAGCTACACCGCGTCGCCTGGCTGGTCTTCTGCGCCAACGAGGCGGTGCGAGCGGACGCGGTCCGCGACGGGCTGCTGGAAGGGCGTCAGTTCCGGGTGGTCGGGCACCCGAAGGCGGACGTGCTCCGCACAGCGCGACCGGCGTGGCCCGTGCCTTCCGAGGGTCCCGGCGGGCCGCGTCGGCCGCGCGTCGTCTGGTCGTCGCACCACTCCATCGGAGCCGGCTGGACCTGCTTCGGCCTCTTCCCCGAGGTGGCCGAGGAGATGCTCGAATGGGCCCGCGAGGGTGAGGTCGAGATCGTATGGATGCCGCACCCCGCGCTGCTGCCCTACGTCGACCGACCGACGTCGTCGTACTCGCGCGAGCAGATGGACGACTGGCGCACGCGCTGGGACGCGCTGGAGAACACCCACGTCGTCCAGGGCTCGCGGTATGCCCCGGTGCTCGCGGCGGCCGACGCCATGATGACCGACGGCCTGAGCATGCTCGTGGAGTTCCAGGTCCTCAACAAGCCCGTGCTGTTCCTGGAGCGATCGGGCCACCGCCCGTTCACCGCGGTCGGGACGAAGGTCGTGGAGGGCACGCACTCCGTCGACGGCGTCGCGAGCGCGCGTCGCGTGCTCGAGCGCGTGCGCACCGAGGGGGACGACCTGTCGGACGTGCAGCTCCGCAACGTGCGCGAGCTCTTCGGGGAGCCGGGCGCCGCGGCGCGGGTCGTCGAGGTCATGCGTGAGGAGATCGGCCTGCTCCGCGCCCGGCCAGGTGTCTTCCCGGACCGTGGCACAAGGTAGCCTGCTCGGCGTGCTCGGACCCTCCGCCTCTTCCCCCTCGCCGCGCGTCATCGCGGTCGTGGTCGCGTACAACCGGCGTCAGTTGCTCGTCGAGGCGCTCGACGCGCTCGCCGCTCAGGACCGTCCGCTGGACGCGGTCCTCGTGGTCGACAACGCCTCGGACGACGGGTCGAAGGACGCTGCGGCCCAGCACACGGTCGGGGCCACGGTGCTCGCGCTCGACGAGAACACCGGGGGCGCGGGCGGGTTCACCGTCGGGATCGCCCACGCGGTCGACGTGCTGGGTGCCGATCTCGTCTGGTTGATGGACGACGACACCATCCCGACGTCGACGGCGCTCGCAGCCCTCCTGCGGGCCCGGGAGGAGTACGACGGCCCCGTCGCCGTCCTGGGGAGCCGCGTCGTGTGGCACGACGGCCGCGACCACCCCATGAACACGCCGCGACCCCGTCCGGGCGCGACGCCTGCCGAGCTCGCCTCCGCCCGCGCGGCCGGAGGCACCCCCGTGAGGTCGTCGTCCTTCGTGTCGATGCTCGTCGACGCCCGTGCGGTCCGGTTCCACGGGCTGCCCGTGGCGGACTACTTCATCTGGAACGACGACTTCGAGTTCTCCGCACGTCTCCTACGCCGGGGCACCGGGCTGGCGGTGCACGCGAGCGTCGTCGAGCACCGGACCAAGAGCTTCGGCGCGACAGACGCGGACCCCGGCGAGCGCTTCTACTTCGAGGTGCGGAACAAGACGTGGATGCTGCTGCGGTCGGCGTCGCTGGGGCCGTTCGAGCGAGTCCTGTACGGGGGTGCGACGCTGCGGCGCTGGTTCCGAACGCTCCGGCGGTCCCGCAGCCGCGGGGTCCTCGTCCGCAGCGGCGCACGCGGGCTGCGTGACGGGCTGCTGCGAGCCCCACGCCCCAACGTGGACGTCCTGCGAAGCGCCGGCATCGACCTGGGGCCGGTCGCACGGCTCGACCGCGGCCGGAGGGGCGCGGCGTGACGGCACCGTTCTCGGTGCTCCTGCCGGTCTACCGCGGCGACCGACCCGACTACCTCCGGCGTTCCTTCCGTTCCGTGGTCGAGGACCAGGAGGTGCGCCCGTCCGAGGTGGTGATCGTCCGCGACGGCCCGGTCGGCGAGGAACTGTCGCGGACGCTCACCGAGCTCACCTCCCGGAGCACGGTGCCGGTGGTCAGGGTGGACCTCGCCGAGAACGTCGGCCTGGCGTTCGCGCTCGAGGCCGGTCTGGCGGCGTGCTCGCACGAGATCGTCGCGCGCCAGGACGCCGACGACGTGAGCCTCCCGCACCGCTTCGCCGTGCAGGTGCCACTCGTGGACGGCGGCCTGGACGTCGTCGGGTCCGCGATCGAGGAGTTCAGCGGGGAGGACGAGGAGCCGGGAGCCGGCCTCGTGCGCGTCCCGCCGCTCAGCGCCGAGGAGATCGCCGATACGTCGCGGTTCGCCTCGCCGTTCAACCACCCGACCGTGGTCTTCCGCCGATCGGTCATCGCCGCGGTCGGCGGGTACGAGGACCTTCCGCTCATGGAGGACTACTGGCTGTTCGCGCGCCTCGTCACCCACCGTGCTCGGATGGCCAACGTCGCGGAACCGCTCGTCCGCTACCGCGTCGGCGCGGGAGCGTATGCGCGCCGCGGAGGGGCCCGGCTACTGCGGTCGGAGCTCGAGCTGCAGCGTCGGCTCCGCCGTGAGGGCTTCACGACCCTCGGGCAGGCGGCGCGCAACGTCGCCGTCCGCGGGGGGTACCGCCTCGTCCCGGAGACGGTGCGCAGAAACCTCTACCGGACGTGGGTGCGGCTCCGTCGCTCCGGCTGAGCCTCGCCGCGCGCCGCCGTCGGCGTCGCCTCGCCGACCGTCGAGGCTGCGGCCCGGTAAACATACCGTCGAGGCTACAGCCCGGTGAACATTTCGTGACGAACGGTCCGCGCGAGGACTCCGGCGACGGCGTTCCGAGCGAGACGGCTAGTCTGTTCCGGTTGTCATCGCTACCGAGGAGTATGAGTGGACGCGGATCTTGTCGTCGTGGGATCGGGCTTCTTCGGCCTGACGGTCGCTGAGCGAGTCGCCGAGGAGCACGGTCGGAAGGTCCTCGTGATCGACCGCCGTCCTCACATCGGGGGAAACGCCTATAGCGAGGCCGAGAAGACGACCGGGATTGAGGTGCACCGGTACGGGGCCCACCTCTTCCACACGTCGAACGAGCGGGTGTGGGAGTACGTCAACCGGTTCACGGCGTTCACGAGCTACGTCCACCGCGTGTACACCACGCACCGGGGCGAGGTCTTCCCCATGCCGATCAACCTCGGCACGATCAACCAGTTCTTCCGGTCGGCCCACGGGCCAGACGCGGCCCGCGCGCTGATCAAGGAGCTCTCGGCCGAGCTCGGCGACAAGAAGCCGGAGAACCTCGACGAGCAGGGCGTCTCGCTCATCGGCCGCCCGCTCTACGAGGCCTTCATCCGTGAGTACACCGCGAAGCAGTGGCAGACGGACCCGCGCGACCTGCCGGCGTCGATCATCTCGCGCCTGCCCGTGCGCTACACGTACGACAACCGCTACTTCAACGACACGCACGAGGGCCTCCCGGTCGACGGCTACACCGCGTGGATCGAGCGCATGGCTGACCACAAGAACATCGAGGTGCGCCTCGGCGTCGACTTCTTCGACGAGTCGCAGCCCGCGAGCAAGGGCAACGTCGTCGGCAACATCCCCGTCGTCTACACCGGTCCGGTGGACCGGTACTTCGACTACGCCGAGGGTGACCTGTCGTGGCGCACGCTCGACTTCGAGGAGGAGGTCCTGCCGGTCGGCGACTTCCAGGGCACCTCGGTCATGAACTACGCCGACGCGGACGTGCCGTACACGCGCATCCACGAGTTCCGGCACTTCCACCCCGAGCGGGAATACCCGACCGACAAGACGGTCATCATGCGCGAGTTCTCGCGCTTCGCCGAGAAGTCGGACGAGCCGTACTACCCGGTGAACACCGCCGCCGACCGTCAGCGTCTCCTCGCGTACCGCGACCTGGCCGCGCAGGAGAAGGACGTGCTGTTCGGCGGACGCCTCGGGACGTACAAGTACCTCGACATGCACATGGCGATCGGCGCGGCGCTTTCGATGGTCGACAACAAGCTCGCCCCGCACTTCGCCCGGGGCGCAGGGCTGGAGAGCGGGGGCGTGGACGCGTGACCAAGGCACGGGAGTGGGGGGGCGCATGAGCACGGTGTCGGCGTCCGACGTGGGGCGTGCCGTGTCGGACGACGTCCGGACCGAGCCGGTGACGGCAGGCCGGGACCCGCGGTGGGGCCTGGCCGCCGTCGCGGCGGTCGTGGTCCTCGCTCTCGTGCCGCTGCTGTTCGAACCACGCTTCTACTTCGCCGACGACACGCAGGCAGGCGCCTACCCGATCTGGGTCCAGCTCGGGGGGCACCTGCTGCAGGGTGAGCTCCCGTTCTTCGAGCCGTCGCGATGGATGGCGGGGAACTACGTCGCCGAAGGTCAGTGGGGTCTGTTCAACCCGGTGGTATGGCTGATCGGCCTGTTCGCCGCGAGCGTCCCCGACCCGGTGCTGGTGAGCTCGGTCGTCAAGATCGTCTTCCTTGCCATCGCGAGCGGTGGCGCCTACCTCCTGGTGCGCTCGTACCACGGGTCACGCCCTTGGGCAGCCGTCGTGGCCGTGCTCCTCCCGTTCACGGGGTTCACGCTGTACATCGACGCGGCGTCCTGGGTCACCGCCCTCTTCGTTTGGGCCCTGCTCCCGTGGGTCTGGTGGGGGCTGCGGCGGACGCTGCTCGCTCGCGGCAACCCTGCCGTCCCGTTCGTCCTCGGCTACGTCCTCATCACCGTGGGGTACGTCCACGGTACGCTCATGCTCTGCGTCGTGACCGCGGCAACTCTTCTCGACGGCGCCCTCGCGCAGCGGTGGCGCGACGTCGTCCGGGTGCTGGGCGTGGGAGTGCTTCTCGGACTCGTCGCCCTCGCCGTCTACCTGCCCGGGGTCCTCACCGCGCCGGTGACGGCGCGCGCCGACGACTCGATCTTCAACACGAACTTCATGTCGCCCGACCTCTCCGGGCTGGCGACGGGCGGCACGCCCCTGGCGCGGCCCTGGCTGACCGGGTTCTGGTCGGTTCCCGTGTCGGCCCCGCTCATGTACGTCGCATGGGTTCTGCCGCTGGCGGTCCTCGTCTCCCCGGGCCGGGCGCGTCCCCTGTGGCGATCGCTGGCTGGCCTCCTGGCGGTGGGCGCGACCGCCGCGGTCCTCGCGTTCGGCCCGAGCGATATGGGCCCGCTCCGGTTCCCGGGCCGGGTGCTCCCCTACTTGTTCCTCGTGCTGCTCGTGCTGTTCGGGGTTCTCCTCAGCCGCGCGTCGGTGAAACCAACCCGAGGCCGCGTGATCGGTGCCCTGACGTTCGTCGTCGTGGGTGCGGCGTTCGCGTGGTTCGAGTCGCCGGGCTGGTGGAAGGTCATCGGTCTCGGCGCGGTCCTCGCCGCAGTCTGCGTCCTGCTCGTCCTGCGCCTGGTGACCCGGGAGGCTCGGCCGTCGTCGATCGTCGCCGTGGTGATCCTCGGGACGCTTGCGGTCACGACGGCCCAGCACTTCTTCTTCCCCCGCTCGCCGCTGCCCGACTTCGGGCTGCCGGAGGCGCGGGCGGACTACGGTCACGCGCTCGCCGGGATCGGCGGCGACGTCCTCGTGATCGGCAAGCCGGCGTTCGAGGGTGAGTGGTGGCGCCACACCCTGTACGCCAACGCGTGGTACCTCAACGACGCCAGCGTCGTGAACGTCTACTCGCCGATCGCGCACCAGGCGTTCAGCGAGGAGCTCTGCATGGACGCGCACGGCGTGGTGTGCTGGGAGGTCTTCGACGACTTGTTCGAGGAGGACCCGAGCACGGGACGACCGCTGCTCGACCTCCTTTCGGTCAACGCCGTGCAGGTTCTGGCTCGCCCGGGCGAGCCCGAGGCCGGGCAGGCCGACCCCTACGAGGACGCGTCCGTCCCGGACGGCTGGTCCGAGGTGGCCCGCGACGACACCAGCGCCGTGTGGGTCCGCGACCAGCCGGTCGACGGCGCGGGAGGGGTCGTGTGGACGGCTCCTGGTGTCGCGCTCTCGTCCGTCGAGACCGACGCGCGGAGCGTCACCTTCCAGGTCGACGAGGTCGCGCAGGACGGCGGCCAGGTCGTCCTGTCACGGCTCGACTGGCCGGGCTACGAGGTCGTCGGTGCGTCCGTGGGGGAGTCGCTGCGCGGCTACCTCCTCACACTCGACGTCCCGGCCGGGTCGGAGGGCGAGACGGTCACCGTGACCTTCGAGCCTCCGGCGTGGACGGCGTGCCTGACGGCGCTCGCGACGGCGCTCGCCTGCGCGACGATCTGGGCGGTGGCGGCCGCTGTCTCCCGTCGTCGGCGCGGGGCGGCGGACCGGCCCGTGGACGTCGACGGCTCGTCCGTCACCCGGGCGGACTGAGCGGGATCCGCGCCAGCGCGGCGTCGTTCAGCACGATGATCGTCGGTTGCGCGAGCCCGCTGTTCATGGCGATGAGCTCCGACCAGGTCGCCACCGCCCGCCGGTGGGCGTCGTCGAGCACGTAGACCGTAGGAGCGCCGCCGCCCTTGACGAAGACGGGCCCGCCGACGGGAGCGGCCGACGACCACGCCAGGGTGGCGCACGTCCCGGCGGTCAGCGGGGTCCTCGGGAGCGTCGCCGGCTCGGCCATGGCCGGCGGTCGGCGGAGCACCGTGCCCGTGACCCCGACGCCCCGGACCGCAGGGCAGTCGACGACGGGCGCGAGGACGCCCGTGGTCACGCGGTACGAACCGATCGTGCCGGCCGGCACGGTGACGACCTGGGTGCCCAGCCCGAGCGAGCGCGTGTCGGAGAAGGACTCGACCGGGACGAGCGAGAAGAAGCCGTCCACGAGGTACACCCGGGGTGCCGTCGGGCTCTTCACCAGGGAGCCCACCGCGAGGGTCTGCCCTAGGTCCGGGAAGGCGCGCAGGGTAGCGGCCGGTACGACGACGATCTCCGGCGACGCCCCCGCCGCGGCCGTCAGGTCCGCCCACCGGGCGACGGCCCGACGACCGCCGTCCTGGACCGCCCAGACCGTCGCCTGTCCGTCCTCCCGCAGGTAGACGGTCCGGTCCTGGACGGAGCTCCGCCGGGGGAGGGCCTCGAGGACAGACTGCGGGACGGTCGTGCGGGGGAGACCTGCCGTCACCGAGGGCGGCACGCGCCATGCCGAGGTCGTGCCGAGGAGGTGCACGGCGTCCCCCGGGCCGGTCAGCACGGGAGAGAGCGTGGCGCCACCGGGTACCTGTGCCAGGGAGGCGGTCGAGAGCCTGTTCGACACGAGGTCACGCAGCGGCGTGGTAGTCAGGAGACCGGCCGGCACCGCGCTCTTGGTCCCACCGGCGAGCAGCCAGGCGGCCCCGGACGTCCGGTCCGTCGCGACGACCGCGTCACGCGCGACGGGGGGACCGACGGGCACCGGCGCGACGACCGCGGCTGCGACCGTGGCCTGGACCCCGGGCAGCCCAGCCCCGGTGCGCGAACGCTCGTCGAGGATCTCGTGCCGCCGGGCCCCGGAGACGGACCATGCCTGGCCGTCCACGGAGACGGTGGTCCCGAGAGGTGCGCCCAGAGGGAAGGCGGCGAGCTGGCCGGACGCGAGGTCCACGTACGAGGTCGCGCAGGACGCTCCCGTCCATGCTGTGACGGTCGAGCACGAGGGGAAACGGTGACGCGCGCCGTTCGCGAGCCAGTAGAGCGCTCCGTCCGCGGGGTCGCGCGCGACCCGCCGCATGGGCCCGGCGTCGGTGAGCCGCTGCAGGGACGCCGACGAGACGATGGCGACGTCGCCGAGCCGTGCCCGTAGCGTCTGGTAGAGCGAGTGGTCGGCGACGTGGTGCCGCCTCTGTCCGACGACGAGGTAGACGCGCTCGTCGGCGGCGGTGCGGACCAGCGCGCGTCCCGCTGTCGGGTCGCCGAACCAGTCGCTGAAGATCCGCCAGAAGTTTCGGTTCCCGTAGGTCGAGCAGCGGTCGCCGGACCCGTAGAGCGAGGCAAGCGCCGCAGCGTTCGGCTGGTACGGGGTGTAGATGTACAGGGCCGCGGTCGCCTGGTTCTCGATGTAGACCTGCGAACTGCCGCAGGTCGCGTCGGGGTGGAACCGGATCGTGTTCGTCCGCCCGGCCTGATAGCCGTAGCGCGTGGCGTTGGCCCGGTACACCAGGAACTGTCGGGCGGCGCGGAACACCTGGTTCGAGAATCCGTAGTACTCGGTGTTGCACGGTGCGGTGTCCGGGCAGCCGAACCCCATCGCCGTCTGGTACGACTTCGCGGTGGGCCGCGTGCGCCCGACGAGGCTGTTCTCCTTCTCGAGGGTGACGAGAAGCACGCGCGGGTTGATCTCGCAGGCGGTCGCGACCTTGCGGATGATCCGGGCGGCGGACTCGTTGCTGGCGCCGGCATACTGCCAGCACAGGCCGACCTCGAGCGGACGCGTCCTGGTGGTCTCGCGGAAGTCCTTGAGGCACGGCATCTCCCCGGCGACGCAGCCGCTCCCGCGTGCGTCGAGGAACGACTGGATCTCCGCTTCAGTCATGCTCTGGTAGTCGTAGAAGACCGCGTCGGAGATGAGCAGTCCGGGATCGAAGTTCGCCGCGTCGGCCGCCTCCGCGCTCGGGACAGGTCCCGACAGCCCGGCGAGCAGCGTGACAATCGCCGCGGCCCCCGCGACCAGGGTCCGCACCAGCGACCTCGCGGGACGCGCCTGTCCCGGTGTGCCCGTGCTCACGGGACGCTCACGGTCGTCGTAACGGAGGATCCCGCCGAGCCTGCGCCCTCGTAGCGGACCTGCGCCTCCCAGGCTCCGCTCGTGAGGTCTGCCAACGGGATCCCGAGCGGTGCGCACCACGTGACCTCGGCGTCAGGCCCCGCGGTTGCCGTGACCGCGACAGCGTCCGTGCCGCGCGTCAGGACGAGCGTGCAGGTCCCTCCGCGTTCGAGGACGGCGACGTACGCGTTGACCACGACCTCGCCGTCCTCGACGCCGGCCCAGGAGACCACCGGGTGCGCGTCGGCGGACGCGCCGGTCGGTGACCCGTCCGCCGGCGCGTCGGGTGTCGGGGCTCCCTCCGGGGCGGGCGAGAGGCGCGTGCCGGACGGGGCGGGCTCGGGCAGGTCGTCGGTCCTGGGCGCATCGACGGACGCCGTCACCGCCGTGCTCTCAGGCGAGGTCTCAGGGGTCGTGCGCGTCGAGGTCGGCGCGGCGGTCCTGCTCGCGGACCGGGCGTGGTCGTCCGTCGAGGGCTGTACCGAGCACGACGTGGTAGCGGCCAGGGCGGCGGCCGCGGCGAGCGGGACGAGCGAGCGGATCCGTGTCGACACGGTTCGACGCTAACCGGACGGTCAGGATTCGGCGCGCGGAACGTCGCCCGCCCACGCTGCCCGGCGCGTGGTGCGCGCCCGAGCCGGCGGTCAGTCGCGAGGGAGCGGGCGCATCCGCTTGCCGAGAGCCACGTAGGCGGCACGCCGCTGGAGGGCGACCAGTTTGGCCATGCGGTCTCCGCGCCGGACGTCGGAATCGCTGATCTCCGCGGGCGCGAGCCGCTGCGCGAGACGGTGGAACTCCGCCGCCTCGTCCGCCTGCGCCTTCATGAGGCGGACGGACCACTGGCTCGCGCTGACGCGGAACGCGGCGAGCGGACGGCGCAGCGCCACGACGTCGCCGGTGACCATGACGGGCGCGTAAGAGCCGGCGTCGATGTAGTAGCGCAGGTCCTGCCACCAGCCGGCGGCTCGCAGCGCCTCCGTGCGCAGCAGCACGCACGCCGGCTCGCCGAAGATGTTCGTTCCGGAGCGCACCGTCGCCCGCAGGGCAGCGGTGCCAGGGACGACCCCCTCCAGCGCGCCGAGACCCCGGCCGCGGAGGAACACCTCTCCCCGTGCGTCGACGAGGTCGCGCTGGGAGGCGACCATCACCGCGTTGCCTCCCGCGGCGTCGAGGGCCGCGACCTGCTCCGCGAGCATCGTCGGTCGCAGCAGGTCGTCGCCGCACACGAGCTTGAGGAGCTCGCCCCGGGCGAGCTCGCTGACCCGGTTCCAGTTGCGTCGTGCACCTCCGCCCGCCTCTGTCCGCTCGAGGCGCACCCGGGGGTCGGCGGCGAACTGCTGAAGCCGGTCCCAGGTGTCGTCCTGCGACGCATGATCGGCGACGACGAGCTCGAAGTCCGTGAATGTCTGGTCGAGCACGGAGCGGACGGTCTCCTCGACGTACTCGGCGTTGTTGTACGCGGGGACGACGACGGACACGCGGGGACTCATGCTTCGGACTCCTCAGCGGCTTTCGGGGACGGGTCCGCCGCAGGCTTCTTGCGGCGGAAGGAGAACCCCTTGTGGCCGAAGTAGCTGATCAACGCGGTCACGCAGGTGATCAGGAGCTGGGCGGGGATGGGGGCGAGGCCGAGCAGCTCGACCACGAAGGGCAGCGCGACGACGTTCACGCCGAGCGCTGCGAGGTTGACGACCTCGAACCGCGCGAGGTCGAGCCAGACGTGCCCGGTCACGCGGAAGACGAACCTGCGGTAGAGGACGAATGCGCACAGCACGGCCGCCACGTGGGCGCACACGAGGCTCGCCATGTACCCGTACGTGCCGAGGTGGTCGCGCAAGAGCAGCTCGAAGAAGATGAACCAGAACGTGCCGAGGACGGTGTTGAAGCCACCGACGATGAGAAAGGCGACGCGCTGGTCCTTGACGATCCGGAAAAGGGGTCCGAGCGTGCCCTGCATGCCTGCCGGAGGCTTGATCGGCGCGTCTTCGCTCGTCGGCGGCTCAGGGTCCATGACCATCGAGCGGCAGTCCTCTTCTCGGGTTCACGGGGGCGTGGCGGGGCGGTGAGCAGGACCCCGCAGCCTGCCAAGGACGCGGGACCCAACGACTATAGTCTCCAGCGTGACGAACGAAGGCACGGCCGCTGCACCGCACCGGATATCGGTAGTCGTCCCGGTCTACCAGGGCGAGCGGACTCTTCCAGCGCTGCTCGAGGAGATCGACGCTCTGACGACGCCGTTCGTCACTCCAGGGGGGGTCGACGCCGTCGTTAGCGAGGTCTTCCTCGTCCACGACCACGGGCCGGACGGCTCGGCGGAGACGATCCGCGAGCTTTCGGCCCGGCACGCCTTCGTCCGGCCGGTCTGGCTCAGCCGCAACTTCGGTCAGCACGCCGCCACTCTCGCGGGCATGGCGTCGTCGGGTGGCGACTGGATCGTGACCCTCGACGAGGACGGCCAGCACGACCCCGCCGAGATGGGGGGCCTCCTCGACGCGGCGCTCCGCGAAGGCGCCGACGTCGTCTACGGAAAGCCGACCAACCAGCCGCCGCACAGCGCGTTCCGCAACATTACGTCGCGGGGCTCCAAGCGGGTCATCGAGGTGCTGGCGGGGAGCTCGGACACGTCTCTCTACCAGAGCTATCGGCTCGTGCTCGGTGAGGTCGGCCGGTCCGTCGCTGCTTTCGCGGGCCCGAACGTCTATCTCGACGTGGCCCTGGGCTGGGTCAGCGGCAAGATCACGACCGCCCCGGTGACGCTCCGGGAGGAGGGGGAACGGAGGTCAGGATACTCGCTGCGGCGTCTCCTCTCCCACTTCTGGCGGATGGTGCTGTCCAGCGGGACGCGCGGGCTGCGCATCGTCAGCGGACTGGGCGCGCTGTGCGGCCTCGCCGGGATCGTTGTCGCGATCGTCCTCGTCATCTCGCGCATCGTAGGCGGCCCGGTCGCCGAAGGCTGGACGTCGCTCATCGTGGTCATCCTGCTCGGCACCGGCGCCATCCTCTTCGCTCTCGGCATCATCGCCGAGTACATCGGGGTCGCGGTCAACATGGCGATGGGCCGACCGCTCTACCTCATCGTCTCCGACCCTGCGCGCGGTCCGCTCGGCCGAGGAAGCCGCGCGCGGTGACATCCGCCCCCCCGACGCTCGTCGTCGGTGCGCGAGGACTCCTCGGGAGCGCGGTGCGTCAGCGCGCCGCCGCGCGCGGTCTTCCGGTCGTTGCTGCGCAGGTCGACTGGTCCGTTCCGGAGGCCGCCGCACGGGACCTGGTACGCGCCGTGGACCAGGTCGTCGCGCTAGCGGGCGACGGTGGGTGGAGCATCGTGTGGTGCGCCGGCGCAGGAGTCACCGCGTCGACGGAGGAGGCGCTGCGAGCCGAGACCGAGGTCATGCGGGCGTTCGTCGCCGACCTCGCGCGCAGGCCCGCCGAACGGCTCGCGCGGTGCACGGTGTTCTTCGCGTCCTCGGCAGGCGGGCTCTACGCGGGAGCCGCGGACCCACCGTTCACGGAGTTGTCGACGCCCGCGCCCCTCGCGGCCTACGGTCGAGCCAAGCTGGTCGCCGAGGAGATCTTCTCCGGGTTGGCGGCCGGGGGAGTGCGGGTGGTCCTGGGGCGGATCTCCAACCTCTACGGGCCCGGACAGAACCTGACCAAGCCGCAGGGACTCATCTCCCAGTTCTGCCTGGCGCATCATCTCGCACGGCCCATCGGCATCTACGTCTCGTTGGACACCCTCCGCGACTACATCTACGTCGACGACTGTGCCGAGCTCGTGCTCGACGTCGTCGCCCGTGCGGCCTCGAACGAGCCCGGGTCGGCGCCGGTGACGAAGATCCTCGCCTCGCAGTCCTCGGTGACGATCGCGGCGATCATCGGGATGCTCCGCGCGATCTACAAGCGCAAACCTCAGGCGGTGCTGGCCGCCTCGCCCCTCGGCGCGCGGCAGGCGCGCGACTTGCGCTTCCGCTCCGTCGTCTGGCCAGACCTCGACGAGCGCCCGCTGACGCCGCTGCCCGTTGGGATCGCCGTCACCGGCGAGGACATCGGCCGGTCGCTGCGACTGCGTGGCCCAGCGTGACCACGCCGACTGACCCGTCGGTCGAGATCCGCTAGATTGGTTCGCCGTGCCCACGACCCGTCCGCAGGGCAGCCGCCCAGATACGCCTAGGAGAGATCCATGAAGGTCCTCGTGACCGGCGGCGCCGGCTTCATCGGTGCCAACTTCGTCCAGCAGACGGTGCGTGAGCACCCTGAGCACGACGTCACCGTGCTGGACGCGCTGACCTACGCCGGTGACCGGAGCTCGCTCGCACCAGTGGCCGACAGCATCACCTTCGTCGAGGGCAGCATCACCGACACCGCGCTGGTCGACGACCTCGTCCGCGAGTCGGACCTCGTGGTCCACTTCGCCGCGGAGTCGCACAACGACAACTCGTTGAACGACCCGTCGCCGTTCGTCCAGACGAACGTCGTGGGAACCTTCACCCTGCTCGAGGCCGTACGACGTCACGGCGTGCGGTTCCACCACATCTCGACCGACGAGGTCTACGGTGACCTCGAGCTCGATGACCCGGCGAAGTTCACGCCGACCACTCCGTACAACCCGTCGAGCCCGTACTCGTCCACGAAGGCGGGGAGCGACTTGCTGGTTCGTGCCTGGGCGAGGTCGTTCGGCGTCGAGGCCACGATCTCGAACTGCTCGAACAACTACGGCCCGTACCAGCACATCGAGAAGTTCATCCCGCGGCAGATCACCAACCTCGTCGACGGCGTCCGTCCCCGCCTCTACGGCGCCGGTCTCAACGTGCGCGACTGGATCCACGTCGAGGACCACAACGCCGCCGTCTGGGCGATCGTGGAGAAGGGGCGGCCGGGCGAGACCTACCTCATCGGTGCCGACGGCGAGGAGTCCAACATCGAGGTGGTACGGACGCTGCTGGAGATCTTCGGCCGAGATGCCGACGACTTCGACCACGTCAACGACCGACCCGGTCACGACCTGCGGTACGCGATCGACGCGACCAAACTGCGTGAGGAGCTCGGGTGGGAGCCGCGGTACACCGACTTCCGATCAGGTCTCGAGGCGACGGTCCGTTGGTACCGCGAGAACGAGTCGTGGTGGCGGCCCTCCAAGGAGGCGGTCGAGGCGAAGTACGCGGCGGTGGGTCAGTAGAGGATGGTTCTGCACGACGAGGGCGGCGCCCCGGCACCCCTGTGGGTTCGGGGCGCCGCCCTCGGGCCGCGGGGGTCAGCCGCAGGGAACAGGGTGGGGGAACCCTGCGGCTTGCCACTGCTGGTAGCTGAGCTGACCGTAGAAGCTGTTGCCGACGTACCAGAGCGCGTTGGTCCAGGAGTACGAGCACACGTAGTCGCCCGGGAGCATGCGCTGCGCCTTCGGCGTCGGTGAGCCTTCTGCTCGCCACTCGGCGTAGTTCACCGGATATCCCTGGCCGCTGCCGATCGAGAACATGTAGGCGACCGAGCTGTCCCAGGTCAGCTTCATGAATCCCGCGTCCCCCAGAACCTCCGGGCTGGGCGAGCCCGCGGCCTTCCACTGGTTGAACGTCAGCTTGTGGACCTGGCCGTCGAGTTCGACGAAGATCTCGGAGGACGTCGCCCACTGGTGGTAGGTCGATCCCTCGATCCACCCGGCCACGCGCGGCGCAGGCTTTCCGGCGCGGGACCACTCCGCGAAGGTAAGTTTCTTCCACTCCCACTGGGTCGACGCCTTGTCGAAGAACGACACGGCGTAGATGTCGGCCGACCACGGGTATTTGACGAAGTCCGTCGGGACGGGGCGAGGCGTCGGTCGCCCGGCGTCCAACCACTCCTGATAGGTGACGGGGTAGTGGAAGCCGTAGGCGTCGTCGTGGTAGTGCTGGAAGATCGTTCCCGAGTACGGCACGCTGTAGAAGCCGTCGGGCTGCGCCGCCGCGGGGGACGCGGTCACGAGGGCGAGTGCGCCGCCGGTGACGAGCGCGAGCAGAGTCGCAAGAGCGCGTCGAGTTCTCTGGTGCATGAAGTCCCTGCCTGACATAAACCCTGCGCTCCTGGTCGACTACCAGGTTCGTCACAGGAAGCCACAGCCTACGGCGGGGGGACGGGTACTTGGGCCGGTCGCGGGGAATTCACCCGGGACCTTCGTCCTCCGTGTGCGGGCCAGGGCCAGGGCAGGTCCCTGGCCCGCACACGGCGGGTCTGGGCGTCCGCTAGACCGTGCAGGTGGGGGAGGGGAACCCGGCCGCCCGCCACTGGTTGTACGTGAGCACGCCGCCGTAGCTCCAGCCGTTGTAGAAGAGGTCCTGCGTTCCGCTCATGGTGCACACCTCGTCACCGGGGAGCATGCGGGCGGAATTGGGGGTCGGCGACCCCTCCGACTTCCACCACTCGTAGGTGACGCTGTAGACGTCTTGGTTGGCGATGGAGTCGTAGAAGACGATCGTCGAGTCCCACGAGAGCTTGTAGAAGCCGCTGTCGCTGAGGACGTCGGGGACAGGCGAACCCGCCGCCTTCCACTGGTTGAGCGTGAGCTTGTGGGACTCGTCGTCGAGGTAGACGAAGACCTCGGAGCTGTTCGTGCCCCACTTGTAGTAATAGGAGCCCTCGATGTGCCCTGCGGTGCGAGGCGTCGGCTTGCCCGCCTTGGACCACTCGGCGAACGTGAGCTTCTTCCACTCCCACTGGGTCGACGCGTTGTCGAAGAACGAGACCGCGTAGATGTTGGACGACCACGGGTACTTGACGAAGTCGGTGGGGACGGGCTTCGGAGCCGGACGACCGAGGTCCACCCACTCCTGGAAGTTGAGGGGCTGGTGGTACTGCCCCGTGTGCGAGTGGTAGTAGAGCGCGCTCGAGTAGGGCACGCTGTATACGCCGTCGGACTGTGCCGAGGCGGAAGGGGCAGCAGCGACGGCGACGGCGCCGGCGGTGCCGAGGGCGAGGATCGACGCGAGGGCGCGTCGGAGGACGTGGTGCACGTATACCTGCCTGGGTGCTCAACTGCGCTCCCGGCCGGCTGCCGGGTTCGTCACAGCGAAAGCACAGCATACGGCGCCCCCGACGGTGCTCCTGCCAGAGGTCGGGTGAGCCAGAACGACACCCTCAGTGCGACAGGTGACGCACGAACTCCTGGACGGCGCTCCACTCCGGAAGCAGCCCGGCCGCGTCGGCCTCGGCGAGGGTGGGCGCCGAGGAGTCCTTTGGTGAGAGCTCGTAGGTGAGCTCGCGCCCGTCGCGTCCGTTCCGCGGCCAATCGATATCGAGCGCTGGATCGAGTGGGTTGATGCCGTGCTCTCGCCCAGGGGCGTACGGCGCGGAGCACAGATAGGTGACCGTCGACCCGTCCTCGAGCGAAAGGAACGCGTGCCCGAGGCCTTCGGAGAGGAAGACCGCGCGACGGTCGACGTCGTCGAGCAGCACGGACGCGGTGCGACCGAAGGTGGGAGATCCCCGGCGGATGTCGACGACGACGTCGAGCACGGCCCCGCGAGGGCAGGCCACGTACTTCGCCTGACCAGGTGGGACGTCGGCAAAGTGCACTCCTCGGAGCGCACCCGCCGCCGACACCGACAGGTTCGCCTGCTTGAGCTCGAGGTCCCGGCCGGTCGTCTCGGCGAAGAGGTCTGACTTGAACCACTCGAGAAACAGGCCGCGGTCGTCCCCGTGCTGGGTAGGGGTGAAGGACCATGCTCCGGCGATCGGCAGTTCTTCCACCCGCACCAGGACTCTCCGTTCGTTCGAGGACACCCGATGATAGACCCCGACGTGGGATCCGGACCTGCCAGGCCGACAGGGGCACTCGAACGCTAGGCTGTGTCGCCGTCGTCAACAGGAGGAGTCGCATGCGTTGGTTGGTCACCGGGGCCGGCGGGATGCTCGGCACGGACGTCGTCGCGACGCTCGGCTCGAAGGGAGAGGTTCTCGCGCTCGGCCGCTCTGATCTCGACATCACGTCCGCCGAAGCGTGCCAGAACCTGCTCCGCGAGGGTGACGTCGTCGTGAACTGCGCTGCGTGGACCGACGTCGACGATGCCGAGACGCACGAGGGGGAGGCCTTTGCCGTCAACGCCGTCGGCGCCGCGAACCTCGCAGTCGCAGCCGCGTCCGTCGGAGCGCGGATGGTGCACGTCTCCACCGACTACGTGTTCGACGGAGAGGCGGGGGTGCCATATGCAGCAGACGCTGCGCTCCACCCCGTCTCAGCCTACGGACGGACGAAGGCGGCGGGCGAGTGGGCGGTGCGGGCGGCGAGCCCGGCGCACCTCGTCGTGCGGACCGCCTGGCTCTACGGAGCCAACGGGTCCAGCTTTCCTCGGACGATCGCCAGACTCCTCCGTGAGCGGGGGAAGGTCTCCGTCGTGGAGGACCAGACGGGCCAGCCGACGTGGACGGCGGACGTCGCCGAGCTCGTCGCCGCTCTCGTCGTCGCCGACGCGCCGGGCGGGGTCTACCACGCCACCTCGTCCGGTGCGTGCACCTGGTACGAGTTCGCGCGTGCGGTCGCTGTCGAGCTCGAGATCCCCGTGGAGGCAGTGAGCCCGACGACGAGCGAGGACTTCGCCCGGCCGGCACCTCGGCCGACGTATTCCGTGCTCTCGCACGACACGATCGAACGCGCGGGGGTGGCGGTGCTGGGCGACTGGCGTGATCGGTGGGCGGTCGCCGCCCCCTCCGTGGTCGGTGGGCCGGCAGCGGAGGGCTGAGAGGCCGTCGGCCGAGACTACGCGTTCTGCCCTTGCCGGATCTCCGAGACCGCCTTGGGGGTCAGGATGCTGATCTCGGGCACACGACCGTCGTTCAGCGAGAGGAGCCGTGCCCAGGACGAGACCCAGTGGCGCGTCCCTCCTTGGACGAGGAACACGGAGTCGCTCGACGACGAGCGGATGAAGCGGCTCAGGGGTGGCCCTGCGGCGAGGCGCGACCACTGGGCGGCCGTGACGTCGACGGCGGCCGCGCAACTCGAGCCGAAGCTGGTGACCAGGTCACAGCTCGACGCGCGCCGCCTCGTGTTTCCGTCCACGAAGGCCACCGTCCCGTCCCGAGGGTCTCGAAGGAACCGCCCGAGCGGCTTGCCGGTCGCGAGGTAGGACAAGTAGCTGTCGGCCGCGTCGGAGACCCGACCCTGGGCGGAGAGGGAATCGAGGATTCCCGTCGTGGTGAGACGGTGCTTGGTGCCACCGACGACGAGATACACGTCAGGGCGGTATGGAGACATCACGAGGCTCCCCGTCGCTGTTCCCCAGAGCGCCGAGTACTTCGACTGCTCGGCCTTGACACGCCGTCGGATCTCGTCCTGCCGTACCCACAAGGTCTGGCCCGGACAGGAGGTCGAAGCGACGTCACGATGGCCGAAGATCGTCGGAAGCCGCTGCCCGTTGATCACGGTCGTCCCGCCCGCGTCGACGCCGTGGATCGACAGCTTCCAGCCGAGCAGCCGGACGATCGCGTCGACCGCGGCGTTGCTCACGGTGGCGGTCTGGTAGTTCCCGAGGACCGACACGCCCGTCGTCGGGGTGTTGTAGCCAGAGACGTGGGCGCCCGTCGTCTCGAGCTCGATCCCGCCTGCACGGCCCTCCCAGATCCGGCCGAACTTGTCGACGAGGAAGTTGTAGCCGATGTCCCCCCACCCGCGGGTCTGCGCGTGATACGCGTAGATCCCTCGGAGGATCGCCGGGACGTCTCCCGTCCCGTAGGTGTTGGTGCCCGCCGTGTGGTGGATGACGGCGGCCTGGATGTTGCCCTGCGCGGGCGACCACGTCCGCAGCGACTCGTCCGCGCCCCACTGGGCGCGGGAGTAGAAGGCGGGCGCCAGCGAGCTACCGGGATACCCCGACGCGACGGCGGCGTCGATCCCGGCGGACGCCGCCGTTCGGGCGCCCGACAATCCGCTCCCCGAACCTCCGCCGAAGCTCGCGGTGGCAGGCGGAGCGAGTGTGTCCGACGCGTCGGCAGCGCTCGTTCCCGGATCGATGATCACGAGTTCGAGGTCGTGGACCTCGCCGACGGCCCCGGTGACCCGGGCTTCGACACGGGACGCGTCGCCGACCACGAACGGTGCCGTCCCGGGGACCCCGCCCTCGGAGCCCGGCTCGATCTCGAGGGCCTCCCAGCTGCTCACTCGACCGGTAGCGTCTTCGGACCGCACCTCGACAGTCAGCCCGGTCGGGTCTGCAGGGCCTTGCCAGACGACCCCGACCGTCGCAAAACCGGAGACGTCGGACGAGGCATGGAGGCCGTCGAGCGCGTCCGCCGCCCTCGCGTCGGGCGAGTCAGCCGAGAATGGCGCGACCGACGGCGACTCACCGTCGGCGGAGGCCGACTCGAGCGGCACCTCCTCCACCGACGGTTCGACCGGTTCGGGATTCGCCGTCGAGGGAACGGCTGCCGGCACCGCCGTGGAGGCCGTGGGACGGGCGATGGTCGGCCCGGCGACGAGCGTCGTGGCGAGCATGGTGAGGGACGCCGTCAGCGCGACGGCGCGCCGGGTTCGGGTCAGCATCGTCCGGGCACCTCCTAGGAGACTCGGGCACCTGTCGGCGCCGTCGTCACGCTAACCCGTTGCCTCTCCCGTCGCGCGGGGGACGTCTCAGGAGTCGAGCAGCCCCAGAAGATACGTGCCGTAGCCGGACTTCACCAGCTTCTCGGCCCGAGCGCGCAGCTCGTCGTCCGTGAGGAAGCCCTGGCGCCACGCGACCTCTTCCGGCGAGCCGATCTTCAGCCCCTGCCGGTTCTCGATGGTCCGCACGAAGTCCGAGGCTTCGAGCAGCGAGTCGAAGGTCCCGGTGTCCAGCCACGCGGTGCCACGAGGAAGGACCTCGACCTGGAGCCTGCCTTGCCGCAGGTACTCGCGGTTCACGTCCGTGATCTCGTACTCGCCTCGCGCGGAGGGCTTCAGGTCGCGGGCGATCGCGACGACGTCGTTGTCGTAGAAGTACAGGCCCGGCACCGCGTAGTTGGACTTCGGTTCCTGGGGCTTCTCCTCGAGGGAGAGCGCGGTCCCGTTCTGGTCGAACTCGACCACGCCGTACGCGGTGGGGTCAGAGACCCGGTACGCGAACACGGCGCCTCCGTCGATCCCGTCGAAGCGGGTGAGCTGGGTCCCGAGGCCGGGGCCGTAGAAGATGTTGTCCCCGAGCACGAGCGCCGCGGAGTCGTCTCCGATGAACTCCGCGCCGAGCACGAAGGCCTGCGCGAGCCCGTTCGGTTCTGCCTGAACGGTGTACGTGATCGAGACGCCGAACTGTGAGCCGTCGCCGAGGAGCCGGCGGAACTGCTCGGCGTCGTGCGGCGTCGTGATGACGAGGATGTCCTGGATCCCCGCGAGGATGAGGGTCGAGAGCGGGTAGTAGATCATCGGCTTGTCGTACACGGGCACGAGCTGCTTGCTCACGCCGAGGGTGATCGGGTGCAGTCGGGTGCCGGAGCCGCCGGCGAGGATGATTCCGCGCATGGTGGCGATCTTCTCATGCCAGGTCCGCCTGTCCGAGGCAGCGCCCGCATACGCTACGATCCGCGTGTTCGCACGGCAGGTTTCCGGACGGAGAGCGATGAAGCGGCTCGTGAAGATCGTCGCGACGGCGTTGACGGCTGCCGCGCTGGGGCTCTCACTCGCGCCTCCCGCCAGTGCCGAGCCGAACACCTTCCTCGTCAAGTCCCGCTTCGACCCCACGATCTATGAGATCTCGGTAGACGAGTCGGGGGCAGCCCTGGGCGGTCGGACTGCGCTGACCTACGCGGAATGGGTCGCCCGCGGGCGGCAGACCGCTCACGTCCTCGAACCCGAGTACGCGGGTCTCCCGTGGTCGTCCACGATCTATGCGGTCACCAACTGGCCGGGCGAGACCTGGGCGGATGTCCGCCCCCTGACGTACGCGGAGTGGGTCGGGGCAGGACGTCCGCCCGCCGACCGGTCCTTCCCGTTCTGTGAGCGGACGTGGTGCTCAGTCACGCGCTACCCGACATCGTCCGAGCTCTTCGTGGACATCGAGGGGTCGGGCGGGGTGCACAAGCTCACCTACTCCGAGTGGACGAGGATCGGCGCCCCCGAGGTGTCCCTCGTCCAGACCGTGGGCTACTACCGGCTCGCGTGGAACGACCGCGTCTTCGCGGCGACGCCGATCTCCATCGGGCCGCGTTCCGCTTACGACTCGGACGTGTACGCCACAGGACGCTCGTTGACGCCCCAGGAGTGGCGAGCGTCCGGATCGCCGACCCCCAAGGTGGTCCCGTCCGCCGTGAGGGAGCGTTTCGTCGTCTTCGCGGGGAGCCGTGACGTCTATTACGACGGGCCAGCCGGCTTCTTCCCGATCACGTATCAGCAGTGGAAGGCGGCCGGTTCACCACCTCCGTCGCCGAAGCCCTTCGGCCCGCCGGTCGGCGGGATCGTCGTGGCGTCGTCCCGGTGAGCGGGGGACTCAGCGCGTCGACCCGTCCCGCGGTAGCGGTCGACGTGGTCGGCGACGAGGGAGGTGGCCTGTCGATCTCCGCCCGGAGCGGATTCCGGGTCCGGGCCGTCGCACTGTTGGTGGCGGCGTTCGCGTTCGCCGCGGCAGCGTCCCCGTGGGGAGCGGCACCCGCGGTCTCGACCGAGGCGTCGTTCGTGGTCAAGTCCCGCTTCAGTCCGAGCCTCTATCTCGTCGCTGGTTCTCCGGAGACGTGGGGGAGCACCCGCAACCCGCGCCAGTATCTCGATCTGGGTTCCTGGCGGGCTCTCGGCTCTCCGGCGCCCGCCGTCTGGGAACCTCGCTACTCGTCGCCGCCGTGGAGCGACACCATCTATGCGCTGACCTACTGGCCGGACTCCGACGACAGGCACGATGCCCACGCAGACCCGCACGTCCTGACGTTCGACGAATGGCGGTCGGTCGGGAGCCCCAGGCCCGTCAAGGACTTTCGAGCATGTACCGACGCGAAAGCGATGTGCCGCGTGTTCTCTCGTCCGTCGTCGCTGACCGAGATCTTCGTCGCGGAGACGGCCGTGCACGCCCCTACCCACAAACTGGCCTACTCCGAGTGGGTCTCGATGGGACGTCCTCTCCCGGACCCGACGGATCGCCAGCTCGGCGTCTACCGGTACTCGTGGAGTCCCATCCTCTTCTGGGACGTCCCGGAGAACATCGGGCCCGTGCACCACTCCACGACCAACGGTCACTCTGACGCGTGCGGGTCGCGGCTCGGCTACGCAGAGTGGGTGCGAGAGGGCTCGCCGACACCTCAGACGATCTCGTCGAGCAGAGCGAGCAGGTTCATTCAGGGCCCCCCGCGAGGCTTCGGCTATGACGACGAGATCTGGTACGACGGCCCCGCGGGCTTCTTCCGGCTGACCTACGCCGAGTGGTCCGGTGCCGGATCACCGAGGCCGACATCCGTGAGCTTCACGCCGTTCCTTCCCTCGTCCTGGACCTGCACCAAGTAAGAAGCATCGAGCCAGGCCGGCGATGTCAGCGGACACGGCCGACCGCCACAAACTCGTTGTAGACGAAGAGCTCTCCTGCGCTCCGCGGGAACGGGAACGACGACCAGCCCTCGACCTCGAGACCGAGCGAACGGAAGATGCTCACGAGACGCGGACCGTCCACGAAGTCCGTGTGGCTCGAGTCGCTCCTGAACCCCCGCTCCTGTGGGCAGACCGCCATGACGACCGCTCCCGGCAGGAGCGTCTCGACGTAGGGGCGAAGGAAGCTCTCCTGGCTCCGCGGCTCCAGGTGCTCGAGCACGTGGGCCACCAGTAGCCCGTCCCGGGGACGGTCGCTGTCAGGAAGCTGGAAGAACTCGTCGGGCAGATACGCGCGGTGCCCCATGGCGCGGCAGAACGCCACGGACGTGGGGTTGTGGTCGACACCGACGCTTCCTGTGACGAGCGTGGACAGGTTGCGACCGATCCCGCAGCCGAGGTCGATCGTCGACCGGCCACCCAGGTGTCGCCGCAGGTTCCATCGGTACGGAGCCTGGACGTGCAGCAAGCGCTTCCATGTGCTCCCCTGGAGCGCGCGGAGGCGGTCGGTGTAGTCCTCGGATGTCGTGTCGAGGTGCTGGGGTGCGCCGTCGAAGGCAGACTCTTCAGACACGTTCCCTCCAAGCTGCGCCGGTTCCGTCGAGAGTACACGGGGGGGGTTTCGGGACGCGGGAGGGGGTGCGACGTGCAGGCCAAGACTCTCGCCAGCCGTGTGTTCGTCCTCGTGAGCGTGCTCGTCGGTGTGCTGCTCGTCGTCGGGGCGGTGGCTCACGCCGACGTGCGCCTCGACCGTCTCCCCCGTCAGGCGGACCGGTCAGGGGTTCTCGACGCGGGTGGAGGCGGGACTGTCGATCGCGATGGCGTGCTCGCGACGGCGACAGTGCAATACATGAAGAAGCCGCACGATCCCGCGATCTATGAGGTCGACGGTGCTGCACGTCGTCAGCTCACCTACGCGCAGTGGGTCGCCGCAGGATCGCCGGTTCCCGAACCGACACGGACCGAGGTGGTCCGGTATCCGTGGTCACCGACCCTCTACGCGGTGACGTACTGGTCGTCAGCGGACTGGGACTGGGACAGGTTGACCTGGGAGGCATGGTCGGCAACGGGTTTCGTCGCACCGCGAGCGGCGGGATGGATCGACGGGAGCTCGATCTATCGGTGGGCTTCCGCGCCGGAGCTCTTCCTGCGGGGGCCCGACGGGAGCCTGCACAAGCTTGCCGAGCAGGAGTGGGCGGCGACCGGGTATCGCGCTCCCTCGGTCCGCGCCAACCAGGGGTTCGTCAAGCTCACGTGGCACGACTCGATCGCACGCATGTCCGATCTGCGCTACGGACAGGGGCGGCCGATCAGCCTTGCCGAGTGGCTCGCTGAAGGCTCGCCGACGCCTCGTGTCGCCGCGCGCTTCCCCGGGGACATCTTCGAGAAGGACTTCTCCGGCCCGGCGATCTTGTACTCAGGACCGACGGTGCAGAAGTACCTCACGCACGCCGAGTGGCAGTCGGCTGGCGCGCCGGCCCCCTACACAGGACGCAACGGACGGCTCGACACGTCGACGCTGTGTCCGGTGTCGTGGAATCGCTCGGTCCTCCTGCGGTGCGACGCCCAGCGCGCCCTCGAACGACTCAACAGCGCGTACTGGGGCCGCTTCGGGAGGTCGATGTCGATCGGCTACGGCTACCGGACCTACGCGACGCAGGTGTACCTCCGCATGACGCTCGGCTCGGTCGCCGCCGTCCCGGGGACGTCGAACCACGGGTGGGGCCTCGCCCTCGACACCGCGGAAGGGTCGCAGCACGGCTTCGGATCGCCTTCGTACGAGTGGCTCAAGTTGAACGCGCCCGCGTTCGGGTGGCAGGCGCCGCGGTGGGCGTGGCAGGACGGTTCCAACCCGGAGTACTGGCACTTCGAATACACCGGCTGACGGCGCTCCGTCACCGTGGCCGCCGGGCGCCGACCTCAGGAGGCCCGTTCGCTCTGCAGGAGCCGTGCGTGGCGGTCCGGGTCGGCATCAAGCCCGGCCGCGACGTCGGGCGCGAGGACGATGGCGGAGCCGTCCGCGCTCCAGAGCGCGACCAGCCCAGCGAGGACTTCCGAGATGCCGCGGCGCCCGTCAACCGTCTCGCGCGAACCCCGAGGGGTGATGAGGGCGGAGAACACTGCCGCGTGGGTCGTCGTGGAAGTGCCGTCGTCGAGCGCTGCCGCGTCAGGGTTGATGCCGGGCGCCAACCCGATTTGATCCCCGTACGTCATGACGGCCGACGCGGCATCGACCGCACCGGCAGGCAGGTCGCCGTCGAACCGGCGGGCGAGCGCCGGCAGCGTGACGGCGACGAGCTCGGCACGCATCCCGGTCCAGCGCTCGGGGCGCGTCGTCACGACGACGTCCGGTCGCGTGGCGCCGCCACCCGTCGTAGCGTCGTCCTCGGCGGCCACGAGCACGACCGTCGCTCCGACGCGCCATACAGCGAACGCCCAGACGACCGTGCGCCAATGCACGGGAAGGTCGAGGACGACTCGTGTACCGGGGCCGGCGTCGAATTCTTCGACGAGAAGGTTGGTCGTCTTGTTGACCCAGTTCTCGAGCACGGCGCCGGAGAGCTCGACGCGCTCACCGTCGTCGCCGTACCACGTCAGACGCGGCCGGCCCGGGTCCCGGGTCAGGAGATGCAGCAGGTCAGCGACGTGCGCGGGGCGGTCGCTGCGAGGTCCGAGGGGATGGGGAGCGGTCACCATGGACTCCACCCTAGAGTGCTGATATCGCGTCCCGACATGTCGGAATTTCACCCCTCGCCTCCTCGTCGCTATCACATTTCGGCTTGACGCCCGCGGACGACACGCGTGTAATTTCCTCAATGCAGTTTCCGGCGGGGTTCTCGCCACGAGGCCCGGCGAACGGCATGAAGGGGCGCACGATGTGGAACATGCTGGACGGGACGGGAGGGGCTTTCCCCTCCGACGCTGAACGAGAGGTGGAGCGCGTGGCACCGGTGCTGCCGCTCTTCGGCGAGCCGGTCGACGACTCGCTCATGGGGTGGCAGGAGCGCGCGCTCTGCGCCCAGACGGACCCGGAGGCCTTCTTCCCGGAGAAGGGCGGGTCCACGCGCGAGGCCAAGAAGGTCTGCACGGGCTGCGAGGTCCGCGCGGAGTGCCTGGAGTACGCGCTCGAGAACGACGAGCGGTTCGGCATCTGGGGCGGTCTCTCGGAGCGCGAGCGCCGCAAGCTCAAGCGCCGCGTCGTCTGAGGACGAGGACACCTCGGGCGGGTCCTCGTACGGGACGCCGGGCCGCACCCTGACGGGGTCACGACACCCCGCCACACCGGGGCGCGCAAATGCCGCGCCCGGAGCCGTGTCCGTCGCATGATCGACGGGACATGACTTCCTCCGACCTCACCACGTCCGCACGCAGCGCCCGCCCCGGCGACCTCACGCCGGGGGCGGCCGCGCGTGCCGCTGCGGTGCCGGGCGTCGTCGCGGCACCCGAGATCGTCGCCGCCATCACCGGGGCGCTGCCCGTCGTCACGACCGTCACGGCCGTGGTCGTGACACGCGGGAGCACGCCGTTCCTCGCGCACACCTTGGCCGCGCTGCGCGCACAGACGACGAGCCCGCACGCGGTCGTCGTCGTCGACGCCGCGACCGGCGACGCGACGCGTGAGCACGAGGGCCTCCAGCTGGGGGACGCGCGGTTCGTCGCGGCCCCGCGGGCCCGCTCGTTCGGGGACGCTGTCGATACCGCGCTCGCGCACGTCGAGCCGGGCACGTGGCTCTGGTTGCTCCACGACGACTCGGCCCCCGCGCCCGACGCGCTCGCCGAGCTCCTGCGCGCGGTCGAGCACTCGACCGCGGTCGCGGTGGCGGGACCCAAGCAGGAGCGCTGGACGGTGGGCAGAGGAACCGATCCCGCCGCGCCGTTCGAGCCGGGCACGGCGAGCCGCCTCGTCGAGGTCGGCGTCACGACGACGCCCCTGGGGCGGCGGATGACGGGGATCGACGACGACGAGATCGACCAGGGCCAGCACGACGCGCGCGACGACGTGCTCGCCGTCGGGCTCGCCGGCGCGCTCGTGCGCCGCACGGTGTGGCAGGAGCTCGGCGGGACCGACCCCGAGTACGGGCCGTTCGGCGACGGTCTCGACCTGTGCCGCCGGGCGCGGCTCGCCGGGCACCGCGTGATCGTCGTGCCGTCCGCGGTGGTGCGGCACGCGCAGGCGTCCCTCCTCGGCCTGCGCGAACGACGACGCGGGACGAGCGCGCTCCCCGCGCCCGACCCCGACTCCTCGTCGGCCGCACGGCGCAGGTCGCAGCTTCATGCGCGGCTCGTCGGGGTCGCTGCGCCGTGGTTGCCGTTCGTCGCGCTCGCGATGGTCCTCGGCGCGCCCTTCCACGCCGCCTACCGGCTGCTCGTCAAGCAGCCCGGCCACGCCGGGGACGAGCTGCTCGCTCCGTTGTGGGCGCTCGTCCGGGTCGGGCCCGTGTGGCGCGCGCGGCGCGCCGCGCGACGCACCCGCAGGCTCCCGCGTCGTGCGCTGCGTCCGCTCCGCGGCACGTGGCGCGAGGTCCTCGCGGAGCGTCGCGACCGCCGTCTGGCCCGCGCGGAGCAACGGCGGACCGCATGGGCCCCGACGGACATCGAGCGGCGCGAGCTGCGCGCCCTCGCCCTACGGCGGCGGACGGGGCTCGTCGCGACGGTCGTGGCCCTGGGGGCGTTCACGGCCCTCGTGTTCGGCCCGCTCGCGGGGGCGCTGCTCGCCGGCGGGCGCCTCGTCGGCGGGTCGCTGCTCCCCGCGACGGGCACGCTCGGCGACGTCTGGCGCGCCGCCACGACCGGGTGGGTCACGACCGGGCTCGGAGCCCCGGCGCCGGCCGATCCCTATGTGACGGCGCTGGTCCCCGCCTCCCTGCTCGCGGGCGGGGCGACGCAGACCGCGGTGAACCTCCTGGTGCCGGCGTGCTTCGTCGTGGCGGGGCTGGGCGCCTGGTTCGCTGCGGGGACCCTCGTCCGCTCGGTCCCGGCGCGTGCGTGGGCCACCCTCGTGTGGGTGGCCGCGCCGGCGCTGCTCGCCGCCGTCGGCGCCGGGCGGGTGGGCGCCGTGCTCGTGCACGCCACCCTGCCGTGGCTCGCGCTCGCGATCGTCCGGGCGCTCGGGCTGCAGCGCGTCGACGCCGTCGCCCCGGCAACGCCCGATGCCGCGCGTCCGGTCCCGCGGCGCGAGCCGGGGTCGCTCGCCGCGGCCGCGACCGCGGGCCTGCTCTTCGCCGTCGTCGTCGCGGGCTCGCCCGTGCTCCTCCCGGTCGGCGTGCTCGTGCTCGTGGTGGTCGCGGTCGGGGTGCCGGCCCACCGCCGCTACCTGGCCCTCGTGCCGGTCCCCGCACTCGTGCTGTTCGCACCGTTCCTCGTGCACGTGGCGAGGACCGCGGGCGACGGCGGGTGGCGTCTTCTGCTCGCCGACCCCGGTGCGCCCGTCGCGGCCACGGCCGCGCCGCCGTGGCAGCTGCTCCTCGGCCTGCCCGTGACGCCGGGCGCCTGGTTCGGGCTCGACGGCTCGGGCGCTGTCGACCTGCTCGCGCGGTGGGCGCCGTTCGCGGCCGGGGCGGTGGTCGTGGCGCTCGCCGTCGTGGCCGTGCTCCGCGGTCGTCGCCTCGCCGTCGGCGCGTGGTTCGTCGCCGCGCTCGGCCTTGCGACCGCCATCCTCGCCGGCTCGACCGTCGTCGCCGCCGGGACGACGCCGGACGCCCCGGTGACGGGCTGGCCCGGTGCGGGCACCTCGCTCGCGCTGCTCGCGCTCCTCGGTGCCGCGCTCGCCGGGGCGCCGCGGCTGCCCGACGGCGACGCCCCGCCCTGGCGGTCGGGTGCCGTCGTCGCCCTCGGTCTCGTCGTGACGCTGCTTCCGCTGGGCACCGCGGCGTCGTGGACGGCGGGCGTGCTCGACCGGGACGACGCCCGGGTCGGCGACGTCCGCGCGACGACCCAGCCCGTCGTCCCGCCGGTCGGCCGCCAGATGCAGTCCTCCCCGCGCCAGGCCCGGGTGCTCAGCCTCGAGCTCGGTCCCGGTGGGGTGGTCGAGTACGCGGCCCTGCGCTCGGACGGTCCGCAGGCTGTCGACTCCTCGGTCGTCGTGGAGGCGTGGCAGGCCGCGGACCCCGGCGCGACCGAGGGCGAGCTGCCCCGGGTCGTCGCCGACCTGGTCTCCGGCACGTCCGCCGACGTGAGCGACGGCCTCGGGCGCCTCGGCGTGGGCGCCGTGCTCCTGCCGGCGTCGGCGGAGCAGGACCAGGCGCGCGCGGAGCTCGTCGCGCGGCTCGACACGGTGCCCGGTCTCGAGCGCATGACGGAGGGGCAGTCGGGGCTGGTGTGGCGCGTGGCGCCTGACGGCCTCGACCCCGCCTACGCGCGGGTCGAGTCGGCCGCGGGGGCGCAGCCGCTCGACGCCGACCGTCAGGCGCTCCGACCGGTCGACACGGCCGTGCCGGCGGGGTCCGAGGACCGCGTGGTCGTGCTCGCGGAGGACGCCTCGTCGGGGTGGCGGGCGACGCTCGACGGCCGGCCCCTCGAGGCCGTCGACCCGGCGACCACCGGGGGGCTCCAGGCGTTCGCCCTGGGTGGCGCGGGCGGGCGGCTCGAGGTGTTCCACGCGGCCGACCACCGGTCGGGCTGGATGACGGCGGCAGGGATCACCCTGCTCGTGTACGTGCTGCTCGCGCTGCCGGTGCGGCGTCGTCGGGCGGGGACGAGGTAGCGCGGTGACGACGGAGAACGAGACGGGCGAGGGCCGGGCGGTCCCGGACGGGACGACCGCCGGGACGTCCCGCAGCCGGCGGCGCGGGGTGGTGCGACGCGTCACGACGACCGGCGCCGGCCTGGTTGGGATGCTCGCGGTCGGCGCCGTGGCCGCGTTCGGGAGCACGGGTGCGACGCTCGTCCCCGCCGCGCCGGCCCCCGCCGACCCGGTCGAGCAGGTCGCCGTCGAGCCGGCCCCCGAGGTCACGGTCTGCCCGGGCCCCGCGCGCCTCACCGACCCGGAGACGGTCGGCGACGCGCAGTTCGGTCCCGCGCCGGTGGGCACGGAGAGCAGCCTGCGCGCGGTCGTGGCGGGCGACGGGTCGGCCGAGCTCGGCGCGTTCGACGGCACGGCCGCGCGCGCCGACGCCCGGGCACTCGATCGCGCCCCGGACGCGGACGCGACGGTGAGCACCGTCGAGGACCCTGCTGCGGGCAGCGTCCTGACCGTGCGCCCGGGCGAGGGAGCGGCGCCGCGGGTCGCGGCGTCGGTCGGGTCCGTGACGACCGCCGGCGACCTGCGCGGCCTCGCCGCGGCGAGCTGCGCACGGCCCGGCATCAGCCAGTGGCTCGTGGGCGGGAGCACCCAGATCGGCAGCAGCACCCAGCTCGTGCTCCAGAACCCGGGCCTCACGCCGGCGGTCGTGCAGGTGGACGTCTGGGGCCAGGGCGGCCCGGCGGTGCTCTCCGGGGGCGGGCAGCAGCTCGTCGGGCCGGGCGAGGAGGTCGTGACGCTCGTCGAGGCCGCCGCCCCCGAGCAGCGCCGCCTCGTCGTGCACGTCGCGGCGTCCGGCGGGCTCGTCTCCGCGTACCTCCAGCACTCGACGCTCGACGGTCTGGTCCCGCTCGGGGTCGACTATGTCGTCCCCGGTTCGGAGCCTGCCGAGGACCTCGCGCTCGCGGGTGTCACGAGCGTCGGCGAGGCCGTCGACGACCCGCACGCCCCGCAGCTGCGCCTCCTCGCCCCGGGCGACGCCGCCGGGACCGCGCGCGTCACGGTCTACGGTGCGGACGGCCCCGTGCCGCTGCGTGGCGTGGAGGACGTCGCCCTCACGCCCGGGGTGGTCACCGACGTCTCGCTCGGCGGGCTCCCGGCCGGCTCGTACGCCGTGGCCGTGCACGCGGACGTCCCCGTCGTCGCCGGCGCGTCGGTCGACCGGCGCGGCGAGGCAGACCCCGACCTGCTGCACGAGGAACGTCAGTACGACCGGGCGTGGATCGCGGCGCGCGCGCTGACGCCGGCGTCCGCGGACGCTCTTTCCGACGAGGACGCCCCCGTCCACGAGGCCGACGCGCGTGCGGGTCAGGTTGCGCTCGTGCCCGGGACGGCGTCGGCGCTGACGCTGGCGGCGGTCCCGACGGCGGGCGGGGCGGAGGGCGACGACGTGACCGGACGCCTCGAGCTCCGCGTCCGCGCCTACGACGAGGACGGCGCCGAGGCCGGGACCACGACCGTGCAGCTCGCGGCCGGCACGGCGCAGACGCTCGACCCGTCCACGCTGCGGCCCGAGGGCTCGGAGGCGGTGGTCGCGGCCCTGACGGTCGACGTCGTCGGTACGCGGGGTGACCTGGACCCCGTCTGGTCGGTCACGGCGAGCGCGGGTCCGCCGAGCGGCGACGAGGGCGACGAGACACCGAGCCTGCTCTCGGTGCTGACGCCCGTCGTCGACGCGCCCGCGCCCGGCGAGGTCGCCGTCCGCGCGTCGAACACCGCCGGCCTCGGGGCCTGACGGGCGCCGCCCTCAGCGGTCGCCCGTGTACCGGGGGTCGATCTCCTCGGGGGTGCGAGCCAGCAGGTGCGCGACCTGCTCGACGAGCACGTCCCGGACGAGGTCCTCGAGATCCTCGGCGTCGAAGGCACGAGCCTCGATCGGACGCCGGTAGACGACGATGCGTGCGGGCTGCCCGGACTCCGCGGGGAAGCACCGGCCGAGCGGCACGCCACCGTCCTCCCAGGGTGCCGGGTCCGACGGCGGGACGTCCTCGACCGCGAACTCCGTCCCGCGCAGCTGCTTGGCCCACGAGCGCTCGACCCGTTCGACGACGTCCACGACGACGTCGTCGAACTTCTCCGCCCGCGTGCGGCTCGCGGGGGCGGTGGGCGGCAGGAGCGGCCCGCGGATGCCGCGACCACGGCGGTCCCGGCGTCGCGGCACGGGTCCCTGGCCGCCCGGGCCGGGCGCACGGGGCGGGATGACGAGGTCGTCGAAGGAGACCGGAGGAGGGGTGGCGGCGCCGCGCCGCGACCAGCGGTCGCGGGCTCGGCGCCCCTTGCCGGCGGGCTCGGGCCGCGAGCCGGGGGAGGGAGTGTTGCCACGCACACGACGACTCTAGCCCGCGGCGAACCGGCGCAGCGTGCCCACCACCGGCGGCGCAGGCACCTCGGACGGCGTGTGGCGTCTCCGCGACACGCCCGGAGGGCGTAAGGTCAGCGCGTGAGATCCGTCAGGCAGTGCTCGCGCACGGCGTGCGTCCGTGCCGCCGTCGCGACCCTCACCTACGTCTACGCCGACTCCACGGCGGTCCTGGGCCCGCTCGCGCACCTCGCCGAGCCGCACAGCTACGACCTGTGCGCCGAGCACGCGGAACGCCTCACCGCGCCGCGCGGCTGGGAGGTCGTGCGTCTGTCGCCGCAGTTCGTCGAGACCGGCCCGAGCGACGACGACCTGTCAGCGCTCGCGGACGCGGTGCGCGAGGCCGGCAAGGTGCGGACGGAGCCCGAGCCGCCGGACGTCACCGAGGTCGGACGACGTGGTCACCTGCGCGTGCTGCGCGCCGAGGGCGACTGACCCGACGCACCCCGTGCCCCGCCTCGGTAGGGTGGGCGGCGTGACGACCGACCTCTCCCACCTCATCAAGGCGTACGACGTCCGCGGCACCGTCCCGGACCAGCTCAACCCCCGGGTGGCGAAGGCCATCGGTGCCGCGTTCGGTCGGGCGGTGGTCCTGCCCGAGGTTCCCGTCGCGGACGGCGACGCGCCGGCCCGGGCGAGCGTCGTCGTCGGGCACGACATGCGCGACTCCGGGCCCGAGCTCGTCGACGCGTTCGCCGCGGGTCTCGCGGAGGCCGGGGTCGAGGTCGTGCGGATCGGGCTGTGCTCCACGGACGGGCTCTACCACGCGTCCGGCGCGCTGGGCGTGCCCGGTGCCATGTTCACGGCGAGCCACAACCCGGCCGTCTACAACGGGATCAAGCTGTGCCGCGCGGGGGCTCGTCCCGTGGGGCAGGACTCGGGGCTCGCGGAGGTGCGCCGACTCGCGGAGGGCTACCTCGACGAGGGCCTCCCGGACCCCGCGGACGACCCGGGATCGGTCACGGACCGCGACACGCTCGCGGACTATGCGGCGTTCCTGCGCTCGCTGGTCGACCTGTCGGGGATCCGGCCGCTCAAGGTCGTCGTGGACGCGGGCAACGGGATGGGCGGCTACACCGTCCCAGCGGTGCTCGGCACGGGTGCCGGGCTGCCCGCGCTGCCGCTCGACGTCGTGCCGCTGTACTTCGAGCTCGACGGCACGTTCCCGAACCACGAGGCGAACCCGCTCGACCCGGAGAACCTGCGCGACCTCCAGGCCGCCGTCGTGGAGCACGGCGCCGACCTCGGGCTCGCGTTCGACGGTGACGCCGACCGCTGCTTCGTCGTCGACGAGCAGGGTGACCCGGTGTCGCCGTCGGCCATCACGGCGCTCGTCGGCCTGCGCGAGGTCGCCAAGGAGGTCGAGGCCGGGCGCACGCCGACCGTGATCCACAACCTCATCACCTCGCGCGCCGTGCCCGACTTCCTCGGCGCCGCGGGCGCGCGGACCGTGCGCACGCGCGTCGGCCACTCGTTCATCAAGGCGGAGATGGCGGACAACGACGCCGTGTTCGGCGGCGAGCACAGCGCGCACTACTACTTCCGCGACTTCTTCTTCGCGGACACCGGGATGCTCGCGGCGATGCACGTGCTCGCCGCGCTCGGGTCGCAGCCGCACTCGCTGTCGGCGCTGGGGGAGATGTACGAGCCGTACGTCGCCTCGGGCGAGATCAACTCGACCGTTGCCGACGTGCGCGCGGCCCGGGCGCGCGTCGTCGAGGCCTACGTGACGCAGCAGGGCGGGGGCCCGGTCGAGGTCGACGAGCTCGACGGGCTGACCGTCTCGCACTGGGACTCCCACCCGCAGTGGTGGTTCAACCTCCGCGCCTCGAACACCGAGCCGCTGCTGCGGCTCAACGTCGAGGCGGCCGACGAGGACATCATGGAGAAGGTGCGCGACGACGTCCTGTCGCTCGTGCGCACGCACGACGACGACGAGGAGCGAGCATGAGCCTGCAGATCGACCCCTGGGTGCGCGAGGCGCTGCGCTGCCCCGTGACGGGCGCGCGGCTCGTCGAGGGCACCGGGCCGTCCGGCGAGCCGGAGCTGCACTCCACGGATCCCGACCGCCCGCTCGCATACCCGGTGCGCGACGGGATCCCGGTCCTGCTGGAGGACGACGCGCGCGAGCTGTGAGCAGTCAAACCACGGTGGCCACAATCGGTAGAGTCGGCCCGGTGCTCCGCTCGTCGGCGAGCCGGAGCGAGAGACGAAAGGACACACACCGTGAGCAACGCGCCCCAGGTCGTCATCCTGGCCGCTGGGATGGGAACCCGCCTCGGGCGGCCGTTCCCGAAGCCGCTGACCGAGCTCAAGGACGGGCGCACGATCCTCGCGCAGCAGCTGGGCAACGTCCGCGGCGCGTTCGGCCGTGACGTCCAGGTGCTCGTCGTCGTCGGGTTCAAGCTCGAGCAGATCCTCGAGGCCGCGCCGGACGTGACGTTCGCATACAACGAGCTCTACGACCAGACGAACACGTCCAAAAGTCTCCTCAAGGCGCTGCGCGCGACGGGGGACCGCGGCGTGCTCTGGATGAACGGCGACGTCGTGTTCGACCCCCGCGTCCTCGAGCGGCTCAAGCCGTACATCGAGTCCGGGCAGTCGTTCGTCAGTGTCAACACCGCGGCGGTGGGCGACGAGGAGGTCAAGTACACGGTCGACGCCGACGGCCGGATCGACGAGCTCTCGAAGACGGTCCAGGGAGCGCTCGGCGAGGCCGTCGGCATCAACTTCGTCGCGCCGGCGGACAAGGCGGCGCTCGTGGCACGGCTCGCCGAGGTGGGCGACCAGGACTACTTCGAGCGCGGCGTCGAGGTTGCGATCGAGAAGGACGGGCTCCAGGTCGTGCCGGTCGACGTCTCCGACCTGTACGCCGTCGAGGTGGACTTCGCCGAGGACCTCGATCGGGCGAACGAGTTCCTCTGAACCACCCGCACGACACCAACGGGCCGGTCTCCCCGGGAGGAGACCGGCCCGCCCTCGTTCCGCCGGCCGCGGTCAGCCTGCGCTCGGCGCCTTCGCCGAGCGCTGCGGGAACTGCGGCTGCGGGTTGAACCGGATGCCGGCGAGAAGCTGGCGGACCATCTGCACCTGGAGATTGCGCGGGACCCCGCCGCGACGCATCTTGCCCATCACGGTCTTCACGTACGTGATCCACGAAAGCTTGCCCTCGTAGTGCCAGCGGTACGACGACTGGTTGCGGGCGCCGTACTTGAACTTCCAGACGTTCTGCGCCGTGATCTGGCCGTAGTTCACGCCCTTGTTGTCGCCCATGTCGTGCACGACGTAGCTGTCCAGCACCTGGATTCCAGGGCGCGTGCGGCTCGAGAGACGCTTGGTGAACTCCTTGTCGTCGTACCAGATGAAGTACTCGGCGAGGGGCAGGCCGTGCTCCTCGACGGTCCAGCGCGGCAGCAGCACGGACACGAACGTGCACTCGCGGACCTTGACCGAGCTCAGCCCCTGGACGAGGTAGCGGGGCCAGTCCCACGTGGTGACGGCCTCGTTCATCTCGCAGAGCTGGCCGTCGACGAACTTCACGACGGAGCACGCGAAGGGGACGCGGTCGTGGACGTGCTCCTCGACCGCGCGGTGCTCGTCGAGGAGCCGCCCGAGCGCGTCCGGCTCCGGGTAGCAGTCGTCGTCCATGATCCAGAAGAAGTCGGCGCCGAGGTCGTACGCCCGGCGCAAGCCGGCGGCGAATCCTCCCGCGCCCCCGACGTTCTCCGGCAGCGACAGGACGTGCACGTCCTCGTCGCCGGCGATCGAGCGCAGGTAGTCGCCCGTCCCGTCCGTCGATGCGTTGTCGACGAGCACGATCGTCCTCGGGCGGACGCTCGAGGCACGGATCGACGCGATGCCCTTCTTGAGCTTGTCGAGGCGGTTGTAGGTCACGACGACGGCCGCCACGTACGGGGTCTGGGTCACAGGGTCTGCTCGCTGTTCGTCGGGAGAAACGATGGACTGGAGGTCGGTCAGGCGGAGGGCGGACCACCGGCGAGACGAGTCTCCACGATCTCGGTGAGCTCCGCGATCCGGATGTTGTCGCGCCGGCACTCGTCGATCTCGGCGCGGAGTTCGCGCACGTCGTCGCGCAGCGCATTGATCTCGCGGGCGAGCTGAGCCTTGCTCGTGCTCCGGACGCGCTTCATCGTCGCGGGCGCGATGCGCTCGCCGAGCCGGAGGATGTGCTGCTTCATGCCGTCCTTGCCTTGTTCGTCGTGAGGTGGGTGATCACTGTGCCGCGAAGGCGGTCGCGCTCGCCGCCGTCGAGCGGGGTGGTGCCGGTGAGGCCCAGTCCGAGCGGCGCAAGCTCCTCGGAGATCTCGTCGAGCACGAGGTGCCACGTCGTCGGGTCGCGGAACGTCACCGCGGGGTCGGGCGCGGTGTCGACCACGAGGGTGACCTCGCCGCCTGCACGCACCACCTGGCGAAGAAGGCGCCAGGCGGTCGACCTGCCGTGGTGCCCCAGCCGCTCGACCAGATGCGTCGCCAGCGCGTGCACCCTGGGTCGCTCCGCGATCAGGGCGATGAGGCCAGCGGTGTCCCGTGAGTCGATGAGGTTGGCCCGGCGCCACGACACGAGGCCGGCGGCCGCCTCGTCGGACGCGGACTGCGCGAGGCGGAGCGCCATCTCCGAGTAGTCGACGGCGACGACACGTCGACCGTGGGCCGCGAGGTGCCGCGCCGCAGCACCGAGTCCGCACCCGAGGTCGAGTACCGTGTCCCCCTCCGCCGTCCTGTCCAACAGGGAGTCCGCGCCCCGGAGGTCGGCGTCCTCGCCGGCGTGTGGGTTGTAGAGGTAGTGCTCCTCCCAGAAGTCGCGCTGGAAGTTGTACGACCCGAACCAGTTCCGGAAGCGCCGCGCCGTCGCGCGCGGGGTGCGGAGCTTGTACCCGGGCAGCGGGGTCCGCCAGTTCTCGTCGTAATTGACGACGAGCCAGTCCTGGGGCACCGCGGGAGCGGGGTAGTCGTGACCCTCGAGGGTCACGGTCGAGAACGGCAGCATCGACGCCTGCTCCATGGGCCCGCGGACGTGGAACGGCTGGTTGATCTGCCCGTCGGGCGTGAAGAACGCCGTGAAGACGTCGATGTACCCGTCGACGAGGCCGTCGTCGCGCCGGAACGTGACCTGCAGGTGCGCGTTGCTGTGCCGAACGAGCTCGTAGCCGCGGGCCTCGAGCTCTCGCGCGACGACCGACTGCTCGATCGCGACGTCGGCAGGGTTCTCGTGCATGGAGAGGTAGGCGAGGTCCGCGTCGTCGTCGTGCGGGAGGATCTTCCCGGACCGGACGGCGCCGAGGAGCGTGCCGCCGACGACGAACGGGAGCTTGTCGAGCTCGCGCAGGAGCGCCACGAGCGTGTCGAGCCGGTCGAGGAGCCGCTCCTTCAGGCCGGTGGCATCGCCGTCGAAGGTCTTTCCGAGCCGCCCCCACTTGTTCATGGCGACGTGGCGACCCGTCGCGTCGACGACCCGGATCGGTCCGTCCCCGGTGCCGATCTGGACGTCGCGCGTCCAAAGCACCCTCCCGGTGGCCGAGTCGCACAACGAGATCTCGGTCCTGCCGTCCAGGAACGGGCGCAGCGGCGCCGGCCAGGCGTGCTCCAGCCTCTCTCGAGCGGACGGGTTGGAGACGAGGTCGATCGACCAGACTCGGTACCCGTCGAGGAGCACGTCGACCGACGAGACGTCCGTCGGGACAGGTGCAGGGAGGCGGATCTCCGCGGCGCTGACGTCCAGGTGATCCGGGCGGGTCGCGGTGTGGCGGTGCATCGGGAACCAATCGGATGGAGGTGGGATCGTCGCGAGCGACGCGCGCGGTACCCCCGGAGTGTACGTGAACCGGCATGCCGGTCGCTCCTGTGAACACGAGCCGTACGTTCTGTGAACTCGGCCGTCGGGACGCGTGTCCGAGGTGCGGGGCGAGTACCCTGTGCCAGCGGGTGCGGTGGCGACGCAGCGTCGTCGCAGTGCCCGGACTCCCATCCCCTACGACGATCGAGGCGTGCCGTGACTACTGTCCAGAACGTCGTCTTTCCCACCGACCTGGACAAGCTCCCGCTTTATGTCGAGAGTCCGCGTGACGCCACGTCGTCGATCGACCTGGTCTCACGGCGATCCGCACGCCTGATCGCGGGCAGCGAAGTGTCGTTCGCGTCGTACTTCAACGCGTTCCCCCTGATGCACTGGGCGGCCAACACGTCGGCCGGCGCGGTCACGCTGGTTCTTGAGCTGTCGGGGCGCGGTCAGGTGCGCGTCGTCCGGACCGACGCCCGAGGACAGGCTGCCCGGCTGGACGCCGTGCGCTTCGAGGGCGAGGAGACCGTCCGTCTCTCCGTCCCAACCGCGGGTGCCGCCGACGGCGGGTGGTGCTGGTTCGAGCTCACGGCGTCGTCCGACGTGGAGCTCATCTCCGGGCGCTGGGAGGTCGACGCCGTGCCCGCAGAGGGCACCGTGACGGTGGCGATCACCACGTTCAACAAGCCGGACTACTGCGTGCGCACCCTCGGCGCACTTGGTGCGGACGACGACGTGCTGGCGGTCCTCGACCGCGTGGTCGTGGTCGACCAGGGGACGCAGAAGGTCGCGGCCGAGTCGGGCTTCGCGGACGCGCAGGACGGGCTCCAGGGCCGGCTGCACATCGTGGACCAGCCCAACCTGGGTGGTTCGGGCGGCTTCTCGCGCGGGATGATCGAGGCGATGGCCGCGGGCTCGACCCACGTGATGCTTCTCGACGACGACGTCGCGATCGAGCCCGAGAGCATCTTCCGGGCTGTGCGCTTCGCCGACGCGTGCTCGCGGCCGACGATCGTCGGTGGGCACATGTTCGACATGTACCGCCCGACAAACCTGCATGCCGTGAGCGAGATCGTGCAGCAGTCGAACTTCATGTGGGGACCCGCCGACCCCGACCACCGGCTCGTGGACTTCTCGGAGGAGTCGCTGCGCGCGACGCGCTGGCTGCACCGTCGCCCGTCGGCCGACTACAACGGCTGGTGGATGTGCCTCGTCCCCACCGCGGTGGTGCGCGAGATCGGGCTCTCGATGCCGTACTTCATCAAGTGGGACGATGCCGAGTACGGGCTCCGGGCGAAGTCGGCGGGCGTCCCGACCGTCTCGCTGCCTGGCGTCGCGCTCTGGCACATCACGTGGCAGGACAAGGACGACGCGATCGACTGGCAGGCGTACTTCCACGCGCGCAACCGGATCGTCTCCGGACTGCTCCACTCGGTCCGCGACAACGGCGGCGCGCTCCTCGCCGACAGCAGCCGTCTCAACCTCAAGCACCTGCTGTCGATGCAGTACTACGCCGCGACCCTGCGCAACACCGCGATCCGTGACGTGCTCCAGGGCCCGGACCAGCTGCACGCGTCGATGGGGACCCGTCTGGGCGAACTGCGGGCGATGTCCAAGGGCTTCGGCGAGGCCCGCACATACACGGCGGAGGATCCCGCGCCGCCGGCCGCTCACGGGGACGTCCCGCCCTCGGGGCGGGACCGCGGCCCACGTGGTGTTGCGCTCGCGCTCTTCACGCTCCGCGCGATCGCGCGCCAGCTCGTCGTCCCCGTGAGTGCCGAGCAGCGCCGGCGGCCCGACGCCCAGCTCGAGCGACGGCAGGCCGTGTGGTGGGAGCTGCCTCGGCACGACAGCGTCCTGGTCCTCGCGGGCGAGAACCGGACCGGAACCTGGTACCGGCGCGACCGCAGGGCGTTCGTCTCCTTGGGGTGGGAGTCGATGCGCCTGCACCGCGAGCTCAGGCGTCGGTGGCCGGCGCTCCAGGAGGCGTACCGCGGAAGGGCGGACGAGCTCGTCTCCCCGAGGGCGTGGCGCGAGACGATTGGCATCGTTGCCGGTGATGACTGACTGCGTGGCCGGGTCGTCCGGCAGGGATAAGGTGTGCCACGGTCTCGCGTGCGAGGCATCGAGCACGTGGAGGCTGAAGTGAGTGGTTCAGGCGTCGTCGCGGCGAGCAACAGGCCGATGACGCTGTGGAGAGCGCGTTCGGTGCTCGGCCTGCTCGTCCGGCGCGACCTCAAGGTGCGGTACGCGGACTCGCTGCTCGGTTACTTCTGGTCGATCCTCGACCCGCTGCTCATGGCGGCGGTGTACTGGTTCGTCTTCACCAAGATCTTCCCGCGCCCGATGGGCGAGGAGCCGTACATCATCTTCCTGCTCGCTGCCCTGCTGCCCTGGACGTGGTTCCAGAACTGCGTCGGCGACAGCGCCCGCTCCCTGCGGCAGGACTCCAGGCTCGTCCGGTCGACCCGTCTCCCGCGGGAGGTCTGGGTCATGAGGGTTGTGCTCTCCAAGACGGTGGAGTTCGGATTCTCCCTTCCTGTGCTCGCGGTCTTCCTCCTCATCTACCACCCCCACGTGAACAGCTACCTCTGGCTCTTCCCGCTGGGGATTGTCATGCAGCTCGTCCTGCTCGCCGGTCTCGGGCTCCTGCTCGCCCCGCTCGAGGTTCTGCTGCGCGATATCGACCCGCTCATCCGTGTCGCCATGCGGGTCCTCTTCTACGCGTCTCCGGTGTTGTACGGGCTTCAAGACGTCTACAACGCGGCGATCCCGGAAGTGTTGCAGACGCTCTACCTGCTCAACCCGATGACCGGCATCATCGCGGCTTTTCGCGCTGGATTCTTCCCGGGGATCGTGCACTGGGACGCGATCGCCATGGCGGGGGCCGTGTCGGTCCTCACGCTCGTCGTCGGGTGGGTCGTCTTTGCGCGGAGCGAGCGCTCCGTGCTCAAGGAGCTCTGATGGTCAAGCCTGCGGGTCAGCCGGACCCGATCATCTCGGTCAAGGACGTCGGCGTGCAGTTCAACCGCGGCCGCCGTAGCGCGGGACTGCGCCAGATGATCCTGCGCGGCGACCGTGGCACGAGCCACGACTCGTTCTGGGCCCTGCGGAACGTCTCCTTTGACGTCGCGCCTGGGGAGGCGATCGGCGTCATCGGCCGTAACGGTCAGGGGAAGTCGACGCTGCTCAAGGTGGTTACTGGGGTCCTCATTCCGGACGAGGGCACGGCGACCGTCCGCGCCGAGGTGTCGCCGCTTATCGAGATCACTGGCGGCTTCGTGCCCGACCTCACCGGCCGGGAGAACATTTATCTTGCCGCGGGCCTGCACGGGATGTCGCGGAAGCTCATCGACGAGAAGTTCGACGAGATCGTGGACTTCGCGGAAATCCGCAAGTTTCTGGACTCGCCGTACCGCCATTACTCCTCCGGCATGCAGGTGCGGCTCGCGTTCTCCGTCGTCTCCCAGCTTGACGGGCCGATCCTCCTGGTCGACGAGGTCCTCGCAGTCGGTGACAAGGCGTTCCGTGAGAAGTGCTATAAGCGCATCGACGAGCTGCTTGACGCGGGGCGGACGTTGTTCCTCGTGTCGCACAACAACGGCGACCTCAAACGGTTCTGCGAGCGGGGCCTCTACCTTCGCGGAGGGGAGTTGCGCGCGGACGGACCTCTCGGCGCGGTCTTGGAGCAGTACGCGAAGGAAGGCTGATACACCCGCGCGTATCACGACGGGGCCGTTACCTCGCGGGCCGGTCTTTGTTGTACTGACCGGACAGGTTGGTCAATCGGGTGATCGGTGGCTTGTTCCCGCAAGTGGTCTGGGTCGGTGGTGTCGTACTCATGGATCCAGGCTGGCAGTGCTGCGCGGCCTTCGGTCTCGGAGGTGTAGCAGCGGGCGTAGCCCGATCCGTTTGCGGGGACGTGTCGTTGCACGAGCTCAAGGCGAGGTTCTTCGAGGTCGTTGACGACGTCGGTAGTACGACGGTCGCTGCGCGCATGGTCGTGGTGAACCGGCACACGGCTGCGGGGTGGGTTCGGAAGGCTGGTCGCTGCTCCTAGAGGGCCGGGGTCATGGGCCACATTCGCGCAAGGGTGAGTACGAGCAGCTTCGGCGCGCGGGAATGCCTCGACGGCGGGCTGCCGAGCAGGGAGTCAATGTGTGCGCACGGTGGAGGACTGGGACCACGGGGTGCGTAAGGCACGCGGGGGCTCGAATCTACCGGAGGGCCGGCGGGCGGACTAAAAGATGGGGGTGACTAGCCATGTCGATGCGTCCGCGGGGCTGTCGGTCGTTGGTGTTGAAGCCGAGCTGAACCCACGATTCTCGCGACGTTGCCCGAGCGGGAGCAGATCGCTGACCTGCGCCGCGAGGGCGTGTCCTTGCGGGATATCGGGCGGATGTCGGGTCGCGCGGCCTCGACGATTATTCGGGAGGTCGATGCTCGGTCGGTAGAGGGGTCTACCGCCCGAACGCCGCGCACCGAGCCCGGGTGGCATCCCGCGCGCGCCCCAACGCGTCCAAGCTCGGGACCGCCGGGCGGTTACGTGACTTCGTCCCCGAGGGGCTGCATTTGCGGTGGTCGCCGAGCAGATCTGCCACACTCTGACCAAGGAGTACCCCGACGCCTGCGCCGTGAGGTCGGCGCGCTGCGCACTGGACGCACCCGCCGCAAGCGCGGCCCGGATCAACGCCAACCCCGGTTCGTCGAGGAGATGGCGATAATCTCCGAGCGACCGCCCGAGATCGAAGGCCGAGCCGTACCCGGGCACTGGGAGGGCGATCTGATCGTCGGCACCGGGTCGCAGTCCGCGATTGTGACCCTTGGTCGAGCGCAGCACCCTTCGTCATTCTGCGGCGCCTGCCCGGCGGGAACAGCGCCGAGGAGGTCCGCGACGTCCTGACATCACTGATCACGACGCTGCCGGCGCACCTGCGCGGATCGGTGACCTGACACCAAGGCTGCGAGATGGCCGCGCACAAGCAATTCACGATCGCCACGAACGTGCCGGTCTACTTCTGCGACCCCGCTCGCCCTGGCAACGAGGCTCGAACGAGAACGCCCAACGGGCTCCTGCGCCAGTGCTCTCCTGGGCACCGACCTGCGGGTACGGGGCCGAGGACCTGGAGCGCGTCGTACAGGGACTCAACGACCGACCACGCAAGACGCTCGACTGGTACCCCAGCCGAGCGCCTGCGTGATCTCGCCTGCGGGATCTACTTACGGCCACATGAACCATGCGATGGTGCGACGATCGCCAAAGCGGCCCCCGCGGCGACAGCCTTCGTCAGCGCAGCCGGGGCGCCCCGACGCGGCTGCGGTGAACCGAGGACCGCAGCGCGTCCGTCGCGCGGCGTCAGACGCCCGCGGACTCCTTGAGGTCGTCGACGAACGTCGGGTTCGCCTCGAGCCACGCCTGGACGGCCTCGGCCTCGTCGGCGTACTCGTCGGAGTTGAACATCATGTTCTCGAGCGAGAAGAGCTGCTCGTCGTCCAGGGTGAAGGCACCGACGAGCTTGGTCAGCGTCGGGTAGCGCTCCTCGAAGTCGCCCGCACCGTAGGTGTGGATGGACTCGGCGTCGCCGAGCGTGCCCTCGGGGTCCTCGAGGTCGCGCACGGGGAACTCGTCGTACGCCCAGTGCGGTCGCCAGAGCGTGACGGCGATGTTGTCGCCGGCCTCGGTCGCGCCCTTGAGCTCGGCGAGCATGGCCGGGGTCGAGGAGATCGTGTAGTCCATGCCCTCGAGCCCGTACGTGGGGATGACCGCGTCCTGGGTGACCTTGGTCAGGCCGGCGCCCGCTTCGATCCCGACGAGCTTGTTGCCGTACTCGTCGGCCATGGACGCGAGGTCCTCGAGGGACTGCGCGGGCGAGTCCTCGTTCACGGCGATCGTGAGCTTGGCGTCGTCGTACCAGGTGCCGAGGTCGGTGATGTCGTCGCCGTACTTCGCGACGTACTCCTCGTGGGTGATCGGGAGCCAGGCGTCGAAGAGCAGGTCGAAGTCGCCGCCCGCGAGGCCGGTGAACACGACGCCGATCTCGCCGGTCTGCGTCTCGACCTCGTAGCCCTCCTCCTCGAGGATCGCCTTCCACAGGTGGGAGACGGCGATGCCCTCGTCCCAGCCGGACGGGATGCCGATCGAGACCGAGGTCTCGTCCTCGCCGGTCGAGCCGCTGCCCGAGCCGGAGTCCGAGCCTGACGCGCAGGCGCTCAGGCCGAGGCCGAGCACCGCGGCGGTGGCGACGGCGGCCGAGCGGCGGGCGGTACGGGTGCGGGGCGTGCGTGCAGGGGTCATGCATGTCCTTCCGTCGGGCGACCGGGAGTCCGGGCGCCGTGGGTGGGTGTGATGCCCGACGGCGTCGGGCGGGACGTGCGGGGGCGGGGGCGGGGGCGCGGTGCCTGAGGTCAGGCCCGGGTCGCGGCGAGGGCGCGCGCGACGGGCGCCTTGGCCCCGAGGCCGGCGGTCACGCGGTCGAGGAACATCGCGAGGATGACGACCGAGAGACCCGCCTCGAAGCCGAGCGCGATGTCGATGCTCGACAGCGCTGCGACGACGTCGTTGCCGAGGCCGCCGGCGCCGACCATGCCCGCGATGACGACCATGGAGAGCGACAGCATGATGACCTGGTTGACGCCGGCCATGATCGTCGGCAGGGCGAGCGGGAGCTGGATCTGGCGCAGGATGCGACCCGGCGTGGAGCCGAACGCGTGGCCGGCCTCGACGACCTCGGAGTCCACCTGCCGGATGCCGAGCTCGGTGAACCGGACGCCGGGCGCCATGGCGAAGATGATGGTGGCGATGATCCCGGGCACGGGGCCGGTGAGGAAGATGACGACGGTCGGGATGAGGTAGACGAACGCCGGCATGGTCTGCATGAAGTCGAGCACCGGCCGCACGACCGCGGAGACACGGTCGTTGCGCGCGGCCCAGACGCCGAGCGGGATCGCGACGACGAGGGCCAGGACGGCCGACAGCAGGACGAGCGCGAGCGTGTCCATCGCGTTGTCCCACTGGTCGACGCCGGCGATGACGACGAACCCGACGAGCGATCCGAGCGCGAGCTTCCAGCCCTTGGAGAGGAGCGCGAGGGCGGCGAGCGCGAGCGCGACCACCCAGAACGGCGGGCTCGACAGGACGGCGTCGAGGCCGTCATAGATGCCGACGAGCACGTCCTTGACGAAGCGGAAGAGCGGCCGGAACGTCGTCGTCATCCAGTCGACGAACGTGTCGACCCACTCGCCGAGCGGGATGCGGGGGACGAGGGTGTCGTTCACGCGGCACCTCCCTCGGTCGAGGGCGCACCGTTCACGGGCGCGTCCTCCACGGGCGCGTCGGCCGGGGAGCCCTGCGCACCGAGGTCGATCTCGCCGGTGCGCGGCTGGTCCGGCGGGACCATGGCCTCGAGCAGGGTGACGCGCGGGACCACGCCCACGAGGCGGCCCTCGGCGTCGGTCACGGCCACGGGGAGCGAGGACTCGGCGGCGGGCGCGAAGATCTCCGCCAGGGGCGTGTCCGGGGAGACCGGGGCGACGCCGTCGTGCACGAGGTCCCCGATGGACTCCTTGCCGGCCTTGAGCGCGGCCACCGCGTCGTCGTCGCGCACGATGCCGTGCAGCACGCGCTGGCGGTCGACGACGTACGCGGCCGACACCTGCGCCTCGCGCATGGCGCGGCTCGCCTGGCGCGGCCCGCCGCTGACGGGGACGACGACGGCGGGGCGGACCATCACGGACGACGCGGTGAGCACGCGCGTGCGGTCGACGTCGGCGACGAACTGGGCGACGTAGTCGTTCGCCGGGTCGGACAGGATCTGCTCGGCGGTGCCGATCTGGACGATCCGCCCGTCACGCATGACGGCGATGCGGTCGCCCAGGTGCATGGCCTCGTTGAGGTCGTGGGTGATGAAGACGATCGTCTTGCCGAGGCGCTGCTGGAGGTCGAGGAGCTGCTCCTGCATCTCGCGCCGGATGAGCGGGTCCAGCGCGCTGAACGCCTCGTCCATGAGCAGGACGTCGGTGTCGGCCGCGAGCGCGCGGGCGAGGCCGACGCGCTGGCGCATACCGCCCGAGAGCTGGGACGGGAGCGAGTCCTCCCAGCCGCCGAGCCCGACGAGGTCGAGCGCGGTGCGCGCCTTCTCGCGGCGCTCGGCCTTGCCGACGCCCTGAATCTCGAGCGGGTAGGCGGCGTTGTCGAGCACGGTGCGGTGGGGGAGCAGCGCGAAGTGCTGGAACACCATGCTCACGCTGCGGCGGCGCAGGGCACGCAGCTGCTTCGCGTCGGTCGCCGCGAGGTCGGTCCCGCCGACCACCACGTGGCCGGCCGTCGGCTTCCACAGGCCGTTGAGCATGCGGATGAGCGTCGACTTGCCCGAGCCGGAGAGGCCCATGACGACGAAGATCTCGCCGCGGCGGACCTCGAAGGTCGCGTCGATGACCGCGGCGGTCCCGAGCGCCTTGACGTCGTCGCGCGACGCGCCCTGCTCGAGGCGCCGGATGGCCTCGACCGGCCGGCGGCCGAAGACCTTGTAGACGTCGCGGACGGAGACGGCGACGTCGGCGGCGGTCGTGGCCTGGTGCTCGGGTTCCGCGGTGGTGCGGTCTGGTGGGGTGATGCTGGGAGCAGTCATGCGGGCGGGTCTCGCCACCTTCCGTGCGGGGGACCGGCACGCCCCGCGCGAGGACGGCGCCAGAGTGGTCCGGCGGCGGCGTCTCGGGAGCGTGGCACGTGACCCTGGTCGCGTCGCGGTCGGGCGCCCGAGGGCGACCTCCGCGCTCTGCGCGCAGCGAGCCACATGCTGGTCCGACGTCAATCGGTACTCCAGCACCCTGCCTGATTCGAGGTTCAACTTCTACCCAGAGGGCCGCGACCAGGGGCCATTCCAGGACGTTTCTTGACCCAGCATCGTTGGAACGACGCGGACGACGGGCGATCCTGGATCGTTATCTCTTTGTGATCTTGTGATGGTCAAGCATTCGTGTTACGCGCGCGCCCGGGCGCGCGCGCCGGACGAACGGTGTGACGCGCGCCGGGCGTCCCCATCGCCGGGGCCGGGCGGCGCCGTCGTCGGTAGGCTGGGCACGGGCGGGCCGCGGTCCCGTCCGGCGCGGACGGGAGCCCCCAGCGCAGCCACCGGCCGACCACCGGGACCGGCCGGCAGCACCGGCCCGACCGGCACCGAGAACGCACAGGAGAACCATGTCCACCACAGCGCCAGCCCCGACGACCAGCACCCCGGGAGCCACCCCCGGCTTCGACGAGGTCCCCGGCCGCTACAAGGTCCGCGACCTGTCCCTCGCGGCGGCGGGCCGCCACCAGCTGCGCCTCGCCGAGCACGAGATGCCCGGCCTCATGGCGCTGCGCGCCGAGTACGGGGAGTCGCAGCCGCTCGCCGGGGCGCGGATCGCCGGGTCTCTCCACATGACCGTGCAGACCGCGGTCCTCATCGAGACGCTCGTCGCGCTCGGGGCGCAGGTCCGCTGGGCGAGCTGCAACATCTTCTCCACGCAGGACGAGGCCGCGGCCGCCGTCGTCGTCGGGCCGCACGGCACGCCTGAGGACCCGCAGGGCGTGCCCGTCTTCGCGTGGAAGGGCGAGAGCCTGGAGGAGTACTGGGACTGCACGGAGCAGATCCTCGTCTGGCCCGGGGACTCCGGCGGGCCGAACATGATCCTCGACGACGGCGGGGACGCGACCATGCTCGTCCACCTGGGGCTCCAGTACGAGCGCGCGGGCGTGGTCCCGCCGGACACGCTGCCGGGCGAGCCGGACCACACGCACGAGATGAACGTCGTGCGCGCCGTGCTGCGCCGCGCGCTCGAGGCGGACCCCCTGCGCTGGACGACGATCGCCCAGGCGATCCAGGGCGTCACCGAGGAGACGACGACGGGCGTGCACCGCCTCTACCAGCTCGCCGAGGCGGGCGAGCTGCTCTTCCCGGCGATCAACGTCAACGACTCGGTCACCAAGTCGAAGTTCGACAACAAGTACGGCATCCGCCACTCGCTGCCCGACGGCATCAACCGCGCGACCGACGTGCTCATGGGCGGCAAGGTCGCGTTCGTCGCGGGCTACGGCGACGTCGGCAAGGGCGCGGCGGAGGCGTTCCGTGGCCAGGGCGCGCGCGTCGTCGTGTCCGAGGTCGACCCGATCTGCGCGCTCCAGGCCGCGATGGACGGCTACCAGGTCGCCCGGATCGAGGACGTGCTCGGCGAGGCCGACTTCTTCATCACGACCACGGGCAACAAGGACGTGATCCGCGCCGAGCACCTCGTCGCGATGAAGGACAAGGCCGTCGTCGGCAACATCGGCCACTTCGACAACGAGATCGACATGGCCGGTCTCGCCGCGGTGCCCGGGGTGTCGCGCACCGAGATCAAGCCCCAGGTCCACGAGTGGACGTTCGCGGAGCCGGGCCCCGACGGCCAGCCCGCGGGGCGCTCGGTCGTCGTGCTGTCCGAGGGACGCCTGCTCAACCTCGGCAACGCGACCGGCCACCCGTCGTTCGTCATGAGCAACTCGTTCTCCAACCAGGTCATCGGCCAGATCGAGCTGTTCCAGGATGCGACGGCCGCCGAGCGCGAGGGCCGCGAGCGGTCGTACGCGCGTCAGGTCTACCGCCTGCCCAAGGTGCTCGACGAGAAGGTCGCCCGCCTGCACCTCGACGCGCTCGGCGTGCGGCTCACCGAGCTCTCGCCGGCCCAGGCCGACTACCTCGGCGTCCCGGTCGAGGGACCGTACAAGCCCGAGCACTACCGCTACTGAGCACCGCGCCGAGTCGTCCGGCACGCGCCCGAGGAGGCCGTATGGACCCGTCGTCCGACGAGCGCACGCCGGTCGTGCCCTCGCCCTCCACGGGCGGGGGCACGGCGGGACAGGCCGGACTGCCGGTCGAGGGCGATCCCGACGGGCCGCCTCCGGGCGTCCGGCCCCTGTGGCACCGCGTCGGCGACCGGTGGGAGCGCGAGCCCCCGCACGACCTGCTCTACGGCGCGATCGTCGCGGGGTTCGTCATGGCCGTGTCGAGCGTGCACGCCCCGACGGGGGACCGGGTGGTGGTGGCGACGGGCCTCGTCGCCGTCGGGTACTGGCTCGCGCACTGCTACGTCGACGCGGTCAGCGGGCGCTTCCACGACAGCGGGCACTCCCTGTGGGACCGCACCCTCACGGCGCTCCGGCTCAACGTGGGGGTGCTGCTCGGCGCGGTCCCGGGGATCGTCGTCTACCTGCTCGCGTCCGCGTTCGGGCTCGACGTGGAGGACGCGGCGCTCGTCGCCGTGTGGTTCACCGTCGTCCTGCTCGGCGTCGTCGGCTTCCTCGCCGCGTACCGGGCGGGCGCCCGCGGCGGCCGCCTCGTGGGGGAGACCCTGCTCGCCGCGGCGTTCGCGGGCGTCGTCATCGGCGTGAAGTACCTCCTGCACTGACGCGCGCCGCCCCGTCGCCGCCGGGCGGAGGCGGGGGTTGTCCCTACCCCGGTGCGGCGGCGGCCACCCTGTCGTCGTGACCGCGGCTCGCCCAGACTGGCACCATGACTGCCGTGACCCCTGACCAGCCGAGCGTCGCGCCCGCGGGCGACCCGACGTCGGGCGCCCCCCACCCCCGACCGGCGCACGGCGCGGCGACGGCGCAGACCGGACCCGCGACGGGTGTCGCGTCGACGCCCACGACGGGGGACGTGCCGGCGTTCGCCGGCACGCAGCCCGACCCGCGGTACGTCGACCACCACGAGCGGGTGCCGTTCGCGCGCGCTCCGTTCCACCGGCAGACGTGGAGCGCGTACGGGTACCTGTGGCTCGCGCTCCTGCTCGCCCCGTTCGCGTTCGCCTACGGGCTGTTCGCGGTGGTCTTCCTCGTGGCGATGCTCGTGCCGGTCATCGGCCTCGTCGCCGCGGGCTGGGTCGTGGTCGGCGGGCGCGGCTGGGGCTCGATGTACCGGTCGCTGGCGCGCTCGGGGCTCGGCGTCGACGTCGCGGCCCCCGCCCCGTACGTCCGGCGCCGCGGGTTCTGGAGCACCCTGTGGGGCGGTATCGGCGACGGGACCGGGTGGCGGGCCGTCCTCTTCCTCGTCGTGACGTTCCCCCTCGCGATCGTGTCGTTCGTGGTGAGCACCGTCTTCCTCGCCGTGGGGCTCGGCGGGACGACGCACTGGATCTGGTCGCGCTGGCTCCCGCTGCAGCAGGCGAGCGACGGGTCGTGGCACCGCGGCGCGTCGTTCGGCACCGACTGGTACGTCGACACCCCGGTGCGCCAGCTCGGCCTGGTCCTGGTGGGCGTGCTGTTCCTCTGGCTGTGGGCGCAGGTCACGCGGGGCTTCGCCCAGCTGTTCCGCGCGCTCACCGTCGCGCTGCTCGGCCCGACGCTCTCGAGCCTGCGCGTCGCCGACCTCGAGGAGTCGCGCGGCCGCACCGTCGAGGACGCCGACGCGAAGCTGCGGCGCATCGAGCGCGACCTGCACGACGGCACGCAGGCCCGGCTCGTCGCCGTGGCCATGCAGCTCGGGGAGGCCAAGGAGCAGCTCGCCGCGGGCGGCGACCCCGACGAGGCGCTCGAGCTCGTCGACCTCGCGCACTCCTCGACCAAGGAGGCGCTCGTCGAGCTCCGCGAGCTCGCGCGCGGCATCCACCCGCCCGCGCTCGACAACGGGCTCGCCGTCGCTCTCGAGACGCTCGCGGCGCGCTCGCCGCTCCCCGTCACGGTCGACGTCGACCCCGCCGTCGAGGCGTCGGGGCGCCTCGCGCCGGCCGTGGAGTCGATCGCCTACTTCTGCGTCGCCGAGCTCGTCACGAACGCGGTCAAGCACGCGCGCGCCACGGGCGTGTACGTGCTCGTCGAGCGGCAGGGCAGCGGTCGCGGCGCGCGGCTGCGCCTGCGGGTGCGCGACGACGGCCAGGGCGGCGCGCGCGTCGTGCAGCCCGGGTCCGACGGCCAGCGGTCCGGCCTCGCGGGCCTCGCGGAGCGCGTGCGCTCCGTGGACGGCTCGTTCGAGCTCACGAGCCCGGTCGGCGGCCCGACCGTCGTCACGGTCCTCCTGCCCGTGCGGGTCTGACGTGCGCACGGACGACCGTGTCCTGCCGGGGCGCGTGGGCCCCGTCGGGCACGATGTCCCGGGGGCACACCGCCCGCCGGGGTCGTCGCACGGCCCGCCCGACCGGAAGGACACCATGCGGCTCGTCATCGCCGAGGACTCCGCCATCCTGCGCGACGGGCTCGTCGCGCTCGTCACCCGCCGCGGTCACGAGGTCGTGGCCGCGGTCGCGGACGGCGACGAGCTCGTCGCACGGGTGGCCCGGCTCGCGGCCGAGGACGCGCTGCCCGACGTCGCCGTCGTCGACATCCGCATGCCCCCGACGTTCACCGACGAGGGCCTGCGCGCCGCCCTCGCGCTGCGGGCCGCGCACCCCGACCTGGGCGTGCTCCTGTTCTCGCAGTACGTCGAGACACGGTTCGCGAGCGAGCTGCTCACCGGGGGCGCGCGCGGCGTCGGCTACCTGCTCAAGGACCGGGTCGCGGACGTCGGCGAGTTCGTCGACGCGCTCACCCGCATCGCGGCCGGGCAGACCGTGCTCGACCCCGAGGTCGTGAGCCAGCTCATGGGCGCGTCGCGGTCCGACGACGGTCTGGCGCGCCTCACGCCGCGCGAGACCGAGGTCCTGGAGCTCATGGCGCAGGGCCGGTCGAACTCCGCCATCGCGGAGACGCTGTTCCTCTCCTACGGCGCGGTGGAGAAGAACGTCACGTCGATCTTCGGCAAGCTCGGCCTGCCCCAGGACGCGGGCGACCACCGCCGCGTGCTCGCCGTGCTGCGCTACCTCAAGGTCTGAGCGGGGCGGGGGACAACCCCCGTCGGACCGGGTGGTCCGCCGCGTCCGGCGCGGGGGACCGTCCCGTACCGGGACGAACGTGATGTTTCGAGACTGGTGAGCACCGGGGATCCTCCCGGGCACGCCGACCTTGGAGCATCCCGTGGCCGTCCTGTCGCCGCCGCCGTCCCCGACCCGCGCACCTTCCCCCGCGCCCGCCCGACCGGCTTCCCCGGGCGGGCCGCACCCTCGTCCTGGCCGGTCGTCGTCGGACGCCGCGCGGACGCCCGTCCCCGCTCGCCTCTCCGCCCCCGACGTCGTCCGCCGACCTCGGCGCGACGTGTTCGTCGACGCCGTGCGCGCCGTCGCGACGCTCAGCGTCCTGACGGTGCACTGGCTCATGGCGGACGCGACGTGGGACGGCGAGCACCTGGACATCGGCAACGCCCTCGCGCACGGCGCCGGCTGGACCGTCACCTGGGTCTTCCAGGTGCTCGCGCTGCTGTTCTTCGCCGCCGGCGCCTCGGCCGCCTACGGGCTGCGGCGCGGGCCCGACGGCGGTCGCTCGCCCGGGCTCGCGGGTCCCGGGCGGGTGGTGGCCCGCCCGAGCGTCCTCGCCGACCTCGCGGCCGGGGCACGGCTCGCCGCACGGCGCGTGCCCCGGCTGCTGCGGCCCGTCGGGGTGTTCGTCGGGGCGTGGGCCGTCGCGATCGGGGTGCTGCTCGCCGCGGGGCTGCCCGGGGACGCCGTGCGCTCGCTCGCGACGCTCGCGCCGCAGCTCCTGTGGTTCCTCGCGGTCTACCTCGGCCTCGTCGTGCTGACCCCGCTCCTGCGGCGTGCGCTGCACGCCGCCGGCTGGTGGGCCGTCGGCGCCCTCGTCGCCGCGCCGCTCGCCGTCGAGGCGCTCCGCTTCGGCGCCGGGTTGGAGCGCCTCGCGCTCGTCGACGTCGTGCTCGTGTGGGCCGTCCCCTACGCGATCGGGCTGCTGTACGCCGACGCGCGCTCGGGGACGCGGGTCGTGCGCCGGGGGCGCGTGGTGCCCGTCGCCGTCCTGCCGCGGCCGCTCGTGCTCGTCGGGGTCGGGCTCGCGGCCGTGGCGCTCGCGGCCGTGCTCGTCGTCGTCGGGCCGTACCCGGTCTCGCTGATCGGCATGCCCGGGGACGCGATGTCGAACCTCGGCCCGCCCACGGCACCGGTCGTCCTGCACGCGATCGCGCTCGTCGCGCTCACGCTCGCCGCCCGGGGGCCGCTCGTGCGCTGGGCGGACGGGCGCGGCCGGGCGGTCGTCGCGGGCCTCGCCCGACGGTCGATGACCGTCTACCTGTGGCACCTCACGGCGATGATCGTCGTCGTCGGGACGGTGCTCGTGGTCCTCGGCCAGGAGCTCCCGACGCCGGGCAGCGCCGACTGGTGGGCGAGCCGCCCGGTCTGGTTCGGCGCCTTCGCGCTCGTGCTCGTGGGCATCTCCCGCGTCGTCGGGCGCTTCGAGGACGCGCGTCCGGTGCGACGCGCGTCGGGGCGTCAGCGCGCGGGGTCGGGGATCGAGTAGGGGAGCCGGTGCAGCAGCTCGGCCTGCTGGCCTGCGAGAGCCTGCGCGCGCTGCGCCGTCGCCCAGTCCCGGTCGCGCCGCTCGGCGAGCACCGCCAGGAGGAACGTCTCCGGGTGCGTGCCGGGCGGCGGGCCCGGCGCGACGTACCGCTCGACCTGTCCCGCGAGCTCCTGGCCGAGCCGGGCCCGCGACGCCGGGTGGAGCCTGCCCGCGCGGGAGAGGAACTGCCGCGCGGCGAGCGCGAGACCGTCGGGCAGGCGGCGCATGTCGGCGTGGGACGCCCACGCCGCGAGGTGCGGCGGCATGACGAGCGGCGCGAGCGTCGGTCGCCCGCCCCGCACCCGGATCGCGTACGTCCCCGCCGCCATGTCGCCGAGGCGCTTGCCCTTGTCGTTCGTCAGCGACGCGACCAGCGCGACCGAGCCGAGCGTCAGCCAGATCTCGCCGACGCCGACCAGGGCGCGCAGGAACGCGTGCCGGAAGCGGACCGGGCCGCCGTCGTCGCGGACCACCCGGATGCCCAGCGCCAGCTTGCCGAGCGAGCGGCCGCGCGACAGCGTCTCCACGGTCGTCGGGACGACGACCATGACGAGGACGGCGAGCGCGATCCCGATGGCCGGGGCGAAGTCCGGGTCGACCAGCTCGAGCGAGCCCGACGTCGCGAAGAGCAGCGCGAACAGCGCGACGAAGAGCGTCAGCATGTCGAGGAAGAGCGCGAGACCGCGCGTGACGAACGACGCCGGTCGCGCGTCGAGGACCACGCCCTCGCCGATCAGGATGCCGTCCCGCACGCTGCTCCTCGCTCTCCTCACGTCACGGGCCCGTGCCCGCGCGCCGGTCGGCGCACCGGCGGCACGCCCTGTGTGGCAGGGTATCGGTCGTGGACCTCGACGCCTTCACCGACGTGCACCGCGCGCAGTGGGACCGCCTGGAGACCCTCACCTCGCGGCGCACGCTCGACGGTGCCGAGGCGGACGAGCTGGTCCGGCTCTACCAGGCCGTCGCGACGCACCTGTCGACCGTCCGGTCGGTCGCGCCCGACCCCGTGCTCGTCTCGCGACTGTCCGTGCTGCTCGGCAAGGCGCGGACGCGCATCGCCGGGGCGCACGAGCCCGCATGGCGCGACGTCGTACGGTTCCTCACGGTGTCCCTCCCGGCCGCCCTGTACCGGATCCGGTGGTGGTCGGTCGGCGTGACGGTCGCGTGCCTCGTCGTCGCGCTCGTCGCCGGTGTCTGGGTCGCGACGACGCCCGAGGGCCTCGCGTCGATGGGCCCGCCGAGCGTCCAGGAGAACTACGTGAACGAGGCGTTCGCGTCGTACTACGACCCCGGGCTCGACTTCGCGACCGTCGTCTGGACCAACAACGCCTGGATCGCGGCCCAGTGCATCGGGCTGGGCATCACGGGGATCTTCCCCGCCTACGTGCTGTTCTCGAACGCCGTGGCCATCGGGTCGACCGGCGGCATGATGGCCGCGCACGGGGAGCTCGGGCTCTTCCTCCAGCTCATCGCGCCGCACGGTCTGCTCGAGCTCATGTCCGTGTTCGTCGCCGGGGCCGCGGGGCTCCGCATCTTCTGGGCCTGGGTCGACCCAGGCCCGCTGCCGCGCTCGCGCGCGCTCGCCCAGGAGGGCCGCGCACTGGTCACCGTCGCGATCGGGCTCGTCATCGCGCTCGCGATCTCCGGCGTCATCGAGGGATTCGTCACGGGCTCGACCATGCCGTGGTGGCTCAAGATCGTCATCGGCGCGATCGCCCTCGCGGCGTTCTGGGTCTACACGATCGTGCTCGGCCGTCGTGCCGTGGCGGCCGGCGAGACCGGCGACCTCACCGCCGACCACGCGGGCGACGTCGCCCCGGTTGCGGCCTGAGGGTTCATCCTTCTCGGCTCTCGGCTCTCGGCTCTCTGCCTGCCGGTCGCGGTTCTTCGTGCCGGACGCCGTTCAGTCGTGCACGACGACGCACACCCGCGCGGCCGGCCATGCGCACCGGACCCAGTCCTCGGCGCGCGCGACGAGCGCGTCACGCACCTCGGGCTCGCGAAGCCGGTCCGCGGGAGAGCGGGGGACGTCGGCGCCGCTCACGCCACCCGCACCCGTGCCGCGCCCGGTGACGTCACCCGCGGGGCCGCGCAGCGGGCGCACCTCGACGTGCACGACGTCGTCCGCGGGCTCGTCGGGCGACGTCGCCCCGGTCGTCGCGGTGGTGGGGGCGGACGGGGTGGTCGTGGCGGTCGGGCGCGCCGTCCACGCCCCGGCCACGCGTCCGTCGACGAGCACCGTCGCCGCGACCTGGCCGTTGACGCTCACGACGCTCTTGACCGGGACGTCGCCGAGGATCCGCGTCCGGTCGTCGTGGGAGAGCACGAGGTTGTCGAAGTCGCCCGCGAGGACCACCGGCACGGACGCGTCGCCGGGCGGGCGGGGCGCGTCGGGAAGGTCGAAGAGCTCCTTGCCGTCCGGGCCGGTGAACGTCTCGAGATCGGGACGCAGGGCGTCGAACGCAGCCTTGAGGCGCGTCAGGCCCGACCATCGCTGGGCGTCGGCCACCGACGCCGGGCCGAACGCCGCCAGGTATCGCCGCACGAGCCGGACGCGTGCCGCGAGGTCCGCGTCGGGGTCGGTGCCGCGCGCGACCGCGTCGAGGGCGTCGTTCGACCGCCCGAGCCACGCCTGCGCCGTCGTCCACGTGGTGGTGGTCCCGGGTCCGCTCGCCCCCCAGAGACCGCGCGGCGGCACCTGGACCAGCGGCAGCAGGCAGCGTGCCCCGTACGCGAGGTGCTTGGGGTCGACGTCGGGCCACCGCTGCGCCAGCCGCCTGCCGAGCTCGACGGACGTGAGCGGCTCGTCGAGCACGTCGCGCGCGACCTCCTCGAGGTCGTCGAGGTCCACGTCGGCGAGGGCCGCGCCGTGCTGGTTCTTCGCCCGCAGGTACGCGGCGAGCGTCGGCCGCACCAGCGCGGTGAGCTCCAGGGCGTCGTCCGCGGCGACCAGGTGCACCGTGCCGCGCAGCGCGCCCACGCGCACGACCTCGCGGTCGGTGAGCAGCGAGCCCAGGTCGTCGGGCGTGAACGCCGCGAGCCGCGACCACAGGGCGGGATACGGCGACGACGGCACCTGCGACTGCAGCCCGACGAGGTGCCGTACCTCGTCCAGCACCGACGCGTCGCGCGGGGCGTCGAGGTGCTGGCGCGCGAGCAGCGCCCGGTTGAGGTCGTCGTGGCTGAGCCGCGGCCCGAACCGCTCGTCGCTCATCAGCAGGTCAGGACAGGACGATCGCGAGCGCCGGGATGAGGAACGTCGCGAGGAGCGCCGCCACGACGATCATCGCGACGCGACGGTTGCGCCGTGCGCGCTGTCGGGGATCGGTCGGCTGCCAGGCCACGGGGTTCTCCTGAGGTCGGTGAGCGTACCCGACGACCCTACCGTCGTGCCCCGACACGGGTCGCCTCCGGGCCGACGTAGAACCGGGGTCCCGCGAGGTAGAACCGCGGTCCCACGAGGTAGAGCCGTGGTCCCACGAGGTAGAGCCGTGGTCCCACGAGGTAGAGCCGTGGTCTAGCGAGGTAGAACCGTGGTCTGGCGAGGTAGAGCCGTGGTCAGATTACGGGCCCGCGTGGTCGGGTCCGCGGCGCGGGTGGTCTCGGTGCTCGGGGCTGCGGCGCCGTCACCCTGGTCCCTCGGCCGTGGGTTCGAGGAGCGCCGCTCTGACGCCCCTTCGCATCCGAGCCCACCCCCACCGCTCGGCGATCGTCTCGCCCGGGACGTCGGTCACCGCTCGCGACCATCGGGAGGCCCACCAGGGCCGGTGCGCCCATGCCGGCTCGGCATGAGCCCGACCAGGCCGTCCCGGCGGGTCGAGCAGGCGAGGCGGGTTCGTCCCGCGCGGCGGACGCGCCAAGACCACCTGCTCGTCGTGACGGCACCGCGATCGGCGATCGTTCCGGCGCGACGGTGCGGCGTCCCGGCCGGTCGCGCGACCCGGCAGGTCGCGCGGCCCGGGCCGAACCCACCCCGCGGGCGGTCGCCCGAGGTGAGGGCCGACCAGGGTGGGTCAACGCCGGTCGGGGTGGGTGGTGGTGCCGCGTCGTGGCGGGCCTGGCGGGAGCCGCGAGGAACGAGCGGCGGATGGTAGACGCGGCACCACCACCCACCCCGACCACCCAAGGCGACCAGAACGCCGTCGAACACAAGAACCACGGTTCTACCTCGCGTGACCACGGTTCTACCTCGCGTGACCACGGTTCTACCTCGCGCGACCACGGTTTCTCCCTCGGCGGACCGAGGTGCCCCGCGGCCACGAGTCAGAGGCGGCCGGCGGCCTTGAGGGCGAGGTAGGTGTCGGCGAGGCGGGGGGCGAGGTCGTCGGGGAGGGCGTCGACGACCTCGACGCCGCGCTGGCGCAGGACGGTCGTCACGGCGGCGCGCTCGATCTCGCCGCGGGCCGCCGCGGCGGCGTCGTAGACCTCGGCGGTGCCGGTGCGGTCGTCGCGCAGGGCGGCGACCTCGGGGTCGCCGGCCGCGGCGAGCACGACCTGGTGCTTGGCCGTGAGCTGCCCGACGACGGGCAGCAGCCCGGTCTCGACGGCGGCGGGGTCGAGGGTCGACAGGAGCACGACGAGCGCGCGCTGGGACAGCCGTTCGTGGACCGCACCGACGAGCCCCGGCCAGTCGGTCTCGAGCAGGGCCGGCTCGAGGGGGGCGAGCGCGTCCGCCATGGCGGGCATGAGGCGCGGCCCGGCGGCTCCGGCGACGCGCGAGCGCACGGTGCGGTCGTACGCGACGAGCTCGACGCGGTCCCCCGCGCGCCCGGCCAGCGCGGCGAGCAGGAGCGCGGCCTCGATGCTCGCGTCGAGGCGCGGCTCGTCCCCGACGCGCGTGGCGGAGGTGCGCGACGTGTCGACGACGACGAGCACGCGCCGGTCGCGCTCGGGCCTCCAGGTGCGCACGACCATGTCGCGGCCCCGGGCGGACGCGCGCCAGTCGATCGAGCGGACGTCGTCGCCGAGGACGTACTCGCGCAGCGAGTCGAACTCGGTGCCCTCGCCGCGCACCTGGACCGCGGCGCGACCGTCCATCTCGCGCAGGCGCGCGAGCCGGCTCGGGAGGTGACGGCGGGACGCGAACTCGGGGAGCACGCGCAGCCGGCCGGGCACGGCGATCGACGCCTGGCGCGCCGCGAGCCGTAGCGGGCCGAACGAGCGGATCGTGACCCGGTCGGCGACACGCTCGCCGCGCCGCGTCGGCACCAGGACGGTCGTGACGCGCGTCGCCTCGCCGGGCGGGAGGTCGACCGGGTGCCGGTTGACCTGGGTCCCGGCCGACGGCGGCCACGCGTCGCGCACGAGCGCGCGCAGCCGCCGCGGTGCGAGGTTGGTGAGGGTGAGGCGCGACGTCGTCGTGTCGGTGAGCCGGACGGAGCCGGGCACGCGGCGCTCGACCGCGACCCGCCGGGGGGACGCCGCGAGCGACACGTCGAGCGCGCACAGCGCGACGACGAGCAGCGTCCACACGAGCACCGTCCCCGGCACGGGGAACAGCAGCACGGGGACGATCCCGAGCGCCGTGAGCACGACGGCGCGCCACGTCAGGGCCACGTGCGACGCCTCAGCGGGGCACGGGGACGGACGCGAGCACGGTGTCGAGCACGCTCTCGGCCGTCACGCCCTCGAGCTCGGCCTCGGGCCGCAGCTGCACGCGGTGGCGCAGCGTGGGGTGCGCGAGGGCCTTGACGTCGTCGGGCGTCACGTACGACCGGCCGGACAACCAGGCCCACGCGCGCGACGTCGCGAGCAGCGCGGTGGCACCACGCGGGGAGACGCCGAGCGACAGCGAGGGGGAGTGGCGCGTCGCGCGGCACACGTCGACGGCGTAGCCGAGGACCTCGCGCGCGACCTGCACGCGCGCGACCTCGGAGCGTGCCCGGTCGAGCACGTCACGGCCGGCGACGGCGCGCACGCCGGCGGCCGCGAGGTCGCGCGGGTTGAACCCGGCGGCGTGGCGCGCGAGCACCTCGACCTCCTGCTCGCGCTCGGGCAGGGGCAGCACGACCTTGAGCAGGAAGCGGTCGAGCTGGGCCTCGGGCAGCGGGTACGTCCCCTCGTACTCGACGGGGTTCTGCGTCGCGATGACGAGGAACGGGTCGGGCAGGGGGCGCGGCGTCCCGTCGACCGACACCTGACGCTCCTCCATCGCCTCGAGGAGCGACGCCTGGGTCTTGGGGGGTGTGCGGTTGATCTCGTCCGCGAGCAGCAGGTTCGTGAAGACCGGGCCCTCGCGGAACGAGAACTCGGCGGTCCGCGCGTCGTACACGAGCGAGCCGGTCACGTCGCCCGGCATGAGGTCGGGCGTGAACTGCACGCGCTTGGTGCCGAGGTCGAGCGATGCGGCGAGCGTGCGCACGAGCAGCGTCTTCGCCACGCCGGGCACGCCCTCCAGCAGGACGTGTCCCTTGCACAGCAGCGCGATGAGCAGGCTCGTCACGGCGCCGTCCTGTCCGACGACGGCCTTGCCGACCTCGCTGCGCACGGCCGCGAGGGCCTGGCGCAGCTCGGGCGACGGCGCGGGGGGTGCGTCGTGCGCGGGAGCCGGCGGCCGGCCGTACGCGGCCGGGGGCGCGGCGGCGTAGCCCGCCGCCGGGGCCCCGGCGGCGGGCGGTCCCTGCTCGTGCCCGGGTGCGCCCGCCGCCGCGCTCACGCGGTCGGCGACGCTCGGGTCCTGGTCCTGCGGCTGCCCCGGGTGCGGGGGCGGCGCGTAGCGGTCGGGCTGCGGCACGGAGCCGTCGGGGTGGTGCGTCACGAGTGGTAGACCTCGCTCTCGATCCGGTCAAGGTGACGCGCGAGCTCGAGCAGTGCCGCGTCGTCGGCGGGTGGTGGTCCGTACAGGAGCTGGGCGACCTGCTCGCCCGGGCGGCCCGTCGCACGGGCGACGGCGTCGACGAGCGCGGGCGCGTCGGCGGAGCGCGGGAGGCCGAGCCTGTTCGCGAGCCGGTCCGCGGTGCCGGCGCGCAGCCCGGCCGCGGCGTGCCCGCGCGCCCCGGCGCGGCGGTAGAGGCGACCGCGACCGCGCGTCGTCTCCGCGGAGCGCACGACGACGGGCAGGTCCTCGGTCACGAGCGGGCCGAGCCGGCGGCCGCGCCACAGCACGACGACGAGCACGACCACGAGCACCTGGAGCGCGACGACGCCGAACCACGGCGGGAGGGAGAGAGCCGGAGTCTGCTCGTCCTCGCCACCGCCGAGCGACGTGTCGAACGGGTCGGGCACGAGCCACACGAGGCGGTCGTTCGAGCCGAGCGTCCACAGCGCGAGGGCGGCGTTGCCGTCGTCGGTGACCGTGTCGTTGCGCAGCACGGTGGTCGTGTCCACGGCCCGCACGGTCCGCTCGTCGGTCTCGTGCACGAGGTAGGCGCCGACCGTCGGGTCGTCGGGGGAGGGGAAGCACAGGACGGTCGTCCGGTCGACCGCGAGGAAGCCGACGCCGTCCGAGCGCAGCGCGCCGGCGGCCTGTGCGGCCGGGTCGTCGCAGCGCGGGGAGCGCGTGGCCGTCCCGGGTCCCCAGTCGTAGGCGAGCTCCGCGCCGGCGTCCGTCGCGGCCGAGAGGAGGAAGTCGGGCGGCGCCACGAGGACGAGGTCGGTGGGTGTGCGCACGAGCGCCTCCACCTGCTCGTCGAGCAGGAAGTCGCCCTGCGCGACGAGCAGCGTGCCGCCGTCCGCGGCCGCCGTGACCGCGTCCGCGACCGTGGTCACGTAGGTGACCTCGACGCCCTGGTCGCGCAGGACCTCCGCGACGGCCCGGGCGCCGGCGGGCCCGGGGTTGTCGGGCGCGAGGGGCGTGGACGACGTCGTCGGGCGTGCGAGCGCCGAGAGGCCGGCGAGCGCGACGAGGGCGAGGACGACCACGAGGGGCCAGCGCGCGCGGCGCCACCGGCTGCGGGCGCGCGACCCGGCGGTGGTGCCGTCGCCGACGACGGGCACGTACGCCGTCGTCACCGCGCGCGGCCCGCCCGCGTGGTCCGCGGGTCCCGCGGCGGGCGGTGGTCCGGGGTGGGTCGTGCTCACGCCTCACCGCCGGGGGTCGTGGTGGCCGCCGTCGCGACCTCGGCGCGCAGCACGGGACGCGTCGCGAGCGTGCGCTCGTCGAGCGCGCGCAGGAACGCGTCCGCCTCGGGCCCGACCGCGGCCTTGCCGTACGCGACGTCGTCGAACAGGTGCGCGCCGCGCTCGAGGCCGTCGGCCACGTCGGGGACGCGCTCGCCCGCCGCCTCGGCGGCCTCCCACGCCGTGCGGCCGGGACGGGCGTCCAGGACGGCCCGCTCCTCGAGCGAGCGGACGACGGCGCGGAAGCGCTCGAGCGCCGCGGTCGCCCAGTCCGCACGGGAGGCCGCGGCGTCGGCCGCCGCGCGCATCTCGGCGGCGGTTCGCACGTCGTCGTCCAGCACGACGGCGGACGCGGCCGCCCGGCGCGACAGGCGCACCGGACCGGCGACCCAGTACGCGATGCCGGCCACGAGCAGCACGACCACGACGACGAGCACCGCGGTGAGCGGGCCGCCCAGGTCGAGCGTGGGCGCGCCGTCGAACAGCCCGAGCACCCAGTCGACGAACCGCTGCAGGAGCGACGGCTCCGTGCGGTACTCCGGCCTCGCGAGCTCCTCGACGAGCCATCGGCGCGCCTCGTCGGCGCCGGGCTGCACCGGCACGTCGGCCGCGAGCGACCGCAGCGTCATGCGGGCGGCTGCGCGTTCGCCGCCGCGGCGAGCTCGACGTCCAGGCCCTCGCGGCGCATGCGCACGTCGATGTAGAGGAGCGCGACGACGCTCCCGAGGAACAGCGTCATGACGATCGTCGAGAGCGCGACACCGAGCGCCAGCAGGGCGTTCGCCACGAAGCTCTGCCCTGCGGCGAGGAGGAACGTGCTCACGAGGCTGAACGGCGAGACGACGATCTGCACGACGACGTACATCGCGACGTACGCGAGCAGGTAGATGCCGAAGAGGCGCCAGAAGCTGCCGCGCGTGAGGAGCCACGAGCGTCGGACGGTCGCCCAGAACGGCTGGCCCTCGAGCGCGAGCGCCGGTGGCACGAGCCCGGTGCGGGTCCCGACCCAGACCGCGAGCACCAGGAGGCCCGGGAGAGCGACCAGGAGCAGGACCACGCCGAGCGCTGTCGCGGCGGCGAAGCCCAGGGCGACGAGGAGCACGACCAGCCCGACGGCGACGGCCCAGGCCAGGCCCAGCAGCAGGGAGAAACCGATGAGGAACCACGCGCGCCGGCCGACCTGCGACCAGACCTCCCCGGTCGTGGCCTTGCGGCCGATGACGGACTGCCCGATGGACACCGTCAGCAGGCCGCTGACGATCGGGGTGGCCAGGCTGGTCGTGAGCCCCGTCCCGAGCGTGCTCGAGTAGAGCATCGCGAAGTCGTTCTCCATCCCGCCCAGCCCGGTCTCGTCCGGCAGGGAGAAGAAGAAGTCGGCGAAGTAGCCGGAGAACGCCCAGCCGAGCAGCGCGCCGACGATCGTCGCGACGACGACGACGAGGGAGCTCAGGCCCAGCATCACGCGCGGGTTGTGGCGGATCGCGCCGAACGCGCCGTCGAAGATCTCGCCGAGCGACAGCGGGCGCAGCGGGACGATCCCCGGCTTCGCGGCGGGGGCCACGTAGGGCGCACCCGCGAAGCCGGCAGGCGGGCCGTAGCCGGGGGCGCCGTATTGCTGCTGCCCGTACTGCTGCTGCCCGTACTGCCCTTGCCCGTACTGTCCCTGGCCGTACTGACCCTGCCCGTGGCCCGGCTGGCCGTACCCGCCCGGACCCTGCGGCGCTGACTGTCCGTACTGCGGCTGCCCGTACTGCGGCTGCCCGTACTGCGGCTGCCCGTACTGCGGCTGCCCGTACTGCGGCTGCCCATACGACGGCTGTCCCCACGCCCCTGGCGCGGGGGCCGCGGGCGGCTGGTCCGCCGTCGTGTCCTGACCGGGTCCGTACCCGGGCGCGTACTGGCCGTACCGGGGCTGCGGCTGCGACGGCGCTGAGCCGCCCGGTGCTCCGTAGCCGGGTGCCCCGTGCGCGGGGGCGCCCCAGCCGTCGGCGTCACCACCGGGGCCCGTGGGCGTCGTCGGGCCGGGCGCCGCCGCCGGGTCCGGCGTGGCACCGTCCGGCGTGCCGGAGGTGTCGGGTGTGCTCATGTGCTCGTGGTCCCCCGCGGTCGGCTCGGGCGTGTCGGTCCAGGCTGCCGGGCGGCGATCGGCCACGGCGGCGAGGCCACCCTAGTACGCGCCTCCCGCGCGCGGGGGTTCACCCGCGCCGCGGCGCCGGGCCGCGCCGAGCGGAGGCCCGTCGATGGCAAGATGTCCGCATGAAGGTTCGTGTGCTCGTGGTCGACGACGACACCGCCCTGGCCGAGATGATCGGGATCGTCCTGCGCTCCGAGGGCTTCGAGCCGGTGTTCTGCGCGGACGGCGACCTCGCGCTCGAGACGTTCCGCAGCACCCAGCCGGACCTCGTGCTCCTGGACCTCATGCTCCCGGGCAAGGACGGGACCGAGGTGTGCCGCCTCATCCGTGCCGAGTCGGGCGTGCCCGTCATCATGCTCACCGCGAAGAGCGACACGGTCGACGTCGTGCTCGGGCTCGAGTCGGGCGCCGACGACTACATCTCCAAGCCGTTCAAGCCCAAGGAGCTCGTCGCCCGCATCCGGGCGCGCCTGCGCCGCACCGAGGAGCCGGCCCCGGAGCACCTGTCGATCGGCGACGTGGAGATCGACGTGACGGGCCACCGCGTCTCCCGCGGGGGCGAGCAGGTCGCGCTCACCCCGCTCGAGTTCGACCTCCTCGTCGCGCTCGCGCGCAAGCCCTGGCAGGTCTTCACGCGCGAGGTCCTCCTCGAGAAGGTGTGGGGTTACCGGCACGCCGCGGACACGCGCCTCGTCAACGTCCACGTCCAGCGTCTGCGCTCGAAGATCGAGCACGACCCCGAGAACCCGGAGATCGTGCTGACCGTCCGCGGCGTCGGGTACAAGGCGGGCGCGACCCGCACGTGAGCGCGACGGCCGGCTCCAGCGACGGGCGCTGGCGGGGGCTCTGGCGCCGGGTCCGTCGACGTGCGCGAGCGACCGCCCGCCGCGTCGTGTGGCGTTGGCGCTCGTCGATGCAGCTGCGCGTCGTGACCTCCGCGCTCGTGGTGGGCGTGCTCACGGTCGGCGCGCTCGGCGCCTACCTCACCGACGCGATGCGCGACGGGCTCTACGAGCGGCGCGCGGCCGAGGTCGACCTGGAGAGCGCGCAGTCGACGCAGCAGGCGCGCAGCACGCTCGACGCGTCGCCTGCCGCGAACGCGACGGAGGCGCAGTCGCTGCTGTTCGACCTCTTCTCCATGCTGCAGACCACGGGATCGTCGCGCGACGTCTTCCTGTGGCAGGCGGGAGGGTCGAGCACCGTCGGGTTCCTCGACCTGTCGACGAACCCGCAGCTCGTCGACCTCGTCACGCCCGAGATGCGCGCGGCCACCGTCGCCGCCGACGGCGAGCAGTACCTGCAGTCCGTCGCCATCCCGGTCGACCCGGCGGACCCGGACTCGTCGGTCGTGCCGGGCATCGTCGTGGGCTCCACGGTCGAGGTGCCCGTCGCCGGCACGTACGAGCTCTACTACCTCTACGACCTCGAGGCCGACCAGGAGACGCTGCGCTTCCTGCAGTCCGTCCTGCTCGTCGGCGCGCTCGTGCTGCTCGCGCTGCTCGTCGGCATCACCGCGCTCGTCACGCGCCAGGCCGTGCTCCCCGTGCGGCAGGCGGCGACCGTCGCGGAGCGGCTCGCCGACGGCCGCCTCGACGAACGGCTCCCGGTCAAGGGGCACGACGAGATGGCGTCGCTCGCGCACTCGTTCAACGAGATGGCGCGGAGCCTCCAGGACCAGATCGGGCGCATGGAGGAGCTGTCGATGCTCCAGCGCCGGTTCGTCTCCGACGTCTCGCACGAGCTGCGCACGCCGCTCACGACGATCCGCATGGCGTCCGAGGTGCTGTACTCCTCGCGCGAGGAGTTCGACCCCGTCTCGAAGCGATCGACCGAGCTGCTCCAGACCCAGCTCGACCGGTTCGAGGACCTCCTCGCGGACCTGCTCGAGATCAGCCGGTTCGACGCCGGGGCCGCGGTCCTCGACGCCGAGCGCCGCGACCTGCGCGACGTCGTCAACGCCGCGGTCGACCACGCCGCCCCGCTCGCCGAGCGCAAGGGCGTCTGGCTGTCGGTCCACCTCGGGGACGAGCCCGTGACCGCGGACGTCGACCCCCGGCGGGTCGAGCGCATCGTGCGCAACCTCGTCGTCAACGCGATCGAGCACGCCGAGGAACGGCCCGTGGAGATCACGGTCGAGGGCGACGGGCACGCCGTCGCGGTCGCGGTGCGCGACCACGGGGTCGGGATGACCGCGGACGAGGTCCAGCACGTGTTCGACCGATTCTGGCGCGCGGACCCGGCCCGCGCGCGCACGACCGGCGGCACGGGCCTGGGGCTCGCGATCTCGCTCGAGGACGCCCACCTGCACGGCGGCTGGCTCGAGGCCTGGGGCCGCCCGGGGCGCGGCGCCAGCTTCCGGCTGACGCTCCCGCGACGCGCGGGCATCCGGCTCCAGTCCTCGCCGCTGCCGCTCGTGTCGGAGGCGGCGGTCGGCCGAGGGCTCCCCGCCGAGTGGAGCGCCACGACGGCGGTCGTCGAGGACGTCGAGGGGACGGCGGGCCCCGCCGACCTGCCCTCCGTCACGGGCGGGATCCCCGTCGTCCTGCCCCGCGACCACGACCCGTCCCCGGGCCGTGGGGCGGAACCCCCGCCCGGGGAGCAGACGGAGCGGCTGACCACCGACGACGTGCAGGAGGCGCGATGACCACGACCGGGACGCTGCGTCGTCGGACCGTGCGCGCGCTCGCCGCCGGGTTCGCGACGGCGTTCGTCGCCGCGCTCGGCGCGTGCGCCTCGATCCCCACGTCCGGACCGGTCACCGAGGGCGAGGCGACCCCGGAGGATCCCGGCCAGCCGTTCGTCAGCGCCGCGGCCCCGCGCCCCGACGCGTCCCCGTCCCAGATCGTCCAGGGCTTCCTCGCCGCCCAGGCCCAGGGCGCGCGGAGCTCGTTCGACGTCGCCTCGGAGTTCCTCACGCCGGAGGTCCAGGAGGAGTGGTCCCCGCTCGCCCAGGTGGCGGTCGTGGCGGGCGAGCCCGAGCTCGTCGTGGACGAGTCGACGCTCGAGGGCGGGACGACGACGGTCCGCACGACGGCGGAGCTCGTCGGCACCGTGGACGAGCACGGCGTCTACACCGAGGAGGTCCCCGGGCAGACCATCGAGATCTCCTACGGCCTGGTGCGCGACGACCACGACCAGTGGCGCATCGACACGGTCGACGACGGACTGACGATCACCGAGACGAACTTCGCGCAGACCTACAAGCAGGTCAACCTCTACTTCCCGACCCTCGACCGGGAGTACCTCGTGCCCGACGCGCGCTGGTTCCCCAGCCGCAACTGGCAGGCGCTCGCGGTCCGGGAGACCCTGCGCGGGCCGGCGGAGTGGCTGGCCGGCTCCGTGGCGACCGTCGCCCCCGAGGGCACCGCGCTGAGCATCGACTCCGTCCCGGCGGCGGAGGGGACGATCTCCGTGCCGCTCACGGATCCCGTCACCGCGGCCTCGTCCGCGGACCGCGCCCTCCTGCTGGCCCAGCTCCAGGCCTCCCTCGGGGGACGCGTCGAGATCACGGTCGACGTCGGCGGGTCGGTGCTCTCGGCCGACGAGGTCCCGACGATCGGCGTGGCCACGACCCCGGACGACCCGGTCGTCCTGGCGGGCGACCAGATCATGAGGCTGCAGGGCCGCACGACCGAGCCGGTCGCGTCCGCCGCACCGCTCACCGGCCTCCAGCCCACGGCCCTCGCGTTCCGCGGGCGCTCCACCGACGCGGCGTTCGTCGTCCGCGACGGAGGGAGCCGCATCGTCACGGCGCCGACCGCGGAGGCCGGGCCGACGACGCTCCTGACGGGATCGAACCTGCTCGCCCCGTCGATCGACCGCTTCCAGTACCTGTGGAGCGGTCCGCAGGTCCAGGCGGGTGCGTTGCAGGTCGTGAAACTCGGGGAGGCGGGTTCGGACGAGGCCGTGACCCCCGTCGCGGCGGCCTGGCTCGAGGGGCGCACGATCATGTCCGTGCGGGTCGCTCCGGACGGTGCGCGGATCGCCGTCGTGAGCGACGCGGGGAGCGGCGCGCAGATCCACGTCGCCGGCATCGTCCGCGACGAGGCGGGGCGCCCGACCCAGCTCTCCGAGCCGGTGCGGGTGGGCCAACCCGTGCTGGCGGCCACCCAGGTCACGTGGGTCGACCGCGCGCTCCTGGGGGTCCTCGGGCGGACGTCGGGGACGGCCGAGCCCGTGGTGCAGCGTGTCCCCGTCGGCGGGCCCACGGTGCCCTCGTCGCCGGTCGAGGACGCGGTCTCGCTCGCCTCGGCGACGGGCGCCTCCACGACGCTCGTCGGGACGAGCGACAGCAGCCTCTACGCGGCGGGCACCTCGACCCTCTGGACCAGGGTCGCGACCGAGGTGCGGCTGCCCACCTTCCCGGGCTGATCACGGCGGCGACGCCGCGCCGTCCGGGGCGGCACGTCGCCTGTCCAGGGTGGACCACAGGACCGGCCGTCGGCCCGCACGAGCGCCCGTACGGCGCCGTCGTCCACAGGTCCCGCGACCGCGCCCGCACGCGGGACCCTGCCCGGGCAGGCTGGTCCGGTGCTCCTCCGTGCCCTCGACGACGTCGCGCGCCTCGTGCTGCCTGTCGCCTGCCCGGGGTGCGCCCGCCCCGACGTCCGCTGGTGCGCCGACTGCCTGGCGCCGCTCGGCGCTCCGCTGCGGCGCCGCGAGGAAGGAGCTCCGCGCCTCGACCGGCTCGACGGCGTCGCGCCCCTGCCCGTCTGGGCTCCGGCGCGTTACGAGGGCCCGGTGCGCGGCGTGGTCGTCGCGTGGAAGGACCGTGGCCGCGCCGACCTCGACCGTCCGCTGGCCGCGGTCGCGCGCCGCGCGGGCACCGCGCTCCCGGTGCTCCTCGGCGCGGGCGCCCGACCCGTCGCGAGGCCGTCGACGCGCGCGGTCCCCGGGCGACCGGCCCGAGCGGTCCTCGTCGTTCCCGCCCCGACGTCCGCCGCGGCGCGCAGGGCCCGCGGCCGGGACCCCGTCGTCGTGCTCGCGCGCGGTGTCGCGGCGGGCCTCAGGGCCTCGGGGACGCCGGCACGGGTCGCACCCCTGCTCGTGCAGCGCGGGCGTGCGCGCGACCAGGTCGGGCTGGGCTCCAGGGCGCGCGGCGCACGTCTCGGCGCGGTCGGGGCCGCGACCGGGCCGGTGACGCGTCGTCGGGTGCGCGAGGCCGAGCGGGACCGGCTCCCGTGCCTCCTCGTCGACGACGTCCTCACCACCGGAGCGACCCTCGCCGCGAGCGAGACCGCCCTCGCCCGCGCCGGCCTTCCCGTGCTCGGGGCCTTCGTCCTCGCGGCGACACCCGCGCCCTCGAGGCGTCGTGAGGCCGCCCCGGAAGGCGCCGTGACGCGCCTCTCGACGACGGGCCGAAGGTCCTCCGGTTCACCTCCCGTTGGTGCTGCCGACACCCCGGAGCGCGGGTTAGTCTGAGGGCCAGTCGCCGCGGACGACGGAGGTGCAGCGCACGTCCGGCGCCGCGCGAGCGTACCGAGCGCGCGGCCTCGCGCCGCAAGGAGGTGGTAGCCCACCGCACCCGCAACGGGTGCTCCTACCGAATCCGAACGAGGCGCTCGGACGCATCGAGCCGGGCGCCGCACAAGATCCTCGCGGAGGCTCACATGGAGATCGTCGTCGTCGGCAGGCACACGGAAGTGGCAGACCGCTTCCGCCGGCACGTGGAGGACAAGCTCGCCAAGGTCCAGCAGCTCGCGCCCACGGCGCAGCGCGTGGACGTCGAGGTCACCCACGAGAACAACCCGAGGCTCTCCGGGGTTCGCGAACGCGTCGAGCTGACCGTGCGCGCCAAGGGACCCGTCGTCCGTGCCGAAGCAGCGGCCGACGACCGGTTCGGCGCCCTCGACCTCGCGATGGACAAGCTCGCCGAGCGCCTGCGCCGTGCCCGCGACCGTCGCAAGGACCACCGCAACCACACCGTCGTGCCGCCCGTCGACGTGCGCCCCTACGACGCGGCCACGCACGCCGCACCCCCGCCGCCGGCGCCGACCGCGCCCACCGAGCCCGGGGAGGCCGTCGAGACCACGCTCGGCGACTCGCCCGTCGTCATCCGGCAGAAGCTGCACTCCGCGGAACCCATGACCGTGGACGACGCGCTGTACGAGATGGAGATGGTCGGCCACGACTTCTTCCTCTTCGTCGACGTCGAGACCTCGCGCCCGTCCGTCGCCTACCGGCGCCGCGGCTGGACGTACGGGGTCGTCGCGCTCGACACGTCCTGCGACTGCGCCGACGCCGTGGTCGAGAAGACCGCCTGACCGGCACCGACGCGCCCGGACCCACCCCGGGTCCGGGCGCGTCGCGCTGTCCGGACCCCGTCGTTCGTCGACCGGACGACCGTGGCGGGCCCAGAGGTGGTCGTGGCGCGTCCGGTGGCCGAGACGTGCCGGGAGCACGTGGTCGGCACGGGACGGGCGTGTGGGTGGGGGCGGGCAGGATCGGGGCGTGGTCGCCACGCCGTCGAGGTCCGAGTCGATGTCCCTGTCCCAGGCGCGCCGCGTCGCGCTCGCCGCGCAAGGGCTGCACCGTCCGCGCCCGTACGACGGCACGAGCGGTCGAGCGCCGACGATGCGGCAGGTCCAGGGGGTGATCGACCGCCTCGGGCTCCTGCAGATCGACTCGGTGAACGTGCTCGCGCGGGCGCACCTCATGCCGCTGTACGCGCGTCTCGGCCCGTACGACACGGCGCTGCTGGACCGCGCGGCGGGACGGGCGCCGCGCCGTCTCGTGGAGACGTGGGCCCACGTCGCGTCGTACGTGCCGCCCAGCACGTGGCCGCTGCTCGAGTGGCGTCGCCGCCGGTACCGGACGGAGGCGTGGGGGACCATCAGCGCGGTCGAGATGAGCCACTCCGAGGCGGTGGAGGACGTGCGCCGCCTCGTCACCCAGCGCGGCCCGATCACGGCGAGCGAGGTGCACGAGATCCTGGAGGCGGAGGGTCGGGCGCACCCGCGGGACCGGTCGCAGTGGGGCTGGAACTGGACCGTCGCCAAGCGCGCGCTCGAGTTCCTGTTCTTCACGGGCGAGATCACGTCCGCGCGCCGCAACGGCGCGTTCGAGCGCTGCTACGACCTCACCGAACGCGTGCTGCCGCCGGAGGTCCTCGCGGCGCCGCCCGTCGCGGACGCCGACGCCGTCCGGGCTCTCCTCGAGATCGGTGCGCGGGCGCACGGGATCGGGACGCTGCGCTGCTTCAAGGACTACTTCCGGCTCAAGGGCCCCGCGGTGCGCACGGCGTTCGACGAGCTCGTCGAGGCGGGCACGCTGCGGCCGGTGACGGTGCGCGGCTGGGACGAGCCGACGTACCTGCACGCCGACGCCGCGCTGCCTCGGCGCGCGACCGCGACGACCCTGCTCAACCCGTTCGACCCGCTCGTGTTCGAGCGCACGCGGCTCGAGCGGCTGTTCGACGTGCACTACCGGATCGAGATCTACGTGCCCGCGGCCAGACGGGTCCACGGCTACTACGTCCTGCCGTTCCTCGAGGGCGAGCAGCTCACGGCGCGCGTCGACCTCAAGGCCGACCGGCGGGCCGGCGTGCTGCGGGTGCTGTCGGCGCACCGGGAGCAGGCGGCGGGGGAGCAGACGGCGGCGCGGCTCGCCGCGGAGCTCCGCGTGCTGGGCGGGTGGCTCGGCGTCCCGGACGTCGACGTCGCACCCTCGGGCGACCTGGCCCCTGCGCTCGCGGCCGAGGTGGCGGCGACGGGCTGACGGGTCGGTCGGGCCCCGCGGCCCCGGTGGGCGGGCCGCCCGCGTGGGGCCCCGACGTCGTACCCTGGCGCCGGGCTCGCCGGTGAGGTTCGTCGTCGGCGAAACCTGGGCTGGTCCGACGCCGCTCCGACTCGCCTACGATGTTGTGTGACGTTGCCGACGTCCGCTGCCGTGCGCGCCCGCGCGGGAGAGCGTCGGCGCTGCTCCCGGACCACCCGGCCCGGGCACCGATCGATACGGGAGTCCTGCGTGCCTTCGATCCTCGACAAGGTCCTTCGCATCGGCGAGGGCCGGATCCTCAAGAAGCTGTCCGGCATCGCCGACCAGGTGAACAAGCTCGAGCCCGGCTTCGAGGACCTCACCGACGAGGAGCTGCGGGAGGAGACCGACCGCTTCAAGGCGCGCCTCGAGGCGGGCGAGACCCTCGACGACCTGCTCCCCGAGGCGTTCGCCGCGGTGCGCGAGGCGTCGCGGCGCACGCTCGGCCAGCGGCACTTCGACGTCCAGCTCATGGGAGGCGCGGCGCTGCACCTCGGCAACATCGCCGAGATGAAGACCGGTGAGGGCAAGACCCTCGTCGCGACCACGGCCGCGTACCTCAACGCGCTCGAGGGCAAGGGCGTGCACGTCGTCACGGTCAACGACTACCTCGCCAAGTACCAGAGCGAGCTCATGGGCCGCGTCTACCGGTTCCTCGGTCTCAGCACGGGCTGCATCCTGTCCGGGCAGACGCCGGCCCAGCGCCGCGAGCAGTACGCCGCGGACATCACGTACGGGACGAACAACGAGTTCGGCTTCGACTACCTGCGCGACAACATGGCGTGGTCCACGGACGACCTCGTGCAGCGCGGCCACCACTTCGCGATCGTCGACGAGGTCGACTCGATCCTCATCGACGAGGCGCGCACGCCGCTCATCATCTCGGGTCCCGCGTCGGGCGACACGAACCGCTGGTTCGGCGAGTTCGCCAAGGTCGTGCGGCGCCTGAACCCGGGGTCCGACTACGAGGTCGACGAGAAGAAGCGCACCGTCGGCGTGCTCGAGCCGGGCATCGAGAAGGTCGAGGACTACCTCGGCATCGACAACCTCTACGAGTCGCTCAACACGCCGCTCATCGGGTTCCTCAACAACGCCATCAAGGCGAAGGAGCTCTTCAAGCGCGACAAGGACTACGTCGTGCTCAACGGCGAGGTCATGATCGTCGACGAGCACACCGGGCGCATCCTGCCCGGCCGCCGCTACAACGAGGGCATGCACCAGGCCATCGAGGCCAAGGAGGGCGTGCAGATCAAGGCGGAGAACCAGACGCTCGCCACGATCACGCTCCAGAACTACTTCCGCCTGTACTCCAAGCTGTCGGGCATGACCGGTACCGCGGACACCGAGGCGGCCGAGTTCCAGGGCACCTACAAGCTCGGCGTGGTGCCGATCCCGACGAACCGCCCGATGCAGCGCGTCGACCAGCCCGACCTCGTCTACAAGAACGAGGAGGGCAAGTTCGACGCCGTGGTCGCGGACATCGTCGAGCGCCACGCGAAGGGCCAGCCGGTGCTCGTCGGCACGACGAGCGTCGAGAAGTCCGAGCTGCTGTCGTCCAAGCTCAAGAAGCAGGGCGTGCCGCACGAGGTCCTCAACGCGAAGCAGCACGAGCGCGAGGCCTCGATCGTCGCCCTCGCGGGCCGCAAGGGCGCCGTGACCGTCGCGACGAACATGGCCGGCCGCGGTACCGACATCATGCTCGGCGGCAACGCCGAGTTCATGGCGGTCGCGGACCTCGCGGCCCGCGGGCTCGACGCCGCGGAGAACCCGGAGGAGTACGAGGCCGCGTGGCCCGACGCGCTCGAGAAGGCGAAGGCCGCGGTCGCGGCGGAGCACGACGAGGTCCGCGAGCTCGGCGGCCTCTACGTGCTCGGCACCGAGCGCCACGAGTCGCGCCGCATCGACAACCAGCTCCGCGGTCGTTCCGGCCGTCAGGGCGACCCGGGCGAGTCCCGGTTCTACCTGTCGATGCAGGACGACCTCATGCGTCTGTTCAACTCGACGCTCGCCGAGTCGATGATGAACCGCGCAGGGTTCCCCGACGACGTGCCGCTCGAGTCCAAGATGGTCACGCGCGGCATCGCGAGCGCGCAGGGCCAGGTCGAGTCCCGCAACTTCGAGATCCGCAAGAACGTCCTCAAGTACGACGACGTCCTGTCCCGCCAGCGCACGGTCATCTACGACGAGCGCCGCCGCGTGCTCGAGGGCGAGGACCTGCAGGAGCAGGTGCAGCACTTCCTCACCGACGTCGTCACCGCGTACGTCGAGGGCGCCACGGCCGAGGGCAACCCGGAGCACTGGGACCTCGACGCGCTGTGGACCGCGCTCAAGGCCGTCTTCCCGATCTCCATCACGGTGGACGAGGTCGTGGAGCAGGCCGGCGGCGAGACGCGCCTGACGAGCGAGATGCTCCTCGAGGAGATCCTCTCCGACGCGCGCATCGCCTACCAGAACCGGGAGGAGCAGCTCGGCGCGGCGAACATGCGCCAGCTCGAGCGCCGCGTGACGCTCTCGGTCCTCGACCGCAAGTGGCGCGAGCACCTCTACGAGATGGACTACCTCAAGGAGGGCATCGGACTGCGCGCCATGGCGCAGCGCGACCCGCTCGTGGAGTACCAGCGCGAGGGCTTCCAGCTCTTCCAGGCCATGACCGAGGCCATCAAGGAGGAGACGGTCGGCTACCTCTTCAACCTGGAGGTCAAGGTCGCCGAGCCCGGTGCGGCCGACCAGGGCCAGTCCCCGGCGATCTCCGCGGCGGCGGCCGCTCAGGCCGCCCAGTCGGCGGCGGGCCAGGCGCTCGGCGGTGCGGCGGGCGCGGCGACGGCGGGTGCCGCCGCCGGTCTCGCGGCGGCGGCCCAGCAGGCGCAGGACGCCGCCGTGGCGGACGCTCCCGTCGAGGATGCGCCCGCGACGACCGACGCCCCGGTCGAGGACGCTCCGGTCGAGCCGGAGCCTGCTCCGGTCGCGACCCCGGCGGCGTTCGGCGGCCCGAGCGGTGGCCGCCCCGGCACGCTCATCGCGAAGGGGCTCGACGGCCCCGACCGTCAGGTCCCGCTGTCGTACAGCGCGCCGAGCGAGGACGGCACCGGCCGGGCCGTCGTCTCGGGCGACGCGGGCCGTCGTTCGCGGCGCGCGCTGCACGGCGAGGCGAGCGCGATCGAGAGCGACGGGCGCACCTTCCCCGGCACCCCGCGCAACGCGCAGTGCCCGTGCGGCTCGGGCAAAAAGTACAAGGTCTGCCACGGCCAGAACGAGGAGTGATCCTCGGCCCGTCCGACGCACGTCGTGACGGGACCGCGACGGCGGGGCGCGTCACCAACGGGTGGCGCGCCCCGCCGTCGTCGGGAGAGGTGCGCTGTCACCCGATCTCGAGCGCGACCACGCGCCACGTGCCGCGGCGTGCCTCGAGCCGTGCCGCGGCCGCACGGACACGGTCGCCGTCCTCGACCACGACCGTGCCCTCCGCGACGCCGTCGCCGATGCGCAGCACGCGGGCGCGTCGCACGGTGACGGGCCGTGTCGTCGTCCGCCGCGGGCCGTCGGCGACGAGCCGCGACCGCCGCGCGAGCGTCTCGTAGATCTCGGGCGACACCCACCGGGCGAGCTGGCCCACGGTGCGCTCGCCGCGCACGACCTCGACGGCAGCGCGCACGACGGCGCAGCACAGGGCGGTCGGGTCCGGGAGCGGGAGCGGTGCGGTCGGGGGCGCGAGGGGGCGGCCCCGTACGACGTGCTGCGGTGCCCGCGCGGTCGTGACGTCGTTCACGTCGATCGTCGCGACGGGGCGCTCGCCGACGCAGCGCAGCAGGCGAGCCGGCGGGTCGGCGGGCACGCTCGTGGTGCGGGTGGGGCGCCCGGGACGGCCGGGCGGCGCGGGGGTGGCCTGACGGCGCAGCGGCGCGACGACGTCGGTCGTGGTCTCGGCGGTGGTCAGCAGGGGAGCGGTCATGGTGGGGCTCCTTCGCGGCGGGCGGTCGTCAGGAGGCCGGTGCGACGAGCACCTGGCCGGGGCGGACGAGGTCGGGGTCGTCCCCGATGACCCCGACGTTCGCGGCGTACCAGCGCTGCACCGCGTGGGCGACCTGCGCGTCGGACGCGCCGTCCGGCAGGTGGCGTGCGGCGATCGACCAGAGCGAGTCGCCGCGCACGACGACGACCTCGCGCGGCCCGTCCGCGGGGACGTCCCGCACCACCGTGAGCACGGCGTCGCGCTGCTCGGTCGCGGTGACGGGTGACGTCGCCCGTGCCGGAGCCACGGCCGACGGTGTGCTCGCGTCCGTGCTCGGAGCGTCCGGGGCGTCCGGGGCGTCCGACGGCCTCGTGGGCGCGCCGGTCGCGGTGGCGGGTGGCTCCCCGGTCCGGGCGGTGACTGCCGGCGAGGGCTGGTCGGAGGGCGTCGTCGAGGCCGAGGGAGCGGGTGACGGAACGTCCGTCGGGAGGGGAGCGGGCTGCGCCGGCCCGGTCGGTTCGGGAGCGGTCGTCGACGTCTGCCACCCCAGGTCGACCGCCACGACGCCGGGGTCGGCGTCCGGGGCCGTGGCGGCGTGCGCGGTCCCCCCGGCCAGGGCCAGGCCCGCACCCACGGTCAGCCCCACGCCGGCCCGCGCGGCCCGGCGGACGACGGCAGGCGCCGCGCGCAGAAGGAGACGTTCCCCGGCTCCCCACGAGCGGCCCACCGCGCGCGCGACGACGCAGCCGAGGCCGAGGAGGGCGCTGGCCGCCACCCAGGTGGCCGCCACCGCCCCGAGAGCGACGGCGAGAAGCTCGACGTAGGGCTCCGGGCGGGCAGCCGGGAGGCTGCCGACGAGGTGGGTGGCGCGCAGCGCGAGCGCCGTGACGGCGCCGCCCATGACGAGGACGAGCGCGAGGAGGACGGTGACGCCTCCGGCTCGCCCGGGTACGGCGGTACGACGGTCCATCGGTGCCCCCTGCGTTGCCGTCTGTGGACGACGGCTCTTGATGTCGTTTGATGTCGTTTGATCGATCTAAGCGCGACATACCGCTCCTGTCCAGAGGGCTTCTCGTGATGTGGACAGGGCGCGGACCGGTGGCGCGAGGGACCGCTACGGTGTCCCGGTGCGATGGGACGCGCTCTTCGACGACCTCGCGGGGCAGCTCGCCGCCGCGGAGTCGCAGGACCGGGCTGCCGCCGTCGCGGACCTCACCCGCGCGGAGCACGCGACGATCACGCTCGTCGAGCGGCTGCGCGGCACGCCCGGCACCGTGACGCTCGAGCTGCGCGACGGGTCGGCCGTCACCGGAGAGCTGCGCCAGGCGGCGGACGAGTGGGTGCTCGTGGGCGAGGCCCGACGTCAGCACCTCGTCCCGAGCGGCGCGATCGCGGCCGTCCAGGGCCTCGGTCGCCATGCCCAGCCCGCGCCCTCGGGGAGGTCGGCACGGCTGGGTCTCGGCCACGCCCTGCGCGCGCTCATGCGCGACCGTCGGCCCGTCCAGGTGCGCACCTCCGCCGGCGTCTTCCCCGGCTGGGTCGCGCGCGTCGGCAAGGACCACGTCGACCTGGAGGTCGCCCCGGGCAGCGGGCACGGCTCGCGGGTCGTGCCCTGGTCCGCCGTCCTGTGCGTCAGCGAGTCGGAGACGGGGTTCGTCCCGCGGTGAGGAGCGTGCAGGGGGAGCGCGGGACGCTCGCGGGGGTTGCCGCGCGGCCCCGTCGGGTCCGAGGTCGAGGATGCGGCGGTCGCTCAGCCGTCGAAGTCGCCGGCCTCGATGCGCTGGCGCGTCTGGGCGTACATCCGCTGGATGTACGCCTCGAGCTCGCTGACCTCGACGCGCCACTGCCCCCGGCCACCCACCTGGATGGCGGGGAGCTCCCCGGAGCGGACGAGCGCGTACGCCTGCGCCGCGGAGATGTTGAGCTCGTCCGTGACGTCGGCGAGGGTGAGGAACCGCTGGGCCATGGCGTCAGTCTGGCACGCGCGCGCCGGGCCACGGCGGTCGTCCACAGCCACTGCCGCAGGTGGCGCAGACCCGGGATCATGAAGCCGCGGCACGGCTGACGTGCCGGACGACCGAGGGGGAGATCGATGATGACGACGACCACGGAACGACCCGTGGCGGTCGAGCCGGCACCACGGCCCGCCGCGCGCCTGAGGCGGCCCGGCTGGAAGGACCCGCGGCTCCTCGTGGGGATCGTGGTGGTCGCGCTGTCCGTGGCCCTCGGGTCGTGGGCCGTGAGCACCGCGAGCCGGACCGTCACCGTCTACGCGGCCGGGGCGGCGCTGACGCCCGGTACGTCGGTGACCGCGGCGGACCTGCGGGCGGTCGAGGTACGGCTCGGGCCGCAGACGGACCGCTACCTCCTCGTGGCCGACGGGCTCCCGGACGAGGCCGTCGTCCTGCGGACCGTCGCCGCGGGCGAGCTGGTCCCCGCGTCGTCGCTCGGCGCGTCCGCCGACCTCGCGGTGCGCGCCGTCGCGGTCCCCGTGACGACGGGCCTCTCGGAGCGGATCGTCGCCGGGGCGGCGGTCGACGTCTGGTACGTCCCCGAGCCTCCCGCCCCGACCGCCGGTGCCGAGCCGGGCACCACCGCGGGGGACGAGGCGTCGCAGCCCGAGCTGCTCGTCGGGGGCGTCACCGTCGCGCAGGTCGACGAGGGCGAGGGCACCCTCGTCGTGGGCGGTCCGACGACGGTCCACCTCCTGGTCGGTGTCGACGACCTCCCGGCCGTGCTCGCGGCGGTGGCCGGGGACGGGACGATCGCGCTCGTCCCCGTCGGGGGTGCGGGATGAGCGGCGCGACCGCGGTCGCGACCGTCCTGTGCGCGGTCCGGGGCGCGCGCGAGGCCGAGGTGGTCACGACGCTCGCCGCCCCGGGTCTCCAGGTCACGCGGCGGTGCGCAGACGTCGTCGAGCTGCTCGCCGCCGCGGCGGCGGGTGCGGGCCGGGTCGCCGTCGTGTCGTGCGACCTGCCCGCGCTGGACCGGCAGGCGGTCGCCGACCTGCACGCCCACGACGTCCGGATCGTCGCGCTCGCCCCGGCCGGGACGTGGGAGGAGGGACGGGTGCGGGCCTTCGGGGTCGACGCGGTCGTCGACCTGGACTCCGCCCCGGACACGCTGCGCGACGTCGTCCGGGCCGTCCTGCCGTCGCGCGAGGCGGCCACGGGTGCCCCCGGTGCGCCCCGGGAGGCCGTCGGCGCCGGCGCCACGGACCCCGGGCCCCAGCCCCGCCGAGGACGGACCGTCGCCGTGTGGGGGCCGACCGGCGCACCCGGTCGTACGACCGTGGCGACGAACCTCGCCGCCGAGCTCGCGGGACCGGCGCCCGCGAGGCGTACCCGTCCGCCGCGCCGGGCGCGGCGCTCCGCGGACGGGGACGTCCCTGGCCCCGTCCTGCCGGCACCCGACGCGGAGGTCCTGCTCGTCGACGCGGACACGTACGGCGGGAGCGTCGCCCAGCGCCTCGGCCTGCTGGACGAGTCACCGGGGCTCGCCGCCGCGGCCCGGAGCGCGGGCCAGGGGGCGCTCGACGCCGCGGGCCTGCTCGCCCTGGCCCCGACCGTCGTGCCGCGGGTCCGGGTCCTCACCGGGCTGACCCGAGCGGCTCGGTGGCCCGAGCTGCCCGGGGCGTCGCTCGACGCGGTGTGGGAAGTCGGGCGGTCCGTCGCGGACTGGACGGTCGTCGACTGCGGGTTCGGGATCGAGCGGGACGAGCTCCTGACGTACGACACCCGGGCACCGCAGCGCAACGACGCGACGTGGAGCGCGCTCGCGGCCGCGGACGTGGTGGTCGTCGTCGGCGCGGGCGACCCCGTCGGGCTCCAGCGTCTGGTCCGTGCGCTCGACGAGCTCGGCGAGACGGGCGCCTGCGTCGGCGCGGCGCGCGTCGTCGTGGTGAACCGCGTGCGCTCGAGCGTCGTCGGGCCCCGGCCCGAGCGAGCGGTGCGCGACGCGATGGCCCGCTATGCGAGCGTCGACGACCTCCACGTCGTGCCCGAGGACGCCGCGGTCGACCTCGGTCTCCGCGAGGGCCGGACGCTCGCGGAGTCGGCGCCCGCGAGCCCCGCCCGTCGCGCCCTCGCGCGGCTCGCCGCGCACGTGCGGGAGGCGGCGCCGCCCGGGCGTGGTGCGGCGCACGGACTCGCGCTCGAGGCGGCACACTGAACCCATGCGCATCTACCTCCCCGCGACGCTCGACGAGCTCGACGCCGTCAGCGTGACCGCCGACGCCGCCCGCTGGAGCGTCGCCCCGCGCGGCGCCCACGCCGTGACCGCCGCGCTGACGCGCGCGCTGCCCGACGAGGACGAGGAGGGCCTTGAGTACGCGGCCGCGCTCGAGGCGGCGGACGACTCGCTCGCGCTCGTCGCGGCGCGCCCGGACGCGCCGCGCCAGCGGCTCGTCGTGACGCTCGAGGTGCCCGACGGCGCGGTGCAGGTCGTGGGCGGCGACGACTCGGACGACGAGGACGCGCCGGCACCGAGCGCGGTCGAGATCCTGCGGACCGTGCCCGACGTCGCGATCGTCTGCGTGCACGTCGACGAGCCCGAGGCGGTCGAGGACGTCGAGGCGGTGCTCGCCGCCGCCGACGACGACGGCCCCGGTGCCGACGCCGCGCTGGACGCGGCGATCGATCGCGTCAACGAGCGCGACCTGCTCTGGTACGACTGGTCGGAGCTCAAGGACGTGCCGCGCGGCTGACGGCTGCGCGGGGCGGAGCGGCCGACCGGCCGGGAGCCGGGCGGTGCCCGACGGCGGTCCGCGTCAGCCGAGGCGGCCGAGCACCTCGTCGTGGAGCAGGCCGTTCGTCGCGACGGCGTTGCCGCCCCACGGCCCGTCGGCGCCGTCGAGCGACGTGAACCGGCCGCCCGCCTCGGTGACGATGGGGACGAGCGCGGCCATGTCGTAGAGCTCGAGCTCGGGCTCGGCCGCGGCGTCGACCGCGCCCTCGGCGACGAGCATGTACGACCAGAAGTCGCCGTAGCCGCGCGTGCGCCACGCGTCGCGCATGAGGTCGAGGAACGGCTCGAGCTTGCCGCGCTCCTCCCAGCCGTCGAGCGACGCGTAGGCGAGCGACGCGTCGGACCACGACGAGACGCCCGACACCTGCAGCCGTGACGCGGCGGCGAGCGACTTGCCCGTCCACGCGCCGGTGCCCTTCGCGGCCCACCAGCGCCGACCCAGCGCGGGCGCCGAGACGAGCCCGACGACGACCTCGTCGCCGTCGGCGAGCGCGATGAGCGTCGCCCACACCGGGACACCGCGCACGAAGTTCTTGGTCCCGTCGATCGGGTCCACGATCCAGCGCCGGGCGCCGTGGCCGGTCTCGCCGTACTCCTCGCCGACGATCGCGTCGCGGCCGCGCGCCCGGCCGAGCTGGCTGCGGATGATCTCCTCGGCGGTGCGGTCGGCGTCGCTCACGGGCGTCGAGTCCGGCTTCGACTCGACGTGCAGGTCGAGGGCCTTGAACCGGGACATCGTGTGGGCGTCGACCTGGTCGGCGATCACGTGGGCGAGGCGCAGGTCGTCGTCGTAGCCGCGCGTCGAGGGGGGCGTCATGGCTCACACCGTAGCGGTGCGTGCCGCGGTGGTGGGGAGCGCCGCGCGGTCCGGGCTCAGGCCGCGCCGGTGCGCGAGGCGAGCACCCGGCGGAACGACTCGAGCCGGGCGGCGCGCGCGGCGCGCGTCTCGTCGTCGGGCGACGCCGCGACCCACTCGTCGAGCGCGCAGTCCGGGGCGTAGTCGAGGTGCGTGCACCCGCGCGGGCAGTCCGCGGCGACGGCGTCGAGGTCCTCGAACGCGCGCAGCAGGTGGTCGACCTGCACGTGCGCGAGGCCGAACGACCGCACGCCGGGCGTGTCGATCACCCAGCCGCCGCCGGGCAGGCGCAGCGCGACGGCCGAGGTCGACGTGTGCCGGCCGCGGCCCGTGACGTCGTTGACGTGGCCCGTCGCACGCTGCGCGTCCGGGACGAGCGCGTTGACCAGCGTCGACTTGCCGACCCCCGAGTGCCCGACGAACACCGACGTGCGCCCGGCCAGCGCCTCGCGCACCGCGTCGAGCGGCTCGATCGCCCAGCCGTCCGGCGCGAGGCCGTCGGGCGCGCGGCGCGTCACGACGACGGACACCCCGAGCGGCTCGTACAGCGCGCGCAGGGGACCGGGGTCGGCGAGGTCGGCCTTCGTGAGGCACAGGAGGACGTCCATGCCGGCGTCGTACGCGGCGACCACGCACCGGTCGATCATGCGCGTGCGCGGCTCGGGCTCGGCGAGCGCCGTGACGACGACGAGCTGGTCGGCGTTGGCGACGATCACGCGCTCGTACGGGTCGGTGTCGTCCGCGGTGCGCCGCAGCACGGACGAGCGGTCCTGGATGCGGACGATCCGGGCGAGCGAGCCGTCGTCCCCGGACACGTCGCCGACGAGGTCCACCCGGTCCCCGCACACGATGCGCGTGCGGCCGAGCTCGCGCGCCTTCATCGCGAGGACCGTGCGCTCGTCCTCGGCGCGCACCGCGCTGCCGTCCCCGCTGCCGTCGTCGCCCACGAGCAGCGTGTAGCGGCCTCGGTCCACGCCGGTGACGAAGCCCGTGACCGCGTCGGCGTGCTCGGGCCGCTGCTTGGTGCGCGGGCGGCTGCTGCGCTTGCCCGGGCGCGACCGGAAGTCGGACTCGTCCGGGACGCGACGCGCCATCAGCGGGCCGCCGCTCCCGTGCCGGTTGCCGCCCCGCCTCCGAGCATGCGCTCCCACATGCCCGCGAACCCGGGCAGCGTCTTGGCCGTCGTCTCGACGTTCTCGACCCCCACGCCCGGGACGCGCAGGCCGATCACGGCCGCGGACGTCGCCATGCGGTGGTCGTGGTACGTGCGGAACAGCGCACCGTGCAGGGGGCGCGGGGTGATGACGAGACCGTCACGCGTCTCCTCCGCCTGCCCGCCGAGACGCGTGATCTCCGTCGCGAGCGCGGCCAGACGGTCGGTCTCGTGCCCGCGCAGGTGCGCGATGCCGCGCAGGCGGCTGGGGGAGTCGGCGAGGGCGGCGAGCGCGGCGATCGTCGGCGCGAGCTCGCCGGCGGCGTGCAGGTCGACGTCGACGCCGCGCACCTCGCCCGTGCCCGTCACGGAGAGCACGTCGCCGTCCAGCGACGCGGTCGCGCCCATCGACTCGAGCAGCTCGGGGACCATCGCGCCCGGCTGGGTCGTCTCCGTCGGCCAGCCCGTGACGCGCACGGTGCCGCCCGCGACGAGCGCGGCGGCGAGGAACGGCGCGGCGTTCGACAGGTCGGGCTCGACCTGCACGTCGCGGGCCGCGATCGGCCCCGGCTCGACGCGCCAGATGGCAGGCCGGGAGTCGTCGACGACGACGCCGACCTCGCGCAGGACCTCGACCGTCATCTCGATGTGGGGCATGCTCGGCAGCGTGTGGCCGATGTGCCGGACGGTGAGGCCCTGGTCGTAGCGCGCGGCGGCCAGCAGGAGCCCGGAGACGAACTGGCTCGACGCCGACGCGTCCACGTCGACGGCCCCACCGCGCACCCGGCCGCGGCCGCGGATCGTGAAGGGGAGCGTCGTCGGCAGCCGGTCGCCGTCGCCCTCGACCGGCACGTCGAGGGCGCTGAGCGCGGCGAGCACCGGGCCCATGGGCCGCACGCGCGCCTCCGCGTCGCCGTCGAACCGCACCGCGCCGTCGGCGAGCGCCGCGAGCGGCGGGAGGAAGCGCATGACGGTGCCGGCCAGGCCGCAGTCGACCTCCACGGGGCCGCGGAGCGGGCCGGGGGTGACGAGCAGCTCGCTGGGGGACGCGCCCTCCTCGACGACAACGCCGAGCGTGCGCAGGGCGGCGATCATGAGGTCGGCGTCGCGGCTGCGCAGCGCGCCGCGCAGCGTCCCGGGGCCGTCGGCGAGCGCGGCCAGCACGAGCAGCCGGTTCGTCAGCGACTTCGACCCCGGGACCTCGACCGTCGCGTCGAGGGGCCCGCCCGCCGTGGGCGCGGCCCAGCCCTCGTCGACGGCGGGGGGCACGGGCGCGGCGGAGGGCGAGGTCGTCATGGCCTCCAGGCTAGTGGAGGCACCGCGCCCGACGGCGGAGGGTCCCGCCGCGCGGACGCGTCACCAACGCATCAGGCGACCTTCGCGCGGACCGCGGCCTCGGCGTCGTGCACCGCACCCGCGGCGAGGGTCGCGGCGTGCTCGGCGGCCTCCTGCGCGGCCTTCGTGGCGCGCCGTGCCGAGCGTCCCGCCTCCTTCGCGGCGAGCCGCGTCGATCGCCTCGCCTCCTTCGCGGCGTGCTTCGCCGAGCGCCCCACGCCCTTCGCGGCTCCTCGTGCCGAGGCCGAGACGTCCTTCGCGGCAGCCTTGGCGCCGGAGACCACGGCTTCCTGCTTCGCCTGCTTCGCGAGCGCGAGGTCGTGCCGCGCCTTCGCCAGGCGCCACTGCACGCCCGGGCGGCCCTCGTAGTCCGCGCCCGCGATGAGTGCCGCGCCGATCGCGCCGACGTTCGCGACGAACTTCCGCGTGCGCTCGGCGCGCGTCGCCTCCCCGCCGGTGAACGGCTGGTTGACGACCGCCAGCGGCACCGTGAGCGCGGCGAGCGTCAGTGCGGCCGTGCGGGGAGCCTTGCCGACGGCGAGGAACAGCCCGGCGACGGCCGTCGCCGCACCGTGCGCGCGCACGAGCGTCGCGACCTGCTTCTCGCTGAGCGGAGCCTCGATGCCGGCGCTCTTCTCGACGAGCTCGACGCCCGAGCGCGCGGCTCGCACGTGCTCGGCGGGCTTGAGCGCGGCCTGGAGCCCGTCGTAGACGAACCACGAGGCCAGCATGGGCCTCGCGACGTGACGCAGCAGCATCGGTTCTTCTCCTCATCGCCGGTGTCTCGCCGGCGCGCGCCTGGGGCGCCCACCGGTGGGTCCCAGCCTGCCGCGACCGCCGGGTCGGCGCCACCCACGGACCGTGCGGCCCGCGGGAATGCGCGCGGCCACGCCGAGGTTGCACCACTCGTGACCGCCCTCCTCGAGACCCCCGTACCCGCCGCCCGGGCCGTGCCGCCGACCCCGGGGACACCGGCGTCGGACGCCGCGTTCGCCGCCGCGTGGTCGGTGCCGAGCGGTGCGCGGGTCGCCTCATCGAACACCCAGACGAACGGGGGACTAGGCTCGTTGTTGATGACAGAGCGAATCTCCGGCAGCGACGTCTCCGGCAGCCCCGCGACGGCGTCGGGAACGACGCCGGTCGAGGGCGCGACGCTGCCCACGGACACGGACGCCGAGGACACGAACCGCGCGCCGCAGACCGAGAGCGACGCCGCGCGCGCCGCACGGTTCGAGCAGGACGCGCTGCAGTACCTCGACCAGCTGTACTCCGCGGCGCTGCGCATGACGCGCAACCCGTCGGACGCCGAGGACCTGGTGCAGGAGACGTTCGCGAAGGCGTTCGCGGCGTTCCACCAGTACCGGCCGGGCACGAACCTCAAGGCGTGGCTGTACCGCATCCTCACGAACACGTTCATCAACACGTACCGCAAGAAGCAGCGCGAGCCGCAGCAGGCTCAGACGGACGACGTCGAGGACTGGCAGATCGCGCGTGCGGCGTCGCACACGTCGCAGGGGCTGCGCTCCGCCGAGGCGGAGGCGCTCGACCGCCTGCCGGACTCGGACGTCAAGCGCGCGCTGCAGGAGCTGCCCGAGGACCGGCGCATGGTCGTGTACTACGCGGACGTCGAGGGCTTCCCGTACAAGGAGATCGCGGAGATCATGGGGACACCGATCGGCACGGTCATGTCCCGCCTGCACCGAGGCAGGCGCCAGCTGCGCGAGCTGCTGGCCGACTACGCCGCGAGGCGAGGACTGGTGGGGGCCAAGAGCCCCGGAGGTGAGTCGTGAGCACGTCAGAGATCCGTGAGCCCGGGCGGGGCGCCGTCGATGAGCAGGTGACCCCGATCCCGCACTCGACCGCGGGCGAGTCCGAGTGCGAGCACGCGCTCACGCACCTGTACGAGTACCTGGACTCGGAGATGACGCCGGACGACGAGCTGCGCATGCGCCAGCACGTCGCGCACTGCTCGCCGTGCCTGGCCGAGCTGAGCATCGAGGAGCTCGTCAAGCAGCTCGTGCGCCGCTCGTGCCACGAGAAGGCGCCCGCGGGGCTGCGGGAGCGGATCCACACGCAGCTCACGGTCATGGTCACGACGACGACCACGGTCGTCGAGACCCGCTGAGGCCCGGGGCGCGCGTCAGCGCCGCCCGGAGCGAGAACGGGAGAGGGCCCGTACCGACGTCGTCGGTACGGGCCCTCTCGTCGTCCCCCGCGGGGGTGCGCCGTCTCAGGCGTTGGGGCGCTTGCCGTGGTTCGCGGCGTTGCCCTTGCGGCTACGACGCTTGCGTCCGCGCTTGCTCATGGTGTTCTCCTGACGATCGGGGGAGCCCCGCCGGTCCCGGCGGGTCAAGTCCGCCTCCCATCGTCCCACACGCGATCCCTTGCCAGGGTCGAGCACGCGATATATCGTGTCTGGAGGAACGAGATATATCGCGAGTGTCCTCGCGGTGTCGCCGTCGCGGCCGCACAGGACGCGACCACGGACGGAGCACAGGATGACGCAGGAGAGCTGGACCGTCACGGGTCCGCAGGCCATCGACCTGGCGCGCGTGCGGACGCTCGACGCGACCGTCATCGGCGGGCGCGTCGACGTCGTCGCGCACGACGACCCGGCGCGCACGGACACGCGCGTCGAGGTCCACTCGGTGGTCGGGCGCCCTCTGGAGGTGCGTCTCGAGGGGACGACGCTCCGCGTGGGCTACGGTCCCTTCGTCGCGGGCTGGAAGGGCTTCCTCGAGCGCTTCCGCACCTACACCGGCAAGGACGCGGCGGACGTGCACGTCGCCGTGCCGGCGACGACGCAGGTCAAGCTCGCGACCGTGCAGGGCGAGGCGCTCGTCGCTGGGGTGCGCGACGGCGCCCGGCTGGCGACCGTCTCCGGCTCGGTGATGACGAGCCGCACGCGCGGCGAGCTCCGCGTCGACACGGTCTCGGGCGAGGTCTCGGCGAGCGAGCACGACGGCCCGGTCCGCATGGACTCGGTGTCGGGCGGCCTCACGGCGACCGGCTCGCTGCACTCGCTCCGTCTCGACTCGGTCTCGGGGTCCGTCACCGTGGACACCCGCACGACGCCGTCGGAGATCACCGTGAGCGCCGTCTCCGCCGACGTGCTCGTGCGCCTGCCCGACCCCGACGCGATGGACTACGCGATCCGCTGCGTGAGCGGGCGCCTCCTCGTCGACGGCACCGAGCAGCGCGGCTCCGCGCGCTCGTTCCACCAGCCCGCGCGGTACGGGAAGGGCTCCCCGGTCCGCGTCTCCGCCGTCTCCGGCGACGTGACCGTCCTGCGCGGGGCGCCGGACGAGACCCCGTGGGACACGGACCCGGTCGAGGACGCCCCGGCCGACACGGACGCCCCCGCGTGGGGGAGCCCGGGGCCGCGAGGCACGGCGTCGTCGGGCGGGCCGGTGGACCGCTGATGGCCACCGTCTTCGCGCACGGGGAGCTCCGGCTCTACCTGCTGGCGCTCCTCGACGCCGGGCCCAAGCACGGCTACGAGCTCATCACCGAGCTCTCCGAGCGCTTCGGCGGCACGTACCGACCGAGCGCCGGGACGATCTACCCCCGCCTGGCGCGGCTCGAGGACGAGGGCCTCGTGCACCGCAGCGCCGACGGCCGCAAGACGACCTACGAGCTCACCCCCGCCGGGCGCGCGGAGATCGAGGCGCGTCGCGGGGACGTCGCCGCGCTGGAGCACGGCATCGCCGAGACGGTGCGCCAGCGCGCCGAGGCGCTGCGTGCCGACGTGCAGGGCTCGCTGAAAGGCCTGCGTGCCGAGCTCGCGGCCGCCGCGCAGACGGCCCGCGCTCGCCCGCGCGACGGCGGCCCGGACCCGCGCCGTCGTGAGTCCTACGCGTGGCGGATGGAGGCCGAGGCCGTGCTGCAGCGGTTCCGCGAGGACGTGCGCGCGGACCTGCGGCGCGCGGACGCCGCGAACGTGGTCTCGGAGCTCACGGTCGACACCCTGCGCACCGTGCTCGACAGCGCGCGCAAGGCCGTGCGAGCGACCCTGCCCTGACCGACCGTCACGAGAACCTCTCGACGAACGCACCCCGCACCAGAGAACCGAACGAGGAGAAGCGCATGAGCACCGAGTCCTGGGTCATCAACGCCCCCCAGACCGTCGACGTCGCCGACGTCCGGCGCGTCGTCGTCCAGCTCACCGACGGGTCGGTCGACGTCGTCGCCGACCCCTCCCGCGAGGCCGGGGCGCACCTCGACGTCAGCGAGGTGTCGGAGCGTCCGCTCCAGGTCAGCGCGCACGACGGCGAGCTACGCGTCGGCTACGACTTCGCCGGCGTCGAGGGCATCGTCGAGCGGGCCAAGGGCCTGCGCGACAAGGACCGCGCCGTCGTGCGCCTCACGGTCCCCGCGCACGTGCCGGTCAAGGTGACGACCGCACGAGCGAGCGCGAGCGTCCTCGGCACGCAGGCGGACCTGTCCGTGACGACCGCGACGGGCGCCGTCCGCGTGCAGGGCGTGTCGGGCACGGCGTCGATCAAGACGGCGACCGGCGCCGTGGACGTCGGCGAGCACGTCGGCGACGTCCACGTGAGCACCGCGTCCGGCGCGGTCACGCTCGGCGGGACGCTGGGCCGCGTGTCCGTGAACACCGTGACGAGCGGCGTCGAGGTCGTCGCACGGGAGAGCACGCCTCTCGTCGACGCGCGCACGGTCTCGGGCGACGTGGCCGTGCGCCTCGGCGCCGGCTCGCCGGTGAACCTCAAGGCCCGCAGCGTCACGGGCAAGGCCGTGCTCGACGGCGTCCGCCTGGACTCCGCCGCGCAGCGCACGACGTCCGTCGACCACGTCGACCAGCCCGGCGCCCGCGGCGCGTACGTCTCGGCGAACACCGTGTCGGGCGACCTCACCGTCTCGCGCGGCTGACGCCCGCGCGCGACGACGGCCCGTCACCCCGGGGTCTCCGGGGCGGCGGGCCGTCGTCGTGGGGGCGGGGTCACACCGTGTCGTCCGGCAGGCCCAGCCAGGCGTGCCAGCCCGTGTGCAGCACGAGCCACGCCATGAGCCCGTAGCCCGCCTGGCCGGGGAAGCCGTTGCCGCTCTGCGCGAGGTCCGCGAGCCACTGCTCGTGCGTCACGAGCGGGCTGAACGTGTCGACGTACGGCACGCGGCGCCGGTTCGCGACGTCCGAGAAGGCGTGCGAGAGCTCGGCGAGCCGCTCGGCGTCCTGCGCGTGCCCCGGCGGGGGGCCCACGACGAACGTCGGCAACCGGTGCGACTCCGCGACGTCGAGCACGTTGGCGAGGTTGAGGCGCGAGCGCGCGACCGAGAGCCCGGCGTCGAGGTCGTGGCGACCGAGGCCGATGACGAGGCGGTTGTCCACGTCCGGCTCGGGGGAGAACCGGCGCGCCGTCTCCGCCTCCCAGCGCTGGCTGAGCGCCGTCGTCGTCTCGCCGGGGATGGCGAGCGGGAACACGTACGCCGGCTGGGGGAAGCGTGTGCGCGCGACGACGCGTCCCGCCCACCCCAGGGCCTTCGCGTCGCCGACGCCGGCGCTCAGCTCGTCGCCGACGACGCAGATCCGTACCTCTCGACTCACCGCGTCTTCCACGGGCGCCATTCTCCCCGACGCGGGCGGCACGGGGCGAAACCGCCCTGCGGGGACGGCGTGTCCAGCCGGGCATTCCGGACGGACCGCCCACCGGGCGTCGGGTCAGAGCAGCGTCGCGCCCCAGGTGACCTCGTGGGAGGCGCCCGGCTCGAGCCGCACGAGGCGCTCGCCGGTGCGGAACGCGTCCGCGATGCAGCTCATGGGCTCCGCCGCGACCCCGGACCGGCGGAACGCGACGTCCCCGACGTGGTCTCCCGTGCAGACCTGCCAGGTGTCCATCGAACCGTCCATCCAGACGGCGGACGTGCGTCCGTCGGGAGCGGCGAGACGGATCCACGACAGCCCGTCGGCGTCGCGCAGCACGTCGACGTAGGCGTCGTCCAGGTCGACGCCCGCGAGCAGGCGCGGCTCGCGGAGGTCGTAGCTCCCCGCGACGGGCTCGGTGCCGGTGGGCAGGAGCCGCTCGTCGGTCGTGACGCGCGTCGCGGCGTCGAGGCGCAGCGTGCACTCGTCGAGGTCCGCGCCGTCGGCCGAGAGCCAGGGGTGGAAGCCGATGCCGTACGGGGCGGTCGCGGCGCCGACGTTCGTCGTGCGCACGTGGACGCGCAGCCCCGCGTCGTCGAGCGAGTAGGTCACGCGCGTGACGAGGTCGAACGGGTAGCCGGGCGACGGCGGCAGGTGCAGCTCGAGCGCCGCGTGCGACGTCTCGTGCTCGACGACGGCCCAGCGCTGCCAGCACGCGAGCCCGTGCAGCGCGGTGCCGCGCTCGGGCTCCGACACGGGCACCTGGTACGTCGTGCCGTCCACCTCGTAGGCGCCGTCGCGCAGACGGTTGGGCCAGGGGAGCAGGACCGCGCCGTTGAACGCGGGCGCGACCTCGTCCTCCGCGAACGGCGTGAAGACGGGTCGCCCGCCGACCGTGTACTCGCGCACGGCCGCTCCGACCTCGGTGATCGTCACTGCGTGGTCTCCGTGGGAGATGCGGACCTGGGTTCCCGAGGGGGCATGGGTGTTCACGCTCACATACGGTACTCGGCGTGCGAGCGTGCGCGATGCGCTCTCGCCAGTCAGACTCGGTGCCCGGGTGTGTCTCCCGGCGTACCCGACGCAGCACGAGGAGGAACGATGGAACGACAGGTGCTCGGGCGGACGGGACGGCTCGTCTCGGTCGTCGGACTGGGAACCTGGCAGCTCGGCGCCGACTGGGGCGACGTGAGCGAGGACGACGCGCGCGCCGTGCTCGACGCCTCCGCCGAGGCCGGCGTGACGTTCTTCGACACCGCGGACGTCTACGGCGACGGGCGCAGCGAGCAGATCATCGGCGGCTACCTCGCGGACAACCCGGGCCACGGGATCACCGTCGCGACGAAGATGGGCCGCCGCGAGGCGCAGGACGCGGACAACTACACGCTCGCGAAGTTCCGCGAGTGGACCGACCGCTCGCGTCGCAACCTGCGGACCGACCGTCTCGACCTCGTGCAGCTCCACTGCCCCCCGACGGCGGTGTACTCGCGCGACGAGGTGTACGACGGCCTCGACACCCTGGTCGCCGAGGGAGCGATCGCGAGCTACGGCGTGAGCGTCGAGACGGTCGACGAGGCGCTCACGGCGATCGCGCGACCCGGCGTCGCGACGGTGCAGATCATCCTCAACGCGTTCCGGCTCAAGCCGCTCGACGCCGTCCTGCCCGCGGCCTCGGAGGCCGGGGTCGGCATCATCGCGCGCGTGCCGCTCGCGTCCGGCCTGCTGTCCGGGAAGTACACCAGGGACACCACCTTCGCGGCCGACGACCACCGCACGTACAACCGCGACGGCAGCGCGTTCGACGTCGGTGAGACGTTCTCCGGCGTCGACTTCGAGACGGGCGTCCAGGCGGCGAGCGAGTTCTCCACGCTCGTGCAGGAGGTCGTCGGGCAGGATCTCACGCCCGCCCAGGTCGCGATCGCCTGGGTCTGGCAGCAGCCGGGCGTGTCCACCGTCATCCCTGGCGCGCGCAGCGTCGAGCAGGCGCGAGCCAACGCCGCGGCGGGCGGCGCAGAGGTGCTCGGACCGCTGTTCACCTCCGGTGTCCGGGAGATCTACGACCAGTACCTGCGCGCGAAGATCCACGACCGCTGGTAGGTCCGCGGCCCCCGGCCCCGCCGTGCACGACGAAGGCCCCCTCCGAGCGGAGGGGGCCTTCGTCCGTCAGGGCACGAGGGGGCCCGGGGGCGTCAGCGGGCGAACGCCTGCTCGAGCAGCACGGCCTGCTCAGCCTGGTGCTTCTTCGCCGTGCCGGCCGCCGTGGACGCCGAGGCCGGGCGCGAGACGACGCTCACGCGAGGCAGGTCCTCCGGCAGGTTGATGTGCACGAACGACCAGGCGCCCTGGTTCTCGGGCTCGTCCTGGACCCACACGACCTCGGCGCCCGGGTACTTCGCGAGCTCGGCCCGGATGCCGTCGACGTCGAGCGGGTAGAGCTGCTCGAGCCGGACGAGCGCCACGCCCTCGTCACCGCGCTTGGTGCGCTCGGCCAGCAGGTCGTAGTAGACGCGGCCCGTGCACAGGAGCACGCGGTCGACCTTCGCGGGGTCGGCCGTCGCGTCCGGGATCACCGGACGGAACGTGCCGGTCGTGAAGTCCTCGACGCTCGACGCGGCCGCCTTGAGGCGCAGCAGCTGCTTCGGCGTGAAGACGATGAGCGGACGACGCGGGCGGGCGTACGCCTGGCGTCGCAGCAGGTGGAAGTACGACGCGGGCGTCGACGGCTGCGCGATCGTCATGTTGTCCTCGGCGGCGAGCTGGAGGAACCGCTCGATGCGCGCGGACGAGTGGTCCGGCCCCTGGCCCTCGTAGCCGTGGGGCAGGAGCATGACGACCGAGGAGTACTGGCCCCACTTCTGCTCGGCGGACGAGATGAACTCGTCGATCACCGTCTGGGCGCCGTTGACGAAGTCGCCGAACTGGGCCTCCCACAGCACGAGCGCGTCGGGGCGCTCGACGGAGTAGCCGTACTCGAAGCCGAGCGCGGCGTACTCGGACAGGGACGAGTCGTAGACCCAGAACTTGGCCTGGTCCGCCGACAGGTACAGCAGCGGCGTCCACTCGGCGCCCGTCTCGCGGTCGTGCAGGACGGCGTGGCGCTGCACGAACGTCCCGCGGCGCGAGTCCTGACCGGCGAGGCGCACGGGCGTGCCCTCGACGAGGAGCGAGCCGAACGCGGCGAGCTCGCCGAAGCCCCAGTCGATGCCGCCCTCGACGGACATCTGCCGACGCTTCTCGAGGAGCTGCGCGAGCTTGGGGTGGACGGTGAAGCCCTCCGGCGGCGCGACGTGCACCTGGCCGACGCGCTCGAGGACCGAGCGGTCGATCGCCGTCTTCCAGCCGACCATCGTGCCGGCGTCCTCGAGCTGGGACTCCGGGCGCTCGAGACCGGCGACCGGCTCGCGGTCCGCGGCGGGCGTGAAGCCGCCCTCCTTGGTCTCGGTGAACACGCGCTCGAGCTGGGCCTGGTAGTCCTGGAGGACGTGCTCGGCCTCCTCGAGCGTGATGTCGCCGCGCGCGACGAGGTTCTCGGTGTACAGCTTGCGCACCGAGCGCTTCGCCTCGATGAGGTTGTACATGAGCGGCTGCGTCATCGAGGGGTCGTCGCCCTCGTTGTGACCGCGGCGGCGGTAGCAGATCATGTCGATGATCACGTCGCGGTCGAACTGCTCGCGGAACGCGAAGGCCAGCTCCGCGACGCGCACGCACGCCTCGGGGTCGTCCCCGTTCACGTGGAAGATCGGGACCTGGTAACCCTTGGCGACGTCGGTCGCGTACGTCGTCGAGCGGGACGACGACGGGCCCGTGGTGAAGCCGACCTGGTTGTTGATGATGACGTGCACGGTGCCGCCGGTGCGGTACCCGCGCAGCTGCGCGAGGTTGAGCACCTCGGGCACGACGCCCTGGCCCGCGAAGGCCGCGTCGCCGTGGATGAGGATCGGCAGGACGGAGAACCCGTCGCCGCCCAGGTCGATGCGGTCCTGCTTGGCGCGCACGATGCCCTCGAGCACCGGGTCGACCGCCTCGAGGTGCGACGGGTTCGCCGCGAGGTACACCTTCGTCGTCGCGCCGGTCTCGGCGGTGAAGACGCCCTCGGTGCCGAGGTGGTACTTCACGTCGCCCGAGCCCTGGACGCTCTTCGGGTCGAGGTTGCCCTCGAACTCCGCGAAGATCTGCGCGTAGCTCTTGCCCGCGATGTTGGCGAGCACGTTGAGCCGGCCGCGGTGGGCCATGCCGATGCCGACCTCGTCGAGGCCGTTCTCCGCCGCCTTCGACAGGATCGCGTCGAGCAGCGGGATGAGCGCCTCGCCCCCCTCGAGCGAGAAGCGCTTCTGCCCGACGAACTTGGTCTGCAGGAACGTCTCGAACGCCTCGGCCGAGTTCAGGCGGCGCAGGATGCGGAGCTGGTCCTCGCGCGGCGTGCGCGCGTACCCGGACTCGAGGCGCTCCTGGAGCCACTTGCGCTGCGTGCGGTCGGCGAGGTGCATGTACTCCACCCCGACGGTGCGGCAGTAGGAGTCGCGCAGCAGCCCGAGGATGTCGCGCAGCGAGGACTTCGACCTGCCGCCGAAGCCGCCCGTGGGGAACGTGCGGTCGAGGTCCCACAGCGTCATGCCGTGGTTCTGGATGTCGAGGTCCCCGTGCTTGCGCTGGCGGTACGCGAGCGGGTCGGTGTCCGCCATGAGGTGACCGCGCGAGCGGTAGGAGTGGATGAGCTCCGCGATCTTCGCCGGCTTGGCCGCCTCGATCTCGGCGTCCGTCGTGTTGTCGCGCACCCAGCGCACCGGCTCGTAGGGGATGCGCAGCGCGGCGAACACGCGGTCGTAGAAGCCGTCCTCGCCGAGGAGCTTCTGCGACAGGATCCGCAGGAACTCGCCGGACTGCGCGCCCTGGATGATGCGGTGGTCGTAGGTCGACGTGATCGTCAGGACCTTCGAGATGCCCAGGCGCGCGAGCCGCTCGGTCGAGGCGCCCGCGAACTCCGCCGGGTAGTCCATCGCGCCGACGCCGATGATCGTTCCCTGGCCCTGCATGAGGCGCGGCACCGAGTGCACGGTGCCGATGCCGCCCGGGTTGGTGAGCGAGATCGTCGTGCCCGCGAAGTCGTCGACGCCGAGCTTGCCGCCGCGTGCGCGACGCACGAGGTCCTCGTAGGCCGCCCAGAACTGGGCGAAGTCCATCGTCTCGGCCTTCTTGATGCTCGGGACGAGGAGCTGGCGGGACCCGTCCGGCTTGGCCAGGTCGATCGCGAGACCGAAGTTCACGTGCGCGGGCTGGTTGACCGCCGGCTTGCCGTCGACCTGCGTGTAGCTCGCGTTCATCACCGGCATGTCGGCCAGCGCCTCGACGAGCGCGAACCCGATGAGGTGCGTGAACGAGATCTTGCCGCCGCGACCGCGCGCGAGGTGGTTGTTGATGACGATCCGGTTGTCGACCATGAGCTTGGCCGGCACCGCGCGGACCGACGTCGCCGTCGGCACCTGGATGCTGGCCTCCATGTTCGTCACGACGCGCGCCGCGGGACCGCGGAGCTTCTGCACGTCGTCCGCGACGGTCTCCGCCTCGGCCGTCGGGGCGCCGGCGACCTTGCGGGCCGGGACCTGAGCGTACGGCGCGGTGGCGGGCTGGGCGGTCGCGACGGGGCGCGAGGCGTGCACGGCCTCGACCGCGGCGTTGACCGCCGGGTCGGCCGGAAGCTTCGGCGGCTTGACGCGCTGCGCCGCCTCGGCGGCGGCCGAGCCGTCCGTCACGGCGGCGGGAGCGGCCGGTGCGGCGGGCGCCGCCGGGGGCGCGGCGGGTGCCGGGGACGCGCCGTTCACGGGCGCGGCCGGCGCGTCCGCCGTCGTCGTGGCTGTCTCGGCACGCTCCGCCGGACGGTAGTCCTCGAAGAAGTCCCACCACGCGGGGTCCACCGCGTTCTTGTCCTGGAGGTACTGCTCGTACAGCTCGTCGACGAGCCACTCGTTCGCTCCGAACACGGAGCTTGCGTCGCTGATCGCCTCTGACTCAGCCTTCGGGGACACGCGAGGATCGCCCACTTTCACACACAGGTCGCTGTCGGTCACAGTCTGCGAGCAGACGCGTGACGGCACACCGGAGGCGCGACGCCCGACGTCGGCACAGACTCGTCCGGATCCCGGACCTCTCCAGCCTAGGCCCTCGACGGCGGCCCGGGGGGCTGCGCCGGGCGTTCGCGCGCGGCCTGTTCGCGGGTTCTTCACGCCGCGTCTGGGGCAGGCAAACGCGACCCCACGCGCACCTCGTCGGAGGGCAAGATCGCGGAATTCCAGGCCATCCTGAGGTATCCGCCGCCCGCGGTGTGACGGATCTCACGCACCGCCGGCGTCCGCTGCCCGCGTCGTCGGCGTGTGCTCAGGGCGTCGTCGGCTCCTCCGGGCCGGCGGCGGGGCCGTCGTCGAGAGGGTCCGGCTCGACGGCCCGCGCGTGCGCCGGGAGCGTGACGCGCATCGTCGCGCCGCTGCGCGAGTCCGCGACCTCGATCCGCCCGCCGTGCAGGTCGATCGCCCACCGGACGATCGCCAGGCCGATGCCCGTCCCGCCCGTCGAGCCGCCCGTCGTCGTGTGCGTGCCCGTCGCGCTGGCCCGGGCGAAGCGCTCGAAGATGCGCTCGCGGTCCTCCTTCGCGATCCCCGGGCCCTCGTCCACGATCTCGAGCACGACGTCGTCGTCCACGGGGTACGCCTCGAGCCGGATCTCGCCCCCCTGGGGTGAGTGCCGGATCGCGTTCTGGAGGAGGTTCGTCACGACCTGGTGCAGGCGCTCGCGGTCCGCCTCGAGCACGAGGTCGGGCGGCGTGACGTCGACGACGTACCGCAGCTCCTTGCCTGCCTCCACCATCGACACCGCCTCGGCGTTCTCCTCGAGGAAGTCGCCCACGTCGATCTCGGTGATGTTGAGGGCGGCCGCGCCGGCCTCGATGCGCGACAGGTCCAGGAGGTAGGAGACGAGGCGCGTGAGGCGCTCCGTCTGCGCCAGGGCCATCTCCATGGTCGCGGGCGTCGGCTGCGTGACGCCGTCGACGACGTTCTCGAGCTGCGCCTGGAGCGCCGCGATCGGCGTCCGGAGCTCGTGCGACACGTTCGCGATGAGCTCGCGGCGCACCTGGTCGCTCGTCGCGAGGTCCTCCGCCATGACGTTGAACGCGACGGCGAGCTGACCCACCTCGTCACGGCTCGTCGCCCGCACGCGCCGCGTGTAGTCGCCGTCGGCCATGGCGCGCGCCGCCGCCGTCATCTCACGCAGCGGCGACGTCATCCCGCGCGCGAGGAGCTGGGTCAGCAGCAGCGACAGGACGATCGCGAGCGGGAACGTGCGCGACGGCCCGAGCTGGTTCTGGAGCCCGATCCAGGTGATGAGGACCGCGAGCGTGACGGTCGCGGCCACGAGCACGCCGAGCTTGATCTTCAGCGAGCGGAACGAGTCGAGCGGCCGGACGTCGGGCAGGTGCGGGCGGATCGTGTGCGCCCGGTGGGGGCCGTTCCGCGCCGGGGCGCTCGTCGCCCCGCCCGGGCCCCGGCCCGCACCGTCGGCCGGGTCGACAGGGGCAGCGGGGTGGGAGGTCATCCGGCGGGCGGCTCGAACGCGTAGCCGACGCCGTGCACCGTGCGGATGAGGTCGGCGCCGAGCTTGCGGCGCAGGGCCTTGATGTGCGAGTCGACGGTGCGCGTCCCGCTCGCGTCGGCCCAGTCCCACACCTCCGCGAGGAGGCGCTCGCGCGTGAGCACGGTCTTGGGCGAGCTCGCCAGCATGACGAGGAGCTCGAACTCGGTGGGCGTGAGGTGGACCTCCTCGCCCGCGCGGTAGACGCGGCGCTGGGCCTTGTCGATGGTCACGTCGCCGACCGTCATGGGAGGGTCGGTCGGGGCGGCGCTCGCGGCCTGCGTGGCGCGGTCGACGCGACGCAGCAGCGCCTTGATGCGCGCGACGAGCTCGCGCATCGAGAAGGGCTTCGTCATGTAGTCGTCCGCACCGACGCCGAGCCCGATGAGCATGTCGGTCTCGTCGTCGCGCGCGGTGAGCATGAGGATCGGCACGGGCTGCTCGGCCTGGATGCGCCGGGTCACCTCGAGGCCGTCGATGCCGGGGAGCATGACGTCGAGCACGATGACGTCGGGGCGCAGCCTCGTGGCGGCGTCGACGCCGGACAGCCCGTCGCGCGCGACCTCGACGCGCCAGCCCTCCGCGCTCAGGCGCTGCGCGATCGCGGTCGCGATGGCCGGCTCGTCCTCGACGACGAGGACCGTGGCTGTCTGCTGCGGGGTGCCGCCGGCCAGGGGTGCCGTCGTGGGCACGGGCCCGCGGCCCGGGACGGGACCGGCGCCCGCGCCGGTCGGTGATGCGCTCGCTGCCCTCGGATCTGCCATGGGATACAGCGTGGCACACGTCGGCCCAGGTCGGCCGGATTTCGCCGCCGCCCGGCACCCCGACGCCGCACGGCCGGGCGGTCCGGGGGGAGCGGGCGCTAGCATCGTCGGCACGATGAAGAGCACCTCTCGATATCGGTGGAGCACCTCGTGGTAGGCGACTGGGTCATGGTCGCGCTCGGGGTGCTCCTCACCGCAGGCACCGCCGTCTTCGTGGCCAGCGAGTTCTCGCTGGTCACCCTCGACCCCGCGGTCCTCCCCGCCGGTGACGACCCCGACCAGGAGGGCGACAGACGCGGCTCCCCGCCGTCCGGCAAGAAGACGGGCGCCGACCGGCGAGACCGGAGCGTACGTGCCGGTCTCAAGCACCTGTCGACCGAGCTGTCCTCGGCGCAGGTGGGCATCACGCTCACGACGATCCTCCTCGGCTACACGGCCCAGCCCGCGCTGCTCTCGCTGTTCGGGGCGGGGCTCGCCGCGACGGCGCTCGGCCGTGCCGCGTCCGCCGTCCTCGCCGGCGTCCTGGCCCTCGTCGTGGTGAACTTCGTCTCGATGCTCTTCGGCGAGCTCATCCCGAAGAACTTCGCCCTGAGCGCCCCCTACGCGACGGCCCGGCAGGTCGTGCCGGTGCAGCGCCAGTTCACCAAGCTGTTCCGGCCCGTCATCGCCGTGCTCAACGGGTCGGCGAACGCGATCCTGCGGCGCGTCGGCGTCGAGCCGCGCGAGGAGCTGTCGGGCGCTCGCTCGGCGTCCGAGCTCGCCGCGCTCGTGCGCCGCTCCGCCCAGGAGGGCACGCTGGACGTGTCCGTCGCGACGCTCCTCACCAACTCCATCGAGCTGGACGAGCTGAGCGCCGTCGACGTCATGACCGACCGCATGCGGATGGTGGTGGTGGACCGGGACACGACAGCCGCGGACGTCGTCGACGCCGCTCGGCGGACCGGCCACTCCCGGTTCCCCGTGATCGGCGAGGACCGGGACGACGTCGTCGGGCTGGTCCACCTGCGCCGTGCCGTCGCCGTCCCGTACGAGCGCCGCGACGAGGTGCCGGCGGCCGCGCTCATGGTCGAGGCGCCCCGGGTCCCCGAGACCGTCCGGCTCGGTCCGCTGCTCGTCGAGCTGCGCGGGTTCGGGCTGCAGATGGCGGTCGTCGTCGACGAGTACGGCGGCACCTCCGGCGTCGTGACGCTCGAGGACGTCGTCGAGGAGCTCGTGGGCGACGTCGCCGACGAGCACGACCCCCGCCGCTCCGGCGCCGCCCGGCGCGCGGACGGTTCCTGGTTGGTGCCGGGCGTCATGCGCCCCGACGAGCTCACCGAGGTGACGGGCCTGCGCGTGCCCGAGGACGGTGCCTACGAGACGCTCGGCGGCCTGGTCATGGCGCGGCTCGGGCGCGTGCCCGTGCCGGGCGACGAGGTCGCCGCGGGCGACGCGCGGGACCGCGTCGTGCTGCGCGTGGAGGCCATGGAGGGCCGGCGGGTCGAGCGACTCTCGGTCCGGGCGACGCCGGTGGAGGTGGAGTCGTGAGCTCGACCACCGCGCTCCTCGTGGCCGTCCTCCTGCTCGCGGGCAACGCGTTCTTCGTCGGTGCCGAGTTCGCCGTCATCTCCGCGCGCCGCTCGGCGATCGAGCCGCTCGCCGCGCAGGGGAACCGCCGGGCGCAGACCGTCCTGTGGGCGATGGAGAACGTGTCCCTCATGCTCGCGTGCGCCCAGCTCGGCGTGACGGTCTGCTCCACGGGCCTCGGTGTCGTCGCGGAGCCTGCGCTCGCGCACCTCATCGAGGACCCGCTCCACGCCCTCGGCGTGAGCACGTCGCTCGCGCACCCCGTCGCCTTCGTCGTCGCGCTCGCGATCGTCGTCTACCTCCACGTGGTGCTCGGCGAGATGGTCCCCAAGAATCTCGCCGTCGCGGGTCCCGAGACGGCGGTCATGTGGTTCGGTCCGCCGCTCGTGTGGATCGGGCGCGTGCTGCGGCCCGTCATCGTCGCGCTCAACTGGCTCGCGAACCACGCGGTGCGCGCGACGGGCGTCGAGCCCAAGGACGAGGTCGCCTCCGCCTTCACCGCGGAGGAGGTCCAGTCGATCGTCGAGCACTCGCAGGCCGAGGGCGTCCTTCGGGACGAGCAGGGCCTGCTCTCGGGGGCGATCGAGTTCTCCGAGCGGACCGCGCAGGACGTCATGGTCCCGGTCGCCGACCTCGTGACCGTCACCGAGGGGTGCACGCCCGAGGAGGTCGAGCGTCTCGTCGCCAAGACCGGGTTCTCGCGGTTCGCCGTCGCCGACGCGTCGGGCGAGCTCGTGGGCTACCTCCACGTCAAGGACGTGCTCTACGCGGACGAGACGACGCGCTCGACGCCCGTCCCGTCCTGGCGCGTGCGCGCGCTCGCGACGGCCGCACCGGGCGACGAGGTCGAGGACGCGCTCCGGGCGATGCAGAGGTCGGGGGCGCACCTCGCGCGCGTCGACGGGCCCGAGGGCGGAGGCGCTCTCGGCGTCGTGTTCCTCGAGGACATCCTCGAGGAGCTCGTGGGGGAGGTGCGTGACGCCATGCAGCGTCGTCCGTGACGGGCCCGCGGGGGTCGGTTCCCGGTGCTGAGCAGGGGACTTGGCATCGCCGGAGTGCTTCGTTACTGTTCCGTGATTGGTCGGTCGTCGGTGGCCAGAGAGCCACCCGGAAGCGTGAGAGGCAGGTGGCGGGTGGAGTCGCAGCAGACCGCACCCGCCCTCGAGTCCCGACGGGCACGGCGTGAGGCGGAGCAGGGCTCCCGCCGTCGTCGCCCCCAGGCGCAGGTCTCCAGCCAGCACCGCTGGATGCCGCGGGTCGCCGTTCTCGGGACCCTCGCCGCCGCGACGATCGCGATGCCCCTCTCCGCCGGCGCGGACGACGGCCTGGGCACCGGATCTCCCTTCGAACCCGAGACCCGACCGCTGGGTCCCAGCGCGCTCGACCTCGCGACCGCGGGGTCGACGGCGCCCGCCGTCTCCCCGAGCGTCGCGGCCGCGCCCCGTGTCGAGGTGCGGCGCGAGGCCGCCTCCCGGTCCGCCGCGCGCGACCCGCTCCCCGGCTGCGACCCCACGGTCCGCCCCGCGGGCACCAACGGCAAGCTCGACGAGCACGCGCTGTGCGAGCTCTGGCAGGCCGGCGAGCACCTGCGGCCCGACGCGGCCGTCGCGCTGTCGGCCATGAACGAGGCCTTCCGGGCGACGTTCGGCCGCGACCTGTGTCTCGTCTCCTCGTACCGCACGCTCTCGACGCAGGTCTCGCTCAAGTCCTCCCGCGGCGCGTTCGCGGCACCTCCCGGCTGGTCCATGCACGGGTGGGGGCTCGCGATCGACCTCTGCTCGATCGAGACCGGCTCGCGCGAGGTCTACGCGTGGATCAACCAGAACGGCGCCACCTACGGCTGGGCCAACCCCGCCTGGGCCAAGCGTGGCGGCAGCGGCGCCTACGAGCCGTGGCACTTCGAGTTCGTCCAGGGCGTCGAGGAGATCCAGAACTCCTGACGGGCGACCCGTCGCCCTCCGCCGCGGACCTCGCCGCCGTATCGTCGGAACCGTGGCCGACCTGCTCCTCGCCGCGGTCGTCCTGCGCCGTCCCGAGCACGCGCTCGCCGCGCAGGTGCTGAGCCTCGCGCTGACCGGTCTCGTCCGGGCGGAGCCGACGGCGCCCGGGTCGCCCCCGGCGCTCACCCTCCTCGACCCGGTCCCCGGCTCCGAACGCGAGCGCATCGCCCTGTCGGCGGTGTTCGGCGACCGGGCCGGGCCGGGGGCGCGCGTCGTGCTCGACCCGGCCGACGAGGGCCTGCGTGCCCGGCTGCGTGCGGCGGCGAGCGAGGTCGTGCGGGCCGCGCGCCGCGACGGCTACCTCGAGCCCGGACGGACGCGCCGCCTCACGGAGAAGGGCGAGGCGGTGCGGGCCGAGCTCGTGGCGCTGGAGGATGCCGTCGAGCGGGAGGTCGCGGACGCCCGGGCGCACGACCACGCGCGCGAGCACGTGTCGTCCGGCGCGCTCCCGTGGGCCGTGCTGTTCGGTCACGAGCCGGGCTGGGTGCCGGTGGATCGCCGCACCGTCCGGTTCGACGTCGTCGCCGTGTGCGCCGCGGCCGACGCGCTGCGCTGACGGGGCGCCGAGCCTACGGTCCCGAGAGCCTCTCGTTGTGCCCGAAGTCCTGGAGGAACCGCGGCCCCGAGGCCGCGAGCTCGGCCTCGAACTGCTCGCGCCACCCGCCGTAGGGTCGGCTCGCGAGGGCGTCGTTGGAGAAGCGCGGGTCGTCGGTGAGCTCCGTGACGCAGAAGGCCGGGATCTGCAGGTCCGTGACAGGGCCGGTGCGCTCGCACTCCGCGACGACGAGCGGGTGGTTCGCCCCGCCGAACACGTCGACGACCCAGCCGTCCGCCCCGACCCACACCGAGTACCGCGTCTTGACGACGCGCGCGCCGCCGCGCCGGATCATCTGCACGCCGACCGCGACGTCCACCTCGCGCTCCGCCTCGTACCGCGTGCCGCCCGCCATGGGGCCCTTCACGGTCAGGGTGCACAGGTCGACGGCGGGCGCGTACCGATCGAGGAGTCGCACGGCGTCGGTCGCGGGGCCCATCGTCGCGTCGACCGTCGGCACCTTGGCGCGCAGCCGCAGCGCGTAGCCCTCGTCCGCCAGGTAGTAGCTCTGCACGATGAGCGCCGGTGCGTCGCGCAGGTCCTCGGGCAGGTCGCGCACGAGGAACCGGCGCTCGAACTCGAAGTCCCCGTAGCCGCCGTCGGTCATGGCCCCACCGTAGCGGGACGACGGGAGACGCGGCGGGGCGTGGGCGGGCCCGGGGACGGCGCGAGCCCGGCCGCCGGAGGCGGGCCGGGCTCGTCGGAGCGGAGCAGGGTGCCCTCGATAGGATTCGAACCTACGACCTTCTGCTCCGGAGGCAGACGCTCTATCCACTGAGCTACGAGGGCGAGCGTCGACGGAGACCGCCGACGCGATGCACGAGACTACCAGCACGTCCGGGGTGCGTGGACCCGGCGATGCCATGCCGGTCCGGTCCTGGCCGTGCCCGTGGCCCGGACGCACCGCGGAGGTGCCGTGAAAGAGCGCGACGGAGCGTGCCCGCGCCTCGGTAGAATCGCCCGGTGACCCCCGACGAGCTCTCCGAAGCGCTGAGCGCTGCCCTGGCCGCCGCCGTCGCCGACGGCACCCTCGCCCTGGACCCCACCGCGGTCCCCGAGCGCGTCCACGTGGAGCGACCCCGCCAGCGCGAGCACGGGGACTGGGCGACCAACGTCGCGCTGCAGCTCGCCAAGAAGGCGGGCACGACGCCGCGCGCCCTCGCCGAGGACCTCGCGACGCGGCTCGCCGCGACCCCGGGCGTCAAGGCCGTGGACGTCGCCGGCCCGGGCTTCCTCAACATCACGCTCGACGCCGCCGCGGCAGGCGAGCTCGCGCGCACGATCGTCGAGGCCGGCCCGGCGTACGGGCGCGGCGACTCCGAGGCGGGCAAGAAGGTCAACCTCGAGTTCGTCTCCGCGAACCCGACCGGCCCCATCCACATCGGCGGCGTGCGCTGGGCAGCCGTCGGCGACTCGCTCGCGCGCGTGCTCGAGGCGAGCGGGGCGGACGTCACCCGCGAGTACTACTTCAACGACCACGGCGCGCAGATCGACCGCTTCGCGCGCTCCCTCCTCGCGCGCTCGCGCGGCCAGGAGGCGCCCGAGGACGGGTACGGCGGCGAGTACATCACCGAGATCGCGGACGCAGTGGTCGCCGACGCGCTCGCTGCGGGCGACCCCGACCCGCGCACGCTGCCCGACGCCGAGGCGCAGGAGGTCTTCCGCGCGCGCGGCGTCGAGCGGATGTTCGGCGAGATCAAGGCGTCGCTGCACGACTTCGGCGTCGACTTCGACGTGTACTTCCACGAGGACTCGTTGCACGAGTCGGGCGCCGTGGAGCGTGCGGTCGAGCGCCTGCGCGGGTCCGGGCACATGTTCGAGAAGGACGGCGCGACGTGGCTGCGCACGACCGACTTCGGCGACGACAAGGACCGCGTCGTCATCAAGTCGGACGGCGACGCCGCGTACATCGCGGGCGACATCGCCTACTACCTCGACAAGCGCGAGCGCGGCTTCGACGAGGTCATCATCATGCTCGGCGCCGACCACCACGGGTACGTGGGCCGCATGATGGCTGTCTGCGCGGCGTTCGGCGACACCCCGGGGAAGAACCTCCAGCTCCTCATCGGGCAGATGGTCAACCTCGTCAAGGACGGCCAGCCCGTGCGCATGTCGAAGCGGGCCGGGACCGTCGTGACGCTCGAGGACCTCGTGGACGCCGTCGGCGTCGATGCCGCGCGCTACTCGCTCGCGCGCTCGTCCGCGGACCAGAACATCGACCTCGACCTCGACCTGCTCGCGCGGGCGACGAACGAGAACCCCGTCTACTACGTCCAGTACGCGCACTCGCGCACGGCGGCGGTCGACCGCAACGCGGCCGACCGCGGCGTCGCGCGCGCCGACGGCTTCGAGCCGGCGCTGCTCGACCACCCGAGCGAGGCGGCGCTGATCGGGCGCCTCACGGAGTTCCCGCGCATCGTGGCCCAGGCGGCGGAGCTGCGCGAGCCGCACCGCGTGGCCCGCTACCTCGAGGCGCTCGCGGGCGACTACCACACGTGGTACCAGCAGAAGTCGCAGCGCGTCCTGCCCTACCCGGACGAGGAGGTCACGGACACGCACCGCACGCGCCTGTGGCTCAACGACGCGGTGCGCCAGGTCCTCGCCAACGGCCTCGGCCTGCTCGGCGTGTCCGCACCGGAGCGCATGTGAGCAGCACCGGCGGGTACCCGGGCGAACCGTGGTCGCGGGGCGTGCGCCGTCGGGAGGACGGCGCCGTCGAGGTCGCGGGCGTCGACGTCCACGACCTCGCGGCCGAGCACGGCACGCCCGCGTACGTGCTCGACGAGGCGGACTTCCGCGCCCGTGCCCGGGCGTACCGCACGGCGTTCGAGACGGCGTTCCGCGCCGTCGGGTCCGACGTCGACGTCTACTACGCGGGCAAGGCGCTGCTCACGGTGGCCGTCGCGCGCTGGGCGCGCGAGGAGGGCCTGCGCGTCGACACCGCGAGCGGGGGCGAGCTCGCGGTCGCGCTGCGCGCGGGCGTGCCCGGCCCGGAGATCGGCCTGCACGGCAACAACAAGTCCGACGCCGAGATCGGGCGCGCGCTCGACGAGGGCGTGGGCCGGATCATCGTGGACTCGCTCGTCGAGGTGGAGAGGGTCGCGCGGCTCGCGGGGGAGCGTGGTGTCGTCGCGCCCGTCATGGTGCGCGTGACGACGGGCGTCCACGCCGGCGGCCACGAGTACATCTCGACCGCGCACGAGGACCAGAAGTTCGGGCTGTCGATCGCGGCACCGCGCTCCGCGGACGGCGACAGCTCCGGAGACTCCCCGGCGATGGCCGCGCTGCTCGACGTCGTCTCCCGCCCCGAGCTGCACCTGCTGGGGATCCACTCGCACATCGGGTCGCAGATCCTCGACCCGTCGGGCTTCGAGGTCGCGGCGCGCGCGGTGCTGGAGCTGCGCGCGGAGCTCGCCGCGCGCACCGGCGTGCTCGTCGACGAGGTGGACGTCGGCGGCGGCTACGGCATCGCGTACCTCCCGGGGGACGTCGCGCTCGACCCGGAGCGCGTCGCGAAGGACGTCGCGCGCGCCGTCGAGGCGGTGGCCGCGGAGCTCGGCACGCCGCTACCCCGGTTCTCCATCGAGCCGGGCCGCGCGATCGTCGGGCCGGCCGGCCTCACGCTCTACACCGTCGGGACGGTCAAGCCCGTGACGCTCGACGACGGGCGCGTGCGCACGTACGTGTCGGTGGACGGCGGCATGAGCGACAACATCCGCCCCGCGCTCTACGCGGCGCAGTACCACGCCGAGGTCGTGGGCCGGGCCTCGGACGCGGAGCCGGTGCTCGCGCGCGTCGTGGGCAAGCACTGCGAGAGCGGCGACATCGTCGTCCACGAGGTGCAGCTCCCGGGCGACGTGCGCGCGGGCGACCTCCTCGCGGTGCCGGCGACCGGCGCGTACGGCCGCTCGATGGCGTCGAACTACAACCTGCTGACGCGCCCGCCCGTGGTCGCGGTGCGTGACGGCGCGAGCCGCGTGCTCGTGCGGCGCGAGACCGTCGAGGACCTGCTGGCGCTCGACGAGGGCTGACCCGTCGGGTCGTGCCCCCAGGTCGGCATCCGACCCGTGGGCACGCCCCGAGCGGTCGCGCGAGGCGCCGTATCCTGTGCCTGCGGCTCCCGAGCCACCCGGGCACGACCCGGGCCGCGTGCGCGGCGCCGCACCCGTCCTGACCACCCGAGGAAGGTCCGTCGTGCCCCCTGCCGCCGAGTCCCACCCGCCCCTGCGCGTCGCCCTGCTGGGATGCGGCGTCGTCGGCACCCAGGTCGCGCGGCTGCTGACGGAGCAGGCCGACGACCTCGCCTCGCGCGTGGGCGCCCGCCTGGAGCTCGTCGGGATCGCGGTGCGGGACACGGCCGCCCCGCGCGACGCCGCGATCGACCGGTCGCTGCTCACCGCCGACGCCGAGGGCCTCGTCGCGCGCGCGGACATCGTCGTCGAGGTCATGGGCGGCACCGAGCCGGCGCGGTCGCTCCTGCTGCGCGCGATCGACGCCGGCGCCGCCGTCGTCACGGCGAACAAGGCGCTGCTCGCCGAGGACGGGCCGACGCTCTACAAGGCCGCGGACGCAGCCGGCGTCGACATCTACTTCGAGGCCGCCGTCGCGGGCGCGATCCCCATCGTGCGCCCCGTGCGCGAGTCGCTCGCGGGCGACCGGGTGCGCCGCGTGCTCGGCATCGTCAACGGGACGACCAACTACGTCCTCGACCAGATGGCCACCACGGGCATGGGCCTCGAGGAGGCCGTGAAGGAGGCTCAGGACCTGGGCTACGCCGAGGCGGACCCGACGGCCGACGTCGAGGGCTACGACGCCGCGGCCAAGGCCGCGATCCTCGCGAGCCTCGCGTTCCACACGCGCGTCTCGCTCGACGACGTCGCGCGCGAGGGCATCATGTCCGTCACGGCCGACGACGTCGCGTGGGCCGCGCAGACGGGGCACGTCATCAAGCTCCTCGCCATCGCGGAGCTGCGCGACGGCACCTCGGCAGGCGCGCCGGCCGGCGTGTCCGTGCGCGTGCACCCGGCGCTCGTGCCGATCGCGCACCCCCTCGCGAACGTCCGCGGGTCGTTCAACGCGGTGTTCGTCGAGGCGGAGTCCGCGGGCGAGCTCATGTTCTACGGGCGCGGCGCGGGCGGCGCGCCGACCGCGTCCGCCGTGCTGGGCGACGTCGTCTCGGCCGCTCGGCACCGCGTGCTCGGCGGCAAGGGCCCGCAGGAGTCGACCTACGCCGAGCTCGCCATCCTCCCGGCGAGCGCGGCCGTGACCCGCTACCAGGTGCGCCTCGACGTCGACGACCGCCCGGGCGTCCTCGCGCAGGTCGCGCACGCCCTCGCCGAGCACGGCGTGTCCATCGAGGCGGTCCGCCAGCCCACGGCGCCCGGCGGGGCGGACGTCGCCGAGCCCGGTGTCGCCGAGCTCCTCATCACCACGCACGCGGCGCCGGAGTCGGCGCTGTCGGCGACCGTCGCGGCGGTCGCCGAGCTCGAGCCCGTCCGCACGATCACGTCCGTCCTGAGAGTCGAGGGAGCCTGATGGCCCACCAGTGGAGAGGCATCATCTCCGAGTACCGCGACCGTCTGCCGGCGCACGTCGCCGAGCGGATCGTCACGCTCGGCGAGGGCGGCACGCCCCTCGTCGAGGCACCGGCGCTCTCCGCACGGACGGGCGCGCAGGTGTTCGTCAAGGTCGAGGGCATGAACCCCACGGGGTCGTTCAAGGACCGCGGCATGACGACGGCGATCTCCGCCGCCGCGGGCCGCGGCGCGCAGGCGGTCGTGTGCGCGTCGACGGGCAACACGTCGGCGTCCGCCGCCGCGTACGCGGTGCGCGCCGGCATGACGTGCGCGGTCCTCGTCCCGGACGGCAAGATCGCGATGGGCAAGCTCAGCCAGGCGATCGCGCACGGCGCGCGGCTGCTCCAGGTGGACGGCAACTTCGACGACTGCCTCGTCGCGGCGCGCAAGCTCGCCGACTCCTACCCGGTCGAGCTCGTCAACTCCGTGAACCCCGACCGCATCGAGGGCCAGAAGACCGGCGCGTTCGAGATCGTCGACGCGCTCGGCGACGCGCCGGACATCCACGCGCTGCCCGTCGGCAACGCGGGGAACATCACGGCGTACTGGAAGGGCTTCCGCGAGTACGCGGGCCAGGGCGCACCGGGTCACGCGGGCGAGCGGCTGCCGGCCGTCGCGACGCACGTCCCGCAGATGTGGGGCTTCCAGGCCGCGGGCGCCGCGCCGATCGTCGCGGGCCACCCGATCACGGAGCCGGAGACGATCGCGACCGCGATCCGCATCGGCAACCCCGCCTCGTGGGAGCTCGCCGAGGCGGCGCGCGACGACTCGGGCGGCGTCATCGAAGCCGTCACGGACGAGCAGATCCTCGCGGCGCACCGGATCCTGTCGAGCGAGGTCGGCGTGTTCGTCGAGCCCGCATCGGCCGCCGGCGTCGCGGGGATCCTCTCGCGCGCCGAGCGCGGGCTCGTGCCAGCGGGCGCGCGCGTCGTCGTCACGGTCACGGGCCACGGCCTCAAGGACCCGCAGTGGGCGCTGCGCACGCTCGACGGCGGCGAGGTCGCGCCGACGCGCGTGAGCGCCGACGTCGTGTCCATCGCCGACGCCCTCGGGCTCGACTGATGCGGCTCGGCGCGGACCACGTGCGGGTGCGCGTCCCGGCGACGAGCGCGAACCTCGGCCCCGGCTTCGACGCGCTGGGCCTGGCGCTCGCGCTCCACGACGTGCTCGAGGTGCGCGCGCTCGCGACCGACGAGGTCGTGGTCGACGTCGAGGGCGAGGGCGCCGGCGAGGTGCCCGGCGACGAGTCGCACCTCGTGGTCCGGGCCCTGCGCGCGGCGCTCGACGTGGCCGGTGCCCCGCAGACCGGCCTGCACCTGACCTGCGTCAACCGCGTGCCGCACGGGCGGGGCCTCGGCTCCTCCGCGGCCGCCGTCGTCGCGGGTGTCGTGGCGGCGCGCGCGCTCGTCGCCGACCCGTCCGTGCTCGCCGACGACGTGGCCCTCGGGCTGGCGACCGCGATCGAGGGGCACCCGGACAATGCGGCACCCGCCCTCCTGGGCGGGGCCACCGTCGCGTGGGACGCGGGCCCGGACGCCGGGCCCCGTGCCGCGCGGCTGGACGTGCACCCCGACGTCCGGGCCACCGTGCTCGTGCCCTCGGCCCGGCTCGCGACCAGCCGCGCCCGGGGGGTGCTCCCGGCGCAGGTGCCGCACGCCGACGCCGCGTTCAACGCGGGGCGTGCGGCCCTCCTCGTCGAGGCGCTCACCCGGCGTCCGGAGCTGCTGCTCGACGCGACCGACGACCGGCTGCACCAGGCGTACCGGGCCGACGTCATGCCGTCGTCGTTCGAGCTCGTCCAGGCGTTGCGGGCTCGCGGCCTCGCCGCGACCGTGTCGGGTGCCGGACCGACCGTCCTCGTGCTGTCCGTGGCGGACGACCTGGACGTGGTCGCGCAGGTCGCGGACTCGCTCGTGGGCGGGACCGCGGACTGGGCGGCGCACCGCCTCGACGTCGACACGCGCGGCGTCGTGACCGAGCGGCTCTGAACCCTGGCGCGCCGGTGCTAGGATGTCTCCCAGCCTTCGGTCACGCTCTCGCACCAGTACATCCGCACGCGGAGCGCGCTCTCATCCACCGGGTGTGCTGCGACCGAGCAGTCCGAGAGAAGGCAATCCAGCCCCGCGTCAGATGACGTCGTCGTACCACTGACGCGTGGTGACACCTGCGCACCGGCCGTCACGGCCGGGCGTCGACCACCCGCGGCCCGCCCTCTGAGCGGCGGGCGCAAACGAGGGGGAAGGGTCCTTCGTGACAGACACCATCGACACCGCCACGAGCAGCGCGACCGGTTCGGCCGCTGCCGGCGGGAACGCCCGGACCGGCGCGCTCTCCACGCTGCGCCTCCCGGAGCTGCAGGCCCTCGCCTCCCAGCTCGGGGTCAAGGGCACGTCCAAGATGCGCAAGGGCGATCTTGTGGACGTCATCCGCGCCCGCACCGGCGAGCAGAGCGCTTCCGAGCGCCCCGCCGCGCCGCGGCGCGACACGGACGGGGCGAACGCCGCGGGCCGTGAGACGAGCGAGGCGCCCGCCGCCTCCGGGCGCGGCCGCAGCCGCCGCGCCGAGCGCCCTGCCGCGAGCCCGGCGGGCACCACCGACACCGCGGCGCCGGCGCGCCAGGACGCGCCGTCGGCCGCGAGCCGCGAGGAGCGCACCGCCGCTCCCGTGCTCGACCTGCCCGTGCGCGCCGACGAGCAGCGCACGGAACAGCGTGGGGAGCGCCGCGACGGTCGTCGCGACGCGCGCTCGGAGGCCGCGGCCGCGGTCGCCGAGGCGCTCGGCGAGCAGGGCGTGCGCACGCGCGACACCTCGAACGAGTCCGCCGACGAGCGCGCCGCGCGTGCCGCGGCGGCAGTAGGCCTCGTCACGGGCGAGCGCGGTTCGCGCCGCGCGGGCCGGGGCGCGGGAGCTCCCCGCACCGGCGACGGCGACGGCGACGCGGCGCGCGCCGAACGTCAGCGCGACCAGCAGGGTGGCGAGCGCCAGCGCGACCAGCAGGGCGGGCAGCAGTCCGGCCAGCAGGGCCGCGGCGAGCGTCAGGGCGACCGCCGCGACGACCGTCAGCCGCTGGACGACGAGCGCGGCGGCCGTCGTCGCCGGGGTCGCGACCGGGGCCGCGACCGCGACCGCAAGCGCGGCCGCAACCGCCAGGGGCCGGACCTCGCGGGCCTCGACGACATCGAGGTGAACGAGGACGACGTCCTGCTCCCCGTCGCGGGGATCCTCGACATCCTCGACAACTACGCGTTCGTGCGCACGAGCGGGTACCTGCCCGGCCAGAACGACGTCTACGTCTCGCTCGGTCAGGTGAAGAAGGCCGGCCTGCGCCGCGGCGACGCGGTCACGGGTGCGGTGCGCCAGCCGCGCGAGGGCGAGAACCAGGGCAACACCGCGCGCCAGAAGTTCAACGCGCTCGTGCGCCTGGACACGGTCAACGGCATGTCGCCCGAGGAGGCGCGCCAGCGTCCGGAGTTCACCAAGCTCACGCCGCTGTACCCGCAGGAGCGCCTGCGCCTCGAGAACGCCGAGGCGACGCGCCTCACGCCGCGCGTCATCGACATCGTCGCGCCGATCGGCAAGGGCCAGCGCGGCCTCATCGTCGCGCCGCCCAAGGCCGGCAAGACGATCATCATGCAGCAGATCGCGAACGCGATCACGGCCAACAACCCCGAGGTCCACCTCATGGTGGTGCTCGTGGACGAGCGGCCCGAAGAGGTCACGGACATGGAGCGGACGGTGAAGGGCGAGGTCATCGCCTCGACGTTCGACCGCCCCGCGTCGGACCACACGATCGTCGCCGAGCTCGCGATCGAGCGCGCGAAGCGCCTGGTCGAGCTCGGCCAGGACGTCGTCGTGCTCCTCGACTCGCTCACCCGTCTGTCGCGCGCCTACAACCTCGCGGCGCCCGCGTCGGGCCGCATCCTCTCCGGTGGTGTGGACGCGTCCGCGCTCTACCCGCCCAAGCGCTTCTTCGGCGCGGCCCGCAACATCGAGAACGGCGGCTCGCTGACGATCCTGGCCTCGGCGCTCGTCGAGACGGGCTCGAAGATGGACGAGGTCATCTTCGAGGAGTTCAAGGGCACGGGGAACATGGAGCTCCGCCTGTCGCGCAACCTGGCCGACAAGCGCATCTTCCCGGCCGTGGACGTCAACGCGTCCGGCACGCGCCGCGAGGAGATCCTCCTGTCGCAGGACGAGCTGAAGATCATCTACAAGCTCCGCCGCGTGATGGGGGCGCTCGACCAGCAGCAGGCGATCGAGCTGCTGCTCGGTCAGCTCAAGAAGACCCAGACGAACGTCGAGTTCCTGCTGCACGTCCAGAAGACGACGCCGGGCGGCCTCGCGGACGACGACAACGTCGGCCGCACGATCTGACGGTCGTCCGGCAGGAGCCGACGGCGGGCGGCCCCGGGAAGTTCTCGGGGCGCCCGCGCGTTCTGGCACAATGGTTCGTCGGCCTGCGCTCGTCAGGCCGCCTGTCGCCGGTTCACAGGTGCGGTAGCCGCACCTGACCCGGAGACGTCACCCCAAGGAGAAAACCGTGAAGTCTGGTATCCACCCCGAGTACGTCGTCACCGAGGTGACCTGCACCTGTGGGAACACCTTCGTGACGCGCAGCACCGAGACGTCGGGCAAGATCAGCTCCGACGTGTGCAGCGCCTGCCACCCGTTCTACACGGGCAAGCAGAAGATCCTCGACACCGGTGGCCGCGTGGCCCGCTTCGAGGCCCGCTACGGCAAGAAGGCCGCCGACAAGTAGCGGCACCGCAGCGCCGGTGGTCCGAGCCCGACAACCTCTCCAGGGGCAGTCGGCGCGCTCGGACCGCCGGCGCTGTTGCTTTGCCCGAGCGATCTCCCGATCCTCGCGCGGTCGCCGCCCCCGGCCGACGACCGCCTCCCGCCCGCCACCGAGGAGCCGTCCGTGACCGAGTCGTTCGCCGCCGTCGAGCCGCTGCTGGCCGAGCACGCCGACATCGAGGCCCAGCTCGCCGACCCCGCCGTCCACGCCGACGCCGGTCGCGCGCGCACGCTCGGGCGGCGCTACGCCGAGCTCAACCAGGTCGTGGGCGCCTACCGGGCGTGGCGCGAGGCGATCGACGACGCGGAGGCCGCCGCCGAGCTGGCCGCGCTGGGGGGCGAGGACGGGGACGCGTTCGCCGCGGAGCTCCCGGGCCTGCGCGCCGCCGAGGAGGAGGCGCGCGAGCGGCTGCGCCGCGTCCTCGTGCCGCGCGACCCGGACGACGGCCGTGACGTCATCCTCGAGATCAAGGCCGGGGAGGGCGGCGAGGAGTCCGCCCTGTTCGCGGGGGACCTGCTGCGCATGTACCTGCGGTACGCGGAGCGCCGAGGCTGGAAGACGGAGGTCCTCGAGTCGACCGAGTCCGACCTCGGCGGCTTCAAGGACGTGCAGGTGGCGGTCAAGGCGCGCAGCACCCCGTCCGACCCGGCCGACGGCGTCTGGGCGAACCTCAAGTACGAGGGCGGCGTGCACCGCGTGCAGCGCGTGCCCGTGACCGAGTCGCAGGGCCGGATCCACACCTCCGCGGCCGGCGTGCTCGTGTTCCCCGAGGTCGAGGACGCGGGGGAGGTCGAGATCGACCCCGACGACCTGCGCATCGACGTGTACCGCTCGTCCGGCCCGGGAGGGCAGTCGGTCAACACGACGGACTCCGCGGTGCGCATCACGCACCTGCCCACGGGCATCGTCGTGTCGATGCAGAACGAGAAGTCCCAGCTCCAGAACCGCGAGCAGGCGATGCGCGTGCTGCGCGCGCGCCTGCTCGCCGCGCAGCAGGAGGCCGCGGCCGCGGAGGCCGCCGACCTGCGCCGCTCCCAGGTCCGGACCGTCGACCGCTCCGAGCGCATCCGCACGTACAACTTCCCGGAGAACCGCATCGCCGACCACCGCACCGGGTACAAGGCCTACAACCTCGACCAGGTGCTCGACGGCGACCTCGACCCGGTCGTGCGCTCGGCGGTCGAGGCAGACGAGGCGGCCCGGCTCGCGGCCGCGGGCGAGGCCTGACGTGGGCGACGCGCTCACGGCGGCCGACCTGCGGCGTGCCGTGCGCGCCGCGGAGGGGATCTTGTCGGACGCAGGCGTGCCGTCCGCCCGGCACGACGCGGAGGCCCTCGCGGCCTGGTGCCTGGGCCTCCCGCGTCTCGAGTGGTACCGGCTCCCCGCGGGCGACGCCGCGCTCGCGCCCGCGCTGCCGGGCGGGTCGACCGACGGCTTCCTCGGGGAGTACGCCGAGGTCGTCGAGCGGCGTCGCACGCGCGAGCCGCTCCAGCGCATCGTGGGACACGCCGTGTTCCGGCACGTGACGGTCGCGGTCGCCGACGACGTGTTCGTGCCCCGGCCCGAGACGGAGACCGTCGCCCAGGTCGCGATCGACGAGGCCGTGCGCCTGCTCGCCGACCCCTCGCGTGCCGACCGGCCGCCGCTCGTCGTGGACCTCTGCTGCGGGTCGGGCGTCATCGGGATCAGCGTCGACGTCGAGGCGCCCGGGACGCGGGTCGTCGCGGTGGACCTCTCGACCGAGGCGGTGCGCGCGACGACGTCGAACGCCGCCCGTGCGGGGTCGGGCACGCTGCGCACGCTCGTCGGCGACGTCACGGACCCGGCGCTGCTCAACGAGCTCGACGGGACCGTGGACGTCGTCGTGTCCAACCCGCCCTACATCCCGCCGGACGCCGTGCCCGTCGACCCCGAGGTGCGTGACCACGACCCGGACCTCGCGCTCTACGGGCGCGGGACCGACGGCCTCGAGGTGCCCCGCGCCGTCGTGCTCGCCGCGGCGCGTCTGCTGCGGCCCGGCGGTCTCCTCGTCATGGAGCACGCGGAGGTGCAGGCCGCGCCGGTGCGCGAGGCCGCCCGCGCGGCGGGCGCGTTCGCCGACGTGCGGACGCTGCCCGACCTCACGGGGCGCGATCGCATGGTCGTCGCCCGCCGCGCCGCCGACGGCGGCGACGTCCCGGGTGAGCCGGGCCAGGCCCGCGACCGTGGAAGGATGGACCCGTGAGCTCCGTCCACCCCGTGACCGACCCGAACACCTGGGGCGCCGGCATCGACGAGGCGGTCAACGCGATCTCCCGCGGTGGCCTCGTCGTGCTGCCCACCGACACCGTCTACGGCATCGGCGCCGACGCCTTCGACGCGGAGGCGGTCTCCGCGCTCCTCGCGGCGAAGGGCCGGGGCCGGCACATGCCGCCGCCCGTGCTCGTGCCGGACGCGCGCACGCTCGACGGCCTCGCCACCGACGTGCCCGACGCCGCGCGTCGGCTCGTCGAGGCGTTCTGGCCCGGCGGCTTCACGATCATCCTGCGTGCGCAGCCCTCGCTCGCGTGGGACCTGGGGGAGACGCACGGGACCGTGGCGCTGCGCATGCCCGACCACCCGGCCGCGCTCGCGCTCCTGCGCCGCACCGGCCCCCTCGCGGTGTCGTCGGCGAACGCGACCGGGCGGCCCGCGGCGCTCGACGTCGACGACGCGCAGGCACAGCTCGGGGACGCCGTGACGGTCTACCTCGACGGGGGGACTGCGCCCGGGGGAGTGGCGTCGACCATCGTCGACGCGACGTCGGGCACGCTGCGCGTCGTGCGCCAGGGGGCGGTCACGCTGGACCGGCTCCGCGAGGTCGCGGACGTCTCCGGCCCGGACGACCCGCCCACCGACGCTCCCTCCGACGCCCGGAGCACCGACGACGCCGGGGAGCCGGAGGCGAACGGCGGGTGAGGGTCTACCTGCTCGTGATGCTCGTCGCCGCCGTGGTGACGTTCCTCGCGACGCCCTTCGCCCGCTGGGTCGCGCTGCGCACCGGCGCGATCACCGCGGTGCGCGACCGCGACGTCCACACGATCCCCACCCCCCGGCTCGGCGGCCTCGCGATGCTCCTCGGCCTCGCGGTGGCCGTGGCCTTCGCGTCGCAGATGCCGTTCCTCGAGAGCGTGTTCGTCAGCGACGTCGCGGGCCGGCTCGTGGCGGACTCGAGGATCTGGGGGATCGTCGGCGGGGCCGCGATCGTCTGCCTGCTCGGGATCGCGGACGACGTCTGGGACCTCGACTGGATGACGAAGCTCGCGGGCCAGGTGCTCGCCGCGGGGTTGATGGCGACGCAGGGTGTCGTCCTGTACCGGCTGCCTCTCGGGGTCGGCGAGCAGCAGCTCATCTGGTCCTCGCGCCTGCAGCTCGCCGCGACGATCCTCGTCGTGGTCGTCGCGATGAACGCCGTGAACTTCGTCGACGGTCTCGACGGCCTCGCGGCCGGGCTCGTCGCGATCGGCGGCGCCGCGTTCTTCGTCTACTCCTACGTGCTCACCCAGAGGGCGAGCGCCGACGACTACTCGAGCCTCGCGACGCTCGTGATCGCGGCGCTCGTCGGCATCTGCGTCGGGTTCCTGCCCCACAACTTCCATCCCGCGCGCATCTTCATGGGCGACTCGGGATCGATGGTGCTCGGTCTCGTCTTCTCGGCCGCGGCGATCGTCGTGACGGGCAACATCGACCCGCAGACGCTGTCGACCGGTGCGCAGCTGCCGGCGTTCCTCCCGATCATCCTGCCGCTCGCCGTCATCCTCCTGCCGCTGCTCGACATGGGGATGGCGGTCGCCCGCCGGACGCTCTCGGGCAAGTCGCCCTTCCACCCCGACCGCCTGCACCTGCACCACCGCATGCTCGCCCTCGGGCACTCGCACCGCCGTGCGGTGCTCATCCTGTACCTGTGGACGGCGGTGTTCGCCTTCGGGGCCGTGGCCGTGGTGCAGTGGCCCGCCCGGGTCGTCGCCGTGGGGCTCGCGGTCGCCGTGGTGCTCGCCGCGCTGCTCACGATCGGCCCCCTGCGCACGCGCGGACGCTTCCTCGACGACGACGTCGCGGCGGCCTCTGCCGGCCCCCCTACGTCACCCACGCCCGTCCCGACGACCTCCGCCCCGAACACACCGCCGAAGGAAGCCCTCAGATGACGACGCGCCAGCCCGAGCCCGCCCAGCCGGACGGCGGGCAGCCCGCCGCGCAGCCTGCCGAGCAGACGATCGGCCCGCACGGGCAGGCCGTGCGGACGGTGTTCCGGACCGCGCTGCGGGACGTCCTGGTCCTGCTCGGCGCGCTCACGGTCCTCGGCGTCGCGATCGGTGCGCTCGTCGCCGGGCTGCCCGGCGTCTGGGGCGCCCTCCTGGGCGTCGGCGTGGCGCTGCTCTTCTCGGCGACGACCGTCTGGGCGATGCTGCGCACCGTGGACGCGAGCCCGACGACGACCGCGGCGGTCGTCATGGGGAGCTGGCTCGCGAAGATGGTCGTGCTCATCGTCATCCTCGTGGTCCTGCGCGGCATGGACTTCTACGACCGCTGGGTCTTCGCCGGGGTCCTGCTCGTCGGCGTCATCGGCTCCGCGGTCATGGACTACCGGGCGGTGAACAAGGGGCGCATCCCCTACGTCGAGCCCGGCGCCCGCTGACCCGCCGCGGGCCCCTACCAGGCGGGCGGCGCCCGGGCCAGGGACCAGTTGCCCGGAGCGCATGAGCAAAATGTCACAAGCACCGCCGGATCGGCGTGAGCACGCCGATCCATACGTTAGGCTACTGGCGAATCCATGACGGCCAGGTCCGACGGCGTGCCCACCAACGAGTGACGGCTGCCCGGACCACACGACCATTGGGAGTCCACCCTGTCCACGCTTGCGACCCCCGTGCTCCTCGCTGCTTCCGAGAGCGAAGGTGGCTTCCACGCGCCGTCGATCGCCGACTTCTTCCCGCCGGCCATCCTCTTCGAGGGCACCATCTTCCAGATCGACCGGATCTGGATCGTCCGCATCATCGCGACCGTCGTCCTCCTCGCGATCTTCGTGATCGCCGCGCGGCGCGCACGTCTGGTGCCCGGGCGGTTCCAGAACGCGATCGAGATGCTCATCGACTTCGTCCGCGTGCAGGTCGTCGAAGAGATCATGGGCAAGGAGAACGCGCGCCGTTTCCTCCCGATGATCGCGACGATCTTCTTCGCCGTGCTCGCGTTCAACATCACGGGCATCATCCCGTTCCTCAACATGGCGGGGTCCGCGCGCATCGGCATCCCCCTCATGCTGGCCCTGTGGGTGTTCGTCACCTACTGGGCGGTCGGCATCAAGAAGCACGGCCTCGGCGGGTACCTCAAGAACAACCTCTTCCCCCCGGGGATCCCCGCGCCGATCTACCTGATCGTCACGCCGATCGAGCTCCTGCAGATCCTCATCATCCGGCCGGCCTCGCTCGCCATCCGTCTCGTGGCCAACATGGTGGCCGGGCACATCATGCTCGTCCTGTGCTTCGCGGCGACGCAGTACTTCATCTTCGAGGCGGTCCCCGCGATGAAGGCGTTCGGCGTGCTGACCTTCGCGGGCGGCTTCGCGTTCACGCTCTTCGAGATCCTCGTGGCGTTCCTGCAGGCCTACATCTTCGCCCTCCTCGCCGCGGTCTACATCAACATGTCGCTCGAGGAGGAGCACTGACCCGCTGGGTCGTGCACCGACCACGCTCCACCAGACACACCATCAAGCGCAGTACCAACGCGACGCCCGGTCATCCGGTCGGGCGCCCAACGGAAGGAACGAGCAATCGTGGACGTCACCACTCTCGCTGAGGTCACCGGCAACATCGGCACCGTCGGTTACGGCCTCGCCGCGATCGGCCCGGGCATCGGCCTCGGCATCCTGATCGGCAAGACCATCGAGGGCATCGCCCGCCAGCCCGAGGTCGCCGGTCAGCTCCGCGCGACGATGTTCCTCGGTGTCGCGTTCGTCGAGCTCCTGGCGCTGCTCGGTATCGTCGCCGGCTTCCTCTTCACGGCGTGATGACGGCGCTGGCGACCGCCGCGCTGAACGTCGCGGCGGAGACGGGCGAGGAGCCGCAGGGCATCGACCTGTTCATCCCCGCCGGGTACGACATCCTCTGGTCGTCCGTCGTCCTGCTCATCATCGCGATCGTCTTCTACAAGGCCGTCCTGCCCAAGTTCCAGGCCGTGCTCGACGAGCGCACCGCGAAGATCGAGGGTGGCCTCGCCAAGGCGGAGTCCGCCCAGGCGGAGGCCGCGGCAGCGCTGGCGGAGTACCACCAGCAGCTCCAGGAGGCACGCACGGAGGCGGCGAAGATCCGCGAGGAGGCGCGTGCCGAGGGCTCGGCCATCGTCGCGGACCTGCGGGCGAAGGCGTCGGACGACGCCGCGCGCATCGTCGAGACGGCGCACCGCCAGATCGAGGCCGAGCGCCAGCAGGCCGCGGTCTCGCTGCGCAACGACGTCGGCCTGCTCGCGACGGAGCTCGCCTCGAAGATCGTCGGCGAGTCGCTCGCCGACTCGGCGCGCCAGAGCCGCGTCGTCGACCGCTTCCTCGACGAGCTCGAGGCCGCGGGTCCCGCGGCGGCGAGCGCGGCGGCCACGGCTTCCGAGGAGCGCTGATGCGCGGAACGAGCGGCGAGTCCCTGACGCAGGCGCGGGACCGGTTCGAGCCGGTCCTGCGCTCGGCGGGCGAGGGCGCGCTCGCGCTGGGCGAGCAGCTCTTCGCGGTCACCGCGGCCTTCGACGAGTCGGCGCCCCTGCGGCGCTCGCTCGCGGACCCGTCGCGGTCCGGCGCGGACAAGGCGGGCCTCGTGACCGCCGTCCTCGCGTCGGGCTTCGACGAGCGGGTCGTGGACCTCGTGGCCGGTCTGGTCCGGTCGCGCTGGACCCGTGAGGGCGACCTCGCGGACGCGACGGAGCGGCTGGGCCTCGACGCGGTCCTCGCGTCGGCCGAGGCCCGTGGCGCGCTGGAGAAGGTCGAGGACGAGCTGTTCCGGACCTCGCGCGCGCTCGTCGGGCAGCGCGAGGCGCGGCAGGTCCTCTCCGACGACACGACCGACCCCGAGCGTCGCGCCGCGTTCCTGCACGCGCTGCTCGGCGGCAAGGTCGACCCGGTCACCGAGGTGCTCGCGGTCCACGCGACGCGCGCGCTGCGCGGTCGCCGGTTCGTCCCGACGCTGGGCTGGATCGGGGAGATCGCGGCGGAGCGCCGGCAGCGTCTCGTCGCCTCGGTCACGTCGGCCACGGTGCTCACGCAGGTGCAGCTCGACCGCCTCGCGACGCTGCTCGAGCGGGCCTACGGGCGCGCGGTGCAGCTCAACGTGACGGTGGACCCCGCCGTGCTCGGCGGCCTGCGCGTCCAGGTGGGGGCCGACGTCGTGGACTCCACCGTGCTCTCCCGGCTCGCCGACGCGCGCCGACGTCTCGTGAGCTGACGAGCCGACCCTTCCGACCGACGACCGTCCTGCCGGCCACCGGCCGCACAACCGACAAACGTTCGACCGCACCCGAACCACGAGGTGCGGCCACGACAGGAGAAGAGCAATGGCTGAGCTGACGATCCGGCCGGAGGAGATCCGGGCCGCTCTGGACAGCTTCGTGAAGTCCTACGAGCCCGAGGGCGCCGTGTCCGAGGAGGTGGGCCGGGTCACCCTGGCCGCCGACGGCATCGCCCAGGTCGAGGGTCTCCCGGGCGCGATGGCCAACGAGCTGCTGCGCTTCGAGGACGGGACCCTGGGTCTCGCCCTCAACCTCGACGTCCGCGAGATCGGTGTCGTCGTGCTCGGCGAGTTCACCGGCATCGAGGAGGGGCAGGAGGTCCGCCGCACGGGCGAGGTCCTCTCGGTCCCCGTCGGCGACGGCTACCTCGGCCGCGTCGTCGACCCGCTGGGCAACCCGATCGACGGTCTCGGCGAGGTCGCGACCGAGGGCCGCCGCGCCCTGGAGCTCCAGGCGCCCGGCGTCATGGCCCGCAAGTCGGTCCACGAGCCCCTCCAGACCGGCCTCAAGGCGATCGACTCGATGATCCCGATCGGCCGTGGTCAGCGTCAGCTGATCATCGGCGACCGCCAGACCGGCAAGACGGCGATCGCGATCGACACGATCATCAACCAGAAGGCGAACTGGGAGTCGGGCGACCCGACCAAGCAGGTCCGCTGCATCTACGTCGCGGTGGGCCAGAAGGGCTCGACCATCGCGTCGGTCCGCGGCGCGCTCGAGGACGCCGGCGCGCTCGAGTACACGACGATCGTCGCGGCTCCTGCCTCCGACCCCGCGGGCTTCAAGTACCTCGCCCCCTACACCGGCTCGGCCATCGGCCAGCACTGGATGTACGGCGGCAAGCACGTCCTCATCGTGTTCGACGACCTGTCGAAGCAGGCCGAGGCCTACCGTGCCGTGTCGCTCCTGCTGCGCCGCCCGCCGGGCCGTGAGGCGTACCCCGGTGACGTCTTCTACCTGCACTCCCGCCTCCTCGAGCGTTGCGCGAAGCTCTCCGACGAGCTCGGCGCCGGCTCGATGACGGGCCTGCCGGTCATCGAGACCAAGGCGAACGACGTCTCGGCCTACATCCCGACGAACGTCATCTCCATCACGGACGGGCAGATCTTCCTCCAGTCCGACCTCTTCAACGCCGACCAGCGTCCGGCCGTCGACGTCGGCATCTCGGTGTCGCGCGTCGGTGGTGACGCACAGGTCAAGGCGATGAAGAAGGTCTCGGGCACGCTGAAGCTCGAGCTCGCCCAGTACCGCGCCCTCGAGGCGTTCGCGATGTTCGCGTCCGACCTCGACGCGGCCTCGCGCGGCCAGCTCCAGCGCGGCGCGGTCCTCATGGAGCTGCTCAAGCAGGGGCAGTACTCGCCGTTCCCGGTCGAGGAGCAGGTCGCGTCCATCTGGGCCGGCACCAAGGGCAAGATCGACGACGTCCCGGTCGAGGACGTGCGTCGCTTCGAGTCGGAGCTGCTCGACCACCTGCGCCGCAACACGGACGTCCTCTCCACGATCGCCGAGTCCGGCAAGCTCGAGGAGGAGACCGAGTCGCAGCTCGCCGCGGCGGTCGACGCGTTCCGCTCCGGCTTCCTCAAGGGTGACGGCTCGCCGCTCGTCGGCGGCGACACCGAGGACGAGGCCGAGACGGAGATCGAGCAGGAGCAGATCGTCCGGCAGAAGAGGGCCTGAGCATGGCCGGATCCCAGCGCGTCTACAAGCAGCGGATCAAGTCGACGCAGTCGCTCAAGAAGATGTTCCGCGCGCAGGAGCTCATCGCCGCGTCGCGCATCGGCAAGGCGCGCGACCGCACCGCCGCCGCGTCGCCGTACGCCCGGGCGATCACCCGGGCCGTCTCGGCCGTCGCGACGCACACGTCGACGCAGCACCCGCTCACGAGCGAGCGCACGGACACCAACCGCGTGGCGGTGCTCGTCGTCGCGTCCGACCGCGGCATGGCCGGGGCCTACTCGGCGTCGATCATCCGTGAGACGGAGCGCCTCGTCGAGCGTCTCGTGGCCGAGGGCAAGGAGGTCGCGCTCTACGCCGCCGGCCGCCGAGCCATCTCGTACTACACGTTCCGCGAGCGCGAGCTCGCCGGGTCGTGGTCGTACGGGTCGGACGCGCCGAACTCCGAGGTCGCGGGCGAGATCGCGGACGCCCTGCTCGGGGCGTTCCTCGCGCCGGCCGCCGAGGGCGGCGTGAGCGAGCTGCACATCGTGTACACGCAGTTCGTCAACATGGTCACGCAGCGCCCGCGCGTCGTGCGGATGCTCCCGCTCGAGGTCGTCGAGGGCGTCGCCCCGGCGGGCAAGCACGACGTGCTCCCGCTGTACGACTTCGAGCCGTCGCCCGAGGCCGTGCTCGACGCGCTGCTCCCGCGCTACGTCCGCAGCCGGATCTTCAGCTGCCTCCTCGAGGCGGCGGCGTCCGAGCTCGCGGCGCGTCAGCGCGCGATGCACACGGCGACGGACAACGCGGAGGACCTCATCCGCAACTACACGCGGCTGGCGAACCAGGCGCGTCAGGCGGACATCACCCAGGAGATCAGCGAGATCGTCTCGGGTGCCGACGCCCTGGCGGCGTCATGACGGGCCGCACGGTCCGCGCGGCCAGCACCATCACCGACATCCTGACCGACACCGCCGGGGACCACCCCGGCACTGCGAAGCGAGGCCAGCAATGACCGCCACCACCGTGGAAGCACAGGTCGAGCACTCCAGCGGTCCCGGCGTGGGCCGAGTCGCTCGTGTGATCGGCCCCGTCGTGGACATCGAGTTCCCGGCGGACGCCATCCCCGACATCTACAACGCGCTGACCGTCGAGATCGACCTCTCGTCGCAGGGCGAGGGCGAGAAGTCCTTCACGCTCACGCTCGAGGTCGCCCAGCACCTGGGCGACTCGCTCATCCGCGCGATCGCCCTCAAGCCGACCGACGGCCTCGTCCGCGGGGCCCAGGTGACGGACACGGGCGCTCCCATCAGCGTCCCGGTCGGCGACGTCACCAAGGGCAGGGTCTTCAACGTCACGGGCGACGTGCTCAACGCCGCTCCGGGCGAGACGGTCGAGATCACCGAGCGCTGGCCGATCCACCGCAAGCCCCCGGCGTTCGACCAGCTCGAGTCGAAGACCACGATGTTCGAGACGGGCATCAAGGTCATCGACCTGCTGACCCCGTACGTCCAGGGTGGCAAGATCGGTCTCTTCGGTGGTGCGGGCGTCGGCAAGACGGTCCTCATCCAGGAGATGATCCAGCGCGTCGCGCAGGACCACGGCGGTGTCTCCGTGTTCGCCGGGGTCGGCGAGCGCACGCGTGAGGGCAACGACCTCATCCACGAGATGGAGGACGCGGGCGTCTTCGACAAGACCGCCCTCGTCTTCGGCCAGATGGACGAGCCCCCGGGCACGCGTCTTCGCGTCGCGCTCTCCGCGCTGACGATGGCGGAGTACTTCCGCGACGTGAAGAAGCAGGACGTCCTGCTGTTCATCGACAACATCTTCCGCTTCACGCAGGCGGGCTCCGAGGTCTCGACGCTGCTCGGCCGCATGCCGTCCGCGGTGGGCTACCAGCCGAACCTCGCGGACGAGATGGGTCTGCTCCAGGAGCGCATCACCTCGACGCGTGGTCACTCGATCACGTCGCTCCAGGCGATCTACGTGCCCGCCGACGACTACACCGACCCGGCGCCGGCGACGACGTTCGCGCACCTCGACGCGACGACCGAGCTCTCCCGTGAGATCGCCTCGCGCGGTCTGTACCCCGCGGTGGACCCGCTCGCGTCGACGAGCCGCATCCTCGACCCGCGCTACGTGGGCCAGGAGCACTACGACGTCGCCACGCGCGTGAAGTCGATCCTGCAGCGCAACAAGGAGCTCCAGGACATCATCGCGATCCTCGGCGTGGACGAGCTCTCGGAGGAGGACAAGACGGTCGTCGCGCGTGCGCGCCGCATCCAGCAGTTCCTCTCCCAGAACACCTACATGGCCGAGAAGTTCACGGGCGTCGCGGGCTCGACCGTGCCGCTGAGCGAGACCATCGAGGCGTTCAAGAAGATCGCGGACGGCGAGTTCGACCACATCGCCGAGCAGGCCTTCTACAACATCGGTGGCCTCGAGGACCTCGAGCGCAACTGGGCGCGCATCCAGCAGGAGTACGGCGCCTGATCCGACGCACGCGCGGGGCCGGGCCGGTCGGTCCGGCCCCGCGGGCGTCGCTCCCGGACCCGGTCCGCTGCACGCGGGCCGGGCGTCGTCCCGGACACCACACCGGGCATGAACCGCCCATGAAGGAGTTCCAGTGGCACAGCTGAACGTCGACCTCGTGGCGGCGGACCGCAAGATCTGGTCGGGCCGCGCGCAGCGGGTCACGGCCCCCGCGGCGGACGGCGAGATCGGCATCCTCGCGGACCACTCGCCGCTGCTCTCCGTGCTGCGCGAGGGCTCGGTGCGCATCGTGGCCGAGGGCGAGATCCTCGACGTGCGCGTCTCCGGCGGGTTCCTCTCCGTCGACTCGAACCAGGTCACGATCGTCGCGGACTCGGTCGAGTCCGTACCGGCTCGCTGACCTTCGCACGACCATGACGCCCCTGGCCTGGCTCGCGATCGGACTGTTCGTCCTCGTCCTTCTCGCGATCGGGCTGGGGGCGTGGCGTCTGCGTGCGCTGTCCCACCGCGTCGGCTCGTTCGAGTGCGGCGCACGGCGTGCGGGCGCGCCGGGCGCCCCCTGGGTCGCGGGCATCGCGCACTACGGCGTCGGCCGCATCGACTGGTGGCGGCTGTGGTCGGTGTCGATCCGCCCCGCCCGGACGTGGTCGCGCTACGACCTCGTCATCGCCGGCCGCGAGCCGTTCGCCGGTGACGGCCCCGACACCTACCTCGTCCGCTGCCGCTACCAGGGCCAGGAGTTCGAGCTCACGATGTCGCGCGCCGCGTACGAGGGGCTCGCGTCCTGGCTGGAGGCCGCCCCGCCCGGACGGCGCGACGTCGTCGTCTGAGGCGTCGCCCGTGGGCCGACGCGGCAACCGGACCGCCCCATCCCGACCCCGGAGGACCTGCCCTCATGCGTCTCGTCGTCGCCCGCTGCTCCGCCCGTTACACCGGCCGTCTCTCGGCCCACCTGCCGCTCGCGACGCGCGTGCTCATCGTGAAGGCCGACGGGAGCGTGCTGCTGCACTCCGACGGCGGCTCGTACAAGCCCCTCAACTGGATGAGCCCTCCGTGCTCGCTCGCGGTCCGCGAGCCGTCGGAGGAGGCGCGCGAGCGCGGCGTGACCGAGGTCTGGGCCGTGCAGCACGCCAAGAGCGACGATCGCCTCGAGATCGAGCTCCACGAGGTCCAGCACGACAGCTCGCACGAGCTGGGCGTCGACCCGGGCCTCGTCAAGGACGGCGTCGAGGCGCACCTCCAGGAGATGCTCGCCGCGCAGATCGAGCTCCTCGGCTCGGGGCACACGCTCGTGCGCCGCGAGTACCCGACCGCGATCGGCCCCGTGGACATCCTCGCCAAGGACGCGAGCGGCGCGACGGTCGCCGTCGAGATCAAGCGCCGGGGCGACATCGACGGGGTCGAGCAGCTCACGCGCTACCTCGAGCTGCTCAACCGCGACCCGCTCCTGGCCCCCGTGCGCGGCGTGTTCGCCGCGCAGGAGATCAAGCCGCAGGCGCGCGTGCTCGCGACGGACCGGGGCATCGGCTGCCTCGTGCTCGACTACGACGCGATGCGCGGCGTCGACGACGTGGACTCCCGCCTCTTCTGACGCCGGCCCTCCCACCTGCGGCCGAACATGCGGTTGTGGCCCGTCCCGACGCCGGGACGGGCCACAACCGCATGCTCGCCGGGTCAGGACCGCAGGCTCGGCAGGTGAGCGGCACGTCCACGCCGCCTGGCTGGCGGCGACAGGATCGGCACGTGCTATTTTTTGAACATGTTCAAAATCTGGTGGGGTGCATGAGCGCGACGCCGAAGTCCGAGCGCACCCGCGCGCACCTGCGCGACATCGCGGTCCGGATGCTGCGCGACGTCGGGTACGAGCGCACGACCATGCGCGCCGTCGCCGCCGAGGCCGGCGTGAGCACGGGGAACGCGTACTACCACTTCCCGTCCAAGGACGCGCTCGTCCAGGAGCTCTACCTCGAGGTGCAGCGCGAGCACGCCGAACGCGCCGCGCCCGTCCTCGCCGCGGGCGGCTCGCTCACCGACCGGCTGCGCGGCGTCTGGGGGGCGTCGGTCGACGCGTTCGCGCCCTTCCACGCGTTCGGCGGCGAGTTCGTCTCCGTCGCGATCCGGCCCGGCTCGGACGCGAGCCCCTTCTCCGCGGCCTCTGCCGGGTCGCGCGACCTCTCCCGCGCCCTCTTCGACGACGTCGTCGCCGGGGCGTCGACCCGGGTCCCTGCGCGCCTGCGCGCCCAGCTGCCCGAACTGCTGTGGCTCGCCCAGCTCGGCATCACGCTCTACTGGGTCCACGACACCTCGCCCGGGTTCGCGCGCACCCGCCGGCTCGTCGACGGCGGGGCGGCCCTCGTCGGCAGCCTCGTCCGGCTCGCGCGGCTGCCGGTCGCGCGCGGCGTGGTCGACGACGTCCTGCGGCTCGTGCGCTCGGTCCACCCCGCCACGGCGGCCTCGGACGAGGGCCCTCGCGAGCGCGAGACGGCAGCACAGGGGGACGCGTGAGCCCCGCGGGTGCGGTCCTCGTCTCGGCGCTCGTGGTCCTCGGCATGGTCGTGGTCCTGCCGCTCGGCCTCCGCCTCCTCGGGCCCGACGTCGTCCCCGCGCCGCGCCGTGCCGCGTGGCCCCTCGCCGGGCTCGCCGGGGCGGCGAGCCTCGTCGTCCCGCGCGGTACGGCGTCCGCCCTCCTCGCGCTCGTCTTCGCCGTGGCGACGGCGGTGCTCGCCCTCGCCGGCGCGCGTCTGACGGTGCGCACGGTGCGCGACGTGCGCGCCGGACGGTCCGCCCCGGCGGCCCTGGCCTCGCGCGCGGCGAGCGTGACCGCGCTGGTCATGCCGGTGGTCGGGGCGAGCGCGCTGGTCGCCGAGCGCGCCGGGTGGGGGCTTCTCGGGTTTTCCGGGACGTACCTCGCGCTCACGGTCCCGCACATGCTCTACGCCGGGTTCGGCGCCGCGCTGATCGCCGGCACGGTCGCGCGCCTCGCCGGCGCCGACCGGCTCGCGGTCGCTGGCGCGTGGGGCGTGCCGGTCGGGACCGTGCTCGTGCTCGCCGGCTACTTCGTCGGCGACGTGGCCGAGCTCGTCGGCGCGGGAGTGCTCACGCTCGCCCTGTGGGCGACCGCGGTCGCGGCGGTCCGCTCGCTCGCGCGACCCGTCGGCCCGGCGCACCTGGCAGACGACGGGCGCCCGGCTGCTCCTGAGAGCAGCCCGGCGAGCACGGCGGGCGCCCGCGCGCTGCTCGGCACGGGTGCGGTCGTCGTCGGGCTGTCGATGCTGCTCGCGCTCTGGTGGGCCGCGGGCGAGGCGCTCGGGTTCGCGCACCCGGGCCTTGACGCCATGGCGGCGACGCACGGCGTCACGAACGCGCTCGGATTCGTGCTCTGCGCGCTCCTCGGGCTGCGGGTCCTCGCAGCCCCGCCGGCGTTCCCGCACGAGGCGGCGGGCGCGGACGCGGCGCACCGCGACGCAGGACAGGACACGACACGCGGGCCCGGGCGGGCCCCGGAGGGGAGTGCGGCATGACGTTCACCTACCCGGAGGTCGGTGCGACCCGGAGCGACGACCGGCCCGCGGGGTACCGGTACCTGCACGTGCGCCGGCGGCTCACCGACCGGCCCCGGACGCCCGACGACCTCGCGTGGCTCGGCGAGCAGCTCCTCACGTGGCGCGTGCACGCCGCGGCGCGCGTGCGGCTCGAGACCGACGCCCCGGTCGCGGAGGCGGGCGCGCGCGTCACGACCCTCCTCGGAGTGGGGCGCCTGCGGCTCCACGAGCCGTGCGAGGTCGTGTGGGTCGAGCGGTCCTCGCGCCGGGTCGCGTTCGCGTACGGGACCCTGCCCGGGCACGCGTTCGTGGGGGAGGAGCGCTTCGCCGTCGAGCGCGACGACGCGGGCGACCTGTGGTGGAGCATCGACGTGTTCAGCCGCCCGGTGCTGTGGTGGGTGCGCCCGCTCGCGTTCGCCGTGCCGGCGTTCCAGCGGCTCTTCGCCCTGCACCTGGGCCGGGGCGCGAAGCGGCTGCTCGCGTCGCGCGACCGCTGACGTCTCGCCTCCCGACCCCCGCGCGTCCAGCGTGGGACGAGTTTGCACGTCAGGTGTACGAAGTGCGCCAGAATGGGCGCATGACCGACGCCCGCAGCTCTCGTCCCGCCCAGCAGCCCGGTACCGCACGAGTCCTCGTGGGCCGCGTCGTCACCCCCACGGGAGTGCTCGACGACGGCGTCGTGGCCGTGCGGGACGGGCTCGTCGCGTGGGTGGGCGCCCGGGCGGACGCCGCGGCGGCGGGGTACACCGACGTGCCCGCCGGCGACGGGGCGACCGTCCTCCCCGGCCTCGTCGACGTGCACGACCACGGCGGCGGCGGCGCGAGCTTCCCGGACGCGACGAGCCTCGACGAGGCGCGCGTCGCCGCGCGCGAGCACCTGCGCCACGGCACGACCAGCCTCGTCGCCTCGCTCGTCACCGCGCCGCGCGACGTCCTGCTCGAGCGCACCGCGAACCTCGCGGACCTCGCCGACGCGGGGGAGATCGTCGGCATCCACCTCGAGGGCCCGTTCCTCTCCGAGGTCCGGTGCGGCGCGCAGAACCCGCACGACATGCTCGAGGGCGACCCCGGGCTCGTCCGCGCGATCGCGACCGCGGCGCGCGGGTACCTGAGGACCATGACGGTCGCACCCGAGGTGCCGGGCGTCGTCGGCGCCGGGGGAGTGATCGAGACGCTCGTCGAGGTCGGGGCGATCCCGTCGATCGGGCACACCGACGCGAGCACCGAGCAGACCGAGGCGGCGATCGCTGCGGGCGTCGCGGCGCTCGCGGCCGCGGGGCGCCCCGAGGCGCGGCTGACCGCGACCCATCTGTTCAACGGCATGCGCCCGCTGCACCACCGCGAGCCCGGCCCCATCGCCGCGTGCCTTGCGGCGGCCGCGCGCGGCGAGCTCGTCGTCGAGCTCGTGGCCGACGGCACGCACCTCGCGCACGGCACGATCCGCAGCGTCGTCGAGCTCGTCGGGTCGCACGTCGGGGCCGACGGCGTGGTCGCCGGGCCGGACGCCGTCGCGCTCGTCACCGACGCGATGGCCGCGGCGGGCATGGCCGACGGCGCGTACGAGCTCGGGCCGATGCGCGTCACCGTCGCGCACGGCGTCGCACGGCTCACCGAGGGCGGCGCCATCGCGGGGGGCACGTACCACCTGATCGACGTCGTGCGTGAGACGGTCGAGGCCGGCGTGCCGCTCGTCGACGCGGTCCGCGCGGCCTCCTGGACCCCGGCGGGCATCCTCGGCCTGGACGACCGCGGGGGCCTCGTCGCTGGCCGCCGCGCCGACGTCGTCGTCACGGACGCCGATCTGCGCGTGCGCGAGGTCGTGCGCGAGGGCGAACGGGTCGACCTCACGGCCTGACGCGGCACGACCCCGCCGCCGAACCCGGGGTTGCGGGCGATCCGTCGGCCGAACCCGCCGATATCCCCGGGTTCGGCGGCTCGGCGGCCGACGGATCGGCCGCGACGTCGTCGCAGATCAGGGCGGGTGCCTCCGATCGGAGAGCGCGGTCTTGCGCCGTGGGCTTGACTCTCGCCTTTTGTTCATCCAATACTCGTAACAGCGAAGCGCTTCGACGATGCGTTTCGACGAAACGCTTCGACGGACGAGGCGACGGACCGACCACAGGGGAGTGGTGACGATGGCGACGATGCAGGACGTGGCGCGACGCGCGCAGGTCTCGTTGAGCACGGTCTCCTACGCCCTGTCCGGGACCCGTCCCGTCTCCGAGGCCACGCGCCGTCGTATCGAGGACGCCATGGCCGAGCTCGGCTACCAGCCGAACGCGATGGCCCGCGGGCTCGCGTCGCGGCGCAGCCATGTGCTGGCGCTGATCTACCCCGCGATGGAGAAGGGCCTCGGCGGCACGGTCGCCGAGTTCGTCTCGTCCGCCGCGGAGACGGCGCGCGAGAACGGCTACCACCTCGTGCTGTGGCCCTTCCGCACGACCCAGGCCCCGGAGGTCCGCGACCTCGTGCGGCAGGGGATGGCGGACGGCGTCCTGCTCATGGAGGTCGCGCTCGACGACGACCGCGTCGACGTGCTCGACGAGGCCGGGGTCCCGTACACGATGATCGGCCGGACGCGCGACGTCTCCGACCGGCCGTCGGTCGACATCGACTTCGAGCGCACGACGGACGACGCGGTCCAGCACCTCGTGGACCTCGGGCACCGGCACGTCGCCCTCGTGAACCACTCGCAGGCGACGGCGGACGACGGCTACGCGCCGACGTTCCGCGCCGAGGAGGGCTTCGAGGCGGCCATGCGCCGCCGCGGGCTCGAGCCGATCGCGCTGCGCGTCGACGAGTCCCCCCGCGCGGGCCGCGACGCCGTCGCGACGCTGCTCGAGCGGGAGCCGCGCCTGACGGCCTTCGTCACCATGAACGAGATCGCGACGTTCGGCGTCGTCGCCGAGCTGCAGCAGCGCGGCGTCGCGATCCCCACCGACGTCTCGATCCTGTCGATCGTCACGTCCCCCGGCGTCGGGGAGATGAGCAACCCGCCGCTGACCACCATGCACGCGCCCGGGGCCGAGCTCGGCCGCCTGGGCGTGCAGAAGCTGCTGTCCCTCGTGGACGGCTCCCGTCCGAGCACGCCGAACGTGCTCATCCCGTGCGTCCTCGAGCCCGGCAGCAGCGTCGCCCCCGCGGCCGGCCGGGCCCCGGACGACGACGACCGCGAGCCCGCGGCTCGCTGAACCGACCGGCCGGGCCCTGGGCCCGGTCAGCCTCCGGCTCCAGCGCCGGAACTCGATGAGGAGGACACGCACATGCTGCGATCCCGGAAGATCTCGCTCGTCGCTGCCGTGGCAGCGCTCCCACTCGCCCTGGCGGCGTGCGGGGGCTCCGGCGGCAGCGGGGGGTCCGACGACCAGACCCTGACGATCTGGCACTACGAGAACGAGGACTCCGCCATGGGCCAGGCGTGGGCCAAGGCGATCGAGATCTTCGAGGAGGAGAACCCGGACGTCGACGTCGTCGTCGAGAAGCAGACGTTCGAGCAGATCCAGAAGAACGCCAAGATCGTCCTCACCGGCGACGACGTGCCCGACGTCATGGAGTACAACAAGGGCAACGCGACCGCCGGCCAGCTCGCCGCGCAGGGCCTGCTGACCCCGCTCACGGACGCGGCGACCGAGCGCGGCTGGGACGAGAAGCTCAGCGGCTCGCTCCAGACCACCGCGACCTACGACGACCAGGGCCTCATGGGCTCGGGCGAGTGGTACGGCGTCCCGAACTACGGCGAGTTCGTGCAGGTCTACTACAACAAGGACATGTTCGCCCAGTACGGGCTGGAGGTGCCGACGACGCTCGAGGAGCTCGAGACCGTCATGCAGGCCTTCAAGGACCAGGGCGTGACCCCGCTCGCCGAGGCCGGCGCCGAGTACCCCATGGGCCAGCTCTGGTACGAGCTCGTGCTCGCGGGCTCGGACCGCGACTTCATCGACCAGTACCAGCTGTTCGACGGCGACCCGGACTTCCACGGCCCGGAGATGACGCAGGCGACCGAGAAGCTCGACTCCTGGATCAAGTCCGGCTACGTCGCGTCCGACTCCGCGGCGCTCACCGCCGAGGACATGGGCGTCTCGTTCATCAACGGCACCTACCCGATGATGGTCTCCGGCTCGTGGTGGTTCGGCCGCATCGTCGAGGAGATGGACGCCGACTGGGGCCAGTTCAACTTCCCGGGCAACACGCTCCAGGTCGGCTCGTCCGGCAACCTCTGGGTCGTCCCCGCGAACGCGGACTCGCCCGACCTGGCCGAGGAGTTCATCGACATCACCCTGCGTCCCGAGGTGCAGAACATCCTCGCGGAGAAGGGCGGCCTGCCCGTCGCCGGTGACGCGTCCGTCATCACGGACGAGCGCACGCAGCAGCTCACCGAGAACTTCCAGGCGATCCTCGACGACGACGGCCTCGCGTTCTACCCCGACTGGCCCGTGCCCGGCTACTACGACGTGATCGTCAGCGAGCTCCAGTCGCTCATCAACCAGTCGAAGTCGCCGACGGAGGTGCTCGACGGCCTCGAGTCCGCGTACGTGGACGGCAAGGCGGACCTGCTCGACAGCTGAGCGGACGCACGCACCCGGCCGGCCGGGGCGGATCCCAGGATCGCCCCGGCCGGCCCGCCACCCCACCCGAGGACCTCCCGCGAAAGAGACCGTCATGACCACCCGCACCGACACCGTGCCCGAGGCCGGGCCCGCGCGCGAGGCGTCGCGCGAGACCGCGGCACGCCGCCGCCGTCGCCGGCCCGCCTGGCTCCCGTACCTGCCCTACCTCCTGCCCGGCGCGGTGGCGTTCGTCGTCGTGATCGGCTACCCGTTCGTGATGAACGTCTACTACAGCCTGTTCAAGTGGCGCGGCGGCATGGCGCCGATGCGCTGGTACGGGCTGGGCAACTACGCCGACCTCATGCACGACTCGGCGTTCTGGACCTCGTTCCAGAACTCGATCGCGATGATCCTCGCGATGGTCGTCGCGCCGACCCTCATCGGCCTCGTCCTCGCGGCCGTGCTGTTCGACTACCTCGGCCGGCGCTTCGGCCCCCGCGTCGCGGCGTTCCTGCGCGCGACCTACTACCTGCCGCAGATCCTGCCGGTCGCCGTCGCCGGCGTGCTGTGGAACTGGATCCTCAACTCCCAGACCGGCGCGCTCAACGTGATCCTGCGCGGGATCGGCATCGAGAACCCGCCCAACTGGCTCGGCGACACGACGACGGCGCTGCCGAGCGTCATGCTCGTGCTCATCTGGGTGCAGATCGGCTACCCCGTCGTCATCTTCATGTCCGCGCTCCAGCGCGTGGATCCCGAGCTCTACGAGGCCGCCGAGCTCGACGGCGCGGGCTGGTGGCGGCGCTTCCGGGCCATCACGATCCCGCAGATCCGCCCCGAGACGTTCGTCGTCACGCTCACGTGCACGGTCGCCGCGCTGAAGGTGTTCGGTCCCATCTACGTGCTCACGCGCGGCGGGCCCGAGAGCTCGACGCTCGTCCCGAGCTACTACTCGTACCTGAACTTCTTCGACAAGTCGAAGGTCGGCTACGGCGCCGCGGTGGCGACCGTGCTCACCCTCGTCATCATCGTCGTCGCCGTCGTGATCCTCGCGCTGCAGAGCCGCGCCGAGCGTCGTGAGCAGGAGGGCCGCTGATGTCCACCGTCACCACCACCCCGACCGCGGGCAGCACGCCGGCGGTGCCCGCGTCGTCGTCCGGGGCGCGCCGTCCGCTGCGGGCCACGCGCCAGGACGAGCGCTACCGGCACGGCGTCGGTCGCTGGTTCGTGCTCGCCGCTGCGGTCCTCGTCGCGCTGCTCATGCTGTCGCCGTTCGTCATCATGGTGCTCAACGCGTTCAAGTCGCCGGCCGAGTACTCCCAGGACGGTCCGCTGAGCATCCCGAAGGAGCTCTACGTCGAGGGCGTGCAGAACTTCTGGACACGGACGAACTTCCCGCAGAAGCTCTGGAACTCCGTCTTCATCTCGGCGCTCGTCGCCGTGTTCGGGACGCTCCTGTCGCTGCTCAGCGCCTATGCGATCGGCGTCGGCCGCATCAAGGGCCGCCTGTGGATCGTCACGCTCTTCCTCGTGGCCAACATGCTGCCGCAGGAGGCGCTCATCTACCCGCTGTTCGACATGGCGCAGAAGGTGGGCCTGTCGAACTCGCAGTGGTCGATCATCATCATCTTCACCGTCATCCAGGCGGCGTTCGGCACGTACCTGCTCGCGTCCGTGCTCGGGACGTTCCCGCCCGCGCTGCTCGAGGCCGCCCAGCTCGACGGCGCCGGGCGCTGGCGCATCCTGTGGCAGGTCGTCTACCCGATCGTCAAGCCCACGCTCGGCGTCCTCATGATCTTCTTCTTCATCTGGACGTGGAACGAGTTCTTCATCCCGCTGGTCATGCTGACGACCAACGACACCCAGACGATCCCCATCGCCCTCGCGTCGCTCCAGGGCGACCGGATGATGGACGCCCCGACGACCAACGCGGGCGCGCTCGTCTCGCTGGTCCCCGCGCTGATCTTCTTCCTCATCTTCCAGCGCACCCTCACGCGCGGCGTGACCGCCGGCGCCGTGAAGTGAGCCCCGCGGCGTGACGCCGCGCCGCCCCGGGGCCCAGGCCCCGGGGCGGCCCCCGAGACTCCGATACGCACCGACGAAGGAAGCACCACCCATGAAGTTCACCGACGGGTACTGGCAGGTCCGGCCCGGCATGCACCCGCTCTACGCGGTCGAGGTCGACGACGTCCGCGCGGACGAGGCGGCCGGCACGCTCACCGTGTACGCGCCGACGGCGAAGATCCGCGGTCGGGGCGACACGCTCAACCGTCCGATGCTCACGACGACCTACTCCTCTCCCGCGCCCGGCGTGATCCGCGTGCGCGTCGAGCACCACCAGGGCGTGGTGCGCCGCGGCCCGGCGTTCCAGGTGACCGGCGAGCCCGGGTTCCGGCCCGAGGTCGAGGTGCACGACGACGTCGCCGTCCTGCGGTCCCAGGACCTCGCCGTGCGCGTGCACCGGGGCGACCGGTGGCGCGTCGACTTCGAGGCGGACGGCGAGGTGCTGACCTCCTCGCTGCCGAAGTCGGTGGGGCACGTCACGTCGGACGACGGCGGCGCGTGGACGCACGAGCAGCTCGCGCTGGAGCCGGGCGAGCTCGTCTACGGTCTGGGGGAGCGGTTCGGCCCGTTCGTCAAGAACGGCCAGGTCGTCGACATCTGGAACGAGGACGGCGGCACGTCGAGCGAGCAGGCGTACAAGTCGGTCCCGCTCTACCTGACGACCAAGGGCTACGGCGTGTTCGTCGACCACCCGGAAAGGGTGTCGTTCGAGGTCGCGTCCGAGGTGAACACGCGTGTCCAGTTCTCCGTCGAGGGCCAGGCGCTGGAGTACCTGGTCATCCAGGGCCCGACGCCCAAGGACGTGCTGCGCCGGTACACCGCGCTCACCGGCCGCCCCGCGCGCGTCCCGGCGTGGTCGTTCGGGCTGTGGCTCACCACGTCGTTCACGACGAGCTACGACGAGCAGACGGTGAACGGGTTCATCGACGGTATGGCCGAGCGCGACCTGCCGCTGTCGGTGTTCCACTTCGACTGCTTCTGGATGCGCGAGTACCAGTGGGTCGACTTCGAGTGGGACCCGCGCACGTTCCCCGACCCCGAGGGCATGCTCCGGCGTCTGCACGACCGCGGGCTCAAAGTGTGCGTGTGGATCAACCCGTACGTCGCGCAGCGCTCGCCGCTCTTCGCGGAGGCCGCGGAGCAGGGCTTCCTCGTCAAGCGCGAGGACGGGTCCGTGTGGCAGTGGGACCTGTGGCAGGCGGGCATGGGCCTGGTGGACTTCACCAACCCCGACGCGACCGCGTGGTACGTGGGCAAGCTCGAGGGGCTGCTCGACCAGGGCGTCGACTGCTTCAAGACCGACTTCGGCGAGCGGATCCCCGTCGACGGCATCGCGTGGCACGACGGGTCCGACCCGAAGAAGATGCACAACTACTACGCCCAGCTCTACAACGAGGCGGTCTTCCGGCTGCTCGAGCGCAAGCGCGGCGAGGGCGAGGCGGTGCTGTTCGCGCGGTCCGCGACGGCGGGCGGCCAGCAGTTCCCCGTGCACTGGGGCGGCGACTGCGACTCGACGTACGCGTCGATGGCCGAGTCGCTGCGCGGCGGACTGTCGATGTCGATGTCCGGGTTCGGCTACTGGAGCCACGACATGGGCGGCTTCGAGGGCACGCCCGACCCGGGGGTGTTCAAGCGCTGGACGGCGTTCGGGCTTCTGTCGTCGCACTCGCGCCTGCACGGCTCCGGCTCCGTGCGCGTCCCGTGGGCGTTCGACGACGAGGCCGTCGATGTCACGCGCAAGTTCACGCACCTCAAGCTGTCGCTCATGCCGTACCTGGGCCGGGTGGCCGAGGAGGCGCACACCGACGGCGTGCCGATGATGCGACCGCTCGTGCTCGAGCTCCCGCACGACCGCGCCGGGTTCACCGCGGACACGCAGTACCTGCTGGGCGACGCCCTGCTCGTCGCGCCGGTCTTCCGCGCGGACGGCCGCGTCGAGTACTACGTGCCCGAGGGCACCTGGACGCGCCTGGTCCAGCCCGACGACGGCCCCGCCCTGAGCGAGACCGTGACCGGCCCGCGCTGGGTCACCGAGACCCACGGGTTCGACTCGCTCCCGGTGCTCGTGCGCCCGGGCACCGTCCTCCCGATCGGCGCCCGCACGGACCGGCCGGACTACGACTGGGCCGACGGCGTGACGCTGCACGCGTTCGAGCTGCCCGACGGGTACGACGAGCTCGTGGTCGTCCCGCCGGCGGACGGCGCGGCCGGGGCCACGTTCCGCGTGCGCCGGTCGGGCGCGACGCTCACCGTCTCGTCCGACGACGCCGTGGCGGCGTGGTCCGTGCGGGCCGGCTCCGCGACGGCCGAGGCCCGCGGCGCGGCGAGCGTGACGGTCGACCTCGGCTGACGGCGTATCCTGGGCGAGCATGTCATGGAAGCGCTCCCATGGCATGCTCGCCCCTGCACTTCCCGCTCGTGCTCTGCTCGCACCCACCGAGACGCACGAGCACCACCGACCACCCGTCGCGGACCGCGTCGTCCGACGACCGAGCAGCGAGGACCCTCGTGACCACCGACACCACCGCCCCCGACGCCGTCGAGACGCAGGCCGCGCCCGCGCCGTCGGGCCGCCGGACGTTCCCGACCGACTTCCTCTGGGGCTCTGCCACCGCCGCCTACCAGATCGAGGGCGCCGCCGCCGAGGGCGGACGCACGCCGTCCATCTGGGACACCTACTCCCACACCCCCGGCCGCACGCTCAACGGGGACACGGGCGACGTCGCCGACGACCACTACCACCGGTGGCAGGAGGACGTGCAGCACATCGCCGACCTCGGCCTCGGTGCGTACCGGTTCTCGATCTCGTGGTCGCGCGTCCAGCCGGGCGGCACCGGCCCGCTCAACCCCGAGGGCGTCGCGTTCTACTCACGCCTCGTCGACGCTCTCCTGGAGAAGGGCGTCAAGCCCGTCGTCACGCTCTACCACTGGGACCTCCCGCAGGAGCTCGAGGACGCGGGAGGCTGGGCCAACCGCGACACCGCGTACGCGTTCGCGGAGTACGCCCGCCACATGGCGCGCGAGCTCGGCGACCGGATCGACACGTGGACGACGCTCAACGAGCCGTGGTGCTCCGCCTACCTCGGCTACGGCTCCGGCGTGCACGCGCCCGGCCGCACCGAGCCCGCCGCGGCGCTCGCGGCCGTGCACCACCTCAACCTCGCGCACGGGCTCGCCGTCCAGGCGATCCGCGACGAGCTCGGCGAGGACGCGAGGACGTCCGTCACGCTCAACCTGCACGTCATCCGCCCCGACGACCCGTCGTCGGCCGCGGACCTCGACGCCGTGCGCACGATCGACGCGCTCGCCAACCGGGCGTTCCTCGGCCCGATCCTCGACGGCGAGTACCCCGCCGACCTGCTCGCCGACACCGCGCACGTGAGCGACTGGTCGTTCGTGCGCGAGGGCGACCTCGAGACCGTGCGCCAGCCGTTGTCCATCCTCGGGGTCAACTACTACTCGACCGTGCGCGTGCGCCACTTCTCCGGCGAGGGCGAGCGGGCCGAGAACGACGGCCACGGCGCGTCGAAGCACAGCCCGTGGATCGGCGTCGACGACGTCGAGTTCGTCCAGCAGCCCGGCCCGTACACCGCGATGGGCTGGAACATCGAGCCGGCCGGCATGACCGAGCTGCTCGTGTCCATCGCGAAGACCTACCCGCACCAGCCGATGATGGTCACCGAGAACGGCGCCGCGTTCGCCGACGAGGTCACGGTCGACGCCGACGGGACCGCCCGCGTGCACGACGACCGGCGCGTGGCGTACCTGCACGACCACGTCGACGCCGTGGGTGCCGCGATCGACGCGGGCGCCGACGTGCGCGGCTACTTCGCGTGGTCGCTGCTCGACAACTTCGAGTGGGGCTACGGCTACGACCGCCGGTTCGGCATCATCCGGGTCGACTACGACACGCTCGAGCGCACGTGGAAGGACTCGGCGCACTGGTACCGCCGGCTCGCGACGTCGAACGTCCTGCCCGGGGTCGACGAGACCGCCTGAGCCGTTCCCCGCCGAAGGCCCGTCCGGGGTTCGCTCCGGGCGGGCTTCGTCGTGCTTCTGACCCGCCGAGGTAGAACCCTGGTAGGCCGAGGTAGAACCCTGGTTCGTGGTCGAGAGGTGGCAGTCGGGCCTGCGTTCAGAGGTGACGTTTGTCGCACGTGCGTGGTTCAGCGTGCGACACGCCCAGGGAACGCGACACGCCGACGAGTTCGGCGCGCGTCGTGCCCGGATTGAACCGGTTCGCCCGGCTGTCCGCGCGTTGTGCCCGACGCCGGGTGGCCGCCTTCGCGCGGCGCGCGGCGGTCCGCACAGGGTGTGGACCGACGTCGTCCCCACCCTGTGGACGGTGTCGTGCGGCCCGCGCGAACACGCCGTTCCCGGGCCGTCCGGGCGGTGGACGACGGGCTGTGGACGAGCGTCCCGAGGGAGTGTCAGAGGTGCCTGGGACCATGGATCCATGGCCCCTAGCACACCCGCCAGGGTGAAGTTCGACCACGACATCTAGTGCGGTGGCACGGTGTCGACCACTAGGTATAGTGGTTGCACACCCAGGGGGCCGGAGGCCTTCTGGCGAATCACACAGACGTAGTTCCACGGGTGTCCTTCGAGGTCAGAGACGTGTCTCCCTCCCCGAGGACCGTTCCCGGACAGAGCGCGAGAGACGAGGAGTCACCTTATGAGCGTCACGGTCTACAGCAAGCCGGCTTGCGTTCAGTGCGACGCGACGTACCGCGCTCTGGACAAGAAGGGCATCGAGTACACCGTGGTGGACATCAGCCAGGACGCCGAGGCGCTCGAGCTCGTGCGCGGGCTCGGCTACCTGCAGGCGCCCGTGGTCGTCGCCGGCGACGAGCACTGGTCCGGGTTCCGTCCCGACCAGATCAACGCTCTCGCGCAGAAGGTCTCGCCGGTCGTCGCCTGACCGGCCTTCCCGGGGCGCCGCAGGCGCCCCGACCACGTACGGAAGCAGGCGGAGCAGGGCAGGACGGAGGTGCGTCCCCGTGGGGTCGCTCGTGTACTTCTCCAGCGTCAGCGAGAACACGCACCGGTTCGTCCAGCGGCTCGACCTGCCGGCCCTCGGCATGGACGTGCAGCGCATCCCGCTGCGTCCGACCGAGGGCTTCCTGCGCGTCGAGGAGCCGTACGTGCTCATGGTCCCGACCTACGGGGGCGGCAACGAGGGTGGTGCCGTCCCGCGCCAGGTCGTGAAGTTCCTCAACGACGTGCACAACCGGTCGTTGATCCGCGGCGTCATCGCCGCGGGCAACACCAACTTCGGCGACGCCTACTGCATCGCCGGCGACATCATCTCCGCGAAGTGCCAGGTGCCCTACCTGTACGCCTTCGAACTCCTGGGAACAGCCGAGGACGCCGCACGCGTCCGCGACGGATTGGGACGATTTTGGCAACGACAGTCACGGATTCCGGCGTGAGCGTGGCAGGCGGTGGCACGGTCACCGAGGTGCCGCTGGCCAGCACCCAGCTCGACTACCACGCGCTCAACGCGATGCTGAACCTCTACGGCCCGAACGGCGAGATCCAGTTCGACAAGGACCGCGAGGCCGCGCGCGCGTACTTCCTCCAGCACGTCAACCAGAACACGGTGTTCTTCCACGACCTGCAGGAGAAGCTCGACTACCTCGTCGAGAACAAGTACTACGACCCGGCCGTGCTGGCGAAGTACGACCGCGCGTTCGTCAAGTCGCTCTTCGAGTTCGCGTACTCCAAGAAGTTCCGCTTCGAGACGTTCCTGGGCGCGTTCAAGTACTACACGTCGTACACGCTCAAGACGTTCGACGGGAAGCGGTACCTGGAGCGTTTCGAGGACCGCGTGTGCATGGTCGCGCTCGGTCTCGCGGACGGCAACGAGCAGGCCGCGCTCGACATCGTCGAGGAGGTCATCTCGGGCCGCTTCCAACCCGCGACCCCGACGTTCCTCAACGTCGGCAAGGCGCAGCGCGGTGAGCCCGTGTCGTGCTTCCTGCTGCGCATCGAGGACAACATGGAGTCCATCGCGCGCGGCATCAACTCCGCGCTCCAGCTCTCCAAGCGCGGCGGCGGCGTCGCCCTGCTCCTGTCGAACATCCGCGAGCACGGCGCGCCCATCAAGCACATCGAGAACCAGTCGTCGGGCGTCATCCCCGTGATGAAGCTCCTCGAGGACTCGTTCTCCTACGCGAACCAGCTCGGCGCGCGCCAGGGCGCCGGTGCGGTGTACCTGCACGCGCACCACCCGGACATCCTGCGGTTCCTCGACACCAAGCGCGAGAACGCGGACGAGAAGATCCGCATCAAGACGCTGTCGCTCGGCGTCGTGATCCCGGACGTCACGTTCGAGCTCGCCAAGAAGAACGAGGACATGTACCTCTTCTCGCCGTACGACGTCGAGCGCGTCTACGGCAAGCCGTTCGCCGACATCTCGGTCACCGAGAAGTACGACGAGATGGTCGACGACTCGCGCATCCGGAAGACGAAGATCAAGGCGCGCGACTTCTTCCAGACGATCGCCGAGCTGCAGTTCGAGTCCGGCTACCCGTACATCATGTTCGAGGACACGGTGAACAGGGCGAACCCGATCAAGGGCCGCATCACCCACTCGAACCTCTGCTCGGAGATCCTCCAGGTCTCGACGCCGTCGACCTTCAACGAGGACCTCTCCTACGACCACGTCGGCCGCGACATCTCCTGCAACCTCGGGTCGCTCAACATCGCCAAGACGATGGACTCGCCGGACTTCGCCAAGACGATCGACACCGCGATCCGCGCGCTCACCGCGGTCTCGGACCAGACGAGCATCGAGTCGGTGCCGTCGGTCAAGCGCGCGAACGAGGCGGGACACGCGATCGGCCTCGGCCAGATGAACCTTCACGGCTACCTCGCGCGCGAGCGGATCCACTACGGGTCCGAGGAGGGCATCGACTTCACGAACATCTACTTCTACACGGTCGCCTACCACGCGATCGCGGCGTCGAACCGCCTGGCGATCGAGCGCGGGCGCGCGTTCGGGGGCTTCGAGGACTCGAAGTACGCGTCGGGGGAGTACTTCGACAAGTACACCGACCAGGTGTGGGAGCCCGCCACGGAGCGCGTGCGCCAGCTCTTCGCCGACGCCGGCGTGCACATCCCGACGCAGGACGACTGGAAGGCCCTCAAGGCCTCGGTCATGGAGCACGGGATCTACAACCAGAACCTCCAGGCCGTCCCGCCGACCGGCTCGATCTCCTACATCAACAACTCGACGTCCTCGATCCACCCGGTGCCGTCGAAGATCGAGATCCGCAAGGAGGGCAAGATCGGGCGCGTCTACTACCCGGCGCCCTACCTGACGAACGACAACCTCGAGTACTACGAGGACGCGTACGAGATCGGCTACGAGAAGATCATCGACACGTACGCCGCCGCGACGCAGCACGTCGACCAGGGCCTGAGCCTCACGCTGTTCTTCAAGGACACGGTCACGACGCGCGACGTCAACCGCGCGCAGATCTACGCGTGGCGCAAGGGCATCAAGACGCTCTACTACATCCGCCTCCGTCAGATGGCCCTGGAGGGCACGGAGGTCGAGGGTTGCGTCAGCTGCATGCTGTAGTCGCCTGAGGCAGCTGTCCGTTGCCTCGATGCCCGACGCCGTCGGCCACCCTCCCGCAGAGGCGTGGCCGACGGCGCAGGGTCCGGTCCCACGAAGTCGTCCCGGTCGGTCCGGGGTCAGCAGGAGAGAAGAAGGCAGATGTCGCCCACGGGGAAGCTCAAGCTCATCGATCGCGTGAGCGCGATCAACTGGAACCGTCTCGAGGACGAGAAGGACCTCGAGGTGTGGGACCGCCTCGTCGGCAACTTTTGGCTGCCCGAGAAGGTGCCGGTGTCGAACGACATCCAGTCGTGGCACACGCTCACCGCGCAGGAGCAGGAGCTCACGATGCGCGTGTTCACCGGCCTGACGCTGCTCGACACGATCCAGGGCACGGTCGGCGCGGTGTCGCTCATCCCGGACGCGATCACGCCGCACGAGGAGGCGGTGTACACCAACATCGCGTTCATGGAGTCGGTGCACGCCAAGAGCTACTCGTCGATCTTCTCCACGCTGTGCTCCACGCGCGAGATCGACGACGCGTTCCGCTGGTCGGAGGAGAACCCGAACCTCCAGCGCAAGGCCGAGATCGTCATGGAGTACTACAAGGGCGACTCCCCGCTCAAGCGCAAGGTCGCGAGCACGCTGCTCGAGTCGTTCCTCTTCTACTCCGGCTTCTACCTGCCGATGTACTGGTCGTCGCGCGCCAAGCTGACGAACACGGCCGACCTCATCCGCCTCATCATCCGTGACGAGGCCGTGCACGGGTACTACATCGGCTACAAGTTCCAGAAGGGCCTCGAGAAGCTCAGCCCCGAGGAGCGCGACGAGCTCAAGGCGTACACGTTCGAGCTGCTCTTCGAGCTGTACGACAACGAGGTGCAGTACACGGAGGACCTCTACGACGGCGTCGGGCTCACCGAGGACGTCAAGAAGTTCCTGCGGTACAACGCCAACAAGGCGCTCATGAACCTCGGCTACGAGGCGCTCTTCCCCAAGGACGAGACGGACGTCAACCCGGCGATCCTCTCGGCGCTGTCGCCGAACGCGGACGAGAACCACGACTTCTTCTCCGGGTCGGGCTCGTCGTACGTCATCGGCAAGGCCGTGAACACCGAGGACGACGACTGGGACTTCTGACCGTCACCCGTTCCCGCGCCGAGGGCCCCGACCTGCAAAAAACTGCGGGTTCGGGCCCTCGTCGTCTGGCATAGTCCCGGCATGCGCATGCTCAGGGAGCGGCTGCGCGCCGCGGGCCTCGACGACGTGACCTCCGTCGAGCCGGTGAGCGGCGGGCTCGCCGCGACGGCCGGGCTGGCCCGGCGGACCGACGCCGAGCCGCTGTTCGTCAAGGCGTTCGACGCGGACGCGCCAGGCGACGACGTCTTCACCGTCGAGGCCGAGGGCCTGGCCGCTCTCCGCGCCGCCGGCGTCGAGACCCCTGAGGTCGTCCACGCGGGCGCCGATCTCCTCGTCCTGTCGGCGCTCGCCCCGCGGCCGTCGACGCGGGACTTCTGGGAGGAGCTCGCGCACTCGCTCGCGCACGTGCACACCACGACGCGGAGCGAGCGCTTCGGGTGGCACCAGGACGGCTGGCTCGGCCGCCGTCGGCAGGTGAACACCTGGACGGAGGACGGGTTCGAGTTCTTCGCGCAGCACCGGCTGCTGCGCTGGCTCGACGAACCCCGGGTCCACGCCGCACTCGGTGCGGCGGACCGCGCAGCGCTCGAGCGCCTGTGCGCGCGGCTCCCGGAGGTGCTGCCGGGAGGTCCGGCCTGCCTGACGCACGGCGACCTGTGGGCGTCGAACGTGATGGCGACCGCCGACGGTCGTCCGGCGCTCATCGACCCGGCCGTCTCCTACACGTGGGCGGAGGTCGACCTCGCCCACGTGTGGACGACCGCGCCCCCGCCCGAGGCCGACGCCTTCTTCGGCCTCTACGCGGAGCTCACGGGCCTCGACGACGACTGGCATGAGCGCATGCCCGTCGTCCAGCTCCGGCAGCACCTGGCCGTCGTCGCGCAGTTCGAGCCCGACTGGGGCGCGGCGGACGCCGTCCGCGCGACGCTGGCCCCCTTCCGGACGCGCTGACCGTCGACGGGCGGCGGCTCAGTCGTTCGGGCGGGACTGCGCGCCCTCGACCGGCGGGTCGGCCGACCACGGGAACGTGATCCAGAGGTCGGTGTCCTTCCACGAGTAGTCCGGCTGGATGATGGTGCGCGGCTTGGTGTACAGCACCGCGGACCGCGCCTCGGCGCCGTGGTTGCTGAGCATCTCCATGACCAGGGCGAGCGTCCGCCCGGAGTCCGCGACGTCGTCGACCACGAGCACGTGCGCGCCCGGCAGGTCGGACGTGTCCATGAGCGGCGGGAGCACGCGCGGGTCGGTGAGGGTCTGGCCGATGTCGGTGTAGAACTCGACGTTGAGCGTCCCGACGCCTTTGGTCCCGAGCGCGTACGCGACCGCGCCGCCGGGTAGGAGACCGCCGCGGGCGACCGCGATGACGACCTCGGGGCGGAACCCGCTCGCCACGACCTGCTCGGCGAGCTCGCGCGCGGCGACGCCGAACGTCTCCCACGTGAGCACCTCGCGCTCCGGCGGGACGGCGAAGCTGGGCGACGACGCGTCGTCGGGCACGGAGGGGACCGGGGTCGTGGAGGCGTCCGTCATGGATCGAGCGTACGTCGCGCGACGCGCGGGCTCTGCCAGTCCAAGGCCCGGCGGTCCGCGCCTCACGACCCGGCCCGCTACCCGCGACGACAGAGGGCCGCACCCCGTGTCGGGGTGCGGCCCTCCGTGGAGCGGTGTCGGCTCGGTGCCGGGTCAGTACGCCGCGAGGATGTCCACGACGAAGACGAGGGTCTCGCCCGCGAGCTCGTTCGTGTTCGTGTCGCTCTTCTCGCCGTAGCCGAGCGAGGGCGGGATGACGAGGAGCACCTGGCTCCCGACGGTCTGGCCGGACAGGCCCTGGGTCCAGCCGGCGACGACGCCGCTCAGCGGGAAGGTGGAGGGCTCACCGCGGTCCCACGACGAGTCGAACTGCTCGCCGTCGAGCTTCCAGCCCGTGTAGTGCGCGATGACCGTCTGGTCCTCGGTGACCTCGGGGCCGCTGCCCTTGATGAGCGGCTGCACGACGAGCTCGGTCGGCGCGGTGTAGCCCTCGGGGATCTCGACCGACGGCTTGCCCGTGTCGTCGAGCGTGACGACGGGCAGCCCCTCGGCGGGCGTCACGGCCTCGCCCTCTGCGCGGTCCGGGACGTCCGCGGGGTCGGGCGCGACCGGGGCGTCCTTGACGGCCGTGACCTCGCCGACCGTGAGGACGGCCGAACCGTCCTGCCCCGGCGCTGCGAACAGGAAGCGCGTGCCGACCTTCTTGCCAACCAGCGCCTCGAGCAGCTGCGGGTACACCTGGTCGTCGAGGACGACCGGCTGCGCCGAGTCGTCCTCCCAGGTCGAGCCGAGCTTCGACCCGTCCGTGCCGGAGTACGCCGCCTGGTGGAGCGTGACCTCCTGGCCCTTGGCGATCTCGTCACCGTCGCCGTCGTTCAGCGAGAGCGCGGCCGCGCCGGAGACCTCGAGCGGGGCCTCGAACTCGACGGTCGGCTCGCTGCCGGGGTCGCCCGTGACCGTGACGGCCTCGAGCACCGCGACGTCCTCGGGCGACGACGTCGCGCCGTCGGTCGCGCCGTCGGAGGCGGACGGGCTCGGCGACGTCTCGTCGCCGGACCCGCCCTCCGACGAACAGCCGGAGAGGACGAGGGCGGCGCCCAGGGTGAGCGCGGCGACGCCGCGCAGGGTGCGGTGCTTCACGAGGGGGGTCCTTCGGGTCGGTGGGACGGCAGGGCCGTCGGGTCTGGGCCGCACCCGCACGACGGCGGTCGTCGGCGTCCCGGGTCGGGGCCGCCTCGCGTCCGCGCGCCGGGTGCAGCACCGGCCCGGACACTCTAGCGGTCCCACCTGGACACCTGCTGGGAGGTCCGGGGCTTCCTCGCACGAGGCCGTGCGCGAGCCGCCGGGGGAGAATGGGCGCATGCCGTCCCGCCGACCGTCCCGCAAGCGACCCTGGGGAGCGGAGCCCGCGCCCCTCGACCTGGACCGCGTGCTCGGCGGTGCGCGCCGCGAGTCCGGGGCCGACGGCGAGTGGCAGGTCCGCACGGTCCGCGGCGGTTCCAAGACGTACCTGTGCCCGGGCTGCAACCAGGAGATCCCGCCCGGCACGGGCCACGTGGTCGCGTGGCAGGAGGACTCGTTCTTCGGCGCCGAGACGGCGCTCGACCACCGCCGGCACTGGCACACGTCGTGCTGGCAGGCGCGCGGGCGCCGTCGTCCTCGCTAGAGGTCCGTGGCGGACGAACTAGGCTCGACCACGATGAGCACCGCACCCGATCCCGCGCCCGCCGGAGCCGACGCGCCGGCCGGTCCGACCCCTATCCGGTCCCTGACGGTCCTGCCCGCGCGGCGCGAGGACGTCGAGCTGCACACCGCGGACGGGCTGACGCTCGTCGGCGAGCTCGCGCTCCCCGCCGACCGCGACCCGGTCGCGACCCTCGTCACGCTGCACCCGCTGCCGACGCACGGCGGGTACATGGACTCCCACGTGTACCGGAAGGCGGCGTGGCGCCTGCCCGCGCTCGCCGACCTCGCGGTGCTGCGGTTCAACACGCGCGGGACGTCGTCGCCGCGCGGCACGAGCGAGGGCTCGTTCGACGGCGGCGAGGCCGAGCGCTTCGACGTCGCCGCGGCCATCGAGCTCGCGGAGTTCCGCGACCTGCCGCACCGCTGGCTCGTCGGGTGGTCGTTCGGGACGGAGCTCGCGCTCAAGCACGGGACCGACCCGGCCGTGGAGGGCGCGATCCTGCTCTCGCCGCCGCTGCACCGCGCGACGGACGAGGACCTCGACCGCTGGGACGCGTTCGGCAAGCCGCTCGTCGTGCTCGTCCCCGAGCTCGACGACTACCTGCGCCCCGACGAGGCGCGCCGACGCTTCGCGCGCGTGCGCAACGCCGAGGTGATCGGCGTCGACGGTGCCAAGCACCTGTGGGTGGGGGAGTCGTCGGTGCGCCGGGTGCTCGACGAGATCGTCGGCCACGTGCGCCCGGGGTTCCCGCTGCCGCTGCCGACCGAGTGGTCCGGCGACGGGGACGAGGCCGCGACGGCCGAGCGCGACACCGCCGACTCCGACCAGGCGAGCTACGACGCGAGCCGGTCGGACGGCGTCGACGACTGACACCCCCGGCGGGACGGCCCCGGGCGTGGGACGGTGGGACGAGACCTGACGGCGACGGACGCACGACCTGAGGAGGACGACGTGACGACGGCCCCGCTCGAGACCTTCACGCTGCGCGAGGGGTACGGGACCCCGCTCGTGCTGCTGCACGGCTTCCCGCTGGACCACCGCATGTGGGGCGACGTCGCGGCCGCGCTGCCGGGCGAGCCCACCGTCGTCGCCGTCGACCTCCCGGGGCTCGGTGCGAGCCCGCTGGCGGGCGACCCGGCGTCGATCGAGGCGTCCGCCGACGCCACCGCCGCCGCGCTCACCGCGGCGGGGATCACGCGCGCCGTCGTGGCGGGGCTGTCGATGGGCGGCTACGTCGCGCTCGCGCTCGCCGAGCGGCAGCCCGACCTGGTCGCCGGGCTCGGGCTCGTGGACACGAAGTCCACCGCCGACTCCGACGACGCACGGGCCAACCGGCTGCGAGTCGCGGACGAGGTGACGCGGTCCCAGACCGTCGACGCCGTCCTCGGCATGCCGGGCGTGATGCTCGGCGAGACGAGCAAGGCGGCGCGCAAGCACCTCACCGCGCGGCTCGAGGAGTGGATCCGCGGGCAGCGTCCCGACGGCGTCGCGTGGTCGCAGCGCGCGATGGCGGCACGCCCGGACCGCACCCACGTCCTCGAGGGGTTCACCGGCCCGGTGGCCGTGGTCGTCGGGGAGGAGGACGCGATCACGCCCACGGCGGAGGCGGAGCACATGGCGGACGCCGCGCCCGCCGCGCAGCTGGTCCTCGTGCCCGGTGCCGGGCACATGAGCGCCGTCGAGGACCCGGACGCGGTGGCGGACGCCCTCGCCGACCTGCTCGCCCGCGCGTCCGTCTGACCCGACCGCCCGGCGGCGGCGCGCTCGTCGTCAGCGGCCGTCGAGCACGAGCGCGAGCGCGTCGGCGAGGTCGATCGACTCGCCGTCCCGGCCGCCCTTGCCCAGCACCAGCGGCGGGTCCGACGGCTCGACGCTCACCCCGCGCAGCCGCCCCAGCACGGTGCCGGGCACCCCGAGCACGTAGAACTCCCCGTCCTCGCCGACGGCGACGCTGCGGTTGCGGCGCAGGTACCAGCCCTTGAGCGGGGTCCGGTAGGTGGCCGTGCCGTCGAACGACCGGGCGCGCAGCGGCTCGGGCGCGAGGCCGCGCTCACGAGCACGCACCACGAACTCGGCGAGGAGCGCGCGCGCCGCGGCGCTCTCCCGCGCGCGCCGGCGGTCGAGCTCGCGTTGCTGGTGCGCCGCGGCCTCGGTCCGCTGCCGACGCCAGTCGTCGGCAGCGGACCCGGTGCGGTCCGCGGGGTCCGCGGAGGACACCGGTCAGGCCGGTGCGGGAGCGTCGGTCTCGGCCTCGGCGTCCGCCTGACCGGCGGAGCCCCGCTTCGTCGAGGCGCCCGACCCGTCCTGCTGGGTCGGCTCCTCGGCGACGACCGGGAACTCGGCCGTCATGAGCGTCGCCGCCCGCGCCTGCTGTGCGGGCGTGCCCGCGGGCACCGCCGCCTTCTTCTTGACGGGAGCCTTCGCGGCCTCGGCCTCGCCGCCGAGGAGCCCCCGCAGCTCGTCGAGGTAGGTGTTGATCGAGTCGTGCTGGCGCGTGAGGTCCTCGAGCTGACGCTGGGCGACGGTGCGCTGCTGCTCCGCCTCCGCCTTCGCGTCGCTCACCGTCTGCTCCGCGAACGCCCGTGCCTCGGCGACGATCTGGTCGGCGTTGCGACGGGCCGTCGACATGAGGTCCTTGACGTACGCGTCGGACTCCCGGCGGACCTTCTCGGCCTGCTCCAGCGCGCGCGCGACGCGCTTCTCGGCCTCTGCCGCATGCTCCTCGGCCGTGGAGACGAGCTTCTCCGTCTCGGCCTTGGCGGCGGCGTGGCGCTCCGCGTTCTCGCGCTCCGCCTCCTCGCGGCGACGCACGACCTCGAGCTCGGCGTCGGCGAGCGCGGTGCGGGCCTTGTCGCGCAGCTCCTCCATCTCCGACGTGACCGCGTTGGCGGCCTCGGTCGCCTTGCGCTGCGCCTCGTCGACCTGGCGCTGCGCCTCGCGACGCGCGTTCTCCAGGAGCTCGGCGGCCTCGCGCTCGGCGGCCTCGCGCTGGGCGGCGGTCTCCGCCGCCACACGGGCACGCAGCTCGGCGGCCTCGCGCTCGGTCGTGACGCGCAGCTCCGTCGTCTCGCGCTCCACCGTCGCCCTCAGCGTCCCGAGCTCGCGCTCGAGCGACGCCCGGCGCTCGCTCTCCTCGGTGGCGATCGCGCTCTGGATGCGCGCGGCCTCGCGCTCGGCGGACCCGACGAACTCCTCGGCCCGGCGCTGGGCGTTGAGCAGCGTGCCCTCGGCCTCCGAGGCGCTCGTGGCGCGGATCTCCTCGGACTCGAGCCGCGCGCTGTTGAGGAGCTCGGCGACCTCGTTCTCCGCGCGCGAGCGCACCTGGCCCGCCGAGAGCTTCGCGCGCGCCATGATGTCGGCGGCCTGGGCGTTGGCCTGCGAGAGGATGTCCGCGGACTGCTCCTCCGCGGAGCGCATGAGCTGCTCGATGCGGGAGCCGAGGCCGGCGTACGAGGGGCGTTCCGCCTCGCGGAGCTGGCGCTGGGCGTCGTTGAGCTCGCTCGTGAGCTGCATCGCGCGGGCGTCCGCGGCCTCGACGCGCGCCCGCGCGTCCTCCACGGCCTTCTCCAGCCTCGCGAGCTGGGCCTCGACCTGGACGCGGTCGTACCCGCGCATCGTGATGGGGAAGAGCGTGCGCTCGTCGGACACGTCGATGACCTCCGGTGCTGGTTCGTCGCGGCCTCCGCCGCCGGGCGGCGTCCCCTCCCGAGGAGGGCGGGCGCGGCGGTCGTGCCACGGCCCCGCCGTGCTCCGACCAGGATACGGGGATCGCGCTGTCCTGAATACCCGGATTGGAGCAGGTGAGACGATGGTCGCAGTGCTGCGGGACGGACGGCGCAGGGTCAGGTGGCACCCGGTCCGACGGTGCGACGCGTGCCCTTCCTGAAGGCCGGCTGACGAGCGTGGGACCGTGGGGAGAGAGGCTCGTGAACGGATCGTGAGGATCCGCGCACGATCTCCCGCGGTCGATCTACGAGGGGTTTCGCACCTATTCTGGAACGTCGATCGACGAAGGGAAGCTCGGTGCTGCAACGAATCATCGCCGCCCTCCTGCTCGTGGGAGGGCTGGTCGCCGTCGGCCTCGGCGTCGCGTCCGCCACGGTGTGGCGGGACAGCGACACGGTCGTGGCGACCACGGCGTACACGGGGGACGGCACGATGCTCGTCACCGAGCCCGGGGTCCTGGACCTCGTGGCCGAGGACGTGACGATCCGTGCCACGGCACCGGGCGAGCAGCAGGTCACCCTGGCGATCGGGCGCGAGGTCGACGTGACCGGCTGGGTCGGGGAGGACGCCCACGGCGTGGTCACCGGGCTCAGCGACTGGGACGCGCTCGCGACCCGTGCGGCCGAGCCGACCGCCGCGGAGGAGCCCGCCGAGGGAGAGAGCCCCGCCGAGGAGGAGTCACCGACCGACGAGGCTCCCGCCGACGGCGAGACGCCCGCCGACGGTGAGGCCGCCGAGGGGGAGACCCCTGCGGACGGCGAGACCCCGGCCGAGGGCGAGACCCCGGCCGAGACGGCGGTCGTCGGCGTGGACCCCGCCGGGTCGGACATGTGGTTCGAGGAGTCGACGGGCGCCGGCTCGGCGAGCCTGCGCTGGTCCGACCAGCCCGGTCGCTGGCAGCTTCTGGTGGCCGGCGTGGGTGAGGATGCCGTCGCCCCGACGCTCGAGCTCTCCTGGCCGCGCCAGGTCGAGACGCCCTACCTGTGGCCGGGCGTCATCGGCGGTGCGGTCCTCATCCTCCTGGGACTCGGGATCGGCGCGGCGAGCCTGCGACCCAAGCGCCGCGGCCCGTCGGGGCGCGGCGCCGCGACGTCGGCCACCCCCGCGGTCGCCCCGGCCGCGGCCGCGCCCGGATCGTCGTCGGGCGAGCGGGACGCGGAGACGTCCGACGGCGAGGTGCCGACCGACACCGCGCAGGTGCGCATGCTCACGCGCCGCGAGCTCCGCGAGCGCGAGGAGGCCGAGCGGCTCGCCCAGCAGCAGGCACGCGCCCAGAAGCCGCGGCGTGCGTGGCTCACCGGCCAGATCCCCATCGTCGCGCGGGGCGAGCGGCGACCCAAGACCGCGACACAGCCGACCGTCGAAGCGGCCGACGGGCACCCCACCACCCAGGACAGCGCCTCCACGCGGGCAGACGCCTGGCGCCGGGCGTGGGGCTTCACCCCAGGCGGTAGCGCGGGGAACGGCGAGACCGCCGACCCGCAGCCCGACACGGACGAGACGAAGGACAGCACCCGATGATCAGCACCACCCGCGACGCGGCACGCCCTCGCGGCGCGCGCCGTCACCTCGCCGGAGTGGCCGGCGGTCTGGTCGGCGCGCTCCTGCTCGCCGCCTGCTCGGCCCCGCTGCCGACGCCGCAGCCCGACCCGACCCAGGACCCGCCCCCGCCCGTCCTCTCCGAGGCGCAGGAGACGGTGGTGCTGGACGCGGTCGCGTCGGCGCTCGCCGCGGCGAGCGAGGCGAACGACCCGAAGCAGCTCGAGGGCCGCGTCACCGGCCCGGCGCTCGCCATCCGCACGAGTCAGCTCGCCGTCGCGGCGGCGCGCGGCAACGCGGACCTCGTGACCGAGCTGCCGACCGAGGCCCAGCAGGTCGTCATCCCGACGACGCAGACCTGGCCCCGCACCTCGTACGCCGTGAGCGTCCAGCCCGAGAGCCTGCAGACGCCTCGCCTGTCCGTGCTCGAGCAGGCCGGCGCGCGGGACCCCTACCAGCTCTGGGCGTGGGTCCGCCTGCTCCCCGGCGTGACCATGCCGAGCTTCGCCGACCCGAGCATCGGGAGCGAGGCCGTCGCGCCCGACGACTCGAGCCTCCTCGTCACGCCCACGGACGCCGTCGCGCAGTACGCCGACGTGCTCAACCTCGGGACCGGCTCCGGCTTCGCCAGCACCTTCGAGGACGACTCCTTCCGCACGCTGCTCGCCGAGCGCGCCCAGGCCTGGACCACGGCGCTCGAGCCCGCCGCCGGCAAGTACGCGCTGACGTTCACCCCGAACGCCGACGAGCAGGTCCGCGCGGTCCGCACCGCGGACGGCGGTGCGCTCGTGGTCGGAGCCATGACGTCGCAGGAGTCCATGACGGCCGAGGAGGGGGCGCAGGTCCCGCCCGACACGGAGACGATCAAGGCGCTCTACGGCGACAAGACCCCGACGAACGTCCTCAAGGTCGGGTACCAGGACGTCGTCGCGCTCTACGTCCCGCCGGCCGGGTCGGAGGAGAAGATCCGCGTCGTGGGCAACGAGCACATCGCGACGTCCGTCGCCAACAGCTGACCGTCCCTAGGATTGCGTCCATGAGCGAACCTACCCAGCAGCCCGCGTTCGACGTGCGCGGAGCGGTCGACCTGTCCGCGCTGACCCGGCCGCAGTCCCCGCCGCCGGGGGAGGAGGGCGGCGCGCCCGCAGCCGGTGGCTACGTCGTCGACGTCACGGACGAGACGTTCGGCCAGCTCGTCCAGGACTCGACGCAGTACCCGGTCGTCGTCCTGCTCTGGATCCCGACCGACCAGGCGAACGCCCAGCTCGGCACCGACCTCGGCGCGCTGGCGGACGAGTACGCCGGCCGCTTCCTCCTGGCCCGCGTCGACGCCCAGGCCCACCCGCAGATCACCGCGGCGTTCCAGGTCCAGGGGGTCCCGACCGTCGTCGCGATCCTCCAGGGCCAGCCGGTGCCGCTGTTCCAGGGCGCCGCGCCCGTGGAGCAGGTGCGGTCGGTGATCGACCAGGTGCTCCAGGCCGCCGAGGCGAACGGCGTCACCGGCCGGGCGCCGTCCCAGGGTGGCGACGGCGAGTCGGTGCCCGCCGAGCCGACCCCGGAGCCCGAGCCCGAGCTCCCGCCGCTGCACCAGGAGGCGTACGACGCGATCGAGCGCGACGACCTCGACGCCGCCGTCGCGGCCTACGAGAAGGCGATCAAGCAGGACCCGCGCGACGCGCTCGCCGTCGCCGGCCTCGCGCAGGTGCGGCTCCTGCAGCGCACGCGCGACGCCGACCTCGCGACGGTCCGCGCCGCGGCCGCCGCCGCACCGCAGGACGTCGACGCCCAGCTCGCCATCGCCGACCTCGACCTGCTCGGGGGCCACGTCGACGACGCGCTCGGCCGGCTCCTGGACCTCCTGCCCGGTGCCGACGCCGACGGCAAGGAGAAGCTGCGCGTGCGCCTCCTCGACTACTTCGAGGTCGTCGGCCCCACCGACCCCCGCGTCGGCAAGGCCCGCCAGCGCCTCGCGATCAGCCTCTACTGACGCACCTGCACCTGCACGCGGACGACGAGCGGCCGGTCACCCACCGTGACCGGCCGCCGCCGCGCTGAGGAGGCAGCGCAGAAGGGCGAGACGAAGCCGGGTGGGTGGGGTGGTGGCGCCGGGTCGTGGCGGGCCTGGCGGGAGCCGCGAGGGACGAGCGGCGGATGGTAGACCCGGCGCCACCACCCCACCCACCACCCAGGGTGACCAGACCTCTACGTCAGCAGGCCAGACCTCTACGTCAGCAGGCCAGACCTCTACCTCGGCAGACCAGGCCTCTACCTCGGCGACGGGACGAGGTACAACGCGCCGAGCGGGGGCAGGCGCAGGGTCGCGGAGTGCGCGCGCCCCTTCCACGGGACGGCCTCCGCCTCGACCTCGCCGAGGTTGCCGACGCCCGACCCGCCGTACACCTCGGCGTCGGTGTTGAGCACCTCGCGCCACGTGCCGCCCGACGGCAGCGGGACGCGGTAGCCCTCGTGCGGCGTCCCGGCGAAGTTCACGACGACGGCGACCTCGCTGCCGTCGCGCCCACGTCGCACGTAGGCGAGGACGTTGTGGTCGGCGTCGTCGGCGTCGAGCCACTCGAAGCCGGCGGGATCGTGGTCGAGCTCCCAGAGTGCGGGGGTCGCGCGGTAGAGCACGTTGAGGTCGCGCACGGCCCGCTGGACGCCCTGCCGCCCGGGGTCGGCGGCGAGGCCGTCCCAGTCGAGCGAGCGCCCCTCGTTCCACTCGGTGTGCTGCCCGATCTCGCTGCCCATGAAGAGGAGCTGCTTGCCGGGGTGCGACCACTGGTAGGCGAGGAACGCGCGGACGCCGGCTCGCTTCTGCCAGTCGTCGCCGGGCATCTTGCCGTAGAGCGACCCCTTGCCGTGCACGACCTCGTCGTGGCTGATGGGCAGCACGAACTGCTCGGAGTAGGCGTAGACCATCGAGAAGGTGATCTCGTGGTGGTGGTAGCGCCGGTTGATGGGCTCCTCGGCGACGTAGCGCAGGGAGTCGTTCATCCAGCCCATGTTCCACTTGAGCCCGAACCCGAGGCCCCCGGCCGACGTCGGCCGGGTCACCCCGGGCCACGCCGTCGACTCCTCGGCGATCATCATGACGCCGGGCGTGCGCCGGTAGGCGGTGGCGTTGGCCTCCTGGAGGAACGCGATGGCCTCGAGGTTCTCGCGCCCGCCGTGCACGTTGGGGTGCCACTGGCCGGGGCCGCGCGAGTAGTCGAGGTAGAGCATGGACGCGACGGCGTCGACGCGCAGCGCGTCGACGTGGAACTCCTCGAGCCAGTACGTCGCGTTGGCGACGAGGAAGTTGCGGACCTCGTTGCGCCCGAAGTCGAACACGTACGTGCCCCAGTCGGGCTGCTCTCCGCGCAGCGGGTCGGCGTGCTCGTAGCACGGTGTGCCGTCGAACCGGGCCAGGGCCCACTCGTCGCGCGGGAAGTGCGCGGGGACCCAGTCGACGACGACGCCGATCCCCGCCGCGTGCAGGCGGTCGACGAGGTAGCGGAAGTCGTCGGGGTGGCCGAACCGTGACGTCGGCGCGTAGTAGCCGGTGACCTGGTAGCCCCACGACCCGCCGAACGGGTGCTCGGCGACGGGCAGGAGCTCGACGTGCGTGAAGCCCTGCTCGACGACGTACGCGGTGAGCTGCTCCGCGAGGTCGCGGTAGGACAGGCCCTGGCGCCACGAGCCGAGGTGCACCTCGTAGATGCTCAGCGGCTGCGTGTGCGGGTCGTGGGCGGCCCGCTCGGCGAGCCACGCGTCGTCGGACCACGTGAACTGCGACTCGACGACGACGCTCGCCGTCGCGGGCGGCACCTCGGTCGCCTTGGCGAGCGGGTCGGCCTTCTGCCGCCACGAGCCGTCGGGGCCGAGGATCTCGTACTTGTACCGCGCGCCCGTGCGCACGCCCGGGACGAACAGTTCCCAGACGCCGCTCGAGCCGAGCGAGCGCATCGGGTGCGTCGCGCCCCAGCCGTTGAAGTCGCCGATGACGCGGACCGCGCGCGCGTTGGGCGCCCAGACGGCGAACGCGGTGCCCGTGGTGTCGCCGAGCGCGCTGGGGTAGGTGCGCACGTTCGCGCCGAGCGCGCGCCACAGCTCCTCGTGCCGGCCCTCCCGGATGAGGTGCAGGTCCACCTCGCCGAGAGTCGGCAGGAAGCGGTAGGGGTCGTCGGCGGTCGTGGCCTCGTGGCCGTAGCGCGCCCGGACGCGGTAGTCGGGGGCGTGCCGGGTGCCGTCGGGGTCCTGGTGCACCGGGACGACCGCGGCCCAGACCCCGTCCTGCTCGTGCGCGGCCGCGTGCTCGCCGTCGGTCGTGACGACGACGACCTCGTCGGCGAGGGGGCGCAGGACCCGGACGACGGCGCGCGCGTCGTCGGAGTCGGGCGCCAGGTGCGGGCCGAGCACGGCGTGCGGGTCGAACGTGCGTCCGGCCGCCGCGGCGGCGAGCGCGTCCGGCAGCACGACGACGGGGAGTGGGGTGGGGGAGGCGGCGGACCCGGTCATGGGGCAACCTTTCCACGTCCCGCGTGCCCCCACAGGACGGGCTCGCCGGACGGTCACGTTCGCGGTCGGGTCCGCTGTCAGGCGTCGCCCGCGAGCAGGCGGTCGACCGCGGCGAGCGGGATGGGCTCCCAGTCCGGGCGGTTGCGCGACTCGTAGACGACCTCGTAGAGCGCCTTGTCGAGCGTGAGCGCCCGTACCAGGGCCTCGGACGTCGCGCGGTCGACGCCGGCCGTGTCGGCCCGGTCGTAGGCGTCGAGGAACGCGGTGCGCGCCTGGACGGCCCATGCGGCGTCGCGGGCGCGCCCGACGGCGGCGGCGTAGTCGAACGAGCGCACGATCCCGGCGACGTCGCGCAGCGCGAGGTCCGGGCGCGTGCGCTCGGCGACCGGCCGCAAGGGCTCACCCTCGAAGTCGAGCACCTTCCAGCCGAACCGCCGCGCGTGCAGCACCTGGCCGAGGTGCAGGTCGCCGTGGACCGTCTGGAGCCGGGGGAGCGCATCGGGGACGCGCGTGACGTTCGCGAGCCGCGCGGACGTGCGGTCCCAGAACGCGGCGACGTCCGCAGCGCGCCGTCCGAGCGCGCTGGAGGACGCGACGGCCTCGTCCGCACGCCGGCGCAGGTCCGCGACGAGCCAGCGCGCGTCGACGGGCGAACCGACGCCGAACGCGCGGCGGAGCGCGGCGTGCAGGTCGGCGAGCACGCGCCCCAGGTCGGCCGCGAGGTCGGCGAACGAGGCGTCCTGCCCCGCGTAGGAGCACGCGAGGTCGAACCCGTCGCGCGCGCCCTCGACGAACTCGCTGAGGATCGCCAGGTGCGCGGAGCGGGGCGCCTCCGGGCCCGCCGGGGTGCCCGACGGCGGTGCCCCGCCCCCAGCGTTCGGCTCGTCCGGTCGGTGGTCCGCGTGCGGGTCGACGGCGGTCGGGTCGTCCGCTGCGTCCCACGTCACCTCGAGCCACGCGAGCGGCCGGGGCACCCCGCCCCAGCCCTGGGCCGCAAGAGCGCGGGGGATGGTCACGTCGGGGTTGGGCCCGATCGCGATGGCGCGCAGGACCTTGAGCATGCTCCCGCCGGCGACCCGCGGCAGCAGCACCGAGCTGTTCGACTGCTCGACGCTCAGCGCGCGTCCACCGGTGAGGTCGGCGTCGACCTCGGGGCGAGCGCCGCCCGGACTCGCGCCGTCCGGTGCCGTGCCGTGGCTCTCCCACTCCGCCACGGCCAGGAGGGCTGCCCAGCACGCGGGGTGCGCGGCGCCGTCGTGCACGACCCAGCCGGCGTCGTCGGCGCCTCGCGGGGCGAGCGTCCCGATCGGCGCCGCGCCGCCCGGCGTCAGGCCCACCGGCGAGGTCGCCGGCTCGAGCACGAGGGGCACCTGTACGACGAGGTCCACACCGTCCCCGACGAGCCGCAGGAGGTGGAGCTCGACCCGGGTCCCCGGCCACGCGGCGTCGGGCCGGCCGGGTGCCGCGGCGGACGCCGGGACCTCGAGCACGAACGACAGCCACGGCACGTGGGTGACGGCGACCCCCTTGACCGGGTACCACCGCCGCGCGGGCAGCCAGGCGTCCAGGAGCGCCATGAGCTCCGCCGAGGGCGGGTCCGTCCGCCGTACCGTCACGCGCGCCTCCTCGGTCAGGTTCGGCCCCCATGCCACCACGGCCGGGCCGCACCCGCCGGGTGAGGGCCGTGCCCGGGCACGGGCCGCGCGGCAACGGTGGTCACACCGACGGGTCCTCGACGACGAGCCAGTAGAAGTCGCGCGACCCCCACGTCATGACGACGCGCTCGTCGTCGTCGACCGCGGGGAAGCGTGCTCCGCCGAACACGTCCGTGAGCGTCGCGCCGGCGTGCCCGGGCACGTGCACCGAGGCCGAGCGCGCGGTCGCGGAGAGGTTCGCGACGCACAGGATCGTCTCGGTGTCGGTGCGGCGCAGGAACGCGAGGATCGACTCGTTGTCGCACTCGAGCGCGACGAAGTCGCCCGTCCCGAACGCCTTGTGCCGGCGCCGGACCTTGAGCATCCCGTGCACCCAGTGCAGCAGGGACGTCGACTGCTCGAGCTGCGCCTCGACGTTGACGTAGCCGTAGTGGTGCACGAGCGACTGCACGAGCGGCAGGTAGACCTTGCCCGGGTCGGCGGTCGAGAACCCGGCGTTGCGGTCGGGCGTCCACTGCATGGGGGTGCGCACGGCGTCGCGGTCGGGCAGCCAGATGTTGTCGCCCATCCCGATCTCGTCGCCGTAGTAGAGGCACGGGCTGCCCGGCAGGGAGAGCAGGAGCGCGTGCGCGAGCTCGACCTCCTTGCGCGAGTTGTCGAGCAGCGGGGCGAGCCGGCGGCGGATGCCGACGTTGGCGCGCATGCGCGGGTCGGGCGCGTACCACCCGTACATGGACGCGCGCTCCTCGGTGGACACCATCTCGAGCGTGAGCTCGTCGTGGTTGCGCAGGAACGTGCTCCACTGCGCGCCGGGCGGGATGTCGGGCGTGTCGGCGAGGATCTCGAGGATCTGGTTCGCGCGCTGGTCGCGGATCGCGTAGTAGATCCGGGGCATCACGGGGAAGTGGAAGCACATGTGGCACTCCGGCTCGTCCTCTGTGCCGAAGTAGTCCACGACCTCGCGCGGCCACTGGTTCGCCTCGGCGAGCAGGATGCGCCCCGGGAACTCGGCGTCGACCATGCGCCGCACGCGCCGCAGGAACTCGTGCGTCTGCGGCAGGTTCTCGCAGTTGGTGCCTTCGGCCTCGTAGAGGTAGGGCACCGCGTCGAGGCGGAACCCGTCGACGCCCATCTGCAGCCAGAACCGCGCGACGTCGAGCATCGCGTCGGCGACGCGCGGGTTCTCGAAGTTGAGGTCGGGCTGGTGGGAGAAGAACCGGTGCCAAAAGAACTGGCGGCGCACGGGGTCGAACGTCCAGTTGGACGTCTCGGTGTCGACGAAGATGATGCGCGCGTCCTGGTAGCGCGAGTCGTCGTCGCTCCACACGTAGAAGTCGCCGTACGGGCCCTCGGGGTCGGCGCGCGACGCCTGGAACCAGGGGTGCTGGTCGCTCGTGTGGTTCATGACGAGGTCGATGACGACGCGCATCCCGCGCGCGTGCGCCTCGCTCACGAGCTCGGCGAAGTCGGACGTCGAGCCGTACTGCGGCGCGATCGCGGTGTAGTCGGAGACGTCGTAGCCGCCGTCGCGCAGGGGCGACGGGTAGAACGGCGGAAGCCACAGCGCGTCGATGCCGAGCCACTGCAGGTAGTCGAGGCGGTCGATGAGGCCCCGCAGGTCGCCCGTCCCGCTGCCGTCGGAGTCGGAGAACGCGCGGACGATCACCTCGTAGAACACGGCGGTGCGGTACCAGTCCGGGTCGTCCGACAGCCCGGGCCGCGCGTCGACCGGCGCGGCCGGCTGGCGTCGCGGCGGGAGCGCCGCGACGGGGACCGGCGCGGTGATGGGCGGCACGGGGGCGGGGCCGGCAGCGGGACCGCGTACGGGGACCGGTGCAGCATCGCGAGGGAACGTCATGCGGGCCTCACGTGCACGACGTGCGCGACCTGGCGCATCGGCTCGAGCCGCACGTACACGTCCTGGCCCCAGCCGTAGCTCTCGCCGGACAGCTCGTCGTGCGCGACGAAGGACGGTGCCCACGGGTCCTGGCCGTCGGCGAGCGGCGGCAGCCCGAGGGCCGCCAGGTCGAGGTGCACGTTCGACTCCTGCGGGGAGTGGGGGTCGAGGTTCACCACGACGACGACGGTGTCCGCCTCGCCGGTCGGGGAGTGCTCGGCGGGCAGGTGCCGCGAGAACGCGAGCACCTGGTCGTTCGTCGTCGGGTGCACGGTGAGGTTGCGGAGCTGGCGCAGCGCGGGGTGGTCGCGCCGCACCTCGTTGAGCCGCGTGAGGAGCGTCGAGATGCCGATCTCCTCGGCGAGCGCCCAGTCGCGCGGCTTGTACTCGTACTTCTCGTTGTCGATCTGCTCCTCGACGCCCGGGCGCGGCACGTTCTCCACGAGCTCGTACCCGGAGTAGATCCCCCAGGTCGGCGAGCCGAGCGCGGCGAGCACCGCGCGCACCGCGAACCCGGCCACCCCGCCGTGCTGGAGGTACGGCGGGAGGATGTCGTGCGTCGTCGGCCAGAAGCTCGGGCGCATGTAGGCCCCCGCCTCGCCCGACACCTCGGTGAGGTACTCGGCGAGCTCGTCGCGCGTGTTGCGCCACGTGAAGTACGTGTACGACTGGTGGAACCCGATGCGCGCGAGCGTGTGCATCATCGCGGGCTTGGTGAACGCCTCCGAGAGGAACACGACCTCGGGGTTGGTCGCGCGCACCTCGGCGAGCAGCCACTCCCAGAAGTCGAGCGGCTTGGTGTGCGGGTTGTCGACGCGGAACGCGGTGACGCCGCGGTCGATCCACACGCGCACGACGCGCAGCACCTCGGCGTAGATGCCCTCGGGGTCGTTGTCGAAGTTGAGCGGGTAGATGTCCTGGTACTTCTTGGGCGGGTTCTCGGCGTACGCGATCGAGCCGTCGACGCGCGTGGTGAACCACTCGGGGTGCTCGGCGACCCAGGGGTGGTCGGGCGAGCACTGGAGCGCGAGGTCGATCGCGACCTCCAGACCGTGGCGCCGGGCCTCCTTGACGAACGCGCGGAACGTGCGGTCGCTGCCGAGCTCGGGGTGGATCGCGTCGTGGCCGCCGTCCTTCGAGCCGATCGCGTACGGGCTGCCCGGGTCGCCCGGGAGCGCGGTCAGCGAGTTGTTGCGGCCCTTGCGGTGGGTCGTGCCGATGGGGTGGACGGGCGTGAGGTAGACGACGTCGAAGCCCATCGCGGCGATCGCCGGCAGGCGGCGGGCCGCGGCCGTGAACGTCCCGGAGCGCCAGCGCCCGTCCTTGAGCCGGCGCGCGCCCTCCGAGCGCGGGAACATCTCGTACCACGCGCCCGCGAGCGCCAGCGGGCGCTCGACGCGCAGGGCGTAGGTCGCCGACGCCGTCACGTGGTCGCGCAGGGGCGCACGGTCGAGGACGTCGCGCACCTCGGGCGACGTCGCGGCGGCGAGCCGGACCGGGGCGGGGCGGCTCGCGTCGGCGAGCGCGGCGGCGGCGTCGGCGAGCGTGCGCGCGTCCTCGGGGGAACGGGTGCTCGGGGTGCCGTCCGGGCCGGGGAGCGGGACGGCGTCGGCCAGGACCCGCTCGAAGAGACGGACGCCCTCGGCGAGCATGAGGTCGACGTCGACGCCGGCGGCGATCTTCACGGTCGCGTCGTGCGCCCAGGTGCCGTACGGGTCGCTCCACGCCTCGACGCGCAGCGACCAGTCGCCGGTCGTGTCGGGGTGCAGCGTGGCGCGGAACCGGTCGAGGCCGGGCGCCACGTCCACCATGCGCGCGGTGCGCTCGGACCCGTCGGGGGCGACGAGGACGGCGGTCGCGGCGACGGCGTCGTGCCCCTCGCGGAACACGGTGGCCTCGACCGGCACCATCTCGCCGACGACGGCCTTCGCGGGCCACCGGCCACCCTCGACGACGGGCGAGACGTCCAGCACGGGGATGCGGCCGATCGGGGCGGACGGGGCAGGGAGGGGGGTGGTCGCGAGGGCGCGGTGCGGCGCGGTGGCCGGAGGGGTCGACGTCACACGCACAACGTATCGAGGCCCGTGGGGGGCAGGCACCTGGGAGCGCGGTCGGCGCGTCGTCGACGGGGTGCGGGACGCAGATGACGCCGGGGTGAAAGTTCACGCAAGCGTGACGTGCGTGTGACACCGCGAGGGTGTGCACCGGCCTCGGCCTGCGTAGTCTCGTCCCCGTGAGAGCGATCCGACGGTTCACCGTCCGCACCCTGCTGCCCGCCGAGCTGCGCGACCTGGACGAGCTGGCCCACAACCTGCGCTGGTCCTGGCACGCCCCGACGCGCGACCTGTTCGCCGGCATCGACCCCGAGGCGTGGGCGTCCGTGCACGGCGACCCGGTCGCGCTGCTCGGCGCGCTCGGCCCGGAGCGCCTCGCGGAGCTCGCCGCTGACGGCGCGTTCGTCGAGCGCGTACGCGCGGCGGCGGCCGACCTGCGCCGCTACCTCGACGACGCGCTGTGGTACCAGCAGCGGGTGGCGTCCGGCGAGGATCTGCCGGCGGCGATCGCGTACTTCTCGCCCGAGTTCGGCATCACGTCCGTGCTGCCGCAGTACTCCGGCGGCCTCGGCATCCTCGCGGGCGACCACCTCAAGAGCGCGAGCGACCTCGGCGTGCCGATCGTCGGCGTCGGGCTCCTGTACGGTGCCGGCTACTTCAAGCAGTCCCTCACGCGCGACGGCTGGCAGGTCGAGACCTACCCGCTGCTCGACCCGGACGGCCTTCCGCTGACCCTCCTGCGCGACGACGACGGCACGCCCGCGCGCGTGTCGCTCGCCCTCCCGGGCGGTCGCACGCTGCACGCGCACGTGTGGGTCGCGGCCGTCGGGCGCGTTCCCCTGCTCCTGCTCGACTCGAACGTGCCCGGCAACGACGAGGCCGCGCGCAAGGTCACCGACCGCCTCTACGGCGGCGGCGGCGAGCACCGCCTCCAGCAGGAGCTCCTGCTCGGCGTGGGCGGCGTGCGCGCGCTGCGCCTGTGGTCGCGCCTCACCGGCGCCCCGGCGCCGGAGGTCTACCACACCAACGAGGGGCACGCCGGGTTCCTCGGCGTCGAGCGCATCCGCGAGCTCGTCGAGCAGGGCCTCACGTTCGACGAGGCGCTCGAGGCGGTGCGTGCCGCGACCGTCTTCACGACGCACACGCCCGTCCCGGCCGGAATCGACCGGTTCGGGCGCGACCTCGTCACGCAGTACTTCGGCGGCGACATGGCCGTCGACGGCCTGCCCGTCGAGCGCGTGCTCGCGCTCGGCGCCGAGGACTACGAGGGCGGCGACCCGACCGTCTTCAACATGGCGGTCATGGGTCTGCGCCTGGGCGGCCGCGCCAACGGCGTCTCGCTGCTGCACGGCGAGGTCTCGCGCGGCATGTTCGAGGGGCTGTGGCCGGGCTTCGACGCGCGCGAGGTCCCCATCACGTCCGTGACGAACGGCGTGCACTCGCCCACGTGGGTGGACCCGGCGCTCGCGGCCCTCGAGGCCGACCGCCTGGGCCTGGACGAGCTCACGGCCGAGCACGCGTCGTCGGGCTGGCTGCGCGGTCCCGGGGAAGGCGGCGTGAGCGACGGCGAGCTCTGGGCGATCCGCCGCGAGATGCGGGGCCGGCTCGTCGACGAGGCGCGCCGCCGCGTGCGCAAGTCGTGGCGCGAGCGCGGCGCGACCCCGGCGGAGCTCGGCTGGGTCGACGACGTGCTCTCGCCCGACGTCCTCACCATCGGCTTCGCGCGCCGCGTGCCCACGTACAAGCGGCTCACGCTCATGCTGCGCGACCCCGCGCGTCTCAAGGCGCTGCTGCTGCACCCGGAGCGCCCCGTGCAGCTCGTCGTCGCGGGCAAGTCGCACCCCGCGGACGACCAGGGCAAGCGGCTCATCCAGCAGCTCGTCCGCTTCACGGACGACCCCGAGGTGCGGCACCGGATCGTCTTCCTGCCGAACTACGACATCGCCATGGCGCAGTCGCTCTACCCCGGCTGCGACGTCTGGCTCAACAACCCGCTGCGCCCGCTCGAGGCGTCCGGGACGTCGGGCATGAAGTCGGCGCTCAACGGCGGGCTCAACCTGTCGATCCTCGACGGGTGGTGGGACGAGTGGTACGACGGCGAGAACGGCTGGGCCATCCCCACCGCGGACGGCGTGGAGGACGCGGACCGCCGTGACGACCTCGAGGCCGCCGCGCTCTACGACCTCGTCGAGCAGCAGGTCGCGCCCCGCTTCTACGACCGCGACGCGGACGGCGTGCCCGGCCGGTGGCTCGAGATGGTGCGGCACACCCTTGCGACGCTCGGGCCCAAGGTCCAGGCCACGCGCATGGTCGGCGAGTACGTGACGCGCCTGTACGCGCCGGCCGCGGCGGCCGGGCGGACGTTGGCCGCGGACGGCCTCGCCCCGGCGCGCGAGCTCGCGCACTGGAAGCAGTCGGTGCGCGACGGCTGGTCGCGCGTGCGGGTCGACCACGTCGACTCGTCCGGTATCGGCGAGGTGCCGCAGGTCGGGGACCGGCTCACGGTGCGCGCGTACGTGTCGCTCGGCGAGCTGCGTCCCGAGGACGTGCAGGTGCAGGTCGTGCACGGCCGCGTCAGCGAGGCAGACGTCATCGAGGAGTTCACCGCCGAGCCGCTCGCGCTCGCCGAGACGTACGAGGCCGGCCGGTACGCGTTCGCCGGCGACGTCGTGCTCGACGCGTCCGGCCCGTTCGGCTACACCGTCCGCGTCGTCCCGACGCACGACGGCCTCCCGAGCGTCGCCGAGCTCGGCCTCGTCGCCAACGCCTGACCCCTCCCGCGAGGTAGAACCCTGGTCGCGCGGGGTAGAACCGTGGTCGCGCGAGGTAGAACCGTGGTGGGCCGAGGTAGAACCGTGGTCGGCCGAGAATCCGGGACGGCCGGGGTAGAGCTCCGGTGAGGCGCGGTGGGGGCCGGCATCGGCCGGCCCCCACGGTGCGGTCAGGGTCACCCGCGCGGGTCGTGCCCGACGGCGTCGCCCTGCTCGGCCGTGACGCTCACCGCCCCCGTGGTTTTCCACAGATCCGAGATTCCCGTCCCGCGGAGTCCCGGTGGCCGCCAGGCTGGGGCGATGAACGAGTCATCGAACCTCTCCTCGCCCGCGGGGGCACCCGTTTCGACGGACACTCGCACGCGCGCGACCGCCCGGTCGCCCCGCCCACCAGGGCGCTACACCGCGGACACGACCGGCCCGCGCGGGGTCCCGGCGGCGATGCCGTACGACCGTCGTCGCCGTGCCGAGCTGGCGGCCCGTGCGCGCGACGGTGAGCTCGTGCGGGTGCGCCGCGGTGTCTATCTCCCGTCCCCGCACGCTGCCGCCCAGGCCCGGGAGCAGTGGTTGCTCGCCCAGGTGCGTGGTGTCGTCGAGAGCTTCACCACGCCGTACTGGGTGAGCCACGACACTGCGGCACTGCTCTGGGGGTGCTGGACCTGGCGGCTGCCGCCGTTCGTGCACCTGACCCAGCTCACGAACCCGCGGGTCGAGCGCGAACGCGACCCGATCGTCCGGCGGCACCGGACGGACCTCCCACCGCGCGACCGAGCACGCCTCGACGGCGTCCCGGTGACGAGCCTCGAGCGCACCGTCGTCGACTGCGCCCGCTCGCTGCCCCTGGAGCGCAGCCTCGTCGTCGTGGACTCGGCGCTACGTCTGGGCGCCGACCGGCATGTCGTCGAGCAGGTGCTCGAGGAGTCGCGGGGCAAGCGCGGTGTGGTCCGCGCGCGTCGCGCACTGGAGCTCGCGGACCCGGCATCGGAGTCGCCGGGCGAGACGCTGGTCCGGTTGGCCGCAACACTCGGCGGGCTCCCGACGCCACGACCACAGGTTCCGGTCGCCACCGCCCGCGGCCGCTACGTCCTCGATCTCGCCTGGATAGACGCCCGCGTCGCGGTCGAGTTCGACGGCGCTGTGAAGTACTCCGGTGGGCCGTACGGGGACCCGGCCGCGACGCGACGCGCCCAGGACGTCAGGGAGGCGGCACTCGTCGCCGCAGGCTGGACGGTCGTGCGGTTCACCTGGGACGACCTCGGCGACCCGGTCGCGGTCGGGTGCCGCCTGGCAGAGACACGCCGGCTCGCGCTCCGACGCCAGGCATCCCGGAGGGTGGCACCGGCGCCGAGGTAGAACGTTGGTCACGCGAGGTAGAACCCCAGTCACGCGAGGTAGAACCCCGGTCACGCGAGGTAGGACGCCGGTTGGGCGGAGAAGAAGGTCGGTGGATCCAGCGGAGCGAGCCGCGCTCGGTCCGGAGAAGCCACCGTTCTGTCGCGGACGACCAGCGTGCTCCTTCGTCGGACCACGGTTCCACCTCGCGTGACCGGGGTTCTACCTCGGCGGACCACAGTTCTACCTGGGCGCGGTGGCGGGTTCGTCGGCGGGCGCCCGGGAGGCCCTGTCGAGGAGGGTGAGGTAGCGGGAGCGGGTGCGGACGACGTCGGCGAGCTGGGTCTCGATGCCGTCGACGAACTCCGCGCGGTAGACCGCGTCGACCTGGACGGAGATCGCGTAGTAGAGCCCGGTGAACGTCGCGATCGCGACGGAGACGCGCAGGAGCGTCTGCGTGACGACGAGGTCCGCCCCGCCGACGCCGCCCCCGCCCGCCAGAGAGATCGTCTGCTGCCACGTGCCGCCGTCGACGTCCCACAGCGCCATGACCTCGGGCGTGACCGTGAGGGTCCCGAGCGCCATGAAGAACACGCCCATGCCGAGGCTCACGACGAGCACCTGCAGGAGCTGGCTGGTCGCGATCATCGTCGCGAGGTTCGCCGTCTGCCCGCGGCTGAAGCGCGTCGCGCTCTCGTGGTCGGGCAGCCTCGCCGCCGTCTCCGCGAGCGCCTCGCGCGCCTCGGCCGGCGAGCGCAGCGCGACGAACAGCACGACCAGGAGCGCGAAGAAGGCACCGAGCGCGATGTCCGCGACGCCGTGCGTGCGGTCGAACACCTGCCAGACCTCGGCGTTGTAGAAGAGGACCAGGGAGAACACGAGCAGGAGCGGGAGGAGGCGCACGAGCCGGAGGAGCGCGGCACCGAGCTCGTCGGTGACGCGCGCGAGCCCCCACCACAGCGACGACAGCACGCCGTACCCGACGACCACGCGCACGAGGCCCAGCAGGACGAGGTTGCCGACGACGGTGAGCAACGCGTCGCCCCACTGCCCGCCGAACACGAGGGGCAGCAGCGCGGGCACGAGCACGAAGAACGCGAGCTCGGGCACGCCGACCGACTGGGGGAGGGTCGACCACGGGCGTCCGCGGAGCACGTTGAGGCCGGCGTACGCGGCCGCGACGATCGCGGCGCCCCCCAGGAGTGCGAGCGCGTTGGCCCAGGCCGGCCAGCCGGACCGGATGGCGCCGCTCAGCTCGGCGAGCAGCACGACGAGCAGGAACGGTGCCGACCGCCCGAACACGTCACGGTCCACGGAGTGCCCCTGGACCAGCAGCGGGAGCCCGTTGCGGCGGAAGACGCGCTCGCACGCGGCGATGTCGGGCGGTGCGGCCCCCGGCCCCCGGCCGGGCTGCTCGACGACGCCGGGCCCGGCCGGTTCGTCGTGCCCGACCGGTCCCGTGCCCGACGCGAGGTCGGCTCGTCCGGATCGCGACGCGTCGTCGTGCACGCTCATGCTCGGTGACCCTACCGGCCGTGGCACCACGCACGACGGACGCCCACGGTCGGTTCTCAGCGACCACGGCTCTACCTCGCGCGACCACGGTTCTACCTCGCGCGACCACGGCTCTACCTCGCGCGACCGCGGCTCTACCTCGCGCCAGCAGGCTTCCGCTTCGTGCGACCTGTGGGTCAGCGGAGCTCGGCCGCGAGGGCGCGACCCGCGACGCGGCCGGAGTAGAGGCAGCCCCCGAGGAACGTGCCCTCGAGCGCGCGGTGGCCGTGCACCCCGCCACCGCCGAACCCGGCGGCCTCGCCCGCGGCCCAGAGCCCGGGCAGCACGGAGCCGTCCTGGCGCAGCACGCGCGCGGACGTGTCGGTCCACAGCCCGCCGAGCGTCTTGCGCGTGAGCACGGACAGGCGCACCGCGAGCAGGGGCCCGTCCTTGGGCATCGTGAGCGGGCGCGGCGGGGAGACGCGGATGAGCCGGTCGACGCGGTAGCGCCGGGCCATCGCGGTCGCGACGACCTGCGGGTCCTTGCCGAGACCGGTGCGGACCTGCTCGTCGCGCAGCTGGATGACGCGGGCCAGCGCATCAGGGTCGACGTGGCCGCGCGAGCCCGGGGTCGCCTCGACGAGCGCGTTCATGCCGGCCGCGAGCTCGGCGGGGGAGTCGGCCCAGACGAACTCCGGCGACTGCTCGGCGAACCGCGCGACGGGCCCGACGGCGCGCGGCAGGACCCGCTGGGCGAGCAGCCGGACGTCCTTGCCGGTGAGGTCGGGGTTCTGCTCCGACCCGGACAGCGCGAACTCGGACTCCATGATCGCCTTGTTGAGCACGAACCAGGAGTGGTCGTCGCCGCGCTCGGTGACGTGCTGGAGCGCGCCGAGCGCGTCGAACCCGGGGAACAGCGGCGCGGGCAGCCGGTTGCCGTCGGCGTCGAGCCACAGCGAGCTCGGGCCGGGCAGGATGCGGATCCCGTGGTCGGTCCAGACGGGGGAGTGGTTGGCGATGCCCTCGGGGTAGTGCCACATGCGGTCCTCGTGCACGAGCGCGGCGCCCGCGTCGGCGGCGACGCCGATCATGAGCCCGTCGGTCGAGTCGGGGACGCCGGAGAGCATGCGCGCGGGGAGCCGGCCCGCAGCCTGCGGCCACCGCGAGCGCACGAGCTCGTGGTTCGCGCCGATCCCGCCCGACGTCACGACGACGGCGCTCGCCGCGATCTCCACCTCGCCGACGACGTCGCGCGACGACGGCGCCCCGCGCTCGACGTCCGACGGCGCGAGCACCTCCGCGCGCACGCCCGTCACCGCGCCGTCCGTCACGACGAGCGACGTGACCCGGTGCCGGAACCGCAGGTCGAGCAGCCCGGCGGCGCGCGCGTCGAGCGCCGCGCGCACGAACGGCTCGAGGATCGCCGGCCCGGTACCCCACGTGACGTGGAAGCGCGGGACGGAGTTGCCGTGCGCGCCGGCGGCCGTCCCGTCGGCGCCCGAGGTCACCGGGTACCCGCCGCGCTCGGCCCACTGCACGAGCGGGAACCAGCGCACGCCCTTGTCGTGCAGCCAGCCGCGCATCTCGCCCGCGGCGAAGTCGACGAACCCGCGCGCCCAGGCGTACCCGTGACGGTCGGGGCCCTCCCCGCGGTCGGCGCCGGGCGCGAACCGCGCGGACCCGAGCCAGTCGTCGAACGCGAGCTCGGCGGAGTCGGTGACGCCCATGCGCCGCTGCTCGGGCGAGCCGACGAGGAACAGACCGCCGAACGACCACCACGCCTGGCCGCCGAGGCTCGCGGCGGGCTCCTGGTCCAGGAGGACGACGCGTCGCCCGGCCGCGGTGAGCTCGGTCGCCGTGACGAGCCCGGCGAGACCGGCGCCCACGACGACGACCTCGGGGTCCTCGATCGCGGGGGAACTGACGGAGGAGTCGACCGCGCTGTCACTCATGCGGGAAGAGTAGAGCACGTGTCCAGCCCTCGGGACCCGGGCGCGGGAAGCCGGCGTACCGCTAGGGGAAGGACACGTAGACGCGCACGCTCAGCGCCTCGAGCCCGACGACGTCCCCCGCCCGAGCGGTGCCGTTGCCGTTCGCGCGGTCCCGGTCCTCGGGGTGCTCCCAGTCCGAGTCCCACGCGAGGTCCCAGTGCTCGACGTCCCCGCCCGAGGCCGCGCGCACGCCCGGGAGCGTGACGTCGACGGGGTCGAGCGCGCCCGCGAGGACGACGAGCACGTCGGCGTCGCCCGGCTCGGGCGCGGTCCGCAGCATCTGCAGCGTCCGGACGGCGGGGTCGTGCCAGGCGGAGTGGTCGAGGGGCTCGCCGTCGGCGTCGAACCACACGAGGTCGGGCACGGCGACGCGGGTCCGCGTGCCGCCCTCCGTGTCGCCAGGGTCCGCCTCGCGCGCGGGCCGCGGCCGGCCGGTGAAGAACGTGTTGGGGCGCAGCGCAGGGTGCTCGCGCCGCAGGGCGAGCAGGTACCGCGCCGTCGCGAGCAGGTCCTTGCGCCACGGCGAGAGGTCCCACGACACCCAGGACGTCTCGTCGTCCTGCACGTAGGCGTTGTTGTTGCCACGCTGCGTCCGGCCCATCTCGTCGCCCGCGGTGAGCATCGGGGTGCCGGCGGCGAGGACGAGCGTCGCGAGGAGGTTGCGGATCGACCGACGGCGCAGGGGCGCGATCTCGACGCCGAGCCCGAGCGCGTCGAGCCCGGCACCGCCGCCTGCCCGTGCGTCGGGCGCCGCGACCGGGCCCTCAAGACCGTGGTTCCAGGACCGGTTGTCGTCCGTCCCGTCGCGGTTGTCCTCGCCGTTCGCGAGGTTGTGCTTGTGGTCGTACGCCACGAGGTCGGCGAGCGTGAACCCGTCGTGCGCGGTCACGTAGCTCACCGACGCGACCGGTCCGCGCAGCAGCGGCGGGTCGGAGTGGCCGAACAGGTCGGCCGAGCCCGCGAGACGCGTCGCGAGGTCGCGCACGCCGTGGCCGGGCCGCCCGTGCGACGCCTCGCGCGCGTCGGCGAGCCAGAACTGCCGCGCCGCGTCGCGGAACCGGTCGTTCCACTCGGCGAGCGGCGGCGGGAACTGCCCGGTCCGCCAGCCGCCCGGCCCGACGTCCCACGGCTCCGCGACGAGCTTGAGCCCGCACAGCACCGGGTCGGTCTGGAGCGCGACGAGGAACGGGTGGTCCGGGTCGAACCCGGCGCTCCCGCGCCCGAGCGTGACGGCGAGGTCGAACCGGAACCCGTCGACCCCCACGACGTCCGCCCAGTACCGCAGCGAGTCCAGCGCCGCCCGCACCACGGCGGGGCGCCGGAAGTCGAGCGAGTTGCCCGTCCCGGTGACGTCCGCGAGGCGCGCGGGCGAGCCGCCGTCGTGCAGGTAGTACCCGGCGTTGTCCAGACCGCGCCAGGACAGGTGGTACCCGTCGGCGCCGCCCTCGCACGTGTGGTTGTGCACGACGTCGAGCAGCACCTCGATGCCCGCCTCGTGCAGCAGGTGGACCATGCCGCGCACCTCGTCGAGGACGGCGCCCGGCCCCGCCTCGCGGGCCGCGCGCGTCGCGTACGCGGCGTGGGGCGCGAAGAACCCGAGCGTCGAGTAGCCCCAGTAGTTGGTGCGGCCGCTCGTGAGCAGGTGCGGCTCGGGCACGTTCGCGTGCACGGGCAGGAGCTCGACCGTCGTCACGCCGAGCGACCGCAGGTGCTCGATCGTCACGGGGTGGGCGACTCCCGCGTACGTGCCGCGCAGGTGCTCGGGCAGGGCCTCGAGCCGCTGCGTGAGGCCGCGGACGTGCGCCTCGTAGATCACGGTGTCGCGCCAGGGGACGCGGGGCCGGGGCGCCAGGGCCCCGGTCGGTTCGGCCACGACCACCGCGTGCGGCACGAACGGCAGCGAGTCGCGCGCGTCCGCCGGGCCGTACGGGTCGCTCCCGACCTGGCCGCGAATCGCGGGGTCGTCGACCAGCCTGCCCACGAGGCCGCGCGCGTACGGGTCGACCAGCAGCTTGGCGGGGTTGTGCCGCAGCCCGGCGGCGGGTTCCCACGGGCCGTGCACGCGGAACCCGTAGCGCTGCCCGGGCCGCACGCCGGGGACGTGGGCGTGCCAGACGCCGTACGCCGGCCCGGCGAGGGCGACGCGGCGCTCGCGGTAGCGGGCCGGGTCGTGGTCGGGCCGCGACGCGTCGACCACGTCCACGAGGCACAGCTCGACGGCGGTGGCGTGCGACGCGAGGACGGCCACGTCCACGCCGTCGCCGGCGACGCGCACGCCGAGCGGCGGCACGAGGGCGTGCCGGTCGACAGGGCCTGACGGGACGAGGAGCGTTGGCTCGTCGGTGGCCGCCGGGACGGGGGAGGGGGTCGGGGGCACGTGCACCCGACCATTGTGGCGGGTGTCACCGGCTCGGCCCGCCGCCCGCCGGTAGGCTTCGCGGAGCGGGCCGGGAACTCTCCGGCCGACCGCCCAGCGCACAGGGAGAGCAGCCGATGCGGATCGTCGTCGCCGTGAAGTACGTCCCGGACATCCACGCGGACCGGGGCTTCGAGGGCGGGCGCGTGGTGCGCCGGGCCGACGAGGGGACGCTCAACGAGCTCGACGAGAACGCGGTCGAGGCGGCCCTGCGCCTCAAGGAGGCGCTGCCGGAGGCGGAGCGCGAGACCAGCGAGGTGATCGTCCTCACGGTGGCCGGCCCGGACGCCGACGGGGCCGTGCGGCGCTCCTACCAGCTCGGCGCGGACCGCGGCGTGCGCGTGAGCGACGACGCGATCGCCGGCTCCGACTACTTCGGCACCGCGCGCGTGCTCGCCGCCGCGGTGCGCCGTCTCGCGGACGAGGCGCCGGTCGACCTCGTCGTCACCGGCATGGCCGCGCTCGACGGGCTGGGCTCGGTCGTCCCGGCACTCCTGGCGGCAGAGCTCGACCTGCCGCAGCTCACGCTCGCCGGGAAGCTCGAGGTGCTCGGCGAGCCGGGCGCGCGCACCGCACGCGTGACGCGCGAGCTCGACGGCGTCGACGAGGTCCTCGAGGCCCCGCTGCCGGCCGTCGTGTCCGTGACCGACCACGCGAACGACCCGCGCATGCCCAACTTCAAGCTCATCATGGCGGCGCGCACGCGGCCGGTGGAGGCGTGGAGCCTCGCCGACCTCGGCGTCGACCCCGCGCTCGTCGGCGACGCGGGCGCCCGCTCGCGCGTGCTCGACGCGTCGCCCCGCCCGCCGCGCCCCGACGCCGAGATCGTCGTCGACAAGGGCGAGGGCGGACGCGCCCTGGCCGAGTACCTCATCCGCAACGACCTGGTCTGAGAGGCGTCCGCACATGAGCACCCCCGGGACCCGTACCGTCCTCGTCCTCCTCGACTCCGCCGGCACCGAGCTGCGCTCGCCCGTGCTGGAGCTGATCACCGTCGGACGCTCGCTCGGGCGCGTCGAGGCCGTCGCACTGGAGGCGCCGAGCGTCGACGTGCTCGCCCAGCTCGGCGCCCACGGCGTCGCGCTCGTGCGCCAGGCCGAGCCGTCCTCGGGCGGGGAGGTCGTGACCGGCGACGCGCTGCACCTCACGCCCGTCGTGGCCGAGGTCCTCGCCGCGGCGACGCGCGCGTCCCACGCCGACGCCGTCCTGCTCACGTCGTCGTTCCCGAACAAGGAGGCGGCGGCGCGCCTCGCGTTCCTCACCGAGGCCGGCCTGGTGATCGACGCGTCCGCGCTGACCGACGGCGGCACGCACCTCGTCGCGGACAAGCGCGTCTTCGCGGGGTCCTGGGACGTGCGCAGCGAGATCGTCACCGACCCCGCCGTGCTCACGCTGCGCGCCAACTCCGTCGTCCCGCAGCCCGCGGACGCGGCCGTCGCGACCGAGGTCGAGGCGCTGCGCGTCGAGCTGTCGCCCGCGGCGACCGCGGCGCGCGTCGTGTCGCGCACGGTCGACGAGTCCGCGGGCGCGGGGCGCCCCGCGCTCGGCGAGGCCGCGATCGTCGTCGCCGGGGGACGCGGCACGAACGGCGACTTCGGGCCGGTCGTCGAGCTGGCCGACGCGCTCGGCGCGGCCGTGGGCGCGACGCGCGACGCCGTCTACGAGGGCTGGCACGACCAGTTCGTCGGGCAGACGGGCGTGACCGTCGCGCCGCGCCTGTACATCGGCGCGGGCATCTCCGGCGCCCCGCACCACCGCGGCGGCATGCAGGCCTCGCAGGTGATCGTCGCGGTGAACAACGACCCCGAGTGCCCGCTGTTCGAGATCTCGGACTTCGCGGTCGTCGGCGACCTCGCGGACGTGCTGCCGCAGGCCGCCGAGGCGATCCGCGAGCACCGGGCGTCCCAGGGCTAGCAGCCCGCCGCGCGGGTCGGCACACTCCTCGCATGGAGATCACGCTGCGCGCGCTGGAGGACGGCGACCTCGACCAGGTCTTCGCGTGGGAGCGGGATCCCGAGGCCGTCGCGCTCGCGGCGTTCACGCGCGCCGACCCGTCCGACCGCGCCGCCTTCGACCGCCACTACGAGCGCATCCGTGCCGACCCGACGTGCACCGTGCGGGCCGTCGAGCGCGACGGCGCGTTCGTCGGGACGATCGGCAGCTTCACCGTGGAGGGGGAACGGGAAGTCACGTACTGGGTCGACCCGTCGCTCTGGGGGCGGGGGATCGCGTCGGCCGCGCTCTCGGCCTACCTCCTGGTCGAGCGGGAGCGACCGCTGTTCGCACGCGTCGCGGCGCACAACGCGGCCTCGGCGATGGTGCTCGCCCGGGCGGGTTTCGTGGAGGTGGGCACCGAGGTCTCGTTCGCGCCCGGCGTCGGTGCCGAGGTGGTCGAGCGGATCCTTACCCTGGAGGCGTGACCCGGGCGAGGTCGCACAGCGGGCTCCGAGAATTCACCCGGCGTCCTCCGGGTGGTGGCCGGCCCGTCATCGACCGTTCCTAGCGTCGGGCCGACTCCCCGGTGACGGGGAGGCCCCCCGACCTGTGGAGACGACCGATGACGATCACGCCTGCCCCCGAGCATCGCCCCCTGCTCTCCGTCGCGCCGCACGCGCGCGGCAAGCGCAGCCCCGTCACCTGCCGGCTGAAGTGCGCCGACGCGTGCTCGCACCCGGTCCCCAACGCGAGCGCCAACGAGACGTTCCGTGACGTCGTCGCCGGCGCGATGTCGCGCCGTGCGCTGCTCGGCGGGCTCGCGGTCGGCGCCGCCGCCGTCGTGCTCGGTGCGCAGACGATCGGCGCGTCGCCGGCCGCCGCGCAGGGTGTCGCGGCGCACGGGGGCCACGGCGGCGGCCGTCCGCAGAAGGGCCTGGCCTTCGGCGCGATCTCGCCACAGCCCGCGGCGCGCGACGCGTTCGTCGTGCCGGAGGGCTATCGGTGGCGCCCGGTGATCCGCTGGGGCGACCCGATCCTGCGCGGCGGGCGGCCGTTCGACGTCGCGCGCCAGACGCCCGAGCAGCAGGCCCGGCAGTTCGGCTACAACAACGACTACCTCGACATCCTGCCGTTCGAGCGCCAGCACGCCCTCGCCGGCGCGCAGGGCCGGGGCAAGGGTCCGGGCCGCGGTACGCGCGGCCTGCTCGTCGCGAACCACGAGTACACGAACCCGGCGATCATGTTCGACGCCTCGTACGACGCCCCGACGCGCCGCGCCATCGAGCGTGCCGCGCACGGTATGTCGGTCGTCGAGGTGCGTCGCCGCCGCACGGGCACGCCGTGGGACTACGTGGCCGACAGCCGGTACAACCGTCGCGTGCACATGACGACCGAGTTCCGCCTCACCGGACCCGCGGCCGGCTCGGACCTCGTCAAGACCGTCGCGGACCCGTCGGGGACGCGCGTGCTCGGCACGCTGAACAACTGCGCGGGCGGCACGACGCCGTGGGGCACCGTGCTCTCGGGCGAGGAGAACTACAACGGCTACTTCCGCACGTCGGGCACCGGCCACGACGCGCGCTACGGCCTGCGCGACGCCGCGACGGGCTACGGCTGGGAGCTCGACGACCCGCGCTTCGACGCCCGCAACCCCGGGTACGAGAACGAGCCCAACCGGTTCGGCTGGATCGTCGAGATCGACCCGTACGCGCCCGACGAGGCCCCGGTCAAGCACACGGCGCTCGGTCGCTTCAAGCACGAGGGCGCCAACGTGATCCTCTCGCGCCGCGGAAACGCGGTCGCGTACATGGGCGACGACGAGCGCTTCGACTACGTCTACAAGTTCGTCTCGTCGCGCACGATGCGCCCGGGGAACAGCGAGGCGGCGCGGCGCCACAACAAGACGCTGCTCACCGAGGGCTCGCTGTACGTCGCGCGCTTCCACGGCGACTCGCCCGCGTCCGAGATCGACGGGTCGGGGGCGGTGCCGTCCGACGGCGCGTTCGACGGCTGGGGCGAGTGGGTCCCGCTCGTCCTCGACGGGCGGAGCCAGGTCGAGGGCATGAGCCTCGAGGAGGTGCTCGTCTACACGCGCGTCGCGGCCGACAAGGTCGGGGCGACGAAGATGGACCGGCCCGAGGACGTCGAGCCCAACCCCGTGACGGGTCGCGTCTACGTCGCGTGCACCAACAACACCTCGCGCGGTCCCGCGGCGGCCGAGGCCGCGACCGAGCCGAACCCGCGCAACACCAACCGCGACGGGCACGTCGTGGAGATCGTCGAGGACCGCGACGACGCCGCGTCCCTGACGTTCCGGTGGAACCTGCTCCTCGTCGCGGGCGACCCCGCGACGAACACCTCCACCTACTTCTCGGGCTACCCGAAGGAGAAGGTCTCCCCGATCTCCTGCCCGGACAACCTCGCGTTCGACGCGGAGGGCAACCTCTGGATCTCGACCGACGGCCAGCCGAGCACCATCCAGAAGTGCGACGGGCTGTTCAAGGTCACGCTCGACGGTCGCGAGCGCGGCCGGGTCGAGCAGTTCCTCTCGGTGCCGCGCGGCGCCGAGACGTGCGGGCCCCTCGTGGACTCCACGGACCGCATGGTCTACGTGGCGGTCCAGCACCCCGGCGAGGACGGGTCGTTCGACGCCCAGGCGTCCTACTTCCCCGACTACCTGACGCCGGGGGCCCCGGTGCCGACGGGTGCCTTCGCGGGCCCGCGCCCGTCCGTCGTCCAGGTCTGGCGCGACTGAGGTCGCCCGCATGACGGAGGGGCTCGGCGCCGCGACGGCGCGGGGCCCCTCCGTCGTCCGCGGAGGGACTGTCGCGGTGGGGCGGTCAGAGACCGAGGTGCTCCAGCCAGGCGACGGCTGCGACGCCCTGGGCGCGCTGGAAGGCCCGCAGGCGGGGGATCGTCGGGACGGCGGGCTTGCGCGCCGAGTGGAGGAAGTAGCCGGCGATCCCGGCGACGACGGACCGCAGGTCGGTGGGGTGCACGTCGTGCCCGAGGGGGTGCGCGGCGAACGTCGAGGCCGCCCAGGCGCCGCCGCGCGCGCGGCGCGGCGCGTCGGCGCTCACCGTGACGGGCTCGCACACGCCGACGACGCCCTGCATGACGACGCTGGGCAGGAACATCGCGAGGTCGAGCCACGCCGCGCCGCGCGAGGCGTGCGGCCAGTCGACGAGGTAGACCTTCTCCGGCGTGAGCAGGACGTTGTCGGCGCGCAGGTCGCCGTGCACGAACGACTCGCCCTCGCACGCGACGAGCGCCCCGCGCTCGGCCTCCGCGAGCGCGTCGAGGTGCGCGGCGGCCCACGGCGCGACGGCGGGCAGGCGCGGGTCGGGGTCCGCGCGCAGCGCGCGCCACCCGGTCGCCATGTCGGCGAAGTCGGGCCCGGTCGGCGGCAGGCGCATCGCGCGGGCACCTGGGACGGCCGCGACGCGGACGAGCGCGGTCAGGACCCGGTCGAGCTCGTCGGGGTCCCACGGCGTGGTGGGCACGTGCCCGTCGACGACGTCGAACGCGAGGGCGATCCAGTCGCCGTCCCCGTGACCCCAGGCGAAGCGCGGGGCGGGGACCGCGCGCGGCAGCCGCGTCGCGACCTTCGCCTCGGCGCGGTGCAGGTCGGCCGCGACCGGCTCGTCCGCGGTCCGGGCGGCCTTGACGAAGAGCCGGCTGCCGTCGTCGAACGTGAGCACGGACGCGAGGCCGGGGCTGAACCCGGACGAGACGGAGCGTTCCTGCACGACCCGGCCGCCGGCGACCGCCTCGAGCTCGTCGCGCAGCGCGGGCGGCAGGTCTCGCCAGAGCAGGCGGCCGCCGCCCGAGGCGACCGGGACGTCCCCGGTGGCCTCGACGGCGGGCGGTGCGGCGTCGTCGGGCATCGAGATGCCACTTCCCCTGTCGGTGGCTGGACGGACTCGTCCTCGGCACGCTTCCGTCCCGCGGCGACGTGTGGCGCGCGACGGCGGTCCTGCGACCGGGACGAGCGCCCGGCGACGGCCGGGCGCAGACCTCCCACAACCTAGCGCTTCTCGTCGGGAAGTCCAGCGCCGCCCACTCCTCGGACCGCGAGCGCCGCGACGCTTCGTAGACTGGGTGACCGTGACCCACCCTTCCGGCCCTGTCCCCGCGGCGGCCGCGTACCTCGACCACGCCGCCACGACGCCGCTGTCCGCGGCGGCGCGCGAGGCGTTCGTCGACGAGCTGTCGCGCACCGGCAACCCGTCGTCCCTGCACGCGGCGGGCCGCGCCGCCCGACGCACGGTCGAGGAGGCGCGCGAGTCGGTCGCCGCGGCGCTCGACGCCCGCCCGAGCGAGGTCGTGTTCACCGCGGGGGGCACCGAGGCGGACAACCTCGCGATCAAGGGCCTGTTCTGGGGCCGGCGCACGACGGACCCGCGCCGGCTGCGGATCGTCGTCTCTGCGGTCGAGCACCACGCGGTGCTCGACCCCGCGTTCTGGATGGCCGAGCACGCGGGCGCGGAGATCGTGCTGCTGCCCGTCGACGGCGAGGGGCGCGTGGACCTCGCGGCGCTGCGCGCGGAGATCGCGGAGCACGCGGACGAGATCGCGCTGATCTCCGTCATGTGGGCCAACAACGAGGTGGGCACGCTCCAGCCGGTGCAGGAGGTCGTCCAGCTCGCGCGCCCGCACGGCATCCCGGTGCACTCCGACGCGGTGCAGGCGGTCGGGCAGGTCCCCGTCGACTTCGCGGCGAGCGGTCTCGACGCGATGACCGTCTCCGGGCACAAGCTCGGCGGCCCCGTCGGCGTCGGCGCGCTCGTCGCGCGCCGCGACGCGCCGCTCACGCCCGTGCTGCACGGCGGCGGGCAGGAGCGCGGCGTGCGCTCCGGCACGCTCGACGCGCCCGCGATCCGCGCGTTCGGCGTCGCCGTCGCGGAGGCCGTCGCACGCCGCGAGGAGCGCGCCGCCCACCTCGGCACGCTGCGCGACGAGCTCGTCGCGGGCGTGCGCGAGCGCGTCCCCGACGCCGTGCTCAGCGGCCCTGAGCCGAGGTCCGGTGACCGTGACGCGGCGCGGCTGCCCGGCAACGCGCACTTCACGTTCCCGGGGGCCGAGGGCGACTCGCTCCTCTACCTGCTCGACTCCGCGGGCGTGCAGGCCTCGACGGGCTCGGCGTGCCAGGCCGGCGTGCCGCAGCCGTCGCACGTGCTCCTCGCGATGGGCGTGCCGGAGCAGGACGCGCGCGGCGCGCTGCGCTTCTCGCTCGGGTCGACGTCCACGCCCGACGACGTCGCGCGCCTGCTCGACGCCCTGCCGGCCGCGGTCGAGCGCGCGCGGGCCGCAGGCCTCGCGTCGTCACCGACGCGCACGCCGGCCTCGACCCGCACCGCGGTCCCGACCCGCGCGGGGGGTGCCGCGTGAGGGTGCTCGCCGCCATGTCCGGCGGCGTCGACTCGGCCGTCGCCGCGGCGCTCGCGGTCGAGGCGGGCCACGAGGTCGTGGGCGTGCACATGGCGCTGTCGCGCAACCGCGACCAGTTCCGTACCGGGTCGCGCGGGTGCTGCTCCATCGAGGACGCGGGGGACGCGCGGCGCGCGGCCGACGTGCTCGGCATCCCGTACTACGTGTGGGACCTCTCGGAGCGGTTCGAGGACACGGTCGTGGCCGACTTCCTCGCGGAGTACGAGGCGGGCCGCACGCCCAACCCGTGCGTGCGCTGCAACGAGCACATCAAGTTCGAGGCGCTGCTCGACAAGGCGACCGCGCTCGGCTTCGACGCCGTCGCGACGGGCCACTACGCGCGCGTCGTGACGCGCGAGGAGGCCGACGTGTCCGCCCCGGGCGGGGTGCGCACGGTGCGCGAGCTCCACCGCTCGCCGAACACGGCCAAGGACCAGTCGTACGTCCTCGCGGTCATGGGTCCCGAGCGCCTCGCCCGAGCGGTGTTCCCCCTCGGGGACTTCGCGTCGAAGGACGAGGTGCGCGCCGAGGCCGCGCGACGCGGGCTGTCCGTGTCCGCGAAGCCCGACTCGTACGACATCTGCTTCGTCGCCGACGGCGACACCCAGGGCTTCCTGCGCGACCGCCTCGGCGCGCGGCCGGGCGAGATCGTCGACGCCGAGGGGACCGTGCTCGGCCGGCACGACGGCGCGTACGCGTACACGGTCGGCCAGCGCAAGGGCCTGGGCATCGACCGTCCCGCGCCCGACGGCCGGCCCCGGTACGTGCTCGACGTGCAGCCCGCGAGCAACCGCGTGGTCGTCGGCCCGGCCGAGCTGCTGAGCGTCGACCGGATCGAGGCCGGCGCGGCGGTCTGGTTCGACGACGCGCGCCCGGCGGCGGGGGAGCGGGCCGACGTCGAGGTGCAGGTCCGCGCGCACGGCGCCCCGGTCGCGGCTCGGGTCCGGGCCGTCGGTGACGCGATGGAGGTCGAGCTCACGGGGACGCCGCTGCGGGGCGTCGCCGCCGGGCAGTCGCTCGTCGTCTACGCCGGCCCGCGGGTTCTCGGTCAGGCGACCGTGGACCGGGCCTACCGGGCCGGGGCGGGGCCGGCCGCCACGGCGGCTACCGCCCAGCCCGCTCAGCCGACGCCGACGGGCGCCGGGTGAGCGAGCGCGCGCACGAGCGCGGACTCGTCACGCACGCACCAGTGCTCGGCCTCCCGGCCGTCCGCGAAGCGCAGCACGTGCATCTCGCGCACCCGGAACCGGCGCCCCGTCGGGGCGACGCCGCGGAAGAACCCGGTGTGCCGCGCGCTGAGCTCGACGTGCAGCGCGACGAGGTCGCCCTCGGCGACGGCGTGCAGGACCTCGACGTGCTGGTCCTCGAAGGCCTCGTCGTACCAGTGCATCGTCGCGAGGAGGGCGTCGGCGCCGCCCTCGCAGCCGGGCGACCCGTCGTGGTTGCGGAACCCGGGGGCCAGCAGCGTCGCGAGCGCGTCGCCGTGGTTGCCGGGGATCGCCCGCGTGTGCACGGCGACCGCCGTGGCCTTGTTCTCGTGCGTGCCCATGTCGGAGCCCTTCCGCCAGGCGGCCGCGCGGCCCCCGGACCCCGGCGGGGTCGCGGCACGGCTCGGTTTCCCAGTGTGCTCCTGGAGAGAGGTGGACGGCACGTGGTTCGTGACGAGAGGTCGGGCGGCGCCCGGGCCGAGGGCTCGCGCGGGGATGCGGCATGACCGCGGTGAGCGGCCTCGGGCCGTGGCCCGGCGGCGAGGGCGCGGACGTGCTGGAGGCGCAGCTCACGGTGCTCGGCGACCTCGCGGAGGTCCCGACCGGCGTGCGCGGCGTACCGTTCCTCGTCCAGCTCCCGGGGCGCGGCCCCGGCGCGGACGCGACCGGGCGGACCGCCGCGCTGCTGCCCGGCCTCCCCGTCGAGCTGGGGCCGCACGGGTGGAAGCTCGCGGACCACGGGGGTGCGGACCTGCGCCGCGCCGAGTCCGTCCTGCGTGCGGACCTGGAGGCGCTCGCCATCGCGGGCGCGGGGTACTCCGGGCCGCTCGCCGTGACCGTGACCGGTCCCTGGACGCTCGCCGCGGACGTGTACCTCGCGCGCGGCGACCGCGTGCTGTCCGACCCGGGCGCCGTGCGCGAGGTGGTCCAGGCGCTCGCCGTGGGCGTGGGCGAGCACGTCGCCCAGGTGCGCCGGCAGGTGCCGGGGGCGGACGTCGTCGTGCAGGTGGACGAGCCGCTGCTCGCCCAGGTCGGGGCGGGCGTGCTCCCGTCGTTCTCGGGCTACTCGCGGTTGCGTGCGGTCCCCGGCCCGGACCTCGTGGACGGGCTGCGGCCCGTGCTCGACGCCGCCCGGGACGCGTCGGCGTCGACGGTCGTCCACGTGGGGCCCGCATGGGTCGGCGTGGCGCCGGCCGTGCTCGCGGGGACGGACGCCGTCGGCCTCGCGCTCGGCGCGTGGGACGAGCGGCTGTGGGAGACCGTCGCCCGGGCCGTCGAGCGGGGCGTCGGCCTGTGGGCCGAGCTCCCGCCCGCGAAGGTCTCCCAGTGCGCCGGGCCCGCGCTGGGCGAGCTCGCCGACCTGGTCAGTGTGCCGTGGCGCCGCATCGGGCTCCCGCTCGCGGCGCTCGACGACGTCACGCTCCTGGGCGCCGCGCGCACGGCCGGGGGAGGCCCGGGCCGCGGCGTCGACGGCACTCCTGACGAGCACCGCGCGCTGCTCGCGAACCTCGGCCGCGTCGCCGACGTCCTGGCCGAGCGCGCCCACGCCTGAGCAGCACCTGGACGCACGCTCGGCGCTTCCCGCGCGCGCCTCCGCATGCGTACGCTTGACCGTCGTCCCCCCTCGTCCCCCCACCCGTGAAGGACCCCCATGCCCGTCCTGCGAGCCGTGCTGTTCGACCTCGACGGCGTGCTCACGCCGACCGCCGAGCTCCACATGCGCGCCTGGGAACGGCTGTTCGCGCCCTACTGCGCCGCGCACGGCCTCGCCCCGTACACCGCCGCGGACTACTTCGCGTCGATCGACGGCAAGCCCCGGTACGACGGCGTCGCGACGTTCCTCGCGTCGCGCGGCGTCGAGCTGCCGCGCGGCGAGGTCACGGACGCGCCCGGCGAGGGGACGGTGTGCGCGCTCGGCAACCGCAAGGACGAGATCGTCAACCGCATGTTCGTCGACGAGGGCATCACGCCCTACCCCGGCTCGGTGCGCTTCCTCGACGCCGTGACCGAGGCGGGCGCCGCCGTCGCGGTCGTGTCGTCGTCGCGCAACACGCCCGCGGTCCTCGCGGCGGCGGGCCTGACCGACCGGTTCCCGGTCGTCGTCGACGGGAACGTCGCGGCCCGCGAGCACATCGCCGGCAAGCCGGCTCCCGACACGTACCTGTACGCGGCGCAGCTCCTCGGCGTCCCGGCCGCCGAGGCTGTCGTCGTGGAGGACGCGCTGTCGGGCGTCCGGGCCGGCGCGGCCGGGGACTTCGGGCTCGTGCTCGGCGTCGACCGCGGCGTGGGCGCGGACGCGCTGCGAGCGCACGGGGCCGACGTCGTCGTTCCCGATCTCGGCGAGCTCGACGCGACGGTCCTCGACCGGCCGCGCGCCGCCGTCGCTGCTCCGGCCGACGAGGAGGCGGGCGCGTGATCCGCAAGACCGCCGACGAGCAGAGCACCGTGGACCGGCTGCGCTTCCCGGCCGAGCCGTGGCGGCTCGTCGAGTCGCAGTTCTCCGCCGAGGACCTCGGGGTGACCGAGACGCTGTTCGCCGTCGCGAACGGCTACCTCGGCATGCGCGGCAACGTCGAGGAGGGGCGGGAGTCCCACTCGCACGGCACGTTCGTCAACGGGTTCCACGAGACCTGGTCGATCCGGCACGCCGAGGAGGCGTACGGGTTCGCGCGCGTCGGGCAGACCATCGTCAACGTCCCGGACGCGAAGGTCATCCGGCTGTACGTCGACGACGAGCCGCTCCTGCTGCCCGTCGCGGACCTCGTGGACTACGAGCGGTCGCTCGACCTGCGCGACGGGGTGCTACGTCGCGAGCTGCTGTGGCGCACGCCGTCGGGCAAGCGCGTGCAGGTCCGCTCCGAGCGCATGGTGTCGTTCGTCGAGCGGCACCTGGCGATCATGACGTTCGAGGTCACGCTGCTCGACGCCGCGGCGCCCGTCGCGATCTCCTCGCAGGTGCTCAACCGGCAGGACGGCCAGGACGAGTACCACGTGCGCGCCGCGTCGCTCGGCGAAGGGTTCGACCCGCGCAAGACCGACCAGTTCTCGGGGCGCGTGCTGCAGCCGCAGTCCCAGTGGGGCGACGACGAGCGGCTCGTGCTCTCCTACCGCGCGACGAACTCGGGCATGACGCTCGCGGTCGCGGCGGACGACCTGCTCGAGACCGAGAACGAGTGGGACGTCCGGACGCAGGTCGACGAGGACCTCGCCAAGCACGTGTTCCGCATCCACGCGGAGCCCGGCCGGCCCATCCGGCTCACCAAGCTCGTCGCGTACCACACGTCGCGCGGCGTACCGTCGCGCGAGCTCGTCGACCGCTGTCGCCGCACGCTCGACCGCGCGCGCGAGACCGGCGTCGAGGCCCAGCTCGCGCTCCAGCGCGGGTGGCTCGACGACTTCTGGGCGCGCTCCGACGTCGAGATCCCCGGCCAGCCGGGCATCCAGCAGGCGGTGCGCTGGAACCTGTTCCAGCTCGCCCAGGCGACGGCCCGCGCGGAGGGCAACGGCGTCCCCGCCAAGGGCCTGACGGGCTCCGGGTACAGCGGGCACTACTTCTGGGACACCGAGATCTACGTCCTGCCCTTCCTGACCTACACGAGCCCCCGGTACGCGCGCAACGCGCTGCGCTTCCGCTACCAGATGCTCGACGCGGCCCGGCGCCGCGCGGCCGAGCTGTCGCAGAAGGGCGCGCTCTTCCCCTGGCGCACGATCAACGGCGAGGAGGCGTCCGCCTACTACGCGGCGGGCACCGCGCAGTACCACATCGACGCGGACGTCAGCTACGCGCTCGTGCAGTACGTGCGCGCGACGGGCGACACCGACTTCCTGCGCCGCGAGGGCGTGGACATCCTCGTCGAGACCGCGCGCATGTGGGAGGACCTCGGGTTCTGGCGCGCCAACGGCGACGACAACTTCCACATCCACGGCGTCACCGGCCCCGACGAGTACACGACCGTCGTCAACGACAACCTCTTCACGAACGTCATGGCGCGGTTCAACCTGCGCGCGGCGGCGTTCGTCGTCGAGCGCATGAAGGCCGAGCACCCCGAGGACTACAAGCGCCTCGTCGACCGGCTCGGGCTCGGCGCGTACGAGGCGGCGGAGTGGGTCCGCGCGGCCGACCACATGTCGATCCCGTACGCCGAGAGCATCGGGATCCACCCGCAGGACTCGCACTTCCTCGAGCGCGAGATCTGGGACCTCGCGCACACCCCCGCGAACAAGCGGCCCCTCCTGCTGCACTACCACCCGCTCGTCATCTACCGCTACCAGGTGCTCAAGCAGGCGGACGTCGTGCTCGCGCTGTTCCTCCAGGGCCAGCACTTCACGGCGGAGGAGAAGCTCGCCGACTTCGAGTACTACGACCCGCTGACCACGGGCGACTCGACGCTGTCCGGCGTCGTGCAGTCGATCGTCGCGGCCGAGGTCGGGTACCACGAGCTCGCGCTCGAGTACTTCGTGTCGTCGCTGTTCGTCGACCTGGCGAACCTCCACGCCAACGCGGCCGACGGCGTGCACGTCGCGTCAGCGGGCGGCACGTGGTCCGCGCTCGCGTGCGGGTTCGGCGGCATGCGCGACTCCGACGGCGAGCTGAGCTTCGACCCGCGCCTGCCGCAGGAGTGGGAGTCGCTGACGTTCCGCGTCCAGTGGAACGGCTCGCGCCTGCGCGTCACGGTGCACCCCGACGCGATCGAGCTCGACGCCGAGACCGGCGACGGCGCGCAGGTCACGGTGCGCGGCGAGAAGGTCAAGGTCGTCCCGGGCGACGTCGTACGCGTCCCGCTCGACGGCCAGGGCCCCGTGCGTCCCGGCCGCCCGAGCCTGCGCGCGCTGTCCGGCAACCGCCGCGACGACGGCACCCTCATCACCGCGACGGTCCCGCACTCCTGACCTCGCGCCGAGGGAGAACCCTGGCCTGCCGAAGTAGGACCGTGGTCGCGCGAGGTAGAACCGTGGTTGCGCGAGGTAGAGCCGTGGTTGTTTCCTGGCCGACGGCGGTCTGGTCGCCTGGGGTGGTCGGGGTGGGTGGTGGTGCCGCGTCTACCATCCGCCGCTCGTTCCTCGCGGCTCCCGCCAGGCCCGCCACGACGCGGCACCACCACCCACCCCGACCGGCTTCGACCCACCCTGGTCTTGGCCCACCTCGGGCGACCGCCCGCGGTGCCGGTTCGCCTCGCTGCGGCGTGCCCTCGGGACGTCCGGCGGCGTCCGCGGGCTGGACCGACGTGCCAAGGCCCAGGGCCGATGCGAGCCCAGGGCGGGGCGGTGCCTCAGGTGCATCGCGGGCCCGGGTCGGACGGTGACCCAGGTGCGCTGCGGGGCCCGGGCGGGGGCGAGCGCCCCGCTGGTGCGTCGCGGTCCCCTGACACGGTCGGGTCGCCCGGCTCGGCCAGCCGGGTCCGCCTGGTCGATCCGACAGGCCGCGCGGTCCGACCCGGGAGGCTCGCCGCTCCCGGCCTCGCGAGCGACCGGGGCGCCGTCCGCGAGCCCGTCGCCTCGGGGCCGCGACACCGACGACGGCGGGCGAGCGACCGTCGTCGGGCACGACGACGCTTGGGTGACTCGGCAGCACGGGCCGCCGACCGCCGTCGAACACGGTGACCACCGTTCTACCTCGGGCGACCACAGTTCTACTCGGGCGACCAGGGTTCTACCTCGCGCGACCAGAGTTCTACCTCGGCCGACCACGGTGCTACCCCGGCAGTCCGGTGGGGGGCGCAGGAACTCCCAGGAACGTCCCCGTGTCGCCCCCGAACGCGCTGCGACGGCGGTGGGGACCTGGAGGTCGCCAACAACAGCGGGGAGGACGTGACCGTCCGGACCGGGGACGAGAAGTCGGAGGTCGACGGGGGCGGTGGGGTCGTGTTCCTCGACTACGGCGGCACGCCGGGTGACGTGACGGTCGTGCGGGCGTCGGGCGTCGAGGAGGTCGTGGACGGGCCCGTGTGCCCGGACGAGAGGATCGTGGTCCGCGACGACGAGGTGGTCCTGGTCCCCGTCGTCGCGGACGACGACTCCTGAGCGGGCGTCAGCCGAGGCGCTCGGCGAGGAAGCGGTAGTGCACCGCGGCCATGTACGCCGCCTGGGCGTTGTTCGCGGCGCCGCCGTGGCCGCCCTCGATGTTCTCGTAGTACGTGACGTCCTTGCCCTCGCCGAGCATCTTCGCGGCGAGCTTGCGCGCGTGGCCGGGGTGGACGCGATCGTCCTTGGTCGACGTCGTGAACAGCACCGGCGGGTACTCGCGCTCGGCGTCGAACAGGTGGTACGGCGAGAAGGTGCGGATGAACTCCCACTGCTCCGGGTCGTCCGGGTCGCCGTACTCCGCTGCCCACGAGGCCCCGGCGAGGAGCTTGGTGTACCGGCGCATGTCGAGCAGCGGGACGCCGACGATCACGGCGCCGAAGAGCTCGGGGTACTGCGTGAGCATGTTGCCCGCGAGGAGGCCGCCGTTGGAGCGGCCCTCCATGCCGAGGTGCTCGTGGGTCGTGATCCCGCGGGCCACGAGGTCGCGCGCGACGGCGGCGAAGTCCTCGTACGCGCGGTGCCGGTTCGCCTTGAGCGCGGCCTGGTGCCAGGCGGGGCCGTACTCGCCTCCGCCGCGGATGTTCGCCACGACGTAGACGCCGCCGCGCGAGAGCCAGGCTCGGCCCAGGGCGCCCGAGTACGCGGGCGTGAGCGAGATCTCGAAGCCGCCGTACCCGTAGAGCAGCGTCGGTGCCGCGCCGTCGCCCTCGCCCGAGACGAGGTCCGCGCGGCCCACGACGAAGTAGGGCACGCGCGTGCCGTCGTCGGACGTGGCGAAGTGCTGGGCGACGGTCATGCCGTCGGCGTCGAAGAACGCAGGGTTGGACTTGACGACCTCCGGCGCGCGCGCCTCGTCCGGACGCTCGCCGAGCGACAGGAGGGAGAGCGTCGTGGGCGTGAGGTAGTCCGTCGTGACGAGCCACAGGTCGTCGGAGTCGACGGGGTCGACCGCGCCGACGGCGACCGTGCCGAGCTCGGGCAGGCCGGGGATCTCGGAGCGCACCCACGGCGCGTCGGCGGGCTCCGTCCCGGCGGTGTCTCCCGCGCCGCCCGACGCGTCCGGCGGCGTCAGCACGTGCAGGCGGTTCTTCACGTCCTCGAGCACGTTGACCACGAGGTGGTGGCGCGTCCACGTGGCACCCGCGAGCGACGTCGTCGCCGTGGGCTCGAACAGCACGGTGAAGCCGCGGTCGCCCGCGAGGAAGTCGTCGAACCGCGCCACGAGCAGCGAGCCCGCGCGGTACGTCGCGCCGCCGACCGTCCAGTCGTCGCGCAGCTCGACGAGCATCCACTCGCGCCGCACGCCGACCTCGGCCGAGTCGGGCACGTCGATCTTCGTCAGGCGCTGCTCGGGCGTGCCCGGGTGCTCGGCGAGGTAGAGCTCGTCGGAGTAGAACGCCTTGGAGCGGTGCACGAAGTCGCGCTCGAACCCGGGCGTGTGCGAGCGCCAGGCGGAGATGTACATGTCCTCGTCGGTGCCCTCGTAGACCGTCACGGCGTCGTCGAGCGGCGTGCCGCGCGTCCACCGCTTGACCACGCGCGGGTACCCGGACGGCGTGAGCGTGCCCTCGCCGAAGTCGGTGAACACGTAGACGGTGTCGGGGTCGATCCACCCGAGCGAGCCCTTGGCCTCCGCGCGGAAGAACCCACCGTCCTCGGGGGCGACGAACCGCTTCTCGACGAGGTCGAACTCGCGCGTGACGTCGGCGTCGGAGCCGCCGGGGGAGAGCTCGACGAGCGCGTGGCGCCACGGCTCGCCCGCGGCGAGCTGCTCCGGCGTCGGGCGCAGGACGCTCGCGCCGTGCCAGACCCACGACTCGCCCTCGGACGCGGCGAGCGCGTCGAGGTCGAGCACGGTCTCCCACTCGGGGTCGTCGGTGCGGTAGGACTCGAGCGTCGTGCGACGCCAGAGGCCGCGCTCGTGCTGCGCGTCGCGCCAGAAGTTGTAGTACCGGTCCCCGATCTTCGAGACCTCCGGGATCTTGGCGTCGGAGTCGAGCACCTCGCGGATCGCGCGCTCCGTCGTGGCGAACTCCTCCGCCACCTCGAGCGTGTCGGCGACCTCGGCGTTGCGGGCGCGGACCCAGGCGAGGGCCTCGTCGCCGTCGACGGACTCGAGCCAGAGGTACGGGTCGTGGGGTGCGCCGTCGTCGGGGAGCGCGGTCCCGGCGGGGTTCTGGGGCGCGGGCGCAGGGCTGGTCGTCTGCTCGGCGGTCATGGTCCCCCACCCTACGGCGGGGCGGGCGGTGGTGCGGAGGTCACCGGGGGGCAGGGACCTTGGACCTCGAACGGTCTCCGGGCCTTGTCCCACCCCGCGACTTGTGAAAACCTTCACAAGTAGAGACCGCTGAAGGAGCCGGGGCAATCCGGTCCCGGCAGCACCCGCGGCCGACGCCCGGCCCGACCGGGCACCGGAGGGGACGCATGAGCGCGAGGAGCGCCGCCACGAAGGTCGAGACCCGTACCGAGGACACCCGCACGACGCAGGAGATCGACGTCCTCGTCGAGCGAGCCCGCAAGGCGCTCGACCAGTACATGAGCCTGACGCAGGAGGACGTCGACCGCATCGTCCTCAAGGCGTCCGTCGCCGGCCTGCACCAGCACGGCCACCTCGCGCAGATGGCCGTCGCGGAGACCGGGCGCGGCGTGTTCGAGGACAAGGCGACCAAGAACATCTTCGCGTGCGAGCACGTGCCCAACTCGATGGCGAACCTCAGGACGGTCGGCATCATCGGTCGCGACGAGCTCACGGGCGTCGTGGAGATCGCCGAGCCCGTGGGCGTGGTGTGCGCCGTGACGCCGGTGACCAACCCGACGTCGACCACGATCTTCAAGTCGCTCATCGCGCTCAAGACGCGCAACCCCGTCGTGTTCGCGTTCCACCCGAGCGCGCAGCGCTCGTCGGTCGAGGCGGCCCGCATCGTGCGCGACGCCGCGGTGGCGGCGGGCGCGCCCGACGACTGCATCCAGTGGGTCGAGCACCCCTCGATCGAGGCGACCAGCACGCTCATGCACCACCCGGGCGTGGCGCTCATCCTCGCGACGGGCGGCAACGGCATGGTCCGCGCGGCCTACTCGGCAGGCAAGCCGGCGCTCGGCGTCGGCGCGGGCAACGTCCCGGCCTACGTCGAGAGGAGCGCCGACCTCGGCCGCGCGATCAACGACGTCGTCATGTCCAAGGCGTTCGACAACGGTATGGTCTGCGCGTCGGAGCAGGCGCTCATCCTCGACGACGTGATCTACGACGACGCGATGCGCGAGCTGGCCCGTCTGCACGCCTACCGCGCGACGCCCGCCGAGAAGGCGATGCTCGAGCGGCTGATCTTCGGGGTCGAGGCGAGCGGGACGAACTGCGCCGGCGCGAGGCTCAATCCGAAGGTCGTCGGCAAGTCGCCCGTGTGGATCGCGCGCGAGGCCGGCTTCGAGGTTCCCGACGACACGTCGATCATCCTCGCGGAGATCGACGACGTCGGCCCGCAGGAGCCGCTGAGCCGCGAGAAGCTCACGCCCGTCCTCGCGGTGCTGCGCGCGCGGGACACCGAGCACGGCGTCCGCCTCGCGGAGCGCATGGTCGAGCTCGACGGCCTGGGCCACTCGGCCGCGATCCACACGTCCGACGAGGCGCTCGTCGAGCGCTACGGGTCGCGCGTCAAGGCCGTGCGCGTGCTGTGGAACAGCCCGACGTCGCTCGGCGGCATCGGCGACATCTACAACGCGCTGCTCCCGTCGCTCACGCTCGGGTGCGGCAGCTACGGCGCGAACTCGGTGTCGAACAACGTCTCGGCGGTCAACCTCATCAACGTCAAGCGGATCGGGCGGCGCAACAACAACATGCAGTGGTTCAAGGTGCCCGCCAAGACGTACTTCGAGCCGAACTCGATCCAGTACCTCGCGCAGATGCGCGACGTGCACCGCGTCACGATCGTCACCGACAAGGTGATGAGCCGCATCGGCGTCGTCGACCGCGTGCTCGACGTCCTCGCCCGCCGCGAGGAGAAGGTCGCGATCCAGATTATCGACGGGGTCGAGCCGGAGCCGAGCGTCGGCACGGTCGACCGCGGCGCCGAGTCGATGCGCGACTTCGAGCCCGACACGATCATCGCGATCGGCGGCGGCTCGCCGATGGACGCCGCCAAGGTCATGTGGCTGCGGTACGAGCACCCGGAGATCGAGTTCTCCGACATGCGGGAGAAGTTCTTCGACGTGCGCAAGCGCGCGTACAAGTTCCCGGAGCTCGGGGGCAGGGCGAAGCTCGTGTGCATCCCGACGTCGTCGGGCACCGGCGCGGAGGTGACGCCGTTCGCGGTCATCACCGACCCGGAGACGGGCTTCAAGTACCCGCTCGCGGACTACGCGCTCACTCCGACCGTCGCCATCGTCGACCCCGTGCTCACGGAGACCATGCCGGCCAGGCTCGCGGCCGACTCCGGCTTCGACGCCCTCACGCACGCGACCGAGGCGTTCGTCTCCGTCTACGCGAACGACTTCACCGACGGGCTGTGCCTGCAGGCGATCAAGCTGGTCTTCGAGAACCTCGAGGCCTCGGTGACACGGGGCGACCCGAAGGCGCGCTCGACGATGCACAACGCGGCGACCATCGCGGGCATGGCGTTCGGCTCGGCGATGCTCGGCATCGTCCACGCCATGGCGCACACCGTGGGGTCGACGTTCCACCTCGTGCACGGGCGCACCAACGCGGTGCTCCTGCCGCACGTGATCCGCTACAACGGGCAGGTGCCCACGAAGCTCACGAGCTGGCCCAAGTACGAGCGCTACGTGGCCCCGGAGCGGTTCCAGGAGATCGCGAAGCACCTCGGCCTGCCGGCCTCCACCCCCGAGGAGGGAGTCGAGTCGTACGCGACGGCGGTCGAGGAGCTGCGCGCGAGGGTGGGCATCGAGCCCACGTTCGCCGCGCAGGGAGTCGACGAGCGGGCGTTCCTGAGCCGTCTCGACGACCTCGCGCTCCGGTCGTTCGAGGACCAGTGCGCACCCGCGAACCCGCGGATGCCGGTCCTGGAGGACATGCGCGACATCCTCGTCGCGGCCTACCGCGGCAGCAGCCGCGAGGCCGTGCGCGCGGAGCGCCTCGCGGCCCACGAGGTCGCAGGTGCCGAGGACGGGCAGGCGGCGACCCCGCCCGCCGAGACCGTGGCGGCCGGCTGACGCGACCGGCGAAGGGACCGACCCCACGAGAACCCGGAGCCCGACGGCGCGAGTCCCCTTCCGCCGTCGGGCTCCGTGCGTCCCTCCGTGCGTCCCTCGTGCGTCCCGGCGGCGTCAGTCGCGCGTCCCCGGGCGTACGAGCCCGGCCTCGTACGCGAGGATGACGAGCTGCACGCGGTTGGTCAGCCCGACCTTGGTGAGCAGCGAGCGCACGTGGCTCTTCACGGTCGCCTCGCTGAGGTGCAGCTCCGCGCCGATCTCGCGGTTCGACAGCCCGCGCGCGACGGCGAGCAGCACCTCGCGCTCGCGGGGTGTCGCGGCGTCCAGCCCGGTCACGGGCGCGCCGGTCGCGGCGGCCTCCGGCCCGAGCGGCGCCGTCCGTGCGAGCTCGACGTACGTCGAGATGATGCGCCCGGTGACGGCCGGGTCCAGCAGCGAGTCGCCCGCGCGGACGCGGTGCACGGCGTCGACGAGCGTCTGCGGGTCCGCGTCCTTGAGGAGGAACCCGGCCGCCCCGGCGCGCAGCGCGCCGTACACGTACTCGTCGTCGTCGAAGGTCGTCAGGACGAGCGTGCGCACGTCCGCGAGCTCGGGATCGGCGACGAGGCGCGCGGTCGCCTCGATGCCGTCGAGACGCGGCATGCGCACGTCCATGAGCACGACGTCGGGACGCAGCGCGCGCGCCATCGCCACCGCGGTCTCGCCGTCCCCGGCCTCGCCGACCACCGTGACGTCCGGCTCGTTGTCGAGGATCATGCGCAGACCGAGCCGGATCGTCGACTGGTCGTCCACGACGACGACGCGCACCGGCCCGAGCGCGTGGTCGTCCCCGGTCGTGGCGGGCTGCGTCGTGCTCACGCCCCCTCCCGGGGGATGCGCGCCTCGACGGTCCAGCCGCCGCGCCCGTCCGGCCCGGCGGACAGCTCGCCCCCGGCGGCGAGCGCGCGCTCGCGCATGGAGGTCAGTCCGTGCCCCTGGCGCCCCTCGGTGCTCGGCAGGGGAGGGCCCGGGTCGTGGACACGCAGGCGCAGGTCGGGCGCGTCGTCGGTCAGCGTCACGGTGACGTCGCAGGCGAGCGAGTGGAGCAGCACGTTGGTCAGGGCCTCCTGGGCGATGCGGACGACGGCGAGGCCGGACTCGGCGCTCGTCGTCGGCCAGGGGCGGGGGATCGTGAGGTCGACGTCGCGGCCTGCGTCGCGCAGGCGGCGAGCGGCAGCGCGGAGCTCGTCGGGCGCGCGGGCGCCGTCGGGCGTCGGGGCGAGGGCCGCCGTCCCGCCGTCGTCCTCGGCGCCGCGGCGCAGCACCTGCACGACCGAGCGCATCGCGGTGAGCGCCTGCTTGCCCTCGTCGCTGATCCAGCGCACGGCCTCGGCGGGAGCCTCGGGCCGGTTCGCCGCGACGCGGTCCGCGGCCTGCGCCCGCACGACGATCGCGGACATGTGGTGCGCGACGACGTCGTGCAGCTCGCGCGCGATCCGCGTGCGCTCGGCGAGCACCGCGCGCTCGGCGAGCTCGGCCTGGAGCGCCTGGAGCTCGGCGTTGCGCTCGCGCAGCCGCTCGGACGTCAGCGCGAGGCGGCGGAAGAAGTAGCCCGCCGCGACCGCGCCCAGGACGAGCGCGAGAGCGAGGAGCACGTCCGACGGCGACCGGGCGAGCCCGACCCACTGCGGGAAGAAGGGCGCCGGGGGGAACGTCAGGTGCGGGCGCTCCGCGAGCTGCGTCGCGAACGCCGAGAGACCTCCCGCGAGGCCGGCGAGCGCCCACGGGACGGCGCCCGAGCGGGTCGCGGCGAACCCCGCGACCAGGAGCGGCAGGAGCTCGAACGGCGTCTGCATGGTCCACGGCAGGGCCAGGGGGTAGAGCATCGCCGTCGCCCAGAAGAGCGGCCCCGGCACGACCCGGCGCAGGGCGAGGGTCAGGACGATCCACAGCCCCGCCACGCGGTACGACTCGGGGTGGCGGGGATACCAGTAGTCGCCGCTCTCCATCACCGTGATGGTCGCGAACCACACGAGTCCCGCGGCGAGCGCGGTCGTGAGGTCCTGCGCCCACGCGGGCAGCCGGGAGAACGAGGGCACCCGTCCACGGTAGCCGGGGCCCGGTCCGCGCGGCACCGCCCAGGGTGGGAGGGCGCGCCACCGGTCCTCCGCCCTGGGGCGGAACGGCGTCGGGCCGGGGGCGGACCTCGCGGCGCGCCCGTGCGCCGGACGGCGGGGGCCAGGAGTCGCCGTCGGGCCGAGGCGACGACGTGGCGCCGCGGGCGAGCCTCGACGCATGACCACGACACCCTTGCGCCCCGTCCGCCCCGCCCGCCACGTCCCGGGTCGTCCCGGACCCCGACGCGTCGCCCGCGCCGTGGTCGGGATCCTCGTCGTCGGAGGGCTCGGCGCCGTGGGGGCGCTCACGTACCTCACCGTGACGACGCGCGACGGCGGCGCCGTCGCCGACCCGTCGCCCACGCCGCGCCCGCAGACCGCGACCGGGCTCGACCCGGAGCTCGAGCGGCGCTTCGACGCGGCGCGCGCCGCGGCGGACGCCGACGGGGTCGAGCTCACCCTCACGTCCGGGTGGCGCACCGCCGCCGAGCAGCAGGAGCTCGTCGACGCGGCGCTGGAGCGCTACGGGTCGGCGGAGGAGGCGCACCGGTGGGTGCTCCCGCCCGAGTCGTCCGAGCACGTCGCGGGCCTCGCGATCGACGTCGGGCCGACGGACGGCGCGCTGTGGCTCGAGCAGCACGGCGCGGAGTTCGGCCTGTGCCGCACGTACGCGAACGAGCTGTGGCACTTCGAGGCCGCGACCGAGCCCGGCGGCACGTGCCCGCCGATGCACGAGGACGCGTCCCACGGCTGGGAGTGATCGCCCGGCGGCCGGGGTCACGACCCCTCCGTGGACCCCTGCCGCCGGAGCCAGTCGAGGAGAAGGCGGGTGGTCTCCTGCGGCAGCTCCTGCTGGATCCAGTGGCCGCAGTCCAGCTCCACGACCTCGACGCGCGGGACGAACGCCTCGAGGTTCGGGGCCCTCATGACCGTGTCCCGCGCGCCGTAGACCATCAGCGCGCGCTGGCGGACGATCGGGTCGACCTCCCTCATCAGCTCCCAGTTGCGGTCCACGTTGCGGTACCAGTTCACGCTCGGGGTGAACCCCGACGCCTCGAACGCGTCGACGAACACCGCCAGCTCGGCGTCGCTCATCACCGGCTCCCCGCGCGGGGTCTCCGCGTGGGCGAGGTCGAGGAGCCACGTGCCCGCCTCCGGCTCGGCCGCGGGCTCGCTCGTGCGGTACAGGTTGCGCAGGAACCGGTGGACGTTCGCGTCGAACACGGCGTCCGCCACGCCCGGCTGACGGTTGAAGTGGACGAAGTACGAGTCGCTGCCGACGACCGCCTCGATGAACGCGAGGGGCGGCACGTCGCCGCGCTCCATGTACGGCACGCTGAGCGCGACCACCGTGTTCACGCGGGTCGGGTGCAGCACCGCGGCGCTCCACACCACGTTCGCGCCCCAGTCGTGGCCCACGAACGTCGCGTCCTCGTACCCGTAGTGGTCCAGGAGGCCGACGAGGTCGCCGGTCAGGTGCACGACGTCGTAGTCGGTGACCTCGGCGGGGCGGGACGACCTGCCGAAGCCCCGCTGGTTGGGGGCGATGACGTGATGGCCGGCGGCCGCGAGCGCCGCCATCTGGTGGCGCCACGAGAACGCCAGCTCCGGCCAGCCGTGGCAGAGGACGACGGGCCGGCCGGCGTTCTGCTGCCCCGCCTCGAAGACCTCGAGCTCGATGCCGTTGACGGCGACCATGGTCGGTTCGGGAAAGTCGATGGCGTGTGACACGGTGCGGTCCTTCCGGTGACGTGCCGATGCGCGTGGTGCGGCGATCGATCGGTGCGACCGTACGGACCATCGCGGACAGGGGATGTCCGTGGTGCGCGGGAGGCTGTGACCATGTCGACGGATCCCACCGGCCGCGCGCTCGCGCTGCTCTCGCTGCTCCAGACCCACCGGTTCTGGCCCGGCGCGGAGCTCGCCCGGAGGCTCGACGTGACCGAGCGGACCGTGCGCCGCGACGTCGGCCGCCTCCGGGGTCTCGGCTATCCCGTCGCGGCCACCTCGGGCAGGTACGGGGGCTACCGTCTCGAGTCCGGCGCGCACCTGCCACCCCTCGTGGTCGACGACGACGAGGCCGTCGCGCTCGCGGTCGGTCTCGGCTGTGCCGCGGTCGCCGCCGTCGAGGGCATGGAGGAGACGTCGCTGCGGGCCCTCGCCAAGGTCGAGAGCCTGCTGCCGCACCGGCTCCGCCGGCGGGTGGCAGCGTTGCACGGCAGCATCACGCCCGTGCCGTCGCCGCCCGGCGACGACGTGGTCGACCCCGGGGCGCTCAGCGTGCTCGCGGCGGCGTGCCGCGACCACGAGCTCGTCCGCTTCCCGTACCGCGCCGGCGACGGCAGCCCCACCCGACGGCTGGTCGAGCCGCACCGGCTCGTCCCCGCCGACCGCCGCTGGTACCTCGTCGCGTGGGACCGGGACCGCGACGACTGGCGGACGTTCCGGCTCGACCGGGTCGCACGTCCGCAGGCGACCGGGGGACGCTTCACGCCCCGCGAGATCCCCCGCGGTGGCGCGGCCTCGTTCGTCGCCCACGCCGTCGGCGCGGTCCCGCGGGAGCGCGTCGCCACCCTCGTCCTGGGCACCGAGCCCGAGGTGCTGCGGTGGGTGGACCACGAGGTGGTCGACGCCGCGTCGGGGGCCGTGACGGTCCAGATCCGTGGTGAGGACGTCGGGCGGCTGGCCCTGACGGTCGCCCGCCTGGCTCTCACCACCCCCGTGCGCGTGGTCGAGCCCGACGACCTCGCGGGCGCCGTCGAGCGCCTCGCCTCCCACCTCGCGCACCGGCGTCGGCCCTGAGCGAGGCGACCCCGTGCTGGGCGCGCCCGCCGGGGAGGGCGGCGGATGTCGGCGGTCCGCGCGATGATGTGCGGGTGAGCGAGAGCACCCCCGCGACGGCCGCCCCGACCACCCCGACCGTGACGGACGAGGAGGTCCCCGCGGCCACGTCCGCCGCCGAGCTCGACGAGGCCGCCGCGCAGCGGCGCTGGGCCGAGCTCGTCTCCCAGGTCGAGGCCGACCAGCGCGCGTACTACGAGGAGGACCAGCCGGTCTCCTCGGACGCCGAGTACGACGCCCGCATGCACGAGCTCCAGGCGCTCGAGGCGGCGCACCCCGCCCTCCAGTCGCCCGAGTCGCCGACGCAGCGGGTCGGGGGCCGGGCCGCGGCGGGCTTCGCGACGGTCCAGCACCTCGAGCCGATGCTGTCGCTCGACAACGCGTTCAGCGAGGAGGACCTCGCGGCGTGGGCGGCGCGCGTGCACCGCGACCTCGGCGTGGCCGCCGACGCCGAGGTGGACTACCTGTGCGAGGTGAAGATCGACGGCCTCGCCATCGCCCTGCTCTACGAGAAGGGCCGGCTCGTCCGGGCGGCCACGCGCGGCGACGGGCGCACGGGCGAGGACGTGTCCGCGAACGTGCGGACGATCGAGAGCATCCCGCAGCGCCTCGGCGGTGACCCGGCGACCCACCCTGACGTCATCGAGATCCGCGGCGAGGTCTTCATGGGCGTCGCGGACTTCGCCGCGCTCAACGAGAAGCTCGTCGCCGCAGGCCAGGCGCCGTACGCGAACCCGCGCAACACGGCGGCCGGGTCGCTGCGGCAGAAGGACCCCGCCGTCACCGCGAGCCGCAACCTGCGCATGTACGCGCACGGCGTCGGCGCGCTCCAGTGGGAGGCGGGCGAGCACGCCGAGCTCGCCAGGCAGTCCGACGCGTACGACCTGTTCGAGCAGTGGGGCGTGCCCGTCTCGCCCCACAACCGGGTGGTGAGCGGCCTCGACGAGGTGATGGAGCGCATCGCCTACTTCGGCGAGCACCGCCACGACATCGAGCACGAGCTCGACGGGATCGTCGTCAAGGTCGACGAGCTCGCGCTCCAGCGGCGGCTCGGTGCCACGAGCCGCGCGCCCCGGTGGGCCATCGCCTACAAGTACCCGCCGGAGGAGGTCAACACGCGGCTGCTCGCGATCCAGGTCGGCGTGGGCCGCACGGGCCGCGCGACCCCGTACGCCGTCATGGAGCCGGTCAAGGTCGCGGGCAGCACGGTGCGCCAGGCGACCCTGCACAACCAGGACGTGGTCCGGGCGAAGGGCGTGCGCATCGGCGACATGGTCGTGCTGCGCAAGGCGGGCGACGTCATCCCCGAGATCCTGGGCCCGGTCGCGGCGCTCGCGGACGACGGCTACCCGCGCGAGGACTTCGTCATGCCGGCGGACTGCCCGGAGTGCGGCACGCCGCTGCGCCCCATGAAGGAGGGCGACGTCGACCTGCGCTGCCCCAACGCCGAGTCGTGCCCCGCCCAGGTGCGTGGCCGGGTCGAGCACATCGGCTCGCGCGGGGGACTCGACGTCGAGGTGCTCGGCGAGGTGACGGCGGCGGCGCTCACGCAGCCCCTCGAGCCCGCCGAGCCGCCGCTGCGCACGGAGGCCGGGCTGTTCGAGCTGAGCGTCGACCAGCTCGTGCCGATCCGGGTCGTCGTGCGCGACTCCGAGACGGGCCTCCCGCGCGAGTACGACGGCACCGGCGAACCCGCCGAGATCACGATGCCCGACGGCTCGACCGCGACGGTCAAGTCCGTGTGGCCGTTCCGCAAGAAGCGCAAGCTCTCCAAGGCGGCGGAGCGCGAGGCGATCGAGGCGGGAGAGCCGCTGTTCGAGGCGTCGACGAACGCGACGAAGCTGGTCGAGGAGCTCGAGCTGGCCAAGACGAAGGACCTGTGGCGGATCCTCGTGAGCCTCAACATCCGGCACGTCGGCCCGGTCGCGGCGCGCGCCCTCGCGGACTGGTTCGGCTCTCTCGACGCGATCCGCGCGGCGTCCCGCGACGAGCTCGCTGCGGTCGAGGGCGTGGGCCCGGTGATCGCGGACCAGGTCGTCGAGTGGTTCACGGTCGACTGGCACGTCGAGATCGTCGACCGCTGGCGCGCCGCGGGCGTGCGGTTCGACATCCCGGGCCACCCGGGACCCGGTGCGCGCCAGGAGCCCACCGGCCCGCTCGCCGGGCTGACGGTCGTCGTCACGGGATCGCTCGAGGGCTTCAGCCGCGACGGCGCCAAGGAGGCCGTGATCGCGGCGGGCGGCAAGGCGTCGGGCTCGGTGTCGAAGAAGACGGACTACGTGGTCGTCGGCGCGAACGCGGGCTCGAAGGAGACCAAGGCTCGCGAGCTCGGCCTGCCGATCCTCGACGAGGAGGGCTTCGTCGCACTGCTCGCCGGCGGCCCGGACGCCGTGGTCGACCGCGTGCGCACCGGTGACGCGTCCGGTGAGGAGCCGGCGGGCGCGGACGGCTGACCCGCGCGACGAGCCGCGGCTCGGCGCGCACGTGGGAGATCCCTACCCGACGGGCGGCCACCGGTGGCGCTCGACGAGGTCGCGGTGCGCGCCGAGCACGTCACCGGCCAGCCGTCGCGCCGCACCCCACCCCGACTCGCCGGCCGCGGCGCGCACGTCACCCCGGCATCCGACGACGCGAGCACGACGACGCCGTCGACCCCCGCGCGCGCCGCGCCGTCCACGAGGGCGGCGAGCGCGTCGAGGTCCGGCGTGTCGGCGGCGGTGAGCGGCGTGACGGGACAGGCGAGGAGGTCGTGGAACGAGGTCACGCGCCGAGTGCAGGGAACGCGGCGGGCGGCGAGCAGGGGGTCAGCGGCTCGCCCAGAGGATGCCGCGCTCGACGATCGTGCGGACGGGCGGGACCTCGAGGTCGGCGAGCTGGTGACCTGCCGCGCACACGAAGATGCGGCCCGCGCCCCAACGGCGCGTCCAGACGGCGGGGGAGACGACGGGCTCGTGCCAGGGATCGCCGTCGCGCGGGACGATCGTCGTCGTCGCGAGGACCTCGTTGTACGAGTCGGCGAGCACCCAGTACTGCTCGGAGTGCAGCGCGATGGAGCTGATGCCCGCGACGATGGGGTGGTCCGCGTGCTCGGGGGCGATCTCGATCGTGTGGTCGATGAGGTCGTGCGCGTGGGCCGCGAACTGCCCGCCCACCATCTGCAGGTAGTCGGTCGCGAGCCGGAACGAGTCCACGATCCCGCCGTGCCAGCCGGCGAACCCGGTGCCGTTCGCGACGGCGTTGCGGAGCCCGCGCATCTCGTCCGGGAGGATCTCGCCCATCGTCCAGCACTGCACGACGAGGTCCATGCTCGCCATGAAGTCCTCGTCGGCGTACGACTCGAGCGATCCCTCGAGCGTCACGTCGTAGCCGGACGCCTCGAGAAAGGGGACGAACAGCTCCGCCGCCTCCTCGGGTGCGTGCCCAGGCCAACCACCCCGGACCACGAGCGCTCGACGGTCCCGCTCGGTCATGACTCCTCCTCGTGCCTCGTCACACTCGTCACGCCCGCGTGTCGCGGGCAGCGGCCCCCGGCGACCGCGCTCAGGCGATGAGCGCGTCGATCGCTGCGGGCGAGAGTACGTGATCCACGGCCATGGCGCTCGCACCGAGCACGCCGGCCTGGCCGCGGGCCTGCGAGGTGACGATGCGCAGGTGCTGCGTCGCGAGGGGGAGCGACCGCTGGTACACGATCTCGCGGATACCCGCGATGAGGTGCTCGCCCGCCTCGGCCACGATGCCGCCGATGACGATGAGCGAGGGGTTGAGCAGGCTCACGCACGCCGCGAGCACCGAGCCGATGTCGCGTCCGGCCTGGCGCACGGCCTGGCTCGCGGCGAGGTCGCCGCCGCGCACGAGCGCGACGACGTCGGCGCTGTTCGTCGCGTCGAGGCCCGCGGCGGCGAGCGCGGCGGCGACGGCCTGCCCGCTCGCGACCGCCTCGAGGCACCCGACGTTCCCGCAGCGGCAGGGGACGTCGGCCGCGCTCGGGACGGCGACGTGTCCGATGTCGCCGGCGGCGCCCTGCGCGCCGCGGCGCAGCTCGCCGTCGGCGATGATGCCGGAGCCGATGCCCGTGGCCACCTTGACGAACAGCATGTCGGTGACGGCCGGCCAGGCGGTCCGGTGCTCGCCGAGCGCCATGATGTTCACGTCGTTGTCGACCAGGACGGACGCGTTGAACCGCTTCTGCAGGATGCCGGGGACGTCGACGTCGTCCCACGCGGGCATGATCGGCGGGTTGATGGGGCGGCCGGTCGAGTGCTCGACCGGCCCGGGCAGGCCGACGCCGACGCTCACGAGGTCGTCGATGCTGCGCCCGGTCGTCGCGACGAGCTTCTCGCCCGTGTCCGCGACCCACGACAGCACGACCTCCGGGCCGTCCGCGATCGCGAGCGCAGCGTCGGTCTCCGCGAGCACGTTGGACGCGAGGTCGGTCACGGCGAGGCGTGCGTGCGTGGCGCCGAGGTCGACGGCGAGCACGATGCGTGCCTCAGGGCTGAAGGCGAAGGTCACGGGCGGTCGACCGCCCGTCGAGCTCGCCTCTCCCGCGGGGGCGATGAGGCCCGCCGACATGAGGAGGTCGATCCGGGCGGCGATGGTGGATCGCGCCTGCCCCGTGATCGCTGCGAGGTCCGCGCGCGTGCGCGGCTGACCGTCCCGGAGCAGCTGGAACATGTCGCCGGCGCCGGTCGGGCGCGGCGCGAACTTCAGCAGTTCCTCCATGGGCACAGTGAATCACGGAGCCTCTCGTCGGTCGTCCGTACATGCCGGACGAGTCATCGGCTTTTGCTTGACGATCGCCAAAAGGTACCCTACTGTCCCCTCCCAAGGCGACATGGACGTCGTCGGAAGGTGTGGAGGTCCGAGGAAGGGCCTCTCGTCCGGGCGGACACCGCCCCTCATCGTCTCGTGCAGACCCGACCGCAGGCCGACTTCCGCCCGTCGTGGCTCGTCACCGCCCCGTCACGACACGACTCCGATCCGTGCTGCGCCGCGGGCCCGGCAGCCGTGGGGAGCGTTCCCACCGGTCGTTCGAGGGCTGCTCACTTTTGCTGGTAACGAAGTTGTAACGGCGGCAAAAGACCGAGACCTTATGATTGACCGTCGTCAAAAGGTCCGCTAGGTTCACCGCATGGTCACCGCAGACCCTCCCCAGCCGCTCCTGCAGATGCAGGGCATCGTCAAGGTCTTCCCCGGGGCTCGAGCGCTCGACGGCGTCGATCTCGAGATCCTCCCGGGCGAGGTCCACTGCCTCCTCGGGCAGAACGGCGCCGGCAAGTCCACCCTCATCAAGGTGCTCGCCGGTGCCCACCAGCCCACCGAGGGCCAGATCCTCCTCGACGGCGAGCCCATCACGATCTCCGACCCCGTCGCCGCGCTGCGGCACGGCGTCGCGACGATGTACCAGGAGCTCGACGTCGTCGACGGCCTGACCGTCGCGGAGAACGTCTACCTCGGGCACGAGCTCGCGACGCTCGGGTTCTCCCAGCGCCGCGAGGCGGTGCGCAAGACGCGCGAGCTGCTCAAGCGGCTCGGGCACTCGGAGATCTCGCCGACCAAGGAGGTCGAGCACCTCTCGGCCGCGGGCAAGCAGATCGTCTCCATGGCGCGGGCGCTGTCGCACGACGCGCGCGTCATCATCATGGACGAGCCGTCGGCGGTCCTCGACTCCGAGGAGGTGGGCAACCTCTTCCGTGTGGTCAAGGAGCTGACGAAGGCGGGAGTCGCCGTCGTCTACATCTCCCACCGGCTCGAGGAGATCCGCGAGATCGGCGACCGCATCACCGTCCTCAAGGACGGCCGGACCGTCGCGCAGAACCTCCCCGTCTCCGAGACGCCGACGGCCAAGCTCATCACCCTCATGACCGGGCGATCGGTCGAGTACGTGTTCCCGGAGACCGACGGCCCTGCCGAGGACGCCCCGGTCGTGCTCGACGTCGAGGGCCTCGCCCTGCGCGGGGTGTTCGAGGACGTGTCGCTCCAGGTGCGGGCCGGGGAGATCGTCGGTCTCGCCGGCCTGGTCGGCGCCGGCCGCTCCGAGATCATCGAGACGATCTACGGCGCACGTCGTGCGACCGCGGGCACGGTGACCGTCGACTCCAAGCGCCTGCGGGTCGGCTCGGTCGCCGCCGCGGTGGACGCGGGGATCGGGCTCGCACCCGAGGAGCGCAAGAGCCAGGGCCTGCTCCTCGACGAGCCCGTCTACCGTAACGTCACCCTCTCGACGTTCGCACGCTTCGCGCGCGGTGGCCTCCTCGACGAGGGGGCCGAGCGCAAGGCGGCCAAGGAGCAGGCCGACTCGCTCGAGCTGCGTCCCGCCGGCGTCGACCGCGCGATCCGCACGCTCTCGGGCGGCAACCAGCAGAAGGCGATGCTCGCCCGCTGGCTCGTCCACGGCTGCCGCGTCCTGCTCCTCGACGAGCCGACGCGCGGCGTCGACGTCGGCGCGCGCGCCGAGATCTACGCCCTCATCCGCAGGCTCGCCGACGAGGGCGCCGCCGTCGTCGTCGTGTCCAGCGAGATCCCCGAAGTCCTCGGCCTCGCCGACCGCGTCCTCGTCGTCTCCGAGGGTCGCGTCGTCCACGAGGGGCCCTCGAGCTCCATCGACGAGCACCAGGTGCTCGACATGGTCATGGAAGGAAGTGTCGCGTGAGCGAGCAGCAGGTGTCGGCCTCGATGCCGACGAAGAAGCCGGACGCCGACGAGTCGGCCCGGGTCGAGAAGGCGGCGGGCGAACGCCGACGGACCGGGTTCCTGTCCGGGGCGGCGGGTCGGAACATCGGCCTCGTCGTCGCGCTCCTGCTCCTGTGCGTCGTGGGCTTCGCGACGGGTGGCGAGCGGTTCCTGAGCGTCAGCAACCTCATGACCATCCTCAGCCTCGGGTCGGTCACGGGCGTCGTGGCCATCGGGATGACGTTCGTCATCACGACGGGGGGCATCGACCTCTCGGTCGGCTCCGTGCTCGGCCTCGCCTCCGTCTGGGCGACCACGCTCGCTACCCAGTCGTACGGGTGGGTCGTCATGGTCATCTGCGCCCTCGCGGTCGGTATCGGTGCCGGGCTCCTCAACGGCGTGATCATCGCCTACGGAAGGGTCGTGGCGTTCATCGCGACGCTCGCGATGCTCGTCGCGGCACGCGGCCTCGCCGAGCTCATCGCGCAGAAGCGCACGCAGATCGTCCAGGTCGACGCGTTCAACGACGTCTTCCGGGGCAACCTCCTCGGCGTCCCGAAGATCGTGTGGATCTTCGCGCTCGTCGCCGTGCTCGGCTGGTTCCTCTTCAACCGCACGACGTTCGGCCGCCGGACGGTCGCCGTCGGCGGCAACGCCGAGGCCGCCCGCCTCGCGGGCATCAAGGTCAAGCGCCACCTCGTCTACGTCTACGCGCTGTCCGGGCTCACCGCCGGCATCGCCGGCGTCATGATCCTCGCCCGCACGAGCGCCGGCTCCTCGACCAACGGCCTGCTCCTCGAGCTCGACACCATCGCCGCGGTCGTCGTCGGCGGCACCCTCCTCGCGGGTGGTCGCGGCACGATCGTCGGCACGGTCCTGGGCGTGCTGATCTTCACGACGCTCACGAACGTCTTCATCATCAACAACATCGACAGCTCGGTCCAGCAGATCGCCAAGGGCGCGATCATCGTCGGCGCGGTCCTGCTCCAGCAGCGCCTCTCCCGACGAACGACCTAGCCGGTCGGACCACCCGGTCGTCCCTCGCACCACCCACCCCCACAGTTCCGCAGAGTTCCTCCAGCAGGACAGCATCGAAGGAGATCCCATGTCCGCACGTACCACCCTCCGCCGTCGCATCACGCTCGCGACGGTCTCGGCTGCCTCGATCGCCCTGGTCGCCGCGGCCTGCACGTCGAACACCCCGACCACCGAGGAGACCGGCGACGGGGGCGGGGGCGGGAGCGCGAACGAGGCCGTCTCCGACAACGACGCCCCCGGCGACCCGATCGTCATCGGCTTCTCGGCCCCCGCCGCCGACCACGGCTGGATGGGCGCCATCACGACCGCCGCCGAGGCCGAGGCCGCGGAGTACGAGGACGTCGAGCTCCGCGTGGCCGACGGCACGAACGACGTCAACGTCCAGATCAGCCAGATCGAGGGCTTCATCAACGACGGCGTCGACGCGATCGTGCTCCTGCCGTTCGACGGCGCGGCGCTCACCGAGGTCGCGACCAAGGCGATGGAGGCCGGGATCCCCGTCATCAACGTCGACCGCGAGTTCTCCAGCCCGTTCGCCGCGCGCACCACGGTGCTCGGCGACAACTACGGCATGGGCGTGAGCGCCGGCCAGTACATCTGCGAGCAGCTCGGGGACAACCCCGACGCCGTCGTCGCGGAGATCGCGGGCATCGACTCGCTGCCCCTCACGCAGGACCGCAGCCAGGGCTTCGCGGACGCGCTGTCCGACTGCGGCCTCGACGTCGACAACCGCGTCGCCGCCGACTTCACCGTCCAGGGCGGCGAGGCCGCGACCGCCAACCTGCTCCAGGCCGCGCCGCAGATCGACGCCATCTGGAACCACGACGACGACCAGGGCGTCGGCGTGCTCTCCGCGATCGAGAACGCGGGCCGCGACGAGTTCTTCATGGTCGGCGGCGCCGGCTCGAAGCAGGTCATGGAGCACATCCAGGCCGGCGACTCGGTCCTCCAGGCGACCGTCGTCTACCCGTCGACCCAGGCCGCGGACGGCATCAAGCTCGCCCGTCTCGTCGCGCACGAGAAGAACATGAGCGACCTCGCTTCGTCCGGCGTCCCGCGCACCGTCCAGCTCTACGCGCCGGTCGTGACCAAGGACAACGTCGACCAGTACCTGCCCACGGCGTTCCAGTCCTGACGGACCGGTCCCGCACCTCGCAGGAAGAACGCGGACCACGCCCACGGTCCGCCCGGGTGACCCCCGGCCGGACCGTGGGCGTGCGCCGTGAGAAGCACGGAAGGAACGTCATGGCAGGAAACGACGGCGCTCAGCTCGGCGTCGGCATGGTCGGGTACTCGTTCATGGGGGCAGCGCACTCGCAGGCATGGCGGACCGCCCCCCGGTTCTTCGACCTCCCCCTCGTCCCGCGCATGCGGGTCCTCGGCGGCCGCAACCCGGAGGCGCTGGCCGCCGCCGCGGAGCGGCTCGGCTGGGAGTCCACCGAGACGAGCTGGCAGGCGCTCGTCGGCCGCGACGACGTCGACCTCGTCGACGTGTGCACGCCCGGCGACACGCATGCCGAGATCGCGATCGCGGCGCTCGAGGCGGGCAAGCACGTGCTGTGCGAGAAGCCGCTCGCCAACACGGTCGCCGAGGCCGAGAAGATGGTCGCGGCGGCCGAGGCCGCGGCACAGCGCGGGCAGGTCGCGATGGTGGGCTTCACCTACCGCCGCGTGCCGGCGATCCAGCTCGCGCGGCAGCTCGTCGCCGACGGGCGCATCGGGACCGTGCGGCACGTGCGCGCGCAGTACCTGCAGGACTGGATCGCGGACGAGAACGCACCGCTGTCGTGGCGTCTGGACAAGAGCAAGGCCGGGAGCGGGGCGCTCGGCGACATCGGCGCCCACGTCATCGACCTCGCGCAGTTCATCACCGGGGAGAAGATCACGAGCGTCTCGGGACTCCTCGAGACCTTCGTCAAGGAGCGCCCGGTCGCGACGGAGTTCGCCGGGTTGTCCGGCCAGGGCGGCACCGAGCGCGGCCCCGTCACGGTGGACGACGCGGCGGTCTTCCTCGCCCGGCTGTCCGGCGGGGGCATCGGGACGTTCGAGGCGACACGCTTCGCCTACGGCCGCAAGAACGCGATCCGCCTCGAGATCAACGGCTCGAAGGGGTCGGTCGCGTTCGACTTCGAGGACATGAACGTCCTGCACTTCTTCGACGCCGCGGACGAGGCGGCCGTCGCCGGCTTCCGACGCATCGTCGTGACGGAGCCGGAGCACGCGTACGTCGCGCACTGGTGGCCCGCGGGCCACGGGCTCGGGTACGAGCACGCGTTCACGCACCAGGCGGTCGACCTCGTCGAGGGGATCGCCGCCGGGACGCACCCGGCGCCGACCTTCGCGGACGGCCTCGTGGTGCAGCGCGTGCTCGACGCGGTCGAGCGGAGCGCGGCGTCGGGCGGCTGGGTCCAGCCGTAGTATCGAGTCCGGGTCGGCCCGCGGGGCGGAGGGTCGACCCGGACGCCGGCCCGACGGTGTCGGCCGTTGCAGCGCAGCACGGCCGGCCGGAACCGGCGCGGAGGAAAGGAGGCTGGACGCGCAGCGATGGCGCGCATTTAGTACGACGGGCAATCAAAATTGTCGGTCGAAAATTCCGGGACGGCGGCCGGCCGATGGCGGCACCCGGCGGAGCGCAGCACTGATTCCCCATCTCGACGAGGAGACCTTGTGAGAAACGTGCTAGGAGGATCGCTCGCCATGAGGCGGACGGTCGCGGTAGCTGCCGCGACAGCGGTCGCTCTCCCCCTGACCATGGCGGCGGCGGCGACGTCGGCGACGGCCGTGACGACGCCCACGGGCGTCGCAGCGGCGCCCGTCGTCACGGCCGCTGACGCCGTCCCGTTCGACGTGCTCGTCTTCAGCAAGACCGGTGGCTTCCGCCACGGGTCGATCCCCGCGGGCATCGCGGCGATCCAGCAGCTCGGGGAAGAGAACGACTTCACGGTGACCGCCACCGAGGACGCGGGAGCGTTCACGGACGAGAACCTCGCCCAGTACGAAGCCGTCGTGTGGCTGTCCACGACCGGCGACGTTCTCAACGACGACCAGCAGGCCGCGTTCGAGCGCTACATCCAGAACGGGGGCGGGTACGCGGGCATCCACGCGGCGTCCGACACCGAGTACGACTGGCCCTGGTACGGCGGGCTGGTCGGCGCGTACTTCAGCGCCCACCCCCAGAACCAGACCGCGACCGTCAAGGTCGAGGACCACGTCCACGAGTCGACGGCGCACCTGCCCTCGCGGTGGGAGCGGTTCGACGAGTGGTACAACTTCCGCACCAACCCGCGCGACACGGTCCACGTGCTCGCGAGCCTCGACGAGACCACCTACAACGCGGGCAGCGGCGCGATGGGCGCCGAGCACCCGACGGCGTGGTGCCAGGTCTACGACGGTGGCCGCTCCTGGTACACGGGTGGCGGGCACACCGACGAGTCGTACTCCGACCCGGACTTCCTCCAGCACCTGCTGGGCGGCATCCAGACGGCGGCGGGCGCCGTGGCGTCGGACTGCTCGGCGACCCAGTCGGCGAGCTACGAGCAGATCGCGCTCGACGAGGAGACGCGCAACCCGATGGTCCTGGACGTCGCCGACGACGGCACGGTGTTCTACGCCGAGCGTGACGGCCGCGTGCAGGTCATCGACCCGTCGACCAACACGACGCACACCGCGACGACCCTCCCGGTGACCACCGCCAACGAGGACGGTCTGCTCGGGCTCGTGCTCGACCCGAACTTCTCGGAGAACGGGTGGGTCTACACCTACTGGGCTCCGGCGAACGTCGGCTCCGACGGCCCGCACAACCGGATCTCCCGGTTCGACTTCGACCCGGCCACGGGCACGATCGACCAGGCCACGGAGAAGAAGGTCCTCACCGTCACGACGCAGCGCAACACGTGCTGCCACGCCGGCGGTGACATGGTCTTCGACGAGGACGGCAACCTGATCCTCGCGACCGGTGACAACACCAACCCGTTCGAGTCGGGCGGCTACTCGCCGCACGACGAGCGCGCCGGTCGCCAGGACTACGACGCCCAGCGCTCGTCGGCCAACACGAACGACCTGCGCGGCAAGGTCCTGCGCATCCACCCGGAGGACGACGGGACGTACACCATCCCCGAGGGCAACATGTTCGACGAGGCGGCGGACGCGGAGGGCAAGACCCGCCCGGAGATCTTCGCGATGGGCTTCCGCAACCCGTTCCGCATCGGCGTGGACCCCTACTCCGGCAACATCCTCGTGGGTGACTACGGTCCCGACGCGGGCAGCGCGAGCCCGACGCGTGGTCCGGGCAACACGGTGGAGTGGAACGTCGTGAGCGAGCCCGGCTTCTACGGGTGGCCGTACTGCACGGGCGCGAACGCGGACTACCTCAAGTACAACTTCGCGACCGGGCAGTCCGGCGCGGCGTTCAACTGCGCCGAGGGCCCGGTCAACCAGTCCCCGAACAACACGGGTCTGACCCAGCTGCCCCCGGCCATCGAGGCCGAGATCTGGTACAGCTACGCCGGCAACCCGGAGTTCCCGGAGATCGGCGGCGGCGGCGCGCCCATGGGCGGCCCCGTCTACCAGTACGACCCCGAGCTCGACTCCGACGTCCAGTGGCCCGAGTACTGGGACGGCAAGGCGTTCCTGGGCGAGTGGAACCAGGGCAAGCTCTACTCGGTCCAGCTCGACGGCGAGAAGCGCGACGACATCGTCGACATCAACCGCGTCCTGCCGAAGATCTTCGACCCGAGCGCCGGTTTCGACCGTGCCATGGACTTCGACTTCGGTCCCGACGGCGCGCTCTACGTCGTCGACTGGGGCTCGGGCTTCGGCGGCGACAACGACTCGAGCGGGATCTACAAGGTCAACTACGTCAAGGGCAACCCGACGCCGATCGCACGAGCGAGCGCCGACGTGACGAGCGGCCACGCGCCGCTCACGGTGCAGTTCTCCTCGGAGGGCACGCGCCACCCGGCCGGTGACGAGCTGGCTCTGCAGTGGACGTTCGGCGACGGCTCCGAGCCGTCGACCGAGGCGAACCCGGTCCACACGTACACCGAGAACGGGTCGTACGTCGCCCAGCTCGTGGCGACGGACGCCCAGGGTCAGACGGGTGTCGCGAACGTGACGATCGTCGTCGGCAACGAGGCGCCGTCGATCTCCATCACGTTCCCCGACAACGGCGGGTTCTTCCAGTGGGGTGACCAGGTCCGCTACGAGATCTCCGTCGACGACCCCGACGGTGAGGTCGACTGCAGCCAGGTCGAGCTCTCGACGTCGCTCGGCCACGACTCGCACGCGCACCCGATGGACGTGCTCGGCGGTTGTGAGGGCGTCTTCCAGACGGCGCGCGACGAGGGCCACGGCATCGAGTCGAACATCTTCTGGGTGATCGAGGCGTCGTACACGGACGACGGTGGCGCCGCCGGTGCCCCGCTCACGGCGAACGACCTCCAGGTGCTCCAGCCCAAGCTGCTCCAGGCGGAGTTCTTCACCTCCACCGGTCGCCTCGCGGACTCCACGAGCACGGGCGACCCGGGCGTGCAGCGCGAGACGACGAGCGACACGGCCGGCGGTGGCCAGAACATCGGCTACATCGAGCCGGGTGACTGGTGGGCCTACGACCCGATCTCGCTCTACGGTGTCGACTCGATCGCGCTGCGCGCGGCGTCGCCGAGCAACGCCACGATCTCCGTCCGCTGGAACGCCGCGGACGGCCCGGAGATCGGGTCCGTCCAGGTCCCCGGCACCGGTGACTGGCAGGTCTACACGAACGTCTCGACCGAGCTGACCGACGTGCCCTCGGGTACCGGGACGCTCTACTTCGTCCTGACGTCCGGCCAGGCCAACGTCAACTGGCTCGAGTTCGACGGCCGCGGCGTCACGGACAACGAGCGCCCGACCATCGACTCCTTCGAGGTCACCCCGACGACGGGCACCGCCCCGCTGACGGTGACCGCGACGGCGACCGCCTCCGACCCCGAGGACGACGCGATCACGTTCGCGTGGGACGCGGGACTCGGTGACGGGTTCGTCGACGGGACCGACTCGTTCGAGGTCACGTACGACCAGCCGGGCACGTACCGGCTCCAGGTGCGGGCCTCCGACGAGCGCGGTGCGTACTCGGTCGAGTACACGACCGTGACGGTGAAGGCGCCGGAGACCGGGCCGGGGATGTGCTTCTCGGGCCGCTCGGACGACTTCCTCGGCACGGACCTCGACGAGAACCGCTGGTCGGTGCTCAACCGCGACCAGAACCTGGTCGTGCGGGACGGCAAGCTCGTCATCCCGACGACGGCGACCGACTTCTACGGCACCGGCAACACCGCGGTGCCGAACCTGGTGCTCCAGGACCTGCCGGACGGGCCGTTCACGGCCACGGCCAAGCTCACGCTGCCGGCGCGCCAGCAGTACCAGCAGGCCGGTCTGGTGATCTGGGAGGACCAGGACAACTACGCGAAGATGGTGCTCCAGGGCCGCTCGCAGTCCGCGGACCCGGCGACCAGGATCTTCCAGTTCATCCGTGAGGAGAACGCCCAGCCGAACGAGGTCGGTGCGTCCAACTCGCCGAACCTCGGCGCCGACTACCCGGACACGGTCTACGTCCGGTTCGTCAGCAACGGTGAGAACCTCCAGGCCGCGTACTCGGCCGACGGCGTCGACTTCACGACGATGTCGGAGACCAAGTCGATCGCCGACCTGGAGAACGCGAAGATCGGGCTCGTCTCGCTCAAGGGGAACAACACCGCGTCCCCGGTCGTCGACGCCGAGTTCGACTGGTTCCACATCACGCCCGACGACACGGCGTCCGCCCCCGGGCCGGACGACGAGTTCGACGGCAGCGCCCTCGACGCGTGCCGCTGGTCGATCGTCCGCGAGGACCCGACCGGCTACCGCGTGGCGGACGGCTCCCTGCAGATCGACACGACGCCGACGGACATCTACGGGACGGACAACCGCCCCGTGCCGAACATCGTGCTGCAGGACCAGCCGGGCGAGGAGTGGACGGTCGAGACCGTCGTCGACGGGTCGGCGCTCGACCGCCAGTACCAGCAGGGCGGTCTGATCGTCTACGGCGACGACGACAACTACGTCAAGCTCGACTACGTGGTCGACAACCAGGCGGGTCAGGCCAAGAACGCCCGGATCGAGCTGCGCAGCGAGGTCGGCGGGGTCGTCCAGAACCCGCAGCCCCAGTCGTCGAGCCTCACCGGCGACGTGTGGCACCTGCGTCTGACGCGCTCCGGTGACACGTTCACCGGCGCGTACAGCGCCGACGGCGAGACCTGGACCACGTTCGACCAGAGCGTGACGAACGCCCCCGCGGCGGACGCCCAGGTCGGGCTGTTCGCGCTCGGCGCGGCGGCCGACACCGGTGCGCCGGCGTCGTTCGGTCACTTCCGGGTGGTCGGCGACGACGTCGAGCCGATCGCGGTGACGATCACCGCGGAGACGCGGTGCATGGCCGGCAAGGTGTTCGTCGCGGTGCGTGCGGCGAACGACGACGCGGTCCCGCTCGCGATCACTCTCGAGACCCCGTACGGGTCGAAGGAGTTCGCGGACGTGGCGCCCGGCGCGAACGCCTACCAGTCGTTCGCGTCGCGTGCCGCGGGGATCGACGCCGGCAGCGTGACGGTGACCGCGACCGACGCCGAGGGGAGGACGTTCTCCGGGACGGCGGACTACGCCGCCCGGGCCTGCTCCTGACAGGTTCCGGCGGGCCGGTGCCCTGAGCACCGGCCCGCCGGGCACCGCGCTCGGCGTGCGGGCGCTCGGCGGACGGGCGGCCCATCGGCCGGGCCGACCGTACGCTGCCCGCACGACGAGCACGACGGGGACCTCCGGGTCTCCGGCCCCGGCGCCCGGGAACGGGCGCTCCGGCCCGGCGCCGGGGCACCCCGGGGACCGACGACCGCCGTCGGACCCGGTGCCAACCACGGACCACGACGAGGTGATGACCCGATGTCCCGAACGTCCCCGCACCGCAGCGGCACCAGCACCCGACCCCCGGTCGGCGCGCGCGCCGTCCTCGCCACGGCGCTCGGCGCGCTGCTCGGCGCCGTCGTGGCGCTGCTGGGCGTCGCGGCACCCGCGTCCGCGCACGGCGGCGACGTCGTGATCTCCCTCGGCACCGACGGCGAGGGCGGCATCTCCGCCAACCTGACGTGGAAGGTCGACGGCCACCCGGTCGAGGAGGCGGCCGACGTCTCCGTGACGGCGGAGTCCGCGGCCGGCGAGACCGTCGGCCCCCTCACCCTCTCCTCGGCCTCGGAGGGCGTCGGCTGGTACACGTCCGAGCCCGGCGTCCTGGCCGAGGGCAACTGGACGCTCACCGCCACGATCACCGAGCCCTCGGCGGCGACCGCGACCGCGCAGGTCGACGTCGTGCCCCTGCCCGAGCCGGCCCCGCGCGCCGACGACGAGGCCGCAGCCGGGGCCGAGGACGGTGCGGCCGGGGACTCTCAGGACGCCGAGGACCCCGCCGCCGCGGCGGACGGGACCGGCACCACGGACGAGGAGTCGACGGGCGTCGGCGCGGGCGTGTGGATCGCCGTCGCCGTGGTCGCCGCGCTCCTCCTCGCCGGCGGCTACGTCGTCGTCCGCCGCCGCTCGCGCGCTGCCGCCGCCGACGAGTCGTCGGACGGCAGGCCCCGCCCCCTGACCAGCACGTCCGCCCGGTGACCCCGGGCACGAACCGAGAACGACCGAAGGAGACACGACCATGGCACGACCGATCACCCTCTTCACGGGGCAGTGGGCTGACCTGCCGTTCGAGGAGGTGGCGCGGCTCGCGTCCGGCTGGGGCTACGACGGCCTGGAGATCGCCTGCTGGGGAGACCACCTCGACCCGTGGCGCTGGGACGACGACGAGTACGTCCAGGGCAAGCTCGACCTGCTCGCCAAGTACGACCTCAAGGTCTACGCGATCTCGAACCACCTCAAGGGCCAGGCCGTCTGCGACGACCCGATCGACCAGCGCCACCGTGACATCCTCCCGGACGTGGTGTGGGGCGACGGCGACCCGGAGGGCGTGCGCCAGCGCGCCGCGGAGGAGATGAAGCACACCGCGCGCCTCGCCGCGAAGCTGGGCGTGAAGACGGTCGTGGGCTTCACGGGCTCGGCGATCTGGAAGTACGTCGCGATGTTCCCGCCGGTCTCGCAGGAGGCGATCGACGCCGGCTACCAGGACTTCGCCGACCGCTGGAACCCGATCCTCGACGTCTTCGACGAGGTCGGCGTGCGGTTCGCGCACGAGGTGCACCCGAGCGAGATCGCGTACGACTACTGGACGACCGTGCGCACCCTCGAGGCGATCGGGCACCGCGAGGCGTTCGGCCTCAACTGGGACCCGAGCCACATGGTGTGGCAGGACATCGACCCGGTGAGCTTCCTGTGGGACTTCAAGGACCGCATCTACCACGTGGACTGCAAGGACACGAAGAAGCGGATGCACAACGGTCGCAACGGCCGCATGGGGTCGCACCTGGCCTGGGCGGACCCGCGCCGCGGCTGGGACTTCATCTCGACCGGCCACGGTGACGTGCCGTGGGAGGACGCCTTCCGCATGCTGAACACGATCGGCTACGAGGGCCCCATCTCCGTCGAGTGGGAGGACGCCGGCATGGACCGCCTGGTCGGCGCGCCGGAGGCCCTCGAGTTCGTCAAGAAGTACGCGTTCGACGCCCCGGACGCCGCCTTCGACGCCGCGTTCTCGACCAAGTAGCACGCGCAGTCTCCCGTCGGCCGGCTCGGCCGGCCGGCGGGTGGGGGAAGAACAGTCCGACACGCCACCGCCCCCGGTCGTCCGACGGCCGGGGGCGGTGGCGTGCCTGTCCTGAGGGGCGTCGTCGCCGTGTCCGGGCCTGCGGCCGTCGCCGCAGGCTGCAGCCATGTGAGCCTTCACATTTGTTTTGTGGCTTCGGTTATATAACCGTGACGGGCAATGTGCGCCTTTTGCTTGACCCTCGACAGAAGTGCCCCTACGTTGTCATCCATGCGAGCCGACGACGTCGCGCAGGACGTGCGTACCCCGGTGCTGGACCCGGGTACGCCCCTCCCGGGAGCGACCACCACAGGGGCCTCTTCCGCCCGGAGCACCTTCCCCGCCAGCGCCCCCGACGAGGGCGGCCTCCCGGCCGTCGGATACCGCGCGGGGATCCTCGGCGCTGGCTTCATGGGCGGCGTCCACGCGCGGGCCGTGCGCACCGGCGGGGGACGGGTCGTGAGCGTCGCCGCCGCGGACCTCGAGATCGCCCGCGCGGCCGCGCCGGGGCTCGGTGCCGAGCGGGCCGTCGCCACCGCGGAGGAGGTGCTCGCGGACCCGGAGGTCGACGTCGTGCACGTGTGCACGCCCAACCACCTGCACGTCCCCCTCGCCCGGGCCGCGCTCGCGGCGGGCAAGCACGTGGTGTGCGAGAAGCCGCTCGCGACGGACGTCGCGGGCGCGGTCGAGCTCGCGGGGCTGGCCGCCGAGGCGCGCGCCGCCGACGGCCGGGTCGCGGTCGTGCCGTTCACCTACCGGTTCCACGCGATGGTGCGCGAGGCGCGCGAGCGCGTGCGCCGGGGCGAGGTCGGCACCATCTCGCTCGTGCACGGCTCGTACCTCCAGGACTGGCTCCTGCGCGAGTCGGACGACAACTGGCGCGTCGACCCCGCGCTCGGCGGCGCGAGCCGGGCCTTCGGCGACATCGGCTCCCACTTCTGCGACCTGCTCGAGTTCACCACCGGGCACCGCATCGCCCGGCTCGTCGCCCAGTCGGCCACCGTCAACCCGCACCGCCGGGGTGCGGACGGCGTCGTGCACGAGGTCGCGACCGAGGACGCCGTCACGCTCCAGTACGTGACGGACGGCGGGGCGCTCGGGACCGCGGTCATCTCCCAGGTGTCGGCCGGGCGCAAGAACCGGCTGTACCTCGAGATCTCGGGCTCCGAGTCGACGTTGTCGTTCGACCAGGAGCAGCCCGAGACGCTGTGGGAGGGCCGCCGCGACGTGTCGCGCCTCCTCGTGCGCGACCCCGAGGTGCTCTCCGCGGCCGCCGCCCGCTACTCGCGCCTGCCGGCCGGGCACGCGCAGGGCTACCAGGACTGCTTCGACGCGCTCGTCGCCGACACGGCGACGGCGATCCGTGGCGGCGTCCCGGACGGCCTGCCGACGTTCGACGACGGCCTGCGCGCCGCGCGCCTCGCCGCCGCCGTGGGCGAGTCGGTGCGCTCGGGCGGCTGGGTGGAGGTGCCGGCATGACCGCGACGACCACGCGCGAGCCCCGGCCGCCGGCGGCGGGGGAGGGCGGTGACGAGCCGATCCTGCGGTTGCGCGGCATCGGCAAGGAGTTCTTCGGCAACTCCGTGCTGCGCGACATCGACCTCGACGTGCGGCCGGGCGAGGTCCACGCGCTCGTGGGCGAGAACGGCGCGGGCAAGTCGACCCTCATGAAGATCATCGCGGGCGTGCACCGCCCCGACGCGGGCACGATCGAGCTCGACGGCGAGACCACGGCGTTCGCCTCGCCGCTCGCCGCGCAGCACGCGGGCGTCTCGACCGTCTTCCAGGAGTTCAACCTCCTGCCCGAGCGCTCGGTCGCCGAGAACGTCTACCTCGGCCGCGAGCCGCGCCGCGCGGGCCTCGTCGACCGTCGCCGCATGCACGCGGACACGACCGCGCTGCTCGCCGACCTGGGTCTGTCCGGCCTCGCGTCGTGGACGCGCGTCGGTTCGCTCTCCGTCGCGCAGCAGCAGATCGTCGAGATCGTCAAGGCCGTGTCCTACGACGCGCGCATCATCTCGATGGACGAGCCGACCGCCGCCCTCGCCGACCAGGAGGTCGAGCTGCTCTACGAGCTCGTCCACCGGCTCAAGGAGCGCGGCGTCGCGATCCTCTACGTGTCGCACCGGCTCAAGGAGATCTTCGACCTCTGCGACACCATCACGGTGCTCAAGGACGGCAACCACGTCCTGACGACCCCGACGGCGGACATCGACCCCGACCGGCTCGTGCGCACCATGGTCGGCCGTGACTTCGCCGGCTACTTCCCGGACAAGGACCCGTCGACCGTCCCGGGCGAGGTGCGCCTCGCGCTCGAGGGCGTGGGCAACACGCAGGTCGACGACGTGTCGCTCGAGGTCCGCGCGGGCGAGATCGTCGCGCTCGCCGGGCTCCAGGGCTCGGGGCGCACCGAGATCGCGCACGGCATCTTCGGCATCGCGGGCTTCACGCGCGGCCGCGTGCTCGTCGGCGGCAAGCCGGTCGACGTGCGCTCGCCGCGCCAGGCCGTGCGAGCCGGGCTCGCGCTCGTCACCGAGGACCGCAAGGCGGAGGGCCTCGCGCTCGGGCAGTCGATCCTCGCGAACGCGCGGCTCGTGCTCGACGCCGTCGTCCCCGGCCAGGCCGACCGGCGCGCGAAGCGCATCCCCGGCATCCTCTCCTCGCTCGAGCTCGTCGCGAGCTCGCAGGAGGCCGAGGTCCAGTACCTGTCGGGCGGCAACCAGCAGAAGGTCGTCCTCGCGAAGTGGCTGGTCACCGACCCCCAGGTGATCGTGCTCGACGAGCCGACCCGCGGGATCGACGTCGGCGCCAAGCGCGCCGTCTACGACCTCATGCGCGAGCTCACCGCGAACGGCGTCGCCGTCCTGTTCATCTCCTCCGAGCTCCCCGAGGTCGTCGCGATGGCGGACCGCGTGCTGGTCATGCGCGACGGCCGCCTCGCCGGCGAGCTCCCCGCCGGCAGCGACGAGGAGACCGTGATGGCCCTGGCCACCGGCGCAGGGGAGGACACGTCGGGCGAGCACGTCCTGGTCGACCTCGGCGCCCTCGCGGACGCCGACGACCTCCCCGGCGCCGAGCCCGCCGCCGCTCCCGACGGACCGCCGGCGTCCCCCCAGCACCCCACCGACGGCCCGCAGGAGGACCGATGAGCACCGCGGTCGCGACCGCCGCCCCCACCGCGCGCCGCGCCCCCGCGCGCCGGCGCCGCCTGGGGTCGACGGAGATCGTCTATCTCGCCCTCGTCGGGATCCTCGTGATCGCCGGCGTCCTCGTCGCCGTCGGCGGCGGCAACCTGTTCAGCACCGCGAACACGGCGTACATGCTCACGCAGACGAGCCTGCTCGGGTTCGTCGCGATCGGGCAGACGTTCGCGATCCTGTGCAAGTCGCTCGACCTGTCCGTCGGGTACGTCGTGGCGCTCAGCTCGATCGTCGGCGCGACGACCATGGCGGGCGACCCCGCGCGCGTCTGGCTCGGCGTCCTCGCGGCGGTGGGCGTCGCGGCGGTCGTCGGCCTGGTCAACGGGCTCGTCATCGCCAAGCTGCGCGTCAACGCGTTCATCGCGACGCTCGGCGTCGGCCTCATCATCAAGGGCTACCTCGACACGCAGTTCAAGGGCCCGGCCGGCGAGGTGCCCGCCTCGTTCCAGATGTTCGGGTACACGCGCGTCGGCCCGGTGCCGATCTCGACGATCGTCATGCTGCTCGTGGCGGCTGCCGGCGTCGTGCTCCTGGCGCGCACCCGGCCCGGGTACCACATGTTCGCCGTCGGCGGGAACACCGACGTCGCGCGGCTCTCGGGCATCCGGACGGACCGCACCCTGATCCTCGCGCACGTGCTGTGCTCGGTCTGCGCGGGCGTCGCCGGCCTGCTCATCGCCGCGCGCTTCGGCACCGGCAACGCGCTCGTCTACTCGTACGGCCTCGATCTCGACTCGATCGCGGCCGTCGTGCTCGGCGGGACGCTCCTCATGGGCGGCCGCGGCTCGGTCGTCGGGACGGTGGGCGGCGTGCTCATCCTCGCGGTGCTCGACACGGTCTTCAACGTGCTCGACATCGACCCGTTCTTCAAGGACGTCCTGCGCGGCGTCATCATCATCGCCGCCGTCGCGCTGTACGCCCGGCGCCAGATCGACCCGGCGAGCAGCCGGGCCCGCTTCCGCCCGACCCGCACCGGAGGTGCGTCCGCATGACCACCGACACCACGCGCCGGACGATCCCGGCGCGCGCACCGCGGGCCGGCTGGCTCGAGCGACTCGCCGCGGGCGGGAGCTGGACCGTGTTCGCGCTGCTCGTGCTCGTCTTCGCGGTCATCCTCGTGATGAACCCGTCGTTCGGCGAGCCCATGTCGCTCATGGCCTTCGTCAAGAAGGCGGCGCCGCTCGTCATCCTCGCGATCGGGCAGTACTTCGTCATCGTCTCGGGCGAGTTCGACCTCTCGGTCGGCTCCCTGGTCGGCGCCCAGGTCGTCATCGCGGCGAAGCTCATGGACGGCGAGGACTCGATGACGTGGCCGGTCATGGCGCTCATGCTCGTCTTCGGCCTCGCGGTCGGCCTCGTCAACGGACTCGTCACGACGCTCCTCAAGGTGCCGTCGTTCATCACGACGCTCGGCATGATGCTCGTGCTGTACGGCGCGATCCGGCTCTGGACGGGCGGCGCCCCCACGGGCGCGCTCACCGACGGCTTCCGGCAGTGGGGACGCGGGGGCATCCCCGACACCCCGGGCCAGTTCCAGGTGCCGTACGCGCTGCTGATCGTCGTGGTGCTCGGCGTCCTCGCCGCCCTGCTCATGCGCCGGCCGTTCGGTCGCACGCTCGTCGCCACGGGCGACAACGACGTCGCGGCCGGCTACGCCGGGAGCTCGGTCTGGTGGGTCCGCACGCGCGCGTTCCTCCTCTCGGGCTTCATGGCGAGCGTCGCCGCGGTCCTCATCGGCGGCTACGCGGGCGTCACCGCGCAGGTCGGCCAGGGCCTGGAGTTCATGGCCATCACGGCCGTCGTGCTCGGGGGCGTCGTCCTCGGCGGCGGGCGGGGCACCGTGGTCGCCGCGATGGCCGGCGCGCTCACCCTCGAGGCCCTGTTCACCCTGTTCAACCAACTCAGCCTCCCGTCGACGATCCGTCCGGCCGTCCAGGGCGTGATCATCATCGCGGCGGTCGCCTACGCCGCGCTGCCGCGCCGGTCGCGGCGCCGCGCGCCCACCCTCGACGCCCCGCCTGCGGCGGGCCCGACCCCCGCACCGAAGGAGCCCGCCCCCGCGAACGCCTGAGCACCGGCGCCCCGGCGGACCCCCGCCCGCGCGACCTCGACCACGCCCGAAGACCCCACCCTTCCGAGCTGTACCCCTTCCCCCGCACGCTGCGGGACGACGACGTCTCACCCCTAGGAGAGAAGGACATGCGACGTACACGAGCACTCCTGGCCGGCGCGGCGGTGGCCACGCTGTTCCTCACGGCCGCCTGCACGACCGACACGCCCACCGACACCGGCGAGGGCGGCGAGACCTCGGCCGAGGAGAGCCCCGCGAGCGAGGAGTCCGGCGGCGCCGACTCCGAGTGGTTCGTCCAGGCGGACTACGACCGTCAGCTCGCCCAGCGCGAGGTCGTGCCCGAGGGCCCGGCGGACCAGCCCTGGCTCCAGGCCATCGAGCCCGAGTACGTGGACACGGCCGAGTACGCGAGCGAGGGCGGCGGCAAGACGCTGTGCTTCTCGAACGCGTCGGTCTCCAACCCGTGGCGCGTGACCGGCTTCATCACGATGCAGCAGCAGGTCGACGTGCTGAAGTCGGAGGGCGTCATCGGCGAGTTCCGCGTCTCGGACGCGGCCGACGACGACAACAAGCAGATCTCCGACATCCAGGCGTTCGTCGAGGCGGGTGACTGCGACGCGATCGTCATCTCGCCGTCGACGACCGCGACCCTGACGCCCGCGGTCGAGGCCGCGTGCGAGTCGGGCAAGCCGGTCATCGTGTTCGACCGCGGCGTCAACACCGACTGCATGGTCACGTTCATCCACCCGATCGGCGGCTACGCCTACGGCGCCGACGGCGCCGAGTTCCTCGTCGAGAACCTCGAGCCGGGCTCGAAGGTCCTCGCGCTGCGCATCCTGCCCGGCGTCGACGTGCTCGAGAACCGCTGGGCCGCGGCCGACAAGATCTTCTCGGAGTCCGAGCTCGAGGTCGTGGGCGCGGAGTTCACCGGTGGTGACGGCGCGAAGATCAAGGACATCGTCACGCAGTACCTCCAGCGCGGGGACGTGGACGGCATCTGGATGGACGCGGGCGACGGCGCCGTCGCGGCGGTCGAGGCGTTCGAGGACGCCGGCAAGCCCTACCCGGTCTTCATGGGCGAGGACGAGATGAGCTTCCTGCGCAAGTGGAAGGAGACGGACATGACCGCGATCGGCGCCGTGTACTCGAACTTCCAGTGGCGCACCCCGATCCTCGCGGCGCAGATGATCTGGGCCGGCGAGCAGGTGCCGTCGGAGTGGGTCCTGCCGCAGGCGCCGATCGAGGCCGAGGAGCTCGACGCGTACCTCGAGGCGAACAAGGACATGCCGTCGCTGCACTACGCGAAGTTCGGCGGCGAGGACCTGCCGGGCTTCCCGCAGGCCTGGACGGACCGCTGACCGGTCGTCCGCACGGGACCTGAGAGGGTCCGCGGAACCACCCGGTCCGACCCTCGGGTCGGGCCACCCAGGGGCCGCCCGGTCGCCGTCCGACCGGCCGGGCGCCCCGCCCGTCGGCCCGACGACGCGGCGCCGCCTCCCGTGCGGAGGTGCGCCGCGGCGTCGGGCACGCGGGCGGGACGGCCGTTCGCTCGGACCCGACGAGAGAGAGCGACGTGGCTCTTCCTTCCCCGACCCCGCCGCTGCGCCGCCGCGCGCTCGGCGTCAACACGTGGGTCTGGACCTCCCCGCTCACCGACGACGCGCTGCGCGGCATCGCGCCCCGCGTCGCGGGGTGGGGCTTCGACGTGCTCGAGCTCCCCGTGGAGGACCCGGGGGACTGGGACCCCGCGACCGCGGCGACGGTCCTCGCCGACCACGGCCTCGGCGCGAGCGTCTCGCTCGTCATGGGCGAGGGCCGCGAGCTCGTGGCCGCGGACGCCGCGACGGTGCGCGCCACGCAGGACTACCTGCGGCACGTCGTCGACGTCGCGCACGCGGTCGGCGCCCCGGTGATCGGGGGGCCGGCGTACGCGTCGGTCGGGCGCACGTGGCGCCTGGGCCCCGCCGAGCGCGAGGCGGCGTACGCCGAGCTCGTCGAGAACCTCGCCCCGGTCGTCGAGCACGCGATCGCGGCGGGCGTCGTCGTCGGGCTCGAGCCGCTGAACCGCTACGAGACGAGCCTCGTCAACACCGTCGACCAGGGGCTGGAGGTCGTGCGGCGCCTGCCTGCGGCCGGGATCGGCCTCATGCTCGACGTCTACCACATGAACATCGAGGAGACGGACCTGCCCGCGGCGGTCGCGCGCGCGGGCGAGCGCATCGCGCACGTCCAGGTGTGCGGCAACGACCGGGGCGCACCCGGCAACGACCACCTGGACTGGCCCGCCCTCCTCGCCGCGCTCGACGCGACCGGCTACGACGGACCCCTCGTCATCGAGTCCTTCACGGCCGACAACGCGACGATCGCCACGGCCGCCTCCATCTGGCGGCCGCTGGCGCCGACCCAGGACGCCATCGCCGTCGATGGCCTGGCCCACCTGAAGGGACTGATGCCCACGCCGGAGCACCCGTAGCCGTAGTCGACCCACGACCGCAGCGCCGGCACGCCGCGGGATGACGACCACCCTTCCCGGACGAGGACGTCCGGGTCCGCACGTCATGCCCCTGGAGGCACCACGATGACCGCACGACGCCCACGCAGGGCGAGGTCCGTCGCGGCTCTGACCATCGGAGCGCTCGCGTTCACGCTCGCGCCCGTCACGATGGCCAGCGCCGCCGACGACCCCGTCCCCGCGGACGAAGAGCACAAGGTGCTCATCTTCACCAAGACGACCCAGTTCCGGCACACCGAGGCGATCACGCAGGGCACCCCGGTGCTCGAGGCGGCGTTCGCCGAGGTCGGGATCGCGTCCGACCACACGGAGGACTCGTCCGTCTTCAACGACGAGGACCTCGCGCAGTACGACGCCCTGGTCATGTTCCAGACGTCGGGCGACCCCTGGAACGCCGACGAGAAGGCGGCGCTCGAGCGCTACCAGCAGGCGGGCGGCGGCATCGTCGCGATCCACAACGCGACGGACATGCGCGGCAGCTACGGCTGGTGGGACGACATGATCGGGGCGCTCATGCCCGGTCACGCCGCGACCGGCACCAGCCCGGGCCTGCCGGGCACGGTCCGCGTGGAGGACCGCACGCACCCGTCGACCGAGCACCTGTCCCAGCGCTGGACGCGTGCGGACGAGTGGTACAACTACTCGGCCAACGTCCGGGGCAGCGCGCACGTGCTCGCCACGATGGACGAGTCCACGTACGACGCGGGCGGCAACAAGATGGGCTACGACCACCCGATCTCGTGGTGCAAGCCGTACGACGGCGGCCGTGCCTGGATGACGGGCATGGGCCACTTCGGGGCGCACTACACGCAGGAGCCCGACTTCGTGCAGCACATCGTCGGCGGCGTCCAGTGGGCGGCCGGCCTCGTCGAGGGCGACTGCGGCGGCACCGACTGGGGCTCGTTCGAGAAGATCGCGCTCGACTCCAACACGAGCGCGCCCTTCGGCATGGACGTCGCGCCCGACGGCCGGGTGTTCTACACCGAGCTCGTGCGCGGGCAGATCCGCGTGTACGACCCGCGGACGCAGAACACGACGACCGCGATCACGATCCCCGTGTACTCGGGCGGCGAGGACGGCCTGCTCGGCATCGCGCTCGACAAGGACTTCGCCGAGAACGGGTACCTGTACCAGTACTACTCGCCCGCGAGCTCGAACGACTCCGACCCGGCGAACTTCTTCAGCCGCGTCTCGCGGTTCACGGTGTCCTCGGACGGCCCGGGCTCGACGGTGATCGACCCGGCGTCGGAGAAGGTGCTCCTCGAGATCCCGGCCGGGCGCCTGCCCGACGAGCCGGGGCACACGGGCGGCGGCCTCCTCGTCGACCACCAGACCGGTGACCTGTACATCGGCGTGGGCGACGACGTGAACCCGCACTCCGAGCCGTCGGGCGGCTACGCACCGATCTCGGAGCGCGACGGCACGTGGCACGACGCGCGCGCGACGTCCGCGAACACGAACGACCTGCGCGGCAAGGTCCTGCGCATCCACCCGGAGGACGACGGCACGTACTCCATCCCCGAGGGCAACCTCTTCCCCCCGGGCACGGAGAAGACGCTGCCCGAGATCTACGCGATGGGCTTCCGCAACCCGTTCCGCTTCACGATCGACCCGGCCACGGGCTACCTCGGCGTCGCGGACTACTCGCCCGACAACGGCTCGGACAACCTCGCGACCCGCGGCCCGGCCGGCATCGCGGAGTGGAACCTCGTCAAGGAGCCCGGCTTCTTCGGCTGGCCCCTGTGCATGGGCGACAACGAGCCGTTCCGCGACGTCGACTACCGGACGAGCCCCGTCACCGTGGGCGACTTCTTCGACTGCGACAACCCCGTGAACGACTCCGTGAAGAACACCGGCCTCACCGAGCTGCCCCCGGCCCAGCCCGCGGACATGTGGTACGGCTACCAGCGCTCGTCGGTCCCCGGCGCGATCAACGCCGGCGGCGGCCTCGCGCCCATGGGCGGCCCGTTCTACCAGTTCGACCCCGAGCTCGACTCGGACACGAAGTTCCCGGCGTCGTACGACGGCAAGGCCTTCTTCTACGAGTGGGCCCGCAACAAGATGTACACGATCGACCTCAAGGACCCGGAGGCCGCGCCCGGCGTGACCGACGTCGAGAAGGTCAACCCGTTCCTCCCGCAGGAGCAGTTCCTCGCGCCGATCGACTCCAAGTTCGGCCCCGACGGCGCGATGTACGTGCTCGACTGGGGCGGCGGCTTCGGCCGTGACAACCCGAACTCGGGCCTGCACCGCATCGACTACCTCTCGGGCTCGCGCTCGCCGGTGTCGAAGCCGGTCGCGACGCCGGACTCCGGCATCGCGCCGCTCGAGGTGACGTTCGACGGGACCGGGAGCACGGACCCCGAGGGCGAGGAGCTCACGTACGCGTGGGACTTCGACGGTGACGGCACGACGGACTCGACGTCCGCCGCGCCCAGCCACACCTACACCGAGAACGGCGTCTACGACGCGCGCCTCACGGTGACCGATCCCGCCGGCAAGGTGGGCACGGCGACCGTGCCGATCACGGTGGGCAACACGCGGCCCGAGGTCGACTTCGGCCTGCCGCCCACCGGCTCGTTCTTCACCTTCGGCGACGACATCACGTGGGACGTCTCCGTGACGGACGCGGAGGACTCGCCCGACGGCGAGGAGATCGACGACGAGCAGGTCATCATCCAGCCCGCGCTCGGGCACGACGCGCACGCGCACCCCGCCGAGCCCCTGCACGGCCGCACGGGCACCGTGGCGACGAGCCTCGGCGGCGGCCACGGCGAGGACATGAACGTCTTCTACGTGATCGACGCGCGCTACACCGACCGCGGAGGCGAGGGCGACGTGCCCGCGCTCACCGGCTCGGACACCACGCTCATCTTCCCGAAGAAGCGCGAGGCGGAGTTCCACGCGGACTCCGACGGCACCACGACCATCCCGAGCCGGGACGTCGAGGGCGGCGGTTCCGTCATCACCGGGTCCAACGGCTCCTGGGCGTCGTACGACCCCGTGAGCCTCTACGGCGTGCAGGCGCTGAACCTGCGCGTCGCCGCGGCGGCCGAGGGCACGATCGAGCTGCGTCGCGACGCGGCCGACGGCGAGCTCCTCGGCACGGCCGAGATCCCGCAGACCGGTCTCGGTACGTTCACGGACGTGACCGTCGAGGTGACCGACCCGCTGGAGCCGTTCACGCTCTACGTCGTCTTCCCGGGCGAGGGGGAGCGTCGCCTCAACTTCATCGAGGCGGACGGCAAGGGCGTCTCGGGGACGACACGCCCCAAGGTCCGCATCACGTCCCCCGAGGCGGGCGTCCGTCTCGAGCAGGGCGAGATGACGGTCACCGCGGAGGCGGACGACACCGAGAACACCGTGACGCAGGTCGAGTTCTTCGTCGACGGCGAGTCGATCGGCGTCGACGACACGGCTCCGTACGAGGCCACGTGGAACCCCACGGCGGACAACTACTACGAGCTGACCGCCGTCGCCACGAACGACAAGGGCCTGTACACCCGCTCGCGCGTCGTCCTCGCCCAGGTCGGGGACCTCTTCGGCGGGATGAAGACCTTCACGAACGCGAACGGGACGTTCGAGCAGCTCGCCGAGGGCAAGTACCTCATCACGTCGGGCGGCGCGAACATGTGGCAGGGCACCAACGAGTACTCGACCATCTACCGTGAGCAGGGCGCCGACGAGAACTGGTCGGCGACCGTGAAGATCAACAGCCAGGGCAACTCCAACGGGTCCGCCAAGGCCGGGATCATCGTCCGCAACGACGTCACGCAGACGGCGAACTCGCCGGGCTACGCGGCCCTGGGGATGCGCCCGAGCGGGGGCTTCGAGTGGCTCCGCGGCAACGCGGCCGGCCAGCTCGTCACGTCGTCCGCCGCGAGCTCCACGAGCTACCCCGCGTGGGTGCGGATCGTGCGCGACGGCGACCTGTACACGGCCTCCTGGAGCAAGGACGGCGAGAACTTCACGCAGATCGGCGAGCCGCAGGCCTTGCCGGGTGCGGCGTCCGTCCAGGACGTGGGTCTCTTCGTCACGGCGCACAGCACGACGGTGACCAGCGCGGTCGAGTTCCAGGACTTCGTGTTCGACGACGACCCGCAGACCGAGGAGCCCGGTGGCGGGAACCCGCCGCAGTGCCTCGCGGACTCGTCCGACGAGTTCGACGGCGAGGCGCTCGACCCGCGGTGGACGGTCGTCCGCCAGGCCGAGGGCAAGCCGATCACGGTCGCCGACGGCCACGCCGTCCTGCCCGTCGTGCAGGGCGACATCAACGAGGCCGCGACGGGGCCGATCAGCTACCTCGGTCAGCCCGCCCCGGCCGGGGCGTGGACGCTCGAGACCAAGCTCGACGTCCCGCTCGCGCGGCACTGGCAGCACGCGGGCCTCCTGGTCCACGTGACCGACGACGAGTACACCAAGCTCGCGTTCACGAAGAACCAGAACGGCAACCGCTTCCTCGAGTTCCAGACCGAGACCGGCGGGTCCCGCACGTGGCACGGCCAGACGAACGTCGCCGGGGACTTCCCGTCGACGATCCACCTGCGCCTGGTCTCGGACGGGTCGGCGATCACCGCGGCGTACTCGGCGGACGGCCAGTCGTGGACGGCCCTCGCGGGCTCCGCCCCCGTCAAGGAGGGTGCGACGTTCGGCGTCATGGCCGGCGGCGACACGGCGACGGCGGACACGGTCGCGAAGGTCGACTACGTCCACGTCACGGGGAGCGAGCCGGACGACGGCGTGCGCGAGCCGAGCGACGAGTTCGAGGGCGACGCCCTCGACGGCTGCCGCTGGGACGCGATCGTCCGCTACGACGGGTCGAAGGTCGCCGTCGCCGACGGCGAGCTGCGCATCACGACCCAGCCGGGCGACATCAACGCCGGGAACAACGGCGACCCGCGCAACTTCGTCCTCCAGACCGCCCCGGAGGGCGACTGGGTGGTCGAGACGCGGTTCAAGGCGCCGCTCGCGCACCGGTGGCAGCTCGCGGGTCTCATCGCGTACGGCGACGACGACAACTACGTCAAGGCCGACGTGCTCGCGAAGAACGCCCCGGGCACGGCGCTGAACCTCGGCGCCGAGCTCGTCTCGGAGAAGGCCGGCCAGTTCGGCAACGGTGGCAACCGCCAGCTCGAGCTCGCCGACTCGACCGAGTCGGGCTACTGGTACGTGCGCCTCGAGAAGGTGGGGAGCACCTACCAGGGGTGGGTCAGCGACGGCGGGGTGAACTGGACGTCGCTCGGCGCTCCGGTGACCAACGACGTGCCGCTGACCAAGGTCGGCCTCATGGCGATCGGCCCGGAGCAGGAGACGCCGGTCACGGTGGCCTTCGACTGGTTCCGTCTCACGACGGAGTCCGAGCCGGAGCCGACGGTCGACGTCGAGGTCACCGCCTCCGCCCGCTGCCTCGCGGGCAAGGCGTACCTCGCGCTCCGCGCGACGAACGCCGACGAGGCGCCCGTCGCGATCACCCTGACCACGCCGTTCGGCTCCAAGGAGTTCGGCGCGGTTGCGGTGGGTGCCAACGCCTACCAGTCGTTCGCGTCGCGGGCGACGTCGTTCGAGGCGGGCACGGCGACGGTCACGGCGACGCTCGGCGACGTCACGACCGAGATCGAGGTGCCGTACGACGCCGTGAGCTGCGGCTGACGACGGGCCGGTGACGGGCGACCCGCTCCCGCCACCGGCCACCGCGCCGGCCCGGCCTCGCGGCCGGGCCGGCGCACACCGAGCGGGAGGACCAGGGACAGGAGCGACAGGTGGCACAGCGCACCTCGGCACGGACGCCGACGACACGGACACCGGCGGGAGGAGCCCGGAAGGGCTCGGGCCGCACGGACGGACCGACGACGCCCGCGCGCTCCCGTCCCGCCGACCGGGGCGGTGCCGGCCGCCCCGAGCCCCGGCCGCCGGCGCGCGTCCGCGCGCGCCGGTGGTTCGCGGGCCTCGACCCGTGGCGCCGGGTGCTCGTGGCCCTCGCCGCGCTCGCCGTGGTCGCGGTGGCGGTCGCGCTCGTCGTCGTGCTCACGCGGCAGGTGCCGGCCGCGACCGACGAGGGCTTCGCCGTCGACCCTGCGCGGGTCGCCGAGCTCGAGGCGGCCGAGGAGGCGCGCGACGCGGACAACCTCGTCGCGTCGATCGAGCACGCCCGGCACGTGCAGGCCGAGCTCGTCCCCGTCCTGCACGGGCTGCACGCGGTCCTGCCGGTCGACGGCTCGACCGCGGTCCCGGCCGACCCGGACCAGGTGGCCACGTGGCGCGCGACCGTCGACACGCTGGTCGCCGAGACGGAGAGCCTCGACAGCGGCTCGTCCGAGCACAACATCGTCCGCAACGGGATGCTCACGTCGCTCGAGCTCGTCGGCGACACGCTCGACGCCGTCGGCCTCGCGGCCGCCGCGGACGCGAGCGACCCGACGGCGGCGGCCGACCTCTACGCCCTCGCGGGCGAGCTGCGCACGCGCGCCGTCGACACGTGGGGTCTCGCCGCGATCCAGCTCGACCTCCGCTCGACCTCCGGGGGTCAGGGCCACGTCCACGTGTTCCTGCCCGTGCACCCGGACGACTCGCTCGACGGGGGCATGGACCTCGGGCACGAGGGCGGCTCCACGGACGACGAGGACGCGCACGAGGACCACGACCACTGACCGACGGCGGCCCGGGAAGGGGCCGCCCCACCGACCTCCCGGTCGGGCGCCCTCCGGGGTGCAGGCCGAGCCCGACCGGGACCTGACCGGAGCGCCCCGCGCGAGGACGCGCGGCGCCGACGCACCACGAGGAAGGAGAGCAGGACCTGCGGCCCGGCAACGACGCCGAGCCGCACCGATCAGTTCTCAAGGAGGAGAAGTGACAGCACGACCTTCGAGGGGTCGGCGCCAGGGGGTCGCGGCGGTCACCGCCGCGGCCCTCGTCGCGCCGGCGCTCACCCTCGCGACGGCGGCCCCTGCCGCCGCGCACGACGAGTTCTCCGTCATGGTCTTCAGCAAGACCGCCGCGTTCCGGCACGGCTCGATCCCGGCGGGCATCGCGGCGATCCAGCAGCTCGGCACCGAGCACCACTTCGCCGTCACCGCGACCGAGGACGCGGGAGCGTTCACGGACGAGAACCTCGCCCGGTACGACGCCGTCGTCTGGCTGTCCACCACGGGCGACGTCCTGAACGCCGAGCAGCAGGGCGCGTTCGAGCGGTACATCGCCGCCGGCGGGGGGTACGCCGGCGTCCACGCGGCGTCCGACACCGAGTACGACTGGCCCTGGTACGGAGAGCTCGTCGGCGCGTACTTCGACAGCCACCCGCACAACCAGGACGCGACGATCGTCGTCGCGGACGACGAGCACCCCTCGACCGCGCACCTCGGGTCCACCTGGGACCGGTACGACGAGTGGTACAACTACCGCGAGAACCCGCGCGGCCAGGTCCACGTGCTCGCGAGCCTCGACGAGTCGTCGTACTCCCCGGGGTCGGGCGCCATGGGCGCGGACCACCCGATCGCCTGGTGCCAGGAGTACGACGGCGGCCGGTCCTGGTACACGGGCGGCGGCCACACCGACGAGTCGTACACCGACCCGGCGTTCGTCCAGCACCTGCTCGGCGGCATCCGGACCGCCGCCGGTGCGGTCGACGCCGACTGCGGCGCGACGGTCGACGCCTCGTTCGAGCAGGTGACGCTCGCCAAGGGCGCGGCCAAGACGGGCGAGCCGATCGCCATGGCCGTCCTGCCGGACGGCGACGTCCTGCACACCTCGCGCGACGGGCGCGTCTGGTACACGACGGCGGACGCCACGACGGCGCTCGCGGGCACCGTGCCCGTGTACACGCACGACGAGGACGGCCTCCAGGGCGTCGCGATCGACCCCGACTTCGCCGAGAACCGCTGGGTGTACCTCTACTACGCGCCCAGGCTCGACACGCCGCCCGGTGACGCGCCCGAGACGTCGGCCGACCCGGCCGCGTTCGAGGCGTTCGAGGGGTACAACCAGCTCTCGCGGTTCCGGCTCACCGAGCAGAACGTGCTGGACCTGGCGAGCGAGCAGAAGATCCTCCAGGTCCCAGCGGACCGCGGGCTGTGCTGCCACGCGGGCGGCGAGATCGACTTCGACGCCGAGGGCAACCTCTACCTGTCGACCGGTGACGACACGAACCCGTTCGCGTCCGACGGCTATGCGCCGATCGACGAGCGGGCGACCCGCAACCCGGCGTTCGACGCCCGCCGCAGCTCGGGGAACACGAACGACCTGCGGGGCAAGCTCCTGCGCATCACGGTCGCCGAGGACGGGTCGTACACGATCCCGGAGGGCAACCTGTTCCCCGAGGGCGAGTACGAGGCCGGCAAGACCCGGCCCGAGATCTACGCGATGGGTTTCCGCAACCCGTTCCGCTTCGCGGTCGACAAGGCGACCGGCGAGGTCCACCTGGGCGACTACGGCCCCGACGCGGGCGGCGCGAACGCGAACCGCGGCCCCGGCGGCACGGTCGAGTTCAACGTCATCTCCGAGGCGGGCAACTACGGCTGGCCGTACTGCATCGGCGACAACCTCGCGTACAACGACTACGACTTCGAGACCAAGGTCTCCGGGCCGAAGTTCGACTGCGCGGCGCCCAAGAACACGAGCCCGCACAACACGGGGCTCGTCGACCTCCCGCCCGCCGTGCCGGCGTGGCAGCCGTACGACGGCGGGTCCGTGCCCGCGTTCGGGACGGGCGGCGAGTCCCCGATGGGCGCCGTCGTCTACGACTACGACCCCGAGCTCGAGTCCGAGACCAAGTTCCCCGCGTACTACGACGGCAAGCCCCTGCTCTACGAGTGGGACCGCGCGTGGATCAAGGAGGCGATCCGCGCCGAGGACGGCAGCCCCGCGGGCTTCGTCCCGGCGCTGGAGTTCATGGACCTGCGCCGGCCGATGAACCTCGAGTTCGGGCCCGACGGCTCGCTCTACGTGCTCGACTACGGCGGCGGCTACTTCGGGGGCGACGCGCTCTCGGCCGTCTACCGGATCGACTACGTGCGCGGAGGCCGCTCGCCGGTCGCCCAGATCGACGCCACGCCGACGGACGGCCAGGCGCCGCTCGTCGTGTCGTTCGACGGCACCGGCTCGTCCCACCCGGACGGCAAGGAGTTCACGTACGCCTGGGACCTCGACGGCGACGGCCAGACCGACGCCACCGACGCCCAGGTCTCGCGGACGTTCACCGAGAACGGCCGGCACGAGGTGCGGCTCACCGTCACCGACGCCGACGGCAAGCAGGGCGTGGCGACCACGACCATCACCGTGGGCAACACCGCGCCCGAGGTGACGCTCGAGCTCCCGGCCGACGGCCAGTTCTTCGACTTCGGCGACCAGGTCCCGTACCGGGTCACGGTCACCGACGCCGAGGACGGCGCGCAGGTCGACTGCGGCCGGGTCGTCGTCGAGTACATCCTCGGCCACGACAACCACGGCCACCCGCTGTCGAGCGCGACGGGCTGCGAGGGCGTCCTCACGACCGCCAAGGACGAGGGCCACGGCCTCGACGCGAACATCTTCGGCGTCGTCAACGCGACCTACACCGACGGCGGCGGCGTCGACGGCGTGCCCGCCCTCACGTCCGACGACGAGGTCGTGCTGCACACGCGCACCAAGCAGGCCGAGTACTTCACCGACAGCCACGGCGTCCAGGTCGTCGCGAAGGACGTCTCCGAGGGCGGCAGACAGCTCGGGTACATCGCGGCGGGCGACTGGTTCGCGTTCGACCGGATGAACCTCGCGGGCATCGACTCGATCTCCGCGCGGTACAGCTCGGGCGGCTCCGGCGGCGTGCTCGACGTGCGGGACGGCGCCGTCGACGGGCCGGTCCTCGCGACGCTCACGCTGTCGCCGACCGGGAGCTGGGAGACGCCGGCGCGCACGCAGGCGGTCCCGGTCACCGGCCCCGGCGGCACGCGCACGCTCTACTTCGTCGCGCGCTCGACGACGGGGGCGACGGGCGACATGTTCGACGTCGACTCGGTCACCTTCACGGGTCGGGGCGCGGCGAACAACGTGGCCCCGGTGGTCGGCTCCGTGACGGCGACGCCCGCCACCGGCGACGCCCCGCTCGACGTCGCGTTCTCCGCGCAGGCCTCCGACGCCGACGGCGACGCGCTCACGTACGCGTGGGACTTCGGCGACGGCGGCACGGCGACGGGCGCGACCGCGCGGCACACCTACGCCGAGGCCGGGAGCTACACGGCCAAGGTCACCGTGAGCGACCCGTCGGGCGCGCACGCGACCGGCACCGTCGCGGTCTCCGTGTACGGCACGCTCGAGTGCACCGAGCCGGACCCCCAGCGCGGGCCCGAGGACGAGTTCGAGGGCGAGGCGCTCGACGGCTGCCGCTGGGACGCCGTCGACCTCCGCCCCGACCTCGCCCAGGTGCGCGACGGGAAGTGGGTCGTGCGCACGACGGACGCCGACTTCGCCGGCACCGGCAACCAGCGCGTGCCCAACATCATCACGACCGACCAGCCGGGCGACTCCTGGACGGTCGAGACCAGGATGACGGCCGCGTTCGCGAACCAGTACCAGCAGGGTGGTCTCATCGTGCGCGCCTCGGAGTCCGACTACGTCAAGCTCGCCGTGGTCCAGCACCCCGGCGGCTTGCGCGTCGAGCTCCGCAGCGAGATCGGCGACGTCGTGCAGTCCACGAACGGCGACGTCCTCGACATCGCGAAGCCCGTCTACGGCGAGTACCTGCTGCGGCTGTCGCGTGAGGGGAGCTCGTTCACCGGGTCGTACTCGCTCGACAACGGGCAGACCTGGGTCCCGACCACGCGCGCCGTCACGCACGCGGGGCTCGGCGACGCGGGCGTCGGCGTGTTTGCGCTCGGCAAGGGTGCGGGCGCGAACCAGATCGACGTCGCGTTCGACCACGTGCGCGAGGTCGACGGCAGCGGCGTGCCCGTGTGCGAGGACGTCACCGCGAGCGACACGTTCGACGGCAGCGGCTCCGGCCTCGGCCTCGACCCGTGCCGCTGGTACGTCGTCAACGCCGACCCGTCGCGGCTCGCCGTCACGGACGGCGCGCTCCGGCTCACCACGACTGACGACGACGTGTACGGCGCGACGAACTCCACCGTGCCGAACATCGTCCGCTCGAAGGTCGTGACGGGCGACGAGTGGACCGTCGAGACGACGGTGCGCGCCGACCTCACGCAGAACTACCACCAGGGCGGCCTCATGGTCTACAAGGACCAGGCCACCTACGTGAAGGTCGGGGTGATCCACAACGGCGGCACCGCCGGGACGGTCGGCTTCGAGGTCCGCAGCGAGAAGGGCGACGTCGTGCTGCAGCCGCAGCCCGGAGTCAGCTCCCTGCCCCGCGAGGCGGACGGGACGTACCACGTGCGTCTCGCCCGGTCCGGGGACACGTTCGTCGGCTCGTGGTCGCTCGACGGCGAGCGGTGGACCGAGCTCGCGGCCGTGACGAACGACCAGCTCGACGGGATCGGGGTCGGGCCGTTCGCGCTCGGCAAGAACCAGACCCAGCCCACGGTCGTCGCGTTCGAGGACTTCGTCCTCGAGGGCGAGCAGGTCGAGCAGCCGCTCGACGTCGCGACCGAGGTCCAGGTCCGGTGCCTCGCCGGCAAGGCGTACGTCGCGGTCCGCGCGACGAACGCCGACGACGTGCCGGTCGACGTCACGCTGACGACGCCGTTCGGCACCAAGGCGTTCACCGGCGTCCAGCCGGGCGCCTCGGCGTACCAGTCGTTCGCGGCCCGGGCGACGTCCGTCGAGGCGGGCGTCGTGGGGATCGCGGCGACCGGTGACGGCCGCACGTTCGCGGCCGACGTCGCGTACGACGCCAAGAGCTGCGGCTGACGCGACAGCTCGGCAGCAGGCAGAGGGCCGGTCGGGGGCGTCCCCGACCGGCCCTCGGTCGTACGGGTCGTCGCGTCGCGTCAGGCGCGGGGGAGCGCCATGACCACGTCGGAGTGCGTCTCACCACCGACCACGTAGGTGCGGCGCCCGACGACGTCGAAGCCGTGCTTCCGGTAGAACGCCTGCGCCCGGGCGTTGAGCACGTTCGTGCCGAGCCAGACCGGCAGGCGCGGGCCGAGCCGCGCGGCCGCCTGCGTCGTCGCGGTCATGAGCACGCTCGCCGCACCCGTGCCCTGGGCCGCCGGGTGCACGTAGATCTTCGAGAGCTCGACCGCCTCGCCCGGTCCGACCGCCGCCGCGACGTCGGGGTCGTCCGGCACGCCGCGGGCGAGGAGCGCGTACCCGAGGAGGCCCGAGGCCTCGTGCCCGTCGTCCGTGACGTCGTCGGGCACCGGCTCGACGACGAGGAGCGCGTGCGCGGCGCTCGCGGCCCACGCGCGGAACCGCTCGGGCGAGAGCTGCGTCGCGACGTGCTCGGCGATCGCCTCGGGCGACGTGCCCGGCGGGCACGCGAGCGGGAACGTCAGGGCCGCGAGCCCGGCGAGCGCGGGCGCGTCCTCGGTCGTGGCGCGGCGGACGCGCACGGTCGCCGGAGCGGTGGGGAGGTCGTCGGGCATGCCCGCGAATCTACGCCCCGACGCTGAGGGCGCGGCCGGCCCGCGCCGGGCGCCGGCTCGCTCCGGGCATGATGGTCGGGTGACGCGCATCGACCTCAACGCCGACCTCGGCGAGGGCTTCGGCCGCTGGACCCTTGCCGACGACCAGGCCCTGCTCGGCCTCGTGACCAGCGCGAACGTCGCGTGCGGGTTCCACGCGGGCGACCCGGCGACGATGCGGGCCGTCACGCGCGACGCCGCCGCGCGCCGCGTGCGCGTCGGCGCGCACGTGAGCTACCGCGACCTCGCGGGCTTCGGGCGTCGCTTCATGGACGTCGCCCCCGTCGAGCTCGCCGACGACGTCCTCTACCAGCTCGCGGCGCTCGACGGCTTCGCACGCCTGGCGGGGGACCGGGTGCGCTACGTCAAGCCGCACGGTGCGCTCTACAACGCGATCGTCCACCACGAGGCGCAGGCCCGTGCCGTCGTCGACGCGGTCCGCGCCTACGACCCCGCCCTCCCCGTGGTCGGTCTCCCCGGGTCCGCGGTCCTGCGCCTCGCCGACGAGGCCGGGCTGCCCACGGTGCGCGAGGCGTTCGCCGACCGTGGCTACCTCCCCACGGGCGAGCTGGTCCCGCGGGGCCTGCCGGGCGCCGTCGTGCACGACGCCGAGCAGGTCGCCCGGCGCGTCGTGGAGCTCGTGACGTCCGGCACGGTGCCGGCCGTGGACGGCTCGCCCCTGCGGGTGGAGGCGGACTCGGTGTGCGTCCACTCCGACACGCCGGGCGCCGTCGGTCTGCTGGGCGCCGTCCGCGCCGCGCTCGAGGACGCCGGCGTCGAGGTGCGCCCGTTCGTCGACACGGGAGGCGACGGCCGCGCGTCCGAGGGCGCGGTGCGGTGACGGGAGCGGCCGGCGTCGTGCACCGGTTCGGCGAGACGGCGCTGCTCGTCGACCTGCCCGACCTGGCGGCCGTGCGGTCGCTGCACCGCGCGCTCGCGAGCGAGGCTCCGGCCGGGGTCGTCGACGTGGTCCCGGCCGCGCGCACCGTGCTCGTCCGGTGCGCGACGCCCGCAGACGTCGCGGACGCCCGGGCCTGGGTCGAGGGCGCCCTGCTCCACGCGTCGTCCGACGACGGACCGCCGCCCGCCGGGGCCGTCGTCGAGATCTCGGTGCACTACGACGGTGCCGACCTGGAGGACGTCGCCCGCTGGGCCGGGGTGAGCGTCGAGGAGGTCGTCACCCGGCACTCGGGGCGGGAGTACGAGGCCGCGTTCGGAGGCTTCGCGCCCGGGTTCACCTACCTCGTCGGCGTCGACCCGGTCATCGCGGCCCCGCGCCTCGACACGCCGCGCACGCGCGTGCCCGCGGGGTCCGTCGCTCTCGCGGGCGAGCTCACCGCGGTCTACCCCGGCGAGTCCCCGGGCGGGTGGCGGCTCCTGGGCCGCACGGACGCACGGATGTTCGACGTCGACCGCGACCCGCCGGCGCTCGTCGCGCCCGGCGCGCGGGTGCGGTTCGTGCCGTCCAGAGCCGACGCCTCGGCGCTCGCGGACGTGCGTCGGGGCGACGGCCGCGGCACCGCGGCGCGCGGCACGACCGCGGCGAAGGACGTCGCGGGAAGGGAACCGGGGGAGGGCCGCCCCGTGGGCCGGGAGCCAGGGGAGGGCTCCGTGGGCCGGCGTGCGGGTGCGGGCTCCGGTACGACGGGCGCCGTCGAGGTGCTCGCGACGGGCCCGCTCGTGCTCGTCGAGGACGAGGGGCGCCCCGGTCTCGCGGCGATCGGCGTCGGACCGTCGGGGGCTGCCGACCGCACGTCCCACGCGCTCGCGAACCGTCTCGTCGGCAACCTGCCGAGCGCCGCGACGCTCGAGGTCGCGCTCGGCGGGCTCGCGCTCCGGTTCCGGGGGCGCGCGGTCGTCGCGCTCGCTGGGGCGGCGGTGCCCGCCACGGTCGACGGGGTGCCGGTCGGCATGAACGCATCCGTCCCGGTGCCGGCCGGCGGCGTGCTGCGGCTCGGGCTCGCCGCGCGGGGACTGCGGACCTACGTCGCGGTGCGGGGCGGCGTCACCCCGGACGCCGTCCTCGGGTCGCGGTCGCGCGACACCCTCGCGGGGATCGGCCCCGCGCCGCTGCGGCCGGGCGACGAGCTGACGGTCGGCGCCCCGGTGGCGGGCCGCTGGCCCCTCCCCGGCGTCGCACCCGTGCGCCACGTCCCGGGGGAGCTGCGCCCCGGCGAGCGGGCGGTCGCGGTGCTCGAGGTCCTGCCCGGACCGCGCGCCGACTGGTTCCTTCCGGGCGCGTGGCAGGCGTTGCGGGCGCTGCGGACCGTGAGCGCGGACAGCGACCGGGTCGCGATCCGGCTGGACGGCCAGGCGGTCCCGCGCCGTGCGGGCGAGCTGCCCTCCGAGGGCCTCGTCCGCGGAGCGGTGCAGATCCCGCCGGACGGACGACCGGTCGTCTTCCTGGCGGACCGTCCGGTGACCGGGGGCTATCCGGTCATCGGGGTGCTGCGCGACGACGACGTCGACCGCGCGGCGCAGCTCCGACCGGGCGACCACGTCGTGCTGCGGGCTGCGCGGCCGTCTCGACGGGGATAGACGGTCGAGCGTCGGCCCTCCCGCGGGCACCGGGAACCGGGGGCGGTGCTCGTGCGCTGCGACCGGCGACGGAACCAGAGTCGGTGGGTCGCCGGCCTGTGTGGCGGGTCACCCGGACCCGGCTTGACCCTGGAGCGACGAGCCGCGTAATGTTCTGGATGTCGGCCCGACAGGGAGGAACAGACACCGCCTCGAACGATCGAGGGTGGCTGGTCCCGGGGTCGAAACCCTTCCACCGCATGGCGTAGGATATTCTCCCGCCTGCGACGAGGAAGACCACGGCGAACAGCCGGGGTTGAGGAGCCGAGGGAGACCTGGTAAGGTTGAAGGGTTGCCCCAAGCGAGGTTCTGCCCGGTCGGGTGGTGCTGAGTTGGTGTGTGTCGGTTGTTTGAGAACTCAACAGTGTGCTTGTTAGTCAATGCCAAATTTTTTGTCCCTGTGGCATGGCTGGCTGTTCCTGCCCGTGGGGTGGGGGTGGTTGGTTGTGTCTGGGATTCCTTTGGTTGATTTCGGAAGATGATGTCATCTTTCGTGTTGATGCCAGTTTTGTGAACCCTTGGGGGTTCGCTTCGTATGGATTGTTCACTGCTGGGCTGTGTGTCTGGTGGTGGGCGTTGTTCATTTACGGAGAGTTTGATCCTGGCTCAGGACGAACGCTGGCGGCGTGCTTAACACATGCAAGTCGAACGATGAAGCCCAGCTTGCTGGGTGGATTAGTGGCGAACGGGTGAGTAACACGTGAGTAACCTGCCCTTGACTTCGGGATAACTCCGGGAAACCGGGGCTAATACCGGATATGAGCCGTCCTCGCATGGGGGTGGTTGGAAAGTTTTTCGGTCAGGGATGGGCTCGCGGCCTATCAGCTTGTTGGTGGGGTGATGGCCTACCAAGGCGACGACGGGTAGCCGGCCTGAGAGGGCGACCGGCCACACTGGGACTGAGACACGGCCCAGACTCCTACGGGAGGCAGCAGTGGGGAATATTGCACAATGGGCGCAAGCCTGATGCAGCGACGCCGCGTGAGGGATGAAGGCCTTCGGGTTGTAAACCTCTTTCAGCAGGGAAGAAGCGCAAGTGACGGTACCTGCAGAAGAAGCGCCGGCTAACTACGTGCCAGCAGCCGCGGTAATACGTAGGGCGCAAGCGTTGTCCGGAATTATTGGGCGTAAAGAGCTCGTAGGCGGTTTGTCGCGTCTGGTGTGAAAACTCGAGGCTCAACCTCGAGCTTGCATCGGGTACGGGCAGACTAGAGTGCGGTAGGGGAGACTGGAATTCCTGGTGTAGCGGTGGAATGCGCAGATATCAGGAGGAACACCGATGGCGAAGGCAGGTCTCTGGGCCGCAACTGACGCTGAGGAGCGAAAGCATGGGGAGCGAACAGGATTAGATACCCTGGTAGTCCATGCCGTAAACGTTGGGCACTAGGTGTGGGGCTCATTCCACGAGTTCCGTGCCGCAGCAAACGCATTAAGTGCCCCGCCTGGGGAGTACGGCCGCAAGGCTAAAACTCAAAGGAATTGACGGGGGCCCGCACAAGCGGCGGAGCATGCGGATTAATTCGATGCAACGCGAAGAACCTTACCAAGGCTTGACATGCACGGGAAGCCGCCAGAGATGGTGGTCTCTTTGGACACTCGTGCACAGGTGGTGCATGGTTGTCGTCAGCTCGTGTCGTGAGATGTTGGGTTAAGTCCCGCAACGAGCGCAACCCTCGTCCCATGTTGCCAGCGGGTTATGCCGGGGACTCATGGGAGACTGCCGGGGTCAACTCGGAGGAAGGTGGGGATGACGTCAAATCATCATGCCCCTTATGTCTTGGGCTTCACGCATGCTACAATGGCCGGTACAAAGGGCTGCGATACCGTAAGGTGGAGCGAATCCCAAAAAGCCGGTCTCAGTTCGGATTGGGGTCTGCAACTCGACCCCATGAAGTCGGAGTCGCTAGTAATCGCAGATCAGCAACGCTGCGGTGAATACGTTCCCGGGCCTTGTACACACCGCCCGTCAAGTCACGAAAGTCGGTAACACCCGAAGCCCATGGCCCAACCGTTCGCGGGGGGAGTGGTCGAAGGTGGGACTGGCGATTGGGACTAAGTCGTAACAAGGTAGCCGTACCGGAAGGTGCGGCTGGATCACCTCCTTTCTAAGGAGCTACCAGCAGCTCGTCGCCGGCCTCGTGGTCGGGACGGGTTGTTCAGGTGCCACGCCATCGCCGAACGTGCGAGTGGGTGGTTGCTCATGGGTGGAACATTGACGAAAGAGTCTTCTGGTCTTCGCTGGTGTCAGTACCTGCCGGCCTGTCTGGTCCCTTCGGGGGTTGGGTGGGGTGGTGGTGGAACATCGCTGGTGGGGGCGGGGGGCTTGTCGAGCACACTGTTGGGTCCTCAGGTCACCGGCCACCGGTTGGTGGGGTGCCTGGTACGGGCCGGTCCTCGGACCACGAACCGCTGTCCTTGGTCCTCCTTCGTGGAGGGGTGGGGGTGGTAGGCGGGTCTAGGTGGGGGTCGGGGTCGTTGGTTGTTTGAGAACTGCACAGTGGACGCGAGCATCTTTGTAAAGATCAAGACACATCTTCGGGTGTGGTTCTTGGTTCTCTGCAGTTTTGTTGTTTTTGTTGAAGTTTTTAAGGGCACAGGGTGGATGCCTTGGCACTAGGAGCCGAAGA
>NZ_JAFGYF010000006.1 GCF_016921195.1 Cellulosimicrobium cellulans
GTGGTGCCGCGTCTACCATCCGCCGCTCGTTCCTCGCGGCTCCCGCCAGGCCCGACCACGACGCGGCACCACCACCCACCCCGCCCTACGTCGTCTCGCCCTAGTCTCCGCTCACCCGGGCGACCGCCCGCGGTGGCGGTCTCGCACACGCAGTTTCCGCAGTGCATCCGGTCGCCGCACGACGCCGCTGCACCGCTGCACTGCCGTACCGCGGCTGTGGGTCGGGGATAGCCAGACCGTCGCGACCGTCCCTGATCGTGGCGACTTCACGCCGCGTCGTAGCGACGAAGGTGGGCCGACGGCTCAGGGTGGGGGTGGGCTCAGATGCGAACGAGCGTCAGAGCGGCGCTCCGTGATCCCACGGCCGCCGGACCGGGGTGAGTGCGCCGCAGCCCCGAGCACCGAGCCCACCCCACCGCGGACCCGACCACGCGGGCATGAATCCTGACCGCGGTTCTATCTCGCGGGACCAGGGTTCTATGTTGGCGACCACGCGTCTGTCCCATGCGGCTGGGCCTTCTCTTCGGTGGCACGGCCTCGGACACCGTGCCAGGAGGGCCGGCGACGCGGGTGGGCACGGGTGCTGGCCCCACTAGAATGGCGGTCATGTCCACCATCTCCCGTGACGAGGTCGCGCGCGTCGCCGCGCTGGCCCGCATCGATCTGCGACCCGAGGAGCTGGACCGGCTCTCCGGCGAGCTCGACGTGATCGTCGACGCCATCGCCAAGGTCAGCGAGGTCGCGACGCCCGACGTCCCTGCCACGAGCCACCCGCTCCCGATGACCAACGTCTTCCGGGACGACATCCCCGAGCCGCCGCTGCCGGTCGAGGACGTCCTGGCCGCGGCGCCGTCGGCCGAGGACGGGCGCTTCGCCGTCCCGCAGATCCTCGGGGAGGAGTGAGATGAGCGAGGACCTGACTCGCCTGTCCGCCGCCGAGCTGGCGGAAGGGCTCACCGCTCGTGACTTCTCGAGCGTCGACGCGACCCAGGCGCACCTGGACCGGATCGCCGCGGTCGACGGTGCCGTGCACGCGTTCCTGCACGTGAACGCCGAGGAGGCGTTGGCGACGGCACGCGCGGTCGACGAGCGGCGCGTGGCGGGCGAGGAGCTGCACCCGCTGGCCGGCGTCCCGATCGCCGTCAAGGACGTCGTCGTGACCCAGGGCATGCCGACGACCGCCGGCTCCAAGATCCTCGAGGGCTGGATCCCGCCGTACGACGCCACGCTCGTGGAGAAGGTCCGCGCCGCGGGGCTGCCGATCCTCGGCAAGACGAACATGGACGAGTTCGCCATGGGCTCGTCGACCGAGCACTCCGCGTTCGGCAACACGCGCAACCCGTGGGACCTCGATCGCATCCCGGGCGGGTCGGGTGGCGGGTCCGCCGCGGCGGTCGCCGCGTTCGAGGCACCGCTCGCGATCGGTACGGACACGGGCGGCTCGATCCGCCAGCCCGGTGCCGTCACCGGCACCGTCGGCGTGAAGCCCACGTACGGCGGGGTGTCGCGCTACGGCCTCATCGCGATGGCGTCGTCGCTCGACCAGGCGGGTCCCGTGACCCGTACCGTGCTCGACTCCGCGCTGCTGCACGAGCTGATCGGGGGCTACGACCCGCGCGACTCGACGTCGATCCCCGGCCGCGCGCCGGCGCTCGTCGAGGCGGCGGTCCAGGGCGCCACGGGCGACCTGTCGGGCGTGCGCGTCGGTGTGGTCAAGGAGCTCAACGGCGAGGGCTACCAGGAGGGCGTGAGCGCGCGGTTCGCGCAGTCGCTCGACCTCCTGCGCGGCCTGGGCGCGGAGATTGTCGAGGTCTCCTGCCCGCACTTCGAGTACGCCCTCGGCGCGTACTACCTCATCATGCCGTCGGAGGCGTCGAGCAACCTCGCGAAGTTCGACGGCATGCGCTTCGGCCTGCGCGTCGAGCCGGAGGAGGGCCCGGTGACCGCGGAGCGCGTCATGGCCGCGACCCGCGGGGCGGGCTTCGGCGACGAGGTGAAGCGCCGCATCATCCTCGGCACGTACGCGCTGTCGGCGGGCTACTACGACGCCTACTACGGGAGCGCGCAGAAGGTCCGCACGCTCATCCAGCGCGACTTCGCCGCGGCCTTCGAGCACGCGGACGTCCTGGTCTCCCCGACGGCGCCGACCACGGCGTTCCGGTTCGGTGAGAAGCTCGACGACCCGCTGGCGATGTACCTCAACGACGTCGCGACGATCCCCGCGAACCTCGCGGGCGTCCCGGGCATGTCAGTCCCGGCGGGCCTGTCGGACGACGGGCTGCCCGTCGGGTTCCAGGTCCTCGCGCCGGCCAAGGCCGACGACCGCATGTACCGGGTAGGCGCCGCGCTCGAGTCCGCGCTGCTCAGCGCGTGGGGCGGCCCGCTCCTCGACCGCGCGCCGGCGCTGCCCACGGCCACCATCGAGAAGGAAGGCCAGGTCGGATGACCGCCACGACCGTCGACCTCGTCGACTTCGCCGACGCCACGCGCCGCTACGACCCCGTCATCGGGATCGAGGTGCACGTCGAGCTCGGCACGCTGACCAAGATGTTCTGCCCGGCCGAGGTGAGCTTCGGCGCCGAGCCGAACACCCAGGTGACCCCGGTCTCGCTCGGGCTGCCGGGTGCGCTGCCGGTCGTCAACGGCAAGGCCGTCGAGTACGCGATCCGCATCGGGCTCGCGCTCAACTGCCAGATCGCCGAGACGTGCCGGTTCGCGCGCAAGAACTACTTCTACCCGGACGTCCCCAAGAACTTCCAGACGTCGCAGTACGACGAGCCCATCGCCTACGACGGGTGGATCGACGTCGAGCTCGAGGACGGGACCGTGTTCCGCGTCGAGATCGAGCGCGCGCACATGGAGGAGGACGCCGGCAAGAACACCCACGTGGGTGGCGCGACCGGCCGCATCCACGGCGCGGAGTACTCGCTCGTCGACTACAACCGGGCCGGTATCCCGCTGGTCGAGATCGTCACGCGGCCCATCACGGGGGCGGGTGACCGCGCCCCGGAGGTCGCGCGCGCCTACGTCCAGACGTTGCGCGACATCTTCCGCGCGCTCGACGTGTCGGAGGCCCGCATGGAGCGCGGCAACGTCCGCGCCGACGTGAACCTGTCCTTGCGCCCGACGCCGGAATCGCCCCTTGGCACGCGGACGGAGACGAAGAACGTCAACTCGTTCCGCTCCGTGGAGCGCGCGGTCCGTTACGAGATCTCGCGCCAGGCCGCCGTGCTCGACGCGGGCGGCACCGTGATCCAGGAGACGCGGCACTGGCACGAGGACACCGGCATCACGACGTCGGGGCGCGTGAAGTCCGACGCCGAGGACTACCGGTACTTCCCGGAGCCGGACCTCGTCCCGATCGCGCCCCCGCGCGAGTGGATCGAGGAGATCCGTGCCGGGCTCCCGGAGCTGCCGGTCGCGCGCCGCCGTCGTCTCCAGGGCGAGTGGGGCTACGCGGACGCCGAGATGCGCGACGTCGTCAACGCGGGCGCGATCGACCTCATCGAGGCCACCGTCGCCGCCGGCACGAGCCCGGCCGGCGCACGCAAGTGGTGGATGGGCGAGCTCGCCCGTCGCGCCAAGCAGGACGAGGTCGCCCTCGAGGCCCTGCCGGTGACGCCCGCCCAGGTCGCGGCGCTCCAGGGGCTGGTCGACGCGGGCCGGATCAACGACAAGCTCGCCCGCCAGGTCCTCGACGGCGTGCTCGCCGGCGAGGGAGACCCGGAGGCCGTCGTGACCACCCGCGGGCTCGAGGTCGTGTCCGACGACGGCGCGCTGCTCGCCGCGATCGACGAGGCGCTGGCCGCGCAGCCGGACGTCGTCGAGAAGGTCCGGGGCGGCAACCTCGGACCGGTCGGCGCGATCATCGGTGCGGTCATGAAGGCGACGCGCGGACAGGCGGACGCCGGTCGCGTGCGCGAGCTCATCCTCGAGCGGATCGGCTGACGCCGTGACGCGCGGACCGGTCCTGCTCGGGGAGATGGTGCGCCTGCGCCCGATCGAGGCGCGGGACGCCGACCGCATGTGGGAGTCGCTCCAGGACCCGGAGTCGAACCGGCTCACGGGGACGACGGCGACGTTCACGCGCGACCAGATCGACGCGTGGTCGGCGACGATCAGCGACCGCGAGGGTCGGTACGACTGGGCCATCACCGCCGGCGCGGTGCGCGACGGTCAGCCTGTGAGCGACGAGATGATCGGCGAGATCGTCCTCAACGACCTCGACGAGGACGCCCGCTCGGCGAACCTGCGCCTCGCGCTGCTCCCGAACTACCGGGGCCGCGGCTACGGCCGTGAGGCGATCTTCGAGGTGCTGCGGTTCGCGTTCGAGGGCGCGACCGACGTCGAGGGGATCCGGCACGAGGGGCCGCACCTGCACCGCGTGAGCCTCGACGTGCTGAGCATCAACCCGCGGGCGCGGATGCTCTACGAGTCGCTCGGCTTCCGCGAGGAGGGCCGGCTGCGCGACGTCTACCGCGACGGGGACGGGTGGGCGGACGCGACGGTCATGAGCATCCTCGAGGACGAGTTCCGGGCGGGCCTCGGCGCACCCTGAGCCGTCGGGTGACGCGGTCGCGCGCAAGGACGAGACGGGAGGGCCCGGCAGCATCCGCTGCCGGGCCCTTCGTCGTCCCCGGGGACGCGCAGCTCTCGGGCACGTGCGGTCCTCGGGGAAGGTGCTCCGGGGCGCGCGGTCCCGCGGTGGGTGGACTCGTGACGTGCGCCGCGGCCCGCCGCGGAGGACCGTGGTTGACAGGGGTCAGGGCCGGGACGTACATTCATAAGACGGAAACAAACTTCCGAGATGTGAAATCGGAGCCTGAGGCTGTGTCGGACACCGCCGACGGGCGGACGTCGAGAGGGACACGCAGCGATGACGCTGGACGAGTTCAACCGGTTGTCGCCGGAGGAGGCGCGCGAGGCGCTCCTCGCGTGCGCGCACGTCGCGCGGTGGGCAGACGCGGTCGCCGCGGGACGCCCGTACCCGACCGTGGAGGACGCCGCGGACGCGGCGCTCACCGCGGCGGACCCGTGGACCGACGACGAGGTCGACTCGGCGCTGTCCCGCCACCCCCGGATCGGGGAGCGCGCGCAGGGGGACGCGGCGGACGCGAGCATGTCGCGGTCCGAGCAGTCCGGCGTCGACACGTCCGACGACGACCTCCAGCGCCGACTGGCCGAGGGCAACCGCGCGTACGAGGAGCGGTTCGGGCACGTGTTCCTCATCCGGGCCGCAGGGCGCAGCGCCGAGGAGATCCTCGAGCAGCTCACCGAGCGGCTCGGCAACGACGCCGACACCGAGCGGGCGAACGCCGCCCGCAACCTGCGCGAGATCGCCGCGCTGCGGCTGAAGGGAATGCTGACGGCATGAGCACCCACGCCAGCCACATCACCACGCACGTACTCGACGCGGCCAGCGGTAGGCCCGCCGAGGGGATCGCCGTCCGCCTGGAGGCGGCTCCGGAGATCGCGGTCGGGACGACGGGGCAGGGCTGGTCCCTGGTGGCGTCCTCCCGCACGAACGACGACGGTCGCGTGCCCGAGCTCGGGCCCGAGACCCTCGTCCCCGGTACGTACCGGCTCGTGTTCGACACGGGCGAGTACTTCGACCGGCGAGACACCGTGTCCTTCTACCCGGAGGTCGTCATCGTCTTCCGGGTGGCGAGCGCCGAGCAGCACTACCACGTCCCCGTCCTGCTCAGCCCGTTCGCCTACTCGACCTATCGAGGGAGCTGACATGAGCACCACCACGACCGCCGAGCAGCCGGCGGCCACGCGGAGCAGCGGGGCCATCGTCCTGGGCGACAACCAGTGGGGCAAGGCGGAGGTGCGCCTCGTGCGCGTCGACCGCGCCACGCCGCGCCACGAGATCACGGACCTCAACGTCTCCTCGCAGCTGCGGGGCGGGCAGGAGGCCACGCACCTGGAGGGCGACAACTCCAAGTGCGTCGCCACCGACACGCAGAAGAACACGATCTACGCGTTCGCCCGCGACGGCGTCGGCGCGATCGAGGACTTCGCGATCCGCCTCGGCCGGCACTTCGTCGAGGACTTCGAGTGGATCGAGGGCGGTCGCTGGGAGATCGAGCAGTACTCCTGGAACCGCATCGAGACCGCCGACGGCGAGCACGACCACGCGTTCGTGCGGAACAACCAGGAGACGCGCACGACCGTCGTCCAGCGCGACGGCGACGAGGTCTTCGTCGTCTCGGGCCTCACGGACCTCGTCGTGCTGAAGTCGACGGGCTCGGAGTTCCACGGGTTCCCGCGCGACCGCTACACGACCCTCGTGGAGACGAACGACCGCATCCTCGCGACGTCGGTCACCTCGCGGTGGCGCTACACGACGACGGACGTCGACTTCGACGCCGTGTACGCGAAGGTCCGCGCGATCCAGCTCGAGGCGTTCGCGACCACGCACTCGCTCGCCCTGCAGCAGACGCTGTTCGCGATGGGCAAGGCCGTGCTCGAGGCCGTCCCGGAGATCGCCGAGATCAAGTTCTCGATGCCGAACAAGCACCACTTCCTCGTGGACCTCGCCCCGTTCGGCCTCGACAACCCGAACGAGGTCTTCTACGCGGCCGACCGCCCGTACGGCCTCATCGAGGCCACGGTCCAGCGCGAGGGCGAGCCGGCCGAGCCGCGCGCCTGGGCGACCGTCACCGGGTTCTGCTGAGCCGACCGTGACGGACGGACGCGCCCTGCCCGACCGCGGAGCACCCGCGGTCCGGCAGGGCGCGCCCGCACCGTCGCGTCCCGGCTCGTCGGCCCCGGGCACCGCCTCGGGGCCTCGCGCCTCAGGGTGCCGCGGTGATGAGCTCGCGCGTCAGCTCGCTCGCGACGTCGCGCAGCACCGGCACCGCCCGCTCCCCGAACTCGTACGTCACGCGTGCCGCGGGGCCCGAGACGGACAGGGCGGTGGGGGTCGGGGCGTCGGGCACCGCGACGGCGAAGCAGCGCACGCCGAGCTCCTGCTCGCCGTCGTCGATCGCGTACCCGCGCTCGCGCGTCGCCGCGAGCTCCGTGAGGAGCGCGTCGACGTCGGTGATCGACTGGTCGGTCGCGGGCGGCATGCCGACCCGGCCCATGATCTCTCGCACGGTCTGGTCGGGGAGCTGGGCGAGCACCGCCTTGCCCACGCCTGTGCAGTGCGTGTAGACGCGTCGGCCGACCTCGGTGAACATCCGCATCGAGTGGCTCGACGAGGCCTGGGCGACGTAGACGGCCATGTCGCGGTCGATCATCGCGAGGTTCGCCGACTCGCCGAGGTCGTGCGCGAGCCGCTCGAGGTAGGGCCGTGCTCCGGCGCCGAGCTGGCGACCGGCCGACTCGCCGAGGCGGATGAGCCGCGGGCCGAGCGTGTAGCGCCGCGACGGCGTCTGGCGGACGTAGCCCTGGGCGAGCAGCGTCCGCAGCAGCCGGTGGATCGTCGGCAGGGGCAGCCCGGCGTGCTGCGCGAGCTCGCTGAGCCCGGACTCGCCGCCGAAGTCGGCGAGCAGCTCGAGCAGCTCGATCGCCCGGTCCACGGACTGCACGCCCCCGGCGGGCTTCGCCGCCCGCGTGCCCGGGGCGGTCTCCGTCGGCTCCGTCGCCGCCGAGGTCTCGGCCATCTCACCATCTCCTGTCCACCAGGTGCCGCCCGACGGCGGGTGCACCTCGCCTGAGCAGTGCGGGAACCTCCCGCGCTCCCTTCCGCATCACGGAAGACACGCATCAGCATACGAGAAGAAGGAACGAACATGACGTCCGAGACGAAGGCTCCAGAGACGCAGGCCGCGACGGCGAAGAGCGCCGCGACCAGCCCGAGCTACTCCATCACGCTGCGCGTCGAGGCCCCCAGCGGGCACCGCACCGCGAGCGACCTGGTCGCGGCGGTGAGCGCGACCGGCGCCGCGATCACGGGCGTCGACGTCTCGGAGTCGGGCGCGGACCGGCTCGTCGTCGACGTCACGGCGGACACCGTCGACGCCGCGCACGTGGAGCGCATCCGTGACGCGCTGAGCGCGCTCGACGGCATCACCGTGCGGCACGTGAGCGACGCGACGTTCCTCATGCACCTCGGGGGCAAGCTCGAGGTCAACCCCAAGGTGCCGCTGCGCCACCGCGCCGACCTCGCCCGGGCCTACACGCCCGGCGTCGCGCGCGTGTGCCTCGCCATCGCCGAGCGCCCCGAGGACGCGCGTCGCCTGACGGTCAAGCGCAACACGGTCGCGGTCGTGACCGACGGCACCGCCGTGCTCGGCCTGGGCGACATCGGCCCGGCCGCCGCGCTCCCGGTCATGGAGGGCAAGGCCGCGCTGTTCAAGCAGTTCGCGGGCGTCGACGCCTGGCCCGTGTGCCTCGACACGACGGACACCGAGGAGATCATCCGCACGGTCAAGGCGATCGCGCCGGTGTACGGCGGGATCAACCTCGAGGACATCTCGGCGCCGCGCTGCTTCGAGATCGAGCGCCGCCTACGCGAGGAGCTCGACATCCCGGTGTTCCACGACGACCAGCACGGCACGGCGATCGTCGTGCTCGCGGCGCTGACCAACGCGCTGCGCGTCGTCGGCAAGTCGATCGAGGACGTGCGCATCGTCGTCTCCGGCGTGGGTGCGGCGGGGAACGCGATCATCTCGCTGCTCCAGGGCCAGGGCGCCCGACGCATCGTCGCGTTCGACCGACACGGCGCGATCCACCCGGGCGCGAACCTCACGGACGACCACCGCCGGCGCCTCGCCGAGACGACCAACGCCGAGGGCTTCACGGGCACGCTCCGCGAGGGCCTGGCCGGGGCCGACGTGTTCATCGGTGTCTCCGGTCCCGACATCCTCACGGGCGACGACGTCGCGACGATGGCCGACGACGCGATCGTCTTCGCGCTCGCCAACCCGACGCCCGAGGTCGACCCCATCGCCGCGGCGCAGCACGCGACCGTCGTCGCGACGGGCCGCAGCGACTACCCGAACCAGATCAACAACGTGCTCGCCTTCCCGGGGCTCTTCCGCGGTCTGCTGGACGTCGGCGCGAGCGAGATCACCGACGAGATGCTGCGCGCCGCGGCCGTCGCCATCGCGGACGCCGTCGCCCCCGAGGAGCTCAGCGCGAGCTACATCGTGCCGAGCGTGTTCGAGCCCGCGGTCTCCAAGGCCGTCGCGCGCGCCGTCGCCGAGGTCGCGGAGCGCGGCCGTGCGGAGCAGGCTCAGGGGAGCACCACGTCGGGCCACCACGTCGGGTCGGCGCCCCGGTCCTGACGCACCGTCGTCAGCCCGGCCGCCCCGCAGAAAGGACACACCATGACCACCACCACGGCCGTCGCCGTCCACGGACCCGCCGTCGAGCGGTCCGACGAGATCCTCACGCCCGACGCGCTCGACTTCGTCGCCGCGCTCCAGCGCCGGTTCGGTGCGCGCCGCGACGAGCTGCTCGCCGCGCGCGCCGCGCGGCGCGAGGAGGTCGCCCGCACCGGCCGCCTCGACTTCCTGCCCGAGACCGCCGACGTGCGAGCGGGGGAGTGGACGGTCGCCGGTGCGCCCGCCGACCTCCGCGACCGCCGCGTCGAGATCACCGGCCCGCCGACGCCCAAGATGGCGATCAACGCGCTCAACTCGGGCGCGAAGGTGTGGCTCGCGGACCTCGAGGACGCGTCGACGCCGCACTGGGCCAACGTCGTCGGCGGCCAGGTGGCGCTGCACGACGCCACGCGCCGCACGCTCGCGTTCACCTCGCCGGAGGGCAAGCAGTACGCGCTGCGCCCCGAGACCGACGGCGACGCGCTCGCCGTCATGGTCGTGCGACCGCGCGGCTGGCACTTCGACGAGGTGCACCTGACGGTGGACGGGACGCCCGCCGTCGGCGCGCTCGTCGACTTCGGCCTGCACTTCTTCCACAACGCCGCGGAGCTCCTCGCGCGCGGGTCCGGGCCGTACTACTACCTGCCGAAGATGGAGTCCCACCTCGAGGCGCGCCTGTGGGACGAGGTCTTCACGTACGCGCAGGAGGCGCTCGGGATCCCGCACGGGACGATCCGCGCGACGGTCCTCATCGAGACCATCCCGGCCGCGTTCGAGATGGACGAGATCCTCTACGAGCTCCGCGACCACGCGTCGGGGCTCAACGCGGGTCGGTGGGACTACCTGTTCTCCGTCATCAAGTACTTCCGCGACTCGGGACCGTCGTTCACGCTGCCCGACCGCGGCGCGATCACCATGACCGCGCCGTTCATGCGCGCGTACACCGAGCTGCTCGTGCAGACGTGCCACAAGCGCGGGGCGTTCGCGATGGGCGGCATGGCCGCGGTCATCCCGAACCGGCGCGAGCCCGAGGTCACGGCCCAGGCGTTCGACAAGGTGTGCGCGGACAAGCAGCGCGAGGCCGGCGACGGGTTCGACGGCTCGTGGGTCGCGCACCCGGACCTCGTGCCCGTGTGCCGCGAGGTGTTCGACGGCGTGCTCGACGAGCGGCCCAACCAGCTCGACCGGCAGCGCCCCGAGGTCCACGTCACGGCCGACCAGCTCCTCGACGTGTCGTCGGCGCAGGGCGACGTCACCGAGGCCGGGCTGCGCAACAACCTGTACGTGTCCGTCGCGTACGTCGCGGCGTGGCTCGCGGGCAACGGCGCGGTCGCGATCCACAACCTCATGGAGGACGCCGCGACCGCGGAGATCTCGCGCTCGCAGGTGTGGCAGTGGGTGCGCTCCGGTGCGTCGTTCACGGCGGGCGAGAGCGCGGGCACGACGGTCACCGCGGACCTGGTCCGCACGCTCCTGCGCGAGGAGACCGCGCGGCTGCGCGACGACGTCGGGCACGAGGCCTACGACGCCGGCCCCTACGACCGGGCCGCCGCGCTCGTCGAGGACATCGCGCTCAACGAGCACTACGTCGACTTCCTCACGCTCCCGGCGTACGAGGACGTCGTCGCGCACGAGCAGGACGCCTCCTGATGCCGGCGGGGCTCCCGGAGGGTTCGGGCTCGGCGTCGGGGACGGCCTTCAGCGAGCAGGGGATCGACGCGCTGCACGCGACGCTCGACGGTCTGCTCGGGCCCTGGGACGCGGAGCTCGAGGCGCGGTACCCGGGCGACGACGGCTCGCGCCAGCCCGTGCACACCGTCTACGTGCCGGGCGACCGGTACGCCGCGGGGCTCGCGCCCGAGTGGGCGGCGCGGGCGCGCGAGGCGGTCGACGCGGCGGGCGGCGGTGCCGACGGGGTGCGTCGCCTCGTCGACCTGCTCGGGATCGGCGCGGGGTCCGGGTGCGACCTCGCCGACGCCGTGGCGGAGCGCGTGCGCGCCAAGCTCGCCGTCGAGGCGATCGAGGACCTGCGGATCGACTTCGAGGACGGGTTCGGCGACCGCGGCGACGCGGCCGAGGACGCCGCGGTCGCGGCGGCCGCGCGCGAGCTCGCTCGCGCCGAGGCGCAGGGCACCGCGACGCCGTTCAGCGGGATCCGCATCAAGTGCCTCGAGGCCGCGACGCGCCGGCGCGGGGTGCGCACGCTCGCGCTGTTCGTGGCCGAGCTCGTCGCGGCGCGCGCGGCCCAGGGCCACGCGGGCCTGCCCGACGGCTTCGTCGTCACGCTCGCCAAGGTCACCGCGCCGGAGCAGGTCGAGGCGATGGCCCTCGCGTGCGAGCGCCTCGAGCAGGCGAACGGCCTGGAGCCGGGCAGCCTGCGGTTCGAGGTGCAGGTCGAGACGCCGCAGGCGCTGCTCGCGGCGGACGGCACGGCGACCGTGGCGCGCCTGGTGCACGCGGCGCCCGGGCGCGTCACCGCGTTGCACTACGGCACGTACGACTACTCGGCGTCGCTCGGGATCGCCGCGGCGTACCAGTCCATGGAGCACCCCGCGGCCGACCACGCGAAGTCGGTCATGCAGCTCGCGGTCGCGGGCACGGGCGTGCGCCTGTCGGACGGGTCGACCAACGTGCTCCCCGTCGGTGACCCGCAGGCCGTCGACGCGGCGTGGCGCCTGCACGGGCGGCTCGTGCGCCGCTCGCTCGAGCGCGGCTACTACCAGGGCTGGGACCTGCATCCCGCGCAGCTCCCGAGCCGGTTCGCGGCGACGTACGCGTTCTACCGCGAGGGCGCCGCCTCGGCGCTCGCGCGGCTCGCCGCGTACGTCGGGTTCGTGCCCGACGCCGGCGGCGTGCTCGACGAGCCCGCCACGGCCAAGGCGATGGCCTGGTTCCTCGGGCGCGGCGTCGACTGCGGCGCGCTCACCGAGGCCGAGGTCCGCGCCGCGACCGGTCTCGACCGTGCCGGGCTCGACGCCGTCCGCGTCTCGGGCCACGCCCCGCAGCCCGTCGCGGGCTGACCCACGCCCCACCTTCCCGTCCACCCGCCACGACGACAGACCGTCGTCGGGTCGGGCCCATCATCTCGAGGAGTGCCCCCATGACCCAGACCACCCCCTACTACACCCCGCAGGGTGGCCTGCCCGGCCAGACCGAGCTGCTCACCGACCGCGCGATCGTCACCGAGGCCTACACGGTGATCCCGCGCGGCGTGCTGCGCGACATCGTCACGAGCAACCTGCCCGGCTGGGAGAAGACCCGGCTGTGGGTGCTCGCCCGGCCGATCGAGGGGTTCGCGACGACGTTCGCGCAGTACGTCATGGAGGTCTCGCCGGGCGGCGGGTCGGACCAGGGTGAGGACGAGGAGACCGTGCAGTCCGTCGTCTTCGTCACCGAGGGCACGCTCGTGCTCACGCTCGCGGGCGTCGAGCACGTGCTGGAGCCCGGCGGGTACGCCTACCTCGCGGCGGGGGAGCGGTGGGCGCTGCACAACCGCTCGGACGCCAAGGCGGCGTTCCAGTGGATCCGCAAGGTGTACGAGCCGATCCCGGGTCACACCGCGACGTCGTTCGTCACGCGCGAGCAGGACGTCGAGCCGCGCGCGATGCCGGACACCGACGGCGCGTGGGCGACGACGCGGTTCGTCGACCCCGACGACCTCGCGCACGACATGCACGTCAACATCGTGACGTTCCAGCCGGGCGGGTCCATCCCGTTCGCGGAGACGCACATCATGGAGCACGGCCTGTACGTGCTCGAGGGCAAGGCCGTCTACCGCCTCAACGGGGACTGGGTCGAGGTCCAGGAGGGCGACTTCATGTGGCTCCGGGCGTTCTGCCCGCAGGCCTGCTACGCGGGCGGCCCCAAGCCGTTCCGTTACCTCCTCTACAAGGACGTGAACCGGCAGGTCAAGCTCGACCGCCGGCGCTGACGCAGGACCCGGTGGGGCACGAAGAGGGCCCGGTTCCGCTCGCGGGACCGGGCCCTCTTCGTGCCCACGACCGGACGGGGCCGGCTCGGCTGTTGACGCTCCGCAGCGAGGAGGCCTACACTTCCATACAGCAGAAGAAAAGTTCCGCACAATGGAATCGCAACGCAGCGAGACGCGGACGGACCCAGGGAGACGACGATGAGCCCCGCACCGACGTACACCGTCAACTGCTCGATCCTGCTCACGGACCTGCCGCTGCTCGAGCGGCCGGCCGCCGCCGCGGCCGCGGGCTTCCGTGGCGTCGAGTTCTGGTGGCCGTTCGCGTCGCCCACGCCGGCGCAGGACGAGGTGGACGCGTTCGTCGGTGCGATCGAGGCGGCGGGCGTCCAGCTCACCGGCCTCAACTTCTACGCCGGCAACATGCCCGGCGGCGACCGCGGCCTCGTGTCGTGGCCCGCGCGCTCGGCCGACCTGCGCGCCAACCTCGACGTCGTCACCGCGATCGGTGAGCGCACCGGCTGCCGCGCGTTCAACGCGCTCTACGGCAACCGCCAGGAGGGCGAGACGCCCGAGGCGCAGGACGAGCTGGGGGCCGAGAACCTCGCGCTCGCGGCCCGGGCCGTCGGGCGCATCGGTGGCACGGTGCTCGTCGAGCCCGTGAGCGGCGCGCCCGCCTACCCGCTGAAGACGGCCGCGGACGCCGTGCGCGTCATCGACCGGGTCGCGACCGACCACGGCGAGACGAACCTCGGCCTCCTGTTCGACGTCTACCACCTGGCCGTCAACGGCGACGACGTCGACCAGGCCCTCTCCACCTACCGTGGCCGCGTCGCGCACGTGCAGATCGCGGACGCGCCCGGGCGCGGCGAGCCCGGCACGGGCGACCTGCCGATCGAGCGCTGGACCAAGGACCTGCGCGCCGGCGGCTACGACGGGTGGATCGGCCTCGAGTACAAGACGGAGGCCGCCGACCCGTTCGCGTGGCTCCCCGCCGCCGAGCGCTGACGCGACCCGCGGTCGTTCGTACGCCGTCCGCCGCCCGCCCCAGAACCCCCCGACCCGACCCCACCGCAGAGGAGCACACCATGGCCTCCATCGCCTTCATCGGACTCGGCATCATGGGCAGCCCCATGGCCGTCCACCTGCAGAACGCCGGCCACGACGTCGCGGGCTACAACCGCAGCCCCGAGAAGGCGGCGCCGCTCGTCGAGGTCGGCGGGCGCGCGGCCGAGTCGGTCGCCGACGCCGTCTCCGGAGCCGACGTCGTCGCGATCATGGTGCCCGACTCGCCCGACGTCGAGGCCGTCCTCACCGGCGACGACGGCGTCCTCGCGAACGCCAAGCCCGGCGCGCTCGTCGTCGACTTCTCCTCGATCCGTCCCGACGTCACGGTCGCGCTCGCGCGGCAGGCGACGGACGCGGGCCTGCGCATCGTGGACGCCCCCGTCTCCGGCGGCGAGCCGGGCGCGATCAACGCGGCGCTGTCGATCATGGTCGGCGGTACGCCCGAGGACTTCGAGTCGGCCAAGCCTTTCCTCGACGTCGTCGGCAAGACGGTCGTGCACGTGGGCCCGAACGGCTCCGGCCAGACCGTCAAGGCCGCCAACCAGCTCATCGTCGCCGCGAACATCCAGGCGCTCGCCGAGGCGATCGTGTTCCTGGAGGCGTACGGCGTCGACACCGACGCCGCGGTCCAGGTGCTCGGCGGCGGGCTCGCGGGCTCGGCCGTGCTGAACCAGAAGGCGCGCAAGATGCTCGACCGCGACTTCGGCCCCGGCTTCCGCATCGAGCTGCACCACAAGGACCTCGGCATCGTCACCGCCGCGGCCCGCGAGGCGGGCGTCGTGGCGCCGCTCGGCGGCCTCGTCGCCCAGCTCATGGCCTCCGCCCGGGCCAACGGCGACGGCGGCCTCGACCACTCCGGCCTGTTCCGCGGCGTCGAGCGCCTGTCCGGCCGCGACGGCTCCTGACCTTCCCTGACGGCGACGTCACCTCCAGCAAGGAGAGAAACCATGCCTCGTATGCGTGCGGTGGATGCCGCAGTGGCGATCCTCGAGATCGAGGGCGCGACCCAGGCCTTCGGCCTGCCCGGTGCCGCCATCAACCCCTTCTACTCCGCGATGCGCGCCCACGGCGGCATCGACCACGTGCTCGCCCGCCACGTCGAGGGCGCGTCGCACATGGCCGACGGCTTCTCGCGCGCGAAGCCTGGCAACATCGGCATCTGCATCGGCACGTCGGGCCCCGCGGGCACCGACATGATCACCGGCCTCTACGCCGCGTGGGCCGACTCGATCCCGATGCTCTGCATCACGGGCCAGGCGCCGGTCGCCAAGCTCGACAAGGAGGACTTCCAGGCCGTCGACATCGCGAGCATCGCCGCTCCGGTGACCAAGATGGCCAAGACCGTCCTCGAGGCCGGCCAGGTCCCGCAGGTCTTCCAGCAGGCGTTCCACCTGATGCGCTCGGGCCGCCCGGGCCCGGTGCTCATCGACCTGCCGATCGACGTGCAGCTCGCGGAGATCGAGTTCGACCCGGCGACGTACCAGCCGCTGCCCGTGCACCGCCCGACGGCGACGCGCGCCCAGGCCGAGAAGGCGATCGACCTGCTGCTCGCCGCCGAGCGACCGCTCCTCATCGCGGGTGGCGGCATCGTCAACGCGGGCGGCGAGGACCTGCTCGTCGAGCTCGCCGAGACGCTGGGCGTCCCGGTGATCCCGACGCTCATGGGCTGGGGCGTGATTCCCGACGACCACGCGCTCATGGCCGGCATGGCCGGGCTCCAGACGTCGCACCGCTACGGCAACGCGAACCTGCTCGCCTCCGACTTCGTGCTCGGGATCGGCAACCGCTGGGCCAACCGCCACACGGGCGGCCTCGACACCTACCGCGAGGGCCGCACGTTCGTCCACGTCGACATCGAGCCGACGCAGATCGGACGGGTGTTCGCGCCCGACTACGGCATCGTCTCCGACGCGAAGGCCGCCCTCGAGCTGTTCGTCGAGGTCGCGCGCGAGCGCCGCGACGCGGGGCGGGCGCGCGACTACTCCGGGTGGGCCGCCGAGTGCGCCGAGCGCAAGCGGACGCTCCAGCGCAAGACGCACTTCACCGAGGTCCCGATCAAGCCGCAGCGTGTGTACGAGGAGATGAACAAGGCCTTCGGGCCCGAGACGCGCTACGTCACGACGATCGGGCTCTCGCAGATCGCGGGCGCGCAGTTCCTCCACGTCTACAAGCCGCGGCACTGGATCAACGCCGGGCAGGCGGGTCCGCTCGGCTGGACCGGCCCTGCGGCGCTCGGCGTCGCGAAGGCCGTGCCGGACGAGCCGGTCGTCGCGCTCTCGGGCGACTACGACTTCCAGTTCATGATCGAGGAGCTCGCGGTCGGCGCGCAGTTCAACCTGCCGTACGTCCACGTCGTCGTGAACAACTCCTACCTCGGCCTCATCCGGCAGTCCCAGCGTGCCTTCGACATGGACTACCACGTCCAGCTCTCGTTCGAGAACATCAACTCTCCCGAGACGAACGGCTACGGCGTCGACCACGTCAAGGTGGCCGAGGGCCTGGGGTGCAAGGCGATCCGCGTGACGGACCCCGAGGAGCTGGGCGACGCGTTCGCCAAGGCGCAGGGCATGGCGGCCGAGTTCCGCGTGCCCGTCGTGGTCGAGGTCATCCTCGAGCGCGTGACGAACATCGCGATGGGCGTGGAGCTCACGGGCGTCAACGAGTTCGAGGACCTCGCGATCTCGGCCGAGGACGCGCCCACTGCGACCGCGCTGCTCGACTGAATCGTCGACCGCCGAAGTAGAACGCTGGTACGCGAAGTAGAACGCTGGTCAGAGCCCTGGAAGAGAGGGAGGGTGGGATGAGCACGACCGTCCCGCAGGAGCACGAGTACGACCTCGTCGTCCGCGCCGAGCGCGTGCTCGTCGCGTCGGGGGAGCAGCCGCGCGAGGTCGGGGTCAGCGGGGGAGTGGTCCGCGCGATCGAGCCGCTCGGTGCGGGGCTCGACGGCGCGCGCGTCGTCGAGCTGGAGCCGCACCAGGTGCTCATCCCCGGGCTCGTGGACACGCACGTGCACGTCAACGAGCCCGGGCGCACCGAGTGGGAGGGCTTCGCGTCCGCCACGCGGGCCGCCGCCGCGGGCGGTGTGACGACGATCGTCGACATGCCGCTCAACTCGATCCCGCCGACCGTCGACGTCGAGGCGCTCGAGACCAAGCAGAAGGTCGCGCGCGACCAGGCCTTCGTCGACGTCGGGTTCTGGGGCGGGGCCGTGCCCGGCAACGCCGACGAGCTGCGGCCCCTGTGGGACGCGGGCGTGTTCGGGTTCAAGTGCTTCCTGCTGCACTCGGGCGTCGAGGAGTTCGGGTACCTCGAGCCCGACGAGCTCGAGGCCGACCTGCGCGTCCTCGCCGACTTCGACGGCCTCATGCTCGTGCACGCCGAGGACTCGCGCGCGATCGAGCGGGCGCCCACCCCGCACGGCGACCACTACGACACGTTCCTCGCGTCGCGTCCGCGCGGCGCGGAGAACGTCGCGATCGCCGCGGTGATCGAGGCCGCGCGCTGGACCGGGGCGCGCGCGCACGTGCTGCACCTGTCGAGCTCGGACGCGCTGCCCATGATCCGCAGCGCGAAGCGCGAGGGCGTGCGCCTCACGGTCGAGACGTGCCCGCACTACCTGGCGCTCGCGGCCGAGGAGATCCCCGACGGCGCGACGCAGTTCAAGTGCTGCCCGCCCATCCGGGAGATCGACAACCGCGAGCTGCTCTGGGAGGGGCTGCTCGACGGGACGATCGACTGCATCGTCTCCGACCACTCCCCGAGCACGCCCGACCTCAAGGACCTCGACACGGGCGACTTCGGGACCGCGTGGGGCGGGGTGTCGTCGCTCCAGCTCGGGCTCGCGATCGTGTGGACCGAGGCCCGGACGCGGGGCGTACCGTTCGCGCGCGTCGTCGAGTGGATGTCGTCGCGCCCGGCCGGCATCGCGGGACTCCAGCGCAAGGGCTCGATCGCGCTCGGGTTCGACGCCGACCTCGCGGTCGTCGAGCCGGACACGGCGTTCGTCGTCGACCCGAAGGCCCTCCACCACAAGAACCCCATCACGCCGTACGCCGACCGCGCGCTCTCGGGCGCCGTCGTCGCGACGTACCTGCGGGGCGAGGAGATCACCCTGGACCGCCCCACGGGCCGACTGCTCGCGCGCGGCGAGGCCTGAGGGGCGCAGACTCCCGTGCCCGGCCGCGGGGGCCGGGCACGGGGAACCACCCATCTTTGAGCACGACGACGGGGCGGCACCGCTGGTGGGCGCCGCCCGGTCTCGCGAGGTAGAACCCTGGTCCCGCGAGGTAGAACCCTGGTCATGACCAGGGTTCTACCTCGGGTTACCAGCGTTCTACTTCGCACGGTGGGGGTCAGGACTCCGCGAGGAGCTCGTCGAGCTGTTCGTAGCCCTCGCGGACTCCGACCTCCATGCCGCTCGCGACGAAGCCGTCGCGACCCTCGAACGAGTCGACGAGCGACGTCGCGGTGAGGCGGCTGCGCCCGTCGGGCAGGTCCTCGAACACGAGGCGGTCCAGCGAGACGCCGTCGGGGAAGCCCTCGTACGTGAACGTCTGGACGATGAGCTCGTCCGGGCGCACCTCGTGGACGCTGCCGAAGAACGCGTACTCGTTGCCGTCGGGGTCCACCTGGACGTAGCGGTAGGCGCCGCCCGTGCGCACGTCCCAGTGCTCGTTGCGCTGGGTGAGGTAGCGCGGGCCGTTCCAGCGCGCGAACAGCTCGGGGTCGAGGTGGGCGCGGAAGACCTTTGCCGCGGGCGCGTCGAACTCGCGCACGATGCGGACGATCGGGAGGTCCTTCGGGACGACGATCTCGGTCTCGTGGGTGCCGGTGGTGGTCATGACGGTGCTCCTGTCATCGGGTCGTTCGGGGGCGCGGCCTGGTCGGGCAGGTCGCGCAGGACGTCGTCGAGGCGGCGGTAGCGGTCCTCCGCCTCGCGCCGGTAGCGCTCGATCCACTTCGTCATGAGGTCGAAGACCTCCGCCTCGAGGTGCACGGGGGCGCGTCGGGCGTCCGTCGTGCGGGTCACCAGGCCGGAGTCCTCGAGCACGCGCAGGTGCTTGGACACCGCCTGGACGGACATGTCGTACGGCCGGGCGAGCTCGCCCACGCTGGCGTCGCCCGACGCGAGCCGGGCCACCATGTCGCGGCGTGTGGGGTCGGCCAGCGCCGAGAACACGCGGGAGAGCGGGTCGGCCGTCACGGGACCTCCTCGTCGGGCACCGCGATGCGGCGTCCGTTCATCAACTGCTTGGTTGACTACGACGCTACGCCCACGTCGCCTCGTAGTCAACCCTTTGGTTGAGAAATCTCAGAGGCGCCGTGCGCGCTCGAAGTCGTCGAGCGAGACCGTGCGCTCGACGGCGTGGTCGACGATCCGCTCGGGGTAGCCGGCCGGTTGCTCGCGCAGCGTCCAGGGCTCGTGGACCGCCCGTCCTTCGATGCTCCGCAGCTCCGGCACCCAGCGGCGCACGTACGCGCCGTCCGGGTCGAACTTCCTGCCCTGCGCCACCGGGTTGAAGATGCGGAAGAACGGCGCGGCGTCGCGCCCCGTCCCGGCGACCCACTGCCAGTTGAGCTGGTTCTGCGAGACGTCGCCGTCCGCGAGGTGCGCCATGAAGTGCGCCGCGCCGCGCTGCCACCGCACGTGCAGGTCCTTGACGAGGAACGACGCGACCACCATCCGCACGCGGTTGTGCATCCACCCCTCGCCGAGGAGCTGGCGCATCCCCGCGTCGACGAGCGGGTAACCGGTGCGTCCGGCAGCCCAGGCCGCGAGGTACCGGTCCTCGTCCGCGCCGGTCGCCCACGCGTCCTCGGGCACGACGGTCCGCAGCGACCGCTGTGCCGCCTCCGGGTGGTGGAACAGGACGTCCGCGTGGAACTCGCGCCACGCGAGTTCGGAGCGGTAGGCGAGCGCGTCGTCGGACGGCGCGAGCCCGTCGTGCAGGGCGCTCCGCACGTCGGCGAGCAGGGTCCGGGGATGAAGCTCGCCCCACTTGAGCGGGATCGACATGCCCGACGTCGCCGGCCGGTCGGGGCGGTCGCGCTCGGTCGCGTAGTCCGCGAGGTGGTCCTCCAGGAAGTCCCGCCACCGGCGGCGCGCGGCCGCCTCGCCCGCGGCCGGGAGACGGGCGTCGGTCCCCGGGTCGTCCGGGACGCCGTCGGAGCGCAACGACGCCCACGGCACGTCGCGCGGGCGCGGCACCGGGTCGCGCCACCCGTGCGCGACCCACGCCTCGCGGAACGGCGTGAAGACCTGGAACGGGGTCCCCGTGCGCGTGAGCACGCGTCCGGGCGAGACGGCGTAGGACGAGCCGGTGCGCACGAGGCGAGCCCCGCCGTCGGTCAGCACCTGCGCGACCGCCTCGTCCCGCGCGACGCCGTAGGGCTCGTAGGACGCCGCGACGTGCACCTCCGCCGCGCCCACCTCACGCGTGAGCGCGGGCACGACCGCGCGCGGGTCCCCGTGCCGCACCACGAGCCGCCCGTCCGTCGCGGCGTCGAGCGCGGCGAGGCTGCGCGCCAGGTACGACCGGCGCGGGTCGCCGGCGCCGCGCCAGAGGGGCGGGTCGAGCACGTAGAGCGCGACGACGTCGTCGCCCGCCTCCCGGGCGGTCTCGACGGCCGCGACAAGGGCCGGGTTGTCGGCGAGCCGCAGGTCGCGGCGGCACCACCAGATCGTCGGCATCCGGCCACGCTAACGGTCGCCTGCCGCGCACGCCGGTGGGAGCATCGCAAGATGGACGGCGACGACCCGCAGGGGAAGGACGACGCCCGGCGCCGCGCGCTCGGGCGCGAGGCGCGTACCGAGCCCGAGCCGGGCGCACCGCCGTTCGGGACGGGCGCTGCGGCGGGCGTCGGCGCGGCCGAGGGCCCGGCAGCGGGGGTGATCGAGGGGGACCACGCGTTCTTCGGGCACCCGCGCGGCCTGCTGACGCTCTTCACCACGGAGCTGTGGGAGCGGTTCAGCTACTACGGGATGCGCGCGATCCTGCTCTTCTACCTCACCGACACCGTGGCGAACGGCGGCCTCGGCATCGACGAGACGACCGGGCTCGCGCTCGTCTCGGTCTACGGCACGAGCGTCTACCTGCTCTCGGTCGTCGGCGGCTGGCTCGCAGACCGGGTGATCGGCTCGCGGCGCTCGGTCCTGTACGGCGGCATCATCATCGCGGCCGGGCACGTGAGCCTCACGATTCCCGGCACGGGCTTCTCGATGGCCGGGATCGCGATGGTCGCCCTCGGGACCGGGCTGCTCAAGCCCAACGTGTCCTCGATGGTCGGCGAGCTCTACGCGCGCGACGACCCGCGGCGCGACTCGGGCTTCTCCATCTTCTACATGGGCATCAACCTCGGGTCGTTCGTCGCGCCGTTCCTCGTCGGCGCGGCACGTGCCTGGGGTGGCTACCACGCCGGGTTCGCCGTCGCGGCGGTCGGCATGGCCGTCGCGCTCGTGTTCTTCGTCGCCGGCCGCCGCTACCTGGGCGAGGCGGGCGCGCACGTGCCCAACCCGGTGCGCCCCGAGGAGCGGGCGAAGATCGCGCGCATCTTCCTGCTCATCGCCGCGGGCGTCGTGCTCGTCGGGCTGTTCGCGGTCCTGGTGGCCGGCGGCTTCGACATCTCGACGTTCATCGACACGATGTCCTACCTGGCGTTCCTCGCGCCGATCGCGTACTTCGTCGTCATGTACCGCTCGCCGCGCGTGACCGACGCCGAGCGGCCGCGCGTCATCGCGTACATCCCGCTGTTCGTCGCGGCGATGCTCTTCTGGATGATCTTCGAGCAGGCGGCCACCACGCTCTCCGCGTTCGCGAAGGACCGGACCGACCTCACCTTCTTCGGCGTCGGCATCAGCCCCGAGTTCTTCCAGTCGGTCAACCCGCTGTCGATCATCGTCCTGGCGCCGGTGTTCGCGTGGATCTGGCTCAAGACGGGCGACCGCCCGACGACCGCCAACAAGTTCGCGATCGGCCTCACGCTCGCGTCGGTCTCGTTCCTCTTCCTCGCCGTCGCGTCCGCGGTCGTCGGCGACGGCAAGGCGCCGTCGTGGGTGCTCGTGCTCGTCTACGTGATCCAGACCCTCGGCGAGCTGTGCCTCTCGCCCGTCGGCCTCGCGGCCACGACGCTGCTCGCGCCCAAGGCGTTCCGCTCCCAGGCGATGGCCCTGTGGTTCCTCGCGCCCGCGGCCGGGCAGGCCATCACGGCGCAGGTCGTGCAGGTCACCGAGGGGGCGTCGGACACCGCGTACTTCGGCAGCATCGGCGCCGTGACCCTCGTGTTCGCCCTCGCGCTGTTCGCGCTCGCGCCGTGGGTCACGCGGCACATCCGACACGCCGACGAGCTCGAGGGAGCCCACACGGCCGGGGCCTGACCGGGCATCGCCGTATGCACGACGACCGCGGTCGCGCGAGGTCGCGCCGTCGCGACCCCGCGCGGTTCCGGCCCCGTGTCCTGCCGTCAGCGCAGCCAGGGCGCCCGGCGGACCAGGGGCAGCGCGGCCCAGCGACGTCCGAGCCCCCAGGTGTCGCCCGCGAGCGTCGTCGTGAGGACGACGAGGAGCAGGACCACGAGGACGTGCTGGTCGACGACGGGGTTGTTCGATCCCGCCGCTACCGGCCACTGGGACAGCCAGAGCATGCCGAAGAGCAGCGCGCCGCACACGGCGGCGACGCGCAGGCCGATCCCGAGCAGGAGCGCGAGCCCCACGCCGAGCAGCCCGAGCATGAAGAGCCAGTCGGTGACCGGGCCGGCCATCGCGGCGAACGTGCCCGCGAGCGGCCCCTGAACCCCGTGCTCGAGGTACCCCTGGGCCGGGGCTGCGCCCGCGAGCCATGCGCGATCACGCGGCGTCGCGTACCCGAGGCCCAGGAGCTTGTCGGCGAACGGCCAGAGGAACACGACGGCGCCGCCGAGCCGGGCGAGCGCGAGGGCGTGCCGGGCGGCGGAGCGCGTGACGACGTCGTCCTGGGTGACGAGGCCGGGCCCGGCCGCGGCGCCGGGAGCGGCCCCGGACGACGCGTCGGGCGGTGCGGTCGTGCGCGTGGTGGACGTGGACATGAGGTGCCCCCTCGGGAACGGGATCTGAGGATCGGTCGGTGCCGGGACCTGGCCTGCCGCGCCTGCGCGGTGTCGCTCTCCGTCGAGGCGTCGCGGAGGTCCCTGGCCGTGACGTGCTCGCCCACGGTGGCAGGGGTGCCCGCGGCGGTTCAACCCTTACGTAACGTTTAGGTGGAGATCCCTCGGTGGGTAGGGACTCCACGTACGTAGCTCGACGACCACGAGACGGACGCCCGGTTCGTCCGGTCGCCGGCAGGCGTAATGTGACCCGGCGGCCGGAGGATCGGCCGCGGCCACCCGTCGAAGGAGCTGAACCGACATGAGCCGCCCCCTGCGCTCCCGGACGTCCACCCACGGCCGCAACATGGCCGGCGCCCGCGCCCTCTGGCGCGCGACCGGCATGGGCTCGGAGGACTTCGGCAAGCCGATCATCGCGATCGCGAACTCGTACACGCAGTTCGTCCCCGGCCACGTCCACCTCAAGGACATGGGCGACCTCGTCGCGTCGGCGATCCGCGAGGCGGGCGGCGTCTCCAAGGAGTTCAACACCATCGCCGTCGACGACGGCATCGCGATGGGCCACGGCGGCATGCTCTACTCGCTCCCGAGCCGCGACCTCATCGCCGACTCGGTCGAGTACATGGTCAATGCGCACTGCGCGGACGCGCTCGTGTGCATCTCGAACTGCGACAAGATCACACCCGGGATGCTCAACGCCGCGCTGCGGCTCAACATCCCGGTGATCTTCGTGTCGGGCGGCCCGATGGAGGCCGGCAAGGCGGTGATCGCGGACGGCGTCGCCAAGACCCACCTCAACCTCGTCAACGCGATCAACTACTCGGCGGACGACAACGTGTCCGACGCCGCCCTCGCCCAGGTCGAGGAGAACGCGTGCCCCACGTGCGGGTCGTGCTCGGGCATGTTCACCGCGAACTCGATGAACTGCCTCACCGAGGCGCTCGGCCTGTCGCTGCCGGGCAACGGCTCGACCCTCGCCACGCACGCCGCGCGCAAGGAGCTGTTCCTCGAGGCCGGCCGCACGATCGTCGACCTCGCCAAGCGCTACTACGAGGACGAGGACGACTCGGTCGCCCCGCGCTCGATCGCGACCAAGGCCGCGTTCTCCAACGCCATGGCCCTCGACGTCGCGATGGGCGGTTCCACCAACACGGTGCTCCACATCCTCGCCGCCGCGCAGGAGGCCGAGGTCGACTTCGACCTCACCGACATCGAGCGCATCAGCCGCCAGGTGCCGTGCCTGTCGAAGGTCGCGCCGAACCACCCGAACTTCCACATGGAGGACGTGCACCGCGCGGGCGGCATCCCCGCGCTCCTCGGCGAGCTCGACCGTGCGGGGCTGCTCGACCACGACGTCACCAGCGTCCACACCCCGACGCTGCGCGAGTGGCTCGACGACTGGGACGTCCGGGGCGGCAAGGCGACCGAGCGGGCGATCGAGCTGTTCCACGCGGCGCCCGGGGGAGTGCGCACCACGCAGGCGTTCTCGACGTCGAACCGCTGGGAGTCGCTCGACACCGACGCCGCGAACGGCTGCATCCGCGACCTCGAGCACGCGTACACCGTCGAGGGTGGCCTCGCCGTGCTGCGCGGCAACCTCGCCGAGGACGGCGCCGTGTTCAAGACGGCCGGCGTCGACCCGGACGTCTTCCACTTCGTCGGGAAGGCGCTCGTCTGCGAGTCGCAGGACGAGGCGGTCGAGAAGATCCTCACCAAGCAGGTCCAGCCCGGCCACGTCGTCGTCGTGCGCTACGAGGGCCCGGCGGGCGGCCCGGGCATGCAGGAGATGCTCTACCCGACGTCGTTCATCAAGGGTCGCGGCCTCGGCAAGGTGACGGCGCTCATCACCGACGGCCGCTTCTCCGGCGGGTCGTCCGGGATCTCCGTCGGCCACGTCTCGCCCGAGGCCGCCGCGGGCGGCGTCATCGGTCTCGTCGAGGACGGCGACGAGATCGAGATCGACGTCGACACGCGACTCATCCGTCTCAACGTGCCCGACGACGTGCTCGCCGAGCGCCGCGCCAAGATGGAGGCGCGCGAGAACCCGTGGCAGCCGGTCGACCGAGACCGCTACGTCTCGCCGGCTCTCCAGGCCTACGCCGCCATGGCGACGTCCGCCGACCGCGGCGCCGTCCGCGACGTGTCGCTCATCAAGCGCAACCGCTGACCCCGACGACGACGGGCCCGCACCTCCGAGGCGCGGGCCCGTCGTCGCGCTCGGGGCTGCCGCTTGGGCGCCGAGGTAGAACTCTGGTCGGCCGAGGTAGAACCGTGGTCGGCCGAGATAGAACCGTGGTCACGCGAGGTAGAACCGTGGTCGGCCCAGATAGAACCGTGGTCGGCCAGGCGGCGGTGGGGCGCCCGATGCGGCACGCTGCCCGCGACGGCCGGACCGCGACGACGAGACCAACCGGGACGACCGCGCGCCGTCGCGCAGGGACCACGGTTCTACCTCGGCCAACCACGGTTCTACCTCGCGCGACCACGGTTCTACCTCGCGTGACCACGGTTCTACCTCGGCCGACCACGGTTCTATCTCGCGCTACCGCGGTTCTACCTCGCCGGGGCGGGGGTGGGTTCCTAGAGTGGGGGCATGACTGGGCAGACCCCGCGCGCCGACGCCGGACCCGACCTCAAGCCTCGTTCCCGCCAGGTCACGGACGGCCTGGAGGCGACGGCGTCGCGCGGCATGCTGCGCGCCGTCGGGATGGGCGACGAGGACTTCGCCAAGCCGCAGATCGGCATCGCGAGCTCGTGGAACGAGATCACGCCGTGCAACCTGTCGCTCGACCGGCTCGCGCAGGGCGCGAAGGAGGGCGTGCACGCGGGCGGCGGGTACCCGCTGCAGTTCGGGACGATCTCCGTCTCCGACGGCATCTCGATGGGCCACGAGGGCATGCACTTCTCGCTCGTGAGCCGCGACATCATCGCGGACTCGGTCGAGACCGTGGTCCAGGCGGAACGCCTCGACGGGACGGTCCTGCTCGCCGGGTGCGACAAGTCGCTCCCGGGGATGCTCATGGCGGCGGCGCGGCTGAACCTGGCGAGCGTGTTCCTCTACGCGGGCTCGATCATGCCGGGCTGGGTCAAGCTCTCCGACGGCACGGAGAAGGACGTCACGCTCATCGACGCGTTCGAGGCCGTCGGGGCGTGCGCGCGCGGGCTCATGAGCCGCCAGGACGTGGATCGCATCGAGCGGGCGATCTGCCCCGGCGAGGGTGCGTGCGGCGGCATGTACACGGCGAACACGATGGCGTCGGTCGCGGAGGCGATGGGCATGTCGCTGCCCGGCTCGGCGGCGCCGCCGTCGGCGGACCGGCGCCGGGACGCGTTCGCGCACCGCTCGGGCGAGGCCGTCGTCAACCTGCTGCGGCTCGGGATCACCGCACGCGACATCATGACGAAGGAGGCGTTCGAGAACGCGATCGCCGTCGTCATGGCGTTCGGCGGCTCGACCAACGCGGTGCTGCACCTGCTGGCCATCGCGCACGAGGCCGAGGTCGACCTCACGCTCGCCGACTTCGACCGCGTCGCGAGCCGCGTGCCGCACCTCGGCGACCTCAAGCCGTTCGGCCGCTACGTGATGAACGACGTCGACCGCATCGGCGGCGTGCCCGTCGTCATGAAGGCTCTGCTCGACGCCGGGCTGCTGCACGGCGACGCGCTCACCGTCACGGGCCGCACGGTCGCGGAGAACCTCGCCGACATCGACCCGCCCGACCCGGACGGCAAGATCCTGCGGGCGCTCGACAACCCGATCCACCACACCGGCGGCATCACGATCCTGCACGGGTCGCTCGCGCCCGAGGGCGCCGTCGTGAAGTCCGCCGGGTTCGACGAGGACGTGTTCGAGGGGACGGCGCGCGTGTTCGAGCGCGAGCGCGCGGCGCTCGACGCCCTGGAGGACGGGACGATCACGGACGGGGACGTCGTCGTCATCCGGTACGAGGGGCCCAAGGGCGGTCCGGGGATGCGCGAGATGCTCGCGATCACGGGCGCGATCAAGGGCGCGGGGCTCGGCAAGACCGTCCTGCTGCTCACCGACGGCCGCTTCTCCGGCGGGACGACCGGCCTGTGCGTCGGGCACGTCGCGCCCGAGGCGGTCGACGGCGGTCCCATCGCGTTCGTGCGCGACGGCGACCCGATCCGGCTCGACGTCGCGAACAAGACGCTCGACCTGCTGGTCGACGCCGACACGCTCGCCGCGCGCCGCGACGGGTGGGCGCCGCTGCCCCCGACGTTCACGCGCGGCGTGCTCGCCAAGTACGCCAAGCTCGTCCAGTCGGCGTCGCGCGGCGCGATCCTCGAGTGATCCCGGGGCGCGCGGGTGGAGGAGGCGCGCACTAGCGTGGTGTCGCACCTCGCCGCAGCGACGCCGACCGGAGGACCGCCATGACCGAGACCGCCGACGACCGCATTACCGCGCGGCAGTTCCACGACAGCGACGGCGTCGAGGACTGGCGGGTCATCCTCAGGACGGTGCAGACGCTGTTCCGCACGGGCTCGTTCACCGCCGGGGTAGAGCTGGTCGACGCGATCGGCGAGCTCGCCGAGGCCGCGAACCACCACCCCGACGTGGACCTGCGCTACGGGACCGTGACGGTCCGGCTGACCTCGCACGACGTCGGGGGCGTCAGCGCGCGCGACGTCGCGCTCGCGCGGCAGATCTCTGCCGCGGCGCGCGAGCTCGACCTCGTCGCGGACCCGACGGCGGTGCAGGACCTCGAGATCGCGATCGACACGCTCGTCGGTACGGCGGTGCAGCCGTTCTGGCGCGCCGTCCTCGGTTTCGACGAGGGCGCCCCGGAGCTGCCCGCGCCCGAGCTCCGCGACCCGACCGCGCACGCTCCCGCGTTCTGGTTCCAGCAGATGGACGCGCCGCGGGAGCAGCGCAACCGGATCCACGTGGACGTGACCGTGCCGCACGACGTCGCCGAGGCGCGCGTGACCGCCGCCATCGCCGCGGGCGGGCACCTCGTGTCCGACCGGCGCGCGCCCGCCTTCTGGGTCCTGGCCGACGCCGAGGGCAACGAGGCGTGCGTGTGCACGTGGCAGTCGCGCGACTGACGACCTCCTGAGGCGCCCCGGTGGGACGAGGATGAGACGGATGCGGGCGGCGGACTCGTGGCCTGGGAGGCTGGTGCCATGACAGCCCGTCCCGCGAGGTCCACTCCTCGTCGTCCGATCGCGCGCGCCGTCGTGCCCGTGCTCGTCGCCGCTGCCTGCGTCGTCGCGCTCGGAGCGTGCTCGACCGCCACGGAGCCGGGGCCGACGACGTCGGCCGGCGCGCCGAGCCCGTCGCCCACCGAGGACGCGACGGACGTGACCGTCGAGCCGTCGGAGGACCCGACCGACGAGGCCGCCGACCCGCTCGCCGACCGACCGAGCGAGCCACCCGCCCAGGCGGTGGACGCGGGCACGGTCGCGGCCGGCGCGCCCGCTGCCGCGAGCGGCACGGGGAGCGCGGCGGTGTCGTTCGTGCGCGACGGCGACTTCGCCGTCGTCGTGCACCTCGACTGCGGCGAGTGCGCCGGGACCCGGGCGTTCCTGGCGCCCACGGACGTGACCCCGTACCCCGGCACGCTCGGCGAGGCGACGGGCTCCTACCTCATGGACGTGTTCGAGGACTCCGCACCCCAGCAGTCGATCTGGCTCGAGACCGAGGGGGACTGGTCGGTGCGGTTCGAGAGCTGGAACGACCTCCCGCCCGTCACCGGAGCGCAGTCGGGCACCGGGTCGACCGTCCTGCGGCTGGACGGCACGGCGTCGAGCGCGGAGGTGTCATGGGCTCCCGCGGGACCCGAGGACTCGTTCCAGGGCCGGTACTTCGGCGTCACGCGCGAGGCGTCGCGCATGTTCGGCGACACCGAGGCGTTCACCGAGACGTTCGACCTCGTGCTGCCCGGCGTCCTGGCCGTGAAGACCGCGGGCACGTGGAGCGTGACCCCGCAGGGCTGACGACCGGAGCCGGGGGTCGCGGCCCGGGCCTCGCCGCGTCAGGCGCGCGCGACGACGAGCTCGTCGTAGCCCGGCACGAGCACACGCCGCTTGGCCCTGCGGGACACGATGCGCAGGGGAGCGCCGTCGTCCCACAGCGCGTGCAGCAGCGCGGCGATCTCGGCGCGCGCGAGCGCCGCCCCGAGGCACAGGTGGCGGCCCGCGCCGAACCAGAGCTGCCGGGTCTCGCGCACGTAGGGGCGGTCCGCGCGGAAGGGTCCGGCGGCGACGTTCGCGGCCCACGTGAGGATCATGACGCGCTCCCCGGCGCGCAGCGTGCGCCCCGCGACGTCGACGTCCGCGGAGACGCCGCGCCCGATGACCGACGCCGGGCTGGTCACGCGCAGCCCCTCGCGCACGGCGTTCTCGACCGCGTCGGGCTCGCCCGCGGCGCGCTCGACCGGGTGGGCGCGCTCGTCGGCCATCAGCTGGAGCAGGCGGTGCTGCTCGCCCGTGTCGACAAGGAGCGCGGTGGTGCGGGCCATGGCGGACGCCGACGTCTCCGTCCCCGCGACCATGAGCAGGCTCGCGAGCCCCGTGGTCTCCTCCAGCCCGAGGCCGAGCTCGCGGCACCGGCCGAGCAGGCGGTCGGCGGGGGCGTGCAGCCACCCGTCGGGAACGCCCCGGGTCAGCTCGGCGACGATCTCTCGCGCCGCCGCGACCTGCTCCGGCGAGAGGTACGTCGAGCCCGCGCTGCCGAGCGCGATCGACGCGAGGCGCTCGCCCGTCGCGAAGGCCGTGAGCGCGTCGTCGTCGCCGGGGACGACCGCGGCCGCGCCGTCGGGAGCGGCCGCGCCGCCGAGCGTCGGTATGCCGAGCAGGGAGATCATCATCCGACCGACCAGCACGCGGGCCAGCCGGCCGACGTCGACCGATCCGCCCGCCGCGAGGGTGCGGCGCGCGTCGTCGAGGGCTGCCGACCACGCGCCGTCGACCAGCGCGGCGGCGCTCGCCTCCGTGAAGAGCTCGCGCGAGCGCGTGCGCAGGTCGTGGTGGCCTGGGCCGTCGAACAGGTCGAGGACCCAGTCGCCCAGGATCTGCGCCCACAGGTGCCCGACGCCGCCCTCGCCGACGATCGTGAAGTGCCGGTGGTCGGTGAGGATGCGGCGCCCGACCGTCGGGTCGGCGGTGACCCAGCCGAGCCCCGGGACCTTGCGCAGCCCACCGCCCGCGCGCGCTCCGGCGAGCGCGCCGCCCGCGAGCAGGACGCCCGCCATCGCGGGCCGCGCGGCGGTGAGCACCTGGAGCTCGCGCCGGGTCGTGGGCAGGGCGTGGCGTCGCTCGCGGGTGTTCACCGGCGCGGTCGTGGTCGTGGTCACCGGGTCAGTGTGGCGCACGTGCGTCGGTCCCGGGCGCGCGCGCCGCGATCTGGGGATGGGCACTTCACCCCATCGGATCCTGTGGACGACCACCGTCGGAGCGGGTCTGCTTGGTTACTGTGTCGCGCGTGCCAGAGAACCCCGCCGGGACGGCGTCCCGCCCGCCCTTCGTGCCCCCGACGGCCGTGATCGCCGCCGTCGGGGTCCACCTGCCTGAGCGCACGGTCGACGTGCGCGAGGCGGAGCGCGCCCTCGCGGCGCGCAACCCGGGTGCGGCGCCGCGCGTGCCGATGGTCTCGCGCCTCACGGGCGTGCGGCAGGTGCACGTGCTCCCGGACGACTGGGACGCGTCCGACCTCGCCGTCGCGGCCGCGGAGAAGCTCCTGGCGACCGAGGGGCTCGCGCCCGACGACGTCGACCTGCTGCTCTTCGCCTCGGCGAGCCAGGACATGGTCGAGCCGGCGACGAGCCACATCGTCGCCGCGAAGCTCGGGGTCCGGGCGCCGGTGATGGACGTCAAGAACGCGTGCAACTCGGTGCTCAACGCGATCGAGGTCGCGGAGGCGCTCATCGGCACCAGGCGTTACGGGACCGTCCTGATCGCGTCGGGCGAGGCGCCGTCGCGTGCGGTGCGGTGGGACGTCCCGGACCGCGCGACCTACCTGCTCTCCGCGCCGGGCTACACGATGTCCGACGCCGGGGCGGCCGTCCTCGTGCGCCGCGCGACCCCGGCGGAGGCCGACGCGCGCGACGCGGCCGGGGCGCCCGCGCCGCGCGGCATCCTCGCGAGCGCGTTCGGCGCGGAGTCGACGCACTGGGACGTCGGCATGCTCCCCGGCGGTGGCACCGCGCACCCGCGCGACCTCGAGCGGACCTACTTCGAGATCGACGGATCACGCCTGCGCGACGCGTTCCTCGCGCTGGGCCCGGGAGTCGTCCTCGACGCGCTGGGCCGCGCGGGCCTGGGGTGGGACGACGTCGCGCTCGTCGCGGTCCACCAGGTCGCGGTCGCCTACCTCGACGACGTGCACGCCGCGCTCGGCCTCCCGACGGGGCGCACGCTCGTCACCGTCGCCGACCACGGCAACGTCGCCTCCGCGACGCTCCCGTTGCAGCTCGCCACGGCGCTGGAGACCGGCCGGGTCGGGCCGGGGGACGTCGTCGTGCTGGTCGGGCTCGCCGGCGGCATCAGCATCGGCGCGACGGTGGTGCGGCTGTGAGCGCGCGCCGGTTCACGCGGCACGTCGCGAGCCCGCAGCGGCTCGCCGTCGTCGTGCCCGCCCGCGACGAGGCGCACGGGATCGTCGCGACGCTCGAGGCGCTGCGGGACCAGCAGGACACCGACTTCGACCTCGTCGTCGTGGACAACGGGTCGTCCGACGGCACGGGAGACCTCGTCCGGGAGACGGCCGCGGCGTGGGGCATGACGCGGTGGCGCGTCGTCGACGAGCCGCAGAAGGGCACGGGCGCCGCGGCAGACACGGGGATGCGGGCGGCGATCGAGCAGGGGGCGACGCACCTCGCGCGCACGGACGCCGACTGCCTGCCGCGGCCGGACTGGACCCGGCGGGTCCGTGCGGCGTTCGCGAGCGGGCACGACCTCGTCGCGGGCCGGCTCGTGGCGCGCACCGACGACCGCCCGGTCTCGCGCGTCCAGCAGGGGGTGCTCTCGGCGGCGGTGAGCGTCGCGAGCACGTTCGGGCGCTTCCGGCCCGGCAACCAGGACCCGTCCTACCTCGGCCCGTACGTCATGGCGCCGGGCTGCAACATGGCGATCACGGCCGAGCTCTACGAGGCGGCGGGAGGGTTCCCGCGCACGGCGATCGAGGACGTCCACGAGGACCGGGCGCTCGTCAACGCGGTGCGCCGCCTGACGCGGCGGTACGGGGCGCACCGCGAGGTCGTCGTGCTCGCGTCGGCGCGCCGTGCGCACGCGTGGGGCCTCGTGCGCACGCTCGGCTGGTACGCCGACCACCGGTACCGGCCCGAGGTGGTGGACATCCGGTGACGGGGACGACGGCGGTCGCGCCTGCCCCGGTCGGGCTCGCCGCGGCGATGCGTTGGGAGGAGCGCGTCCAGCGCGGTGCGCACCCGCTCGTCTACCCGGCGATCCGGGCCCTGCGGCACCGCGGCCCGGTCGCGCGCGTCCCGGGTATCGGGGTCATCGTGTCCGACGCCGCGACGGCGCGCGCCGTGCTGCTCGACACCGAGCACTTCTCCAAGGTGGGCCCGGGGTCGCCGTCGGACCTCTGGACGCCCGTGCTCGGCCCGTCCGTGCTCCTCAACATGGAGGGCACCGACCACGCGCGCCTGCGCCGCGCGCTGTCCGGGCTGTTCACGCCGCGCGCGGTGCGCGACCTCGTCGCGGTGAGCGTGCCCGACGTCCTCGCGGGGCTCGCCCCGCGCCTGCTCGCGGGCGAGCGCGTCGACCTCGTCGCGGAGACCGCCACCATGGCGGGCACGGTCATCTGCGCCATGACCGGGCTGCCGCCCACCGACGTCGCCGTGCGCGAGGCGATGACGGCCGCGCAGTCCGTGGTCGGCCTGGTGCGGCTGCACCGGCGCAGCCTCACGCCCGCGCAGGTGCGGCACGCGCGGGCCGTCCTCGCCCGGCTCTCGGCGCCCGCGCGTGACGCGTACCGTGCCGGCGACCCGGCAACCGTGCCCGGGCGCATGCGCGAGCTCGGGCTCTCCGAGGACGAGGCCCTGGGCGCCGTCGGGGCGTTCGTCCTCACGGGGACCGAGACCATCCAGTCGTTCGTGCCCCGTCTCGTCGCGCTCACGGCGGACACCGGCTGGCTCGACCGGCTCCTCGCGGCCGACCCCGGCGCCGGACCGGAGGCCGCGGCGCTGCGCGGGCGCGTCGTCGAGGAGGCGCTGCGCGTCACGGCGCCGACCCCCGCGATGCTGCGCTCGGTGCGCACCGACGCGACCGTGGGCGACGTCCGTGTCCGCGCGGGGGACCGGGTCGTGATCGCGACGATCTCCTGCTGCAAGGACGCGGGCCCGTTCGACCCGGACGCCCCCGTCGACCCGGCCGTGCGACACCTGTGGTTCGGTGCCGGCCCGCACTTCTGCCTCGGCATGCCGCTCGCCATGGCCCAGGTCGACGCGGTACTGGACGCGCTGCGCCCCGTCGCGGCCGCGGGGCGGAGCGTCGAGGTCGCCGACCGCGCCGTCGCGCGCGGGGTGCTCATCCCCGCGTACCGCTCGCTCGTCGTGCGAGCGGCCGGCGGCGGGGTGCGCGCGTCGGGTGCGGCCACGCGCCCGATCGCGGGACCGGCCGCGTCGTCGGCGGGGGAGGCGGCGTGACCGCGCCCGACGGCGTGGCCCGCCACCTGCTCGCCCCGATCCTCGAGCGGGGCGCCCCCGGCCATGCGTCCGCCGACGCCGTCGCGCTCCGGCGCTGGACGCGGCCCGGGCGCCGCGGCGCACGCGTGCGCGAGGAGGTCACGTACGCCGACCTCGCGCGCCGCGTCGAGGCGACCGCCACGGCGCTCGCGGCCGACGGTCTCGCGCCCGGCGATCGGGCGCTGTTCTCGGTGCGGCCCCGGCCTGCGGGCGTCCTCCTCGCGTTCGGGGTCGTCCGGGCGGGCGGCACGATCGCGTTCGTCGACCCCGGCTCGACGCCCGAGCTGTTCGCTGCGCGCGTGGAGGCGGCCGGGCCGTCGCTCGCGACGACCGAGTCGCTGCTCTACGCCGTCTCGCGCGGGCCGCTGCGCCGTCTGGCCCGCTCGCGCGGCCTGCTCCTGCCGGACTACGCGGGCCTGCCGCTGCGGCACGTGCACGCGGGGCCGTGGCTCCCCGGGGTGCCGCGCGGCTCGCGCGCCGCGCGCCGTCTCGCGGTGGGGCCGGTCGACCGCGGCGTCCTCCCGGAGCTCGACCCGCACCGCGAGGCGCTCATCGTCTTCACGTCGGGCACGACGGCGCAGCCCAAGGCCGTCGTGCACACGGCCGGGTCGCTGCTCGCCGGGTGCGACCTGCTGCGCGACGTGTTCGCGCTCGTGCCGGGCGACGTCGTGCACACCGACCAGATGCTCCTCGGCGTCCCGGCGCTGCTCGCGGGCGCCACGTGGTCCGTGCCCGCCGACCCGCCGGGCCGCGACATCACGACCTTCGCGCGTCAGCTCGACGGCGCCGCCGGCACCTACCTCGTGCCCGCCGACGTCACGGCGCTGCTGGACGCGGTCGAGGCGGGGACGGTTCCCCCGCGCGGACCGCGGGTCGCGCTCGTCGGCGGCGCGCCCGTGACCCGCGCGCTCCTGGGGCGCGCGACGCGCGTGCTGCCCGGCACGCGGTGGGTCGCGGTGTACGGGATGACGGAGATCCTGCCCGTCGCGGTCGTCGGGGCCCGCGAGAAGCTCGCGTACGCGGGCGACGGCGACCTCGTCGGCGCGCCGCTGCCCGGCACGGTCGCGCGGCTCGACCCGGTCGACGATGAGCAGCCGGGGGACGACGGGGACGCCGTCGGTGAGCTCGTGCTGTCCGGGCCGTCGCTCATGGCGGGCTACCTGCACGACCTCGACGCCCCCACCCGCGGCGCGGGGTCACGGGCGGCGGTGCACCGCACGGGTGACCTCGCGCGCCTCGACGACGCCGGACGGGTCGTGCTCGTCGGGCGCACGCGGGACATGATCATCCGGGGCACGACGAACATCTACCCCGGTCTGCACGAGCCGCGCGTCGCGGCGCTGGAGGGCGTCGGCGAGGCGCTGCTCGTCGGGGTCCCGCAGGTGGACGGGGACGAGCGGGTCGCGCTGGTCGTCACCGCGGCGACGGGGAACGTGCGGCCGGACCAGTCGTCGGCCGGCGATCCAGGTCCCGACGGCGGCGCGCCGGTCCGCCTCGACCCGAGCCACCCGCTCGTGGCCCGGGTACGCGCTGCCCTGCCGGACGTGCTCGACCACGACGCGCTCCCGGACGTCGTGCTGCACGCCGACCGCGTGCCGCTCGCCGGGCGCTCGCGCAAGCCCGACCGGGCGGCGCTCTCCCGGGCCGCCGCGTCGTTCGTGCCCGCCGAGCCGACCGTCGTCGGCCGGGACACCCGCGGCGCCCGCGCGTGAGGGTCGTCGTCACCGGGGCGTCGGGGTTCGTCGGGGGAGCGGTCGCGCGCGGCCTCGTCGCCGACGGCCACGAGGTGTGGACGTCCTCCCGCCGCGACCCGCACGTCCGGGGCGCGCGGCACCTCGCGTGGGACCTCACCACCGGTCCGCTCGCGGACCCACCCACGGTGGACGCCGTCGTGCACGCGGGTGCCGCCGTGTCCGACTGGTGCGCGCTCGACGTCGCGCGCGCGACCAACGTCGGCGGGACGCTCGCCGTCCGTGCGACCTTCCCGGGCGCGCGGTTCGTCCACGTGTCCTCCGGCAGCGTGTACGACCCGTTCCGTCCGAGCGTGCGCGCCCGCGAGCACGAGGCGCCGGTCGAGCGGTACCTCGACGCCTACGGGACGACGAAGGCAGAGGCCGAGCGCGTGCTGGCCCACGACGTCGCACGCCACCCCGACCGGGGTGCCGTCGTCGTGCTGCGCCCGCACGCCGTCTACGGCCCGGGCGACACGACGCTCCTGCCGCGTGTGGAGGCGGCCGTGCGCCGCGGGTGCCTCGTCCTGCCCGGCGGCGGGCGCGTGCTCCAGTCGCTCACGCACGTCGACACCCTCCTCGCCGCGGTGCGCGCCGCCGTCGTGCTGCCCGACGACACGGCTCGCGCGCAGGTCGGCGACGGGCCGACCCGGGGGCTGCTCGTCGTGAACGTCGCCGACGCCGGGCCGGTCGTGCTGCGCGACGCGCTCGTCGACGCGCTGCGCCGCCGCGGTACCGACGTGCGGGTCGTCGCCGTCCCGGTCCGACCCGCGTGGGCGCTCGCCGGCGCGGTCGAGACGGTCGCGCGGCGGCTCCGACGCCCCGAGCCGCCGCGCCTCACCAGGTACGCACTGAGCCATCTCGCGATGGAGCGGACCTTCGACCTCACGGTCCTGCGGGACGTCCTGGGCGTCGAGCCGGCTCCGACGTCGTTCGCGTGGCTCGGCCTCGCCGAGTGATGCGCTCCGGCGCGAGCGATGCGTCCGTGGCCGCAGCACTCGCGCGCTGACGCAGCGCTCGGCGCGGGCGGCGAAGGTCCCACCACGGGCCGTCGCGTCGCCGGGTCGCGCAGCATCGGGCAGGGTGGGACAGGACCCGTGACCCGAGAGGAAGCCGTGCGATGACCTCACCCGCACCCACCCCGGACGCCCTGCCCCGCGGCGGGTGGCCCGGTGCCGAGACGCCCGGCGACGCGCCGTGGTGGACGCGCTCGGTCGTGTACCAGGTGTACCCGCGCTCGTTCCAGGACACCGACGGCGACGGCATCGGCGACCTCCCGGGGATCACCCGGCGCCTCGACCACCTCGAGCGGCTGGGCGTGGACGTCGTGTGGCTGTCCCCGGTGTACCGCTCGCCGCAGGCGGACAACGGGTACGACATCAGCGACTACGAGGACGTCGACCCGCTGTTCGGGTCGCTCGCAGACCTCGACGCCCTGATCGAGGGCCTGCACGAGCGCGGCATGAAGCTCGTCATGGACCTCGTCGTCAACCACACGAGCGACGAGCACCCGTGGTTCGTCCAGTCGCGATCGTCCGCCGAGAGCCCGCGACGCGACTGGTACTGGTGGCGGCCTGCGCGCGCCGGCATGGAGCCCGGGGCGCCGGGCGCCGAGCCGACCAACTGGCGGTCCTTCTTCGGGGGCAGCGCGTGGCGGTTCGACGAGGCCTCGGGCGAGTACTACCTGCACCTGTTCGACCCCAAGCAGCCGGACCTCAACTGGGAGAACCCCGACGTCCGCGAGGCGGTCTACGCGATGATGCGGCGGTGGCTCGACCGCGGCGTCGACGGGTTCCGCATGGACGTCATCAACCTGATCTCCAAGGACGTCGCGCCCGACGGCTCGCTGTCCGACGGCGAGGTGCACTGGGGCACCTACGGGGACGGGAGCCCGCACTACACCGACGGGCCGCGCGTGCACGAGTTCCTCGCCGAGATGCACCGGGAGGTGTTCGCGCCGTACCTCGCGCAGGGCCGGGAGATCCTCACGGTGGGGGAGACGCCGGGGGTGACGGTCGAGCACGGCGTCCGGTACACCGACCCCGACCGCCGCGAGGTCGACATGGTGTTCCAGTTCGAGCACATGGGCATCGACCACGGCGCGACGCGCTACGACCCGGTCCGGTGGGACCTCGCCGACCTCAAGGCGACCCTCGGCCGGTGGCAGGCGGGCCTCGCCCACCGGGGCTGGAACGCCCTCTACTGGGACAACCACGACCAGCCGCGCGTCGTCTCCCGGTTCGGCGACGACTCCCCGGAGCACCGCGTCGCCTCGGCGAAGGCGCTCGCGCTCCTGCTGCACCTGCACCGCGGCACGCCCTACGTCTACCAGGGCGAGGAGCTCGGCATGACGAACGCGCCGTTCACGCGCATCGAGCAGTACCAGGACGTCGAGTCGCTCGGGTACTTCCGTGAGCTCACGGGCCGCACCGGCGGGCCGCGGCTGCGCACCGACGGTGAGATGCTCGCCGTGCTCGCGCACGCGAGCCGTGACCACGCCCGCACGCCCGTGCAGTGGGACGCGAGCGCGAACGCCGGGTTCACGACGGGGACGCCGTGGCTCGAGGTCAACCCGAACCACACCCGGATCAACGCGGAGGCGGCATGGGCCGACGAGGACTCCGTGCTGCACTTCTACCGTCGGCTCGTCGCCCTGCGCCGCGAGGAGCCGGTCGTCGCGCTCGGCGACTTCCACATGCTCCTGCCCGACCACGAGGCGGTCTACGCGTTCACGCGCGGCCTCGACGCTCCCGGCCCCGGCGGCTCGACCGTCCGGGACGAGCTCCTCGTGCTCGTGAACGTCGGTGGCGTACCGCAGGACGTCCCGGCCGAGGCGCTCGCCGGCTGGGAGGACGCGCCGGTCCTCGTGACCACGCACCCCGGGCGGGCCGACGTGGGCGCCCGGCCGGGCGCCGTCGGGCACCTGGAGCCGTGGGAGGGACGGGTGCTCCGGCGCACCGGGCCGTGCACCGAACGTCCCAGTGCGTGAGACGGCCGCCTCGACACGTGACATCACCGGGACATGGGCGTACAGTCCCATGACGTGCAGACGATCCTCCTTGTAGTACTTCCTGAGCGCGCCGGCTGAGGCCACGCAACCAGGCTTCGTCAGCGCGCTCACCCCTCGTCCAGCCCGGCATCCCGGGTCCGAGGGGTTTTTTGTTGCCACCACACCGGCACGACAACACCACACAGGACCGCGGAGGGCCCACCCGGCCACCGCGAGCGCCGCACTCGCGAGACCCGTGAGGCCCGGCACCGCACACCGCGACCAGCACGACCGCACCACCACGGTCGGCTCCGGTACCCGGCGGAGCGCCCCCAGGGCGCCCGCCGGGCCGAGGCCACGACACGCAGGAGACACCATGGCCCAGGGTCCCACCCCGGCACCTCCGCGACCGGGCGCCCCGACGCCCGCCGCCGCGGCGCCGAAGCCCGCCCCGACACCCGCGTCGGTCGCCCCGCGCGGCGACGTCCGGCGCGCTGCCACGGCTCGCCCGGCCGGCAGCGCGCAGGGCACCTCGACGGGTGAGGAGATGACCGGCGCGCAGTCGATCGTCCGCTCGCTCGAGGAGGTCGGCGCCGAGGTCGTCTTCGGCATCCCGGGTGGTGCGATCCTCCCGACGTACGACCCGCTCATGGACTCCCAGCGCCTGCGGCACATCCTCGTGCGTCACGAGCAGGGGGGCGGCCACGCCGCGCAGGGCTACGCCCACGCGACCGGCAAGGTCGGCGTCACGATGGCCACCTCGGGCCCGGGTGCGACCAACCTCGTCACCCCGATCGCCGACGCCAACATGGACTCGATCCCGCTCGTCGCGATCACGGGCCAGGTGGCCGAGTCGCTGATCGGCACGGACGGCTTCCAGGAGGCCGACATCGTGGGCATCACCATGCCCATCACCAAGCACTCGTACCTGGTCACCGACGCGGCCGACATCCCGCGCACCATCGCCGAGGCGTTCCACATCGCCTCGACCGGCCGCCCCGGCCCCGTGCTCGTGGACATCGCGAAGTCGGCGATGCAGTCGCGCACGACGTTCTCGTGGCCGCAGGACGTGCAGCTCCCGGGCTACCACCCGGTGACGAAGCCGCACAGCAAGCAGATCAAGGAGGCCGCGCGCCTGCTCGCGTCGGCCCGCCGCCCGGTGCTCTACGTGGGCGGCGGTGTGATCCGCGCGAACGCGTCCGCCGAGCTGCGCCGGCTCGTCGACCTGTCCGGCGCGCCCGTCGTCACGACCCTCATGGCCCGTGGTGCCGTGCCCGACAGCCACCCCCAGAACCTCGGCATGCCCGGCATGCACGGCACCGTGCCCGCCGTCGCCGCGCTGCAGAAGGCCGACCTGGTCGTGTCCCTCGGCGCCCGCTTCGACGACCGCGTCACGGGCAAGCTCTCGAGCTTCGCGCCGCACGCCCAGGTCGTGCACGCCGACATCGACCCCGCCGAGATCGGCAAGAACCGCGACGTGGACGTCCCGATCGTCGGAGACCTCAAGGAGGTCATCGCGGACCTGCTCCCGGAGCTCGAGCGCGAGCACGAGGCGAAGGGCAAGCCGGACGTCGAGGCGTGGTGGCGCCAGATCGACGACTGGCGCGAGACCTACCCGCTCGGCTACACGGAGCCCGACGACGGCCACCTCGCGCCGCAGCACGTCATCACGCGCCTGGGCGAGATCTCCGGGCCGGAGTCCGTGTACGTCGCGGGCGTGGGGCAGCACCAGATGTGGGCGGCGCAGTTCATCCGCTACGAGCACCCGCGCACGTGGCTGAACTCCGGCGGCCTGGGGACCATGGGCTTCTCGATCCCCGCGGCCATGGGCGCGAAGGTCGGCCGCCCCGACGCCACGGTGTGGGCGATCGACGGCGACGGCTGCTTCCAGATGACCAACCAGGAGCTCGCGACCTGCACGATCAACGAGATCCCCATCAAGGTCGCGCTGATCAACAACAGCTCGCTCGGCATGGTGCGCCAGTGGCAGACGCTGTTCTACGACCAGCGCTACTCGAACACGGACCTGCACACGGGACACGGCACGGCGCGCGTCCCCGACTTCGTCAAGCTCGCCGACGCGTACGGCTGCGAGGGCATCCGCGTCGAGTCGATGGGCGAGGTGGACGCCGCGATCAAGCGCGCGATGGAGATCGACGACCGCCCCGTGGTCGTCGACTTCAACGTCTCGCGCGACGCGATGGTGTGGCCGATGGTCGCCGCCGGCGTGAGCAACGACGACATCCAGTACGCGCGCGGCATCTCGCCCGCGTGGGACCGCGAAGACTGAGGAGCGCGCCGACATGTCCCGCCACACCCTCTCCGTGCTCGTCGAGAACAAGCCCGGCGTGCTCACGCGCGTCGCGGGCCTGTTCGCCCGTCGCGCGTTCAACATCCACTCGCTCGCGGTCGGCCCGACCGAGCACGAGGAGATCTCGCGCATCACCGTCGTCGTCGACGTCGAGGAGCGCCCGCTCGAGCAGGTGACGAAGCAGCTCAACAAGCTGGTCAACGTCATCAAGATCGTGGAGCTCGACGCGGCCGCGTCCGTGCAGCGCGAGCTCCTGCTCGTCAAGGTCCGGGCCGACGGCGCGAACCGCACCGGCGTGCTCGAGGTCGTCAACCTGTTCCGCGCCAAGGTCGTCGACGTCGTGCCCGACGCCGTGACCATCGAGGCGACGGGCACGGGGGACAAGCTCAACGCCCTGCTCGGCGCGCTCGAGCCGTACGGCGTGCGGGAGATCGTGAAGTCGGGGACCGTCGCCGTCGGGCGCGGCTCCCGTTCGATCACCGACCGCGCGCTGGAACGCGTGGTCCGCTCCGCCTGACCATCGCCTACCCTCGCACCGAGACCCGCACGGGCGTCGGTGCGTCCCGACCGATCGCGTCCCACCGCGAGACGTCGCCAACAGACCCCCTGCACCGCAACGAAGAACCGAGGAGATCCATCGTGGCTGAGCTGTTCTACGACGACGACGCCGACCTGTCCATCATCCAGGCCAAGAAGGTCGCGATCGTCGGCTACGGGAGCCAGGGCCACGCGCACGCCCAGAACCTGCGCGACTCCGGCGTCGAGGTCGTCGTCGCCCTCCGGGAGGGCTCGAAGTCGACGGCCAAGGCCCAGGACGAGGGCTTCGAGGTGAAGTCCGTCGCCGACGCCGCGGCGTGGGCGGACCTGATCATGATCCTCGCGCCGGACCAGCACCAGCGCTCGATCTACAACGACGAGATCAAGCCGAACCTCGCCGCCGGCAAGACGCTCGCGTTCGCGCACGGCTTCAACATCCGGTTCGGCTACATCGAGGCCCCGGACGGCGTGGACGTCATCCTCGTCGCCCCCAAGGCGCCGGGCCACACCGTGCGTCGCGAGTTCGTCGCGGGCCGCGGCATCCCCGACATCATCGCCGTCGAGAAGGACGCGTCGGGCGAGGCGTGGGACGTCGCGCTGTCGTACGCCAAGGCGATCGGCGGCACGCGCGCCGGCGTCATCAAGACGACGTTCACCGAGGAGACCGAGACCGACCTGTTCGGCGAGCAGGCCGTCCTGTGCGGCGGCGTGTCGCAGCTCGTCCAGTACGGCTTCGAGACCCTCACCGAGGCCGGCTACCAGCCGGAGATCGCCTACTTCGAGGTGCTGCACGAGCTGAAGCTCATCGTCGACCTCATGTGGGAGGGCGGCATCGCCAAGCAGCGCTGGTCCGTCTCCGACACCGCCGAGTACGGCGACTACGTCTCCGGCCCGCGCGTCATCGACGCCCACGTCAAGGAGAACATGCAGGGCGTCCTCGCGGACATCCAGTCCGGCGCGTTCGCCAAGCGCTTCATCGACGACCAGGACGCCGGCGCGCCGGAGTTCACCGAGCTCCGCGAGAAGGCCGCGCAGCACCCGATCGAGAAGGTCGGCAAGGAGCTGCGCTCGCTGTTCGCGTGGAAGCAGCAGGACGCCGACTACACCGAGGGCAGCGCCGCACGCTGATCCTCGACCTCTGAGCTCGGCTCACCTCTGGGGGTGGGTGACCCCTGTCGCGCGATCTACCATCCGCGGTGCTCGTTCCTCGCACCGCTCCCGCCAGGCCCGCCACGATCGCGCGACAGGGGTCACCCACCCCCTTGCTGTCGGCTCACGCGGGCGCGGGCCAGCAGGCCGCCAGGCCCGGAACTGGTCGCGGCGTCCGAGGAGGTTGGGGATTGCGCCGGCGCGACACGGGCGGGACGAATGGCGGGAGACCGGGCAGATCGACCTCCGGTACGCCACGATAGGGGCATGACCCGACAGGCGGACGAGGGGGACCCGGTGACGGACGACGTGGTGGTGGACGAGAGGGCGGCGGAGATCCTCGCGTTCTGGGAGCTGGCGCGGCCGAGCGCCGGGATGGCGCGCGTGGGCGTGGTGACCGGCACCACGGTGTCCGAGACGGTGCCGCCGCCCGCGTGGTCGTTCGGCGACAACCCCGAGCTCGCCGACGACCTCCTCGCGGCGGTCCTGAGCGGCGAGAAGACGGCGACGTCCTCCGCCCTGTGGGAGTACGAGGACTCGGGGGAGCCCGTCCCGCGCGTCGGGGAGCTGTCGATCCTGCTCGACGGTGAGGGGCACCCGCGGGCCCTCGTTCGCACGACGTCGGTCGAGATCGTCGCGTTCGAGGACGTCGACGCGGACTTCGCCCTGGCGGAGGGGGAGGACGACGGCTCGCTCGAGGCATGGCGTGACGGTCACGAGACGTACTTCCGCCGCGTGCTGGAGCGCGAGTTCGCTCCCGACATGCCGCTCGTGTGCGAGCGGTTCGAGCTGCGCTACCCGCGCTGAGCGGGGATGAGCGGTGGCCGGCCGTGCCACGGTCGGTCGGCCACCGCTCGCGGGGCAGGTGAAGAGGACTACCCCGGGACTGATGACGCGCCGACCGGGTGGTCCGGCCGGCCCGCCGCGGCGAGCAGGAGCGTGCGCACGTCCTGCGCGACGACGGAGCGTGCGCCGCGCAGGACCGCGAGCTCGGGCACGGCGCTCGCGAGGACCGCACCCGTGCGCTGGTCGGTGCCCCGGAGCACGGCGGTCGTGGCCTCGGCGAGCTCCGCACCGCACGCGACCCCCGTCGGCCCGCCGAGCACGACGGCGTCGGGCTCGAGGATCGCCACGACGGGCTGGAGCACGATCGCGACGCGGCGGGCGAGGTCTTGGACGAGCCCGTGGACGGCGTCGGTGCCGCGGTGCTCCTGGACGGCGGCGACGGCCGCAGCGTAGGGGGTGCCCTCCGTGACCCCGGGGACGCCCGCACGTGCGCAGAGCTCGACGAGCCGCAGGCCCCCGACGAGGTCCTGCACGTTGACGGAGTCGTCGATCTCGGCGGCGGGGACGGGAAGGTAGCCGATCTCGCCGGCGCCGCCGCTGGTGCCGTGGTGGACGCGGCCGTCGAGCCACGCGCCCATGCCGATGCCCTCCCCGAGCCACAGCAGCGCGAAGCTCTGCTCGCCCCGCCCGGCGTCGCGCTCGGCGATCGCGGCGAGATTGACGTCGTTCTCGACCCGCACGTCGATGCCGAGGGCCTCCTCGAGGTGGCCCCGCAACCCCTCGCGCGGCCAGCCGGGCAGCTCGCCGACGAGGGCGATGTCGCCCGTGCGCGGTGCGACGGCCGCCTGGACGCCGACGACGGCGGTCGCCACGCGGGCGACCGGGATGCCGGCGTCCGCGCAGGCCTCGTCGCGCGCCGTGCGGACGTCGGTCGCGGCGGCGCGGTCCGGGCCCGCGGCGACGGTCGTCTCGCCGAGCGTCCGGCCGAGCGCGTCGACGACGCTCGCCCGCACGCCGTCGGGCACGACGTCGAGCGCCAGCCCGACGAGGACGTCGGTGCGCGCGGCGTACTGTGTCGCCTGCGGCCCGCGCGCCCCCTGCACGGAGCCGGTCGGCTCGATGAGCCCGGACTGCTCGAGCCGTGCGACGATCTGCGAGGCCGTCGGACGGGACACACCCGTGCTGTCGCCGATCTGGGACCGGGTGAGCGGTCCGGCGTCGAGCAGGAGCTCGAGCGCCGCCCGATCGTTGATGGTGCGCAGCAGTCCCGGCGTGCCGGGGACCCTCGACGAGGTGGGCGCGGTCATGGTGGTCCTTCGAACGGGCTATAGGAAAGTTTCCTAATAGTGCCTCCTGCCTCCCGGTTGCGCAACTCGGGACGCCGTCCGAGACGTGAGACCGCCGTCCCGAGGGGTGGCAGGGCGGCGTAGGCTCGCCGCATGACGCGCACCATTGATCTGGCAGTCGTGGCCGGGGACGGCATCGGGACCGAGGTCGTCGAGCAGGGTCTCGCCGTGCTCGAGGCCGCCGTGTCCGGCTCGGACGTGAAGGTCTCCACGACGCCGTTCGACCTGGGTGCGCGCCGCTGGCACGCGACGGGCGAGACGCTCACCGATGCGGACCTCGACGCGATCCGCGGACACGACGCGATCCTCCTGGGCGCGATCGGCGACCCGAGCGTCCCGTCGGGCGTGCTCGAGCGCGGTCTGCTGCTCAAGCTGCGCTTCGCGCTCGACCACTACGTGAACCTGCGTCCGGGCAAGCTCTACCCGGGCGTCACGTCGCCCCTCGCCGACCCGGGCGAGATCGACTTCGTCGTGGTGCGCGAGGGCACCGAGGGCCCGTACGTCGGCAACGGCGGCGCGCTGCGCGTCGGCACGCCGCACGAGATCGCGACGGAGGTGTCGGTGAACACCGCGTTCGGCGTGGAGCGCGTGGTGCGCGACGCGTTCGCGCGCGCCCAGGCGCGCCCGCGCAAGCACCTCACGCTCGTGCACAAGCACAACGTGCTCGTGCACGCGGGCCACCTGTGGCGCCGCACGGTCGAGGCCGTCAACGCCGAGTTCCCCGACGTCACGACGGACTACCTGCACGTCGACGCGGCGACCATCTTCCTCACCACGAAGCCGTCGCGCTTCGACGTGATCGTCACGGACAACCTGTTCGGCGACATCCTCACCGACCAGGCCGCCGCGATCACGGGCGGGATCGGTCTCGCCGCGTCCGCGAACATCAACCCCGACCGCACGGCTCCGTCGATGTTCGAGCCCGTGCACGGCTCGGCACCGGACATCGCCGGCCAGGGCAAGGCCGACCCGACCGCCACGGTGCTGTCGGTCGCGCTGCTGCTCGACCACCTGGGCCTCGGTGACGAGGCGAAGCGCGTCGAGGCGGCCGTCGCGGCCGACCTCGCCGAGCGGGGGAGCCGAGTACGCTCGACGGCCGAGGTGGGCCGCGAGCTCGCCGCTCGCGTCGCCGGCTGACACCCTGGCCCGGGTCCCGACGGACCCGGAACCGGTTCGCCCGCAGTCCCCGCACCTCGGTCGTCATCGCCCCAGGACCGGATCCCTCCAGTTCTGACCCGGTGACGCCCCTGCCGTCGTCGTACCCTCACGCGGATCGCCGCACGAGCCGTACGGTCGTGGAAAACTAGGCGGAGACCACCCGGGTCGCCAGGTGAAAGGCCCCATCATGAGCACCCTTGCAGCGCAGCAGCAGCCGTCCTCCTCGGCGGAAGACCTCGTCGCCCTGTTCGACGTCCGCCCCACGGACTCCCCGACGCCCCCCGCGGAGCGCGAGGCCGCGATCGCAGCCCCGAAGTTCGGCACGGTCTTCACGGACCACATGGCGCGGATCAGCTGGAACTCGACCGACGGGTGGGTCGACCGCCGCATCGAGAAGTACGGCCCCCTCCAGCTGGACCCGGCGACCGCCGTCCTGCACTACGCGCAGGAGATCTTCGAGGGCATGAAGGCCTACCGGCACGCCGACGGGTCGGTGTGGACGTTCCGCCCCGAGGCCAACGCCGCCCGGTTCGCGCGCTCCGCGCACCGGCTCGCCCTGCCCGCCCTCTCCGTCGACGACTTCGTCGGCTCCATCACCGCTCTCGTGCGCACCGACGTGGACTGGGTCCCGTCGGGCGAGGAGGCGAGCCTGTACCTGCGTCCGTTCATGTACGCGTCCGAGGCGTTCCTCGGCGTGCGTCCCTCGCTCGAGGCCGAGTACCTGGTGATCGCCTCGCCGGTCGGGCCCTACTTCTCGGGCGGCGTGAAGCCCGTGTCGATCTGGGTCGACCGCGAGTACAGCCGCGCGGGCGCGGGCGGCACGGGCGACGCGAAGTGCGGCGGCAACTACGCCTCGAGCCTCCTGCCGCAGGTGGTCGCGCAGCAGCACGGGTGCGAGCAGGTGTGCTTCCTCGACTCCGGGACGCGCACGTTCCTCGAGGAGCTCGGCGGCATGAACGTCTTCGTCGTCAAGGCCGACGGCTCGGTCGAGACGCCCGAGCTCAGCGGCTCGATCCTCGAGGGCGTCACGCGTTCGTCGATCATCCGTCTCCTCACCGACCGTGGGCACGAGGTGGTCGAGCGCCGCATCCCGCTCACCGAGGTGCTCGCCGGGATCCGGGACGGCTCGGTGACCGAGGTGTTCGCGTGCGGCACGGCCGCCGTCATCACGCCGATCGGGCGTCTTGCGGGCTCCGACTTCGACCACACCATCGGCGGCGGGGAGGCCGGGACGCTCACGATGGCGATCCGGACGGAGCTCACCGACATCCAGACAGGGCGAGCGGCCGACCGCCACGGCTGGCTGCGCCGCCTCGCCTGAGGCGCGTCTTCCGCTCCCCCCACGCGACGACGGGGCGCCCTCCCCACGGGAGGGCGCCCCGTCGTCGTGCGTCGGCGCTCAGGACGCGCCGCGCGACGAGTCAGATGGTGCTCGTCGGCCGCACGACGATCGTGCGCCCGGCGACGCCGGCGAGCAGCGACCAGACCGCGATGCCGATGAGCAGGTTGATGAGCCCCGACAGGGCCGCGGCGGTGACGTCGCTCGACCACGCGAACGGGAGCACCGCGATCACCACGACGACGAGCGCCATGATCCAGCCGAAGAACGCGCGCGGGCGCGGGGTGCTGAGGATGAGCAGGTGCAGGACGCCGGCTGCGAGGACCGCGAGGATCGCGCCGTCGATCGCCCACGCCGCCTGGCGCGACCCCGTGCCGAACAGGTCCGGCGGCGGCACGAGGGTGATCGAGAAGATCCGCTCGAAGATGATCACGCCCAGCAGCCCGATGAGGGCCGCGACGAGCGCGGTCGCCGCGGCGCCCGCCCAGAACCGCCCGGCCTCGACCGCGAGGCGCGGGTCCGCGGGGTTGACGGGCGGCCGCTGCTCGGGGAAGCCGGCCTGCGGGTCGGTCGGCGGGATCGCGGGCGGCGGGGCGTGCTGCGGTACGGGCGGCTGCCCGTATCGTCGCGTCGGCGGGTTCTGCGGGTCGTACCCGCCCGGGGTCGGGTCGCTCATCGTCACTCCTCGCTCGGTCGCCGCCGCGCCCGAGGGCGGTGGCGGCTCAGTGGATGGACGCTCCTGTCCATCCTCGCGGAACCTGTGGCACCATGTGCCCTGTGACACACCTCGTCTCCCAGCTCATTATCGAGTAGCGCGCCCGGTAGCACCCACCGGACGCGCAGACCTCCCGCACCCTCGGGGGGTTTTTTTGTTGCTGGGCACCACCTCCGCCCGGCGGCACGGATGCCGGGCCCACCGCCTCACGAGGGCCTCACCCGGCGTCCTGGGAGACGGACCAGAGGAACGGGCGCAGCGGCGTCCGCGACACGACGAACGGCAGGAAGAGGCAGCATGACCTCGGCGACGACCCCCGTGACCGGCCCCCGCGAGCCCCGGGTCTTCCACGTCTACGACACGACCCTGCGCGACGGCGCGCAGCAGGAGGGCATGAACCTCTCCGTCGCCGACAAGCTCGCGATCGCTCCGCTGCTCGACGAGCTGGGCGTCGGGTTCATCGAGGGCGGCTGGCCCGGAGCGGTGCCGAAGGACACGGAGTTCTTCCGTCGCGCGGCCAAGGAGCTCGACCTGCGCCACGCCGTGCTCGCGGCGTTCGGCTCGACCCGCAAGGCAGGGCTGCGCGCGTGGGACGACCCGCAGGTGCGGGCGCTCGTCGACTCCGAGGCGCCGGTCGTGACGCTCGTCGCCAAGTCGGACGTGCGGCACGTCGAGCGCGCGCTGCGCACGACGCCGGACGAGGGCCTCGCCATGATCACCGACACCGTGTCGTTCCTCGTGGGCGAGGGCCGACGGGTCGTCGTCGACGCCGAGCACTTCTTCGACGGCTACCGGTACGACGCCGCGTTCACGCGGTCCGCCGTGCAGGCCGCGTTCGAGGCCGGGGCGGAGGTCGTGGCCCTGTGCGACACCAACGGCGGGATGCTGCCCACCTGGGTGGCCGAGATCGTCGGGGAGCTGCGCGACGCCGTCGGGCTCCCGCACGGGCGCGACGCCCTGCCGGGTGACGCGCTGCTCGGCATGCACGCGCACAACGACTCGGGCTGCGCCGTCGCGAACACCCTCGCCGCCGTCGAGGCGGGCGCCGCCCACGTGCAGGGGACGGTCAACGGGTACGGGGAGCGCACCGGCAACGTCGACCTGCTCACGGTCGTCGCGAACCTCGAGCTCAAGCACGGGCTGCGCACGCTGACGGGCGAAGGCCTGGAGGAGTCCACGCGCATCTCCCACGCGATCAGCGAGATCACCAACATCTCCCCGTACGCGCGCCAGCCGTACGTCGGCTCGAGCGCGTTCGCGCACAAGGCCGGCCTGCACGCGAGCGCGATCAAGGTCGACCCGGACCTGTACCAGCACATCGACCCGACGGCGGTCGGCAACGACATCCGCATGCTCGTCTCCGACATGGCCGGTCGCGCGTCGATCGAGCTCAAGGGTCGCGAGCTCGGGTTCGACCTGTCGGGCCAGGGCGAGCTGCTGACCCGCGTGACCAACCGGGTCAAGGACGACGAGGCGAACGGCTACACCTACGAGGCCGCGGACGCCTCGTTCGAGCTGCTGCTCCGCGAGGAGATCACGGGCGAGCGACCGCCGTACTTCCGGGTCGAGAGCTGGCGCACGATCGTCGAGCGCGCGGGGTCGCGCGGTACGGAGGCGACGGCCGAGGCCACCGTCAAGCTCCACGCGGGCGGCGAGCGCATCGTCACGACCGGCGAGGGCAACGGGCCCGTCAACGCGCTCGACCACGCGCTGCGGCTCGCGCTCGGCCGCGTCTACCCCGAGATCGACGTGTTCGAACTCATCGACTTCAAGGTCCGCATCCTCGACACCGAGCAGGGCACCGACGCGATCACGCGCGTGCTCATCGAGACGACCGACGGCTCGACGTCGTGGTCGACGGTCGGCGTCGGGCCGAACCTCATCGAGGCGGCCTGGGAGGCGTTGACCGACTCCGCGATCTACGGCCTGGTGCACGCGGGCGTCGACCCCCGCTGAGCGCGTCCTGTTCTGCCGCGGTCGCGGCCCGGGCGTCCGCGACGGGGGTCCTCAGCGGCGGGTGACCGACGTCTCCCGCCGAGCCGCGGCCTCGCGGGCTTAGGGTGGACGGGTGCGTGGTGAGTACAAGGTTCCCGGTGGCAAGCTCGTGGCGGTCGACGTCGAGGTGGAGGCCGGGCGGCTCGCCCGCGTCGCACTGAGCGGCGACTTCTTCCTCGAGCCGGACGACGCGCTCGAGGACATCGACGGAGCGCTGACCGGCATGCCGGAGACGGCGACGGTCGCGCAGCTCGCGAGCGCCGTGCAGGGCGCGCTCGGCGAGGGCGTCACGATGATCGGCTTCTCGCCCGAGGCCGTCGCGATCGCGGTGCGCCGCGCGCTCGGGCACGCGACGGGCTGGGACGACCACACCTTCGAGATCGTGCACGAGGGCCCCCAGGAGCCGGCGATGCACCTCGCGCTCGACCAGGTGCTCACGGAGGAGCTCGACGCCGGTCGGCGCGGCCCGACGCTGCGGATCTGGGAGTGGGCGTCGCCCGCGGTGATCATCGGGTCGTTCCAGTCGCTGCGCAACGAGGTGGACCCGGAGGGCGCGGAGCGCCACGGGGTGACCGTCGTGCGCCGCATCTCCGGCGGGGGCGCGATGTTCGTCGAGCCGGGGAACACCATCACCTACTCGCTCTACGTCCCCGGCTCGCTCGTCGAGGGGCTGAGCTTCGAGCGCTCGTACGCGTTCCTCGACGACTGGGTGCTGGGCGCCCTCGCCGACCTGGGGGTGGAGGCGACGTACAAGCCGCTCAACGACATCGCGTCGCCCGCGGGCAAGATCGCGGGGGCGGCGCAGAAGCGGCTGCGCGGGGGAGCGGTGCTCCACCACGTGACGATGGCGTACGACATCGACGCCGACAAGATGACCGAGGTGCTGCGCATCGGCCGCGAGAAGCTCTCGGACAAGGGCACGACGAGCGCGAACAAGCGCGTCGACCCGGTGCGCTCGCAGACGGGCATGGCCCGCGAGGACGTCATCGAGGCGTTCAAGGCGCACTTCCGGTCGCGGTACCGGACGGTCGAGGGCAAGGTCACGCCCGAGGAGCGCGAGCGCGCCCAGGAGCTCGCGCGGACGAAGTTCTCGACGCCGGAGTGGACCGCGCGCGTGCCGTGACGCGGGCGCTCGCGACCGAGGGCTCTATCTCGGCGTGGGGCGCGGGCCGAAGACGGCGGTGCCGACGCGGACGATCGTCGCGCCTTCCGCGACGGCGAGCTCGAGGTCGCCGCTCATGCCCATGGAGAGCTCGCGCGCGTCCGTGGTGCCCGGGGCGCCCGAGCCCACGACGGCGTCGCGCACCTCGCGCAGGCGCGCGAAACCCGCGCGGACCACCGTCTCGTCCGGCGAGTTCGCGCCGATCGTCATGAAGCCCCGCAGGCGCAGACCCTCGAGCGTGGCGACGGCGGTCGCGAGAGCGGGCGCGTCGTCGGGCCGGACGCCCGACTTGGACTCCTCTCCCGAGACGTTCACCTGGACCAGGACGTCGAGCGCGCGGCCGTCGCGCGCGCAGCGCGCCGCGAGCGCCTCGGCGAGCGCGAGCGAGTCGACGCTCTCGACCCCCGTCGCCGTCGCGAGCACCGGGTTGACCTTGTTGCGCTGCAGGTGGCCGATCATGTGGACCTCGACGCGGCCGGCCGCCACCAGGTCGGCGAGGTCGGGCGCCTTCGCGACGAGCTCCTGCACGCGGTTCTCGCCGATCAGGTCCGCCCCCGCCTCGACGACCGCGCGCACGGCGTCCGCGGGCTGCGTCTTGGTCGCCACGAGCAGCCGCACGTCCGACGGTGCGCGCCCGGCCGCACGGGCGGCGTCGTCGACCCGGGACCGCACCCGGGCGAGGTTCTGCGCGATCTGCGCGGGCAGCACGGACGACGGCTCGGGGAGGGGCATGCGGTCAGTCTAGGTCGGGCGGGCCGTCCGGGATCCGGGCCGTCTCAGGGTGGTCCCCGATCGGCACCGACGGTCCGATCGGCGAGAATGACGGGGAAAGGACGGTGCCGTGAAGACACTGCTCAACATCATCTGGCTCGTGTTCGCCGGGCTGTGGCTCGCACTGGGCTACGTCCTGGCGGGCGTCATCTGCTGCATCCTCGTCGTGACGATCCCGTTCGGCATCGCGTCGTTCCGCATCGCGGGCTACGCGCTGTGGCCGTTCGGTCGCACGGTCGTCGACAAGCCGACCGCCGGCGCGTGGTCGACGATCGGGAACGTCATCTGGGTGATCGTGGCCGGCATCTGGCTCGCGATCGGGCACGTCGTCACCGCGATCCCGTTGTTCGTGTCGATCATCGGCATCCCGCTGGGCATCGCGAACCTCAAGATGATCCCGGTCTCGCTCCTGCCGCTCGGCAAGGACATCGTCCCGACCGACGCCCCGTACACCGCCTACCAGCGGTGACCGCCCCGCCGAGGTAGAGGCCTGGTACCGCGAGGTAGAGGCCTGGTCATGACCAGGCCTCTACCTCGGCCTACCGGGCCTCTACCTCGCGAGGGGGGCGGTGGCGCCGTTCGTGAGGCGCAGGAGGTCCTGCGGCGCGAGGCCGACGTCGAGGCCGCGGCGGCCGCCCGAGACGTAGACCGTGCCGAACGCGAGCGCGGTGTCGTCGAGGAACGTGCGGTGGCGCTGCTTCTGGCCGAGCGGCGAGATACCGCCGACGACGTAGCCCGTCGCGCGCTCGGCCGCGGCGGGCTCGGCCATGGTCGCCTTCTTGCCGCCCGCCGCCTTGGCGAGGGCCTTGAGGTCGAGCTGGCGGTCGACCGGCACGATCCCCACGACGAGCGGACCGCCGTCGACCACGGCGAGCAGCGTCTTGAACACCTGCTCCGCAGGCACCCCGATCGCCGCCGCGGCCTCCAGGCCGTACGACAGGTCGCTCGACGGGTCGTGCTCGTACGGGTGCAGCGTGTGGGCGACCCCCTCGCGCTCGAGGAGCGCGACCGCGGGCGTGCCGGCGTGCGCGGACGACTTCGACTTCTTGGCCACGGGCCGATTCTGCCGCAGCGCCGTGCTACACGTTGACGTCGAGCAGGGAGCCGATCGCGTAGGTCACGCCCATCGCGACCGCGCCGCCGACGACGGTCCGGACCGTCGCGCGCCGGGTCGGCGCGTTCCCGAGGCGAGCCGAGCCCCAGCCCGTGAGCACGAGCGCGAGCACGACCGCGACGAACGTCACCGGGACGCGCACGCTCGCGGGGGCCAGGAGGATCGCCGCGAGCGGCAGCAGCCCCCCGACCGTGAACGACGCGATCGACGCGCCGGCGGCCTCCCACGGGCTCGTGAGCTCGTCCGGGTCGAGGTGCAGCTCGGCATCGGCGTGCGCGGCGAGCGGGTCACGCTCGGTGAGCTGGACGGCCACCTGGCGTGCGAGGTCCGGCGTCAGTCCCTTCGCCTCGTAGATGCCCGCGAGCTCGTCGAGCTCCTCGTCCGGCATCTCGGCGAGCTCACGGCGCTCGGTCGCGAGCAGCGCCTTCTCCGTGTCGCGCTGCGTGCTCACCGAGACGTACTCGCCTGCCGCCATGGACAGCGCGCCCGCGAGCAGAGCCGCCCCGCCCGCCGTCGCGATGACAGGGATCGACGTGCTCGTCGCCGCGACACCCACGACGACGCCCGCCGTCGAGACGATGCCGTCGTTCGCGCCGAGCACCCCGGCCCGCAGCCGGTTCAGTCGTGACCCGGTGCTCTCCGGGTGATGGGGCTCGCCGGGGTGCCGACCGGTCCGTGGCGCGTCGCTCATGGGATCACCGTAGGTGCCCGACGGCGGGGCGCGACCGGGAGCGCGGACGGGTCCTTCGGCGTAGCGTCGGGGCGTGACGAACCGTGGCGGGACGCGAGCCGGCAGGCCCGGGGTCGTCACGGTGCGCCCGGCGAACGAGGTGACGTGGGACCACCTCGCGACCGTGTTCGGGGACCGTGGCTACCCCGCGAGGTGCTGGTGCCAGCGCCAGGTGCTGGGCGACCGGGTCTGGTACCGGACGCCGCCCGAGGAGCGTGCCCGCCTGCTGCACGAGCAGACGAGCTGCGGCGACCCGGGAGCGCCGACGACCAGCGGCCTGGTCGCGTTCCTCGACGCCGACCCCGCTGGCTGGGTCGCTGTCGGTCCGCGCCCGACCTACCGACGGCTGCGCGGTAGCCCTGTCCCGTGGCGGGGCCGGTCCGTCGGCGCGGCGCAGGACAAGGACGACCCCGGCGTGTGGGCCGTCGCGTGCTTCGTGGTGCGGGCGGGCTTCCGCGGGCTCGGCCTCAGGTACGACCTCGCCCGCGCGGCGGTGGGCTTTGCACGCGAGCACGGGGCGGTCGCCGTCGAGGGATACCCGATCCTCGACCCGTCGGGAGCGCCCATCACGTGGGGCGAGAACTCCGTCGGCAGCGTCCAGGCGTTCCGCGCGGCGGGCCTCGTGGAGGTGGCGAGGCCGACGGCGCGGCGCCGGGTCATGCGCCTCGACCTGCGTCCCGGGGACCGCTGAGGAGAAGCCGCGCGCCGCAAAGGGCGTGCCCGACGCCGGTGCCGTGGTGTCTGATCGAGCCATGACGATCCAGGCGTGCACCCCGGAGGTCGGCGAGCTGGGCGAGGTCGTGGACGTGCTGCGCACGTGGCAGGACGACGCGGTACCGCTGCAACTTCACCCCGGCGACGTGGGCTGGTACTGGCGGTTCGGCGCGGCCGCGACGGCCGCCGCGCTGCGGACGTGGCGCCGCGACGCGCGGGTCGTCGCCGTCGGGCTGCTCGACGGCCCGGACCTGCTCCGGCTCGCGATCGCCCCCGACCTGCTGCACGACGAGGAGCTCGCGCACCGCCTCGCCGACGACGCCGCCCGACCCGAGCGCGGCGTTCTGGGGAAGGGTGCGGCGTCGGTGGAGGCGCCGGTGGGAGCCCTCGTGGACGAGCACCTGGCCGCGGCGGGCTGGCGCGTCGGCGAGCGGTGGGCGCTCCTGCGCCGCGACCTGGCCACCCCGGTCGAGGACCCGGGCGTCCGGGTCCGCGAGGTCGGTCCGCCCGAGGCCGCCGCGTGGGCCGAGACGCTCCGCTCGTCGTTCGGCGGGACGCGGGCCGCGCCGGAGCGCTGGCACGCGCTCGCGTCCGGGATCCCGTACGCCGACGCGCGGTGCCTCGTCGTGCACGACGGCCCGTCCGACGGCGGCCCGTCCGACCGCGAGGCCGCGGAGGTCCGCCCCGAGCGTGCCGTGGCGGTGGTCGGCGTCTGGTCGGCCGGCTCGGGCCGACCCGGGCTGATCGAGCCCATGGGAGTGCACGCCGACCACCGAGGCCAGGGTCTCGGCCGAGCGGTCACCCTCGCCGGCCTGGCAGCGCTCCGCGAGCTGGGCGCCCCGAGCGCGCTCGTCGCGACGCCGGCGTCCAACGTCGCCGGCGTCGCGACGTACGCCTCCGCGGGATTCACCCACCTGCCGGAGCGGTTCGACCGGCAGCGCGACGGCTCCTGACCGCGCCGCCGGCGCCGCCAGGAGTGAGACCGTCGACACGGGTCGCGCCCCGTCCCTTACGCTGCTCGGCGTGACGCAGGGGAACTTCACGGACGACCGACCGACCACACGCGCGGAGCGCTACGAGCACGGGCGAGAGGTGTTCGGCTCCGTCAACGCGACGGCGGGCGCCGTCCTCGCCGAGGCGCTCGCGGACGTGTCGCCCGAGCTCGAGCACCAGATCTCGGCCTGGGCGTACGGGGAGATCTACGCGCGCCCGCACCTGGAGCCGCGCGACCGGCAGCTCGTCACGCTCGGGATGCTCAGCGCCCTCGGCGGGTGCGAGCCCCAGCTCGAGATCCACGTCCGCACCGCGCTCGACGTCGGTCTCACGCCGACCGAGATCGTCGAGGCGCTCCTCCAGTCGGCCGTCTACTGCGGGTTCCCGCGGGCGCTCAACGCGACCGCCGTGGCGAAGCAGGTCTTCGCCGAGCGCGGGCTGCTGCCGCTCTCCTGAGCGCGGCGGGGCGCCAGGGCGCTCCGACCCGGGGCGCGCGGCCGTGGCGCCCGTCCGGTCGCCTCCGTCCCGTGGCGCCCGGCCTACAGCGGCCCGACGGCCAGGACCGTCACGACCGGCTCGCCCGCCTCGTCGCTCGCGGCGAGGTCGACGCTCGCCGTGATCGCCCAGTCGTGGTCGCCCGCCGGGTCGTCGAGCACCTGCCGCACGAGCCACGTGCCCGCGGGGACCACGCCGCCGGGGGCGTGCTCCGCCGTCGGGCCCTCGTGGCCCGCGGGCAGCGCGGCGCCCGCCTCGACGACCCGGAACAGCGCCGCCGAGCGTGCTCCGGGCCCGATGCCGATCGCGTCGTCGCCCTGGTCCTCGAAGAGCGGGTCGAGCGCGTCGCCCCACGCGTCCGCGTCCCAGCCCGCGCCGCCGTCGAGCGCGCCGAGCGCGCGGTAGTCCTCGCGCGCGGCGAGCTCGACGCGCCGGAACAGCGCGTTGCGCACGAGGCGGCGGAACGCGCGCGGGTTGCCCGTGACGGGACGCGTCGGCGCCTCGGCACCCGCCCCGGAGAGCGGGCCGTCGCCCACCTCGGTGTCCGCGTCGTCGTCGACCGGGTGCGCGAGGCGCTCCCACTCGTCGAGGAGAGAGGAGTCGACGCCGCGCACGAGCTCGCCGAGCCACTCGACGATCTCCTGCACCTCCTCGGTGCGGTGCTCCTCGGGGACGACCTGGCGCAGCGCGCGGTAGGCGTCCGCGAGGTAGCGCAGCACGACGCCCTCGGTGCGCTCGAGCCCGTAGACCGACACGAACTCGGCGAACGTCATGGCGCGCTCGACCATGTCGCGGACCACGGACTTGGGGGAGAGCTCGGCGTCGGCGACCCACGGGTTGGACCGCTTGTACATCGCGAACGCGGGCGCCAACAACTCCTCGAGCGGCTTGGGCCACGTGATCTCCTCGAGCAGCGCCATGCGCTCCTCGTACTCGTACCCCTCGGCCTTCATCGCCGCGACGGCCTCGCCCTTGGCGGCGTTCTGCTGGGCGTAGAGGACCTGGCGCGGGTCGTCGAGCGTGGCCTCGATGACGGAGACGACGTCGAGCGCGTGGGTCGCGCCCTCCACGTCGAGCAGGTCCAGGGCCGCGAGCGCGAACGGCGACAGCGGCTGGTTGAGGGCGAACTCGCGCGGCAGGTCGCCCACGAGACGCACGCTCGGGCGGTAGCCGGCGGGGCGCGACGGGTCGGGGAGGCGCACGCGCTCGACGATCCCCGCGACGCGCAGCGAGCGGTAGATGCGGAACGTCTGGCGCACGTGCTCGCGGCGCTGCGACTCGGTGTCGTGGTTCGCGAGGAGCAGGTGCCGCATGGCCTCGACCGGGTCGCGGCGCGGGTCCGTCGCGTCGACCTGCCCGCCGCGCCCGTGCTGCGCCGTGCGCGCGAGGACGTTGAGCACCATGGCGTGCGTGACGGTGAAGTGGCTGGTCAGTGGCTCGGGCTCGGCGTCGCGCAGGCGCTCGAACGTCGCGTCGGTCCAGTTCACGGACCCCTGCGGCGCCTTCTTGCGGACGATCTTCTTGAGCTTCTTCGGGTCGTCGCCCGCCTTGGCGAGCATCTTGCGGTTCTCGATGACGTGCTCGGGCGCCATGACGAGCACCTCGCCCACGGTGTCGTAGCCGGCGCGACCCGCGCGCCCGGCGATCTGGTGGAACTCGCGCGCCGTGAGGTGGCGCATGCGCTCGCCGTCGAACTTCACGAGGCTCGTGAGCAGCACGGTGCGGATCGGCACGTTGATGCCGACGCCGAGCGTGTCCGTGCCGCACACGACCTTGAGCAGGCCGGCCTGCGTGAGGCGTTCGACGACGCGCCGGTACTTGGGCAGCATGCCCGCGTGGTGCACGCCGACGCCGTGCCGCAGGAACTTGCTGAGCGTCTTGCCGAACCCGGTGCCGAAGCGGAAGTCGCCGAGCTCGGCGGCGATCGCCTCCTTCTCGGACTTCGTCGCGACGTTCATCGACAGCAGCGACTGCGCGCGCTCGACCGCGTCCTTCTGCGTGAAGTGCACGACGTACACGGGCGCGCGGCGCGTGCTGACGAGCTCCTCGATGACCTCCGTCAGCGGCTCGACGACGTAGCTGAAGTGCAGCGGGACGGGACGCTGGGCCGTGGTCACCTCGGCGACGGGACGGCCCGTGCGCTCCTCGAGCTCCTCGACGAACCGGGTCGTGTCGCCGAGCGTCGCGGACATGAGCAGGAACTGGGTGTTCGGCAGCTCGAGCAGCGGCACCTGCCACGCCCAGCCGCGCTGCGGGTCGGCGTAGAAGTGGAACTCGTCCATGACGACCTGCGAGATCGCGTCCTCGTCGTCGGCCGGGTTCTCACCGCCGCGGCGCAGGGCGATGTTCGCGAGGATCTCGGCGGTGCAGCAGATGATCGGGGCGTCGGGGTTCACGGCGGAGTCGCCCGTCGTCATGCCCACGTTCTTGGACCCGAACGCCGCGACGAGCGCGAAGAACTTCTCGCTGACGAGCGCCTTGAGCGGCGCCGTGTAGTAGGTGCGGCCGCCGCGGCCCGAGCGGTGCGCGGCGAGCGCGGCGAACTGCGCGCCCATCGCGACGAGCGACTTCCCCGAACCGGTGGGCGTCGACAGGATGACGTGCGAGCCGGTGACCAGCTCGATGAGCGCCTCGCTCTGGTGCGGGTAGAGCTCGAGGCCCTGCTCCGTCGCCCACGTGGTGAACCCCTCGTAGAGCGCGTCCGGGTCGGGGGCCTTGCCCGTCGGTGCGGGCACGTGCGCGAGGAGAGCCGGGGTGCGGCCGGTCGTGGTGGTCACGGGACGAGTCTGTCAGGTGTCGCGAGCGCTACCGCCGCATCGCGGTCTCGGCGGGCCCCTGGTCACCTCCGGGTCGACGCGGCACGCTGGTAGTCCACCGACGACGGAGGTGCACGTGACCGACGAGTTCCAGGGCAGGCCCGCCATCCACGCGGAGACGCCGCAGGAGTGGCGCGCATGGCTCGCCGCGCACCACGACGATCCCGAGCCCGGGGTGTGGCTGCTCACCTGGCGCCGTGAGAGCGGCCGGGTCACCTACGGGTACGAGCCCTGGATCGAGGAGGCGCTGTCCTACGGGTGGATCGACGGGCAGGCCAAGACGGTCGATGCCGACCGGCACGCGCTGTGGTTCACGCGCCGCCGGCGTGGCAGCCGCTGGACGCGGCTGAGCAAGGAGCGCGTCGCCCGCGTCGAGGCGGACGGGCGCATGACCGACGCGGGCCGCGCCGTCGTCGAGTCGGCGAAGGCCGACGGGTCGTGGACGCGGCACGACGACGCCGAGGCCCTCGTGGTGCCCGACGACCTCGCCGCGGCGCTCGCCGAGAGGCCGGGCGCGCGCGAGCGCTTCGACGCGTTCACGCCGGGTGTCCGGCGCTCCATCCTCGGCTGGATCGTCGAGGCGAAGCGGCCCGAGACCCGCGCGCGCCGGATCGCCGAGACCGCCGAGCAGGCCGAGAAGGGCGTCGCGGCGCACCAGCCGCGCCGCTAGGACACGTGGTGGGCCGTCAGGAGAGGTCCCAGAGCAGGCGGTAGTAGGCGATGCGCTCGGGGTCCGGGTCGATGCCGTAGCCCGCGTACACGTCGCCGTCGTACCCGGGACCGTAGTTCCACTCGGTGCTCCAGGCCGCGACGGCGAGGTCGGCCCAGCGGTCCGCGACCCCGAGCGAGCCGAGGTCGACGTGCGCGGCGAACGAGCCGTCGTCGTGCAGGAGCGTGTTGGGCACGCACGCGTCGCCGTGGCACACGACGAGCCGGTCGACGGCGGGCGGCTCGTCGAGGCGGGCCCTCGCCTCGGCGACGGTGAGGCCGCGGTGCTCGGGGAACCACTCGTGCGGGCCCGAGCCCTGGGCGAGGCGCGCGTCCGCGTTCGCCGCGCGGTCCTCGACGGCCCAGGTGAAGGGGCACGCCTCCACGGGCAGCGCGTCGTGCAGCGCGCGCAACCCTCTCCCGATCGCGACGGCGGCGGTCGCCGGGTCGGCGACCCAGCGCGGCTCGACGGCGGAGCGACCCGGGACGGCGCGCGTGACGAGCCAGGCGCCGTCGTCGTCGGAGCCCTGGGCGAGGACGTGCGGCACCCGGGCGCGGTCGCCGACCCAGGCGAGGCGTGCGGCCTCGCCGGGAAGGTCGATCTCGGGCGTGCCCGTGGGCACCCACTTGGCGAACCGGGTCCCGCCGGCGCCGTCGAGCCGGAACGTCAGCCCCCCGAGCACGTTGCGCCACACGGGGGTGAGGGCGTCGTCGCCCGCGAGCGCACGGACGGCGTCCGGCACGACGACCGGGCCGGTCGGGACGGCGGCGATCGGGGCGCGGCTCATGCGCGCGATCCTCGCACGACCTCGGGCAGCGACGTGACGGCACCGCGTCAGCGAGACGCCGGCGCACCGCCCTCGGACGCGTCCCGACCGCCGAGGAGCGCGTCGCACACGGTGAGCAGCCGTGCGCGCAGCGCCGCCCCGCGCTCTGCGAAGGCGCGCTGGTGGCGCACGTACTCGGCCTTGCCCTCGGGCGTCTCGATCGCGACGGGGTCCAGCCCGTACGACGACACGTCGTAGGGCGACGCCTGCATGTCGACGACGCGCACGTCGCGCGCGAGCTCGAAGCAGTCGAGCACGAGGTCGCCCGGGACGGCGGGGGTGAGCTTGAGGGCCCACTTGTAGAGGTCCATGGTCGCGTGCAGGCAGCCGGGCTGCTCCAGGGCGGGCTGGGTCTCGCGCGTCGGCTGCAGGCGGTTGAGCGGCCCGGCCTCGGGGGTGAAGAACCGGAACGCGTCGAAGTGCGAGCACTGCACGGGGTGGGACTCGACGACGCGGTCGGTGCCGTCGTGTCCGAGGCGCAGCGGCAGCGGGTGCCGGTGGTCGCGTCCGGCGGCCCGGTCGCGGTAGACCATCGCCCACTCGTGCAGCCCGAAGCACCCGAACCGGCCGGGACGCGAGGCCGTGGCGGAGAGCAGGGCGTGCAGGTAGCGCACCGTGTCGCCGCGCTCGGCGAGGAACGTCGCGGTGTCGAGCGTCAGGCCGTCGGGCGTCTCGCGGTACCACCGCCACGCGGCGCGCGCGGAGTACGGGTCGGCGGTCTCGGCGTCTGTGCGGGGCGCGGGCACGGCCGCGGGCGGGTGGTCCGCCGGCCGGGCGAGGACGACGTCGGGGCCCGGGTGCCAGCGGCGGAGCTGCGCGGGGCGCGTGGGGTAGTAGGTGAAGAGGAAGTCCTCGATCGCGTGCTTCTCGCCGCGCGGCTTGCGGTCCCGCCACCCCGCGGTGAACGCGTCCGCCCGCTCGGCGTGGGCGTGCTCGCGCGCGGCCCACTCCTCGGCCGCGAGCACGACGGCGCCGCCGACGGCGGTCGTGGGGGAGGCCGTGGCGGCGGTCGGGGGCACGGTTCCAGGGTACGAGAGTCGCTGCGGGGCTTCGTCGACTCGCTTTCACCCGGACGATATTTTCCCGATGTGGGCGCGAGCGGGAAGAATGCTCGTGAACGTGCTGTGAAGGCCCGGCACGCCCGACCGGGACGACCTCGTGTCGCCCCGTCACCCGACCCGTTTGGACCGATCTCGCGGCGACGCCGCGGAGGAGCACCATGTCGCAGCCGCCCACGGCACCGCAGGACCCGTACCAGTTCGACCCCTACCGGCCGCAGGGTGGCGACCCGGCGCAGCAGGCGCCGGTGCACGACGCCTGGGCGCCGCAGGGCGAGACGCCGACGCAGCCGTACGGCTCGGCCGACGCGTACGGCACCCCGGGCTACGGCGCGGCGTCGGACCAGCCTGCCTACGGCGCGGGTCAGGCGCCGGCGTACGGCGCGGACCAGCAGCAGGCGTACGGCCAGCCCTACGGCGACCCGGCGCAGCAGCCGTACCCGCAGGCGTACCCGGACCCGGCGCAGCAGCCGTACGGCAGCCCGTACGGGGGCGGCTACTCCGCGTACACCGCGCCTTCCTCGACGACGAGCACGGTCGCGATCATCGGCTTCGTCCTCGCGATCCTCGGTTTCCTGGGGAGCTGGATCCCGTTCGTCAACATCTTCGCGGCCCTGCTCGGCATCACCGGCGTGGTGCTCGGGTTCGTCGGGCTGTCCCAGGTGAAGCAGGGACGGTCGGGCAAGGGCTTCTCGATCACGGCGATCGTGCTCGGTGTGCTGTCCGTCCTGGCGACGATCCTCATGTGGGTGGTCTTCGTCGTCGCGGCCAACGAGGCGTCGACGCAGTACGAGCAGACGCTCTCCGAGATCCAGGAGGACTCCGACCGCGCGTTCGGCGAGGCCACCGAGGACATCCTCGCCAACGACCTCGGCGTCGAGTTCGGCACCTTCGAGGGCACCGCTGACGAGTTCGGCTGGGTCGAGTCCTCGCTGCCGGTCACGCTCACCAACACGTCCGACGAGCCCCTCACGTTCGACATCGATGTGGACGCGGTCGCCGCCGACGGCACCGTGATCGAGAGCGACTGGGCGTACTCCGAGACGCTGGAGCCGGGCGCCTCGGAGACGGTGGAGATCTTCGACTTCATCGACGCCGAGAACCTCGAGGCCATGAAGACGGCCACGTTCGAGGTGACCGAGGCGAGCGCGTACTGACGCCGCGCGGAACGGAGCATCGAGCGTGAAGGACCCCGAAGCACCGCCCGGGGCGAGCTCGAACGAGCCCGCCTGGGGCACGGCGCCCGGCACCGGTCGAGGCGACGCCGAGCGCGTCGCCGCGACCGGCCACGAGGACCCGGGCACGCCGCCCGGCTCCGGCGAGGACGACCGCGGGAAGGGCGACCCTGCACAGTCCTCCGCCCCGTCGCACGGAGGCGGGCGGTGGTCGTGGACCACGGCCGCGCTCGTGGCGGCGACCCTCGGTGTCCTCCTGGTCGTCGCCGTGCTCGCCACCGAGGCGGTGACGGCGCGGCGCGGCTGGGCGCACGTCGGAGGCCTCTATGCGGCGGCGGGCGCCGCGGTCGTCGCGGTGGGTGCGGTCGTGTGGCGGCGGGGCTCCCGTGGCGTGGCCGGGGCGACGCGTGCGCTCGTCGCGCTCCTGACCGGCACCGTGGTGCTCACCGCGTGGGTGACGGTCGACGTCATGACGGCTGGCGGGCCTGGGTACGGTCCCGGCAGCTCGCTGCGCGGGTACCCGCTCGGCGGAGGTCACGACGAGGGGCCCGAGATCGGCGCGGCGTCGGACCGGGTCTGGTACGGCGAGTCGGTGCGCTACACGGACGGCCTGGTCGTCTCCGTCGCGGCCCCGCAGCCGTACACCCCGACCGAGCACGCCGCGGGGCACGAGGACGGCCATCCGCACGTGGTCCGCCTGCGGGTGCGCGTCACCAACGGCACGGGCCGGGTGCTCGAGCCGGCCGGCCTCGACGTGCAGCCGGTGTCGGGCGGGCTCGTCGCCCGCAAGGTCTACGACTACGCGCCGGACGTGCTGCTCGACCGCCCGGACGAGATCGCTCGCGGGACGAGCGCCGAGTGGGACCTCGTGTACAGCGTGCACGACCCGGAGGACGTCATCGTCGGCGTCGACCCGACGTGGGCGAACTACGCCGTGGCCGTGTTCTCCTGGTGACCCCCGGGCGGTCCGTGGGTCGCCCCGCACCTGGCGGGGTCACTCCGTGCGGCCGAGGTACTCCTGCGCGAGCCACTTCGGGGCGCGGGCCAGCCACGCGTCCTGCAGCAGCTCCTCGAGCTGCGGCACGGCGACGTGGTCGAGGCGCGCGAGCACGATCGGGTAGCCGTCGAAATGGCTCGTCGTGAGGAAGACGTCCGGGGCGTCGCCGAGCAGCGCCGCCTTCTCCCCCTCGTCGGCGACGCGGAACGCGACCGGCGGCTCGGCGGGTGCGGCGTCGCCGAGCTCGTCGAGGTCCTTGGCCCGCAGGGGCCGCTCCCAGACGAACAGCTTGCCGTGCACGGTCCACTGCCGGGGCCCCTTGAGGTCCGTGCCCGGCAGCACCGCCACGATCCGCTCGACGTCGTCCCACGAGGCCATGCGTCCACGGTAGGCCGCCCGCCGACGGCGGACCACACGACCGGCCGCCGGGCCGTCAGAAGGGCGCGACCTTCCCGAGCGGCGGGAAGATCTCGTCGAGCTCGGCCAGGTCCTCGGCCGTCGGGGCCCAGGCCCCGGCCGCGGCGTTCTGCCGCACCTGCTCGGGCTTCGTCGCGCCGGCGATGACGCTCGACACCTGCGGGCGCGACAGCAACCACCCGAACGCGACCTGCACCTCGGTGATCCCCCGCACCTGGCAGAACGCGCCGAGGCGCGCGAGCGCCTCCCACGGCGCCGACTCCAGGAGGTGCGGCTTCGTCGTGACCAGGCGGCCGTCGTCGGGCCGCGCGCCGTGCGCGTACTTGCCCGTGAGCAGGCCGTTCGCGAGCGGGAAGTAGGGCAGCACCCCGAGCCCGTACGCGGACGCGGCGGGCAGCACCTCGAGCTCGGCCGCGCGGTCGACGAGGTTGTACTGGTTCTGCGCGGACACGAAGCGCACGGTCCCGGCGGCGCGGGCGGTGAACTCCGCCTCCGCGATCTGCCACCCGGCCCGGTTCGAGTGCCCGACGTAGAGCACCTTGCCCGCCCGCACGAGGTCGTCGAGCGCCGCGAGCGTCTCGTCGACCGGGGTCCGCGGGTCGGGCGTGTGGAACTGGTAGAGGTCGATCCGGTCGGTGCCCAGACGGCGCAGGGAGTCCTCCACGGCACGCACGACGTAGCGTCGCGACCCGCGCGCGTCGAAGTCGTCGCCGGCCGCGCCCCGCATCGACATGCCGAACTTCGTCGCGACCACGACGTCGTCGCGGCGCGACCCGAGTGCTTGGCCGAGCAGCTCCTCGCTCAGCCCCGGGCGGCCGCCGTACGTGTCGGCCGTGTCGAAAAACGTCACGCCGGCGTCGATCGCGGCGTCGACGACGGCGCGCGTGCCCTCGAGCGTCTCGGTCGCCGTGCGCGGGCGGCCGAAGTTGTTGCACCCCAGCCCGACGGCGGACACGGCCAGGCCGGACCGGCCGAGGCGGCGCAGGGCGGGGCGGGGTGCGGTTCCGTCGTTCGCAGTCGTCATGCCGCGACCCTACGACGGGACGCGCGCGCCCGTGACCGCGGACGCGCGCGTCGCCACCGCGGCGAAGACCCGTTCGAGCGGCCCGCGACCCAGCGCCCAGCGCCAGAGGGTCGCCACCGCGAGCGTGGCGAGGACGAGCGCGAGGAGGGGACCGTTCGTCGTCTGCTCGTAGGCCGCGTCGCCCCACGCCCAGAGCACCACGATCTGCGCCGCGTAGACCGTCAGCGCCATCGCGCCGACCGCGGCGACCGGGGCGAGCACCCAGCGACCGACCCGGCCCGCGAACAGGCACAGGCCCAGCAGCGCGACGGCGAACCCGCCGGACCCCACGACCTCCGGCAGGGTGTCGGTGTGCGGGCCGGCGAGCCACAGGTACGCGCTCGTCGGCCACGGGGCGGACCAGTCCAGCGGCTCGGGCCGGAAGCTGCTCGACCACACCGCCGCCACGTCCTCGACGGCCTGCGCCCCGCCGAGCTGGCCGGTCATCGTCGCCGAGACGCCGTACCCGATGCCCAGGGCGAGCAGCCCGCCGCCGACGAGCCCGATGCGCGTGGCGTTCGAGGACAGGTCGGAGCGCCCGATCGCGATCCCGACGAGCACGTACGCCATCCACACGACGGCGGGGTAGTGCCCGGAGACGAGGAAGTCCGTGAAGGCGCCCGAGCCGTCGTCGGGCAGGTGCAGCCGTGCGCGCGCGAGCACCTCGGGGAGCCAGTAGGCGAGCACCGGCCCGACCACCGCGACCGCACCCGCGAGCACGAGCAGGTCCCGGCGGCGCCAGCGCAGGAACGGCAGCGCGAGCACGAAGTAGGCGGCGTAGAAGCCGAGGATGAGCAGCACGCGCGTCCCCAGCAGGTCCAGCAGGCCCACGAGCCCGAGGAGCATCACGGCGCGCACGAGGATGCGCGTCCGGGTCTGCAGCGTGGGCAGCCCGTCGAGGGGCGTCCGGCCGCCCGAGACGATCGCGAGCGACACCCCCGCCACGAGCGCGAAGAGGATCGACGACCTGCCGTGCGCGAGCGAGAGCCAGCCGGAGACCTCGCCGAAGTTCTCGGAGGTGTAGCCGACGTGGGCGGTGAACATGCCGAGGACGGCGATCCCGCGCGCGACGTCGACCCCCGTGACGCGCCCGGGCCCGCCGAGCAGGCGGGCGGCGTGCCGCCGCGCGAAGCCGGGTGAGCGGGCGGGGTCGCCCGGGGACGAGGTCGTGCCGGTCGCGGCCGTCATGGGGGGATTGTCCGCGCGCGTGCGCGCTCGGACCGTGCCGCCACGCCGGTGCGGCCGGCGGCCGGACCCCGGCGCGGACCGCGCGACCAGAGTGTGAGAACGGGGTCGAGAACGGTGCACGTCCGGCCTACGGTGCGGGTATGACGCACACCCCCCACGGCGCCGACGCGGCCGCCGACCTCCACGCCGACGCCCCCACCGGGGCCGGCAGCGACCCCGCGCAGGAGTCCGAGTCGTACACGCACGGCCACCACGAGTCCGTGCTGCGCTCCCACCGGTGGCGCACCGCGGAGAACTCGGCCGGTTTCCTCCTGCCGCACCTGCGCGCGGGGATGAGCGTCCTCGACGTGGGCTGCGGCCCGGCGACGGTCACCGTGGACCTCGCCGACCGCGTGGCCGGGGGACGCGTCGTCGGGGTCGACGCGTCCGAGGCCGTCCTCGAGAGCGCGCGCGAGCTCGCCGCCCAGCGCGGCACCGCGAACATCACGTTCCAGCACGCGAACGCGTACGAGCTGCCGTTCGCGGACGGGACGTTCGACGTCGTCTACGCGCACCAGCTCCTGCAGCACCTCTCCGACCCGATCGCGGCGCTGCGTGAGATGAAGCGTGTCGCGAAGCCTGGCGGGCTCGTCGCCGTGCGCGACGCCGACTACGCGGCCATGACCTGGTACCCCGAGTCGCCGGGCCTGACCGAGTGGAACACGCTCTACCACGAGGTCACGCACGCGTACGGGTTCGAGGCCGACGCCGGGCGCCGCCTCTTCTCCTGGGTCCAGGACGCCGGGTTCGACCTCGACGGCATCGTGCCCAGCGCGAGCACGTGGTGCTACGCGACCCCCGCCGACCGCACCTGGTGGGGCGGGCTGTGGGCCGAGCGCTGCGTCGCCTCGAACTTCGCCGTGCAGGCGAAGGAGTCGGCGCTCGCGGACGACGTCGCGCTCGAGCAGCTCGCGCAGGACTGGCTGCGCTGGGCCGAGGAGCCCGCGGGCTGGTTCGCGGTGCTCAACGGCGAGGTCCTCGCTCGGGCGTGACCCTGCGTGCGGCACGGTCCCGCGCGGTCCCGCGGGCGCGGTGCGGATAGCCTGAGCCCGTGCGCATCGCGAGATTCACCACCGGAGACGACCCCCGCTACGCCCTCGTCCAGCAGGAGGGGGACCGCACGTACCTCGCGGTCCTCACGGGCGACCCGCTGTACATGCCCGTCACGCCGACGGGCGAGCGCATCGAGCTGGGCGACGGCGTCCGGCTCCTCGCGCCGGTGATCCCGCGCTCCAAGATCGTGGCGGTCGGTCGGAACTACGCCGACCACGCGAAGGAGATGGGCAACGACGTCCCGACCAGCCCGCTGCTGTTCCTCAAGCCGAACACGTCGGTCGTCGGCCCGGACGACCCGATCGTCCTGCCCGACTTCTCGCAGGAGGTCTCCTACGAGGCGGAGCTCGCGATCGTCATTGGCCGGCTCGCCAAGGACGTCTCGCCCGAGGCCGCGCCCGGCTACGTGCTCGGCTACACCGTCGCGAACGACGTCACCGCGCGCGACGCCCAGCGCACCGACGGGCAGTGGGCGCGTGCCAAGGGCTTCGACTCGTCGTGCCCGCTCGGCCCGTGGATCGACACCGACCTGAACCCCGAGGACGTCGGCGTCCGCAGTCGCGTCAACGGCGAGGTCAAGCAGGACGGTCGCACGAGCGACATGATCTTCGACATCCCCTTCCTCGTGTCGTACATCTCCGAGGCGATGACCCTGCTGCCCGGCGACGTCATCCTCACCGGCACGCCCGCGGGTGTCGGGCTGATCGACGTCGGCGACCGTGTCGAGTGCGAGGTCGAGGGCCTCGGCGTCCTGAGCAACCCGGTCGTCCGGCGCGGCTGAGACGAGGACGGGCCCGACGCCGGACGTCCGGGCGGCGGGCGGCGTCGGGCAACTACGCTGGGCACGTGATCCCCGCACCTGGTTCCTCGCCCGTCCGCGTCCGCTTCTGCCCGTCCCCGACCGGGACGCCGCACGTCGGGCTCATCCGCACCGCGCTGTTCAACTGGGCGTACGCGCGGCACACCGGCGGCACGTTCGTCTTCCGCATCGAGGACACCGACGCCGCGCGCGACAGCGAGGAGAGCTACCAGCAGCTCCTCGACGCGCTGCGCTGGCTCGGGCTCGACTGGGACGAGGGCGTCGAGGTCGGCGGCCCGCACGAGCCGTACCGGCAGTCGCAGCGCGCGGACATCTACCAGGACGTCATCGCGCGGCTCGTCGAGGGCGGGTACGTCTACGAGTCGTTCTCGACCCCGGAGGAGTCCGACGCGCGCAACGCCGCCGCGGGGCTCAAGACCAAGGGGTACGACAACTTCGACCGCACCCTCACGGACGAGCAGAAGGCCGCGTTCCGCGCCGAGGGCCGCGAGCCCGTGCTGCGCCTGCGCATGCCGGACGAGGACATCACGTTCACCGACCTCGTCCGCGGCGAGATCACGTTCAAGGCGGGCTCGGTCCCGGACTACGCGCTCGTGCGCGCCAACGGCCAGCCGCTCTACACGCTCGTCAACCCGGTCGACGACGCACTCATGGGCATCACGCACGTGCTGCGCGGCGAGGACCTGCTGTCGTCCACGCCGCGCCAGATCGCCCTGTACCGGGCGCTGCTGGAGATCGGCGTGGCCGACGTCATGCCGGAGTTCGGCCACCTCCCGTACGTCATGGGCGAGGGCAACAAGAAGCTCTCCAAGCGCGACCCCGAGTCCAACCTGTTCCTGCACCGCGAGCGCGGGTTCACGCCCGAGGGCCTGCTCAACTACCTCGCGCTGCTCGGCTGGTCCATCTCCCCGGACCACGACATCTTCACCGTCACGGAGATGGTCGAGGCGTTCGACGTGCACGACGTGCTGCCGAACCCGGCGCGCTTCGACCTGAAGAAGGCCGAGGCGATCAACGCGACGCACGTGCGCCTGCTCGCGCCCGAGGACTTCCGCGACCGCCTCGTCCCGTACCTGCACGCGGGCGGACTCGTCCCGGCGGACTCGTTCGCGGACCTGTCGCCGCGGAACCAGGAGATCCTCACGGCGGCGGCGCCGCTCGTGCAGGAGCGCATGGTCCTCCTGGGCGAGTCGGTCGGCATGCTCGGGTTCCTGTTCGCGGCCGACGACGCGGTGACGGTCGAGGACGACGCGCGCGGCGCGCTGCGCGAGGACGCGAAGGAGATCCTCGCCGCCGCGATCGCCGCGCTCGACGTGCTCCAGGACGGCGAGTTCGTCACCGCGGCGATCGAGGAGCGCCTGCGCGACGCGATTGTCGAGGGCATGGGCGTCAAGCCGCGCTTCGCGTTCACGCCGCTCCGAGTCGCGCTCACGGGCCGCCGCGTCTCCCCGCCGCTGTTCGAGTCCATGGAGCTGCTCGGCAAGGGCTCGACGCTGGAGCGACTCGTGCGCCTGCGGGACGCGCTGTGACGGACCTCGAAGCCTCGGCGGCCCCCGCGCCGCTCGAGGGCGTCCTGTTCGACGTCGACGACACGCTCGTCGACACGCGCGCCGCGTTCGCGGAGGCGATCGCCGCCGCGTCGCGCGTGTGGCTCCCGCACCTGCCCGAGGACCGGTATGGCGAGGTCCTCGCGCTGTGGCGCGCCGACCCGAACGGCCACTACCGCGCGTACACGCGCGGCGAGGTCGACTTCGACGCGCAGCGCATGGCGCGCGCCAACGAGCTCCAGGCGACGTTCGGGGGCGAGCTGCTCGACGACGCCGCGTACGTCGACTGGAAGGATCTCTTCTGGGGCACGTTCGAGGCCTCGTGGACGGGGTTCGAGGACGCCCGTCCGGTCGTCGACGCGCTCGTCGGTGCGGGGGTCCGCGTGGGGTCGCTCTCGAACGCGCGCGTCGAGCTCCAGACCCGCAAGCTCGCCGCGGCGGGCCTGCCCGACGTCCCGCTGCTCGTCGGCGTGGACACGCTCGGGTTCGGCAAGCCGGACCCGCGCGTGTTCGCCGAGGCGTGCGCGCGGCTCGGGACGGACCCGGCCCGCACGGCGTACGTCGGCGACGAGCTCGACGTCGACGCGCGCGCCGCGCGCGCGGCGGGGCTGGTCGGGGTCTGGCTCGACCGTCCCGGCGCGCGTCGCGGGGGCCCGCATCCCGAGGACCCGACGTCGGCCCGTGCGTCGGGCGTGCACGTCGTCCACGGTCTCGCGGAGCTGCCCGCGACGCTCGGCATCGACGTTCCCACCCCCACCGAGGTTCCCACGCCGAGCTAGAACCCCGGTCCGCCGAGGTACAGCCGTGGTCTGCCGAGGTAGAGCCGTGGTCACGAACAGGGTCTCCCTCGGGCGACCACGGTTCTCTCGCGTGGCCAGGGCTTCGTCTCGGCGGGGGCCGATCAGGTGAGGAGCAGCACCCCGACGAGGGCCGTCGCCGTGACGAGGAGCGCCGACAGCCCGCCGAGGACGAGCGCGCGCCGCCCCGTGCGCAGCAGACAGGGCACGTCCACGCCCAGGCCGAGCGCGAACATCGCGGCGACGAACGCGACGGTCGTCGCGGTCGCGAGCGCGGCGAGCAGGGGCGCCGGCACGACGCTCAGGCTGCGCAGCGCCACCGCCGCCACGAACCCGACGACGAACCACGGCACCGGCGCGACCCGCGGCGTGGCGGTGTCCGCCGTCGGGTTCGTGGCCGTGCCGGCGGCGCCGAGGTGGTCCGAACCGGCCGAGCCGACTCGGGCGAGGGTGGCGCGCCGCGCGCCGCGGGCGACGACGACGCCCGCCACGGCGACCAGCGGCGCGAGCAGCGCGACGCGCGCGAGCTTGGCGACCGTAGCGGTCGCCAGGGCGGGGTCGGAGATCGTCCCGGCGGCCGTGACGACCTGCGCGACCTCCTGCACGCTCGCGCCGATCCACAGCCCCGCCTGGTCGTCGGTGAACCCCACCAGCGACGCGAGCCAGGGGAGCGCGACGATCGCGAGCGTGCCGTAGACGGTGACGAGCGCGAGGGACGCGGCGATGCCGTCGTCGTCCTCGCGGACCTGCCCGGGGGTGCGCACGGGACCGGCGACGACGCCCTGCATGGCCGAGATCGCCGCGGCCCCGCAGACCGAGAACCCGGTCGCGACGAGCAGCGTGGTGATGCGCGGCACCCGCAGCGCGCGACCGAGCGCGAGCGTGCCGGTGAAGGTGACGAGGAGGGTCGTCGCGACGACGACGAGCCCCCGCCAGCCCAGCGCGAGAACCTCGGGTACCGAGAGCTGGAACCCGAGCAGCACGACGCCCGTGCGCAGGACGACGCGGGACGTCCAGGCGACCCCCGGCCGGGCCGTGGCGACCGCCGCCGCCCCACGCCGGGTCCGGCCCACCCGGCCCAGGACGGGCGCCACGAGAGCGCCGAGCACGAGCGCGACGACGAGCGGGGACACCGTCGGGAGCAGCCGCGCCCCGAGCAGCACGAGGAAGGTTGCCACGGCGACCAGCCCGAGACCGGGCAGCAGCGCACGGGAGCCCGCGGCGCGGCGGGTCGTGCTCGACGTCGCGAGGGGTCGTGCGGTGCGGGTCGTGCGTGGTGCGGGAGGGGCCATGCTCACGAGCCTGCTGCGCGCGGCGACGCCGCGGAAGGGCGACCTGCCTCGCAACCCATAGAGTGGACCTATGGCACCGACCTCCCGCGAGCGGACCTCGCTCTCCGCCCTGGAGCTGCTCGTCGCGACCGACTCGCACGGCTCGATCAGCGCCGCGGCGCGGGCGCTCGGGGTCGCGCAGCCGACCGCCTCGGCGGGCCTGCGGGCCCTGGAGCGTCGCCTGGGGCTGGACCTCCTCGAGCGCACGACGCGCGGCTCGCGCCTCACGGAGACGGGCCGCGCCACCGCCGCGTGGGCGCGCGAGGTGATCGAGGCGTCGGACCGCTTCGAGACGTCGGTCGCCGCGCTCCGCGACGCTCCCGCCGCCCGCGTGCGCGTCGCGGCGAGCCTCACGGTCGCCGAGTACCTCGCGCCGCGCTGGCTCGCGCGACTGGCGCTCGAGGGGCCCGGCCCGGGCGGGGGAGCGCCCGACGTCGAGCTCGTCGTGCGCAACTCGCGCGAGGTGACGGACCTCGTCCTCGACGGCGCCGTGGAGCTGGGCTTCGTGGAGAGCGCGACGCTGCGCCGCGGGCTGCGCAGCCGCACCGTCGCGCACGACCGGCTCGTCGTGGTCGTCGGGCCGGCGCACCCCTGGGCACGACGGAGCGCGCTACGGGTCGACGAGCTGCTCGCGGGCGGGCTGGTCGTGCGCGAGCGCGGCTCCGGGACGCGCGAGACGCTCGAGCGCGGCCTCGCGGCGCTCGGCGAGCGGCTGCCCGACCACCTGCCCTACCTCGGCTCGACGGCGGCGCTCAAGACCGCCGTGCAGCACGGCGGCGCCGTCGCGGTCCTGTCGAGCCTCGCCGTCGCCGACGACGTCGCGCGCGGTTCTCTGGTCCGCGTCGCCGTCCCGGGGCTCGAGCTCGACCGACGCCTGCGCATGGTCTGGAAGGACGGCACCGCGCTCTCCTCGGCCGCACGCCGCATCGCGGCCGCGGCGGCCGTCTCGTCGGGCTGACCGGTCCCGTCCGGGGTCGCCGCGGCGCCTCAGCGCACCGACGCGTCCCAGCGCCAGCGTGTGCGCTGCCGCCGGTCGGGCAGCTCGCCGCGCCCGGTCGCCCACAGGAGCAGGAGGTCCGGGTCGTCCTCCGGTCCGGGCTCGACGTCCGGGAAGAGCCGTGCGAGGACCCGCGGCGCGAGGCCCGCGGGAAACGGCACGTGCTCGCCCGCGAGCCCGAGCAGGACGTCGTGGCCGTGCACGAGGACCTCGACGACACCCATCGCCGCGAAGCCGGCGGCGTCGGAGGTCCCGTAGGGGTGGTAGGCGCGCGCGGCCGCCGGCCGGGTCTCGGCGAGGGTCGCGAGCAGCTCGCCGCTGCCGAGCAGCGCCTCGCACAGGCCCGCTGTCCCCGCCGCGCGGTCGACGTGCGCGATCTCGTCCTCCCCGCGCGGCCCGACGAGCGGGACGTACGCCAGGCGCGGGAGGGCAGCGAGCTGGAGGGCGTAGGCGAGCAGGTCGTCCACGACGTGCTCCGCCGTCGTCCAGCACGACCAGCGGACCGGGCCGGCCTGCGCGTCGAACGTGGCGACCGGGTGCTGCACCAGGTGATCCGCGAGCCAGCGCGTCGCCGTCCGGACGTCGTCGCCCGTGACGACGTCGGGGGAGCTCTCGGTGCGGGCGCTCACGCGTCGTCCGACGTCGTCGCGAGCGCGTCGGCCCGCCAGCACTCGGCGAGGTACGGCAGGTCCAGGTCGGTGCGCCCCGCGAGCGCCGGGTGCGTCGCGACGAGGTCGTCGATCTCGCTGAGCAGCTCCTCCCGGCGCTCGGCAGGGAGGGTCAGGAGGTAGCTGCGCGACGCCGCGAGCGGGCGCAGGGACGACGTCGGGACGCGGTCCGCCCAGGGCACCGTGCGGTGCTCCGGCGCGGTGAAGAGGTGGTCCGCCAGCTCCGGCTCGCGGTAGCTGTGCTCCAGGGTGTCGCCCCGGTGGATGACCTCCGTGAACCGGCCGACCCAGTCGACCGCGTTGTCCCGCACGTTCCACACGATGCCGAGCCGTCCGCCGGGGCGCAGCACGCGCGCGATCTCCGGCTGGGCGGCGGGGGAGAACCAGTGCCACGCCTGGGCGACGAGCACGGCGTCGACGCTCGCGTCGGGGAGCGGGATCGCCTCGGCCGAGCCGGGCAGGGCCCGCGCGCCCGGGACGGACGCCGCGAGGCGCGCGCGCATCGCGTCCGACGGCTCGACGGCGACGACGTCCAGCCCGCGCGCGACGAGCCGCTCGGTGAGCTTCCCCGTGCCCGCGGCGAGGTCCAGCACGCGGCGCGCTCCCTCCGGAAGGAGCCAGTCGACCGCCTCGTCCGGGTACGAGGGGCGCGTGGCGGCGTACTGGGCGGCACCCTGCTCGAACGACGCGGCGCGGTCGGCACGCGAGCCGGGGTCGGGGGAGTCTCCTGAGCTCATGCCCCGACGGTGCCAGACGGCGACGCCGCACGTCGACCCGTACGCGCGTCGCGGCGTCCGCCGCGGGTGGGGCACGGGCGCATTTGGTCCGCGTCGTCATGTCAGGTAATGTTCTCGGCCGGTGGGACCTCCACGGGAGGAAGCCAGGGGACGAGTCTCGACTCGTCGCAACGGCTTCCGGACAGTGGCTGGTTACCCCCTTGGGGTATGGTGTAATTGGCAGCACGAGTGATTCTGGTTCACTTAGTCTAGGTTCGAGTCCTGGTACCCCAGCGAAGAGCTCCTGCTCAGATCGAGTGGTCAGAACCGCTCGAAACATGAGGTAGAGTTCTCGACGGAGAAACGGACCGGGAACGGTCCGAAGATCCACAGGCCCCCATCGTCTAGCGGCCTAGGACGTCGCCCTCTCACGGCGGTAACACGGGTTCAAATCCCGTTGGGGGTACAGAGAAAGGCCCGGTCACCATCACGGTGGCCGGGCCTTTGTCGTGCCCGGCGATTTTCCCGAGAGCGCGGGGCGCTGTGTCGTGCGCCGCCGTGTGCCCTGTGCCGTGCGCTCGCTCTGGGGCGTACGCCCCGTGACATGGCCCCGGTGACGGACGCGGAGCGGCGTCTGCCGTCGGCGCGGGGTCGCGCGGGCGCGACCGGGCCGTTCACCTCGCCCCGCTCGGGCCCCGGGTCGTCAGGGCGCGCCGTCGCGTCCGCGGCCGGGCTCGTAGGGCTTCGGGATCGGCGTCGGCGTGGGCCGCGGGTGGATGACGGGGACGTACGTCGCGCGGTGCTCCCCGGAGACCGCCCAGCCGGGCTCGTCGTCGTGAGGCTCCGCGGGGTGCTCGCCCACGGACCGTCCGTCCCGCCGTCCGGCAGCGCCCTGTGCCGCCTGCGACGGGCCCGCGACCGGGATGGGCTGCGTCGGTCCGCTCGACTCGCCGGCCGCGCGCCCGGGGACCACGACGACGCGCTGGTCCGCGGGTGGCGGCGCGGGGATCGGCGGCAGGGTCTCGGCCGGGCTACGGCCGTCCCACGCCGGCGCGGGCGCGACGGGCGCCGGCTCGGCCGGCTGGGGAGGGCGCGGGCCGGGCGGGGGGATCGATGCGGGGGCGCCCTGTGTCCCGCCCTGGGGCATGCCGGGGCCGCTCGACGGTGCCGCGCCAGGTCGGCTGCCCGGTGTGAAGAGCGTGTCGCACAGGAGCCGGTAGGTCGCGTCGGGGTGGGAGACCCAGTCGATCTGGCGCAGCGCCTGGTCCTGCCCGGCGGACTCGAGGAGGAACTGTCCGTAGCCGAACACGCGCCCGACGGGCGAGCGGCCGTAGTTCATGTCGGTGACCTTGGTGAGCGGCATCATCGCGACCTTGTGCGTGATGAGGCCGTAGAGCAGGAGCAGGCGCTTGTCGGTGGCGACGAACCACTCGTTGCGCCACTCGAAGACCTTCCACACCAGGCGCCCGGCGAGGATCAGCCACAGCCACCACAGGAGCAGCACGCCGTCCCCGACGGCGGGCCCGGCCTGCACGACGAGCCAGGCGACGACGACCGCCCCCGCGACGGTGGTGACGACCGGCTCGAGCAGCATCCCCCAGTGGTGGCGCGTGGCCACCACGACCCGCTCACCGCTCAGCACGTAGCGGTCGAGGATCCTGCTCCGGGGACGGCCGCGGGCCACCGTCAGTCCAGGAGCGAGTTGAAGAACTGGCCGATGGAGCTGAAGGCGCCGACGATGACGTCCCAGATGCCCTCGACGATGTCGGCGGCGCGGTCGGGGCTCCTGATGACCGCGTAGACGGCGAAGATCACGAGCACCCAGATCAGGGTCATCTTCACCTTCGGATGCATCGGGACTCCTCGTGTCTCGGGTTCGGACGGTCAGGCTCGCCCCCTGCCGCCACCGAGCCGTCCGGCGCCGGGGCACGCACAGCATGGCAGCGGCCGGTGACATTTTGACAGGGCACGTCCCGTTTGCGGCCCGCGGCACGCCGAACCCGACGTGCCGAACCCGGGGATGACGCCGGGCTCGGCGGCCGAACCCGGCCGTGTCCCCGGGTTCGGCGCGTCGTGCTACTCGCCGGCGCGGCGCAGCACCTCGGTGAGGCGGTTCGCTGCGGCCACGACCGACCCGGAGTGCAGACGGCCGGGCTGACGGCTCAGGCGCTCCACCGGGCCGGAGATGGAGACGGCGGCGACGACGCGGCCGGACGGCCCGCGCACCGGGGCGGACACCGAGGCGACGCCGAGCTCGCGCTCGGAGACGGACTGGGCCCAGCCCCGGCGTCGGACGCCCGAGAGGATCGTGGCCGTGAAGACGGCCTCGCGCAACCCGCGATGGAGGCGGTCCGGCTCCTCCCACGCGAGCAGGATCTGCGCCGCGGAGCCGGCGTTCATCGTCAGGGTCGCGCCGACGGGGATCGAGTCGCGCAGGCCCACCGGGCGCTCGGCGGCGGCGACGCAGATGCGGTGGTCGCCCTGGCGGCGGTAGAGCTGGGCGCTCTCGCCTGTGTGGTCGCGCAGCGCGGTCAGCACGGGGTTCGCGGCGGCGAGCAGGCGGTCCTCGCCGGCGGCCGTCGCGAGCTCGTTGAGCCGCGGACCGAGGACGAAGCGACCCTGCATGTCGCGCGCGACCATGCGGTGGTGCTCGAGCGCGACGGCGAGGCGGTGCGCCGTCGGGCGGGCCAGGCCGGTGGCCGTGACGAGCTGGGCGAGCGTGGCAGGTCCGGACTCCAGGGCGCCCAGGACCGAGGCCGCCTTGTCCAGCACTCCGACTCCGCTAGTATTGTCCATAGGTCGATATTGACGTCTCACGCACTGAGATGCAAGTCCGGCACGGATGTTCCACCCGCTGGACGTTCTCCCCGGCAGGCTGCCGGACGGCGGACGATCGACCCAGACGGCTCTCCGTACCCCCAGGAGGACCGTGACAGACGACGAGGAGATGAGCTACATGGCCGGCACGCTGGCGGAGAAGGTCTGGGACGCGCACCTGGTGCGACGAGGCACCGACGGGTCGCCCGACCTCCTCTACATCGACCTCCACCTCGTGCACGAGGTCACCAGCCCCCAGGCGTTCGAGGGCCTGCGCCTCGCGGGCCGCCCGGTCCGCCGTCCCGACCTCACGATCGCGACCGAGGACCACAACACCCCGACGCTCGACATCGACCTGCCGATCGCGGACCTCACGAGCCGCACGCAGATCGACACGCTGCGCAACAACGCGCGCGAGTTCGGCGTCCGCATCCACTCGCTCGGCGACGCCGACCAGGGCATCGTGCACCAGGTGGGGCCGCAGCTCGGGCTCACCATGCCCGGCCTGACGGTCGTGTGCGGCGACTCGCACACCTCGACGCACGGTGCGTTCGGTGCGCTCGCGTTCGGCATCGGCACGTCCGAGGTCGAGCACGTCCTGGCCACGCAGACGCTGCCGCTCGCCCCGTTCAAGACCATGGCGATCAACGTCGAGGGCGAGCTGCCGCCGGGCGCGACGAGCAAGGACATCATCCTCGCGATCATCGCCAAGATCGGCACCGGTGGTGGCCAGGGCTACGTCCTGGAGTACCGCGGCGAGGCCATCCGCAAGCTCTCCATGGAGGCGCGGATGACGATCTGCAACATGTCGATCGAGGCGGGCGCCCGCGCCGGCATGATCGCGCCGGACGAGACGACGTTCGAGTACCTCAAGGGCCGCCCGCACGCGCCCGAGGGCGCGGACTGGGACGCGGCCGTCGAGTACTGGCGCACGCTGCGCTCCGACGACGACGCCGTCTTCGACACCGAGGTCACGCTCCGCGCGTCCGACCTCGAGCCCTTCGTCACCTGGGGCACCAACCCCGGCCAGGGCCTGCCGATCTCCGCGACCGTGCCCGTCCCCGAGCAGATCGCGGACGAGAACGAGCGCGTCGCCGCCGAGCGCGCGATCGAGTACATGGGCCTCACGCCGGGCCAGCCGCTGCGCGAGATCCCGGTCGACACCGTGTTCATCGGCTCGTGCACCAACGGCCGCATCGAGGACCTGCGCTCCGTCGCCAAGGTCGTGCAGGGCAAGAAGAAGGCCGACGGCGTGCGCGTGCTCGTCGTCCCGGCCTCCGCGCGCGTGCGCCTCCAGGCCGAGGCCGAGGGTCTCGACAAGATCTTCCTCGACTTCGGCGCGGAGTGGCGCAACGCGGGCTGCTCCATGTGCCTCGGCATGAACCCCGACCAGCTCCAGCCGGGGGAGCGCGCGGCGTCCACCTCGAACCGCAACTTCGAGGGTCGCCAGGGCAAGGGCGGGCGCACGCACCTCGTGTCGCCGCTCGTCGCCGCGGCCACCGCGCTCCGCGGGACGCTCTCCTCGCTCAGCGACCTCGACCTGCCCGAGGGCACCGACATCACGTCGTTCGACGGCACGCCGCTCGCGCCGCTCGACCCGCGCGTCCTCGTGCAGGTCTGAGCCACCCGCCGTCGCCCATCCGTCGCCCCGAAGACTCGAAGAGGTTCCTCGCATGGAGAAGTTCACGACCCACACCGGTGTCGGCGTCCCGCTGCGTCGCAGCAATGTCGACACCGACCAGATCATCCCCGCCGTCTACCTCAAGCGCGTGACGCGCACGGGGTTCGAGGACGCGCTGTTCGCCGCCTGGCGCGGTGACCCCACGTTCGTCCTCAACCAGGACGCCTACCGCGCGGGCTCCGTCCTCGTGGCCGGGCCCGACTTCGGCACCGGCTCGTCGCGCGAGCATGCCGTGTGGGCGCTCAAGGACTACGGCTTCCGCGTCGTCCTCGCGTCGCGCTTCGCCGACATCTTCCGCGGCAACTCCGGCAAGCAGGGCCTCGTCGCCGGCATCGTCGCGCAGGAGGACATCGAGCTCCTCTGGAAGATCCTCGAGACCAACCCGGGCACCGAGGTGACCGTCGACCTGGTCAACCGCACCGCGTCCGCGCAGGACGTCACCGTGCCGTTCCAGATCGACGACTACACGCGCTGGCGCCTCATGGAGGGGCTCGACGACATCGGCCTGACCCTCCAGCACGAGGACGAGATCTCCGCGTTCGAGGCGACGCGCGCATCGTGGCGCCCGAAGACGCTGCCGGCGAAGACGCTGCCCAAGGTCGAGATCGAGGCGGCGCGGCCGGTCGGCTGACGGTCCGCCCGTGCCATGGGGCGGGGGCGGGCTCTGGGGTGTTGACGACGGGTCTACCATCCGCAGGGCCCGTTCCTCGCCCTGCTCCCGCCAGGCCCGCCACGACCCGTCGTCACCACCCCAGAGCCCGCCCGTGATCGCGTCGCCGACACGTCGTGCCGATCCCCGCCCGGATGATGACGTCAGGGGCGGGGCGGGCCCTCGTTGATCGCGGCCAGGAGCGAGTCGGGGGTCGCGGTCTCGGGGTTCCAGCGGGACTCGACCCACCACGTGGCGCCCGCGTCGGCGAGGCCGGCGAGCTGGTCCGCCGCCGCGGAACGGTCGGACGGGAGCTCGCCCTGGACGACGACGTCGAACGGCCGACCCGCGTCGAGGCCGAGTTCTGCGCGGCGCCCGGTGAGCCACGCGACCAGCGCGGAGACGTCGTCGGGCGTGGGCACGTCGAAGCCGCGCTCGCCGCGGAGCTGGAGCACGATCCCGTCGGCCCGCAGCGCGCGGTCGAGGGAGCGCAGCGGCGGTCGCTCGGCGTCCCAGACGCCCACCGGCCACACCGGCACGTGGTGCCCGACGACCGGGCGCTCCACGGGCCGCGGGAGGAACAGCATCTCGCCCGCGTGCACGTGCGTGCCGTCGAAGGCGAACGTCTCCCCGGTCCAGGCCCGGTCGAGGTAGGCGATCGCGTCGTCGAGCAGCTCCGCGCGCTCGCGCAGCGACTGCAGCTGGCCCGGGACGGCGGAGAACCCGCCGTCGTCGAGCACGCCCACGCCCACGGGCAGGACGAGGCGCCCGCCCGAGAGGTGGTCGACGGTCAGCGCCTGCCGCGCGACCTCCCACGGCCGGCGGCGGGGAAGGGCGAAGACCATCGCCCCGAGCGCGATGCGCTCCGTCCGCACGGCCGCCGCGGCGAGCACCGCCCACGGGTCGAACGTGTCGACCGGCATGGACAGCAGACTCAGCCCGTCCCACGAGAAGAACCCGTCCCAGCCGGACTCCTCGGCCCCGACCGCCATGTCCAGCACCTGTGCCGCGGAGCCGAAGCTCCCGACCACCCCGACCTTGATCCCCGACCCTGTCTCCGTCGTCGTTGCGCTCATCCGCCAGACGCTACGCCCCGCCACCCACACCGCTGAGTGCATGAGATGGTCGCGTCCGCGTGCCTCGCCCGCGGCTGTTCCATCACTCGGCGATCAGGGGAGCGGGGTGACGTCGAGGCGGACGATGCGGCGGCGGGCGACGTCGGTCACGGTGAGGCGGCGGTCGTCGACGTCGACGTGGTCGCCCACGACCGCCAGCCGTCCGAGCTGCGCGACGACGTACCCCGCGACGGTCTCGTACGGGCCGTCGGGCAGCTCGACGCCGGTGCGCCGCGCGAACTCCTCGATCGTCTGACCGGCGTCGACGCTCGTCGCGGTGCCGTGCTCGCGCGCCGGTGACGGCTCGTCGGCGTCGTACTCGTCGCGGATGTCGCCCACGAGCTCCTCGACGAGGTCCTCGAGCGTGACGATCCCGTCGGTCCCGCCGTACTCGTCCACGACGACGGCGATGTGCACGCCCTCGCGGCGCATCTGCGACATCGCGGGGAGCACGGTGTTCGTCGCGGGCAGCGCGAGGATCGGGCGGACGACGTCGCGCACCACGAGGGCGCGCCCGGTCTCCGGGTCGGTGGCCGGGTGGTCGGGGCATTCGCGCCCGAGGAGGTCGCGCACGTGGAGGAAGCCGACGACGTCGTCGAAGTCGTCGCCGGTCACGGGATAGCGCGAGTACGGGCCGGCGGCCACGGTCTCGGCCGCGGCCGCGAGCGGGGTGTCGGCGGTGAGGAACGCGACCTCCCCGCGCGGTGTCATGGCCTCGGCGAGCGAGCGGTCGCCCGCCTGGAAGACGTCGTCGAGGATGCGGCGCTCGTCCTCGGGCAGAGACTCGTGGGCGAGCACGATCTCGCGCAGCTCCTCCTCGCTCATCTCCTCGCTGCGCGCGGACGGGTCGCCGCCCAGCAACCGCACGACGCCGTCGGTCGAGCGCGAGAGCAGCCAGATGACGGGCCGCATGAGCGTCGCGAAGCGGTCGAGCGGCGGTGCCACGACGAGCGCGACCCCGGCCGAGCGCTGCAGCGCGATGCGCTTGGGGACGAGCTCGCCGAGCACCAGGGAGAGGTACGCGATGACGAGCGTCAGCCCGACGAGCGCGACCGTGTCCGCGAGCGTCGCCGACAGCCCGAGGTCCTCGAGCGCGGGCGAGAGGTCAGGGGCGAGCGTCGAGGCGCCGTACGCCGCGGAGAAGAAGCCCGCGACGGTGACCCCGATCTGCACGGCGGCGAGGAACCGGTTGGGGTCGCGCGCGACCGCCGCGACCCGGGCGCCACGCGCCGACTGCTTCTCGAGCCGCGAGACCTGGCTCTCGCGCAGGGACACGAGCGCGATCTCGGTGCCGGCGAACACGCCGCCGACGAGGATGAAGAGCAGGACGAGGCCGATGTTCGTCCAGGTGCCGGAGTCCATGCCTCATCCAAGCAGGCTGCTCGGCCCGCCGCGGGATCAGCGGTCGGTGGGCTCCGGGTCCGGTCCCGTGGCCTCCGGGTCCGTCGCTGCCTCGGCGGCGGGCTCGGCGTGCTTGCGGCGGGGGATGAGGTGCGCCACGAGGACCACGACGCCACCCACGAGGATGCCGACGACGGCCGAGCAGGCCGTGTTGACGAGCCAGCCGAGGAACCCGCCCACCCCCGCGACGCCGGTGACGGCGTGCTCGAGGTGGTGCACGACGTCGTACGGGCCGTGCCAGCCGAGGTCGTAGGCGCCCTGGAGCAGGATGTGACCGCCCACCCACAGCATCGCGATGATCCCGACGAACGAGATGACGGCCATGACCTTGGGCATCGCGCCGACGAGCCCGCGTCCGAACGACTGGACCCACGGCGTCTCGCGCTTGGCGAGGTGCAGACCGATGTCGTCCATCTTCACGATGAGCGCCACGACCCCGTACACGAGCACCGTGATGAGCACCGCGACGATCACGAGGATGACGAGGCGCGACCAGAATGCCTCCGACGCGACCTCGTTGAGCGCGATCACCATGATCTCCGCGCTGAGGATGAAGTCGGTGCGCACCGCGCTCGAGACCACCGAGTCCTCGTCGACGGCCTTCTTCTCGGCCTTCGTCTCGACCTCGGCGTGGTGCTTGCCCGAGACGAGCTCCCACACCTTCTCGGCGCCCTCGAACGCGAGGTACGTCCCGCCGAGCATGAGCAGCGGCGTGAGCAGCTGGGGCAGGAACTGGCTCAGCAGCAGGATCGCCGGGAGGATGAACAGCAGCTTGTTGCGCAGCGACCCGGTCGCGATCCGCTTGACGACGGGCAGCTCGCGCTTGGCGGCCAGACCCTCGACGTAGCGGGGCGTGACGGCGGTGTCGTCGATGACGACGCCCGTCGCCTTGGCGCTCGCGCGCCCGGCGGCGGCGCCGACGTCGTCGATCGACGCCGCGGCGAGCTTGGCGAACGCCGCGATGTCGTCCAGGAGGGCAGCGAGTCCGAAGGCCATGGGGAGGTGCTCCGTGCGCCGGCCCGCGTCGCCGCGCACGGGCCCGCTGGTCGAGTGGACGCGGCGGCAGCATCGTAGCGACTTCACCCCCCGCTCGCGTCGGCGGGTCAGGACGTCGCGGCGCGGGTCACCACGTTCACCACGTGCGGCTCGCGCACGACGACGCGCACGACCTCGCGCCCGGCCGTCGCCCGCGCGACGCCGGTCGTCGCGAGCGCGAGGTCGTGCAGCGCACGCTCGTCGACGTCCGCGGGCACACGCACCCGGTCGCGGACCTTCCCGTCGACCTGCACGGCCGCCTCGACCTCGTCCGCGGCGAGCAGCCCCGGGTCGACGACGGGCCAGGTCGCGTCAGCCACCGACGGCTCGCGACCCAGCCGGTGCCAGGCCTCCTCGGCCGTGTGCGGCGCGAACAGGCTCAGGAGGACCGCGACCACCTCGACGGCCTCGCGCACGGCGGCGGCGTGGGCGACGCCGTCCTCGTCCGGTGCCGGGCCGACCTCGGACGCCCGGCGCGCGGCGGTGACGAGCTCCATGACGCGCGCGACGACCACGTTGAACCGGCTGCGGTCGAGCAGGTCCTGCGACTCGTGCACGGTCCGGTGCGTGGCACGGCGCAGCGCGTGCGCGCGCGAGCCGAACCTGACGACATCCCGCGCCCCGGGGCCGGACGTGCCGTGCCCGGTGTCCGGGCCGACGGCATCCGAGAGCCGCAGCACGCGCGCGCAGAACCGCCGCATGGCGTCCGGGTCGACGTCGGCCCAGTCCACGTCGTCCTCCGGCGGCCCCGCGAACACCATCGCGAGGCGCACCGCGTCGGCGCCGTGCCGGTCGAGCTGCTCGCCCAGGTCGACGCCGTTGCCGAGCGACTTGCTCATGGCCCGCCCGCCGCCCAGGACCTGTCCCTGGTTGAGCAAGGTCGCGAACGGCTCGACGACGTCCACCCACCCCTCGTCGTGCAGGAACTTCGTGACGAACCGGCTGTACAGCAGGTGCAGGATCGCGTGCTCGACGCCACCCACGTACTGCGCCGCGGGCATCCACCGCCGCGCGTCCTCGGGACGGAACGGCACGTCGTCGGTCACGCCGTCGCCTACCGAGCAGTACCGCAGGAAGTACCAGGACGAGTCCACGAACGTGTCGAGCGTGTCCGGGTCGCGCTCGGAGGCCGCGCCGCAGCGCGGGCACGGCACGCACCGCCACGCGTCGGCGGCGGGGGAGGCGAGCGGCGAGCGTCCGCGAGGCAGCAGGTCGTCGCCGGCCAGGTCGGGCAGCCGCACGGGCAGCTCGTCGTCGGGGACGGGCACGACGCCGCAGCCGGGGCAGTGCACGACCGGCACCGGGGCGCCCCAGTAGCGCTGGCGCGAGACGAGCCAGTCGCGCAGCCGGTACGACGTCGCGCGCTCGCCCGCGCCGTCGGCCTCCAGCCGCGTGATCGCCTCCTCGACGCCGGGCCACGTCTCGCCCGACCCGGTGGGCAGGCCGTGCGCGGCGGCGAAGCGCGCGTCGCGGTCGTCGTGCGCGGGCACGCCCATGACAGCGCCCGTCCCGTAGCGGGGCAGCACGTGGTCGGCGGCCCACACTGGCAGTCGCTCGCCGGTGCCGGGGTGGCGGACCCAGGCACCCAGGAACGTCCCGGCGCTCGGGCGCTGCGCGTTCGTGCGCTCGATCTCCCCGGAGGCCAGCGCGGCCTCGCGGTGCCGGGCGAGGGCGTCCGCGTGCTCGGGCGCGCACAGCGCCGCCGCGAGCGGCCCGTCCGGCGCGACGGCGACGAACGTCGCGCCGGGCAGGGTGTCGGGGCGCGTGGTGAAGACCTCGACGTGCTCCGGGCGAGCGCCCGCACCGGGTGAGGCGCTCGCGGTGGCGCGCGGACCGCCGTCGGGCACGACCGCGAAGCGCACGCGTGCGCCCGCGCTCCGCCCGATCCAGTTCCGCTGCATCGTCAGGACGCGCGCGGGCCACGCGCCCGCGAGCGCGTCCATGTCGTCGAGCAGCCGGTCCGCGTAGGCGGTGACGCGCACGAACCACTGCGTGAGCTCGCGTTGCACCACGGCCGCCCCGCACCGCTCGCACCGTCCGCCCACGACCTGCTCGTTGGCGAGCACCGTCCGGTCGGCGGGGCACCAGTTGACCGGGGCCGTCGCGCGGTAGGCGAGGCCGCGCTCCAGCAGGCGCAGGAACAGCCACTGGGTCCACCGGTAGTACTCCGGGCGGTGGGTCTCCAGGCGGCGCGACCAGTCGAACGACACCCCGTACCGGTGTGCCGTCGCGGCCTGTGCCGCGATGTTGGTCTCGGTGAAGACGGCGGGGTTCTCGCCCCGGCGGATGGCCGCGTTCTCGGCGGACAGCCCGAACGAGTCCCAGCCGATCGGGTTGAGCACGTCGTACCCGCGCAGGCGCCAGTACCGCGCGACGACGTCCTCCAGGGCGAACACCTCGGCGTGACCCATGTGCAGGTCGCCTGAGGGGTACGGGAACATCGTCAGCAGGTACCGGCGGGGCCGCGCGCCGTCGTCGCGCGCGCGGAACGTGCCGTGCTCGGCCCAGTACCGCTGCCAGCGGACCTCGACCTCGCGCGTCGACCCGCCGAGCATGCGGTCGTCGCCCGAGACCGGCCCGGCACGGTCGCTACCCGCATGGTCGGCGGGGTGGGAGGGGTGGGTGGGGTGGGGTGGGGGTGCGGCGTCCACGGGAAGGCTCCTCGAGACGGTGGGCTTCGTCGTCGGGCACTCGCCCGGTCCCGTGAGGACGCGCGGGCATCGCCGCGCTGAGCGTGCCCGCCCGGCGGGCTCAGCGCGGCCGGCGAAGGAGGAGCCGCAGGTGTCGCATCCCGGACATTGTGACCCGCCCGACGGCGCAGGGTCAACCCTGGCGGGCCTCTCGGGTGTGGCGGACGTCGCGCGCAACGGCGCGCCACGGCCGATCCCGCGCCAGTAGGCTTGACGCCATGGCATCCCACTACGACGTCGTCGTCCTCGGTGCAGGTCCCGGTGGTTACGTGGCCGCGATCCGTGCAGCCCAGCTGGGCCTGTCGGTCGCGGTCGTGGAGGAGAAGTACTGGGGTGGGGTGTGCCTCAACGTGGGCTGCATCCCGTCCAAGGCGCTCCTGCGCAACGCCGAGCTCGCGCACATCTTCACCCACGACGCGAAGACCTTCGGCATCTCCGGAGACGTCAGCTTCGACTTCGGTGCGGCGTTCGACCGTTCGCGCACCGTGGCGGAGGGGCGCGTCAAGGGCGTGCACTTCCTCATGAAGAAGAACAAGATCACCGAGTACGACGGCCGCGGCACGTTCCGCGACGCGCACACGCTCGACGTGAAGCTCGCCGACGGCTCGACCGACCAGGTGACGTTCGACAACGTCATCATCGCGACCGGCTCGAAGGTGCGCCTGCTCCCGGGCGTCGAGCTGTCCGAGAACGTCGTCACGTACGAGAAGCAGATCCTCACGCGCGACCTGCCGAAGTCGATCGCCATCGTCGGCGCCGGCGCGATCGGCATGGAGTTCGGCTACGTCCTCAAGAACTACGGCGTGGACGTCACGATCATCGAGTTCCTCGACCGGGCGCTGCCCAACGAGGACGCCGACGTGTCGAAGGAGATCGCCAAGCAGTACAAGAAGCTCGGCGTCAACCTCCTCACGTCGACCGCCGTCCAGACGGTCAAGGACAACGGCACGGACGGCGTCACGGTCACCTACAAGGGCGTCAAGGACGACAAGCCGGGCGAGCTCGTCGTCGACAAGGTGCTCATGGCCGTCGGCTTCGCGCCCAACGTCGAGGGCTTCGGCCTCGAGAACACCGGCGTCCAGCTCACCGAGCGCGGCGCCATCGCGATCGACGACGTCATGCGCACCAACGTCGAGCACATCTACGCGATCGGCGACGTCACCGCGAAGCTCATGCTCGCGCACGTCGCGGAGGCGCAGGGCGTCGTCGCGGCAGAGACCATCGGTGGCGCCGAGACCCTCACGCTCGGCGACTACCGCATGATGCCGCGCGCGACGTTCTGCCAGCCGCAGGTCGCGAGCTTCGGCCTCACCGAGCAGCAGGCCCGCGACGAGGGCTACAAGGTCAAGGTCGCGACCTTCCCGTTCATGGCGAACGGCAAGGCCCACGGCCTCGGCGACCCGACCGGCTTCGTCAAGCTCATCTCCGACGAGACCTACGGCGAGCTCCTCGGCGGCCACCTCATCGGCCCCGACGTCTCCGAGATGCTGCCCGAGCTCACCCTCGCGCAGAAGTGGGACCTCACCGTCAACGAGGTGGCGCGCAACGTGCACACCCACCCGACGCTGTCCGAGGCCGTCCAGGAGTCGATCCACGGCCTCGCGGGGCACATGATCAACTTCTGATCCGTCCGAGGGCGGTCGCCCGGGCGGGCGACCACCGGTGCCGAGGCCCGGACCTGCGTCCCGCAGGTCCGGGCCTTCGTCGTCGAACGGGGCCTCGGGTCCCCCGGGAGAGCTACCCGGGCTGCTCGCCTGCGGGCGATTCGCTCGCGGTCGCGACTTCCTAGCGTTGCTGCTGGTCGCCGATCCGGGCGGCCGCGCAGCGACGGAGGCGATCATGAGCACGACGACCACGGAACCCCGACCGGACACCCTCGACACCGGCGGCGGCCCGGTAGCCCGCCTCCTGCGGCACCCCCTGACCTGGATGCTGATCGGCGTGGTCGGCGTCGGCGTCGTCGCCGGCCCGACGGCGTCGGCCGAGCCGTTCCTGCTGCTCCCCGTGCTGGGCGCGGCGCTCGCGGTCGTCGTCTACCGGGTGGTCATGCGGTTCGTCGCCCGACGCCGCACGCCTGAGATCGCGGCCCGCCGCGCCGTGCCGGAGGCCCTGCTGGGCGCGGCGCTCGGGCTCGGCTTCGTGGCGGTGTCCGCGGCCGTCGTCACGGCCCTCGGCGGCTACACGTTCCGCATCGCCGACGTCGACCTCCTCGCGGTCGTGGCTCCCATCCTCGCGGTCACCGTGGGCGCGGCCGTGACGGAGGAGCTCATGTTCCGCGGCTTCGCGCTCCAGGCGCTGGAGCGTGTGCTCGGCAGCTGGGCCGCGCTCGCGGTCACGGCCCTGTTCTTCGGCCTGACGCACCTGTTCAACCCGGGCGCGACCCCGTGGAGCGCGCTGGCGATCGCGATCGAGGCCGGCGGGCTGCTGGGCGCCGCGTTCCTCTGGCGCCGCAACCTCTGGTTCGTCATCGGCCTGCACCTCGCCTGGAACGCCACGGTGGCGCTGCTCGGCATCCCCGTCTCGGGCCACGCGGCCCCGGGCCTGCTGGTCGCGGACGTCGCAGGGCCGAGCATCCTGACGGGCGGCGCCTTCGGCATCGAGGGTTCGCTGGTGACCGTGACGATCGGTGCGCTGATCGCCGTCCCGATGCTCGTCCTCGCGCGCCGCCGTGGGACGCTGCTCCCCGCCCGCGGCCGTCGCCCGTAGGCTCGGGCCGTGCCCGTCAACCTCGTCCTCGACCGGGCCTCGCTCACCGGCCGGACGCCTGGACGGTGGCGAGCGAGCCGGCAGGACGCCCTGGACGCCTCGCTCGCGGTCGCGCTCGCCGTGCTCGGGTTCGTCCCGACGCTCTCGGCGATCGGCGTCGAGCTCGGGGACCTGCCGGAGCGGCCGACGGACGCGCTGGCCGTGACGCTGGTCCTCGCGCAGTGCCTGCCCCTCGCGGTCCGCCGTCGCAGTCCCGCGACGTGCCTCGCCGTCGTCGGGGCGGCGTTCGCGGCGGACCAGGTCCTGTCGTACCCGCCGTCGTTCGCGAGCGTGGGCCTCTACGTCGCGCTGTACACCGCCGGAGCGCACCTGGTGCGATTCCGACGGAGCGTCGCCACCCTGGCGACCGGGGGCTACGTCATCCTCGCGACGGCGCTGACCGGTCTGGGTTCGCCCAACCGGCTGCCGGTGTTCCTCGCCTTCTACCTCGTCCTGGTGGTGATCTGGTTGGCCGGCACGGGAGTGCGCCGCCGGCGTGCCGAGGAGGCCGAGCGCCGACGTCTGGCCGCCGCCGTGGCGACGTCCCAGGAGCGCGCTCGGATCGCCCGGGAGCTGCACGACGTCGTGACGCACCACGTGACGGCGATGGTCGTACAGGCCGACGCCGCGCAGTTCCTCCTGTCCGCGGCGCCCGACCGCGCGGCCGAGGGGCTCGTCGCGATCAGCGGCACCGGGCGGCGCGCCCTGATCGAGCTCCGGCACCTGCTGGGCGTGCTCGAGGCCACGGGAGAGTCGGCACCCGCGGAGCGGGCACCCGTGCTCGGCCGCGTGGGCGACCTCGTCGAGCAGGCCCGCCGGTCGGGTCAGCCGGTGGAGTGGGCCGAGGAGGAGGGCGGACGGCGTGACCTGCCCGACGCCGTCGGGCTCGCCGCCTACCGGGTCGTGCAGGAGGGTCTCACCAACGCGCTCAAGCACGCCCCCCGGCGGCCGACCACCGTCCGCGTACGGCACGACACCGAGCACCTCGTGGCCGAGGTGACCACCGGCGGACCCGCCCCGTCGGACGGTCCGTCGGTCGCGACGTCGGGCAGCTCGGCGCCGGGGGTGCCCGCGACCGCGGGGGTGGCGGCACCGGCCGGCCGGGGGCTCGCCGGCCTGCGCGAACGTGTCCGCGTCCTCGACGGCGACCTGGAGACCGGCCCGACGCCCGACGGGGGCTTCCGCGTGCGGGCCCGGATCCCCACCGCCCCGACCAGGAGCCGTTCATGACCGTCTCGCCGGCGCCGTCACGACCCCCGATCCGCGTCCTGGTCTGCGAGGACCAAGAGCTGGTCCGGGTCGGCTACGTCACGATCTTCTCCGCGCAGTCCGACATGGAGGTCGTCGGTGAGGCGGAGGACGGCCGAGCAGCCGTCGAGGCCGCGCGACGGCTGCGACCCGACGTCGTGGTCATGGACGTCCGGATGCCCGTGCTCGACGGCATCGAGGCGACGCGGCAGATCGCGGGGCCCGGCGTCGAGACACCGGCCAAGGTGCTCATGGTGACCACCTTCAACGTCGACGAGTACGTCTACGAGGCGCTGCGCGCCGGGGCGAGCGGGTTCCTGCTCAAGGACGCCCCTCCCGCCGAGCTGGTCGACGGCATCCGGACGATCGCGCGGGGCGAGTCCTTGCTGGCCCCGACCGTCACGCGCGCCCTCATCGGCCGCTACGCCGAGCGTGTGCGGCCGACCGACACCTCCCGCCCCGCGAGGGACGAGGTCGTGCGCAGCCTGACCCCGCGCGAGCTCGAGGTGCTCGAGCAGCTCGCTGCCGGGCTGTCCAACGCCGAGATCGCGCGAGAGCTCGTCATCACACCGGAGACGGTCAAGACCTACGTGTCCCGGATCCTGGCCAAGCTGGGTCTGCGGGACAGGGTGCAGGCGGTCGTGCTCGCCCACCGGGTGGGTCTGGTGTCGGCGGGGGAGTAGGTGGAGCCGCGGCGCGAGGCGTTGCGCGACGGCGCGCTGCGAGCGGGCGGCACCGCGCTCATGCTGGACGTTCCGCCGAAACGTCGACAGGGGAGCCGTACATGTCCGACCAGACCACGCCCCAGGACCCGACCACGCAGCAGCCGCAGCCCGAGCAGCCCGCGGACCAGCTGGAGCCGCCCGGCCGCACGGGCGACATGTCCCAGGAGCCCGACCACGGGGAGTCCACGTACCGAGGATCGGGCCGGCTCGAGGGCAAGCGCGCACTGATCACCGGGGGCGACTCCGGCATCGGCCGCGCGGTCGCCATCGCGTTCGCGCGCGAGGGCGCCGACGTGGCGATCTCGTACCTCCCGGACGAGGAGGAGGACGCCCGGACGACCGCCCGGTGGGTCGAGGACGCGGGCCGCACGGCCGTCCTGCTGCCGGGCGACATCCGCGACGAGGAGTTCTGCCGGCAGCTCGTCTCCGACGCCGTCGCGGGCCTGGGCGGCCTCGACGTCCTCGTGAACAACGCCGCGTACCAGATGTCGCAGGACGAGGGCCTGCGGGGGATCACGACCGACCAGCTCGACCGCGTCCTGAAGACCAACGTCTACGCGCTGTTCTGGATCACGAAGGCCGCGCTCGACCACCTGCCGCGCGGCGGGGCGATCGTCAACACCACGTCCGTGCAGGCGTTCGAGCCGAGCCCGCAGCTGCTCGACTACGCCACCACCAAGGCCGCGATCCTCAACTTCACCAAGGGCCTGGCGCAGCAGCTCGCGCCGGAAGGCATCCGCGTCAACGCGGTGGCGCCCGGACCGATCTGGACGCCCCTCATCCCGGCCACGATGCCGGAGGAGAAGGTCGAGCAGTTCGGCGCCGACACGCCGCTGGGCCGCGCCGGGCAGCCCGCCGAGCTCGCGCCGGCGTACGTGTTCTTCGCGTCGCAGGAGTCCAGCTACATCACCGGCGACCGCATCGGCGTGACCGGCGGCAGGCTGCTGTAGAGCCTCGACGGATCACCGGGCACGACCGCGGGCCGGCGGCACGTCTACCGCCGGCCCGCCGTCGTGGAACGGTCAGCCGCAGGCGACGCCGTTGAGCGCGAAGCCGGTCGGTGCCGGGTGGGTTCCTGCCGTCGCGGTCGCGCCGTTGAAGCCGAACGTGACCGACTGCCCCGGCGCGATGCTCGACTGCCACGCCGGGTGCGCCGCCGTGACGGTGCTCCCGTCCTGGCTCACCACGGCGCTCCAGCCGGGCTCGTCCACCGTCTGTCCGCCCGGGTAGGCGAACGTGACCGACCAGCCGTTCACCGGGGCGGTCGACGTGTTGGTCACGGTGACCGACGCGGTGAACCCGGTGCTGTTGCCGCCCCACGAGGACGCGGAGTAGTCGACCTCGCAGGCGCCGGGCGGCTCCGGCGTCACGTCGTCCTCCAGGGTGGTGAACGTGACGGAACGCGTGGTCGAGACGGCGCCGGAGTGGTCGTTGCGCGACCGGACGTCGACCGTGTAGGCGGTGCCGGGTTCCAGGCCGGTGAGGTCGACCATGGGCGACCCGTCGGTGCTCGCGATCACCTCGCCGGTCGCGGGATCGAGCACGTCGTACCCGGTGACGCACCCGGACTCGGCCGCGCCCCACATGACGTGCGCGCTGCTCGAGGTGACGGACATGGCCATGACGGACCCCGGGGCACCCGGCGCCTCGTCCGGGCACGCGGGCTCGGTCGGCTCGCCGCCGTCGTCGCCGATCCCCGTGACCTCGCCGTCGCCGCCGTCGAACGCGACGTCGGAGCACGAGTAGAAGTTCTCGTTGCTGTCCGAGCGGACCCAGTGGGTGAAGATCATGTGGTCGCCGCTGCGGTCGGCGGGAAGCGTGACGTCCCAGTAGTAGTAGTTCAGCCCGCCGGGCCCACCGTTGGCGGGCGGATCGGTCACGGAGTCGACGAGCTCGAGATCGCTCCACGCGAGCGGGCTGCCGGGGTCCCAGCCCTCCTTGGTGACGTACACGTCGAACCGACCCGGGTGCGCGGCCCAGTTGTTGTGCTGGAACTGGTACGTCTCCCCGGCGGTCAGGTGGGTCCGCGGCCAGTCGTCCCGCACGGCGTTGAACCCGCTGAAGTCGTACGGGCCGCGACCCCCGCCGTCGCAGATCTGACCGTCGGGGATGTAGCCCGCGGTCCGTCCCGCGCCGTTCGAGTCGAGGTTCCCGAACCAGTTGTAGAAGGCCGAGGTCCCGCTGACGGCGTAGGCGTTCGCGCACGCCGGGTTCTGCGGGTCCACCTGACCGTTGCCCGTCTGGCCGTCCACCCAGCACAGGTACTGACGGCTCCCCGGGAACACCTCCGCCCCGTGCGCCGCGGCGGGGGAAGGTGGCGAGGCCGCCACGAGGCCTGCCGCGCCGAGGACCACCGCGGCGGCCCACGCTGCAATGCGTCGCATCTCTCCAGCTCCTTTGCTCTCGGACGTCGAACACGGCGACGATGCCCGACGACGAGCCGCTGCGGTACCGACCTAATCGATTCGGTTCGGCCGGGTCCCGCCCGACGCCGCGTCACGACCTCGCGCGCGGGCGGCCCTCCGCCGTCGGGCAGGGGAGGATAGGGAGGGGGGACACCGACCCGAGAAGGAGACCCATGCCCGCGCCCACGACGCCCACCCGCGAGTTCGTCACCGGCCTGCCGAAGGCGGAGCTGCACCTGCACCTGGAGGGCACGCTGGAGCCCGACCTCAAGCTGCGCCTCGCGCAGCGGAACGGCATCGACATCGGCCAGTCGACGGTCGAGGAGGTGCGCGCGACGTACGCGTTCGACTCCCTGACGAGCTTTCTCGCCGTGTACTACCCGGCGATGGAGGTGCTGCAGACCGCGGACGACTTCTACGAGCTCGCGGACGCCTACCTCGCCCGCGCGGCCGCCGACGGGGTGAAGCACGCCGAGATGTTCTTCGACCCGCAGGCGCACACGTCGCGCGGCGTGCCGTTCGAGGCCGTCGTCACCGGCTACCACCGCGCCGCGGCCGAGGCGCCGAGCAAGCACGGCGTCGACGCGCACCTCGTCCTGTGCTTCCTGCGCGACCACTCCGCCGAGAGCGCGGCCGAGACGCTCGAGGCGTCGTTGCCGTTCCGGGACAAGATCCTGGGCGTCGGGCTCGACTCGGACGAGCGCGACAACCCGCCGCAGAAGTTCGCCGACGTGTTCGCGCGCGCCCGCGAGCTCGGGTACCGGCTGACGATGCACTGCGACATCGACCAGGTCGGCAGCATCGACAACATCCGGACCGTGCTCGACGAGATCGGCGTGGACCGCGTGGACCACGGGACGAACGTCGTGGAGGACCCGGCGCTCGTCGACGTCGTGCGCGAGCGCGGGCTGGGCCTCACGACGTGCCCGATCTCGAACTCGTTCGTCACCGACGACATGAAGGCGACCGAGATCGCGGGCCTGCTGCGCTCGGGCGTGCGCGTCACCGTGAACTCCGACGACCCGGCGTACTTCGGCGGCTACGTGGCCGACAACTACGTGGCGCTCGCGGAGGCGGCAGGGCTGACGACGCAGGAGGTCGTGCAGCTCGCGAAGAACTCGTTCGAGGCGTCGTGGCTGGGCGACTCGCAGCGTGCGGCCTACCTCGCCGAGATCGACAGGTACGTCGCCGCGTTCGACGCGACCGCCGTCTGACCCGGTCTCCCGGACCGCCGAGGCAGAGCCCTGGACCGCCGAGGGAGAGGCGTGGTCGTGACCAGGGCTCTACCTCGCGGGACCAGGGCTCTACCTCGCGCGGCCAGGGTTGTCCCTCGCGGTCCCGGACTCCCGTCCCGTGAAGGGGTACCGGGGAGTAACGTGTCGGGGACGGCCGCCGCCGTCGTCTCGGCGGCGAGCACCCCCGCAGGGGGTGAATAATCTCCGGGTGCCGCACGTTGGCACGCACGGGACCCGCGCGCGCGGAAACGGCCGTCCGCGGCCCCGCACGCGGGCCCCTGCCCGCAGGGGCACCACGATCATCGGCTGGCGAGAGGGCGACCAGAGCTCATGAAGGATGTGCTGTACGTCGACGGCGGGACCCCGCTGGACGGGACGATCACCGTGCGCGGCGCGAAGAACTTCGTGTCCAAGGCCATGGTGGCGTCGTTGCTGGGGGAGTCGCCGAGCGTGCTGCGCAACGTGCCGCAGATCCGCGACGTCGGCGTCGTGACGGGGCTCCTGGAGCTGCACGGCGTGGCGGTGAAGTCCGACCCGGACGCGGGGATCCTCGACCTGGACCCGTCCAACGTCGAGTCGGCGCACGTCGCGGACATCGACGCGCACGCGGGCTCCAGCCGCATCCCGATCCTGTTCTGCGGCCCGCTGCTGCACCGCCTCGGCGAGGCGTTCATCCCCGACCTCGGCGGGTGCCGGATCGGCGACCGGCCGATCAACTACCACCTGGACATCCTGCGCCAGTTCGGTGCCGTCGTGGACAAGCGCGAGAACGGGATCCACATCCGCGCCCCGCGACGCCTCCAGGGCACCAAGATCGCGCTGCCGTACCCGTCGGTGGGTGCCACGGAGCAGCTCCTGCTCACGGCCGTGCGCGCCGAGGGCATCACGGAGCTGGCGAACGCCGCGATCGAGCCCGAGATCATGGACCTCATCGCGGTGCTCCAGAAGATGGGCGCGATCATCTCGGTCGACACCGACCGCGTGATCCGCATCGAGGGCGTGGACCGCCTCGACGGGTACACGCACACCGCGCTGGGCGACCGCATCGAGGCCGCCTCGTGGGCGTCGGCCGCGCTCGCCACCGGCGGCGACATCACCGTCAAGGGCGCGACGCAGCCCGAGATGATGACGTTCCTCAACACCTTCCGCAAGGTCGGCGGCCGGTTCGACGTGCAGGACGACGGCATCCGGTTCTGGCACCCGGGCGGGGACCTGGACCCCATCGTGCTCGAGACCGACGTGCACCCGGGCTTCATGACGGACTGGCAGCAGCCGCTCGTCGTCGCGCTCACCCAGGCCAAGGGCCTGTCGATCGTGCACGAGACCGTCTACGAGAACCGCTTCGGCTTCACCGACGCGCTGCGCGGCATGGGCGCGACCATCCAGGTCTACAAGGAGTGCCTAGGCGGGCGCGACTGCCGGTTCGGGCAGCGCAACTTCCACCACTCGGCGGTCGTCTCCGGTCCGACGCCGCTCGCCGCGGCCGACATCGAGGTGCCCGACCTGCGCGGCGGCTTCTCCCACCTCATCGCGGCGCTCGCCGCGAAGGGCACGTCGACGGTGCGCGGCATCAGCCTCATCGACCGCGGCTACGAGAACTTCCAGGAGAAGCTGGTCGCGCTCGGCGCCGACGTCCGCCGGGACTGACCGGACCGCCCGTCGCCGCGGGTCATGACGCCTGTCACGGCGGTGCGGCGCGCGTGCGTGGGACGCTGGTCCGCGTGATCACCCGACCGCGCACGTTCCTCGACGTGTGGAGTCGTCGGACCGCCCCTGAGCGGTTCGACGCCTACACGCGCTGGTCGCTGTACCTGCTCTCGCTGTTCGAGCCGTTCCTCGCACTCGTGCTCGTCGGTTCCGACCCGACGTTCCGACCGGGGGTCGTCAGCGCGTGGCTGCTGCTCGTCCTCGCGCACACCGTCACGTGCCTCGCCCTGCTCCGGGCCGGGGTGGTGCACTTCCTCGGGGGCCCGGTCGTGCGCCCGTGGCTGCTCGCGCTCCACGGGGCCGTGTCCCTCGCGGTCGCGATGGTCGGTCTCTGGACCTTCCCCGTCGAGTCGGCGGACGACGTCGCAGCGAGCGCCCGGTACTACGCGCTCCTGGTGGGGTTCGGCTTCGGCACGCTCGCCGTCGTGCCGCTCCTCACGTTCCGTCGCCTCGCGCTGCTCGCCGTCCTGTTCGGCGCCGTCACGGGGTGCGCGGTGTGGGTCGGGACGGGGCCGATCACCCCGACGACCGCCGGCGCGGCGCTCGCCCTCGGCCTCTCCGGCACGGTCATGCTCGTCGCGGTCTTCGGGTCCTACCGGGTGTCGGTGTGGATGCTCGGCATCGTGTGGGAGCAGGAGCGCACGCGCGTGCTGCACGCGCGGCTGGCCGTCGCCGAGGAGCGGCTGCGGTTCTCGCGCGACCTGCACGACGTCTTCGGGCGCACCCTGTCCGTGGTCGCCGTGAAGAGCGAGCTCGCCGCGGAGCTCGCGGCCCGCGGCCGGCCCGGCGCGGAGGAGCAGATGCTCGAGGTACGCCGCATCGCGCAGGACGCGCTGCGCGAGGTGCGCGCCGTCGTCGCGGGCTACCGCACCGCCGACCTCGGCGCCGAGCTCGTGGGCGCGCGCTCGGTGCTGCGCTCGGCGGGCATCGAGACCACCGTGCACGGCGAGGAGACACCGGTCGGCGCCGCGGCGCAGGAGGCGCTCGCGTGGGCGGTCCGGGAGGCGGTGACGAACGTCGTGCGGCACTCGACCGCACGCACCTGCACGATCACCGTCCACCGGGACGGTGCGTCGAGCGTCGTGGAGATCGTCAACGACGGCGCACCTGCGGGCGCAGGCGACGGGCGCGGCTCGGGGCTGGTCGGGCTCCGCGAGCGGTTGGAGGAGGCTGGGGGGAGCCTGCGGACGTGGTTCGACGGCGGGCGGTTCGGCCTCGTCGCGCGCGTGCCGGACGACGGCGCTGCCCGCGGCGCGCCGGCGCGGCAGCCCGACCACGACCTCCCCTCTCCTGCGCCCGAAAGGTCCACGCGCGCGTGATCCGCATCCTGCTCGCCGACGACGAGAACCTCATCCGCGACGCCGTCGCGTCGCTCCTGGCGCTCGAGGACGACCTCGACGTCGTCGCCCAGGCCGCCTCCGGGCCCGAGGCCGTGGCGGCGGCGCTCAAGCACGAGCCCGACGTCGCGGTGCTCGACCTCCAGATGCCCGGCCTGGACGGGGTCGAGGTCGCGCAGCGGCTCGCGCGCGACCTGCCGTCCTGCGGTGTGGTGATCGTCACGAGCCACGGGCGGCCCGGCTACCTCAAGCGGGCGCTGGAGGCGGGCGCGCGCGGGTTCCTCCCCAAGACGGTCTCCTCGCGCGTGCTCGCGGACGTCGTGCGCCAGGTGCGCGACGGCGGCCGGTACGTCGACCCCGAGCTCGCCGCCGAGGCGATCGCGGCGGGTGCGAGCCCGCTCACCGCGCGCGAGGCGGACGTGCTCGAGCTCGCCGCCGACGGCGCGCCCGTCGAGGAGATCGCGACGCGCGCCCACCTGGCTCCCGGCACGGTGCGCAACTACCTGTCGTCGGCGGCGGCCAAGCTCGGGGCGGCGAACCGCCACGAGGCCGCGCACGTCGCCCGGCGGCACGGCTGGATCTGAGCGCGGGGTCGCGCCCGGTAGGCTCGGTGACCGTGCCGAGCCTGCCCGAGACCCCGCGCGCGTACAAGACCCTCGCGTTCTTCCTGCGCCCGATCCTCTTCGCGATCACCCGCCGCGACTGGCGCGGCGCGGAGAACCTGCCCCCGACCGGCTTCATCGCCGCGGCGAACCACGTCACGGAGGTCGACCCCGTGACGCTCGCGCACTTCCTTTACGACCAGGGACGCGCACCCAAGATCACGGCCAAGGCGTCGCTGTGGAAGGTGCCGGTCCTCGGCCGGATCCTCACGAGCACGGGCATGATCCCGGTGCACCGCGGCACGGCGGGTGCGGCGCAGTCGCTCGTCGACTCGACGGCGCGCCTCGCCGAGGGCCAGTGCGTCGTGTTCTTCCCCGAGGGGACGCTGACGCGCGACCCCGACGGCTGGCCCATGGTCGGCAAGACGGGCGTCGCGCGCCTCGCCCTGACGAGCCGCGCCCCGGTGGTGCCCATCGCGCAGTGGGGCGCGGAGCAGCTCCTGGCGCCGTACGGCAAGGTGTTCAAGCCGATCCCGCCCAAGCGGGTCGCCGTCCACGCCGGACCGCCCGTCGACCTGTCCGACCTCTACGACCGCCCGCAGGACACCGCGACGCTGCGCGAGGCGACCGAGCGCATCATGGCGGCGATCACGCGCCAGCTCGAGGAGATCCGCGGCGCGAAGGCGCCCGCGGAGCGCTTCGACCTGCGTCAGCACCCGGGCTCGGAGCGCCGCCGGTGAGCGGGGACCAGACCGTCGAGATCAGCCCCGCGCCGCTCGGCACGGACGACGCGTCCACCGAGGAGCGCGTCGTCGCCGCGGTCCTCGGGTCGGGGAGCTGGGGCACGACGTTCGCCGCCGTGCTCGCCGACGCCGGCTGCGAGGTCCGCCTGTGGGGTCGCGACCCCGAGGTCGCCGCGCAGGTGAACGTCGAGCGACGCAACGAGAAGCGGCTGCCGGGCATCGAGCTGCCCACGGGCATCCGGGCCACGACCGACGCGCGCGACGCGCTCGCCGGGGCGGGCCTGGTGGTCGTCGCGATCCCCTCGCAGGTCGCGCGCACGACGCTCGCCGAGCTGCGTCCGCACCTGGAGCCCGACGCCGTCGCGGTCTCGCTCATGAAGGGCGTCGAGCTGAGCACCGACCGCCGCATGAGCGAGGTCGTCGCGGAGTCCCTCGGACTGCCGCCGGAGCGCGTCGCCGTGGTGTCCGGACCCAACCTGGCGCGGGAGATCGCGCACCGTCAGCCGACGGCGACCGTGGTGTCGTGCGTCGACGAGGACGTGGCGCGGTACGTCGCGCGCGCCTGCTCGTCGTCGTACTTCCGCCCCTACACCAACCGCGACGTGGTCGGGGTCGAGCTGTGCGGGGCGGTGAAGAACGTCATCGCGCTCGCCGTGGGGATCGCCCAGGGCCGGGGGTTCGGCTACAACACGACGGCCACCGTCATCACGCGCGGCCTCGTGGAGATCACGCGGCTCGGGCTCGCGCTCGGGGCGGACGCCGAGACGTTCCCCGGCCTCGCGGGCATGGGGGACCTCGTCGCGACGTGCTCGTCGCCGCTCTCGCGCAACCACACGCTGGGCAAGCACGTCGGCCAGGGGCTGAGCCTCGACGACGCCATCGCGGCGACCGGCGGCACGGCCGAGGGGGTCAAGTCGTGCCGCTCGGTCCTTGAGCTCGCCCAGAAGGTGGGGGTCGAGATGCCGATCACGGCCGGCGTCGTCGCGGTGCTCCACGAGGGGATGCCGGTCGACGAGATGGCGCGCGGCCTCCTCGCCCGCCCCCAGAAGGCCGAGGGGATCTCGGCGGAGCGCTGAGGGGGTCGCCGACCCTCGGGTGGGGCCGCGCGCGCGTCAGTCGTCGTCGCGCACGTCGACGACCACGCGTGTCGGGTCCTCGAGCGAGAACACCCGGAACGGGCGCCGCTCGTCGTCGACCCCGACGAACGCCTGGGTGTACCCCTCGAACACGCCGCGGAGCAGGACCTCCTCGACCTCGCCGTCGTCGCCGGCACGCACCGGGTTGGGCTCGGTGTACTCCTCGACGCCGGTGTCCATGGGGTAGCCCGAGCCGGAGATCATGACCTGCAGGTAGGCGTCGCCGTCGACCGTCGCGACGTTGCCGCTGCCGTCGTCGACCGGCTGGTCGACGTACTCCACGCGCCACCCGGGCGTCCCGGTGCCGCCGAGCTCGAGGACGACCCGGTCGTACCCGTCGTGGTGCCCGATCCGGATGTCCGTCACGGTGAGCGCCGCGTCCGCGGAGGGGTCCTGCGTGTCCGGGTCGGTGTTCGCGGGGAACGGGAGCGGTGCTTCGGTCGCGTCGTCGGCCGGTGCCGTGGAGCCGTCCGTCGGGCTCTCGCCCGGGCCGTCGGTCGGTGAGTCGGTGGGGCTGGGGGAGCCGCTCGTCGCGGTGCCCGACGGCGACGGGGAGTCGTCCGTGCCGCCGGGGGAGCATGCGGCGAGCGAGAGCGCCAGCAGCCCGACGACGGCCGTCGCGACCCGCGGTGACGTCACGGTCGCGCGTCGCCCCCGGTCGCCACGGTCCGTGCGCATCGTTCCTCGTGCGTCCATGGGACCGATCGTAGAAACCGCAGGTCACGCTCGCGCGACGGCCAGAGCACGGTCCGGTCCCGGTCCGGTCACGGAGGCGTCTCGACGGGACCTCGCCCGCGTCTCGTAGACCGTGCGCGCCGGGGGTCTGCGGACCCGTGGCCCCGCCCACGTGGTCGACGCTAGGCTCGGAGGATGCTGCAGGGGACCGGCGCAGACGTGGTGGGTGTGCTCGTCGCGATCGCGCTCACGGTGCTGCTCGTGGCTGGGATCGCGCGGTTCACCTCGGGCGCCGAGGCGCGCGCCCGCCGCGACGCGGGCGGGGGCGAGAGCGCGTCGTCTGGCATGTTCGGCGAGATCGTCGAGATCTTCCAGCCCAGCCGCACGCACCTCACCGAGGAGAAGGAGCGCCAGCGCCTCGACATCGTGCAGCGCCCCGCCGAGGGCCGCCCGTTCGACGTCGACCTCGACGGCGGCGTCTTCTACGTCCCGACGGACTCGACGGACTCGACGGACCCGACGCGGTCCCGGCGCCCGGGCACCGGCGCGCGGTAGCGGACCCCGCGCGAGGTCAGCCGGCGGACGCCCGCAGCGCCTGGTCGAGGTCCCGCCAGAGGTCCTCGACGTCCTCGATGCCCACGGAGAGCCGCAGCAGGTCCTCGGGGACCGTGAGCGACTCGGTCGCGAACCGGCGACGACGCTCCAGGCTCGACTCCACGCCCCCGAGGCTCGTCGCAGGCACCCACAGGCGCACGGCACCGACGACGGCGTCAGCGCCTGCGGCGCCGCCGCGCGGCCGAAGCCCGAGGATCGACCCGTAGCCCGTCATGAGGCGCGACGCGCGATCATGCCCGGGATCGGCGGGCAGGCTCGGGTGGCGCACCTCGACGACGTCGGGGTGGTCCGCGAGACGCTGGGCGAGCTCCGCCGCGTTCGCCTGCGAGCGTTCCACGCGCAGCGCGAGCGTGCGCAGCCCGCGCAGCGCGAGCCACACCTCGAACGGGCCGGGGATCGACCCGTGGAGCGTCCGGTAGGCCCGCAGCGTCGCGGTGAGCTCGGCCGTGCGCGCGACGGCGGCCCCGAGGACGACGTCGGAGTGCCCGGCGAGGTACTTCGTCACCGAGTGCACGACGACGTCCGCGCCGTGGGAGAGCGGCTGCTGCCCCAGAGGCGTCGCGAACGTGTTGTCGACGGCGGTGAGGACGCCGCGCTCGCGCGCGGCCGCGAGCAGCACGGGCAGGTCGGCGACCTCGAGCATGGGGTTCGTCGGGGACTCGACGAGCAGGAGCGAGGCCCCGTCGAGCGCGGCGACGACCTGGTCGGTGTCCGCGACGTCGACGCGGACGACCTCGACCCCCGCGCGCGCGGCGAGGTCGTCGGCGAAGCCGAGCGTCACCTGGTACGCGTGCCGGGGGAGCACGACCTTGCCACCGGCCGGGACGACCGAGAAGACCGCCGCGATCGCCGCCATCCCGGAACCGAAGACCACGCCGGCCTGCTCGCCGCCCTCGAGCGCGGCGAGCGCCTCCTCGAACGGGTGCCACGTCTCGGTGTCCATGCGGGTGTACAGGAGCTCTCCGGGCTGCTGGACGCCTTGCGAGACGTACGTCGAGGACAGGACGATCGGCGGGTTCACGGGCGCGCCCTGCGCCCGCTCGGGCCGTCCCGCGGCGACGGCGACGGTAGCGGGGGAGAGGGCGGCGGGGACGTGCGGGTCGCTCATGGCGGCAGCGTACGCCCGGGGCCGTGACGCGTGCCCCGGGCGATCACCTCCCGGTCACGCCTCCCGTCCCCGGCTTCCGCCGAGCATGCGGTCGTGGCCCGTCCGGTGCTCAGGACGGGCCGCAGCCACATGCTCGGCGGGCGACGCGCCGCTCAGTCGAGCGGGCCCAGCAGGGACTGCGCGACCGTGGAGTGCGCGGACTCGTCGTCGGACGGGTGGAAGATCCCGGCGAGCACGTCGCGGTACAGGCGGCCCAGCTCGTTCCCGGCGAAGTAGCTGGACCCGCCGGCGACGCGCACCATCTGGTCGACGACCGTCTTCGCGGTCTCCGTGGCGCGCACCTTGAGCCCCGCGGTCGCGCGGAACCAGCCCGCGCCGCGGTCGACGAGCGCGTCGAGCTCGCCCGCGACGGTGTCGATCTGCGGCCACACCGCGTCGAGCGCGAGAGCCGCGTCCGCGAGGCGCCAGCGGATGTCGGGATCCTGCGCGAGCGACGCGCCGTCGTTCTTCATCGACGTCCGGCGACGCGCCGCGGCGACGCCCAGCTCGAGCGCGCGCTCCGCGATCCCGGTGTAGACGGACGCGAGGAGGGTCTCGAACGTCGTGAAGATCCCGACGACGAGCGGGTCGAGCGTGGGGCCGGGCGCAAGGCGCCGGACGACCCGGTCGGCCGGCGCGTGGGCGCCGTCGAGCACCGTGGATCGGGACTGCGACGCGCGCATGCCCATCGTGTCCCAGTCGTCGAGGACCTCGACGCCGGCGTCCCGGGGGACGAACGCGTGCACGAGGCGCGGGGCGTCGTCGGACGTCGTGTCCAGGCCGAGGACGCCGAGGCGCGTCCACGCGGGCGAGTTGGACGTGAAGATCTTGCGGCCGTGGAACGTGTAGCCGCCCGCGCCGTCCGGACGTGCCTCGGTGCGCGAGCCGAGCAGGACGAGGTCGTTGCCGCCCTCGGAGTACCCGAAGCCGAACACCTCGCCGCGACCGGCCTCCTCGAGCAGCCAGTCGAGCGAGTCGTCGCCGCGCTCGTGCAGGTAGCGCGCGACGCCGGTCCACACGTGGTGCATGTTCACCGCGAGTGCCGTCGCGGGCGCCGCGCCCGCGAGCCGCGCCTGCTCGTGCGCGACCTCGCGCAGGCCGAGGCCGGCGCCGCCGAACGACGTGGGCACGAGCGCGCGCAGGTATCCCGCCTCGATCAGGGCGGCGAGGTCCTCGTCGAAGAACGCGTTGTCGCGGTCGTAGCCCCCGGCGCGGCCGCGGACGGCGTCGAGGAGGTCGTCCGTGAGGAGCGTGCGCGGGGCGGGGAAGGGCGGAGCGAACGGCGTGGCGAGGGGCGCGGCGGACGGCGGGGGGACGGGCGTGGACATGGCCTGCCTTCGGTCGGTGCGGACGGCGAGGGGCCCCGGCGACGTGCGTCACCGAGGCTCCTCCACCGTACGCCGGACCGGTCAGCCGACGAGCACCGGCGTCGGCTCCTCCGGGGACGGCAGGATGCGGCGCAGCACGTCGGCGAGCGTCACGACGCCGACGAACCGCTCGCCGTCCATGACGATCGCGAGCTGCTCGCTCGACTCGCGCATGCGCGCGAGCGCGGCGTGCACGGTCGTCCCCGACGCGAGCACGAACCCGGGGCGCGCGAGCTCCCCGGCGGGCCGGTCGTCCGGCTCCAGGAGCGTGTCGCGCACGTGCACGACCTTCGGGACGACGCTCCCGTTCTGGACGAGGATGCGCAGGTGCCCCGACCGGGCGGAGGCCGCGCGGACGTCCGCCGCCGTGGCCGTCGCGGGGACCGACGTCGGGCGGCCCTCGGCCGGCACGAGCGCGTCGACCGTGAGGGTCTCGAGCTCGATGACGCCCGAGATCTGGACGCGGTACGACGCCTCGAGCGCGCCGACGTTCGCCGAGTGCTCCACGAGGTGCCGCAGGGTCGCGGGGTCCTGCCCGCCGCCCTCGACGTTCTCGACGGGCTCGACGCCCACGGCCCGCACGCAGCGGTTCGCGAGCGCGTTGAGCCAGCGCAGGAGCGGGCGGAAGGCCCACATGAACCCGCGCATCGGCAGCGCCAGCAGGGTGGCCGAGCGCTCCGGGTGCGCGATCGCCCAGGACTTGGGCGCCATCTCGCCGATGACGAGGTGGAGGAACGTCACGACGACGAGCGCGAGCACGAAGCCCGCGACGTCGGCGGCCCACAGCGGTGCGCCCCAGGTCTCGAAGACCGGGGTGAGCCAGTGGTGCACCGCGGGCTTGGTGATGGCGCCCAGCGCGAGCGTGCACGCCGTGATGCCGAGCTGCGCACCGGCCATGAGCAGCGTGAGCTCGTTCGAGCTGCGCAGCGCGGCGCGCGCCGCGCGGCTCGCCGGCGCGGCGTCCTCGAGCCGGTGCCGCTTGGCGCCGAGGAGCGCGAACTCCACGGCGACGAAGAACGCGCTGAGCGCGATGATGGCGACGGTCGCCACGACGACGACCCAGGGGTTGCTCATCGGGTCTCCTCCGCTGCGTCCGTCGGGCGGGCAGTCTCGTGCGTGGTGGGGTGCGCGTCGTCGTCCGCCGGGGCGTCGCCCCGCTGCTCGACGAGCCGGACGCGCACGAGGCGCGGCACGTGCCGCTCGACCGACAGGACGTCGACGACGAGCGTGCGGTGCACGGGCTCGTCGTGGACGAGGTCGGCCGGGTCGTCCGGGAGCGGGACCTCGATCGTGTCGCCCGCGCGCGGCAGGGCGCCGTGCTGGGCGATGAGGAGCCCGGAGACCGTCTCGTGGTCGCCGCGGGGCAGGTCGTGGCCGAGCGCGCGCTCCGCCTCGTCGACGTGGACGTCGCCGCCCATGACCCACACGCCGTCCTCCTCGGCCGTGACCGTGACGGGCTGCTCCGGGTCGTGCTCGTCGGTGATCTCGCCCACGAGCTCCTCGGCGAGGTCCTCGACGGTCAGCACGCCGGTGAAACCGCCGTACTCGTCGATGACGCACGCGAGCTGGTTGCGCGTGGAGTTGAGCTGCGCGAGCGCGTCGGGCAGCGTCATCGCCGTCGGCAGCACGACGGCCGGGCGCATGAGGTCGGTCACGGCAGCGTCGTCGGGCAGGTCGGTCGCGAGGACGTCGGCGAGCTGGACGACGCCGAGCGGCTGGTCGGTCTCGTCGACCACCGGGTAGCGCGTGTGCGCGCGGGCCATGAGCTCGCGCACCTCGGCGACCGTGGCCTCGGGGCGCACCGTGCCGACGCGCGAGCGGGGGATCATCGCGTGCTCGACGTCCTGCTGGGGGAAGTCGAGGATGCGGTCGAGCAGCACGGACAGCTCGTCGGGCAGGTCCCCGCTCTCACGCGAGTCGGCCACGATGTGCTCGAGGTCGCGCGCGGTCGCGGTGTTGTCGACGTCGTGCACTGGCTCGATCTTCAGCAGGCGCAGCAGGGCGTTGGACGCCTTGTCGAACACCGCGATGAGCCAGCCGAACACCGTGAGGTACGCGGACGTGGAGCGCGCCAGGCCCTTCGCGAGCGGCTCGGGCCGGGCGATGGCGAGGTTCTTGGGGAACAGCTCGCCGAAGAGCATCTGGACGATCGTCGAGAGCACGAGGGCGAGGACGGTGCCCACCGCCACGCCGACGCCCGTGGGGACGCCGACGCCGCCGAGCATCGTGCCCAGCGACTCGCCGATGAGGGGCTCGGCCACGTAGCCGACGAGGAGTCCCGTCACGGTGATGCCGAGCTGGGCCCCGGACAGGACGAAGGACGTGCGCCGGGTGACGGCGAGCGCGCGCCGGGCCGACTCGTCGCCGGCCTCCGCCTTGGCCCCCAGGCGGGAGCGGTCGACGGTCATGTAGGCGAACTCCTGGGCGACGAAGTAGGCCGTCGCCGCCGTGATCGCGAGAACCACGAGGAGCCCGAGCAGGAGGGAGAGGAAGGTCGTCATCGTGCCCGCACCGCCCTCCGGTCGTCGGGGACGCGTTCGCGCGTCCGCTCGCTGCCGGGGCCGGTGCGGCCGGGACTATGGTCGGGGTCGTCGGCCGCGGGGGCCTCGAGAGTCGTGTCTTCCACGGCACTCCCAACGCAGGACGTCCCCGGATCGTTCCCGGTGACGCGTCGGGTACGCGAGCAGGCGTCCGGTAGGGTCGTCCGCGATGTCCAGCCAGAGCCCCGACCGGTCCGTGCCGTCCACCGACGAGCACCCCACCGGCGCGCCCCGCAAGCCCCGCGTCCTCGTGCTGTTCGGGGGGCGCTCCGGTGAGCACGCCATCTCCGCGGCGACCGCCGCGGGCGTCCTGCGCGCGATCGACCGGTCGCGCTACGACGTCGTCCCCGTCGGGATCACGACGACGGGGGAGTGGGTCCTCGCGGCCGACGAGCCCGCACGCTGGGAGATCACGGAAGGGCGCCTGCCGCAGGTCGAGCCGACGGGCGAGGAGGTCATCCTCCCCCTGTCGACCGGGCGGCGGGAGCTGCGCGTCCTCACCCCGGGCGACGTCCCGCGCGTGCTCGGCGAGGTGGACGTCGTCTTCCCGCTGCTGCACGGCCCGTACGGCGAGGACGGCACGCTCCAGGGGATGCTCGAGCTCGCCGACGTCCGCTACGTCGGCGCGGGCGTCCTGGCGTCCGCCGTCGGCATGGACAAGCACTTCATGAAGCTCGTGCTCGCGGGCGAGGGTCTGCCCGTCTCGCCGTACACCGTGATCCGCCCGGGCGAGTTCGAGCGCGACCCGGAGGCGTGGACGCAGACCGTGGCGGCTCTCGGCCTGCCCGTCTTCGTCAAGCCCGCGCGCGCCGGGTCGAGCCTCGGCATCTCCAAGGTCGACGACCTCGCGGACCTCCCCGCGGCCGTCGCCGCCGCGCAGGAGCACGACCCCAAGGTGATCGTCGAGGCGGGCGTCGTCGGACGGGAGATCGAGTGCGCCGTCCTCGGGGGCCGCGGGGGCGCGCGTCCGCGCGCGTCGCTGCCCGGCGAGATCGTCGTCACGGGCGAGGCGCACGACTTCTACGACTTCGAGGCCAAGTACCTCGACGAGGCCGGGGTCGAGCTGTCGTGCCCGGCCGACCTGCCCGAGCACCTCGTCGAGCGCGTGCGCGAGATCGCGATCCGCACGTTCGAGGCGGTCGGCGCCGAGGGCCTCTCGCGCGTCGACGTCTTCGTCACGCCCGACGAGCAGGTCGTCGTCAACGAGATCAACACGATGCCCGGCTTCACGCCGTTCTCGATGTACCCGCGCATGTGGGAGAAGTCGGGGCTGAGCTACCCCGAGCTCATCGACGAGCTCGTCGCGCTCGCGCTCGAGCGGCCCACCGGCCTGCGCTGACCGCCCGGCCGCGGTCGGACCCGCGGCCGCGCCCCCGGCTCACCCCACGTCGGCCACGCCGACGCACGCGCGCGTCTGCGGGACCTCCATGACCGCGCGGCCGAGGTCCGCGATGAACGACGTCGAGTGGCCCTCGGTGACGGCGGGCGGCACGACGACCTGCACCGCGGGGTCGCGACCGTAGGTCGTGAACGTCCACGTGCCGGCGTCCTCGACGACGAGCCAGTCCACGCTGCCGCCCTCGGACTCGACGCTCTGGCACGCGGTCGTCGTGGGCCCGGGCACCTCGACGCCGCACCGCAGCGTCACCGCAGCACCGGGCTCGCCCCACGCCGCCGTGGCCTGGCTCGTCGTGCCGACCTTCGGCAGGTCCTCGCCCAGCGACTCGGGCAGCGCGAGCACGACGTCCGCGCACAGCGGGTTCTGCGCGTCGTCCGCCACCGGGACACCGATCCGCGGCGCGCACGCGGCGGTCGCGACGACCGCGCCGAGGAGCGCGGGCACGGCGAGCCGGCGGGCCAGGGGACGCCGCGACGAGCGGCGAGGCCGGGACGCGCGGTGGCGGGAGGACGGCGAGGCGGGAGGGACGACGTCGGGCACGCGACCACCGTAGCGGCCCGCGGCGGGTGCCCGTGACCGCCCGGGCGACGACTAGGGTGGCGCCGTGAGCGAGACGCCCCTGCTGGTCCGCGACGTGCCCGAGGAGGCGCTCCTCGCCCGGATCTTCCCCCTGCTGCCCACCGCGCCGACCACCCTCGTCGGGCCGGGGGACGACTGCGCCGTCGTCGCGGCGCCCGACGGCCGCTACGTCGTGTCGACCGACGTCCTCGTCGAGGACCGGCACTTCCGCCGGCGCTGGTCGTCCGGGTACGACGTCGGCTGGCGGGCCGCGGTGCAGAACCTCGCGGACGTCGTGTCCATGGGCGCGCGCCCCGCGGCGCTCGTGGTGTCGCTCGTCATGCCGGGCGACCTGCCCGTCGACTGGGTCATCGGCCTCGCGCGCGGCCTCGCCGACGCGTGCACGCCGCTGGGTGCCGCCGTCGTCGGCGGGGACCTGTCCGGGGGCGACCAGGTCGTCGTCGCGGTCACCGTCCACGGCGACCTCGAGGGCCGCGAGCCCGTCCTGCGCTCCGGCGCGCGCCCGGACGACGTCGTGGCCCTCGCCGGGACGCTCGGGAGGTCCGCCGCGGGTCTCGCGCTGCTCGACGCCGACCGGGCCGACGTCGACGACGCGCTCGTCCTCGCGCACCTGCGCCCCGACCCCCCGCTCGCCGCGGGTCCCGCGGCCGCCGACGCCGGCGCGACCGCGATGATGGACGTGTCCGACGGGCTGCTGCGGGACGCGGGCCGGATGGCGCGGGCGAGCGGCGTCGTCGTGGACCTCGAGCTCGCCGCTCTGGGTGTGGACCGCGACCGGCTGCGCGCGGCGGGCGCGGCGCTCGACGGCGCGAGCGGGGACGGTGCCGGGGCGAGCGACGGCGACCGCGCCGACGGCTGGGTGCTGTCGGGAGGCGAGGACCACGCGCTGCTCGCGACGTTCCCCGCGGACGTCGACCTGCCGGACGGGTTCCGCGCGATCGGCACCGTCCGACGTACGGGGTGCGGCGACCCCGGTGTCCGGGTCGACGGCCGCGTCGCGCGCCGCGCGACCGGCTGGGACCACTTCCGCGCCTGAGCGCGACGGTCAGCTCCGGCGGTAGCGCACCGCGGTGAGGTCCTTGCCGCCGATGTCGTCGCGGCGCTCGACGCCGTCGGGCGTGAAGCCGTGGCGGCGGTAGAAGCGGCGCGCGCGCTCCGCGTCCTCGAGGACCCAGAGCGTGACGGTCGTGCCGGGGCGAACCTCGCCCAGCATGGTCCGCATGAGGTCGCGCGCGACGCCCCGCCCCCAGGACTCGGGGTCGAGGTAGATGGCGTAGATCTCGAGGTCGCCGGGCTCGGCGTCCTCGTCACGGCTCGGGCCGAGCGTCGCGAAGCCGATCGTGCGGCCGTCGGCGTCGGCGAGCCAGGTGCGGGCCCCGGCGGTGGCGAGGCTCTGGACCCAGTGCTTCTCGCGCTGGTCGTGGTCGAGCGAGGCCAGGTACTCGTCGGGGACGATGCCCGCGTAGGCACCCCGCCACGACGCGATGTGCACGGCCGCGATGGCGCTCGCGTCCGCGGGAGCGGCCGGGCGGATGGTTACCTCGCTCAGTTCCGTCACCATGCACAAAGACTGCCACCCGGGTGGCGATCCACCAAACCGCTTTGTCCCGATCTCCAGGAGATCTCCGCATCTGCCGGTGGCCAGGGAGCCACCGCCGCGACCAGCGCACAGACGACGAGAGCGCCTGCCGGGACCGGCAGACGCTCTCGTGCGGAGTCTCGCGATTGCTCAGGCGGGGCGGGTGACCTTCCCGGCCTTGAGGCAGGAGGTGCACACGTTGAGACGCTTGGGCGTCCCCGCGACCACGGCGCGCACACGCTGGATGTTCGGGTTCCAGCGGCGCTTCGTGCGGATGTGGGAGTGCGAGATGCTGTGCCCGAAGCCCGGGCCCTTGCCGCAGACGTCGCAGTTGGCAGCCACGGTTTCTCCTGATCGTCGTGCACGTCGCGCACGCAGCGGCGACGTCCTGAATGGTCTGTAGGGTGTCGCGCCCGGTGTTCCTCGGCGGCTCCTCGACGGTGTCGAGGGCGCGCGAAGCACCCGGGCAACCTCGTCAGGGTAGCCGATCCGAGGGCCTGAGCTCAAACCGGGTGCTCGTCACACCCGCCGGCCGCCCCTCGTGGCCCGCCGTGCGCCTCGACGGCCCGCACGGTTGACTACCGTGGTCCCGACGGCCCGCCGTGCCGTCCGACCGTCAGGCCGCCCGGCCGGGTCGCCCCGAGCGCGAGGAGCCGGTCCGACGTGAGCCCCGGAGCCGACGTGGTCGACGCCGCCGTCGTCGTCGCGTGGGGCCGCGGGGGCGTCCGGGCGCTCGGCGCCGCACGCGAGGCGCTCGACCGCGTGAACGTCTTCCCGGTCGCGGACGCGGACACCGGCACCAACATGTACCTCACGCTCCTCGACGCGGTCCGCGCGCTGCCCGCCGACGTCGGACCGGGGGCCCGTCCCGACGAGGGTACGCCCGGCGGTGCCGGCGACCTGCTCGTGCGCCTGGCTCGCGGCGCGCTCGTCGGCGCCCGCGGCAACTCGGGCGTCATCCTCAGCGAGTACCTGCGCGGGCTGGCCCTGGAGCTCGCGGAGCACCGGACCGTCACCGGGCCGGCGCTCGCCGCGGGCCTCGACCGCGCCGCCCGCACCGCGCGCGGGGCGGTCGCCCGGCCCGCACCCGGCACGATCCTGACGGCCGCCGACGCCGCGGCGCGAGCGGCTGCGACCGCGTCGGAGCAGGGCGAGGTCTCGCCCGTCGTCGTCGCCTCCGCGGCCCGCGACGGGGCGCGCGCCGCGGCACGGCGCAGCACCGGCGAGCTGGACGCGCTCGCCCGGGCGCAGGTGCTGGACGCCGGGGCCCTCGGTCTGGTGCTCGTCCTCGGCGCCCTCGTCGCGGCGCTCGACGCGCGCGGCACGGGTGCGGCCGACGTCGCGGTCCCCGCACCGGCCGCCGGGCAGGTCGCGCGCGACGACGCCGGGGCTGCGGGGACGGGCGTGTCGGAGGTGCTCGGCATGATGGCGGGCATGGTGCCGGTCCCGGGCTCGCCCCGGGAGTCGGGCACCGGATCGCAGGCCGGGGACGAGGGGGGCGAGTTCGAGGTGATGTACGTCGTCGACGTCCCCGTGGACGGCGGGGCGCACCCCGCCGGGGGTCGGCTGGTCGAGGACCCCGCCGAGCTGCTCCGAGCGCAGCTCGCACGGGTCGGCGACTCCGTCGTCGTGGTGGGCGGGCCGGGCGACCGGGGCTCGGGTCTCTGGCAGGCGCACGTCCACACGGACGACCCGATGGCGGCGGTCTCGGTCGGCCGCGACGCGCTCGCGACGGTGCGGTCTGAGCGGGACGACCACGAGGGCGCCGCGCGGACCTCGACGCGGGACGACGTCGCGCTGCGCCAGGTGCGGGTCCGGCACCTTCCCGGGCCCCACGAGCACGGTCACGCGCCGGACGCCACGGGGCACGGCACCGGACCGGTCGCGAACTCGGCCACCGAGGGCCCGGGACTGGTCGCGGTGACGGCGGCGCCCGGGCTCGTCGCCGACCTCGCCCGGGCGGGCGCCGTCGTGCTGCTGCGCGAGGAGCCACGGCCCCTCGACCTGTCCGCCCTGCACCGCGTCGCCGTCGACGCCCGCGCGACGCACGTCGCGCTCCTGCCTGGAGCCGAGCTCCCGGAGGACGCCGTCGCCGCGCTCCGGGCGACGCTGCGCGACGACGGTGTCGAGACGCTCGAGGTGCTGCCGGCACCGACCGACCTGCACGTCGCGGTCGCGCTCGCCGCCGCCCAGCTCGTGGAGCCGGGCGCCGCCCACCGGCTCGAGGCGGCCCGGTCGGCGCTCGCGGGCGTGCGGGTCGCCCGGGCGGACACGGCGGACGGCCCTGCGCCGGAGGTCGCGCGCCTCCTCCTCGACGCGCTCTCCCCGCTCCTCCTCCCGACTCCGGCGCTCGTGACCGTCCTGGCCGACGACGACGTGCCGCGCCCGGCCGTCGACGCGCTCGCGGCCGGCGCGACCCGGACCGGTGCGGAGGTCGTCCTCCTGCGCTCGGGCCGCGACGGCGGTGCCGTCACGCTCGCGGTCGAGGGGCCGGACGCCGTGGACGACGACACCGTGGAGGGCCGAGCATGAGCGACCGACTGGCCGAGCCGCTGACCCGTGCGGTCGGCACGCGCAGCGCGGGCCCGCTCGCGAAGCTGGGCCTCGAGACCGTCGGGGACCTCCTGCGGCACTACCCGCGGCGGTACGGGGACCCGGGCCGGCTCACGGACCTGGGGGGCCTCGCGCTGGGTGAGCACGTGACGATCGTCGCCCAGGTCCGCAGCGCGACGGTCCGACGCATGCGCAACCGTGCCGGGGCGATCCTCGAGGCCGTCGTCACCGACGGCCCGCAGCAGCTCTCGCTCACCTTCTTCGCCAAGAGCCCCAACGTGCTGCGCTACCACGAGCAGCGGCTCGCCCCGGGTCGCCACGGGCTCTTCACCGGGGTCGTCGGGCTGTACCGCGGTACGCGCCAGCTCACGCACCCGGACTACAAGATCATCGGGGTCGACGACGACGCCGAGGACGCCGAGAGCGCCGTGCTCGAGGCGAGCCGGCCCATCCCCATCTACCCCGCGAGCGCGAGCATCCCGAGCTGGAAGATCCAGCCCGCGGTGCGCACGGTGCTCGACCCCCTGCGCGAGGAGGACGTCCCCGACCCGCTCCCGGACGCCGTCCGCGAGCGGCACGGGCTCGGGACGCGGCTCGAGGCGCTGCGCGACGTGCACGAGCCCTACGACGAGAAGCAGTGGCGGCGCGGGCGCGACCGGCTGCGGTACGAGGAGGCGTTCGTCCTCCAGGCGGCGCTCGCCCAGCGCCGGGCTCGGGCCGCGGCCGAGCCCGCGACGGCCCGCCCTCCCCGCGAGCCGGGGGAGCCGAGCCTCCTCGCCGACTTCGACGCCGCCCTCCCGTTCACGCTCACGACGGGTCAGCGGGAGGTCGGGGAGGAGATCGCGGCGGACCTCGCGCTCGCGCGCCCCATGCAGCGGCTCCTGCAGGGCGAGGTGGGCTCCGGCAAGACGGTCGTCGCGCTGCGCGCCATGCTCCAGGTGATCGACGCCGGAGGCCAGGCGGCGCTCCTCGCCCCGACCGAGGTGCTTGCCGCGCAGCACGCGCGCACCCTGCGCGCGCTGCTCGGGCCGCTGGCCGAGGGCGGGTTCCTCGGCGGCGCGGAGCACGGGACGCGTGTCGCGCTCCTCACCGGGTCGCTCGGCGCCGCCGCGCGCAAGGAGGCGCTCCTGGACGCCGCGAGCGGTGCAGCCGGGATCGTCGTCGGCACGCACGCGCTGCTGTCCGAGACCGTGCAGTTCGCCGACCTCGGCCTCGTCGTCGTGGACGAGCAGCACCGGTTCGGGGTCGAGCAGCGCGACGCGCTGCGGGCCAAGGCGCGGACGGCCCCGCACCTGCTCGTCATGACGGCCACCCCGATCCCGCGCACCGTCGCGATGACCGTGTTCGGCGACCTCGAGACGTCGTCGCTCACCGAGATCCCGGCGGGGCGCGCGGGGATCACGACCCACGTCGTGCCCGCCGGCAACGAGGCGTGGATGGAGCGCACCTGGGCGCGCGTGCGCGAGGAGGTCGACGCCGGGCACCGCGCGTACGTGGTGTGCGCGCGAATCCACCCGGACGAGCCGGACGCGGACGGGCCGCCGCGGGGGAGCGACGACTTCGACGAGGTGCCCGACTTCCTCCTCGACCCCGACGCGCCGGACGCCGCGGACCGCGCGCCGCTGCGGGCCGTGCTCGAGGTCGCGGAGGAGCTGCGCGCCCACCCGCGCCTGGCGGGGCTCGACGTCGGCGTGCTGCACGGGCAGATGGCCCCGGCGGACAAGGACGCCGTGATGGCCGACTTCGCGTCGGGCGCGGTCCAGGTGCTCGTCTCGACGACGGTCGTCGAGGTCGGTGTGGACGTGCCCGAGGCCACGGTCATGGTGGTCCTCGACGCGGACCGGTTCGGCATCTCCCAGCTCCACCAGCTCCGCGGGCGCGTCGGGCGCGGGTCCGCGGCGGGGCTGTGCCTGCTCGTCTCGACGGCGCAGCCGGGCACGCCCGCCGCGACGCGTGTCGAGACGCTGGCCCGCACGACCGACGGGTTCGAGCTCGCGACCGTCGACCTCGAGCTGCGCAGCGAGGGGGACGTCCTCGGTGCCGCACAGTCCGGGCGCGCGAGCTCCCTGCGGCTCCTGCGCGTCGTCAAGGACACCGACGTCATCGCGACCGCCCGGAGCGACGCGGCCGCCGTCGTTGCGGAGGACCCCGAGCTGACCGACCACCCCGCGCTCGCCGACGCGATCCGCGACCAGCTCGACCCCCGGCGCGAGGAGTTCCTCGAGCGCGCGTGACGGGGGACGTCGACCGGCTGCGTAGGGTGGGCGCGTGACGAGGATCGTGGCGGGAACAGTCGGCGGGCGCACTCTGCAGGTTCCGCCCCGCGGCACGCGACCGACGAGCGAGCGCGTGCGCGAGGCGATCTTCTCCCGGCTCGAGCACCTCGGCGTCGTCGACGGCGCGCGCGTCCTCGACCTCTACGCGGGCTCGGGCGCGCTCGGCCTGGAGGCGGCGAGCCGTGGCGCCGCCGACGTGACGCTGGTCGACTCCGCCCGGGTCGCCGCCGACGTCGCCCGACGCAACGTCGCCGCCCTGGGCCTCAGCGGCGTGCGCGTCGTCGCCCAGCCCGCCGAGACGTTCGTCGCCGGCGTGGCCGCCGCCGTCGCGACGCAGCGGACGGCGGTCGGTGGGGCGTCCGGGGCGTCGTCCACCGGGGACGCAGGCCACGGCCCGTACCACCTCGTGCTCGTCGACCCGCCGTACGACGTCACCGCCGAGGCGCTCGAGCGCGTCCTCGCCCACCTCGCGGTGCCCGGGGTCCTCGACCCGGCCGCCGTCGTCGTCGTCGAGCGCTCGACCCGGACCCCGGAACCGACCTGGCCGGCCGGCTGGGAGGTCCTCGCGCGCAAGGACTACGGCGAGACGACCGTGTACTTCGTCGGCCCCGAGCTCCCCGACGAGACGTAGCCCCACGCGCCACCTGCTCGGCCGGTCGGGACGGCATGGTCGACGACGCCGACCCGCCCCGAGGGCTCAGGCCGCCGGGGCGTGGGACTCGGATGGGGCGAGCGTGCCGACCGGGACGGTCGCGAGGGCGGCCGGGTCGCCCGGGTCGACGAGCGCCACCCGGTCGCCGTTCGCGGCGTCGAGCAGGCGGCGGGTCGCGGGGTCGTCCGCCAGCGTGCCCTCGCTCGCGCGGAGGTTCTCCGTGAGGAAGGCGCGCAGCGGCGCTGCCGGGACGGCGTCGGCGGTGCCCGGTCCGAGGGGGAACGACACGAGCAGGAGCGCGGGCACGCGCTCGCCCCCGGGACCGTCGCCGGGCTGGAAGTAGGGGAGCGCGAGGACGCGGGCGCCGAGCCGGGCGTAGAACCGCAGCCGCGCGACGGGGTCGCCGTGCGCCGCGCTGCCGGGATGGTGCGCGGGGTGCTCGACCTCTCCGACGACGAGGAGCGGGTCCACGGCGCGCCAGGCGGCGAGGGCCGCGGCCACGAGCCGCCCGCCCACTCCGCCGCCGCGCCGGCCGGGCGCGATGGCGAGGTAGAGCACGAGGAGGACGCGCGCGTCGGGGAACCACTCGCCGACGACACCGGCGACCACGCGGCCGTCCTCCACCACCCCGAGGCTGCGCAGACGTCCGGTCGCGTGGTCGCCGAGGAACGCGTCCTCGTCCATGAGCTCCGCGGGCGGGAACGACGGCGCGAGCACGTCACGGTGGAGCGAGCGCAGGAGCTCGGGCGTCGTGAGCGGGACGACGGCAGGTTCCTCCGGGGTGGTCACGCGGACCATCGTCGCGCGCGACGTCGATCCGCGCCCGCCCGGCCGTGCCGCCCGGGTCCGCGCGGCCTGGTGTACTACCGTGACGAGGTGACCACAGCCGTCTGTCCCGGGTCGTTCGACCCGATCACCCTGGGCCACCTCGACATCGTCCGACGCGCCCGCGCGCTCTTCGACGAGGTCGTCGTCGGCGTCGCGCGGAACGCGTCGAAGTCGGCGCTCCTGAGCGTCGACGAGCGCGTCGCGCTGGCCCGCGCGGCGGTCGCCGACGCCGGGCTCGACGGGGTCCGCGTGGAGGTCGTGCCGGGGCTGCTGGTGGACTTCTGCCGGGAGATCGGCGCGGGCGCCGTGGTCAAGGGGCTGCGCGGTGGCGCGGACTTCGACGCCGAGCTGCCGATGGCGCTCATGAACCGGCACCTGGCCGGCGTCGAGACCGTGTTCGTCGCGGGCGACGCCGCGCTCCTGCACGTCGCGTCGTCGCTCGTGAAGGACATCGCGCGTCACGGGGGGCCGGTGGACGACCTCGTCCCGCCGGGGGTCGGGGACGCCGTCCGTACGGCGCTGGCAGGGCAGGGGAGCAGCAGGTGAGCACGACGGGAAGGACCGGGCACGTGAGCGAGCAGCAGGACCGACGGGTGACGCACGAGGACCGCGCGACACAGGAGGCGCAGGTCGGGCTCAACGCGATCCTCGACGACCTCGCGCATCTCGTGGAGTCGGCGCGCGCGATGCCCATGTCGGCGTCGGTGCTGGTGCACAAGGGTGACGCGCTCGCGCTCGTGGACGAGCTGCGCAGCGCGCTGCCGGAGCAGCTCGCGCACGCCGACGAGGTGCTCGCCCAGGCGGACGCCGTGCTCGAGGACGCGCACCGGCAGGCGGAGGAGATCCTCACGACGGCCCGGGCGCGTGCCATCGAGCTCGTGCAGGCGGAACAGGTCGTCGTCCAGGCGGAGTCGCGGGCCCGGGAGATCGTGGACGAGGCCGACGAGAAGGCCGCGGCGCTCCGGCGGGACGCCGACGACTACTGCGACTGCCGGCTCGCGGACTTCGAGGTCGACCTCGGCAAGCTCCTCGCCCAGGTCCAGGGCGGGCGAGCGAAGCTCGCGGACCGGCTCGGGGACCGGGTCGGCGAACCCGAGGAGTCGCCCTTCCCGGCGACGATGCGGGAGCGCGCGGCGCGCTGAGGTCGTGCCGTGACCGAGCGCCGGGCCGAGATCGCCTCCGCGCCAGGTCCAGCACGACGGCGGGCCGGGGCAGGTGGCGGTCGAGCCGTCGCGTGACGTAAGATCGATGTTTGGCTCGGCGCGTCACGCGTCGGCCTGTGCCTGGCAGTCGCCGTCGAGCGGCCGTCGGCCCCCGACCACCGTTGACCATCCGTCCGTGGGCACCCACGCCCGCGGCCTGGCGATCCTGGAGCCCGCGATCACCGCCGAGAAGACGTCGCCGCTCGTGCTCGACACGCACGAGCTCGGTCGGCGACCCGGGAGCATGCTGACGGTCCGCCGGACCGTCCCTGCGCCGGCCGACCTCGGGACCGCCGTGATCGGCATCCCCGAGGGCAGCGAGCTCGAGCTCGACCTGCGCCTCGAGGCGGTCATGGAGGGCGTGCTGGTCTCGGGGACGGTGACGGGCCGCGCGGTCGGGGAGTGCGTGCGCTGCCTCGACACGGTCCACGAGGACGTCACGGTCGAGCTCGGCGAGCTCTACGCCTACCCGGAGCGCGCGAAGGCGGCCGAGGAGTCGGGCGACGACCTCGAGGACGCGGAGGACGTCTACGAGCTCGACGGCGACCTCGCCGACGTCGAGCCCGCGCTACGGGATTCGGTCGTCACTGCACTACCATTCAGTCCGGTGTGCCGAGCGGACTGCCCGGGGCTGTGCTCCGAGTGCGGGGCGCGTCTGGCGGACGACCCGGGGCACGCACACGAACTTGTCGACCCTCGCTGGTCGGCGCTGGAGAGCATGTTCGACACCTCGAACGTGTCCGACGAGACGAAAGAGAGCTAGCCGTGGCTGTTCCGAAGCGCAAGATGTCGCGCAGCAACACCCGTGCGCGTCGTTCGCAGTGGAAGACGACCGCCGCGAACCTCACCACCTGCCCGCAGTGCAAGGGCGACAAGCTGTCGCACGCGGCGTGCCCGACGTGCGGTACCTACAAGGGCCGCCAGTACGCCGAGGCGCTGCGCACCGAGCACGCAGGCTGAGGCGCGTGGCACCGGCTGCACCGGCATCCGGTCTTCTCGAGAAGCTCGGGGTCCATCTGGATCCCGAGCTTCTCGTGCTTGCGCTCACGCACCGGTCGTTCGCGCACGAGAACGGCGGCATCCCCACGAACGAGCGTCTCGAGTTCCTCGGTGACACCGTCCTGGGCCTCGTCGTCACGGAGACCCTCTACCGCCGCCACCCCGACCTGTCGGAGGGCGAGCTCGCCAAGATGCGCGCCGCGACCGTGTCGCAGAAGTCGCTCGCCGCGATCGCGCGCCGGCTCGGCCTCGGGCAGTACGTGCTCCTCGGCAAGGGCGAGATCCGCACGCGCGGCAACGACAAGGACTCGATCCTGTCCGACACCGTCGAGGCGATCATCGGCGCGGTCTACCTGAGCCACGGGCTCGAGCCCGCGCGCGGCCTCGTGCTCGAGCTCGTCGAGCCGACGCTGTCCGCGGCGGCCGGCCTGGGCGCCGGGCTCGACTGGAAGACGTCGCTCCAGGAGGCCGCCGCCGCTGCAGGACTGAGTGCGCCCTCCTACTCGAGCGACGCCGTCGGGCCGGACCACGCGCGCGTCTTCACGTCGTACGTGCACCTCGACGGCCGGCTCTACGGAACCGGCAGCGGCACCGCGAAGAAGTACGCCGAGCAGGAGGCCGCCGAACGCGCCTACCGCGCCCTCGCGGCCGAGCGCGCGCAGACGCCGTCGTCCGACGAGCGCCCGAGGGCCACGGCGGAGGCCGTCGAGGACGCGGGTGCCTGAGCTGCCCGAGGTCGAGACCGTCCGCGACGGCCTCGCCCGCCACGTGCTGGGTGCCCGGGTCGTCGACGTCGAGGTGCTGCGCGACTACAGCGTGCGGCGCCACGACGGCGGCCCGGGCGACTTCCGCGACCAGCTCCTCGGCCAACGGCTCGACGCCGCGGTGCGCCGCGGCAAGTTCCTCTGGCTCCCGCTGACGCCGGCCGGGCCGACGGACGGGTCCGACGTCGGCCCCGCGGCCGCGCTGCTCGCGCACCTCGGGATGTCCGGCCAGCTCCTCGTGCGCTCGGGGCCGGGGCTGGGCGAGAGGTCGCCCCACCTGCGCGTGCGGCTCGTGCTCGAGCCCGACGGCGTGGGCCCCGCGGGTGCGCTCGCGCTCGACTTCGTCGACCAGCGCACCTTCGGGCACCTGTCCGTCCAGGACCTGTTGCCCACGCCCGACGGCGCGCCCGGCGGTCTCGGGTCCGACCTCGCCGCCGTCCCCGGCCCGGTCGCGCACATCGGCCGTGATCTGCTCGACCCGTCGCTGCGGCGCGACGACGTGGTCGACGCGATCCGCCGTCGTCGGACGGGGGTGAAGCGCGCGCTGCTCGACCAGACCGTCGTGTCCGGGGTCGGCAACATCTACGCCGACGAGGCGCTCTGGCGCGCCCGGCTGCACTTCGCCCGCGCCACCGACACGCTGCGCCGGCCGGAGGCGCACCGCCTGCTCGACGCCGCCGCCGAGGTCATGACGGAGGCGCTCGCCCAGGGCGGCACGAGCTTCGACGCGCTCTACGTCAACGTCAACGGGCAGTCCGGGTACTTCTCGCGCTCGCTCGCCGTGTACGGACAGGAGGGCGAGCCGTGCCCGCGGTGCGGCACGCCGGTGCGCCGCGACGAGTTCATGAACCGCTCGTCCTACACGTGCCCCCGCTGCCAGCCGCGCCCGCGCAACGGCCGCTGGTGACCCTCCTGCACTCAGCGGGTCAGCGGGGGACGACGTTGCGGAGCTCGCGGCCCGCGCGGAGGGCGTCGAGGTTGGCGTTCACGAGGTCCGACGCGCGCTGCGGGCGGTTGCCCGCGACGTGCGGCGTGAGGATCAGCCGAGGGGCGTCCCACAGGGGTGACGACGCGGGCAGGGGCTCGGTCTCGGTGACGTCCAGCGCGGCGCCGCCCAGGCGGCCCTCGCGCAGTGCCGCGACGAGCGCGTCCTCGTCGACCGTGGCGCCGCGCCCGACGTTGACGAACACCGCGTGGTCGGGGAGCTGGTCGATCCGGGCGGCGTCGAACGCGTGGCGGGTCGCGTCGAGCGCCGGGAGCAGGGAGACGAGCACGTCGGTCGTCGCGAGGACGTCCGGGAGGTCGTCGTCGGTCACGACGCGGAAGCCGTGGCGCTCGCCGCGGCTGCTCGCGACGCCCGTCACCTCGGCGCCCAGGGCCGCGAGCAGCGGCGCGAGGCGCGCCGCGATCGAGCCGAACCCCCAGATCGTGACCCGCGCGCCGTCGATCGTGTACCGCGGCGCGGTGGCCGGGTCGGCCTGCGCGCGGTTCACGACGGTGTCCCACCGGTGCTCGCGCTGCGCCGCCCCGAGCACGTCGAGCCGCCGCACCGCCGCGAGGACGAGCGCGAGCGCGTGCTCGGCGACCGGTCCGTCGTGCAGGGACCGACCCGACGTGATCGTCACCTCGGGACCGAACCCGGCGGCCAGCACCGCGTCCGGGCCCGCCGCGAGCGTCTGGACCCAGCGCAGGCGCGTGAGCCGCGCGGCGGCGTCCGCGAGGTTCGCGGGGTTGTTCGCCCACGCCACGAGCACCTCCGCGTCGGCGTCCTCGGGGCGGAGCGGCGTCGCGGCGTCGTAGCCGACGACCTCGTCGCCCGGGCCTCCGCGCACGTCGAGGGCGATGGTGCTGGGCACGAGGATCTTCAACGCTGCTCCCGGGGGTCGTCCGTCGCGGTCGCGACCTGCCCGGCGCGGGACGGGCCGCCTCGCGAACGTACCACCGTGCGGCTCAGGTGCCGCTCGGGCCCCGTCACCTGCGGTTCCGCAGACGCGAGAGGCCCGGGGGACAGGGGCGATGTTCCGGCGAGCCGCCTCCGCGCGCCGTCGGTCGGCCCGCGGGGTCACGTCGTCGATCTGCCTCTACCGCGGCGCGGGCGTCTCCTGGTCGAGCGCCCACCGGTAGGCCGGGAGCGCGAGCAGCTCGGCGTGCGTCCCGCGCGCGACGACCCGCGCCGGAGCATCGTCGGTGCTCTCGGGGACACCGAGGAGCAGCACCTCGTCGACGCACTCGAGCGCGCTGAGCCGGTGCGTCGCGAGGACGACGCCACGCCGGCCCGCCCCGGCCGGCCCGCGCGTCGTCGCGACGAGGTGCCGCACGAGCGCGTCGGCGCCGGCCGCGTCGAGGTGCTCGGACGGCTCGTCGAGCAGGAGCAGCGGCGCGGAGGACAGGAGCGCCCGCGCGACGAGCAGACGACGGCGCTCGCCGCCGGAGACCGTGGTGGCGTCCGGGCCGAGCAACGTCTCGACACCGTCCGGCAGCGCGGCGAGCCAGGCGTCCAGGCCGACGTCGTGCAGCGTCGCCACGGCCTCCTCCGCCGTGACGTCGCCCCGCGCGACGCGCAGGTTCTCCAGCACCGTCGTGTCGAAGACGTGCCCGTCCTCGGCGACGAGGACGACGCCGCGCGCCGCGCCCTCCCGCGACAGGTCGCCGATCCGCGACCCGTCGAGCGACACCCGGCCCGCGAGCGCCGGGACGAGGCCCGCGGCGGTCGCGAGCAGCGTCGTCTTGCCGACGCCCGACGGTCCGACGACGGCGACCGCGCGCCCGGGCCGGAGGTCGAGGTCCGCGCCCGCCACGACGGCGCGCCGAGCCCCCGGCCAGCCGGCCGTGACGTCGTCGAGCACGAGCGTCGCCCCGGCGCCCGCCGGGGTGCGCCCCGACGAGGCCGTGGCGTCGTCGTCGGCCGAGCCGGCGAGCAGACCGACCACCCGTGCCGCGGCCTGGCGCGAGCGGTGGAGCTGCACGGCGGCGGCGGGCAGCGTGCTCGCGGCCTCGAACACCGCGAGCGGCGTGAGCACGATCACCAACAGCTCCACCGGCGCGAGCGTCCCGGCCGTGACCGCCGGGATGCCGAGCAGGAGCGACGCGAGCACCGCGAGGCCGACGGCGAGCGCGGCGATCCCGGCGGCCGCCCCGGCGGGGCGGGCGCCGTCGTCGGTGACGCGGGCGAGGGCCCGGTCGGTCGCGCGCAGGTCGTCGAGGCGCGCGCCGAGCCGACCCGAGACGGCGAGCGGGCCGGACTGCTCGAGGATCTCGAGCGTCGTCGCGGTCATCGCCGCGCGTGTTGTCGCGCCGCGCGCCTCGACCTCGCGGGCCGACCGTGCGGAGAGCCACGGCGCGACGACCGCGGCGAGGAGCAGGCACAGCGCGAGGGCGACGCCCGCGGCGGGCAGGAACGCCCCGACGAGGACCACGGACCCCACGGAGATCACGAGCGCGACGCCTGCCGGGACGAGCGCGCGCACGACGACGTCGCCCACCGCGTCGACGTCCGCGCCGACCCGGGCGAGCAGGTCGCCGCGCCGCAGCCCGACGAGCGCGCCCGGCGACCCCTCCGCCAGGGCGGTGTAGAGGTTGGCGCGCAGGGACGCCATGCCGCGCAGCGCGACGTCGTGCGAGGCGAGGCGCTCGAGGTAGCGGAACACCCCGCGCGAGATGCCGAACGCGCGGACGCCGACGACCGCGACGGAGAGCGTGAGGACGGGCGGCATCTGCGAGGCCCGGGCGATGAGCCACGCGGCGACGGCCGCGAGACCGACGGCGCTCCCGAGCGAGAGCGTGCCCAGCACGACGGCCCACACCACGCGGCCCCAGCGCACGTCGAGCAGCCCGACCGCGCGCCACAGCGGGTCGGCCGCGAGGCGCGCACGAGGTCCGGTCACGGGTGCCTCCCTTCGGCGGGCCCGCTCGCCGCTGCGAGCCGGACCGATGCCTCCGCGTCCCCGGCGGCGCGTGGGGGCGTGACCGTCAGGGGCGCGGAGCGGACCTCGACGACGTCGTCGGCCGCGCGCACGAGCGAGGCGCGGTGGGCCACGACGACGACGGTGCGGCCCTGGTCGCGGAACGTCCGCACGGCGTCGAGCACCACCTGCTCGCCGCGGGCGTCGAGGTGGGCGGTCGGCTCGTCGAGCACGACGAGCGGGACGCGCGCGGGGTCGCCGAGCAGGGCCGCGGCGAGCGCGACGCGCTGGCGCTGACCGACGCTCAGCCCGACGCCGCCGCGCCCGACCTCGGTGTCCCAGCCCGAGGGCAGCGTGGCGAGCACGGCGTCGAGGCCGGCGGTGCGGGCCGCACGGTCGAGGTCGGCGTCCGTGACGTCCAGGCCGTCGGCGACGACGTCGCGCAGCCGGCCGGGTGCGAGCACGGGCCGCTGGGGGAGCCAGGCGACCTGGGCCCAGAACGACGCCGGGTCGACGTCGGCGAGGTCGAGCGGCCCGGCGCCCGGAGCGGTCAGGGAGACCGTGCCCCGGTCGGGGCGGACGAGGCCGAGGAGGACGAGCGCCGTCGTCGTCTTGCCCGCTCCGCTGGGACCGGTGAGGGCCACGACGCGCCCGGACGTGCCGAGCCGGAGCTCGAGATCGAGGTCGGCGGGCGCGAGCACGTCACGATCCCCGGCGCGGACGCTCACGCCGCGCAGGGCGAGCGTGCTGCCGGCGAGCGCGGGCGCCGGGGTGGTACCGGGCTCGGGAGCCTCCTCGTCGAGCACCGCGAACGCCTGCTCCGCCGCGGCCATGCCGTCGGTCGAGGCGTGGAAGTGGAGGCCGACCTGGCGCAGCGGCAGGTAGACCTCGGGCGCGAGCACGAGCACCGCGAGCGCGGGCTCGAGCTCCATGCCGCCGTGCACGAGGCGCAGCCCGACGCCGACGGCGACGACCGCCACGGACAGGGTCGTGAGGAGCTCGAGCACCATGCCGGAGAGGAACGCGACGCGCAGCGTGCCCATCGTGGCGCGGCGGTTGGCCTCGCCGAGCGCGCGCACGCGCCGCTCGGGGCCGCGCGCGCGACCGAACGCGAGGAGCGTCGGCAGACCGGCGAGCAGGTCGAGCACCTGCGCGCCGAGCCGCTGCATGACGACGAGGCGCCGCTCCGACGTCCCGGCGGTGAGCCGTCCGACGAGCACCATGAAGAGCGGCACGAGCGGAATCGTCACGGCGATGACCACGGCGGAGACCCAGTCGAGGCCGAGCACGACGGCGAGCGTGGCCGGCGTGACCGTCGCGGCGAGCAGGAGCTGCGGCAGGTACCGCACCATGTACGGCTCGAGGGCGTCGAGCCCGCGCGTCGCGAGGGTCGCGACCTCGGGGCCGCGGCCCGACGCCAGCCACCGAGGGCCGAGGGCCACGGCGTGCGTGACGACCTGCTCGCGGAGCTCGGCGACGGTGCGCGTCGCGGCGCGCAGCGCGAACCGCTCCTGCGCCCAGGAGGTCGCGGCGCGGGCCGCGACGACGGCGCCGAGCAGCCCGACCCGCGGCCCGAGGTCGGCCAGGTCGGCCGTCCCCTGGATCGCCGGCGCGAGGACCGACGCGAGCACGACCGCCTGGGCGACGACGAGGGCCGCGGTGGCGAACCCCAGCACCGCCGTCAGGACGACGTATCCTCGCGCGGCCCGCGCGTGGCGCAGGAGCCGCGGGTCGAGCGGCTTCACGAGCCGGTTCCCCCGCCGTCGGTCAGGCCGCGGCCGGTCGAGCCGCCCGAGGACGCCCCGCCGAACGCAGCCTCGCGGACCTTCTTGAGCGACAGGCCGGCGGGCGCGGGGATGTCCTTGGTCGACAGGCGGCGGCGGAACACCCAGTACGTCCACGACTGGTAGGCGATGACGAGCGGCGTGAGGATCACCGCGACCCACGTCATCACGGTGAGCGTGTAGTCGGTCGACGACGCGTTGTGCACGGTCAGCGAGTTGGCCGGGTCGACGGCGGGCATGACGTCGGGGTACATCGAGCCGAAGATGAGCACGACCGCCGCGACGATCGTCGCGGCCGACGCGGTGAAGGCCCAGCCCTCGGCGCCGCGCCGGTTGGCGACGAGCGCCGCGACGAGACCGCCGGCGGCGAGCACGACGGCGGCCCACGTCCAGGGCACCGAGTACGCGACCTGGGCCCAGACGGCCCAGCCACCGGCGAGCACGAGCGCGGCGACGCCGAAGACCGAGGCGTGCCGGCGCGCGCGGGCGCGGATCTCGCCGTCGGTCTTGAGCGCGACGAACACCGAGCCGTGCAGCAGGAACAGGCTCAGCGTGACGAGGCCGCCCAGGAGCGCGAAGGGTGACAGGAGCGAGAAGAAGCCGCCGACGAACTGGTGGTCGGCGTCGAGCTGCACGCCGCGCACGAGGTTGGCGAACGCGACGCCCCACAGCACGGCGGGGACCCACGACCCGACCTGGATCGCGACGTCGCAGCGCCGTGCCCAGCCCTCGTCGCGGATCTTGCCGCGGTACTCGAACGCCACACCGCGCACGATGAGCGCGACGAGGATGAGCAGGAGCGGCAGGTAGAAGCCGGAGAAGAGGGTCGCGTACCACTCGGGGAAGGCGGCGAACGTCGCGCCGCCCGCGGTGAGCAGCCACACCTCGTTCCCGTCCCAGACGGGCCCGATGGAGTTGATGAGGACGCGGCGCTCCTTCTCCCGGTGCTCCTTGTCCCCGCGCGGCAGGATCGACAGCAGCATGCCGACCCCGAAGTCGAAGCCCTCGAGCACGAGGTAGCCGGTCCACAGGACCGCGATGAGCACGAACCAGACGACGGCGAGATCCACGGCGGTGTCCTCCTGAGATTCTGGACGGGTCCGGGCGCGTCAGTACGCGAAGGACAGCGGACGGTCGGCGGCCTCGGAGCCCTCGTCCGGCGGCTCCTGGGCCTCCGGGGACTCGTCGCGGACCGTGAGCGGGACGCCCTCGATCGCGTAGCGCCGCATGAGCGTGAACCAGACCGCGGCCAGCGCCCCGTAGACGAGCGTGAAGACGATCATCGACGTGAGCACGACGCCGGGGCTCACCACGGTGGACACGCCCCGCTCGGTGAGCAGCCGGATCTGGTCGATGCCCGTCGGGTTCGGGGCGACGACCCACGGCTGGCGGCCCATCTCGGTGAAGATCCAGCCGAAGGAGTTCGCGAGGAACGGCATGGGGATGGCGACGAGGCCGACGCGCGCGAACCACACGTTGTCGGTGACGCGGCCCTTGCGCGTGAGCCACAGCGCCATGAGGGCGAGGAGCACCGAGCCCGCGGCCATGCCGATCATGAGCCGGAAGGACCAGTAGGTCATGGCGAGGTTCGGCGTGTACGTGACCGGGTCACCGGCCGCGGTGACGTCGCCGTAGCGCTCGGTCATCTGCTCCTGGACGTCCTCGACGCCGGGCAGGTAGCTCTCCGGCCCGGAGAAGTGGCCCGTGCCGAGGTACGACGCGAGGCCGGGGATCTCGATGAGGTGCGTGACGTTCTCGCACGAGTTCGACAGGTCGCCGATCGTGAGGATGGAGAACGCGGCGCCCTCCTGCCCCTGGCACAGCGCCTCGGCGGAGGACATCTTGCCGGGCTGCTGCTCGTACATGATCTTGCCCTGGATGTCGCCGGAGACGGCGACCCCGAGCCCGCCGACGAGCATGGCGACGACGCCGAGCGTGACGGCCGGGCGGTAGACGTCGCGCGCGAGCTCGACGGGCTCCGCCTTGCGGGTGCGCACGAGCCGGACCATCCACCAGGCGGCGATGCCCGTGACGAACGTCCCCGCCGTGAGGAAGGTCGCCGTGATCTGGTGCGGGAACGCGGCCCAGAGGGTGTTGTTCGTGAGGACGGCGCCGATGTCGTTCATCTCGGCGCGCCCGGTCTCGGGGTTGTAGACCGCGCCGACCGGGTGCTGCATCCACGAGTTCGCGGCGAGGATGAAGAACGCGGAGAGGTTGGTCGCGATGGCCACGGCCCAGATGCACGCGAGGTGCACCTTCTTGTTGAGGCGGTCCCACCCGAAGATCCACAGGCCGAGGAACGTCGACTCGATGAAGAACGCGGCGAGCGCCTCCATGGCGAGCGGGGCGCCGAACACGTCGCCGACGAAGCGCGAGTACTCGCTCCAGTTCATGCCGAACTGGAACTCCTGCACGATGCCGGTCACGACGCCGAGCGCGAAGTTGATGAGCAGGAGCTTGCCGAAGAACTTGGTCAGGCGCAGCCACCGCTCGTTGCCGGTGCGCACCCAGGCCGTCTGCATGATCGCGACCAGGGGTGACAGCCCGATCGTCAGCGGGACGAAGATGAAGTGGTAGACGGTCGTGATGGCGAACTGCCACCGGGCGAGATCCAGGGCTTCCACGTGCGCTCCTCGGGGGGCCGACGGGGTCGGCGGGCTTCTGGGGGAGGTGCTGGGCTGACGTCGGTCGCGGTGGTCCGGGGAGGGCCGTCGCACTTCGGCGCCAGAGCCCAATCTGCCCCATCGGAGGGGCCGGAGATGACGCGAAGTGCTGAAAACAGGCCGCTTGTGACTATGTTCACAAGCCGTCGGGACCATGGTCCCGGCCGGCCGGGACCCGCGGCCCGGTCGGGGATGCGTGTCGCCGAGGTTCGTTCGCGCCCCTGTGCGATACTGGGCGGAGCCGGGTGGGCTCCGCATCGCCCTCCCGACGAGCACGAGATCGCGGCACCAGCGGACCGCGGCAGTCGGAGCGCCGACCGGGGCGAAGGGCCCGGTGGCAGGCGCCCGTGCCGCGCACGCGGACCGCGGCCGTGGCCGACGACTTCCGTCGCCGGACGACGCGCTCCGGTGCGCTCGTCCCGAGCGACGACCGACCGCCCCGAGGGGCCGCACGGTGCGGGGCGGTCCCTGTGGCAGCAGGAGCACGACGCGTGACGCTCGACAGCACCTCCGACAGCACCCCCTCAGAGTCGACGGCGGACACCGCCTCAGCTCAGGACCGGGCCGAGAGCCCGACCGCCTCCGGGCGCAAGCCCGCCCGTCGCCGCGCGACGCGCAGCGCGGCACCGCCCCAGGCGCCGTCCGCCCCGGCCGGGGGCGGGGCAGTCCCCGCCGACGAGCCTGCGGGGCCCGCCGACCCGGCTCCGGCCGCCGACGCGATCACCGGCCCCGACACGGCCGAGAAGAAGCCCGCGCGCCGCTCGCGCCGCGCGACCCGGACCGCGTCCGGACCTGTCGAGCCTGCCGGTGCCGAGGTCCCCGCCGCGACGGTCGCCGATGCCGCGGCGCCGCCGGCCGACGCTCCCGTAGTCGCCGATGCCGCCGATGCCGCGACGGGTCCCGGCGTCGGGACGGCGCCGGAGGCGACCGCGCCCAAGAGTCGCGCGCGTACCGCGCGCCGCGTCCAGGGCGGCGCCAAGAAGGCCGCCGCCGCTCCTGCCGACGCCCCGCTCGACGTGCTCTCCGAGTTCGGGCTGAGCGCGCCGCCCGTCGCGGAGCAGGCGGCACCCGCCGCGGCGCCGGACGCCGACGCCCTGCTGGGGACCGCCGACGCGCCGCGGAAGACCAAGCGCACCCGGTCGACCCGCAAGGAGACGCCGGCCGTCGAGGTCCCCGCTGCCGAGGCTCCGGCGGCGGAGGTCCCCGTCGAGCCCGCGACCGAGGCCCCGGCGGAGAAGAAGCCTGCGCGCCGCTCGCGCCGCGCGACGGCCGCTTCGGGCGCCCCCGCTGCTGAGGCTCCGGCCGCGACGCCCGACGTCGCGGCGCCCGACGAGGCGACCGCGACCGCCGAGGCGGAGCCGTCGGCACCGGCCGAGGCCGCCACGAAGCCCGCGCGCCGCTCGCGCCGCGCGACCTCGAAGGCCGCGCCCGCCGAGGTCGCACCCGCAGGGGCCGCTCCCGAGGCGCAGCAGCCGGCCGAGGCGCCGTCGAACGAGGCGGCCGCGACGTCCGTCGCGCCGGAGGCTCCGGTCTCGCCCGCCGCGACCGGCGCGGGTACGAGCACGCCGCGCCTCGCGACGACCGCACTGCTCTTCCAGGCGCCCGACCCCGCAGCCGCGCCGCGCCGGCCGCGCCGGGCGCAGAGCCCGGCCGGACCGCCGCGCCACGTCGAGCCCGCGCCCGTCGCTGCCGAGCAGGCTGCGCCCGAGCCGCGCGAGCGCACCGCGAGGAAGAAGGCGCCGAGCGCCCCGACCGAGCCCGAGCGCACGCAGGACGCGACGGTCGAGGTCGCGCTGACGGGCGAGGACGCCGCCGCCGTCGAGGAGATCGAGGCCATCGAGTCGGAGCTCGTCGCCGAGGGGATCGAGCTGCCCGACGACGCGTTCGGTCCGGAGGACTTCGCCGACCCGGACGAGGACGAGGCCGAGTCCGGCGAGGAGCACGCCGCGCCCGAGGACGCCGAGTCGGGTCCCCGCCGTCGCCGTCGCCGTGGTGGCCGTGGCCGCCGCGGACGTCCGGACCCCGTCCGTGACCAGGACGAGAACGACGAGACGAAGCCCGAGATCGACGAGTCGTCCGACGCGGACGTGACCGCCGAGGGCGACGAGGCGGAGCACGAGCCCGCGGACACCGAGCCCGGCGAGGACGAGGCGGGCGGCAGTCGCCGCCGTCGTCGCCGCCGTCGCGGTGGGCGGGGCGAGAGCGGCGAGACCTCGTCGACGCGCTCGCGTCCGCGCGAGCGCAGCCTGGCCGACGAGGTCACGGCGCTCAAGGGGTCGACGCGCCTCGAGGCGAAGCGTCAGCGTCGCCGCGAGGGCCGTGACGCGGGTCGTCGTCGCCAGATCATCACCGAGGCGGAGTTCCTCGCGCGCCGCGAGTCGGTCGAGCGGTCGATGGTCGTGCGCGAGCGCGCGGGCCGCACGCAGATCGCCGTGCTCGAGGACGGCGTGCTCGTCGAGCACTACGTCTCCCAGCAGTCGCAGGCGTCCATGGCGGGCAACGTCTACCTGGGCCGGGTCCAGAACGTGCTGCCGAGCATGGAGGCCGCCTTCATCGATGTCGGCAAGGGCCGCAACGCCGTGCTGTACGCGGGCGAGGTCAACTGGGACGCGGCCGGGCTCGAGGGCCAGCCGCGTCGCATCGAGCAGGCGCTCAAGTCGGGCGACTCCGTGCTCGTGCAGGTGACCAAGGACCCGATCGGGCACAAGGGCGCGCGCCTCACGTCGCAGATCACGCTCGCGGGCCGTTACCTCGTGTTCGTGCCGGGCGGCGGCATGACGGGCATCAGCCGCAAGCTGCCGGACACGGAGCGCAACCGCCTGAAGAAGATCCTCAAGGAGGTCGTGCCCGACGGCGCGGGCGTCATCGTGCGCACCGCCGCCGAGGGCGCGAGCGAGGAGGAGCTGCGCGCCGACGTCGAGCGGCTGCGTGGCCAGTGGGAGGCCATCGAGAAGAAGTCGAAGAGCGCGTCGGCGCCGGCGCTGCTCCAGGGTGAGCCCGACCTCGCGATCCGCGTGGTCCGCGACATCTTCAACGACGACTTCAGCTCGCTCGTCGTCGAGGGCGACGGGGCGTGGAGCGAGATCTCCTCGTACGTCGAGGAGCTCGCCCCCGACCTGCGCGAGCGCGTCTCGAAGTGGACGGGCGCGCAGGACGTCTTCACCGTGCACCGCGTCGACGAGCAGCTCGCGAAGGGCATGGACCGCAAGGTCTGGCTGCCCTCGGGCGGGTCGCTCGTCATCGACCGCACCGAGGCGATGACCGTCGTCGACGTCAACACGGGCAAGTTCACCGGCTCGGGCGGCACGCTCGAGGAGACGGTGACGCGCAACAACCTCGAGGCGGCCGAGGAGATCGTCCGTCAGCTCCGGCTGCGCGACATCGGCGGCATCATCGTCATCGACTTCATCGACATGGTGCTCGAGTCCAACCGCGACCTCGTGCTGCGTCGCCTCGTCGAGTGCCTGGGCCGCGACCGGACCAAGCACCAGGTCGCCGAGGTCACGTCGCTCGGGCTCGTGCAGATGACGCGCAAGCGCGTCGGCCAGGGCCTGGTCGAGGCGTTCAGCGAGACGTGCGAGCACTGCCACGGGCGCGGCTTCATCGTGCACACCGACCCGATCGAGAAGTCGGGCGGCAACGGGCGCGGGGGCCACGACCACGGCGGCAACGGTGGCAGCGGCACGCCCGCCGCCGAGGAGCCGGCCGAGACCGGCCGCGCGCGGTCGCGCCGCAAGCGCGGCTCGGGCGCCGCCGCGACCAAGGAGACCGCGATCACGCTCCCGCAGCCGGCCGTCCCGGTCCTGCCGGAGGTCACGTCCGAGGCGCGCGCGGCCGTGAAGGCCACGCTCGCGACGATCGCCGCGGCCGCGGCGCACGCCCACGAGCACGAGCACGAGCACGAGCACGAGCACGGGCACGGGCACGAGCACGACGGCGCGGGCTCCGCGCCGGTCTCCGGCGACGACGCTCCCGCGGAGCCCGGCGAGGAATGACCGAGACCGCATCCGGCGGCGTGCCCGTGTACGCCGCCGGGCTGCGTGCGCACCTGCGCGGGTGGCGCGCGGACGACCTCGCGGCGTACCGGGAATGGCTGCGCCCGGAGCACGAGTGGCACCGGTGGGACGGCCCGTACTACCCCGTGCCCGACGACGCCGCGTCCGACGCGGCGGTGGCGCGCCTCGCGCGGGCGGCGGCCGCGCAGGCCGCCCGCCCGGACGGCCTGGACGACGACGGCCTCCCGCCGCGCCGCGTCGTCGTCGCGGACGAGGAGGACCGGCTCGTCGGGACGTGCTCCTGGTACTGGGAGTCCGCCGAGACGCAGTGGGCGCGGGTCGGGATCGGGCTGTACGACCCCGCGGTGCGTGGACGCGGGCTGGGCCGCGACGCGCTCGGCGCGTGGATCGGCTACCTGTTCTCGGTGACCGACTGGGTCCGTCTCGACCTCGCGACCTGGTCCGGGAACGCCGCGATGCTCGGTGCCGGGCGAGCCCTCGGGCTCGTCGAGGAGGGGCGGTTCCGCGACGCCCGCGTGGTGGACGGCGTGCGGTACGACGCCGTCGTCCTGGGTGTGCTGCGCCGCGAGTGGGCGGCTCGGGCCTGACCGGTCCTCCGGCGTCTTCGTCCACGTCATCCGCACCTGGCATCATGCCGCCATGGGTTACGACCTCTCGGGCCGCCTCGTCGTCGGCGTCGCCTCGTCCGCACTGTTCGACCTCACCGAGTCCGACCGCGTGTTCCGCACGCAGGGGGAGGCGGCGTACCGCGACTTCCAGGAGCGCCATCGTGACGACGCGCTGGCCCCGGGGGTCGCGTTCGGGTTCGTGCGCCGGCTGCTCGCGCTGAACGACCTCGCGCCGTCGGCGGACGACCCGCTCGTCGAGGTCATCGTCATGTCGCGCAACTCGCCCGAGACGGGCCTGCGGGTCATGCGCTCGATCCGGCACCACGACCTCGACATCACGCGTGCCGTCTTCCGCCAGGGCCGCAGCCCGCACGAGTTCATCCGCCCGCTGCACGTGGACCTGTTCCTCTCCGCCGACGAGCGGTCCGTGCGCGACGCGGTGGAGCTGGGCCTCCCCGCCGGGTACGTGCTCGACCCGACGTTCGCGGACGAGGCCGGCGACGAGCTGCGCATCGCGTTCGACTTCGACGGCGTGCTCGCGGACGACTCGTCCGAGCGCCGCTTCCAGGACGGCGGGCTCGCGTCGTTCCGGGAGCACGAGGCGCTCAACGCCGACGTGCCGCTCGGGCGCGGCCCGCTGCGCGAGCTGCTCGTCGGCATCCACCGGGTGCAGGTCGTCGAGCGGGAGCGGCACGCGGCCGACCCGTCGTACCGGCCGCGCGTGCACGTCTCGCTGGTCACCGCGCGCTCGGCCCCGGCGCACGAGCGCGCCGTCGCGACGCTGTCGTCGTGGGGCGTCACCGTCGACGACGCGTTCTTCCTCGGCGGCGTGGACAAGGACGGCGTCCTCGAGGTGCTGCGACCGCACATCTTCTTCGACGACCAGCGCGCCGTCGTGGAGGCGACCCGCCGCGTCGCCCCGTCGGTCCACGTGCCCTACGGCGAGCTCAACCGGGGCGTCCTGCCTGCGGACCCCGCGCTCGACGCCCGGCGCCCGCGTCCGGCCGACGCCGTGCCGCCCGCACCCGCACGACGCGAGGCGGCCACCCCGCCGGCACCGGCCGCGCCGGCCGCCGGGCGCGACGTCGAGGAGGAACCGGCGCCGGCGCGCGTCGACGAGGCCAGCCCTCGGGGGACCGGAACGCGCGAGCTCCCGCTCGTGCGCTCCGTGCCGGGCATCGGCGGTGCGGGCCTCGCCGGCCTCGCCGGGGCGTCGACGGTCGCGCCGACCGCGGAGCCGGCGGGTGAGGTCGAGCGCCCGGAGCAGACCGCCCCGGCCCCCGACGCTCCGCGGGACGGCTCGGCGGAGCCGGAGCCGGCGACGAGCGTGGAGCCGCCGGCACGTGCGGCGGACGAGGCGTCCGCGCCCGCCGGGACCACGCTCCTCAGCCGCAGGGACGCCGCACGTCCGGGCGCACCCGACCGCGTCTCGGTGCTCGGCCCGGCGGGGGAGCCGAAGCCGCTGCCCGTCCGCCCCTCGAACGGCTCGGCCCGGCACCACTGACGGGCGCACCGGTCCCGCGTCGCGCACCGCAGGGGTCCGGTGGTTCACTGCTCGCATGACCGGCGCCGCACGCCACCCGGACCCGTCGCTCCGTGCGCGCGGGCGCGTCGAGGTGGTGTGCGGCCCGATGTTCGCGGGCAAGACCGAGGAGCTGCTGCGTCGTGTGCGGCGGGCCGAGGTCGCGAGGCGGCGCGTCGAGGTGGTCGGGCACGTCCTCGACACGCGGCGCGGCGCGGGCACGGTGAGCTCGCACTCCGGTCTGGCGATCCCGTCGCGGACGGCACGCGACGCGGCGGACCTCGCGCGGCTGGTCCACGACGGCAGCCCGCTCGACCTGGTCGCGGTCGACGAGGCGCACTTCTTCGGGCCGGACCTCGTCGACGTCGTGCAGCGCCTCGCGGACGACGGGCTGGTGGTGGTGGTCGCTGGTCTCGACGTGACGTTCGACGCGCGGCCGTTCGAGCCCCTGCCGACGCTCGCGGCGCTCGCGGAGCGGGTCGACAAGCTCACCGCCGTGTGCGCGGTGTGCGGGCAGGATGCGGCGTTCCACGTGCGGGTGGTCGCGGAGGCGACGGCCGACGACGGGCGGCGGGACCCGCTGCTCCCGGTCGCCGCGCACGTCGGCGGCGCCGAGAGCTACGAGGCGCGGTGTCGCACCCACCTGCCCGTGGCGCCGTGGCGGGCTCAGCCGGGCGGCGTCCCCGGGGGGGCCGGCGGGTCCTCGACAAGCGGGACGAACGAGTAGGAGCCGTGCTCGCTCACCCGGGTGCCGCCCGGCGCGCCCGGGTCGGCCTCGACGAGCAGCATCGTGTGCCGGACGGGGACCACCATCCGGCCGCCCGGCGCGAGCTGGTCCACGAGGGCCTGGGGGAGCGCGTCGGCCGCCGCGGAGACGAGGACCCGGTCGTAGCGCTCGCCCGGGGTGCCCAGGACGCCGCGCCGCGCGGGCTCCAGGCGCGCCCAGGGCGCGCGCGCCGTCGCCAGGTTCGCGGCGCCCCACGCGGCGAGCTCGGGGTCGCGCTCGAGCCCGAGCACGCTGCCCGACGGCCCGACGAGCACGGCGAGCAGCGCCGTCGTCCACCCGGAACCGGCGCCGACGTCGAGGACCCGGTGGCCGGGGGCGACGTCGAGCAGCCGCAGCATCGCGGCGACGGTCGACGGCTGCGAGTTCGTCTGGCCGTGCCCGATGGCGAGCGGGCGGTCCTGACCGGCCCACCGGCGCTGCGCCCGGGGGAGGAACGCGCGACGGTCGACGGCGAGCATCGCGGCGGCGACGGCGTCGTCGTGCCCGCGACGGCGGCTGCCGTCGGGACGGCGTGCCGGGCGCATGCGACCACCTCCACCGCCAGCGTAGGCACGGCCGCGCGCCACCCGCCCTCCGTCGTCGCCGGTCGTCGGCGGTGCGACGCCCGGGCGACGGCGGGCACGACCGGACCCGTCCCGGTGGCGAGGGCGTGCGGGCGGCGGGATGCTCGACGGGTGCGCGGGCGCGTCGGTGCGCCCGCCCCGGACGGGGGAGCCCGGCATGAGCGGCACGGTGGCACGGATCACGCACATCAGCGCGCGGTCGGACACGAGCTTCGAGGACGCGGTGAGGATCGGCGTCGAGCGCGCGGCGAGCACGCTGCGCAACGTCTCGGGCGCGTGGGTCAAGGAGCAGAAGGTCGACATCGTCGACGGGCGCATCACGACCTGGCAGGTCGTGCTCGAGGTGACGTTCGTGCTCGAGTAGGTCCGTCCGACGGCGGGTCGCGGGGGTGGCTCGCTGCGCGCGGAGCACCCGCGCGCGGCGGCCCCCGCGCCATTTGACCTGCCCGCCCGAGTTCCGTAGTCTTGAACGTCGGCGCGCCCAGGCGCGCCGGTCCCGTGTGCCCACGGACGACTCGCACTCGCACGCCGCGGCGTGGTCGGAGTCTCCAAGACGAATTCGCCGTGACGAGCACGCCAAGACTAGGAGAGATGAGCAGCAACGTGGTGTACGCGATCGTCAAGGCCGGTGGCCGTCAGGAGAAGGTTTCCGTCGGCGACATCGTCGTGGTGGACCGGGTGTCCGCCAAGGTCGGTGAGTCCCTCGAGCTGCCCGCTCTCCTGCTGGTGGACGGGGAGAAGGTGACCACCGACGCGGCGAAGCTCGCGAAGGTCAAGGTCACCGCCGAGGTCGTGCGGGACGAGAAGGGTCCGAAGATCACGATCCTGCGGTACAAGAACAAGACCGGTTACCGCCGTCGTCAGGGTCACCGCCAGCAGCTGACCCGCCTCAAGGTCACCGGCATCAAGTGACCTCGCCCGGCGTGAGGTAGCGGCCACGGGCCGCCCCGCGCCGACCGGCACCTTCCCTCAGCAACCAGCACGAAAGCAGGTTCGTCATGGCACACAAGAAGGGCGCGAGCTCCTCGCGCAACGGTCGCGACTCGAACGCCCAGCGCCTCGGCGTCAAGCGCTTCGGCGGTCAGGTCGTCAAGTCGGGCGAGATCATCGTCCGCCAGCGCGGCACGCACTTCCACCCCGGTGAGAACGTCGGCCGCGGCAAGGACGACACGCTGTTCGCCCTGGCCGCCGGTGCGGTCCAGTTCGGCACGCGTCGTGGCCGCAAGGTCATCGACATCGTCGCCGTCGAGGGCTGAGCGACAGCCACAGGCTTCGAGCAGGAGGGGCGCACCGACGCGGTGCGCCCCTCCTGCTGTTTCTCGCACACCCACCTCTGAGAGGATCGTCCCATGGCCAGCTTCGTCGACCGTGTCGTCCTGCACGTCTCCGGCGGCAACGGCGGGAACGGGTGCGCCTCGGTCCGTCGCGAGAAGTTCAAGCCCCTCGCCGGCCCCGACGGCGGCAACGGCGGTGACGGCGGCACCGTGAGGCTCGTGGTCGACGCGCAGACCACGACGCTGCTGGAGTACCACCACTCGCCGCACCGGCACGCGACGTCGGGCACCCAGGGCATGGGCGACGACCGCGACGGCGCGAACGGCGAGGACCTGGTCCTGCGCGTGCCCGACGGCACGGTCGTCAAGACGACGGACGGCACGGTCCTCGCGGACCTCGTGGGTGAGGGCGCGGAGTACGTCGTCGCCGAGGGCGGCCGCGGCGGCCTCGGCAACGCCGCGCTCTCGTCGCCGCGGCGCAAGGCCCCGGGCTTCGCGCTGCTGGGCGAGCCGGGCGAGGAGCGGGACGTCGTCCTCGAGCTGAAGACCATCGCCGACGTCGCGCTCGTCGGGTACCCGAGCGCGGGCAAGTCCTCGCTCGTCGCGGCGATCTCGGCCGCGCGGCCCAAGATCGCCGACTACCCGTTCACGACGCTCGTGCCGAACCTCGGCGTCGTGCAGGCGGGCTCGGCGCGGTACACCGTCGCGGACGTGCCCGGCCTCATCCCGGGTGCGAGCGAGGGCAAGGGCCTCGGGCTCGAGTTCCTCCGCCACATCGAGCGCACCGCCGTCATCGTGCACGTCCTCGACTGCGCGACGCTCGAGCCCGGCCGGGACCCGATCAGCGACCTCGACGTCATCGAGGCGGAGCTCGCCGCCTACGCCCAGGACCTCGACATCGAGGGCGGACGCGTGCCGCTCACCGAGCGCCCGCGCCTCGTCGTCCTCAACAAGATCGACGTGCCGGAGGCGCGCGAGCTCGCCGACCTCGTCAAGCCCGACCTCGAGGCGCGCGGTCTGCGCGTGTTCGAGATCTCGACGGCCAGCCACGAGGGCCTGCGCCCGCTGACCTACGCGCTCGCGGAGCTCGTCGAGAAGGCGCGCGCCGAGGCTCCCGCGCCCGAGCCGACGCGCGTCGTGCTGCGGCCCCGTGCCGTCGACGAGGCGGGGTTCACCGTCACGCGCAAGGGCGGGGCCACGGACCACTGGTTCGAGGTGCGCGGGGCCAAGCCCGAGCGCTGGGTGCGCCAGACCGACTTCGCGAACGACGAGGCCGTCGGGTACCTCGCGGACCGTCTCGCCCGCCTGGGCGTCGAGGAGAAGCTGTTCGAGGCGGGGGCCGTCGCCGGCGACGAGGTGCGCATCGGCAGCGACGTGAACGCCGTCGTCTTCGACTGGGAGCCGACGCTCATGACCGGCTCCGAGCTGCTCGGCGGCCCGCGCGGCTCCGACAACCGCCTCGAGGAGCGCCTGCGCCCCACGCGCTCGGAGAAGCGGCGGGAGCACCACGAGCGCATGGACGCCAAGGCCGAGGCGCGCCGCGAGCTGTGGACCGAGCGCGAGGCCGGCACGTGGACGGACCCCGACGCGGACTGACTGCGCGGATCGTCGGTGGGGCCCGGTTCCTGTCAGGGACCAGGCCCCGCCGTGCCCGCCGACGGGCAGGGGCGTCCTGGTCCGTGAAATCCTGCGCGCCCGGGACGGGCGGGCGGCGATGATGGACGCGTGAACGCGCTGTCCTCCCGCTCCGAGATCGCCTCTGCCCGCCGCGTGGTGGTGAAGATCGGCTCGTCCTCGCTCACGGGCCCGGACGGGCACCTCGACCTCGCCGCCCTGCGCGCGCTCGTGGACGTCCTCGCGGCGCGACGCGCGGCGGGCGGACAGGTCGTGCTCGTCACGTCCGGTGCGATCGCCGCGGGGATCGGGCCCCTGGGGCTCGCGAGCCGGCCGCGCGACCTCGCGACGGCGCAGGCGACCGCCTCGGTCGGGCAGGGCATGCTCGTCGCCCGCTACACGGAGGCGTTCGCGGGGCACGGGCTGCGCGTCGGGCAGGTGCTGCTCACCGCGGAGGACACCGTGCGCCGCGGGCACTACCGCAACGCCCAGCGCTCGCTCGAGCGCCTGCTCGACCTCGGCGTCGTGCCGATCGTCAACGAGAACGACGCCGTCGCGACCGACGAGATCCGGTTCGGCGACAACGACCGCCTCGCCGCGCTCGTCTCCCACCTCGTGCGCGCCGACGCGATGGTGCTGCTCACCGACGTCGACGGCCTGTACGACGGCCCGCCGTCGCGCCCGGGCACGCGCCGGATCGCCGAGGTGCGCTCGGCGGCCGACATCGAGGGGGTCGAGGTCACGGGCCGGGGGAGCGCGGTCGGGACGGGCGGCATGCTCACCAAGCTCGAGTCCGTCTCCATCGCGACCGGGACGGGCATCCCGGTCGTGCTGACCCAGGCGCAGAACGCCGCGGCCGCGCTCGCGGGCGAGGCCGTCGGGACCTGGTTCGCGGCGACCGGCAAGCGGACGACGCGCCGGCGGCTCTGGCTCGCGCACGCCGCGCGCACGCGCGGCCGGCTCGTCCTCGACGAGGGCGCGGTGAAGGCCGTGCAGGGCGGGCGCGCCTCGCTGCTGCCCGCCGGGGTCACGGCGGTCGAGGGGGAGTTCGACGCCGGGGACCCGGTCGAGCTCGTGACGTCGGACGGGCGCGTGGTCGCCCGCGGGCTGGTCGCGTTCGAGTCCCGCGACATCCCCGACCTCCTCGGCCGGTCCACCACCGAGCTGCGGGCGGAGCTGGGCGAGGGCTACGACCGCGAGGTCGTGCACCGCGACGACCTCGTCCTGGTCCGCAAGCGGGTCCGCTGACCGGCCGCCGGACGGCGCCCCCGGCGCGGGGTCGTCCGACGTAGGCTCGCTCCATGACCACCACCGAGGACGCGCCCGTCGTCGCGGGCGCCACCGAGCCCCAGCCCGCCGGTCCGGCCGCAGCCGGCACGGGTACCGACGTCGCGACCGCCGTCGAGGACGTCGCGCGCCGTGCCAAGGTCGCCTCGCGCACGCTGGCGACCGCCACGCGTGCGACCAAGGACGCCGCCCTCCGCGCGCTCGCCGACGCGCTCGTCGCGGCGACGGACGAGATCGTGGCCGCGAACGCCGTCGACCTCGAGCGCGAGCGCGCGAACGGCATGAGCGAGGGGCTGCTCGACCGGCTCGCGCTCGACGGCCCGCGCATCTCCGCGATCGCCGCCGCGCTGCGCGACCTCGCGGGGCTGCCGGACCCGGTGGGGGAGGTCGTGCGCGGCTCGACGCTGCCGAACGGGCTGCGCCTGCGCCAGCTGCGCGTGCCCATGGGCGTCGTCGGCATGATCTACGAGGCGCGGCCCAACGTCACGGTCGACGCCGCGGGGCTCGCGCTGAAGAGCGGCAACGCCGTGATCCTGCGCGGCGGGTCCGCGGCGGCGAGCTCGAACGAGGTGATCGTGGGCGTGCTCGCGCGCGCGCTCGAGGCGCAGGGCCTGCCCGGCGACCTCGTGCAGTCGATCGACCGGTACGGGCGGCCGGGCGCCGTCGCGCTCATGCACGCGCGCGGGCTCGTGGACGTGCTGGTGCCGCGCGGAGGGGCCGACCTCATCCGCACCGTGGTCCGCGAGTCGACCGTCCCCGTCATCGAGACGGGGGTCGGCAACGTCCACGTGTACGTCGACGCGAGCGCGGACCGGGCCATGGCGCTCGAGATCCTGCTCAACGCCAAGACGCAGCGCGTGGGCGTGTGCAACGCCGCGGAGACGCTCCTGGTCCACGCGGACGCCGCACCGGACTTCCTGCCCGCCGCCCTCGCCGCGCTCACCGCGGCCGGCGTCGTGGTGCACGGCGACGACCGCACGGCCGACCTCGCGCCCGAGGGCACGGAGGTGCTCGCGGCCACCGACGAGGACTGGGCGACCGAGTACCTCGCGCCCGAGATCGCGGTGCGCGTCGTCGACGACCTCGACGCCGCGATCGAGCACGTGCGCACATGGACGTCCGGGCACACCGAGGCGATCGTCACGCGCGACCTCGCCTCCTCGGAGCGGTTCGTCGCGGAGCTCGACTCGGCCGCGATCATGGTCAACGCCTCGACGCGGTTCACGGACGGCGGCCAGTTCGGCCTCGGCGCGGAGATCGGCATCTCGACGCAGAAGCTCCACGCGCGCGGCCCCATGGGTCTCGCGGAGCTCACGACGACGAAGTGGGTCGTGCACGGCGACGGTCACGTCCGTCCGTGACCCGCGGTTCGTCGGCACGTACCTGGTACGTGCCGGACCAGGCCGCCGGGTGGTCGTGAGAGACTGGTCGGCGACCGGAGCCCGTCCGGTCCGCCGTCGGGCCGGTCCCGGCGGGCGTTCCGATCCACCGCACCACCCCGGACCGCGGCACGACGCCGACGATCCCGGGGACGACCTTCGAGGAGGACGTCGTGATCTCAGCCGTCGTGCTGGCCGCCGAGGAAGGCGCCGAGGCCGCGTCGCACCTGCCCATCCCGCCGCTCGCCTACGGGCTGCTGGGGTTCGGCGGGCTCGTGGCCCTGCTGCTCGTGACCTACGCGTTCCGCAGCGTCGGCACGCGGCACTGACCGGTAGCGAACGACGGAAGCGCCCGCGACCGATGACGCGCCGATGAGCCCGCGCCGTCCCCGCCTGGGGGTGATGGGTGGCACGTTCGACCCCATCCACCACGGCCACCTCGTCGCGGCGAGCGAGGCCGCGGCGCGGTTCGACCTCGACGAGGTCGTGTTCGTCCCCACGGGCAAGCCGTCGTTCAAGCAGCACCAGAACGTCAGCCCGGCCGAGCACCGGTACCTCATGACGGTCATCGCGACCGCCTCGAACCCGCGGTTCACGGTGAGCCGGGTCGACGTCGACCGGCCGGGACTGACCTTCACCGTCGACACGCTGCGCGACCTGCGGGCCGCACGTCCGGACGCGGAGCTGTTCTTCATCACGGGTGCGGACGCGATCGAGCAGATCCTGACCTGGAAGGATGCCGACGAGCTGTGGAAGATGGCACACTTCGTGGCTGTCTCCCGCCCGGGTCACCGCCTGAGCGTCGAGGGTCTGCCTCCGGGCGTGGTCACCACGCTCGAGGTCCCGGCCCTCGCCATCTCGTCGACGGACTGCCGTCGGCGTGCGGAGGCGGGCCAGCCGGTGTGGTACCTGGTTCCGGACGGCGTGGTCCAGTACATCGCCAAGCACGGTTTGTATCGAGGTCAGCACGATGAGTGACAACGGCAACATGCAGCCCGTCCGCCCTCTCACGCGGCGCGAGATACGCGAGCGCGAGCAGGCGGCCGCGGCCGAGCGGTCCGCGCAGCCCGGCACGCCTCCGGCCGCCCCGGCGCCGGGCGCCGGCGGGTGGCAGCAACCCGCCCCGTCGCGCCCGGCCGCGCCGGCGACCCCGCCCCCGTCGCGTCGCGCCCTGCGAGAGACGACGGGCCCGACCGACTACCCGTCGCAGCCCTCCGTCGTCCGCCCGCCGGCCGCCTCCGGCGGCATGCGCGGCCTCGACGAGACCGGCCGCCTCACCCCGGTGCAGGAGACCGCGGAGCGCGTCGCGATCCGCCCGCCGACCCCGACCCCCGTCGTGCCGACGCGCACGAGCGCTCGCCCCCCGGCGGGCGCTCCGCGGCCTGTCGCGCCGGGCGCCACCGGTCCCGTCCGGCCCCCGACGCCGTCCGCCCCCGTGGGCGGGTTCGGCTCCGCGCCGGTGGGCCGGGTCGGAGCGCCCGAGGCACCGCCCGCCCAGCCGCAACGGCTGTCGGCCTTCTCGGCTCCGGCGGCAGCACCTGCCGCGCCTCCCGCCACGCCGGCTCCCGCACCGGCCTCCTCGCCGTGGGGCGCGACCTCGGCGTCGGCGCCCGAGCGTACGCCGGCTGCCCCACGACCCGCGGCTCCGGCCGCGCCCGCCGAGGCTCCGGGGGCCGCGCTCCCGTGGTCGGCGATCACGTCCGGGTCGGCGCCCGAGCCGGCCAGCGCGGGCCGCGAGCCCGCCTCTCCCTTCGGCGGGGTGCGCGAGGCGTCGGCCGCGGCCCCCGCCGCCGCGAGCGGCCCGTCCGACGACCTCTTCCCGCGCGTGCGCGCCCGCGCCGACGAGCTCGACGACGAGGCGGACGACGACCTCGACGACGAGCCGCGCGGCCCGTCGTACATGTGGCTGCACTACCTCATCCTCGTCGCCGTCGCGTTCGTCCTCGGCCTGCTCGTGTGGACGCTCGTGTCCCGCGACGACCCCGGTGTCGCCACCGAGGACACGAGCGCGTCGGCGACCGCCGTGTCGACGTGGGACGACCCCGGCACCCTCGACACCGGCCGCTGAGCGGCCGCACCACGAACGGAGACACGTGACTGCCACCGAACGAGCCGTAGAGCTCGCCGTCATCGCGGCGCGGGCGGCGTCCGACCGCAAGGCCGAGGAGATCATCGCGCTCGACGTGAGCGAGCAGCTCGTCCTCACGGACGTGTTCCTCATCGCGTCCGGGTCGAGCGAACGCCAGGTCTCGGCGATCGTCGACGCGGTCGAGGAGGCGATGTACAAGGCGGGGTCCAAGCCGATCCGCCGCGAGGGCAAGCAGGAGGCGCGCTGGGTCCTGCTCGACTTCGGCGATGTCGTCGTGCACGTGCAGCACGCCGAGGATCGCGTCTACTACGCGCTCGAGCGGCTCTGGAAGGACTGCCCCGTCGTCGAGCTCCCCGAGGACGCCCGGGGCGGCGACGGCACCGCCGACGACACGGCCCGCGGCGACGGTGCCATCCGGCTCTCGGGGGAGCCCCTGGCGTGAGCGCCGGAACGCTCGTCCTCCTGCGCCACGGCCGGACGGCGTACAACGCCGCGATGCGCCTGCAGGGCCAGGTCGACATCCCGCTCGACGGCGTCGGGCAGTGGCAGGCCGAGCACGGCGCCAAGGCGCTCGCGAGCGCGCACCGCGCGACGCGCGTCGTCGCGTCCGACCTCGTGCGCGCCGCGGACACCGCGCGCGCGTACGCGGGCGCGATCGGCGCGGACGTCCTGCTCGACCCGCGGCTGCGCGAGCGCGGGTTCGGGGAGTGGGAGGGCCTGACGGGCACGGAGATCGCCGAGCGCTGGCCCGAGGAGTACGCGGCGTGGCGTCGGGGCGAGGAGCCCACGCGCGCAGGCGCCGAGACCAAGGCCGCCGTGGCCGCACGCCTCGTCGAGGCCGTCACCGAGCACGTCGAGTCCCTCGAGAAGGACGACACCCTCGTCGTCGTCTCTCACGGCGCCGCGATCACGCTCGCCGTCACCGCGCTGCTCGGGCTGGACCCGGAGGGCTGGCGCGGGATCTCCGGGCTGCACAACGTCCACTGGTCCCACCTGCACCGCTCCGCGCCCGCCGCGACGCCCGCGTGGCGCCTCGTGGCGCACAACGTGGGTGCCGGGTTCCCGCTCGACGAGTGGAACGCGGGACCGGATTGGAATCTGGAGCCGGTTTCTGCGTAGACTAGCGACGCTCCGCAGGACGGGAAACCGGCCGGGGGAGTGTTCATCCACTGTTTGACCAGGGTCTTCGCAGATCCACGGGGCTGTGGCGCAGCTGGTAGCGCACCTGCATGGCATGCAGGGGGTCAGGGGTTCGAGTCCCCTCAGCTCCACCGGATTGAAGCGGGGCGTCGTTCATCGGCGCCCCGCTTTCGTCGTCTTCACGCTCGCCTCGGAGGCGAGGGGCCCGGCTCGGTAGGGTCAGCCGTCCGGCTCGCGGCCGACACCGCGGAGCGGGGCGCTCCGAGCACCACGACGATCCGACGAGGACGGCCTTGTCCGGCTCTGCCGCACCCCGGGCTCGTCGACGTCGTGCTGCGGCTGGTCGCGGACGGCGTCCAGGTGGTCGTGCTCCGCCACGAACGCTCCTGGGTGTCGCGACCGACGGCCGCGGTACCGTCCGACGTCTTCGTCGTCGAGCGCAGCGGCTACGTGGGCCTGACCCGGGACGGGTCGGACGTGGAAAGGCTGGGCAGGAGGCTGTTCTCCGACCTCGTGCCGTGACGGGCGATGGCGACCTACGACGTGCTGACGTGCACGTGGTCGAAGTGGTTGGCGGTCGCACCGCCGCGGTCCTCCATGCCGGACCACGCGCTCGCGGGGTCTCCGGCCATCCAGATCTTCTGCTGGTAGATGAGGTAGGTGATCCCCAGCGCCCCGGCGTTGGCCTGGAGGTAGCGGGCGATCTCCCAGCCCGTCTCGCCCGTGATCATGATGTCCACGGCGCGGCCGGTGCCGTGGTCGCCGCTGTCGCCCGGCCGGATCCCGCCGTAGGACGTCACCTGCGGGAAGATCGCGCACACCGCGCGGTACACCGCGCGGGCGTTGGGCTGGAGCGACGACTCGATCCCGGAGCTCACCGCGCACGCGGCGTCGGAGATCCCGCTCGCGCTCGACCCGCCGCCGCTCGCGGCCGTCGCCGTCGGTGCCTCGGGCTGGGAGTCCGCGAGAAAGCTCGACTTGATCCAGGCCGCCGCGCCGTCCCAGACGACCTGGCTCCACTCGCCCTCGGTGGCGCCCGTGACGTCGACGGCCGTGGCGAACCCGGCGGTCGCGACGCGGGCGGCGTCGGCCGACGGCCCGGTGCGGACGTTGACGGCGTCGGTGGTCCAGAGCTGGCCGGTGACGACAGGGAGGACGGGGGCCGGCGGGGCGACCTCGGCGGCGGGGACCACGGTGATCTTCGCCGCGGTCTCCACGAGCGGGGACTCCTGGGTCGCCGCCGGGGGAGCGGCGCGCTCGGCGGAGCGGCTGGCGGCGCCCGTGCCGCGCTCCAGGGCCGACCCGGACTCGGGCTCGACGCTCAGCGGTGCGAGGTCGGGGTTCCCCTCGGCGGGCTGGGGACCCGCGCCGACCACGCCTGCGCCGAGCAGCCCGACGAGTGCGAGCGCCGGGAGCTTGAGGGCGCGCGCCGGGAGCGTCGGGAACGACGGCAGGGCGGGGAGCCGGAGGGAGCGCACGGGCGCTGCGGGGGCTGCGCTGTGGCGGCCTCGGGACATGGTGCGCTCCGGTTCGTCGAGGGCAGGACCGCGCCAGTGTAACCAAACTGTTATCTGGGAAGTCCAGTCGGACATTCCAGGCGGCGGTCGGGACTACTCATGAGCGCGAGCGCTGAGTCGCATGCCCCGCAGTCGTTGGACGCATGGACGGCCGCTTCCTAGGCTGGAGGACATGACCGTTCCCTCTGTCCCGACCGTGACGCTCAACTCCGGTCACACCATCCCGCAGCTCGGCTTCGGCGTCTTCCTCGTCCCACCGGACGAGGCGGAGAAGGCCGTGAGCGAGGCCCTCGAGGTCGGCTACCGCCACATCGACACGGCCGCGATCTACCGCAACGAGGAGGGCGTCGGCGCCGCGATCGCGAAGAGCGGCGTCCCGCGCGACGAGCTCTTCGTCACCACCAAGCTCTGGAACGACCGTCAGTCCGGCGAGCAGCCGCACGACGCGATCCGCGAGAGCCTGGACAAGCTCGGCCTCGAGTTCGTCGACCTGTACCTCACGCACTGGCCGGCGCCCGCCCAGGACCAGTACACGAACGCGTGGGCCAAGCTCATCGAGATCCGCGACGCCGGCCTGGCACGCTCGATCGGCGTCTCCAACCACCTGCCCGAGCACCTCGACCGGATCGTCGCGGACACGGGCGTCGTCCCCGCCGTCGACCAGATCGAGCTGCACCCGGCCTACCAGCAGCGCGACGTGCTCGCCTGGGCGGACGCGAACGGCATGAAGATCGAGGCGTGGGGCCCGCTCGGCCAGGGCAAGTACCCGCTGTTCGAGCGGCAGGCCGTCGTCGACGCCGCGACCGCGCACGGCGTGACGCCGGCCCAGGCGGTCCTGCGCTGGCACCTGCAGCGTGGGTTCATCGTCTTCCCCAAGTCGTCGCGCAAGGAGCGCATGGCGGAGAACTTCGACCTCTTCGGGTTCGAGCTCACGGCCGACGAGGTCGCGGCGATCGACGCGCTCGACACCGGCGACGGCTCGGGCCGCGTGAGCGCGCACCCGTCCGAGGTCAACTGACCCGGTCGCCCACGGCCTCCCGCGAGGCACGCACGACGAGGGGCGCCGTCCGTCCGGACGGCGCCCCTCGTCGTGCGCGCGGAGCCCCGATCAGCCGCAGTCGTCGCAGACGCCCGTCGCGGGCAGCACCGTGAAGCACGTGGGGCACACAGCCGGCGGCTTCTCGGGCTCCGAGGCGCGCGGCGTCGTCGTGCGCCGGGGGGTGCGGGGCGCGGTCGCGGCCTTCGCCGCGGTCCGGCGCGCGGGTGCCGGCGCTGCGGGCGCCGCGCCCGGCACGTCGAAGCCGCGCTTGCGCAGCAGGTCCGCGACGCCCACGGGGCTGTTGCGGAACTCCTCGGCCGTCGCGACGCGGCCGGTCGCGTACCGGTGTGCGACGCCGAGGATCGCCTGGGCGTCGTACGCGCGGTCCTCGTGGAGCAAGGGAGCTCCGGGGCTCGCGGTGAACCCGTAGACCCCGAGGAAGGCGTCCCGGCCGCGGTCGTCCCAGTCCGCGATCGCCTGGAGGATGTGCTGCCGGGTCACTGCCGAGAAGGTCGCCACGGGACGAGCCTAGACCGCCCCGTGGGGCGGCCCGGACGACCGGTGCGTGACCTCCGACACCAGCGTCCGGGCGCGGCCGTCACGGGACGGTGTGGCCCGCGGCGCGGAACAGCTCGTACCACTCGGCGCGCGTGAGCGGCACGTCCGAGCCGAGGGCCGCGCCCGACACGCGCTCCGGGCTCGTCGTGCCGAGCACGACCTGCATCCGCGCCGGGTGGCGCGTGATCCACGCGGTCGCGATCGCGATCGGGGGCACGCCGTAGCGCGCGGCGAGCCGGTCGATCACGGCGTTGAGTTCGGGGTACTTCTCCGAGCCCAGGAAGACGCCGGTGAAGAACCCCGCCTGGAACGGCGACCACGCCTGGACCGTGATGTCGTGCAGGCGGCAGTAGTCGACGATCCCGCTGTCGCGGCTGATCGACTGGTCCAGGCCCTGCATGTTCGCCGCGACCCCCTGCGCGACGATCGGCGCGTGCGTGATGGAGAGCTGGAGCTGGTTCGCCACGATCGGCTGGTCGACGTACCGGCGCAACAGCTCGATCTGCCCCGGCGTGTGGTTCGAGACCCCGAACGCGCGCACCTTGCCCGCGGCGTGCAGGTCGGCGAACGCGCGCGCGACCTCCTCGGGCTCGACGAGGGCGTCGGGCCGGTGCAGCAGGAGGATGTCGAGGTAGTCCGTGCGCAGCGCGTCGAGCGAGCCCTCGACCGACGCGACGAGGTGGTCGTAGGAGAAGTCGAAGTACGGCCCCTCGGGCACGATCCCGGCCTTGGACTGGATGACCCACTCCCCACGCTCGGCGGGGGAGAGGTCGAGGGCCTCGGCGAACCGGCGCTCGCAGCCGTGCAGGTCGGTGCCGTAGACGTCGGCGTGGTCGAGGAACGTGATGCCGGCGTCGCGCGCCGTGCGTACGAGCGCGCGGACCTCGTCGTCGGTCTTGTCCTGGATGCGCATGAGGCCGAGCACGACGTTCGGGACGACGAGGTCGGTGCCGGGCAGGGTGAAGGTCTTCACGGGTGGAGCTCCTTCGCGGGGTGGGTCGTCGACGGGGGCGTCACGCGGCGGAGAGCCGCGCGACCTCCTCCGGGGACAGGGTCAGGTCGGCCGCGGCCGCCGAGTCGAGGATCGACGCGGGTCGCGAGGCGCCGGGGATGGGGATCACGACGGGCGCGAGCGCGAGCTCCCACGCGAGCGTGACCTGGTAGGCGCTCACGCCGTGGGCGTCGGCGACGTCCTGGAAGACGGCGTGGCGTGCGCCGAGCTCCGCGGCGTTGGCGATCCCGCCGAGCGGGCTCCACGGCAGGAACGCGACGCCCAGCGCCGCGCAGTGCTCGAGCTCGCCCTGGCTCGAGCGGAAGCGCGGCGAGAACTGGTTCTGGACGGACGCGAGGCGGCCGCCGAGGAGCTCGTGCGCGAGGTCGATCTGGTCGACGTCCGCGTTCGAGATCCCGGCCTGCTGGATCACGCCCTCGTCGAGCAGCTCGACGAGCGCGCCGACCGAGTCGGCGTAGGGGACCTCGGGGTCGGGGCGGTGGAACTGGTACAGCCCGATGGCGTCGACGCCGAGCCGACGTGCGGACTCCTTCGCGGCCTGCTTGAGGTAGGCCGGGTCGCCGTTGCGGGTCCAGGTACCGTCGCCCGGGCGCAGGTGGCCGCCCTTGGTCGCGACGAGGACGTCGGACGCGTCGCCGCCGTAGGAGCGCAGCGCGCGGGCGATGAGCTCCTCGTTGTGGCCGACCTCGTCGGCGTGCAGGTGGTAGGCGTCGGCCGTGTCGATCAGCGTGACGCCGGCGTCGAGCGCGGCGTGGATCGTCGCGACGGACCGGGCCTCGTCCGGACGGCCCTCGATCGACATCGGCATGCCGCCGAGGCCGATCGCGGAGACCGTCCGGGATCCGAGAGTGCGCTGCTGCATGAGGTCTCCCTCGCGGGTCGGAGGACAGAAAGGGTCGTCGCCGGCCAGGACTACGGCGTGCGGGCCGTCACGGCCGGACGTCCCGAGCGTAGGAACCGTTAACCTAGAAGTCCAACGACTAGCAGTTGTCACATACAGAAGAGTGAGTCATCAATGGATCTGCGGCAGATGGAGTACCTCGTCGCGCTCGCGGACGAGCGCCAGTTCACCCGCGCGGCACAGCTCGTCGGCGTCTCCCAGTCGGGCCTGTCCGCCGCGGTCCGCAGCCTCGAGGAGGAGCTCGGCGCGAGCCTGTTCACGCGCACGACGCGCCGCGTCGAGCCCACCGAGGCGGGCCTGGCGCTGCTGCCGCACGCACGCTCCATGCTCGCGCAGGCGGCCGCCGGTCGCGACGCGGTGGTCCGCGCGACCCGCGCGCTGTCCGGCTCTTTGCGCGTCGGCTCGGAGCAGTGCCTCGGCGTCCTCGACGTCACCACGCTGCTCGAGCGCTTCCACCGCCGCTACCCGCAGGTCGAGATCCAGTTCGCGCAGGCCGGCTCGCACGATCTCCTCGCGCGTGTGCGCGAGGGCGAGCTGGACGTCGCGTTCGTCGCGACCACCGAGCACCTGGGGTCGCTGTCGCAGACGGTGCTGGGCAGCGAGCCGCTCGTGCTCGTGTGCGCCCCGGAGCACCCGCTCGCCGCGCGCGGGCGGGTGGACTGGTCGGACCTGTCCGGCCAGGAGTTCGTCGACTTCGACCCGTCGTGGGGCGCGCGTCCCGTCAACGACGCGACGTGCGCGGCGCACGGCGTCCACCGGCGCGTGCGGTGCTCGGTCAACGACGTGCACACGCTCCTCGAGCTCGTCGACCGGGGCCTCGGGATCGCGCTCGTCCCGCGTCACGTCGCGGCGAAGCCTCAGGCGGAGCGCCTCGTCACGCTCGCGCTGCCCGAGGCCGGCGCGCCCAGCTGGGTCGTCTCCGTCGTGACCGGACGCTGGGACAGCGGGGCCTCCGCGGCGCCCCAGCTCCTCGAGCTTCTCGCCGACGCGCCCGCGTGCCGGGGCGTCGAGGTCGCGCGACCCGACGGCGAGCGGTCGGGCGTCGAGGTCGTGGCGGAGGTGCGGTGACCGCCCCCGCGGGCACCGACGCGCCGCTCTTCCCGCTCCGCAGCGTCGTCCTCGGCGCGTTCGTCCCGACGCTCTTCCTGGAGATCGGCGTCGGGGCGATGCTCCCGGTCGTCGCCGTGACCGCGACCGGGCGCGGCGCGAGCCTCACCGTCGCGGGGCTCGTCGCCGCGCTCGTCCCGATCGGCAAGATCCTGTTCGACCTCCCGGCCGGGGCGCTCGCGCAACGGATCGGCGACCGGGCGGCCATGCTGCTCGCGGGTGGCGTCGCCGTCGCCGCGTTCGCGACGATCGCGCTGAGCCCGAGCCTCGGCGGACTGGCGGCGGGCGTCCTCGCCCTGGGGGCGTCGACCGCCGTCTTCAACCTCGCCCGGCAGGCCTACCTCACCGAGATCACCCCGCCGCTGCGGCGGGCCCGAGTCCTCTCCACGCTCGCGGGCGTGCACCGCATCGGGCTGTTCCTCGGCCCGTTCGCGGGGGCCGCCGTCATCGCCGCGACGGACGTCCGGGGCGCCTACTGGCTCGGCGCCGCGGCCGCGCTGGTCGCGGTGGCGGTGCTCGCCGTCGTGCGCCCGGAGCCGACGGCGCTGGACGAGCCCGGCCGCGTGCGGTCGCGTCGCGGCGGTCCCGCGGGGGGACCGCGGGCGACCATCGCCGGGGTGGCCCGCGACCACCGGCGCCTCTTCGCGACGCTCGGCGTCGCGATCCTGCTCGTGAGCGCCGTGCGCGGCGCGCGCCAGACCGTCATCCCGCTCTGGGGCGAGCACCTCGGGCTGGACGCGGAGGTGACGTCGCTCGTGTTCGGCGTCTCCGGCGCGCTCGACATGCTGCTGTTCTACCCGGCGGGCAAGGTCATGGACCGGTTCGGGCGGCTGTGGGTCGCGGTACCGTCGATGCTCACCATGGCCGCCGGGCTCGCGCTCCTGCCCTTCGCCCACACGGTGGGAGCGGTGACCGTCGTCGCGGCGCTGCTCGGGGTCGGCAACGGGATGGGGTCGGGCATCGTCATGACGCTGGGAGCCGACGTCGCACCCCCGGCCGTGCGCCCGACCTTCCTCAGCGTGTGGCGGCTGTTCCAGGACACAGGCGACGCGCTGGGCCCCCTCGTGCTCTCGGCGGGCGCCGCGCTGGGGTCGCTCGCGGCGGGCGTCTGGGCGACGTCGCTCCTCGGTGCGGGGTCCGCCGCAGCGCTCGCACGGTGGGTGCCGCGCTACTCGCCGCTCGCGAACCTCGTGCGGCCGCGTGCCGGGCACAAGGCCGTGCGCGTTCCGCCCGACGCGTCCGAGCGTGGCGACGGGAAGCGGCCCCGTCGTTCGTGACGCACGTCACGCGCGCCGATGTCACGCGCGCGTGCCGGCCCGCGTCTGGATGGTCGACCGATCGCTCGACCGGCGCGTGCCGCGCCGGCTGACGGAAGGGGGCCCTCGTGGCCCGCATCTCGCTCGACCCGCCCCGGACCCTGCTCAACCGCACGCTCGCCACGCTCTCGCGGCGGCGCTACGGCGCCGTGCTCCAGCCGCTCGCGGCGGCCGGGCACAACCCGCGCGTCGCGACCGCCTACTGCCTCCTCGAGGCGGGCGTCGCGCGCTGGCGGACTCTCGACCCGACGCTCGCGGCGCTCGCCGTCATGGCGACGGCGGTACGGATCGGCTGCTCCTGGTGCGTCGACTTCGGCTACTGGGAGTCCGAGCACGGCGCCGTCGACCCCCGCAAGCTGCACGACGTGCCCGGGTGGCGCGACAGCGACGCCTACACCGCAGGTGAGCGGCGCGTGCTCGAGTACGCCGAGGCTGCCACGGCCACACCGCCCACCGTGAGCGACGAGCTCGCCGCGGCGCTGGTCGACGACCTGGGAGAGGCCGCGTTCGTGGAGCTCACCGCCCTCGTCGCGCTCGAGAACCTGCGCAGCCGGGTCAACGCGGCCCTCGGCCTGTCCAGCCAGGGCTTCAGCGACCGGTGCGAGGTCCCGCTCGCCGGCGGGCTGCGCGCGGCGGGGACGGCGGGCAGGCTGGCGGAGTGAGCGACGACACCACCCCGCCGTCCGAGGCGACCCTCGAGCCGTTCGCGACGCACCGTCGCCTGCTCTTCACGGTCGCGTACGAGATGACGGGCTCCGCCGCGGACGCCGAGGACGTGGTCCAGGAGGCCTGGCTGCGCTGGTCGTCGGCGGACCGGTCCGGCGTCCTGGACCCGCGCGCCTACCTCGTGCGCGTCACGACCCGGCTCGCGCTCGACCGGTTGCGCGCGCTGCGCGGGCGCCGCGAGACGTACGTGGGGCAGTGGCTCCCGGACCCGCTCCTCACGACGCCGGACGCCGCGCTGCAGGTCGAGCGCGCGGAGGACGTGTCGATGGCGCTGCTCGTCGTGCTGGAGACGCTGAGCCCGCTCGAGCGCGCCGTGTTCGTGCTGCGCGAGGTGTTCGACGCCCCCTACGAGGAGATCGCCGAAGCGCTCGACCGCGCTCCCGACGCGGTGCGCCAGACGGCGCACCGCGCGCGCGAGCACGTGCGCGCGCGGCGACCGCGGTTCACCCCGCCCGACGACGCGCAGCGCGCCGCGGTCGAGCGATTCATGGCCGCTTGCGCCACGGGCGACACCGCCGCGCTCGTCGAGATCCTCGCGCCGGACGTCGTCGTGGTGAGCGACGGCGGCGGCAAGGCGCGTGCGGCCCTGCGGCCCGTCGCGGGCGCGGACAAGGTGGCGCGCATGCTCGTGGGGCTCTCGGCGAAGCCCGAGACGACGGCGATGGCCTTCGAGCCCGCGCTCGTGAACGGCGCGCTGGGCGGCGTGTGGACCGTCGGCGGGGCGCCCGCCATGGCCGCGACCGTCGAGTACGACGGCGAGCGCGTCGCGCGCGTCCTGCTCTTCCGGAACCCGGAGCGGCTGGCCGGGCTCAGACGAGCGTGAGGATGCCGAGCACCCCGACCGCCACGGCCAGGAGCAGGGAGACGGCGATGAGCGCGACGTGCACCGTGAGGAAGCGCGTGGCGCGCCCGTCGGCGTCGCGCGCGCGAGGGTCCTTGGCGACGCGCTGGAGGAAGCGCGGCCAGATGAGCAGGTTCCACGTGGCCGTGACGAGCAGGACGACGGACCAGGCGACGGGGAGTTCCACGCCCCGAGCATGACACCGGCTCGCGACGCCCTCGGACGGGGGAGGGGCGCACCGGATGTGGGATCGACCACATCGACGTCGGTAGGAAGGTGAGGCTAGCCTTGCCTGGGTTCCGCGCTCGCGGGGCCGTCGTCCGCCCGGCTCGCCGGGCCGCACCCCGAGGAGCACCGGTGGCCACCTTCAAGACGGTCAAGCCCGCCGACGCCCACGTCGTCACGCTGAGCGTCGTCGGGAGCAAGCGGGTGAGCCCCAACGTCGTGCGGGTGACGCTCGGCGGGGACGACATGGAGCTCTTCACGCCGATGGGCTTCGACCAGTGGTTCCGGCTCTTCCTGGCCCGCGACGACCAGGACTCCCTCCGCCTGCCGACGCGCACGTCGGGCATGTGGTACGTCCAGTACCTCGCCACGCCCAAGGCGCGCCGGCCCTGGGTGCGCAACTACACGGTGCGTGCGGCCCGGCCCGACCTGCGCGAGCTCGACGTCGACTTCGTCGTCCACGGCGACGCCGGGCCCGCGTCGTCGTTCGCACTGTCCGCGCAGCCGGGTGACCGGGTCGGCGTGCTCGACCAGGGCGTCGGCTACAACCCGCGGGTCCCGCACGACTGGACGCTCGTCGTCGCCGACGAGACCGGGCTACCGGCCGTCGCGGGCATCTGCGAGTCCCTGCCCGACGACGCGCGCGGCCTCGCGATCGTCGAGATCCCCGAGGCGGCGGACGCGCAGGAGTTCCGCGTGCCGGCGGGTGTCGAGCTCCGCTGGGTCGTGCGCGAGGGCGCAGCGCCCGCGGGCACCGACCCGCACGAGCTCCTGCCCGGCACGCTGGCGCTCGAGGCCGTGCGGTCGGCCGACCTGCCGTCCGCGCCGGTCTACGCGTACGCGGTGGGGGAGTCGGCGCTCGCGACGGGCGTGCGTCGCCACCTCGTCAACGACCGCGGCGTGCCCAAGGCGCACGTCGACTTCGTCGGGTACTGGCGGCACGGGCACGCGGCGTCCGCCTGATCCGTCAGACCTTGCGGAGCTGGCGGAACATCGGGCAGTCGAACGGGTCGCGTGCGGAGAGCCCGACGCGGTTGAGGTACCGCACGACGATGCCGTAGGACTGCACGAGGCTCGTCTCCGTGTAGGGCAGGCCGAGGTTCGCGCAGTGCTCGCGCACGATCTCGCGCGCCCGCGCGAGATGAGGGCGCGGCATGCTCGGGAACAGGTGGTGCTCGATCTGGAAGTTGAGCCCGCCCATGAGGGTGTTCATCCACCAGCCGCCGCGGATGTTGCGCGACGTCAGGACCTGCTTCGAGAGGAAGTCGATCCTCGTGTTCTCGGGGATGATCGCCATGCCCTTGTGGTTCGGCGCGAACGACGCCCCCATGTAGACGCCGAAGACGGCGAGCTGGACGCCGAGGAAGGCGGCCGCCATGCCGAGCGGCAGGAACCAGAAGACGGCGCCGACGTAGAGCGACAGGCGCAGGGTGAGGATCACGAGCTCGACGACCCGGGTGCGGAGGTTGCCGCGCGCCCGGCCGCCCGCGAGGAGCGAGCGGTACGCCTGGACGTGCAGGTTCAGGCCCTCCAGCGTGAGCAGCGGGAAGAACAGCCATCCCTGGTAGCGGTTGATCACGGAGCGGAGGCCCTTCGCGGCGGCCGCGTCGTCGTCGAGGAAGACGACGACGTCGGGGGCGATGTCCGGGTCCTTGCCGCGCTGGTTCGGGTTGGCGTGGTGGCGGGTGTGCTTGTTCATCCACCACGAGTGGCTGATCCCCACCACGCCGTTGGCGAGGATGCGCCCCAGGCGGTCGTTCGCCGGGCCGGAGGCGAAGACCTGCCGGTGGGACGCCTCGTGCGCGACGAACGCGAACTGGGTGAAGATCAGGCCGAGCGCGCCGGCGACGAGGAGCTGGAACCACGAGTCGCCGAGCAGCACGAACCCGGCGACGGCACCGCCGAGCGCGAGGGCGAGCACCGCGAGGGTCCACAGGTAGTAGCCGTGGGTACGGTGGAGCAGGCCGGCGTCGCGCACGGTGCGCGACAGCGCGCTGTACGTGCTCGTGACGGCGCCCGGCTCGTCGGTGCGGGGGCGGGTGGCCCGGAAGCCCGGGCGCACTGCGGCAGAGGTCATGTGTCCTCGCAGGCTGTCGGTGTCGACTTCCCAGCCGCGGAGGTGAGCGGACGCTCGTGGTGCAGATGGCCCCACCCTACGGGACCGTAGGTTGCTCGCACGCGCACGGCAGGTGAAGGACTCGCGAAGGAGCGTCGCGGGCGTCGCCGCCCCGGGTCGTCAGGCGGCGAAGCGGAACGTCTGGCGGTACTCCGTCGGCGTGATGCCGACCGCGCGCCGGAAGTGGTGGCGCAGGAGCGCCGCGGACCCGAACCCGCAGCGCCGCGCGACCTCCTCCAGGTCCAGCGTCGACTCCTCGAGCAAGGACTGCGCGTGCGTGACGCGCTGCGACGTGAGCCACGCGAGCGGCGTCGTGCCCGTCTGGGCGACGAACGAGCGCGCGAACGTGCGCTCCGACGTGTGCGCGCGGCGCGCCAGGTCCCGCACCGTGAGCGGCTCGTCGAGGTGCTCGGTCATCCACTCCAGCAGCTCGGCGAACGAGTCCTCCTCGCACTCCGGGACCGGGCGCTCGATGAACTGGCGCTGCCCGCCCTCGCGCTGGGGCGGCACGACCATGCGCCGCGCGATCGTGTTCGCGACCTTGGCCCCGAGCTCGCGCCGCACGAGGTGCAGGCACGCGTCGATGCCCGCCGCCGTCCCGGCGCTCGTGACGAGGTTCCCGTCGTCGACGAACAGCACGTCCGGGTCGATGTCAAGGCTCGGGTACCGGCGGCGCAGCTCGTCGGCGTGCATCCAGTGGGTCGTGACCCGACGCCCCTCGATCACGCCGGCCGCGGCGAGGAGGAAGACCCCCGAGCACACGCTGAGCAGCAGCGCGCCGCGAGCGGACGCGCGCCGGACGGCGTCCAGCACCTCGGGCGGGTAGTGGGAGCCGATGCGGATCGCCGGGACGACGAGGAGGTCGACGTCGTCCGTGGCGTCGAGCCCGTGCTCGGGGACCACCTGGGCGCCGACCGACGTGCGCACGGGCCGCCCGGCGACCGGCCCGCACACGCGGAAGTCGAACGCCGGGACGCCGTCGTCGCTGCGGTCGAGGCCGAAGACCTCGCACACGACGCCGAACTCGAACGGGGCCAGGCCGTCGCACACGACGGCCGCGACGGAGCGCACCATGCACGGCACGCTACGCGCGTGGCGGGATCTTGTCGAGAGGTGTCAGTCCTGCCACTCGTCGGCCCGTCCGTGCGACGACAGGGTGGAGGCATGGACATCTTCTGGGGTGTGGTGGTTCTTCTCCTCGTCGTCGGCCCGACCGTCGCGGCGCTCGCGGTGCGGCGCGAGGACCCTGCGCGGCCGTGGTTCCCCGCGGGGTCCGACGGCGCATGGCCGGGCGGTGGCGCATGGGACGACCGGTCGGTGCACGGCGACCGCTGGGACCGCGACGCGCAGCGCCTCGATGCCGACCTGCGGGCCGCGGCCGACCGCGCGGACGCGCAGCCCGAGCCGGTCCACCCGCACGAGGTCGCGGCCGAGCTCGTGGTGCGGCGTGTCGTCCCGAACCCCGCTGTGCGGGACGGCGTCCGCCGGTTCCCGCCGGCTCCCGCGACGCCCGTCGAGCCGGCACCGTCGCGCGCGGGGCGGCGCGTGCGGCTCCCGCGCTGACCGCAGCGGGAGTCCGGGATGCGCGACGGCCCGGACCTCGTGGAGGTCCGGGCCGTCGTCGGGGGGGAGGGGCGTCAGATCGTGGTCAGGCGCGCGAGCCGACGGCGTCGACGTCCGCGCCGCCCGTGAGCTGGTCGAGGCCCTCGAGCTCCTCCGCCTCCCACGGTGCCTGGCCGAGGCTCGGGATCATCGTCGCGAGCTCGGGGCGCCACTTGGTGAAGCGGGCGGGGAAGCAGCGCTCGAGCAGGTCGATCATCGCGGGGACCGCGGTCGACGCGCCCGGGGAGGCGCCGAGCAGGCCCGCGATGGAGCCGTCGCCCGCGGCGATGACCTCGGTGCCGAACTCGAGGACGCCCTTGCCGTCCTTGTCCTTCTTGATCACCTGGACGCGCTGGCCCGCGGTGATGGTCTCCCAGTCCTTGGGGTGCGCGGTGGGCATGAAGCCCTGGAGCGCCGTGAACTTGGTCTCCGGGCTCGCGAGGAGCTGGCCGACCAGGTACTGGGTGAGGTCCAGGTTCTTCAGGCCCGCGCCCACCATCGAGCCCAGGTTGTGCAGGCGCAGCGACGTGAAAAGCCCGAGGTACTTGCCCTTCTTGAGGTACTTGGGGCTGAACCCGGCGTACGGGCCGAACATCAGGTACGTCTTGCCCTCGACGACGCGCGTGTCCAGGTGCGGCACCGACATCGGCGGGGAGCCGACGTCGGCCTTGCCGTAGACCTTGGCCTGGTGCTGGGCGACGAGCTCCGGGTTGTCCGTGCGGAGGAACTCACCGCTGATGGGGAAGCCGCCGTAGCCCTTGGCCTCGGGGATGCCCGCGGCCTGGAGCAGCGGCAGCGCGCCGCCGCCGGCACCCACGAACACGAACCGGGCCTCGACCGTCGAGCGGCGCTTCGGGGCGTTCCACGAGCGGTCCTTGACCGTCAGACGCCAGCGGCCGTCCTTCGTCTTCTTGAGGTTCTTCACCTCGTGCTCGAGGTAGAGCTGCGTGCCGTTCGCGACGAGGTAGTCGACGAGCTGCTGCGTGAGGGCGCCGAAGTCGACGTCCGTGCCGCTCGTCGCGCGCGTCGCCGCGACCGGCTCGTCACCGTCGCGCTCCGCGACGAGGAGCGGCGCCCACTCGGCGATCACGGCGGGGTCGTCGCTGAACTCGAGCTCGCTGAACAGCGGGTGCCGGCGCAGCGTCTCGAACCGGCGGCGCAGGTAGTCGACGTTCTCCGCGCCCCGCACGAACGTCATGTGCGGCGTCCGGGAGATGAAGCTCGCGGGCTGCGGGAGGGCGCCCGTCGTGAGCAGGTGGTGCCAGAACTCGCGCGACACCTCGAACTGCTCGTTGATCTTCACCGCCTTGGTGATGTCGATCGAGCCGTCCGGCTTCTCCGGCGTGTAGTTCAGCTCGCACAGGGCGGCATGACCCGTCCCGGCGTTGTTCCACGGGTTCGACGACTCCTGCGCCACGGCGTCCAGACGCTCGTAGATGCGCACGGTCCAGGAGGGCTCCAGGACCTTGAGGAGAGCTCCCAGCGTGGCACTCATGATGCCACCGCCGATGAGGGCTACGTCGATCTGGTCTGCGCTGCTTGCGGGGTTGCTCGCTCGACTCGACACGCCTCGATTCTACGCTTGTGAAAGAGTGCACTAACTGTGCGGTGCGTCACGGGCGTGCGTCACACTTTCCCGGGACGAACGTCCCGAGCGGCTCAGGGGGCCTCCCCTTCGGGGCGGCCCTCTCCTCGCCGAGGTAGAGCCGTGGTCGCGCGAGCTAGAGCCGTGGTCACGCGAGGTAGAACCGTGGTTCTTGGGTTCGACGGCGTGTGGTCGGGTTGGGTGGGCCTCCTACCTCGGCGGCGCGTAAGGGGAGGGCCACGGGCCGATCTCGGGGAGGGGGACGGTCTCGCCGGCGGCGTGGGCCACGGGGTCGACGTCCGGGGTGCGGCCCGCGAGCCAGGCGGCGACGTCGGTGAGGCGGCCCCGGACGACGACGGTCTCCCGCGCGTCGAGCCTGGGGTGGTCTCCCGCTGGGCCACCGGCACGTGGAGCAGCCCCGCGCTCGGCCGCGGCACGTAGGCCGGTCGGTCCGACGACGAACGCCGTGGGCTCGCCGGCGAGCTCGACCACGACGTCGTCGCCGAGGCGCACCCCGAGGAAGTCGAGCAGGTGGAGCCCGACCGTGCGCGGCCAGGTGTCGAGGCCGAGCCCGGCGTCGAGGTCGACGGCGTGGATGCGCACCTCGCGCCACCAGGCGACGAGCGCGTCGGCGACGGTCCCGTCGCGGTAGGTCACGGGAGCGTCCCACCCGGGCGACCCCGGCCCCGGCCACGCGGCGTCGAGACGCTCGGCCAGAGCATCGAGCGCCTCGACGTGCTCCGCGACGGTTCGGCGTGCGCCCGCCTGGATGCCGGCCTCGCGGCCGGCCGCTCCGCCGTCGTACACCTCGACGAGCTCGCCGTGGGCGGCGCGCTCCGCCTGGCGGGCCATCGCCTCGCCGATCGCCGTGACGTGCGCGAGCACGTGACTGCGCGACCAGCCGGGCAGGGCGGACGGGCCGGCGAGGCCGGCGTCGTCGAGCTGCCGTGTCGCGGTGGTGACGGCGTCGAGCGCGGTGCGCGCGTCGCGGCGGGTCTCCTCGACGTCGGGCAGGGCGAGCGGGCTGGTTCCGGTCAGGGCCACAGGAGCTCCTTCGTCCAGTCGGTCGGTGCGTCGGACGACGCGGTGTAGCACAGGCGGACCTGGCCGTCCGGCGTGGAGGCCCAGAACTCGACGCTCGTCGGCTCGAGCGCGTACGCGGTCCAGGCGTCGAGGACGAGGTCGGGCTCGGTGCGGACCCGGGCGAGCGCGGCGTCCCACGCCGTCCGGTAGGCGGCCCGCGACGCGAGCGGAGCGCTCTGCGGTCCGGCGAGCGCGGTGGCGCGGGAGAAGTCGGAGCGGGCGAGGAAGTCCGCGGCGGACGCCTCGGGTCCCAGCGGGACGACCGGCCCGCGCACCCGGACCTGGCGGCCGTGCTCGCGCCAGAAGAACGTCAGCGCGGCGTTCGGGTTCTGCGCGAGCGCCACGCCCTTCGGCGAGTCGGCACGCGTCGCGAAGAGCCAGCCGTCGCCGTCGACGTCCTTGAGGATCAGCGTCCGGGCGTCGACCCGGCCGCCCGCGTCGGCGGTCGAGAGGGTCGCGGCGTGCGGCGCGGGCAGACCCGCGTCGATCGCGTCCTCGAGCCAGCGGACGAAGAGTGCGCTCGGCTCGTCCGGCGCCGCGTCGACGTCGAGGCCGGGCAGGTCGGCGCCGAACACCGGCAGCGCGCGCAGGCGCTCGCGCAGGGACGGGCGGTCGGGGGTGTCGGTCATGCGTCCTCCGGCGGGTCGGCGGGGTGCGGATCGAGGAGCGCGACGAATCCCCGCGCCGCAGCGGTCATCGCGTCCGGGTCGTCGAGGGCGCGCGCGAGGACGTACCCGCCCTGCACGATCGCGACGGCGGCGAGCGCGCGGTCGCGGGCGGCGTCGTCGGGCAGCCCGTCCTCGGTGAGGACGGCGGTGACCAGGTCGACGAGCCCGCGGAAGTAGGAGCGGACCTCGGCCGCGAGGGCGACGTCGTCCATGACGGCCTGGTCGCTCACGAGCCGGCCGATCTTGCAGCCGGCGAGCGCGGGCCGCGGCCGCTCGAGATAGCGGACGAGTCGCTCGACGGCGGACCCGTCGGCGACGAGGTCGCGGTGCGCCGCGTCGAGGCCCGCGGTCGTCGTGGCGTGCACGGCCGCCGCGGCGAGGTCGTGCTTGGTGGGGAAGTGGTGGTACAGGCTGCCCTGACCGACGCCGCTCGCGGCCAGGACCTGACGCGGGCTCGTCGCGCCCACGCCCTGGGCCCAGAACAGGTCCTGCGCGGCCGCGACGAGCCGCTCGCGGGCGTGGGTCGTCGTCACGCGAGGACCATACCTACCTCTAGGTATGGTGTCGAGCCGTCGCTCTGCGGACCACCACGCGTCACGGCTCGCCGTCCCGTCCGGTCGGGACGGCATGAGGGTGGAGTCGTACGGTGGGTCGGTGACGGTGCAGCAGCGGGTGCTGGTGGTCGCGGTCCTCGCGTCGTTCGTGTCGTTCCTGGACGGCTCGGTGGTCAACGTCGCGCTGCCCGCGATCTCCGCCGAGCTGACGACCGGACCGGTCACGGGCCTCGCCCTGCAGCAGTGGGTCGTCGACGCCTACATGATCACGCTCGGCGCGCTCATCCTCCTGGCGGGCTCGTTGTCCGACGTGCACGGCCGGCGCCGCGTCATGGCGATCGGCCTCGTGGGCTTCGCGGTGACGTCGGTCGCGTGCGCGCTCGCGCCGGACGGGTTGTTCCTCGTCGTCGCGCGCGGGCTCCAGGGCGTCGCGGGCGCCCTGCTCGTGCCGAGCTCGCTCGCCATGATCATCTCGACGTTCGACGGCGAACGGCAGTCGCGGGCGATCGGCTCCTGGACGGCGTGGACCAGCACCGCGTCGCTCGTCGGGCCGCTGCTCGGCGGCGTCCTCATCGACACCATCTCGTGGCGCTGGGTGTTCTGGATCAACGTGCTGCCTGTCGCGGTGACGCTGTGGCTGCTGCGCGGCGTGCCCCGGTCCGCCGCGGAGGAGCCGGGCGCCGTGGGCGGCCCGGGCGGGCGACGGCGCATCGACGCCGCCGGGGCGACGCTCGCCGCCGTCGGGCTCGCCGGGACGGTGTTCGCGCTCATTGAGCAGGGCCGGTTCGGGTGGGCGAGCCCGGTCGTGTGGGGACCGTGCGTCGTCGGCGTCGCGTGCCTGATCGTGTTCGTGTGGTGGGAGCGGCGCGCGCCCGACCCCATGCTCCCGCCGCGGCTCTTCCGCGTGCGCAACTTCGCGTGGGGCAACCTCGCGACGGCCGCCATCTACGGCGCGCTCTACTTCGGCGGGTTCGTCGTCACGCTGTTCCTCCAGCAGGTGGGTGGGTACAGCGCGACCGCCGCCGGGCTCGCGCAGCTCCCCGTCACGCTCGTGCTCCTCGCGCTGTCCACGCGGTTCGGGGCGCTCGCGGGCCGCTACGGCCCGCGCCTGTTCATGACCCTCGGGCCGATCGTCGGCGGCGCGGGCTACCTGCTCCTGCTCACGACGACCGACGACGCCGTCTACGTCACCCAGGTCCTCCCGGGCCTCGTGCTCTTCGGCCTCGGCCTCGCGATGACGGTCGCGCCGCTGACGTCGGCGATCCTCGGCTCGATCCCCGCGGCCGACGCCGGCATCGGGTCCGCGGTGAACAACGCCGTGTCGCGCGTCGCGGGTCTCGTCGTCATCGCGTTCGCCGGCGTGATCGTCGGCGGCGTGCTCGACCTCGACGGCTTCCACCGCTCGCTCGTCGTCACCGCCGCGCTGCTCGTCCTCGGCGGCGTGCTGAGCTGGGTGGGCATCCGCAACGAGAACGTGCGCGCGACCGCGGACGCCGTCTCCGGGGACCGCTGAACGGCCTGCGCCGCCTATCGCACCGTCTGGAGGTCGTGCGTGGACCTGTTGAGGCGGCGCGCGCCGTCGGGCGCGCCGGGCGGGAACGCGACGACGATGTCCTCGATCCGCACGCCGAAGCGGCCCGGCAGGTAGACGCCCGGCTCGACGGAGAAGCACATGCCGGGCTCGATCGGGCGGTCCTCGCCCTCGACCATGTACGGGGGCTCGTGGGTCGTGGTGCCGATCCCGTGCCCGGTGCGGTGCACGAAGTACTCGCCGTAGCCCGCGTCGGCGATGACGGCGCGCGCGGCGCGGTCGACGTCCTGGCACGTCGAACCCGGGCGGACGGCGTCGACCCCGGCCTGCTGGGCGCGACGCACGACGTCGTAGACCTCGCGCTGCTGCGCCGCGAGGGTGTCGTCCGTGCCGCCCTCGACGAGCACCGTCCGGGAGGTGTCCGACCCGTACCCGTCGCGCAGCCCGCCGAAGTCGAGCACGACGAGGTCGCCCGGCTCGATGACCCGGTCGCCCGCGTCGTGGTGCGGGTCGGCGCCGTTCGGGCCCGCGCACACGAGCGTGAAGTCGACCTGCTCGTGCCCGTGCTCGCGCAGGAACCGGTCGAGGTCGGCGGCGACGTCCCGCTCGCGCCGGCCCGCGAACGCGACCTCGAGGATCTGGGCGAACGCGGCGTCGGCGGCGGTGCCCGCCGCGGCGAGGCGCTCGACCTCCTGCGCGTCCTTGACGGCGCGCAGGGTCGGGACGGCGTCGGTGAACGCGGTGAACCGTGCGTCCGGGAGCGCCCGCTGGAGCCCGAGCACGTGCAGCGCCCACGTGGAGTCCGAGACGGCGTAGGTGCCCGTCCCGTCGAGGAGCCGTGCGGCGGCGTCGTGCTCGTCCTCGCCGTCGCGCCAGGTCACGACGTCGAGCCCGTCCGCCCCCGGGACGGAGACCAGGTCGCCGCGCTCGAGCAGCGGCACGACGACGGACGCGCGGCCTGCCGCGCCCGGCCCGCCCGCGGGGATCGCGAGCAGCGTGAGGCGCTCGGTGTCCGGCGGTGCGTAGCCGGTGAAGTACGCGAGGTCAGGGCCGGGCGAGACGAGGAGCCCCGCGAGGCCGGCCTCTCGGGCGTGCGCCGCGGCGCGCTCGCGACGGGCGGCGTAGACCTCGGGGCCGAACGCGGCCCCCGGGCGTGCGGCGTCGGTGCTGGACATGGTGCCAGCGTGGCACCGCTCACCCGCCAGATCGACCCGAACGTTCCGACGTCGGCCCTCCGACGGTCGATCGCGGACGGGCGGGTCGACCTCGCGACGGGGAGTGGCAGGCTGGGCCGCATGAGCGACGCACGCAATCTCCTCGCCGCGCTCGACGCGTTCGACGGGCACTGGCAACCGCACCGCGTGACGAGCCTCAACGACGAGGACGTCAAGGTGGTCAAGGTGCTCGGCGAGTTCGTCTGGCACACCCACCCCGAGACCGACGAGCTGTTCCTCGTGCTCGCGGGCGAGCTGACGATCGACCTGCGCGAGGACGGCGCCGAGCGCGCGGTCGTGCTGGGGCCGCACGACCTGTACGTGGTGCCGCGCGGCGTCGAGCACCGCCCGCGGGCCGCGGTCGAGACGTCCGCGGTGCTCGTCGAGCGCCGGGGGACGGTGAACACGGGCGACGCGGGCGGCGACCTCACGTCGCCGCTGCGCGAGCTGCCGAGCGACTGACCGCTGCTGCCAGGACGACCCGAGCGCCCGAGACCGGCCCTCGGTGCGGCGATCAGGGGACGCTCGGGTCGATCTGGCGGGACTCAGACCCGGACGACGACCTTCCCCCGCACGTGCCCCGACTGGCTCGCGCGATGCGCGTCGGCGGCGTCGGCGAGGTCGAACACCTCCGCGACCTCCGGACGCAGCAGGCCCTCGTCACCGAGGCGCGCGAGCTCAGCCAGGTCCGCGGTGTCGGGGCGCACCCACACGTAGTGCCCGCCGAGCTCGTCGCGCGCCCGGGCGTCCGTGATCGAGGCGACCGTGCCGCCGTCGCGCAGCACCTGCGGCACCGAGTCGAGCGCGTCGCCGCCCACGTAGTCGAGGACGACGTCGACGCCCTCGGGCGCGAGCGCCCGGACCCGGTCCGCGAGCCCGTCGCCGTAGGTCACCGGCTCCGCGCCGAGCGAGCGCAGGAAGTCGTGGTTGCGCTCGGACGCCGTGCCGATCACGCGCGCGCCGAGCGCCCGCGCGATCTGGACGGCGAAGGAGCCGACGCCGCCGGCCGCGGCGTGCACGAGGACCGTCTGTCCCTCGGCGACCCCCGCGCGCCGGATCGTCTGGTAGGCGGTGAGGCCGGCGAGCGGCACGGCGGCCGCCTCCTCGAACGACCACGCCGCGGGCTTGCGCGCGAGCGTGCGGACCGGCGCCGCGACGAGCTCCGCGAACGTGCCGCCCGACAGCTCGCCGCCGACGACGTCCTTGCGCACGTACCCGTACACCTCGTCGCCCACCTGGAGCTCGGGGGTGTCCAGGCCGACGCGCTCGACGACGCCCGCGACGTCCCAGCCGGGGACGACGGGGAAGACGACGTCCATGATCTGGTCGAGGTACCCCTCGCGGACCTTCCAGTCCACCGGGTTGACGCTCGCGGCACGCACGCGCACGAGCACGGAGTCGGGCCCGACCTTGGGGGTCGGGAGGTCGGTCGTCTCGAGGACGTCGGGGCCGCCGTAGCGGGAGTAGGTGATGGCTCGCATACCGGCGGCAACCCCGGCGACGCCCGACCGATTCCCGCGGTGCGTCAGCCCTCGAACGCCGTCGGGTCCATGAAGAGGACCTCCCACTGGTGGCCGTCGAGGTCGGCGAAGCTCCGCGAGTACATGAAGCCGCCCTCCTCCTGCGGGTCCTTGACCGCGGTGGCGCCCGCGGCGAACGCCGCGTCGGCGAGGCGGTCGACCTCCTGGCGCGTCTCGACGCTCAGCGCGTTGATGACCTCGGTCGTCGCGGTCGCGTCCGCGACCGCCTTGTTGGTGAACTGCTTCGCGAACTCCTCCGTGAGGAGCATGACGTAGATCGTGTCGCTGATGACGATCGAGGACGCGTTCTCGTCCGTGAACTGCTCGTTCACCGTGTACCCGAGCGCGGTGTAGAACGCCTTGGCGGCGTCGAGGTCCTTGACGGGCAGGTTGACGAAGATCTGCGTGCTCATGCTGGTCCTCCGGTGTCGCGGGCGCCGGGCCCGAGGTGGGGTGTCGCGGGGGTAGACGTGCCGGCGCCGGAGAACTCATCGGCGAGGCGTGCCCGAAGGTCTGTCGCTCTGCCCCGGGGAGCGGTAGCGTCCGACGCAGGGCTCCGCGCACAGTTCTTCGAAGGACAGGTCGGCGGGGTGCCGGCCGGGGGACGCGACGTGGCGTCCTCGCTCTCCGTGAGCGCCACCGAGCCCGAGAGGAACCGGCCATGACCGACACCGACCGCACCAAGACCCCCGGCGAGGCGCCCGTCGGGGAGCCTCCCGGCCCCCGCCCCGACACCGTCGTGCTCGTGCACGGGCTCTGGATGACCCCCCGGAGCTGGGAGGGCTGGGTCGCGCACTTCGAGCAGAAAGGACTCACCGTCCTGACCCCCGGCTACCCCGGCTTCGAGATCGAGGTGGAGGGACTCCGGGAGAACCCGGAGCTCATCGCGAACCTCACCGTCCCCGAGACGGTCGACCACCTCGCGTCCATGATCGGGGCGCTCGACGCACCGCCCATCATCATGGGCCACTCGTTCGGGGGCACCCTCACCCAGCTCCTGCTCGCACGGGGACTCGGTGCCGCGGGCGTCGTCGTGGACTCGGCGCCCACCGAGGGCGTCCGCGTCAACCCGGTCTCCCAGGCGCGCTCGCTGTTCCCGGCGCTGCGCAACCCCGCGAACCGTCGGCGCGCCGTCGGCTTCACGCCCGAGGAGTTCCACTACGCGTTCACGAACACGCTCACCGAGGAGGAGTCGCGCGCGGTGTGGGAGCGGTACGCGATCCCCGCGCCCGGCCACTGGGTGTGGGAGTACGGGCTCATCGCCAACTTCAAGCCCGGCCACCAGGACACGTGGGTCGACTACTCCGCGGACCGGGCGCCCCTGCTCTTCATCGCGGGGGAGAAGGACCACATCATGCCGCCGTCGGTGAACCGCTCGAACGCCAAGCACTGGGAGAGCTCGCCCGCGCTCACCGAGTACTACGAGTTCGCCGGCCGCGACCACTGGACGTGCGCGGCCCCGGGGTGGGAGGCCGTCGCGGACCACGCGCTCGACTGGGCGCTCACGCACGCGAGGTCGCCGCGTCCCTGACGGCTCGGGGCCCGCGGCGTCAGACGAGCACGTCGCCGTCGCGGGCCACGACCCGGCCGCCGGCCACGACGAGCGCGCGCCGCGGGGCGCGCACGACGGCGTCGGGCACGTTCTCGGCGTCGACGAGCACGACGTCCGCGGGCGCGCCCACGACGAGGTCGTGCACGTCGCGGCCGACGAAGCGCGCGGCGTCGGACGACGCGATGCGCGCCGCGGTGACGAGCTCCTCGTCGTGGCGGAACCGGGAGAGGCGGGCGAGCTGGGTCGTGAGCGCGAGAAGGTCGCCGGTCCCGTAGGGCGACCACAGGTCGCGGATCCCGTCCGTGCCGAGCCCGACGGCGACGCCCGCCGCGCGCAGCGCGTGCACGGGGAGGGGTGCGGCGCCGATCGGTGCGACGGTCGTCATGGTGATGCCCGCCTCGCCCATGGCGGCGACGAGGTCCGCCTGGCGCGAAGACGGGACGTCGCCGACCGCGAAGCCGTGCGCCACGTTGACCTTCCCCTGGAGGCCCGCGCGCAGGGTGCGGTCGATCATGAGCTCGACCTGGAACGCGCCGAGGTCCCCGCCGTCGTGGAGGTGCACGTCGATCCCGACGCCGCGCCGCTCGGCGATCGCGAACAGCCCGTCGAGCTGGCCGACGGGGTCACGGTCGATCGACGCCGGGTCGAGCCCGCCGACGTGCTCCGCACCCGCGGCGGCGGCCGCGTCGAGCAGGTCGAGCACGCCGGGCCGGCGCAGCACGCCGTCCTGCGGGAACGCGACGATCTCGGCGTGCACGGCGCCGCCGAGCGCGGCGAGCGCCTCGCGCACGACCTCGATGCCGCGCAGTCCCAGGCCGAGGTCGACGTCCACGTGGGTGCGGATCGCCGTCGTGCCGTGGCGGACGAACTCGCGCAGCACGGCGAGCGTGACGTCGACGCCGGGGATGCCGAGCTCGTCGCGGTGCGCGCGCTCGTGCGCGATGCGTCCCTGCGTCGTCGCCTCGCCGCCGTAGCTCACCCAGGGCCGGCCCCACCAGCTCTTGTCGACGTGCGCGTGGGCGTTGACGAGGCCCGGGAGCGCGAGCAGGCCGCGGCCGTCCACGACCCCCGGACCCGACGGCGCGGGCGCGGCAGCGTCGTGCGGCGTCACCGCGACGATGCGCCCGTCGGCGACGTGCAGGTCGACGCGCTCGCCGCCCCACGGGCGCACTTCGCGCAGGACCGTGACGGTCTCGGGGGCGTTCGGGCTGGTCATGCGGCGGGTCCTTCCGGGAGCGGGACGACGACCTGGGGCCGTCCGGGGATCTGGATCTCGTACGTGGCGAGGGTGCTGAGGTCGACGACGGTCGCGCCGTCCCACGCCTCGGCCTGCGTGTACCCGCCGGCGAGCACGGCGTTCAGGCTTCCGGTCGCGGGGTCGGTCCACGTGGTCGCGGTCTCGTGCCGGCGCGTGAGCGGCGCGACCTGCTCGGCCCTGGTCGCGGGGTCGAGCACCGCCACGTTCGGTCCGCCCGCGGCGTTGCCGAACGGGCCGTTGCCCACGACCACGATGCGGCCGTCGGGAGCGCGCGCGACGCCGTGCTGGTGGCTGTCCGCCGTGGAGGGCACGCTCGTCGTCGTGCCGGTGGCCGGGTCGAGGCGGACCAGCACCCGGCCCTGGTAAGGGAGCAGGAGCGTGCCGTCGTCGTCGAGGACGGCGTAGTGCGGCTTCTCGAACGACGCGAGCCCGCCCTCGGTGCCGAACGGCGCGACCTCGATGCGCCGCGCCTCGAACGTCGTGGTGTCGACGACGTGCACGGAGAACTCGTCGTGGTCGACGGTGTAGACCTCGCTGCCGTCGGCCGCGACGAGCACGTCGAAAGGGCGTAGGCCGACAGGGGTGCTCGCGAGCACCTCGCGCGACGCGACGTCGAGGGTCTCGAGCGTCGACGAGTCGCCGCGGTGCACCGCCACGTAGACGCGCGTCCCGTCGGGCGACACGGCGATGCCCATTCCGCCGCGGCGGTGCTCGCCGTACCCGACCCGGGACGGCGCGTCCCGGTAGGGGACGAGGTCGACGCGCTCGCGCGTCGCGAGGTCGACGACCGCGACCCCCTGCGCCGTCGAGACGTACGCGCGAATCGTCGGGGCGTGCACGGCGACGCCCCACGGCGCTTCCCCGACCTCGATGCGGTCGACGACGGCGCTGCCCTCGCGGATCGTCGGGTCGACGACGGCGAGCCCGTCGGACTCGGCCTCGGTGGCCAGCAGGTAGCGCGCAGGCACCTCGGCCGGTTCCTCGGGGGTCGTCGGCTCGGTGGTCGGGGCCGACGCGGGCTCCGTGGGCGAGGGCCGCACGACGTCCGGGGTCGCCGGGGGAGCCGACGAGGTGGCGTCGCTCGCGATGCCGTGCGAGCAGGCGGCGAGACCCGCGACGACGACCGTGGTCGCCCACGCCGCGACGGCGCCCCGGGGGAGGCGCATGCGACGGCTCGTCGGTGCGGCGCCACCGGGACGGGGGACGGGAGCCATGGCGAAATGGTATACCAATGCTCCCGGGCGTCGGCCTGCGGGGTGGGCGCCTCTGCGGGCCGGGGCTCCAGCACGACGACCGCCGTGTCGGGGTGCGCCTCGGGGTCGAGCCACCACGCCGACTCGGGCGCGGCCAGCCGTTCATCGCGAGCGTGACGAGGTTCGGACCGTCCTCGAAGTCATGGTCACCGTCCAGCGTCGGAGGGGAGCCGAGGAACCTCGACGCAGCAAACGGTCCCGCGGGCCGGGCCGACGTCAACGGCCCGTCAGTGGTCGAGGGTCGCGGGCTCCTCGCGCACGACGTCGGCCGGCGACTTGTCCCGCCGCCACCCCTTCCACACGGGGTGCCGCAGCTTGCCGAACGGGATGTCGTCGCCCTCGCCCTCGCCGGGCCCCGTCCACTCGGCGTAGACGACCTCGGCGACCCGCCGCGGCGACACCCACCGCGCGTCGCGCGCGTCCTCGCGGGGCACGCCCGTCGCGGGCGCCGTGGTGCGCTCGATCCGGCCGAGCTCGGCGACGAGGTCGCGCCGCTCCGCGTCGGTGAAGCCCGACCCGACGCGGCCCACGTAGACCAGCCGGTCGCCGTCGGGCACCGCGAGCAGGAGCGACCCGACGAGGTGCGTCCGCTCGCCGTGCCCCGGCCGCCACCCCACGACGACGACCTCCTGGGACTGCGCGTGCTTGAGCTTGAGCCACAGCGCCGAGCGGCGGCCCGACGAGTAGGTGCCGTCGCGCCGCTTGGCGACGACGCCCTCCAGCCCGAGCCGCCTGGACGTCTCCATCGCCGCGTCGAGGTCGCCGTCGAACGCGGGCGGCACGTGGACCGGCGCGCGGGCGTCGCCGAGCACGTCCTCGAGCACCGCGCGGCGCTCGTCGTACGGGCGCTTGGCGAGCGACCGGCCGGCGGTCTCCAGGAGGTCGAACACCATGAGGTCGACCGTGACGCGACGGCGCGCCGCGGCGACGTCGCCCGGCTTGGCGATGTTCGCGCGCTGCTGCAGGCGCCGGAAGCTCGGCCGCCCCCGCGCGTCGAGCGCGACGATCTCGCCGTCCAGCACGACCGGCAGCGCCTCGGCCGGGACCTGCTCGGCCAGCGCCTGGAGCTCCGGGTACGTCACCGTCATGTCCTTGCCCGAGCGGCTCACGAGCCGCACCTGGCCCTGCGACACGTGCGCGAGCGCGCGGAACCCGTCCCACTTCATCTCGAACGCCCACGCGTCGTCGTCGTGCAGGTCGCCCGCCGATGCAGGCGAGGCGAGCATCGGCCGCCAGTCCGTCCGCGCGGGGGGCGGCTCGTCGTGCTCGTAGCGCTGCTCGTGGTCGGGTGGGGTGGCGGCCGGGGCGCTCGCGAGCGACCCACCCGCCTTCTTCGTCTCACCACGCGGCGCCATGAGGTGGATGAGCCAGTTGTCCTCGTCGCGGCCGTCGCGGCCGCCCGTGTGGATGAGCGCGAGGCGGCGCGTGCCGTGCCGCTCGCCGTGGAGCGTGACGATGACCTCCTCGCCGTCGCGCCACTTCTCGAGCTCGTACGTGCCGGCGTCCCAGATGGTCACCTCGCCCGCGCCGTACTCGCCCTTCGGGATCGTGCCCTCGAACGACCCGTACGCGAGCGGGTGGTCCTCGGTCTGGACGGCGAGGTGGTTCTTCTTGGGGTCGGTCGGCTCGCCGCGGGGCAGCGCCCAGCTCACGAGGACGCCGTCGTGCTCGAGCCGGAAGTCCCAGTGCAGGCGCCGGGCGTGGTGCTCCTGGATGACGAAGCTGTTGCCCGCGCTCGGCGGCGGGGCCTCGTCCGGGACGGGCTCGGGCGTGCGCTGCGCGTCGCGCATGGAGCGGTAGCGGTGCAGGCGGTCGGGCCGGTCGTCGCCCGCGCCGCCGTCCGTGGTGTCGCTGCCCGACGTCGCGCCGCCCTTGCGGTCGAACGTCGCCATGCGCTCGGGCGTGGGCTCGAGCGCGGAGAGGTGGCCCAGCGTGAGCGCGGCGAGCGGGTCGCCGATCGTCCGCACACGCTCGACGACCTCGTCGGCGTCGAGGTGGCGCAGGTCCGGGTCGTCGAGCTCCTCCCACGTGCGCGGCGCGGCGACGGTCGGGTGCTCGCGCCCACGCAGGGAGTACGGCGCGATCGTCGTCTTGTTGCCGTTGTTCTGGCTCCAGTCGACGAGCACCTTGCCGCCGCGCAGTGACTTCTTCATGTCGCTCACGACGAGGTCGGGATGCTCGGCCTCGAGGTAGCGCGCGAGCTCGTGCGCGACGGCGGAGACGGCCGTGGCGTCCTGCTTGCCGTCGAGCGCGGCGTACAGGTGGATGCCCTTGGACCCGCTCGTCACGGGCAGCGGGTCGAGACCCATGCCCTGGAGGATCTGCCGCGCCTGCCGCGCGACCTCCGCGCACTCGGCGAGCCCGGCCCCGGGCCCGGGGTCGAGGTCGAGGACGAGCCGGTCCGGGTTGAGGTGGACGCCGGTGCGGCCGAACTGCCACTGCGGCACGTGCAGCTCGAGCGACGCCGTCTGGCCGAGCCACGTGAGGGTCGCCAGGTCGTTGACGAGCACGTAGTCGTTCGCGCTGCTCTTGTGCTGGATGCGGCGCGTGCGCACCCACGACGGCACGCCCTGGCCGGCGTTCTTCTGGAAGAACACCTGCCCGTCGACGCCGTCCGGCCAGCGTTTGCGCGTCGCGGCCCGGTTGGCGCAGTGGGGGAGCATGACGTCGGCGACCGCCGCGAGGTACGCGAGCACGTCCGCCTTCGTCGTGCCGGTGGCGGGGTAGAGGACCTTGTCGAGGTTCGTGAGCCGCAGGCGGTGGCCACCGACGTTCACCGTCTCGCCCGCGCCGCGGCTCGATGTCGTGGCCATGGGCCCATCGTGGCGTGCACGGGGCGCCGCCGCCCGCGGGACGGGAGCGGACGAGGGACCGAGGGCCCTGTCCGCGGGCCGTCGCGGGAACTTCCCGGCGTCCCCGACCGTGCACACTGGGGGAGGCGGTCCGACCATCCAGGGAGACCGCCGGGACGAGGCCGCACCGAGAGGACCACCGTGACGCACCTGACGACCGACGACGTGCCGCTCCCTGCGGAGCTCGGTCCCCGCGTCCGCGAGTTCCGTCGCCTGATGATGAACTACAAGTTCGGCATCGACGAGGTGATGACCAAGATCACGGTCCTGCGCGACGAGTTCCGGCACATGCACGAGGACAACCCCATCGAGCATCTGGGCTCGCGCCTGAAGTCGTTCGACTCGATCGTCGCCAAGGCGCGGCGCAAGGGGATCCCCCTCACCCCGGAGGGCGTGCGGGACAACATGTTCGACGTCGCGGGCGTGCGCGTGACGTGCGCGTTCGTCTCCGACATCTACCGCGTGCGGGACCTGCTCGTCGGGCAGCGCGACCTCACGGTGCTCGAGGAGCGCGACTACATCGCCCGCCCCAAGGGCAACGGGTACAAGAGCCTGCACCTCATCGTCCAGGTGCCGGTGTTCCTGTCGGACCGCGTCGAGGACGTCGTGGTCGAGATCCAGCTCCGCACGATCGCCATGGACTTCTGGGCGAGCCTCGAGCACAAGATCTACTACAAGTACCAGCGGGACGTGCCGCAGCACCTCACCGACGCTCTCAAGCTCGCGGCCGACGTCGCCGCGACCCTCGACACGACGATGGAGCGGATCCACGACGAGGTCCGCGGCCTCGACGGCGTGCCCGAGCCGGTCGAGAACACCGACGAGCTCGCCACGCCGCGCGAGGTGATGGAGAGCTTCATGCGGACGGCGCAGGTCGCCGACGAGGCGTTCCACGAACGCCGCCACGACGGCTGACGCCGACCACCCGTGGGCGTGCGGCGTCCGCCGTCGCCGGAGGGCTCAGGTCCAGCGGAACCAGCGCGCCGCGCCGACGGCTCCGACGACGACCGCGCCGCCGAGCGCGAGGAGGTGGACCGCCTCCACGGGCTGCCCCGCCCACGCGTCGCCGAGCGCCTGCACGGCGGCGCCGAACGGCAGCAGCTCCCCGACGCGTGCGATCGGCTCGGGAAGGTTGGACACCGTGCCGAACATGCCGCCGGTCGCTCCGAACGCGAAGAACGCGACGAGGCCGAGCGCGAGCGCGGCGTTCGGGGTCGGCGCGACGGCGGCCACGAGCATCCCCACCGCGTACATCGCCGCCGACGCCAGGGCGAGCACACCGAGCGCGACCCCCGGGGACGCGGGGAGCCGCGCGTCGAACGCTTGGATCGCGACGACGAGCGCGAGCGCGACGCCCCCCGCGGTCTGGAGGACGCTCACCACGACCTGCGCGACGAGCACCATCGCGGGCGACGCGGGCGTGACGGACAGGCGCTTGAGGACCCCGGACCGCCGGTAGTAGGCGAGGAAGCTCGGCATGTTGATGACGCCGATGATGCCGACGACGATCGCGAGCACGACCGGGATCACGAAGACGTCGAACGCCGTCCGGCCCGCCGAGCCCGGGACGACCACCGTCGTGGCGTCGCTGACGCCGTACATGACGAGGATCAGCACCGGCATGCCGAAGGGCATGACGAGCCCGGCGGTGTCGCGCGCGACCATGCGTGCCTCGGCCCCGACCAGGGCGGCCCACGCGCGCGGCCCGGGCCGGGCCGAGGCGCTCCGCCCGGACGGCGTCGTGACGGCGGGGACGGTGGTGGTCATGCGGCCTCCTCGGTCGGGGCGGTCGTCGCCCGGGGATCGCCCGGCGGGTCGTCGGTCAGCGAGCGTCCCGTCAGCGCGAGGAACGCGTCGTCGAGCGTCGCGCGCTCGAGCCGGGTCTCCGTCGCGACGACGCCGGCCCGCACGAGCGCGGTGCTCACCTCCTGGAGCAGGTCGCCCCGACCGGTCACCACGACCTGCTCGCCGCGGACGGTCACGTCGTCCACGCCGGGGACGCGGTCCAGGAGCGCGGGCGGCAGCGGCTGCGCGACGCGGAAGCGCACGCGCTGGTCGAGCCCGGCCCCCGCGACCAGCCCGGCCGGGGTGTCGTGCGCGACGACGCGACCGCTCTCGAGGAGCGTCACGCGGTCGCACAGCCGCTCGACCTCCTCCATGAGGTGCGAGACGAGGAGCACGGTCGTGCCTCCGTCGCGCAGAGCGTCGACGACGCCCCACACCTGGCGGCGCGCCTGCGGGTCGAGCCCGGTGGTGAGCTCGTCGAGGATCACGACGCGCGGGTCCCCGACGAGCGCGAGGACGATCGCGACCCGCTGCTGCTGACCCCCCGAGAGCCGCTCGTAGCGCACGGCGCGCTGCTCCTCGAGCCCCAGCGTCGCGATCAGCTCGTCGGGGTCGCGGCCCGCGCCGTAGAACGTGCGGTAGAGGTGCGCGAGCTCGCGCACCGTCAGCGCGCCGTGCAGGAACCCGGACTGGAGCTGCACCGCCAGCACCTGGCGCACCGCGGCACGGTCGGTGAACGGGTCGAGGCCGAGCACGCGCACGGATCCGTGGTCGGGGCGGCGCACCCCGGCGATCATCTCGACGGTGGTCGTCTTCCCCGCACCGTTCGGACCGAGGATGCCCAGGACCTCGCCCTCGACGGCGGAGAGGCTGACGTCGTCCACCGCCGTCGTCGTCCCGCCCTTGCGGCGGTAGCGCTTCGTGAGGTTCCGTGCGTCGACGGCGTCCATGTCGTCCTCCTGCTCGTCCGGAGTGTGGCCGCAGCCCGTCGGGAACGTCCCGGCCGGGTGCTCCTTCGACGCTAGGAACCCGGGGGACCGGCCGCGCGTGCCGGTCGTCACCGACTCCGCGCATGACTTCCGGCACGTCCCGCCCGGCGGGCGGGTCCGTAGGGTGGAGGGATGCGACGGACCGACCCGGAGGTGTGGGCGGGCATCGCGATGCTCGTCGTCATCCTCGGCATCGGGGTGCTCGTCCCGATCGCCGCACCCGATGCCCTGACGCTCCCCGTCGTGGCCTGGCTCGCGGTGTTCGCGGCGTTCGTCCTGGTCACCGTCGGGATCGTCCTCGGCTCGGGGTTCGCGACGCCCCGCGCGCACACGCTGCTCGGCGCACAGGTGGTGCTCGTCGCGACGCTCGTGCTCACGGCCCCCGGCGCGGGCTGGCTCCCGATCCTCCTCGTCGTCGTCGCGGCGCTGAGCGTGTACGTCGTCCCCGTGCCTGTCGTGGCCGTCGTCGTCGCCGTGAACGTCGTCGTCGTGGGGGTCGCCTCCGGCCTGCGCGGCTCCGTCACCGACGCCCTGCTCACCGCGACGATCTACCTGCTGCTGCAGGTCGCGAGCGTCGGCTCGACCCTCGCGCTCCAGCGCGAGCGGCGCATGCGCGAGCAGCTCGCCGTCGCGCACGTGGAGCTGCGCGCCGCGGCCGTGCTGCGGGACGAGTCGACGCGCTCCGAGGAACGCCTGCGGATCGCGCGCGAGCTGCACGACGTGCTCGGCCACCAGCTCACCGTGCTCGCGCTCGAGCTCGAGACGGCGCGCCACCAGGACGGGGAGCGGGCCCGCGAGCACGTCGTGCGGGCCAAGGACGTCGCCCGCGAGCTGCTCGGCGACGTGCGTGCCACCGTCGGCGAGCTCCGGCGGCACGCGCCGAGCCTGGAGGAGTCGCTCGGCTCGCTCGTCGAGCGCGTGAGCGTGCCGCGTGTGCGGCTGACCGTCGAGGACGACGTCACGGTCGACGAGGAGCAGACGGTCGTGCTCGTGCGCGTGGTCCAGGAGGCGCTGACCAACGCGATCCGGCACGCCGAGGCGACCGTGCTCGACGTCACCGTCACCGCCGAGGAGGGCCGGGTGCGGCTCGTCGCCCAGGACGACGGGCGGGGCGCCGCCCGCGTGGAGCCGGGCAACGGGCTGCGCGGGATCGAGGAGCGGGTCCGGGCCGCCGGCGGGACCGTCCGCCTCGACGGCCGGAGCGGGTTCCGGGTCGAGGTCGAGCTCGCCCCCGAGCGCCGTGCCACCCTCGCCGAGCACCGCCGTGTCGGGGGAGACGCCCGAGCGCTCCCGCGCGGCACCACCCCGGTAGGGCGGACGGTGGCGGACGCATGAGCGACGCCGCCGTGCGCGTCCTGCTCGTCGACGACCAGACCCTCGTGCGGCAGGGGATCCGCAGCCTCCTCGAGCTCGCGCCCGACGTCGAGGTCGTCGCCGAGGCCGAGGACGGCATGGCGGCGCTCGCCGCCGTGCGTGAGCACGAGCCCGACGTCGTCCTCCTCGACCTGCGCATGCCGCGCCACGACGGGATCTGGGCGCTCGAGGCGCTGCGCGAGGCCGGCGACGAGGTCCCCGTGCTCGTGCTCACGACGTTCGACGACGACGCGCTCGTCCTTCGGGCGCTGCGTGCCGGGGCCCGCGGCTACCTCCTCAAGGACGTGACGCTCGAGCAGCTCACGGGCGCCGTCCGCACGCTCGCCTCCGGTGGAACGCTCGTGCAGCCCTCGATCACCGACCGCCTCCTCCGCGCGGTGCGGGCCGGGACCGTCCCCGCCGACGACCTGGACGACGGCGCCGGCCCGGTGCAGGAGCTGACCGACCGCGAGCTCGAGGTGCTCCGCCTCGTCGCGGCCGGATTCTCCAACCGCGAGATCGCGCACGCGCTCTTCCTGGCCGAGGGGACCGTGAAGAACCACGTGTCGACCGTGCTGCTCAAGCTGGGGACGCGCGACCGCACGCGCGCCGTCCTGCGCGCGCTGCACGTCGGCCTGCTCGGCTGACGCCCGTCAGAGCAGGGTCTCGACGCCGATCGTCACCCGGTCGCCGACGTCGACTCCCTCGGCGCGGCGGACCGCGGCCTTGATGGGCACGACGAACGTCTTGCGCTGCGCGTCGGGGAACACCGACGTCGACCAGCGCTGCGCCCCGAGCGTCACCTCGACCTTGACGGAGCCGAACCCTGCGGGCGGGAGCGGCAGCTCCGCGATCTCGTCGCTCACGTCCTCCGGCAGCGCGGCGAACACCCAGCTGTCGGTGCGCGCCTCCCACCGCCACAGCTCTGCCTCGAACTCGAACCTCGTCCCCGCCACCCGACCATGGTGCCGCGGGCCACCCACACGCGCGGCGTCGTCGGGCCGCCCGCGAGCGTCGCCCGCACGCGACCAGCGCCGCCACCCCTCGCGGACGGGCGCGCGGGGCGCCACCATGGACGGATGAGGGCCATCTGGAAGGGCGCCATCACGTTCGGTCTCGTCAACGTGCCCGTCAAGGTGTACTCCGCGACGGAGGACCACGACGTGCCGCTGCACCAGGTCCACGACAAGGACGGCGGACGCATCCGCTACCGGCGCGTGTGCGAGATCGACGGCGAGGTCGTGCCCTACGAGCACATCGACAAGGCGTACGACGACGGCGAGCGCACCGTCGTGCTCACGAGCGAGGACTTCGCGGCGCTCCCCGCCGAGCGCAGCCGGGAGATCGAGGTCGTCGAGTTCGTGCCGAGCGAGCAGATCGACCCGCTGCTGCTCGACCGCAGCTACTACCTGGAGCCCGACTCCAAGTCCAACAAGGCGTACGTGCTCATGCGGCGCACGCTCGAGGAGACCGACCGCACCGCGATCGTGAAGTTCGCGCTCCGCCAGCGCACGCGGCTCGCCGCGATGCGCGTGCGCGACGACGTGCTCGTCCTCCAGACGCTGCTCTGGGCCGACGAGGTGCGCGAGGCCGCGTTCCCCTCGCTCGACGACGAGGCGAAGGTGACCGACAAGGAGCTCGCCATGTCGGCGCAGCTCGTCGCGAGCTTCGAGGCCGACTTCACGCCCGAGGAGTACGAGGACGACTACCAGGCGCAGCTCCGCCAGCTCATCGAGGCCAAGCTCGAGCAGGGCGACGCGCTCGACACCGCCGAGACGTTCGGCGAGCAGCCCGAGGAGGGCGAGGGCGCCGAGGTCATCGACCTCATGGAGGCCCTGCGCAAGTCCGTCGCGTCGTCGAAGAGCAGCCGCGCGAGCGGGTCGGGGTCGTCCGGCGGGTCGACGGCGAAGGGCGGCTCGGGCCGTAAGGCCGCGTCGTCGTCGGGCAAGAGCTCCTCGGGCTCTCGGGCGAAGAGCACGGGGAGCAAGGACGAGGGCTCCAAGCCTGCCGCGAAGAAGGGCTCGAGCCGCTCGTCGTCCTCGAAGGAGAAGTCGACGGCCAAGACGACGCGCAAGAAGGCGTCCGCGTAGGGATCCCCGACACGGCCGGGGCTGCGGAGTGCGATGAGTTCGGGGCTCGGCACGCGTCGGAACGGGGAGGACGGTCGCCCGGCCGCCTGCGTGACCTGTGACGAACGGAGACGACGATGCGCGCGATCGTGCCGAGCCTGTGGTTCGACGGCAACCTCGAGGAGGCCATCACCTTCTACGCGAGCGTCTTCCCCGACGCGAAGGTCGGCGACGTGTTCCGCCAGCCCGACGGCACGGCCGTGTCGGCCGACTTCGAGCTCGCCGGGCACCGGTTCGCGGCCATCAACGGCGGCCCGCAGTTCCCGTTCACCGAGGCGGTGTCGTTCGTCGTCGAGTGCGAGTCGCAGGACGAGGTCGACGAGTACTGGGCCGCGCTCACCGACGGCGGCCAGGAGTCGCGGTGCGGCTGGCTCAAGGACCGGTTCGGGCTGTCGTGGCAGGTGGTCCCCGTCGAGTTCCTGGCGATGCTGCAGGACCCGGACGCCGCCCGCGTCCAGCGCGTCGTCGACGTGATGATGACGCAGACCAGGCTCGACCTCGGTCCGCTGCGGGCGGCGTACGCGGGCTGACTTCCCCGACCTTCCTTCCCGCGGCCCACAGGTGGTTCGTCGGGGATGTCCAGACGGCCCCCAGGTCTGGTTGAATGCGTCGACATCTCCGCCGACGGCCCGCGCCGTCCTCTCGTGAAGGACCACGACACCGAGTGAAGAAGCTCCTTGCCGGCACCGTGGGGACGGTGCTGGCCCTCGGCGGGCTGGGCGTCGCCACCGCGACCCCCGCAGCCGCCGCCACCCCCTCCGTGCAGCCGTCCTGCAACTCCCTCTACGTCAGCCTCGAGGAGTACCCCGAGGGAACCTCCGTCACCGTCACCCTCGACGGGGAGACCGCCGAGAGCACGACGTTCGACACCTCCTACTCCTTCTGGCGCGACCTCGACTTCTCGGTGCCGCACGACTGGAGCGTCGACGTCGACGCCCCGGAAGGTACGGACGGCGACTACTCCGACAGCGGAACCACGACCCCGTGCGACACCGACCCGAACACGTGGGCCGATGCCTGGGCCTCGTGCGGCGAGCTCTCGGCCAACGTGAGCGCCTACCCGGAGGGCTCGCGGATCGTCGCGACCGTCGACGGCGCCGTGGTCGGTGACGAGACCTTCACCGGCTCCTTCTGGACCAGCTGGCCCCTGGACTGGCGGACCGCGCACGACTGGTCGATCACGCTCGACGCGCCGGATGACGCGCTCGATCGGAGCTGGTCCGGGACGACGGAGCCGTGCCGGTTCGACCCGAGCCTGCGCGTCGACGTCGGTGCCTACTGCGAGTCCCTGTGGGTGAACGTCGCGGGATACCCGGCGGGGACGGCCGTCGCCGTCCGGCTCGACGGGGAGACGCTCGCAGACGGTTCGATCGACGAGACCGGGTACTTCTCGGGTGACTGGACCATCGACGGGACCCACGCCCAGGAGTGGGTCGTCGAGCTCGACGCCGAGGACGACGCGCTGGACCGCGCCGAGTCGGGGCTGACCGAGCCCTGCTGGGTCGAGCCGACGCTCGTGGAGCCGGTCATGCCCGTGGTGCCGACGGACTGCGGCGCGACGCCGGACGACGTCGTGCTGCCGGACGACACGGCCGAGGTCACGTACGAACGGACCGCCGAGGGCATCGTCGCCACGGCCGCGCCGGGCTACCGGTTCGACAGCCTCGCGCTCGACCAGTGGAGCTTCTACAGCGAGAACCAGGTGCTGCTCCACTGGATGTCGGCCCTCCGCCCGCAGTGCGCGCTCGGGGTCGTCTCGGTCGTGCCGACGTGCGACGCCGGGGTGCCGTACGTCGACATCTCGGTGACGCCGCCGGCGGGCGCGACCGACGACAACTCGACCTTCTACATCGAGTGGGAGGGGCCCGGCGGAGGCTATGAGGTGGTGTACGGCGACGCCGGGTTCGGGCACCCGTGGACGACACGACACCCGTGGCCGGGCTTCATCATCCACGACGACGGGACCGTCTCGCCGACGTACGACCCCTCGTGGCGGTTGGACGACGTCGACCTCCGGCTCTCGGCGACCGTCGCGGCGGACGGCGGTGCCTACACGGTGTTCCACACGTCGACGGTCGAGGACGCGCCGACGGCCGACCCCTGCGCCGACGACCCCGGGCCGCGCTTCTCCGTCGACGTGAGCCAGCGCTGGCTCACGGGCAAGCTCTACCTCGCGGTGCGCGTGCTCAACGAGGGCGACAGCACCGCCGACGTGAGCGTCGTGACGCCGTTCGGCCGCAAGCACTTCCCGCGCGTCGAGGCGGGCTCGAGCGCGTACCAGGCGTTCGCCGTGCGGACGACGCAGCCGGTCGAGGGCCAGGTGGACGTCTCCTTCACCGCCGACGTCGGTGGCGTGCCGGTGACGCGCGAGCGTGCCGTCCCGTTCTGGCTCGGCGGGTAGCCACGAGCCGCACCCCAGGACCCGGGGCCCGGTGGTGCGTCGACAGACGTGCCACCGGGCCCCCGGCGTTCCAGGACGGTGCCGGGTCAGGCTGTCGACGCGCGGCGCAGCGCGACGAGCTCGTCGACGAGCCGGAGGAGGTCGTCGACGTCGTCGCCGGGTCGGGGCCCGCGGAAGGTGAGCGCCTCCTCCGGGGCGCCGTCGCCGTCGTCGGTCCCGGTCGTTCCGCCGCTGACGCGGCCGAGCACGTCGCTGCTGAGCGCGGCGTGCGCGTAGAGACCGTCGCTGAGCAGGACGATCGCGCGCGCGACGACGGGGTCGCCGACCTCGTCGAGGACGGCACGGGTCCAGGCGTCGTGCGCGCCGTCGAGCGCGGCGCGGGCGCGCGGGTACGAGCCCTGGGCGAGCCGGGACACGGCGAGGTAGACGAGCTCGAACTCCGTGTCGACGAGCGTCGAGGTGCGGATCAGGTAGTCGACGGCGCCGGCGGGTGCGGCGCGCATCGCCGCGACGTCGGCGGCGGTGAGCTCGCGCAGGTGCTCGGTGAGGCCGTCGGCGAGCGCGTCCTTGGAGCCGAAGTGGTAGAGCAGCCCGCCCTTGGACACCCCGGCGCGCTCGGCGACGGCCTCGAGCGTGGCGGCGCGCTCGCCCTGCTCGACGAGCAGGGACGCGAACGCGCGCAGGACCTTGGCGCGGGCGGCGGGGGGCGGCGGCATGGTTCCGAGGGTAGTGGGAGGGCGTGCTGTGGCTGGCCGTCCGACCGGGGGTGGTGCCGCAGGCGACGGCCGACAGGGGAGAGGCGGCGGTGCGCAGCGTCACATCGTGCTCGGGATGACGGCGAGGCTCGAGATCGTTACTGTACCGTCTGGACGGTTGGAAGTTCGACGCCACCGCGTCGCCCCGACCGCCCGCAGAACGTGGAAGGACCTCTCGCCGTGACGACCCCCGTGACGACGACCCCGACGGCCACCCCGGCCGCCCAGCACGCGCCCGCGACGCGCGGGCCCGCGCGCGGCGCCGCCGGCCGCTGGTTCGCGCTCGCCGTGCTGATGCTCCCGGTGCTGCTCGTGTCGATCGACAACACCGTGCTGAGCTTCGCGCTGCCCCAGATCTCCGAGTCGCTGCGCCCCAGCGGGACGCAGCTCCTGTGGATCATCGACATCTACCCGCTCGTGCTCGCCGGCCTGCTCGTGCCGATGGGGTCGTTCGCCGACCGCGTCGGACGCCGTCGGCTGCTCCTCGTCGGTGCCGTCGGGTTCGCCGCCGTGTCGGTCGTCGCCGCCTACGCGCCCACCGCCGGCGCGCTCGTCGCGTCCCGCGCCGCGCTCGGCTTCTTCGGCGCGATGCTCATGCCGTCGACGCTCTCGCTCCTGCGCAACGTCTTCGTCGACCGCGAGGAGCGTCGGCTCGCCATCGCCATCTGGGCGGCCGGGTTCGCCGCCGGGTCGGCCCTCGGGCCCATCGTCGGAGGGTTCCTGCTCGAGCACTTCTGGTGGGGCTCGGTGTTCCTCCTCGCCGTCCCCGTGCTCGTGCTGCTGCTCGCGCTCGCGCCGTTCTTCGTGCCCGAGTCGCGCGACCCCGCACCGGGGCGCGTCGACGTGCTGTCGATCGTGCTCGTCATGGCGACCATGACGCCCGTCGTCTACGGCATCAAGATGCTCGCCAAGTCCGGGGTGAGCACCCTCGCGGTGGGGAGCGTCGTCGTCGGGCTGGTCGCCGGGGCGCTGTTCGTGCGCCGCCAGCTCCGCCGGCCCGACCCGATGATCGACGTGCGGCTCTTCACCCACGGCGCGTTCAGCGGCGCCGTGCTCGTCAACCTGCTGTCCGTGTTCTCGCTCGTCGGGTTCCTGTTCTTCGTGTCGCAGGACGTGCAGCTCGTGCTCGGGCTCACGCCGATGCAGGCGGGCGTCGCGCTCCTGCCCGGCCTGCTCGTCATGATCGTGGCGGGACTCGGCGTCGTGCGGGTCGTGCGCCGCGTGCGCCCGGCGCACGTCGTCGCCGTCGCGCTGCTCTTCTCCGCGACGGGGTACGCGGTCGTCGCCGCGGGCGCGGGGCAGAGCACGCTCGCCCTGCTCATGGTGGCGTTCGTCGTGCTGTCGCTCGGCGTCGGCGCGGCCGAGACCGTGTCGAACGACCTCATCGTGTCGTCCGTCCCCGCCGCCAAGGCGGGCGCGGCGTCCGCGATCTCCGAGACCGCCTACGAGGTGGGGGCCGTGCTCGGCACGGCCGTCCTCGGGAGCATCCTCACGGCGTCGTACCACGCGAACGTCGTCGTGCCGGCGGGCGTCCCCGCGGCCGACGCCGTCGCAGCGGCCGAGACGCTCGGGGGCGCGACCCAGGTCGCGTCCACCCTGCCCGCGGCGCAGGCGCAGGCGCTGCTCGACTCCGCGCACGCCGCGTTCGGCAGCGGCGTGGGCACCACGTCGCTCATCGGCGTGGTGCTCATGCTCGTCGCCGCGGGTGTGGCGCTCGTCACGCTCCGGAACGCGAAGGCCTGACGGAGAGGCGTCCCGCGCACCCCGCCGCACCGGGCGGCGGGGCGCGCGGCCCTCGCGGTTGGCGGCGCGAGCCGTGATCCGGGAGGCTGGGCGGTGATGAGCCGTCCGCACCGCACCCCGCCCCGCTGGGTCCGCTGGACCCTCGCCGTCCTGCTCGCGCTCGTGCCGTGCGTCGTGTGGGGGGTGACGACCGCGACCGCCGAGCGCAGCCTCGGCCCCCACGAGGCGCTCTACGAGGTCACGACGAACGGCCTCGTCACCGTCGACCTCGGCCCGCTCGGGACGATCCAGATCGACTCCCCGCTGCCGCTCGGCCTCGGCGCCGACGTCACCGTGGAGGAGATCCCCGCCGACCTCACCGCTGTCGGGCAGGCGGACACGCTCGAGGGCCTCGCGCAGGACCTCGAGGACTACCTGCGCTTCTTCGGCGGCCCGCAGGAGACGATCGGCTCCGTGGCGCGGGCCCTCGTCGTCGACGCGCTGCGCCGGACGGGGTTCGCGATCCTCGTCGTCGCGGCGGTCGGCGCCGGGCTCTACCTCCTGCTCGGTCCGCCGCGGCGCCGCGAGCTCACCGAGCGCGTCGCGCCGCGGACGTACGAGATCACCGCGGGCGTCGTCCTCGTGTCCCTCGTCGGTGCGTCGCTCGTCGCGAGCGACCCCGGGACGACGACCGGCTCGTCCCAGCGCGCGTCCGCCGTCTTCGACGGGACCCCGCTCGAGGGTGCGCGCATCACGGGGCGGCTCGCGGGCGTCGTCGACACCTACGGCGCGATGCTCATCGACCTCTACCGCGAGAACGAGGACTTCTACGCGCGGGCGAACGCCAACCTCGTCGCGGCGTGGGACCGGCGCGACCGCATCCAGCGCCTGACCGCGCCGCTGCCCGCGGCCACCGCGACGTCCGACGACGAGTCCTCGCCCGACGACGCGACGTCGCCTGACGGACCCGGCTCCTCCGAGGGCGGGGACGGTGCGGCCGACGCCCCGCCGTCGGGCACCGGTGACGAGGACGCGGGCGCGGACGTCTCCGGCGCCGAGCGGTCGGCCGACGCCGAGGCGGCGGAGGAGCCCGCCCCCGAGCCCGCGGCCGAGGAGGACCTCGTCACGCTCCTGGTCGTGAGCGACCTGCACTGCAACACGGGGATGACGCCGCTCGTCCGGACCGCGGCCGAGCGCTCCGGGGCGTCGATCGTGCTCAACGCCGGGGACACGACGATGAACGGCACGGCGGTCGAGTCGTTCTGCGTCGACTCGTTCGCGTCCGCGGTCCCGAAGGGCGCGACGATGGTCGTCGCCGACGGCAACCACGACAGCGTCGAGACCTCGGCGCAGGAGCGTGCCAACGGCCAGACCGTGCTGGACGGGAAGGTCGTCGAGGTCGAGGGGATCCGCATCCTCGGCGACCGTGACCCGCTCGAGACGCGCCTCGGGCTGGGCAGCCAGCCGCCGCGGGAGGAGACCCCCGAGGAGTACGCGGCCCGGCTCACCGAGGTCGCGTGCGCCGAGCAGGAGGACGGCGACGGGATCGACCTCCTCCTCATCCACACGCCCCGCATGGGGAACGAGGCGCTCGACTCCGGCTGCGTCCCGAACCAGATCTCGGGGCACATGCACACCCGGTCCGGGCCGGAGCGGACGGGCGGCGGCGTCCGGTACGTGAGCGGCAGCACCGCGGGGGCGGTCAAGGACCAGCTCCGCATCGGTCCGCTCAAGGGCACGGCCGAGATGACGGTGCTGCGCTTCGACCCCGAGCGGCGCCGCATCGTCGACTGGCAGCTCGTGCAGATCGGGACCGACGAGTCGGCGAAGGTCTGGCCGCGCATCGCCTGGCCCACGCCGTCGGGCGTGCCGGTGGTCGAGGAGCCGGCGGGTGACGACGGCGGCGACGAGGGCGTCGAGGGCGGCGACGTCCCCGCGGGCGAGCCGACCGACGACGCGCCCGCCACCGAGGGCTGAGCGCGTGCGCGTCGGTCCTCGCCGCGCGCTGTCGGACACGGCAGGATGTGCCGTATGAGCAGGTCCACGCGCTGGATCGTCGTGTCGGTGGTCCTCGCGCTCGTCGTGGTGCTCCTCGCGCCGTTCGTGTACTCGGAGGTGCGGGAGGGCCGGACGCCGCCGCCGCTGGGCCTGCAGTCGCCGGGGGAGGAGACGGCGTCCGCAGCGCCCGCCGCGCCGGGGCCGTTCGACGTCGACGGCGAGTGGGTCGTCGGTCCGGGGTCCGAGGCGGGCTTCCGCGCCGACGTCCTGGACGTCCCGGCCGACGAGGCCGTGCTCCTGGGCGTGACCTCGGACGTCACCGGGACGTTCCGCGTGCGGGCGGGGTCGCTGCAGACCGCGACCGTGACGGCCGAGGCGACGACGCTCCGGACGGGATCCTCCGTGGCGGACCGCCAGCTCCAGCAGGCCCTGGAGACGGACCTCTACCCGACCACGCTCTTCTCGCTCACCTCGCCGCTCGACGTGAGCGAGCTGGCGACCACGACGGCACCGGTGAGCCTCGAGGCGTCGGGCGCGCTGACGATCCGCGACGAGACCCAGGCCGTGACGGTCGCGCTGGAGGCGCAGCGGTCCGGCGACGGGGTGCTCGCGACCGGCGCGATCGGCGTCCGCTTCTCCGACTTCGGCATCGCCGTGCCGCCCGGTGCGCCGGTCCAGGTGCGCGACGAGGGCACGGTCGAGGTGCGGCTCCAGCTCGTCCGACCCGCGAGCCCCTGAGGGTAGCGCCAGGCCCCGTGACCTAGGGTGGTCGGGTGGACCACCCGACCGACCTGACGCCCGTCGCCCAGGACTACCTCAAGGTCGTCTGGGCTGCCCAGGAGTGGGCGGACGAGAAGGTGACGACCAAGCTCCTCGCCGAGCGCATCGGCGTCGGTGCCTCCACGGTCTCGGAGACCGTGCGCCGCCTCAGCGCCCAGGGTCTCCTCGAGCACGCGCCCTACGGGGCGATCACGCTCACCGAGCGCGGGCGCAGCCTCGCGCTCGCCATGGTGCGACGCCACCGGCTCCTCGAGACCTACCTCGTGTCCGAGCTCGGGTACGGATGGGACGAGGTGCACGACGAGGCCGAGGTGCTCGAGCACGCCGTCTCCGACCTGCTCATGGAGCGGATCGACGCGCGGCTCGGACACCCGACGCGCGACCCGCACGGGGACCCGATCCCGGGCGCCGACGGGACCGTCGTCCGCCCGCCCGCGGTGCCGCTCGCGGACCTGGTCGTGGGGGACCGGGGGACCGTGGCGCGGATCTCCGACGCCGACCCGGACGTCCTGCGCTACCTCGCCGAGATCGGGGTCGGCCTGGACACCGGGGTGGAGGTGCGCGAGCGGCGCGAGTACGCCGGCATCCTCTCGGTCGTGTGGTCGCCGCCGCGCGGTGCCGCGGCCGGCGGGGGTGAGCCGGCGCGCCCGACGCCCCCTGCACAGCTCGGGCTACGTGCCGCGGACCACGTGTGGGTCGTGCGCGCGGAGCCCGTCTCCGCCTAGACTGGCCGCCTGCCCCTGTTCTCGTCGCCGACGTCGCCGACAGCCCTCGAATCGATTCGACCCCTTCCGGTCCGAGGGCTCCACCACCGCACTGCCCACGACGCCCGACGCCTGAGGACACGATGACCGACAGCACCGCCACGCCCGCGCCCCCGGCGGACGCAGCCCCTGCGAGCGACGGACGCCCCCGCGGGGCCGGTCCCGCGCTCCTCGCGCTCGCGATGGGCGGCTTCACGATCGGCACGACCGAGTTCGCGACCATGGGGCTGCTGTCCGACATCGCGACGGACCTCGACGTCTCCATCCCCACGGCGGGCCACGCCATCACGGCCTACGCCGTGGGCGTCGTCGTCGGGGCACCGCTGCTCACCGTCGTGGCCGCACGCCTGCCGCGCAAGACCCTCCTCCTCGCCCTCATGGCGTTCTACACGCTCGGGAACCTGTTCTCCGCGACCGCCGGGAGCATCGAGACGCTCGTCGCCGGGCGATTCCTCGCGGGGCTGCCGCACGGCGCGTTCTTCGGCGTCGGGGCCGCGGTCGGCGCGGCGGTCGCCGGCCCTGGGCGCCGGGGCCGCGCCGTCGCGACGATGATGGCGGGGCTCACCATCGCGAACGTCGTCGGCGTCCCGCTCTCGACCTTCGCCGGGCAGCAGCTCGGCTGGCGCGCCGCGTTCGTCGTGGTGGGCGCGCTCGGGCTCGTCACGCTCGCCGCCCTGTGGCGGCTCGTCCCGGCCGGGGCCGGCAACGAGGACTCGAGCGTCCGCCGCGAGCTCGGCGCGCTGCGCAACGGGCCGCTGTGGCTCGGGTTCGTCGGAGCGGCCGTCGGGTTCGGCGGGATGTTCGCCGTCTACTCCTACGTCGAGCCGACGATCACGCGGGTCACCGGCCTCGCGTCCGCCGCGGTGCCGCTCGTGCTCGCGATCTTCGGCGTCGGCATGACCGTCGGGACGATCCTCGGCGGGCGACTCGCCGACCGCTCCGTCATGCGCACCGTCTACCTCGGGTTCGTCTCCACGGGCGCGACGCTCGCGCTGTTCGCCCTGACGGGCCACCACCCCGTGCCCGCCGTGCTGTCGCTCTTCCTGCTCGGGGTGACCTCCCAGGTCCTCGGGCTCGCGCTCCAGACGCGCCTCATGGACCTGTCGCCCGCCGCGCCCTCGCTCGGCGCGGCGCTGTGCCATTCCGCGCTCAACGTCGGCAACGCGAACGGAGCGTTCCTCGGCGGCCTCGTCATCGCCGCCGGCTGGGGCTACCTCGCCCCGGCCTGGACCGGCGTCGTCCTCACCGCCGCCGGCCTCGCGATCATCCTCCTCGTCGGCCGCCGCCCCGTCGGCGTCGTCGCCACGGTGCCCGACGACGCCCGCTCACCTGCCGACGCCCCCGCCCTGCCGAGGTAGAACCCTGGTCGGCCGGGGTAGAACCCTGGTCACGAGAGAGAGGACCCTGGTCACGCGAGAGAGAACCCGGGTCGGCGGAGGTCGAACCGTGGTCATGCCCGCCGGCGGTCCGGGCGCCTGCAGTGGCCGGTCGCCCGAAGGCCCGCCTGCTACCAAGGAGCGTGCCACGACCGCCCGCGACACGACCATGCGGCCCGCACGAGGCGTGGAGGAGCCGACACCGCCGGCAGTCGCCCGGGTGAGTGGAGACCGCGGTGAGACGACGCCGGGCGGGGTGGGTGGTGGTGCCGCGTCGTGGCGGGCCTGGCGGGAGCCGCGAGGAACGAGCGGCGGATGGTAGACGCGGCACCACCACCCACCCCGACCACCCAGGGCAACCACACGCCGTCGAGCACAAGAACCACGGCTCTACCTCGCGCAACCACGGCTCTACCTCGCGGGACCACGGTTCTCCCTCGACTGACGAGTGGCGTGGCTTCGGGGTGCTCCCAGCCGGGACCCAGCGACGCGCGGTAGGTTGTGCCGTGCGCGCACCGCCGTGCGCGCCGTCACGTCCGGCGCGAGCCGGTGACCCACGAGGAGCGTCCCCGTGAGCAAGAGCGCCACCGCCGGTGCGAGCGTGTCCGCCGACCACGACGACGAGCCGCTGCCGTCGGGTCCTCGTCCGATCAGCACGCGCACGATGGGCTGGCTGCTCGTCGTGCTCGGCGCGATCGGTCTCTTCGGCTCGGCGGCGCTGGCGATCGAGAAGTTCCTCAAGCTCGCGGACCCGAACCATGTGCCGTCGTGCAGCCTCAACGCGTTGCTCGACTGCGGGGACGCGATGGACTCCTGGCAGGGCGCGCTCCTCGGGTTCCCGAACCCGCTGCTGGGCATCGCGGCGTTCCCGGTGGTCATCACGACGGGCGTCGTGCTGCTCGCGGGCGCGCGGCTCCCGCGCTGGTACTGGCTGGCGCTCCTCGGTGGCACGACGCTCGGCATGGGCCTGATCGTCTTCCTCATCTGGACGACGATGTACGAGATCTCGGCGATGTGCCCCTACTGCATGGTCGTGTGGTTCGCCATGCTCCCGCTGTTCTGGTACCAGGTGGTCCACGCCGTCCAGGAGCGGTACCTGCCCGCGGGCGACGGCGTCCGCCGCACCCTCGTGGGCAACCGGCACCTGTTCCTGGCGATCGGCTACGTCGCGCTCGTCGCCTGGATCCTGCTGGTCAAGGGCCCGATCATCATGTCGCTGTTCTGACAAGCACCGGTGCCCTGCGGTCCCGCGAGGGTCCGGCGCGCCGCAGAGGGCGTCAGCGCCAGGCGGGCTGGTCCGGCGCGGCGTCCTGCGGGTAGCCGTGCCCGCCGGGCTGCTGGGGCGCGGGAGCGCCCTGCGCCTGGTGGGCCGACTGCGCGGTCGCGCCGGGGTGGCCCGCCGGGATCGGGCTGACCACGACGGCCGTGCCGTACGCGCACACCTCCGAGAACGACGCCGCGATCTCGCCCGTGTCGAAGCGCATCCCGACGACCGCGTTCGCCCCGCGGCGCTGTGCCTCCTGCACCATGCGGTGCATGACCTCCTGGCGCGACTCGTAGACGAGCTGGGTGTACTCCTTGACTTCCCCGCCCCCGATCGAGCGGAAGGACGCGACGAAGTTCGCCCCGAGGTTGGCGCTGCGCACGGTCATGCCCATGACCTCGCCGAGCACCGCGTCGATGCGGTAGCCGGGCACGTCGTTGGTCGTCACGATGATCACGGCGCACATCCTCGCACGGGGTGGACGGGCCGCCGTCGGGTCGCTCGCCGGCCGGTAAACTCGGCCGGGTGACCACGCCTGACACCGCCTCGATCCCGCACGCCCCGGACGCCCCCGCCGCGGGCGGGCCCGCCCACCGCTACACGCCGGCGCTCGCGGAGCAGATCGAGCTCAAGTGGCAGGAGCTCTGGGAGCAGCGCGGCACGTTCTGGGCGGCGAACCCCACGGGCGACCTCACGGACGGCGAGGGCAAGGGCCCCGAGGGCGCGAGCCCGTACTTCATCATGGACATGTTCCCGTACCCGTCGGGCGCGGGCCTGCACGTGGGGCACCCCCTCGGGTACATCGCGACGGACGTCGTGGGCCGGTTCCGGCGCATGCGCGGCGAGAACGTGCTGCACGCCCTCGGCTACGACGCGTTCGGCCTGCCCGCCGAGCAGTACGCGGTGCAGACGGGGCAGCACCCGCGCGTGACCACCGAGGCGAACATCGCCAACATGCGTCGGCAGCTGCGCCGCCTCGGGCTGGCGCACGACTCGCGCCGCACGTTCGCGACGATCGACCCCGAGTACGTGCGCTGGACGCAGTGGATCTTCCTGCAGATCTTCGACGCCTGGTACGACCCCGAGGCGCTGCGCCCCGACGGCGGTCGTGGCCGCGCACGCCGCATCGCCGAGCTCGAGGCCGAGCTCGCGTCGGGTGCGCGCCCGGTGCCGGGCGGTGTCGACGGCGTCGAGGAGGGCGCGGACTGGGCGACGCTCACGCCCCAGCAGCGCCGCGCCGTCGTCGACTCCCAGCGCCTCGCGTACGTGGACGAGTCGCCCGTGAACTGGGCACCCGGTCTGGGCACGGTCCTCGCGAACGAGGAGGTCACGGCGGACGGCCGCTCCGAGCGCGGGAACTTCCCCGTGTTCCAGCGCAGCCTGCGGCAGTGGAAGATGCGCATCACCGCGTACGCGGACCGCCTCGCGGACGACCTGGACCTCATCGACTGGCCCGAGAAGGTCACGGCGATGCAGCGCAACTGGATCGGCCGCAGCGAGGGCGCGCTCGTGCGGTTCGCCGTGCTGGGCACGCCCGACGGCGCGAACGATGCCGCTGCCGAGTCCGGCGGCGAGATCGAGGTCTTCACGACGCGCCCCGACACGCTGTTCGGCGCGACGTTCATGGTCGTCTCGCCCGAGCACCCGCTGCTCGACGAGGTGCCGGCGCACTGGCCGGACGGCACGTCGAGCGCGTGGACGGGCGGCCACCGGTCGCCGGTCGAGGCGGTCGCCGCCTACCGTCGCGAGGCCGCCGCGAAGACGGCGGTGGAGCGCCAGGCCGACGCGGGCAAGAAGACGGGCGTCTTCACCGGGCACCTCGCGGTGAACCCGGTGAACGGCCAGGCGATCCCCGTCTTCACCGCGGACTACGTGCTCATGGGCTACGGCACGGGCGCGATCATGGCCGTCCCCGGCGGCGACGAGCGCGACTTCGCGTTCGCCGAGGCGTTCGGGCTGCCGGTCCTGCGCACGGTCGAGCCCGCGGGCGGCCTGCCGGAGGACTTCACGGGCCCGTACACGGGCGACGGCGTCGTCGTCGGCTCGGCCAACGACGAGATCTCGCTCGACGGGCTCGACGTGCCCGAGGCGAAGCGCCGCATCACCGAGTGGCTCGTGCGCAAGGGCATCGGCGAGGGCACCACGACGTACCGCCTGCGCGACTGGCTGTTCAGCCGCCAGCGCTACTGGGGCGAGCCGTTCCCCATCGTGTGGGACGAGAACGACCAGCCCGTCGCGATCCCCGACGCGCTGCTGCCCGTCGACCTGCCCGACGTGCCCGACTACGCGCCGCGCACGTTCGACCCGGACGACGCCGACTCGTCGCCCGAGGCGCCGCTGGGCCGTAACGACGAGTGGGTCAACGTCACCCTCGACCTCGGCGACGGGCCCAAGCAGTACCGCCGCGACACGAACACGATGCCCAACTGGGCCGGGTCGTGCTGGTACTACCTGCGCTACCTCGACCCGCGCTGGGACGGCCGCGACCAGGACGCGGTGGTCGACGCGGAGCTCGAGCGCTACTGGATGGGCCCGGAGCACAACCCGAGCGCGGGCCGCGCCGGGGGCGTGGACCTGTACGTGGGCGGCGTCGAGCATGCCGTCCTGCACCTGCTGTACGCGCGCTTCTGGCACAAGGTCCTCTACGACCTGGGCCACGTGTCGAGCGTCGAGCCGTTCCACAAGCTCTTCAACCAGGGCTACGTCCAGGCGTACGCGTTCACCGACGCGCGCGGCCAGTACGTGCCGGCCGCCGAGGTCACGGAGGAGCCCGCGTCCGACGGGTCGGGCGAGGTCGTGTACCGCTGGAACGGCGAGGTCGTGCAGCGCGAGTACGGCAAGATGGGCAAGTCGCTCAAGAACGTCGTCACGCCCGACGAGATGTACGCCGAGTACGGCGCCGACACCTTCCGCGTCTACGAGATGTCGATGGGCCCGCTGGACCTGTCGCGCCCGTGGGAGACGCGCGCCGTCGTCGGCTCGCAGCGGTTCCTGCAGCGTCTGTGGCGCAACGTCGTCTCCGAGGAGACGGGCGAGGTGACGGTCGTCGACGAGCCGGCGTCGCCCGAGACGCTGCGCGCCGTCCACCGCGCGATCGCCGACGTCCGCGTCGAGATGGAGCACATGCGCCCCAACACGGCCATCGCGAAGCTCATCACGCTGAACAACCACCTCACGTCGCTCGACCGCGTGCCGCGCGAGGCCGTCGAGCCGCTCGTGCTCATGACGGCGCCCGTCGCGCCGCACATCGCCGAGGAGCTGTGGGAGCGCCTCGGCCACGAGCGCTCGCTCGCGCACGAGCCGTTCCCGACGGCCGACGAACGCTACCTCGTCGAGGACACCGTGACGTGCATCGTGCAGGTCAAGGGCAAGGTGCGCGGCCGGCTCGAGGTGCCGCCGTCGATCTCGGAGGAGGACCTCACGGCCGCCGCGCTCGCCGAGCCGAACGTCGTGCGCGCGATCGACGGCGCCGAGGTCCGCAAGGTCATCGTCCGCGCCCCGAAGCTGGTCAACGTCGTCGTCTGACGCCCGGTCCCCGCCGAGTGCACGTGAAGGAGGACCGGCTCGGGCGTGACTCTCCCATGCTCGGCGGGTCGGGGTCAGCGGCGGCGGGTGCCGAAGATGGTGCGGGTGAGCTCGCGGCCGAGCTGGGTGCCGGCGGAGCGGAGGAACGAGTCGAGCGGGTTCGACGACCGCGACCTGGACGACCCGGACGCCGACCCCGAGCGGCTCTTCGCCGCGTCGCGCTCGAGCTTGGCGCGCATCTTCTCGAGCTCGGCCTGCTCCTTCTTCGCCGCGCGCTCGGCCTCCTTGGCCGCCTCCTTGGCGGCCTTCTCCTGCGCCGCGGCCTCTGCGGCCGCCGCCTCAGCCGCGGCGCGCGCCGCAGCCTGCTCCTGCACGCGCACCTGGAGCAGCTCGAACGCCGACTCGTTGTCGACCGCCGTCCCGTAGCGCGCGAACCCGGGCGACGCCGCGACGATCCCCTCGAGCACGGACGCGGGCGCCGGCTCCATCGACGACTGCGGGGCCCGGACACGGGTCCACGCGACCGGGGTCGGAGCGCCCTTCTCCGTCAGCACCGTGACGACGGCCTCGCCGGTCCCGAGCGACTGGAGGAGCCGTTCGAGGTCGTACGGTGACGTCGGGTAGGTGCGCACGGCGGCACGCAGGGCCGCGGCGTCGTCGGGCGTGAACGCGCGCAGCGCGTGCTGGACGCGGTTGCCGAGCTGGGCGAGCACGTCCGCGGGCACGTCCTTGGGGCTCTGCGTCACGAAGAACACGCCGACACCCTTGGACCGCACGAGGCGCACCGTCTGCACGACCTGCTGCAGGAACTCCTTCGACGCGCCGGTGAAGAGCAGGTGCGCCTCGTCGAAGAAGAACACGAGCCGCGGCTTCTCGGGGTCCCCGACCTCGGGCAGCTCCTGGAACAGGTCGGCGAGCAGCCACATGAGGAACGTCGAGAAGAGCGCGGGGCGATCCTGCACCGCGGGCAGCTCGAGCGCGGAGATCACGCCGCGGCCGTCGGAGGCGGTGCGCAGCAGGTCCGATGTCGCGAACGCGGGCTCTCCGAAGAACACGTCCGCGCCCTGCGCCTGGAGCGCGACGATCTCGCGCAGGATGACGCCGGCGGTCGCGCTCGAGACCCCGCCGATGCCCTTGAGCTCCACCTTGCCCTCGTCCGACGTGAGGTAGGCGATCGTCGACTGGAGGTCCTTGAGGTCGAGCAGCGCGAGCCCCTGGGAGTCGGCCCAGTGGAAGATCAGCCCGAGGCTCGACTCCTGCGTCTCGTTGAGCCCGAGCACCTTGGACAGCAGCAGCGGGCCGAAGTCGGTGACGGTGGTGCGGACGGGCACGCCGGTCCCGAGCCCGCCCAGGGTGTACAGCTCGACCGGGAAGGTCGTCGCGGCCCAGTCCTGCCCGATCGACGCGGTGCGCTCGAGGATCTTCTCGTTCGTCTCGCCGGGGACGGCGAGCCCCGACAGGTCGCCCTTGACGTCCGCCAGGAACACGGGCACGCCGGCGGCCGACAGCCCTTCCGCCATGCCCTGCAGCGTCTTCGTCTTCCCGGTCCCGGTCGCGCCCGCGACGAGCCCGTGCCGGTTGAGCATGCTCAGGGCGAAGCCCACCTGCACGTCGGCGCGCGGCGTCGGGTCGGAGCCCGCCTCGCCCTCGAGCAGCGCGCCGAGCGCGAGCGTGCCGCCGCGGTACGCGTAGCCGGCCGCCACCTCGGCGGCGTAGCCCTCGAGCGGCCCGGTGCCCGACGGCGCAGCCTCCTCCGGTGCGCCGCTCACCTCCGTCGGCCCGCTGCTGGCATCCCCCTCGGCTCTGCCCCGAGCCGCGCTCTCCCTCACGGCGGCCTCCGCCGCCTCCAGGGCGGCCTGCGCCGCGGCTGCCTTGGCCTCGGCCGCCTCCGCGGCCGCCTGCGCGGCAGCCGCACGCAGGGCGGCGAGCTCGGACGGGGACTGTGCGGCGTCGTCGGCCATGCTCGGATCGTAGGGGCGGCACCGCAGGGGCGCAGCCGGGCCGGGATGCGCGACCGCCCGCGCGCGCCGTAAGGTGGCGCGGCCATGACCGACCACCGCGTGCACGTCGTCACCGACTCGACGGCGTCCCTCCCGCCCGTCCCCGACGCGCGGCTCCGCTCCGTCCCGCTGCACGTGATCGTCGACGACGTGTCCTCCCTCGAAGGAGTGGGCCTCACCACCGAGGACGTGGCCGCGCACCTCCAGGCCGGTCGCCGGGTCACGACCTCGCAGCCGACGCCGCGTGCCTTCGCCGAGGCGTACGCCGAGGCCGCCGCCGCGGGGGCGCGGGAGATCGTCTCCGTCCACCTCTCGGGCGAGCTGTCGGGCACGGTGCACGCGGCCGCGCTCGCGGCGGCGGACGCACCGGTCCCGGTCCGGGTCGTGGACTCCCGGACCGTCGCGATGGGCCTGGGCTTCGCGGCGCAGGCCGCCGCCCGCGCCGCGGCCGCCGGGGCGGACGCGGACGCCGTCGCCCGTCGCGCCATCGAGGTCGCCGACGCGAGCCGTGCCGTCTTCCTGGTCGACTCGTTGGACCACCTCCGTCGTGGCGGACGCCTCAGCGCCGCCTCGGCCGCGCTGGGAACCGTGCTCGGGGTGCGGCCGCTGCTCGCCGTGCGCGACGGCAGGATCGAGGTCGTCCAGAAGGTCCGGACCAAGGCGGCGGCGGTCGAGCGACTGACGACCGTCGCGGTCGAGTCCGCGGGACGCCGCGCATTCCCGGCGCTCGCAGTCCACCATGTCGGGGACGACGACGGCGCGCACCGGCTCGCGTCCGAGCTCACCGAGCGCACGTCGCTGGACGTCGTGGTGACGCCCGTGAGCGCGGTGCTCGGAGCGCACGTCGGGCCCGGCGTGCTGGCCGTCGTCGTCGCGGAGCTCGCCGACCGGGGGTCGGGCGTCGGGAGTCTGACGACGCCCTGAGTGGCGGTCGACGCGCCCTCCGCTGCGTGTCGTGGCCGTGCACAGGCCCGTTCGACGACGGCCCCGCCCACAGGGAGGCCGACACCCGCTCCCGGCCCCGTGCGTCCCTCCGTACGGTGCGCGACGTGAGCACACCTCGTCCAGAGCCGCGTCAGCACGCCCGTCCCGGTCGCGACCCCGCCCGGGAGGGGGCGGTCGTCCGGCAGCGCCTGCGCGCCGTGACCTCGACCGGGCGGCCCGCGCTCGCCTGGCAACCGGCGACCGCGGCGCTGCCCCGGGTCGGGCCGCTGGACGTCGCCCGACCGGGCGACGACGGCTTCCCGTGGCCGGACGGTCCGGGTGGGCAGAGACCCGATCCCGCGGACGGCAGCGAGACGCCCGACCTCGTGGAGGCCGTCCGTACGTCCCGGCGCGACCGCGTCGAGGTGCGCGGCCGCGCGGCAGACCTCGAGCCGGTCGACGAGCGGGACGGCTGGCTCCCGCCCCGTCCCGCAGAGCACGACGACCCGGTCGCGGCCCGTCTCGACGGCCCGGATGCGGAGGGCACGATACCCGCTGCCGGTCCCGACGACGAGGCGGCGCGCCCGCGGCACCGGGCGGCACGGACCGCCTCGACCGCCTACACCGCGGCGTACGGACACCCGACGTCCCACTCGGGCTTCGACCCGCTCGGCGAGGAGGGCCGTCGCCGGTGGGCGATGCGTCCCCGGGTCGCGGTCGCGGCGCTGGCCGTCGTGCTCCTTCTCGCTGCCGGGGTCGTGCTGCTCCGCTCCCCGGCCGACGGTGTCGAACCGGTCGCCCGGGTCGGTGGGGCGCAGGCCGACGGCGCCACGACGGCCACGGGCGACGGCGCGACCGCTCCGGCGGACGGGAGCGCCGTCGACACCGGTGCCACCGGGGACGCGACGGGGCCCGGGGGCGGGGGAGCGGACCCCGGCACGGGTGCGGCGCCGTCGGGCGGGGTGGTCGTGCACGTCGTGGGACAGGTCGCCGCCCCGGGGCTCGTGACGGTCGCCGCCGACGCGCGCGTCGCGGACGCGCTCGAGGCCGCCGGTGGGGCGACCGCCGAGGCCGACCTCGCGGCCCTCAACCTCGCGCGGACGGTGACCGACGGTGAGCAGATCCTCGTCCCGCGCCCGGGCGAGGCGGTCCCCGCAGCGGGGACCGCACCCGCGGGTGCGGGGAGCGCGACCGACGCCACGGTAGACCTCAACGCCGCCGACGCCGCGACCCTGGACGCGCTGCCCGGCATCGGGCCCGTGCTGGCCGAGCGCATCGTCGCGTGGCGCGAGGAGAACGGTCCGTTCACGGCGGTCGAGGAGCTCGGCGAGGTGAGCGGCATCGGGCCGGCCGTGCTCGCCGACGTGCGCGACCTCGTCCGTGTATGACGGACCTGCGGCTCGTCCCGGCGGCGCTCGCGGCCTGGGGGACGGCGTTCCTCGCGGTCGGCACGGTACCGACCGCGGCCCTGCGCGGTGCATCGCTCGCCGTGGTGCTGCTGGGGGTCGTGCTCGGCGGAGTGCTGCTCGGCGTGCGACGAGCCCGCCACGGGACGCCGTCGGACGCGGTCGGGCCCGTCGAGCTGGGCATGACCGCACGCGCGCTGGGACAGGTCTCCCTGGTGGTCGCGTGCGTCGCGGCGGTGCTCCTGTCCGCCGGCGCGCAGCTCGCCGATCGGCAGGCGCTCGCCGACCTGGCCCGCCAGGGCGCCACGGCGACGGTGACCGCGACCGTGCGCTCGGCCGTCGTGCCGAGGTCGAACCCGTGGTCGGGCGCCACCGATCGCCACGAGGTACGCGTCTCCCTGCACGACCTCACCGCGCGTGGCGTGACGACCGCCGCGGCGGGCACCGTCGTCGTCACGGGGGCCGGCGACGGCTGGAAAGATCTCCCGTACGGGGCGTCCGTCGCGGTGGCGGGCCGGCTCGCCGTCCAGGGCGACCGGACGATGCTCCGGACCGAGGGCCCGCCGCGTGTCGTCGAGCCACCGGGTGCGTTCCTGCGCGGCGTGCACGCCATGCGGCGTGGCCTGCTCGACGCCACGGACGCGCTGAGCCCGCAGGCCCGCGGTCTCGTCCCGGGCGTCGCGATCGGTGACACCTCGCGGCTCGACCCCGCCCTGGACGAGGCGATGCGGACGACGTCGCTCACCCACGTCACGGCGGTGTCCGGCGGTCACTTCGCGATCGTCGTGGCGTGCGTCGCGGCCCTGTGCGTCCTGGTCCGTGCCCCGCGGGCGCTGCGCGTGGTCGTGACGGGCGCGGCGATGGTCGGGTTCGTCGTGCTCGTGCACCCGGAGCCGAGCGTGCTGCGAGCGGCGGCGATGGGCGTCGTCGGGGTGGTCGGGATCGCGCTCGGGAGACCGTCGCGCGCGGTCGCCGCCCTGGGGGCGGGAGTCGTCGTGCTGCTCGTCGTCGATCCCTGGCTCGCCCGCTCGTACGGCTTCGTGCTCTCCGTCGCGGCGACGGCAGGCCTCGCGCTCCTCACCGCGCCCCTGGCCGGCCGGCTCGCGCCGTGGACCGGGCGGACCGCGGCGCACGTGGTCGCGGTGCCCGTCGCCGCGCAGGCCGCGTGCGCCCCGGTCCTCGTCCTGCTCGACCCGAGCGTGAGCACCTGGTCCGTCCCCGCCAACCTGCTCGCGGCCCCGGCGCTCGGCCCTGCGACGGTCCTGGGAGTCCTCGCCACCCTCGTCGCGCCGTGGTGGCCGGGCGCAGCGACGGCGCTCGCGTGGGCCGCCGGGTTCTTCACGGGGTGGATCGCGGGCGTCGCCGAGGCGTTCGCCGGCCTGCCGGGCGCGCGGCTGCCCTGGCCCGGGGGCGTCGGCGGACTGGTCCTGCTCGCGCTCGGGACGGCGGCCGTGCTCGGCGTCGTGCTCCGCTCGCGCGCGCTGCGCGACGCGGGGGAGCGGCGCGCCCTGCGCGCCACGTCGTCGCCCCCGCCGCGCGACCGGGTCGCGCGGGCGGTCCGCACCGCCCGGCGCCGGTGGTCCGGTGCGTGTGGGGGCGCTCGCGGTGGCCCGGTGCAGCACCGCGGCGCGCCGGCCCGTCCCGAGGGCAGGTCGCCACAGCCGTGCTCCTGGTGATCGTGACCGTGCTCGTCGTCGCCCTCGTGCGGCCGCTCCTGGTGACCGGCGGCGCGGTGCCGCACGACTGGGCGGTGGTCGCGTGCGACGTCGGCCAGGGCGACGCCCTCGCGGTGCGGTCCGGGCCCCGCTCGGCGGTGGTGGTCGACGTCGGTCCACCCGGCGCCGCCGCCGGCGGATGCCTCGACCGCCTCGGCGTCGACCGGGTCGACCTCCTCGTGCTCAGCCACTTCCACGCCGACCACGTGGGCGGTCTCGACGCCGTGCTGCGCGGCCGGACGGTCGCGCGCGCCCTCGTGACCGCGACGGCCGACCCTCCGGAGCAGGCCGAGCGCACGCTCGCCGCGCTCACGGACGCGGGCGTCCCGGTCCAGGTGGCGCAGCCGGGCGCCACCGGCGGCCTGGGTGGTCCCGACGGCATGGGCGGCGGCGAGGACCGCGGCGCGTCCGCAGACCTCGGCGCCGGAGGCGTGCGGTGGGAGGTCCTCCAGGCCGGGGTGGGCGGCGGGCCGCCGAGCGCACCCCGCCCGAGCGCGGGACGTGCCGCCGCGGAGTCCGACGGCGGCGCGAACGACGCGAGCGTGGCGCTCCTCCTGCACGTGGCGGGGATGGACGTCGTCGCGCTGGGCGACCTGGAGGACGCGGGCCAGGCTGCGCTCGCCCGGACCCTCGCGCAGCGCGGGTCCGGTCCCGTGGACGTCGTCAAGGTCGCGCACCACGGCTCGGCGACGCAGTCCGACCGCCTGGCCCGGCTGCTCTCGCCGACGGTCGCGCTCGTCAGCTCGGGCGAGAACACCTACGGGCACCCCACGGACCGCGCTCTCGATCTCTACCGGGGCGTGGGCGCCACGGTGCTGCGGACCGACACCTGCGGCACGTTCGCCCTCGTCGTGCGCGACGGCGTGCTCGCCGCAGCGGGGTGCGGCTGACGCGGGACGGCACGTTCCAGACCGGAGCGCGCCCGGCGGGCCGCGGGCGGGCGTCGTGGCGGAGGGCGCGGCGGAGCACGTGGTCCAGGGCGCGGCGAGGTTCCGTCGCGGTGGGCGGCTCGTGGCAGGCTGGTGCCATGCCCGCGCCGACCCGCACCTCCCGTCCCTCCGCCGGCCCGTCGCTCGCGTGGGACGACGTGCGGCTCGCGCCGGTCGTGCTCGTGCAGGGCCCCGAGTCGCTCCTGGCCGAGCGCGCCGTGGACGCGATCGTCGGGCTCGCGCGCGAGCGCGACCCGCAGGTCGAGAAGGTCACGATGGAGGGGTCGACCTACCAGGCGGGCATGCTCACGGTCGCCGCGAGCCCGTCGCTGTTCGGCGAGGCCAAGGTCGTGGTCATCGAGGGGGCGGAGGCGGCGACCGACGCGCTCGTCGCCGACGTCGTCGACTACGTCCCCCTCGCCGACCCGGAGACGACCGTCGTCGTCGTGCATGGCGGCGGCGTGCGCGGCAAGCGCATGCTCGACGCGATCAAGGCGAGCGGGGCGCCCGTGGTCGCGGTCGAGGCGATCAAGAAGGACTCCGACAAGACCGCGTTCGTCACCGCCGAGTTCCGGCGCGCGCGCCGACGCATCGACGCGTCGGGCGTGCGCGCGCTCGTGGAGGCTGTCGGCAACGACCTGCGCGAGCTCGCCGCCGCGTGCAGCCAGCTCCTCACCGACACGGACGGCACCGTGAGCGAGGCGGTCGTGGACCGGTACTACGGGGGCAGGATCGAGGCGACGGGGTTCCGCGTCGCGGACGCCGCCGTCGCCGGGAACGCCGGGGAGGCCGTCGCGCTCCTGCGCCACGCGCTCGCGACCGGGGCCGATCCTGTGCCGCTCGTCGCCGCGCTCGCGATGAAGCTCCGTGCGCTCGCCAAGGTCGGCGCGATGCGTGGCCGCGGCGGCGTGGCGGCCAAGGACCTCGGTCTGGCGCCCTGGCAGGTCGACCGCGCGCGCCGCGAGCTCGCGGGCTGGACGCCGGAGGGCCTGGCGACGGCGATCAGCGCGGTCGCGCAGGCCGACGCCGAGGTCAAGGGCGCCGGCCGGGACCCGGTGTTCGCCGTCGAGCGCGCGGTCCTGACGATCGCGCGGGCCCACGGTCGCTGAGGCGCGTCCGACGTCGGACCTCGGTTCTCCCCTCGACGCGCCACGGTTCTCCCTCGGCGGGTCGGGGCCGGACGCACGAAGGGCGTCGACCCGGGTGGGTCGGCGCCCTTCGTGGGAAGCCTGTGCGGCCGTCGTGACGTCCAGCGTGTCACGCCGACGCGGGCGAACCGTGCGCTCAGAGAGCGTTGACGGCCTTCGCGATGGCCGACTTGCGGTTCGCGGCCTGGTTCGCGTGGATGACGCCCTTCGAGACGGCCTTGTCGAGCTTGCGCGACGCGGCCTGGAGCGCGGTGGTCGCCGCGTCCTTGTCGCCCGCGGCGACGGCCTCGCGCACGCGGCGCACGTACGTCTTGAGCTCGGACTTGACCGCCTTGTTGCGCAGGCGAGCCTTCTCGTTCGTGCGGATGCGCTTGATCTGGGACTTGATGTTTGCCACGTGTGGACTCTCTGGTTCTGTTCGCCGGAGCGAGCGGATAGGTCGTAGAGGGCGGCTCCAGCTCCGGGACTGGGGTGGGGAACCCGTGGAGAGGTGCTGAAGCTGTGCCCGCCGACCTGGGCGGACACGCGACCAACAAGACTACCAGCGGACGGGGTCGGAACTCCAATCCGCGCGCTGGGGGTTCGCCGGCGCCCCCCGACCGCGCCCGCAGGCCCGGTCGCGCACGGTCCAGGACCCTCAGCGGTGCTGCGCGATCCCCGCGACGACGCGGTCGAAGACGTCCCGCCCCACGACGGCGCCCTCGCGCCGCACCGCGCCGGGGTCGACGCGGATCACGCGGTCGAGGCGGACCTCGCTGTCGCGGCCCTTGCCGTCCCACGGGCCGGACCCGATGTCGAGCCAGTGGCGACCCCACCGAGCCTCGTCGCGCGCGTCGCGCGAGTGGTCCTTGCTCGTGAGCATGACGCCCAGCAGCCAGGCGCCGTCCGACCCGACGAGCAGGACCGGCCGGTCCTTGCCCTGCGTGTGGTCCTCCTCGTAGGGCACCCAGGTCCAGACGATCTCCCCGGGGTCCGGGTCGCCGTCGAGCCGGGGCGCGTACCGGGCACGCACCGCGCCCTCGTAGTCGCCGGGATATGAGCCGCGACCCGTGCCGTGTGCCGTGGCGCGGCCGGTCGCACCCGGCCGGGCGGGCGCCGTCGGGCGCGGGCCGGGGCGTGGGGAGGGTGTGCGCTCGCGCCCCGGGGCACGGGTCGCCGCGGTGCCTGCTCGCGAGCCGTCCTGCGAGTCCTGCGACGAGCGCGTGAGCCCGGAGACGACGGCGCGTGCCGCGTCGGTGAGAAGTCCCAGCCATCGGTTGCGTGCCACGCGCGCACCCTACCGGGCGCGCGGCGAGGCGGTCAGGGCGTGATGCGCTCGGCGAGCGCGGCGGCGAGGGCCCCGGCGTCGCCGTCGACGACGACGCCCGCCGCGTCGGGCGTGAGCCGCCCCCACAGGGCGAGCGCGAGCTCGCGCGCGGGCGCGGACGCCGTCGCGACCGGGTCACCGCCGCCGAGGACCCACGACCGACCGGCGTCGGTCGCCCGGAGCGCGAGCGGTCGGGCGAGCGGCGCCATGCGTTCCAGCCGGACCTGGCGCGGCTGCAGGACCGTGACGACCTCGTCCACCGTGTCCGCCCAGACGGCGGGCTCGACGTCGTCCACCGTGGAGCCCCCGGCGGCGCGCAGGTCGTGCAGGTGCACGAGCGTCTCGTGGGCCTGCCGACGGTGCCAGAAGCGCACGGTCGAGCCCGGGTCGTCCGTCTCGAGCAGGGTCCACGCCCGCGCGTCCGGGTCGAGCCCGGCGAGCGTCGTGCGCAGCTCCGCGGCCTGCTCCGCGTAGAACGGGGCGAGGTCGAACGGCCCCCGGCCGAGCGGGGTCTCCTGACGGCGCCGGGCCTGCCCGGCCGCCCAGTGGTGGATCCGACCCAGGTGCTCGACGAGGTTGCGCACCCGCCACCGCCCGCACGCCGGGACGGGAGCGCGCGGGTCGGCCTCGGGGACGCCCGCGAGGAAGGCGTCCTGGAGGTGGGACAGGAGCGTGAGGTGGTCGAGGGCGTCGTCCATGGCGGGAGTATGCCCGCGCACGACCGCCGCGTCAGCCCTCGAGGACGGCGTCCACCTCGCGCAGGAAGTCGTCGAGGTCGCCGGGGTTGCGCGACGTGACGAGCGTGTAGCCCTCGTCGTCCCGCACGACCGACCGGTCGACCCAGGCCCCGCCCGCGTTGAGCACGTCGGTCTCGAGCGACGGGTAGCTCGTCAGCGTCTTGCCCTCGACCGCCGCCGCCTCGACGAGCGCCCAGGGGCCGTGGCAGATCGCCGCGACCGGCTTGCCCGCCGCCGTGAACGCGCGCACGAGGCTCACGGCGTCGTCCTGCAGGCGCAGCGCGTCGGCGTTGATCGTGCCGCCGGGGACGAGCAGCAGGTCGTACTCGGCGGGGTCGGCGTCGGCGTGCGTGAGCGTCGGGGTCACGGTGCGGCCAGGATCCTTGTCGTCCACCAGGGTCTGCACGTCGTCGGCGGACACGGCGGCGACGTCCACCTCCACCCCCTCGCCGCGCAGGTGGTCGAGCGGGACCACGAGCTCGTCCTGCTCGACGCCGTAGTTCGTCACGATCGCCAGCACGCGACGGCCACCGGGGCGGCCGGAGGTCCGGTGCGCGGTGTCCTGGGCCATGAGCGCTCCTCTCGTCACCGGGCGGCCCGGTGCCGCCGGGACCTCCAACGTAGGTCGGCGCGGGGTGCCTCGCAGGGCGGGGCGGGTGCGCTGCGCGGGACGTGGGACAATGGACGTTCCCGCCCGCCCGAGAGCGACCGTCGGCGCGCCCGCCTCGAGCGCGCGGCCCGACCCGCACGCCACTCCCAGGAGCGCACCCGCGTTGTCCCCGATCCCCAGCGCCCAGCTGAGCACCCGCATCCAGCCCGCGGCCACGCCGCCCGAGCTGATCCGGAACTTCTGCATCATCGCGCACATCGACCACGGCAAGTCGACGCTGGCCGACCGCATGCTGCAGCTCACCGGTGTCGTCGAGCCGCGCGCCATGCGCGCCCAGTACCTCGACCGCATGGACATCGAGCGCGAGCGCGGCATCACGATCAAGTCGCAGGCCGTCCGCATGCCGTGGGCGGTCGAGCAGGACGGGGTCGAGACCCCGCACGCGCTGAACATGATCGACACGCCGGGGCACGTCGACTTCACGTACGAGGTCTCGCGCTCGCTCGCGGCGTGCGAGGGCGCCGTGCTGCTCGTCGACGCCGCGCAGGGCATCGAGGCGCAGACGCTCGCGAACCTCTACCTCGCGATGGAGAACGAGCTCGAGATCATCCCGGTGCTCAACAAGATCGACCTGCCGGCCGCGCAGCCCGAGAAGTACGCCGAAGAGCTCGCGAACCTGGTCGGTGGCGACCCGGACGACGTGCTCAAGGTCTCCGGCAAGACGGGCGCGGGCGTCGAGGCACTGCTCGACCGCATCGTCGAGCGCGTGCCGGCCCCCGTGGGCGACGCCGACGCGCCGGCGCGCGCGATGATCTTCGACTCCGTCTACGACACCTACCGCGGCGTCGTGACGTACGTGCGCGTCGTCGACGGCAACCTCAACCCGCGCGAGCGCATCCTCATGATGTCGACGCGCGCGACGCACGAGCTGCTCGAGATCGGCGTCATCTCGCCCGAGCCGATCGTCACCAAGGGCCTCGGCGTCGGCGAGGTCGGCTACCTCATCACGGGCGTGAAGGACGTGCGCCAGTCCAAGGTCGGCGACACGGTGACCAACGCGGCCAAGCCCGCGGAGGAGGCGCTCGGCGGCTACTCCGACCCCAAGCCCATGGTCTTCTCGGGCCTGTACCCGATCGACGGCACCGACTACCCGGTGCTGCGCGACGCGCTGGACAAGCTCAAGCTCAACGACGCCGCGCTCAACTACGAGCCCGAGACGTCGGTCGCGCTGGGCTTCGGGTTCCGCGTCGGGTTCCTCGGCCTCCTGCACCTGGAGATCGTGCGCGAGCGGCTCGAGCGCGAGTTCGACCTCGACCTCATCTCGACCGCGCCGAACGTCGTCTACGACGTGACGCTCGAGGACGGGACGACCGTCAAGGTGACCAACCCGTCGGAGTTCCCCGGGGGCAAGATCAAGCAGGTCAGCGAGCCCGTCGTGCGTGCGACCATCCTCGCGCCGAGCGAGTTCGTCGGCACCGTCATGGGCCTGTGCAACGATCGCCGCGGGCAGATGCTCGGCATGGACTACCTGTCCGAGGACCGCGTGGAGCTGCGCTTCACGCTCCCGCTCGCCGAGATCGTGTTCGACTTCTTCGACCAGCTGAAGTCCCGCACGCGCGGCTACGCCTCGCTCGACTACGAGCCCTCGGGCGACCAGGTCGCGGACCTCGTCAAGGTCGACATCCTGCTCCAGGGCGAGCAGGTGGACGCGTTCAGCGCGATCGTGCACAAGGACAAGGCGTACGACTACGGCGTGATGATGACCGCCAAGCTCAAGGAGATCATCCCGCGCCAGCAGTTCGAGGTGCCGATCCAGGCGGCCGTCGGCGCGCGCGTCATCGCGCGCGAGACCGTGCGCGCGATGCGCAAGGACGTCCTCGCCAAGTGCTACGGCGGCGACATCAGCCGCAAGCGCAAGCTGCTCGAGAAGCAGAAGGAGGGCAAGAAGCGCATGAAGAACATCGGGTCCGTCGAGGTCCCGAAGGACGCCTTCATCGCCGCGCTCTCCTCCGACGCCGCGGGCGGCAAGGACGCCAAGGACAAGTCCAAGAAGTGAGCCCGGCCCTGCCCGACGGCGAGCCGGTCCCGCCCGACGGCTCGCTCCCCGCGTGGGTCGCGGCGGGCGGGGCGGCCGTGGACGGCGAGGGCGCGTCGGGCCCGACGGCGTCGCGCGGGTTCGGCGTCTACCTGCACGTCCCGTTCTGCTCGGTCCGGTGCGGCTACTGCGACTTCAACACCTACACGGCGTCCGAGCTCGGCGGGGGCGCGAGCCAGGCGTCCTACGCGAGCACGGCGCTGCGCGAGATCGACCTCGCGGCGCGCGTCCTGCGCGACGCCGGGCTGCCCGAGCGGCCGGTGTCGACCGTCTTCGTCGGCGGCGGCACGCCCACGCTGCTGCCCGCCGACGACCTCGCCCGTCTGCTCCACGGCGTGCGCGACGCGTGGGGTCTCGCGCCCGACGCCGAGGTGACGACCGAGGCCAACCCCGACTCGGTGACGCCGGAGTCCCTCGCGAAGCTCGCGGAGGCCGGGTTCACGCGCGTCTCGTTCGGCATGCAGTCGGCCGTCCCGCACGTCCTCGCGACGCTCGAGCGCACGCACGACCCGCGCCGCATCCCCGACGTCGTGCGCTGGGCGCGAGACGCGGGCCTCCAGGTCTCGCTCGACCTCATCTACGGCACGCCGGGGGAGAGCCTGGACGACTGGCGCGCGAGCCTGGACGCCGCGCTCGCGACCGGCGTCGACCACGTGTCGGCCTACGCGCTGGTGGTCGAGGCGGGCACCAAGATGGCCGCCCAGGTGCGCCGCGGCGAGGTGGCGCTGCCGAGCGAGGACGACCAGGCGACGAAGTACGAGCTCGCCGACGAGCTGCTCACCGCCGCCGGGCTCACCTGGTACGAGGTGAGCAACTGGGCCCGCACCGACGACGACCGGTGCCGTCACAACCTCGCGTACTGGCGGGGGGACGACTGGTGGGGGATCGGTCCCGGCGCGCACTCGTACGTCGCTGCGCCCGGAGCCCTGCGCGCGGACCCGTCCGTGAGCGACGACACGGGCGCGTCGGTCCAGGACGCGAGGGTCGGCGTGCGATGGTGGAACGTGAAGCACCCGCGCCGGTACGCGGCGCTGCTCGAGGCGGGCACGAGCCCCGCCGCAGGACGCGAGCTCCTCACGCGGGACGAGGGCCGGCTCGAGCAGGCGATGCTCGGCGTGCGGCTGCACGAGGGTCTCGAGCTCGCGGTCCTGTCCCCGGCCGGACGGCGCGCCGTCGCCGGGCTCGTCGCGAACGGGCTCCTCGACGGCCGCGCGGCGATCGCGGGACGTGCGGTGCTCACCCTGCGGGGACGGTTGCTGGCAGACACGGTGGTACGGGAGATCACGGACGAGTGACGACGACCCACGAGGCATCTCGACCCGGGACGACCCCTGCGGGGGCCGGCCGCCCGACGCTCGAGGCACCTCGCGTGGTCGGGCACGTGCGCGCCCCGTCGTCGGGTCGCCGACCGGGCCGCCCGAGCGTGCGCTACCGGCGCATGCCGGGCCTGGACGGCTTGCGCGCGCTCGCCGTGGCGGTCGTGGTGGCGTTCCACCTCGCTCCCGCCACCTTCCCGGGCGGGTACGTCGGGGTCGACGTCTTCTTCGTGCTCTCGGGCTTCCTCATCACGACCCTCCTCGTGCGCGAGCACCGCGACCGGCACCGCGTGGGGCTGCGGTCCTTCTGGGTACGCCGTGCGCGCCGCCTGCTGCCCGCGCTCGGGCTGGTCGTGGCGGTGTGCACGGCGGCCGCGGCGGTCGTCGGGGGCGACGTCCTCGTCGGCATCGGGTCCCAGCTCCTCGGCGCCGCGACGTTCACGAGCAACTGGGTCGACGTCGCGAGCGGTGCGACGTACTCGGGGGCGCTCCTTCCGCACCTCTTCGGCAACCTGTGGTCGCTCGCCGTGGAGGAGCAGTTCTACCTGCTGTGGCCGCTCGTCGTCGTGCTGCTGTGCGTCGCGCGGCCCCTGCGCCGTAGGGCGCCGTGGGTCGTCGCCGGCCTGGGGCTGGCGTCCGCGGCCCTCATGGTGCTGCTCTACGCGCCCGGCGCCGATCCGACGCGCGTCTACGTCGGTACCGACACCCACCTCTTCGCGCTCATGGCCGGGGCCGCGCTCGCGTTCTGGCACGTGCGCCCCGTCCAGCGGCCGGACGGCGACGCCGGGTCCGGCGCCGACGCGCACGCCCTCCTGCCGGGCGGGCCGCGCGTGCGCACGCCGGGCGGCCGGCTCGCCGTCCTCGTCGCCGGCGTGGTGGGCGCGGTCGTGCTCGGGGTCGCTGTCGCGACGATGCGCTGGGACGATGCCCTCGCCTACCGCGGCGGTCTGCTCGTGTGCGCCGTCGCCGCGACCGCGGTGCTCAACGCCGTCGTGTGCCTGCCGGGGGTCGGCACGCAGCTCGACCGCGGCCCGCTCGGCTGGGTCGGACGACGGTCGTACGGGCTCTACCTGTGGCACTGGCCCGTGCTCGTGCTGGCCGCAGCCTCGCTCGGGACCGTGGTCGGTCCCGTCCCGCCGGGCACGGTGCACCCGGTGGTCGTCGTCGTGACGCTCGCCGTGACGGTCGTCGCGGCCACCCTGTCGTTCCGGTACGTCGAGCGGCCCGTCCTGCGGCGCGGGCTGCGCGGCTCGGCGCACGACCTCGCGCGTCGGCTCCAGCCGACGCCCGACGGCGCCGGTCCGCGCGTCCTCACCCGCCGCGGCTGGGCGCTCGCGGCGTCGTGCGCGCTCGTCGTCGGCCTGTCCGCCGCCGGGGTCGTCAACGCGCCCGCCACGACGAGCGTGGCGCAGCAGATCGCGGCGGGGGAGCAGGCCGCGCGGGCGACGCAGGCCGCGTCCGACGCTCCGGCGGAGGCCGCGCCGGAGGCGGGCGCCCCTGAGCAGGCGGCACCGCAGGACGGAGCAGGGTCGGACCCGGCCGCCTCATCTGCACCGAGCCCCGAGCCCGACGAGGCGCCGGACCCGCCGGCCGCCGTCCCGACGGGCGACCAGGTCACCGTCGTCGGCGACTCGGTGACGCTCGCGAGCGCGCCCGCGCTCCTGTCCGCGCTCCCGGGCGCCTACGTCGACGGCGCGGTCTCGCGCCAGGTCAAGGACGGACCGGCGGCGCTCGCCGCCGCGCGCGACGCGGGCGCGCTGCGGCCCTACGTCGTCGTCTCCCTCGGGACGAACAGCACCGCGAGCGCGGCGGCGATGGACGAGCTGCTCGCCGCGATCGGACCGGACCACCGGGTCGTGCTCGTCACCGGGTACGCCGACAGGCCCTGGGTCCCGGGCACCAACGCCGAGATCGTCGCCGCCGCGGGCCGGCATCCCGGCGTGGTCGTCGCGGACTGGTCGGCCGCGGTCGCCGCGGACCCGTCCGTGCTCGGACCGGACGGCGTGCATCCCACGGACGCCGGCACGAGGACGTACACGGCGGTCGTCGTCGACGGCCTGACCCGCGCGGCGGCGTCGGGCTCCGCGACCCGCTGACTCGTCCGCGGCCGTCGTGCCGCGCCCCGCCCCGCCCGGGCCGAGGCACCGGGTGACTTCTGCCGTGCGGACCGGCGCGCCCGGCGTTTCCTCTCGCGCCGTCGTCGGAATCCCGACAAGGTGGTGCACGACCGCGAAATGTGCGATCGACACACGACGTCCACATCCGGCGCGGGGCGGCTCGGCCGTGGCCCGTCGACCGACCGAGGAGACCCATGAGCGAGAGCACCGCCGGCGGAGCGCCGCGCGACGAGAACGAGCCGCAGCTCCCGTCGGACACCGCCCCGGCGTCCGAGAACCCGTACGCGGCGGCCGAGCCGTCGGTCCCGCCGGCGGGCGCCTACCCGCCGCCCGCGGGGCCGCCACCCGGGCAGGCCTACAGCCAGCAGCCGCCCGGGCAGCCGCCATCCGGGCAGCCCGGTTACCCGCCGCCGGCCGCGCCGTACGGGCAGCCGGGGTACCCGGGACAGACGGTCCAGGTCCAGGACGCGTTCTCCTACGGCTGGAACAGGTTCACGCAGAACGTCGGGGTCATCCTCGGTGGCGTCCTCACGTACGTCGCCGTGCTCGCCGGCCTGTCGGTCGCGTTCTGGGCGATCCTCGTCGGGACGGCGCAGACGACCGTCGACCCGGTCACGGGTGAGGTCAGCACCGCCGGCGGGGTCGCGTTCGGGTTCGGGACGTTCGTGTTCGTCGCGGTCCTCGTCGTGCTCGGGTTCCTCGTCCAGGCCGCGGTGGTCAACGTGTCGCTCCTGGTCACCCGGGGCAAGAAGCTCGAGTACGCGGACTTCTTCCGGTACCCGAACCTCGGCACGGTGATCCTCGCCGCCCTGCTCATCGGGCTCGCGACGGGCGTGCTGGCCATCACGATCGTCGGACCGATCGTCTTCGTCTTCTTCGCCCAGTTCACGCTGTTCTACGTCATCGACAAGAAGCTCGGCGTCTTCGACGCGCTCAAGGCGAGCTTCACCGTCGTGAGCAGGAATCTCGGCACCGTCGTGCTGCTGTTCCTCGGCGTGTACCTCGCGCAGCTCGTCGGGACGCTCCTGTGCTACGTCGGCCTGCTCGTCGCGCTGCCCGTCGCCCAGATCGCGACGGCCTACGTGTACCGCCGCCTCAACGCCGGGCAGCCCGTCTGAGGAGGGTGGGCGCCGCGGTGCTCGCCGCGCGCCCAGTCCTCTGAGCAGCCAGGATAGGACCGAGCACGTCGAGGACGCGTGCTGCCCGCAGCACGTGACGACGAGGAACGAGGTGCACGATGACGGACCCCACGAACCCGGGCGGCCAGCCGCCCCGCGACGACGAGCCGACGCCGACGGACGGCCCCGGCGCCCCGGGGCAGCCCGCGGGACCGCCGACCGGTCCTGGCCCCGCGACGCCCGCGGGCGACGTCCCGTCCGCCTCGCCGTACGGCCCGGGCGACGCGACACCGCAGGACCCGGCCGCCCCGCCGTCGGGGCCACCCGCCTGGGGTGCGCCGCAGGGCCCGGCCGCCCCGCCGCCGGGCGCCTACCCGCCCCCGTCCGGCGCCTACCCTCCGCCTCCGGGATCCTTCCCGCAGTCCGCGGGCGGCTACGGCGGCCAGCCCGGGTACAGCGGACCCGCGTTCGCCGTGGGTGAGGCGATCTCCTACGGCTGGCGCAAGGTCACGTCGAACCTCGGGCCGTGGATCCTCGTCGCGCTCATCTTCATCGCGGTGAACGTCGCGTGGAGCTGGATCACGGGCGGGTTCGACCGGTTCCAGGACCAGTACGACTTCACGGACACGAACTTCGCCGCCGTGAGCGGCATCACGTTCGCGAGCATCCTGCTCGGGCTCGTCGGCACCGTCATCGGCTACCTCATCACCGCGTTCTTCACGCGCGGCGCGCTCGAGGAGGTGGACGGGCGCCGCCCCGACGTCGCGGCGTTCTTCCGCATCGGCAACGTCGTCAACGTGCTGCTCGCGGCCCTGATCGTCGGCATCCTGTCCTACATCGGGCTCTTCCTGTGCATCCTGCCCGGCCTCGCGGTGCTGCTCTTCTCCGTGTTCGTCTACTACGTCGCGCTCGACCAGGGCGTCGACGCGATCACGGCGGTCCGGACGAGCTTCTCGCTCGTGGCCAAGAACTTCGGCCAGGTGTTCCTGCTGATGCTCGCGCTCTTCGGCATCAACATCCTCGGCGCGATCCCGTGCGGCCTCGGCCTGTTCGTCACGATCCCGCTGAGCTACGTCGCCGTGGGCTTCGCCTACCGCCGCCTCACCGGGGGCGTGCCGGCCGCCTGACGGCCGGTCGTCGTCGCCCGTCCACCACGCCCCGGTGCCGCCCGTCGGTGCCGGGGCGCGGTGCGTCCTGGCCCGGGGGAGGTCAGGGCGCCGTGACGAAGTCGATGAGCTCCTCGACGCGACCGAGCAGGGACGGCTCGAGGTCGGCGTACGTGCGCACGGTGCCGAGGATGCGCTGCCACGCGCGGCCGACGTCCTCGGCGGACTCCGCGGGCCAGCCCAGCTCGCGCAGGACGCCGCGCTTCCACTCGGTGCCCCGCTCGATCACGGGCCAGCGCTCCAGGCCGATGCGCGCGGGCTTCACGGCCTGCCACACGTCGACGTACGGGTGCCCGAGCACGAGCACGGTGCCCGCCGGGGAGCGGCGCAGCGCCTCGTCGGCGATCCGCCGCTCCTTGCTCCCGGGGACGAGGTGGTCCACGAGCACACCTACCCGGCGCTGCGGCGTCGGGCCGAAGTCCGCGAGCGCCGCCGCGAGGTCGTCGACGCCGTGCAGGGGCTCGACGACGACCCCCTCGACACGCAGGTCGTGGCCCCACACCTTCTCGACGAGCTCCGCGTCGTGCTTGCCCTCGACCCAGATGCGGCTGCCGCGGGCCACGCGCGCCCGCTGCCCGACGACGGCCCGCGAGCCGGACGCGGTGCGCGCGGGCGCGACCGGGGCACGGGACGTGACGGGCGCGGTGAGCTCGACCGGCTCGCCGTCGACCCAGAACCCGGGCCCGAGCGGGAACGCCCGGGTGCGGCCGGCGCGGTCCTCGAGCACGACCACGTGCATGCCGCCCGACTTCTCGACCCGGACGACGGCGCCGACCCAGCCCGTCTGCACCTCCTCGACCACGAGCCCGCGCTCCGCGGGCTGCGGTCGGGACACGGGTCGTGCGCGGTGGTGGGAGGGGGCGGCGGTGCCGCCGAGGACGTCGGAGCCGTAGCGGTCGAAGGACACGGCGTCACCCTAGGTCAGCGCCGGACGCACCCCGGCGAGATCGGCCCGTGCGTCGCGACATCGACCTCCCGGGGGCCGATCTCGCACGTCCGGGCCGATCGCGGACCACGCCTCCCGTTGCGGCTCCCGACGCGCGCGGGTCCGGGCCGGGGTGGTACCACGGAGCGGTGAGCCCGCAGCGCGCCGAACCGGACCCCAACCGCTGGCGCGTGCTGCCCGTCTGCCTCGCGGTGGGCTTCGTCACGACGCTCGACGTCTCGATCGTCAACGTCGCCCTGCCGTCGATCGAGTCGTCGCTCGAGGCCGGCCCCACCGAGCTCCAGCTCGTCGTCGCGGGCTACACGCTCGCGTTCGGGCTCGCCCTGGTGCCCGCCGGTCGTCTCGGGGACGCGGGTGCCCGGCGCTCCCTGTTCATCGCGGGCCTGGTGGGCTTCGCGCTCATGAGCCTCGCGTGCGGGCTCGCGCCGACCGACACGTGGCTGGGCGTCGCCCGGCTGCTCCAGGGCGTGAGCGCGGGCGTCCTCAACCCGCAGGTCGTCGGGCTCATCCAGCAGCAGTTCTCCGGGTTCGAGCGCGGCCGGGCGTTCGGCATGTTCGGTGCGACGATCGGCGTCTCGACGGCGCTCGGCCCGCTGCTCGGCGGCCTCATCATCGCGGCGGCCGGCTCCGCGCACGGGTGGCGCTGGGTGTTCCTCGTGAACCTCCCGGTCGTCGCCGTCCTGCTGCCGTTCGCGTGGCGGCTCGTGCCCGGGCCGCCGCCCGCCGACGCGCGCGCGGCGCGGGGCCCGCGTCGGCTCGACCTCGTCGGGCTGGCGCTGCTGGGCGCCGCGACGCTCGGCGTCATGATGCCGTTCGTCACGACCACGGGCCGGGGCGACGACGCGTCGCGCTGGTGGTGGCTGGCCGCCGCCGCGGCGGCCGGGCTCGCCGCCGTCGCCTGGGAGCGGCGGTACCAGCGGCGTACGGGCGAGGCCGTGCTCGACCCGCAGGTCGTCGGGCTCGGGTCGTTCCGCAACGGGGCCCTGCTCGGTCTCGCGTACTTCGCGGGCTTCACGGGCATCTTCCTCGTCGTCACGCTCTACCTCCAGGACGAGCTCGGGTACACCCCGCTCCAGGCGGGGCTCGTCGGGACGCCGTTCGCGGTGGCGTCGGGGGTCTCCGCCTGGTTCTCGGGCCGGTGGGTCGCGCGGTGGGGTCGTCAGCTCGTCGTGGGCGGGGTGCTGCTCGTCCTCGTCGGGGTGGTCGCGGCCGACGCCCTCGTGCGGCTGCTCGGGGACGACCCCGGCGCCGTCGGGCCGGCGCTCGCGGGCGCGCTGCTGGTCGCCGGGGCGGGCAGCGGTACGGTCATCGCGCCGAACCAGACGCTCACGCTCTCCGAGGTCCCCGTGAGCCGCGCCGGCGTCGCGGGGAGCATGCTCCAGCTCGGCCAGCGCATCGGGTCGGCGGTCGGGATCTCGGTCGTGCTGTCCGTGTACTACGGCGGGCTGGCGAGCGGCGACACGGCGGCGCACGCGACGGGGCGCGCGCTGCTCGTGACGATCGTGCTCGTCGGGCTCGCGCTCGTCGTCGGGGTCGTGGACCTGCGTTCGCGACGAGCGGAGGACCGCGGAACGGGCCGCGCGGACGCGTAGGATTGGCACTCGGAGGTCGAGAGTGCCGACGCCCGCGCGCCCGCCCGGGGCGGCGACGGTGCGGCACACGGAGGTGGACGTGAGCGAGGAGCGCCGGCTCGAGGTGCTGCGGGCGATCGTCGAGGACTACGTCCTCACGCGCGAGCCCGTGGGTTCGCGCGTGCTCACCGAGCGGCACAGCCTCGGCGTGTCGCCCGCGACGATCCGCAACGACATGGCCGCGCTCGAGGACGCCGGGTACATCGCGCAGCCGCACACCTCCGCGGGCCGCATCCCGACGGACAAGGGCTACCGTCTCTTCGTCGACCGCCTCTCGGGCGTGAAGCCGCTGTCGGCGCCGGAGAAGCGCGCGATCGAGACCTTCCTCTCCGAGGGGGTCGACCTCGACGACGTCATCGCGCGCGCCGGCCGCCTGCTCGCGCAGCTCACGGGCCAGGTCGCGGTCGTGCAGTACCCGTCCCTGAGCCGGTCCGGGCTGCGCCACCTCGAGCTCGTGCCGGTCGGGGAGTCGCGCCTGCTCGTCGTCATCATCACCGACACCGGGCGCGTCGAGCAGCGCACGCTCGAGGTCGCGAGCCTGCCCGACGAGGGCACGCTCGTCGAGGTCCGCGCGCGGCTCAACGCGGCCGCGGCCGGCAAGCGCCTCACCGACCTCGCGCCCGGCCTCGCCGCCGTGACCGAGAGCTTCCACCCCGACGACGCCCCGCTCGTGCGCGCCGTCGGCGAGCTCGTCGCCCAGACGCTCGCGGAGGAGAGCGAGGAGCGCCTCGTGCTCGCGGGCACGGCGAACCTCGCCCGTGCGGGCATGCGGTTCGAGCACGCGCTGCGCCCGGTCCTCGAGGCGCTCGAGGAGCAGGTGGTCCTTCTCGGCCTCCTCACGGAGATGGCCGCGGAGTCCGGCGTGAGCGTGCGGATCGGGCACGAGACCCAGCTCGAGGGCCTCGCGGAGACCTCCGTCGTGACGACCGGTTACGGTAACGACGGCGACACGGTCGCCCTCGTCGGCTCGATCGGGCCGACCCGCATGGACTACCCCGGGACCATCGCGGCGGTGCGCGCGGTCGCGCGCTACCTGTCACGGGCGCTCGGCACGTGAGCCTCGCCGCGGCCTCCCCGCGCGCGGCAGGCACCCTCGACGACCGGCCCCCGTGCCGGTCTCACGACCCGCACCAGCCCTTCACGACCGGCCCCGTGCCGGCCTCACGACCCGCACCAGCAGAGAGTGACGTGTGAGCGACTACTACGAGATCCTGGGCGTGGCGCGCGACGCCAGCCAGGACCAGATCAAGAAGGCGTACCGCAAGCTCGCGCGCGAGCTGCACCCGGACGTCGCGGGCGAGGAGGCGGGCGACCGCTTCAAGGACGTCGCGCGCGCCTACGAGGTGCTCTCCAACCCCGAGAAGCGCCAGCAGTACGACCTCGGCGTCGACCCGAGCTCGCCCGGCGGCGGCAGCGGCCCGATGGGCGGTGGCTTCGGCTTCCAGGACATCTTCGAGACGTTCTTCGGCGGCGGCCAGGCGCAGCAGGGTCCGATCCCGCGCGCCCGGCGCGGCCAGGACGCGCTCGTGCGGCTCGACATCGACCTGTCCGAGGCGACGTTCGGCGCGCAGCGCGAGCTCCAGGTCGACACGGCGGTCGTGTGCGGGACGTGCGGCGGCTCGTGCTGTCGCCCGGGCACCTCGCCCCGCACGTGCGACGTCTGCCACGGCCGCGGCACGGTCCAGCGCGTGGCGCGCTCGTTCCTCGGCCAGGTTATGACGAGCGCCCCCTGCGCCGCGTGCCAGGGCTTCGGCACGGTCATCCCGGAGCCGTGCGCCGAGTGCTCCGGCGAGGGCCGCGTGCGCAGCCGCCGCAGCATCACGGTCAACGTCCCCGCGGGCGTCGACACCGGCACGCGCATCAAGCTCACCGCGCAGGGCGAGGTCGGCCCGGCCGGCGGCCCCGCGGGCGACCTCTACGTCGAGATCCGCGAGCGCAACCACGACACGTTCGTGCGCCGCGGTGACGACCTGCACTGCACGCTCCAGGTGCCCATGACCGCGGCCGCGCTCGGGACCGTGCTCGAGCTGGAGACGCTCGACGGCCCGCAGGAGATCGACCTGCGCCCGGGCACGCAGCCCGGCCAGATCGTCACGCTCAAGAACCTGGGCGTCGGCCACCTGCACGGCAGCGGCCGCGGCGACCTCAACGTGCACATCGAGGTCCAGGTGCCGCGCGAGCTGACCGAGGAGCAGGAGCAGCTCCTGCGCACGCTCGCGACGCTGCGCGGCGAGGAGCGGCCCGAGCCGCGGCTGTCCGCCGCGCACCCCGGCGTGTTCTCGCGCCTGCGCGACAAGCTCTCCGGCCGCTGAGCGGGGCGCGCGCATGAGTGCTCCGGTGTTCCTCGCCGAGACCGGGCTCGACGCCGTCGCGCCCGGCGACCGCTACGTCCTCGACGGTGCGGAGGGCCGCCACGCGGGCGTCGTCCAACGCCGCGGGGCGGGCGAGCGGGTCGACGTCGTGGACGGGGACGGGCTGCGGCTGCGCTGCGTCGTCGAGCACGCCGACGCGGGCCGCGTCACCCTGCTCGTCCAGGAGGTCGACCGCGAGCCCGCGCCCGCCGTCGTCGTGACGCTCGTGCAGGCGCTCGCCAAGGGCGACCGCGACGAGATGGCGATCGAGGCGGCGACCGAGATCGGGGTCGACGTCGTGGTCCCGTGGCAGGCGGAGCGCTCCGTCGTCGTGTGGCGGGGCGAGCGCGCCGCGAAGTCCCGCGCCCGCTGGCTCGCGACCGTCCGCACCGCGACGAAGCAGGCGCGGCGCGCGCGCCTGCCGCACGTGGAGGTGGCCCTCGACTCGCGCGGCCTCGCGGCGCGGGTGGCCGACGTCGTCGCGACCGGCGGGTGCGCGATCGTGCTGCACGAGGAGGCGGCGACGCCGCTCGCCGACGTCGCGCTGCCCCACGGTGCGACGGCGGACGGCGGGCCGGCGCCCGAGGTCCTGGTCGTCGTCGGCCCGGAGGGCGGGATCTCCGACCGCGAGGTCGCCGACCTCACCGCCGCCGGCGCGGTCGCGGCGCGGCTGGGGCCGCACGTGCTGCGCACCTCGACCGCCGGGCCTGTCGCCGTCGCGCTGCTCGCCGAGCGACTCGGCCGCTGGGGCGTGGCGGCCGCGCCTGGACTAGCCTCGGGGGCATGACGAGCACCGACGCACGCACGGACCCGGACTGCCTCTTCTGCCGCATCGTCGCGGGCGAGCTCCCCGCCGACGTCGTGGCGACGAGCGAGCGCTCGATCGCCTTCCGGGACATCGACCCCCAGGCCCCCGTGCACGTGCTCGTCGTGCCGCGCGACCACCACGGGGACATCGCCCAGCTCGCGGCCGCCGACCCGGAGCTGCTGAGCGACGTCGTCGCGCTCGCCGACGAGGTCGCGGGCGACCAGGCCGACGGCCAGTTCCGCCTCATCTTCAACTCCGGCCCGCGCGCCGGGCAGAGCGTGTTCCACGTGCACGGGCACGTCATCGCGGGCGCCGAGCTCGGGTGGACGCCCGCCTGAGCCCTGCGCGAAAGGACGTGTGGGGCCCGAGCGCGCTCGGTACGATGGTGGCGATCTGCGGGGCACTGGCGGCCCCGGCACTACCGTCCGACCGAAGGAGCGCAGCGGCGCAAGCCGGCTCATGACCTCTCCGTCCCGAGAACCCGACCCCCAGCCGCACCGGGTCGAGCACCGCATCGTCATCCCGAACCACGTGCCGATGGTGGCGCTCCTCGGCAGCCGCGACTCCGTGCTCCGGGCCGTCGAGGAGGGGTTCGGCTCGGTCGACGTCCACGTGCGCGGCAACGAGATCGCGGTCTCCGGCCCTCCGGGGGACGTCGCGCTCGCCTCGCGCCTGCTCGACGAGCTCGTCGAGGTCGTCGAGGCCGGCACGCAGCTCACCGCCGACGTCGTGTCGCGCTCCATCGCGATGCTCACGGCCGCGACGGCGTCGCGCCCGGCCGAGGTGCTGACGCTCAACATCCTGTCGAGCCGCGGGCGCACGATCCGGCCCAAGACCGTCGGGCAGAAGCGCTACGTCGAGGCGATCGACGCCAACACGATCACGTTCGGCATCGGACCCGCGGGCACCGGCAAGACGTACCTCGCGATGGCCAAGGCCGTCCAGGCGCTGCAGTCCAAGCAGGTCAACCGGATCATCCTCACGCGCCCCGCCGTCGAGGCGGGGGAGCGGCTCGGGTTCCTGCCCGGGTCGCTCACGGAGAAGATCGACCCGTACCTGCGCCCGCTGTACGACGCGCTGCACGACATGATCGACCCCGACTCGATCCCCAAGCTCATCGAGGCGGGCACGATCGAGGTCGCCCCGCTGGCCTTCATGCGCGGCCGGAGCCTGAACGACTCGTTCATCATCCTCGACGAGGCGCAGAACACGACGACCGAGCAGATGAAGATGTTCCTCACGCGCCTCGGCTTCGGGTCGCGCATGGTCATCACGGGCGACGCGACGCAGGTCGACCTGCCCGGCGGCACCCAGTCCGGGCTGCGCGTGATCGAGGACGTCCTGACGGGCGTGGACGACGTCGAGTTCTGCCGCCTCACGTCGTCGGACGTGGTGCGTCACCGGCTCGTGAGCGAGATCATCGACGCGTACGCGCGGTGGGACGTCGCGACCGGGTCCGGGACAGGCGCCGGCACCCGACGAGGGAGCGACGGCGGGCCGCGCCGCCGCGACGACGAGCGCCGCGGACGCCCCGCGGGCAGGGACCGACGGACGAGGGACGACGCGTGAGCATCGAGGTCAACAACGAGACCGAGACCGAGGTCGACGAGGCCGAGTTCGCGGCGCTCGCGCGCTACGTGCTCGACGCGATGCGCGTGCACCCGCAGAGCGAGCTGTCGATCCTCTTCGTCGACACCGACGTCATGACCGAGCTGCACGTGCGCTGGATGGACGAGCCCGGCCCGACCGACGTGCTCTCCTTCCCCATGGACGAGCTGCGGCCCGGCCGCGACGGCGAGGTGTCCGGCCCGGGTCAGCTGGGCGACGTCGTGCTGTGTCCCGAGGTCGCCGCGCAGCAGGCGGTCACCGCCGGGCACTCGACGGCGGAGGAGATGCTGCTGCTCACGACGCACGGCATCCTGCACCTGCTCGGCTACGACCACGCCGAGCCGGAGGAGGAGAAGGAGATGTTCGCGCTGCAGCGCAAGCTGCTCCTGACCTTCCTCGCCGGCCGGTGAGCGGCGAACCCGTCGCGCTCCTGGCGGTCCTGACCGTCCTCACGGTCGTGCTCGCCGCAGCGCTGAGCGCCGGCGAGGCGGCGGTGCTGCGCGTGACGCGCGCGGCGGTGAGCGAGGCCGGCGGCGACGACCTGACCACGACGCCGCGACCCTCGGGGCGTCGCGCGCTCGTCCTGCTCGCAGACCCGGCCGCGACCGCACGTTCCGTCGGCTTCGTGCGTGTCGTCGCCGAGGTCGCCGCGATCACGTGCCTCACGCTGCTCGTCGCCGCGTGGCTCGAGCCGTGGTGGCAGGTCCTGCTCGTCGCGCTCGCCGTGAGCGTCGTCGTCGGGCTCCTCGTCGTGCGCGTCAGCCCGCGGTCGCTGGGTCGCCGGCACGCCGTCCGCGTCCTGCTCGCCCTCTCGGCCCTCCTCACCGGGGTCGTCGCCGCGACCCGGTGGCTCACGCGCCTCGCGCCCGCGCCGGACTCCGGCGCGCACGAGCGCGAGCTGCAGGACATGGTGGACCGCGTCAACGAGTCCGAGGTCATCGAGGACGAGGAGCGCGAGCTCATCCGTTCCGTGTTCGAGCTCGGGAGCACGCTCACGCGCGAGGTCATGGTCCCGCGCACGGACATGATCACCACGGGCCGCGACACGCCGCTGCGCAAGACGCTCTCGCTGTTCCTGCGCTCCGGCTTCTCCCGCATCCCCGTGACGGGCACGTCCGCGGACGACCTCGTCGGCGTCGCCTACTTCAAGGACGTCGTGCGCGTCCTCCAGGGCGGCCCGGGCACGGACGCGCGACCCGTGGGCGAGGTCGCGCGCGCCGCGATCTTCGTGCCCGAGTCCAAGCCCGTGGACGACCTCCTGCGCGAGATGCAGGCGTCGTCCTCGCACATCGCGATGGTCGTCGACGAGTACGGCGGCATCGCCGGGCTCGTGACCATCGAGGACGCGCTCGAGGAGATCGTCGGCGAGCTGACCGACGAGCACGACCGCCCCGAGCCCGAGGTCGAGGACCTCGGCGAGGGCGTGCTGCGCGTCCCCGCGCGGCTCGGCGTCGACGAGCTCGGCGAGCTCTTCGGCCTCGACCTGGACGACGACGACGTGGACACCGTCGGCGGGCTGCTCGCCAAGGCGCTCGGCAAGGTCCCGCTGCCCGGCTCCGTGGCCGACGTCCACGGCCTGCGGGTCGAGGCGGACCGCGTCCAGGGGCGGCGCAAGCAGCTCGCGACCGTCCTCGTCTCCCACGCTGCCCAGCCCGCAGCGCCCCCAGCGACCGCGACGACCGCGACGCCCGACGAGCCGGAGACCCCGGCCGACACCCGACCCTCCCTCCCGACCGCGAAGGACACCCCGTGAGCACGACCACCCCCGAGCACCGCTCCGGATTCGCCTGCCTGGTCGGGCGGCCCAACGCCGGCAAGTCGACCTTGACCAACGCGCTCGTCGGGCAGAAGGTCGCCATCACGTCCGGGCGCCCGCAGACGACGCGCCACACGATCCGCGGGATCGTGCACCGGCCCGACGCGCAGCTCGTGCTCGTCGACACCCCGGGCCTGCACCGGCCTCGCACCCTGCTCGGCGAGCGCCTCAACGACCTCGTGCGCGAGACGCTCACCGAGGTCGACGTCATCGCGTTCTGCCTGCCCGCCGACCAGAAGATCGGCCCGGGCGACCGGTTCATCGCGAACGAGCTCGCCGAGCTCATGCGCGGGCGCCGCGGCACGCCCGTGGTCGCGGTCGTGACGAAGGCGGACCTCGTGGACCGCGGCACGCTCGCCGCGCACCTGCTCGCCGTGGACCGGCTGGGGGAGACGGCGGGCGGCTGGGCGGACATCGTGCCCGTCTCGGCGCAGGACGGGTACCAGGTCGACGTGCTCACCGACGTCCTCGTGTCCCACCTGCCCGAGGGCCCGGAGCTCTACCCGGGCGGTGAGCTCACGGACGAGCCCGAGGCCGTGATGGTCGCCGAGCTCGTGCGCGAGGCCGCGCTCGAGGGCGTGCGCGACGAGCTCCCGCACTCCCTCGCCGTCCAGGTCGAGGAGATCGTTCCCCGCGAGGGCAGCGGGGACGAGGCGACGGGCCGCCCGCCGCTGCTCGACGTGCGGGTCAACCTCTTCGTCGAGCGCGACTCGCAGAAGGCGATCGTCATCGGCCGGGGCGGCTCGCGCCTGCGCGAGGTCGGGACGCGCGCCCGGCACGGCATCGAGGCGCTCCTGGGGGCCCGGGTCTACCTCGACCTGCACGTCAAGGTCGCCAAGGACTGGCAGCGCGACCCCAAGCAGCTCCACCGCCTCGGGTTCTGAGGCGCCCGACGACGCGGGGGAGAGCCCCCCTCCGGTCGTCGGGGCGGCACCAGGGACCCGCGTCCGGGGCGCGACGTACGATTCCCCGGTGATCTTCCGGACCGCCGCGACCACCGCCGCCCTCGCGATCGTCCTCGCGATCGTCGGGGCGGTCACGGGACCGCAGTGGGACCCGGTGCCCGTGACCGAGCACCTGGAGCCCGCGACGCCCGACACGACGATCGGCGGTCAGCCACCCGGCGGCGCTGCTCCGGTCGGCACGTACGACGTGCGCGAGACGGACGTGACGATCCGGCTCGACGGCGCGACGGTCGGCGGCATCCTGCGCGAGCCCGTCGACGCCGGGGACGGCCTCCCGGGCGTGGTGTTCGTGCACGGGGCGGGCACGGGCCTCGCGACGGAGGCCTTCGTCGACGTCGCGGCCGACCTCGCGAGCGCGGGCGTCGTCACGCTCGTCCCGGACAAGCGCCTGGACACGTACACGACGCGCCACCGCGACTACGAGGCCATGGCACGCGACTACGAGCACTCCGTGAACCTCCTGCGGGCACGACCGGGTGTCGACCCGGACCGGGTCGGCCTGTACGGGGAGTCGGAGGGCACGTGGATCGTGCCCGTCATGGCGGTCGAGGACCCGACGATCGCGTTCTCCGTCCTCGTGTCCGCCCCGGTCGTGCCGCCCCGCCAGCAGGCGGCGTTCGCGGTCGACAGCTACCTGCGCAACACCGACGTCCCGCACGGCGTGTTCCGGGCGATCCCGCGCGCGGTGGGCATGGCGATCCCGGGTGGAGGGTTCGAGTACGCCGACTTCGACGTCGAGCCGTTCCTCGAGCGGCTCACCCAGCCGGTCCTCGTCGTCTACGGCACCGCGGACCCGTCGATGCCGGTCGAGCAGGGCGCGCAGCAGGTCCTCGCCGCGACCGGCCCGTCGTCGGTGTCCGGCGGTGCCGACGTCACGGTCCGGTTCTACGAGGACGCGAACCACGGGATCAAGATCGACGACGTGCTCGTCCCCGACTTCCCGCGCGACGTCGGCGCGTGGATCACGTCCCTGCCGGCCAGCGCGACCGCGCTGCCGCAGATCGCCGGCGCCGAGCCGAACCAGCAGTACCTCGCCGGGCCCGTGCCCACCCCGCGCTGGCTCGGCAACGGGGACCTCTTCGTCGGGCTCGTCCTCGGGGCGGTCGGCCTGCTCGTGCTCGGACCGCTCGTCGGGCTCGTCGGCGGGCTCGTCCGACGGCTGCGTCGCGTCGCCGGGCGGCCGGGCGAGCCCGCCGGGCTGGCGCCCGGCTTCCGCGTCCCGCTCGCGGGCCTCGGGCTGGGGGCGGTCGGGACGACGGCGGCCCTCGTCGTCTACCTCGTCGCCGTCGCCCGGCTCGCGCTCGACTACGAGAAGGACGCGTGGGTCGTGCAGGGCGGCTGGGTGGGGGTCCGGCTCGTCGGCCTCGCCACGCTCGTCGCGGCGGCGCTGCTCATCAACCGCTCGGCCGAGGTCCGGGCCGCCCGTCGCACGGCGGCGGACGGCGCCGACGCGGCCGGCACGGGAGCGCTCGAGGGCGACCGGGCCGGGGCGCTGCGGGTCGCACGCGGCGTGACGACTCGCGTCATGCTGTGGTGCGTCGTCGCGGGCTCCGCCGTCCTGCTCGTGATCCTCGCGTACTGGGGCGTCTACCAGCTCGGCATCTAGGGCGCGCCGCGCGCGGCCTGCCCCCGACCCCGGTGTCGCCCCGTGCATGATGGGTGACAGGACTCGAGCGAGGGACTCTCATGGAGGAGCAGCACGTCGGGGAGCAGCCCGGCTCGGCTCGGCGTCCGCGCCTGCGCCTGCCGGTCTGGGTCGGGACGACCGCCGTCGTGGTCGGGGCTCTCGTCGTCGTCGCTCTCCTGGTGTCACGGCTCTCCGGGGGTAGCCGAGAGTGCCCGGCGATCGCCTACTCCAGCCTTCTCGAGGTCGTGCTGTCGGGGGACACCGCCGCAGTGGCCCACCTCCAGCTGCGTGACGGCGACGACGAGGAATGGCCGCCGCTGCCGACGGGTCCGGACACGGCAGAACGCGCTGACCCGACGTCGCGGGACGGCGACACCTGGACCCTCACGCTCTTCGGCCCGACGAACCCGATCGGGCTCCGCGCGCTCGACGACGACGGCAACGTCCTCGCCCAGACCGAGAGAACCGTGGAGATGGTCCGCGTCGGAGGTTCCGCAGCGTGCGGCGGTCCGCTGGAGGGGCGTATCGGCTGGACGCTCTGACGCACGAGCTGCGCCGGACGGAGCCTGTCCCGGTCTCCCGTCTCCCGGACCCCGGTGACGACACGCCGTCGCGTCGGTGGTGCCGGGGACGCGACATGGCGGGTGAACCCGCGCGCTCGCGCGGCGTGCCGGTCGGCCCGTGCCTATCGTGGAGGCGTGAGGCGCCGTCGGCTCGCGCAGGACCGGGCGGCTCGTGCCGGGCAGACGACCCACGAGCCGACGACGGACGGTGCCGGGGCACCGGCGAGCTTCGTCAGCTTCGAGCTCCTTCCGCCCGAGCTGCGTACCGACGACCGCTTCGACGCCGTGTTCGACGTCGAACCGGAGCCCGACCCCGGTACGCGACCGCGCACCCGGACGGCTCGGCGCGCTCCCGGCATCGCCTCTCGCGGGACGGGCGGCGAGGACGCCCGTCCCGCGTCCCCACCCGTCGACCACGGAGCACCGACCACGCGGACGGGCGCACCGAACGAGCCGCCCCGCGGTGACGACCGGGACGCGGCCCCGCGCCGCGCCTGGTACGCGCACCCGGTGCCGTGGGTCGCCGTCGGGGTGGCGGCGGCGCTCGCGGGATCCGTGGCGTTCACGGCCTCGATGGAGGATGCCCGCCCCGTCGACGTCACGGCGCTCGCGGGCGGGCTGCGACCGCTCGACGAGCCTCCCGCGCCGCGCTGGACGGTCCCCGTGGAGCCGGGGACGGGGCTCGTCCCGGCGGTCGGCGCCGTCGTCACGGTCGACGGCGCTCTCACCGGGTACGCCGTCGAGGACGGCTCGGTGCTCTGGCGGTCCGAGTTCCTCGGCGACCGCGCGACGTGCCTGCCCGCACCGGGCGAGCCCGCCCGGGAGGTGGTGGTGTGCGCCGTCCCGACGGGGTGGCGCGAGCAGGTTGCCCGGATCGTCACCGTCCGCTCGGCGACGGGAGAGGTCCTCGGGGACCGCACGGTCGAGACCGCCGGCCGCCTGTCCGTCGTGCCGATCGGCGCCGCCGACGTCGTGCGCGCCTGGTGGCGCGGCGACGAGGTCGCGCTCGTGCGCGAGGACGCCGCGACGGGCGAGGTGCGCTGGGAGCGCGCGCTCGAGCACGACGGGCTGGGCCGCGGGGGCGACGTCGTGCTCGACGTCCGGCGCGGCGTCGTCGACGTCCTGGCTCCCGGGGTCGCGGCCGCACTCACCGAGGACGGACGCGCCCTGGTCGAGGACGACGTGTGGACCATCGTGCGGCTCCAGGACGGGCGCTACGTGGGCAACGAGTACGGTCGCGGCACGGCGACCGTGTTCACGGCGGCGGGCGAGCCGGCCTTCCGTGTCGAGGGTCGGGTCCTCGAGGCGCCGCTCTCCGACGGCTCCGCGCCGGGCGTGCTCGTCACGAACACGTTCGGGAGCATCGTCGGGGTGGACGCCGCGACCGGCTCGGCGCTGTGGTCCCTGCCGGGGACCGGCCTGCGGGCCGTCGCCCGCGTGGACGGGCGGGTCGTCGTCCAGACGGACTCGACCTATCGCAGCGTCGACGCGCGCACGGGCGAGGAGGCCTGGGCGGTCGAGCTCGACGACGACGGTCCGGGACCGGTGCTCACGGACGGGAGGTCGATCTACGTCACCGAACGAGGTGCCGAGGGGCCGGGGCTCGTGGCGATCGCGCTCGACGACGGGGCCGTCGAGTGGCGCTGGGCCCTGCCCGAGGACACGTACCACGTCGTCGCGGTCGAGGGACGCCTCTTCCTCCTCGGCGCCGACCGGCTGACCGCCGTCTCCTGAGCCGGTCCGGATCGGGGACCGTGCCGCGTGGGCGCTTGAAGACGCACGTGATGAACCGGTAGAAACGGTCGGGGCCCTGGGCCCGGCGTGCGTGCGTCCGGCACGGCGCGACAGCGTAGGGAGTGCACGATGACCAACCAGACAGAGCCGGCCGAGGACCCGCAGCCCGGCGCTGCGGGCGCCGGGCCGACCACGGCGCCCGAGGGCGCCGCGGTGGGTGACGGGGACTCCACGGCCGAGCACGCGGCCACCGGCGAGGAAGGCGGCGAGGCGACGGCGACGGGCGGGGCACCGGACGGACCCGGCGCCCTGTCTCCCTTCGCCGGGATCCCCGTGAGCGACTACGTGCGCGACGGCGTCGCCGCGCTCCTGCTGCTCGTGTCCCTCGCGCTGCCGTGGGACGCCGCGAGCCGCGCGTCCGACAAGATCGAGGTCGTCCTGCTGACGATCCTCTCCCTGCTCACCCTCGCGCTGCCGTACCTCGCGCGCACCGGGGTGCTGCCCGCGACGTGGACCGTGCACACCACGCGGAAGGTCCGCCTGCTCGCGAACGCCCCGTACGTCCTGCTCGTCGGGGTGTACCTCGTCGTCGACGTCGTCGGGGGCGGCGACTTCAGCGACGGGTGGGGCGGCGTGGGCTCCGCGGCCGCGCTCGGGCTCGCGGGCGCGCTCCTCGCGGCGCAGCCGCGCCAGAGCGAGCTCGGCCCGCAGGACCAGGACCGCGCCGTCACGAGCCGGTGGCTCCAGGCGCTCCTCGTCGGTGCCGCCGTCCTCGCGGTGACCGTCCTGCTCACGGTCGTCCTCACCGTCACGGGGACCCGCTTCGGCGGCGCCCTCTTCGTCCTGCTCGTGCTCGTCTCCGCGCTGTTCGTCCTCGCGCTCGCCGGGCTGCCGACGTACGGCACGTGGCGCCGGTCCGAGGCGGCGCGCCTCACGCTCGTCGGGCTGGGCGTCATCCTCGCGGTGGCGTTCGTGCTCGGCTCGGGCAACAACGGGCTCGTCACGATCGAGAGCACGCACGGCGGCCGGTTCGGGCTCGTGCTCGTCCCGGCGCTCGCGGCGATCGCCGCCGCGCCCGCCGTGCACCGGGCGATGACTGCCGCCGACCCGGTGACGACCTGGGTGCGCGTCGCCGTGAACGCCCTCGACCTCGCGCTCGTCGTCGCCGGGTACGTCGCCGTGACCGCCGTGCTCACGCTGGCCGAGGGCGCTCGCGGCGTGCCGGTCGTGCTCGCCGTCGTGGTGGGCGTGCTCGCCGCGGCCGTCGCGTTCGTCGCGCGCCGCTCGCTCGCGCGCGACGCGACGTCGGGTCGCCCGCTCGCCCTCGGCGGTGCCGGTGTCGTCGCCCTGCTGGGCATCGTCCTGCTCGTCGTGACGTCCAACCGGGTCGTGTTCGGCGGCGGCGTGGAGCACGTGCTCCTCGCGTTCGGTCTCCCGCTGCTCGTCGTCGGCGCCCTGACCGTCCCGCGCGAGGTGCGCGCGTACTTCGCCGAGCACCGTCCGGTGCCGGCCGCCGCCGGCGCGACGGCGCAGGCGTACGTGTGGCAGCCGCCCGCCCCGAAGCCGGCCCGGCCGGCGCCCGTCGCCCACCCGGGCCCCGTGGCGGGGCAGCAGCCTGCGGGGGCCTACCCGGCGACCCCGCACGGCGGAACGGGGTACCCGGGTGCCGCGCAGACCGGTCCGGTCGCCGCGCAGCAGCCCGACCAGGGCCGCTGGGCACCCGCGGGTGGCGACGCCACCGAGGTCCTCCCGGTCCAGGCGGTCGAGCCCGAGCGCAGCGGGTACGCGGCGCGCCCGGGGCTGGACCCGGACCAGGGTCCGTCGACCGCGGTCATGCCGGCGTACCAGGAGGGGCAGCCCGGTACCGGTCCGCAGCCGACCGCACAGCCCGGCGCCGGCTACCCCGCACAGGGGTACGGCCAGCAGCACGCTCAGCAGGGACACCCGCAGCAGGCGCAGCAGGGCTACGGCACGGGCTACGGGCAGCAGCCGGCCGCGCAGCCGCCGCAGTCGTACTCCCCGCCCGCCCAGGTGCCCGGCTTCACCGCCGCCCAGGCGCTCGATCCGAGCACGCCGCTCGAGGTCCTCGCGCAGATCGTCCAGGACGCGCCGCACCTGCGTCCGCAGGTGGCGGCGAACCCGTCCACCTACCCGGCGCTGCTCGAGTGGCTCGGCAACCTCGGCGACCCCGCCGTCGACGCGGCGCTGCGCTCGCGCCGCTGAACACCCGACGACGCCCGGTCACCTCCCCACGAGGTGACCGGGCGTCGTCGTGGCCGCCGCGGGGAGGAGCGGTCCCGTCGCGGGCGTACCCGCGACGACGTGCCCGAGGAGCGGACGTCCCCGGGGCACGCGCGGCGGAGGAGTACAGTGGCGTCGTGCACCTGATGCGGCCGCTCCTCCTTCGTTGCCGCGGCGAGGCTCTCTAGCCGGTCCCTCGTCGCGGTGGTCGGTGTGCCGGCTGACACCCGTCAGGACGACCCGAAGGACCCACGATGAACGCCTCAGCCCCCAGCTCGACGCCCACCGTCGCGGACGTGAACCCGCAGCAGCCGTCGGGCATGCCGATCCACAAGTACCTGCCGTTCCACCGGCAGATCGACGTGTCGCTGCCCGACCGCACGTGGCCCGACAAGCGCATCGAGACCGCTCCCCGCTGGTGCGCGGTCGACCTTCGCGACGGCAACCAGGCCCTCATCGAGCCCATGAACGCGGAGCGCAAGCTGCGCATGTTCGAGCTGCTCGTCGAGATGGGCTACAAGGAGATCGAGGTCGGCTTCCCGTCGGCCTCGCAGACCGACTTCGACTTCGTGCGGATGCTCATCGAGGAGGACCGCATCCCCGACGACGTCGTCATCCAGGTCCTGACGCAGTCGCGCGAGCACCTCATCGCCCGCACCTACGAGGCGATCAAGGGTGCGAAGCAGGCGATCGTCCACCTGTACAACTCGACGTCGGTGCTCCAGCGCGAGGTCGTGTTCCGCTCGGACGAGGACGGCATCATCGCCATCGCCGTCGACGGCGCCCGGCTGTGCAAGAAGTTCGAGGAGACGGTCCCCGAGACGACCGTCTACTACGAGTACTCGCCCGAGTCGTACACCGGGACCGAGCTCGAGTTCGCCGCGCGCATCTGCAACGAGGTGCTCGAGGTCTTCGAGCCCCGCCCGGACCGCAAGGTCATCATCAACCTGCCCGCGACGGTCGAGATGGCGACGCCCAACGTCTACGCCGACTCGATCGAGTGGATGAACCGGCACCTGAACCACCGCGAGAACGTCGTCCTGTCGCTGCACCCGCACAACGACCGCGGCACGGCCGTGGCCGCGGCCGAGCTGGGCTACCAGGCGGGCGCCGACCGCATCGAGGGCTGCCTGTTCGGCAACGGCGAGCGCACCGGCAACGTGTGCCTCGTCACGCTGGGCATGAACCTGTTCAGCCAGGGCGTCGACCCGCAGATCGACTTCTCCGACATCGACCACGTGCGTCGCACCGTCGAGTACTGCAACCAGCTCGCTGTGCCCGAGCGCCACCCGTACGCGGGCGACCTCGTCTTCACGGCGTTCTCCGGCTCGCACCAGGACGCCATCAAGAAGGGCTTCGACGCGATGGCCGTCCACGCCGAGGCCGAGGGCAGGACGGTCGACGACCTCGTCTGGGCCGTCCCGTACCTGCCGATCGACCCCAAGGACGTCGGGCGCTCCTACGAGGCCGTCATCCGGGTCAACTCGCAGTCCGGCAAGGGCGGCATCTCGTACCTGCTGAAGTCGGAGCGCCACCTCGACCTGCCGCGCCGACTGCAGATCGAGTTCTCGCAGGCCGTGCAGCAGCACACCGACGCGCACGGGACCGAGGTCACGGGCGAGGACATCTGGCGGATCTTCTCCGACGAGTACCTGCCCGTCGAGCCAGGTTCCGGCCTGGAGCCGTGGGGTCGGCTCAAGCTGCGCTCCACGCGCGCGTCGTCGAGCGAGGACGGCCCGGACACGCTGAGCGTCGACGTGCTCGACCGCGGCGAGGAGCTGACGCTGGAGGGCACGGGCAACGGCCCGGTCGCGGCCTTCGTCGACGCGATCGCCCAGGTGGGGGTCGACGTCCGCGTGCTCGACTACGCCGAGCACGCCCTGTCCGAGGGCGGTGACGCCCTCGCCGCGGCCTACGTCGAGTGCCAGGTGGGCGACGACGTCCTGTGGGGCGTCGGCATCGACCCGTCGATCACGACCGCCTCGCTCAAGGCCATCGTGTCGGCCGTGAACCGCGCGGAGCGCACGGCCGCCTGACACCTCACGGAGCCCCGCCCGACGCGTCGGGCGGGGCTCCGTCGTGCTCGGTTCCCGACCCCAGGGCCCGGCTCCACCGGCCGGGAGTGTCGCGCTCGCCGCCCGTCGCACCGCGGACCGCCCGGGTATGACGCGACCCGTACCGCGGAGCCGGCACCGGGCGTGGGCGGGATGACGGAGAATGGGGGAGTGGTGCTGTACCGAGACGACGCGATCGTGCTGCGCGCCCAGAAGCTGGGCGAGGCGGACCGCATCGTCACCCTCCTCACGCGCGAGCACGGCAAGGTGCGCGCGGTGGGCAAGGGGGTACGGCGCACGTCGTCGCGGTTCGGGGCGCGGCTGGAGCCGTTCATGGTCGTCGACGTCCAGCTCTACGTCGGCCGTTCGCTGGACACGGTGACGCAGGCGGAGACGATCGGCCCGTACGCGCGGCGGATCTGCGAGGACTACGGCCTGTACACGGCGGGCGCGGCGATGCTGGAGACGGCGGAGCGGCTCGTCGCGGACGAGCGGGAGCCCGCGGTGCAGCAGTACTGGCTGCTCGCGGGGGCGCTCCGGGCGTTGTCCGAGCAGGCGCACGCACCGGGCCTCGTCCTGGACTCCTACCTCCTGCGCGCCCTGGCCGTCGCGGGCTGGGCGCCGTCGTTCGTCGACTGCGCGCGGTGCGGCGAGCCCGGTCCGCACCACGCGTTCGCCGTCGCGCAGGGCGGCGCGGTGTGCTCGCGCTGCCGCCCGCCCGGGTCGACGGCGCCCGCCCCCCAGACCTTCGCCCTGCTCGCCGCGCTGCTCGCGGGGGAGTGGGAGACCGCCGACGCGTCGGACGCCCGGCACCGCAAGGAAGCGAGCGGCCTCGTGGCCGCGTACAGCCAATACCACCTGGAGAGAACGTTGCGATCACTGCGCATGGTCGAGCGGGACGCGCCCGCCGCCTCGCCCGCCGGACCGGTCGGCGTCCCTGCGGACCCGCGGGCCACCGGGGCGGACGCCTGATGGCGAAGCGGTCGTACGTGCCGCCGTTCGCGCACCCGAGCGGCGAGCGGGCTCCCGCCATCCCGGCGCAGTTCGTGCCGAACCACGTGGCCGTCGTCATGGACGGCAACGGCCGCTGGGCCAACGCGCGCGGGCTGCCGCGCACCGCGGGCCACGAGGCCGGCGAGGCGGCGCTGCTCGACGTCGTCGCGGGCGCGATCGAGATCGGCGTCAAGCACGTCTCGGCGTACGCGTTCTCGACCGAGAACTGGAAGCGCTCGCCCGAGGAGGTCCGCTTCCTCATGGGCTTCAACCGCGACGTCATCCGCCGCCGCCGCGACGAGATGGACTCGTGGGGCGTGCGCGTGCGGTGGGCGGGGCGCCGCCCCCGCCTGTGGACGTCCGTGATCAAGGAGCTCGAGATCGCGGAGGAGCAGACGAAGGACAACGACGTCTGCACGCTGACGATGTGCGTCAACTACGGGGGCCGTGCGGAGATCGCCGACGCGGCGGCCGCCATCGCGCGCGAGGTCGCGGCCGGGCGGCTCGACCCGGGCAAGATCACCGAGCGCACCGTCCAGCAGCACCTCGACGAGCCCGACCTCCCGGACGTCGACCTCTTCCTGCGCAGCTCGGGAGAGCAGCGCACGTCCAACTTCATGATCTGGCAGGCCGCGTACGCCGAGCTCGTGTTCCTCCCGGAGCCGTGGCCCGACGTCGACCGCCGGTCGCTGTGGCGCGCGGTCGAGGAGTACGCGCGCCGCGACCGCCGCTACGGCGGCGCCGTGGACGCGGTGGGCGGCACCGCCTGACGTCGCGCCCCGGTCGCCGTCGCGCCGGCGTGGGCGCCGACCGGTAGCGTGCGCGCCATGGCTCTGAGCATCGGCATGGTGACCGTGGACTCCACCGACCCCCGTCCGCTGGCGCAGTGGTGGGCGCGCCAGCTCAATGGGCGGGTCGTCGACGAGTCGGACGGTTGGTTCCTCGAGGTCGTGCCCGCCGAGGGCGTGACCGCCCCGGTCCTCGGCTTCCAGCGCGTCGACGACCCGACCCCCGGCAAGAACAGGCTGCACCTGGACCTCGGGACGTCGGACCGGGAGGCGGACGTCGCGGCGCTCGTCGCCGACGGGGCGACGTTCGTCGCCGAGCACACGATGCCGGGTTACCGCTGGGCCGTGCTCGCCGACCCGCAGGGCAACCAGTTCTGCGTCGGTGCGGCCGACGCCTCCGCGACGGCGGTCGGCTGAGGCGGGGCCGGGCAGCAGGAGGAAGACCGTCGTGCACGATCGGACTACCGGCCGCGCGCCGGCTCATCGGTCGAGGCGCGGCGCGTCCTTCGCGTCGGGGGCGCGGGCGTCGGCGTCGAGGGCGACGCCGTGCCCGTCGAGCGCGACGATCGACCCTGCCACGACCCCGGGATCTCGAGCGGCCCGACGGCGGACCGTGACGACCACCCCGACGACCACGGCGAGAACGAGCGCGACGAGCACCGCGACGCCCCAGGGCGACCCCGTGGCCGCGGCGAAGGCGGCCGTCCACACCGCCCAGCCCACGGTCGCGTAGATCGTCGCGTGGACCGCGCAGCCGAGCGTCATCGCGGCGAGGTAGCGGCCGAACGGCATGCGGACGACGCCGGCAGCGGCGTTGACGACGGTCTTGGTGCCGGTCGCGAGGAACGACACGGGGACGGCGAGGACGCCCCACCGCCGGACGGTCTCGATCCCGCGCGCGGCGGAGCGCCCGGAGAGCCACGCGTGGACGCGTGCGACCCACGGCCTCACGGGGCGCGTGCGGTCGAGCGTCCACGTCGTGACGAGCCGCGCGATCCAGTACGTCGCCTGCGTCCGCACGAACGCGATCGCGAAGAAGAACGCGAAGAGCGCGGCGAACGGGGCGCCGTCCAGCGCGTCGGGCACGGCTCAGCCCTGCGCGGCGGTGGCCCGTGCGCACCCCGAGCACGTGCCGAACAGCTCGATCGTGTGCTGGATGTCGACGAAGCCGTGCGACGTGCCCACCTGGTTGGCCCACGCCTCGACGGTCGGGCCGTCGATCTCGACCGTGCGGCCGCACGTGCGGCACACGAGGTGGTGATGGTGCTCGCGCCGCTCGCACCGGCGGTAGAGGTTCTCGCCCTCCTCGGTGCGCAGCACGTCGACGTCGCCGCCGTCCGCGAGGCTCTGGAGCGTGCGGTAGACCGTGGCGAGGCCCACGTTGTCGCCGCGCGTGCGCAGGATCTCGTGGAGCTGCTGGGCGCTGCGGAAGTCGTCGAGGTCCTCCAGCGCGTCCGAGACGGCGGCGCGCTGGCGGGTCATGCGCTGCACGAGTCACCTCCAGGTGTGCGGTTCGACGCCCCTGAGGGTACGAGGTCGAGCTCGACGTCGTCGGGGATGTCCGGGTGCGGGTCCCGCGCCACGCGCGGGCGTCGCCGCACCCACAGGGGTCGCAGGACGGCCACGACGAGGTAGGTGGCGATCGCGAGGACCACGATGGTCGCGCCGGGCGAGACGTTGTTCCAGTAGGTGAAGGACAGCCCGACGACGCACACGACCACGCCCACGACGGACGCGACGAGCATCGTCCGGCGGAACGAGCGCGTGACGAGCTGCGCGACCGCGACAGGGACGATCATGAGCGCGCTCACGAGCAGGAGCCCCACGACCCGCATGGAGACCGTCACGGTGAGCGCGGCGACGACGGCGACGGCGATGTTGAGCGTGCGGACCGGGAGGCCCGACGCCCGCGCGAACTCCTCGTCGTGGCTCACGGAGAACAGCGCCGCGCGCAGCCCGACCCCGACGAGGAGGATGACGGCGCTGAGCACGATCGTGAGGACGAGGTCCGAGGGCGTGACGGTCGAGATGGAGCCGAACAGGTACTGCATGAGGCTCCCGGACGAGCCGCCCGCGAGGCTGATGAGCAGCACGCCGCCGGCGATGCCGCCGTAGAAGAGGAGCGCGAGCGCGAGGTCGCCGCTGGTCCGGCCCCGCTCGCGCACCACCTCGATGGCGACTGCGCCGAGCACCGCCGCGACGACCGCGCCCGGGATCGCGAGCGCGTCGTTCGGGACGACGCCCATCGCGGCGCCGACGAGCCACCCGAGCGCCACGCCGGTGAGCGCGACGTGCCCGATGCCGTCGCCGAGGAGCGAGAGCTTGCGCTGCACGAGGTAGGTGCCCACCACGGGCGCGCTGACGCCCACCAGCAGCGCGGCGACCAGCGCGCGCTGCATGAGCGGGTCGGTGAGCATCAAGGAGATCTCGGAGGACAACGTGGTCATGAGGCCGTCCTGGGTGCGTGGCCCGCGGCGAGGTCGGGGTTGAGCGTGTCGGTGAGCCCGGTCTCGGGCCCGGCGGAGCGGTTGCCGACGTCCGCCGGTTCGTGCGGGTGCAGGTGCTGGTGCGTGGCGCCGGCGTGGGTCGACGACGCGCGGGGCGGGGCGCCGTCGTGCACGACGCGGCCGTGGCGGAGCACGACGGCGCGCTCGATGAGCGGGGCGAGCGCCCCGAGCTCGTGGAGCACGACGAGCACGGTGAGCCCGTCGCCCACGAGCCGCGTCATGGTGGTGGCGAACGCCTCCTGGCTGGGCTTGTCGACCCCCGCGACCGGCTCGTCGAGCACGAGCAGGTCGGGCCGGCGGACCAGGGCGCGCGCGATGAGCACGCGCTGCTGCTGGCCGCCCGACAGCTCGGCGGTCGAGTCGTCGGCGCGGTCGGCGAGGCCCACGAGGTCGAGCGCCTCCGCCGTGCGGGCACGCCAGCCGCGGGGGAGTCGGAGCCGGCCCCCGCCGAGGAGGCCGGAGGCGACGACCTCGGACGCCGTGGACGGCATGCCCGACGGTGCGCTCACGCGCTGGGGCACGTAGCCGAGGCGCTGCCAGGGCAGGCGCGGCCCGAGCGGCGCGCCGAAGAGGTCGACGGAGCCGCGGGACAGGGGGGCGATCCCGACGAGCGCGCGCACGAGCGTCGACTTGCCCGAGCCGTTCGCGCCGAGGACGGAGACGACCTCGCCGGCGCGAACCGTGAGGTCGATGCCGCGCAGGATCTCGCTCCCGCCGAGGGTCACGTGGACGTCGCGCGCGGCGACGAGCTCCGGTGCGCCCGTCATGAGCACGTGAGGCCGGAGGTGAGCGCCTCGAGGTTGGACTCCATGACCTCACGGTAGTCCGTCGCGCCGTCCGCGAGGCTCTCGAGCGGGTCGAGGAGAGCGGTCTCGACGCCGAGGTCGTCGGCGAGCGTCTGGGTGACCTTGGGGCTGACGAGCGTCTCGAAGAAGAGCGTGGTCACGCCGTTCTCCCGGACGACCTCGCCCACCTGGCGCAGGCGCGCGGGCGACGGCTCGGCCTCGGGGTCGATCCCCGAGATGCCGACCTGGTGCAGGTCGTAGCGCTCCGCGAGGTAGCCGAACGCCTCGTGCGACGTCACGAGGGTCGCGCCCGCGCACGGTTCGAGCGCCTGTGCGTACTCGGCGTCGAGGTCGTCGAGGTCCGCGGTGAGGGCCGCGGCCCCGGCCGCGTAGTCGTCCGCGTGGTCGGGGTCGATCGCCGAGAGCTCGTCCGCGACGGCGTCGCCGACGGCGGCGAGGCGGGTCGGGTCGAGCCAGAAGTGCGGGTCCGTCGGGCCGTGGTCGTGGCCGTCGCCGGACTCGTCCGCGTGCTCGGCGTGCTCCTGCGCGCTCTCGTCGGCGTGCGCGTCCTCACCCGGGTGCTCCTCGAGCCCCGCCGACCCGGCGGCGTCGACCACGTGCTCCGGGGCGCGCTGCTCGATGCCCTCGTCGACCGCGGGCTGGAAGCCCGAGAGGTAGACGACGAGGTCGGCGTCGCCGATCGAGCGCACCTGGGCGGGTGCGAGCTCGAGGTCGTGCGGCTCGGCCGCGGGCGGGGTGAGGTTGGAGACGTCGACGTGCTCGCCGCCGACCTGCTCGACGACGTACTGGAGCGGGTAGAACGACGCGAGCACCTGGAGCCGCCCGTCGTCTCGGCCTCCTGGGCCGCCGCCGTCCCCGGGGGAGCACGCCGCGGCGAGGGCGACCGTGGCGAGGGCGGCGGTGGTGGCGAGGGCGCGACGGCGCAGGGCGGGGGAGCGGTGCATAGCCCCAGTGTCCGCCTTCTTGAGAATGGATGTCAAAACCGTTCCCGGTGAGGCCGGTCACGGCCGGGTACGCTGGTCGGTCGGCGCCCGTGCGGGCGCCGCCCACCCGTCCAGCCCCCACGAGCCACGTGCGGGGCCGTGAGCACCAGGAGTGATGTCCGTGGCCGCAGCGCCCTCAACCACCGCCCGTCTCGACGCCGTCGTCTCCCTCGCCAAGCGGCGCGGGTTCGTCTTCCCCTCGGGCGAGATCTACGGCGGTACCCGCTCCGCGTGGGACTACGGGCCCCTGGGCACCGAGCTCAAGGAGAACATCAAGAAGCAGTGGTGGCGGGCGATGGTCACGAGCCGCGACGACGTCGTGGGCCTCGACTCGTCCGTGATCCTCCCGCGCCAGGTGTGGGTCGCCTCGGGCCACGTCGGCGTCTTCACCGACCCGCTCACGGAGTGCCTGCACTGCCACAAGCGGTTCCGCGAGGACCAGATGATCGAGGAGTTCGAGGAGAAGAAGGGCCGCGCGCCCGAGGGCGGCCTCGCCGAGATCGTGTGCCCCAACTGCGGCACCCGCGGGCAGTGGACCGAGCCGCGCGACTTCAACATGATGCTCAAGACGTACCTCGGCCCCGTCGAGGACGAGTCCGGCCTGCACTACCTGCGGCCCGAGACGGCGCAGGGCATCTTCGTGAACTTCGCCAACGTCATGGGCGCGAGCCGCAAGAAGCCGCCGTTCGGCATCGGCCAGATCGGCAAGTCGTTCCGCAACGAGATCACGCCCGGGAACTTCATCTTCCGCACGCGCGAGTTCGAGCAGATGGAGATGGAGTTCTTCGTCGAGCCGGGCACGGACGCCGAGTGGCACCAGTACTGGATCGACACGCGCACCGACTGGTACGTCGACCTGGGCATCGCACGCGACAACCTGCGTCTGTACGAGCACCCGCAGGAGAAGCTGTCGCACTACTCGACCCGCACGGTCGACATCGAGTACCGCTTCGGGTTCTCCGGCTCGGAGTGGGGCGAGCTCGAGGGCATCGCGAACCGCACCGACTTCGACCTCAAGACGCACGCCGAGCACTCCGGCAAGGACCTGTCGTACTTCGACCAGACGAAGAACGAGCGGTGGGTGCCCTACGTCATCGAGCCGGCCGCGGGCCTGACGCGCTCGCTCATGGCGTTCCTCGTCGAGGCGTACACCGAGGACGAGGCGCCGAACGCGAAGGGCGGCGTGGACACGCGCACGGTCCTGCGCCTCGACCACCGCCTCGCGCCGGTCAAGGCCGCCGTGCTCCCGCTGAGCCGCAACGAGCAGCTCTCGCCCAAGGCGAAGGACCTCGCGACCGAGCTCCGCAAGTACTGGAACGTCGACTTCGACGACGCCGGCGCCATCGGCCGCCGGTACCGCCGCCAGGACGAGATCGGCACGCCGTTCTGCATCACCGTGGACTTCGACACGCTCGACGACCAGGCCGTGACGATCCGCCACCGCGACTCGATGAGCCAGGAGCGCGTCGCCCTGGACAAGGTCACCGAGTACCTCGCCGGGCGCCTGCTCGGCGCCTGACGCGTCACCGGCTCGGCGCGCCGGGCATGCAGGAGGGGCGGGACCGTACGGTCCCGCCCCTCCTGTCGCGTCTCGTCGGGACGCGTCGCCCCCTGCGGCCTCGCGCTAGCGGGCCGCCCCCTTAGCCCTGTTGAGAAGGCCGATCACCAGGCTCACGACGAGCACGATGATGCCGATCCAGATGAGGATCTTCGCGGCCTCGATGGCGACGCCGAGGATGAGGAGCACGGCGCCGACGATGACCAGGATGAGCCAGAGAGGCATGTCGTCCCTTTCGTCCGTGTCCGGCCCGTATTGCCGGACCTCCTCAACGTTGCCACGACCGTCTCCCGCTCGCTCGTCGAAACGGGGCTCGCCGTGCACCAGGAGCCGGGTGTGACAATGGAGCGCGTGACTGCACCCGCTCCTGCCCTCAGCACGACGACCGACCGCCCCGACCCGGGGACCGGTCCGCTCGTGCCGCCGCTGCGGATCGGCCCGATCGTCGTCGAGACGCCGGTCGTCCTCGCCCCGATGGCGGGCGTCACGAACCGCGCCTTCCGCACGCTGTGCCGAGAGGCCGGCGCCTCCGGCGGCGACGACCCCGGTCTGTACGTCGCCGAGATGGTCACGAGCCGCGCGCTCGTCGAGCGCAACCCCGAGGCGCTGCGCATCGTGACGTTCGGCGCGGACGAGTCGCCGCGGTCCGCGCAGGTGTACGGCGTGGACCCGGCGACCGTGCGGGAGGCCGTGCGCATCATCGTCGCCGAGGACCGCGCCGACCACGTCGACCTGAACTTCGGCTGCCCCGTGCCCAAGGTGACGCGCAAGGGCGGAGGAGCGGCCCTGCCCTGGAAGCGGGACCTCTTCACGGCGATCGTGCGGGGCGCCGTCGAGGCGGCCCGCCCGTACGGGGTGCCGGTCACCGTGAAGATGCGCAAGGGCATCGACGACGACCACCTCACCTACCTCGAGGCGGGCAGGATCGCCGAGGGACTGGGTGTCGCCGCGGTCGCGCTGCACGCGCGCACGGCCGCCGAGCACTATTCCGGCACCGCGGACTGGGCCGCGATCGCGCGCCTCAAGGAGGCCGTGACGAGCGTGCCCGTGCTCGGCAACGGCGACATCTGGTCCGCCGAGGACGCCGTCCGCATGGTGCGCGAGACGGGCTGCGACGGTGTCGTCGTCGGCCGCGGCTGCCAGGGGCGGCCGTGGCTCTTCGCCGACCTCGCCGCCGCGTTCGCGGGCCGGCCCGAGCGCGTGCGCCCCGGGCTGCGTGAGGTGGCCGGCACGATCTACCGCCACGGCGAGCTCATGATCGACTACTTCGACGGTGACGAGGGCAAGGGCATGCGCGACCTGCGCAAGCACATGGCGTGGTACCTCAAGGGCTACGCCGTCGGGGGCGACGCACGCCGCGCGCTCGCGATGGTCTCGACGCTCGCCGAGCTGCGCGCGCTGCTCGACGACCTCGACCAGGACGCGCCCTACCCGGGCGAGGCCGCCGAGGGGCAGCGCGGTCGTGCCGGGTCCCCCAAGACGCCGCACCTGCCCTACGGCTGGCTGGACTCGCGCGAGCTCGACGCCGAGCACGAGGAGCGCCTGCGCGAGGCCGAGCTGAGCGTCTCCGGCGGCTGACGCCCGGTCGGACGGAGACGAGTGAGGGGACTGCGGTGCGGTTCGCGGGCCGGTCGTCGTGGCGCCTGTCGGTGTCCGACAGCGCGGACCTCGACCTCCTCGTGCGGGTCCGCGACGCGCTCGGGCTCGTCGTCGCGGCCGACGACGCGCCGCCGCGCTGCGAGCCCGGACCGCCCGACCGGTCGGCGCTGCTCCCTGCGGAGGGACGCGACGCCGCGGCACGGCGGTGGCTCGCCTGGTGGCGCGCGGCCCTCGCGCTCGACGCCGCCGGCCGGACCGAGGAGCCTCCACCGGGTGAGGAGGCGTTCCTCGCCTGGGTCCGCGCGCGGTCCGTCGCGTGGGACGCCGTCGGCTCACCGCCCGCGTTCGCGGCGCTGGGCGACGCGCCCGCGCTGCGCGACGCCGTCGTGCACCTGTTCCCCGAGGCGCGCCGCGCCCTCGCTGCGCGCGAGGCGGACCGCGCGAGGAGGCTGCACCGACGAGCGGAGGCAGACGACCGTCGCGCGCTCGCCGAGGACGTGGCCCGCACGCACGGCGTCGGGATCGGTGACGTCCGCGGTGCCCTGCTCGTGGTCTCGGTCGCAGGACCGTGGTGGCGCATCGTCGCGCCGGGGGCGGTCGTGTGCTCCGCGTCCGACTACGCCGACGACGCGGCGTTCGCCACCGAGGTCGTCCGCGCCGCGTTCGAGTCCGGGCTGCGGGCATGACGACGGCCGGGGCCCCGGAGGGCCCCGGCCGTGCTCGAGTGCGGTGTCGGCCGCGCGGTCAGCGCGCGCGCAGCCACACCGTCGTGTCGGAGGGCACGCGGACCTGCGGGTCCGCGGAGCGGTCCGTGAGGACGGGGCCCGACGCCACGAGCACCTCCGCGCCGTGCGGCAGGACGACCGGCTCCGCGCCGAGGTTCGTGAGGACCACGACGTCGCGGTTGCGCAGCGCGACGACGTCCGCCGAGTCGGCGTACTCCTCGACCCACGCGAGCGTGCCCGAGCCGAGGCGCTCCGCGCGACGCGTCGCGAGCGCGGTGCGGTACATCTCGTAGGTCGATCCCTCGACGCCGCGCTGCACGTCGGCGGCGTACCGCGCGTACGACTCCGGCTGGGGGAGCCACGTCTTCCCGGTCGGGCCGAAGCCGAACCCGTCGGCGTCGGCGCGCCAGGGGAGCGGGATGCGGCAGCCGTCGCGGCCCGCCTCGGCGCCCCGGGTGCGGAAGAACGCGGGGTCCTCGCGGACGTCGTCGGGAAGCTCGGTGTGCTCGGGCAGGCCCAGCTCCTCGCCCTGGTAGAGGTACGACGACCCGGGCAGGCCCAGCATGAGGAGCGACGCGGCACGCGCGCGGCGCAGGCCGAGCTCCTCGTCGGGCTGCGGGTCGTGCGCGAAGATCCCGTTGGGGCGCAGGCCGGGGTCGGCGAGGCCGAGGCGCGACGCGTGCCGCACGACGTCGTGGTTCGACAGGACCCACGTCGTGGGCGCACCGACCTCGTCGTTCGCGCGCAGCGACGCCGCGATCACGGTGCGCAGCGGCGCCGCGGACCACGCGGTCGTGAGGAAGGAGAAGTTGAACGCCTGGTGCATCTCGTCCCGGCGCACGTAGCGCGCGAGCCGCGAGAGCGGCTCGACCCACGCCTCGGCGACGAGCGCGCGGTCGCCGTCGTACTCGGCGAGGACGCGGTGCCACGCGCGGTAGATCTCGTGCACGCCGTCCTGGTCGAACATCGGGCCCGAGTTGCCGGCGCCCGTCGACCCGTCCTCGGGCGCGCCCGGGTCGGTCTCCTCCTCGCCGTCGGCGGCCTCGGTGCCCTCCACCATGGACACCGTGCCGTCCCAGTCGGGCAGGCCGTCGGCCTTGATCATGCCGTGCGCCACGTCGACGCGGAACCCGTCCACACCCTTGTCGAGCCAGAAGCGCAGGACCTGCTCGAACTCCTCGCGCACCTCGGGGTTGTCCCACGCGAGGTCGGGCTGCGTGGAGTCGAACAGGTGCAGGTACCACTGGCCGGGCGTCTCGCCCTCGGCCCCGGTCACGGGGCGGGCGTTCGCCCCGGCGGTCACCCGTGTCCACGCGGGACCGCCGAAGATCGACTGCCAGTTGTTCGGGGGCAGCTCGCCGTGCTCGCCCTCGCCCTCGCGGAACACGTAGCGCGCACGCTCGGGCGAGCCCTCGGGCGCGGCGAGCGCGGCCTGGAACCACGCGTGCTGGTCCGAGGTGTGGTTCGGGACGAGGTCGACGATGACGCGGATGCCGCGTGCGTGCGCCTGGGCGAGCAGCTCGTCGAAGTCGGCGAGCGTGCCGAACAGCGGGTCGACGTCGCGGTAGTCGGCGACGTCGTAGCCCGCGTCCTTCTGGGGCGAGCGGTAGAACGGGCTCAGCCACACGGCGTCGACCCCGAGCTCGGCCAGGTGGTCGAGCCTGGACGTGATGCCAGGCAGGTCGCCGACGCCGTCGCCGTCGCCGTCCGCGAACGAGCGCGGGTAGACCTGGTAGATCACGGCGTCGCGCCACCACTCCGGCGCCTCGCCGGGGCCGGCGTGCACGAGCGCCCCGGTGCTGAAGGGCGCCGGTGCGGTGGCCGTCGCGGCGGTGCTGGCGGTCGGCGTCGAATCGATACGAGTCATCGAGCTGTCGGTCCTCACGTGCGGGGTTTCAGGTGTTCTCAGGGGGTTCACTCGGCAGGCGGAGCGGGGGTGACGCCGACCCTCCGTCGAGTGTAAGCGCTTGCGGTGGCGGGGCGACGGCCGCCCGCGACGGGCGCGGCGGACGCGTCGACGACGCCGCGGCGTGCGTCGTGCTGTGTTCGTGCTGCCGTCAGGCGGTGGACGAGGCCGTCGCCGGGGCGGCGCCCGTGGAGTCGCGGACGATGAGCTCCGGCTGGAAGAGGAGCTCGGTGCGCGGCGCGCGCTCGCCCGCGATCTCCGTGAGCAGCGCGCTCACGGCGGCGTGCGCCATCGCGTTCACCGGCTGGCGCACCGTGGTCAGCGGCGGGTCGGTGAACGCGATGAGGGGCGAGTCGTCGTAACCGAGCACCGACACGTCCTGGGGCACGCGCAGCCCTCGCGAGCGCGCGGCGCGGATCGCGCCGAGCGCCATGAGGTCGGAGCCGCAGACGATCGCGGTGTGGCCCGAGTCGATGAGCTCGCCGCCCGCCGCCTGGCCGCCCTCGACGGTGTACAGGGTGACGACGACGTGCTGCGCCGCCTCGGACTCGTCGGCCACGAGCCCGTGCCGCACGAGCGACTCGGCGAAGCTCGCGAGCTTGCGCTGGGCGGGGACGAACCGGTCCGGCCCGATCGCGAGCCCGATGCTGCGATGGCCGAGCGAGACCAGGTGGCGCACCGACAGCTCGACGCTCGCGACGTCGTCGGGCGAGACGAACGGCGCGTCGATGCCCTCGGCGAAGCCGTTCACCAGCACGATCGGGATCCCGCGGCTGCGCAGGCGCTCGTAGCGCTCGTGGCTCGCCTGCGTGTCGGCGTGCAGGCCCGAGACGAAGACGATGCCGTCGACCGCGTGGTCCATGAGCATGTCGACGTAGTCGTCCTCGGTCGTGCCGCCGGGCGACTGCGTGCACAGCAGCGGCGTGTACCCGTGCTCCGACAGGAGCGACTCGATCGTCTGGGCGAACGCGGGGAAGACGGGGTTCGTCAGCTCGGGGACGACGAGGCCGACGAGGCCGGCGGAGCGGGTGCGCAGCGTCGAGGGACGTTCGTAGCCCAGCACGTCGAGCGCGGCGAGGACCGCCTGGCGGGTCTCGCTCGCGACGCCGGGCTTCCCGTTGAGCACGCGCGAGACCGTCGCGGTGGAGACGCCGGCCTGGGCGGCGAGATCGCTGAGACGGGTGCGCACATGGGGAAGCGTAGGGGACACCGGACCTCCTCGTCCTGGTCGTCCGACCGGCGAGCCGCGAATCTCCGTGGAGGCGCGCGGACCCGTCGACCGGGGGAGGCGGGTGGGCGCCGGGCGGCGCCCTGCAATGCGTTGCATGAAAGTTACCGCAACGACTTGCATCGGTGCCACCTCGCGCTCTACGGTCGTCGCATCAGGGCCCGGCACGACACCACGGTCAGTCGGACCACCACCCATCACGACACGCTTGGAGTGACCCGATGCGACGGAGCATCCTTCTTGCCGCCGCGCTGACCACGACGCTGGCGCTGGCCGCCTGCTCGTCCGGCGACAGCGGCGACGACAGCACCACGGAGCCGGAGGAGACCACGTCGGCCGGCTCTCTCACGGTGTGGGTCGACGAGACCCGCATCGACGTCTTCAAGGAGCTGGCCGCCCAGTTCAAGGAGGAGAAGGGCGTCGACGTCAAGCTCGTCCAGAAGGCCTCGGGCGACATCCGCGAGGAGTTCGTGCAGCAGGTGCCGACGGGCAAGGGCCCGGACGTCGTCGTCGGTGCGCACGACTGGACCGGCGAGTTCGTGACGAACGGCGTCGTCCAGCCCGTCGAGCTCGGCGACAAGGCCGCCGAGTTCTCCGACGTCTCGATCTCGGCGTTCACCTACGACGGCGCCGTCTACGGCGTCCCCTACGCGGTCGAGAACATCGCGCTGGTCCGCAACAACCAGCTCGCGAGCGAGACGCCCGCGACGTTCGACGAGCTCATCGCGCAGAACGCGACGACCGGCGCCCAGTACCCGGTCATCATCCAGCAGGGCGACGAGGGCGACGCGTACCACCTGTACCCGTTGCAGACGTCGTTCGGCGCCCCGGTCTTCGTCCAGAACGAGGACGGCTCGTACAGCACCGAGCTCGGTCTCGGCGGCGAGCAGGGCACCGCGTTCGCGAACTACCTCGCCAAGCTCGGCTCCGAGAAGGTGCTCGACCCGGCGATCGACGGCGAGAAGGCCAAGCAGGCGTTCCTCGACGGCCAGTCGCCGTACATCGTGACCGGCCCCTGGTACGCGACGGAGTTCACCGACGCCGGCATGGACATCTCTGTCCTCCCGGTCCCGAGCGCGGGCGGCGAGCCCGCGATGCCGTTCGTCGGCGTCCAGGGCGCCTTCATCAGCGCCAAGACGCAGAACGCCGTCCTCGCGAACGAGTTCGTCGTGAACTTCCTCGGCACGCAGGACGTCCAGCTCCAGCTCGCCCAGGCGGGCGGCCGCGCCCCGGCCCTCACCGCCGCGGCCGACATGATGACCGACCCGATCATGACCCAGTTCGCGGACGCCGCCGGCACCGCGCCCATGCCGTCGATCCCCGAGATGGGCTCGGTCTGGCAGTTCTGGGGCGTCACCGAGGTCCAGATCGTCTCCGGCCAGGCCGCCGACCCGGCTGCCGCGTGGCAGACGATGGTCGACAACATCCAGTCGGCGATCGACGCGGGCTGATCCCCGCAGCGTCGTAGCGAGGCCCCGCCCGTCGTGGGCGGGGCCTCGCGCCACGCGTCACGGGAACGCGATCCCGCGGCGCCGCGCAGGACGGCCACCGACGGCCGCCAGAGACCGGAGAGAGCGCAATGAGCAAGCAGGACACGGCGCCGAGGCCGACCAGCCCGACGAGCACGGAGGTCGACGCGCCACGGAACGAGTCGCACGCACGCCACATGAGCCCGGGCTTCTGGGTGAAGCTCGCCCTCATGGCCCTCGTGAACGCCCTCGGCCTGTACGGGGTGTGGACGGCCGCCGCGGTCGGCTCGTGGGGCATCGTCGCGGTGCTGGTCGCCGCGGTCGCCGTCGCCGACTGGGTGTACTTCTCGCGCCGCATGGTGCCGGCGAAGTACCTCTACCCAGGCCTGCTGCTCCTGCTCGTGTACCAGCTGTTCGTCATGGTCTACACGGGCTACGTCGCCTTCACGAACTACGGCGACGGCCACAACTCGACGAAGGCCGACGCCATCGAGGCCATCTCCGCGCAGAACGAGCGGCGCGTCGAGGGCTCGCAGGCGTACCCCCTCACCGTGGTGACGTCCGGTGACGACCTCGCGTTCGCCGTCGTGCGCGACGGCGAGGTCGAGGTGGGCGACGCCGAGACCCCGCTCGCCCCGGCGGACGGCGAGGTTGCCGGCGACCGCGTCGTCGCGGTCGACGGCTACGAGGTCCTCGACTTCGCCCAGATCGCCGCGCGGTCGGGTGAGATCACCCAGCTGCGCGTCCCGGTGTCCGACGACCCGGCCGACGGCGGCCTGCGGACGCAGGACGGCTCCGTCTCCTACGTCTTCCTCCCCGTGCTCCAGTACGACGAGGCGATCGACACCTTCACGAACACCGAGACGGGCGTGACCTACACGCCGAACGACCGCGGCAGCTTCGTCTCCGCCGACGGCGAGGCGCTCACGCCGGGCTGGCGCGTGGGCGTCGGGTTCGAGAACTTCACCAAGATCTTCGCGGACGACCGCGTCTCCGGGCCGTTCCTCCAGATCCTCACGTGGACCTTCGTCTTCGCCTTCGTGTCCGTCGCGTCCACGTTCGTGCTCGGGCTCTTCCTCGCGATGACCTTCAACGACCCGCGCGTGCGGGGCCGCAAGGTCTACCGCGCGCTACTCATCCTCCCGTACGCGTTCCCGGGCTTCCTCGCGGCGCTCGTGTGGAAGGGCATGCTCAACGAGCGGTTCGGGTTCGTCAACGAGGTCCTGCTCGGCGGGGCCGAGATCCCGTGGCTCACCGACCCGTGGCTCGCGAAGCTCTCGGTCCTCGGGGTCAACCTCTGGCTCGGCTTCCCGTACATGTTCCTCATCTGCACGGGCGCGCTGCAGTCCATCCCGTCGGACGTCCTGGAGTCGGCGCGCATGGACGGCGCGAGCCGCTGGCGCACGGTGCGCTCGATCGTGCTGCCGCTGCTGATGATCTCGGTCGCGCCGCTGCTCATCTCGTCGTTCGCCTTCAACTTCAACAACTTCACGCTGATCTACATGCTCACGGGCGGCGGGCCGAACTTCGAGGGGTCGCCGATCCTCGTCGGATCGACGGACATCCTCATCTCGATGGTCTACTCCGTGGCGTTCGACTCGGGCGTCAAGCAGTACGGTCTCGCGAGCGCCGTCTCGCTGCTCATCTTCGTCATCGTCGGACTGATCTCGTGGCTCGGCTTCCGCCGGACCCGCACCCTCGAGGAGCTGTGACATGAGCGACCTGACCGTCACGGCGCCCGGCACGCCCGCGAGCGCCACGTCCTCCCGGCCCGGCTCGGGCGCGGGCGCCCCCACCACCCCGCTGCGCGACACGAGCCGCCCGCGCGGCCGGCGCTGGTGGTCCGAGATCGGCTGGCGCCACGTCGTGGGCGTCGTCGCGATCGTCTACTGCGTGGTCCCGCTGCTGTACGTGCTGTCGGCGTCGCTCAACCCGGGCGGCACGCTCACCGGCTCGAACGACCTGTTCCGTACGGTCGCCGGCACCAACTACGCCGAGCTGTTCGACTCGAACTTCCCGAGCTGGTTCGTCAACTCGCTGCTCGTCTCGTCGGTCACGGCGGTCGGGACGGTGCTCATGGGCGGCGCGGCCGCGTACGCGTTCTCGCGCTTCCGGTTCACGGGCCGTCGCGGGACGCTCACGACGCTGCTGCTCGTGCAGATGTTCCCCCAGATGCTCGCGGTCGTCGCGATCTTCCTGCTGCTCCTCGCCCTGGGCGACGTGTTCCCCGTGCTCGGCACGGACAACCACGTCGCGCTGATCATGGTGTACCTCGGCGGTGCGCTCGGCGTGAACACGTTCCTCATGTACGGGTTCTTCAACACCGTGCCGCGCGAGATCGACGAGGCGGCCCGCATCGACGGCGCCACGCACGCGCAGATCTTCTGGACGATCGTGCTGCGGCTCGTCGCGCCGATCCTCGCGGTCGTGGGGCTGCTCTCGTTCGTCGGGACCTACGGCGAGTTCATCATCGCCAAGACCGTGCTGCAGTCGTCGGAGAAGCTCACGCTCGCCGTCGGCCTCTACCAGTGGGCGTCCGACGAGCGCAACGCGCCGTGGGGCCTGTTCGCGGCGGGCGCGGTGCTCGCCGCGATCCCGATCCTCGTGCTGTTCCTCTTCCTCCAGAAGTACATCGTCGGCGGGCTCACCGCCGGTTCCGTGAAGGGCTGACCGCGTGCGCGACGTCGCGACCCCCGTCCCGCACCACGACGGCTCGGCGCTGTACGTCCCCGAGGGCGTCCCCGCCCTCGGGGACACGGTCCCCGTCCGCGTGCGCGTCCCCCGTGCCGCGGGCGTGCGCGACGTCTGGCTGCGCACCGTGCGCGACGGCGAGCCGAGGCTCGCGCCCGCGCGCCTCGACCGCTCGGACGAGCACGAGGACTGGTTCGTCGCCGAGGTGCTCGTGCACAACCCGGTGACCGGGTACCGGTTCTTCCTCGACGAGGGCGAGCGCGGCTACCGCTGGCTGAACGGCCGTGGGGTGTGGGACCGCGACGTCCCCGACGCCGCGGACTTCCGCCTCACGGTCCACGAGGGCGCGCCCGCGTGGATGCGCGACGGCGTCGTCTACCAGGTCTTCCCGGACCGGTTCGCGCGCTCGGCCGCGGCCGACGGCAGGCCGCTCCCGGAGTGGGCGGTCCCCGCGGCCTGGGGCGACGAGCCGTTCGGTTCGGGGCCCGACGTCGGCACCCAGCTCTACGGGGGCGACCTCGCGGGCATCGAGGAGCGGCTCGACCACCTCGTCGCGCTCGGCGTCACGACCCTGTACACGACCCCCGTCTTCCCGGGCCGCTCCAACCACCGCTACGACGCGAGCACGTTCGACCACGTCGACCCGCTGCTCGGCGGGGACGCGGCGTACGCGTCGCTGATCCGGGCCGCGCACGCGCGCGGGCTGCGCGTCATGGGCGACCTCACGACCAACCACACCGGCGCCGGGCACGAGTGGTTCGCGCGGGCGCTCGCGGACCCCGCCGCGCCGGAGCGCGACTTCTACTACTGGACCGACGGCGAGCCCGGGTACGTGGGATGGCTCGAGCACGCGTCGCTGCCCAAGCTCTCGTACGGCTCGGCCGAGCTCGGGGCGCGCATGATCGACGGCCCGGGTTCGGTCGTCGGCCGGTACCTGGGCGAGCCGTTCGGCCTCGACGGGTGGCGGATCGACGTCGCGAACATGACCGGGCGGTTCGGCGCCGAGGACCGCACGCTCGAGGTCGCGCGACGCCTGCGGGCGACCATGCGGGCCATGAACCCCGAGGCGGCGCTCGTCGCGGAGCACTTCCACGACGCGTCGGGCGACCTGGCGGGCGACGGCTGGCACGCGAACATGAACTACTCGGCGTTCACGCGCCCGGCCTGGACGTGGTTGTCCCCGGTGGACTCGCCCGTGCCGTACCTCGGGCTGCCGGTGCGCACGCCGCGGCGTGGAGGGCGCGACGTCGTCGCGACCATGCGCGAGTTCGACGCCGTGCTGCCGTGGCGCGTCACGGCGTCGCAGTGGAACATGCTCGGCTCGCACGACACCCCGCGCCTGCGCTCGATCGTCGGCTCGCGGGAGATGGTCGAGGTCGCGGCGACGCTCCTGCTCACCTACCCCGGCACGCCGGTCGTGTTCGCGGGAGACGAGGTGGGCCTCACGGGCCTCAACGGCGAGCACGGACGCGCGACCATGCCCTGGGACGACGACGCACGCTGGGACGCCGCGACGTTCGACCTCTACCGGGCGCTCGTCGCGGTGCGGCGGGGCTCGGACGCGCTGCGCCACGGCGGCCTGCGCTGGGTGCACGTCGACGACGACGCCCTCGTCTACCTGCGCGAGACGCCCGGCGAGCGCGTGCTCGTCGCGCTCGCCCGCGCGCCCTGGGGCGGCGTCACGCTGCACCCGGCGCTCGGGGGCCTCGGGGACGCGGAGCGGCTGCACGGCACGCTGGACCTCACCCCGCACGACGGCGGGGCGCGGCTCGCGGGCGACGGCCCGGCCGTCGGGGTGTGGCGCCTGGGCTGAGCGCTCAGCCGAAGAGGTGCGCGACCTGGCGCACGGCGTCGTCGTACTGCGCGCGGTCGAACGTGAACGGGCCGAGCGCGGAGTAGTCCCACTCTGGACGGAACGGCTGGGTGAGGTCACGCCAGACGACGGTCGTCGCGTCGGCGTCGACGGTCACCTCGAACGGCCAGCAGCCCGCCTCGTGGCAGTCGCACGCGAGCACCCACGCGTGCCCGCCCGACGGCGTCCGCCCGCGCCCGTACCACTGGTGCGCGGCGTCGCCGTACCGGAAGAACGCGGGGACCAGCCCGCCGTACGCGCCCGCGGGGGAGTACCCACGCGCCGACTCGAACCGTCCGACGACGTCCACGAGCGACCGGCCGTCCACGTACGGGACGACCTCGACCACGCCGTCGACGGTGACGGCCCGCAGCTCGAGCGCACGCGCTGCACCCATACGCGGAGGGTACGCCCGTGACGGCCCGCACGCCGTCCGCCACGTCCTGACCGGCGTCGTTACGCTGGGGCCCGTGCAGACGTTCGAGCAGGAGGCGTTCGACCCCGCGGTCGTGGGGACCGGCCCGCGCCCGGCGCGCGGCGAGGAGGGCACGGCGTCGTACTCGGACGCCGACACCGAGCGGTGGTTCGTCGAGTCCGCGAAGTCCCGCGCGCGCACGCCGTTCGAGCGCGACCGCGCGCGCATCGTGCACTCCTCCGCGCTGCGCCGCCTCGGCGCCAAGACCCAGGTGCTCGGGCCGGGCAGCGACGACTTCGTCCGGACCCGGCTGACGCACACGCTCGAGGTCGCGCAGGTGGGCCGCGAGATCGGCAAGGCGCTCGGCTGCGACCCGGACATCGTCGACACCGCGTGCCTCGCGCACGACCTGGGGCACCCGCCGTTCGGGCACAACGGCGAGCGGGCGCTCGCGGACCTCGCGGTCGACGTCGGCGGGTTCGAGGGCAACGCGCAGACCCTGCGCCTCCTCACGCGGCTCGAGCCGAAGGTCGTCGACGAGGACGGGCGGTCGTACGGGCTCAACCTCACGCGCGCGAGCCTCGACGCGAGCGTCAAGTACCCGTGGGGGGCGGGTGAGGCGCCGCTGCGCGCGGACGGCCGCCCGACCCACAAGTTCGGCGTCTACGAGGACGACCGGCCCGTGTTCGACTGGCTGCGCGCCGGCGCCCCCGTGCAGGTCAAGTGCCTCGAGGCGCAGGTCATGGACCTCGCGGACGACGTGTCGTACTCCGTGCACGACGTCGAGGACGCGGTGGTCGGCGGGCGCATCGAGCTCGCCGTGCTCGACGACCCCGACGAGCGCGCACGCGTCGTGCGCGCGGTCCACTCCTGGTACGGCACGGCGTACGACGAGGCGGCGCTCGACGCCGCGATCACGCGCCTCCAGGGCACCGGGCACCTGGTCACCGGGTTCGACGGGTCGCGCCGCGCTCTCGCCGCGCTCAAGGACGCGACGAGCCAGCTCATCGGCCGGTTCACCGGGGCGGCGCAGGACGCGACGCGCGCGCTCTACGGGGACGGACCGCTGACCCGGTACGCGGCGCGGCTCGTCGTCCCGGACGAGACGGTCGCGGAGATCCTCGTGCTCAAGGGCGTCGCGGTCGCGTACGTCATGGCGCCGCGCGAGCAGGAGCCGCTCTACCAGCGCCAGCGCGAGGTCATCGCCGACCTCGTCCACGTCTTCTCCGACCGCGCGCCCGTCGCGCTCGAGCCGTCGTTCGCCGCGGACTGGCAGGCGGCCCCCGACGACGCAGCCCGGCTGCGCGTGGTGATCGACCAGGTCGCCTCGCTCACGGACGTCTCGGCCATGCAGTTCCACGCGCGGCTCGTGCGCCCGCCGGCCTGAGCCTCCGCGGGCGCACGAGAGAGGGCGGTCTCAGCCGCGCTCGGCGACCCAGGCGTCGCTCGCGCGCTGCACGTCCTCGGCCGTGACGGACTCCGCGACGGTGACGAAGTACCAGCGGTGCCCGAACGGGTCGCGGACGGCGGCCTGGCGGAACCCCTCGAACCAGTCCGCGGGTTCGGCCAGGCTCGACGCGCCGGCCGCGAGCGCCCGCGCGTACGCGGCGTCGGCGTCCTCGACGGGGACGGTGAACGACGCGTGCGTGGGGGCTCCGGGCTCCGGCGCGACCGAGTCCGGCGGGAACGCCTCCGCGACGGTGAACGTGCTCGTCCCCGCGGGGGAGACGAGGCGCAGGTCCGAGTGGATGACGGCGTCGCCCGCCATGATGGTGTCGACCACCTCGGCGCCGAGCGCGGCCTCGTAGAACGCGATGGCCTCGCGCGCGCCGCTCACCGTGACGTTGGGGTGCAGTGCCGACATCTCCATGGTGTCCTCCTCGTCGTGGTCGCCCGCGAGGTGCGGGCCGTACCACCATGCTCGTGTCGGCGGGACGTGCCAGTCTTGGAGGAATGCGACAGGTGTTCGAACCCGGTGGTCCCGCCGCTGCGGGCGCAGGCGCTCGGCGGCGGCCGACGACGTCCGTCCGGGGCCTGGTGGACCCCACCGCGGCGCGGCGCGGGTTCGAGCTCGTGCGTGTCGAGCCGTCGCCGGACCTCGCGGACCTCGTCGAGCGCCACTGGGTCGTGCGCTGGGACTTGCCGCCGGGGGAGTCGTTCTCCCAGGTCCTGGTGCCGCACCCCGTCGCGAACGTGGTCGCCGAGGAGTCGGGCTACGTCGCGCACGGCATCCCGCCCGGGCTGTTCGAGCGGACCCTGACCGGCTCTGGCGCGGTCGTCGGGACCAAGCTGCGGCCGGGTGCGTTCCGGGTGCTGCTCGGGCACCCGGACGCCGTGCGCCCGGGCGTGCAAGTCCCCGCGGCCGCGTTCCTCGGCCCGACGGCGGAGCGCACCGGGGCCGCCGCGCTCGGCCTCGCCCGCGCCGGCCGGGACGAGGACGCGGCGCGCGCCGTCGAGCCGCTCCTGCGCTCGCGGGCCGAGCGAGCCCGGACCGCCCGCGCCGAGCGGGACCTCGACCGCGTCGCGCGCGCGTTCGCGGCCCTCGTAGGCGGCGAGCTCGGACCCGGCGCGGGCGTCGGCGACCTCGCGGCGGTCGTCGGGACGTCGTCGCGCTCGCTCCAGCGCCTCTTCGCCGCATACGTCGGCGTGAGCCCCAAGTGGGCCCTCCAGCGTCATCGCGTGCACCTCGCCGCCGACCTGCTCGCGGCCGACCCCGACCAGGACCTCGCGGCGCTCGCGACCGCCGTCGGCTACTACGACCAGGCGCACCTCGGCAGCGACTTCGCCCGCACGACCGGGTCCACGCCGGGCGCCTACGCGCGACGCTGCGCGGCGTCGAGCGCCGCGCTCGTCCCGGCGGCGTCGGGGCCGGCCCGGGGGTGACCGACGACGCCGTCGAGCCACCCCGGGGCACCGCCCGGGCGCATAGACTCGCTCCGTGGCAGGCCTGATTCGACGCGAGGACGTGGAAGCCGTCCGCGACCGCGCGCGGATCGACGAGATCGTCTCCGCGCACGTCACCCTCAAGACCGCCGGCGTCGGCTCGCTCAAGGGCCTGTGCCCCTTCCACGACGAGCGCTCGCCGTCGTTCCACGTGCGTCCCGGCGTGGGGCGCTGGCACTGCTTCGGGTGCGGCGAGGGCGGCGACGTCATCTCGTTCGTCCAGAAGATCGACGGCCTGACGTTCGTCGAGGCCGTCGAGTACCTCGCGGACCGCATCGGCATCCAGCTCCGCTACGAGGACTCCGGCGGCCCGCAGCGCCCGCGCGAGGAGCCCGGCCGCCGCCAGCGGCTGCTCGAGGCGCACCGCGTCGCCGCCCAGTACTTCTCCGAGCAGCTCTTCGCCCCGGGCGCCCAGGCCGCGCGCGCGTTCCTCGCCGAGCGCAGCTTCGACCGCGCCGACGCCGAGCACTTCGGCGTCGGGTACGCGCCCACCGGCTGGGACAACCTCCAGCGCCACCTCCAGGGTCGCGGCTTCACGCAGGCCGAGCTCGTCGCCTCCGGCCTCATGAGTCAGGGCCAGCGCGGCATCTACGACCGGTTCCGTGGGCGCCTCGTGTGGCCCATCCGTGACGTCACGGGGGAGATCGTCGGGTTCGGCGCGCGCCGCCTCTACGACGAGGACCAGGGCCCCAAGTACCTCAACACGCCCGAGACCACGCTCTACAAGAAGTCGCACGTGCTCTACGGCATCGACCTCGCCAAGCGCGAGATCGCGAAGCAGAAGCGCGTCGTCGTCGTCGAGGGGTACACGGACGTCATGGCCGCGCACCTGTCCGGCGTGACGACGGCCGTCGCGACGTGCGGCACCGCGTTCGGCTCGGACCACGCGCGCATCGTGCGGCGCCTCCTCGGCGACACGACCGCGGGCGGCGGCATGCAGCTCGCGTCGGGCGCGTCCGTCGGGGGCGAGGTCGTCTTCACGTTCGACGGCGACGCGGCGGGCCAGAAGGCTGCCGTGCGCGCGTTCGGCGAGGACCAGCGCTTCTACGCCCAGACGTTCGTCGCCGTCGAGCCGAGCGGCATGGACCCGTGCGAGCTGCGCATGGCGCGCGGACCCGACGCCGTGCGCGCCCTCGTCGACGGGCGCCAACCCCTCTTCGAGTTCGTCATCAGGACGACGCTCGCGACGTTCGACCTCGACACCGCCGAGGGCCGCGTCGGTGCGCTGCGCGCCGCCGCCCCCGTCGTCGCCGGGATCCGCGACGCCGCGCTGCGCCCCGAGTACGCGCGCATGCTCGCCGGCTGGATCGGCATGGACGCCGAGCGCGTCCGCCGCGAGGTGGCGGCCGCCGCCAAGCGGGGCAGCGCACCCGGTCCGGTCCGCACCGCCCGTCCCGACGACGCCCGTCCCGGCGCGGAGGCCCGCGCACCCGAGCCGGAGGTCCCCGCGCTGCCCGCGCCCGACCCGCGCGACCCCGTGGCGCGCCGCGAGCGCCTCGCGCTCGTCGCCGTCCTCCAGTACCCCCAGCACGTGCCGCCGGTGTTCGACGACCTCGGCGAGGACGCGTTCGCCGTCCCGGCGTGGCGCGCCGTCCACGCCGCGATCCGCGCGGCCGGCGGGGTGCGCGAGGGCGCGTCCCTCGGTGCCGGGCACTGGGTCGAGGCCGTCGTCGAGCAGGCCGCCGAGCCCGTGCGCGGCCTCGTCACCGAGCTCGCCGTCGCGCCCCTGCCCGAGGACCGCGAGAACGTCGTCGGCGGCTACGTCGCGGGCGTCGTGCGCGGCCTCGTCGACCTGGGGCTCACGCGCCGCGTCGCCGACGCGAAGAGCCGCCTCCAGCGCCTCGACCCGTCGGCCGACCTCGCCGCGTACCAGGAGGCGTTCGCCGCGCTCCTCGCGCTCGAGGCCGAGCGCCGCACGCTGCGCGAGGGCGAGATCGCCTGACCCGTCCGGAAGGTCAGCTCCTCGCGCCCGCGGTCGAGGCGGCTGTCGCCGCCCGGCGGTCGCGGGCGGCCTGGCGGTCCGCGGGCATGAGGGCCGCGAGGACGACGAGGACGGCGGCGCTCGCGGCGAGCAGGACGAACACGACGTGGATCGCGGCCATCAGCCCCGGGCCCTCGGGCGTGCCGTCGGGGCCGAGCGTCGTGCGGGCGTTGACGATCGCGCCGCAGACCGCGACGCCCACGGCCGAGCCCAGCGACCGCGCGAACATGTTGGTCCCGGTCACCGCCCCGCGCTCGGTGAAGGCTGCGGACGACTGCGCGGCGATGAGCGTCGGCACGGCGGTCAGGCCCATGCCGACGCCGACGACGAACGTCGTCGCCGCGACCGCCGCCACCGGGGACGTCGCGCCCAGCAGCAGCGTGAGCGAGGTGCCGGCGAGGACGAGCGCAGAGCCGATGACGGCGGTCCAGCGGAAGCCGATCCGCAGGTAGAGACGCCCGGCGTTCGAGGCCGAGACGGGCCAGCCGACCGTCATCGCCGCGAGCGCGAAGCCCGCGACGAGCGGACCGACGCCGAGGACGCCCTGGGCGTAGATCGGGACGTACGTGGACAGGGCGAGGACGATCACGCCGACGAGGAGCGAGACGGCCGTCGAGACCCCGACGACGCGCCGGCGCAGGATCGCGAGGTCGACCACGGGGTAGCGCGTGCGCCGCGCGTGCACCGCGAAGACGCCGAGCAGGAGGACCGCGGCACCCAGGACGGCAACGGACGCGGGGGAGGCCCACGCCCACGTGGACCCGCCCTCGAGCAGCCCGAGCAGCAGCAGCGTGCTGCCGGCGGTGAGGAGCGCGGCGCCGACGTAGTCGATGGGCTCGCGCGCGCCCTCGCGCGGCGACTCGTGGTACCGGCGGTGCAGCATCCACGCGGCCAGCGCGCACAGCGGCACGTTGACGAAGAAGATCCAGCGCCAGCTCACGAACTCGGAGAACACGCCGCCCAGCGTCGGGCCGACGACGGAGGAGATCGCCCACACCGACGCGAGGTAGCCCTGCGCCTTCGCGCGCTCCTCGAGCGTGTAGATGTCCGCGGCGATCGTCTGGGAGACGGGCATGACCGCGCCGGCCCCGAGACCCTGGAGCACGCGCCCGGCGACGAGCGCGGGCATCGACCACGCGAACCCGCACAGCACGGACCCGAGGAAGAACAGGGCGACACCCGCCAGCATGAGGCGCTTGCGGCCGAGGACGTCGGACAGCCTGCCGAACACCGGTGTGCCGACCGCCTGGGCGAGCAGGTAGCTCGAGAACAGCCAGGGGAGCTGTGCGAACCCGCCCAGCTCGCGCGCGATGGTCGCGGACGCGGTCGCGATGATCGTCGCGTCGAGCGCGACGAGGGCGGTCGACAGCATGAGGGCGAGGAGGACTGGGCCGCGCTCCGAGCGCAGGCCGATCCCGGCGGGGGACGTCGTGGTCACGACAGACGCAAGCCCCGGGCAACGGTCGCGTATTCCCGGCGTGCCCCACCGTGACGTTTCGAGGCGGCGGCGGGCCGAGGAAACAGCTCGGCCCCGGACCGCTGTGCGATCCGGGGCCGAACCCGTGGGCTCCCGCGGTAGGACTTGAACCTACGACCGTCCGATTAACAGTCGGATGCTCTGCCAGCTGAGCTACGCGGGATCGATCATGACTGTCACGGCGTTCACCGTGGCGGCCGGGGAAAACTCTAGCAGGCTCAGAGGGGTAGTCCGGACGCCGACCGTACCCGCCCCTCCGCGGCGTCCACGCGGGCCTCGACCTCGGGGTCGGTCAGGTCGAGGCCCGGGTCGGCGACGACCTGCGAGAAGAGCTCGCCGTCGCCGTCCCGCCGCACCGCGACCCGCGCGGTGAGCCCTGCGGCGAACGTCACGGTCTCCGACAGGACCACGGACGACTGCACGCGCTCGCGCAACGTCTGGGCGAGCGACGTGCGGCGCGCGTCGGCGAGCCGGAGGACCAGGGGGGCGGCGCCGTCGACCCAGGAGACCGTGATCGTGGCGGTCTCCGGCGCGTACCCCGCCCGGTCGACGTCCGACCACGGGCGCCGCGCGACGGCCGTTCCCGTCGCGTCGCTCGTGAGGAGCTCGGTGCGCGTCGCGACCGCCCACGAGCCGTCGGTCAGCTCGGCCGAGGCGAGCACGCGGTCGTCCGCCGGGACGTCGAGCGCGCGGCGGACCGGGTCGGGCAGGCTGGGACGGCGGAACCAGGACACGTCCCCACCGTAGCCGCTCCGGGTCGCCCCGCCGGACGGGCGGTATGCTCGCCCGCGCGCCCCGTTAGCTCAGCTGGTCAGAGCAGGAGACTCATAATCTCTCGGTCGCGGGTTCAAGTCCTGCACGGGGCACCACCGGGCCGATCGCCCACGCCCACGTCCGTGCCCACCCTGCGGATGCGGTGCGCGGCGCCGCGCGGTGTCATGGCCCCATGACGGTGCGGATCAAGCGGGTGTACGAGCCGGCCGAGGAGGGCGACGGGTTCCGCGTGCTCGTCGACCGGCTGTGGCCGCGCGGTGAGACCAAGGAGAAGGCGCGCGTCGACCTGTGGCTCAAGGAGGTCGCGCCCTCGACGGAGCTGCGGCGCTGGTTCCACCACGAGGAGCGGCTGTTCGACGAGTTCGCCGAGCGGTACCGGGCCGAGCTCGACGCGAACGGCGAGGTCGTGGGAGAGCTGCGTGCCGTCGTCGGGCAGCATCCCGTGGTGACGCTCGTGTACGGCGCGAAGGACGAGGAGCACAACCAGGCGGTCGTGCTGCGCGACTACCTGGCGGCGACCGCCCCGTCCTGACCGCCGCGCTGGTGGCCGGTCGCGGTCCGCCGACCGGACGGCCCCGGGTCGCGCCGGAGGTCGCGGTCGAGGGCGCGGCGCAGCCGCGGGCCGAGCGGACGTTCGACGGCGCGGTGGATCGCCCAGGCGAGCACCAGGCACACGGCGACGGCCACGGTCAGCGTTGCCGCCCGGGACAGGTACGGGTGCACCGACTCGATCACCCACCGCCCCCACGACGAGTGCACGAGGTACAGCGGGTACGTCAGGGCGCCGAGCGCGGTGAGCCAGCCCCAGGAGACCCGGGCGAGCGGGGTGAGCGTCGCGACGGCGACCATGGCGAAGCACAGGACGATCGCGATCCACCAGACCGTGGGGGAGACGACGACGTCGGTGCTGTTCTCGATGCGGGCGGCCTGGATCCTGCCCGAGACGGCGGCCGCGAGCACCACGTCGAGCGCGAGCGCGAGCCACAGGACCGGAGAGCGGCGCTCCCGCGTGAGGAGGTAGAGCACCATCCCGCCGGCGAAGAGCGGGGCGTCGGGCGCGACGAGGACGGTCGCGACGAGCTCGGAACCCGTCTGCGTGGCGATCGCCCCCGCGACCGGCCACAGCACCACGAACGCGAGCACCCGTGCCCGGGTGAGCCCGACGGCCACGAGCACGCCGAGGAGGACGTAGAACCGCAGCTCCGACCAGAGCGTCCAGTACACGGCCTCCAGGTCGGGGATCCCGAACGCGCGCTGGACCATGGTGAGGTTGGCCGCCGCCTGCGGGAGGTCGACGTCGCGGCGCCCGGGGATCACCAGGACGAGCAGCAGCAGGGTGAGGACGACCGCCGCCCAGTACGCGGGGAACAGCCGGCCGGCGCGCGAGGCGACGAAGCCGCGCACGTCGCGTCCCCACGCGGTCATGAGGATGACGAACCCGGACACGACGAAGAAGAGCTGGACGCCGAACGAGCCGTAGGCGGCGACGCCCTGCGCGCCCGGCAGGGAGTCGCTCGTCCGCTCGCCCCACGCGTGGTGGTTGACGGCGACGAAGTGGTACACGAGCACGGCCGCCGCGGCCGCGAACCGGAGTCCGTCGAGCACGGCGAGGCGTGGTGTCGTCGAGGGCATTCGAGGCACGTTACCAAACCGTGATCTGAGGAACCTGGGAGTGCCTTTCGACGTGCGTGCGGGGCGCAGGGCTGGCACCGTGTCCGGGCCGGAGAACCCGGCGGCGCGCTGGGGGCGGCGACCCGACGACCGAGGAGGTCCTGTGGCACCGAGTTTCAGCTCGACGGGCAAGGCGGCGGCACAGGGCGCACGAGGCAGCAGGACGCTCGAGCTGCTGGCCCGCGCCGGGTACGCGGTGAGCGGTGTGCTCCACCTCGTGGTGGGCGTCCTCGCGGTCCAGGTGGCGACGGGCTCGGCGTCGAGCGCGCAGGCGGACCAGACCGGCGCCCTCACCGCCATCGCGCAGACGCCGGGCGGGACTGCCCTCCTCTGGTTCGCCGTCGTCGCGTTCGCCGCGCTCGCGCTGTGGCAGCTCACCGTGGCGGTGAGCGGCGCCGTCGAGACGTCCGACCGGCTCAAGGCCGCCGGCAAGGCGATCGTCTACCTCGCTCTGGGGGTGCTCGCCGTGCAGGTCGTGAACGGCTCTGCGGGCGGTTCCGGCCAGGAGGAGAGCATGACGGCGACCCTCATGCAGAAACCGGGCGGCGTCCTCCTCGTCGGTGCCGTGGGCGTGGGGATCGTCGCCGCGGGTGTCTACCACGTGGTCAAGGGCTGGCGGAAGACGTTCCTCGAGGACCTCGAGGGCGGCACGCGCGGGAACGTCGGGCGCGCGGTCGTGACGCTCGGGCGGGTGGGCTACGTCGCCAAGGGGATCGCGCTCGGTGTGCTCGGCGCCCTCTTCGTCGTGGCGGCCGTGCAGCACGACCCCGAGCAGGCCGGCGGTCTCGACGCCGCGTTCGCGACCCTCGCGGCGCAGCCGTTCGGCGCGGTGCTGCTCGTCGCCGTCGGGCTCGGCTTCGCCGCGTACGGCCTCTACTCCTTCGCCCGCGCCCGGTACGCCCGTATGTGACGCGGGCCCCAGGCGTGCGGGTCGGCGACCCGGCCGCCCGTCGTCGTGCGCATGGAAGAATGGCGCCCATGGCGATGAGAGAGATCCGGACCATCCCGGACCCCGTGCTCCGCACCCCCTGCGACGAGATCACCACGGTCGACGACCGCGTGCGCTCGCTCGTCGCGGACCTCGTCGAGACCGTCGACCACGAGGGCCGCGCGGGCCTCGCCGCCAACCAGATCGGCGTGAACCTCCGGGCGTTCTCCTGGAACATCGACGACGAGATCGGGTACGTGCTCAACCCGCGCATCGTCGAGCTCTCCGACGACTACCAGGACGGCGACGAGGGCTGCCTCTCGGTCCCCGACCTGTGGTACCCGACGCGGCGGGCCTGGTACGCCCGTGTCGTCGGGACGGACCTCGACGGCAACGAGGTCGTCGTCGAGGGGACCGAGCTCATGGCGCGCTGCCTCCAGCACGAGTGCGACCACCTGGACGGCATGCTCTACCTCGACCGCCTCGACCGCTCCGTGCGCAAGAAGGCGATGCGGGAGCTGCGCGCTCACCTGTGACGACGCGCGTCCCGTGACCGCGGCCGGGCACGCCCGGCGGATCTCTCGCGCGAACGCGCGATGTCGTGCAAGATGGGCACGAGACACGCCGCGACGTACCTGTGACGTGCTGTGACACCACCCTCGGTGAGGACGTTGGGGAAGACGGAACCTCGACCTAGGGAGGCAGACATGGCCGGTGCCATCACCCGCGGTGTTCTTTACGTGCACTCAGCACCGCGTGCTCTGTGCCCGCACATGGAGTGGGCCGCGGGCAACGTCCTCGGCGTGCGCGTGTCGCTCGACTGGACCGAGCAGCCCGCCGCGCGCGGCCTCTACCGGGCCGAGTACTCGTGGCAGGGCCCGCAGGGGACGGGCGCCAAGCTCGCCTCCGCGCTGCGCGGCTGGTCCCACCTGCGCTACGAGGTCACCGAGGAGCCGAGCCACGGGGTCGACGGCGGCCGGTGGTCCCACACGCCCGACCTCGGCATTTTCTACGCCCAGACGGACGTGCACGGCAACATCGTCGTCCCGGAGGACCGCATCCGTGCCGCCCTGGAGCAGGTGAGCGAGCCGTGGGCCATGCGCGACGCCCTGCACCTCGCGCTCGGCAAGGCGTGGGACGACGAGCTCGAGCCGTTCCGCTACGCCGGGGCCGGCGCACCCGTGCGCTGGCTCCACCGCGTCGGCTGACGCCGCGCGTCCGCCCACGACACGACGAGGGCGCCTGCCGGGACCTCCCGGCAGGCGCCCTCGGTCGTGGTGCGCCTAGCTCGTCCGGCGTGCGCGGACCCGGATGCCGGCGCCGACGGCGACCAGCAGGAGCGCCGTGACCAGGAACAGACCCAGGTCGTCGGTACCGGTCCGGGCGAGGTAGCCCGATCCGTTGCCGTTGCCGTTGCCGTTGCCGTTGCCGGTGCTGCTTCCGGAGGTGCCCGAGCCGGAGCCCGAACCGGAGCCGCCCGCGCCGTCGTCGTCGCCCGGGGCGGCGAGGTAGACCTCGAACGACGCGACCGTCGAGTCGCCGACCGTGACGCTCGTCGCCGTACCCGTGTGCGGGCCGACCTCGAAGTCCGCCGGGACGACGAACGTCCAGCTGACCTCACCGCTCGCGTCGGCGATCGCGACCGGCAGGATCAGCGGCTCCGAGTTGATGACCGCCTGGACCGCCTCGCCAGGCTGGAATCCCGACGCGACGAACGTCTGCTCGGCGCCGCGCAGGACGCGGGGCGTCACGAACGACGAGACCAGGGCACGCTCGCCGGCGTCGACGACCGTGAGCGGAGCCTCCGCCTCGTTGCCCCTGTCGTCGGACGCGTGCACGGTGTAGTCGCCGGGTGCCGCGTCCTCGGGAACGGTGATGGGGGTGGTGAAGCTCCCCTCCCCGTCGGTCTCCACGTCGACCGTGGCGACGACGTCGCCGTCCTCGTCCACGAGCTCGACCGTGACCGTGGTGTTCGGCGGCCAGCCCTCGCCGGTCACGGTGACCTCGTCTCCGGGGTTCGCCGTGGTCGGGTCGACCGTGACGGTCGGCTCCGACACCCCGACACCGCCGACGCCGAGCGGGGCTTCCGCCTCGGTGGAGGTGGTGTCGTCGATGCCGACGACGGTGTAGTCGCCCGGGGTGGCGTCCTCGGGGACGGTGATCGGCGTGGTGAAGTTGCCGCTGCCGTCGGTCGGGACGTTCTCGACGGTCTCGATGACGCTGCCGGAGCCGTCGCGGATCTCGACGGTGACGGTGGCGTCGGGGGTGTATCCGGTTCCGTCGACGGTGACCTCGTCACCGGCGTTGGCGGTGGTCGGGTCGACCGTCACGGACGGCGTGAGCGCTGCTGCGGTCACGGTCAGCGGGGTCTCGGCCTCGGTGGAGGTCGTGTCGTCCACCCCGACGACGGTGTAGTCCCCGGGCGTGGTGTCGACGGGGACGGTGATCGGGGTCGTGAAGCTGCCCGTGCCGTCGGTCGGGACGTCGCTCAGGCTGGCGACGACGGTTCCGGTGGTGTGCCGCACCTCGACGGTCACGGTGGCGTCGGGCGTGTAGCCGGTGCCCGTGACGTTCGTCACGGTGCCCGCGGGGACGGTGGTCGGGTCGACGGTCACCGCGGGGGTGATGGCTGCCGCCTCGATGGTGAGCGGGGTCTCGGCCTCGGTGGAGGTGGTGTCGTCGATGCCGACGACGGTGTAGTCGCCGGGGGCGGTGCCGGCCGGGACGGTGACCGGGGTGGTGAACCCGCCCTCACTGTCGGTGGGGACGTTCTCGACCGTGGCGATCACGGTGCCGGAGCCGTCGCGGATCTCGACGGTGACGGTGGCGTCGGGCGTGTAGCCCGTGCCGTCGACGGTGACCTCGTCGCCGGGGTTGGCGGTGGTCGGGTCGACCGTGATGGCCGGCTCGATGGCAGCTGCCTCGACGGTCAGCGGGATCTCCGCCTCGGTCGCGGTGGTGTCGTCGATGCCGACGACGACGTAGTCACCGGGCGTCGTGTCGACAGGGACGGTGATCGGCGTGGTGAAGCCGCCCTCGCCGTCCGTGGCGACGTCGCTCAGGCTGGTGACGACGGTTCCGGTGGGGTGCCGCACCTCGACGGTCACGGTGGCGTCGGGCGTGTAGCCGGTGCCCGTGACGTTTGTCGCGGTGCCCGCGGGGACGGTGGTCGGGTCGACGGTCACCGCGGGGGTGATGGCTGCCGCCTCGATGGTGAGCGGGGTCTCGGCCTCGGTGGAGGTGGTGTCGTCGATGCCGACGACCGTGTAGTCGCCCGAGGTGGCGTCCTCGGGGACGGTGATCGGCGTGGTGAAGCTCCCGTCGCCGTCGGTGGGAACACCCTCGACGGTCTCGATCACGGTGCCGGAGTCGTCGCGGATCTCGACGGTGACGGTGGCGTCGGGCGTGTAGCCCGTGCCGTCGACGGTGACCTCGTCGCCGGGGTTGGCGGTGGTCGGGTCGACCGTGATGGCCGGCTCGATGGCAGCTGCCTCGACGGTCAGCGGGATCTCCGCCTCGGTCGCGGTGGTGTCGTCGATGCCGACGACGACGTAGTCACCGGGCGTCGTGTCGACAGGGACGGTGATCGGCGTGGTGAAGCCGCCCTCGCCGTCCGTGGCGACGTCGCTCAGGCTGGTGACGACGGTTCCGGTGGGGTGCCGCACCTCGACGGTCACGGTGGCGTCGGGCGTGTAGCCGGTGCCCGTGACGTTTGTCGCGGTGCCCGCGGGGACGGTGGTCGGGTCGACGGTCACCGCGGGGGTGATGGCTGCCGCCTCGATGGTGAGCGGGGTCTCGGCCTCGGTGGAGGTGGTGTCGTCGATGCCGACGACGGTGTAGTCGCCGGGGGCGGTGCCCGCGGGGACGGTGATCGGCGTGGTGAACCCGCCCTCACTGTCGGTGGGGACGTTCTGGACGGTCTCGATGACGGTGCCGGAGTCGTCGCGGATCTCGACGGTGACGGTGGCGTCGGGCGTGTAGCCCGTGCCGTCGACGGTCACCTCGTCGCCGGGGTTCGCGGTGGTCGGGTCGACCGTCACGGACGGCGTGAGCGCTGCCGCGGTCACGGTGAGCGGGGTCTCGGCCTCGGTGGTGGTGGTGTCGTCGATGCCGACGACGGTGTAGTCGCCGGGGGTCGTGTCGACGGGGACGGTGATGGGCGTGGTGAAGCCGCCCTCGCCGTCGGTACCGACGTCCGTCAGCGTCGCGATGACCGTCCCGGTCGTGTCCCGCACCTCGACCGTGACCGTCGAGTCCGGGGTGTAGCCCGTGCCGGTGACGGTGGTCGCGGTGCCCGCGGGGACGGTGGTCGGGTCGACGGTCACCGCGGGGGTGATGGCTGCCGCCTCGATGGTGAGGGGTGTCTCGGCCTCGGTGGAGGTGGTGTCGTCGATGCCGACGACGGTGTAGTCGCCGGGGGCGGTGCCCGCGGGGACGGTGATCGGGGTGGTGAACCCGCCCTCACTGTCGGTGGGGACGTTCTGGACGGTCTCGATGACGGTGCCGGAGTCGTCGCGGATCTCGACGGTGACGGTGGCGTCGGGCGTGTAGCCCGTGCCGTCGACGGTCACCTCGTCGCCGGGGTTGGCGGTGGTCGGGTCGACCGTCACGGACGGCGTGAGCGCTGCCGCGGTCACGGTGAGCGGGGTCTCGGCCTCGGTGGTGGTGGTGTCGTCGATGCCGACGACGGTGTAGTCGCCGGGGGTCGTGTCGACGGGGACGGTGATGGGCGTGGTGAAGCCGCCCTCGCCGTCGGTCGGGACGTCGGTGAGGGTGGCGACCACGGTGCCTTCGCCGTTGCGGACCTCGACCGTCAGGGTGGCGTCGGGGGTGTAGCCGGTGCCGGTGACGTTCGTCGCGGTGCCCGCGGGGACGGTGGTCGGGTCGACGGTCACTGCCGGGGTGATCGCCGCGACCCTCGAGCCGCGGACGGTCGCCGAGGCGAGGTGGAGCTCCGCGAGGCCCGTACCCGTGCCGACCTCGAGGATCGACAGGGTCAGCGCCCGCTGGGTGAACGTGGCGTCGGCGACGGACGGCTCGGGCTCCTGGACGTTGACGACGAGGCTCACGACCTCCGTGAGGACCTCGAAGACCGGCGAGAGCGCCGTGAGGACGGGACCGGTGACCTGTGACGTGATCGTCCCGGCGAGCGTGCTCACCAGACCGGTCCCGTCGGCGAAGAGCACGGAATTGAGCGGACCCGCCAGAGCGTTGACGAGGTCGCCCAGCGGCAGCGTGAGCGGCAGGCCGGAGAGCGCGATGGTGATGGTGGCGTCGGCGGGGTCGACCGTCCCGTCGACCACGTCGCCGACGGTCGTGTCGAGGTCGATGTTCAGGTTCAGGAGGTCCGGTGCGAGGGGGATCGGGTTGTCGACGACGGCCTCCACCGAGAGCGTCAGGCTCGCGGCGTGCAGGGCTGTGTCGACGGCTCCGACGAGCGCGGTCGTGAGGTCGTCGAGCGCCGCGCCGAGCCCGTCGAGGATCGCGTTGATCGCGGCGTCGTCCAGGACCTCGGTGTTGGGGTCGAACCCGTTGAGCGACCCGGTGCCGCCGAGGATCGTGTCGAGGTCGACCGTGACGGTCCCGTCGCCGACGTTGATCACGACCCCCTCGTCACCGAAGTCCTGGTCGAGCACGGGCGCCAGCGCGCTGTCGAGGTCGACGTCGAGCGCGACGGTCGGTTCGAGGTCGGCGCCGAGGATGGTCAGCACCTGGGCGAGTGCTCCGATCCCGTTCAGCGCCTGGGCAAGCAGGCCGTCGGTCCCGACGAGCTGGTCGACGGCGCCGTCCACGAGTGGGACGACCTCGTCGTCGACCGCCGTGGCGATGCCCGAGACGGCCGGGCTGTCGAGGGTGAGGGTCGCGCCGGCGATCTGGTAGTCCCCGGTCGGCGCGGCCCCCCCGGTCGCCTCCGCCGTCGCGGACAGCGCGCCGAGCGAGAGGTCGAGGTCCGCGACGACCGACTCGAAGCCGGGGCCGAGGAGCTGCGTGAGATTGAGCTGCGCGTCGGACGGGAACTCCTCGCTGCCGCCGACGGAGATCGCGCCCTGGTCCGAGACGGCGCCGGACGCGGCGCGCGCCGAGCCGTCGTCGTTCGCCTCGCCGTACTGGTTGACCGCACCGAGCTGCAGGATCCCGTTCGGTCCGAACAGCTGGAGCGTGCCCGTCAGGTCGATCCCGAGGGACTGGAAGACCGTGGCCGCCAGGGGGTTCGTGACGACCGGGTGCTCCCCGGACGGGTTCTCGGCGACGGCTCCTTCGAGCGCCGCGATCGTCGCGAGGTCGAGCCCCGCGACCGTGCCGGTGAGGAACTGCCCGCTGCCCTCCGAGTCGTCGGTGGGAGCCGCCGTCGCGGCGATCCCTCCCGCGAAGGTCAGAGCGCCGAGCATGCCCCCGACGGCGGCGAGCGCCGTCGCTCGTCGCCAGCGGGGTGGTGCCTGGGTGGAGAGGTGTCTCGCCGTTCGGGTCACGTGCCCTGTCCTTCCGCTCGCCTGCCTCGAGGTCGCGTCGTGGCTGGAGCCACGCCACGTCCACAGGGTCGGCGACGGCAGAGGAGGGCGCTCGGCGGGTGACGAGGGGTGCGGGGTGAAACCTGACGAGGCCCGGTCAGCTCATGGACTGCGTCCCGCTTTAGGTACAGAAGTCCGGACAATACGGATGGGTGAAATCAGAACGATCTGGACGAGCGTCCATCTCAGGATTCGAGACTTCGGCGTCCGGGACGTCCGACCCCGACGCACGAGAGCCCCGGGACGACGGCTGAGCAGCCGACGGCCCGGGGCTCCCGGAAGGCCGGTCAGACGCTCGCGACCGCGAGCGCGACGTTGTGGCCGCCGAAGCCGAACGAGTTGTTCACCGCGACGATGTCGCCCTCGGGCAGCGGAGCCGGGGCGTCGCGCACGAGCGGCACCTGGAGCTCCGGGTCCGGGTTCGTGACGTTGATCGTCGGGGGAGCGAGGCGCTCGGCGACCGCCTTGATCGTGAAGATCGACTCCAGCGCGCCCGCGCCACCGAGGAGGTGGCCCGTCATCGACTTCGTCGCGGAGAGCAGCACGTGGTCCGTGTCGGAGCCAAGGAGGGAGCGGATCGAACGGGTCTCGGTGAGGTCGCCCACCTTGGTCGACGTCGCGTGCGCGTTGACGTGCACGACGTCGCGGCCGGTCACCCCGGCCTCTTCGATCGCCCGGCGCATCGCGGCGACCTGGCCGCGGCCGTCCGGGTCCGGGGAGGTGATGTGGTACGCGTCGGCGGAGAGGCCGACGCCGGCGAGCCGCGCGTACACGCGCGCGCCGCGCGCCGCGGCGTGCTCGGCGCTCTCCAGGACGACGACGCCCGAGCCCTCGCCGATGACGAAGCCGTCGCGGTCGACGTCGTACGGGCGCGACGCGCCCTGCGGGTCGTCGTTGCGCAGCGAGAGCGTGCGCGACGCGGCGAAGGCCGCCATCGGCATGGGGTGGATCGTCGCCTCGGTCCCGCCCGCGACGACGACGTCGGCGCGGCCCGCGCGGATCATGTCGACGCCGTAGCCGATCGCCTCGGCGCCGGACGCGCACGCGGAGACGAGGGCGTGGGCGCCCGCGCGGGCACCGAGCTCGAGCGACACGTACGCGGTGGGGGAGTTCGGCATGAGCATGGGCACGGTCATGGGCAGCATGCGCCGCGCGCCGCGCTCCCGCAGCGTGTCCCAGCCGTCGAGCGTGGTCCAGATGCCGCCGATGCCGGACGACACGACCGTGCCGAGCCGATCGCCGTCGACCTCGGGGCTGCCCGCGTCTGCCCACGCCTCGCGCGCGGCGATGATCGCGTACTGCGTGGAGGGGTCCATGCGCTTGATCTCGGGGCGAGCGAGGACCTCGGCCGGGTCGACCTTGATCGTCGCGGCGAACGTCACCGGGATCTCGTAGCGCTCCGCCCAGTCGTTCTCGAGCGTGCGCGCGCCGGACTCGCCGGCCAGTGCCGCGGCCCAGGTGGAGGGCACGTCGCCACCGAGCGGCGTGGTGGCGCCGAGGCCGGTGACGACGACTTCAGTAGCGGCGGACATGGTGCTCCTCGGGGGTTGCGGCGGGGGCGGGAGGACGGGCGGGCCGGCGTGGGTGACGTCGGCCCGCCCGCAGGCCTGCGGGGCAGGCGGGGCGTGCTCAGGCCTGGGCGCCCGTGATGAAGGACACGGCGTCGCCGACCGTCGTGAGGTTCTTGACCTCGTCGTCCGGGATGCGGACCCCGAACTTGTCCTCGGCGTGCGTGACGATCGTCATCATCGACAGCGAGTCGATGTCGAGGTCGTCGGTGAACGACTTCTCGAGCGCGACGGCGTCGGTCGGCAGACCCGTCTCCTCGGCGACGATCTCCGCGAGGCCGGCGAGGACTTCCTGCTCGGTGTAGGCCATGGTTTCTCCTTGTCGTGGGGCCGGCGGCGACCGGTCCCGGTGGCGGTGCCCGGTGGGTGTCCCGGGCGGTACAGCAGTAGACGGTGCGTGCGACGGACGGGTCCGCCGACGGCGCGGGTCCTCCCGCGTGGGAGGGCGGCCGTCCGTCCAGGGTGATTCTCCCCTACGGCAGGACGACCACCTGCGCCGCGTAGACGAGCCCGGCGCCGAACCCGATCTGGAGCGCGAGGTCGCCGGAGCGGACCTGGCCCTCGTCGAGCAGACGCCGCGTGGCGAGGGGGATCGACGCGGCCGACGTGTTGCCGGTCTCCGCGATGTCGCGGGCCACCGCGACGGTGTCGGGGAGCTGGAGCTGCTTGATCATCTGGTCGATGATGCGCATGTTCGCCTGGTGCGGGACGAACGCGCCGATGTCGCCGGGGGCGACCCCGGCCTCGGCCATGGCCTTGGCCGCGACGGGCGCCATCTGGAACGCGGCCCACTTGAACACGCTCTGGCCGTCCTGGCGCAGCGTGGGCCAGCCGAGCGAGGGGTCCTCACGCAGGTCCGACCAGGCGTGCGTCTGGCGGATCGCCTGGGCCTTGCCGCCGTCGGACCCCCACACCGTGGGACCGATGCCGGGGGTGTCCGACGGGCCGACGATCGCGGCGCCCGCGCCGTCGCCCAGGAGGAACGAGATCGACCGGTCCGTCGGGTCGATGAAGTCGCTCATCTTCTCGGCGCCGACGACGAGCACGTGCGTCGCGATGCCGGCGCGCACGAGCGCGTCGGCCTGCGCGATCGCGTAGGCGTACCCGGCGCAGGCGGCGGACACGTCGAACGCGGCAGCGGGCGTGGCGCCCAGCCGCTCGGCGAGCACCGCGGCGGCGGCGGGGGTCTGGTGGAAGTACGTGACCGTCGAGACGATGACGGCGTCGACGTCGGCACCCTGGAGCCCGGCACGGGCGAGCGCGTCGCGCGCCGCCGCCTCGGACAGGTCGAGCACGTCGACGTCCGCGCCGGCGCGGCGGCGCGTGACGATCCCGGTGCGCTGGCGGATCCACTCGTCTGACGAGTCGATCGGGCCCGCGATGTCGTCGTTCGTCACGACGTTCTCGCCCCGCACACCGCCGATCGCGAGGATCCGCGAGTGCGCCGGGCCGGTGGCCTGGCGCAGCGTCACGCCGCTCACGCGTCGTCCCCGGCGGGGACGGAGGCCGTCGCCGCGCCACCGACGACGGAGTGACGCGCGACGAGGTCGCGCGCCGCCGCGACGTCGTCCGGCGACTTCACGGCCACCGACTCCACGCCCTTGAGCGTGCGGCGCGCGAGGCCCGTGAGGACGCCGCCGGGCGCGAGCTCGAGGATGGCGGTGACGCCGAGCTCCGCGAGCGTCTCCTGGCACAGGTCCCAGCGCACGGGCGCGGCGATCTGCGCGGTGAGGCGCCGGACGACGTCGCGCGCCTTGCCGAACGTGCTGCCCTCGATGTCGATCGTCCCGTACGACTCGCCGTCGGCGTTCGAGAGGAACGGCAGGCGCGGGTCGGCGACGTCCCACGACGCGGCCACGGGCTCGAACTCCTCGAGCGCCGGCTGCATGAACGGCGTGTGGAACGCGCCGGCGACCTGGAGCGGGATGACACGCGCCTTGGCGGGCGGGTTCTCGGCGAGGGCCGCGAGGTGGTCGAGCGCCCCCGCGGCGACGACCTGACCGCCGCCGTTGACGTTGGCTGGCCACAGGTGCGCTGCCTCGATCGCGGTGAGGACCTCCTCAGGGTCGCCCCCGACGACGGCGCTCATGCCCGTGGGCGTAGCCGCGGCGGCCGCGGCCATGGCGCGCGCCCGGTGCGCGACGAGCCCGACGGCGCCGACGTCGGTCAGCGCGCCCGCGACCGCGGCGGCGGCGAGCTCGCCGACCGAGTGGCCGGCCGTCACGTCGACGACGTCCGCGGTGTCGCGGCCGTCGAGGATCGTGCGCAGCGCGACCAGGGAGGAGGCGACGATGAGCGGCTGGGCGACCGCCGTGTCACGGACCGTGTCGGCGTCGGACTCCGTCCCGTGGGCCCGCAGGTCGAGGCTCGCGGCCTCGCCGAACGCGGCGACCTGGTCGGCGACGCCGGGCAGCTCGAGCCAGGGGGCGAGCATTCCGGGGGACTGGGAGCCCTGTCCAGGGCACAAGACGGCGAGCACCCGTCAACTGTGCCAACCCGGGGGTTCCGCACCACGTCACGACCCGCACCAACCTTGCAGAGGGGGATTGTGCCGAACCTACAAGGGTGCGGCGGTCCGGTGCGACCGCCGCTGCCGGCGCGAGGCGCGCTCAGCGCACCGTCGAGAGCTGGCCGAGCGCGAGCGCGACCTGGAGGACGAACGACTCGCGCGCGTCGAGAGGGTCCCAGCCGGTGATCTCGGAGACCTTGCGCAGGCGGTACCGCACGGTGTTCGGGTGCACGTACAGCGATCGCGCGGCCGCCTCGAGCGACCGGCCCGTGCCGAGGTAGGCCGACAACGTCTCGAGCACGGAGCCCGTCGCCTCCGCGAGCGGCCGGTAAGCCTGCGCGACGAGCGTGCGGCGCGCGGTCGTGTCGCCCGTGAGCACGCGCTCGGGGAGCAGGTCGTCCGCGAGGACCGGGCGCGGTGCCTGCGGCCAGGCGGGGGCGGCCCGCAGGCCGGCGAGCGCGGCCTGGGCCGAGCGTGCGGCCTCCTCCAGCCCGGGGACCGTCGGCCCGATGACGACCGGACCGGGCCCGAAGCGCGGCAGGAGCGACGCCGCGGCGGCCTGGAGGTCGCCCTCCCCGCCGAGCACGAGGACGAGCCGGTCGCCGTGGATGCCCACGAGCGCGTCCCCCGCCGCGCGCCGCGTCGCGCGGCGCAGCTCCGCCGTGCGCACCTCGTCGAGCGTCGCGGCGATGGTCCCGGCCATCACCAGGGTCGAGCCGTGGCCACCCCAGCCGAGCGCCGAGACGCGCGAGCGCAGCGAGTCGTCGCCGTCGCCGCGGATCAGGGCGTCGACGACGAGCGCCTCCAGGCGCGCGTCCCACGCGCCGCGCACCTCCGCGGCCCGCGCGTAGACCTCGGCCGCGGAGAACGCGACCTCGCGCGAGTAGCGCAGGACCGCTTCGCGCAGGTCGCGCTCGCCCCCCGGGGCGGCGAGCTGGTCGGAGTACGCCTCGACGACCTCGACGACGATGCGCACGAGCTGGAGCGTGTTCTGGAGCGAGATCGAGCGGGTCAGCTCCGGCGGGGCCGCCGCGAAGATGTCGCTCACCCCGTGCGGCGGTGCCAGCGGGTCCGCGTACCAGGTGACGAACGCGGTGATGCCGGACTGTGCCACGAGACCGACGTACGAGCGGTCCTCGGCCGGCAGCTCGCGGTACCACGGGATCTCGTCGTCGAGGCGTCGCAGGGCGGCCGACATGAGCAGACCGCTCCCGTCGCGCAGGCGCTGGAGGTTGTCCGCGTTGCCCGTCGGGCCGCTCGGGGCCGACGCGCTCGCCGGGGTCCTGGGGGTGGCCGTCACGCGCCGAGCATACGGGCCGCGCTTGTGGACAGTCCACAAAGGTGCCCGTCGTGCGCGAGGCGTGAGAGCGGCGAGGCCGGGCCGCTGGGTGAGCGTCCGGACGACCCGCTAGGGTCGGGACATGGCCCTCATGCCCCGACTACGACAGCTCATGCGTCGGCCGACGTCCGCGTCGACCGTCGGCACGCGCCGCCCGCGGTCCGGGGAGAAGCGCGGGGACACGGTCCACGAGGACGCCCTGCGGGCGATGCTCGTCGACGACCCCAACGACGAGCGCGCCTTCCGTGCGCTCGCGGAGCTGGTCCGGCGCCGCGCCGCCGAGGGCCCGGCCACCGACGACCCGCTCGCCGCGCCCGTCGACGAGACGGAGAAGCAGCGCGCCGCCGACCTGGCGGTCTGGGCGCTCGCGGAGGAGCTCGCCGGGCATCCCAAGGGGTGGTACCCCCTGGTCGAGCTCGGACGCCTGTCGCTCGAGGACGACCAGGAGGCCGCGCTGCGCCGGTTCGCGACGGCCGCCGAGCGCGACCCGTCGGGCCGCGGGCTCGCGCAGTCGATGGAGGTGCTGCGCACGGCCGGCCTGCCGGTCGAGGCCCTGGGCCTGGGCGTCGGGCACTGGCGCGCGCGGGATCACGTGCCGGAGGTCGGTCGCCAGCTCGTCCTGGCGGCGATCGAGGCCGACCGGCCGCTCGAGGCACGGCACCACCTCGCGTCGCTGGTCGAGTACGGCGACCCGGAGGGCGTGGCCGCCCTGCGCGCCGACCTCGAGCGCGCCGTCGCGCAGGCCGAGCAGCACCGCGCCGGGACCTGACCGCCCGCCCGGGCGAGGACGCGGTGGGACCGCTGGGTGCGCCGTCGGGCCGCCCACCTGCCCGCACGACGACGGCCGGTCACCCCGCGGGGCGACCGGCCGTCGTCGTGCTACCGGGCGGAGGCCGTCAGGACTCGCCGCCGGCGTTGCCGGACGTGCCGGCGGTGACGTCCATGAGGCGGTACTTCTCGATCGCCTGGGCGGACGCGTCCGCGGAGACCTTGCCCTGCTTGGCGAGCGCCTGCAGCGTGCGCACGACGACGGACGGACCGTCGATCTTGAAGTGCCGGCGGGCCGCCGCGCGCGTGTCCGAGAACCCGAAGCCGTCGGCGCCGAGCACCTCGTAGTCGCCCGGGACCCACTTGCGGATCTGGTCGGGCACGAGGTGGTCGTAGTCGCTCGTCGCGACGAACGGCCCCTCGGCACCGGACAACTTCGCGGTGACGTACGGGACGCGCGGCTCGGCGGACGGGTCGAGGAACGCGGCCTGGTCGGCGGCGAGGCCGTCGCGGCGCAGCTCGTTCCAGCTCGTCACGCTCCACACGTCGGCCGCCACGCCCCAGTCGTCGTGGAGGAGCTGCTGCGCCTCCAGCGCCCACGGGACGCCCACGCCCGAGGCGAGGATCTGGGCACGCGGCCCGTCGCCGTCACCGACGGAGATGCGGTGGATGCCCTTGAGGATGCCCTCGACGTCCACGTCCTCCGGCTCGGCCGGCTGGACCATCGGCTCGTTGTACACCGTGAGGTAGTACATGACGTTCTGGTCGCGCCCGTCCGCGCCGACGCCGTGCTCGCCGGGGCCGAACATGCGCTCGATGCCGTCGCGCACGATGTGGCGGATCTCGTAGCCGTACGCCGGGTCGTACTGGACGATCGCGGTGTTCGTGCCGGCGAGGAGCGGCGAGTGGCCGTCGGCGTGCTGCAGGCCCTCGCCGGTCAGCGTCGTGCGGCCGGCGGTCGCCCCGATGATGAAGCCGCGCGTGAGCTGGTCGCCCGCCGCCCAGAACTGGTCGCCGGTGCGCTGGAAGCCGAACATCGAGTAGAAGATGTAGAACGGCACCATGATCTCGCCCTGCGTGGCGTAGGACGTGCCGACCGACTGGAACGCGGCCGCGGAGCCGGCCTCGTTGATGCCGGTGTGCATGATCTGGCCGGCCTCGGACTCCTTGTAGCTCAGCATGAGCTCGCGGTCCACGGCGAGGTAGTGCTGGCCCTGGGTGTTGAAGATCTTCGCCGACGGGAAGATCGAGTCCAGGCCGAACGTGCGCGCCTCGTCCGGGATGATCGGGACGATGCGCTTGCCGAACTCCTTGTCCTTGATGAGGTCCTTGAGGAGCCGGACGAAGGCCATCGTGGAGGCGATCTCCTGCTGGCCCGAGCCCTTCTTGAGGATCTCGTAGGCCTTCTCGCCCGGGAGGGTGACCGGCTTGGGCGACGAGCGGCGCTCGGGGACGAACCCGCCCAGCTGCCGACGACGGTCCAGGAGGTACTGGATCTCCGGGGCGTCGGGGCCCGGGTGGTAGTACGGCGGCTCGTACGGGTTGGCGTCGAGCTCCTCGTCCGTGATCGGGATGCGCAGCGAGTCGCGCAGCGCCTTGAGGTCCGCGAGCCCGACCTTCTTCATCTGGTGCGTCGCGTTGCGGCCCGCGAACGACGGGCCGAGCGCGTAGCCCTTGACCGTGTGCGCGAGGATGACGGTCGGCTGGCCCGTGTGGGCGCGTGCCGCCGCGTAGGCCGCGTAGATCTTGCGGTAGTCGTGGCCGCCGCGCTTGAGGTTCCAGATGTCGTCGTCCGTCATGTTCTCGACGAGCGCCTTGGTCCGGGGGTCCCGGCCGAAGAAGTGCTCGCGGATGAACGCGCCGGACTCCGCGCGGTACGTCTGGTAGTCGCCGTCGGGCGTGACGTTCATGAGGTTGACCAGGGCGCGGTCCTTGTCCGCGTTGAGCAGGACGTCCCACTCGCGGCCCCAGATGACCTTGATGACGTTCCAGCCCGCGCCGCGGAACTGCGCCTCGAGCTCCTGGATGATCTTGCCGTTGCCGCGCACCGGGCCGTCGAGGCGCTGCAGGTTGCAGTTCACGACGAACGTCAGGTTGTCGAGCTGCTGCTGCGCCGCGAGCTGGAGCATGCCGCGCGACTCCGGCTCGTCCATCTCGCCGTCGCCCAGGAACGCCCACACGTCCTGCTGGTCCGTGTCGCGGATGCCGCGGTTGTGCAGGTACTTGTCCGTCCACGCCTGGTAGATGGCGCTCGCCGGGCCGAGACCCATGGAGACCGTGGGGTACTCCCAGAAGTCGGGCATGAGGCGCGGGTGCGGGTAGGACGGCAGTCCGCCGCCTGGGTGGGACTTCTCCTGGCGGAACCCGTCGAGCTGGTCTGCCGAGAGGCGTCCCTCGAGGAACGCGCGCGCGTACACGCCGGGGGAGGCATGACCCTGGAAGTAGACCTGGTCGCCGCCGCCGGGGTGGTCCTTGCCGCGGAAGAAGTGGTTGAGGCCCACCTCGTACAGCGTCGCGACCGACGCGTAGGAGGAGATGTGGCCGCCGACGCCGATGCCGGGGCGCTGCGCGCGCGTCACCATGACGGCGGCGTTCCAGCGGATCCACGAGCGGTAGCGGCGCTCGAGCGCCTCGTCGCCGGGGAAGTAGGGCTCCTCGTGCACACCGATCGTGTTCACGTAGGGGGTGGTCAGCGAGGTCGGGACGGCGACGTTGCGCTCCCGGGCCCTCTTGAGCAGGTTCAGCAGGACGTAGCGGGCGCGCGGGCCCCCGCGGTCGTCGATCAGGCCGTCGAGGGCCTCGACCCACTCGCCGGTCTCGGCGGGGTCGAAGTCCGGAACCTGGCTGAGCAGACCGTTGATCAGCGGTCCGGTCTCGTCGTACGAAGCCACCAGCAACCTCATATCTCGTCGGATGCCGGGCGCACGGCCGCGCGGTACACGGCCGACACCCGTCTTGGGGCCACTCCGGGCACGCGGCCGCGGCCGCTGGTGGCGACCGCGCCTCTTCACGAGACCAGGGTGGTCTACCCATTGTGTTCACAACGCGCGCGTAAGTCACACCATCGAGTGGTCAAGACGGCGTGATTTCGGCGACACGAACCGGAGGGGAGGCGTCGCGACGTCGCGCGGCTGCGGTGCCCGACGGCGGGCCGGTCACCACGCGCGGGATCGGGTGTCCGTGGCGGGCACCTTGCCAAGCAACGGATCCTCCGGTGGGCTACCTTTGCCAGACACGGCAGGTCGTCGTGCGCGCGGGCGTCCGCCCGCGCGCGGGGCCGCCCGCCGCACGGACGGACAGGACGAGGAAAGGAACGGCACGACAGTGACCGACACCGCAGGGCCCAGCGGGGCGGACCGCTTGGGGTTCGCGCCCGGCAACGTGGTGCAGGAGTTCGGCTGGTCGGAGGACGTCGACGACGACCTGCGCGGCGAGCTCGAGGAGCTCGTCGGCGGCGAGCTCGTCGACGAGGACTACGACGACGTCACGGACGGCGTGATCGTGTGGTTCCGCGAGGACGACGGCGACCTGACGGACCTGCTCGTGGACGTCCAGACCGTGCTCGACGACGGCGGCCTCATCTGGGTGCTCACGCCCAAGCCGGGCCGGCCGGGCCACGTGGGCCACAACGACATCCAGGAGGCCGCGACCACGGCCGGGCTGCACGCGACGAGCACGTTCGCCATTGCGCCCGACTGGTCCGCGACGAAGCTCGGGACCCGTGGCCGCGGTCGCTGACGGCGCGAGCGCACCGTCCGTCCGGGGTGTGGCGCGTCCGGGGCCGGGGGACCCGGCGCCCGACTTCACGCTGCCCGACACCCACGGGACGCCGGTGCACCTCGCCGACCTGCGCGGCGGGCCGGTGCTCCTCGTGTTCTACCCGTTCGCGTTCTCCGGCATCTGCACGGGCGAGCTGTGCGAGCTGCGGGACAACCTCGAGGACTTCGAGGCCGCCGGCGTGACGCTGCTGGGCGTCTCGTGCGACTCGGTGTTCGCGCAGAAGGCGTGGGCGGCCCAAGAGGGCTTCGAGTTCGACCTCCTCTCCGACTTCTGGCCCCACGGCGACGTCGCCCGGGCCTACGGCGTGCTGGACGAGGAGAACGGCCTCGCGCTGCGCGGCTCGTTCCTGCTCGACGCCGACGGGATCGTGCGCTGGTCCGTCGTCAACCCGCGCGGGCAGCGCCGCGACCTCGACGGCTACCGGCGGGCGCTCGAACAGCTCTGACGCGTGGCCGGTGGCAGGGGGCCGACCCGGTAGGCTGTGCTCCGCTGTTCCAGGGCCTGTAGCTCAGTTGGTTAGAGCGCCACGCTTACACCGTGGATGTCGGGGGTTCGAGTCCCTCCGGGCCCACCGTTTGTCGTTTTCACCTGCACCTTCGCTGACCGGAGTCGTGGAAAGTGCCGGACCGAGATGTGGAGAGGGCAGGGGCTCGATCACGTCGTGGGTCGACGGCGACAACTCGGGAACTTCCAAGCCGCGTTGGCCGGTGCGTTCGGCGAAGAGATAGAGATCTGCTGTGCGCCGGTCCTTCGAGTTAAGACTCCCCGAACCCGTAGGTGTACTCGCCGGTGTCCCAGTTCATCGTGGCGTGGTAGTAGTACCCCGACATGGTCCCGTCGCCGTTGTCCTCAGTGGCAACGAGCAGTTGAATTGGGTCGTGGTCTGTAGGAGATCGTCGATCGAACCGCCCGCGACCGGGGAGCACGTGACATCGAGGATCGGGCCGTCGAACAGGGCGTCGGTCACGTGACCTCGGCCATCGACTTCACGGACCCCTCGATCTCGTCGACCGATGTCCCGCGTTGTGCCCGTTCAGCGTCGTCGGCGGCTCTCTGAGCGGCCTCAGCTTCGGCTGCTGCAGCCTCCGCGGCAGCTTCCTCTTCAGCCTTCTGTTCGGCTGCCGCCTCGGCAGCTCGCTCGGACGCACGCTCGTTCGCAGCATTGACAGCGAGCGCGGCTCCGCCGCCTCCAAGGATGAGGAGGCCGACGATGGCGCCGATGACAACTGCGTTCTTCTTTCCGCGACGCGGGCTTGCCATTGGGCCGACCGCTAGATGTACTGACCGGGCACGTTGGTCGAGAGAGTGTGACGCGCTGATCTGAGTTGGTAGCGCGAGAGGGCCTCCCGCGGTGGAGTGGAACTGCCTA
>NZ_JAFGYF010000007.1 GCF_016921195.1 Cellulosimicrobium cellulans
CGGGGTGGGTGGTGGTGCCGCGTCGTGGCGGGCCTGGCGGGAGCCGCGAGGAACGAGCGGCGGATGGTAGACGCGGCACCACCACCCACCCCGCCCACCCAGGGCGACCACACGCCGTCGCACCCAAGAACCACGGCTCTACCTCGCGCGACCACGGCTCTACCTCACGCAACCACGGCTCTACCTCGGCCGACCAGGGCTCTACCTCGCGCGACCAGGGCTCTACCTCGCGCGACCAGAGGTCTACGTCGTCAGGCGTCGGCGCCCACCCGGGCGCCGTAGAGGGCGTCGATCGTGTCGGCGAAGTCCTGGATGACCAGCCCGCGCTTCACCTTGAGGGACGGGGTGAGGTAGCCGTTCTGCTCGGTGAAGTCGGTCGTGAGGACGGTGATCTTGCGGATCGACTCGGCGCGGGAGACGGCCTCGTTGGCGTGCGCGACGGCGCGGTCGAGCGCGGCCAGGACGTCGGGGTGCTGCGCGGCGGTGTCGACGTCCATGCTCGGCAGGCCGTGCGTCGAGAGCCAGCCCGGCAGCATCTCGGCGTCGAGCGTGACGAGGGCGCCGACGAAGGGGCGCTGGTCGCCCACGACGACGACCTGGCTCACGAGCGGGTGGGCGCGCAGGCGGTCCTCGAGCACGGCGGGGGCGACGTTCTTGCCGCCGGCGGTGACGATGATCTCCTTCTTGCGGCCGGTGATGCGCAGGTAGCCGTCGTCGTCGAACGCGCCGAGGTCGCCGGTGCGGAACCAGCCGTCCCGGAGCGCCTCGGCGGTGAGCTCGGGCTGGTTGCGGTAGCCGCGGAAGACGTGGTCGCCCTTGACGAGCAGCTCGCCGTCCCCGTCGATGCGCAGCGAGGTGCCCGGGAACGCCGGCCCGACCGTGCCGATCTTGGTGAGCCCGGGCAGGTTCACGGCCGTGGGCGCGGTCGTCTCGGTGAGGCCGTAGCCCTCGAGGATGCGCAGCCCGACGCCGCGGTAGAAGTGGCCCAGCCGTTCGCCGAGCGGCGCACCGCCCGAGATGGAGTAGGTGAGCTGCCCGCCCATCGCGGCGCGCAGGGTCCTGTAGACGAGGCGGTCGGCGAGGGCGTGCTGCGCGCGCAGCCCGAGCGAGGGCCCGCCCGTGGCGTCGAGCGCGCGCGACCACGTGATCGCGACCTTCGCGGCCCAGTGGAAGATCTTGCGCTTGGCACCCGTCCCGGCCCTCTGCTCCGCGGTGTTGTAGACCTTCTCGAAGACGCGCGGCACGGCGAGCAGGAACGTCGGGTGGAACGTGCCGAGGTCGGCGACGAGGTTCTTCGTGTCCCACGAGTGCGCGAGGACCGCGTCCGACGCGACGACGACGACCTGGATGAAGCGCGCGAAGACGTGCGCCAGGGGGAGGAAGAGCAGGGTGCGGGCGCCGTCGGCGTCCAGGATCTCGGCGAGCCCGGCGCGGCCGTTGAGCGCGAGGTGGACGAAGTTGCGGTGCGTGAGCTCGACGCCCTTGGGACGGCCGGTCGAGCCGGACGTGTAGATGACCGTCGCGAGGTCGTCGGCCCGCTGGGCGGCGCGACGGCGCTCGATCTCCTCGACGGGGACGTCGGCCCCCGCGGCGCGCAGGGCGTCGACGGCGCCGTCCTCGACGACGAGCACGTCCTCGAGCTCGGGCAGGCGGTCACGCACGGACGCGAGCTCGGTGGCGTGCGCGGCGGTCTCCACGAGGGCGAGGCGGACGGCGGCGTCGGAGCAGATCCAGTGCACCTGCTCGGCCGACGACGTCTCGTAGACGGGCACGGGGACGGCCCCGACGGCCCACGTCGCGAAGTCGAGGAGCGTCCACTCGTAGCGCGTGCGGGACATGATCGCGACGTGGTCGCCGGGCTCGATGCCGCGGGCCACGAGACCGCGGGCGACCGCGACGACGTCCGCCTCGAACTCCTGCGCCGTGACGGGCTCCCACGGGCCGTCCGCGGTGCTCCGGCGCTCGACGAGCGTCGCCCGGGGACCACGGGCGACGCGGTCGGTGAGGAGGGTGCTGATGGTCGCCGTGGGGGAGACCTCGACGAGGCTCGGCGACGCGTGTTCCGTCATGGGACTCTCCGCTGAGTGGGACGGCAGGTAGGGACGGCGTGACACTTTACTCCGTACTCCGAGTATCGCGTTCCTCGCCCGGCACCGGGCACGCCTAGGATCGGTGCGTGACGAACCAGCCCGGCCAGCCCGCCGTCCCCGCCGAGATCCTCACGCTGCGCGACAGCATCGACAACATCGACGCGGCGCTCATGCACCTGCTCGCCGAGCGGTTCAAGTTCACGCGCCGGGTCGGGGAGCTCAAGGCGCAGGGCGGGCTGCCCCCGGCCGACCCCGAGCGGGACCGGCAGCAGATCGCGCGCCTGACGGGCATCGCCGAGGCCGCGGGGCTGGACCCGGAGTTCGCCGAGCAGTTCCGCGAGTTCATCGTCCGCGAGGTCATCCGCCACCACGAGCGGATCGCCGCCGACCACGCCGCGTCGGGCGAGGGCGCGCCGGTCCTCGACACCTACTCCTGACGCATCCGAGCCGCGCGAGGATCCGTTCCGACGCGCGGTGGCGACGCCAGTCGATCTGACCGACCCTGGAGGGGTCCCAGGGTGGGCCCCGGCACCGGGAGGACCGGCGTGCCGGGCGGCCCGCCCGCCACGCCGACGGACGCTAGAGGTGTTCGCATGAAGATCGATTGGCTCAAGCCCCTCCTCGGCCACCCGGGCCCCTTCGCGACGGTGTACATCGACGCCACGCGGGCCAACGAGGCCGGGGACCGCGAGGTCGAGAATCGCTGGAAGGGCGTGCGGCGCACGCTGCGCCAGGAGGGCGCGCCCGACGCCGTGCTCGACGACCTCGAGGAGGTGGTGCTGCGGCCGACGCGGGTCGGGGGCACCCACGGGCGCGTGCTGATCGCCGACGACACGGGCGTGCTCGTCGACCGGGTCGTCAAGGACCCGCCGGCGCTCACGAAGGGCTCCTGGGGCCCGGTGCCCGCGCTGCTCCAGGCGGCGCGCGCGGCGGACGAGTCGGTCGACTACGTGCGCGTCGTCGTCGACCGCCAGGGCGCAGACCTCACGTGGTCCGTCGCGGGCGGCCACCTGCCGTACACGGAGCCGGAGTCGGTCGAGGGCGGCCACGACGTCATCAACAAGGTCCGCACCGGCGGGCTGTCCCACAAGCGCATCGAGTCGCGCGCGGAGGACTCGTGGGAGCGCAACGCCGAGGCGGTCGCGGCCGAGCTCGAGCGGCAGGCGGCGGAGTACCACCCCGAGCTCGTCCTCCTGACCGGGGACGTGCGTGCCGTGCCCCTCGTGCGCGGCGCGCTCGGCCACGCCATCGCGGACCGCGTGGTCGAGGTGCCGGGCGGCGGTCGCGGTCCGGGGATCAACGAGGCGGCCTTCGAGGCGAACGTCGCCGACGCCCTCGACAGCTACCGGGAGCGCCGGCGCGAGAAGGTCCTCGCGGAGTTCCGCCAGGAGCAGGGCCGCGAGTCGGGCGCCGTCACGTCCGTCGAGGACGTCGTGGCGGTCCTCGCGCGCGGGCAGGTCAAGGAGCTCGTCCTGGCCGACGAGTACGGTCAGGACGCAGCCCTCGACGACCGCTCGCTGTGGATCGGGCCGAGCCCGATGCACATCGCCGCGACCAAGGAGGAGATCCAGGACCTGGGTGTCACGGAGGGCCTCGAGAAGCTCCCCGCGACGGTCGCTCTCGTCCGAGCCGCGATCGGGCAGGACGCGGGGCTGACGTTCGCGCCCGAGGGCAGCGTCGAGCTCATCGAGGGCGTCGGCGCGACCCTGCGGTGGGCCGACGAGGGCACCCCGCGCGAGGTCGCGGCGACGATGTCCGGCGACGACTCGCGCCTGCGCGGCGAGATCATCTAGGCCCGCCACCGACGACGCCCTCCCCGGCCGTGGCCGGGGAGGGCGTCGTCGTGCGTGGGGTCAGCCCTTCTTGCGGGCCTCGGGCTCGCCGAGCTCGGAGGAGACGACGACGATCCCGCCCTGGACGGCCGGGTCGCCCTGTCCCTCGGCGGCCGCGACGAGGTCGAGCGTGCCCGTGACGCGCCCGCCGTTGCGGACGTCGACGACCGACGCCTCGACGCCGGCGAGCGACGCCGCCGGCACCGCGACCCGGGCCGCGAGGATCGGGGTGCGCATCGACACCTTCGCCTCGGACTTGATCTTGCGCAGCGCCGCGAGCGCGTGGCCGGCCGCGGTGAGCACGGCCGGGTCGGCGCCGCCGGCGGCCGAGCGCGCGACGTCGGGCGTGGGCCACGGCGCCCGGTGGATCGAGCCCTCGGACGCGCGCCACCAGGACCAGACCTCCTCGGTCGCGAACGGCACGAACGGCGCGAAGAGGCGCAGGAGCGTGTCGAGCGCGATCGCGAGCGCGGCGCGTGCCGACCGGGTCTCGGGGGAGACGTCGGAGGCCGCGGCCCCGGCGCCGTACGCGCGGTCCTTGACGAGCTCCAGGTAGTCGTCGCAGAACGCCCAGAAGAACGTCTCGGTGACCTCGAGCGCGCGCGTGTGGTCGTACGCCTCGAACGCCTCGGTCGCCTTTTCGACGACGGTCGCGAGACCGGCGAGCATCGCGCGGTCGAGCGTCTCGGTGACGAGCGCCGGGTCGAGGACCACCTCGCCCGTCCCGGTCTCGGGGTCGACGCCGAACGACAGCGCGAACTTCGACGCGTTGAGGATCTTGATCGCGAGGCGACGGCCGATCTTCATCTGCCCGACCTCGAACGCCGCGTCCGTGCCGAGGCGCGCCGACGCCGCCCAGTACCGCACGGCGTCCGACCCGTGCTCCTCGAGCAGCCCCATCGGCGTGACCACGTTGCCCTTGGACTTCGACATCTTCTTGCGGTCGGGGTCGAGGATCCAGCCCGAGATCGCGGCGTTCTTCCACGGCAGCGAGCCGAACTCGAGGTGCGAGCGCACGACGGTCGAGAACAGCCACGTGCGGATGATGTCCTGGCCCTGCGGGCGCAGGTCCATGGGGAAGACGCGCTCGAACAGGTCGGGGTCGACCTCCCAGCCGCCCGCGATCTGCGGCGTGAGCGACGACGTCGCCCACGTGTCCATGATGTCGTTCTCGCCGACGAACCCACCCGGGACGCCGCGCTGGTCCTCGGTGTACCCGGCGGGCACGTCGGACGACGGGTCGACCGGCAGGACGTCCTCGGAGGGCACGATCGGGTGGTCGTGGTCGACCTCGCCCGACTCGAGCACGGGGTACCACAGCGGGATCGCGACGCCGAAGAAGCGCTGGCGCGAGATGAGCCAGTCGCCGTTGAGGCCGCCGACCCAGTTCTCGTAGCGCACGCGCATGAAGTCGGGGTGGAACGCGAGCTCCTTGCCGCGGTTCAGCAGCTCCTGGCGCAGGTCGCGCGTCGTGCCGTCGGCCGTCGTCCAGTCGCGGCCGCCGTTGCGGATGTACCACTGGCGCGACGTGACGATCTCGAGGGGCTTGTCGCCCTTCTCGAAGAAGTTCGCCTTGCGCTGGGTCGGCACGGGCTCGCCGTCGAGGTCGCCCGCGTCGCGCAGCGCGTCGACGACGACCGAGCGCGCCGAGAACGTCGTCTTGCCCGCGAGCTCGGCGAACACGCCCTGCCCGGCGTGGGAGGTGATCCAGTCCGGCGTCTCGCGCGTGATGCGGCCGTCGCGCGTGATGATCGAGCGCGTGGGCAGCTGGAGCTCGCGCCACCACTGCACGTCGGTGAGGTCGCCGAACGTGCAGCACATCGCGATGCCCGCGCCCTTGTCGCGCTCGGCGGCGGGGTGGGCGAGGACGGGCAGCTCGACGTCGAAGAGCGGCGAGCGCACCGTGGTGCCGAACAGGTGCTGGTACCGCTCGTCGTCGGGGTGCGCGACGAGCGCCACGCACGCCGCGAGCAGCTCGGGGCGCGTGGTCTCGATGAAGACCGGCGCGCCGTCGTCCGGGGTGCCCGGCGCGACGCGGTGGAACGCGACCTTGTGGAAGTGCCCGGGGTAGTCGCGCGCCTCGAGCTCGGCCTGCGCGACGGCGGTCTGGAACGTCACGTCCCACAGCCCGGGCGCCTCGGCCTGGTACGCCTCACCGCGCGCGAGGTTGCGCAGGAAGGCACGCTGCGCGGCCGTGCGCGACCGCGCGTCGATGGTCTGGTAGTGCTGCGCCCAGTCGACGGAGAGCCCGAGCCGGCGCCACAGCGCCTCGAACTGCTTCTCGTCCTCCGCCGTGAGGCGCTCGCACAGCTCGATGAAGTTGCGGCGGCTCACCGGAACCTGGTCCGCAGCCTTGACGGACTTGCCCTCGCCGCCCTCGTGCGGGGGCTCGAAGCCCTCGACGTAGGGGAGCGTGGGGTCGCAGCGCACGCCGTAGTAGTTCTGCACGCGACGCTCGGTGGGCAGGCCGTTGTCGTCCCAGCCCATGGGGTAGAACACCTCGAGGCCGCGCATGCGCTGGAACCGCGCGACGACGTCGGTGTGCGTGTAGGAGAACACGTGGCCCACGTGCAGGGACCCGGAGACCGTGGGCGGCGGGGTGTCGATGGAGAAGACCTGCTCACGGGTCTTCGAGCGGTCGAACGCGTACGTCCCCTGCTCGGCCCAGCGCGCGTCGTACGTCGCCTCGAGCCCGTCGAGGCTCACGCGGTCGGGTACTCCCGCGACCACCGCGCGGACGACGTCGCCGGCTACGCGCCCGGCGGAGGAGGTCGTTGCTGCAGTGGCTTCGGCCGCGCCCGTCGGCGCGTTCGTCGGGAAGTCGCTCATGGTCGCCCATTCTCCCAGATCCCGGGGCCGTGCCGGACGCCGTCTCGCACCCCGTCGGGGGCATCACCTCTCGTCGGGCGACCACGCCGGCCGACGCGGCCCCGCCGTGTCCGTCAGGCGCGCGGCGATCTCGTCGGCCGTCCCGAGGAGCCGTTCCCACACGGCGGGGTCGAGCAGGTCGAGCGGCCGCTCGCTGAAGAGGAACAGCCGGTCGCCGGTCACCTCCGCCGCGAGCGGGAACCGCCCCGCGACGAGCGTCTCGACGAGGCCCGGGGTGAAGACGGTCCGGGCGGTCTCCCGGGCGGACCGCACGGGACCGTAGGCGCGGTGGCGGTCGCCGGACGGGCCGTCGACCGGCAGCTCCCACGTGCGGTCGACGCCCCGCGGGGCACGGGCGCCGGGCGCCCCGCGCCCGGGCAGGGTCTCGACGACGAGGTGCGGCAGGGGCCGGTCGAGGGTGGTCGTCGCGTACGTCCACGCGAAGGGCTCGGCGTCGCGGTAGCCCGCGCTGTAGGAATAGGTCCCGACCTCCACCGCGCGCGGGCCGGGCGTGCGGACGACGTTCCGGGCGACGCGGAGGATGCCGAGGTCGAAGGCCGCGCTGGGCTGCTCCGGCTCGTCGACCCGCGGCTCGAAGGCGAACCCGTTCGCCGCGGCGAACCGGCCCAGCCGGTAGGTCACCTCCCGCTCCCGGGCGGACGCCCGTCGTGCGCCCCGGGCGACGAGGAGGCCGATCACGACCGTGCCGGCCGTCACCAGCGCGACGGCGGCCGGGACCCCCACCCCGGTGGCGCCCAGCCCGACCGCGATCAGGGCGAGGACGGCGCCCACGACGGCTGCCGCGACCGCCAGGAGGACCGCGAGGAGCGCGGTCCGCAGCACCACGCCGAGCGCCCGGGACGCGACCGACGGCCTCGGGTGCGCTCGCGTGGCACGTGCGTCGCCTCGAGCGTCGCGGTGGACCGCGCGCACCGCGGCGCGGTCCACGGGCTCGACGAGGGCTCGCACGTCGAGAGCCGCGCGCGCCGGCGGTGTGGTGCTCACGGGCGAGAGGCTATCGGTCGTTCGCGCGTACTAGGGTCGGAGCATGGGTCTGACGATCGGCTACGCCGCCATGCTGGAGCAGTTCCACCCGACCGAGGCCGTCGCGCTCTCGGCGTACGCGGAGGAGCACGGATTCTCCGGCACCATGGCCGCGGACCACTTCCAGCCGTGGGTCCCCGCGCAGGGCGAGTCGTCGTTCGTGTGGAACGTGCTCACCGCGCTCGGGGAGCGCACGACGGGCGACCTCGGGCCGGGCGTCACGGCGCCGACGTTCCGGTGGCACCCCGCGATGGTCGCGCAGGCCTCGGCGACGCTCGCCGCGATGTACCCCGGTCGGCACTGGCTCGGCCTGGGCTCGGGCGAGGCGCTCAACGAGCACGTCGTCGCGGGCTACTGGCCGGAGGCGCCCGAGCGCATCAACCGCATGTTCGAGGCGATCGACGTCATCAAGAAGCTGTTCCAGTCCGGGCTCGACAACAAGGACGTCAAGCACTCCGGGCAGTTCTACAAGATGGAGTCCACGCGCCTGTGGACCATGCCCGAGGTGCCGCCGGAGATCCTCGTCGCGACCGCGGGGCCCGTGACGGCCAAGCGCGCCGGCCGCCACGCGGACGGCCTCATCACCGTCGGTGCGCCGCTGGAGAAGATCTCCATGCTGTTCGGCAAGTTCGACGACGGCGTCCGCGAGTCCGGCCGCGACCCCCAGGTAATGCCCAAGGTGCTCCAGCTCCACCTGTCCTGGGCCGCGACCGACGAGGAGGCCCTCGCGAACGCGATGACCGAGTGGCCCAACGGCGGCATGAAGTTCCCCAAGGCCGACATCCGCTCGCCGCACGACTTCGAGCAGATGGCCAAGCTCGTGCGTCCCGAGGACTTCGAGGGTCGCATGGTCATCTCGGCCGACCCCGACGAGCACCGTGCGTACATCCAGAAGTTCGTCGACCTCGGCTTCGACCGCATCTACCTGCACAACGTGGGCCGCAACCAGCGCGAGTGGATCGAGGTCTTCGGCCGCGAGGTGCTGCCGAAGCTGGCGCGATGACGTCCGGGGTGGAGGCGGTCGGGCCCGACGGCGGCGCCGGCCCGGGCGAGCCGTCGCGACTCACCGCGTGGGCGCCGTCGGGCCTGGGCGAGGTCCGTCCGGGCGACGACCTCGCCGCGCTCGTCGGCGACGTGCTCGCCGCGGCGGCGCCGGGCGACGCTCTCGCGGAGGGCGACGTCGTCGTCGTGACGAGCAAGGTCGTGTCCAAGGCGGAGGGCCGCGTCGTCGCGGCGGACGACCGCGAGCAGGCCATCACGGACGAGACGGTGCGCGTCGTCGCGACGCGCGAGCGCCCGGGACAGCCCCCGCTGCGCATCGTCGAGAACCGCCTGGGTCTCGTCATGGCCGCGGCCGGGGTCGACGCGTCCAACACGCCCGAGGGGACGGTGCTGCTCCTCCCGATCGACCCGGACGCCTCGGCCCGGGCGCTGCGGGCCGCGTTGCGCGAGCGGTTCGGTCTGGACCGCCTCGGGGTCGTCGTGACCGACACGGCGGGTCGCGCGTGGCGCGACGGGCTGGTCGACATCGCGATCGGCGTGGCCGGGATCGTCGTCGCGGAGGACCTGCGCGGCGGCGTGGACGCGCACGGGCGTCCCCTCTCCGTGACGGTCACGGCGGTCGCCGACGAGGTGGCCTCCGCGAGCGAGCTCGTGCGCGGCAAGACCGCGGGTCGCCCGGTCGCCGTCGTGCGGGGTCTCGCCCGGTACGTGGGCGACGACGACGGCCCGGGTGCTCGGACGCTCGTCCGGACCTCGGCCGACGACCTCTTCCGGGAGGGGAGCGCCGAGGCCTACGACCGCGGCTACCGCGACGGGTTCGGCGAGGGCTTCCGCGAAGGGTCGGCGAACGAGCCGGTCCCCGTCGACCGAGCGTGAGCGCGGACCGCAATCCCGTGGCTCCGAGGCGCGGGGCCGGATAGCCTGCCCGGATGCTGCCCGCCGAGTGGATCCCGCACCGCCGACCTGACGACCGCGAGCACGTGGGCTGGATCCGTCTCGAGGGCGACGCCTGGGTCGCGGTCTCCCTGCTCGGGCGCGAGCTGACCGGTCCGGTGGACTGGCTCGAGGCCGAGGAGGCGCTCGACGGGGTCAGCCTCGCATGGCTGGCCGACGTCTGGATGCTCGAGCGGGAGGACGCGCCGCCGCTGCGCGTCCGGCTCGTGGAGGTGACTCCGGACGGCGTGGTCGTGCAGACCGACGACTTCGGCGCGATCGACGTCCCCGTGGAGCGCTACGACCTCCCGTGGCCGCCCCCGCCCACGCTGCGGCCGCGCCGTCCCGACGACCCGGACGGTCGTGTGCTGTCGCTCTGAGCACGACGACCGCCCGGGCGGGTTTCGGGGTCGTCACCCCGCGTCCGTCGTGCCCTCGTAGAGGCCGATCTGGTTCCCGTCGGCGTCCTCGAACGCGGCCCACCAGGACGTCGGGCTGATCTCCGACTTCTCCAGGACCACGCGCCCGCCGAGCTCGCGCACCTTCGCGAGCGTGTCGTCGATCGAGTCGACCTCGACGTAGCTGCGCGGGGTCGTGAACCCCTCGGACCGGGGCGCGAGGCCGCCGCCGCTGATCTTGTTCGGTGCCTGCCACATCGGGTAGCCCTCGAAGCCCGGGACCTCGGCGATCTGCCAGCCGAACAGCTCACCGTAGAACTGCGTGGCCCGGCCGGTGTCGCTCACCGGGATGTCGATGTGCGTGATGTCTCCGTGCGCCATGGTTCCTCCCCGTACCGATGACGGGCGGACACCCGCCGTCTGCCAGCCTAGGGACCGTCGGGACCGGCGCAACAGGGTGCGGGCGCTAGGACCGCTCCGGGGCCGCGTCGCTGGGGCGCGAAGCCTCAGGCTGCAGTTGAGGTTGAGGCTGAGGCTCGTGCTCGAGGTCCGGCTCGTCGGCCGTCCCACCGTGCGGTGCGGCCGCACCTGCCGCCCCCTCCCGCGCGGTGTCCGGGGCGGGGCCCGGAGGCGCGTCGTGCCGGGGGACGTCGTCGCCGGAGAGCCAGCGCAGCCAGCCCGAGCCCGGGTCGGGCTCGAGGACGAGCGCGCGCACGAGCAACGTGAGGGGGATCGCGAGGATCGCGCCGAGCGGCCCGATGACGAAGGTCCAGAACACGACCGAGACGAAGCTGAGGGTCAGGCTGAGGTTCACCGCGTCCGCCACGAACTTCGGCTGCACGAGCACCTGCAGCACGACGTTCACGACGCAGTAGACGGCGACGACGGCGAGCGCGAGCTGCCACCCCCCGACGACGAACGCCATGATCGTGGGCGGGACGAGGCCGAGCACGAAGCCGATGTTCGGGATGAAGTTCGTGACGAACGCGAGGATCGCCCACACGGTCGGCGCGGGGACCGAGAGCAGCCACAGCGCGACGCCGTCCACGATCGCCACGACCGCGCCGAACGACGCGTTGACGACGAAGTACCGCCGCACGCCGCCGCTGAACCTCGACGCGCGATCGATCGTGGCGGCGCGCTCGGCGCCGAAGACGGTCGTCGCGGTCGAGTACCGGGCCGCGTCCGCCGCCATGAAGATCGCGTACGCGAGCACGAAGAAGAAGGCGGTCGCGATGCCGAGCGCCATGCCCGACACGTTCCCGGCGAGGCTGAGCACGCGGCCGGGGTCGAGCCACGACGTCGCGGCCTCGGCGACGTCGGTGTCGATCCCGACGGCCGAGAGCTGGTCGACGACGTCCTCGACCGAGCGCACCAGCGCCGGCAGGTACTCGCGCACCAGGTCGGCGAACCGGAAGCCCGCGAAGACGAGCATCGCGAGGAGCGCCGCGAGGATGAGGTAGGCGACCACCACGACTGCCGCCGTCGCTGCCCAGCGGGGCCAGCCGCGGCGCTCGAGCGGGAACCGCACGGGGTGGCAGATGATGACGATGACCGCCGCGAGGAGGATCGGCGCGAGCACCTCACGGGCCATGTGGACGCCTACGAGGACCACCACGCCCGCGGCCAGAGCCAGGAGCAGACGGGTGGAGGGAGGCAGCGCCGGGGCGCGCGGCGTCGTCGTGGTCACGCGCCGACGATAGCGGCCGACGTCGGTGCCGCATCCGGGGCGTCCGCGGGCGCCCCGGGCGCTCAGCCCTTGGCCGCCTTCGCGGCGGCCTTCTGCGCCTTCTTGAACGTGCGGACCTCGGCGAGGGACTCCGGGCTCGTCACGTCGGCGATGGACCGGCGCGACCCCTCGTCCCCGTAGTGGCCTGCTGCTTCTCGCCACCCCGCGGGCCGGACGCCGCGCTGCTTGCCGAGCAGCGCGAGGAAGATCCTCGCCTTCTGGTCGCCGAACCCGGGCAGGGCGCGCAGCCGGGCGAGCACCTCGGTGCCGGTCGGTGCGCCGTCCGCCCCGGGCGCCGTCCAGATCCGGGTCACGTCACCCTCGTACTCGTCGACGACGACGCGCGCCAGGTCCTGCACGCGGGCCGCCATCGAGCGTCCGTACCGGTGGATGGCGGGCGGGGTCGTGGCGAGGGTGACGAACGCGTCCGGGTCCGCCTCCGCCACGGCGCGCGGGTCGATGGAGCCGAGGCGGTCGCGGATCTTGCGCGGTCCCGCGAACGCGTGCTCCATCGGGTACTGCTGGTCGAGGAGCATGCCGACGAGGAGGGCGAACGCGTCCTCGCTGAGGAGCGCGTCCGCGTCGGGGTCGCCGGTGATCCAGAGCTGGTCGGTCATGTCCCCATCATGGCAGCGCGCGGCGCAGGCGTCCGGTCCGGAACTGGTCCACACCCGTGCGGCGCAGGACGGCGCTCGTCCAGCCGGGCAGGAGCCGCAGCCCGTCCTCGCCCGTGACGCGCCGCACGTCCTCGACGCGGAACTCCTCGCCCCGGCGCTCCAGCACGAACTCGCCCGCGGCGTCGACGTTGCGCACCCAGTCCACGTCGGGCCCGTACGTGAGCGCGAGGACGACGCGGACGGGTTCGGCGGGGGAGGCGCGGTACGCGAACGCGAAGACGGGCGTGCGGTAGACGCGGCCGCTGCGCCGCCCGACGTGCCGGACCACCGCCATCGGCCCGACTCCTGTCGCGACGCGGAGCATCACGGGGTTGAGGAAGCGCTTGTTGGTGCGGGTCACCCAGCGAGGGATTGGCATGCCCCATCGTGGCCCGGCGCGGCCCGTCCGCGCGACCTATCGTGAGACCCGTGCCGACGCGACTGCTCCTGCTGAGCGACACCCACGTCCCCGTGCGGGCGCGGGCGCTGCCGGACCAGGTGTGGCGCGCCGTGGACGCGGCGGACGTCGTCGTGCACGCGGGCGACTGGGTGAGCGTCGACCTGCTGGACGCCCTGGAGGACCGCGCGGCGCGCCTCGTCGGCGTCGCGGGCAACAACGACGGCCCCGACCTGCACGCGCGCCTGCCCGAGGTGGCGCGCACCACGGTCGACGGGCTGCGGCTCGCCGTCGTGCACGAGACGGGCGGCAAGGAGGGGCGCGAGCGGCGCGCCGACGTCGCCTTCCCGGACGTGGACCTGCTCGTGTTCGGGCACAGCCACATCCCGTGGGACACGACCTCGCCGGGCGGCCTGCGGCTGCTCAACCCGGGGTCGCCGACGGACCGCCGCCGTCAGCCGGTCGGCACGTTCCTCACGGCCGTCGTCGAGGGCGGCGCGCTCCGGGACGTCGAGCTCGTGCCGGTGCCGCGCTGAGCCGCCTCAGGCGGCACCCGCGCGGGCCCGGTGCGCGGCGGGGCTCACGCCGCGCACGCGCTTGAACGCGGCGCTCAGCGCGAACGGCGACGCGTACCCGACGGCGCGCGCGACCGACGTCAGCGTGGCGTCGGGCTCGAGGAGCAGGTCGGCCGCGAGATCGAGGCGCCAGCCCGTGAGGTAGCCCATCGGCGGCTCGCCGACGAGCGCGGTGAAGCGGCGCGAGAACGCCGCGCGCGAGAGCCCGACCTCCCGCGCGAGGGAGTCGACCGTCCAGGCGCGGGCCGGGTCGTGGTGGATGAGGCGCAGGGCCGCGCCGACCACCGGGTCCGCGTCGGCGCGGTACCAGCCGGGTGCGTCGTCGCGCGAGAGCCACGTGCGCAGGCAGGAGATGAGGAGCAGGTCGAGCAGACGGTCGAGCACGGCCTCCTGCCCGGGCAGGTCCTGCACGACCTCGCGCGCGAGCATCTCGACGAGCGTCGCGTCGACGTCGCCGCTGCGCAGCACCACGCGCTGGGGCAGCACGCGCAGGACCCGGCGGCCCACCTCGCCGTCGAGCGGGTAGGTGCCCGTGATGATGACGGTCTCGCCGCCGGGGTCGTTGCCCCACGAGCGCACGCCGAGCACGGTCATGGGGGAGGGCCCGCCGTCGACCGCGCGGCACATGTCGGACTCGGGCCCGACGACCGCCTGGGGCGGGGTCGTCGGCGCGTCCGCCACCACGTAGTGGTCGGGGCCGCGCAGCAGGACGACGTCGCCCGCCGTGACGTGCTCGCCGGGGTCCGCTCCCGTGTCGCCCACGACCGGCCCGACCCAGCCCGACCCGCGCAGGACGGGCACGATCGTCAGCGGTGCCTCGTCCTCGATGCGCATGCCCCAGGGTGCGCGCAGGTGGCTGCGCAGGAGGAAGGCCCCGCGGGCACGAGGCCCGTCGAGGAGCCCGGCGACGACGTCCATGCGGTCAGGGTACGCACGGGCCCGGTCTCCGACCAGAGACGATCGCGTATGGAGGCGAGCGTCCGAGCCATGTTGCGTCTCGCCGCTGCCCGGTTGACTGGCATCCGTCCCGCCCGCACGAACCCGACAGGAGAGATGCCATGAGCGCCACGACACCGCGCCCGACCGCCGCCCCGAGCGCCACCTCGACCGATGCCACGATCCCCGGCCCGGTCCTCGTCCTCGGCGCGACGGGCAAGACCGGCCGACGGGTCGCCGACCGCCTCGACGCGCTCGGGGTCCCCGTGCGGCGCGCCTCGCGATCGGGGACGGTCCGCTTCGACTGGGAGGACGAGACCACGTGGGACCCCGCCGTCAGCGGGGCCGACGCGGTGTACGTGGTGTACGTGCCCGACCTCGCGATCCCAGGATCCCCCGAGACCGTCGCCCGGTTCGCGGCGCTCGCCCGGGAGGCGGGCGTGCGCCGGCTCGTCCTGCTCTCGGGCCGCGGCGAGGTCGAGGCCCAGCGCGCGGAGGTGCTCGTCGCCGACGCGTTCCCCGGCCGCACCGTGGTCCGGTGCGCGTTCTTCGACCAGAACTTCAGCGAGAGCTTCCTGCTCGAGCCCGTGCTCGACGGCGTCCTCGCGCTGCCGGTGGACCACGTCGCCGAGCCGTTCGTCGACCTCGAGGACGTCGCCGAGGTCGCGGTCGCGGCGCTCGTCGACGACGCGCACGCCGGCCGGGTCTACGAGCTCACCGGGCCCCGCGCGATCACGTTCGGCGAGGCCGTGGCGGAGATCGCGGCCGCGAGCGGGCACGACGTGCGGTTCGTGCCGACCACCATGGACGAGTTCGTCACGGGGCTGCGGGCGACCGGGCTGCCCGACGACGTCGTGGGCCTCATGCGCTACCTCTTCACCGAGGTGCTCGACGGGCGCGGGACCCCGGTCGCCGACGGGGTCCGCCAGGCGCTGGGCCGGGACCCGCGGGACTTCCGGGAGTTCGCCGCGCGCGAGGCCGCGACGTGGTCGACGGTCACGTCGACGTCCGGGCAGCCCTCGTGAGCGCCTTCGTCGCGCTCGTGGTCGCCGGAGCGGTCGCGACCGGTCTCGCGGGCGGGGTGCTCTTCGCGTTCTCCACGTTCGTCATGGGCGGCCTGCGCCGCCTCCCCGCTGCCGACGGGGCTGCGGCCATGGTCGCGATCAACAAGGACGCGCTGCGGCCGCCGCTCATGGTCCTGCTCGCGGCGAGCGTGCTCGTGCCCGCGGCGGCCGCCGTCGTCGGCCTGGTCGTCGGGACGCCCGGCGCGGGGTGGGCGCTCGCGGGCGCGGTGGTCTCCGCCGTCGGGATCCTCGGCGTCACGGCCGTGGCCAACGTCCCGCTCAACGAGCGTCTCGACGCCGCGGCGGAGCGGCCCACGGACCTCGTCGCCGCGTGGGCCGCGTTCCTCCCGCGCTGGCTCGCGTGGAACCACGTGCGGACCGTCGCGGGGGCGGTGGCCACCGCGCTCCTCGCGCTCGCTCTCGTCCGACCCTGACCGGCACCGGGCCAGCGGGTCCCGCGTGGAATAGCTGCGTCGGGGGCCCGGTTGCGCACGACATGAGCGACGTCACAGCGGCCGCGCCGGCCGACGAGCAGGAGACCGTCCGTCGGGTGCTCGAGGGCACCGAGACCTGGGCCGTCGTCGGCCTGTCGAGCAACACGTCGCGCGCCGCGTACGGCGTGGCGCGCGTGCTGCAGCAGCACGGCAAGCGCATCGTCCCCGTGCACCCCGCCGCGCAGACCGTGCACGGCGAGCAGGGTTACGCGACGCTCGCCGACGTGCCGTTCCCCGTCGACGTGGTCGACGTCTTCGTCCGCTCCGAGCTCGCGGGCGACGTCGCCGACCAGGCCGTCGCGATCGGCGCGAAGGCCGTCTGGTTCCAGCTCGACGTGATCGACGAGGATGCCGCACGCCGGGTCCGCGACGCCGGCCTCGACATGGTCATGGACCGCTGCCCGGCGATCGAGCTGCCGCGTCTCGCGGCGCGCTCGACCACGAAGGAGGCGTGACGGTGACCGCGATCGACACCGCGACCGACCTGGGTGCGCGCGCCGCCGCCCGTCTCGCCGACGAGCCGGTGATCTGGCTCGTGACGGTGGACCCGGACGGCGCGCCCCAGCCGACGCCCGTCTGGTTCTGCTGGGACGGAGCCGACGGGATCGTGGTCAAGTCCCAGCCGCGCACCGCGAAGCTGCGCAACGTCCGGGGGAACGACCGCGTCGCGGTGCACCTCAACAGCACCCGGTCGGGGGACGACGTCGTCGTCCTCACGGGCACGGCCGCGATCGACGACGGCGGCCTCGCTCCCGACGAGCGCACCGCGTACGACGCGAAGTACGACGACGGGATCCGCGGCCTCGGCATGACCCCCGACGGCTTCCACGCGGACTACTCCGTGACCGTGCGCGTCCGGCTCGAGCGCCTCCGCGGCTACTGACCGGGCACTGCTCAGCGGTCGAGGCGGGCGGTGGCCTGGTCGAGGGCCGTGCCGATCTCGTCCTGCGGGATGCGCAGCTCGCCGATCGAGGTCGAGAACGGCGCCTCGTCCATCCCGAGTGCCCGGACTGCGGGCTCGAGGTCGACGACGGCGCCGTCGTCGGAGATCCCGCCCCCGACGTAGACCGGCATGCCGGACACCTCGGGCAGCACGACCACGAGCACCGCCGCGAGCGCGTCCGGGTCCAGTTCGGGGGGCCGTGCGTCCTCGGGCGCGAGCAAGCGCACCCCGACGCCCAGGTCGCACGCGCCCTCGCAGTTGCTCGCGCCGGTGTACAGGCTCACCTCGACGGGGAGGTCCGCCGCGTCCAGCGCGTCCTGGACCGCGGGCAGAGCCCTCTCGACGTCCGCGTACGAGACGTTCGAGGTGTCGAACGGGGACCTGCCGTCGAGCACCGCGCAGCCGGAGAGGGCAACGACGCAGGCCACGGCGAGCCCGGCCGCGCCGGGCGTCGCCACGCGACGGGGAACCAGGGAAAGGCGCACCCGCCGAGGGTACGCGAGCGGGTCGCTCAGTCCTGCGGTGCGAACGTGAGGACGGGCCGTCCCGTGCGGGGGTGCGTGAGCACCTCGCACCGCACGCCGTAGACCGCGTCGAGCACCTCGGGGACCAGGACGTCGCGCACGTCGCCCGCGGCGACGACCCGGCCGTCCGCCAGCACGACGACGTGGTCGCACGTCTGGGCCGCGAGGTTGAGGTCGTGGAGCGCGGCGAGGACGGTCACGCCGTCGTCGGCGAGGTCGCGCAGGACGCGCATCGTGTCGAGCTGCGCGGCGATGTCGAGGTGGTTGGTCGGCTCGTCGAGCAGGAGCAGCGCGGGCTCCTGGGCGAGCGCGCGCGCCAGGTGCACGCGCTGGCGCTCGCCGCCGGAGAGCGTCGCGACCTCACGCTCGGCGAACGCGGCCATGCCCACCCGGGCGAGTGCCGCGGTCGCGACCTCCCGGTCGCGCGCGGAGTCGCCCGCGAGCAGCGAGCGGTGGGGGATGCGGCCCAGGAGCACTGCGTCGAGCACGGAGAGCGGGAGGTCGGTCGTCGCGTCCTGCGCGACGAGCGCGAGGACGCGCGCGCGCTGCCGCCGCGGCATCGTCAGCAGGTCCGCGCCGTCGAAGCGTGCGTGCGCGGCCTCGTCGGACCCCGTGGACGGGGCGCGCACCCCCGCGAGCACACGCAGGAGCGTCGACTTGCCGGAGCCGTTGGGACCGAGCAGCCCGCTCACCGCACCGGCCGGGGCGGTGCAGTCGACGCCGTCGAGGATCAGGCGACCGTCGACGGTCCACGACACGCGCGCGGCGTCGAGCCCCGCCGCGCCCTGCTGACCGGACGGGTTCCGCACCACCGCGTCAGCGGGGTGGTCCCGCACGGTGTCGGGTCCGACCGTGGGGCCCTCCTGCGTCGTCGTGCGCGTCGCCTCGCTCATGCGGTCTTCCTCCCGCGCCACAGGAGCAGCGCGAACACCGGCGCGCCGATCGCGGCGGTGACGATCCCGACGGGCAGCTCGCGCGGCGCGAACACGGTGCGCGCGAGCGTGTCCGCCCAGGCGAGGAAGGTGGCGCCGAACAGCGCGGACAGCGGCAGCAGGAGGCGGTGCCGTGCGCCCGTGAGCAACCGCACCGCGTGGGGCAGGATCAGCCCGACGAACCCGATCGACCCCGACTGCGAGACGAGCGCCCCGGTGAGCAGAGCGACGCCCACGAGCAGCGTCCAGCGCACGCGTGCGACGTCGACCCCGAGCGTGGACGCCGCCGTGTCGCCGAACGTGAAGGCGTCCAGCACCGAGCCGGTCGAGGCGAGCAGCGTCCCGAGCACGAGGGTCGCGCCGCCGGCGACCGCGACCGAGGTCCACGTCGCGCCGGCGACCGACCCCATGAGCCACGAGAGGATCTCGCGGTAGGAGTCGCCGGTCGCGGACCAGAAGATGACGAAGCTCGTCGCGGCCGCGGCGAGCTGGCTCACGGCGAGGCCGGCGAGCACGGTCCGCGTCGGCGTGAGCGCGCCGAGCGCGCCCGCGAGGCCGAGCGCCGCGACGAGCGCGAGGACGGCGCCCCCGAACGCCGCGACCGGCAGGAGCACGGTCCACCCGGCGACCAGCACGAGCACCGCGCCGAGCGACGCGCCCGACGACAATCCGAGGAGGTACGGGTCCGCGAGGGGGTTCCGCGTGAGCGACTGCATGACGACGCCGCACACGGCCAGACCGGCGCCGACCGCCGCGGCGGTGAGCACGCGGGGGAGGCGGAGCTGCCACACCATGCCGTCCTGCAGCGCTCCCAGCGGCTCGAGGCCGAGCAGCCCGCCGAGCCCGACGTGGGTCGCGACCGAGCGCCACACGTCCCCGACCGCGAGGTCCGCCGGACCGATGGTCACCGTCACGAGGACCGTCACCACGAGGGCGCCGACGCCGACCGGCACCCACCAGCCCGCGCCACGGCGCGCGCGGGACCCCGCACGACCGTCCGGTCGGACGGGGGGCACGGGGGCGGGCCGGGTGCGCAGCGTGGTCACAGGTCGAGCGCCTCCAGCTGCGCGGCGAGGTCCACGACGGCGTCGACGTTGCGCACGCCGGCCTCGGTCGCCGGGAACGGGATCGTCAGGTAGCGGCCCTCGCGCACCGCGGTCATCTCGGTCGTCGCCGGGTTGGACTCGAGCCGCTCGATCTTGGCCTCGGCCGTGTTCCACGCGGCGTCGACGAGGACGAGGACGTCGGGGTCCGCCGCGATCGCCTCCTCCCACGCGAACGCGGTCCAGGTGTCGTGCACGTCGCCCGCGACGTTCTCCAGCCCGACGGCGTCCATGATCATCTGCGGCGCGCCGATGCCCGCGCCGACGTACGGGATGTCGTCCCCGGACGAGTACCACAGGGCCGTCAGCCCGCGCTCGTCCCGGGCGACGCCGTCGAGCGTCGCGCGCTGCTGCGCGACGAGCTCCGTCGCAGCGTCCTGCGCGTCGAAGATCGTGCCGACCTCGGTGATCTCGGCGAACACGTCGTCGAAGGTCAGCGGGTCCGGCATGTACTCCGGCGCCTTGCACGCGGCGGGGGAGACGTACGTCGCGACGCCGAGCCGCGCGAGCGTCTCGCGGTCGCCCGCGCCGTCGGCCGTGAGGTTCGACTCCCAGCCCGCGTAGACGAGGTCGGGCTCGGTCTCCAGCACCGCCTCGGCGCCGGGGACCTTGTCCGACAGCGGCTCCACGACCGCGGGGACGTCCGCCGCCGCGTCGGCGAGGGACGCGGGGACCGGGCCGTCGGGGAACGCGCTCGCGACGATGCGGTCGCCGAGCCCGAGAGCGAGCAGCATCTCCGTGGTGCTCGACTTGATCGTCACCACGCGCTCGGGCGCGGCGTCGAACGTCACCTCGAACCCGCAGTCGTCGAGCGTGAGCGGGTAGGTCGTCGCCGCTCCACCGCCCGACGGCGGGGCGTCACCGCCCGCGGTCGGGTCGGCACCGGATGTGGTGCCCGACGAGCAGGCGGCGAGCAGCAGGGCGAGCGTGGCGGTCGGGAGCGCGAGGGCGGCGGGGCGGACGCGCTGGCGGTGCACGGTGCGGGAAGACGGCACGGGCGAGATCTCCGGGGTCGGGCGCGGTGCGGCGGCCCTCGGCGGGCACGCCGCTGCGGCGGTGCGTTCTCGATGCCGACCGGCGAGCGCCGGCCGGGACCGACGCGTCATCTCGCGTCGCGCGGACCCGCGGCACAGATCCGGTGCCGCCCGGACGGGCCAGTGCGGGGCCCGCGGTCCTCCGCCAGCCTAGTCCTTCTCGCGGTCCGCCGTGGCAGAGTGTCCGTCGTGACCGAGCCATCGAACCTGCCTGCCCAGACCCCCTCGACCGCACCGCTGCGCGCGGTGGTGACCGGCGCGTCGTCGGGCATCGGCGAGGCGTGCGTGCGGTTCCTGCGCGCCCGCGGCTGGGACGTCGTGGCGTTCGCGCGGCGTGCGGACCGGCTCGCCGAGGTCGCGGAGCGCACGGGCGCCCACCCCGTGGCGGGCGACGTGACGTCCGACGACGACGTCGCGCGCCTCGTCGCGGAGGCGGGCGCGCGCGGCCCGGTGCACGCGCTGCTCAACATCGCCGGCTTCGGCCTCGGGGTCGACCACGTGGACGAGGCGAAGATCGACGAGTGGCGCGCGATGTACGAGACGAACGTGCTCGGCACGGTGCGCGTGACGAAGGCGTTCCTGCCGCTCCTGCGCGCCTCGCGCCGCGGCGACGTCGTGCTCATGACGTCCACCGCGGGCCACGACACGTACGTCGGCGGCTCCGGCTACGTCGCGTCGAAGCACGCGCTGCTCGGCGTCGCGAAGACGCTCCGCCTGGAGCTGGTCGGGGAGCCGATCCGCGTCATCGAGATCGCGCCCGGCCTCGTGCGCACGCCGGAGTTCTCGCTCAACCGGTACCACGGCGACCAGGCCGGCGCCGATGCCGTGTACGAGGGGGTCGTGGACCCGCTGACCGCCGACGACGTCGCGGACGTCGTGACGTTCGCCGTCACGCGCCCGCACCACGTCAACATCGACTCGCTCGTCCTGCGCCCCGTCGCCCAGGCGTCGACGTACTCGCTGTGGCGCGCGCCGCTCGTCCCGAAGGGCGTCCCGGCGCCCGCCGAGGAGCACCGGGACGCCTGACGCCAGGACGCCTCAGGAGCGTGTCGCGGTGAGGAGCAGGTACTCCCACCCCATCACGCCCTCCTCGAGCGCGCGGTCGGCGAGCTCGCGGAGCGCCTGGTCGAGCTGCGCCAGCCGCTCGGGGTCGTCGCGGAGGCTGCGGCGCACCGCGATCGTCGGCCCGTAGCGGTCCGCGAAGTACGCCCGGAAGGCCTCGCCGTCCGGGAAGAGCGTCACCGGCAGCCGTCGCGTCCGGGTGCGCACGTCGTGCACGCGGTCGCCCAGCAGCGCCCGGACGTGCTCCTCGTCGCCCCACAGGGGCGGCGGCTGCGCGCCGGGCGGCGGTGCCGGCGCGAACGGCTTCATCGTCGCGAACATCTGCCCGATGAACCCTCCGGGCGTCCAGCTCGCGAGGGCGAGCGTGCCGCCCGGGCGGAGCACGCGGACCAGCTCGTCGGCCGTGGCCTGGTGCTGCGGCGCGAACATCGCGCCGATGCACGACAGCACGACGTCGAACGACGCGTCGGCGTACGGCAGCGCCTCCGCGTCGGCCTGCTCCCACGCGAGCCGGGCTCCGCGCTCCTGGGCCGCGCGCCGGCCGACGTCGAGCAGCTCCGGGGTGAGGTCCGAGGCGACGACGTCGGCGCCCGCGAGTGCGGCTGCGATCGCCGCGTTGCCGGTGCCCGCGGCGACGTCCAGCACGCGCTGCCCCGCGCGCACGCCCGCCACGTCGACGAGGGTCTCGCCGAGCTCGCGCACCAGCTCGGCGACCGCCGGGTAGTCCCCGGACGCCCATACCGCGCGGTGCTTGGCCTTGAGGTCCGAGAGGACCACGGTGTCCGTCATGTGCTTCTCCTGCTGTCCGGTCCGCGATCGCGGACCTGCGGTGGGTCACGTCCCCTCAGGATCGGCCTCCCTCCAGGAGCCATCCAGTACCGGATCTGTAGTGCCCGGGACGCGCGGCCCCCTGGCGCCGGACGGTCCCGCGGGTGTCTGCTGGAGGAGCGATCGAGGAGGCGGCGATGGCGGGATACGGCCAGTTCTGCCCGGTGGCGAAGGCCATGGACGTGCTCGACGAGCGCTGGACCCTGCTCGTCGTCCGCGAGCTGCTCGCGGGCAGCACGCACTTCAACGAGCTGCGGCGCGGCAACCCCCGGATGTCACCCGCGCTGCTCGCGAAGCGGCTGCGCACGCTCGAGCGCGCCGGCGTCGTGCGGCGCGACGAGGTCGACGGGCGGCCGACCTACCGCCTGACGGCCGCGGGCGAGGAGCTCCGTCCCGTGGTCGAGTCGCTCGGCGCGTGGGGCGCCCGCTGGATCGCCGACCTGGGTGACGACGACCTGGACCCCCACCTGCTCTTCTGGGACGTCCGGCGCACCGTCCCCACGGACGTCTGGCCGCGCGAGCCCACGGCGGTCGAGTTCCGGCTGGACGACGTCGAGCGCCGGGTCTCGCGGTGGTGGCTCGTCGTGCGGGCGGGAGACGCCGACCTGTGCGACGTCGACCCGGGCCTCGAGCCGGTGGTCGTGGTCCGGTCCGGGCTGCGCGCCCTGACCCGCGTGTGGCGGGGCGACACCTCGTGGGACGGTGCGCTCCGCGCCGGCGACGTCGTGCTCGTCGGGCCCTCCGAGGCTCGGCGCGAGCTGCCCGTGTGGATCGGTCAGTCGGACCTCGCGCGCGTGCCGCGCCCGGAGGACGCCGCCGCGCGGCAGCGCGTGCCAGGCTGGGGGGCATGAGCGACTCCACCCGTCGTGCCCCGGCGCTCGCGGCGCTCGCGGGCATCGTGTGCGCGGCCGTCGGGTTCGCGGCCGCCGAGCTCGTCGCGGCGCTCGTCGGGCCGGGGTCCAGCCCGCTGTTCGCCGCCGGGGCCGGGGTGGTCGACGCCGTCCCCGGGCCGGTCAAGGACTGGGCGGTCGCGGCGTTCGGGACGGCCGACAAGGCGGTGCTGCTCGGCGGCATGGTGGTCGTGCTCGCGGCGGGCGCGGCGCTCGCCGGCTGGCTCGAGCTGCGCCGTCCGCCGTGGGGCGCGGCGCTCCTGGGCGGCGTGGGAGCGGTGGCCGCGGTCGTGGCCGCGACCCGGCCGGGAGCGAGCGTCGCGTGGGCGCTGCCCTCGCTCGTCGGGGTGGGCGCCGCGATCCTGCTGCTGCGCGCGTCGCTCGCTCCGCTGCGCGGGCCCGCCCAGGCCTCCTTCGTCGGTGCGGGCCGCGACGGCGGCGGGGCGGGCACCGGCTCCGGACGTGCGTCGATGGACCGGCGACGCTTCCTCCTCGTCACCGGCCTGGCCGCCGCGGCGGGCGTCGTCGCGCTCGCGACGTCCCGCGCGGTGTCCGCCGGGTCGCGCGCCGTCACGGCCGCGCGCGAGGCGCTGCGGCTGCCACCCCCGGCGACGCCGGCGCCGGCAGTCCCCGCCGGGGCGGACCTGCGGGTCCCCGGACTCGCGCCGTACGTGACGCCGAACGGCGACTTCTACCGGATCGACACCGCGCTGCGCGTGCCCCAGGTCGACCCTGCCTCGTGGACGCTGCGCGTGACCGGTCTCGTCGACGAGCCGTTCGAGCTCACGCTCGACGAGCTCCTCGCGCTCCCGCTCACCGAGCACCACGTGACGCTCACGTGCGTGTCGAACGAGGTCGGCGGCGACCTCGTAGGCAACGCGCGGTGGCTCGGGTACCCGGTGCGCGACCTGCTGGCGCGCGCGGGCGTCCGCGACGCGGCGGACATGGTGCTCTCCACGAGCGCCGACGGCTGGACGGCGAGCACCCCGCTCGACGTGCTCAGCGATCCGGAGCGGGCCTGCCTGCTCGCGGTCGGCATGAACGGTGAGCCCCTGCCCGCGGAGCACGGGTTCCCCGCGCGGCTCGTCGTCCCGGGCCTGTACGGGTACGTGTCGGCGACCAAGTGGGTCACCGAGCTCAAGGTCACGACGTTCGCCGACGACGTCGCGTACTGGTCCACGCGCGGCTGGTCGGAGCGCGGCCCGATCAAGATCGCGTCGCGCGTCGACACGCCGCGCGCGGGGACTGCCGTGGCCACGGGCGCTGTGGCGGTCGCGGGCGTCGCCTGGGCGCAGCACACGGGCATCTCGGGCGTGGAGGTCCAGGTCGACGACGGACCGTGGCGCTCGGCGACGCTCGCCGACACCGTGGGTCCCGACACGTGGCGGCAGTGGTCGTACGCGTGGGACGCGACGCCGGGAGAGCACCGCCTGACGGTCCGCGCGACCGACGCCGACGGCCGCACGCAGACCGCCGACGTCGCCCCGCCCGCGCCCGACGGCGCGTCGGGGTGGCACGAGGTCACCGTCCGCGTCGGCTGACGGGACCGGCGTCCGGACCGTGGACCGGAGGTTGCCCGTGCGGAGGCGGGCTGGCACCATGGCCGCGTGACCTCCGCGCGGCCCACGAGCAGCACGCTCGTCCCCGCGCGCCCGCCGGTCGCCTCCGCCACCTGTTGTTGAGGGCTCGCGGCGCCCTGCGCAGCCTCGACCTGGTGTCCGCGAGCAGCCTCCCGCCCCTCCCTCCTGGCGAAGGGGCGTGACGGTCGCCGGTCTCGTGCCACGGACTCATCGATGAGTCCCGCGCGACGCCCGGGTCTGCACCTCCGGACGCCCGCCGAGCACAGGACGCGAGACCACCATGTACGTTCCCCCGAGCATTCCCCGCTACCGTCCGACGACGACGCCACCGCTCGCCACGCCGTCGTCCGCGGCCGCCCGCCCGCCCGCGGCGACGGCCACCGCCGTGGTCGGGCCCGGTGCCGCCCACCCGGCGCAGCCTGCCGTGGCGTCACCGCCGCCCCTCACGCTCGAGTGGCTCGTGGCGCGCGACATCGACGCCTACACCGCGCGTCGCCGCGCGAAGACGCGGCGCTGACGACCCCAGACGGTGTCGGTGGCCCGTGGGACGCTCGGGGCTCCCGACGAACGGAGCCTGCCGACACCCGACGGACTCCCGACCGATCTCGACGAGCACCTGGAGGTCTGGTGCGAGGACCTGCTCGCACCCGTGACGCGCGACCAGCAGCGGCACGTGTCGCAGACGGCGTGCCGGATGTTCGAGGGCGGGGGCCCGGGTGGAGGGGTGGGACCGGTCCTGACCCGGGCGCGCCCTGCGACGGACTGGTTACCATGGACCCACAGGCGTCGACCCGGCCATCACCGGCGAGCCTCCGGAAGAACGGGACCCGCGCCGTCGGGCAGGCCTGACGGCCCGGCGGCCAGGTCCTCACTAGAACCGGACGGGTGGGCCCGTCACAGCCTGCGACGAGCGGTCGGTGACCGCCCGCCGGGCCCGACGGCGTCGGGCACCGGGGGACGACGCCGGCAAGCGAGGTGGTACCGCGGCGAGCCCGCCCCTGGTGGGGGAGTCGTCCTCGCAGGAGAGCACGACCGACCCGTACCACCACGGCGGACGAACCCGCCGGCCGCTACCCACCGGAGTCCTCGAGACCATGGCCTACCCGCTGCACCGCGCACCCTCGTCCGCCGCCACCCCCTCGGGCGCCCCGCACCCCGGAGCCGCGTTCGGCGTCCCCGCCTCTCCCGACCTGCCCGCCATCGAGCGCGACGTGCTCGCCTACTGGGACGCGGACGACACCTTCCGCGCCTCGGTCGAGCGCAACCCCGCGGGCGACAACGGCAGCAACGAGTTCGTCTTCTACGACGGCCCGCCCTTCGCCAACGGCCTGCCCCACTACGGGCACCTGCTCACCGGTTACGCGAAGGACGTCGTGCCGCGCTACCAGACGATGCGCGGCAAGCACGTCGAGCGCCGCTTCGGCTGGGACACCCACGGCCTGCCGGCGGAGCTCGAGGCGATGGACCAGCTCGGGATCAAGACCAAGGAGGAGATCCTCGAGCTGGGGATCGAACGGTTCAACGACGCGTGCCGCGCGTCGGTGCTCAAGTACACGAGCGAGTGGCGCGACTACGTGACCCGCCAGGCGCGCTGGGTCGACTTCGAGCACGACTACAAGACGCTCGACCCGACCTTCATGGAGTCGGTCCTGTGGGCGTTCAAGCAGCTCTACGACAAGGGCCTGGTCTACGAGGGCTTCCGTGTGCTGCCCTACTGCTGGAACGACCAGACGCCGCTGTCCAACCACGAGCTGCGCATGGACGAGGACGTGTACCAGGTCCGCCAGGACCCGGCCGTCACCGTCGGCTTCCGGCTCGAGACGGGCGAGCTCGCGCTCATCTGGACGACCACGCCGTGGACCCTGCCGTCCAACCTGTTCGTCATGGTCGGGCCGGACGTCGAGTACGTCGTCGTGGAGTCGTCGTTCACGGGCGTCAAGGAGCGCTACGTCATCGCGGCCGAGCGTCTTGGGGCGTACGCGCGCGAGCTCGCCGACGAGGGCGTCGAGGACGTGACGACGCAGGTCGTCGAGCGGCTCACGGGCGCCGACCTCGTCGGGCGCTCCTACACGCCGCCGTTCTCCTACTTCGCCGGGCACGCCGGTGCGCACCGCGTCGTCGAGGCCGACTTCGTCACGACCACGGACGGCACCGGGCTCGTGCACAACGCCGGCGCGTTCGGCGAGGAGGACAAGGTCGTCTCGGACCGCGAGGGCGTCGAGCCCGTGCTGCCGGTCGCGTCCGACGGGAAGTTCGTCTTCCCCGTCGTCGACTACGAGAGCCTCCAGGTCTTCGACGCGAACGCCCTCATCATCGACCACCTCAAGGGCCGCACGCGCCACGACGCCGCCGCGGCCCGGGGCGAGGAGGTGCCGGACCTCGCGCTCGGTGCGACGAGCGCCGGCACGGTGCTGCTGCGCCGCGAGTCGTACGCGCACTCCTACCCGCACTGCTGGCGCTGCCGGCAGCCGCTCATCTACATGGGCGTGTCGTCGTGGTTCGTCGCGGTGTCGAAGTTCAAGGACCGGATGGTCGAGCTCAACGAGCAGATCTCCTGGACGCCCGACCACATCCAGCACGGCCAGTTCGGCAAGTGGCTCGAGAACGCGCGCGACTGGTCGATCACGCGCAACCGCTTCTGGGGCAGCCCCGTGCCGGTGTGGCGCTCCGACGACCCCCAGTACCCGCGCGTCGACGTCTACGGCTCGTTCGCCGAGCTCGAGCGCGACTTCGGCACGCTCCCGCGCAACGAGAAGGGCGAGCCCGACCTGCACCGCCCCTTCGTCGACCGCCTGACGCGGCCGAACCCCGACGACCCGACCGGGCGCTCGACCATGCGCCGCGTCGAGGACGTCATGGACGTCTGGTTCGACTCGGGGTCCATGCCCTACGCGCAGGTGCACTACCCGTTCGAGAACACGGACTGGTTCGAGCACCACAACCCCGGCGACTTCATCGTCGAGTACATCGGGCAGACGCGCGGCTGGTTCTACACCCTCCACGTGCTCGCGACGGCGCTGTTCGACCGGCCCGCCTTCCGCTCGGCGGTCTCCCACGGCATCGTGCTCGGCTCCGACGGCCGCAAGATGAGCAAGTCGCTGCGCAACTACCCCGACGTCAACGAGGTCTTCGACCGCGACGGCTCCGACGCGATGCGCTGGTTCCTCATGAGCTCGCCCATCCTGCGCGGCGGCAACCTCGTCGTCACCGAGGACGGGATCCGCGACGCGGTGCGCCAGGTGCTGCTGCCGCTGTGGAGCACGTACTACTTCTTCACGCTGTACGCGAACTCCTCCAAGGCGCAGGCCCGGACCGGGGCCGCGGTGCCCGACGGCGGCTACGTCGCGCAGCGGGTGTCGCCCGAGCGCGTGGCCGGGCTCCCCGCGCTCGACCGCTACCTGCTCGCGCGCACGCACGACCTCGTCGTGCGCGTGACCGAGCAGCTCGACGCGTACGACATCGCGGGCGCGTGCGAGAGCGTGCGCGAGCACCTCGACGTCCTGACGAACTGGTACGTGCGCACGCAGCGCGACCGGTTTTGGGCGGAGGACGCCGACGCGTTCGACACGCTGTACACGGCGCTCGAGACGCTCACGCGCGTCATGGCGCCGCTCGCGCCGCTGCTCGCGGAGGAGGTCTGGCGCGGCCTGACGGGCGGGCGCTCCGTGCACCTCACGGACTGGCCCGCGGCCACCGAGGACGCCGGGGAGCCGTTCGTCGGCGAGGACGGCTCGTCCGCCACGGCCGTGCGGCACGTCCCGGACCCGTCCCTCGTGCGCGACGACGCGCTCGTCGCCGCGATGGACGAGGTGCGCGCGGTCGCCTCGGCCGCGCTCGGCCTGCGCAAGGCGAACCAGCTCCGCGTGCGCCAGCCGCTCGCGCGCCTCACGGTCGTCGTGGACGACCCGGCGGCGCTCGCCCCGTACACCGACCTGCTCGCGCGCGAGCTCAACGTCAAGGTGGTCGAGCTCGAGTCTACGGACTCCGACGCCGCCGAGCGGTTCGGCATCACCCAGCGGCTCGCCGTCAACGCGCGCGCCGCGGGCCCGCGCCTGGGCCGCGGCGTCCAGGCCGTCATCAAGGCCTCCAAGGCCGGGGCATGGCGCGTGGACGACGCCGGAGACGTCGTCGTGACGACGGACGACGGCGACGTCGCGCTCCTTCCGGCGGAGTACGAGCTGACGACGGTGGTCGCCGCCGCCCGGGCCGGCGGTCCCGAGGCCGACACCGAGGCGCCGAGCGTCGCCGCCGCGGTGCTCGCGAGCGGCGGCTTCGCCGTCCTCGACCTCGCGCTCGACGACGCGCTGCTCGCCGAGGGCTACGCGCGCGACGTCATCCGCGACGTGCAGGACGCGCGCAAGGCGGCCGGGCTCGACGTGGCCGACCGCATCCGCCTGACGCTCGACGTGCCGGGCGAGTGGCTCGTCGCGGTCGAGGAGCACCGCGAGCTCGTCGCGCGCGAGACGCTCGCGGTCGAGATCGCCGTGGAGACCTCTCCGACCGGCGAGCGCGCCGTGCGCGTCGAGAAGCTCGAGGGCACCGTGCCCGACACGGCGGTGATCCTGTGAGCGCCGCCCGTGCCGGCGGCGGGCGCCGGCAGAGCGCGAAGGACGCCCGCGCGGCGGCGGAGGACGCTGCCGCGCAGGCGGACCTCGAGCGCGTCTACCAGCACATCGTGTCCCGTGCTCCCGAGCACGACTTCGACCCGACGATCGACCGGGTGCGTCGCCTGTTCGAGCTGCTGGGGGACCCGCAGCACGCGTTCCGGACCATCCACCTCACCGGGACCAACGGCAAGACGAGCACCGCGCGCGTCGCGGAGCGCCTGGTGCGCGAGCACGGCCTGCGCACCGGCCTGTTCACGAGCCCGCACCTGACGAGCGTCACCGAGCGGATCGTCGTGGACGGCGAACCCCTCTCGGCGCGCCGGTTCGTCGAGGTGTGGGAGGACGTCTACCCGTACGTGCAGGTGGTCGACGCCGAGCTCGCCGAGGCCGGGCAGTCGCAGCTCAGCTTCTTCGAGGTGCTCACGGGCGTGGCGTTCGCCGCGTTCGCGGACACGCCCGTCGACGTCGCGATCGTCGAGGTCGGCATGGGCGGCGAGTGGGACTCGACCAACGTGGTCGACGCCGAGGTCGCCGTCGTGACGCCCGTCGCGCTCGACCACGAGCGCTGGCTCGGCAGCACGCTCGAGGAGATCGCGACCGTCAAGTCGGGCATCGTCAAGGAGGGCGCGACCGTCGTCTCCGCGGCGCAGCGCCCGGAGGTCGAGGAGGTGCTGCGCGCCCGCGCGGAGCGCGTCGGCGCGCGCCTGCTGCGTGAGGGCGTGGATCTCGACGTCGCCGCGCGCCAGGTCGCGGTCGGCGGCCAGCTCCTCGACCTGCGCACGCCCGCCGCGCTCTACACCGAGGTGTTCCTCCCGCTGCACGGCGAGCACCAGGCGCACAACGCGCTCCTCGCGCTCGGGGCGGTGGAGGCGTTCCTCGGCGGCCGCGCGCTCGACGGACCGCTCGTCGAGGCGGCGTTCGCGGACGTCACGTCGCCGGGCCGGCTCGAGGTCGTGCGGTCCAGCCCGACCGTCCTCGTCGACGCGGCGCACAACGCCGCGGGGGCGGAGGCGCTCGCGGCCGCGCTCGGCGAGGCGTTCGACCTGCGCCACCTCGTCGGGGTCGTCGCGATCATGGCGGACAAGGACGCCGAGCCGCTCCTCGCGGCGCTCGAGCCGGTGCTGTCCGAGGTCGTCGTGACGCGCAACAGCTCGGAGCGCTCGGCCGACCCGACGGACCTCGCCGAGCTCGCCGCGGACGTGTTCGGCGAGGACCGTGTGCACAGCACCGAGCGGCTCGACGAGGCGCTCCAGGTCGCGGTCGACCTCGCGGAGCGGGACGACACGGTGGGTGTCGGGACGAGCTCGGGCGTGCTCGTCACGGGCTCCGTGGTCACGGTCGCCGACGCGCGGATCCTGCTCGGGCGGGGCTGACCTCCCGGGCCGGCGCGCGGCGCTCCGCTCCGGCGGAGCGCCGTCCGTCCGGGGATCTCGCGCGGCCCGGTGCGCCCGGGTGTTTGATGGAGGCGACGACGGCGACGGGCACGCCGGGCGGGGGCGTCGGCGTCCGGGTCCCCGGGCGCACGGACCGATGGAGGGATGACCGGTGAAGAAGCTGCTCAACGATCCCCAGGACGCCGTGACGGAGTCCCTCGAGGGCTTCGGCCAGGCGCACGCGGACCTCGTGGAGGTGCACGTCGCGCCGCCCTACGTGTCGCGCGCCGGGGGAGCGGTCCCCGGGAAGGTCGGCCTGGTCTCGGGTGGCGGCTCGGGACACGAGCCGCTGCACGCGGGCTTCGTCGGGCTGGGCATGCTCGACGCCGCCGTGCCCGGCGCCGTCTTCACCTCGCCGACACCGGACCAGATCGTCCCCGCGATGCTCGGCGCCGACTCGGGCGCGGGCGTCCTCGCCATCGTGAAGAACTACACGGGCGACGTGCTGAACTTCGAGACGGCGGTCGAGCTCGTCGAGGCGGAGGGCACGCAGGTCACGAGCATCCTCGTCAACGACGACGTCGCGGTCGAGGACTCGCTGTACACCGCCGGCCGACGCGGCGTCGCGGGCACGGTCGCGGTCGAGAAGATCGCCGGTGCCGCCGCCGAGCGGGGCGACGACCTGGGCGCGGTGACGGAGATCGCGGGCCGCGTCGTCGCGAACGTGCGCTCGATGGGCGTCGCGCTCACGGCATGCACGGTCCCGCACGTCGGCAAGCCGAGCTTCGACCTGGGCGACGACGAGGTCGAGATCGGGATCGGCATCCACGGCGAGCCCGGACGCCACCGCATCCCGCTCGCGTCGGCCGACGAGATCACGCGGCGGCTCGTCGACCCGGTGGCGGACGACCTGGGCCTCGCCGACGGCGAGGACGTGTTGCTGTTCGTTAACGGAATGGGCGGTACGCCGCTGTCCGAGCTGTACGTCGTCTATCGTCAGGCGAGGAGGCTGCTCGAGGGGCGCGGCGTACGGGTGACGCGCTCGCTCGTCGGCAACTACGTCACGTCGCTGGAGATGCAGGGTGCGTCCGTCACCGTGCTGCGCCTGGACGACGAGCTCACCGCCCTGTGGGACGCTCCCGTCCACACGGCTGCGCTGCGCTGGTGAGGCGGTGCCCTTTCGTGCAGTCTCCGAGAGCCGGCGGACCGCCGGCTCGACGGCGAGGAGAGGTGGGGCATGACGCTGGACGTGGCCTGGGCGGCCCGGTGGACCCGGCTGAGCGCGGAGCGCATCGCGGCGGCGCGGGACGAGCTGACCGAGCTGGACCGCCAGATCGGTGACGGCGACCACGGCGAGAACCTCGACAGAGGGTTCCGCGCGGTGGTCGTCAAGCTCGACGGGGCGGCTGCCGGAGAGCAGCCGCCGGGCCAGATCGGCGACGTGCTCAAGCTCGTGGCCACGACGCTCATGTCGTCCGTCGGCGGTGCCTCGGGGCCGCTCTACGGCACCGCCTACCTCCGTGCCGCGAAGGTGACGGGCCTCGCCGAGCTCGACGCGCACGGGGTCGTCGCACTTCTCGAGGGCGCGCTGGAGGGCATCACCGCGCGCGGGAAGGCCCAGGTCGGGGAGAAGACGATGGTGGACGCCTGGCAGCCGGCGGTCGACGCCGCCGAGGCGGCGGCCGACGCCGGGGCGTCGACCGCCGACGTGCTCGCCGCGGCGGCGCGGGCGGCCCGTGCGGGCGCCGAGGCGACGATCCCGCTCGTCGCGACCAAGGGCCGCGCGAGCTACCTCGGGGAGCGCAGCGCCGGGCACCAGGACCCGGGTGCGACCTCCACGGCCATCCTTCTCGAGGCCGCGCACGACGCGGCGACCGCGTGAGCGGCGCCGCCGCGCCGGTCGGGGCGCGGGCGCGCGTGGCGCTCGTCCTCGTCTCGCACTCGCAGCGGCTCGCGCAGGGTGCGGTCGAGCTCTCCGCGCAGATGGCGCCCGGCGTGCTCCTGCTCGCCGCGGGCGGGACGGACGACGGCGGGCTCGGCACGAGCTACGACCGGGTGTCGGCCGCGCTCGAGGAGGCGCTCGGCGTCGCGGACGGTGTGGTCGTGCTCGCCGACCTCGGCTCGGCCGTCATGACGGTCGAGTCCGTGCTCGACATGGAGGACGGGTACGACGGGAGGGTCCGGCTCGCCGACGCCCCGTTCGTCGAGGGCGCCGTCGCGGCGGCGGTGACCGCCCACGGCGGCGGGGACGTCGCGGAGGTGCTCGCGTCCGCCGAGCACGCGGGCGGCACGTTCGCGGTCGCTGCCGGCGCTCCGCAGAGCGGAGGCTCGGTCGCCGACGCCGTGCCCGCCGCGGAGGGCGCGGCGCGCGCCGTCGTCACGCTGCGGAACCCGCTCGGGCTCCACGCGCGACCGGCGGCGGTGCTGGCCCGTCTCGTCGCGGGCTTCGACGCGAGCGTGGTGATCGACGGCGTCAACGGGGCGAGCGTGCTCGAGCTCATGAAGCTCGGCGCGACCGGCGGCCAGGAGCTCACCGTGACGGGGGAGGGGCCCCAGGCCGCCGACGCGGTGGCGGCCGTCGTGGACGCGGTGGAGGGCGGGTTCGGCGAGGTCTGAGCCAGGCCGTGTGACCGCCGTCACGCAATATTGCAGCTGGTGCAATATTGCACAGGGTGCAAGAATGGTCCTCGTGCCCACGACTCTCCCCGACGTGCCCGCTCGACCCTCGGTGGTCGAGCGGGCCGCCGCATGTCTCGCGCCGACGCCCGGTGGGCTCCGCGAGCGCAAGAAGCGCGCGCGGCGTGAGGCGCTCGTCGAGGCGGCGCAGGCGCTCGTCCTGGAGCGCGGCCTCGACGCGGTGACGGTCGAGGACATCTGCGCCGAGGTCGGCGTCTCGCCGCGCACGTTCTTCAACTACTTCCCCTCCAAGGACGACGCCGTGCTCGGCCTCGAGGACTTCTCCGTCCGACCGGAGGTCGTCGTCACCTTCGTCGAGGGCGGTCCCACGGGGGCGCTGCTCGACGACCTCGAGGTGGTCGTCGCCGACGTGCTGGGGCACCAGGTCGTCACGCCCGAGCGCATGGCGCGCACGCTCGAGCTCGTCCAGCGCGAGCCGCACCTCGTGGCGCGCCACGTCGCGTGGGTCGACGGCCACCGCGCCGAGCTCGTCGAGATGTTCGCCGCGCGCCGTGCGGTGCGCCCGTTCGTCCCCGACCCCGAGCTCCTCGCCCTGGTGGTCATGAGCCTGCTGCGCGCGAGCACTCTCGAGTGGCAGCAGCGCGACCGCGAGGGCGAGCCGGTGGACCACCTGCCGACCGTCGTCGGACAGCTCCGCGCGCTGCTCCAGGACTCGCGCGCCCCCGATCCCGCGGCTCGCTAGCCGCACGCCCCCCCGGGGCCACCGCACCATCGCCTCACCAGCTCCCCACCCGACGACGGGCCGCGCCCGTCGGCGCGCTCCCGCCCGTCCCGACCGAACCGGATCCTCATGGCCTCCACCACCGCAGCACCGACCGTCGACGGCGGCAAGCCGCTCGTCGTGCTCACCCCGCGCACCGTGTGGGTGATCTTCGGCGCGCTCATGGCGTCGATGTTCCTGTCCTCGCTCGACCAGTCGATCGTCGGTACCGCGATGCCGACGATCGTCGGCGAGCTCCACGGCGTCGAGCACCAGGGCTGGGTCATCACCGCCTACATCCTGGCGATCGCGATCGTCATGCCCCTCTACGGCAAGTTCGGCGACCTCTGGGGTCGTCGTTGGCCGTTCCTCGTCGCGATCGGGCTGTTCACGATCGCGTCGGCCGGTGCGGGCTTCGCGCAGTCGTTCCCCGAGCTCGTCGCGTGGCGCGGTGTGCAGGGCCTCGGCGGCGGCGGGCTCATGATCCTCTCGCAGGCGATCATCGCCGACATCGTGCCCGCCAAGGACCGCGGCAAGTACATGGGCCCCATGGGCGCCCTGTTCGGCATCGCGGCGGTGATCGGCCCGCTCCTCGGCGGCTGGTTCACCGAGGGCCCGGGCTGGCGCTGGGCGTTCTGGATCAACGTCCCGATCGGCGTGGCGGCGTTCGTCGTCGCGTGGGTCGCGCTCAAGCTCCCCTCGCACCGCTCCGGCCGCAAGATCGACGTCGCCGGCATCTTCTTCCTCGTCGTCGCCACCTCCGGCATCGTGCTCGTCACGAGCTGGGAGTCGCTCACCAGCTCGCGCGGCTACGACTGGTCGGACCCGTGGCTCCTGGGCCTCGTGGCCGCCGTGGTCGTCTCCGTCGCGGCGTTCATCGTGGTCGAGAACCGCGCCGAGGAGCCGCTGCTCCCGCTGCACCTGTTCAAGAACCGGACGTTCACGATCGCGACGCTCATCGGCCTCGTGCTGGGGATGGGCATGTTCTCCGCGCTCGCGTTCCTGCCGACGTTCCTCCAGATGTCGACCGGCGCGGGCGTGACCGAGTCCGGCTTCCTGCTCCTGCCGATGATGGCCGGCGTCATGCTCACGGCCATCGGCTCGGGTATCGCGATCACCAAGACCGGGCGTTACAAGATCTTCCCGGTGGTCGGTCTGGCCGTCACCGCCGCGGGCATGATCTGGCTCACCCGGATCACCGGGGACATGTCGATGTGGCTCTTCGGCGCCATGATCTTCGTCATGGGGGCCGGGATGGGCCTCGTGATGCAGACGATCGTCCTCGCGGTCCAGAACGCCGTCGACCCGCACGAGCTGGGGACGGCGACGAGCGCCAACAACTTCTTCCGCGAGATCGGTGCGGCCGTCGGGACGGCGCTGTTCAGCACGATCTTCACGTCGCGTCTTGCCGACAACCTCGAGGGCGTCTTCGCCGGGCTGCCCGCGGGCTCGGCCCCGGCCGGGGCCGAGGGCTCGTCGCTCACGCCGGAGATGGTGCAGCAGCTCCCCGAGCCGATCCACACGGGCGTCGTCGACGCGTTCACGGACGCGCTCGCCCCCGCCTTCTGGTACCTCGTCCCGCTCGTGCTCGTGGGGTTCGTCCTCGCGCTGTTCCTGCGGGAGGTCAAGCTCTCCGACGTGGCCGGGATGGTCGCGCGCGGCGAGGCCGTCGCGGACCACGGCGACCTCGTCGAGGACGCCCCGGCGCAGGCCGCGGACGGCACGGCGGACACCGGCGCGGTCGTCGTGCCCACGGCTGGTCCCGACGCCGGGGACGACCGGTCGGAGGGCCGGGAGCGCGACGGCGCGCCGGTATCCTGACCGGGTGAGCACCCCGCCGTCGCAGCCCGCCGCGCAGCCGTCCCGCTACGGCCGTGCGGCGGGCCCGGTGCGCCCGTCCCCGGGCGACCGCATCAAGCCCAAGAAGCCCGCGAAGGTCCAGTTCGCCTCGACCACGCTCCTCCTCGAGGCGTTCCTCGTGGTGTTCGCCACGCTCGTCGCGTACGGCCTGCGGGACGTGCCCTACTCGCGCGGGCCGCTCGAGCTGCCGAGCGCGACGTCGATCTGGCTCGTGGGCGGCGCCCTCGCGGTCGTGCTCGTGGTCCTCTCGCGCACGGTCGGCACGCCCGGCGGCTATGTGGCCGGGTCGGTCGTCCAGGTGCCGGTCCTGGCCTTCGGGCTCGTGGTGCCCATGATGTTCGTCGTCGGCGGCCTGTTCGTCGCCCTGTGGGTCGTCTCGATCCGGCTGGGCGGACGCATCGACCGCGAGCGCGCGGCGTACGACGCCGAGCACCCCGAGACGGCACCGAACGCCGACTGAGGACGGGCGAGCCCGCCCCGCGCGCCGCTGGTGGGCGCGGCGACGCGCACGTCCGTCCGGCCGGTAGGCTCGGCGACCATGACCGACGTCGCACCCGCACTGACCGAGACCATCGAGCGCACCCTCATCCTCGTCAAGCCCGACGGCGTCCGCCGCGGCCTGTCCGGCGAGATCCTGCGTCGCGTCGAGGCCAAGGGCTACACCCTCGTGGCCGTGCGCCTGCTCGACGCCACCCCGGAGCTGCTCGCCGCGCACTACGCGGAGCACGAGGGCAAGCCGTTCTACCAGCCGCTCGTCGACTTCATGCTCTCGGGCAAGATCCTGGCGGTCGTCGCCGAGGGCCAGGGCGTCATCCCCGGCTTCCGCTCGCTCGCCGGCGCGACGAACCCGACGGAGGCCCTCCCCGGCACGATCCGCGGCGACCTCGGCCGCGACTGGGGCCTCAAGGTCCAGCAGAACCTCGTGCACGGCTCGGACTCGCCCGAGTCCGCCGCGCGCGAGATCGCGCTCTGGTTCCCCGAGCTCGGCTGAGGCCCTCCCGCTGCGCCCGCCTCGCCCCCGCCGCCACTGCGCGAGGGGCGGGGCGGGTCTTTCGCGCTCGTTCCTCGCGCTCCCGGTGCGTTCTCCTCGCCACCCGCCACGCCACGGCCCGCCCCTCGCTCCGTCTCCAGCCGCGCCGCCACGGCCGGTCCCGGACGTCCGCAGGATCGTGGGAGCACCGCACTAGGCTCGGGTGCGTGCACCTCAAGACCCTGACGCTGCGCGGCTTCAAGTCGTTCGCGTCCGCGACGACGCTGAGCTTCGAGCCCGGTGTCACGTGCGTCGTCGGGCCGAACGGCTCGGGCAAGTCCAACGTCGTCGACGCGCTCGCGTGGGTCATGGGGGAGCAGGGCGCCAAGACCCTGCGCGGCGGCAAGATGGAGGACGTCATCTTCGCCGGGACGGCGGGGCGCCCGCCGCTGGGCCGTGCCGAGGTCTCCCTGACGATCGACAACACCGACGGCGCGCTGCCGATCGACTACACCGAGGTGACGATCTCTCGCACGCTGTTCCGCAGCGGCGGCTCCGAGTACGCGATCAATGGTTCCCCGTGCCGCCTGCTGGACATCCAGGACCTCCTCTCCGACTCCGGCCTCGGGCGCGAGATGCACGTGATCGTCGGGCAGGGGCAGCTCGACGCCGTCCTGCGCGCGACGCCCGAGGACCGGCGCGGGTTCGTCGAGGAGGCCGCGGGCGTCCTCAAGCACCGCAAGCGCAAGGAGAAGGCGCTCCGCAAGCTGGACGCGATGCAGGCCAACCTCACGCGGCTCGCGGACCTCACGACGGAGATCCGCCGCCAGCTCGGGCCGCTGGGCCGGCAGGCCGAGATCGCCCGCAAGGCCGCGACGATCCAGGCGGACCTGCGCGACGCGAGGGCCCGCCTGCTCGCCGACGACCTCGCGCAGCTCACCGCGACGCTGGAGCAGGAGATCGCCGACGAGGCGGCGCTGCGGGCGCAGCAGGCCGACGTGGAGCGCGCGCTCGCGGCCGCGCGCGACACGCTCGGCCGGCTCGAGCACGAGGCCGCCGAGGCCGCGCCCGCCCTCGGCGCCGCGACCGACGTCTGGTTCCGGCTCTCGTCCCTGCGCGAGCGGCTGCGCGGCACGCAGACGCTCGCGGAGGAGCGCGTGCGTCTGCTCGGCCGCCCGGAGCCCGCCCCGCGTGGCCAGGACCCCGACGAGCTCGAGGCCCAGGCGGAGCGCGTGCGCGCGACCGAGGCCGAGCTCGAGGCCGACGTCGCTCGTGCGCGCGAGGCGCTCGCCGCGGCGGTCGCGGAGCGCGAGGACGTCGAGCGGTCCGCGGGGGAGGCCGAGCGCGCGGTCGCGACCCTCCTGCGCGGCGCGGCGGACCGGCGTGAGGGCCTCGCGCGCCTCGCGGGCCAGGTCGCCGCGCAACGCACGCGCGTCGAGGCGGCCGAGGCGGAGATCGGTCGGCTGCGCGAGTCGCTCGCGGAGGCCGAGCACCGGGGCGCGCAGGCACGCACCGAGTTCGCGGTGCTGGAGACCCAGGTGGTCGGGGCCGAGGAGGGCGAGGAGGGACTCGACGCCGAGCACGAGGCCGCGGCGGACGAGGTCGAGCGCACCAGCGCCGCCGTGACCCGGCTGGAGGCCGACGCGTCCGCCGCGGACCAGGAGCGCGCCACGTGGAGCGCGCGCATCGAGGCGCTCGAGCTGAGCCTGGACCGCAAGGACGGCGCGGGCGCGCTGCTGGCGGCGGACGGTGTCGGTGTCGTGGGGTCGCTCGCGGCGCTGCTGGGCGTCGAGACCGGGTACGAGGACGCGGTCGCCGCGGCGCTGGGACCGGCGGCGGACGCCGTCGCGGTCGAGTCCGTCGACGCCGCGGTCGACGCGCTGCGATACCTGCGCACGGAGGACGCCGGCCGTGCCGGCCTCGTCGTGGCGACCGCGGATCCCGGCGCGGGTCCCGCCGACGTCGCGCTGCCCGACGGCGCGCGCTGGGCCGTCGACGTCGTCACCGCGGGCGGGGACGTCGGTCACGCGGTGCGATCCCTGCTCGCCGGCGTGGCCGTCGTCGACGACCTGGGCCAGGCGCGCGGGCTCGTGGCGCGGCACCCGGACGTGGCCGTCGTGACGCGCGGCGGGGACTTCCTCGCGGCGACGCGCGCCTGGGGCGGGTCGGCGTCGGCGCCCAGCGTGCTGCACCTGCAGTCCGCGCTCGACGAGGCGCGCACCGCGCACGCCGACGCGACCGGCCGCGCCGAGCGCGCCCGGTTCGCCCTCGTGGGCGCGCGCGAGGCCGCGCAGGAGGCTCGCGCGCGGTACGAGGACACGCTCGACCGGCTCAACGAGTCGGACGCGCAGCTCGCCGCGGTCGCGGAGCAGCTCGGGCACCTGGGGGCGACGGCGCGCTCGGCGGCAGCGGAGGCCGAGCGTGTCCGCGCCTCGCTCGAGCGCGCGTCGCAGGGTCTCGACGACGCCCGGGAGGTGCTCGCGGGCCTCGTGGAGCGGCTCGACGCCGCGGAGGCGGCGCCGGAGCAGTCGGAGGAGGCCGTCGCCGAGGCGTCGGCGGAACGCGACCGGCTGCTCGCCCTCGCCTCGGCTGCGCGCACGACGGAGACGGAGGCGCGCCTCGCGCTGCGGACGAGCGAGGAGCGCGCGCGGGCGGTGGCCGGCCGCGCGCAGTCGCTCGCCCGGGCCGCCGCGACGGAACGCGAGGCGCGGGAGCGGGCGGCGCGGCGGGAGGCCGCGCGGGTGCGGCAGGCGGAGCGTGCGTCGGCGGTGCGCGACGGCGCTGCTCGCGCCCTCACCGCGGTCGACCGGTCGCTCGCCCGCGCGGGCGCCGAGCGCGAGGCCGCCGAGGCTGCGCGCGCCGAGCGGGACGCCGCGGTGACGGCGGCCCGGCGCGAGGTCGACGACCTGGCCGCGCGACTGCGGGAGCTGACCGACGTCGCGCACCGCGACGAGGTCGCGCGCGCGCAGCAGCAGCTGCGGATCGAGCAGCTCCAGGCGCGCAGCGTCGACGAGCTCGGCCTCGACCCGGCCGTGCTGGTCGAGGAGTTCGGTCCGCACCGCGACGTCCCGGTGACGTCCGAGGACGACGAGCCGCGCACCGTCCCGTACGACCGCGCCCAGCAGGAGAAGCGGCTCCGGGCCGCCGAGCGCGACCTCGGCCGCCTCGGCAAGGTCAACCCGCTCGCGCTCGAGGAGTTCGCGGCGCTCGAGGAGCGGCACAAGTTCCTCGCCGACCAGCTCGCGGACCTCAAGAAGTCGCGCGCCGACCTCCTGGAGATCGTCAAGGAGATCGACGAGCGGGTCGAGCGGGTGTTCGCGGACGCGTACCGCGACACCGCCGAGCAGTTCGAGCGGGTCTTCGCCCGCATGTTCCCCGGCGGCGAGGGACGGCTCGTGCTCACGGACCCCGACGACATGCTCACGACCGGGATCGAGGTCGAGGCGCGACCGGCGGGCAAGAAGGTCAAGCGGCTCTCGCTGCTGTCCGGCGGCGAGCGCTCGCTCACGGCGGTCGCTCTTCTCGTGGCCATCTTCAAGGCGCGGCCGTCGCCGTTCTACGTCATGGACGAGGTCGAGGCCGCCCTCGACGACATGAACCTCGGCCGGCTGCTCGAGATCTTCCGGGAGCTCCAGGAGGACTCCCAGCTCATCGTCATCACCCACCAGAAGCGCACGATGGAGATCGCCGACGCGCTCTACGGGGTGACGATGCGCGGCGACGGCGTGACGACCGTCATCAGCCAGCGGATGAACGAGGCCCGCGAGGACGTCCCGGTGTGAGCGGAGTCCCTCGCGCGCGAGCACCGCGCCGGCCTGCGCTGATGCCCTGAGATCGTTGGAATTCCGGGCCTTGTGAAGATGTGGTGCTGATCGGACGGCACGGCGTGGCAGCGGTCGCGCCGGGTGGCTCCACCCGGATACTGGACCTCATGGTCTGGATGTTCGTGTGGCTGGGGCTCACGCTCGGCGTCGCCGCCGTCGTGTTCCTGTTCGCGAGCGTCGTCGCGCGCTCCGAGGCACAGTCGTCGGGCGCGCAGGGGGACCGGTCGGCCGACCAGGGCATGCGCGCGTTCTGGCGTGACTTCCGTTCGGGGCTGCGCCGCCGTCGTCGCCGGGGAGGTCTCGACGCGCACCACGTGGGGACCGTCCGCATGCCGCGGCCCGTGGACACGAGCATCGACGACTTCTTCACCGCGACCCAGGTGACGTCCAACGCGTACGTCGACGCGGAGGAGCTCACCGACGTCCTGCACCGCGCCCGCGAGCGCGTGCGGCCGCTGCACCCCGGGGCACGCCCTCCCCAGGCGTGACCGGTGAGCGACCACCGCGTCACCGCCGCCCTCGTCTGAGAGACTTCCGGGGTGAACGACCTCCTCCCGCTCTGGATCGCCCTCGGCGTCGTCCTCCTCGTCGCCCTCGCCACCGTCGGGACCGTGTCGGTCCGTCGACGCGCCCGCCCGCGCCGCGACGTCGTCGAGCCGCCGCCCGCCGCACCGACCGCGCCCCCGACGAGCCCCGGCACGGCGTCGGCGCCACCCGCCGTCGAGGCCGCGCCCGAGCTCGAGGAGCCGTCGACGGCCGCGCCCGCGATCGAGCGACCCGAGCCCGTCGGCGGACGGCTCGTGCGCCTGCGCGAGCGGCTCGCCCGCTCCGGGTCGCCCCTGGGCGCGCGCCTGCTCTCGGTGCTCTCGCGCGACCACCTCTCGGAGGACGACTGGGACGAGCTCGAGGAGACCCTCCTGCTCGCGGACGTCGGGGCCGGGCCCGCGGCCGAGCTCATCGACGCGCTGCGCACCAAGGTCCGCGTGCTCGGCGTCCGCGACGCCGCGAGCGTGCGGGACCTCCTGCGCACCGAGCTCGTCGCGCTCGTCGACCCGTCGCTCGACCGCTCGCTCGCGACGTCGCCCACGACGGGTGAGGACGGCTCGCCGGTCCCGGCCGTCGTGCTCGTCGTCGGCGTCAACGGCACGGGCAAGACCACCACGGTGGGCAAGCTCGCGCGCGTGCTCGTCGCGGAGGACCGCAGCGTCGTCCTCGGGGCGGCGGACACGTTCCGCGCCGCGGCGGCGGACCAGCTCGAGACGTGGGGCTCGCGCGTCGGCGTCCCGACCGTGCGCTCGGACCGTGACGGCGCCGACCCCGCCGCGGTCGCGTTCGACGCCGTGCGCCGCGGACGCACCGAGGGCGTTGACGTCGTGCTCGTCGACACCGCAGGGCGCCTGCAGAACAAGCAGGGGCTCATGGACGAGCTCGGCAAGATCCGGCGTGTCATCACCAAGGAGGCGCCGCTGTCGGAGGTGCTCCTCGTCCTCGACGCGACGACGGGGCAGAACGGTCTCAACCAGGCGCGCGTCTTCGGCGAGGTCGCAGGCGTCACGGGCATCGTCCTGACGAAGCTCGACGGCACCGCTCGCGGCGGCATCGTCGTCGCGGTCCAGCGCGAGCTGGGCGTCCCCGTCAAGCTCGTCGGCCTCGGCGAAGGCCCGGACGACCTCGCCCCGTTCGACCCGGAGCAGTTCGTCGACGGCCTCATCGGCGACTGACGCACGACCTTCGCCGGTCGTGCCACGCTGCGATCACGAGGGTGTCCCGATCCGGGCGCCGAGGCGTCCCTTCGCCGAGGTGAAACGGAACGTTTACGTCCGAGGAGCGCTTGTCACACCCGCGTAACACGGCGACACCGCGGGGGAAACCCGCCCGCACCACCGTAGTCCCCGACCGGCCGCCCGGCTGGCGAGGGGAGATGATCCGATGGAGTGGGACACCGGGGCAACCGCGTGGATGCTGATCTCAGCATCCCTCGTGCTCCTGATGACGCCCGGACTGGCGTTCTTCTACGGCGGCATGGTCCGCGCCAAGTCCGTGCTGAACATGATGATGATGTCGTTCGGCGCGATGGCCGTCGTGGGCGTCGTCTACGTGCTGTGGGGCTGGTCGATGTCCTACGGCGAGGCCGGGACGGGTGGCCTGTTCGCCAACCCGTTCGCGCAGTTCGGCCTGTCGGGAGCGATCACCGACGCGGACGGGAGCGCCGTGGCGAGCACGCTCGGCAACTACCCGAACGTGGTCGACATCGCGTTCCAGGTGACGTTCGCGATCATCACGGTCGCGCTCGTGTCGGGTGCGCTCGCCGACCGCGTCAAGTTCGGCACGTGGCTGACGTTCACGGCGATCTGGGTCACCGTCACGTACTTCCCGCTCGCCCACATGGTGTGGGGCGGCGGCTTCCTCTCGGCCAACGAGAACGGTCTCGCCGCGAGGGTGTTCGGGGTGACCGACGGCGCCGCCACGGTCGCGCCGATCGACTTCGCGGGCGGCACCGTCGTCCACATCAACGCCGGCGTCGCGGCGCTCGTGCTCGCGCTGCTCATCGGCAAGCGCAAGGGCTTCGGCACCGAGCCGATGCGCCCGCACAACCTGCCGTTCGTCATGCTGGGCGCGGCCCTGCTGTGGTTCGGCTGGTTCGGCTTCAACGCCGGCTCGGCGTTCGGCGCGAACGAGACCGCCGGCCTCGCCTGGATCAACACCACGAGCGCCACGGCGGCCGGCATCATCGGCTGGCTGGTGACCGAGAAGATCCGCGACGGTCACGCCACGTCGCTCGGCGCCGCGTCCGGCGTCGTCGCGGGCCTCGTGGCGATCACGCCCGCGGCCGGCGCGCTCAACCCCGTCACGTCGATCGTCCTCGGCCTCGTCGCCGGCGCGCTCTCCGCGCTCGCGGTCGGCCTCAAGTACCGCTTCGGGTACGACGACTCGCTCGACGTCGTCGGCGTCCACCTCGTCTCCGGCCTCTGGGGTACCGTCGCGATCGGCTTCCTCGCGACCGACACGGGCCTCTTCTTCGGGGGCGGCGCGCAGCAGCTCGTCGTCCAGGTGCTCATCGCGCTCGTCGCGATCGTCTTCACCGCGATCACGACGACGGTCATCGGCCTGATCCTCAAGGTCACGATGGGCTGGCGCGTGAGCGAGGACGCCGAGGTCGGCGGCATCGACCTCGCGGTCCACGGCGAGACGGCGTACGAGTCCATCCAGCAGGGCAGCGTCATCAGGGAGGTGCGGGCATGAAGCTCGTCACGGGAATCATCCAGCCGCACCGGCTCGACGACGTGAAGTCGGCGCTCGAGGCCGCGGGCGTGCGGGGCATGACGGTCAGCGAGGCCAGCGGGTACGGCCGCCAGAAGGGCCACACCGAGGTCTATCGGGGCGCCGAGTACACGGTCGACCTGGTCCCCAAGGTCCGCGTCGAGGTCCTCGTCGACGACGCCGACTCCACGGCCGTCACGGACGTCATCGTCAAGGCCGCGCAGACCGGCAAGATCGGCGACGGCAAGGTCTGGACGGTCCCGGTGGACGACGTCGCCCGCGTGCGCACGGGCGAGCACGGCCCCGGCGCCCTGTGAGGCGACGGACCATCGGATGACCGACCACGCCGACACCCCGACCACGGGCGGGGTCGCGGGGGGATCGGCGGGGCGCCCGGTGCAGCGACCGGGCGAGCTGAGCGCGGAGGACCCGCACCCCGACGGGGTGCGGGACCTCCGCGCGCGGACGCTCGCCGTCGCGCGCGCCATGAGCGGGCCCGGTCGCAGCGGGGTCGCGCGGCGCGCCGCCGTCGTCGACCTCGTGACGTCGTCCCTGCAGGGTCTGTGGCGCGACGCGACCGACGGCGTCGCGCCCGACGGGATCGCCCTCGCCGCGGTGGGGAGTCTCGGCCGGGGCGACATGGGACCCGCGAGCGACCTCGACCTCGTGCTCGTCCACGACGGCCGTAGCCACTCGGGAGAGGAGATCGCGCGCGTCGCCGAGCGCCTGTGGTACCCGCTCTGGGACGCAGGCGTCGACCTCGACCACTCCGTGCGCTCGCTCTCGCAGTGCCGTCAGGTCGCGTCGAAGGACGTGCCCGCGGCCGTCGGCTGGCTCGACGTGCGCGCGGTGGCGGGGGACGCGCTCGTCGTGCACCGCGCGTCCTCTGCCGTGCTCACCGACTGGCGATCCGCGTCGCGCCGCCGCCTGCCCGACCTGCTCTCCTCGACGCGGGAACGCGCCGAGCGCTCGGGCGAGCTGGCCTACCTGATCGAGCCCGACCTCAAGGAGTCGCGCGGCGGGATCCGGGACGCGGTGGTGCTCTCGGCCCTCGCGGCGACCTGGCTCACGGACCGTCCGCACGGGTCGGTCGACCGCGCGCACGCGCACCTGCTGGACGTGCGGGACACCCTGCAGGTCGTCACGGGGCGGCACACGAGCCGCCTGCTGCTCGCCGACCTCGACGAGGTGGCCGCGCTGTCCGGGTACGACGACCCGGACGAGCTGCTCGCGAGCCTCGCCGCGGCAGGCCGCGAGGTCTCCTACGCGCTCGACACGACCGTCCGGCGCGCCCGCCAGGCGCTCCAGCGACCGTCGGTCGCGCGTCGTCCCGTCCTCGTCCGGGGACGTCGGGCCGCGCCGCGGCTGCGGCCGGTCGGCGACGGGCTCGTCGAGCACGACGGCGAGCTCGTGCTCGCCGTCGACGCGCACCCGGAGGCGGACCCGCTGCTGTCCCTGCGCGCCGCCGCCACCGCCGCGCGGACCGGCCTCATGCTCTCGCCCGTCTCGGTCGCCAGCCTCGCGCAGTGCCCGCCGCTGCCCGAGCCGTGGCCCCGGGCCGCTCGTGCCGCGTTCCTCTCGCTCCTCGGGTCGGGCCAGGCCCAGGTCGCCGTGTGGGAGGCGCTCGACCTCGCCGGGGTCGTGACGACGTGGATCCCCGAGTGGGCGGGGGTGCGGAACCGGCCCCAGCGGGCCGCCGTGCACCGGCACACCGTCGACCGGCATCTCGTGGAGGTCGTGGCACGGGCCGCCAGGGGCCGCAAGGACGTGGAGCGCGGCGACCTGCTCCTGCTGTCGGCGGTGCTGCACGACATCGGCAAGCGGGCGGGCGCCGTCGACCACTCGGTCGAGGGCGCGCGCCTCGTGCCCGCGATCCTCGGCCGCATGGGTTTCGAGCCCGACGTCGTGGCGGACGTCGAGCGGCTCGTGCGCCACCACCTCACGCTCTCGCGGCTCGCCGTGAGCGAGGACCCCGACGACCCGGCGACGGTCGCCGAGCTCGCCGACGCCGTCGACCACCGGCCGGACCTCCTCCGGGTGCTGCGCGCCTTGACCGAGGCGGACGCGTCGTCCCTGGGTCCGAGCGCGTGGACCGCGTGGCGGGCTCGCCTCGTCGACGACCTCGTCGGCCAGACGCTGCGGGTCCTCGCCGCCGTGCCGGGAGACGCGGACACCGCCGGGTAGGCTGGTCCCTCGCGGACGGCACCCTCTGCCAGCCCGCGCTCGGGCTCGGGCGACGGCAGGGGGAGCGCCACCGCGGACGAGACTTCCGACGACTGGTGAGGATGACGCGGTGTTCAACACGCTGTCGGACCGACTGACTTCGACCTTCAAGAACCTGCGTGCGAAGGGCCGGCTGTCCGAGGCGGACATCGACGCGACGATCAGGGAGATCCGGCGCGCGCTGCTCGACGCCGACGTGGCGGTCCCCGTCGTGCGCGAGTTCAGCGCGACCGTGCGCGAGCGTGCGCTCTCGGCCGAGGTCTCGGGCGCGCTCAACCCGGCGCAGCAGGTCGTCAAGATCGTCAACGAGGAGCTCGTCGGCATCCTCGGCGGCGAGAGCCGCGGCCTGCGCTTCTCCAAGACCCCGCCGACCGTCATCATGCTCGCCGGCCTCCAGGGCGCCGGAAAGACGACGCTCGCCGGCAAGCTGGCGCTGCACCTGCGCGAGCAGGGGCACACGCCGCTCCTCGTCGCGGCCGACCTCCAGCGCCCCAACGCGGTCACCCAGCTCACGGTCGTCGCCGAGCGCGCCGGGGTCCCGGTCTTCGCACCGCACCCGGGCAACCAGAGCGGCGTCGAGGTCGACGACGTGATCGGCGACCCGGTCGCCGTCGCGCGTGAGGGCGTCGAGACGGCGCGCCAGCGCCAGCACGACGTCGTCATCGTCGACACCGCGGGCCGGCTGGGCCTGGACGCCGTCCTCATGCAGCAGGCCTCGGACATCCGCGACGCCGTGCAGCCGGACGAGGTCCTGTTCGTCATCGACGCGATGATCGGTCAGGACGCCGTCGCGACCGCGAAGGCGTTCGAGGAGGGCGTCGACTTCACGGGAGTCGTGCTCACCAAGCTCGACGGCGACGCGCGCGGCGGTGCCGCGCTGTCCGTCCGCGGCGTCACCGGGCGGCCCATCCTCTTCGCCTCGACGGGCGAGAAGCTCACGGACTTCGAGGCGTTCCACCCGGACCGCATGGCGTCGCGCATCCTCGACATGGGTGACGTCCTCACGCTCATCGAGCAGGCCGAGAAGGCGTTCGACGCCGAGCAGGCCGCGAAGATGGCCGAGAAGGTCGCCACGGGGCAGGACTTCACGCTCGCGGACTTCCTGGTGCAGATGCAGCAGATGAAGAACATGGGCTCGATGAAGAAGATGCTCGGGATGCTCCCGGGCATGGGCCAGATGCGCGAGGCGCTCGAGAACTTCGACGAGCGCGAGGTCGACCGCATCGAGGCGATCATCCGCTCGATGACCCCCGCCGAGCGCGACAACCCGAAGATCATCAACGGGTCGCGCCGCGCGCGCATCGCGCGCGGGTCCGGCGTGACGACCAGCGACGTCAACCAGCTCCTCGAGCGGTTCGCGGGGGCGCAGAAGATGATGCGCCAGATGAGCCGTGGGGGCGGCATGCCGGGGATGCCCGGCATGGGCAACCTGCCGGGCATGGGCGGCAAGAAGGCGCGCGGGCGTCAGGCGCCGCAGCGCAAGGTCAGGGGCAAGTCGGGCAACCCGGCGAAGCGCGCCGCGCAGGAGCGTGCGGCCGCCGCGCGCGCGGCGGGGGAGACGACCGGACCGTCCGCGCCCGCCGGGTCGGCGTTCGGCGTGGGCGGCCCCACCGAGCCGGCCCGGACGACGCCCGACGACCTCCAGCTCCCGCCCGGGTTCGAGAAGCTGCTCGGTCGCTGACCCGCCGTCGCCGGTTCGGCGGCGCGCGACCGGGTCCCGGGTGCGTCCCGCAGCCGCCCGGGCGCTAGGTTATGTCCGTGGCACCGCCCGGTGCCGCGCCGTGCCCGCGAACCGGGCCGCCCGTCCTGCTCGTCCTCACCCAGGAGCCCCATGTCCGCGCTGGAAGGCCCCACGCTGCACGTCCGTGGCCGCGTCATCGTCGGCGACGACCGCGAGGTGGGCGACCTGTGGGTCAAGGACGGGCGGATCAGCCTCACGCGACCGTCCGCCCAGGGCACCAACATGGTCGAGCTCGAGGGCTGGGCGCTGCCCGGCCTCGTCGACGTGCACTGCCACGTCGGCCTGGGCGCCCAGGGCGCGGTCGACGCCGCGACGGCGCAGGACCAGGCCGTCGCGGACCGCGACAGCGGCGTCCTCCTCGTGCGCGACGCCGGCTCGCCGCTCGACACGCGGTGGGTGCACGGCCGGCGCGACCTGCCGCGCCTCGTGCGGGCCGGCCGCCACCTCGCGCGGCCCAAGCGCTACCTGCGGCATTACGGGCTCGAGCTCGACGACGTCGCGCAGCTCCCCGAGGCCGTGCGCCGCGAGGCGCGCCACGGCGACGGCTGGGTGAAGATCGTCGGGGACTGGATCGACCGCGACCTCGGGGCCGAGGGCGACCTGCGGCCCCTGTGGCCCGACGACGTGCTCGCCGAGGCCGTCGCCGCGGCGCACGCGGAGGCCGCGCGCGTCACCGTGCACGCCTTCTCCGAGGAGGTGATCCCGTCCCTGCTCGCCGCCGGCGTCGACGGCATCGAGCACGGCACCGGGATCGACCCCGACCTGATGTATGAGATCTCCGAGCGCGGGATCGCCGTCACGCCCACGCTGCTGCAGATCGGGCAGTTCGAGGCGATCGCCCGGCAGGCCGACGCGAAGTACCCGGTGTTCGCGGCGCGCATGCGGCGGCTGCACGAGCGGCGGTACGCGCAGGCCAGGGCGCTGTACGAGGCGGGGATCCAGCTGCTCGTGGGCACGGACGCCGGCGGGACGATCGGGCACGGCCGCCTCGCGGACGAGTGCGCCGAGCTCGTCGCGGCAGGCATCCCCGACGCGGCGGTGGTCGCGGCAGCGAGCTGGCAGGGCCGGGAGTACCTCGGTTACACGTCGCTCGTCGAGGGCGCGTCCGCGGACTTCGTCGTGTACCCGCAGGACCCGCGGAAGGACGTCGGCGTCCTGCGCGCCCCGACCGCGGTGGTGCTGCGCGGGGAGATCGTCGCGCCGCAGGCCGGCTGAGCGGTCGGCGCAGGTTGGTCGGGGCCGGTCCGGTCTGGCACAATGTCCCGGTACTCGGCGTGCCCCGGCCCCTCTCTCCGGCGCGTGCCGTGTCCTGAACCCCTTCCTCGTCCTGTCCCCACGGGACGGGTCCGGGTTCACCCGAACCAGAACCAGGAGAGACCACCACTGTGGCCGTCAAGATTCGTCTGAAGCGTCTCGGCAAGATCCGTGCGCCGTACTACCGTGTCGTCGTCGCCGACTCGCGCACCAAGCGCGACGGTCGTGTGATCGAGGAGATCGGCAAGTACCACCCCACCGAGGAGCCCTCGTTCATCGAGATCACCTCGGACCGCGCCCAGTACTGGCTCGGCGTCGGTGCGCAGCCGACCGAGCAGGTGCTCGCGCTCCTCAAGATCACGGGCGACTGGCAGAAGTTCAAGGGCCTGCCCGGCACCGAGGGCACGCTCAAGGTCAAGGGCGAGAAGGTCGACCCGGCCGCCGCGATCGAGGCCGCCGCCGCCGACGCGGAGAAGGTCAAGGCCAAGGCCGCCGAGAAGAAGACCGAGGCTCCGGCCGAGGAGCCCGCCGACACGGCCGACGAGGCCGCTGCCGACGAGCAGGCCTGATGATCGCGGAGGCGCTCGAGCACCTCGTGCGCGGCATCGTGGACAACCCGGACGACGTCCGGGTGAGCACGAAGACGCTGCGTCGCGGTGACCTGCTCGAGGTCCGGGTGCACCCGGACGACCTCGGCCGCGTGATCGGTCGCGGTGGTCGCACCGCCCGTGCCCTGCGCACGGTGATCGGCGCGCTCGCGACCGACGGGCCCGTCCGCGTCGACGTCGTGGACGTCGACCGCCGCTGAGGCCCGCACCGACGTGCCCCGTGAGGGGCCACGGGCAAGGCCCGGCCCGCCGACCGGCGGGCCGGGCCTTCCTGTTCCCGCCGTCCGACCAGGTGTCGACCCGGCACCACCCCGACCAGGACCCCCGGAGGAGTGACGACCATGGAGCTGACCGTCGCGCGCATCGGCAAGGCGCACGGACTGCGTGGCGAGGTCGCGCTCGACCTGCGCACCGACGATCCCGAGGAGCGCCTCGCGGTGGGCGAGCGCCTGGAGACGCGTCCCGCGACGGCGGGCCCGCTGAGCGTCGCGACCGTCCGGGTGCACCAGGGGCGGTGGCTCGTCGGTTTCGAGGGCGTACGCGACCGCACGGCCGCGGAGGCGCTGCGCGGCGTCGAGCTCGTGGTCGAGGTCGACGCCTCCGACGAGGAGGACGCGTGGTACCCGCACGAGCTCGTCGGGCTGCGTGCCGAGGACACGGAGGGCCGTCCCCTCGGGCGCATCGACGGCCTCGAGCACCTGCCCGCGCACGACGTGCTCGTGCTGCGCGAGACGGGAGGAGCCCGCACGCTCGTCCCGTTCGTCCGGCAGATCGTCCCGCTCGTCGACGTGGCCGGCGGCCGGGTCGTGCTCGATCCGCCGGGCGGCCTGCTCGCGTCCGACGCGGACCGGCTCGAGGTCGCGTCCCCAGACCGCGACGACCCCCCGGGCGCCGGCGCGCGCGAGCAGGGCGACCAGCACGACGGCGAGGCCTGAGGTGCGGATCGACGTCGTCACCATCTTCCCCGACTACCTCGCCGCGCTCGACCTGTCGCTCGTCGGCAAGGCTCGCGCCGCGGGGATCCTCGACCTGCGCGTCCACGACCTGCGCGACTGGACGACGGACCGGCACCGCACCGTGGACGACACGCCGTTCGGCGGCGGTGCCGGCATGGTCATGCGCCCCGACGTCTGGGGGCGCGCGATCGACGACGTGTCGGGACTCTCGGCCGCGGCGCCCGAGCGCGACGCGCGGGCGGTGCACCTGGTGGTGCCGACGCCGTCGGGCGAGACCTTCACGCAGCGCACGGCCGAGGCGCTCGCGACCGAGGAGCACCTCGTCGTCGCCTGCGGGCGGTACGAGGGGATCGACGCGCGCGTCGCCGAGCACTACCGGTCGGTCGGCATGCCGGTCAGCGAGCTGTCGATCGGCGACTACGTGCTCAACGGGGGAGAGGTCGCCGCGCTCGTCATGGTCGAGGCGGTCGGCCGCCTGCTGCCGGGCGTCGTGGGCAACCCCGAGTCGCTGGTCGAGGAGTCGCACGGTGCCGCGGGGCTCCTCGAGTACCCCGTCTACACGAAGCCGCCGGCGTGGGGCGATCTCGAGGTGCCCGACGTGCTGCTCTCGGGCCACCACGCGCGCATCCACCGTTGGCGCCGCGACCAGGCCCTGGCGCGGACGGCCGCGCGGCGACCCGACATGGTGCGCGCGCTCGACCCCGAGACGCTCGACCGGCACGACCTGGAGGTCCTCGCTGCGGCGGGTTGGTCCGTCGTCGACGGTCGCCTCGAGCGCGACGTCCCCTGACCGCCGCCGCCCGGCGTCCCGTCCGCGACCGGGCGGGCTGCCGCTCGACCCCCGGCATGTGGCAGAATGGTCGACCGGTGTGTGCCGCCCCGGACCTCTGCCACAGGGGAGCCCGCGCCCGGATCCTCGGGCGGACTGGCACGACGGGTCGACGACCGCGAGGTGGTCGGCCGTCCGCGCGCAGCACGGCACACCCCACCGACAGACGACGACGGCCCGGCCTGCCCGGGCCACGAGCACGCGTCCGACCTGTGGCGGGCGAGGAGAAGCACCATGCACACGCTGGACAGCGTCGACGCAGCATCGCTACGCAGCGACGTCCCGGAGTTCCGTCCCGGCGACACGCTCAAGGTCAACGTCAAGGTCGTCGAGGGCAACCGCTCCCGCGTCCAGGCGTTCCAGGGCGTCGTCATCGCCCGTCAGGGCAGCGGGATCCGCGAGACGTTCACGGTCCGCAAGATCAGCTTCGGCGTGGGTGTCGAGCGCACGTTCCCCGTGCACTCGCCGTCCATCGAGTCGGTCGAGGTCGTGACGCGCGGTGACGTGCGTCGCGCCAAGCTGTACTACCTGCGCGCGCTGCGCGGCAAGAAGGCGAAGATCAAGGAGAAGCGCGAGACCGCGCCCGCTCGCTGATCGGCTGCCGGCAGTCGCTGCCGCTCCGCTCGTCCGACGGCGGTCGTCCCCTCGGGGGGACGGCCGCCGTCGTCGTTCTCGCGACACGCGGTCCGCGGGCCGGTCCCGTTTCCCGGATCACGGTCCGAGGTGGCATGGTGAACGCGTGACCGACAGCGCCCCGCCCCGCGGCCCGCAACCCGACGCCGGCACCGAGCGCACGGCGCTCGGCCCTCGCGACGACGGGGAGACCCCGCGCGGGCAGCACCGCACCGCGTCCCGCAGGGAGCGCCCGGCGCGGAAGTCGTCGCTGCTGCGCGAGACGGCGATCATCGTGGTCAGCGCGCTGGTGCTGTCGCTGCTCATCAAGACGTTCCTCGTGCAGGCGTTCTTCATCCCGAGCGCGTCGATGGAGGACACGCTGGTCGAGGGCGACCGGGTGATGGTGTCCCGGCTCGTGCCGGGCGCGCTCGACGTGCACCGGGGCGACGTCGTCGTGTTCAAGGACCCGGGTGGCTGGCTGCCGCCGCCGGAGCCCCAGGAGGAGAGCCCGGTGTCCGAGGCCGTCCGTGCGGCGCTGACGTTCGTGGGCCTGCTGCCGCAGGACACGGGCGAGCACCTCATCAAGCGGGTGATCGGCGTGCCGGGCGACCACGTGGTGTGCTGCGACGCGGAGGGCCGCGTGAGCGTCAACGGGGTGTCGATCGACGAGACCTACATCAAGCCCGGGTCGATCCCCAGCCAGGACGCGTTCGACCGGACGGTGCCCGAGGACATGCTGTTCGTCATGGGCGACAACCGCCAGAACTCGGCGGACTCCCGCTACAACACGGGCAAGCCCGGGGGTGGGTTCGTGCCGATGGGCAACGTCGTCGGGACGGCCTTCGTCAAGGTGTGGCCGCTCTCGCACCTCGGGCTCCTCCGCAACCCCGGCGACGTGTTCGCCGACGTGCCCGAGGTGGAGCCGTGACGCTCGACGCGGTCGCCCCTCCCGCCGGGTCCCCGGCCCCCGAGCCCGCCGCGCCCGTGCGCGTGCGCCGTGCCCCCGCGCGGCGCCGCCCGGACCTGCGTCAGGAGCGTGCGATGCTGCGCGACGGCGCGCGGCTCGTCGCGGGCATGGACGAGGTCGGTCGTGGCGCGCTCGCCGGCCCGGTCTCGGTGGGCGTCGTGGTCGTCGACCTCGCGACGAAGCCCTGTCCGCCCGGCCTCACCGACTCCAAGCTCCTCACCGCGTCCGCGCGCGAAGCGCTCGTGCCGCTCGCGCGCTCGTGGTGCGTGGCCTGGGCCGTGGGCCACGCCGGTCCCGCCGAGATCGACGCGCACGGCATCGTCGGCGCGCTGCGCCTCGCCGGCCGCCGGGCGCTCGCCCAGGTGCGACGCACGGCCGGCGACGTCGACGCCGTCCTGCTGGACGGCAAGCACGACTGGCTCAGCCGTCCGTCGGCGGTCGACCTCTTCGAGGCGTTCGACCTCGACCCGCACGACGAGGGACGGCTCGTCGACCCGCGTGTGCGCACCCTGGTCAAGGCCGACCTCCAGTGCGCCTCGGTCGCCGCGGCGAGCGTCCTCGCCAAGACCGAGCGTGACGGTCTCATGACGAGCCTCGCGCGGCAGTACCCCGCCTTCGGGTGGGACCAGAACAAGGGGTACGGCGCGGCTGCGCACGTCGAGGCGCTGCGCGCGCACGGACCGACGCCGCAGCACCGCCGGTCCTGGCGCCTGCCCGAGCGGGGCGACGAGGCGCTCGACGTCCCGGCGTACGGGGCGCCCGTCGACGTGCTCGAGCTCGACCCCGACGCGGGCCTGGCGACCAGCTGAGGCGGGCTCGCGGCGCTCGATGGTCCATGATGGAGGCGTGAGCGCCGAAGACCTCGAGAACTACGAGACCGAGATGGAGCTCGCGCTGTACCGCGAGTACCGCGACGTGGTGGGCCTGTTCTCGTACGTGGTGGAGACCGAACGTCGCTTCTACCTGGCGAACCAGGTGGACCTCCAGGTGCGGTCCGCCGCGGGCGAGGTGTACTTCGAGCTGCGGCTCGCCGACGCGTGGGTGTGGGACGTGTACCGGTCGGCGCGGTTCGTGAAGTCGGTCCGCGTCGTGACCTTCAAGGACGTCAACGTCGAGGAGCTCGCGAAGGCCGAGCTCCAGCTCTGACCACGGTCCTGGCCGTCCACAGGGCCAGCTTCTGACGGTCCCGTCCACAGGGCTCCGCAGGTCGCTCGCGCCCGCCCCGCCCCACGCTCCACGGTGTCCCGCGGAGGTGATCCCATGGGGGCGAAGGACGCCGTCGGGCGGTACGGGGAGAGGGTGGCGGCGGCCCACCTGGTCGAGGCGGGCTGGACCGTGCTCGACCGCAACTGGCGCGGGACGCGCGGCGAGCTCGACGTCGTGGCGCTGGACGGGGACGTGCTGGTCGCCGTCGAGGTGAAGACGCGCCGGGGGACGGGCTTCGGCCACCCGGCCCAGGCCGTCACCCCGGCGAAGCTCGGCCGCCTGCGGCGGCTCACGGGGGAGTGGCTCGCGACGCACGACGTGCGCGCGCGGGCGGTCCGCATCGACGTCGTCGCCGTGCTCGTGGCGCGCGCGGGCGCCGCGCACGTGGAGCACCTCGTGGGGGTGAGCGCCTGATGGGGCTCGGGACGACCCGGGCCGTCGCGCTCGTCGGGCTGTCGGGCCACGTCGTCGAGGTCCAGGCGCACCTCGCGGCCTCGGTGCCCGGGTTCGTGCTGGTGGGGCTCCCGGACGCCGCGCTGAGCGAGTCGCGGGACCGTGTCCGCGCGGCCGTCACGTCGTCGGGCATCCCGTGGCCGCAGCGCAAGGTCACGATCAACCTCTCGCCCGCCGCGCTCCCCAAGTCCGGCACGGGCTTCGACCTGGCGATCGCGGTGGCGCTGCTCGCCGGTGCGCAGGTCGTCCCGGCGCGCGCCGTGGAGGACGTGGTGCACCTCGGCGAGCTCGGCCTCGACGGGCGCCTCCAGCCCGTCCGCGGCGTCCTGCCCGCGGTCGCCGCGGCGGTCGCCGCAGGGTTCCCGGACGTCGTCGTGCCGGCGGCCGACGTCGAGGAGGCCCGGCTCGTCCCGGGTGCCCAGGTCGTCGGCGCGGTCACCCTCGCCGACGTCGCCCGGTTGCACGGGGCCTCGCTCGACGACCCGGGCGGCGCGGTGCCGCCGGTCGTGGCTCCGCGACCAGCCGCCGTGCGGCCGCAGCCGGGTGACCTCGCGGACGTCGTCGGGCAGCACGAGGCGCGGCACGCGCTCGAGGTCGCTGCCGCGGGAGGGCACCACCTGCTGCTGGTCGGGGCGCCGGGTGCGGGCAAGACGATGCTCGCATCACGGCTGCCCGGGATCCTCCCCGACCTGACGGAGGGCGAGGCCGTCGAGGTGACGGCCGTGCACTCGGTGGCCGGCGTTTTCGACCCGGGGTGCGGGCTCGTGCGCCGGCCGCCGTACGAGGACCCACACCACACGGCGACCCCGGCGGCGATCGTCGGGGGCGGCAGCGGACTGCCCCGGCCCGGTGCCGCGTCGCGCGCCCACCGCGGCGTCCTCTTCCTGGACGAGGCGCCCGAGTTCGGGGCGCGCGTGCTGCAGACCCTGCGCCAGCCGCTCGAGCACGGTGAGCTCGTGATCCACCGGGCCGGCGGGACGGCGCGGTACCCGGCACGCTTCCAGCTCGTGCTCGCGGCGAACCCGTGCCCGTGCGGCAAGGGCGTCGGCAAGGGTCTGGAGTGCACGTGCTCGCCGGTCGCGCAGCGCCGCTACTTCGGCCGGCTGTCCGGTCCGCTCCTCGACCGCGTGGACGTCCAGGTCGAGGTCCGGCCCGTCACCCGGGTCGAGCGGGCCGGGGCCGCGCAGCCGGAGCCGAGCGCCGCCGTCGCGCGGCGCGTCGCCGCTGCCCGGGAGACCGCGGCCGCACGCCTGGCGGGGACGCCCTGGCGGACGAACGCCGAGGTGCCCGGCACCTGGCTGCGCGACCGGCTGGGCCCCGACCCCGGACTCTTGGCGGACGTCGACACGGCGCTCGACCGCGGCACGCTGAGCCTGCGCGGCGCGGACCGCGTGCTGCGCCTCGCCTGGACCGTCGCCGACCTCGCCGGGCACGCCGCGCCCACGCGCGCCGACGTCGGGGCCGGGCTCGCGCTCCGGACCCGGGGCTACCGTGGCTGAGCGCCGGGAGGGTCCGACGACGCCCGTGCGCCCGGCGTTCGACGTCACCGACGACCGTCTCGCCCGGGCGGCGTGGTCACGCCTGGCGGAGCCGGGGGACGAGGTCGCGGTGGCGCTCGTCGAACAGCTCGGTGCGTCGGCCGCGCTCGCCTGGCTCGTCGAGGCGGTGAACGACCCGGCGCAGGCGCGCCGGGTCCTCGTCGGGCTCGCGGACCCTGACGACGACGGCGAGGGGTACGACGACCCGCTCCGGGCTGCGGGGCTGGCCGCCGTCGTGCCGTCCGACGGCACGTCGTCCATGTCCGGTCGTGACGCTCGGAGCGGGCCGGTGGCGCGGCTCCTGCGCTCCGTCGCCCGCTGGGCGCCGCGGCTCGAGGGACTCGACCCGCGCCGCGAGCTCCGCGTGCTCGAGCGGCTCGGCGGTGCGCTCGTCCTCCCGGGGGACGCGGCCTGGCCTTCGGCCCTCGACGACCTCGGGGCGGCGCGTCCGCTGGCCCTGTGGGTGCGGGGGTCGGACCGCCTCGCGCAGCTGGCCGCACGGTCCGTCGCGGTGGTCGGCGCGCGAGCCTGCACGGACTACGGGCGCCACGTGACGGGGGAGATCGCGTCGGGCCTCGCGGCGCGTGGGTTCACGGTCGTCTCCGGCGGGGCGTACGGCATCGACGCGGCCGCTCACCGCGCGGCACTGGTGTCGTCCGGGCCGACGGTCGCGTTCCTCGCGGGCGGGGTGGACCGTCTCTACCCGGTCGGCAACACCGAGCTTCTCCGTGCCGTCGTGAGCACCGGCGGCGCCGTGGTGTCGGAGGTCCCGCCGGGCTCCGTGCCCAGCCGGGTCCGCTTCCTGCTCCGCAACCGGCTCATCGCGGCGTTCGCGGGCGCGACCGTGGTCGTGGAGGCAGCGTGGCGCTCCGGGTCGTTGAGCACGGCGGTGCGCGCCGCCGAGCTCTCCCGACCGGTCGGCGCCGTCCCCGGGCCCGTGACGTCCATGGCGTCGACCGGCTGTCACCGGCTCCTGCGTGACGGCGCCGCCGTGTGCGTCACCGACGCCGACGAGGTCGCCGAGCTTGCCGGGGTGCTCGCGCGGGACGCGGCACCGGCGGCGCCGGTCGCGGGGACGCGCAGGGAGCCCCGCGAGGCCGCGTACGACGGGCTCGACGCCGTCGAGACCCGGACGTGGGACGCCCTGCCGTTGCGCTCGGGCGCACCGACGGACGCTGTCGCCCGGACGGCCGGGCTCGCCGTCTCGGAGGCCCTCGGTGCCCTCGGGCGTCTCGAGATCCGAGGCCTGGCCGAGCGGACGGCCGGCGGATGGCGACGCGTGCGCGCGGAGTGAGGAGGCCGGCCAGGTGCGGCGCGGCGGCGGGATCGGGGCGAGGAGGTGCGGAGTGCCTCCGGCGGTCCTGCGGCAGCGCGCGCGAGACTGGGGGAATGACCCGCTCGACCTGTCCCGACGACGCCGCCGACGCGCCGGGCGCGCGCCGGCCCGGCGCCCTGCCGCCCGCGCTCGACGCGGCGCTCGCGGACTTCGGGACGCATCTCGAGGTCGCGCAGGGCTCGTCCGCGCACACGGTGCGCGCGTACACGGGCGACGTCGAGGCGCTGCTGGGCCACGCCGCCTGCCACGGCGCGACGTCGCCGCAGGACGTCGACCTCGCCGCTCTTCGCGCCTGGCTGACCGAGCAGTCGGAGCGCGGGCTGTCCCGCGCGACGCTCGCACGGCGTGGCGCCGCGGCACGCGCGTTCTTCGACTGGGCGCGCCGGACCGGCCGCGTCACGGCGGACCCCGCCGCACGCCTCGCGAGCCCGCGCGTCCCGCGCACCCTGCCGACCGTGCTCACGGCCGACGCCGCCGGACGACTCCTCGACGCCGCCCGGGAGGCGGCGGGCGAGGGCGACCCGGCACGGCTGCGCGAGTGGGCCGCCGCCGAGCTGCTCTACGGGGCCGGGATCCGGGTGGGCGAGCTCGTCGGGGTCGACGTGGACGACGTGGACCTGTCGCAGCGGGTCGTGCGGGTGCTCGGCAAGGGGGACAAGGAGCGGGTCGTGCCGTTCGGGGTCCCGGCGGCTCGGGCCGTGACCCGGTGGTTGGACGCCGGTCGGCCGGCGCTCGCCGCGGAGCGGTCGGGTGCGGCGCTCCTCGTCGGGGACCGCGGCGGTCGGTGGGGGCAGCGGCAGGTGCGCGACGCCGTGCACCGGCTCGCGCTCGCAGCCGGGGTCGACGACGTCGCCCCGCACGACCTGCGGCACAGCGCCGCGACGCACCTCCTCGCGGGCGGCTCCGACCTGCGCAGCGTGCAGGAGATCCTCGGGCACTCGTCGCTCGCGACGACGCAGCGCTACACCCACGTGACGGCCGAGCGGCTGCGCAGCTCGTTCGAGCAGGCCTTCCCGCGCGCCTGAGCGCCCGCCGCGCTCGCGTCACGGCTCGCCGAGCGGGAGGAGCACGATCGGTGGACGCTCGCCGAGCATCGCGAGCGGGTCGACGTAGCGGTCGCCCCGCCGGACGCCCCAGTGCACGCAGGTGTCCGCGCAGTGGCTCGCGACGGCAACGCCGTCGGGGACCTGCACGGTACCGACGACGTCCCCCGCGGCGACGCGCGTCCCCCGGGGCGCCGACGCGGTGACCGGCTCGAGCGACGTGCGCAGGCCGTCGTCGTGCGTGACGACGACCACGCCGCGCCCCGCGACGGGACCGGCGAACGTGACGACCCCCGGCGCCGGGGCCAGGACGGGTTCCCCGGCGGCGGCGGCGAGGTCGACGCCCCGGTGACCGGGCAGCCAGTCCTGCAGCGGCGGGTCGAACGGCGCGAGCACGCCCAGCGCGTCCGGTGCGCGGTCGAGCGGCGGCACCCAGCCCGGAGACGCGGCCGAGTCGACCTCGGCACTCCCGCCCGTCGCGGCGGACGCCACCGGGGCGAGGACGAGCAGGAGCGCGGACACCGCGAGGGCGGCCGCACGTGGTCGGGTCGTCGCGGGGGTACGGTCGAGAGCCATCGCGCCAGGGTGCCCGACGCGAGCCCGCGTCGGTCGGCCCGGTGCTGCGACCTGTGGACGACGGGCACCGGTGGAGCCACGGGCCGGCGGCTGTGGTCGGCCCTGCCGTCGGGTAGACTTGCCGCTGCGACCGGCGCGTTCGCCGTGCCCGGCCCGAGGTGATCATCTCGGCCGAGGACGGGGCCGGTCGACTTCGCGCGTCACGTCCTCGCCCGTCCCCCGGTTCTGCCGGTCCGGGCGGGGCCGCGTCCGGCGTCGGTCCTGCCCGCACCTGCTCGACGGTGCGTCGCAGGCGTCGGCACGGGTGGCGCCAGGGGTGCGACCACCAGGGTCGTCACCGACAACCGCACCGCGGCCCGTCCTCCGGGAGGGGTCGCCAGAAGCGTGCGCGCACCGGGTGGATCCCGGGCCGCACGGCGAAAGGACGTGTCATGGCCGTCGTGACCATGCGCCAGCTCCTCGAGAGCGGTGTCCACTTCGGGCACCAGACCCGCCGTTGGAACCCGAAGATGAAGCGCTTCATCTTCACCGAGCGCAACGGCATCTACATCGTCGACCTCCAGCAGTCGCTGTCGTACATCGACCGCGCGTACGAGTTCGTCAAGGAGACCGTCGCGCACGGCGGCTCCATCCTGTTCGTCGGCACCAAGAAGCAGGCCCAGGAGCCCGTGGCCGAGCAGGCCGCGCGCGTCGGCATGCCCTACGTGAACCACCGCTGGCTCGGCGGCATGCTCACCAACTTCACCACGGTGCACAAGCGTCTCCAGCGCCTCAAGGAGCTCGAGGAGATCGACTTCGACGACGTCGCGGGCTCCGGCCTGACCAAGAAGGAGCTCCTCGTCCTGCGTCGCGAGAAGGACAAGCTCGCCCGCACGCTCGGCGGCATCCGCGACATGGCGAAGGTCCCCTCCGCCGTGTGGATCGTCGACACGAACAAGGAGCACCTCGCGGTCGACGAGGCGCGCAAGCTCGGCATCCCGATCGTCGCGATCCTCGACACCAACTGCGACCCCGACGTCGTGGACTACAAGATCCCGGGCAACGACGACGCCATCCGCTCGGTCACGCTGCTCACGCGCGTGATCGCGGACGCCGCCGCCGAGGGTCTGCTCCAGCGCCACTCGGGCCGCTCGGGCTCCGAGGCCGAGGCGGGCGCCGAGGCCGAGCCGCTGGCCGAGTGGGAGCGTGAGCTCCTCGCCGGTGCCGAGCAGCAGCTCGAGGCCGACGAGGCGGCGGCCAACGCCGCGGCGACCGAGGGCGCCTCGGGCGCCGAGGAGGCCGTGGCGCCGGGTGCGGACGCCGCTCCCGCCGTCGAGGCCGCGGCCGACGCCGCCGCGACGGAGACCGGCGCGGCCGAGGCCGACGAGTCCAAGTGACGTCCCGGGGTGCGCGGCGGGCGACCGCCGCGCACCCCGTGCCGTCCCCCCGGCGCACCGGCACCCCGCGGTGCCCAGCACGTACCCGTGACGAAGAACCCGTGACGAACCACGAGTGAGGAACCACCATGGCGAACTACACCGCCGCTGACATCAAGGCCCTGCGCGAGCGCACCGGCGCCGGCATGCTCGACGTCAAGAAGGCTCTCGACGAGGCGGACGGCGACGCGGAGAAGGCGCTCGAGATCATCCGCGTCAAGGGTCTGAAGGGCGTCGCCAAGCGCGAGGGCCGCTCGACCTCCGAGGGCCTCATCGCCGTCGACATCCGCGACACCGAGGGTGGGCAGGTCGCGACGCTCATCGAGCTCAACTCCGAGACGGACTTCGTCGCGAAGAACGACACGTTCATCTCGCTCGCGGACCGCGTCCTCAAGGCTGCGGCCGACGCCGGCGCGCGCGACGCCGAGGCGGCGCTCGCCGCGGACGCGGACGGCGAGACCGTCCAGCAGGTCATCGACAACCAGGCGGCGACGCTCGGCGAGAAGATCGTCCTGCGCCGCGTGACCCGCGTCGCGGGCGAGCGCGTCACCGCGTACCTGCACCGCACCGCGCGGGACCTGCCGCCGTCGATCGGCGTCGTCGTCGCCACGGACGCCGCGGGCGAGGCCGTCGCGAAGGACGTCGCGCAGCACGTCGCCGCGATGTCCCCGACGTACCTGTCGCGCGACGAGGTCCCGGCCGAGACGGTCGAGAACGAGCGCCGCATCGCCGAGGAGACCTCGCGCAACGAGGGCAAGCCCGAGGCCGCGCTCCCGAAGATCGTCGAGGGTCGTCTCAACGGCTACTTCAAGGACGTCGTCCTCGTCGACCAGCCGCTCGCGAAGGACCCCAAGAAGACGGTCGGCCAGGTCGTCTCCGAGGCCGGCGGCACCATCACCGAGTTCGTGCGGTACCGCGTCGGCGCCTGACGCCCCCGTCGGCCCGGTCCCGTCGCCCGTGAGGCGGTGGGACCGGGCCGACCGCGCACCCGGCCCCGGGCGCGCGACGACCGGCGTCGTGCCGCACCATCGGGTGGGACGACGGCGGAGAAGGACCACCCCGCCCCACCGGGCCAGGACGAAGGACAGGTGTCGACAGTGACGGCAGGCGAGCAGACCACGCCCCGCGAGGGGACCGAGCACCGGCGGGTGCTCCTCAAGCTGTCGGGCGAGACGTTCGGCGGCGGGCAGATCGGTCTGGCGCCCGACGTCGTGCAGCGCGTCGCCCAGGAGATCGCGGACGCGGTCGCCCAGGGCGTGCAGGTCGCCATCGTGGTCGGCGGCGGGAACTTCTTCCGCGGCGCGGAGCTCTCCCAGCGCGGCCTGGACCGCGCGCGCGCCGACTACATGGGCATGCTCGGCACCGTCATGAACTGCCTCGCGCTCCAGGACTTCCTCGAGCAGGCGGGGGTGAAGACGCGCGTGCAGACCGCCATCACCATGGGGCAGGTCGCCGAGCCGTACATCCCCCTGCGGGCGATCCGCCACCTCGAGAAGGGCCGGGTCGTCATCTTCGGCGCCGGTGCGGGCATGCCCTACTTCTCCACCGACACGGTCTCCGTGCAGCGCGCCCTCGAGACGCACTGCCAGGAGGTCCTCATGGGCAAGAACGGCGTGGACGGCGTCTACACGGCCGACCCGCGCAAGGACCCCTCGGCCACGAAGCTCGACCACCTCACGTACACCGACGCGCTCGTCAACGACCTCGGGGTCATGGACGCGACGGCGCTGAGCCTGTGCCGTGACAACGACGTACGCATGCGCGTGTTCGGCATGAGCGAGCCGGGGAACGTCACCCGTGCCCTGGTCGGCGAGAATATTGGGACACTGGTCACGACCGACTGACGCCGTCGCCGCCCTCGGGCGCAGCGACGCGGCGGACCCCGTACGACCCCACCGACGAACGACGAAGGAGCACTGGTGATCGACGAGACCCTCCTCGAGGCCGAGGAGAAGATGGACAAGGCCGTCGAGGTGGCCAAGGAGGACTTCGCCGCGATCCGCACCGGCCGTGCGAACGCCGCGATGTTCAACAAGATCACGGTCGACTACTACGGCGCGCCGACGCCGCTGCAGCAGCTCGCGTCGTTCACGGTGACCGAGGCGCGCACGATCCTCGTCTCCCCGTTCGACAAGAGCTCGATCACGGCGGTCGAGAAGGCGCTGCGCGACTCCGACCTCGGCGTGAACCCCTCGAACGACGGCAACGTCGTCCGCGTCGTGCTGCCCGCCCTCACCGAGGAGCGGCGCCGCGACTTCGTGAAGCTCGCGAAGTCGAAGGCGGAGGACTCGCGCGTGTCGATCCGCAACGTGCGCCGCCGCGCCAAGGAGGAGCTGGACCGCATCGCGCGCGACGGCGAGGCCGGCGAGGACGAGGTCGCGCGCGCCGAGAAGGAGCTCGAGAGCCTCACCAAGGCGCACGTCGACCAGGTCGACGCGCTGCTCGCGGGCAAGGAGAGCGAGCTGCTCGAGGTCTGAGCACCTCCTGCGGCGAGCTCCTCCACGCACCGATGACCGACACCTCCTCGACGGCCGCCGGCGACGGCACCGCCGCGGCGCGTGCCCCCAAGGCGGGCCGCAACCTTCCCGTGGCGATCGCGGTGGGCCTCGGCCTGCTCGCGCTCGTCGCGGCGAGCCTCGCCTTCCGGCCCGAGTTCTTCGTGCTGCTCGCGACCGTGGCGGTCGGCGCCGCGCTGTGGGAGCTCGCCCAGGCGTTCAAGCGCCGTGAGCTTCATCTGCCGCTCCTCCCGCTCCTCGTGGGCACGGTGGGCATCCTCGTGTCCTCGTACTACTCGGGTCCCGAGGCGCTGCTCGTCTCGTTCATGCTCACGGTCGCGGGCGCGGTCGTGTGGCGGGTCATCGACGGCTCGGGCACGGCGGCGGTGCGCGACGCCGCCGCGGCGACGTTCGCGGCGGCCTACCTGCCCTTCATGGCCGGCTTCGTCATGCTCATGCTCGCCGCCCCCGACGGGCGCATCAGGGTCCTCATCTTCATCCTGCTCGCCGTCGCGAACGACGTCGGCGGGTACGTCGCGGGCGTCCTCTTCGGGCGCCACCCGCTGGCCCCCTCGGTGAGTCCCAAGAAGTCCTGGGAGGGGCTCGCGGGCTCGTTCGTCCTCGCGACGGCGGTCGGCGTGGTCGGGGCCGTCGTGGGCCTCGGGGCGAGCCCCCTCGTCGGCGTCGCGCTCGGCATCCTCGCCCCGCTCACGGCGACGGTGGGCGACCTCGCCGAGTCGATGGTCAAGCGCGACCTAGAATTGAAGGACATGGGGTCGCTCCTGCCGGGCCACGGAGGCATCCTGGACCGGCTCGACTCCATGCTCCTCACCGCCCCGTTCGTGTACGTGCTCCTCGCGCTGGCCGTCTGACAGCCCGTCGACGGTCCTCTCGCACCGCGGAGCGACCCGTCCGCACGACCCCCCCACGCTTGGACCTCCCCATGACCGTCCGTTCCGTCCGCCCCTCCGCGGAGTCGAAGCCGCTCCCGCTCGTCATGACCGCGCCGCGGCGCGGCAAGCCGCCGCGGCACTTCGCCGACCTCGCGCCCGAGGAGGTGCGCGACGTCGTCGTCGAGCTGGGGGAGAAGCCGTTCCGTGCCAAGCAGCTCGCGACGCACTACTACGCGCACCTCACGCGCGACCCGGAGGCGATGACGGACCTGCCGAAGGCGACGCGCGACGTGCTCACGGACGCGCTCTTCCCGCCGCTGCTCACGGCGGCGCGCCGCATGGAGGCCGACGGCGGGACGACCGTCAAGACGCTCTGGCACCTCTTCGACGGCGCCAAGGTCGAGTCGGTGCTCATGCGCTACCCGCAGCGCTCCACGCTCTGCGTGTCGAGCCAGGCGGGGTGCGGCATGGCGTGCCCGTTCTGCGCGACCGGGCAGCTCGGCCTGACGCGCAACCTGTCCGTGGCGGAGATCGTCGAGCAGGTGCGCTCCGCGGCCCGGTCGCTCGCCGACGGCGAGATCCCCGGCGGCCCGACGCGCCTCAACAACCTCGTGTTCATGGGCATGGGCGAGCCGCTCGCCAACTACAAGGCCGTCATGGGCACGGTGCGCCGTCTCGTCGCACCCACCCCCGACGGTCTCGGCATGTCGGCGCGCAACATCACGGTGTCGACCGTCGGGCTCGTCCCCGCGATGCGCAAGCTCGCCGACGAGGGGATCCCGGTCACGCTCGCCCTGTCGCTGCACGCCCCCGACGACGACCTGCGCAGCGAGCTCGTGCCGATCAACACGCGGTGGAGCGTCGACGAGACGCTCGACGCGGCGCGCCACTACTTCGAGGTCACGGGCCGGCGCGTGAGCATCGAGTACGCGCTCATCAAGGACATGAACGACCACGCGTGGCGCGCCGACCTGCTCGGCGAGAAGCTCGACGCGCGCGGCCGTGGCTGGGTGCACGTGAACCCGATCCCGCTGAACCCGACGCCGGGCTCGATCTGGACGGCCAGCGACCCTGCCGTCGAGGCGGAGTTCGTGGCACGATTGCGCGGTCACGGGATCCCGACGACGATCCGTGACACCCGCGGCAGCGACATCGACGGTGCCTGCGGGCAGCTCGCTGCAGAGGAGGACGAGTGAGTTCGCTGTTCACCACGGTGTCGAAGACCCGGAACGGGTACGACCCCGAGGAGGTCGACGACTTCTTCGAGCACGCCCGCGACGTGTACGAGGGTCGCGTCCAGGATCGGCTGACGAGCACCGAGATCCAGGCGTCGGTCTTCGACCTGGTCCGCGGCGGGTACGACACGCACGAGGTGGACGCCGCGCTGGACCGCCTCGAGGGCGCGTTCATCGCGCGCCAGCGGGCGGAGTACGTCGCCGCGCACGGCCAGCAGGCCTGGATGAACGCGCTCGCCGAGCGCGCGCGGACGCTCTACGGGCGCCTCGGCCGACCCGACGGCGAGAAGTTCGCGCTCGCGGAGCGGGGCAAGCCGGCGTACGACATCGACGACGTCGACGACCTGTGCGACCGGCTCGTCGCCTACTTCGACCGGCAGGTCCCGATCACGGCGGCGGAGATCCGCTCCGCGACGTTCGGCCGCGCCCGCGGTCGCGACGGCTACGCGGAGGGCCCGGTCGACGCGTTCTTCGCCCGCGCCATCGAGGTCCTGCTCGGCGTCGAGTGACGACGACGCCCACCCCTCGCCGCGCGTGAGCCCCGACCCCCGGACGTCCTCGAGCCCGTGGGTGCGGCGCGCCACGGAGTGGCTGAGCGAGGTCAACGCCCGGCACCCCTGGAACCACAACGAGCACTTCCACGGCTGGGTCGAGCGGCGCGTGCCGCGCGACGCCCGGGTCGTGCTCGACGTGGGTTGCGGCGCAGGCGTCCTCCTCGGCAGGCTGCGTCGCCGGGCGGACGAGGTCCACGGGATCGACGCCGACGCCGGCATGGTGGCCCAGGCCGGCGCGCGGCACGACGAGGACCCCGCCATCACCGTGCGGCGACTCAGGTTCGACGACGTCCGCTCGCCCGACGACGTCCGCACGCCTGACGACGTGCGCACGCCCGACGCGTGCGGCTCGCCGGGACGCCGGGCGGGCCCGGCCGACACCGCAGGCGGTGGCTACGACGCGGTGACGATGGTCGCGGTGCTGCACCATCTCGACCTCGACGAGGCGCTCCGGCACGCCCGCAGCCTGCTCGCCCCGGGTGGCCGGCTCCTCGTCGTGGGGCTCGCGCGCGTGGCGTCGGCGCGCGACCTCGCGGTCGACGTCGCGTCCGCGTTCCTCAACCCGCTCGTGGGCCTCGTGAAGCACCCCCGTCGAGCCCGGCCCGGCGACGCCGGGCCCGACGCTCCGGGCATGCCCGTGCGGGACCCGCGGCACTCGGTCGACGAGATCGCGCGCACGGCCCGGGCGCACCTGCCCGGGGTGCGGGTGCGCCGTCGGCTCTTCTTCCGGTACACGCTCGAGTGGACCGCCCCGCGGTGACGGGGCCACGACCGGCACGGTGCCCGCGCACCGCCCGCGGCCTGGGAGGATGGGAGCCATGCCCGACGGACCTGCACCCACCCCCCGCACCGTGACGATCCTCGGCTCGACCGGGTCGATCGGCACGCAGGCGATCGACGTCGTCCGGACCCACCCGGACCGGTTCCGCGTCGAGGCGCTCTCGGCGGGCGGTGGCGACGTCGACCTGCTCGCGCGCCAGGCCGTGGAGCTCGGGGTGCGCGCGGTCGGGGTCGCGGACGAGAGCCGTGCGGCGGCGCTCCGGGCGGCGCTGGCCGGAGCCGGACCCGGCCAGGGGGACGTCCCGGAGGTGCTCGCCGGACCCGACGCCGCGGCCGAGCTCGCCGGGCGGGGGAGCGACGTCGTCCTCAACGGCGTCACCGGCTCCGTCGGGCTCGGCCCGACGCTCGCCGCGCTGCGCGCCGGGTCCACGCTCGCGCTCGCGAACAAGGAGTCGCTCGTCGCCGGGGGAGCGCTCGTCCGCGCGGCCCAGCAGCGCCCGGACCAGATCGTCCCGGTGGACTCCGAGCACTCGGCCATCGCGCAGTGCCTGCGCTCCGGGACGAGAGCCGAGGTGCGGCGCCTGATCCTCACCGCGTCGGGCGGTCCCTTCCGCGGCTGGGACGCCGACGCGGTCAAGGCGGCCACGGTCGAGCAGGCGCTCGCGCACCCCACCTGGGCCATGGGGCCGGTCGTCACCGTGAACTCCGCGAGCCTCATGAACAAGGGCCTCGAGCTCATCGAGGCGCACCTGCTCTTCGACGTGCCCGCCGACGACATCACGGTCGTCGTGCACCCGCAGTCCGTCGTGCACTCGATGGTCGAGTTCGTCGACGGCTCGACGATCGCGCAGGCGTCGCCCCCCGACATGCGCCTGCCCATCGCGCTCGGGCTGTCGTGGCCCGACCGGCTCGACCCCGTGACGCCGCCGTGCGACTGGACGGCCGCGACGTCGTGGACGTTCGAGCCGCTCGACGACGCCGCGTTCCCCGCGGTGAGCCTGGCGCGCGCCGCCGTCGCGGCGAGCGCGACCCACCCGGCCGTGTACAACGCGGCCAACGAGGAGGCCGTCGCGGCGTTCCTCAGCGGACGCGCAGGTTTCGGTGACATCGTGACCACGGTCGAGCGCGTGCTCGCTGCGCACGACGGAACTCCCGCGGACGCGCTGACGTTGGAGCACGTGGTGGAGGCCGAGGCGTGGGCGCGCACGCGCGCCCACGAGCTGCTGGACCGCCGGTGACGAGCGACCGTCGCGGCGGGGCGACCGCCCGCGACGTCGAGAGGGAGCAGAGGGAACGATGGCCACGCTGATCGGCATCCTGGTGATCGTGGTCGGGATCGTCGTCTCGATCGCGCTGCACGAGGTCGGGCACATGGTGCCCGCGAAGAAGTTCGGCGTCCGCGTGAGCCAGTACATGGTCGGGTTCGGCCCGACCCTGTGGTCGCGCACCAAGGGCGAGACCGAGTACGGCCTCAAGGCGATCCCGCTCGGCGGCTACGTGCGCCTCGTGGGCATGTACCCGCCCGCGCCCGCGGGCTCCCGTCCCCGCGGCAGCGGGTTCTTCTCCCAGGTCGTGGCCGACGCGAGGGACGCCAGCACGGAGGAGATCCGCCCGGGCGAGGAGCACCGCGCGTTCTACAACCTCTCCGCGCCCAAGAAGGTCGTCGTCATGCTCGGCGGCCCCTTCATGAACCTCCTCATCGCGTTCGTCCTCATGGCGATCGTGTGCGTCGGCATCGGCCTGCCTGCGGTCACGACCACGGTGGGCTCGGTGAACGCGTGCGTCCCGTCCGCCGTGACGGCCGAGGAGCAGGAGTGCGCCGCCGGCGCCGCCCCGTCGCCGGCCGCCGCCGCGGGCCTCGAGCCGGGCGACACGATCGTGGCGTTCGACGGCGAGGACGTCACCTCGTGGGACCAGCTCTCCGGCATGATCCGCGGCGCCGCCGGGCAGGCGACGCCGGTCGTCGTCGAGCGCGACGGCGAGCGGGTGGACCTCACCATCACGCCCGTCGACGTGGAGCGCCAGGTCGTGGCCGAGGACGGGACGCCCGTCGTCGACGACGACGGCGAGCCGGTCACGGAGCCCGCCGGGTTCGTCGGGTTCGCGCCGACCGTCGAGCGGACGCCCGCCGGGATCGGTGTGGCCGCGGAGGCCACGTGGCAGCAGGTGAGCGGCACGGCGGGGATCATCGTCACCCTGCCGGTCAAGGTCTACGAGGCGGCTCAGGCCGCGTTCACCGACGCGCCCCGCGGGCAGGACTCCGTGATGAGCGTCGTCGGGGTCGGCCGCGTCGCGGTGGACGTCGCCGGCGCGGAGAGCCCGGTGCTCGACCGCGTCGTCACGATGCTGCTGCTGCTCGCCGCGCTGAACGTCGCGCTGTTCGTCTTCAACCTCATCCCGCTCCTGCCGCTCGACGGCGGGCACGTGGTCAACGCGCTCTACGAGGGCGCCAAGCGCACGGTCGCGCGCGTCCGCGGTCGCCCGCGGCCGGGGCCGGCCGACCTGGCGCGCATGATGCCGGTCGCGTACGTGATGTTCGTGGTCCTCGTCGGCGTCGGCGCCCTGCTGATCCTCGCCGACATCATCGACCCCGTCCGCCTCACGTAGCCGCGGCGCGTGGAGGGGCCGCGAAGATGTGCGGGACCGAGCGGGAAGGTGACGTCCCGGACAGCCTGGCGGTGCCGCGTCGGACGCCCGGCGGGGGATACTAGGGGCGTGAGCGTACCCATCAGTCTCGGAATGCCTGCCGCGCCGCCGCCGGTCCTCGCGCCGCGACGCAAGAGCCGCAAGATCAAGGTCGGCAAGGTGGACGTCGGCGGCGACGCGCCGATCAGCGTCCAGTCCATGACGACGACGCCGACGACGGACATCAACGCCACGCTCCAGCAGATCGCGGAGCTCACGGCGTCGGGCTGCGACATCGTGCGTGTCGCGGTGCCGAGCGCGGACGACGCGCTCGCGCTGCCGGCGATCGCCAAGAAGTCGCAGATCCCCGTGATCGCGGACATCCACTTCCAGCCCAAGTACGTGTTCGCGGCGATCGACGCGGGCTGCGCCGCGGTGCGCGTGAACCCCGGCAACATCCGCAAGTTCGACGACCAGGTCAAGGAGATCGCGAAGGCGGCGTCGGACGCGGGCGTGTCGCTGCGCATCGGCGTGAACGCCGGCTCGCTCGACCCGCGCCTGCTCGCGAAGTACGGCAAGGCGACGCCCGAGGCGCTCGTCGAGTCGGCCGTGTGGGAGGCGTCGCTCTTCGAGGAGCACGGCTTCCACGACTTCAAGATCTCCGTCAAGCACAACGACCCGGTCGTCATGGTGCGCGCGTACGAGCTGCTCGCCGAGGCGGGGGACTGGCCGCTGCACCTCGGCGTGACCGAGGCGGGCCCGGCGTTCCAGGGCACGATCAAGTCGGCGACGGCGTTCGGCGCCCTGCTGAGCAAGGGCATCGGCGACACGATCCGCGTCTCGTTGTCGGCGCCGCCGGTCGAGGAGGTCAAGGTCGGCAACCAGATCCTCCAGGCGCTCAACCTGCGCCCCCGCAAGCTCGAGATCGTCTCGTGCCCGTCGTGCGGCCGCGCGCAGGTGGACGTGTACTCGCTCGCCGAGAAGGTCACGGCCGGTCTCGAGGGCATGGAGGTGCCGCTGCGCGTCGCGGTCATGGGCTGCGTCGTCAACGGCCCGGGCGAGGCGCGCGAGGCCGACCTCGGCGTCGCGTCGGGCAACGGCAAGGGGCAGATCTTCGTCAAGGGCGAGGTCGTCAAGACGGTGCCTGAGTCGTTGATCGTGGAGACGCTCATCGAGGAGGCGCTGCGCATCGCGGAGACCATGACGCCGGAGAACGACGCGCAGGCCGGCCCGCCGGTCGTCACGGTCGGCTGACGCCCTCGTGAGCCGCTGGCGCCCGTCCGTCCCGGCCCTGCGAGCTCGCGCGCGGGGCGGATCGTCGGACCGGGCGCGCGTGCTCGTCGACGCGGACGTCCCGGAGGCGCTCGCGGTGTGCGCGGGCGACCCGGTCGCGTCGACGCTCGCGGCCGCGCGGCTCGCGGTCGCCCAGCAGGCGGGCCTGCACGCGGCCGGCGGCCAGGCGTGGGGGTTCCCGGCCGTCGGCCCGCTCGAGGCGGTGTGCTGGGCGGGTGCGAACCTCGTCCCGGTGGTGCCCGTGTCGCTCGACGCGTCGCGTGCGCGGGCGGCGGTCGCGGCGTTCGCCGAGCTCGCACGGCACGCGGGGCGGCGGTCGTCGTCGGTCGTGGGCGAGCGCGACGCCGTCCTCGCGCTGTGGGAGCTGCTCGCGCCGCACTGGCCGTCGCCGCGCGAGATCCGGGCGAACCAGCCCTCGCTCGCGATCGACCGCGAGCCCGACGTCGAGCCCGACCCCGGGGTCCGGCGCTCCGTCCCCGCCGAGGTCCCGGTCGTCCTGCCGGCGTGCGTGCGGATGTTCACCGAGGAGGTCGGCTACTCGCCGGTCGAGGGCGGCGGGCGCGCGTACGAGGAGCGCGTGCGGTCGCTCGTGCTCGCCGGCCGGTCGTTCGTCCGGCTCGCGGGGAGGGACGGCGCGCCGCACGTCGTCTTCAAGGCCGAGCTCGGCGCGGTGACGCCGCACGTCGCGCAGGTCCAGGGCGTGTGGGTCGACCCGCGGTACCGCGGACAGGGCCTCGCCGCGCCGGGGATGGCCGCCGTCGTGCACCTCGCTCGCCAGGGCTCCCCGGCCGAGACCACCCGCGGGGCCGCGCCGCCCGTCGTCTCGCTGTACGTCAACGACTACAACACGCGCGCCCTCGCGACGTACCGCCGCGTCGGGTTCGAGCAGGTCGGCACGTACGCGACCGTCCTCTTCTGACGAGCCACGACCGGTGCGCTACCTGAGCAGGCGCGACATCCGCCGGTCGGCGAGCACCTGCCCGCCCGTCTGGCACGTCGCGCAGTACTGCAGGCTGCGGTCCGCGAAGCTCACCTCGCGCACGGTGTCCCCGCACACGGGGCACGGCAGCCCGGTGCGCCCGTGGACGCGCATCCCCGCGCGCTTGGCGTCCTTGAGCTCGGCGGCCGGCTTGCCGGACGACGCCGCCACGGCCTCGGCGAGCACCTCGCCCACGGCAGCGTGCACCCGGGCGACCTCGTCCGGCGTGAACGAGCGCGTGAGCTTGAACGGGCTGGTCCGCGCCGCGTGCAGGATGTCGTCGGAGTAGGCGTTCCCGATGCCGGCGATCGACGACTGGTCGCGCAGCAGGCCCTTGACCTGCTGGTTGCGCGCCGCCATGAGCTCACCCAGGGCCTCGGGCGTGAAGCCCGGGTCGAGCGGCTCGATCCCGAGCGTCTCGATCGCCCGCACCTCGTCGGGGCGCCGGACGACGTGGACCGCGAGCCGCTTGCGCGTGCCCGCCTCGGTGAGGTCGAAGCCCGAGCCGTCGTCGAACCGCACGCGCAGCGCGAGCACCGCCGCCTTCCCGCCGCCGCTGCCACCGAGCCGGGGACGGACCGGCGTCGTCGGCGCCTTCTCGGACCACCGGAGCCATCCCGCCCGGGCGAGGTGGAAGACGAGGTGGATCTCCTCGTCGGGCCCCGGGGAGGGCGGGCCACCGACGGGCTGCGCGAGGACGAGGTCGAGCCACTTGCCGTGCCGGCGCGCGCCGGCGACGACGCGGCCGACGAGCGCGCCGACGGGCGGGTCGAACGTCTTGAGCGCGGCGATCTGGGCGACGTCCGCGGCGACGACGGTGCGTCCGGTCGCGCGGTCGTCGAGGAACCGGACCAGGGCCTCGACCTCGGGCAGCTCGGGCATGGGAACATCCTCCCCGCCGGTAGGGTGGGGCGCATGTCTTCCGTCACGTCCGGCGCGCCCGCCGCGGCCTCCACCCGCGTCCGGGGCGCCGACCTCCTGCGCCTGTCCACCCTGTTCGTCCGGACGCTGCGCGAGGACCCGGCCGACGCCGAGGTCGCGAGCCACAAGCTCCTCGTGCGAGCCGGCTACATCCGCCGTGCCGCCCCCGGCATCTACACCTGGCTCCCGCTCGGGCTGCGCGTGCTGCGCAAGGTCGAGGACGTGGTCCGCGAGGAGATGGCCGCGGCGGGCGCGCAGGAGGTGCACTTCCCGGCGCTGCTGCCCAAGGAGCCGTACGAGGCGACGGGTCGCTGGACGGAGTACGGACCCAACATCTTCCGGCTCAAGGACCGCAAGGAGGGCGACTACCTCCTCGCGCCGACGCACGAGGAGATGTTCACGCTCCTGGTCAAGGACCTGTACTCGTCGTACAAGGACCTGCCGCTGACGATCTACCAGATCCAGTCCAAGTACCGCGACGAGGCGCGCCCCCGCGCGGGCCTCATCCGGGGTCGCGAGTTCGTCATGAAGGACGCGTACTCGTTCGACACGACGGACGAGGGCCTCGAGCGCTCGTACGAGGTGCAGCGCGCCGCGTACCGGCGCATCTTCGACCGGCTCGGTCTCGAGTACGTCATCGTGGCCGCGACGTCCGGCGCCATGGGCGGCTCGCGCTCGGAGGAGTTCCTCACCCCGACCGCGATCGGCGAGGACACGTTCGTGCGCTCGCCCGGGGGCTACGCCGCCAACGTCGAGGCCGTCGTGACGCCCGTCCCGGAGGCGGTCGACTACGCGGACGCCCCGGCCGCGCACGTCGAGGACACCCCGGACACCCCGACGATCGAGTCGCTCGTCGCGCTCGCGAACGCGCGCTTCCCGCGCCCGGACCGCGAGTGGACGGCCGCGGACACGCTGAAGAACGTCGTGCTCGCCCTCACGCACCCGGACGGACGCCGCGAGGTCGTCGTCGTCGGGCTGCCGGGCGACCGCGAGGTGGACCTCAAGCGCGTCGGCGCGGCGTTCGAGCCGGCCGAGGTAGAGCCGGCGACGGACGCGGACTTCGCCGCGCACCCCGAGCTCGTCAAGGGCTACATCGGCCCGCAGGTCCTGGGCCCGAACGTCCGGAGGGACGCGCCGACGGAGGTCGCCGAGGGCGAGGTGCCCGAGCGGCACTCCGTGCGCTACCTCCTCGACCCGCGCGTCGTCGCGGGGACGCGCTGGATCACCGGTGCGAACGAGCCGGGCCGGCACGTGTTCGACCTCGTCGCCGAGCGCGACTTCTCCGCCGACGGCACCGTCGAGGCCGCCGAGGTGCGCGCGGGCGACCCCGCGCCCGACGGCTCGGGCCCGCTCGAGCTGGCGCGCGGCATCGAGATCGGCCACATCTTCGCCCTCGGTCGCAAGTACGCCCAGGCGCTCGGCCTCACCGTGCTCGACGAGAACGGCAAGCAGGTCGTCGTGACCATGGGGTCGTACGGCATCGGCGTGACGCGCGTGCTCGCGGCGCTCGCGGAGGCCAACCACGACGACGCCGGGCTCGCGTGGCCCGCGCACGTCGCGCCCGCGCACGTCCACGTCCTCGCGACGGGCAAGGACGCGAGCGTGTTCGACGAGGCGGAGCGCCTCGCGACCGAGCTCGCCGCCCGGGGCGTCGAGGTGATCTACGACGACCGCCCCAAGGTCTCGCCGGGCGTGAAGTTCAAGGACGCCGAGCTCCTCGGCGTGCCGCTGCTGCTCGTCGTGGGACGCGGCCTCGCCGACGGCGTCGTGGAGGTCCACCCGCGCGCGGGCGAGGCGGTCGAGGTCGCGGTCGCGGACGCCGTCGAGCACGTCACGGCGCAGGTGGCCGAGCTCCTCGGCTGACACGAGGCACGATCGGAAGGCGCCCCGGTCCCGGCACACGGGCCGGGGCGCCGTCGTCCCGGTGCGAGGGGTGGCGGCCGTGCGCGGCACGCGGACCGCGTGCCCGAACCCGGACGGTGGACGGCGCCCGCACCGCAGAGGCCGTGGGCGAGGCTCAGCCGGCCGACTGCTCCGGGAGCCCGGGGAGGGCGACGGGGGCCTCGCCCCACGCGACCGCGCTCGCCCACGAGTCGACGAGGAGGGCGACCGCCTCGGCCCGGGACGCAGGCGCAGCCATGGCGACGAGGCTCGCGTACGTCTGCGCGAGGCCGGACTCGACCTGGCGTGCCAGGGCGGCGACGTCCGCGTCGTCCGGGAGCACGTAGGCGACGCGACGGGGGTCCTGCGCGGTGCCGTCCGTCCCGGCGACGAGGGCCCAGGCCTGGCCGCGCGCCCGGTGCTCGGCGGCGCGCGCGACCGCCGCCGTCCGCGCGTCGTCCTCGGACTGCGCCGCGCGCACCTCGTACGCGTACCCGGCGGCGTCCTCCGTCTCGACGAGCGTCGCGAGGTCCGCGGCGCCGATCCCGGCCGGGGCCTCCTCGACGGGCGGGGCCGTCGTCACGAGCTCGTCGGCCGCAGCCGACCCGGTGAGCGCGGCGAGGCGCTGCGCCGAGACGTGCTCCGAGGCCGCGACGGACGCCAGGAGCCGCGCGAGCCCGGCGTCCGTCGACGCGTCGGCGGACGCGCTCGTGCGCCGCGCGGCCTCGACGAGCGCGACGACGACGTCGTCGGTCGTGACGGCGCCGTCGCCGGGGCCGTCCGTCGGGCCGTCCGTCGTGGCGTCCGTGGTGCCTGGTGCGTCGTCGGCCGTCTCGTCGGCGCCCTGCGCCGGGGCGGTCGTCGTCGAGCCGTCGTCCGGGCGGTCGAGGTCGTCCAGGCCGGAGTCGTAGACCCCGCCGAGGGCGTCGACGTGCCGCGCCGCGAACGCGGCGACCTCCTCGAGCGTCGCGAGGGTCGCCGGGTCGGTCACACCGGGCGTGACGTCCGCCACGAGGCCGGCGACCGTGAGCGCGTCGTCCACCGCGCCGGCGCGCAGCACCTCGACCGCGTCGGGGGAGGGCTCCGCGGGCGGCGGGGTCTCCAGCCGGACGCCGCACCCGGCCGCCAGGACGCCCGTCGCGAGCACCGTGAGGACCGCGAGCAGCCGGCCGCGGGGCCGGGGCGTCCGGCGCGGGCGGGAACGGGTCGCGGCGGGCACCGCGGTCGCGTGGGGGCTCATCGAGGGCGATGATGTCACGTCCGGGGGCCGTGAGTCGTTAGGCTGGTCCCCGGTCGAACGTCCCGACGAGCGGATCGTCGGGAGATCCCGAGACAACAACACACCGGTCGTCTTCCGTACCCGGCGTGGGACACGGACAGGAGCTGAGTCATGGCAGGGCAGGCGGGCGGTCAGCCCGGCAAGGCATCCGGAGGCGACGCGGCCACGCACGCGCTCCGCGAGAGCGTGCGCGAGGCCATCGAGCCGGTGGTCGTGGAGGCGGGTCTCCACCTCGAGGACGTCACGGTGTCCCGCGCCGGCGCCCGGTCCGTGGTGCGCGTCGTGCTCGACCTCCCCGACGACGTCGAGGGCAACCTCGACCTCGACACGGTGGCGGAGGCGACGCGCCCGATCTCCACGGCCCTGGACGCCGTGGACCCGCTCAGCGGCGCGTACACGCTCGAGGTCTCGACGCCCGGCACCGACCGACCGCTCACCGAGCCCCGCCACTTCCGGCGCGCCCGTGGTCGGCTCGTGCGCCTCGTGCTCGCCGACGGCGGCACGGTCGAGGGGCGCCTGCGGGCCGGGTCCGAGGTCGACCCCAACCTCGTCCTGGACGTGCCCGGCGCGCGCGGTGCCGTGACGGAGCGCGTCGTGCCGCTGGCCGAGGTGGTCCGCGGGCAGGTGCAGGTGGAGCTCAAGCGCGCCCTCGAGGCGGACCTGCCCGAGCTCGACGAGACCGACGGCTCGACCGACGACACGACCGCCCGCGACGAGGAGGCCTGACGATGGACGTGGACATGAGCGCGCTGCGCCTGCTGGAGCGCGAGAGGGACATCAGCCTCGACGTCCTGGTCGCCGCGATCGAGCAGGCCCTGCTGTCGGCCTACCACCGCACCCCGGACGCCTACTCGCGCGCCCGGGTCGAGCTCGACCGCAAGACCGGGCACGTCACGGTGTGGGCGCGCGAGGAGCTGCCCACTGCGGAGACCGACGACGAGGGCGCCCCGCGCGGCCCGGTCGAGTACGGCCCGGAGTTCGACCACACGCCCGCCGACTTCGGCCGGATCGCGACGTCGACCGCCCGCCAGGTCATCGTCCAGCGTCTGCGCGACGCCGAGGACGACCAGATCCTCGGCACGTTCCGCGGCAAGGAGGGCGAGGTCCTCGCGGGCGTCATCCAGCAGGGTCGCGACCCGCGCGTCGTCCTGGTCGACGTCGGCGGCACGGAGGCGGTCCTCCCGCCGCACGAGCAGGTCCCGACGGAGGAGTACGTGCACGGCGAGCGCCTGCGCGCGTACGTGCTCGAGGTCGCCCGGGGAATGAAGGGCGCGCAGATCACGTTGAGCCGGACGCACCCGAACCTCGTGCGCAAGCTCTTCGAGCTCGAGGTCCCGGAGGTCGCCGACGGCTCGGTGGAGATCACGGCCATCGCGCGCGAGGCGGGGCACCGCACCAAGGTCGCCGTCCGCTCGCGCGTCCCCGGGCTCGGAGCCAAGGGCGCGTGCATCGGGCCCATGGGCTCGCGCGTGCGCGCGGTCATGGCCGAGCTGCACGGCGAGAAGATCGACATCGTCGACCACAGCGACGACCCCGCACGGTTCGTCGCGAACGCGCTGTCGCCGGCCCGTGTGTCGTCGGTCACGGTCGTCGACGAGGCGGCTCGGGCCGCGCGTGTCGTCGTCCCGGACTTCCAGCTCTCGCTCGCGATCGGCAAGGAGGGGCAGAACGCCCGCCTGGCCGCGAAGCTCACGGGGTGGCGCATCGACATCCGCTCGGACGAGGGCGGCGCCCCGGCCGAGGGGACGGACGGTGCCGCTCCCGCAGGTCCCCGCGCTGCCGACCGGTAGCCGCGGGGCATGGGACGGTCACGGATGACGGACCGGCGCGGTAGACTGTCATCGACCGGGCCGCGAGCCCGCACCTCGACCATGCCCCCGGACTCCACGACCCGCCCCGTTCCCACGGGATCGGGTCCCGTCCGCACGTGCGTCGGGTGCAGGGAGCGCGACCTGCGGTCAGCTCTCCTCCGTCTGGTCCTCGACCGGTCCGGCGCGGGCACCGACGAGCCACGGCTCGTGGTGGACGCCGGGCGGTCGCTGCCGGGTCGCGGTGCGTGGCTCCACGCGTCGACCCGGTGCCTCGAGACGGCGGAACGCCGGCGGGCCGTCCCGCGGGCCCTGCGTGTCGCCGGGCCCCTCGACCTCGCCGCGGTCCGCGCCGCGATCGAGGCCCGTCCGGGAGAGCGCCTCTGAGCCATGCGTCACGGCCCCGTCCGTACGGGGTCGCAAGCACGACACGTCGACAAGGAAGCGGGTTAGAAGCCGATGGGCACCCGATGAGTACCCAGCGATGAGCACCCAGCACTAACGACGGTCCTCCCTGTCCGGGGCGGACCGAGACAGGAGAGTTGTGGCAAAGGTCCGCGTCTACGAGCTCGCGAAGGAGCTCGGGGTGGAGAGCAAGACCATCATGACCAAGCTGACGGAGCTCGGTGAGTTCGTCCGCTCGGCCTCCTCGACCATCGAGCCACCGGTGGTCCGCAAGCTGCGCGACGCCTTCCCCGCCGGGGGCGGCGGCGCGAGCAAGCCCGCGGCGGCGCCCGCCCCCGCGCGTCCGGCCGCGCCCAAGCCGGCCCCGAAGCCCGAGGTCAAGGCCGAGCCGGCCGCACCGAAGGCGGAGGCGTCCGCCCCCCAGCCGGCGGCGCCCGCCCCGGCGAAGGCCGAGTCCGCGAAGGAGCCCCAGGCTCCGGCCCCCGCCGCTCCGGCACCCAAGGCGCCGGCGCCCCAGGCCCCCGCGGCCGAGCGTCCCGCCCCCCAGAAGCCCACCGCCACGCCCAAGCCGGGTGGCGGCCAGAACGCCCCCGGCCCCCGTCCGGGTGGTTCGAGCGCGCGCCCCGGCGCCCCGCGCCCGGGCAACAACCCGTTCGCCTCCAGCCAGGGCATGCCCCGGCAGGGCGGCGGACCGCGTCCGGGTGCCCCGCGCCCGGGCAACAACCCCTTCGCGTCGAGCCAGGGCATGCCCCGGCCCGGCGCGCGTCCCGAGCGCACCGAGGGTGCGGCGGCGGCGTCCGGTGAGCGTCCGGGCGGTCCCCGTCCCGGTGGCCCCCGCCCGGCTCCGCGCCCTGGCGGCCCGCGTCCGAACCCGGGCATGATGCCCGGTCGTACCTCGATCGGTCGCCCCGGGGAGCGTCCTGCGCCCGGCGGTCGTCCCGGTGGGGGCGGCGGTCGTGGGGGCGGCGGCTTCGGCGGCCGCCCCGGTGGCGGCGGCGCTCCCGGTGGTGGCGGCGGTTTCGCCGGTCGCCCCGGCGGCGGCGGTCGCGGTGGCGCGGGTCGTGGCTCGACGCAGGGCGCCTTCGGGCGCGCCGGCGGTCGGCCGGTCCGTGGGCGCAAGTCGAAGCGCGCGAAGCGCCAGGAGTTCGAGCAGATGCAGGCGCCGTCGCTCGGCGGCGTGCAGGTTCCCCGCGGGAACGGCTCGACCGTCGTGCGGCTGCGTCACGGCTCCTCGCTGAACGACTTCGCCGACAAGATCGACGCGAACCCCGCGAGCCTCGTCACCGTCCTCTTCCACCTCGGTGAGATGGCGACCGCGACGCAGTCGCTCGACGAGGACACGTTCGGCACGCTCGCGGCCGAGCTCGGCTACGTCATCGAGATGGTCTCGGCCGAGGAGGAGGACCGCGAGCTGCTCGGGTCCTTCGACATCGACCTGGACGCGGAGCTCGAGGCCGAGGGCGACGACGAGCTCGTGGCTCGTCCGCCGGTCGTCACCGTCATGGGCCACGTCGACCACGGAAAGACCAAGCTCCTCGACGCGATCCGCCAGACGGACGTCGTCGCGGGCGAGGCCGGCGGCATCACCCAGCACATCGGTGCGTACCAGGTGCGCCACGAGCACGAGGGCACCGAGCGCGCGATCACCTTCATCGACACCCCGGGTCACGAGGCGTTCACCGCCATGCGTGCCCGCGGTGCGCAGGTGACGGACATCGCGATCCTCGTCGTGGCCGCGGACGACGGCGTGATGCCCCAGACGATCGAGGCGCTGAACCACGCCCAGGCGGCGAACGTGCCGATCGTCGTGGCGGTGAACAAGGTGGACAAGGAGTCGGCCAACCCGGCCAAGATCCGCCAGCAGCTCACCGAGTACAACCTGGTGGCCGAGGAGTACGGCGGCGACACCATGTTCGTCGACGTGTCGGCCAAGCAGAACATGGGCATCGACGACCTCCTCGAGGCCGTCCTGCTCACGGCCGACGCCTCGCTCGACCTGCGCGCGAACCCGGACAAGGACGCACGCGGTGTCGCCATCGAGGCGAACCTCGACAAGGGCCGCGGCGCCGTCGCGACCGTCCTGGTCCAGTCCGGCACGCTGCGCGTCGGTGACGCGATCGTCGCCGGCACGGCCCACGGCCGCGTCCGCGCGATGTTCGACGAGCACGGCAACGCCGTGACCGAGGCGGGCCCCGCCCGTCCGGTCCTCGTGCTGGGTCTCGCGTCCGTGCCGAGCGCGGGCGACACGTTCCTCGTGGCGCCCGACGAGCGCACGGCACGCCAGATCGCCGAGAAGCGCGAGGCCGCCGAGCGCGCCGCACTCCTGGCCAAGCGCCGCAAGCGCATCAGCCTCGAGGACTTCACGCAGGCGCTCCAGCAAGGCAAGGTCGAGACCCTCAACCTCGTCCTCAAGGGCGACGTGTCCGGTGCCGTCGAGGCCCTCGAGGACGCGCTGCTCAAGATCGACGTGGGCGACGAGGTCGAGCTGCGCGTCATCCACCGCGGTGTCGGTGCGATCACGCAGAACGACGTCAACCTCGCGACGGTCGACAACGCGATCATCATCGGCTTCAACGTGAAGTACGGCGAGCGCGTCGAGGACCTGGCCGAGCGCGAGGGTGTCGACGTCCGCTTCTACTCGATCATCTACCAGGCGATCGAGGACGTGGAGGCCGCGCTCAAGGGCATGCTCAAGCCGGAGTACGAGGAGGCCCAGCTGGGCACCGCGGAGATCCGCGAGATCTTCCGCTCCTCGAAGTTCGGCAACATCGCCGGTTCGATCGTCCGCTCGGGCGAGATCCGCCGCAACGCCAAGGCCCGCGTCCTGCGCGACGGCAAGATCATCGGGGACAACCTCACGGTCGAGTCGCTCAAGCGCTTCAAGGACGACGCGACCGAGGTCCGCGAGGGCTTCGAGTGCGGTATCGGACTGGGCTCGTTCAACGACCTCCAGGTCGGCGACACGATCGAGACGTTCGAGATGCGGGAGAAGCCGCGTTCCTGACGCTCGTCACGCCCGGGGGCGGTCACGGTTCGTGGCCGCCCCCGGGCGTTCGTCTCCCGGAGGTCCCGCCCGGCTGACGGGCACCGTTCGGCGTACGGTCGTCGGGACCGGAGCCGGAACGCTCGGCACGAAAGGAAGAAGCCATGGTCGACCACCCTCGGGCGAGGAAGCTCGCCGACCGCATCAAGGAGATCGTCGCGCAGCTGCTCGACACGCGGATCAAGGACCCGCGCCTCGGGTTCGTCACGGTGACGGACGTGCGCGTGACCGGTGACCTCCAGAACGCGTCCGTGTTCTACACCGTGTACGGCACCGACGAGGAGCGGGCCGGGACGGCCGCCGCGCTGGAGAGCGCGAAGGGGCTCATCCGGTCCGAGGTCGGCAAGCAGACGGGGATCCGCCTGACGCCGACGATCGAGTTCCACCTCGACTCCGTCCCCGAGACGGCGGCGCACCTCGACGCCGCGCTCGTCGAGGCGCGCCGACGCGACGCCGAGCTCGCGGCCCTGCGCGAGGGCAAGGCCTTCGCCGGGGAGGCGGATCCCTACCGCTCCTCGGAGGACGCGGACGCCGCCGCCGACGACGACCGGGCCTGAGCACGTGGGCGGACGATCGCCCAGGGAGGACCGTCGTGAGCGGCGGCCCGTCGCGCCCGACGGTCTGGTCGTCGTCGACAAGCCGGGCGGCTGGACGAGCCACGACGTGGTCGGTCGCGGACGCCGGCTCGCGGGCACGCGCAAGGTCGGCCACGCGGGCACGCTCGACCCCATGGCGACGGGCGTGCTCGTGCTCGGGGTCGGCCGGGCGACGAAGCTCCTCACGTACGTCGTCGGCGCGGACAAGGACTACGACGCGACGATCCGGCTCGGCGCGAGCACGACGACCGACGACGCCGAGGGCGAGGTCGTCGCGACCGCGGACGCGTCCGGCGTCGGGCGCCCCGACCTGGACCGCGCGATCGCCGACCTCACGGGGGAGATCCTCCAGGTGCCGAGCACGGTGAGCGCGATCAAGGTCGACGGGAAGCGCGCCTACGCCCGGGCGCGGGCGGGCGAGGACGTCGCGCTCGCGGCGCGGCCCGTCGTCGTCTCGCGCTTCGAGGTCCGCGACGTCCGTGCGGTCGCGCCGGGGAAGCCGTCGGGCCTGCCCGACGGCGCGTCCCCGGCCCTGGACGTGGACGTCGCCGTGACCGTCTCGTCGGGCACGTACGTGCGCGCGCTCGCGCGCGACCTGGGGGCGGCGCTCGGCGTCGGCGGGCACCTCACCGCCCTGCGACGCACGCGCGTCGGCGGGTACGGGCTCGACGTCGCGGCGACGCTCGAGGAGCTCGAGGCGCAGGCCGACCGCGACGGCGTCCTCGCGACGCTGCCGCTCGCCGACGCTGCGCGCGCGACGTTCCCCGTGCGCGAGCTCACGCCGGAGGAGGCCACGGCGCTGTCGTACGGGCAGTGGATCCCCGGGACCGGGGCGCCCGGGACCACGGCGGCGATCTCCCCGGCCGGCGAGCTCGTCGCCCTCGTCGAGGACACGCGCCGCGGCGGCGCGGACCTCGCGAGGCCCGTGCTCGTCCTGGCGCCTGCCTGACGCCCTCGGTTCGGCGCCGCGGCCGGGGCGTGGCAGTCTTGTCCAGCGGCGCCGACGACTCCCTGCCGGCGCACCCGACCCACCCCCTCACCGGAGGAGTTCTCGCGTGCACCTGTGGACGGACCTGAGCCAGGTTCCCCCGGGTTTCGGCCCGTCGGTCGTGACGATCGGCAACTTCGACGGCGTCCACCGCGGCCATGCCCAGGTGCTCGGCCGCATCGTCGACCTCGCGCGCGAGCGCCACGCGCGCGCCGTCGCCGTGACGTTCCACCCGCACCCGGCGGTCGTGCACCGCCCCGAGAGCGCGCCCGAGCTCATCACGGGCATCGCGGACCGGGTCGAGCTGCTCGCCGGGACGGGTCTCGACGCCGTCCTCCTCGTGGAGTACACGCTCGAGTTCGCGCGCCAGACCCCCGAGGAGTTCGTGCGGACGTATCTCGTCGACGGGCTGGGGGTGGGCACGGTCGTCGTGGGCCACGACGTGCGGTTCGGGCGCGACAACGCGGGCACGCTCGAGACCATGGTCGAGCTCGGGTCGCGGTTCGGGTTCGAGGTCGTGGCGATCGACGACGTCGGGCAGCACCAGGGCGTACCCGTCACGGAGGAGAGCGCGCCGGGCGACTCGCAGGTGCGCTGGTCGTCCACGGGCGTGCGGGCCCTGCTCGCGGCGGGCGACGTGCGCGAGGCGGCGCGGATCCTCGGCCGGTCGCACCGCGTGCGGGGCACGGTCGTGCACGGCGACGCCCGGGGCCGTGAGCTCGGCTTCCCGACGGCGAACCTCGGCTCGATCAGCGGCATGGTCCCGGCGGACGGCGTGTACGCGGGGTGGCTGGAGCGGCCGCAGCTCGCGGGCGCCGACCCCGAGCACGCCGACGTCCGGCTCCCAGCCGCGATCTCCATCGGCACCAACCCCACGTTCGACGGTGTCGAGCGCCGCGTCGAGGCCTACGTCCTCGACCGCGCCGACCTCGACCTGTACGACGAGGACGTGGTGCTCGAGCTCGTCGAGCGGCTGCGTCCCACGTTGCGGTTCGACGGCATCGAGCCCCTCGTCGCCCAGATGCACGACGACGTCGCGCGCGCCCGCGAGCTCCTCGCCGTCCGGGGCGGGGAGCAGGCCGCGACGCCCACGGGGGCCTGATCGTGGCGGCTCCCGCCCCGAGCCCTGCCCCCGTGCTGGAGGCGCGCGCGCTGCGCGTCGGCTACGCGGACGTCGCGGTGTGCGCGCCCGTCGACCTCGCCGTGGCCCCGGGCGACCTGGTCGTCGTCATCGGCGCGAACGGCAGCGGGAAGTCGACGCTCCTGCGCACGCTGCTCGGTCTCCAGCCCGCGCTCGGCGGCGCGGTGCGGGCGTTCGGGCGTGCCGTCGACGAGCGCGAGCGGGACTTCCGCGCGCGGGTCGCGGGCGTGCTCGACGACGACGCGTTCTTCCCCGCCCTGACCGTGCGCGAGCACCTCGTCCTCGTCGCGCGCGGGCACGGCGTGGCTGGTGCTGGCGCGGCCGTGGACGCGCTCCTCGACCGGTTCGGGATCGCGGAGCAGGCGGCGTCGCTGCCGTCGGCGCTCTCGTCGGGCCAGCGACGACGCTTCCTGCTGGCGTCCGGCTTCGTCCGGCCGCGCGAGCTGCTCGTGCTCGACGAGCCGGAGCAGCGCCTCGACCCCGGCATGCGCGAGCGGCTCGCGGGCCTGCTCGTCGACGACGCGCGCAGCGGCGTCGCGGTCGTCCTCGCGACGCACGACCCCGACCTGGTCGCGCGGACCGGTGCCCGTGGCCTGCTCGTCGGGGACGACGCGTGCGTCGCGCTCGAGCCGGCGGACACGCACGACGCGCTGCTGGCGGTGCGCTGACGGTGACCGGCGCGCACCCCGACGGAGCCCGCGGAGCGACCCGCGGTGCCGACCGCGACGACGGCCGCGACGACGGCCGCGACGGCGCGGTGCGCAGGCTGCGCACCGATCCCGACGAGCTGCTCACCGGCCGCGAGCTGCGGCGCCTGACCGCGCGCGCCGCGGCGGCGCGGGCCGATGCCGGGCCGGGGGAGATCGTCGTCGACGTCGCGTACGCGGTCGTGTCCGTCGCGCTCGCCACGGTCTGGGTGGTCGGGCTCGCCACGATGCTGCGCTCGTCGCTGGACACCGGCGCCGCGACCGGCTCGCAGCAGGTGCTCGGGCCGGGCGGGGTCCAGGCGCTCGGGACGGCCGCGCTGCTCGCGTTCCTCACGGGGACGGCCGTGCGCCTCGGTCCGGTGGGCGCGGGCAGCGCGGGCGTGCGCTGGTGGGCGCCCACACCGGCAGACCGGCGCGGGCTCGTCGTGCCGTCGTTCGTCCGAGCGGTGCTGCTCGGCGGCGTCCTCGGCGCGGTCGGGACCGCCGTCGTCGCGGTCGCCGCAGGGCTCGACGCCGGTGCGTCCCTGCGGGGCGCGCTCACGGGCGGCGTCCTCGGCCTCCTGCTGGTCTCCGTCACGGGCCTCGCCCAGCCGTCGCCCCGCGCGGCGGCGGCGCTCGCTCGTGCGAGCGACGTCGCCGTCGCGGCCGTGCCGGTCGTGGGCCTCGCGCTCGTCGTCGTCGGTCGCCCCGGGCTGCCCGCCCTCGCCGCGCCCCCGCTCGTCGCGGTCGGGCTCCTCGCGGTCGCCGCGGTGCTCGTGCTGCGCTGGTGGCGCGGACTGGAGTCGCTCGGCGCGACCGTCCTGCGCGCGCAGAGCTCGGTCGCGGACCAGGTGGGGGGCGCCGTGCTCTCCTTCGACACGCGCGATCTCGGCCGCGCCCTGCGCCGGGCGGGCGCGGCGCGCGTCCGCGTCCGGCGCCCGCGGCGGTTCGCGGCCGTGCGGGGCCCGTTCGGCGCGGTGGTCGCGGCCGACCTCGTGCTCCTCGGGCGGAGCCCCTCCGCGCTCGCGCAGCTCGTCGGCCTCGGCGCGCTGACCGTCGTCGCGCAGCAGGTCCCCGGCCTCGGCTCGGGGTTCGGCCTCTTCGCGGTGCTGGTCGTGGCCGGGCTCGGCGCCGCCGTGCTCGGTGCCGAGGGCGCACGTACCGCGGAGATGGCCCCCGTCGTCGACGCGCTCGTCCCGCTCGCCGCGCGCTGGACCCGCCTCGCCCGGGCGGTCGTCCCCACCCTCACGGCCGCCGCGTGCCTCCTCGCGGGCTCGGCACCGCTCGTCGTCGCGACGGGCGACGCGCGCTGGGTCGCCTTGGCCGCGCTCACCGCCGTCGTCCAGGGCGGAGCCGCCGTGCGCAGCGCCTACCGCGAGCCGCCGAACTGGGGCGGCCCGCTGCTCGCGACGCCCGCGGGCGGCGTGCCCACGGGTGCCGCCGCCGTCCTGCGCAAGGGTCCCGACCTCGCGGTCCTCGGCGCGGTCCCGCTCGGGGTCGCGCTCCTCGTGGGCACGGCGGGCTGGGTCGCCGTCGTCGCCCAGGCGCTCGCGGCCGTCGTGGCGCTCGCGGTCGCGACCCACGTGCGGGCGGTGCGCTGACCTCGACCTCCGCCGCGACCGCCGTACCCGGACGAGAGAGCACGTGCGGCGTACGAGGGGCCCCGCGCCCTGCGGGGCACCGCTGTCTCGGCTCCGGCGGCCTCAGACGGCTGCCGACGCCTCGACGAGGCGGCCGTCCACCAGGTGCACGCTGGCGGCGACCGGGCCGAGCGTCGCCTCGTCGTGCGTCACCAGATGGGCCACCGCGTCGAGCTCGCGCGCGAGCCGCACGACGAGCTCCACGACCTGCACGCCGCGGCCGTGGTCGAGCGCCGACGCGGGCTCGTCGACGAGGAGCGCCTGCGGGTCGTCCACGAGCCACGGCTGCTGGAACTCGATCGCGATGCGCCCGCGGCGCAGGGCCGCCGCCCGGTCCGCGGCGCGCCGGGACCGACGCCGACGCCGAGCACGGCGCCCGCGCGTGGCCGCCGTGCGCACCTCTCCGACGAGCGCGGCGCGCCCTCGCGCACCGCGGGGTCGCCGAGGCCCGACGGCGCGGCATCCTGCGCAGGTGGCCGGCGCCACGGGAGGCGCGTCCGGGGTCGGCCGACGTGTCACGGGTCCGGGCGCGCGGTCCCGCGGGCGGAGCCGGGCCGAGTCAGCACGTCCACCTGGTAAGATGGATGCGCCGTCTGACCGGCCGCGGATCCAGAGAGCCCGGGAGAACCGTCCCGGCGCACCGCGCAACGAACCCGAAGGAGAACCGTGCCGCTCGACACTGCCACGAAGCAGCGCATCATGACCGAGTACGCGACGAGCGAGGGCGACACCGGTTCGCCCGAGGTCCAGGTCGCGCTCCTCACGCAGCGCATCAAGGACCTCACCGAGCACCTCAAGGAGCACAAGCACGACCACCACAGCCGTCGTGGTCTGCTCCTCCTCGTCGGCCAGCGCCGTCGCCTGCTCGGCTACCTGCAGAAGGTCGACATCAACCGCTACCGCAGCCTCATCGAGCGCCTCGGTCTGCGTCGCTGACACGACACCGCCAGCCCGGTCCCTGCGGGGACCGGGCTGGTCTGGTGTGATGTACCCGTCACACCCCGGCTGAGCACCACCCAGCCGCACACCACCCACCGCGCCGCCGGCCTCTCGTTCGGTCCTCGGTAGTGGCTCACGGACCCCCACGGCCCCGTCCCGGACGGAGCCGGTACGGGAACCGCCGTGGACCTCGATCGAAGACCGCCGAGCGTCGAGTGCGACCGGAGCCCCCGCGCCACGCGCGCCGGGGCGCGGACCGGAACCCTCGACAGGGGCTACCCGGGCGGCGCTTCGAGAAAGGGAGGGCACCCGTGGAGGGTCCCGAGATCCAGTTCGCCGAGGCCACGATCGACAACGGTCGCTTCGGCACCCGCACCGTCCGGTTCGAGACCGGGCGCCTCGCCCGTCAGGCCGCCGGCTCCGTCGCCGCGTACCTCGACGACGAGACCATGCTCCTGTCGGCCACGACGGCCGGGAAGCACCCCAAGGACCAGTTCGACTTCTTCCCGCTGACGGTGGACGTCGAGGAGCGCATGTACGCCGCGGGTCGCATCCCCGGCTCGTTCTTCCGCCGCGAGGGGCGTCCCTCGACGGACGCGATCCTCGCGTGCCGCCTCATCGACCGCCCGCTGCGCCCGCTGTTCGTCAAGGGCCTGCGCAACGAGGTCCAGGTCGTCATCACGGTCCTCGCGATCCACCCGGACGACGCGTACGACACGCTCGCGATCAACGCCGCCTCGGCGTCGACGCAGATCTCCGGCCTGCCGTTCTCGGGCCCGGTCGGCGCCGTCCGCATCGCGCTCGTCGACGGCCAGTGGGTCGCGTTCCCCAAGTACTCCGACAAGGAGCGCGCGGTCTTCGACATGGTCGTGGCCGGGCGCGTCGTGGGGGACGACGTCGCGATCGCGATGATCGAGGCCGAGGCCACCGACGGTGCCTGGGGCCTCGTCAAGGACGAGGGCGTCGCCGCGCCGACCGAGGAGGTCGTCGCCGAGGGCATCGAGGCGGCCAAGCCGTTCATCAAGGCGCTGTGCGACGCGCAGTCGGCGCTCGCCGCCCAGGCCGCGAAGCCGGTCAAGGAGTACCCGGTCTTCCTGGACTACCAGGACGACGCGTTCGCCGCGGTCGAGGCCGAGGTCTCGACCGACCTGCGCGCCGCGCTCGCCATCGCGGACAAGCAGGACCGCGAGAACCGTCTCGACGAGATCAAGAACGAGATGGTCGGCAAGCTCCAGGCCGGGTTCGACGGCCGCGAGAAGGAGCTCTCCGCCGCCTACCGCGCGCTGCAGAAGAAGCTCGTGCGCCAGCGCGTCCTCACCGAGGGCGTGCGCATCGACGGCCGTGGGCTCGCGGACATCCGCACCCTGTCGGCCGAGGTCGAGGTGCTCCCGCGCGTGCACGGCTCCGCGCTGTTCGAGCGTGGCGAGACCCAGATCATGGGCGTCACCACGCTGAACATGCTCCGCATGGAGCAGCAGATCGACTCGCTCGGTCCGGAGACGCGCAAGCGCTACATGCACAACTACAACTTCCCGCCCTACTCGACGGGCGAGACCGGCCGGGTGGGCAGCCCGAAGCGCCGCGAGATCGGCCACGGCGCGCTCGCCGAGCGCGCGCTCGTGCCGGTGCTCCCGAGCCGCGAGGAGTTCCCGTACGCGATCCGTCAGGTGTCCGAGGCCCTCGGCTCCAACGGCTCGACGTCCATGGGCTCCGTGTGCGCCTCGACGCTCTCGCTCCTCAACGCGGGCGTGCCGCTGCGCGCCCCCGTCGCGGGCATCGCGATGGGCCTCATCTCCGACACGGTGGACGGTGAGACCCGCTACGCGGCGCTCACCGACATCCTCGGTGCCGAGGACGCGTTCGGCGACATGGACTTCAAGGTCGCCGGCACGCGCGAGTTCGTCACGGCCATCCAGCTCGACACGAAGCTCGACGGCATCCCCGCCTCGGTGCTCGCCGGTGCGCTGACCCAGGCGCGCGACGCGCGCCTGACGATCCTCGACGTCATCGCCGAGGCCATCGACGTGCCCGACGAGATGTCCCCGAACGCCCCGCGCGTCATCTCCGTGAAGGTGCCGGTCGACAAGATCGGCGAGGTCATCGGCCCCAAGGGCAAGATGATCAACCAGATCCAGGAGGAGACGGGCGCGGACATCTCCATCGAGGACGACGGCACCGTGTACATCGGCGCGACCGACGGCCCGTCGGCCGAGGCCGCCCGCGCGGCGATCAACGCGATCGCCAACCCGCACGTCCCCGAGGTCGGCGAGCGCTTCGTCGGCACGGTCGTCAAGACGACGTCGTTCGGCGCGTTCATCTCGCTCTCCCCGGGCAAGGACGGTCTGCTGCACATCAGCCAGATCCGCAAGCTCGTGGGCGGCAAGCGCGTCGAGAACGTCGAGGACGTGCTGTCCATCGGCCAGAAGGTCCAGGTCGAGATCGGGGAGATCGACCCGCGCGGCAAGCTCTCGCTGCACGCCGTGGTCGAGGAGGAGGCTCCGGCCGACGCCCCCGCGACCGAGGGCGCGGACGCCTGACGTGCCCTGGGACCTCCCGCTCGTCCCGGCGGGTGACGCCGGGGCCGAGCTGACCGCCGGGCAGGACGGCGCGACGATCCGTCGCTCCGTCCTGCCCGGCGGGGTCCGCGTGCTCACCGAGGCCATGCCGGGCCTGCGCTCGGCGACGGTGGGCGCGTGGGTCGGCGTCGGCTCGCGCGACGAGACCGACGGCCACTTCGGCTCGACGCACTTCCTCGAGCACCTCCTGTTCAAGGGCACCGCGCGCCGCTCCGCGATGGACATCGCCGAGGCGTTCGACGCCGTCGGCGGCGAGGCGAACGCCGCCACCGGCAAGGAGCACACGTGCTACTACGCGCGCGTGCTCGACGCCGACCTGCCCATGGCGGTCGACGTCATCGCCGACATGGTGACGTCCGCGCGCCTGGACCCCGACGAGCTCGAGACCGAGCGCGGCGTGATCCTCGAAGAGCTCGCCATGAACGACGACGACCCCTCGGACGTCGTGCACGAGGAGTTCGCGGCCGCCGTCCTCGGCGGGCACGCGCTCGGTCGCCCCATCGGCGGCACGCCGGACACGATCAACGCCGTCCCGCGCGACGCCGTCTGGGAGCACTACCGCTGGCACTACCGCCCCGAGACGCTCGTCGTCGCGGCGGCGGGCGGCGTCGACCACGACACGCTGGTCGCCCAGGTGGGTCGGGCGCTGCACGACGGCGGCTGGGCGCTCGACGCGGGCAGCGCGCCGCGTGCGCGGCGCGACCCGGCGGACCCCGCCCTGGTCGGCGTCGGGACCGAGGGCGTCGAGCTGTCGGTGCACCGGGCCGTGGAGCAGGCGAACGTCGTCGTCGGCGGCACGGGCCTGTCCGCGACCGACGACCGCCGCTTCACGCTCTCGGTGCTCAGCGCGGTGCTGGGCGGCGGCATGAGCTCGCGCCTGTTCCAGGAGATCCGCGAGAAGCGCGGCCTCGCGTACTCGACCTACTCGTTCGCGTCGGGCCACGGCGGTATCGGCACCTTCGGCCTCTACGCCGGGTGCGCGCCGTCGAAGGTCGACGAGGTCACGGCCCTGCTCCACGCCGAGCTCGACCGCCTCGCGGACGACGGCATCACCGGCGCGGAGCTCGACCGCAGCATCGGCCAGCTCTCCGGCGGCATGGTGCTCGGTCTCGAGGACTCCGGCTCGCGCATGAGCCGGCTCGGCAAGGCCGAGCTCGTCTACGGCGAGCTCCTGAGCGTCGAGGAGTCGCTCGACGCGGTCCGCTCGGTCACGGCCGACGACGTGCAGAAGCTGGCGGGCGAGCTCGCCTCGCGCCCGCGGTCCGTCGTCCGCGTCGGGCCCTTCGGCGGCTGATCCTCCGCCGGCCACGGCGTCTCGCGACGGCCGCCCTCCTCGCGGAGGGCGGCCGCCGTCGTGCTGTGGGCGGACCCACTGCCCGGTGCGGCGGACGGGCACCTGTCGGCCCGCGCACCGGCGATAGGGTGACGGGCGTGAGCGAGCAGAGCACCCCCGCGCCCGAATCCGCCCCGACCGCCCCCGGCCAGGAGCCCGGTCGCCCGCTGCGGGTCGCCGTCCTGGGCGCCGCCGGGCGCATGGGCGCCACCGTCTGCGGCGCCGTCGAGGGCGCGGCGGACCTCGAGCTCGTCGCGCGCCTCGACGCGGGCGACGAGGTCGCGGCCTCGACGCTCGGCGGCGCGGACGTCGCCGTCGACTTCACCGTCCCGTCCGCGACCGAGGCGAACGTCCACGCGCTGATCGACGCAGGCGTGCACGCCGTCGTCGGGACGACGGGCTGGACGGACGAGAGCCGCGGCCGCGTGGTCGCGCACCTCGGGCGCGCCGCCGCGGCCGGCGCACCCGGGCTGGGCGTGCTCATCGCACCCAACTTCGGCCTGTCGGCCGTCCTCGCGATGACGTTCGCCGCGAGGGCCGCGCGGTACTTCGAGTCGGCCGAGGTGATCGAGCTCCACCACCCGGACAAGGTCGACGCGCCGTCCGGGACCGCGCGGCACACCGCGGCCGCGATCGCCACCGCCCGGGCCGACGCGGGCCTGGGGCCGAGCCCCGACGCGACCGAGTCGGGCTGGGAGGCGCGCGGCGCCGACGTCGACGGCGTGCGCGTGCACGCGGTGCGCCTGCGCGGCCTCGTCGCGCACGAGGAGATCCTGTTCGGCAACGCGGGTGAGCAGCTCGTCATCCGGCAGGACTCGTTCGACCGCGTCTCCTTCATGCCGGGCGTCCTGCTCGGTATCCGCGAGGTCGTCGGCCGACCGGGCCTGACCGTCGGCCTCGAGAACGTGCTGGACCTGGCGTGAGCGCGCCCGGCGGTCCGGTCGGTCCTGATGCCGACGGCGACGACGGCGGTCCGGCGGGGACGACCGGGCGGTCGCGCGCCGTCCGGCCCTGGAAGGCGATCCTCGGCGCGGTGCTGGTCACGCTCCTGCTCGCGCTGTACGTGTGGCAGGTGGCCGGCCGTGCCGCCGCGCTGATCGGCACGGGCGAGCCGGTCGCCATGGTCATCGGCGCGGGCGTGCTCGTCCTGCCCCTGCTCGTGGTGGGCCTGGTCGGGCGCGAGTTCTCGCTCGCCGGGACCGTGCAGCGCATGGCCGACGACCTCGCCGCCCAGGGCCGGCTGCCGGTCGACGACCTCCCGCGCTCGCCCGGCGGGCGCATCGACCGGGACGCCGCGGACGCGGCGTTCGGCCCCTACCGCGACGCGGTCGACGCGGACCCGCAGAGCTGGGAGGCCTGGTACCACCTCGCGTTCGCCTACGACGCGGCGCGCGACCGCCGTCGTGCGCGCGAGGCGCTGCGCAAGGCGGCGGCCCTCTACCGCGCCCGGCGGTGACCGAGGCGGTCCACCGCGCCCCAGGTGCGGGCCTCATGGGCTGCCGCACACCTGGCGCCACTCGTCGGCGGGTCAGAGGCTGGTCCAGCAGTAGAGCCGGTGGCCCGCGTCGTCCGCCTGGACGCACAGGGTCGCGAGCCGGTGCAGGGCACCGGCCAGGTCAGCGGGGTCGGAGCCTTCCAGCTCCTCGGTGGCGGCCCAGCGTACGGCGACGGCGTCGAGGTCGGTCGGCGTCGCCGCGGCGAGCGCCGTCACGAGCTCCGCGGTGACCGCGACGACCCACGGGCCCTCGTCTCCCGCGCTCGCGACGAGCTCCCCGTGCCGGGGGTCGCGCTTCGCCTCGGCGTAGGGGCGGTCGGTGAGGAGGCCCGCGAGCGTGCCCAGCACGACGAAGGGGTCGATCCCCTTGAGCTCGACCGTGGGGAACACCGGCTGGTTCGTCAGCGGGTCGGGGCTGCTCGGGCCCCGACGTGCCGCGCTCCCGGCCTGCGCGTCGTCGGGTGCGGAGAAGTAGTCGGTGAGGATGCCCATGGCGGTCGATCCTCGCAGGTCGGGCGTCCGAACGGGTCACGACGGTGTCACGGCTGCGTGACGAACGGTCGCGCGAGCCCTCAGATCTCGGCCGTCCAGCGGCGCTCGACGACGTCGCGCACCCCGGTCGCGAGGGTGCGCGTCCGCCCGTCGGGCCCGAGCCCGGCGCCGGCGAGGAACGTCTCGCGCGCCGTGTCGCCGTCGAGCACCCAGGTGACGACCTCCGCGGAGCCGTCCCGCCGCAGCCGGTCGACCGCGGCCGCCAGGAGGCGCGACCCGTGCCCGCCGCGCTGGTGCTGCGGCTCGACCTCGAGCGCGAGCACCTGGCCGGGGGCGACCGCCGCGAAACCGACGACGTCCGCGCCCGCGCACGCGACGAGCACGCCGAACCCCGGCCCGGGCGGGGACGAGATCGCGGCGGCCCACTGCTCGCGCATGCGGACCGTGTCGAGCGCGTCGAGCACGTCGTCCCCGAGGACCTCCGCGTGGGACGAGCGCCAGGCCCCCACCTGGATCGCGGTCATCGCGACGTCGTCGCCGGGCACGGCAGGACGGACCGAGACGTCGGCGGTCTCGCGGAAGAGGCTCACGGGTCCACCCTACGAGACGCGGGCGGCGCCCCGGGCCGGCGGTCAGCCCCAGCCGAGGGCGCGCAGGCCCGCGGCCGTCGCGGCGGCGAGGACCACGACGACGATGAAGGGCGCGCGCAGCGCGAGCGCGACGGCGGCCACGCCGAGGGCAGGGAGCCGTGCGTCGACGACGAGCGCCTGCCCGTCGCCGACCGTCTGCACCGCGACGAGCGCGGCGAGGAGCGCCGCGGTCACGAGCGCTGCCGTGCGTGCCACGCGCTCGTCGGCGAGCCAGTGCTCGGGCACCAGGTGCCCCGCGAGCTTGAGCGCGAAGCACACCGCGGACGCGGCCAGCACGACGACCCACACGGTCGCTGACGTCATGAGGTCTCCTCTCCGCCGTTCCCGTTCCCGTTCCCGTTCGCGGACGGCGAGGAGGGCCCGGCCGCGGCGTGTCGGCGTCGTGCGTCCACCTGCCCGATGACGATCGCGACCGCGGCAGCCGCCAGCACCGGGACGCCGCCCGGCGCGACGGGGATGAGCAGGACCGCGACGAGGACGGCCGCCGCGGCGGTGAGCTGCATCGCGCGCGCCGCCAGCCGGGGCCACAAGAGGCCGAGGAAGGCGGCCGCCGCGGCGGCGTCGAGCCCCCACGCGCGCGGGTCGCCGAGCGCGTCGCCCGCGAGCGCCCCGACGAGCGTCATGGCGTTCCACAGCACGAAGATGCCGACACCCGTCCACCAGAACCCGGCCCGGACGGCGCGGCGCGAGCGCTGCGCGGTCGCGACCGCCGTCGACTCGTCGATCGTGAACTGCGCCGCGACGACCTTGTGCCACGACCGCAGCGCCAGCAGCGGGCCGAGCTGCGCCCCGTACAGGGCGTTGCGGACCCCGAGGAAGCCCGCGGTCGCGATCGCGGCGGTCGGCGCGCCGCCCGCGCCGACCACGCCGATGAGCGCGAACTGGGACCCGCCCGAGAACATGAGCAGGCTCAGCGCCATGGTCTGCGCGACGTCGAGCCCCGCGACCACGGACAGGGCCCCGAACGAAATGCCGTACAGACCCGTCGCGACGGACACCGAGACGGCCTGGCGGACCGCCGCGCGGACCTCGTCCTCGACCGCCTGCTCGACGGCGCCCTCCACCCCGACGACGCCGGCGGCCTCGGCGTCGAGAGCGGCGTCGCCGTCGGGGAAGGTGGCGTCGTCGGGCCGGCTCATGCGTGCGGGTCGGCCGGGCCCTCGCCCGCCGCGGCGGCGTTGGCCGCGCGCTGGTGCGCGGTGAGGGACATGCGGTCGATGAGGGCGAGCGAGAGCGCCGAGACGACGAACGCGAGGTGGATGATCACCTGCCACATCATGACGTCGCCCGTGATCCGGCCCGTGGACGACTCGATGAAGGTACGCAGCAGGTGGATGGACGAGATGCCGATGATCGACATCGCGAGCTTGGTCTTGAGCACGTTCGCGTTGACGTGGCTCAGCCACTCGGGCTGGTCCGGGTGGCCGTCGAGCCGGATGCGCGACACGAACGTCTCGTAGCCGCCGACGATGACCATGATGAGCAGGTTGGAGATCATGACGACGTCGACGAGTCCGAGGACGGCGAGCATGATCTCCTCGGCGCCGAACGCGTGCGAGACCATCTCGTGCGTCGCGGGGTCCTCGACCGTGTGCTCGCCCGTGAACCCGCCGACGATAAGGTGCCACAGCTCCTTGAGGAACTGCCAGACGTAGACGACCTGGGCCACGATGAGGCCGAAGTAGAGCGGTGCCTGGAGCCAGCGGGACGCGAAGATCATGTACCCGACGGTCGTGACGCGGGCGCTGGGCGAGGGGACGTTCGGGCTGATGGTCGACGCGGGCGACGAGGGCACGGGCGTGGGCTCTCCGGGAGTCGGTGGCAGGGGAGCGTCAGGCTACCAACGCGGGGTGACGACGCGACGATGCCGGTCACGCCCGCAGTCGCCCGAGCGAGGGGCGTCAAAGCGCCACGTAGACCGTCTCGAGGTACTCCTCCAGGCCCGCCTCGCCGCCCTCGCGGCCGAGGCCGGACTGCTTGACGCCGCCGAACGGCGCGCTCGCGTCGGACACCAGGCCCCGGTTGACGCCGATCATCCCGGCCTCGACCTCCTCCGACACGCGCACGGCACGGTCGAGCGAGGACGTGTACGCGTAGGCGGCCAGCCCGTACTCGGTCGCGTTCGCGAGCGCGATGCCTTCGTCGTCGTCGCCGAACGCGACCACGGGTGCCACGGGCCCGAAGATCTCCTCGGTGACGACGCGCGCGTCGGGGTCGACGCCGGACAGGACGGTCGGGGCGTAGAAGTACCCGGGCGAGCGCGGCCGGTCGGCGCCCGTGAGCACCTGCGCTCCGCCGTCGGACGCGGCGTCGACGAGCTCCGCGACCTTGTCCACGGCCTTCGCCTTGATGAGCGGGCCGACCTGCGTCCCGTCCTGGGCGCCCGGCCCGACGCGCAGCCCCTCGAACGCGGCGGCGAGGCGCTGCGCGAACTCGCGCGCGACGGCGTCGTGCACGAGGAAGCGGTTGGCCGCGACGCACGACTGGCCCGCGTTGCGCAGCTTCGCGACGAGCGCTCCCTCGACCGCGGCGTCCAGGTCGGCGTCCGCGAAGACGAGGAACGGCGCGTTCCCGCCGAGCTCCATCGACGTGCGGAGCACCTGGGGCGCCGCCTTCTCGAGCAGCGTGCGCCCGACGGCCGTCGAGCCCGTGAACGACAGCTTGCGCAGGCGCTCGTCGGCGAGGAGCGGCTCGGTGACGTCCGCGGCGCGCGAGGACGGGACGACGTTGACGACGCCGGTCGGCAGCCCGCGGTCGGCCAGCTCGGACCGGATGACCTCGGCCACGAGCGCCGTGGTCAGCGGGGTGAGCCGCGCCGGCTTGATCACGACGGTGCAACCGGCCGCGAGCGCCGGGCCGATCTTGCGGGTCGCCATCGCGATGGGGAAGTTCCACGGCGTGACGAGCAGCGCGGGGCCCACGGGCCGGCGGAAGACGAGCTGGCGGTTGCCGCCCGCGGGCGCGGTCCGCGCGAGCCCGTCGGCGCGCACCGCCTGCTCGGCGTACCAGCGCAGGAAGTCGGCCCCGTAGAGCACCTCGGCGCGTGCCTCCGCGAGCGGCTTGCCGCACTCGGCGGTGATGAGCGCGGCGACGTCGTCGGCCCGCGCGACCACCCGGTCGTAGACGGCGCGCAGCACCTCGCCGCGCTCCCGCGGGGGCGTCGCGCGCCACGCGGGCGCCGCCCGGTGCGCGGCGTCGAGCGCGCGCAGCGCGTCCGACGGGCTCGCGTCGGCGACGTCGAACAGCGACTCCTCGGTCGCCGGGTCCTCGACCTCGAAGGTCCGGCCGCCCTCCGCCGGACCCCAGTGGCCGTCGACGAGCAGCCCCGTCGGGACGTGCGCGACCAGCGCGGGGGAGAGGTTCGACGTCGAGGCGGGGCGGGACATGCTCCGAGTATCGCTCTCGGTGTCGCGGGGACGCACCCGGGCGGCGGTCGCGCGGTGCGGCCCCGGACGGGCGCGGTGCGGCGACGCGCCGCACGGTAGTTTGTGCACATGGTCCTTCCCGCCACCCCCGCGCGCCCGTTCGGTGCCGTCCTCACGGCCATGGTCACCCCGATGACGCCCGACGGCGCCGTCGACCTCGAGGCGGCGGCCCGGCTCGCGAAGCGCCTGGTGGACGACGGGAACGACGGCCTGGTGCTCAGCGGCACGACGGGCGAGTCGCCCACGACGCACGCGCCGGAGAAGCAGGACCTCGTGCGCGCCGTGGTCGACGCCGTCGGCGACCGGGCGGCGGTTCTCGCGGGCGCCGGGTCCAACGACACCGACCACGCACTGCGCATGGCCGAGCAGGCGGCCGAGGCGGGCGCCGACGGGCTCCTCGTCGTCTCGCCCTACTACTCGCGTCCGAGCCAGGAGGGCGTCTACCGCCACGTCGTGGCGATCGCGGACGCGACCGACCTGCCCGTCATGCTCTACGACGTCCCCGGACGCACGGGCGTGCGGATCGCGCCCGCGACGTACGCCCGGCTCGCGGCGCACGAGCGGGTCGTCGCGAGCAAGGACGCGACGGGCGACGTGTACGCGGCGGCCAAGCTCGCGGCTGCGACCGGGCTCGCCTTCTACAGCGGCGACGACGGCCTGCTGCTGCCGTTCCTCGCGCACGGAGCGGCCGGCATCGTCTCGGTCTCCGGGCACGCGGTGGCCGGGCCGTTCGCCGAGGTCGTGCGCCGCTTCGACGCGGGCGACCACGCGGGCGCGCTCGAGGTGTTCCTCACCACGACGCCCGTCATCGACGCGCTCAACGGCGCGGGCTTCCAGGCCGTGATGGCCAAGGCCGCCGTCGAGCTGCTCGGCGTCACCGACAACCGCTTCCTGCGCCTGCCGAACGTCGCGGCCACCGAGGACGACGTCGCGGTGGTGCGCGACGCCCTCGCCGCCGCGGGCGTGCTCGCGGGCGCGAGCACCGCGGCGCGCGCCGCCGCACCCACGAACTAGCGAGGGCAGGAGCCCTCGAAACCCCCGGCTCAGCCACGACAGGAGGCCCCGTGAGCCATCCCCACCCTGAACTCTCCCTGCCTCCCGAGCTCCCCACCGGAGGGCTGCGCATCGTCGCCCTCGGCGGGCTCGGGGAGGTCGGCCGCAACATGGCCGTCCTCGAGTACGACGGGCGCCTGCTCGTCATCGACTGCGGCGTCCTCTTCCCCGAGGACAACCAGCCCGGCGTCGACCTCATCCTCCCGGACTTCGACTACATCGCGGACCGGCTGGACGACATCGAGGCGATCGTCCTCACGCACGGCCACGAGGACCACATCGGCGCCGTCCCGTACCTGCTGCGCCTGCGCCGCGACATCCCGCTCGTCGGGTCGCAGCTCACGCTCGCGTTCGTCGAGGCGAAGCTCAAGGAGCACCGCATCTCGCCCGTGACCCTCGCGGTCAAGGAGGGGCAGGTCGAGCAGCTCGGCGTGTTCCGCTGCGAGTTCGTCGCCGTGAACCACTCGATCCCCGACGCGCTCGCGGTCGCGGTGACGACCGGCGCCGGGACGGTGCTGCACACGGGCGACTTCAAGATGGACCAGCTCCCGCTCGACGGGCGCATCACTGACCTGCGCGCGTTCGCGCGCCTCGGCGAGCAGGGCGTCGACCTGTTCATGGTGGACTCGACCAACGCCGAGGTCCCGGGCTTCGTCACGCCCGAGGTCGAGATCGGCCCCGTGCTGGACAACGTGTTCGCCGCGTCGGAGAAGCGCATCATCGTCGCGTCGTTCTCCTCCCACGTGCACCGCGTGCAGCAGGTCCTCAACGCCGCGCACCACCACGGGCGCCGCGTCGCGCTCGTCGGGCGCTCGATGGTCCGCAACATGACGATCGCGGCCGAGCTCGGCTACCTCCACGTGCCCGAGGGCGTGCTCATCGACCTCAAGAAGGTCGACTCGCTGCGCGACGACGAGATCGTGCTCATGTGCACGGGGTCGCAGGGCGAGCCCATGGCGGCGCTGTCGCGCATGGCCAACGGCGACCACAAGGTCCAGGTCGGGCACGGCGACACGGTGATCCTCGCGTCGTCCCTCATCCCGGGCAACGAGAACGCCGTGTTCCGCATCATCAACGGCCTCACGCGCCTCGGCGCGCGCGTCGTGCACGGCGGCAACGCCAAGGTGCACGTGTCCGGGCACGCGAGCGCGGGCGAGCTCCTCTACTGCTACAACGTGCTCAAGCCCAGGAACGTCATGCCGGTGCACGGCGAGGTCCGCCACCTCGTGGCGAACGGGGCGCTCGCGGTCCGCACGGGCGTGCCCGCCGACCGGGTCGTGCTGGCCGAGGACGGCGTCGTCGTCGACCTCGTGGACGGCAAGGCGTCGGTCGTCGGCGCGGTGCCGTGCGGGTACGTGTACGTGGACGGCTCGAGCGTCGGCGAGATCACGGACGCGGAGCTCAAGGACCGTCGCATCCTCGGCGAGGAGGGCTTCGTGTCCGTCTTCGCCGTCGTGGACTCCGCGACGGGCAAGGTGCTCGCCGGGCCGCAGATCCTCGCGCGCGGGTTCGCGGAGGACGACAAGGTCTTCGAGGACATCCAGCCCGAGGTCGTCAAGGCGCTCGAGGACGCGATCGCGGGTGGCGCGACGGACACGCACCAGCTCCAGCAGGTCATGCGCCGCGTCATCGGGCGGTGGGTCTCCAACCGTCTGCGGCGCCGCCCGATGATCGTCCCGGTGGTCGTCGAGGCGTAGCCCTCGCACCGCGCGGACCGAGGTCCCGGTGCAGGTCGGGGCGCCAGTATGCTGGCGCCCCGACCAGCGCAGGAGGCACTCGTGACCCACCCAGGCCCCTACGGGGTCCCGCCCCACGGGCAGCACCCCACGCCTCCGCCGGCGTACGGCCGGCGCGGGCCGGCGCCCGCGTACGGCCAGTACGCGCCGCCGTCGTACGGCCCGTACGGTGGGCCCCCGTCCGCCGGTTACGGCGACGTGCCGCGGCCGCCCGTGCCCGGTGGTCTCGCCACCGCCACGGCCGTGCTCGCGGTCGCCGTCACGGCCGTGCAGGTGCTGGCCTGGGCCACCTCCTTCGGAGCGGCGGGCGCGTTCGCGCGCGCCGCACGCGCGGGGACCCCGAGCGTCGACGTCTACACGGCCTACGACGCGGTCGGCCTGCTCCTCCTGCCCGTTCAGGTCGCGGCCGCCGTCGTCACGTGCGTGTGGCTCTGGCGGAGCCGCGTGCTCGCCGAGGCGGTCTCACCCGGCGTCCCCCATGCGCGGAGCCGGGTCTGGGTCTGGCTCGGGTGGCTGGTCCCCGTCGTCGCGCTGTGGTTCCCGTACCAGGTCGTGCGCGACGTCCGCCGGGCGACCGTCGCCGCGCCTCGCCCGGGGCTCGGCTGGTGGTGGGCGGGCTGGCTCACGTGGAGCGTCGCGTCGAACGTCGCCACGCAGGTGACGACCCTCTCCACGGCGGGACCTGCCGAGACGTTCTCGCTGCTGCCGGTCGCCGAGACCGTGGGAACGGTCGGCATCGTGCTGGCGCTCGTCTTCTGGGTGCGGACGGTGCGCGAGATCACGGCCGGGCAGCGAACCCTCGCCGGCGGCTGACCACCAGGCCGTCCTACGGCCCGGTACGCCGGACCAGGCCGGGGCCGACGGCGGCAAGCGTCGCGCCGTAGCGCGCGGCGCGCTCCGCGTCGTCGCCGGGCACGAGGCCGGCGAGCTCGAGCGAGACCATCCCGTGCACGAGCCCCCACAGGCCGAGCGCGACGTCGTCGGCGGTCGTCACGTCCGGCACGAGCCGTGCGACCGCGTCGCGCAGCACGAGGAACGTCGCCTCCTCGACGGCTCGCGGGCGGTCCGCGCCGGGCCGGACCCCGCGCGCGAACATCACGGCGTAGAAGTGCGGGTCCGCGAGGGCGAATCCCCGGTAGGCGCCGCCGAGCGCCGCGAGGTCGGCCACGGGGTCGTGGGTCCGCTCGACGGCCGCCAGGTGGGCCGCGAACCGCCGGAAGCCCTCCGCCGACACCGCGGCCACGAGGTCGTCGCGGCTGCCGAAGAGCGCGTACACGGCCGACGGGCTCGTCCCCGCGGCCGTCGCCACCGAGCGGACCGTCACGGCGCCCTCGCCGTGCTCGGAGATGGCTCGGGACGCCACGTCGAGGAGGCGGTCGCGCAGCGCGTCGTCGTGCAGTCGAGGTCGTGCCACGCGACGAGTCTAGATGTCTTGACACGCGTTTGCGAACGCTGTTCTATAACAGCGTTCGCAAACGCACGGCGCGCCGTGCGTCGAGTGTCCCGCCAGCCCAGGAGGTCCCGTGCTCGAGCTCACCGACGCCGCCCGCATCACCGCGGGCGTCGTCCTCCTCACGGTCGTCGGCATCGAGTCCGGCGGCGCGTTCCTCGTCAAGGTCGTCACGCGGCGCGTGCCGGCGACGGGCTTCCAGACGTCGTTCTTCCGGGCGGGGCACGCGCACGCGGGCGTGCTCGTGATCCTGGGACTCGTGTGCCTGCTGCTCACGGAGGCCACGGATCTCGCGGGCTTCTGGCGGTGGCTCGCGGCCACCGGGGTGCTCGTCGCCGCGATCCTCCTCCCCGCCGGGTTCTTCCTCTCCGCCGTGGGCCCGGGGCGCGACGCGCCCAACCGTGCCGTCGTGCTGCTCCCCGCGGGCGGCGTGGTCCTCGCCGCGGGCGTCGTGACGCTCGCGATCGGGCTCTTCCTCGGGTGAACCCGGTGGGGCTTCGGGCCTGGGCGGCGTCCCTCGGAGCGGTAGGGCGGCTTCAGCGCGAGCGCAGCGCCTCGAGCTGCGCGGCGTGCCACGCGTCGACGTAGCCCGTGAGCCGGCGGTCGTCGGGCGCGGTCCCGCCGCGGAGAGCCGCGCCCAGCGCGTCGAGGTAGGCGCGGTCGGCCGCGAAGCGTGCGGCGATCGCGGGGCGTCCGACGGCGGGGCTCCCGTGACCCGGGACGAGCACGTCCACGCCGCGCGCGGCGAGCTCGAGCGCGTCGAGCGCTCCCCGGTAGACGGCCACGGGGTCGCGGGCGTCCGTGTCGACGAGGGGCACCTCGACGTCGGACAGCATGTCGCCCGCCACGAGCACGCTCGCGTCCGGCGTGCGTACCACGAGCGCGCCGTGGCCCGGCGCGTGGGCGTCGTGCTCGACGACGGTCACCGTCCTCGGGCCGGTCGGTGCGGCGTCGGGCCAGGGGACCCGGCGTGCACCGCGGGGGAGCGGGGACAGCGCGCCCACGAGCGCGGGGTCGTGGCCGGGCGCCGCGGCCTCGGCCGACGCGAGCACCGCGGCGCGTTGCCGCCGCGTCGCGTCGGCGGTACGCGCCGTCGCCCAGCGAGGCGCGTCGCCGAGCCCGGGCGACCACAGCACGTGGTCCCAGTGCGCGTGCGTCGCGAATCCGGCGGTCACGCGCCATCCGCGTGCGCGCACGGCGGCGGCGAGCCCCTCGACCTCGGCGACCGTCACCGCCGGGTCCACGACCAGCGCCTCGCCGTCCGGCGTGGTGACGACGGTCGACGTCGTCGTCCAGATCGTCGCCGTCGCGACCCAGACCCCCGGCGCGGCCTCCACCAGGTCGCCGACCGGCGCTTCACCGGTCGCCCCGCCGGGGTCCTCGGCGCTCGGCCGGGCGGGCGGTGCGTCGCTCTGCACGGCGGGCGTGGGCTCGTGCACGGGTCCTCCGGTCATCGTCGATCATGGTCGTCGTTCTCGGGTCGTCGTTCTCGGGTCGTCGCGCGGTCGGTCGCGGGGTCGCGCGGCGGCAGCCCGGGCAGGACACGCGCCACGGGGTCCGCGTCCGTGCCGTCCCCCGCGGGTAGGTTAGGACCACTATGGCGACCCGCACGCCCCCGCAGGCACGTCGGACCGCGAGCAACCGCACGCCAGCGCCCCGCACCACGGCGCGCAGCGGTTCGTCCTCGGCCCGCGGCACGTCGCGCGCCGGGACGGGTCGGGGGAGGTCCACCTCCTCGAACGCGCGCCGGCCCGCCCGGCGACCGGTGTCGGGGCCGCCGTGGCCCGTCCGCGCGGTGCGCGCGGTCTGGCTCGGCGCAGCGCACGGCCTCGGGGCGCTCGTGCGCACCATCGGAAAGGGAGCAAGAGAGCTGGACCCGGCACACCGGCGCGACGGCGTCGCGTTCTTCCTCATCGCCCTCGCGGTCGTCGTCGCGGCCCGCGAGTGGTGGGGCATCGCGGGCACGTTCGGCAAGGTCGTGCACGGCGTCGTCGCGGGCACGTTCGGCCTCGCGGGCGTCGCCGTGCCCGTCCTGCTGCTCTGGCTCGCCGTGCGGATCATGCGGCACCCCGAGCGCGCGCAGGCGAACTCGCGCGTCGCGATCGGGCTCACGCTCATCGTCGTGTCGGTGTGCTCCCTCGTGCACATCTCGGAGGACCTGCCGGCGCCGCGCGACGGCTTCGAGCCGGTGCAGGACGCGGGCGGGATCGTCGGCTACCTCGCCGCGACGCCCGTGACCACGGGGCTCACGCCCTGGTTCGCCGTCCCCATCTTCCTGCTGCTCGGGTTCTTCGGGCTCCTCGTCGTCACGGCGACCCCGGTGCACCGGATCCCGAGCCGGCTGCGCGGCCTCTACGACGTGCTCACGGGCAACCACCGGGCGGACGACGAGGGGACGGACGCCGACGGGCTCGCGCTCGCGGAGGGCGTCTCGCGCCACGACGGCACGGACGTGCCGGCGGGTCGTCGCCCACGCAAGCCCCGGAAGACCAAGGCGCAGCGCGCGGCGGAGGCCGCCGAGATCGAGAAGCCCGAGGGCGGGTTCTCGGGCGACGAGGCGTTCGAGACGGCGGCGTTCCTCGACTACGAGGACGACTCTGCGCGCGGTCGGGGCAGGAAGCGCCGCGGGGACGACGCGGCGCCCGGCACCGCGCCGACCGAGGCGGTGCCGGCCGTCGGGCAGGGCACCGCGCAGGACACCGCGGCCGCCGCGATGGGCGCCGTCGCGCCCGACCCTGCGGACGGCGCGGGGAGCGTCCCGCCGCCCCCGCCCAGCAGCCCGCTGCCGCGCGGCGTGCAGCCGATGCTCGAGGGCGACACGGTCTACCTCCTGCCCAACGAGGACTCCCTCGTCAAGGGCGCGCCGCACAAGGTCCGGTCGGCCGCGAACGACCGGGTCGTCGAGGCCCTCACGCAGACCTTCGAGCAGTTCGAGGTCGACGCGAAGGTCACCGGCTTCACGCGCGGCCCCACGGTCACGCGCTACGAGGTCGAGGTCGGCCCCAAGGTCAAGGTCGAGCGCATCACGTCGCTCTCGAACAACATCGCCTACGCGGTGGCGAGCGCGGACGTGCGCATCCTCGCGCCGATCCCCGGCAAGTCGGCGATCGGGATCGAGATCCCCAACACCGACCGCGAGACGGTCGTGCTCGGCGACGTGCTCCGCTCGTCGGCGGCGCGGCGGACCGAGCACCCCATGGTCATGGGCGTGGGCAAGGACGTCGAGGGCGGCTACGTCGTCGCGAACCTCGCGAAGATGCCGCACATCCTCGTCGCGGGCGCGACGGGTGCGGGCAAGTCGAGCTTCATCAACTCGATGATCACGTCGATCCTCATGCGCTCGACGCCCGAGCAGGTGCGCCTGGTGCTCGTGGACCCGAAGCGGGTCGAGCTGACGATCTACGAGGGCATCCCGCACCTCATCACGCCCATCATCACGAACCCGAAGAAGGCCGCGGAGGCGCTCGACTGGGTCGTGCGGGAGATGGACGCCCGGTACGACGACCTCGCCGCGTTCGGGTACAAGCACATCGACGACTTCAACGCGGCGGTCCGCTCGGGCAAGGTCAAGCCGCTGCCGGGCTCTGAGCGCAAGATCGCCACGTACCCGTACCTCCTGGTCGTCGTCGACGAGCTCGCCGACCTCATGATGGTCGCCCCGCGCGACGTCGAGGCGTCGATCCAGCGCATCACGCAGCTCGCGCGCGCCGCGGGCATCCATCTCGTGCTCGCGACGCAGCGGCCGTCGGTCGACGTGGTCACGGGCCTCATCAAGGCCAACGTGCCGTCGCGACTCGCGTTCGCGACGTCGTCGCTCGCGGACTCGCGCGTCGTGCTCGACCAGCCCGGCGCGGAGAAGCTCATCGGCCAGGGCGACGCGCTGTTCCTGCCCATGGGCGCGGCCAAGCCCATGCGCGTCCAGGGCGCCTGGGTCTCGGAGTCCGAGGTGCACGCCGTCGTCGAGCACGTCAAGAGCCAGCTCAAGCCCGTCTACCGCGAGGACGTCACGCAGGCCGCCACCAAGAAGCAGATCGACGAGGACATCGGCGACGACCTCGACCTGCTGCTGCAGGCCGCCGAGCTCGTGGTGACGTCGCAGTTCGGCTCCACGTCGATGCTCCAGCGCAAGCTGCGCGTCGGGTTCGCCAAGGCAGGGCGCCTCATGGACCTCCTGGAGTCGCGCGAGATCGTCGGGCCGTCCGAGGGGTCCAAGGCGCGCGAGGTGCTCGTGACGCCGGAGGAGCTGCCGTCGGCGCTCGCGCTGATCCGCGGCGAGCCGGCACAGGAGGTCTTCGACGGCCAGGCGCCCGCCGCCGCGCCCGGTGGCGGCGCGGGGCACGACTACGGCGAGGGCACCGACGGGCACATGCCGCCGGTCGCGACCGACTACCACGACGGTGCGGACGTGGAGTCGGGCTGGCGCTGAGCCGGCACCAGGTTCGCCCCGTGCTCGCCCCGTGCCCGCCCGGAGCCGGCCCGCGGCGCCCGGTCGCGGTGCCGACGACGGCCGGGGCACCCCGGAGGACCCCCTAGGCTGGTGACGTGGTCACCGCCGTCCCCTCGCCGTGGAACTCCGCGAACCTCGTCACCATGGCGAGGATCCTGCTCGTCCCGTTCTTCGCGTGGGCGCTGCTCGTCGACGGTGGCGAGTCCGTCACCTGGCGGCTCGTCGCGACGGGCATCTTCGTGCTGGCGGCGACGTCGGACCGGCTCGACGGCTACCTGGCGCGCAAGTACGACCTCGTCACGGACCTCGGCAAGCTGCTCGACCCGATCGCGGACAAGCTGCTCGTCGGCACCGCGCTCGTGCTGCTCGCGTGGCCTCTGGGCGAGCTGCCCTGGTGGGTCCCCGCGGTCGTCCTGGCGCGCGAGCTCGGCGTCACGCTCCTGCGGTTCGCCGTCCTCAGGTACGCCGTCATGCCCGCGTCGCGCGGCGGCAAGCTCAAGACCGTGCTCCAGACGGTCGCGATCACGGTCTTCCTCCTGCCGCTGTCGCACCTGCCGGCGTGGATCGGCGTCGTGGCCTGGGTCGTGCTCGCCGCGGCGATCCTCGTCACGGTCGTGACGGGGCTCGAGTACGCGTACCAGGGCTGGCGGCTGCGGCGCGACGCGATCCGCGCGGCCCGCCTCGTCGAGCCGGGGCCGACGCCGGACGGCGCGTCGGCGTCGTGACCGCGACGTCGGGCGCGGGTGGGGTCGGGCGCGCCCCGCTGACGCCGGACGTCGCCGGTCTCCTCCGTGCCCTCGAGGCCCGGGGATGGACTCTGGCGACGGCGGAGTCGCTCACCGGGGGCCTGCTCTCCGCGACGATCGTCGACGTGCCGGGGGCCTCGCGCGTGCTCCGCGGCGCGGTCGTCGCCTACGCGACCGAGGTCAAGCGGTCCGTGCTCGGCGTCGACGGCCACCTCCTCGCCACCCACGGGGCCGTCCACCCGGACGTCGCCCGCCAGATGGCGGAGCGGGTACGGGAGGTGCTCGGCGCGGACGTCGGGGTCGCGACCACGGGAGTCGCGGGTCCCGACCCGCAGGACGGGCAGCCCCCGGGGACCGTGTTCGTCGCGGCGAGCGGCCCGGGCGGGACGCACGTCCGGTGCCTGCACCTCGACGGCGGGCGGGCCGACGTCCGAGCCGGCACCGTCGCGGCGGCGATCGACCTCGCGCGAGCCCTGGCGGACGGCGCGGTCCCGCGAGACCGCCGAGGGTGAAAACCACGGGTGAATCACGGTCGCCCGAGCGGCGTGCCGAGGCCCGGCCCGGGGCGCTCGTGGAGGGGTCGTGAACGTGCCGCGAGGGGTTCGACGGGCGGCCGGTCGCGGGAACAAGGCCCCACGTCGGGACGTTGCACAGCACGTGATCGCCAACAGGACCGTCAACCGACCGGTGGGCCGCACGGACAACGCGCCGACGGCACGTCCGACGCGCCGCACCGGAGACGTGAGCGGACCGCGGGCGGGGTACGGTAGGACGACCCCGTCACGCGGGGCAGTGAACAGGAAGACCGGCACGAGCAGTTCGCGCACCCAGGTGGGGGCCACTCCGGCTCCCGGGGGCGCACGGGACACGGAAGGGGGTCGCCAGATGATTGTTCTTCGACGAGAGATCGGGGACGTGCTGCGAGACGCTCGCCAGCGACAGGGGCGCACCCTGCGAGAGGTGTCCTCGGCCGCACGGGTCTCGCTGGGCTACCTCAGCGAGGTCGAGCGCGGTCAGAAGGAAGCGTCGTCGGAGCTCCTCGGCTCGATCTGCGAGGCGCTCGACATCCCGATGTCGTTGGTGCTGCGCGAGGTCAGCGACCGGGTCGCCGTCGCCGAGGGCCTGCTCATCCCGGACACCATCCCGGCCGACTTCGCGACCGCGGTGCTCGGACGGCAGAACCCCGAGGGCACGGCACGACGAGAGGACCTGCAGCCCGTCGGCTGACGGTCCGCGCCGGGGTCGCCCGGAGCAGGTGCCGGGGCAGCGACGCCGCGGTCACCGGTTCGCGGGCGGCGCCTGGCACGAGGGACACCAGAAGACCGGACGGTCGTACGGCGGCTCGTTCGCCGTACCTTCGACGACAGGCGTGCCGCACACGTGGCACGCCTTTCGTGTGCGCCCGTGCACGTGGCGCACGACGCCGGCGCGCGGGTCGAACCCGTGCCGCACGGTCCGCTCCATGAGCGCGCGAGCCGTGAGGAGGAGTCGTTCGAGGTCCGCGACGTCGCGCACGGGCGTCCAGGGGTAGACGTGCTCGGCGAAGAGCGACTCGGCCGTGTAGATCGTGCCGATCCCCGCGACGAGGTGCTGGTCGAGGAGGGCTTCCGCGACGGGGACGCCGGTCGCGGCCCGCTCCGGCCGGTGCCGGGGGCCGCTCCCGCCGGCCGCGTCGTCGGCCCGCATGCGCGCGACCGCCTCGGGCAGGCCGGTCTCCGGGAAGTCGTCGCCGAGCACGTCGGGTCCGAGAGGCCCGACGATCACCCGCTCGTCGGCGGTGCGCAGCACGTGCAGCATCCCGATGCGGTTCCCGAGGGCCGTCCACCACTCGTTCGCGAGCACCACGCGCACGTTCGGCTCCGCGCCGCGCGCGTCCCGCGCACCCGTGCGCGCGATGCGCCACGACCCCTCCATGCGCAGGTGGGTGTGCAGCGACCGGCCGTCGTCGAGGCGCGTGAAGAGGTGCTTGCCGTACGCGACGTTCTCGACGACCGTCCGGCCGGTCAGGACGACCTCGGCCGCGCTCGGCCAGCGCAGCTCGGCACGCACCAGGATCCGGCCGGCGAGGGCCTCGTCGAGCCGCGCGGAGACGAGCCGCAGGATGTCACCCTCGGGCACGGCGACACCCCCCGGCGGCGGCGCGGGGAGGGCGGCGCGCGCGACCCGCGCCCGGCGTCGTCACCTCAGGCCGCCCGCAGTCCGCGCGGGGTCGCGCGGAACCCGGCATCGAGGAGGGCGCGCACCGCGTCGTCGGCGGGGGTGGCCGTCGTGCCGGCGCCGGCCAGCGCCTCGACGCCGTCCACCCGCTGCACGACGACCTTGCCCAGCCGGCCGGCCCGGACCGCACGGACGAGCTCCGCGCTCGCCTCGGCGAGCCGGGGCCCGTCGACGAACGACAGAACGGACCGGCCCCCGCGCTCGACGTACAGCGCGAGGTCGCCGTCGCTGAGCACGACGACGGCGCCCGCCTTGCGCCCGGGACGGTGCCCACGCGAGGCGTCGGTGCCCGTCGTCGTGCTCGACGTCGCGGCGCTGCCGTGCGGCGACCCGTCGCCGGCCGGAGCCAGGACGCTCGCCGCTGCCGGTCCGCCGACGGCCGGTCGCGACGGCCACGGCAGCGCGGCGCCGTAGGGGTTGGCGGGGTCGGTCGCGGCGAGGAGGACGGCACCCGGGCGTGGACCGCTGCGCCCGGTCCGGGTGTCGTCGGGCGCCGGGGCGCCGGGCATCAGGTCGCCGTACGCCGCGGCGGGACCGTCGCCGGGCGCACGGCGGAGCCCGCGGGCTGCGGCCGCCTCGAGTGCGCGCTCGCGGTCCTGGCCGTCCGTCCGAAGCTGGTCGACCGCGCCCGGGAGGGCGAACTGCGAGCCGCCGAGGTGCTCGACGAAGTACCCGCGCCGCGCGGCCCCGGTCGCCTCCAGCTCGCTGAGGACCCGGTAAACCGCGCGGAACGATCCTGCCACGCCCTCGGCGGGCGCGACGGCGCGCGTGAGCACGCCGTGGCGGTCGAGCAGGACGCGCGCGAGCGCGTGCGCCCGGCGGGTCGGGTCGGCCTCGCGCGCGGGCAGCGCCGACCAGCGTCCGGCGCCCCCGCGCAGGGTGGTGTCGGGGGAGACCGGGGGGCGCAGCCCGGCGAACCGCCCGCGCCCGACCGGACGGGCGCGGGCCGCGGCGCGCGGGGCGCGATGGGCGCCTCCGCCGGCACCGAGCCGGGCGCGCAACGAGCCCAGCCCGTCGTTGGTCACGTGGCCGGACCACACGAGGTCCCACAACGCCTCGAGCGTCGGGCCGACGTCCGCGCCCGCCCGTTCCGCGAGCCGCGGGAGGAAATACCCGCCGGAGCCGTCGAGCAGGTCGAGCAGGGTCGCGTGCAGCCCGGTCTCGGGCGCCGGTCCGGGGTCGGGGAGCGTGAGGGGCGCCCACTCCGCGAGGTGCAGGCTGACGAGCCCGTCACCGCCACCGGACCCGGGCAGGGCCGCATGGCCGCACCAGACGACCTCTCCGGTCGTCGTCAGCTCGTCGAGCATCGTCGGGGTGTAGTCGGTGACGCGGGACGGCAGGACGAGCGTCTCGAGAGCCGAGGCGGGCACGGCTGCTCCGGAGAGCTGCTCGACGACGCGGAGCAGCCCGTCGACGCCGCGCAGCGCGCCGAGACCCTGCCACCGCGGGAGGAACACGCCCAGGGTCTCGGCCGGGACCGGCTCGACCTCGGCGCGCAGCGCCGCGAGCGAGCGGCGGCGCAGGACGCGCAGCACCTCGGCGTCGCACCAGTCGTCCCCGGTGCCGCCGATCGACTCTGGCCGCAGCCTCCCCCGGACGACGAGCCTCGCCGCCTCGAGCCGTTCGAGCGTCTGCACCACGACGGCGACGCCCAGGCCGAGGCGCGCGGCGAGGTCGGCGGCGGTGAACGGGCCGTGCGTGCGCGCGTGGCGGCGCACGAGGTCTCCCAGCGGGTCGGGGACCGGCTCCGTGAACACCTCGGGGATGCCGACGGGCAGTGCGACGCCCAGCGCGTCGCGCAGGCGTCCGGCGTCCTCGACGACCGCCCACCGCTGCGCCCGGTCGGCGTCGACGCCCGCGAGCCGGACACGCATCACGCGCCGCGCCGACTCGAGCTCGCGGAGCCATTCGGCCGCGGCGTCGCGCACGTCCTCCCGGGTGCGGGCCACGACCTCGGCGTCCGTGAGGGGCCCCAGCCGGCGCAGCACGTCCCACACGTCCTCGGCGTGCCGGGCCTGGCGCTCGGGCGCGAGCGAGCCGAGCTCGGCCTCGGTGCGCTCGATCTGCGCCGGGTCGAGCAGGTCGGCCAGCTGCGCCGCGACGCCGTCACCGCCCAGCAGCTCGGCGAGCAGGGTGGGGTCGAGGGACAGCGCCGCCGCGCGCCGCTCCGCGAGCGGGGCGTCGCCGTCGTAGAGGAACTGCGCGGTGTACCCGAAGAGCAGCGACTGCGCGAAGGGGGACGGGGTCGGGGTCGTGACCTCGACGAGGCGCACGCGCCCGGCGGCGAGGTCGCGCATGAGGTCGGTGAGCGCGGCGACGTCGAAGTCGTCCTGCAGGCACTCGCGCGCCGCCTCGAGCACGATGGGGAACTCGGGGTACTGCGACGCGACCGACAGGAGCTGGGCCGACCGCTGGCGCTGCTGCCAGAGCGGCTGCCGACGGTCCGGTCGCCGCCGGGGGAGCAGGAGCGCGCGCGCCGCGGCCTCGCGGAACCGGGACGCGAACATGACCGACCCGCCGAGCTCGTCGCGCACCGCGTCGAGCACGTCGTCCGGGTCGAGGAGCAGGTCCTCGACGGGTACGACGGGCGCGTCCGCGCCCAGACCGCCGTCGCTCGCCCCCTCCAGCCACGAGTCACCCGTGTCCGGCAGCCGCAGGACGATCCCGTCGTCGGCGTGCATCGCCGCGGCGTCGACCCCGTACCGCTCGCGCAGCCGGGCGGCGAGCACGAGCGCCCACGGCGCGTGGACCTTGGCCCCGTACGGCGAGTGCACGACGACGCGCCAGTCGCCGAGCTCGTCGCGGAACCGTTCGACCACGACCGTCCGGTCGTCGGGCACGCGTCCGGTCGCGACGCGCTGCTCGCGCAGGTAGGCGAGCAGGTTGTCGCTCGCCCACGCGTCGAGCCCGGCGGCGCGCAGCCGGTCGGCCGCGGCGTCGTGGTCGGCCGCGGCGAGCGCGTCCGTCTCGCGCACCCAGGCGCCGAGCGCCCGGCCGAGCTCGGCGGGCCGCCCGGGGGAGTCGCCCTTCCAGAAGGGCAGCCGTCCCGGGATGCCCGGTGCGGGCGTGACCAGCACGCGGTCGGGCGTGATGTCCTCGATGCGCCACGTGCTCGACCCGAGCGTGAACGTGTCGCCGACGCGCGACTCGTAGACCATCTCCTCGTCGAGCTCGCCCACGCGCTTGCCGCCGCGCGGCGCGCGCCCGCCCGCGGTGTCCGGGTCGCCCGCCACGCCGCCGGTCATCGAGCCGGTCGGGGAGTCCGTCGCGAGGAAGACGCCGTACATCCCGCGGTCCGGGATGGTCCCGCCGCTCGTCGCCGCGAGCCGCAGCGCGCCGGGTCGTCCCGTGAGCCGGCCCGACGCGCGGTCCCACACGATGCGCGCGCGCAGCTCGCCGAAGTCCTCGCTCGGGTAGCGTCCGGCGAGCATGTCGAGCACCGCGTGCAGCGACGCGTCGCCCAGGTGGGCGTAGGGGGCGCTGCGTCGCACGACGGTCGCCAGCTCCGCGACCGTCCACTCGTCGACCGCGACCATGGCCACGACCTGCTGCGCGAGCACGTCGAGCGGGTTCGCGAGCACGTGGAGCTCCTCGATGCCGCCGGTGCGCATGCGCTCGGCGACGACCGCGGACGGCACGAGGTCGCCTCGGTGCGTGGGGAACACCACGCCGTGCGACACGGCGCCCACCTGGTGACCCGCGCGACCGATGCGCTGCAGCCCCGAGGCGACCGACGGCGGGGCGCCGACCTGCACGACGAGGTCGACCGCGCCCATGTCGATGCCGAGCTCGAGGCTCGACGTCGCGACGACCGCGGGCAGCCGCCCGTCCTTGAGCTCGGTCTCCGTCCGCGTGCGCTCCGCACGGCTCATGGACCCGTGGTGGGCGCGCGCGATGACGGGCTCGACGCCCGAGCTCGCGCCCGACTGCGCCTGCACCTGCGCGGCCGTGATCGTGCCCGGGTCGAGCACGTCCTCGCCCTGGCGTTCCGCCCACACCTCGTTCATCCGTGCCGTGAGGCGCTCGGCCCCGCGCCGGGAGTTGGTGAACACGAGGGTCGAGCGGTGGTCGGCGACGAGGTCGACGACCCGCTCCTCGACGTGCGGCCAGACCGACGGACGCTGCGGCCGGACGTCCGGCGCCCCGGTCGGGCGGGACGTCGCCGGCCCGGACAGGTCGCGCTCGCCCGGCGGCAGAGGCGGAAGCGCGGTCCCGTCCGCCGCCCCGCGAGCCGCGCCCCGGCCCCCGGGCGCCTCCGTGCCCGGGCGCGCGCCGGCGTCGGGCACCAGAGCGGCAGTGCCGAGGTCCGCGAGGTCGGGGACGGGCACGACGACGTCGATCTCGATGCGCTTGGTCGCCGGGGGCTGCACCACGACGACCTCCCGGCCTCCCTCCGCCTCCGGGCGGTGGCCACCGAGGAACGTCGCGACCGCCTCGACGGGGCGGACCGTCGCCGAGAGGCCGATGCGCTGCGCCGGCGGGCGATCCTGCGCCTCGAGCAGCGCGTCGAGCCGCTCGAGCGACACCGCCAGGTGCGCGCCGCGCTTGGTGCCCGCGACGGCGTGGATCTCGTCCACGATGACGGTCTCGACCCCGCTGAGCCCCGCGCGCGCCTGCGAGGTCAGCACGAGGAACAGCGACTCGGGCGTCGTGATGAGGATGTCCGGCGGGTGCGTCGCCAGGCGGCGGCGCTCGCTCGTGGGCGTGTCCCCCGTACGGGTGCCGACGACGACGTCCGGCACCTCGAGCCCCAGCCGCACCGCCGCCTGGCGGATGCCCGCGAGCGGGGAGCGGAGGTTGCGCTCGACGTCCGCCGCGAGCGCCTTGAGCGGCGAGACGTACACGACGCGGCAGCGCTGCTCGCGCGCGACCTCGCCGGTGGGCGCGCTCATGATCCGGTCGAGCGACCACAGGAACGCGGCGAGCGTCTTGCCCGACCCGGTCGGCGCCACGACGAGTGCGTGCCGGTCGCTCGACACCGCGTCCCACGCGCCGGCCTGCGCCGCGGTCGGGGCGTCGAACGCGCCCGAGAACCAGGCGCGCGTGGGCGCGGCGAAACGCGCGAGCGGGTCGGTGGTCACGGGCCCATTCTCGCCGCGACCACCCACACGCGCCGCGCGACGGCGGACGGCCCCTGGCCGCGCGAGCCCGGCCAGGGGGCCGGACCGGCCGTCCGTCCGTGGGAGGCTGGTGCCGTGCGCTACCGCGAGTTCTCCGAGCTGGTCGACGAGGTGTTCGGCGCGTCCCTGGGGCGCGCCTACGTCCGCGAGCAGGTGCTGTCCGCGCTCGACGACCGGACGGCCGCCCAGGCGCTCGAGGACGGCGTCGAGCCGCGCGTCGTGTGGCACGCCCTGTGCGACGCGCTGGACGTGCCCGACGCGCGACGCTGGGGCCACGACGACCACCGCCAGGCTCCGCCGCGCCGCTGATGCCCGCCGGTCGGCCGGGGAGCGCCGAGGGGCGCGACGGGCCGCGGGCCACGATGATGACGGCATGAGCGCTCCCGCCCCCGGCCGTGCCGCGGTCCGCGTCACCGTGGCCGACGTGCGCGGAGCCGTCTGGTCGCTCGTCTCGACCGCCGCCGGGCTCGGCCTCGCGATCTGGGTCGTCCCGGGGGTCGAGGTGACCAACCTGTGGTCCCTCCTCCTCGCGGCGCTCGCCGTCGGCCTCGGGGACGTGCTCCTGCGCCCCGTCCTGCGCCGGATCGCGCACCGGTCCGGCGCCGTGGGCGCGCTCGTGTCGGGCGTGCTGACGCAGCTCGCGGTCGCGTGGGCGGCGCTGACGTACCTGCCGGGGTTCCGGAGCGGCTCGTGGGTGGACGTGCTCGCGGTGCTCGTGATCGCCGCGGTCCTCATGGCGCTCGGGCGATGGGTCGTCGGGGCGAGCGACAACGAGTACGTCCTCGGCGACCTGCTCCGGCGGGCGCGCCGGCAGGCCGGCGTGCCCCGGCGCGATCCGAGGGCGGCGGGGGCGACCGAGCGACCGGCGGGCCTGCTCGTCGTCCTGCTCGACGGCGTCGCGCGTCCCACGCTCGACTACGCGCTCCAGGCCGGGCTCGCCCCGACGCTCGCGCGCTGGCTGGGCAGCGGGAGCCACCACCTCACGACGTGGTGGGCGCGCGTCCCCGCGACGACGCCCGCCTCCACGATCGGCCTCCTGCACGGCTCGACCGAGCACGTGCCCGCGTTCCGCTGGTGGTCGCGCGCGCTCGGGCGGCTCGTCGTGACCAACCGGCCTGCGGACGCGGCGGCGGTCGAGGCGCGCACGAGCGACGGTTCCGGGCTCCTCGCGGGCGGGGGAGTCGCCGTCTCCACGATGTTCTCGGGTGACGCGGCGACGAGCCTGCTCGTCATGAGCCGGGCCCGCGAGGGTCTGGGGCCGGGCCAGATGTTCGTGCACTTCTTCGCGAGCCCGTTCGTGCTCGTGCGCGCGGTCGTCGTCGCGCTCGGCGAGCTCGTCAAGGAGCTCTACCAGGGCTGGCAGCAGGCCGTGCGGGGCGTCGAGCCCCGGGTGTCGCGCCTCGGGTGGTACCCGGTGCTGCGCGCGGTGACGAACGTCGTGCTGCGCGACCTCAACACGACACTCGTCGCGGAGCAGCTCGTGCGCGGCGCGCCGGTGGTGTGCGTCGACCTCGTCGACTACGACGAGATCGCCCATCACGCCGGGCCGCTGCGCCCCGAGTCGCTGCGCGCGCTGGAGGGGCTCGACCGCGTCGTCGGGCTCTGGGAGCAGGTCGCCGCGGTGGCCCCGCGCCGCTACGACGTCGTCGTGCTGTCCGACCACGGGCAGTCGCTCGGCTCCACGTTCGAGCAGGTCGAGGGCCGGTCCTTCCTCGACGAGGTCCGGCGCCTCATGGCGCTCGGGCGGCCCGGCGGCGCGGCCCGCCCGGACGACGACCGCGTGCGGGACGGCGCCGCGTCCGCCCGGGGAGAGGGGCGGCGTCGGGCGACGGCCCCGGACAGCGAGGCGTGGGGCCCCGCGAACACGGCTCTCAACGCCCTGCGGCCCGGGGCGTCGGGCGACGAGGCCGCAGGCCCGGGGCGCATGATGGTCGGCCCGGACCGGACCGAGCGGCGCCCGGGTGGTGCCGAGGACGCCGCGGTCCCCGAGCTCCCCGAGGTCGCGGTCGTGGGGTCGGGCAACCTGGGCATGGTCTGGTTCCCGCGCGAGCCGCGTCGCCTCACGGGCGACGAGATCCGCGAGCGGTGGCCGGGGCTGCTCCCGGGGCTCGTCGCGAACGCGGCCGTCGGCGTCGTCGTCGAGCGCGGGGCGGGTGGGCAGGTGCGGGCGCACGGGCGCGGCGGCTCGCGCGACCTGCGGACCGGGGAGGTCGTGGGCGAGGACCCGCTCGCGGGCTACGGGTCACGCGCGGCGGCGGACCTGCTGCGCGTCGCCGGGCTGGATGACGCGGGCGACCTCGTGCTCGTCTCGCGCGTGGACGAGGTCGGGATGGTCCACGCGTTCGAGGGCCTGGTCGGGTCGCACGGCGGCCTCGGCGGGGCGCAGAACCAGGCCGTGCTGCTGCACCCCGTGCGCCTCGCGGTGCCCGACGACGAGCTCGAGGACGTCGACGGCACCCCGATGCTCGTCGGGGCGGAGGCGGTGCACCGCCGGCTCGTCGCATGGCTCACGGACCTCGGGGTACGGCCGCCGGTGGCCGAGGACGCGCCGGGCCGGGGGAGCGGCGCGTGAGCGTCACCGTGACGTGGCTCGGCCACTCGAGCGCGGTCCTCGACCTCGCCGCGACCGCCGACGGGCCGAGGGTGCGGCTCGTGACCGACCCACTCCTCCAGCGGCACGCCGGGATGCTCCGCCGGCGCGGCGAGCAGCCGGCCCCGGTGTGGCGGGGCAGCGACGCCGTCCTGCTGTCCCACCTCCACCACGACCACGCCGAGCTGCGGTCGCTGCGGCTCCTCGGCGACGTGCCCGTCCTCACGGCGCGCGCGAACGCGCGGTGGCTGCGGGGCAAGGGCCTGCGCGGCGTCGGGCTGGGCGAGGAGTGGCACGCCGTGGGGCCGCCGGGGGCCGGGGTCGACGCGCGGCTCGTCACCGCGGTGCACGGGCACCGGCCGATGCCGCACCGGCCCAACGCCGCGAACGGTCACCTCGTGCGGACCGCAGGTCCCGCCGCCCTGCGCGTGTGGGTGGCGGGCGACACCGAGCACCACCCCGGGATGGTGCACCTCCCGGCGCTCGCGGGCGGTCCGGTGGACGTCGCGCTGGTGCCGGTCGGCGGGTGGGGCCCCCGGCTCTCGGGCGGGCACCTGGGCCCCGTGCAGGCCGCCCGCGTGTGCGCCGAGGTCGGCGTGCGGGTCGCGGTCCCGGTGCACTGGGGGACGCTGCACGCGCCCGGCGGGCAGCACCTCCCGCGCGGCTGGATGGACCACGCGGGCGCGGCGTTCGAGGCAGCCGCGCAGCGCGAGGCGCCGGGGACGCGCGTCGTGGTCCTGCGCCCGGGGGAGTCGTGGTCGTCCGACGACGCGTGAGCGGTGCGGTCGTGACACGCCGGGACGGGTACCCGGGTCGAACAGGTGTTCGGCTAGAGTTGTGCACAGGGCGCGCTCCGGCGGGTCCAGGACGCCGGTCCGGCACGACGGTCCACAGGCTCGAGGGTCGCCGGAGCCGTGTGTCGGTGGCTGCCCGTAGCGTCGGGCCACAACGAACAGATGAACGTCGAACCGAAGGTGGACTGACATGCCCGCACCCGCAGACCGCGAGAAGGCGCTCGAGGCAGCCCTCGCCCAGATCGACCGGAGCTTCGGCAAGGGCTCCGTGATGCGCCTCGGCGAGGAGGGCCGCGCCCCCGTCGACGTGATCCCCACGGGGTCGATCGCGCTCGACATCGCGCTCGGCATCGGCGGCCTGCCGCGCGGGCGCGTCATCGAGGTGTACGGCCCGGAGTCCTCCGGAAAGACGACCGTCGCCCTGCACGCCGTCGCGAGCGCGCAGCGCGCGGGCGGCATCGCGGCGTTCATCGACGCCGAGCACGCCCTCGACCCGGAGTACGCCAAGAAGCTCGGCGTCGACACCGACGCGCTCCTGGTCTCCCAGCCGGACACCGGCGAGCAGGCGCTCGAGATCGCGGACATGCTCATCCGCTCGGGCGCGCTCGACATCATCGTCATCGACTCCGTCGCGGCCCTCGTGCCCAAGGCGGAGATCGAGGGCGAGATGGGCGACAGCCACGTCGGTCTCCAGGCCCGCCTCATGTCGCAGGCGCTGCGCAAGATCACCGGTGCGCTCAGCGCGTCCGGGACCACCGCGATCTTCATCAACCAGCTCCGCGAGAAGATCGGCGTGTTCTTCGGCTCGCCGGAGACGACGACCGGCGGCAAGGCGCTGAAGTTCTACGCGTCCGTCCGCCTGGACATCCGTCGCATCGAGACCCTCAAGGAGGGCACCGACGCGGTCGGCAACCGGACCCGCGTCAAGGTCGTCAAGAACAAGATGGCCCCGCCCTTCAAGCAGGCCGAGTTCGACATCCTCTACGGCGTCGGCATCTCGCGCGAGGGTGGCCTCATCGACATGGGCGTGGAGCACGGGTTCGTGCGCAAGTCAGGGTCGTGGTTCACCTACGGCGGCGACCAGCTCGGTCAGGGCAAGGAGAACGCGCGCTCGTTCCTGCGCGACAACCCGGACCTCGCCAACGAGCTCGAGAAGAAGATCAAGGAGATGCTCGGCGTCGGGGCCAAGGTCGACGCGCCGGCCGACCCGGCCGCGGGCGTGACGGTCCCGGCCGACGGCGCGGCGGCTCCCGCAGCGGCCAAGGCCCCGGCCGCGGCCGCCAAGGGGAAGAAGTCGCCGTTCTGATCGACGAGCGGGACGGCGAGGACGGCTTCGAACCGTCGGGCCGGTCCGAGGAGGACGACGGGCGTCGTGTCGGCCGCAAGGCCGCGCGGCGCCCGCGCCCGACCCTGCACGAGCTCGTGGAGCGCGGCGAGATCAGCGACGCCGACCTCGCCGAGCGCGCTCGGGAGACCGTGCTGCGCATCCTCACCACCGCGCCCAAGAGCCGCGCCGAGCTTGCGCAGTCCCTCGCACGCAAGGGTTACCCCGAGCACGTCGTCCTGCAGATCCTCGACCGGTTCGAGGAGGTCGGGCTCGTCGACGACGCGCAGTACGCCGAGATGATCGTCCGCACCCGGCACGCGGAGCGCGGACTGTCACGCCGGGCGATCTCGACCGAGCTGCGGCGGCGCGGCATCGACCGCGAGGTCGGCGCCGCGGCGCTCGAGCAGGTCGACGACGACTCCGAGGCCGACGCGGCACTGGAGCTCGCCCGCACGCGGCTTGCCCGCACGCGCGGCCTCGACCGCGACGTGCGGGTGCGGCGAGCGGTCGGAGCGCTCGCACGCAAGGGATACAGCGCGTCGCTGGCGTTCGAGATCGTCCAGCGAGAGCTCGACGCCGAGGCGGTCGAGCCTCCGCTGGACTGAGGGGCGTCAGCGGGTGACGGAGACGGCGGGTGCGTCCTCGGCCGGGGCACCCGCGACGACCGTCGGGTTACCGATGCCCGGGCCGGCGGCGGTCGCGCCTGCGGTGCGACCGCTGAGGAAGCGGGAGAGCCAGCGCGCCACGAGCGTGAGCAGCCAGTTGATGATGATGAAGATCACCGCGGCCAGCACGAGCGACTGGAGGATGTTGCCGTTGCCGACGCCGTAGAGCTGCGCGGCCCGCAGGAGCTCGTTGTAGGTGATGATCTGCCCGAGCGCGGAGTCCTTGAGCACGACGACGAGCTGCGAGACGAGCGCCGGGAGCATCGCGATGAGCGCCTGCGGGAGCTGGACCGAGCGCAGCGTCTGACCTTGGGTGAGCCCGATCGCGAGCCCGGCCTCGCCCTGCCCCTTGGGGAGGTTCCCGACGCCCGACCGCACGAGCTCGGCGATGACGGAGCCGTTGTACAGCACGAGCGCGAAGACGACGGCGAGGAACGGGGCGTCGTCGACGTTGTTGAATCCCAGGAGCAGCCAGAAGAAGATCATCATGAGCAGCACGGGCACGGCCCGGAAGAACTCGACGACGATCCCGCTCACGACGCGCACCGCGCGCAGGTGCGACAGCCGCCCCGTGCCGAACAGGAGCCCGAACGCGAGCGCGCCGACGATGGCGAACCCGGCGGCCCGCAGCGTGTTCTGGAGGCCCGGGAGGAAGTAGTACTGCCAGGCGTCGGCCGTGAACAGGGAGGACCACAGCTCGGGGGCGAGCTGGCCCTTGTTCCCGAGCGCCACGAGCACGAGCGCGAGGATGCCGAGGACCACGATCGCGCCGACCACGTTCCCGACCAGGATCGCGCGCCGCGCCCGAGGACCGGGGGCGTCGAAGAGGACGGACTGCTGGGTGCTCATCGGCGGACCGCCAGTCGGTTGGAGAGGGACGTGGTGAGCAGGCCGATGGGGATCACGAGGATGACGTAGCCGATCGCGAACGTCAGGAAGATCCCGTAGATGTAGTTCGAGTTGAACTCGATCATGGTCTTCATGAGGCTCGAGGTCTCGGTCGTCACGCTCGCCGCGGCCGCGACGGTGGAGTTCTTCAGGAGCGCGATGAGCGTGTTGCCGAGCGGCGCGATGGAGCCGCGGAACGCCTGGGGCAGGATGATGAGCCGCGCCGCGGGCAGGAACGACAGGCCGATCGCGCGCGCCGCCTCGGCCTGACCGATCGGCACCGTGTTCACCCCGGACCGGATCGACTCGCACACGAACGCGGCGTGGTAGACGGCCAGGCCGACGACCGCGAGCCGGAAGAAGTTCGCCGCGAAGTCGGGGGCCAGGGTGACGTTGAGCTGTCCCCACAGGCCCAGCACCATGAACGTCATGATGATCGTCAGCGGCGTGTTGCGGAACACGTTGACGTACGCCGTCCCGGCCCAGCGCAGGCTCGGCACGGGGGAGATCCGCATGAGCGCGAGCGCCGTGCCCAGCACGAGCGCCAGGATCGCCGCCCAGAACGTCAGCTGGATGTTGACCCAGAACGCGCCGAGCACGTCGTACTCCCGGGCCAGCGCCCAGGTCTGCGACAGGTAGTCACCCACGGTTGGTGGTCCTCCGGGAGGTTGGGGGCCGGGCCGGGACGACGGCCCGGCGGTCGGGGGAGCGGTGCACCGGTGCGCCGCTCCCCCGACCGTGGACGATCAGGCGCAGGGGTCGACCGTCGGCGGGTTCTCGCTCGCGTTCGGGGTGTACCCGGTGCCCTCGGTGTTCGAGGTGACGAACTCCTCCCAGGAACCGTCCTCGATCATCTTCTCGATCGCGGCATTGACGTCCTCGCAGATGTCGTTGTCCTGCGGGAGCCCGACGCCGTAGCGCTCGGTGGAGAACGGCGCCCCGACGACCTTGACCTTGCCCTTGTTGGCGGGCTGCGCGGCGAGGCCCGCGAGGATGATGTCGTCGGTCGTGACGGCGTCGACCTGGCCGGCGGTGAGGGCCGTGACGCACTCGGCGTACCCGGGACGCTCGAGGAGCTGCACGCCGGCGGCGTACTCGTCCTTGATGCGCTGCGCCGACGTCGAGCCGGTGACGGAGCAGAGGTTCTTGCCCTCGAGCGACTCCGGCCCCGTGATGTCGGTGTTGTCCTCGGCGACGAGCAGGTCCTGCCCGGCCACGAAGTACGGCCCGGCGAACGCGACGGTCTCCTTGCGCGTGTCGGTGATGGAGTAGGTCGCGAAGATCATGTCGACCTGACCCGTCTGGAGCATCGTCTCGCGCTGGGCGGACGGCGCCTCGACCCACTCGATCTGGTCCTCGCCGTAGCCGAGCTCGCCCGCCACGTACGTCGCGACGTCGACGTCGAAGCCCGTGTACGTGGAGCCGTCCTGGTACCCGAGACCCGGCTGGTCGAACTTGATGCCGATCTTGATCGAGCCCTCGGCGCCACCGCCGGTCTCGCCCGAGTCGGTGGCTCCGTCGGTCGCGGTGTCCTCGCCGCCGACCTCGCCGCCGCCGCACGCCGCGAGCGTGAGCGCGGTGAGAGCGGCCAGCACGGCGGCACCTGCGTGTCGTGTGCGCATCGTTCCTACCCTTCGTGAGTGGTGGCCGCCCGTCGAAGGTGTGCCTCGGCGGTCGACCGGGTTCTGGGGCTGTCGGGCCGGGCCCGTGGCTGCCCGGCGGTCTTCAGTGGGTGAGGATCTTCGAGAGGAAGTCCTTGGCGCGCTCGCTCCGGGGTGCCGTGAAGAACTCCTCGGGGTGGGCCTCCTCGACGATCTGGCCGTCGGCCATGAAGACGACGCGGTTCGCGGCCTTGCGGGCGAAGCCCATCTCGTGCGTGACGACGATCATGGTCATGCCCTCCTTGGCGAGGGCGACCATGACGTCGAGGACCTCGTTGATCATCTCGGGGTCGAGCGCCGACGTCGGCTCGTCGAAGAGCATGACCTTGGGCTGCATCGCGAGCGCGCGGGCGATCGCGACGCGCTGCTGCTGGCCGCCCGAGAGCTGGGCGGGCATCTTCTGGGCCTGGTTCTTCACGCCGACCCGGTCGAGCAGCGCGAGCGCCCGCTCCTTCGCGTCCCTCGACTTCTCGCGCCGTACCTTGACCGGCCCGAGCGTGACGTTGTCGAGGATCGTCTTGTGGGCGAACAGGTTGAACGACTGGAAGACCATGCCGACGTCGGAGCGCAGCCGCGCGAGCGCCTTGCCCTCCTCCGGCAGCGGCTCGCCGTCCACGAGGATCTCGCCGGAGTCGATCGTCTCCAGCCGGTTGATCGCGCGGCACAGGGTCGACTTGCCCGACCCGGACGGGCCGATGACGACGAGCACCTCGCCGCGCCGGACGGTCAGGTCGATGTCCCGCAGCACGTGCAGGTCACCGAAGTGCTTGTTGACGGCGCGCAGCTCGACGAGCGGATCCCCCAGGGGCTGCTCGGCGGGGCTGCGTGGAGCGTCCTGCGCGCTGCTCTGCGCGTCGGACGGCGATGAGGTCTCGTCGGCCATTCCTGGACACTATGTCCCTTCTGTTGCGCGGTGCCACCTGATCCGGCAACAGTCGGGCAACAGTTCAGTAACACGGCACCCGGCGCCGTACCCTGGACGGTGATGTCCACGATCGCCCCCGCCCCCGTCCCGGCCGCACTCGCACCCCGCGCCGTCCCCGCCGCGCCGGCCGACGACGCGCACCCGCGCACCTACGTCGTCCGCACGCTCGGCTGCCAGATGAACGTCCACGACTCCGAGCACATGGCGGGGATGCTGGAGCAGGCGGGATACACGCGCGCGAGCGCGGACGACGCGGCCGCGAACCGCGCCGACGTCGTCGTCATCAACACGTGCGCCGTGCGGGAGAACGCCGCGACGCGCCTCTACGGCAACCTCGGCCAGCTCGCCTCGGTCAAGGCCGCACGGCCCGGGATGCAGATCGCCGTGGGAGGCTGCCTCGCGCAGAAGGACCGCGGCGCGATCGTCGAGAAGGCGCCGTGGGTCGACGTCGTCTTCGGCACCCACAACCTCGACGCGCTGCCCGTGCTGCTCGAGCGCGCGCGCCACAACGAGGCGGCGCAGGTGGAGATCGCCGAGTCGCTCCAGGTGTTCCCGTCCACGCTGCCGACCAAGCGCGAGTCGGTCTACGCCGGCTGGGTCTCGATCAGCGTCGGCTGCAACAACACGTGCACGTTCTGCATCGTGCCGCACCTGCGCGGCAAGGAGCGCGACCGTCGTCCGGGCGAGGTCCTCGCCGAGGTCGGGGCCCTCGTCGAGGCCGGAGCCATCGAGGTCACCCTGCTCGGCCAGAACGTCAACAGCTACGGCGTCGAGTTCGGGGACCGGGGCGCGTTCGCCAAGCTCCTGCGCGCGTGCGGCACGATCGACGGCCTCGAGCGCGTCCGGTTCACGTCGCCGCACCCGGCCGCGTTCACCGACGACGTCATCGCGGCGATGGCCGAGACGCCGAACGTCATGCCCCAGCTCCACATGCCGCTCCAGTCGGGCTCCGACCGGATCCTGCGCGCCATGCGCCGCTCCTACCGCTCCGAGCGCTTCCTCGGCATCCTCGACCGCGTGCGGGCCGTCCTGCCCGACGCCGCGATCACCACCGACATCATCGTCGGGTTCCCCGGGGAGACCGAGGAGGACTTCGCGGAGACGATGCGGGTCGTCGAGGCCTCCCGCTTCTCGTCGGCCTTCATGTTCCAGTACTCGCCCCGCCCCGGGACGCCCGCGGCGACGATGGACGACCAGCTCCCCAAGGAGATCGTGCAGGAACGCTTCGAGCGGCTCCAGGCGCTCCAGGAGCGCATCGCCGGCGAGGAGTCGGCCCGCCAGGTGGGCCGCACGGTCGACGTGCTGGTCGGCGAGGGCGCCGGCCGCAAGGACGGCGCGACGCACCGTGTCACCGGTCGCGCTCCGGACAACCGGCTCGTGCACCTCGCGCTCCCTGTCGACGTCGTGCCCACGGCGCCCGACGACGCCGCGGTGTCGTCCGCTGCGACGCCCGGGTCCGCGGACCCGCGCCTCGCGGACGACCTCGACGCTCGCCTGCCGCGACCCGGTGACGTCGTGACGGTCGAGGTCACGCGCTCGGCACCCCACCACCTCATCGCCGACTCGGCGCTCACGGGCGGGACGTTCGCGGTGCGCCGCACCCGTTCCGGCGACGCATGGGCGAAGCGCGAACGCGCCCGCCTCGGCGGTGGCGACGACGACCACGGGCACGGGCACGGCGGCGGCACCCCGTCCGGCCCCGTCGTCCTGGGCCTGCCCACGATTCGCGCCTGAACGGCGGGCTCCGGGAACGAGGGGTAGGCGGGCGGGCGCCGTCCCGCTCACCCGACGACGGGTCCCACCGGGACGTCAGTCGTCCAGGGTCCCCGGGGGTAGCTGTGTACCGATGGCGTGGAAGAGCTGCACGGCGGTCCCGAGCCCGCACGACACGGTCTGGGCGAGCTGGTCGTCCGTCGCGCCGTGCTCGAGGTCCACGGAGACCTCGGCGTAGAGCGCGAGCCGACCCGCCTCCTCGCGGACGTAGACCTTGGGCCAGATGCGCTCGCGATTCCAGTCGTTGACGGCCTGGAGGGTCACGAGCCGTGACTCGAGGGGGAGCGACGTCGACCAGCGGCCCCGGACCTGGATGATCTCGGAACGGTCGCCGAGCAGCAGGAACCAGAACCGGTGCCCGTCCCACGTCCCGGTGATGTCGCCGTCGTCGTCCACGCGGAAGTGGTATCCGCGCCGCGTGAGGTGGTCGCCGATGCGCGCCATCGACAGCGCGCGCGGCAGCTCTTCCTCGCGCGGGAGCGAGTCGGGCGCCTTGGGGCGGCGGTTGCCGAACAGGCGCGTGAACCAGTTGGTGCGGGCCTGCGTCATGGCGCCTGCCTCGCGGGGTCGGGGTAGAACTCGTCGAGCGCGTCGAAGAACATCGACCCGGTGCTCAGCCCGCACTGGAGGAGCTGGTCGAGCTGGTCGTCCGTCACCCCGTGCTCGAGGTCCACGGTCACCTCGGTGAAGACCTGGATCATCCCGTTGTCGCGCACGCGCGTGTACGTCTTGGGCCAGATCCGGTCCGCGTTCCACTCGTTGCAGAACTCGAGGATCTCCTCCAGCCGCTCGAGCGCGAGGTCACGGTTCCACTGACCGCGGACCTGGAGGATCTCGTCGCCGTGGCCGAAGAGCAGGAAGTAGAAGAGCCGACCGTGCCACAGCCCGCCCACGTCACCGTCGGAGTCGACGAAGTAGCTGTAGCCGCTGTCCGTGATCCACTCGACGACCCGGGAGAGCGTCAGCGGGGTCGGGGGCCGCAGCACATCGGTCGCGACCTGACCGAGCTCCCTGGCCAGGAGGTCCTCGACCTGCGACTGCAGCTCGTCCCCTCCACGGCCTGGCACCGCCCGGCGGCCGACCGGAGCCCCGCCGGGATCACCGTCCCGCCGGTCGTCGTCGTCCCGCGCCCCGAAGAACCTCACTCACCCACCGTACTCGCGCGCGCCCCCGGACGTCGCATCGCGGACCTCGCCCGCGCCGGCCGAGGGAGCCCATGGGGGTCGTGCGGGGCACTGCAGGCCACGGCGTGCTCCCGCCGCATCGCCGGGTGCGCTCCGCGCGCTGCCGTCCGCGACGAGCCGAGGCCGTGCCGACGGTTACCGTGGGGCCGTGACCGTCCGCGCCGTCGTCCTGCCCGGTACCCCGCTGCTCGTCCCCGGTGCCGCAGGCGCCGCCCCCGTGCTCGACGAGACGCGCGCCGCGGCGCTCGCGGCGCTGAGCCGACTCGTGGACGGTGTCCGGCCCGTTCGGGCGGACGGGACAGCGCCCGTGGTCGTCGTCGCGCCGGGAACCGCGCCGACGCGGGGGCCGGCGCGGGCATCGCTCGCGCCGGCGGGCGTCGCGGACGGCTGGCTCGAGCCCACCTGGGCCGTCGCGACACGTCCGGCCGGGCCGGACGCGTCGGTAGCGGGGACGGCCGCGTCGGTGGGGCTCCTCGCGCTGGCCGGCGCGGGCTGGACAGGCCCCGTCGAGGTCGTCGAGCTCGACGACGCCGACCCGCCCGCCGCGCAGGCGCTCGGCGCGAGCCTCGCCGGGCAGGGCGCCCGGCTCGTCGTCGTGCACGACCCGCGGGCCACGGCGCCGGACGCGGTGCTCACCGGGTTCGGCGCCGCGCCCGGCGCCGGGCACCGTCACGTCGCGACGGGGGAGTACGAGCAGCGCCGCTACGAGGTGCGCTGGTACGACGACGGCGCCCTCGCCTCCCTGGCCGGCGGGTCCGTCAGCCGCTGAGCCCCGCCCCGACGGCCGCGGCGTCCTGCTCGCGACCGAGGCGACGCAGGGTCGCGACGAGCTCGTTCGCGACCAGCGTCCGCGCGTCGCGGTCGTGGACGATCGCGAAGCCCTCCATCGCGGACTCGAGGAGGTCGACGGCCTGCGCGTCGTCACCGGCCTCGCAGCGGGAGCGGCCCGCGAGCCAGAACGCGTGGGCGGCGTCACCGACCTGCCCCGCGCGCGCGAACTCCTCCGCCACGGCCTCGGCGAGCGTGGCGGCGGCCTCGAGCTCTCCCGCGGTCGCCAGCAGCCGCGCTCGGGTGTCCCGCAGTTCACGGCGCTCCTGCTCGTCGGCCGCGGCGTCCCGCTCGACGAGGTCGGCAGCCCGGGGGACCTGCTCGCCGACGGCGGAACCCGCCGCGTCGAGGTCGTCCAGCGTGCGCTGCAGCTGTGCGAGCGCTCCGGTCACGTCACCGCGTCCGGCCTCCAGCCGGGCGTACGCACGGACGACCGGGCCGACGAACCGGGGCGCGACCCCACCCGCGCGCAGCAGCGCGAGGGCATGCACGAACGCCGGGGCGGCGCCCTCGTCGTCGCCCTCGACGGCGGCGAGCTGGGCCGCCTCGGCGAGCGCGAAACCGGCCCGGTCGAGGTGGCCCGCCGACTCCAGCAGCGCCGACGCGCGCCGCAGGAGCCGCGCGGCACGCACCGGGTCCTCGTCCGTGACGTCGTCGGCGAGCCGGAGCAGGCCCTCGGCGTCGGCGGGCTCGGCCCCGGCGTCCCCGGAGGGCTCGGTGCGGTGACCCGTGCCGAGGTCCGTTCCGGTCACGCCGCCGGTGGACGACGGGGTCGCGGCGTCCGACGCGGACGTCGCCAGGTCCTCGGCCGCGCCGGCACCGCCCAGTGCTGGGCCGCCCGGGGCGCGCGCTGCCTGCTCCGGCGCGGCCGCCAGGACCGAGAGGTCCACGGGCAGCGAGCGCGTCGCGCGGGCCCACGCGGCGCGCAGACGCTCGGACGCGGCGGGCGTGCCGTTGCGGGCGTCGAACGAGCCTGCGAGCTCGACCGCCTCGCGGCGGACCCAGTCGTCGAGCTGCCCGACGGTCGCCGCGGGCACGTCGCGCAGGGCGAGCGGCGCGTCCGCGTGCTCGGCCCGCAGCACGCCTGTCGCGACGCTCACGCTCGTGAGGAAGCCGAGGCGGTCGCCCGGCGAGTCGGCCTCCGTGAGGAACGCCTGGTGCTCGACGAGCAGGCGCAGCGCGCGCGACGCGTTGCCCGTGCGTGCGAGGAACTCGACGTGCCGGCCCTTCGGCCCGGTCATGGAGACGCCGGTGTCGAGGTGGCGCAGCGCCCGCCGGTGCGTTCGGGCCGCCGCCTGCGCGTCACCGACCTCCACGTACGCGAGCTGGAGGTGGGAGAGCATGTCACCGGGCTCGGTGGCGCACGAGGGCGAACCCTGGAGCACCTGCTCGAGGAGCCGGATGCCCTCCTCGTGGCGCCCTGTCTCGAAGAGGTACGCGGCACGGTCGCCCGGTTCGCAGGCCTCGCACTGGGAGTACTCGTCGCGCGGCGTCGCGACCCACGCGCGGTAGGCCTCCTCGACGTCTGCGCCCCCGAGCTCCCGTGCCCACTGGAAGCGCTCGAGGGCGACGGCGTTCGTGCCGTTGCCCGCGAGCGCGTACCGGCGCGCCATGTCGTCGAGCGTGCGCTCGATCTGTGCGGCCGGGACGGCGGGGAACTCCATGAGGTGCCCGACCATCCACTTGAACGACCAGAACAGCGAGTGCGCGTCCTCGGCGTCGAAGTGCTCGGGGTGCTCGTCCCACCAGCGCAGCATCTTGGTGAACGGCAGGTAGGCCTTGGTGACCTCGCCGCCCCAGACGTACGACTCCACGAGGACGAAGAGCGCGTACGCGCGCGCCCCGTCGGGCCCCTCGGCCTCGACACGCTCGACCTCGGCCGCGGCGGCCGTGGAGCGGGCGAGGCCGTAGGGCATGCGGCGGACGTCGTACAGCGCGGCGTTCACCTGGTCCACGGACCGGGTCATCGGTTCTCCTCGTCGGCGTTCTGGTCGGGTCGGGGCGGCGCTCCGGGGCCCGCGGCGAGCGCGCGGGCGAGCAGGAGCGACAGGGAGTCGTTCATCAGCGCGGCCTCGTCGGGCTGCAGCGCCTTGCCCGAGGCCAGCACCGCGGTCACGTACAGGGAGCGGGCGCCCGCGGCGCGGACCTCGGCGTCGGGGCTCGCGAGCAGGTCGCGCACCGTGTCGTTGGCGTCGTTGAGGACGAGCCGGCGCGGCCGGGCCGGGCCGCTGATGCCGGCAAGGATCTCCCCCCAGAGGTCGTCCGTCGCGGCGACGCGGGCCGCCTCGCGCGCGTGGTCGCCGTCGCGGTCGTGCAGCAGCATCGCGGGCAGGGCGTCCGGCTCGTAGCGGCGCAGCACGACGTCGCAGTCCTGGTCGGCGAGCGCGGCGTCGAGCGACGTGAGCGCGTCCGCGACCTCGAGCTCGCGCAGGGGCTCGACCTCGGCGAGGACGTGCGCGACGTCGGTGGCGGAGACCGGCGACAGCCGCCACAGGGGGAACCGCGCTGCGACATGCCCCAGCAGGTCCGCGTCGTAGACGTACCCGCCGTTGACGACGGGCAGCCCCTGGGCGGCCGCGACGGGCGCGATGCGGCGGAACTCCTCGACGCTCGACGTGTAGAGCAGGCGACCCTCGGGGTGGGCCTCGGCGAGGTCGGCGAGGGTGCCCGTCCCGGCGGTCGTCTCGAAGGGCAGCACGCGCGCGGCGACGTCGAGCATCTCGTCGTCGCTGAGCGCGAGCGCGCGGACCGCGAGGTGGTGGGTCTCGAGGAAGCGCCGTGCGAGCACGGAGTCCTCCGCGAGCGTCTCGAGGAGCCAGCGCCGCACCTGGGCGCCGAGGGCGTCCCGCGTCGCGAGCAGGATCTCGTCCTCGTACAGGCCCTCGCGGGACGCCGTGGGGCGCAGCGCGGACGCGTCGAGGACGCACCGGACGAAGAACGCCCACGGGGGCAGCAGGTCGTCGACCGCGCTCCCGAGCAGCATGCGCTTGAGGTAGACCCGGTGCCGTGCCGTGGTGGTCGGAGCGACCGCGGCCGGGAGGACGTACGCCACGCCGGACAGCCCCGCGACCGGCAGGTCGAGGTCGATGCGAGCGAGCGGCGTGAACCCGAGCGTCCGTTCCGCGTAGCCCGCGAGGGCCGCGTCGCGCGCGGCGGGCGTCGGGTGCGCGGCCCGCCAGGGGAGCTCGTCGCCGCTGAGCCGGCGCAGCACGACACGGGCGTCCGCGCCGTCCGCGTCCTGCTCGTCGAGACGCGTCTCGACGAGCAGCTCGACGGGCAGGAGAGAGCCGAAGTCCTGCGCGAGCGCGACCACCGTCTCCGGCGCGAGCCAGTGCTCGGTGTCTCGGCGCGCGTGCAGCCGCACGACGCTCCCCGGCCCCGCGGGCGCGTCCGGGTCGTCCGGGCCCAGCTCGACGAGCTCGTACCGCCCGTCCGCGCGGCCGCGCCAGCGGACCGGCAGGGCCGGTCCGCCGGAGGACGCCGGGCGGGCGGAGCGCGAGACGAGCTCGATCTCGTCGGCGACCATGAACGCCGAGAGCAGCCCGATGCCGAACTGGCCGAGGAACTCCTCGCGCCCGGTGCCGAGCTCGACGTCGCGCTTGGAGCTGCGCCCGATCGTCGCGAGCAGCTCCTGCGCCTCGTCGCGGGTCAGGCCGACGCCCGAGTCGTGCACCTCGAGTCCGCCGTCCCGGAGCGGGCGCAGCAGGATGCGGCTCGGGGCCGCCTCACCCTCCAGGGAGGCCCGCGCCGTGATCGCGTCGACCCCGTTCTGCAGGAGCTCGCGCAGGTACACGCGCGGGCTGGAGTACAGGTGCCGGGCGAGGAGGTCCACGACGCCCCGCAGGTCGACCTGGAACGCCGCCGTCGCCTCCCCGCCCGGTGCCGTGCCCGGCGGCTGGCTGCCGCCGTCGGTGCGCTCGTGCGCCGCGCTCACCGCGCGTCGACGTCGGCGCCGTCGGTGACCACGGCCTGCGCCGCCGTGCCGGGGAAGCGCTCGTCGAGCGCGTCGAAGAACTGGAGCCCCGTGAACAGACCGCACTCGACGAGCTGGCCGAGCTGGTCGTCCGCGACGCCGAACTCGAGGTCGGTCGCGACCTCGGTGTACACGGCGACCTGGTCGTCCTCGACCCGCGTGTAGACCTTGGGCCAGATCTTGTCGCGGTTGAACTCGTTGGCGACGAGCACGACCTGCGCCTCCGCCGCGGCCGGGAGCGTCCGGTTCCACCGGCCGCGGACCTGCAGGATCTCCTGCTTCTCGCCCATGAGGAAGAAGAAGAACACCTTGCCGTCCCAGTTGCCGCCGAGGTCCCCGTCGGAGTCGACGAAGTACTTCCAGTCGCGGCTCTTGAGGAACGCCTCGACCCGCTCGCGCGTCAACGGCGCGTTCTGGCTCGTCGGGGCGGCGTCCGGCTTGGTGAAGAAACCCATGTGCTCGAGTCCTTGTCGTCTGGGGGAGGGGCGTGCGCGCACGCCGCCCGGGCAGGTGGCGGCGCGTCGCCTGTCGGCAGTCGGCCCGCGAGGGCGGGCCGTCCACGGACACACTACGCATCCGCACCCACACCGCCCCAGGCCCGGACGGCCGGCCGGTACCGTTGCGCGGGTGAAAACCGAGCACGACCCGACCGGCGCACCGGCGGACGCGCCGACCGGCAGCCGCCGCGTCGTCGTCGCCGTCGTGGGCCCGACCGCCACGGGCAAGTCGGACCTCGCCCTCGACCTGGCCGAGCGGCTGTCCGTCCCCGGCGCGCCGGTGGAGATCGTCAACGCCGACGCCTACCAGCTCTACCGCGGCATGGACGTCGGCACGGCGAAGGTCCCCGTCGACGAGCGCCGCGGTGTGCGTCACCACCTGCTCGACGTGCTCGACCCCGTCGAGGACGCGTCGGTCGCGCGCTACCAGGCCGACGCCCGGCGCGCGCTCGACGAGATCGCCGCCCGCGGGGCGCGGGCCGTCGTCGTGGGCGGTTCGGGCCTCTACGTGCGCGCGCTCCTCGACGACATGCGCTTCCCCGGCACCGACCCCGCCGTGCGCGCGGCGCTCGAGGCGCGCGCCGAGGCCGAGGGGACGCGCGCGCTGCACGACGAGCTCGCGCGGCGCGACCCCGCGGCCGCCGCGAGCATCGGCCCCGCCAACACGCGGCGGATCGTGCGCGCCCTGGAGGTCATGGAGCTCACGGGGGAGCCCTTCACGGCGAACCTCCCGCGGCAGGTCTACGTGCGCCCGACCGTCCAGGTCGGCCTCGACTGCGACCGCGAGGTCCTCGACGCGCGCGTGGCCGGACGCGTCGAGCGCATGTGGGCGCAGGGCCTCGTCGACGAGGTGCGCCGCGTCGAGGCGCAGGGCATGGGCCGCACCGCGCGCCGCGCCGTCGGGTACGCCGAGGTCCTCGCCGCGCTCCACGGGGAGACGACCGAGGACGCGGCGCGCGAGGCGGTCACCGCCAACACGCGTCGCCTCGCGCGCAAGCAGATGGGCTGGTTCGGTCGCGACCCGCGCGTGCACTGGCTCGACGCGCAGTCCCCGACGCGCGTCGAGGACGCGCTCGCGCTCGTCGCCCGGGCCGACGAGCACGCGGCCGCCGTCGCACGGGGCGACGTCCCGGAGCCGGACGAAGCGGACAGCGCCGTCCCGGTGCGCCGTAGTCTGGGCTCATGACGCGCACCCGCTTCACCAAGGGCCACGGGACCCGCAACGACTTCGTGCTGCTCGCGGACACGAAGGGCGAGCTCGACCTCACGCCCGAGCTCGTGCGCGCGCTCGCCGACCGCCGCGGCGGGATCGGTGGCGACGGCGTCATCCGCCTCGTCCCGACGGCGCTCGTGCCCGAGTCGCGCGAGGTGCTGGCCGAGGACCCGCACGCCATCTGGTTCATGGACTACCGCAACGCCGACGGTTCGGTGGCCGAGATGTGCGGCAACGGCGTGCGCGTGTTCGCCGCGTTCGCCGAGCGGCTCGGGCTCGTGAGCTTCGCGGGCGGGACCGAGGTCCCCGTCGGGACGCGCGCGGGCGTCAAGCGCGTGCGCAAGGAGGCCGACGGCTGGTTCGCGGTCGACATGGGGCGCTGGTTCCTGCCCGGCGGCCGTCCCGCGCTGCACGACGGCTACGACGCGACGGTGGTCGTGCGCGGGTGGGAGGTCCCGCGCCCCGCGCTGAGCCTCGACCTCGGCAATCCCCACACCGTGCTCGCCGTCGCGCGCGAGGACCTGCTCGACCGCGCCGACCTCACCGAGGCACCCGTCGTCGAGCCGCACCCGGCGCACGGGACGAACGTCGAGCTCGTGGTGCCGCTCGGCGAGACGACCGCGGACGACGGGACCGTCGTCGGGCACGTGCGCATGCGCGTGCACGAGCGCGGCGTCGGGGAGACGCCGTCGTGCGGGACCGGCGCGTGCGCGGCGGCGCTCGCGGTGCGCGTCTGGGGCGGCCCCGACGCGCCCGAGACCTATCTCGTCGACGTCCCGGGCGGCACCGTGCGCGTGCGGGCGCTCGAGGGCGACCGCGTCGAGCTCGCGGGCCCGGCCGAGCTCGTGTACTCGGGCGAGGTCGACCTCGCCTCGTTCGCCCCCGTGGACACCGGGTCGGAGCCTCACGACGGCGGCCCCGTCCCGGCGCCCGGGTCCGCCGAGCCCGACGACGCGCCGCCGACGGCCGAGCCCGAGCCGGTCGCGGACCCGTCCGCCGAGGACCGGGCGTCGGTCTGACGGCCTCTCAGGCCGGCGCCACGACCTCCAGGACCCGGAAGCCCTTGGCGCTCGCGGCCCGCTCGACGACCGCACCCGGAAGAAGGGGCGGCAGGGCGTCGGCGAGCCAGCGCTGGAGCGAGTCCGAGCCGAGGTTGCGCTGCACGACGAGGTGCGCGCTCGCGCCCGGCGCGAGGCGCGGGAGCCAGCGCAGCAGCATCGCGTGCAGCACCTCCTTGCCGACGCGGATCGGCGGGTTGGACCACAGCGCGGCGAACGCGACGTCGCCGGGCACGTCCTCCGGCACGACCGCGCGGACGTTCGTCAGGCCCAGCCGCTCCGCGTTGCGCCGCACGAGGTCGAGCGCCCGCTCGTTGACGTCGACCGCCCAGACGGTCGCGCCCGGGGCCTCGAGCGCCATCGTCAGCGCGACCGGCCCCCAGCCGCAGCCGAGGTCGAGGACGTGCGCCGGACCGGTGTCCTTCCGGGCGGCGAGCACGTCGTCGAGAGGCGGGGTGGTGCGGAGCAGGACCTGCGTGCCGAGGTCGAGGCGACCGGGGGAGAAGACGCCCGACGCGACCTCCACCTGGACGTCCCGGCCGGCGAGGCGCACCGAGATCGTGCTGCGCTCGGCCGCGGACGCCGGCCTCGCCGTGAAGTAGTGGTCGTGCGAGCCGTCGCTCGCGGCGTCGACGGCGGGGTCCTGGTCCTCGGTCACGTCGGCCGATCCTACGCGGGCGCGCCCGGGAGGAGGGCGGACGGAGAGCGCCCGACCGCCGCTCGTGCGCTTAACCGCTGGCCTCGGGACGATTTCGCGTGCCACGCTTGTTGTCACACCTGGACGCACGAGCGCCCACCACCGACGGAAGGCGGCACATGAGCCCAACCCCTGCGAACACCCCGAACCCCACCTCGGCTCAGGACGAGCCGACCGGCGCGACGCGGGACATCGCGAGCGACGTCGTGGCGCGGGTGCTCGCTCGGGCCGGGACGGCACGCGCCGAGGGTGGCACGGTCCACGCCGAGCACGACGGCGAGCAGCTCGAGCTCGAAGAGCGCAGCGCGCTGCGCCGCGTGGTCGGCCTGTCGACCGAGCTCCAGGACGTCACGGAGGTCGAGTACCGGCAGCTGCGCCTCGAGAAGGTCGTGCTGGTCGGGCTGTGGAGCCCCGGCTCGGACCCGCGCGAGGACGGTGCGCCCACGTCTGCGGAGGAGGCGGAGATCTCGCTGCGCGAGCTCGCGGCGCTCGCGGAGACCGCGGGCTCCCAGGTGCTCGACGGCGTCATCCAGCGCCGCGCGAAGCCCGATCCGGGCACGTACCTCGGCTCCGGCAAGGCGGCGGAGCTCGCCGACGTCGTCGCCGCCAGCGGCGCGGACACCGTCGTGATCGACGGCGAGCTCGCGCCCTCCCAGCGGCGCGCGCTCGAGGACATCGTCAAGGTCAAGGTCATCGACCGGACCGCCCTGATCCTCGACATCTTCGCGCAGCACGCCAAGTCCCGGGAGGGCAAGGCGCAGGTCGAGCTCGCCCAGCTCGAGTACCTCCTCCCGCGCCTGCGCGGGTGGGGCGAGTCGATGTCCCGGCAGGCCGGTGGTCAGGTCGGCGGCGCCGGTGCGGGCATGGGGTCGCGCGGTCCCGGTGAGACGAAGATCGAGCTGGACCGTCGCCGCATCCGCAACCGCATGGCCAAGCTGCGCCGCGAGATCCAGGCGATGGCCCCGGGGCGCGAGACGAAGCGCGCGTCGCGCAAGCGGCACGCGATCCCGTCCGTCGCGATCGCGGGCTACACGAACGCGGGCAAGTCGAGCCTGCTCAACGCCATCACCGGCGCGGGCGTGCTCGTCGAGAACGCGCTGTTCGCGACGCTCGACCCCACGGTGCGCCGCACGCGCACCGAGGACGGCCGGGTCTACACGCTCGCCGACACGGTCGGGTTCGTGCGCGCCCTGCCGCACCAGCTCGTCGAGGCGTTCCGCTCGACGCTCGAGGAGGTCGGCGACGCCGACCTGCTGCTGCACGTCGTGGACGCGTCGCACCCGGACCCGGAGGGCCAGATCGCGGCGGTGCGCCACGTCCTGGCCGACATCCCGGGCGTGGAGGACGTGCCCGAGGTGATCGTCCTCAACAAGGCGGACCTCGCCGACCCGGAGACGATCGCGAGGATCCGGCTGCGCGAGCGCCGCACGGTCGTCGTCTCGGCGCACACGGGCGAGGGGATCGAGCACCTGCGCGAGCTCATCGCGCACGAGCTCCCGCGTCCCGACGTCGAGATCGACGTCGTGGTGCCCTACCACCGCGGCGACCTCGTGCACCGCGTGCACACCGAGGGCGAGATCGACCACGAGGAGCACACGCCCGAGGGCACGCTCCTGCGCGGGCGCGTCGCTCAGGCGCTCGCGACCGAGCTCGTCGGAGCCTCGGCTCAGGGCTGAGCCCTCGCGCGCCGGGCGCCGCCCGACGCGCGACCCCGTACGGCACGAGCCGTGCGGGGTCGTGCGCGTCCGGCCCGTCGTCCACAGGGCGGTCGGACCGTGGGCGGCCGACCGTAGACTCCTCGGGTGCCCCCCTCCACGCGACCCGCCCCCGACCGTGTCGACGCCGAGGAGCCGGGCACGACGGCCGGCGCCTCGGGAGGAGACGTCCCCGACGTGGACGAGCTCCTCGACGTCGCCGTCTCACGCCTGGGCGGTGCGCGCCGCGACGGGCAGCACGCGATGGCACGCGCGGTGACCGAGGCGATCGAGAGGTCCGAGCACCTCGTGGTCCAGGCGGGCACGGGCACGGGGAAGTCGCTCGGGTACCTCGTGCCGGCCGTGCGGCACGCCGTCGCGACCGACGAGCGGGTGATCGTCTCGACGGCGACCCTCGCGCTCCAGCGCCAGGTCATCACGCGCGACCTGCCCCTCGTCGCCGACGCCGTGGCGGACCGCCTCCCGCGCCCCGCGACGATCGCGCTCCTCAAGGGGTGGCACAACTACCTGTGCGTCCACAAGATCGCAGGCGGGTACCCGGCCGACGAGCCGACGCTGTTCGACCTGCCGGGCGAGTCGGCGGGCGCCGCCGACCACCCGGCCGCCCGCGGCGGGACCAGCGCGGCCGCGCTCGGCGAGCAGGTCGTGCGTCTGCGGGAGTGGGCCGACGAGACGTCGACCGGCGACCGGGACGACCTCGTGCCCGGCGTGAGCGACAAGGCGTGGCGGCAGGTCTCGGTCACCGCTCTCGAGTGCCTCGGGCAGCGGTGCCCGATGCTCGCCGAGTGCTTCCCCGAGAAGGCGCGCGCGACGGCCCGCGAGGCGGACGTCGTCGTGACCAACCACGCGATGCTCGGGATCGCCGCGATGGGGTCGCCCGGCGTGCTGCCCGAGCACGACGTGCTCGTCGTCGACGAGGCGCACGAGCTCGCGGACCGCGTCACGGCGGCCGCGACGGTCGACCTGTCGGTGCCCGCGATCGAGAGCGCGGCGCGGCTCGCGCGCCGGCACGGCGGCGTCACGACGGACACGCTCGACGCGGCGTCGGCGGCGTTCGGGACGGTCGTCGGTGCGCTGCCCGCCGAGCGGTTCCCGGACGGGCTTCCCGACGGTGCACGCTCGGCCGTCGCGGCGGTGCGCGACGCCGCGCGGGAGGTCCTCTCGACGCTCAAGCCCGAGACCGGGGTGACCAAGCCTGCCCAGCCGGACTCCGGGCTGAAGATGGCGCAGTCGACCATGCTGCAGCTCTTCGAGGTGGCCGAGCGCATGGCCGCCGACCCGGCGGGGCACGACGTGCTCTGGTGCTCGCGGCCCGGTGATGGGGGCTGGTCGGCCGACCGGTTCGGCGAGGGCGCGAGCCGCCTGCACGCCGCCCCGCTCGGCGTCGCCGGCCTCATCCGTACGCACCTGCTCGCCGAGCGGACGGGGGTGTTCACGTCCGCGACGCTCGCGCTCGGCGGGAGCTTCGACGCCGTGGCGCGCACCTTCGGGCTGGGCGGTGCGGCCGACGGCGGCACGGACGCGGACGCCGTGGGCGCGCCGCGGTGGCGCGGTCTCGACGTCGGGAGCCCGTTCGACTACCCGCGTCAGGGGATCCTCTACGTCGCGAAGCGACTGCCGACACCCGGCCGGGAGGCCTCGACCGAGCACCAGCTCGACGAGATCGCGGCGCTCGTCGAAGCCGCCGGGGGACGCACCCTCGGCCTGTTCTCCTCGCGGCGCGCCGCGGTGGCCGCGGCGGAGGCGATGCGCGAGCGGCTGGACGTGCCGATCCTGTGCCAGGGCGACGACCAGCTCCCGACGCTCGTGCGCGAGTTCGCCGCCGACCCGGCGACGTGCCTGTTCGGCACCTTGTCGCTGTGGCAGGGCGTCGACGTGCCGGGACCGTCGTGCCAGCTCGTGCTGATCGACCGCATCCCGTTCCCGCGCCCGGACGACCCGGTGAAGTCCGCCCGGGCCCGCGCGGTCGAGGCCGCGGGAGGCAACGGGTTCATGCAGGTCTCCGCGACGCACGCCGCGCTGCTGCTGGCGCAGGGCGCCGGTCGGCTGGTCCGGTCCATGACCGACCGCGGGGTCGTCGCGGTCCTCGACCCGAGGCTCGTGACCGCGCGCTACGGCACGTTCCTCACGCGCTCGATGCCGGAGTTCTGGCAGACGACCGACCGTGACGTCGCTACCGCTGCGCTGCGGCGCCTCGCCGCCCTAGGCTGAGGCCTTCCAGCGAAACTCCACGGAGGCGAGATGACGACGAGCACGTCCCCGCAGGGCACCGGTGACACGACCGCGGCCGGTCCGGGAGGGGGAGCGCGGACCACGAAGCTCGCGATCGTCGGGGCCGGGGCGGTCGGGTCGACGCTCGCGTACGCAGCCCTCATGCGCGGCGCCGCGCGCACGGTGGCGCTCCTGGACGTCAACCGGGCGAAGGTCGACGCAGAGGTGCTCGACCTCCAGCACGGCATCCAGTTCATGCCGATGGCGCGCGTCGAGGGCTCGGACGACGTCGCGGTGTGCGCCGGGGCGGACGTGGTCGTCGTGACGGCCGGGGCGAAGCAGAAGCCGGGCCAGACGCGGCTCGACCTGGCCGAGGGAACGATCGGCCTCATGCGCAGGATCCTGCCCGGGCTCGTGGAGGTGGCCCCGGACGCGGTCTACGTCATGGTCACCAACCCCGTCGACATCGTCACGTACGCGGCGCTCACGTTCTCGGGCCTGCCGCCCACGCAGCTCTTCGGCAGCGGGACGGTGCTCGACTCGTCGCGGCTGCGGTTCCTCGTCGCGCAGCACTGCGGCGTCGCGGTGCAGAACGTGCACGCCTACATCGCCGGCGAGCACGGCGACAGCGAGATCCCCCTGTGGAGCTCGGCGACGATCGGCGGCGTGCCGCTCCTCGAGTGGCCCGGTCTCGGAGGCCGCGGCCCGCTCACGGCGGAGGCGCGCGGCGACATCGCGCGCGAGGTGGTCCAGTCGGCGTACCGGATCATCGAGGGCAAGGGCGCGACGAACTACGCCGTCGCGCTCGCCGGTACGCGCATCATCGAGGCCGTGCTCGCCGACGAGCACCGCATCCTGCCCGTCTCGACGCTCCTCGACGGCGCGTACGGCCTCCACGACGTGTGCCTCTCGCTGCCGACGCTGGTCGACCGCCGGGGTGCCGCGGAACGCGTCGAGGTCCCGCTGGCCGACGACGAGCTCGCCGGCCTGCGCGCGTCCGCCGAGTCGCTGCGCGCGGTCGCCCGACGCTTCGGGCTCTGAGCCGGCGGACCTGCGGACGCCGAGAGCCGGGGGCGTCGGCCCACCCGGCTCTCGGCGTGCTCACCTCCGACGGGGCGACGACCGGGCTCAGAGGCTGCGCAGCACCGAGACGACGCGTCCCAGGACCTGGGCGTCGTCGCCCGGGATCGGGTCGTACGCGGCGTTGTGCGGCATGAGCCAGACGTGGCCGTCCGCACGGCGCAGGGACTTGACCGTGGCCTCGCCGTCGATCATCGCCGCGACGATCTCGCCGTTCTCCGCCACCGGCTGGCGGCGGACCACGACCCAGTCGCCGTCGCAGATCGCCGCGTCGATCATCGAGTCGCCCTGGACGCGCAGGAGGAAGAGCTCGCCCTCCCCGACGAGCTGTCGGGGGAGGGGGAACACGTCCTCGACGACCTGCTCCGCGAGGATCGGTCCGCCGGCGGCGATGCGGCCGACGACCGGGACGTACGACGGCGCCGGGTGCGCCTCGTCGTGCACGGGCTCGGGCGCGGTGCCGGCCGCGGTCAGCGGAGTCGCGCGCCGTGCGTCGTCCGGCTGGACGACCTCGATCGCGCGCGGGCGGTTCGGGTCCCGGCGCAGGAACCCCTTGCGCTCGAGAGTCGTGAGCTGGTGCTTCACGGACGACGGGCTCGTGAGGCCGACGGCCTCGCCGATCTCGCGCATGCTGGGCGGGTAGCCGCGCTGCTCGACGCACGCGCGGATGGTCTCGAGGACGAGGCGCTGCCTCGGGGTGAGCCCGTCGCCCCCGGCCGACCCGTCCGGGAGCTCGCGCACCTCGGCGAGCCCCCGTGCCCTGTCCGTGCCTCGTCCCGCCATGGTCGCTCCGCCCTCGTCCGTCGCGGCCGCCGGCGCTTCCCGGCCCACGGCCTCCCCTCCCCGGGACGTGCGCCCCGGGACCTCGGTCGCCCCACCGGGTCCGAGCGGACATGTCCGGCGAACCGACCTGACCCCAGGCTAGGGGAGGTTGCGACACGAATCAAACACCTGTTCGAGCATGTCTCGACTCTGTCGGCCGTTCGTGATAGACCTTCGTACAGATGTTCTACGTACACGTGTTCGACCGGTCCGGTCGACGCGGAGGGTGACGAGGCCTGCGGGTCCGATCGACCGGGGAAGGCGATCGAGTCCGCAGGCCGGGACGGAGCGGGCATGGGTGCGGTGGCGATCACGACGACGGGGCGCGTCGGCTCGACGGGCGGCGGTGCGGCGCCGGAGCGTGCGGGCGAGGCGCCCCTGCGGCTGACGCGACGCGGCCGCGCCGTCCTGGTGCTCCTGGCGGTCGCGGTCCTCCTGCTCGCGGCCCGCGTGGGCGTCGCCGTCGCGAGCGGCCCGGGCGAGCCGACGGAGGTTCGCGTCCACGTCGTCAGCTCGGGCGAGACGTTGTGGGAGCTCGCGCGGGGCGTCGCGGCGCCGGGCGAGGACCTGCGTGACGTCGTGGGCGCGCTGGTCGAGCTCAACGGGCTCGAGTCGTCGGGTCTCGACGCGGGCCAGAAGATCGTCCTCCCGGTCGCGCGGGGATGAGGTCCGCCGGCCGTCGTCGTGCTCCCGACGGCGCGACCGGGCGGCGTCAGCAAGGGACGCTGTGACGCAGGCCACGGCTCGGATCGCGTCGGCCTGCGCTCGAGGGGTTGCGCAGAGATTTAGGTCGACCTAAGTTAGTGTCACCTCACACGCCGGCTGGGGGGCTGGGCGGTCGAGGCGGGGAGTACGCGGTCCACCGCGACTCCCGTGCACGTCACCGCGCGTGAGGCGAGTCACGCGCGAGATGGGGACGGGGGCGTCCCGACGGGGGCGGTCGATCACGACCGCCCCCGTTCTGCTGCCTCCCGCCGGCTGCGGCCGGGCGTGCTGTGTGCGCCGGGACCTGTCGCGTGTTGCACCTGCCCGCGGTGACGGCATACGTTCGTCGCGCCGACCTGTCGGCGAGACCCGCGGAGGAGCCCGCCATGCACTGCCCGTTCTGCCGTCACGCGGACTCTCGCGTCGTCGACTCCCGCACGTCGGACGACGGCGCGTCGATCCGGCGCCGTCGTCAGTGCCCGGAGTGCAACCGTCGCTTCACGACGATCGAGACCGCGAGCCTGTCGGTGGTCAAGCGGTCGGGCGTCACGGAGCCGTTCTCTCGCGAGAAGATCGTCAACGGCGTGCGCAAGGCGTGCCAGGGGCGGCCCGTCAACGAGGACGACCTCGCCGTGCTCGCCCAGCGCGTCGAGGAGACGATCCGCGCCAGCGGCAGCGCCGAGCTCGACGCCTACGAGATCGGGCTCGCGATCCTCGGCCCTCTGCGTGAGCTCGACGAGGTCGCCTACCTCCGCTTCGCGAGCGTCTACCAGGCGTTCGACTCGCTCGAGGACTTCGAGAGCGCCATCACCTCGCTGCGCGTCGAGCGCGAGGAGCGCGAGTCTGCCGCACGCGCCGAGGGCGCCGCGCTCGACGCGGCTCCGGCAGCGGACGCGCGTGAGGAGCGCGCACCGCACGCCTGAGTCGCGCGGGACGGCGCGGCGGCCGGAGCCGACCTCGCACGCCTCGACGGGCGGCGGGCGGACCGGCGCGGTCTCCTGACGGTCTACAGGTCGCTGGACCGCGATGCCCAGATGTTGATGCCGGTGTCTGCGGGCAGCGAGTCCACGGCGGTGAGCTCCTCCGCGGAGAGGTCCGGGGCGGCGAGCGCGGCGAGGTTCTCGTCGAGCTGCCGGGTCGAGCTCGCGCCGAGCAGGACCGAGGTCACGCGCTCGTCCCGCAGTGCCCAGAGGATCGCCGTCGCGGCGAGGCTGCGCCCGTGGGCGCGGGCGAGCTCGTCGAGGCGGCTGACACGGGCCAGGTTCGCCTCGGAGAGGAACGCCGGGCGCAGCGGTCCGCCGCGCGCGGCGCGCGAGCCCGCCGGGACACCCTGGAGGTAGCGGTCGGTGAGCATGCCTTGCGCCAGCGGGGAGAAGGCCACGACGCCGACACCCTCGGCGGCGGCGACGTCGAGCACGGAGGCGCCTGCGGGGTCGTTCGGATCGGGCACCTCGATCCACCGGTTGAGCATCGAGTACGACACCTGGGTCACGACGAGCTCGACACCGACCTGCTCCGCGACGCGCAGCGCCTCCCGCGTGCGCCGCGCGGAGTAGGAGGAGATGCCCGCGTAGCGCGCCCGTCCCGAGCGCACCGCGGTGGCGAGCGCGCCGATCGTCTCGGTGAGCGGCGTCGTCGGGTCGAAGCGGTGGGAGTAGAAGATGTCGACGTGGTCCCGCCCGAGGCGGCGCAGCGAGGCGTCGAGCGAGGAGAGCAGGTACTTGCGCGAGCCGCCCTCCCCGTAGGGTCCGGGACCCATGCGGTAGCCGGCCTTGGTCGTCACCACGAGCTCGTCGCGGACCGGGCGCAGCTCGCGGGCGAGCAGGCGCCCGAGCGACTCCTCGGCCGCTCCGCCCGGCGGGCCGTAGTTGTTCGCGAGGTCGAGGTGCGTCACGCCCCGGTCGACGGCGTGCAGGACGATCTCGCGCTGGGTGGAGACGGGGTCGGCCACGCCGAAGTTCTGCCACAGGCCCAACGAGACCGCGGGTAGCCGGATCCCGGTCCGGCCGAGCCGACGGTGCGGCAGCGGGGCTCGGTCCGGGGCGGTCGACGCGGGGCGCGCGGTTCCGGTGGGCGTGGTGGACGGCTCGAGCGGCACGTGGCCGACGCTACCCGACGCCGCCGACCCGGCGAGCCGTGCCCGGGACAAATCAGGTGGCGTCCGCTGCTGCCGTGGGGGAGGCTGGCGAGGTGCCCGTCCCGCCGGGCCGACCGCAGTGCAGAACCGAGTTCCCCACCGACGAGGAGAGCGCCATGGCGTCCGACCAGCAGCGACCCGCTGCAGACACCGCACCGACCGAGGAGGCCAAGGCGAAGTTCCGGGAGGCGCTCGACCGGAAGAACGCGGCACGCCACCGCACGGCGGACGGCGAGACCAACACCGGGTCGGTGCACGGCTCCGAGACCGTCGGTCCGGTCCAGCGCACGTTCCGCCGCAAGTCCGGCTGACCTGCGTTCCGTCGTCCGGCCGTCCCGCACGGGGCGGCCGGACGACGCACGTCCGGGGTCAGTCCTCCGGTCGCGCGAAGCGTCGTCCCGTGAGCTCGCGGGCCTCGACCACCACCCATTCCTCGGTCGGCACGTCGACCGTGGGGACCAGCGGGTCCGCACCGTCGCGGACGGCGTCCACCTCGTGCTCGCTCCCGACCCGGTGGGCAGTCCCCCGGGCGACGACGCTCCACGCCCCGTCGTCGTCGACGTGGTCCCACTCGAGCGCGACGCGCTCGTTGGTCACGAGCGTCGCCAGCTTGGTCCCCGGTATGGTGCGGAACGCGAGCGTGCGCTCGTGCGCCCGCACGGTGACGGGGTAGATGTCCGGCTCGCCCCGCACGCTCACGGCGAGGCGTGCGACGTGGGTCCCCTCCACGAGGTCCCACGACGCGTCGGCGTCGAGGATCTGCGGCCCGTCGTGCGTGTATCCGGTCATGCCTCATCGTGGCACCACCGCGCGCAGGGCGCTCAGCGGCGAAGGTCATGGCACCCGAGGACCTTCGCCGCGTGCGCCGAGCAGGGCCGGGCACGCGGCGAAGGCGCTCGGGCCGAGCGTCAGTCGAGGACGCGCAGGGCGATCGTCTGCTCCATCGCGGCCAGCGCGTCGATGACCGCGGGCTCGACGCGCGAGCCGACGTCGGTGACGACGTACCCGATCTCGCCGCGCGTCGCGAGGAGCTGACCCTCGATGTTCGTGCCGTGCTCCGCGAGCGTCGCGTTGACGGCGGCGAGGACACCGGGCGTGTTGCGGTGCAGGTGCGTGATCCGGGTGATCCCGGTCGTCTGCTCCAGCGCGAGGTTGGGGACGTTGACGCTCAGCGTCGTGGAGCCCGTCGTGAGGTAGTCGCGCAGCTTGGCCGACACGAACTGGCCGATCGCCTCCTGCGCCTCCTCGGTGGACCCGCCGATGTGCGGGGTGAGGATGACGTTCGGCAGGCCGCGGAGCTCGGAGTCGAACGCGTCGCCCTTGCGCTTGGGCTCGTGCGGGAAGACGTCGACCGCCGCGCCGGCGATGCGGCCCTCGACGATCGCCTCGCGCAGCGCGCCGTAGTCCACGACGAACCCGCGCGACAGGTTGAGGAAGATCGAGCCCTCGCGCATGCGGGCGAACTGCTTGGCCCCGAACAGCCCGGCGTTGCCCTGGCGGCCGTCGACGTGCAGGGTGACGACGTCGGCCTGCTCGAGCAGCTCGTCGAGCGTGTCCATGCGGCGCGCGTTGCCGAGCGCGAGCTTCTCCGCCGTGTCGTAGAAGACCACGGACATGCCGAGGTTCTCCGCCACGACCGAGAGCTGGGTGCCGATGTTGCCGTAGCCCACGATGCCGAGCGTGCGGCCCCGGACCTCGTGCGCGCCCTCCGCCGACTTGTCCCAGCGGCCCTCGTGCAACGCGCGGTCGCGCTCGGTGAGGCGGCGCGTGAGCGCGATGATCTCGGCGAGCGCGAGCTCGACCACGGAGCGCGTGTTCTGGAACGGGGCGTTGAACACGGCGACGCCCTGCGTCGCGGCGGAGCGCAGGTCGATCTGGTTCGTGCCGATGCAGAACGCGCCGAGCGCCACCAGGTCGGGGGCGTTCTCGAGCACGTTCGCGGTGACGTTCGTCTTGGACCGGATGCCGAGCAGGTGGACCCCGTCGAGGGCCTCGATCAGCTCGGACTCGTCGAGGGCGCCGGTGCGGACGGTGACGTCGATTCCCGCCGCCTCGAGGTTCGAGGCAGCGAGAGGGTGCAGGTTTTCAAGGAGGAGGGCGCGTAGCACGCTCCCATGGTGCGCCCGGTCCGCGGTCCGGACCAAACGGGTCTTGACCCTCGGGACGAGGTGAACGGCCCTCTCCCGTCGACCGACCGCCCGTCAGCGGGCCGTGTGCGGCACGTCTCCCGTGCCCGTCGCGCCGCCGGTGTCGGCGATGCCCGCGGGAAGCGCGCGAGCGTGCACGACGACCAGGCGCTGGGTCGGGCGGGTCATGGCGACGTAGAGGTCCGACGCGCCGGACGGGACGGTCGCGACGTCGGCCGGCTCCACGAGCACGACGGCGTCGAACTCCAGCCCCTTCACCTGGACGGGGTCGAGCACCGCGACCGGGGCGTCCGGACCGGCGTCCTCGAGGTCGAGAGCGGCGCGCAGGTCGGCGACGGCCGGCGCGGCGGCGACGACGGCGACGCGTCCGGACTCCGCGGCGACGAACTCCGCGCGCGCCGCCTCGACCTCGGCACGGACCCGGGTGTGCAGGTCCTCCGACGCGACCGCGACCACGCGCAGGGCGTCCTCCACCTCGCGCGCCGACGTGAGCGGGGAGACGGGGAGCCCCGAGGCGAGGGCGGCGCGGCGTGCCGCGTCGGCGACGGAGGCCGGCGTGCGGTAGTTGACGGTCAGCTCGGCGAGACGCCACGCGTCGCGGAAGACCGGGTCGAGCATGCCCTTCCAGGACCGTGCCCCGGCGAGGGACGACGTCTGCGCGACGTCGCCGACCACGGTGAACGAGCGCGTCGGGCACCGGCGCACGAGCATGCGCCACGCCATGGCCGAGAGCTCTTGCGCCTCGTCGACCACGACGTGACCGTAGGTCCACGTGCGGTCCTGCGCGGCGCGCTCCGCCGTGGTCAGGCGGGGCCCCGTCGCGGCGAACCGCTCGGCGAGGATGTCCGCGCCGACGATGCCGCCGCCCGCGCCGGACGACTCGAGCACCTGCCGCGCGTACTCGAGGTCCTGCGCGCGCTGCGCCGCCCGTGCGGCGGCCTCGGCGCGCTCCGCCTGGTCGTCCTCGCCGAGCAGCTCGGCGGCCTCGTCGAGGAGCGGGACGTCCGCAGGCGTCCACGGCGAGCCCTTCGGCCGCTCGAGCAGGCGCCGGTCGCCCGACGAGAGCTCGGGCGCCGCCTCGGCGAGCCGGTGCGGCTTGGTCCAGAGGTCCTCGACGAGCCGCTCCGGGGTGAGCGGCAGCCACGCGAGGTTGAGCGCCACGCGCACGTCGCGGTGGGAGCGCAGGTCCTCGAGCGCGAGCGCGCGGTCCTCGCCGACGAGCGGCTCGCCGAGCTGGCGCCCGTACTGGTCGACGAGCCGCGAGAGCATCTCGCGGACGAAGGTCACGCGCGCGAGGTTGTGGGGCTTGTGGGTGCGCCGGGCCTTGGCGATCGCGTCGCGCACGTCGCGGCGCCGGATCAGCAGGTCGTGCCCGTCGAGACGGACGGGCACGTCCGCGGCCGGGACCCGCTCGCGCGCCCGCACGGCCCGTCGCACGGCGCGCGCCATGACCGCACGCCCCTTGACGCGCGCGACGCGCGGGTCCTCGGCGGCGTCGGCGACCACGCCGGGCAGGAGGTCGGCGATCGTCGTGCTCACGACCCCCGTCTCGCCGAGGGACGGCAGGACCTGGTCGATGTAGCGCAGGAACGAGTGGCTCGGGCCCACGAGGAGGACGCCGGAGCGCTCGAGCAGGCGGCGGTGCGCGTAGAGCAGGTAGGCGGCGCGGTGGAGCGCGACGGCCGTCTTCCCCGTCCCGGGACCGCCCTGGACGACGAGCGCGCCCGCGAGCCCGGAGCGGATGATCGCGTCCTGCTCCGCCTGGATCGTCGCGACGATGTCGCCCATGCGTCCGGTGCGGCCCGCCGCCATCGCGGCGAGGAGCGCGCCCTCGCCCGAGAGCGTCGTGCCGGTCACCGCCTCCGGTGCGTCGAGGTCCAGGAGCTCGTCCTCCAGGCCCGTCACCTCGCGCCCGCGCGTCACGAGGTGCCGGCGCCGGACGACGCCGTCGGGGTGGGCGGCCGTCGCGCGGTAGAACGACTGCGCCGCGGGTGCGCGCCAGTCGGTGAGGAGGCTCGTGTGCTCCTCGTCGGTCAGTCCGATGCGCCCCACGTAGCGGCGCGTGCCGTCGTCCAGGTCGAGGCGGCCGAACGCGAGACGGTCCTCGACGGCGTCGAGCTGCGCGACGCGGTCCTCGTAGAGCGTCGCGAACGCGTCGCGCTCGCTCCGGTTCTGCGGCGAGCCCGAGGGGCCGGACCGCCGCACGTCGTCGAGCCGCGCCCGGGCGCCGGCCCGCAGCTCGTCGAGGCGCGCGTAGAGGGTGTCCACGACCTCCTGCTCGAGCCGGAGCTCGTCGTTGCGTCCCACGCTGTCCCTTCCCTCGACCGGGCGTCGGGCCCGGGCTCCCGCCCGTGACACGGCCGTCCATTATGGCGTACCGCCGCGGGCCACCGGACAGGTCCCCGGCGCGTCCCGGGCTCGTGACCGGGACCGACACGCGCCGGACGCTAGGATCGTGGGCCATGGCGACCAGAGGGCAGCGGGCGTCGTGACCGGGACCGACCGCCGGGTCCCCGTGCGACCCTCGGCGCGGGGCGACGATGCCGCCGCGCGCGACCAGGCGCTCTCCGAGCGTGCCGTCCTGTCCCCGACCGACGAGCTGCGCATCCTCCTCGTGGAGGACGACGACGGCGACGCGATCCTCGTCGAGGAGCTCCTGTCCGACGGCGACCTCACCGTCGAGCTGCACCGTGCGACGACGCTCGACGCCGCTCTCGAGGAGCTCGTCTCGCGGGACGTCGACTGCGTGCTGCTGGACCTCGGGCTGCCCGACTCGGTCGGGCTGTCGGCGGTGGAGCGCGTGCGGACCGGCACCCACCCGCCCGCGCTGGTGGTCCTCACGGGGCACGCGGGCATCGACCTCGGCGTCCAGGCGGTCGCGGCGGGCGCCGACGACTACCTGGTGAAGGGGGAGGTCGACGGGGACCTCCTGGGCCGGTCGGTGCGCTACGCCGTCCAGCGGCGCAGGTCCGTCGAGCAGCAGCGCGCGCTGTACCGCAGCGAGGTGCGGGCGGCCGAGACCGCGCGCCTCGAGCGCGCGCTCCTGCCCACGCCGCTCGTCCGGGACGACCGCCTCGACGTCATGGTGGGCTACGTCCCGGGAGGCAACGGGCTGCTCGGCGGCGACTTCTTCGACGCCGTCGAGCGGCCGGACGGGACGGTCCTGTGCGTCATCGGCGACGTCGCCGGCCACGGCCCCGACGAGGCCGCGCTCGGCGCGACGCTGCGCACGGCCTGGCGCACCATCGTGCTCTCCGACACCCCGCCGGAGGGCATCCTCCCGCTCCTGGAGCGCGTCCTCGTGCCCGAGCGCTCCCGCCCCGAGGTCTTCGTCACGCTCTGCCAGGTCGTGGTCTCCGCGGACCGCCGACGTGCGGAGGTCTACCTCGCGGGGCACCTCGCGCCGCTCCTGCTGCGCGACACCGCGACCGAGATCACGCCCACCGCGCGCGGCCGCGCTCTCGGGATCCCCGTCCAGGGAGGGTGGACGTCGCAGCCCGTCGACCTCGGCGAACGCTGGGCGCTCATGCTCTACACGGACGGTCTCGTCGAGGCGACGGTCGCGCGGCCGGGGGACTCGACGGGGCCGCGCGCCCGCCCCGAGCGCGTCGGCGTCGACGGCCTGCGCCGTGCCGTCGACAGCGCGCTCGAGCAGGGCGTCGAGGGGGTCGTGGAGCGCGTCTTCCGCCGAGTGCGCGACCTGCACGGGGGCCCGCTGGCGGACGACGCCGCGCTCCTCGTGATCGGCTGGGGCGGGGACGAGGGCAGCCCCGGTGAGCGCACGGCGACCCTCGCGGACTCGGACGAGTGGGCCCGGTGACGGCCGCGGTGAGCGAGACGACCGGCGCGGGGCGCGTCGGGCGCGGGCGCGCCCCGACCCTTCGCCGCCGGCTCGGCTGGGCGCTCGTCGTCGCGGGCGTGATCCTGCTCGGCGTGCTCGCGACGTCGGCCATCGCCCTCTCGCGCGTGCTGACCATCCAGGGCGAGGTCACCGGGCCGTTCTTCGACGCGGTGACCGAGGCGGACGCCGCGTACGTGGGCCTGCTCGACGCCGAGGTCGCGGTGCGCGCGTACGTCGCGACGGGGGACGACACGGCGCTCGAGGCCTACACCCGTGCCGTCGGGACGGAGGCGGAGGGCGTCGTCCCGGACCCCGCGCTCGTCGACCTGCTCGGGCTCGACGAGGAGCAGGCGGCGACGCTCGCGCAGGCCGACGCGTCGGTGCGCGCCTGGGTCACCGACTACGCCGAGCCCGCGATCACGACCACCGAGGACGACGGCCCGGGGCGGGTGCGCGCCGTGGACCAGGCGCACGGTGCCGAGCTGTTCGCCCATGCACGCGCCGACACCGCCCGGTACGTGGACGCGATCCGCGCCGAGCGCGTGGAGCGGCTCGACGCGCTCGACCGCTGGAGCAGGGCGCTCTTCGGGAGCGTCCTCGTCCTCGTCGGCTCGGCGCTCGCGGTCGGGATCATCCTCTGGGTGTGCCTCAAGCGGTGGGTCACCGAGCCGATGGCGGAGCTCGCGCACCGCGTGCGGCTCGTGAGCTCCGGGAGCCTGGACGAGCCCGTCGTGACCTCCGGCCCGGCGGAGATCGCGGACCTCGCCCAGGACGTCGAGCACATGCGCGTCGAGCTCGTGAACCAGGTCGCCGAGATCAAGGCGTCGCACGAGGACGCCGCGCGCTCGCACGAGCTCCTCGCGGAGCAGGCGCGTGAGCTCGAGCGGTCCAACCGCGACCTCGAGCAGTTCGCCTACGTCGCGTCCCACGATCTCCAGGAGCCGCTGCGCAAGGTCGCGAGCTTCACACAGCTCCTCAAGAAGCGGTACGGCGGCGAGCTCGACGACCGCGCGGACCAGTACATCGACTTCGCGGTCGACGGCGCCAAGCGCATGCAGCGGCTCATCCAGGACCTGCTGGGCTTCTCACGGGTCGGCCGGACGGGCAACGAGCGCGTCGACGTGGACCTCGAGCGCGAGCTGGAGGGCGTGCTCGAGGACCTGTCCGAGAAGGTCACGGAGACGGGGGCGAGCATCACGCACGACCCGATGCCCGTCGTCGTCGGGGAGCGCGCGCTCCTGCACCAGCTCCTGGCGAACCTCCTCGGCAACGCGCTGAAGTTCCGCGACCCCGACCGGACGCCCACCGTGCACGTCGGCGTGCTGGCGCGGGACACGCACTGGGAGATCTCCGTCGAGGACAACGGGATCGGCATCGACCCGCAGTACGCCGAGCGCGTGTTCGTCATCTTCCAGCGCCTGCACGCCAAGGACGTGTACGAGGGCACCGGCATCGGACTCGCGCTGTGCAAGCGCATCGTGGAGTACCACGGCGGCCGGATCTGGATCGAGCCGCGCGAGGGCGGGACGACCGTGCGCTTCACGCTCGCGCACGCGTACGTGCACGCGCAGGTCGGCTACGCTCGCTCCGACCACGACGGCGCGGAGCAGGTCGCCCCTGACCGCGCGCGCCACGACGACGAGGAGAGCCCCGCATGAGCCACGGCAGCAAGCCGATCGACGTCCTCCTGGTGGAGGACGACCCCGGCGACGTGCTCATGACGCGCGAGGCGTTCGAGGACCACAAGGTCACCAACCGCCTCTCGGTCGTCTCCGACGGGGTGAGCGCGCTGCAGTTCCTGCGCAAGGAGGGCGAGCACGCGGGCGCCCCGACGCCGGACCTGATCCTGCTCGACCTCAACCTTCCCCGGATGGACGGGCGCGAGGTCCTCGCCGAGCTCAAGGCCGACGAGGCGCTGCGCAAGATCCCGGTCGTCGTGCTGACGACGTCGGAGGCCGAGGAGGACGTCGTGCGCAGCTACTCGCTGCACGCGAACGCCTACGTCACCAAGCCGGTCGACTTCGACCGCTTCATCGACGTGGTGCGCCAGATCGACGACTTCTTCGTCTCGGTAGTGCGGCTGCCGGGTCGCTGACCCGCGCGCGGGCCGGTCCGGGACCCGCCGAGGACCCGAGCCGGTCTCGCCGGGTCGGGAAGAACCGCGGGACGAGCCGTGTTGTCCTCGTCAGGCCCGTCGCGCCGTCGGCAGCGCACGGGCGAAGGACGTCACGAGGAGGATGCATGCTGGACCCTCGCGGGATCTACGAGCTCGACGAGCAGGCCGTGGCACGTCTGTGGCCCACCCCGCCCGAGCCGGGCGCGGGCCCCGTGCTGCTGCACGCCGTCGCGGGGTTCATCGACGCGGGCAGCGCGGGCGAGGTCGCGGTCGAGCACCTGCTGGAGATCGGCGAGGTCACCCGTGTGGTGACGTTCGACGTCGACCAGCTCCTGGACTACCGCTCCAAGCGCGCGACGATGACCTTCAGCACGGACCGCTGGTCCGACTACGACGAGCCGCACCTGGTGATCGACCACGTGCGCGACGCCGAGGGGACGGGCTTCCTGCTCCTGCACGGCGCCGAGCCCGACGTGCAGTGGGAGCGCGTGGTCGCCGCGGTGCGCGACGTCGTCGAGCGGCTCGGGGTGTCGCTCACGGTCGGCTTCCACGGCATCCCGATGGGCATCCCGCACACGCGCCCGCTCTCGGTCACGGCGCATGCGACCCGGCCGGAGCTGCTGGGGGAGCACACGTCGTGGTTCGGCACGGTCAAGGTCCCGGCCAGCCTGGCGGCACTCCTCGAGCTGCGGCTCGGTCGGGCGGAGCACGACGCGCTCGGCATCACCGTGCACGTGCCCCACTACCTGGCGCAGTCGTCGTACCCGCCCGCGGCGGTGGTCGCGCTCGAGCACGTGCAGCGCGTCACCGGTCTGGACCTCGCGACGAGCGGGCTCGCGGAGGCGGTGCAGGACGCGAAGACCGAGGTCGAGCGTCAGGTGCGCGACTCCGAGGAGGTCGCCGCGGTCGTGCGCGCCCTGGAGGAGCAGTACGACGCGTTCGCGCGCTCCGTCGGGCGCACGAGCCTGCTCGCCAAGTCCGCGCCGATCCCGACGGCCGACGAGCTCGGCGCCGAGTTCGAGCGCTTCCTCGCCCAGCAGTCGGGCGACTGAGCCGCGGGCCGGGGCAGCGCGCTGCCCGCGCGGCGGGGCGGAATGTGCCGACAAATCACCACGAGAGGTGGCGAGTTTCCGTGGCGTACCGGACGTGGTCCGTGCCACACTGTCACCCGTTGCAGTGACGTACTTGCGCACGACCCGGTGCAGGGCCGGTACGTGGGTCCGCCCGGCGGGGTGGTCCGGCGTCGGTCTCGGCGGCCGCACACGGCCAGCCGCCGGCGAAGGACGTGGGACATGGCATTGCGGCGCACGGGGGTGGACGAAGGGTCCGCTCGCTGATGTCCCCGGATGGACAGAAGGTCAGAGGAAGAGCATGGCGCAGGGTTCTGTGAAGTGGTTCAACGCCGAGAAGGGCTACGGCTTCATCGCGCAGGACGGCGGCGGTGCCGACGTCTTCGTTCACTACTCGGCGATCGAGACGAACGGGTACCGCACGCTCGACGAGGCGCAGCGGGTCGAGTTCGAGATCACCCAGGGGCCGAAGGGCCCGCAGGCGGAGAAGGTTCGTCCGCTCTGACGTCGTCGACGTCGCACGGCCGGGTCGTCCGGCCATAGCAGCAGCGCAGGAGCCGCGCCCGCGGGCGCGGCTCCTGTCGTGTCTCCCGGGTCGTGCCTCGGGTCCGCGTCTCACGGCCGGCGTGCCGGTGCAGTGACCTCCTCCTGCTCCGGCGGCGGGTCGGTCAGCGGGGCGGCGGAGCCGACGAACGCCCGGAGCTCGTCACCCGTGAGCACGCGCGCCGGCACGGCGAGCGAGCGGACGGCGCGCGCCAGCGCCGGGCTCGACAGGCAGGGTGCCGCTCGACCGTCGCCGGCGCCGGCCCGCACGGCGGCGAGCACGACGTTCCCGTAGCGACGTCCCTTGAGCTGTGCCGGCTCGGCGATCGCCGCGATCCGGTCCCCGTCCCCGGGCGCTGACCCGCCGAACACGGACGCCAGGGTCGCGAGCTCGCGCCGCACGACCGTGAGCGGCGGGCGGTCGGCGCAGTTGACCAGGTAGACGCCGCCCGGACGCAGGACGCGGTGCACCTCCCCGGCCATGCCGAGGGTCACGAGGTGGTCGGGCGTGCGGTCGCCGTCGAACACGTCGCGCACGACGACGTCGTACGAGGCGTCGGGAAGGCTCGCCACCGCGCGTCGCGCGTCGTCGGGACGCAGCCGGAGGCGCGGTGCCCTCGGCAGGTCGAACCACGTGCGCACCAGCTCGAGCAGCCGTGCGTCGAGGTCGACGCCGAGCTGGGTCGAGCCCGGCCGGGTGTGCTCGACCCAGCGGGGCAGGCTGCACCCCGCCGCGCCGAGGTGCAGCGCGCGCAGGGGCCCGGGGCCGAGCTCGTCCACGACGGCGGCCATCTGTTGCATGTACTCGAACGCCAGCATCCCGGGGTCGTCGAGGTCGAGGTACGAGCTCGGGACGCCGTTGACGTGGAGCGTGACGGCCGACGGGCGGTCCAGGTCTCGCTCGACGTGCGCGGTTCCCGTCGACGTCGGGACGGGCCCGGTCGGGAGCTCCGGTCCCGCGGTCCCGCCGCGGGCCCCGCCGCCCCGGCGCCGGGCCGGTGTGGGTGGCGCGGAGGACCCTGGTGAACGTCGGGAGGTGCGGCGAGCCATGTGCTCACCGTACGGGCTGGAGGGCGCCCGACGTTGACAGGATCGAACAGGTGTTCGATAGTGGAGGAGGAGGTGCGCGATGTCGAACGATGCAGGCGCGAGGGGTCAGGTCGCCGTCCCGGCCGAGGTCCGTCGGCTGCTGGACCGCGCGGACGCGGAGCTCGTCGCGGCGGCGCTCGCGCAGGACGCGGGCGAGCGGTTCGTGCACGCCCACCTCGGAGCACTCCGTGCGGCGGCGGCGGTCGTCGCCCTGCGCGCACGGCCGGCGCGCCGGGGACGCGCCCGATCCGTGTGGGACCAGCTCGCGGACGCCGAGCCAGGGCTCGCGGCGTGGTCCGGCTACTTCGCGAGCGGGGCGCGCGTCCGCGCCGCCGTCGACGCGGGTCGGTTCGACGCCGTGGACCCGCGCCGCGCCGACGAGCTCATGGCGTGCGCCGAGGACTTCCGTGACGAGGTCGCGATGCTCGTCGACCCGGACGCCGGGTTCGTCCGGCTGCCCGGTCTGCGGACGGTGGCGTCGTGACCCCGGCGCGGCCCGCGCCGAGCGTCCGGTGAGGCAGGGATGAGCCGCGGGCCGCGCGCTGTCGTCCGCCGTGACTGGGGCGACGACGAGGAGGGGTGCTCCATCCTCCACGTCGACATGGACGCGTTCTTCGCGTCCGTCGAGCTGGCCCGGCGACCCCAGCTCGTGGGGCGACCGGTGATCGTCGGCGGCGCGGAACGAGGCGTCGTCCTCGCGGCGACGTACGAGGCCCGGGCGTTCGGCGTCCACTCGGCGATGCCGATGGCGACCGCACGCCGCCTGTGCCCGCAGGCGATCGTCGTCCCGCCGGACCACACGCGCTACCACGAGGTCTCCCGGTCCGTCATGGCGGCGATCGGGGAGATCACGGCGCTCGTGGAGCAGGTGAGCGTCGACGAGGCGTTCCTGGACGTGAGCGGCGCGCGCCGACGCCTCGGGCCCCCGACGCGGATCGCCGCCGAGCTACGGCGTCGCGTGCGCGCCGAGCACGGGATCACGTGCTCGGTCGGGATCGCGACGACGAAGTTCGTCGCGAAGCTCGCCTCGACGCACGCGAAGCCCGACGGCGTGCTGCTGATCCCGGCGGCGGCGACCGTCCCGTTCCTGCGCACGCTGCCGGTCGGTGCGCTGTGGGGCGTGGGGGAGCGGACCGAGAGCGCGCTCGCGCAGTGGGGCATCCGCACCGTCGCGGAGCTCGCCGACACGGACGTGGCCTCGCTCCAGACGGCGGTCGGCAAGGTCGCGGGCGCACACCTGCACGACCTCGCGTGGGGCCGTGACCCACGCCCGGTCGAGCCGGAGCGGTCCGAGCGGAGCATCGGTGCCGAGACGACGTTCGCGCACGACCTGCGTGACCTCGCGGCGGTCCAGTCGCGCGTCCTCGAGCTGGCGGACCGGTGCGCCGGCCGCCTGCGCCACCAGGGCCTCGTGGCGCGCACCGTGAGCGTCAAGGTCCGCACGAGCGACTTCCGCACGGTCACGCGGGCGCGCACGCTCGGCGCACCGACGGACGTCGCGCGAGAGATCTACCTGGTGGCTCGGGAGCTCGTCGCGAGCGTCGACCTGCGGGGCCTGGCCGTCCGGCTCGTGGGCGTGCGCGCCGAGAGCCTCGAGCCGCGTGCGGACGCGGTGGTGCAGCCCACGCTCGAGGAGGCGGTCGAGGAGACGGGTGCCGCTCGGCGCCGGGCGGAGGAGGCCGTCGACGCGGTCCGCGGGCGGTTCGGGGTGACATCCATCGCGATGGGCCCCGCCAGGGCCCGCTCGACTACCACCCCCGCGGATGTCGATCTATCCTGAGGGTGACACACGACCACGTGGAGAAACGGGGTGCTCATGCCTCTGTCTGAGTACGAGCAGCGGGTATTGGAGCAGATGGAGCGCGCGCTCACCTCGGACGATCCGCGGTTGGCCAACACGCTCCAGGCGCCACGACGACGTTCGGCGCTGCGTTACGTCCTGGCCGGGGTCGGCGTCGTCGGCGGCCTTCTCCTGCTGGTCCTCGGAGCTGCGCTCTCGCAGACCTGGCTCGGGGTGATCGGCTTCGTCCTCATGTTCGCGGGCGTCGTCCTGGTCTTCCAGTCGCCGCGCTCGTCGCGCAAGGGACCGCTCGGGACCGTCGAGGCCGACGGCACCGTCCGCCCGGCCACGGCGAGCAAGCCGGCGCGCAAGCCGCTCCTCAGCCGACTGGAAGAGCGCTGGGACCGTCGGCGCGAGCAGGACGGTCGCTGAGCGAGTCCGCGACGGCGTCGACCGCCTCGTCGACGAGCTCCTGGAGCCGGTCGGGGCGGGCGACCGTCCGCGGCTCCGGGGCGTAGCGCTCGGCCTCGAGGGCTGACGCGAGCCCGGCGACCGCCTCGGCGACGTCCTCGTCGCGGGCGTGCGCCCCGCGGCGGGCCTGGAGCGCCGCGACGACCGCCGCGGGAACGCGCCGAGGTGTCGTCGACGTCGGCCAGCGGATCTCGAGCGCCCCGAGCCGGTCGGTGAGCTCGGCCCACGCGTCCTCGGCGTCCCGCAGGGTCTGCGCCTCGGACCGTCGCCGGAGCACGAGCCACAGAGCCCCGCCGAGGACGAGCGAGACGACGAGCGCGACGCCCACGACGAGCGGCCACGGTGCGCCCTCGTCCTCGGCGCCGCCGGTCGTCCCACCCGTGCCGGGCGTGGTGGGCGCAGGGCTCGCGGGCGCGGAGGGTGCCGCGGTCGTCGCGCCCGGCGTCGGCACGTTGCCCGGGTCTCCCGGGCCCCCCGGTGTCACGGCCACGGGCGTGGCCCACCGTGGGGTCGGGCCGGTCTGCTGGGCCGGGGTCGGCTCGAACCGCACCCAGCCCTGGCCGGGGAACCAGAGCTCCGGCCAGGCGTGGGAGTCGCGACCCGTGACCTCGAAGCTCGAGTCGTCGACGCGTTCGCCCGGCAGGAACCCGACGCCGAGACGCGCGGGGATCCCGAGGGTCCGCGCCATCATCGTCATCGAGGTCGCGAACTGGACGCAATAGCCCGTCCGGTCCTGGAGGAAGTCCCAGACCGCGTCCCCGGAGTCGCCCGGCGGGACCTCGGTCGAGTAGGTGAACTGCGAGGCGTCGCGGAAGTAGGTCTGCAGGGCGAGCGCCTGGTCGTAGCGCGTCGGCGCCCCCTCGACCACGGCGGTGGCCAGGTCGCGGATGTCCTGCTCGTGCTCGGTCGCGGGGACGTCGAGGTAGTTGGGGTCGTCCGGGTCCGCGCCCGTCGCCTCGCGCAGCGACACCGCGTCCAGCGGCCGGGGGAAGACCGCGAGCTCGTACGCGGTGCCCGCACCGGTGGGCTGATCCCCGAGCACCTCGTCGCGGACGTCGTCGTACGACCAGTCGCCGTCGATGTCCACGGTGCGGGGCTCGGTCGGGACGGGGAGCTTGGTGTCCCGCAAGGACTCGAGCGTGACGCGCACGGAGGTGGGCTCCTCGACGCCGGCCGGGTCGGTGGGCCACAGCACCTGGTCCGCGCCCTCGATCGGGGTCCCGTCGCGGTCCGCGCCGCGCCGCCAGTTCGTGCCGTCGAAGCCCGTGAGGGTGAACACGCGGAGCGGACCGACCTCGTCCGCGTCGGTCCGGTAGCGCAGCACCACTTCGCCCGAGCGCTCGGCGAGGTCGCGCCGCATGTCGAGGTCGTCGGAGAGCCGCACCGTCTGCCCGGTCGAGGAGAACAGCCGCGACCACGACGAGGACGCCACCTCGGGGAGCGAGGCGCTCGCCGAACCGAGACCCAGGGCGACGACGGCGACGGCGACCGCCACGACGAGCGCGCCGGCGGCCCGCAGGCCGCCGGCCGCGCGGCCGTCCGCGCGGCGGGCGGACGCGCCGCGCCGCACGGTGCGGTGCGGGTTGTCGACCGCGAGGAGCAGGACGAGCGCGGCCACGGTCACCACGAACGCCAGGGGCGGGATCTCGCCCATGATGACGAGACCCGGGATCCACAGGGCGAGGAGCGGCAGCGCGACCCCGGCGCTGAGCCGGAGCCCGCCCGCCATGAGGTCGGCGACGAGGAAGACGACGACCGCGCCCCCGACCGCCATGAGCGCGATCGGCAGGCTCGGGTCGATCGGGGCGACCTCGGCGAGCGTGAGATCCCGCGCGGTGGAGAGGCGGGACAGGATCCGGTCGACGTTGGAGAGGCCGATGAGGAGGGAGAAGCGGTCGGTCGGGCCGCCGTAGAGACCGAGCAGGGCCCAGAGGCCGACGACCAGCCCCGCGAGCGAGGGGAGCAGCGCGGCCGGCGGGGCGAGGGCCTCGCCCCGTACCGCGTGGCCCCGCTCCAGGGCGTAGCGCGAGATCCCGGTCACCAGCGCCAGGACCGCGACGGTGCGCACCGCGGTGCCGCTCCAGCCACCCGGTCCGATGACGCTCCCGAGCGCGTAGGTCGACGCCGTGACGGCGACGGCGACGAGCGTGCTCGTCGCGAGCACGCGGAGGCCCACGGGGGCGGCGGTGTCCGGGCGGGACGCGGTCATCGTGAGCCCTCCACGAGCAGGGTCCAGGCGTGCTCGAGGGACGCGGACGGGTCGACGAGCGCCGCGTGCCACCCGGTCGAGCGCAGGGCCGCGACCGTCTCGAGCGCGTCGGCGTGCTCGGGAGCCCACGGGCGGGCGCTCACCACGAGCGCACGGTGCAGCCCGTCCCCGGCCATCGCGGCGACGGTGTGCCGGGCGACGGAGCCGAGCGGTCCGAGGACGGCGACGGTGATCTCCCCCGGTCGGCGGTCGCGGCGCAGAGCCTCGGCGGTCGCCGCGACCGACCGGTCGGCGTCCGCGACGACGTGGTGCCCGTGCAGGTCGACGGTCGCGTCGAGGAGGTCGGCGGGACCCTCGCCCGAGCGGTTGACGCGGAAGCCCGTGCCCGACACGACCGGTGCGAGCGACGTCGGGACGAGCCGGACGGGGTGCCCGGCCTGGAGGAGGGACACGCCGATCGACGCCGCGCACTCGACCGCCCACTCGCCGTCGGCGAGGGCGTGCGGGCTCGACGCCGCGAGCTCCGGGTGGGGCAGGAGCCCGCGGTCCAGGAGGACGCTGACGGGCGGCAGGCCCGCGCTCTCGTCCGCACGGACCATGAGCTGGCCGTGGCGTGCGGCGCTGGGCCAGTGCACGCGCCGCGGGTCGTCGCCGGCGACGTAGTCGCGCAGCACCGAGTCGTCGCTCGACGCGAGCCGAGCGCCCGACGCGGAGCGCTCGTGCTCGCCGAACGCGCGCGACCCCCGGACGGGCAGCTCCACCGTGCGCGGCCACACCGCGACGGCGGTCGGGTCGCCGAGCTCTTGGGTCGCGCTGACCAGGCCGAAGAGGTCGACCCGCGTCGTGAGGAGCGGACCGAGGGGCCACCGGCCGCGGCGGAGCGGGCGCAGCCGGTAGCGGACGGCGATGTGGTCGCCCACCGTCGCGACCTGGGCGCGCAGCGAGCCCTGGTCGCACAGCTCGTGCGCCGCCTGCTCGCTGATCCGCAGGCGGGCGAGCGTCGTCGCGGTGGACGACGTGGCCCGCGTGGCAGCGACCGTGAGGCGCGCGGTGGTGTACTGCCCGCGCACGGCGGGGTTCGGTTGGACACGGCGCGTCACGTGCAGCGCGCCACGACCGCGGTCGATCCGGCGGACGGCCATCCAGCACCAGGCGGCGCCGACGGCGAGCGCCCCGGCGACGCCGAGCCCGACGAGGTCGGGGAGCCCGAGCGTGACGCCCAGGACCGCGAGCGCGACGCCGGCGCCCAGCACCGCCGTCCCGCGGCGGGTGAGGCGGGCGCTCGCGAGGCTCCTGCTCCTACCGCGGAGCCGGCCGAGGAACGACGGGGCGCGCACGTCAGCGACGCTCGGTCGCGTCCAGGGCGGGGATCGGCGTCTGCGCCACGATCGACGCGACGACGGCCTCGGCGTCCTGTCCCGAGAGCCGGGCCTCGGTCGTGATGACGAGCCGGTGCGCGAGCACGGGGACGGCGAGGTACTGCACGTCGTCGGGGAGCACGTGGTCGCGCCCGGCCATCGCCGCGAGGGACTTCGCCGCGCGCAGGAGCTGGAGCGTCGTCCGGGGGGAGGCGCCGAGCCGCAGGCCGGGATGCTCGCGTGTCGCGGTGACGAGGGCGAGCACGTAGCGCTTGACGGCGGTCGACGCGTAGACGGCGCGCGCCACCTCGGCGAACCGCAGGACGGCCGCCCCCGTGGTCACGGGGCGGAGGTGGGCCAGCGGGTTGTCCGACTCCTGCCGGTCGAGCATCCGGAGCTCGGCGTCGACGTCGGGATAGCCGACGGTCAGCCGCGCCATGAAGCGGTCGCGCTGCGCCTCCGGCAGCGGATAGGTGCCTTCCATCTCGACCGGGTTCTGGGTCGCGACGACGAGGAACGGGCTCGGGAGCATGTGGGTCGTGCCGTCGACGGTCGTCTGGCCCTCCTCCATGCACTCCAGGAGCGCCGACTGGGTCTTGGGGGAGGCGCGGTTGATCTCGTCGCCGATGACGATGTTGGAGAAGACGGGCCCCGGACGGAACTCGAACTCGTGGTTCGCCGCACGGTAGATGTTGACGCCGGTGAGGTCGCTCGGCAGGAGGTCCGGCGTGAACTGGATGCGGCCGACCTTGCAGTCGATCGTGCGGGCCAGAGCCTTGGCGAGCGTCGTCTTGCCGACACCGGGGACGTCCTCGATGAGGAGGTGGCCCTGGGCGAGGAGGACGGCGACGGTCACGGTCACGAGGTCGGGACGGCCCGTGACGACGGACTCGATGCCGGAGCGGATCCGGCTCGTGGTCTCGACCAGCTCGTCGAGGCCGGCGAGGGCGCCGCCCCCGGGCTCGTCGGAGGGCGCGACAGGGGCGATGTCGGGGAGCACGGAGACCTCCGTCGTCGGTGGCGCACTGCCGCGGACCAGGGGGACCGCGGGTGGGAAGAGCCTAGTGGACCGTGGGCGCTGCGCGAGCGTCGGCGCGAGGGGCGGGCGCCGCGCGGGCCGTGCGGCCGCTGCGCGCCCCCGGACGACGTCGCGACGCGCCATGGGGAGTGTTCCCCTCCACCCCGCTCCACCCCTCGCGACCTGCGGAGATCCTGCGAAGGCGGGTGAAAGCCCGCCGATTCACCGAGAGCGGTGGAGGGAAGTGGAGTACCGTGGAGGAGAAGGGAGCAGGAGGGGAGGTGCCAGGTGCATGTCCGGCTTCGTGGACGACGTGCTCGGCGGTTCCTCCGGCCTGCTCCTGGGCACCTTCACGCCACGCCTGGACGACAAGGGGAGGCTCATCCTCCCCGCGAAGTTCCGGTCGCGGCTCGCACCGGGTCTCGTCATGACGCGGGGGCAGGAGCGCTGTCTGTTCCTGCTGCCGATGGACGAGTTCCGGCGCATGTACGACCAGATCCGGCAGGCGCCGGTGACGAGCAAGCAGGCCCGGGACTACCTGCGCGTCTTCCTCTCGGGGGCGAGCGACGAGATCCCGGACAAGCAGGGACGCGTCTCGATCCCCGCGCCCTTGCGGGCGTACGCGGGGCTCGACCGCGACGTCGCCGTGATCGGCGCCGGCACGCGGGTCGAGATCTGGGACGCGCAGGCCTGGGAGACGTACCTCGCGGAGCAGGAGTCGGCGTATTCCGACACCGCGGAGGAGGTGTTCCCTGACCTGCGCTTCTAGCGCACGACCCACGGCTCCCGCACGGTGAGGCCTCCTCCCGCCCGGTCTGACGCACTTCCCCGGCGTCAGAAAGGACGCGGAGGGAGACCTGACCGTACGGGGCCGGGTCGACGAGCAGCACGGACCAGCACGGAGAGGAGACGGACATGACGAGCACCCCCGACGACGCCGCCGAGCGGCACGTCCCGGTCCTCCTCCAGCGCTGCGTCGACCTCCTCGCCCCCGCCCTCGCCGGTCCGGACGCGGTCCTCGTGGACTGCACGCTCGGCATGGGCGGACACACCGAGGCCGTCCTGGAGCAGGTCCCGACGGCGCGCGTCGTCGGCATCGACCGCGACCCCGAGGCCATCGCCCGGGCGTCGCGCCGTCTCGAGCGGTTCGGCGAACGGTTCCGGGCCGTGCACGCCGTCTACGACGAGATCGGCGACGTCGTGGCCGACGTCGTCGGCGCGCCGGTCCAGGGCGTGCTCATGGACCTCGGGGTGTCCTCGCTCCAGATCGACGAGGCCGACCGCGGGTTCTCCTACGCGCACGACGCGCCGCTCGACATGCGCATGGACCCGACGACCGGCCGGACGGCCGCCGACGTCCTCAACACCTACGACGAGCGTGCGCTCACCCGGATCCTGCGCGACTACGGCGAGGAGCGGTTCGCGCAGCGCGTCGCACGGGCGATCGTCCGACGCCGCGAGCAGCGCCCGTGGGAGCGCAGCGCCGAGCTCGTCGAGGTCGTGCGCGGCGCGATCCCCGCCGCGACGCGGACGACGGGCGGGAACCCCGCCAAGCGGACCTTCCAGGCGCTGCGGATCGAGGTGAACGGCGAGCTTGAGGTGCTCGAGCGCGCGGTCCCGGCCGCCGTGGACGTCCTCGCCGTGGGCGGGCGCCTCGTCGTCGAGTCGTACCACTCGCTCGAGGACCGGATCGTCAAGCGCGTGCTCGCCGCGGGGGCGACGATCAGCGCGCCGCCCGGGCTGCCCGTCGTGCCGGAGGAGGACCAGCCGTACCTGCGGCTCCTCACCCGGGGCGCGGAGGAGGCGTCGACCGCCGAGCGGGAGTCCAACCCGCGCTCGGCGTCCGTCCGGCTCCGCGCCGCCGAGCGCACCCGGCCCACACCGCCGCACCGCCGTCCGCACCGACCGACCGACCGACCGCACGACCCGGAGCAGAGGACACGATGAGCGCACAGAGGTCGACCGCCGCCCGCCCGCTCCCGCGCACGGCGCGCCCGACGCCCGCCCCGCGCCCGTCGCTCACGGCGCTCCCCGGCGGCGCGTCCGAGCGCGCGCTCCGCTCGCGTCTCGAGCTCGTCCGGGCACCTCTCCAGGCGCGGTCCAAGATCCCGTTCCTCGTCGTCTGCATGTCGATCCTCGGCGCGGCCCTCCTGTGTGCTCTCCTGGTGAACACGACGATGGCGCGCAACTCCTACGAGATGTCGGAGCTGCGCCGGGAGGTGAGCCGCGTGGCCCAGGACACGCAGAGCCTGCAGGCGCAGGTCGACGCCCGGAAGACCTCGCTGCCGGACACCGCGGCCTCCCTCGGCATGGTGCCTGCGGAGGACCCGGCGATGGTCCGGCTCTCCGACGGCACGGTCCTCGGCGGCGCGCAGGAGGGGGCCGGGCAGTGACGGGTCAGACCGGAGCCGGACGCGACCGCCGGCCGCGCCCCGCGGCGAGCACGCAGCGGTCCCGCCCCGCCCCTACGGCCTCCCGGCCCTCGCCGGGAGGCCGTGGCGCTTCCGGCGACGGGCGCCGGGCCGCCGGCACGGGCACGCGCGTCGCGGCGACCGCCCGCACGTCGAGGACCGCAGCCTCCCGGTCGCCACGGAGCGGCGGCCGCCCGCCGGCACGCCCCGCCCGGGTGCCCCGCGAGCCAGGCCGCCCCGAGCGGCGCCAGCGCTGGCTCATCGTGGTCGCCGGCGTGATCACGGCGGTCTTCGTGGGCCAGCTCGTCAACGTCCAGGTGCTGCGCGGGCCGGCGCTCGCGGCGGACGCGCGCGCCGACCGTACGCGCAGCTCGACCCTCCTGGCGCACCGCGGCGACATCACCGATGCCGACGGCGTGGTGCTCGCGACGTCCGTGGACCGGTACACGGTCGCGGCGGACCCGAAGGCGATCGCCGAGTTCGAGCCACGCGCCGCCGACCTCGTCGACGGGGAGCCGCTCGAGGAGGGCGGCGCCGTGGGCGTGGCCAAGCTGCTCGCCCCGATCCTGGGGAAGTCCTCCCCGGAGCTCGCCGCGCAGCTCAACGGGTCGTCGCGGTACGTCGTCCTGGCCAAGGACGTCACCCCCGAGGTGCAGCGCCAGATCGCGGACCTCCAGCTCTCCGCCTACGTGCGCACCACCATGACGAGCGAGCGGACGTACCCCGCGGGCACGGTCGCGGGCAACCTCGTGGGTTTCGTCAACGAGGAGCAGGCGGGCGGCGGCGGTGTCGAGGCGTCCTACGACGACGTCCTCGCCGGCGTCTCCGGGTCGCGCGAGTGCGAGGCCGGGCTGGGCGGCCAGGTCATCCCGACGGGCCGGTGCGAGGTCGTGGACGCCGTGCCGGGGCGGAACGTGCAGCTCACCATCGCGCGGGACGTGCAGTGGAAGGCGCAGGACTCGGTGGACCGCGCGGTGAGCGAGACGGGTGCGGAGTACGCGATCGCCGTCGTGCAGGACGTCCGCACGGGCGAGGTCCTCGCGCTCGCGGACTCCGGGACGGTGAACCCGAACGACCGCACGACCGACGCCGTCTCCCGACCGAGCCGGGCCGTGTCGAACGTCTTCGACCCGGGGTCGACGGGCAAGGTCGTCACGATGGCCGCGGCCATCGAGGGCGGCTACGCCGACCCGTCGACGCAGTTCGAGGTGCCGTACCTCTACACCACGCCCAACGGCGAGACCTTCCGGGATTCGCACGAGCACCCCCTGCAGCGGCTCACGCTCGCGGGCGTCCTCGCGGAGTCCTCGAACACCGGGACCGTCCAGGTGGGGGAGAGGATCCCGAAGCAGGTGCGCTACGACTACCTGCACAAGTTCGGGTTCGGGCAGAAGTCGGGGCTCGGTCTGCCGGGCGAGTCCGCCGGGATCCTGCACCCCGCCGACGCGTGGGACGGACGCACCGAGTACGCCGTGCTGTTCGGCCAGAGCGTGTCCGTGAACGCGATCCAGGCCACGAGCGTCTTCTCGACCATCGCGAACGGCGGGGTGCGCACGACGCCGACCATCGTCGCGGGGACGACGGACGAGCGCGGTGAGCTGGTCCCGGCGGAGCGCCCGGAACCCGTGCGCGTCGTCTCGCAGGAGACGGCGGACACGGTGCTGCACATGATGGAGTCCGTTGTCGAGGAGGGCACCGGGTCGAGCGCGTCGGTGCCCGGCTACCGGGTCGCGGGCAAGACGGGCACGGCGCAGATGGCCGGCCCCGACGGGAGCCTGTCCTCGATCATGGCCTCGTTCATCGGCGTGGCCCCGGCCGACGACCCGCGATACACCGTCTCGGTGTTCCTCAAGGACCCGCACTCGTCGATCTTCGGCGGCGTCGTCGCGGCGCCCGTCTTCAGCGAGATCATGGGCTTCACGCTCGAGCACGAGGGCGTGCTGCCGAGCACCGAGCCGTACGTGCCGCTCCCGACGACGTGGTGAACCTCACCCGGTCGGCCGACCGCGAGCCACGAGGCCGCCGCGTCGTCCGTGGCGGTCTCGGTGAAGGTCCGGTGAAGCGCGCACCGCTGCGGTCGCCGGGGCACGACGGCTTGCGAGCGTGGCGGCCCCGGCACGGTAGGTTCTACACGTGACATCCCCGATCGACCGCCTTCGTCCCGCCGCGACCACCCCTCGGTCGGTCGAGGACCTGGCAGCACGGTTCGGTCTCGACGTCCGCGCAGGTCGTGGGCCCGGCGGCTCGTCCGCACCGGGCGCGGTCGAGGTGTGGTCGGTGGCCTCCGACGACCGGACGGCGGACGCGGGCGACCTCTTCGTCGCCCTCCCCGGTGCCCGCGCGCACGGGGCACGCTTCGCGCCCGCTGCCGTCGCGCGCGGGGCGCACGCCGTCCTCACGGACGAGCAGGGCGCCGCGCTCGTGGCCGACGTGGGCCTCGAGGTCCCCGTGCTCGTCGCCGCGGACCCGCGTGCGCTGCTCGGCCCGGTCGCCGCGTGGGTCTACGGCAGCCCCGCGCAGGACCTCACGACGTTCGGCGTGACCGGCACGAACGGCAAGACCACCACCACCTACCTGGTCGACCACGTGCTGCGCGCGCTCGGCTGGAAGGGCGGGCTCATCGGCACGGTGGAGATGCGGTCGGGCGACCGCGTCCTGCCGAGCCGGCTCACGACGCCCGAGGCCGCCGACCTGCAGGCGCTGCTCGCGGCGATGCGGGAGGACGCCGTGCGCACCCTCGCGATGGAGGTCTCGTCGCACGCGCTCGCGCTGCACCGGGTCGACGGGCTCGTGTTCGACGTCGTGGGCTTCACCAACCTCAGCCAGGACCACCTCGACTTCCACGGCGACCTCCAGGAGTACTTCGAGGCGAAGGCGCTGCTGTTCACGCCCGAGCACGCGCGCCGCGGTGTCGTCGTCGTCGACGACGCGTGGGGCGAGCGCATGGTCGCGGCCGCGCGGATCCCGGTCGCGACGCTGCGCGTGAGCCCGCAGGACGCGGCGGACGAGCAGCCGGGCGCGGACTGGACCGTGCACGGCGTCGAGCCCTCGGCAGCGGGCGGCTCCGCGTTCACGCTGCGGCACCGCGACGGCCGGAGCGTGCGTACGACGACGGCCCTGCCGGGCGCGTTCAACGTCGCCAACGCGGCCCTCGCCCTCGCGCTCGTGCTCGAGGCGGGGACCGACCCGCGCGACGTGGAGACGGCGCTCGAGGCGGCGGGCGGGCTCTCCCCGGCGGTCCCGGGGCGCATGGAGCTCGTCTCGCGCCCGCCGCACCGCCCGCGCGTCGTCGTGGACTTCGCCCACAACCCGGACGCGCTGGCGCTCGCCCTCGACGCGCTGCGCCCGACGACCCCGGGTCGCCTCGTCGTCGTCTTCGGCGCCACGGGCGACCGTGACCGGGGCAAGCGCCCCACGATGGGCGGCGTCGCGGTCGAGGGGGCCGACGTCGTCGTCGTGACGGACGACGACCCGCACGGCGAGGACCCGGCCGCGATCCGCGCGGAGGTGCTGCCGGGCGCGCACGCCGCGCGCGAGGCGGCGGCCGCCGCGCCCGAGCCGCGCGACGTCGTCGTGCTCGAGGTCGCGCCGCGCGCCCGGGCGATCCGCGAGGCGATCGCCGCCGCCGGCCTCGACGACACGGTGCTCGTCGCGGGCCGGGGTCATGAGGTGTGGCAGGAGATCGCCGGCGTCGACCACCCCCTGGACGACCGTGTCGAGGCGCGCGCCGCGCTCGCGGAGCGGGACACCGGCCGCGCACCCCACGACACCCCCGACGACCTGAAGGAGCACCACGCATGATCGAGCTCACTGCGGCGCAGGTGGCCGCAGCGACCGGCGGACGGCTGTCCGCCGACCCGGAGGTGCGGGTCGGGGGGCCCGTCGTCGTCGACTCGCGCAGGGTCGCGCCGGGATCGCTCTTCGTCGCGCTGCCGGGCGAGCACGTCGACGGGCACGACTTCGCGGCCGGGGCCGTCGCCGCCGGCGCGACCCTGGTCCTCGCCGCGCGCGAGCTCGACGTGCCGTGCGTCGTCGTCGACGACGTGCAGACCGCGCTCGGCGAGCTCGCGCGGCACGTGCTCGCGACGCTCCGCGAGCGTGGCGACCTCCGCGTGGTCGCCGTGACCGGCTCGGTCGGCAAGACGACCACCAAGGACCTGCTGGGGCAGCTCCTGCGGCCCGAGGGCGAGACGGTCGTGCCGCGCGGCTCGTTCAACAACGAGATCGGGCTCCCGCTCACGGTGCTCGAGGCGGACGAGTCCACGCGGTTCCTCGTGCTCGAGATGGGTGCGAGCGGCGTCGGTCACCTCACCTACCTCACGCGGATCGCGCCGCCCGACGTCTCCGTCGTGCTCGTCGTGGGCAGCGCCCACCTCGGGGAGTTCGGCGGGATCGAGGCCGTGGCCCGTGCCAAGTCCGAGCTCGTGACCGGCCTGGCGCCGGGCGGGGTCGCCGTGCTCAACGCGGACGACCTGCGCGTCGCGGCGATGGCGGACGTCGCGCCGGGCGAGGTCGTGACGTTCGGGACGATCCCCGCGGCCGACGTGCGCGCGGAGGACCTGGGCATCGACCGCACGGGCCGTGCGTCGTTCACGCTCCGCGTGCGCCCCGGCGCGTCGGACGACGCGACGCGCGGCGACGGCACGAGCGCGCGCGTGACCCTCGGTCTCGTGGGGGAGCACCACGTGACGAACGCCATGGCGGCCGCGACGGCGGCGCTGCGCCTCGGCGTCGCGCTGCCCGACGTCGCCGCGCGGCTCTCGGACGCGCGCGCGCTGAGCCCGCACCGGATGCAGGTCACCGAGCGGCCGGACGGCATCACGGTGATCGACGACTCCTACAACGCCAACCCCGACTCCATGCGGGCCGCGCTCAAGGCACTGGCCGTGATGGCGGGTCGCGACCGGCGCTCGGTCGCCGTGCTCGGCGAGATGCTCGAGCTCGGCGAGGACTCGCGCGTCGCGCACGACGACATCGGCCGGCTCGTGGTCCGATTGAACGTCAAGCTGCTCGTCGTGGTCGGCGAGGGCGCGGGCGGGATCCACGACGGCGCGACCCAGGAGGGGTCGTGGGGCGACGAGACCCGGTTCGTGCCCGACGTCGAGGCGGCGTCGGCGCTGCTGCGCGACGAGCTGCGGGAGGGGGACGTCGTGCTCGTGAAGGCCTCGAACGGGTCCGGGCTGTGGCGGCTCGGCGACGAGCTCGCCGCGGCCGGCGCGGACGCGCCCGGAGGTGACCGCGCATGATCGCGATCATCGTCGCGGCGGGCGTCTCACTGCTCGTCGCCCTCTTCGGGACGCCGTTGTTCATCCGGTTCCTCGTCCACCGCAACTACGGGCAGTTCGTCCGCCAGGACGGCCCGACGGCGCACTTCACCAAGCGCGGGACGCCCACCATGGGCGGGGTCGTCATCATCGGCGCGACGCTGCTCGGCTGGGCGATGTCGTACGTCGTCTCGGGGCGGTTCCCGAGCGTGTCCGCGCTGCTCGTGCTCTTCCTCATGACCGGGCTCGGGATCGTCGGGTTCCTCGACGACTTCACGAAGATCCGCAAGCAGCGCAGCCTCGGCCTCACGGCGCGCGCCAAGATCGTCGGCCAGGGGGCCGTCGGGATCGCGTTCGCGGTGCTCGCGCTGCAGTTCCCCAACGAGCACGGCCGCACGCCCGCCTCCACGCGCATCTCCTTCCTGCGCGACACGAACCTCGACCTCGCGTTCGCGGGCGCGACGGTCGGGCTCGTCCTCTTCGTCATCTGGGCCAACTTCCTCATCACGGCGTGGTCGAACGCGGTGAACCTCACCGACGGCCTCGACGGCCTCGCGACGGGCGTGTCGCTCATCGTGTTCGGCTCGTACGTGCTCGTGGGGATCTGGCAGCTCAACCAGACGTGCCAGCGTCTCGCCTCGGCGGGTCCCAGCTGCTACGAGACGCGAGACCCGCAGGACCTCGCGATCGTGGCCGCGGCGATCGTCGGCGCGTGCTTCGGCTTCCTGTGGTGGAACGCGAGCCCGGCGAAGATCTTCATGGGCGACACCGGCTCGCTCGCGCTCGGCGGCGCGCTCGCCGGTCTGTCGATCCTCACGCGGACGGAGTTCCTCGCGCTCATCATCGGCGGCCTGTTCGTCATCATCGTGCTCTCCGACGTCATCCAGATCGGCTTCTTCAAGATGACCGGTCGGCGCGTGTTCAAGATGGCCCCGCTGCACCATCACTTCGAGCTGTCGGGCTGGGGCGAGGTCACGATCGTCATCCGCTTCTGGCTCATCGCCGGGCTGTTCGCCGCGCTCGGCATCGGCATCTTCTACGCCGAGTGGGTGGTCGGCTAGTGGCACGCGACCGTCACGACCTCGCGGTCCCGCTCGAGCAGGCGCGCGTGGTCGTCGCCGGCCTCGGCGTCTCGGGCCGCGCGGCGGCCGCCGCCCTCGCGCCGCGGGCCGCCGTCGTCGTCACGCTCGACGACCGCGCCGAGGACGCCGACCTGCGCGACGCGGCCGACGTCGACCTCGCGGCGACCGACCTCGTCGTCGTCTCGCCCGGCTGGCCGCCATCCCACCCGCTGCTCGTCGCGGCGGGCGAGCGGGGCGTGCCCGTGTGGAGCGAGGTCGAGCTCGCGTGGCGGCTGCGCGTGGACGGCCCGTCCGGTCGGCCCGCGCCCTGGCTCGCCGTGACCGGGACGAACGGCAAGACGACGACCGTCGAGATGCTCGAGACGATCCTGCGGACCACCGGGCTGCGCGCCGCGGCGGTGGGCAACGTCGGCACACCGGTCGTGGAGGCCGTGCTCGACCCGACGCTCGACGTGCTCGCCGTGGAGCTCTCGAGCTTCCAGCTGCACTTCACGCACTCGACGTCGCCCCAGGCGGGCGCGGTGCTCAACGTCGCGCCCGACCACCTCGACTGGCACGGCGGCCTCGACGCGTACGCCGCGGACAAGGGCCGCGTCTTCGAGGACGCGCAGGTCGCGTGCGTCTACAACGCCGCGGACCCACGCACGGAGGCGCTCGTGCGCGAGGCCGACGTCGTCGAGGGCGCGCGCGCCGTCGGCTTCACGCTCGGCGCCCCGGCCCGCGGCCAGCTCGGCGTCATCGAGGACGTGCTCGTGGACCGCGCGTTCCACGCGCCGGCGGACGCGCCCGACCGGCACTCGCACGCCGCGGAGCTCGCGACGCTGGGCGACCTCGCCCACCTGGCCGGGGCAGACGGCGTCGTGCCCGCCCACGTGGTGGCGAACGCCCTCGCCGCGGCCGCCCTGGCCCGTGCGCACGGCGTGCCCGCCGTGGCCGTGCGCGACGGGCTGCGCGCGTTCCGGACGGGCTCGCACCGCATCGAGCGGGTCGCCTCGGTCGACGGCGTCGCCTACGTCGACGACTCCAAGGCGACGAACGCGCACGCGGCCTCCGCGTCGCTCGCCTCGTTCGCGCCCGGGACGGTCGTGTGGGTCGCGGGCGGCCTCGCCAAGGGCGCCTCGTTCGACGAGCTCGTCGCCGCGCGCGCCGACCGGCTGCGGGCCGTGGTGCTCATCGGCGTCGACGCCGAGCCGTTCGAGGGTGCGCTCGCCCGACACGCGCCCGATATCCCGGTCGTCCGCGTCGATCCTGGCGACACTGGGACCGTGATGCCCCGCGCCGTCGACTCCGCCCGCCGCCTCGCGCAGGCCGGCGACACCGTGCTGCTCGCCCCGGCCGGTGCGTCGATGGACCAGTTCCGCTCGTACGCCGCGCGCGGCGACGCGTTCGCCGCCGCGGCGCGCGCGCTGCGCCCCGACCGCGGGTAGGCCGGTCCGGCAATGACACAGACCGCGAACGGACGAGGGGCGCCGTCGGCGCGCACGACCCCTCGCACGGGCGTGGGCCGCAGCGCGGCGCGAGGCCGGACGACGACTCCGACGGGCCGTCGCGCGCGCCCAGGCGCGACCCCGCCGCCGACCGAGCGGCCCTGGCTCGGGCAGTGGAACAGCACCGTCACGAGCTACTACCTGCTCGTCGGCGCGACGACGCTCCTGACGATCATCGGGCTCGTCATGGTGTTCTCGAGCTCGGCCGTCACCCAGATCGCGGCGGGCAAGTCCCCGTTCGGTGCGTTCGTCGAGCAGGCGCGGTTCGCGCTCATGGGACTTCCCGTCCTGCTGATCGCCACGCGCATCCCCGTCCGGTGGTACAAGCGCCTGGCCTGGCCCGGCCTGGTCGTCGCCGTCGGACTGTTGGGAGCCGTCGTCGTGTTCGGCGAAGCGACCGGCGGGAACCAGAACTGGCTGCCGATCGGGTCGTTCCGGTTCCAGCCCTCCGAGCTCGCGAAGCTCGCGCTCGCGCTGTGGCTCGGGGTGGTCCTCGGCCGCAAGCAGCGACTGCTCGGGGAATGGCGGCACGTCCTCGTGCCGGCCGTGCCGGGAGCGTTCGCGGTCGTCGGTCTCGTTCTCGCCGGCCATGACCTCGGCACGGCGCTCGTCATCATGATGCTCGCGGCCGGTGCGTTCGTCGTGTCCGGTGCGAGCGCCCGCCTGCTCGGGCTGGGCGCGGCGGTCGCGGCCTTCGCTGTGGGCTACGGGTTGATCTACCTCCAGGAGGGCGGCGACCGGCTCGGCCGGATCGCGTCGGCGTACGGGGAGTGCACGGACCCGCTCGGCGAGTGCTACCAGTCCCTGCACGGCCAGTGGGCGCTCGGCACGGGAGGGCTGACGGGCGTGGGGCTCGGCGCGAGCCGGGAGAAGTGGCTGTACCTGCCCGAGGCGCACAACGACTTCATTTTCGCCGTGATCGGCGAGGAGCTCGGGCTCTTCGGGACGCTGCTCGTCCTCGGCCTGTTCGTGGTCCTCGGGCTGGCGATGAGCCGGATCGTGCGACGCCACCCGGACCCGTTCGTCAAGATCGCCACGGCGGCCATCGGCTGCTGGATCGTCGGGCAGGCTTTCATCAACATCGGCGTCGTGATCGGGCTCCTGCCCGTGATCGGCGTCCCGCTGCCGCTCGTCTCCGCCGGAGGCACGGCGCTCGTGACGACCATGGCCGCCCTCGGCGTCGTGATCTCGTTCGCGCGCACCGAGCCCGGCGCGGCCGAGGCGCTGGCGGCGCGGGGGAGCGTCGTGCGGCGTTCGCTCGCCGTCGTCGGCCGGGCGGCCCGCCCCCGGCGCCGGGCGCGATGACCCCCCACCCGGGGACCGGGCGACGCCCGGCCCCCGCGGCCCACAGCTTCAGACCACAGCCAGGACGCGGCACCCGCCGCAGGGAAGGACGACGAGGTACGTGACGACGATCGGTTCGGTGGTGCTCGCAGGCGGCGGGACGGCGGGGCACGTGAACCCGCTCCTGGCGGTGGCGGACGAGCTGCGGGCACGTGAGCCCGGCGTGGTGGTGACCGCGCTCGGGGTCGCGGGCGGGTTGGAGGACGACCTCGTCCCGGCGCGCGGCTACCCGCTGCGGCACGTGCCGCGCGTCCCGCTCCCGCGGCGGCCGAGCGCGGAGTGGGTCAACCTCCCGGGGCGCCTCAGGTCGGCCGTGGACGCGGCGGGCGCGGTCATCGACGAGACGGGGGCGCGCGTCGTGGTGGGCTTCGGGGGCTACGTGTCGACGCCCGCGTACCTCGCGGCGCGCCGCCGGGGCGTCCCGGTGGTCATCCACGAGCAGAACGCGCGGCCCGGGCTGGCCAACCGGCTCGGCGCCCGGTGGGCCGCGCGCGTCGGCGTGACGTTCGAGGGCACCCCGCTCAAGGGCGGCGTGGTGACGGGCCTGCCGCTGCGCCGGGAGGTCCAGGACCTCGTGGCGGCCCGGGCGGCCGACACGGCCGCGGTCCGGGCCGACGCCGCGGCGCGGCTCGGGCTCGACCCGGCACGGCGCACGCTCGTCGTCACGGGCGGGTCGCTCGGGGCTCAGAGCCTCAACGAGGCGGTCTCCGGGGCGGCCGACGCGCTCCTCGGCGCGGGCGCGCAGGTCCTCCACCTCACGGGGAAGGGCAAGGACGCCGCCGTGCGCGACGCTGCGACAGCCGCCACCGCGGCGCGTCCCGGCGCGCGGTACGACGTGCGCGAGTACCTCGCCGAGATGCAGCTCGCGCTCGCCGTCGCGGACCTGGTCGTGTGCCGGGCGGGCGCCGGGACCGTGAGCGAGCTCGCGGCGCTGGGGATCCCCGCCGTGTACGTGCCCCTGCCGATCGGCAACGGCGAGCAGCGGCTCAACGCCGGCCCGGTGGTCGCCGCCGGCGGTGGCCTGCTCGTCGACGACGCGCAGCTCGACGCGACCTGGGTCGCGCGCGAGGTCCCGGCGCTGCTCGGCGACCCGGGGCGCCTCGACGCGATGGCGCGCGCGGCGGCGGGCGCGGGGGTGCGCGACGGCGCGGCGCGCGTCGCCGACCTCGTCGCCGAGGCGGTCGCCGCCGGCCAGGCCGGGGCGCGGTCGTGACGAACCACGGCGCCGCCGCCCCGGTCCCGCTCGAGGAGCTGGGCACCGTCCACCTCGTCGGGGTCGGCGGCGCCGGCATGTCCGTGGTCGCGCGACTTCTCGCCGCGCACGGGGTCCCCGTGCAAGGCTCGGACGCCCGCGAGAGCGAGACGCTCGCCGCGCTCCGGGCCGACGGCGTGCGGGTCTGGGCGGGCCACGACGCCGCCCACGTCGCGGGCGTGGACACGGTCGTGGTGTCGAGCGCGGTCCGCGAGTCGAACCCGGAGCTCGCGGCGGCACGTGCCGCGGGGCTGCGCGTGCTGCACCGCTCGCAGGCGCTCGCGTCGCTCATGGCCCGCGGTCGCTCGGTCGCGGTCGCGGGTGCGCACGGCAAGACGACGACGTCCGCGATGATCGCGACGGTGCTGCGTGGTGCAGGTCTCGACCCGTCGTTCGCGATCGGGGGCACGGTGCTCACCGCGGACGGTCCCGTGGCCGGCGGGCACCTCGGGTCCGAGGTCCTCGTGGCCGAGGCGGACGAGTCCGACGGCTCGTTCCTCAACTACGCGCCGGACGTCGCCGTCGTGACGAACGTCGAGCCGGACCACCTGGACCACTACGGCTCGCGCGCGGCGTTCGAGCACGCGTTCGTCGACTTCGCGGCGCGCATCGTCCCGGGCGGGACGCTCGTCGCGTGCGCGGACGACGCCGGGGCACGGGCGCTCGCCGCCGCCCACGCCGAGGGCGGGGGCGCGGTCGTCACCTACGGCACGGCCGACGACGCGGACGTGCGCGTGGCGGACGTGCGACCGACCACGGACGACGGGCCCGCGGGCGTGCGGGCGTCGCTGACGGGGGCCGTCGGGACCACCGTGCTCGACGGGCTGGAGCTGCGGCTGCGCGTCCCCGGTCACCACAACGCGCTGAACGCCACGGCCGCCGTCGTGACGGCGGTCGTGCTCGGCGTGGACCCGTCGGCGGCGGTCGCGTCGGCGCTCGGCTTCCTGGGCACCGGGCGTCGGTTCGAGGCGCGCGGCGAGGCGGGCGGGGTGCGCGTCGTCGACGACTACGCGCACCACCCGACCGAGGTCGCGGCGCTGCTGGCCGCCGCGCGGCCCGTCGCCTCGGGAGGCCGGGTGCTCGTGCTCTTCCAGCCGCACCTGTACTCGCGCACGGCGACGTTCGCGCGCGAGTTCGCCGAGGCGCTGGGCGCCGCGGACGAGGTCGTCGTGACGGGGGTCTACGCCGCGCGCGAGGACCCCGACCCGGCCGTCGGGGCGCACACGATCACCGAGCTCATGGACGGCCCCGGCGTGGTGGTGGCGGCCGTGGAGGACCGGCTCGAGGCCGCGCACCGCGTGGCGGACGCCGCACGCCCGGGTGACCTCGTCCTCACGGTCGGCGCCGGGGACGTAACGGAGCTGGGCGAGGTCGTCCTCGCGCGGATCGCGGGACGAGCCGCCGGCGCAGGGCCCTCCGGAGGGGGCGAGGACTGATGCGACCGCCGCCCCGGCCCCGACCCTCCGCACCCCGACCGAACCGGTCGGGCGCGGGGGAGCCTCCCGCGCGGCCGCCGGCGCCGCGCGCGTCGCGGTCCGGGACGTCGACGCCCGCAACCCGGGCCCCGGCCGAGGAGACGCCCACACGACCGGTACGGCGGGTGGCCGCGACCGGGCGCGAGCTCGTGCCGTCGACCGCCGAGCACCCGAGGGCAGGCCGGACGACGACGGGACCGCGGGGCGGTCAGGGGCGGGGGAACGGCGGTGCCGGGACGCCGACCGCGTCGCGCGGGACGCGGACGGACCGGGTCGGCGTCGTGTCGCACGGGATGACGGAGCGCCTGGCCGAGCGCGACGCGATGCGCCGGCACCGGCTGCGCACCCGCGTGCTGGGGTGGACGACGGGCGTCCTCGTCGTGGCCGCGCTCGTGTGGGTCGCCTTCTTCTCCTCGGTGCTCGGGCTCGACCCGGAGGACGTGACGATCTCGGGAGAGGGCACGGTGATCGATCCCGCCCAGGTCGAGGCCGTCGTCGCCGAGTCCGCGGGGGTGCCGCTGCCGCGGCTCGACACCGTGGCGCTGCGCGAGCGGGTCCTGGCGCTCAACGGCGTCCGCGACGTCGAGATCCGCCGGTCCTGGCCTGCCGGACTGACGGTGCTGCTCGAGTCGCGCGAGCCCGTGGTCGCGGTCCCGGTGGACGGCGGGTTCGCGCTCCTCGACGCCGACGGCGTGCAGGTCCGGACCGACCCCGCGGTCCCCGAGGGACTGCCGGAGATCGACGCGCCGCTCGACGACCGGGGGGCGAAGGCGCTCGACGCCGCCCTCGTGCTCCTCAACGCGCTGCCGGCCGACCTTCACGCGCAGGTCGCCGAGGTCTCGGCCCCGACGCGCGACGCGGTCCGGATGACTCTCCGGGACGGCGTCGTGGTCGAGTGGGGGAGCTCGGAGGACGCGGCGCTCAAGGTCCGCGTCCTGCAGACGTTGCGGGCGGTCCCGGAGAACGCCGGCGTGACGCTGTACGACGTGTCGGCGCCGACGATGCCGGTGACGCGATGAGCAGCACGGAGCGCCGCGGGCGGCGATACCCGACACGCGCGAGGTGGTCGTTGATGATGGGCACGTCGGCACCTACGGTCGACCCATGAACGACCTGACATAACTATAACCCTCTAGTTGAGGGTGAAGGTTCAGGGCTGACCGATCGAGAGGCATTGACGTGGCAACTCCGCAGAACTACCTAGCAGTGATCAAGGTGGTCGGCATCGGCGGTGGGGGCGTGAACGCCGTCAACCGGATGATCGAGGTCGGCCTCAAGGGCGTCGAGTTCATCGCCATCAACACGGACGCGCAGGCGCTCCTCATGTCCGACGCCGACGTCAAGCTCGACGTCGGTCGCGAGCTGACCCGTGGCCTCGGCGCCGGGGCCGACCCCGAGGTCGGCAAGAAGGCCGCCGAGGACCACGCCGAGGAGATCGAGGACGTGCTGCGCGGCGCGGACATGGTCTTCGTCACCGCCGGCGAGGGCGGCGGGACCGGGACCGGCGGCGCGCCCGTCGTCGCACGCATCGCGCGCTCGCTCGGCGCGCTCACGGTCGGTGTCGTGACCCGGCCCTTCACGTTCGAGGGTCGCCGCCGCTCGGTCCAGGCGGACCAGGGCATCGAGAACCTCCGCAACGAGGTCGACACCCTCATCGTCATCCCCAACGACCGCCTCCTGTCGATGTCCGACCGCAACGTCAGCGCGCTCCAGGCGTTCCACCAGGCCGACCAGGTGCTGCTCTCCGGTGTCCAGGGCATCACGGACCTCATCACCACGCCGGGCCTCATCAACCTCGACTTCGCCGACGTGAAGTCGGTGATGCAGGGGGCGGGCAGCGCCCTCATGGGCATCGGCAACGCGCGCGGCGACGACCGTGCGGTCCAGGCCGCGGAGATGGCGATCTCGTCGCCGCTGCTGGAGGCCAGCATCGACGGCGCGCACGGTGTCCTCCTGTCGATCCAGGGCGGCTCCGACCTCGGCCTCTTCGAGATCAACGAGGCGGCGCGCCTCGTCCACGAGGCGGCGCACACCGAGGCGAACATCATCTTCGGTGCGGTGATCGACGACGCCCTGGGCGACGAGGTGCGCGTCACCGTCATCGCCGCCGGCTTCGACGGCGGAGCGCCGCAGGTGCGCGGCGACGCCCGCGCGCTCGGCCAGGTGGCCGGGGCGCAACGCCCGGCGACGAGCGCGATCCCGGTCGTCCCGGCCGCACGGCCGGTGCCGCCGGCGCCGGCGCCGACGACGGGCGCGCACACGCTGCCCCGCCCCGTGGTGCCGATCCAGCCGGAGGCCGACGACGTGCCCGTCACGCTCGACGGCGGCTCGGGCCCGGTCCCGGTCCAGCCCACGCCTGCCCCGACGTTCACGGTGGTCGGCTCCGGCGACCCGGCGAACCAGAACGCCGACGCGGTGCCGGGCGGCCAGAACGCGGGTGTCGAGGTGCCGCCGCGGATCTTCGACGAGGAGCCCGCGCGCCGCAAGGTCGAGGAGCTCGACGTCCCCGACTTCCTCAAGTGACCCGGTGCTGACCCGGGACCGGACCCGATGAGCGCCCGCCCCGCCTCCGACGGGAGGGCCGGCGTCCTCCGCACCGCCCCTCCCGTCGCGCTCGAGGTCGATCTCGGCCCCGGCGTGCGCGCCCTGTTCACGACCCGTGCGGGCGGTGTCTCGCCGGAGCCGTGGGACTCGCTCAACCTCGGCCTCAACGTGACCGACGACGCGGCGCGCGTCCGGAGCAACCGGGCGCGCGCGGCTGCGCGGCTCGGGGCCCCGATCGCCTTCGCCTCCCAGGTGCACGGCACGGACGTCGTGCGGCTCGACGCCCCGGCCCAGGACGCGGACGGTGCGCCCGTCGACTCGGTGGGAGAGGCCGACGCGATCGTCGCGGCCGCACGGGGCGTGGGGCTCGGCGTGCTCGTGGCCGACTGCGTGCCCGTCCTGCTCGCGGACGTCGACGCCGGCGTCGTCGGCGTCGCGCACGCGGGTCGGCGCGGGCTGGCGCACGGGGTCGTGCCGGCCGCGCTCGAGGCGATGCGCGCGGCGGGAGCGCGGGTCGGGAACGTCCGGGCCGCCGTCGGGCCGAGCGCGTGCGGGCGGTGCTACGAGGTCCCGGCGACGATGCGCGACGACGTCGCCCTCGCGCGCCCGGCCGCACGGTCCACGACGTCCTGGGGCACGCCCGCGCTCGACCTGCCGGCGGGCGTCGTGGCCGACCTCGTCGCCGCTGGCGTCGCCGACGTCGTGCACCTCGCGGCGTGCACGGTCGAGGACGAGCGGTTCTTCTCGCACCGCCGCGCGGCACGTGGTGGGACGACGACGGGTCGCTTCGCGGGGCTGGTGGCGCTGTGCACCGCGTGACCGTCCCGGTCTCGACCTCCGGGTGAGGTTGAGGACCCCGGGCGTGTCGTCCCCTGATCGTCCGACGCCCTCGGTTAGCGTGAACGCACCGGTCCGACGGCCGGTGGACCGACGGATCGATCGAGGACGGAGCAAGGCCCATGGCGGGAGCGCTGCGCAAGACCATGCTGTATCTGGGCCTCGCTGATGATCGCGGCGAGGACGAGCAGGACGAGTACGTCGACGAGCTCGACGAGACGGGGGCGGACGTGTCGCACGACTACCAGGCCCAGGTGACGCCGCTGCACCGCGCGCTCGGACCGCGCGAGGTGCCGCAGACGAGCATGTCGGCCGCCGAGCTGCGCAGGATCACGACGGTGCACCCGCGCTCCTACAACGACGCGCGCGTGATCGGGGAGGCGTTCCGAGGCGGCACGCCGGTGATCATGAACCTGTCGGACATGGACGACGCGGACGCGAAGCGCCTGGTCGACTTCTCCGCGGGTCTGATCTTCGGGCTCCACGGCGCCATCGAGCGCGTCACCAACAAGGTGTTCCTGCTCTCGCCCGAGCACGTGGAGATCACCGGCGAGGAGCAGGCCGCCGCGCCGGCTCCCGGGCGCGCCGGGTTCTACAACCAGAGCTGACGACGTGCGGGGCGCGCCGCGCCCGCCGAGCACGCGCCCCGCGCACGGCAGACGGAGGGACGGACGTGGCGACACGTCGGTCCCTCCTCTGCTGTGCGCGCACGGGAGGCGCGTGTCCGGTGCCCGGTCGCGGGACGTACGTCTGGCACAGTTGACCCGTGATCTGGGACCTCATCACAGGGATCGTCGGATTCCTGCTCTGGCTCTACCTGCTGCTGCTCATCGGTCGGCTCGTGTTCGACTGGGTGCAGTTCTTCGCGCGCGACTGGCGGCCACGCGGCGCCGTCCTCGTGCTCGCCGAGGTGATCTACTCGGCGACCGACCCGCCCCTGCGTGCGCTGCGTCGTCTCATCCCGCCGCTCTCCCTGGGGCAGGTGCGGCTCGACCTGGCGTTCATCATCCTCTTCTTCGCGGTGACGATCGCCGCGCAGATCGTGTCGTCGCTCTGAGACGCACGTCACGCGCCCTGGGCGCACGCCCCGCCGGCGGTGGTGCGCTACGTCCGGTTCGCCCCGACCGCGACCGGCCCGACGCCGGACCGTCACGTCATCCACACGGGCGCGCGGCGCGCGAACGCGCGGCCGCTCCCGGCCCCCACGGGCAATCTCCGCTACTTTGGACTCTGGTGATCGCGAGGTCGCCCGGACCGACACGCAAACGCTATGAGGTGAACCGATGGCACTGCTCACTGCAGAGGACATCCTGAACAAGAAGTTCTCGGCGACGAAGTTCCGCGAGGGGTACGACGTCGAAGAGGTCGACGACTTCTTGGACGAGGTGGTGAGGACCCTCAACTCCGTGCAGGAGGAGAACGAGGACCTCAAGTCGAAGCTCGCTGCCGCGGAGCGTCGTATCGCGGAGCTCAGCCGGGCCGACGCGTCCAGCGCTGCGGTGCAGCCCGCCGTCGTCGAGGCGCCCAAGGCACCCGAGCCGGAGCCCGCCCCGGTCGCACCGATCTCGCAGGCCGTGGTCGCGAAGAACGGCGCCGAGCCCGAGTCGGCGACCGGCATGCTCCAGCTCGCCCAGAAGCTGCACGACGACTACGTGCGCTCGGGCCAGGAGGAGGGCGACCGGCTCATCGCGGAGGCCAAGGCGGAGGGCACGCGCATCGTGCGCGAGGCCGAGGAGACCTCCCACCGCACGCTGTCGCAGCTCGAGCAGGAGCGTTCGCTCCTCGAGCGCAAGATCGACGAGCTGCGCATCTTCGAGCGCGACTACCGCACGCGCCTCAAGAGCTACCTGCAGAACCTGCTGGGTGACCTGGACAACCGGGGCAGCGCCCTCCCGCCGCGCAGCAACGTCGGCGGGGCGAGCCGCACGAGCGACCTCGCGCCCGGCATCTAGCACCTGCGTCGACCGTCCGGCAGCGGCCGGTACGCCTCGCACCTGCGTCTTCCCGCCTCGGCGGACCGGCGTGGTGTGTTGTGCGTACCGGCCGCTGCGTCTACTCTCGCGTGACTCGAACTTGGAGGGGCGACATGACCAAGCTCACCACCGCGGCCCGAACGGCCGTGCGCGACCGGTTTCCCAACCTCGCGAAGGACGTCAAGTCCTTCCCCGTGCGCGACGGGGAGGAGCCCTGGACCCTGCGGGAGGTCGAGGAGCTCGCCGCCGAGCTCCTCTCGGAGAAGGAGCGTCTGGAGGGGGAGCTCGCCTCCGCCGACGAGGAGCTCTCGAACCTGCTGCGGCACTCCGGCGACGGCGCGGGCGACGACCAGGCGGACTCCGGGTCGAGCGCCCTGGAGCGCGAGCAGGAGCTGACCCTCGTCAACAACGTCCGCGACCTGCTGGCGCAGACGTCGCACGCCCTCGACCGCATCGCGGCGGGCACGTACGCGACGTGCGAGGAGACGGGGCTGCCGATCGGCAAGGCGCGCCTCCAGGCGTTCCCGCGGGCCAACCTCTCCGTCGAGGCGAAGCAGCGCGCCGAGCGCCGCTGAGGCCCGGCAGCCGTAGGGGGCGCGCCGAGGCCGGGGTCGACGTGGCAGACTTGCCGCCGATGTCCACCTCCGCGCGCCCCGAGCCCACAGAACCCGCCGACGCCGTCGCCGGCACCGACTCCGGCACTGCGTCCGGCACCGCGACCAGCACGGCCCGCCGCGGTCCGCGGCGCGTGCTGGTGGTCTGGACCGTCGCCCTCGCGGTCCTCGTCCTGGCGCTCGACCAGCTCACCAAGTGGTGGGCCGAGTCGAGCCTCACGCTCGGCGACGACACGGTCCCGGTCCTGGGGTCCCTCCTCGGGCTCCGGCTCATCTACAACCCCGGCGCCGCGCTCTCCATCGCGACGGGGATGACCTGGCTCCTGACGATCGTGGTCGTGGCCGTGGTGGTCGTCATCGTGCGCATGGTGGGCAGGATCGGCTCGCGCGCCTGGGCGGTCGCGCTCGGGCTGCTGCTCGGCGGGGCGCTCGGGAACCTCGTGGACAGGTTCTTCCGCGAGCCCGGCTTCGCGCGCGGTCACGTGGTCGACTTCATCGCCTACGCGAACTGGTTCGTGGGCAACGTCGCGGACATCGCGATCGTGGCGGCAGCGGCGATGATCGCCGTGCTCTCGGTGCTCGGCATCGGACTCGACGGTACCCGGCACGGGGGCGACGACGCGGGCGACGAGCCGGGCGACGACGCCGAGGTCACCGAGCCCGGCCCGACGACCGTGCGCGCGGACCGCGAGGAGGAGCGGTGAGCCTCCGCTCGCTGCCGGTCCCGGACGGCCTCGCCGGCGAGCGGGTCGACGCCGGGCTGTCCCGCCTGCTCGGCCTCTCGCGGACGCGCGCGGCGGACCTCGCGGCGGGCGGCGCCGTCCGCCTGGACGGCCGGGAGGTCGGCAAGTCCGACCGGCTCGTCCCGGGAGCGTGGCTCGAGGTCGAGGTGCCCGACGCCGCCCCGGCTGCGGTCGAGGTCGTCGCCGAGCCCGTGCCCGGCATGGGCATCGTCCACGACGACGACGACGTCGTGGTCGTCGACAAGCCCGTCGGCGTCGCGGCGCACCCCTCGCCGGGGTGGACCGGCCCGACCGTCGTCGGCGCGCTCGCCGCGACGGGCTATCGGATCTCCACGTCCGGCGCTGCCGAGCGCCAGGGCATCGTGCACCGCCTCGACGTCGGCACGTCGGGGCTCATGGTCGTCGCGAAGAGCGAGGTCGCGTACACGGCTCTCAAGCGCGCCTTCAAGGAGCGCACGGTCGAGAAGGTCTACCACGCGCTCGTCCAGGGGCACCCGGAGCCGACGACCGGGACCATCGACGCGCCCATCGGGCGCCACCCGAGCGCCGACTGGAAGTTCGCGGTCACCGCGGAGGGCAAGCCCTCGGTGACGCACTACGAGGTCCTCGAGATGCTGCCCGCGGCCTCGCTCGTCGAGGTGCACCTCGAGACGGGGCGCACGCACCAGATCCGCGTCCACTTCTCCGCGCTGCGCCACCCGTGCGTGGGCGACCTCACCTACGGCGCAGACCCCGTGCTGGCCTCGCGCGTCGCTCTGACGCGCCAGTGGCTGCACGCCGTCCGCCTCGGGTTCGAGCACCCGACGACGGGGGAGTGGCTCGAGCTGACGAGCCAGTACCCCGACGACCTCGCGCACGCGCTCGAGGTCCTGCGGGGGGCGTACGCGTGACCACCGGCGTCCCCGGTGCGGGCACGGGCCGGCTCGTCGTCGAGCGCGTGGTCGACGACGCCGGGCTCGCCGCCGCGCACGCGCTGCGGCTCGCGGTGTTCGTCGACGAGCAGGGCGTACCGGTCGAGGAGGAGATCGACGACCTCGACACCGCGGTGACGACGACGCACGTCCTCGTGCGCGACCGCGGGCGGGACGGCGCGGTCGTCGGCACGGGGCGGCTCCTGACCGACCCGGCGCACCCGGGCGAGGTGCACGTCGGCCGGGTCGCCGTGTCCGCGTCCGCGCGCGGCACCGGCGCGGGCGCCACGGTGATGCGCGCCCTGGAGGGGATCGCGCTCGCCGAGCACGCGGCGTCGGGCGCGGACGGGCGTCGCACGGTGCGCGTCCTGCTCTCCGCCCAGGTCCAGGCGATCGGGTTCTACGAGCGCCTCGGCTACGTGGTCTCCGGCCCGGTCTACCTCGACGCGGGCATCGACCACCGCGACGCCGCGAAGACCCTCACGACCGACGGCTGACGCCGCCCGCGGGCGCGGACTCGGGGCGTCGCGCGTCGGTGACCGCGGCTGTGCCACGGGGCACACCGCGGACCGCCGAGGGTGCCCGGGCGCGTGGGCGGGGCGACTTAGGATCGGTGCATGCCGACCGCCACAGAGGACTTCGTCCACCTCCACGTCCACACCGAGTACTCGATGCTGGACGGCGCGGCGCGGATCGGGGACCTGTTCGACGAGGTCGAGCGCCTCGGGCAGAAGGCGATCGCGACGACGGACCACGGGTACGTGTTCGGGGCGTTCGAGTTCTGGTCGCGCGCGCAGTCGAAGGGCATCAAGCCGATCATCGGCGTCGAGGCGTACATCACGCCGGGGACGAGCCGGTTCGACCAGACGCGCGTGCGGTTCGGGCAGCAGGGGCAGGAGTCCGACGACGTCTCCGCGCGCGGTGCCTACACCCACATGACGCTCCTCGCCAAGGACAACGAAGGGCTGCACAACCTGTTCCGCGCGTCCTCGCTGGCGTCGCTGGAGGGGCAGATGGGCAAGTGGCCCCGCATGGACCGCGAACTGCTCCAGACCTACGGCAAGGGCATGATCGCGACGAGCGGCTGCCCGTCGGGGGAGATCCAGACGCGCCTGCGGCTCGGCCAGTGGGACGAGGCGGTCCGGACGGCGGGCGAGCTCCAGGACATCTTCGGGCGCGAGAACTTCTACGTCGAGCTCATGGACCACGGTCTCGACATCGAGACCCGGGTGACGCAGGACCTGCTGCGGCTCGCGGAGACGATCGGCGCGCGGCTCGTCGCGACGAACGACCTGCACTACGTGCGCGAGGAGGACGCGCCGAGCCAGGAGGCCCTGCTCGCGATCAACTCCGGCTCGACGCTCGACGACCCGGACCGGTTCAAGTTCGACGGGACCGGCTACTACGTGAAGTCGGCGGCGGAGATGCGGCGCGTCTTCGCGGAGCTGCCCGAGGCGTGCGACAACACGCTGCTCATCGCGGAGCAGTGCGAGGTGTCGTTCGACACGAAGGCGAACTACATGCCGCGGTTCCCCGTCCCGGAGGGCGAGGACGAGACGAGCTGGTTCGTCAAGGAGGTGGAGCGCGGGCTGCACCGCCGGTACCCGAACGGCATCCCCGACGCGGCGCGCAAGCAGGCCCAGTACGAGACCGAGGTCATCATCCAGATGGGCTTCCCGGGGTACTTCCTCGTGGTCGCCGACTTCATCAACTGGGCCAAGGACCAGGGCATCCGCGTCGGGCCCGGCCGTGGTTCGGCCGCGGGTTCCATGGCGTCGTACCTCATGGGCATCACCGAGCTCGACCCGCTGGAGCACGGCCTGATCTTCGAGCGGTTCCTCAACCCCGAGCGCGTGTCGATGCCCGACGTCGACGTCGACTTCGACGAGCGTCGGCGCGGGGAGGTCATCCGGTACGTCACGGAGAAGTACGGCGACGACCGCGTCGCCCAGATCGTCACCTACGGCACCATCAAGGCCAAGCAGGCGCTCAAGGACTCGGCGCGGCTCCTCGGCTTCCCCTTCGCGATGGGGGAGAAGCTCACCAAGGCCATGCCACCGGCCGTCATGGGCAAGGACATCCCGCTCTCGGGGATCTTCGACCCGAAGCACGAGCGGTACTCCGAGGCCGCGGAGTTCCGCCAGCTCCACGACACCGACCCGGAGGCGCAGCGCGTCGTCGAGCTCGCGCGCGGCATCGAGGGCCTGAAGCGGCAGTGGGGCGTGCACGCGGCGGGCGTGATCATGTCGAGCGACCCGCTCATCGACATCATCCCGATCATGCGCCGCCCCCAGGACGGCGCGGTCATCACGCAGTTCGACTACCCGACGTCCGAGGGCCTCGGCCTCATCAAGATGGACTTCCTCGGGCTGCGCAACCTCACGATCCTCGACGACGCGCTCGAGAACATCGAGATGAACGGCAAGGAGCCGATCGAGATCGAGTCGCTCGCGCTCGACGACAAGGCGTCGTACGAGCTGCTCGCGCGCGGTGACACGCTCGGCGTGTTCCAGCTCGACGGCGGCCCCATGCGTGCGCTCCTGCGCCAGATGAAACCGGACAAGTTCGACGACCTCTCGGCCGTCATCGCGCTGTACCGCCCGGGCCCCATGGGCATGAACTCGCACACGAACTACGCGCTGCGCAAGAACGGTCTGCAGAAGATCGAGCCCATCCACCCGGAGCTGGAGGAGCCGCTCGCGGAGATCCTGGACGAGACGTACGGACTCATCGTCTACCAGGAGCAGGTGCAGCGCGCCGCCCAGATCCTCGCGGGGTACTCGCTCGGCCAGGCCGACCTGCTGCGTCGCGCGATGGGCAAGAAGAAGAAGGAGATCCTCGACAAGGAGTTCGTCCCCTTCCAGGCGGGCTGCCGCGAGCGCGGCTACTCCGACGGCGCGATCCAGGCCGTCTGGGACACGCTGGTCCCGTTCGCGGGCTACGCGTTCAACAAGGCGCACTCGGCGGGGTACGGCCTCGTCGCGTACTGGACGGCGTTCCTCAAGGCGAACTACCCGACCGAGTACATGGCGGCGCTCCTGCAGAGCGTGCGGGACGACAAGGACAAGCTCGCCCTGTACCTCAACGAGTGCCGGCGCATGCACATCACGGTGCTCCCGCCCGACGTGAACGACTCGGCGGCCAAGTTCACGGCCGTCGGCAACGACATCCGCTTCGGCCTCACGGGCGTGCGCAACGTCGGCGCGAACGTCGTCGACGCGATCATCCGCACGCGCGAGGAGAAGGGCGCGTTCACGTCGTTCACCGACTTCCTCGACAAGGTGCCGGCCGTCGTCTGCAACAAGCGCACCATCGAGTCGCTCATCAAGGCGGGCGCGTTCGACTCGCTCGGGCACGCGCGCCGCGCGCTGCTCGTCGTGCACGAGCAGGCGGTCGACTCGGTCATCAGCGTCAAGCGCAAGGAGGCGGAGGGCCAGTTCGACCTGTTCGCCGACTTCGCCGGGGGCGACGACGAGGACGGCCTGTCGTTCTCCGTCGACGTGCCGGACCTCCCGGACTGGGACAAGAAGCAGCGGCTCGCCTTCGAGCGCGAGATGCTCGGCCTGTACGTCTCGGACCACCCCCTGTCGGGGCTCGAGCACGTGCTCACGCGGGCAGCCGACACGGGCATCGCGAACCTGCTCGCCGACGAGGGCCGCCCGGACGGGTCGACGGTGGTGATCGCGGGCCTCGTCACCTCGCTCCAGCGCAAGATGAGCAAGAACGGCAACCCCTGGGCGGCGGTGACCATCGAGGACCTCGAGGGCGCCGTGGAGGTCATGTTCTTCGGCGAGACGTACCTCGCCTACTCGACGATCCTCGCCGAGGACCAGGTGGTCGTCCTGCGCGGACGCGTGCGGCGTCGTGACGACACGATGCAGCTCCAGGCCATGGAGGTGTCGCTGCCCGACATCACCGTGGGCGCCGAGTCGCCGCTCGCCGTGAAGGTCTCGCACACGCGGTGCGTCGAGCCGATCATCCTCCGCCTGCGGGAGGTGCTCGCCACGCACCCCGGGTCGGCGGAGGTGCACGTCCAGGTGCTGGAGCCCGGCAAGACGACGGTCGTGCGCGCGGGCGACGGGCTGCGCGTCGAGAAGTCGCCTGCGCTGTTCGGCGACCTCAAGGCGCTGCTCGGGCCGTCGTGCCTGGTCGGCTGACCCGGAGGGCCGAGGAGTCCGTCGACGTCGCCGCCCGGACGTCGTGGGACGACGCAAGCCGTAGGCTCGACGCCGTGATCCGCCTCAACCCCGAACAGCTCGTCTTCGTCACCGAGCGCCACCTGGCCACGCTCACCACGCTGCGCGCGGACGGCACGCCGCACGTCGTCCCCGTCGCCTTCACGTGGGACCAGGACGCGGGCGTGCTGCGCATCACGACGAACCGCACCTCGGTCAAGGCTCGCAACGCGCGCCTCCCGGGGGCGGACGGTGGGGCGCCGCGGGCCGCGGTGTGCCAGGTCGAGGGCGGTCGGTGGATCACGCTCGAGGGCACGATCGAGGTCGTCGAGGACGCGGCCGAGGTGGCGGACGCCGTCGCACGCTACGGCCGTCGCTACCGGGCGCTCTCGCCCAACCCCGAGCGCGTCGTGCTCCGGCTCACACCCGACAAGGTCATGGCCTCGACCTACATGGCCTGACGCTCGGCTCAGGCGACGGTCGCGCTCTCGGACCCCTGGGGGCGGTCGACCGAGACGACGTCGCCGCGGTGCAGCTGGCGGCCGCGGCGCGTGTCGACCTCGCCGTTGACGCGCACCTCGCCCTCGGTGACGAGCTCGCGCGCCTCGGCGCCGGACTCGGCGAGCCCGGCGAGCTTGAGGAACTGCCCGAGGCGGATGACGTCGTCGGAGATCTCGACCGGGCGGGCGTCGTGAGGGGCGTTCATGCCGCCCATTCTCCCTGCTGGCGCACGACGGGCACGACGCGGCGTGCCGAGACCGGCGCGGCGCGACCGGTGGGCGAAACGCCTCGTCGCGGCGTCGCGCGGGCTCCTAGACTCGACCCATGATCACCCGCATCGACCTTCGAGGACGTTCCCTGTCCGCCCGCGAGCTCGTCGAGACCCTGCCGCGCGCAGAGCTCGGTGTCGAGGACGCGGCGCATCGGGTCGCCCCGATCGTCGAGGCGGTCCGCGCGCGCGGCGCGGACGCGCTGCGCGAGTACGCCGAGCGGTTCGACGGGGTGCGCCCCGAGCACCTGCGCGTGCCCGCCGGCGCGCTCGCCGACGCCCTCGCGCGCCTCGACCCGGACGTCCGGGCGGGCCTCGAGGAGGCCATCCGTCGCGTGCGCCTCGTGCACGCCGCGCAGCGCCCGCAGGACTTCACGGTCGAGGTCGCCCCCGGCGCGCAGGTCCGCCAGCGCTGGGTGCCGGTGCGCCGCGTCGGGCTCTACGCGCCCGGCGGGCTGGCGGTCTACCCGTCGTCGGTGGTGATGAACGTCGTCGCGGCGCAGGAGGCCGGTGTCCGCAGCCTCGCGGTCGCGTCGCCGCCCCAGCAGGAGAACGGCGGCCTGCCGCACCCGACGATCCTCGCGGCGTGCGCGCTGCTCGGGGTCGACGAGGTCTACGCGGTGGGCGGCGCGCAGGCCGTGGCGATGTTCGCGTACGGCGCGGCAGGCAGCGAGCCGCAGGACGGTGACGTGCTCTGCGAGCCGGTCGACGTCGTGACCGGACCGGGGAACGTCTACGTGGCCGCGGCGAAGCGGCTCGTCCGCGGTGTCGTCGGGATCGACGCCGAGGCCGGTCCCACGGAGATCGCGATCCTCGCGGACGGCACCGCCGACCCGGGGCACGTCGCGTCCGACCTCATCAGCCAGGCCGAGCACGACCCGTTGGCGGCGGCCGTCCTCGTCACGCCGTCCGTCGAGCTCGCCGCCGCCGTCGAGGCCCGCCTCGCGGACCTCGTGACGGCCACGAAGCACGCCGCACGCGTCGCCCAGTCGCTGGCCGGTCCGCAGTCCGCGATCGTGCTCGTGGACGACCTCGAGCACGGTCTCCGGGTGGTCGACGCGTACGGCGCGGAGCACCTGGAGATCCAGACCGACGGCGCGGCCGCGCTCGCGGAGCGCGTCACGAGCGCGGGCGCGATCTTCGTCGGGCCGTGGTCGCCCGTCTCCCTCGGCGACTACATGGCCGGGTCCAACCACGTGCTCCCGACCGGCGGCTGCGCGCACTTCTCGAGCGGCCTCGGGGTGCACAGCTATGTCAAGGCGGTCCAGGTGATCGAGTACGACCGCGACGCCCTGGAGGAGCTCGCGGACCGGATCGTCGCGGTCGCCAACGACGAGGACCTCCCCGCCCACGGCGAGGCGGTGCGGGCGCGGTTCCTGTGACGGTCGCGAGCGAGGACCGCGTGCCGGTGCGGCGCGCGGTCCCGCACGACGCCGAGGACCTCGTCGCCCTCCGCGTCCACCTCATGCGGGCGATGGAGGAGGCGGACGCCGAGGACGACGTGTGGCAGCGCCGGGCCGTGGAGTGGTTCGCCCGGATGCTCGGCTCGGACGACGTCGTGGCCTTCGTGGTCGACGGGCCGGACCGCGTCGCGGCGTGCGCGCTCGTCGAGCTGCACCGCTCGGTGCCGTCCGCGCGGAACCCGCACGGCACGACGGCGCACCTGTCGAACGTGTGCACGGTGCCCGGAGCGCGAGGGCAGGGCTACGCGCGCGCGTGCGTCGTCGCGGCCCTCGACTGGGCGCGCGCGAGCGGAGCCGACTCGGTCTCCCTGCACGCCACGGCCGACGGCGAGTCGCTGTACCGAGCGCTCGGCTTCGTGGACGCGACGTACACCGAGCTGCGCCTGCGCTGGTGACGCGGCCGGTCGTGGGACGGGGCCGCGTCAGCGCACCCCGAGCACGAACGGGTGCACCGCCGCGGCACCCGCCTGCCGCAGCAGGCGCGCCGCGACCGTGAGGGTCCAGCCCGACTCGGTGTAGTCGTCGACGAGCAGCACGCGGCGACCGGCCAGCCCGGCCCGTGCGGCGTCCGACAGCTCGAGCTGCAGGCGGCCGGCGACGCCCGCGAGGCGTGTCGCGGAGTTCACGTCGTGCCGCCCCGGCTCCTCGCGCCCCGGGACGGGGCCGACGGCGCCGATGAGGGGCCTGCCGAGGTAGCTCGCGAGCCCGTTCGCGAGGTGGAAGGTCAGGCGCGGGCGCGTCACGGAGCGCACCGCGACGACGCCGTCGACGAGCAGCCGCCGCTCCGTCCCGTCCGCCGCCGCACCGTCCTCGCCCGCGTCCGCGTCGGGCTGCGGGGCGGCCTCGTAGAGCTCCGCCCACTCGTCGAGCACCCGTGCGGCCGCCCGCCGGAGCGCGACGGGAGTGTCGCCGTCGGGAGTCGCGGGGGCGAAGAGCTCGCGCAGCGGGGCTGACCAGCCGAGCCCGTCGAGCCGCGCGACGGCACGTCCGGTCTCCGCGAGCTCGTCGGCGCCGAGACGCCCGCGCAGGTCGAGCCCCAGGCGGTCCATGCCGCTCGGCCACTGGCGGCGCGCGACGACCTCCACCCCGGGGCGGTCCATGTCGGCGCGCGCGGCGGCCACCGCCTCGGCGTCGGGCAGCGCGGGCAGCGTGACGCCGCCGCACGTGTCGCAGCGCCCGCACCGCCACCCGTCCTCGAGCTCCGGGTCGTCGAGCGCGGCGCGCAGGAACGCCATGCGGCACCCGTCCGTGGCCTCGTAGTCGAGCATCGCCTGCTGCTCGGCGGTGCGCGTCGCGTCGACGCGCTCGTAGCGCTCCGTGTCGTACGTCCACGGCTCGCCCGTGGCCTCCCATCCGCCCTTGACCCGACGGACCGCGCCGTCTACGTCGAGCACCTTGAGCATGCCCTCGAGGCGCGACCGCTTGAGGTCCACCTGCGTCTCGAGCTGTGCGACGGACTGCGTCCCGCCCGCGCTCAGCGCGTCGAGCGTCGCGCGGACCTGGGCCTGGGGCGGGAACGCGGTCGACGCGAACCACTCCCAGATGCGCCGGTCCTCCTCGCCGGGCAGCAGCACGACGACGGCGGAGTCCACGCCGCGGCCCGCGCGCCCGACCTGCTGGTAGTACGCGATGGGGGAGCTCGGCGCGCCGAGGTGCACGACGAACGCGAGGTCGGGCTTGTCGAAGCCCATCCCGAGCGCCGAGGTCGCCACGAGCGCCTTGACCCGGTTCTCCTTGAGGTCCTCCTCGAGGCGCTCGCGCTCGGCCGGGTCCGTCTGGCCCGTGTACGACGCGACGGCGAGGCCGGCGGCGCGGAGCTGGCTCGCGACCTGCTCGGCCGCGGAGACGGTGAGGCAGTAGACGATGCCGGAGCCGTCGACGTCCTGGAGCGCCTCGACGAGCCACGCGACGCGCGTCGGCTGGTCGGGCAGGCGCAGGACGGCGAGGTGGAGCGACTCTCGGTCGAGCCCGCCGCGCAGCACGAGCACGTCCTCGTGCCCGGCCTCGCGCCCGGTGCCGCCGGCTGCGTGCGCCGCGGTCACGCCGAGCTGCTCCGCGACGTCCGCGGTCACGCGCGCGTTCGCCGTCGCGGTCGTCGCGAGCACGGGGATGCCGGGCGGCAGGTCGGCGAGCAACGTGCGGATGCGCCGGTAGTCGGGGCGGAAGTCGTGGCCCCAGTCCGAGATGCAGTGCGCCTCGTCGATGACGACGAGGCCGGCGTCGGCCGCGAGCCGGGGGAGCACCTCGTCGCGGAAGCCCGGGTTGTTGAGGCGCTCCGGCGAGCAGAGCAGCACGTCGACCTCGCCGGCCGCGATCGCCCGGTGGACGTCGTCCCACTCCGTGACGTTGGCCGAGTTGATGGTGACGGCCTTGATGCCCGCCCGGGCCGCGGCCGAGATCTGGTCGCGCATGAGCGCGAGGAGCGGGGAGACGATGACGGTGGGCCCCGCGCCGCGGTCGCGCAGCAGGCGCGTGGCCACGAAGTACACCGCGGACTTGCCCCACCCGGTGCGCTGCACGACGAGGGCGCGGCGCCGGAACGCCACGAGCGCCTCGATCGCGCGCCACTGGTCCTCGCGCAGCGCCGCGTCGTCGCGACCGACGAGCGCGCGCAGCGCGGACTCGGCGTCCTCGCGCAGCGACTGGCCGTCGAGCAGGCCGCGCAGCATGGCGAGCTTGGCCCGCTTGGCGGCCTCCCCGCCGTCGGGCACCGGGGCGGGAGCGCCACCGTCGAACGGCGTGGCGGCGCGCGGCCCGGCGACCGCGGGCTGCTCCGCGTCTGGCCCGCTCTCCGACGGAGCGGCCCCGGCCCACGGGTCGCCGGACGGGTCGGCGGGCTCGTCGAGCGGCGGCTCGTCGGCCGGGTCGAAGGGCAGGTCGGCGTACGGGTCGGTGGGGCTCACCCGCACGATCGTAGGGGCACCCGCCGACCCTCGGGTCGTCGTGCACAGGCAGTGGCCCGCGAACCCCGGGGACGGGGTCGCGGGCCGCGAGAGGCGAGGCGCAGGGCGTCAGGAGCGCATGTCCATGACCACGCGCCCGTCGATCCTGCCCTCCTCCATCTCCGAGAAGATCGCGTTGATGTCGGCGAGCGGGCGCACCGTGTACGTCGGGCTGATCTTCCCGCGGGCGAAGAAGTCGAGCGCCTCCGCCATGTCCTTGCGCGTCCCGACGATCGACCCGCGCACGGTCAGCCCGAACAGCACGGTCGTGAAGATGTCGAGCGGGAACTTCTCCGGCGGCAGCCCGACGAGCGAGACCGTGCCGCCACGGCGCAGCGCGCCCACGGCCTGCGGGAACGCGTGCGCGTTGACGGCGGTGACGAGCGCGCCGTGGACGCCGCCGCCCGTCTGCTCCTGGATCTCGGCCGCGGCGTCGGGCGACGTGGCCGCGTCGACCGTGACCTCCGCGCCGTGCTTGCGCGCGAGCGCGAGCTTCTCCTCGTCCACGTCCACCGCGGCGACGCGGCGGCCCATCGCGACCGCGTACTGCACCGCGATGTGCCCGAGCCCGCCGATCCCGGAGACCAGCACCCACTCACCGGGCTGCGTGTCCGTGACCTTGAGCCCCTTGTAGACGGTGACGCCGGCGCACAGGATCGGGCCGACGGCGGAGAGGTCGACGCCGTCCGGGACCACCGGGCAGTAGCGCGAGTCGACGAGCATGTACTGGCCGAACGAGCCGTCGACCGAGTAGCCGCCGTTCTTCTGGTTCGGGCACAGGGTCTCCCACCCCGTCTCGCAGTACTCGCACTCGCCGCACGCGCTCCACAGCCACGCGTTCCCGACCGTGTCGCCGACCTGGACGCGCGTCACCTGGTCGCCGACCGCGACGACCGTGCCGACGCCCTCGTGGCCGGGCACGAACGGCGGTGCGGGCTTGACCGGCCAGTCGCCGTGCGCGGCGTGCAGGTCCGTGTGGCACACGCCGGTGTAGTCGACCTTGACCAGGGCCTCGTGCGGCCCGGGCGACGGGACCTCGATCTCGTCGACGACCAGGGGCTCGGTGAACGAGCGGACGACGGCGGCACGCATGGTGGGCATGACGATCACCTCGGTTCTCGGGGAGAGTGGCGGCCGGACCGTGCCGGCGGTCCTGCCTCGTCATCGACGCTACGCGCGCGGGCGCCGGCCGTCGTGGCGGACGGCGCGACGCGCGACTCACGACCGTGCGGCTCGTGACCTTCGCCCCTCCGCGACGGGGGCGAGCGTCCCGGGAGATCCGATGCCCGGGCGCCGGGCGGGCGTGACGCACGTCCGGCGTGCCCGCGTGCCGGACGTCACGGACGCCGGGGCGCTCGCGGTTCGTAGACTGTCCGGGTGACCCCACCCTCCGTCGCGGGACGGCCCCTGCTCCCGCTGCGCCCCGAGCTCGCCGGCGTCGAGCCCTACGGCGCGCCCCAGCTCGACGTCCCGGTCCTGCTCAACGTCAACGAGAACCCGCACGCGCCGAGCGAGGCCGTCGTCGCGACGATCGCGCACGCGGTCCGCGACGCCGCGGCGGGCCTCAACCGCTACCCCGACCGCGACTTCCTCGGGCTGCGCGCCGACCTCGCGGCCTACCTCGGCACGGAGTCCGGCGTCGCGCTCGAGCGCGAGCAGCTCTGGGCCGCCAACGGGTCGAACGAGATCATGCTCCACGTGCTCCAGGCGTTCGGTGGTCCGGGACGCACCGCGGTCTCCTTCGCCCCGACGTACTCGATGTACCCGGAGTACGCGCGCGACACCCACACGGCGTGGGTCGTCGGACGCCGCGCCGAGGACTTCACGCTCGACCCCGACCACGCGCGCGAGGTGGTCGAGCGCGAGCAGCCGTCCGTCGTCCTGCTCGCGAGCCCCAACAACCCGACCGGCACCGCGCTGCCCGCGGCGACCGTCGAGGCGGTGTGCGAGGCGGCGCTCGCGGTCCGCGTCCCGCTGCCCGACGGGCAGCAGGCGCCGGCCGTCGTCGTCGTCGACGAGGCGTACGGCGAGTTCCGCCGCGCCGGCACGCCCTCAGCGCTCGAGCTGCTCGACCGGTACCCGAACCTCGCGGTGACGCGCACGATGTCCAAGGCGTTCGCGCTCGCGGGCGCCCGGGTGGGCTACCTCGCGGCGTCGCGAGAGCTCGTCGACGCGCTGCGGGTCGTGCGCCTCCCGTACCACCTGTCGGCCGTGACCCAGGCGGTCGCGCGCGCGGCTCTCGCGCACTCCGGGGAGCTGCTCGCGCAGGTCTGCGAGCTGCGCGAGCGCCGCGACGAGACCGTCGCGTGGCTGCGCTCGCTCCGGCACCCGGACGGTCGCCCGCTCGACGTCGCCGACTCGGACGCCAACTTCGTCCTGTTCGGCACGTTCGCCGACCGGCACGCGGTCTGGGCGGCGTTGTTGGAGCGGGGTGTGCTCATCCGGGAGACTGGTCCCGACGGCTGGCTGCGGGTGTCGATCGGCACCGGCGAGGAGATGCGGGCCTTCCGACAGGCCCTCGTGGAGGTGGCAGGACTGTGAAGCGCACCGCGCGCATCGAGCGCGCGACGTCCGAGTCGAGCGTGCTCGTCGAGCTCGACCTCGACGGCACGGGGCGGACGGAGATCTCGACGACCGTCCCGTTCTACGACCACATGCTCACGGCTCTGGGCAAGCACTCGCTCATCGACCTCAAGGTCGTCGCGACGGGCGACACGCACATCGACGCGCACCACACGGTCGAGGACGTCGCGATCACGATCGGCGAGGCGCTGCGTGCCGCGCTCGGCGACAAGGTGGGCATCGGGCGCTTCGGGGACGCCACCGTGCCGCTCGACGAGGCGCTCGCCCTCGCCGTCGTGGACGTGTCCGGGCGCCCGTACCTGGTGCACTCGGGTGAGCCGGAGGGACAGGAGTACCACCTCATCGGCGGGCACTTCACGGGGTCCCTCACGCGGCACGTGCTCGAGTCGATCGCGCACCACGCGGGCATCTGCATCCACGTGCGCGTCCTCGCTGGCCGCGACCCGCACCACATCGTCGAGGCGCAGTTCAAGGCCCTCGCCCGCGCGCTGCGCGCCGCGGTGGCGCCCGACCCGCGCGTCGAGGGCGTCCCGTCCACGAAGGGGGCCCTGTGAGCACGCACGACGACGACGCGCTGGACGGCGTGGAGATCCCGGACGACCTCTCGTCCCTGACAGGTCCTGCGGCGCCCGACCTCGTCGCGCTCATCACCCAGATCGCCGGGGCCGAACCGCTCGCGGCGGCGTGCTCGCTCGCGCAGATCGAGGCGGACGTCGTCGCCACGGACGTGGGCGCCGTCGCGGTGCTGCGCGACACGGCCGGCGACGCGCCCGCGCACGCCGCCGCCGCGCTCACGACCCTCGTCAAGGGCGTCCCGCTCGTGCTCGTGACGCGCAGCGGCGAGCAGCTCACCATGACGCGCTGGGCCGACGGCGCCCCGGGCGACCAGCTCGCGCCGGGCCTCGTGCTCGGGGGCGCCCCGGAGGCTCTCGAGGACCTGCTCGTCGGCGTGACGACGGTCGCGGACCTGGAGGGCGTCGTCGCGAGCTCGTCCATCTCGCGCTGGAAGGCGATGCGGCTGCTCACGTCCGCCGCGCGCCGCGCGCGGAAGGAGGGTGCATGAGCGAGCCGGGAATCGGCGGTCCGTCGGGCGTGCGCCGCCCGTCCGTCGTCGTGCTCGACTACGGGTTCGGCAATGTCCGCTCGGCCGTGCGCGCGCTCGAGCGCGTCGGCGCGGACGTCGAGCTCACCGCGGACCGCGCGCGCGCCCAGGACGCGGACGGCCTCGTCGTGCCGGGCGTCGGCGCGTTCGCCGCGGTCATGGCGGGTCTGCGCGGCGTCCGCGGCGACGAGCTCGTCGGACGCCGCCTCGCCGGCGGTCGGCCCGTCCTCGGCATCTGCGTGGGCATGCAGGTCATGTTCGAGCAGGGCGACGAGCACGGCACCCTGACCGACGGGCTGGGGGAGTGGGCCGGCCTCGTCGACCGGCTCGAGGCGGACGTGGTGCCCCACATGGGCTGGGACACGGTCGACGTCCCCGAGGGCAGCGTCCTGTTCCGCGGCGTCGAGGACGAGCGCTTCTACTTCGTCCACTCGTACGCCGCCCGGTCCTTCACGACGGGTCAGGACCTGCCCGCCGACTCGCCGATCCGGCGTCCGCTCGTCACGTGGTCCGACCACGGCGGCCGGTTCGTCGCGGCCGTCGAGAACGGGCCGCTGTCCGCGACGCAGTTCCACCCCGAGAAGTCCGGGGACGCGGGCGCGACACTGCTCGAGAACTGGGTCCGCTCGCTCTGACCGTCCTCTCGCCGGGCGCCCCCCGGCACGCACCGCACGGCGCACGCGACGCGCCACCGCCTACACCGATGGAGAACCCCGTGACCGACCGCCTCGTGCTGCTCCCCGCCGTCGACGTCGCCGACGGCCAGGCCGTCCGCCTCGTCCAGGGCGAGGCCGGCTCCGAGACCTCGTACGGCGACCCGCTCGCCGCCGCGCTCGACTGGCAGTCGGGCGGTGCCGAGTGGATCCACCTCGTGGACCTCGACGCCGCGTTCGGTCGCGGCACCAACGCGGAGCTGCTCGCCGACGTCGTCGCGCGGCTCGACGTCCAGGTCGAGCTCTCGGGCGGCATCCGCGACGACGCGTCGCTCGAGCGCGCGCTCGCGACCGGCGCCCGCCGCGTCAACCTCGGCACCGCGGCGCTCGAGAACCCCGAGTGGACGGCGAAGGTCATCGCGGAGCACGGCGACGCGATCGCCGTCGGCCTCGACGTGCGCGGCACCACGCTCGCCGCGCGCGGGTGGACGCAGGAGGGCGGCGACCTGTGGGAGGTCCTCGACCGGCTCGAGGCCGCCGGGTGCGCGCGCTACGTCGTGACCGACGTGACCAAGGACGGGACGCTGCGCGGCCCGAACCTCGACCTCCTGCGTGACGTCGCGGCGCGCACGGACGCGCCGGTCGTGGCGTCGGGCGGGATCTCGAGCCTCGAGGACCTCGAGGCGCTGCGCTCGCTCGTCCCGGCGGGGGTCGAGGGCGCGATCGTGGGCAAGGCGCTCTACGCGGGCGCGTTCACGCTGCCCCAGGCGCTCGACGTCGCGGGCCGGCCGTGACGGTGGGCCCGGACTCCCCGGGGAAGGCGCTCCCGCCGTCGTCCGGGTTCGCGGGCGACGACGGGTCGGCCGACCCGGCGCTCGCCGCGCTGCTCGACGCCTACGCCGCGGGTTCGGCGTCCCTCGCGGACGTGGTCGCGCGGCTCGGCGAGACGCGCGTCCTCGTCCCGATCCTTGCCGAGCTCGAGAGCGCGGGCGAGGGCGAGCACGGGCACGCGGTGGACAAGGAGGCCTCGGCCGGGGTCGTCGCGATCGAGGCGCCGGACGGGCGCCGCGCACTCCCGGTGTTCACGTCCGTCGCGGCGATGTCCGCATGGCGTGCGAGCGCGCGCCCCGTGCCCGTCGACGCGCGTCGCGCGGCGCTGTCCGCCGTGAGCGAGGACTGGTCGCTGCTCGTCCTCGACCCGGGCGGACCCGTGACGGTGCTCGTGCCGCGCCCGGCCGTGTGGGCGCTCGCGCAGGGCAAGGACTGGTCGCCCGCGGTCGTCGACGGAGCCGTCGTCCCCGAGGTGGTCGCCGCGGTCCAGGGCGCCCTCGCGGGGGTCCCGCACGTCGCGCGGGTCTGGGCAGAACCGGGACGGCGCGCCGAGGTGGCCGTCGTGCTGCGCATCGACGCCGGGCTGGACCGGAGGGGCCTCGACGCCGTGCTCGGTCAGGTCAACGGCGCGCTCGCGACGGACGCCGTCGTGTCGGAGCGCATCGACGGGCTCGAGCTGCGCGTCGGTCGCGCCGACTGACCAGCCGCGTCGCGCGGTCGCGCCGCGCGGCTCAGCGACGGCGCAGGCGGCTCAGTCCCCAGGCGAGGGCCACGGAGAACGCGACGACCGCGCCGAGCGCCTGCCCACCGAGGATCACGCGGTTGAGGTCGAGCGCGGGCTGCCAGCGCACGCCTGCGTCGTCGACGACGTAGACGCCCCTCGCGACGACCCGGACGCCGAAGCCGCCCCCGCCGCCGGAGCCCTCGCCGCCGGCCTCGCCGCCGGCGTTGCCGGAACCCGGGTCGGACGACCCGCCCGCGTCGGGCGTCGTCGACGCAGGCTCGGTCTCCCGGGCGGGGGCCGCGGACGCCCCGGCACGGCGGCGCCAGTCGGCGGCCCCCTTGCCGGAGAGCTCACCCGCGCCGGAACCCCAGCCGGAGCCGGTGCCGCCCCAGACGGTCGCGACCGGGATGACGAGCGTGCCGTCGCGCTCGTAGGACTCCCCGAAGACGCGACGCACCGTGAGCGTGTCGCGCGCTGCGTGGGTGATGTGCGCCGGGTCGACGGGGGGCGTGTCCGAGCTCGCGTGTGTGCTCATGGCAGGAGGGTAGACCCGGGGCCGAGGGTGTGCGCGGGGGCGCCTCGGCGAGTCGCGCCGGCCCCGCGACCTGCCGAGACGGGACCGGTCAGGCGTCGCACTCCGGGAGAGCGGTGAACGCGGACTCGTCGCCGAGCAACGTCTGGAGCGTGCTCACCGGGACGAGGAGCGACTTGTCGGTCGAGGTCTTCGCGTAGACGACGCCGATCACCTCGCCGGCGTCGTTGAGCGCGGCGGAGCCCGAGCTTCCCGGCTCGACCGGCGCGTCGGTGACCAGCACCTCGCCGAGGTTCTCGTGGAGCGGGTCCGTCGTCGTCCCGATGACCGAGCCCTGCGTCACCGTGAGCCGTCCGCCCTCGGGGTAGCCCACGACGGTGACCGGGTCGCCCGGTGCCGGGTCGGCGGCCGCGAGCGTCGGGGCCGACGGGAGGTCCTCCGCCGTCCGGACGATCGCGAGGTCCGCGAGGCCGGCCACGCTCGCGGTCTGCGCGGCGATGTCGCGACCGTCGTACGTGAGGAGCTGCAGCGACCGTGACGAGTCGACCACGTGCTTGTTGGTGATGAGGGTCCGCGAGTCGACCGCGAAGCCGGAGCCGGTCGACAGGCCGTCGCAGCGTACGTTGCGGATGCGCACGGCCATGCGGCGCACGGCGTCGAAGCCGTCGGGCGAGAGGTTCTCCGACCCCGCGGGGTCGTCGGGGGCGACCAGCGACGGCACGACCGAGCTCGGCACGGGCTCGGGAAGCTCCGGGAGGACACCGCACGCCGCGACCGGGCCGGCGAGCAGCGCCACGGAGACGAACGACGCGAGGGCGCGCCTCGCGACGCTCCCGGCGGCCGGCCCGGGTCGGTGCCGCGTCATCCGGCGAGCTCCTGCTGGAGCTGCGCGTTCGCGTCCGTGGCCTCCTGGCACAGCAGGTCGACCTGGTCGGCGAAGCGCTCCAGGTCGGCGGGGTCGTAGGCGTCCCGGTTGTTGAGGTAGCCGATGAGCTGGGTCTGGGCCGTCGTGCACTGGCCGAGCGCGGCGGCGACCTTGCCCGCGGCCTCGGACACCCGGCTCTGGTAGTCGAGGTACTGCTGGGACGCCTCGTTCTCGTCGCCGAGCTGCGCCTTCTCGTTGGCGAGGTCGGTGATGCGGTCCTGCGCCGCGGTGAGCTGGGTGCGCGCGGACTCGAGCTCCGCGTTCGCGCCGTCGAGCTCGGTCTGGAGCCGGGCCACGTCCTCGCCCAGGCCGCGGGCCTCGCGCTCCCAGTCGGCGCTCGTCTCCTGCCACCGGGTCGTGGTGACCCACAGGTAGGCCCCGACGCCCAGCGCAGCAGCGAGGAGCAGCGACAGCACGAGGATCGCGATCACGGCCCCACGACGGCGGCGCGGGCGGCTCGACCCGTCACCGACGTCGGTGGTGGTCGGGACGGCGCCCGGTGGGACGGCGCCAGACGGGACGGTGCTCGCGGTGACCGTGCCGGGCGTCGTGCTCGGGACGGTGCGGCGCGGCCCGGCGGACGCAGGGGCGAACGACGGCGGGCTCGGCGGCGGCTCGTGCGGCCCGCCGTGCGGCGGGGGGACCGGAGGGGTGCTCAACTCACGGCGCCCGTGTACTTCTCGCCCGGGCCCTCGCCCGGGGCGTCGGGGTAGACCGACGCCTCGCGGAACGCGAGCTGGAGCGAGCGCAGGCCGTCGCGGAGCGAGCGGGCGTGCTGGTTGCCGATGTCGGGGGCGCTCGCGGTGACGAGGGCGGCGAGCGCGTTGATGAGCTTGCGCGCCTCGTCGAGGTCGAGGTGCCCCTGCTCCTGCGCGTCCTCCGCGAGGCCGCACTTGACGGCCGCGGCGCTCATGAGGTGGACGGCCGCGGACGTGATGACCTCCACGGCGGCGACGTCGGCGATGTCGCGCACGGCGTCGGCGGCGGGGTCGGGCACGGCGGCGTTCTCGGTACTCATGGCGACCATCTTTCCATCCGGAGGCGGGGGAGCACGCCCCCGTCCGGGCGGGCCGGGACGGCTCCCGTCGCGACCCGGAGGACGACGTCGGCCGCCGCCCCCGGAGCGGGGCGACGGCCGGCGTCGTGCGACCGCGCCGGGCGACCTCCCGGAGGTCAGACGCGGACGGGCTCCGCGGCGGTGCCGGGCTGGCCGCCCTCCAGCGGTGCGCCTGCGGCGTCCAGCGCCGCGCGCAGCGCACGACCCAGGCCCGCGTCGACGTACGTCCAGTACTGGATGGCGCGCTCGCGGATGTCCTCGCTGCGCACGGCACCGACGTGTCCGGTGATCGTCTCGAGGAAGCGCTCGCGCGCCGCGTCGTCGAAGACCTCGCGGTACAGCGTGCCCGCCTGGCCGAAGTCGTCGTCCTCGGGGTGCAGCGTGGCGGCGGTGCGCGTCAGCTCGCCGTCGGACTCCCAGCCGGCGGACTCCGCCGCCCGCGCCGGGTCGGCGTGCGCGCCGCCCCGGCTGTTGGGCGCGTAGACCGGCGTCGTCGCGGAGGAGAAGGAGTAGCGCATGGCGCCGTCCTTGGCGTACGAGTGGCCGCCCTCGCTCGCCGCGTGCGGCGCGTTCACGGGGAGCTGCGCGTGGTTCGTGCCCACGCGGTACCGGTGCGCGTCGGCGTAGGAGAAGATGCGCGCGAGCAGCATCTTGTCGGGGCTCGTCGCGATGCCGGGCACGAAGTTGCTCGGCGCGAACGTCGCCTGCTCGATCTGCGCGAAGTAGTTCTCCGGGTTGCGGTTGAGCTCCATCACGCCCACCTCGACCAGCGGGTAGTCGGCGTGCGGCCACACCTTCGTGAGGTCGAACGGGTTGAACCGGTACGTCTTGGCGTCCTCGTACGGCATGACCTGGACCGAGAGCGTCCAGCGCGGGAAGTCGCCCGACTCGATGTGCTCGTACAGGTCGCGGATGTGGTGGTCGGAGTCCGACCCGGCGAGCTGCGACGCCTCGTCGGCCGTGAGGTTCTGGATGCCCTGCTGGGTCTTGAAGTGGTACTTGACCCAGAAGCGCTCGCCCGCCGCGTTGATCCACTGGTAGGTGTGCGAGCCGAACCCGTCCATGTGGCGCCAGCTCGACGGGAGGCCGCGGTCGCCCATGAGCCAGGTCACCTGGTGCGCCGACTCGGGGGACAGGGTCCAGAAGTCCCACTGCATGTCGTTGTCGCGCAGGTTCGAGCCGGGCAGACGCTTCTGCGAGCGGATGAAGTCGGGGAACTTGATGCCGTCGCGCAGGAAGAACACGGGCGTGTTGTTGCCGACGAGGTCGTAGTTGCCCTCGGTCGTGTAGAACTTCAGCGCGAACCCGCGGGGGTCGCGCCACGTGTCGGGGGAGCCCTGCTCGCCGGCGACGGAGGAGAAGCGCGCGAGCATCTCGGTCGTCGTGCCGGGCTGGAACAGGGCCGCGCGCGTGAAGGCGCTCACGTCGTTCGTCACGGTGAACGTCCCGAACGCCCCGCCGCCCTTCGCGTGCACGACGCGCTCGGGCACGCGCTCGCGGTTGAACTGGGCGAGCTTCTCGACGAGGTAGTGGTCGTGCAGGACGATCGGGCCGTCGGCGCCGACGGTCTGGGCGTGGGCGTCCGAGGCGACGGGCGCGCCGGCGTTGGTGGTGGTGAAGGGGGCGGTCATGGGTCTCCTTCCGTGGGCCGCGGTCGCGGCCCGACTGGCGTTCTCAAACAGGGAGCTTCGTGAGGAAACGGGCGCTCCGCAGGTGCGACGAGCCCCGGGGCGGTCCGTGGGCGGTCAGTCGGCGCAGTCGGGGCACAGGCCCCAGAACGTGACCTCGGCGGTGTCGATGCGGAACCCCGACGTGCTGCTGGGGGTGAGGCAGGGGGCGTGGCCGACGGTGCAGTCGACGTCGGCGACGGCGCCGCAGCCCCGGCACACCACGTGGTGGTGGTTGTCGCCGAGCCGGCGCTCGTACCGCGCGGGGTGGCCCGCGGGCTCGATCCGGCGGACGAGACCCTTGTCGGTGAGCGTGTGCAGGACGTCGTAGACGGCCTGGACGGACACGGACCCGAGCGCCGTGCGCGCGGCGCGCAGGACGTCGTCGGCGTCGGCGTGCTGCTGGACCTCGACGGCGTCGAGCACGGCGAGGCGCGCGGCGGTGACGCGCAGGCCGTGGTCGCGCAGCTCGGTCTCGTGCCGGGCGCGACGGAGACCGTCCTCGAGGGCGGTCCCCGCGCCGGGCGTCGCTCCAGTGGTCATGCCACCACTCTAACCACGTAAACTGGAAGAGTTCCAATGATGGAGGCGGTCCGGACTTCGCGACCGGCGTCGGGTGCGAGAGCCCCGTGGTTCTCTGCTATCCTTGATGGCTGACCGACTCGTGCGCGTCTCCTCGTCCGGTTCCGGGCGGTGGGAGGGGTGCGAGTGCGCAAGTGGAGCTCATCCCACCCGGGTCTCGACCGCCGACGGACGTCGCGACAGAGGCCGGGTCCTGGTCCGGTGCGAGGCCCTTCGGGGTCCCGTCCCGCCGTGGTCGTCGCCGTGGAGCGACGTCCGGACCTGATGGCCTCCGCCCTGCGCTCAGGGACGGAGGCCTTCTTCGTCCCGGGTGGTCTACCGACGACTTCCTAGGAGCATCACATCAGCGAGCCTCGCATCAACGATCGGATCCGCGTCCCCGAGGTCCGACTCATCGGTCCCGGCGGGGAGCAGGTCGGCGTCGTCCGCACCGAGGTTGCCCTGAGCCTTGCCCAGGACGCGGACCTCGACCTCGTCGAGGTCGCCCCGGACGCCCGGCCTCCCGTCGCCAAGCTCATGGACTTCGGCAAGTTCAAGTACGAGTCCGACATGAAGGCGCGTGAGGCGCGGCGCAACCAGGCGAACACGGTCCTCAAGGAGATCCGCTTCCGCCTGAAGATCGACCCGCACGACTACGGCACCAAGAAGGGCCACGTCGAGCGCTTCCTCGCCGCGGGCGACAAGGTCAAGGTCATGATCATGTTCCGTGGGCGCGAGCAGTCCCGTCCTGAGATGGGCGTGCGTCTGCTCCAGCGCCTCGCGGACGACGTCGCGGAGCTCGGCTTCGTGGAGTCGATGCCGAAGCAGGACGGCCGCAACATGACCATGGTGCTCGGCCCGGTGAAGAAGAAGGCCGACGCCAAGAGCGAGCAGCGCAAGCGGGCGCAGGAGGCCGAGCCCCGGCTGACCAAGTCCGCCCAGCGCGCCGCGGCCCGCACGGTCGACGGCCCGGAGGGCGAGGACGTCGACGTGCCCGAGGGTGCCGAGGCGACCCCCGCCCCCGCCGAGGCGGCTGCGCCCGTCGAGGTGCCCGCGGAGGCCCCGGTCGAGGCGGCGCCGCAGGCCGCACCCGCGCCGAAGGCCGCCGCGCCGCGTCCGGCCGCGGCGCCGCGACCCGCGGCCCGACCGGCCGCGGACTCGAAGCCCGCCGCGCCGCGTCCGGCCGCGCCTCGTCCGGCACCGGCGACCCCGTCCGCCCCGGCGACCCCGTCCGCCCCGGCGGCCGGCGGCGCCAAGCCGGCGGCCCCCAAGCCCGCCGCGCCCAAGCCGAGCGCCCCGCGCCCGGCGCCCAAGCCGGCGCCGCGAGGCAAGGCCGGCTGACTGGCCGGCAGCACGGACCGACCCTGCTCGGGGTCCGGGCCCACCGGCCAGGACCCGAACACGTCGGCCGCCGCGAGGCGGCTGACCGGACACAAGGAGAGACGGCAGTCATGCCGAAGAACAAGACGCACTCGGGTGCCAAGAAGCGCTTCCGCATCACGGGTACCGGGAAGGTCATGCGCGAGCAGGCCAACGCTCGACACCTGCTCGAGCACAAGGCCACCAAGCGCAAGCGCCGCCTCGCCCAGGACCAGGTGGTCTCGCCCGCCGACGTCAAGACCATCAAGAAGCTGCTCGGCAAGTGATCCGGCAGGTGGCGGTACCCGCCACCGACCGGCTCACCCCTGAGCCCCGAACTGCAAGGAGCATCACGTGGCACGCGTGAAGCGGGCGGTCAACGCCCAGAAGAAGCGTCGTACGACCCTCGAGCGCGCCAGCGGCTACCGCGGCCAGCGCTCGCGCCTCTACCGCAAGGCGAAGGAGCAGGTCACCCACTCCCTCGTCTACTCGTACCGCGACCGCAAGGCGCGCAAGGGCGACTTCCGCAAGCTGTGGATCCAGCGCATCAACGCGGCGTCCCGCGCGCAGGGCCTGACGTACAACCGCCTCATCCAGGGCCTCAAGGCCGCGGGTGTCGAGGTCGACCGTCGCCTGCTCGCCGAGCTCGCGGTCAACGACGTGGCCGCGTTCAACGCGCTCGTCCAGGTCGCCAAGGACGCGCTCCCCGAGGACGTCAACGCGCCGAAGGCCGCGGCCTGACCAGCGCCTCGCCCGGCCGCCAGTCGGCCACGGACGCCCGGACGGCGCACGGCCCGCTCGACCCCACGCTGACGAACCCTCGCAGCGACCGGGTCAAGGCGGTCCGTGCGCTGGCCGGGCGTCCGGCGCGTTCCCGGCACGGACAGTTCCTCGTCGAGGGGCCGCAAGGCGTGCGCGAGGCCGTGCGGCACGCCCCCGAGCACGTCCGCGACGTGTACGTGACGCCCGCCTCGGGTGACCGTCATCCCGAGATCGTCGACGACGCCCGCGCCGCGGGCCTGCACGTCCACGTCGCGACGACCGAGGTGCTCACCGCGATGAGCGCCGACGCGCAGGGCGTGCTCGCGGTGGTCCGTGCGCAACAGCCCACGGTCGCGGAGGTCGCCGCCGCGCTCGCCGGTCCCGGCCGGGAGCGGCCGGGCCTCGTCGCGGTGCTGGCGACGGTGCGCGACCCGGGCAACGCCGGGACCGTGATCCGGGCCGCCGACGCAGCCGGGGCGGACGCCGTCGTGCTCGCGGGGGAGAGCGTGGACGTGCACAACCCCAAGGTCGTGCGCTCGACCGCGGGCTCGCTGTTCCACCTGCCGGTCGTCACGGGCGTGAGCCTCGCGGACGTGCTGGCCGCGCTGCGCGACGCCGGGCTCACCGTGCTCGCCGCCGACGGTGCGGGCGGGCTGGACCTCGACGACCTGCTCGACGCGGCCGGCACCGAGGGCGCGGGGAGCGCCGGGGACGGGCAGCAGCGCCGCGTCGACCTCGCGGCCCCGACCGCCTGGGTCTTCGGGAACGAGGCCTGGGGCCTGCCCGCCGAGGACCGGGCGCTCGCCGACGCGGTCGTCCGCGTCCCGATCCGCGGGCTGGCCGAGTCGCTCAACCTCGCGACCGCCGCGACGGTGTGCCTCTACGCATCCAGCCGGGCGCACCGACCCGCCCGGCGTCCGGCCGGGGCCCCGGGGACCGGCGCGTGAGCCTGTTCGCGGCGCTCCGTCCGAGCGCCGCCGCGCTCGACCACCTCGCGCTCGCGCTGGCGAGCGCGCACGCACAGGAGGTGCGTCGGCCCGACGGCGCCCCGCTGGTCCGCTGGACCCCGCCCGAGCTCTGGCATGTGACCGTCTCGTTCTTCGGCTCGGTCCCGGACGGTGCGGTGCCCGATCTCGCCGCCGCGCTGGCCCGGGTCGCGCGCGAGGCCCCGCGGCTGTCGCTGCGCCTGCGCGGCGCCGGCGTCTTCGACCGGCGCGTGCTGTGGGTCGGCGTCGGGGGTCTCGGCGCGGACGCGCTCCCCGGCCTCAGCACCGCCGCGGCCGAGGCGGCCGGCGAGGTCGGCGTCCACGTCGACCGGCGACCGCGGCAGCGTGCCCACCTCACGGTGGCTCGGGCTGGCGCCGGGGCTCGGCAGGCGCGACGTCGCACGCGCTCCGCCGGACGCGGTCCCGGGGCAGGCGTCGCCGACCTCGTCGCCAGCGACCCGCTCGCCGGTCCCGCGGCGGCACTGTCCGTCTACGCGGGCCCCGACTGGACCGCGCACGAGCTCCTGCTGCTCGAGTCCGCGCCTGGCGACCTGCCGGGCGACACGTCGGGCCGGCGCGTCTACCGCACGCTCGAGAGCTTCCCGCTGGCCGGAGCGGCGACGCACGGCTGACGACGACGACGTCGGGACCGTGCGCGGGGGCGAGCCCCGCACGGCGGGACCGGCCCGGGCCTGCCGGGAAGCCGCGGGACGGCTGTGCGAGGATGGGGGCCATGAGCATGCACGGTGGTCGTCGATTTCCCGGGCCCGTCACGGGCCCGCGCGACTGACGCGTGCACTCCTCCCGCCTGCGGCGGGACGGACCGGGCCGGGACGGGCGCCCTAGAATGACCGCGACGCGCGCACCAGCGCGCGCCCGCGCGCGCCCCGTGCGCCGCGCCCCGCGAGGCGGCACCCGTCCAGGCCACCACCGAGGTTCCTGCCCTGGTCGTCGCCCGCTCCCGCTGTCCCGCCCTCGCCAGGAAGGCATGCATGTCCAGCCCTGACGCCGACGTCGTCACCCCCGTCACGGGGGACGGCGGCCCGGACACCCCGACCGCTCCCTCCCCGCTCGACGCCGACGCGCTCCAGCGCGCGCTCGACGCCGCCCTCGCCGCGATCGCCGGTGCCGGCGACCTCGACGCGCTCAAGCTCGTGCGTACCGAGCACACGGGGGACCGCAGCGCCCTCGCGCTCGCGAACCGCCAGATCGGCTCGCTCGCGCCCGCCGACAAGAAGACCGCCGGCAAGCTCCTCGGTCCGCTCCGCGGCCGCGTGAACCAGGCGCTCGCCGCGCGCCAGGCCGAGCTCGAGGCCGAGCGCGACGAGCGCGTGCTCGTCGAGGAGGCCGTGGACGTCACGCTCCCGGTCGACCGCGTGCCGTCGGGCGCGCGGCACCCGCTGGAGACGCTCCAGGAGCGCGTGGCCGACTTCTTCGTCGGCCTCGGCTGGGAGATCGCGGAGGGCCCCGAGGTCGAGGCGGAGTGGTTCAACTTCGACGCGCTGAACTTCGGCGTGGACCACCCGGCGCGGCAGATGCAGGACACGTTCTACGTGGCCGGAGCCGACGGCTCCGAGGACGGTGCCGCGACGCCGTCGAACCTCGTGCTGCGCACGCACACGTCGCCCGTGCAGGCGCGCTCGCTCCTGGAGCGCGGCGTGCCGCTGTACGTCGCGTGCCCGGGCAAGACGTTCCGCACCGACGCGCTCGACGCGACCCACACGCCCGTCTTCCACCAGGTCGAGGGTCTGGCGATCGACGAGGGCCTGACCATGGCGAACCTGCTGGGGACGCTCGACGCGTTCGCGCGCGCCATGTTCGGTCCCGAGGCGCGCACGCGGCTGCGCCCGAGCTACTTCCCGTTCACCGAGCCGAGCGCCGAGATGGACCTGTGGTTCCCGCAGAAGAAGGGCGGGCCCGGCTGGATCGAGTGGGGCGGCTGCGGCATGGTCAACCCGAACGTGCTGCGGTCCGTCGGCGTCGACCCCGACGTGTACTCGGGCTTCGCGTTCGGCATGGGCATCGAGCGCACGCTCATGCTGCGTCACGGGATCGCGGACATGCACGACATGGTGGAGGGCGACGCGCGCTTCTCCGCCCAGTTCGGAACGGAGATCTGATGCCCTACGTCGCCATCGACTGGCTGGGCGACCACGTCGACCTGCCCGAGGGGCTCACCGCCGAGCGGCTCGCCGCCGACCTCGTCCGCGTCGGCCTGGAGGAGGAGGCGATCCACGGCGCGGCCGTGACGGGTCCCCTCGTCGTCGGGCGCGTCCTGGAGATGACGCCCGAGCCGCAGAAGAACGGCAAGACGATCAACTGGTGCCTGGTCGACGTCGGGCCGGAGCACAACGCCGCCGAGATCAAGGGCGTCGAGCCCGCCGACATGCCGGCGGGTGGTGCGCGCGGCATCGTGTGCGGTGCCCACAACTTCGCACCGGGCGACCTCGTCGTCGTCGCGCTGCCGGGCTCCGTCCTGCCCGGGCCGTTCCCCATCGCGAGCCGCAAGACGTACGGGCACGTGTCCGACGGCATGATCTGCTCCCAGCGCGAGCTCGGGCTCGGCGAGGACCACGACGGCATCATCGTGCTGCCGCGGCTCGGCTACGCGGCCGAGGACCTCACCCCCGGGCAGGACGCGGTCGCGCTGCTCGGGCTGGGCGACGAGGTGCTCGAGATCAACGTGACGCCCGACCGGGGGTACGCGTTCTCCTATCGCGGCGTCGCGCGCGAGTTCTCGCACTCGACGGGCGCGCGCTTCACGGACCCCGGCCTGCCCGGCTCCCTGCCCACGCCCCCGCCCGCGGCTACGCCCGACGGCTTCCCCGTCGAGGTCGACGACGCGACGCCGGTCCACGGCGTCGTCGGGTGCGACCGGTTCGTCACGCGCGTCGTGCGGGGGATCGACCCCGGGGCGCAGACGCCCGCGTGGATGCAGCGCCGCCTCACGGCGTCGGGCACGCGGCCCATCTCGCTCGCGGTCGACGTGACGAACTACGTCATGCTCGACCTCGGGCAGCCGCTGCACGCGTACGACCTCGAGAAGGTCGCCGCGCCGATCGTGGTGCGTCGCGCGGCGCCGGGGGAGCGCCTCGTGACCCTGGACGACGTCGACCGGACGCTCGACCCCGAGGACCTGCTCATCACCGACAGCCCCGACGGCGCGCGCGGTGCGCGCGTGCTCGGGCTCGCCGGGGTCATGGGCGGCGCCTCCTCGGAGGTCGGTCCGACGACGACGGCCGTGCTCGTCGAGGCCGCGCACTTCGACCCCGTGACCGTCGCGCGCACGTCGCGCCGCCACAAGCTGTCGAGCGAGGCCGCCAAGCGGTTCGAGCGCGGGGTCGACCCGCTGCTGCCCGCCGTCGCGGCGCAGCGCGTCGTCGACCTGCTCGTCGAGCTCGGCGGCGGCACCGCGGACCCCGCCGTGAGCGACCTCGACCGCGTCGCCGCCCCCGCGGCGATCCGCCTCCCGGTCGCCGAGGCCGAGCGCCTCGTCGGCGTGCCGTACACGCTCGAGCAGGTCGTCGGGACGCTCGGGGCGATCGGGTGCACGGTCGACGCGGACGACGCCCCCGCGACGGGCGTCGTCCGCGTGACCCCGCCGTCGTGGCGTCCCGACCTCACCGAGCCCGCCGAGCTGGTCGAGGAGGTCGCGCGCCTCGTCGGGTACGACGAGATCCCGTCGGTGCTCCCGGCAGCGCCGGGCGGCCGCGGGCTCACGCGCGAGCAGCGCGTGCGCCGCTCGGTCGCGCGGGCGCTCGCGGAGGACGGGTTCGTCGAGACGCTGAGCTACCCGTTCGTCGGGGACGCGGAGCTCGACGCGCTGCGCCTGCCCGCGGACGACGTGCGCCGTCGTGCGGTGCGCCTGCTCAACCCGCTCGCCGACGACCGCCCGCTGATGCGCACGGACCTGCTGAGCACGCTGCTGGAGACCACGCGCCGCAACGTCGGCCGCGGGCTGGGCGACGTGGCGCTGTTCGAGATCGGCCTCGTCACGCACCCGCGCCCCGGCGCGCCCGCGGCGCCCGCGCTGCCGGGCGGGGTCCGGCCGAGCGACGACGAGCTCGCGGCGATCGACGCCGCGCTGCCGTCCCAGCCGCGGCACGTGGCCGGCGTCCTCGTCGGTCGCCGCGAGCGCGCCGGCTGGTGGGGACCGGGCCGCGCGGCGGACTGGACCGACGCGCTCCGGGCGGCGCGCCTCGTCGCGGAGCGTGCGGGACTCCGGGGAGACGGCGACGTGACCGTGGTCGCGGACACCGCGCGGGCACCGTTCCACCCGGGGCGCTGCTCGCGCCTCGAGCTCGCGGACGGGACCGTCGTCGGGCACGCGGGCGAGCTGCACCCCAAGGTGGTCGAGAACCTGGGCCTCCCCGCGCGGGCGGTGGCGTTCGAGGTCGACCTCACGGCGCTCGTCGAGGGCTCGTCCGACGCGCCGGTGCAGGCGACGCCCGTCTCGGGCTTCCCCGCCGCCAAGGAGGACCTCGCGTTCGTCGTGGACGCGGACGTGACGGCCCGGGCGCTGCGCGACGCGATCGTCGACGGTGCGGGCGAGCTGGTCGAGGAGGCCGCGCTGTTCGACGTCTTCACGGGCGAGCAGGTCGGCGCGGGGCGCAAGTCGCTCGCGTTCTCGCTGCGGCTGCGCGCCGCCGACCGCACGCTGACCGCCGACGACGTCGCTCGCGTCCGTGCCGGCGCCGTGGCGTCGGCGCGCGAGCGCGTGGGCGCGGAGCTGCGGGCATGAGCGCGCACGGCACGGGCGCCGTCGCGCCTGCGCGGACGGCGCTGGTGACCGGCGCGTCGCGCGGCATCGGCCGCGCGATCGCGGTCGGTCTCGCCGCGGCCGGCCTCGACGTCGCGCTCCTCGCGCGCGACGCCGACCGGCTCGCGGGCGTGGCCGACGAGATCGCGGCGCTCGACGGGAGCGGCGCGGGGCGGGCGGTCGTCGTGACGGCGGACGTCACCGACGCCGCGGCCGTCGCGACTGCTGTCGCCCAGGCGGAGTCCACGCTCGGGGGCGTCGACCTCCTCGTCAACAACGCGGGTCGCGTCGACGCCGAGGTCCCGCTGTGGGAGGCGGACCCGGACGAGTGGTGGGCGATCGTCGAGACCAACGTGCGCGGCCCGTTCCTGCTCGCGCGCGCCGTGGTGCCGGGCATGCTCGCGCGCGGTGGGGGCCGCGTCGTCGACCTCAACAGCGGCGCGGGCTCGCACGACATGGACGGCGCGAGCGCGTACAACGCGAGCAAGACGGCGCTCCTGCGGCTGGGGGCGAACCTCCACCGCTCGGGTCACGCGCGCGGGCTGCGGACGTTCGAGGTCTCCCCAGGCGTGGTGCAGACCGACATGACCGCGTCCATGGTCATGCACGAGGGCCGCACCGAGTGGACGCCGGTCGAGCGCACGGTCGAGATGGTCGTCGCGATCGCCCGCGGCCGGCTCGACGCCTTCTCGGGCGCGTTCCTGCGCGTGACGCACGACTCGCCGGAGTCGCTGCGTGCCGCGGCGGACGAGGCCGCGCGCCGCGGCGAGCCCCTGCCTGGCCCCGACGCGCGCCGGCTGCGTGTGACGCGCTGGGGCGCGGACGACCCGATGCCGGGAGAGCTGCCGAGCCGCTGACCCTTGGCGGCGCCTCGCTCGGCGCGCCGCGACGCCGCACCCGCAGCGCCGCCCGACCCGTACGGTCGGGCGGCGCTCGCGCGTCCGGGACGAGGGCGAGACGAGATCACCCGCGATCTGGTTGAAACTTCACGCAGTGATCGGGAATGCTGTCCTGGACACCTGACCAGTACCGGGCGGACACCGACGTCGCGGCTCGACGACGCCTGGGAGCGACGCATGACGACCGCACGCCCTGTCCGGCAGTGGAACGGCCTCACCGTTCCCGACGCCGGCACCTACGCGCTGGACGAGGCGCACAAGCGCATCGGGTTCACCGGGATGCACATGATGGTCTCGCCCGTCCGGGGCGAGTTCACCCGGGCGAGCGCGACGATCCTGGTCGGCGAGGACCCCCTCGCGTCGGCCGTGACGGCGACCATCGAGACGGCGAGCCTCACGACCCACCACGAGGAGCGCGACGCGCACCTGCGCAGCCCCGACTTCCTCGACGTCGACGCGTACCCGACGATCGAGTTCCGCAGCACGTCGGTCGACTGGCACGGCGAGCAGCAGGACCAGATCCTCGCGTGGGCACGGCTGCGCAACCGCTCGCCCGAGCGGGCAGAGCTCTCGCAGGACCGTGTGCAACCCCGGGCCGCACAGGGACGGTTCCTCGTCCACGGGCTGCTCACCGTCCGGGGTGTCACCCACCGGACGGTGCTGTCGATGCAGTACGGGGGCGCGCGCCGCGACCCCTACGGCCGGGACATCTTCGGCTTCCACGCCGCGGGAGAGATCGACCGCGAGAGCTACGGCCTGGTCTGGAACGTGCTCCTCGAGACCGGCGGCTTCCTCGTGGGCAAGAAGATCGGTCTCGAGATCGCGGGCGAGGCGATCCTCCAGGCCTGAGGCGTCCCGCGGGACGAGTCGAGCACGCGAGACGCGCGGCGCAAGACCGGGCTCGGGCGTCCGGCCCGCAGGACGTAGCATGGCGAGCGACACGGGGTGCCCCGCCACGGGGCTGAGATGAGACCCGTCGAACCTGCTCTGGCTCGTACCAGCGAAGGGATGTCCGGCGATGACGCTCGCCCTGCCCCAGCACGACCCCGCCTCCCGCCCCGCGACCGTCCCCGTACCCGGGTCCCCAGGGGCACCCGGCGGGCCCTCCCGGCCGCGCGTCCTGTCGGTCGCCGGCACCGATCCCACCGGGGGAGCGGGCATCCAGGCCGACCTCAAGGCCTTCGCCGCGCACGGCGCCTACGGGATGGCCGTGACGACGGCGCTCGTCGCGCAGAACACGCACGGCGTGCGCTCCGTGCACGTCCCCGGCCCCGAGTTCCTGCGCGAGCAGCTCGACGCGGTGTCCGACGACGTCGAGATCGACGCCGTGAAGATCGGCATGGTCGCCGACGAGCCGAACGCGCGCGAGATCGGGGCGTGGCTCGACGCGCTCGCCGCGACCCGGACCGACGCCGGGATCTCGCGGCCCTGGGTCGTGCTCGACCCCGTCATGGTCGCCACGTCGGGGCACCGCCTGCTCGATCCGGGCGCGGAGCAGGCCGTGCGCGACCTCGCCGCGCGGGCCGACGTCGTGACGCCCAACCTGCCCGAGCTCGCCGTCCTCGCGGGACGCGCCGTCGCGACGACGTGGGACGGGGCTCTGGACCAGGCTGCGTCGTACGCGGCGGCGAGCGGCGCCGTCGTGCTGCTCAAGGGCGGCCACCTCACCGGCGCGACGTCACCCGACGCCCTCGTCGAGCCCGCCACGGTCCCGGGCGCCGCGCCCAGGGTCACCACGTTCGAGGCCGCGCGCGTGGACACACCGCACACCCACGGCACCGGGTGCTCGCTCTCCGCGGCGCTCGCGGCCCTGCGCCCCCAGCGCGCGGGCTGGGTGGAGGCCGCGCGCGACGCGAAGGAGTGGCTCACCGGAGCGCTGCGCGCCGGCGCCGCGCTGCAGGTCGGGACGGGCCGCGGTCCGGTCGACCACCTGCACGCCGTGGCACCCGTCGCGCCGGCCTGATCTGCCCGCGCGTCAGGCGCGGGTCGTCGGCTGCGCGACGGCGCAGTCGTAGCCGGGCGGCCACCACCGCCAGGTCGCCACGACGTCCTGTGGGGCGACGTCGGCGGGACGGTCGGCGACGCACGCGTCCGCCTGCTGGCGCACCCCGACGGTCACCCAGTAGACGGCGAGGGCCGCGGTGAGCAGGACGGCGAGGACCGTCACGGTGCGGCGCAGCGCGGGGGATGGGCCGCCGCCGGACCCGCCCTCCTCGCCCGGCCGGGGCGGCACCCAGTCCCAGCTCACGCGGTGCCCTCGGGGCGGAGGAGGACCTTGCCCGTGGTCGCGCGGCCCTCGAGCGCCCGGTGCGCGTCGGCGGCGTCGGCGAGCGCGAACGTCGCGCCGATCCGCACGTGCAGCGTGCCGCCCGCGACCGCGCCGAGCACCTCGGTCGCGCGCTCGACGAGCTCCGCGCGCGTCGCGGTGTGGTCGGCGAGCTTGGGTCGCGTGAGGAACAGCGACCCGCCGGCGTTGAGGCGTTGCGGGTCGAACGGCGGGACCTGGCCGGAGGAGCCCCCGTAGAGCACGAGCGTGCCCCGGCGGCGCAGCGACGCGAGCGACGCGTCGAACGTGTCCTTGCCGACCGAGTCGTACACCGCCGCGACGCCCTCGCCGCCCGTGAGCCCGCGCACGACCTCGGGGAGCTCCGCGGTGAGGTCCGCGAACGCCGTGTACTGGATCGCGTGCTCGGCGCCCGCACCGCGCGAGAGCTCCGCCTTCTCCGGCGTCGAGACCGTCGAGATCACGTGCGCGCCCCGCGCGACGAGCATCTGGGTCAGGAGCAGCCCGACGCCGCCCGCGCCCGCGTGCACGAGCACGCGGTCGCCCGGGCGGACGGGGTAGGACGACGTGCACAGGTAGTGCGCGGTGAGGCCCTGGAGCGCGACGGCGGTCGCGTCCTCGAGCGAGACGGCGTCCGGCACGTGCAGCGCCTGCGCGGCGTCGACGAGGACGAGGTCCGCGTACGACCCGGGCGCCTCGGTCCACACGACTCGGTCGCCGACGGCGAACCCCTCGACGCCCTCGCCGACCTCCGCGACGACGCCCGCCCCCTCGCTCCCGACGACGTGCGGGTACTCCATCGCGTACACGCCGGAGCGCTTGTACGTGTCGATGAAGTTCACGCCCGCCACCGCGGAGCGGACGAGGAGCTGCCCGGGACCCGGCGACGGGTCGGGCAGCTCGGTGTGGTCGAGGACCTCGGGGCCGCCCGCCGCGCGGGCCACGATCGCGTGCATGGCCCCAGCCTAGGGTCGTGCGGCGGTCGCGGCCGCCGGCCGGACGGCCGCGGCGCGGGACGCCGTCCCGACGGCCGTGTCGTCCCCGACGAGGCGCGGCGGTCGCGCGTGCCCGGCCGTGGCGTGCCAGCGCCCGAACCGGCGCTCGACGTGGACCGGGTGGTCGAAGCAGCGCGTGACGTGCTCCGTGACGAGCACGTCCTGCGCGGCTCCGGCGACGACGACACGGCCGTGCGCGAGCAGGAGCGCGTGGCTCGTCGTGGTCGGCAGCTCCTCGAGGTGGTGCGTCACGAGCACGGAGGCGACGTGCGGCCGGGTCGCGCGCACGGCGTCGAGCGTCTCGAGGAGCTGCTCGCGCGCGGCCACGTCGAGTCCCGTGGACGGCTCGTCGAGCAGCAGGAGTGCGGGGTCGGGCAGGAGGGCGCGCGCCACGAGCGCGCGCCCCCGCTCGCCCTGGGAGAGCGTCGGCCAGGGGTCGTGCGCGCGGTGCGCGAGACCGAGGTCGGCGACGAGACCTCGGGCGAGGGCGACCTCGTCCGAGGTCGGCTGCCAGCGCGGGCGCCAGTCGACGGTCCCCGTGAGGCCGGTCAGGGTCACCTCGAGCACGGTCAGCGGCGAGCGCAGGTCGTGACGCGGGTCGACATGACCGATGCGGCGGTGCAGCGTCTGGATGTCCACGCGGCCCAGGCGCTCGCCGAGCACGTGGACCGTGCCCCGGGTCGGGTGGCGGCGCGCCCCGCAGAGCCCGAGGATCGTGCTCTTCCCGGCGCCGTTGGGTCCCAGGAGCGCCCAGTGCTCGCCCGCCCGGACGTCGAGGTCGACACCGTCGAGGATCGCGCGCCCGTCGCGCACCAGGTCGACGCCGCGCAGGGACAGGACCGCGGCGCTCACCGGTCACCGCCCGCCGCCCGGGGGCCGCGCCCGGCGACCTCGGCGTGGACGGCCGCGAGATGCTCGCGCGCCGCCGCGGACGCGCGCGCCGCGTCGCGGTCGCGCACCGCGTCGAGGATCGCCTCGTGCGCGTCCTGGTCGTGCCGGTGCGCCTCGCCCGCGCGGTCGAGGTCGACCATCGCGACCATCGCGCGACGCAGGCGCGGCACGAAGGTCGCGAACAGCTCGCCCAGCACGACGTTGTGCGCGGCGTCGACGACCGCCCGGTGGAAGACGAGGTCCGCGTCCACGTACTCGGCGGCCGACGACGTCGCCGGGACCTGCCCGCGGCGCGCGAGCGCCGTCGTCATCGCGCGGAGGTCGGCGGGGGTACGGCGCGTGGCGGCGAGGCCCGCGGCCTCGGCCTCGAGCGCGGCGCGCACCTCGAGCACGTCCACGATCTCGCCGCGGCGCAGCACCTCGTCCCAGTCGTCCGCGGTGTCGGTCGACACGACGTAGACGCCCGACCCCTGCCGACTGTCGAGCACGCCGCGTCCCGCGAGCTGGCGGATCGCCTCGCGGACGGTGGAACGCCCGACGCCGAGCTCGGTCGCGAGCGCCTGCTCGCCGGGCAGCCGGTGGTCGAGGGGCCAGACGCCGGAGCGCACGCGGTCGAGCAGTAGCTCGGCCGCCTGGTCCGCGAGGGGGCGCCGATGCAGCGCGGTCATGGAAACCTCTCAGGTTGTCTGAGGACTTGTTCGGCGCTAGCGTACCCGGCATGTCCTGGACGGCGCTCCTCCTTCGCCGCCACGGCGGGGTCTGACCGGACCGGCACCCCGCCGTGGGGATCCGTCGCGCGCCGGTCGCCCACCGCCCCGTGCTCACGGGGTGCGACCCGAAGGACAGCCATGACCCTTGTCAGCACCTCCACGCCCGCCCCCGCTCGCGGTACCACGGCGTGCGTTCCGCCCTGGAATCGCCAACGGCCCTCGCGCATGCCCTCGTCCCGCTACGCCGACGTCCACGCGCGGGTCGAGGTGCCGGACCTGCCCGACCGCCGGTGGCCCTCCCGACGCCTCACCCAGGCGCCGCTGTGGGTCCCGGTCGACCTGCGCGACGGGAACCAGGCGCTCGCGGAGCCGATGGACCCCGCGCGCAAGCGCCGCTTCTTCGACCTGCTCGTCGCGATGGGATACACCGAGATCGAGGTGGGCTACCCGTCGGCGTCGCAGACCGACTTCGACTTCGTGCGCCTGCTCGCCGAGACCGACCTCGCGCCCGAGCACGTCACGGTCGTGGTGTTCACCGCCGCGCGGGCCGACCTCGTCGCGCGCACGTTCGAGGCGGTGCGGGGCCTGCGCAACCCCGTCGTCGTCCACGTGTACACCGCGACGGCGCCCGTGTGGCGCGACGTCGTGCTCGGCCGCGACCGCGAGGACCTCGCCCGCCTCATCACCGACGCGGGGACCGACGTGCTGCGCCACGCCGGCGACGACCCGCGCGTCCGCTTCGAGTTCTCGCCCGAGGTCTTCAACCTCACCGAGCCCGACTACGTGCTGGACGTGTGCGACCGCATGACGACGCTCTGGGACGCGACGCCGCAGCGCCCCGTGATCCTCAACCTGCCCGCGACCGTCGAGGTCGCGACGCCCAACGTCTACGCCGACCAGATCGAGTACATGGACCGCCACCTCGCACGGCGCGACTCCGTGATCCTCTCCGTCCACCCGCACAACGACCGCGGGACCGGCGTCGCGTGCGCCGAGCTCGCCGTCCTCGCCGGGGCGCAGCGCGTCGAGGGATGCCTCTTCGGCAACGGCGAGCGCACCGGGAACGTCGACCTCGTGACCCTCGGCCTCAACCTCCACGCGCAGGGCGTCGACCCGATGATCGACTTCTCCGACCTCGACGGGATCCGCGACGTCGTCGTGGCGTGCAACCGGATCGACGTGCACCCGCGCCACCCCTACGTGGGCGAGCTGGTCCACACCGCCTACTCCGGCACGCACCAGGACGCGATCCGCAAGGGCATGGCGCGGCACCGGGCCGACGCGGCGGCCGCAGGCCTCGATCCCGCGGTCGCGCCGTGGCGCGTGCCGTACCTGCCGGTCGACCCCGCCGACCTCGGACGGTCGTACGAGGCCCTCGTCCGCGTCAACAGCCAGTCCGGCAAGGGCGGCGTCGCGTACGTGCTGCACTCCGTGCACGGCCTCGACCTGCCCCGCGGCCTCCAGGTCGACCTCGCGCGCCGCGTCCAGGAGCACGCCGACGCCACCGGCACCGAGGTGACGCCCGACGCCCTCCTCGCGCTCTTCGACGCGGCCTACGCTCGGCCGGGCGCCGTCGAGCCCGTCTCCTGGACGATCCGACGTGCCGACGACGGGACGGAGCGCCTCGACCTCGTGCTCACCGTCGACGGCGCGCAGGTCACCACGTCCGGAACCGGGGCCGGAGCGGTCGACGTCCTGGTCGACGCGCTCGCCCGTCTCGGCCGTCCCGTCGAGATCCTCTCGCTCGCGCAGCAGTCCGTCGGGACCGGCAGCGACGCGACCGCGGTCACCTACCTGGAGCACCGCGGCCCCGACGGCACCCCGCTCTGGACCGTGGGCCGCGACGCGTCCGTCCTGGGAGCGAGCGTCCGCGCCGTCTGCGCGGCGACGGTCTGAGGTCGTCGAGCTCACCGCCCGCGGGACGAGCTGGACGCGTGGCGACGAGAGGCCAGAAGTGGCCCCCGAGCGAGGTCTGATAGGGCCGCTTCTCGCCACTCGGCCGGACCGGACCGCCTGGCTGCCACGGCCCCTGCGGCGACGCGCAGGACGAGCGGTGGGGTCGGACCGTGTGCGAAGGACGTCAAAGGCGCACTCCTAGAACTTCCGGCCGGAAGACCGAGGTGACGGTGCGCCAGTCCAAGCACACGGTCCGACCCCACCGCGGACCCGACCCCGCGGGCAGGAGACCCGACCCACCGCGGACCCGACCACGCGTACAGTCGACGGGACCTTCGACCCGGGCATTGCATAAGTATGTATAGTGATGCATATGACGATCAGAGTCGCGGTCGCGGGTGCGTCCGGGTACGCAGGCGGGGAGACGCTCCGCCTGCTCGCCGGGCACCCGGAGGTGGAGATCGGCGCCGTCACGGCGCACAGCAACGCGGGCACGCTCCTCGGTGAGCACCAGCCGCACCTGCGATCCCTCGCCGACCGCGTGCTGCTGCCGACGAGCGTCGAGCACCTCGTGGGGCACGACGTCGTCGTCCTCGCGCTGCCGCACGGCGCGTCGGGCGAGATCGCGGCGCAGCTCCCGGACGACGTGCTCGTGCTGGACCTCGGCGCGGACCACCGGCTCGAGTCGGCGGGGGACTGGGTCGCGTTCTACGGGTCGGAGCACGCGGGCACGTGGCCGTACGGACTGCCGGAGCTGCTGCTCACGAGCGATGCCGGGGCGGGCGCGCGCGAGACCAAGCAGCGCGAGAAGCTCGCCGGGGTGCGCCGCATCGCGGTGCCTGGTTGCAACGTCACGGCGGTCACGCTCGGCATCCAGCCGGGGATCGCGTCCGGGCTCGTCGAGGCGCGCGATCTCGTCGCGGTGCTCGCCAACGGGTACTCGGGCGCCGGCAAGTCGCTCAAGCCGCACCTGCTCGCGTCGGAGGCGCTCGGGTCGGCGCAGCCGTACGCCGTCGGCGGGTCGCACCGGCACATCCCGGAGATCGCGCAGAACCTGCGGGCCGCGGGCGCACCGGACGTGAGCATCTCGTTCACGCCGACGCTCGTACCGATGTCGCGCGGGATCCTCGCCACGGTGACGGCGCGCCTGTCCGACGACGCCGCGCGCCTCGACCCCGCGGCGCTCGACGCGCGCGTCCGCCGGGCCTGGGAGGACGCGTACGTCGGCGAGCCGTTCGTCCGGGTGCTGCCCGCGGGCCGGTGGCCCACGACGGCGATGACGCTCGGCGCCAACACGGCGCTCGTCCAGGTCGCGGTCGACCACGCGGCGGGCCGCGTCGTCACCGTCACGGCGATCGACAACCTCGTCAAGGGCACCGCGGGCGCCGCGGTGCAGTCCATGAACATCGCGCTCGGCCTGCCGCAGACGGCCGGCCTCACGACCGAGGGGGTCGCCCCGTGACCGTCACCACCCCGCAGGGCTTCCGGGCCGCCGGCGTCGCCGCCGGGCTCAAGTCCACGGGCGGGCGGGACGTCGCGCTCGTCGTCAACGACGGGCCGCTCGACGTCGCCGCGGCCGTCCTCACGACGAACCGCGTGTTCGCCGCACCGGTCGCCTGGACCCGGCAGGCGGTGAGCGACGGGCGCGCGACGGCCGTCGTGCTCAACTCGGGCGGGGCCAACGCGTGCACGGGCCCGGAGGGCTTCGCCGACACGCACCGGACGGCGGAGCACGTGGCCGACGTGCTCGCGACGTCGGCGGGCGACGTGCTCGTCTGCTCGACCGGCCTCATCGGCGTGCGCCTGCCCATGGACAAGCTCCTCGCGGGCGTGGACGCGGCCGCCGCGGCGCTCGCGGACCCGGTCGCCACGGTCGACGGCGGCGGCGACGCCGCGCTCGCGATCATGACGACGGACACCGTGCCGAAGACGGTCTCCGTGGTCCGCGAGACCACGGACGCCACCGCGACCGACGGCGCCGCGACGTGGTCCGTCGGCGGGATGGCGAAGGGCGCGGGCATGCTCGCGCCGGGCCTCGCGACCATGCTCTGCGTGCTGACGACGGACGCCGTCGTCGACGCCGCGACGGCCGACGCCGCGCTGCGGGCCGCGACCCGCACGACGTTCGACCGCGTCGACTCCGACGGCTGCATGTCGACCAACGACACCGTGATCCTCCTGGCCTCGGGCGCGTCCGGCGTCGAGGTCGGGCTCGACGCTCTCACCGACGCCGTCACCGAGGCGTGCGGGTCGCTCGCGCGCCAGCTCGTGGCCGACGCCGAGGGCGCGAGCCACGAGGTGGCCGTCACCGTGGCGGGCGCGTCGAGCGAGGACGCCGCGGTCGCCGTCGCGCGCGCCGTGACCCGCTCCAACCTCTTCAAGACCGCCATCTTCGGCAACGACCCGAACTGGGGCCGCATCGTGTCCGCCGTCGGGACGGTCCCCGAGGACGTCGCCCCCTTCGACGCGCTCCTGCTCGACGTCGCGGTGAACGGCGTCCAGGTGTGCCGGGCCGGGGGAGTGGGCGAGCCGCGCGAGCTCGTCGATCTCGCCGCCGAGCGGGAGGTGCGCGTCGAGATCGACCTGCACGCCGGCTCCGCGAGCGCGACCGTCTGGACCAACGACCTCACGCACGACTACGTCCACGAGAACAGCGCCTACTCCTCATGAGCGACCCCACCACGCCCACGCCCCACCCGGACGACGCCGCGTTCGACACGCGCACGGACCTGCGCCCCGAGCAGAAGGCCGAGGTGCTCGTCGAGGCCCTGCCGTGGCTGCAGGAGTTCGCCGGCGCGCTCGTCGTCGTCAAGTACGGCGGCAACGCCATGGTCGACGACACGCTCAAGGCCGCGTTCGCCGAGGACATGGTGTTCCTGCGCCGCGTCGGGCTGCGCCCCGTCGTCGTGCACGGCGGGGGCCCGCAGATCTCCGCGATGCTCGACCGGCTCGGCATCGAGTCCGAGTTCCGTGGGGGCCTGCGCGTCACGACGCCCGAGGCGATGGACGTCGTGCGCATGGTCCTCACCGGCCAGGTCTCGCGCGAGCTCGTCGGCCTGATCAACGCGCACGGCCCGTACGCCGTCGGGCTCTCGGGCGAGGACGGCGGCCTGCTGCAGGCCCAGCGCCGGCACGCGACCGTCGACGGCGAGCCGGTCGACGTCGGGCTCGTCGGCGACGTCGTCGAGGTGCACCCGGCCGCGGTCCAGGACCTGCTCGACGCCGGCCGCATCCCCGTCGTCTCGACGATCGCGCCGGACCTCGAGGACCCGACCCAGGTGCTCAACGTCAACGCCGACACCGCGGCCGCGGCGCTCGCGGTCGCGCTCGGCGCGAAGAAGCTCGTCGTGCTGACCGACGTCGAGGGCCTGTACACGTCGTGGCCGGACAAGGACTCGCTCGTCGCGCAGATCACGCGCTCGGAGCTCGCGGCGCTCCTGCCGTCGCTCTCGGCGGGCATGGTCCCCAAGATGGAGGCGTGCCTGCGCGCCGTCGAGGGCGGGGTCCCCGCCGCGACCGTGATCGACGGCCGCGTGCCGCACTCGACGCTGCTCGAGGTCTTCACCACCCAGGGCAACGGGACCATGGTCGTCCCCGACCCCGCGGGCGCCCCGGTGCCCACGCCCGCCACCACCGCCGGAGGAACCGCGTGAACGCCCTCGACCACCCGACGGGCGCGCCCGCGCCCGCACCGACGAGCGCCGTGGCGACCCCGGCCGACGGCTCCGTCGCGCAGTGGACCGACCGCTACAGCCACGCCGTCATGGACACGTTCGGCCCGCCGCAGCGCGTCCTGGTGCGCGGCGAGGGCGCGTACGTGTGGGATGCCGACGGCAAGCGGTACCTCGACCTGCTCGCGGGCATCGCGGTCAACGCGCTCGGGCACGCCCACCCGACGCTCACGGCGGCGGTCTCGGCCCAGCTCGGCACGCTCGGGCACGTCTCGAACTTCTTCGGCACCCCGACGCAGATCGCGCTCGCCGAGCGCCTGCTCGCGCTCGCGGAGGCGCCCGAGGGGTCGCGCGTGTTCTTCACGAACTCGGGCACCGAGGCCAACGAGGCGGCGTTCAAGATGACGCGCCGGACGGGCCGGACGCGGGTCCTCGCGCTCCAGGGCGGCTTCCACGGGCGGACGATGGGCGCGCTCGCGCTGACGTCGAAGGCCGCGTACCGCGAGCCGTTCGAGCCGCTCCCGGGCGGCGTCGAGTTCGTCGCGTTCGACGACGTCGCCGCGCTCGAGGAGGCCTTCTCGCCCGCCGCGGTGGCGGTCCGCGGCGAGGTCGCGGCGCTCGTCGTCGAGCCCGTGCAGGGCGAGGCCGGCGTGCGCTCGCTCTCGCCGGGCTACCTCGTCGCCGCGCGCGAGCTCACGGCGCGCCACGGCGCGCTGCTCGTGCTCGACGAGGTGCAGACCGGCGTCGGACGCACCGGCTCGTGGTTCGCCTACCAGCAGCCCGAGGTGGGCGGCGGGATCGTGCCCGACGTCGTCACGCTCGCCAAGGGCCTCGGCGGTGGGTTCCCCGTCGGTGCGGTGGTCGCGTACGGCGAGCGCGCCGCGACGCTGCTGGGCCGCGGCCAGCACGGCACGACGTTCGGCGGCAACCCCGTCGCGGCCGCGGCGGCGCTCGCGACGCTCGGCGTCATCGAGCGCGACGGCCTGCTCGAGAACGCGCGGACCGTCGGGGCGCTCCTGCGCGACGGGATCGCCGGGGCCGGGAACCCGCTCGTCGACGGGGTGCGCGGCCGCGGGCTCCTGCTCGCCGTGCAGCTGGCCCGGCCCGTCGCGGCCGACGTCGCGCGCGCCGCGCTCGACGCGGGGTTCGTCGTGAACGCCGTCGCGCCCGACGCGATCCGCCTCGCGCCGCCCCTGATCCTCACGCCCGACCAGGCGCGCGACGTCGTCGCGTTCTTCGCGACGGTCACCGTCCCCGAGGAGCCGGCCGCGTCGGCGCCCGCCCGCGCCGCGTCCGGCACCGCCGACCCCGCACCCACGACCGTCCCCACGACGAGGAGCTCCTGATGGCCCCCCGGCACTTCCTGCGCGACGACGACCTCACGCCCGCCGAGCAGCGTCAGGTCCTCGAGATCGGCCTCGCGTTCCGCGACGACCGCACGTTCCGCCAGCCGCTCGCCGGACCGCAGGGCGTCGCCGTGCTGTTCGACAAGCCGACCTTGCGCACGCAGCTCTCGTTCGCGACGGGCATCGCCGAGCTCGGCGGCTTCCCCGTCGTCGTGGACGGCCGGCTCGCTCAGGTCGGGGTGCGCGAGTCGGTCGCGGACGTCACGCGCGTGCTCGACCGGCAGGCGTCGGCGATCGTGTGGCGCACGTTCGGCCAGGACCGGATCGAGGAGATGGCCGCGATCAGCCGGGTCCCGGTCGTCAACGCGCTCACCGACGACTTCCACCCGTGCCAGATCCTCGCGGACCTCCTGACGATCGCCCAGCTCCGCGGCGGGACGGGGGCGCTCGCGGGCCAGACGCTCGCGTACGTCGGCGACGGCGCGAACAACATGGCGCACTCCTACCTGCTCGGCGGCGCGACCGCGGGCCTGCACGTGCGGGTCGGGACGCCGGACGGGTACCCGCCGCACCCCGTCTTCGTGGCCGACGCCGAGCGGATCGCCGCCGAGACCGGCGGCTCCGTGCTCGTCACGTCCGACCCGGTCGAGGCCGTCGCGGGCGCCGACGTCGTCGCGACCGACACGTGGGTGTCGATGGGGGACGAGGCCGAGGCCGAGCAGCGCGCGCTCCCCTTCGTGCCCTACCAGGTGAACGACGACCTCCTCGCGCACGCGAAGGAGGACGCGATCGTCCTGCACTGCCTGCCCGCGTACCGCGGCAAGGAGATCACCGCGGAGGTCATCGACGGACCGCGCTCGGCCGTGTGGGACGAGGCGGAGAACCGGCTGCACGCGCAGAAGGCGCTGCTCACGTTCCTCCTGGAGCGGTCGTGACCGAGGCCCGCACGGCGACGACCAAGACGGCGCGCCACGCGCGCATCGCCGAGATCGTGCGCCGCACCGAGATCCACTCGCAGGCCGAGCTTGCGCGCGAGCTGGAGCGCGAGGGGCTCTCGGTCACGCAGGCGACGCTCTCGCGCGACCTCATCGAGCTGCGCGCCGAGAAGGTGCGCGGCGCCTCGGGCGCGCTCGTGTACGCCGTGCCGGGGGAGGGCGGGGACCGCAGCGTGCAGACCGCGGAGTCGCCCGAGTACCTCGCGGCCCGGCTCGCGCGGCTGTGCTCGGAGATGCTCGTCTCGGCAGAGGCGTCCGCGAACCTCGTCGTGCTGCGCACCCCGCCCGGCGCGGCGAACTACCTCGCGTCCGCGATCGACCACTCGGTGCTCCCGCACGTGCTCGGCTGCATCGCGGGCGACGACACGATCCTCGTCATCGCGCGCGACCCCGACGGCGGCGCCGACCTCGCGCGGCGCTTCCTCGAGCTCTCGGGGCCCCACGGCGGGCCCGTCCCCGGCACGCCGGACTGACCGCCGTCGGACCACGCCCCGCGCGGCCGTGGCGCCCTGCGAGACTGGACCCCGGACCCCACCCGCACGTCACAGAAAGAGACCGTCATGACTGAACGCGTCGTGCTCGCCTACTCGGGCGGCCTGGACACGTCGGTGGCCATCGGCTGGATCGCCGAGGCCACGGGCGCCGAGGTCGTCGCCGTCGCGGTCGACGTCGGCCAGGGCGGGGAGGACCTCGAGGTCATCCGGCAGCGCGCCCTGGACTGCGGCGCCGTCGAGGCGTACGTCGCCGACGCGCGCGACGAGTTCGCCGCCGAGTACTGCATGCCCGCGCTCCGCGCGAACGGCCTCTACCTCGACCGGTACCCGCTCGTCTCGGCGATCTCGCGCCCGGTCATCGTCAAGCACCTCGTGCGCGCCGCGCGCCAGCTCGGCGCGACGACCGTCGCGCACGGCTGCACCGGCAAGGGCAACGACCAGGTCCGCTTCGAGGTCGCGACGACGTCGCTCGCCCCCGAGCTCAAGACCATCGCCCCCGTGCGCGACCTCGCGCTGACGCGCGAGAAGGCCATCGAGTACGCCGAGAAGCACTCCCTGCCCATCGCGACGACCAAGCACAACCCGTTCTCGATCGACCAGAACGTGTGGGGCCGCGCGGTCGAGACGGGCTTCCTCGAGGACATCTGGAACGCGCCGACCAAGGACGTCTACAACTACACCGACGACCCGACGTTCCCGCCGGTCGCGGACGAGGTCGTCGTGACGTTCGAGCAGGGCGTCCCGGTCGCGCTCGACGGCGTCGCCGTGACCCCGCTGCAGGCGATCCAGGAGATGAACCGCCGCGCCGGCGCCCAGGGTGTCGGGCGCATCGACATCGTCGAGGACCGCCTCGTCGGGATCAAGTCGCGCGAGGTCTACGAGGCGCCGGGCGCGATCGCGCTCATCACCGCGCACCAGGAGCTCGAGAACGTCACCCTGGAGCGCGAGCAGGCCCGCTTCAAGCGCGGCGTCGAGCAGCGCTGGACCGAGCTCGTCTACGACGGCATGTGGTTCAGCCCGCTCAAGCGCTCGCTCGACGTGTTTATCGACGACACGCAGCGATACGTCTCCGGCGACGTGCGCCTCGTGCTGCACGGCGGGCGCGCGACCGTCACGGGCCGACGCTCGGAGGCGAGCCTGTACGACTTCAACCTCGCGACGTACGACGAGGGCGACTCGTTCGACCAGTCGCAGGCCAAGGGATTCATCGAGATCTACGGTCTCACCGCGAAGCTCGCCGCCGCGCGCGACGAGAAGTTCGGCAACGGTGTGGACCTCGGGGCAGGAGCACTGTGAGCACGCACGACCAGCAGGGACCGGAGACCACCGCCTCCGTCGAGGACGGCGCGGCGGCGGCGGCCGACGGCGGGGGAGGGCGCGTGAGCCTGTGGGGCGGCCGCTTCGCCGGCGGCCCCGCCGACGCGCTCGCCGCCCTGAGCAAGTCGACGCACTTCGACTGGCGCCTCGCGGGCCAGGACGTCGCGGGCTCGAAGGCCCACGCGAAGGTCCTGCACGCCGCCGGGCTGCTCGACGACGACGAGCTCGACGGCATGCTCGCGGCGCTCGAGCGCCTGCGCGAGGACGTCGCGTCGGGCGCGTTCGTCGCGGCCGACGACGACGAGGACGTGCACACCGCGCTCGAGCGCGGTCTCATCGAGCGTGCCGGGCCCGAGCTCGGCGGCAAGCTGCGCGCGGGCCGCTCGCGCAACGACCAGATCGCGACGCTCACGCGCATGTACCTGCGCGACGAGGCACGCACGATCGCGGGCCTCGTGCTCGACGTCGTCGACGCGCTGATCGAGCAGGCCGCCGCGCACCCGGGTGCGGCCATGCCCGGCCGCACGCACCTCCAGCACGCTCAGCCGGTGCTCCTCGCGCACCACCTGCTCGCCCACGCGTGGCCGCTGCTGCGCGACGTCGACCGGTTCATCGACTGGGACGTGCGTGCCGCGCGCTCGCCCTACGGGTCGGGGGCGCTCGCGGGCTCGTCGCTGGGCCTGGACCCGGCGGCGGTCGCCGCCGAGCTCGGGTTCGACGGCCCGGTCGAGAACTCGATCGACGGCACCGCGTCCCGCGACGTCGTCGCGGAGTTCGCGTTCGTCGCCGCGATGCTCGGGGTCGACCTCTCGCGGCTCGCGGAGGAGGTCATCCTCTGGGCGACCAAGGAGTTCGGCTTCGTGCGCCTGCACGACTCGTACTCCACGGGGTCGAGCATCATGCCGCAGAAGAAGAACCCCGACGTGGCCGAGCTCGCGCGCGGCAAGGCGGGCCGCCTCATCGGCGACCTGTCCGGCCTGCTCGCGACGCTCAAGGGTCTCCCGCTCGCGTACAACCGCGACCTCCAGGAGGACAAGGAGCCGGTGTTCGACCAGGTCGACACGCTCGAGGTGCTCCTGCCCGCGTTCTCCGGCATGGTCGCGACGCTCGAGTTCGACACCGAGCGCATGGCGTCGCTCGCGCCGCAGGGGTTCTCGCTCGCGACCGACGTCGCCGAGTGGCTCGTGCGCCAGGGCGTGCCGTTCCGCGTCGCGCACGAGGTCGCCGGCGCGTGCGTGCGCGTGTGCGAGGAGCGCGGCATCGAGCTGTGGGACCTCTCCGACGACGACCTCGCGGGCATCTCCGAGCACCTCACGCCGGGCGTGCGCGACGTGCTGAGCGTCGAGGGCTCCCTCGCGTCGCGCGACGCCGTGGGCGGCACGGCCCCCGTCCGGGTCGCCGAGCAGCTCGACGCGGCGAGGGAGCGCTCGGCCGAGTACCGCTTCTGGGCCCAGGGCTGACGGTGCCCGCGCCGGAGGCTCGTGCGTGAGCGTCGACCAGGGGGTCCTCGCGGACCTCGTGCGCCGCGTGCGCGACGCCGTCCCGCGCCTCGGCCCGTCGTCCCGGCCGGGCGACGGGGCCGCGGGAACCAGCGCGACGCCGTCGGGCACGCGGCTCGTGGTGGTCGACGGGCCGGCCGGCTCGGGCAAGACGACGCTCGCCGCGCAGCTCGCGGACGCGCTGCCCGCGCAGGTCCTCCACATGGACGACCTGTACGAGGGCTGGCGCGGGCTCGAACCGGCCTGGGACCGTCTCGCGAAGTGGGTCCTCGACCCTCTCGCCCAGGGCCGGACGGGGCGGTACCGCCGGTTCGACTGGCACCTCGACCGCTTCGCCGAGTGGCACGACGTCGCCCCGGCGCCCTACCTGGTCGTCGAGGGCTGCGGCGCGGGCCGCCGCGAGGCGGACGGCGTCGCCGCGTTGCGCGTGTGGGTCGAGGCCCCGGACGACGTGCGGCTGCGCCGGGGTCTCGACCGGGACGGCGAGGAGCAGCGTGCGCACTGGCTCGCCTGGATGGCGGACGAGCGCGAGCACTACGCGCGCAACGCCTCGCGCGAGCGCGCCGACATCGTGCTCGACGGCTGGGGGAACGTCGTCCGTGCGAGCGGCCGTCGGGGCTCGCGTGACGGTGGCGAGGCGTAGATTGCCGACGACGGAAGGTGGTGCGATGGCGACGGACGCGGTGACGCAGACGAACGGGGAGGCACGCGTCGTCGGGCCGTGGGACGTCGCGGCCCGAGGCTGGTACGCGCGCGACGTGCACGAGGTCGCGCGCGACCTCCTGGGGTCGTTCCTCACGCGGCGCAGCGCGGACGGTGACGTCACGCTGCGGATCACCGAGGTCGAGGCCTATGACGGCGAGCGCGATCCGGGGTCGCACGCTTTCCGCGGACGGACGGAACGCAACCGCGCGATGTTCGGCGAGCCCGGCCGGCTCTACGTGTACCGGCACCTCGGCCTGCACCACTGCGTCAACGTGGTCTGCGGGCCGGTGGGCCGCGCCTCCGCCGTCCTGCTGCGCGCGGGTGAGGTGACCGACGGCGTCGACCTCGCGCGGTCGCGCCGGCTCGCCGCGGGGCGGTGCGACTCGGACCGCCAGATCGCCCGGGGTCCCGCGCGCCTCGCGGTCGCGCTCGACCTGGACCTGCGCCAGTACGGCGCGGAGCTGACGGACCCCGAGGGCGAGCTCGTGCTGCACCGCGCGGCCGCCGGGTCGCTGCGCCCGGCGATCGCGACGGGCCCGCGCGTCGGCGTCTCGGGTGACGGGGGAGACGGAGACCTGTACCCGTGGCGCTACTGGCTCGCGGGCGACCCGACGGTCTCGGCCTACCGCCGTGTGAGCGCCAGGGCGCGGTGACCGCGCGGTCGGGCCGCGCGGGCGGCCGCGACGGCGTCGGGTCCGCCGGACGCGCCGGCCGTCCGGCGGGCGGTGGCCGACGGCGGTCGCGCGGCACGGCAGACTAGGACCCGCCGCCTGCACGGGCGGCGACGCACGTGCCCGGACCGTGGGCACCTGACGAAGGAGCAGAAGTGAGCGACGTTCTCGACGAGCTGCAATGGCGAGGCCTGGTGGCGCAGTCCACCGACGAGGCCGCGCTGCGCGCCGCGCTGGCCGAGGGCCCGATCACCTATTACTGCGGCTTCGACCCGACGGCGCCGAGCCTTCATCACGGCCACCTCGTGCAGCTCGTCGTGCTGCGTCACCTCCAGCTCGCGGGCCACCGCGCCGTGGCGCTCGTGGGCGGGGCGACGGGGATGATCGGCGACCCGCGCCAGTCGGGCGAGCGGGTGCTCAACACCAAGGAGACCGTCGCGGAGTGGACCGAGCGGCTGAAGTCGCAGGTCTCGCGCTTCCTCGACTTCGAGGGCGAGAACCCGGCCCGGCTCGTGAACAACCTCGACTGGATCTCCGAGCTGTCGGCGATCGACTTCCTGCGGGACGTCGGCAAGCACTACCGGCTCGGCACGATGCTCGCGAAGGACACCGTCGCGCGCCGCCTGCGCTCGGAGGAGGGCATCAGCTTCACCGAGTTCAGCTACCAGATCCTCCAGGGGATCGACTTCCTCGAGCTGTACCGCCGGCACGGTGTGTCCCTCCAGACGGGCGGCAACGACCAGTGGGGCAACCTGCTGTCAGGCGTCGAGCTCATCCGCAAGACCGAGGGCGCGGCCGTGCACGTGCTCACGACGCCCCTCATCACCAAGGCCGACGGCACCAAGTTCGGCAAGACGGAGGGCGGGGCGGTCTGGCTCGCGCCCGACATGATGAGCCCGTACGCCTTCTACCAGTACTGGCTCAACGCCGCGGACGAGGACGTGGTGGGCTGGCTGAAGATCTTCACGTTCCGCACGCGCGAGGAGATCGCCGAGCTCGAGGCCGCGGTGCGCGAGCGGCCGGGGGCGCGCGAGGCGCAGCGCGCGCTCGCCTCGGACGTCACGACGCTCGTGCACGGGGCGGAGGCGACGGCGTCCGTGATCGCTGCGAGCCAGGCGCTCTTCGGCCGGGGCGAGCTCGTCGGTCTGGACGCGGAGACCCTGGGCGCTGCGGTCGCCGAGCTGCCGCGCACGACGGCGCGGGTGGGCGACCCCGTCGTCGACCTGTTCGCGGGTTCCGGGCTCGTCGCCTCGAAGGCAGCCGCGCGTCGTGCGGTGGCCGAGGGCGGGGCGTACCTCAACAACGTCAAGGTGACGAGCGAGGACGCCGTCCTCGCGGCGGACGACCTGCTGCACGGGCAGTACGCCCTCCTCCGCCGGGGGAAGAAGACCCTCGGGGTCGCCGTGGCCGACGGCGCCGCAGGCTGAGCAGCCGCCTCGCCGCGAGGACGAAGGGGCCGGACCGCATGGAGCGGTCCGGCCCCTCGTCGTCACGTCGCTGCGCACCGAGCGCGGGCCGCTCGTCCGGCACTGTGGGGGCGCAGGACGGGCGTGCCGAGCCGGCGCCGAGGGTGCGCAACGCACGGATTTGGCACCCGCGCGGAGCGCGTGTAGTGTTCTCGACGTTCGCCCGGCAGGGAGGAACGGACACCGAGTCTCGATCGCACGAGACGGTGGCTGGTCCCCCGGGCGGTACCCCCTCGAGAAGGACGCGGAGCCTCGTGCGCCGTCACACGATCGAGGCTGCTGGTTCCCCGGCTTTCTCCGCTCGAAGCACCGAGTTGGAGGGGGCGTCGAGGACCTGGTAGAGTGGAGAAGTTGCCCCAAGCGAGGTTCTGCCCGGTCGGGTGGTGCTGAGTTGGTGTGTGTCGGTTGTTTGAGAACTCAACAGTGTGCTTGTTAGTCAATGC
>NZ_JAFGYF010000008.1 GCF_016921195.1 Cellulosimicrobium cellulans
ACGGGCAGGAACAGCCAGCCATGCCACAGGGACAAAAAATTTGGCATTGACTAACAAGCACACTGTTGAGTTCTCAAACAACCGACACACACCGCCTCCGACCTCGTTCCCGAGGCCCTTGCGCGGGGCGTTTCCTTCGTTCTGAATCCTACCAGACCCGGCCGTTCGTCCCGGACCGGCAAAACCGGATTTCCGTTCAGAAATGTACCTGATCCAGACACCCCCACCTCGCTCGCGGCGCAGCACTGTGCTCCGAGAATCTGGTGGAAGTTTCACCCGGGGGACCAGCCACTTCGCATCTGCTCCGAGGAGCTGTGCCGTGGTGTCTGTTCCTCCCTGCCGGGCGACCTCGAGAACATTACGGGGTCCCGAGGCGGGAGGTCAACTCGCGTCGCCGTGACCCGGGCCACTCCCCTCCGGGGCCTCTCGCCCCGGTGCGCGCGTCGCGGTCGCCTCCGCCGCGTCCCACGGCGGAGGGGGCCCGGCTGCCGCCGTCGCGCGCGCCGCGAGACGGGCCACCGCCGCACGGAGGTCGTCCGGTCCCACGACGGTGAAGGGCGCGTCGAAGATGCCGAACCACGCGGCGAGCCCGCCCCACGACCAGGAACCCGCCGTCAGACGGCACCGCCCCTTCTCCACCGCCTCCACGAGGGCGTCCGTGCCGGCCCATGCCGCCACGACGGTGGCGTCCAGCTCGAGCTCGACCGTGCCCCGCACGGGCATCTCGGGCTGCGTGAAGCGCTCGGCGACGAACGTCGCCACGTCCGGGGCGGGCAGCGCCCGACGCTCGAACCGCGCTCCGACGCCCTCGCGCGGCGTCATCCGGTCGATCCGGAACGTGCGCCAGTCGTCCCGGTCGAGGTCCCACGCGACGAGGTACCACCGGCCGCCCCACGTGACGACATGGTGCGGCTCCGCCCGGCGTGGCGCACGGAACCCCTCCCCGGACCCCTGGCCCGGAGCACGGAGCACCTCGCCCGTCCCGCCCTCGTAGTCGAACCGCAGGACACGACGCTCGGTGGCTGCCGAGCCGACGGCCACCAGCACGTCGGCCCGGACGGCGGGCAGGGCCCGCTCCCTCCCGCCCGGCACGGCCGTCACCTCGAGCGCGTCGATGCGCGTGCGCAGGCGCGCGGGCATGACCTGGCGGATCGTCGCGAGCGCGCGCGCCGCGGCGTCCTCCACCCCGGGGAGCGTCCCGGTGCGCAGGGCGATCGCGACCGCGACCGCCTGCTCGTCGTCGAAGAGGAGCGGCGGCACGTCCGCGCCGGCGTCGAGCCGGTACCCGCCGTCGGGCCCCTTCGTCGCGCGGACCGGGTAGCCGAGCTCGCGCAACCGGTCGACGTCGCGCCGCACGGTGCGGGGACTCACGTCGAGCCGCTCGGCCAGCGCGGAACCCGGCCAGTCCCGGCGTGCCTGGAGCAGCGAGAGGAGCCGGAGCAGTCGTCCAGAGGTCTCGAGCATGACCTCAGGGTGGCACGGAGTAGAGGACCGTAGCTGTCCTCTACCCCTGGCAACGTCGCTCTCGACGCACCAAGCACACCCAGGAGGAGCCACTGTGATCCGCACCAGAGCACTGACCAAGGACTTCGCCGTCGGGCGCGACGCGAGCGCCACGGTGCGCGCCGTGCGCGGCATCGACCTCGACGTCGCACCCGGCGAGCTCGTCGCCGTCCTCGGCCCCAACGGCGCCGGCAAGACGACCACGCTCCGCATGCTCACCACGCTCATCCGCCCCACGTCGGGCACGGCGACGGTCGCGGGCCACGACGTCGTCGCGGAGCCCGACGCCGTCCGGCACCGCATCGGCTACGTCGGCCAGGGCAACGGCGCCGGTCACGCGCAGCGTGCCGTCGACGAGCTCGCGAGCCAGGGCCGCATCCACGGCCTCGACCGGCGCACCGCGCGACGCCGCGCCGACGAGCTCCTCGACTCCCTCGAGCTCGCGTCGTACGGCAGGCGCAAGGTGTCCGACCTCTCCGGCGGACAGCGTCGCCGGCTCGACGTCGCGATGGGCCTGGTGCACGCGCCGTCGCTGCTGTTCCTCGACGAGCCGTCGACCGGCCTCGACCCGCACAACCGCGCGAACCTGTGGGACCACGTCCTGCGCATGCGCGAGGACACGCTCGCGGCCACGGGCGAGCCCATGACGATCGTGCTCACGACGCACTACCTCGACGAGGCCGACACCATGGCCGAGCGCGTCGTCGTCGTCGACCACGGCCAGGTCATCGCGGACGACACCGCCGAGAACCTCAAGGCCGACCTCGCCGGGGACCGCGTCGTCGTCACCCTCGCGTCCCCGCAGGGCCCGGTGCACGACGACGCCGCGCGGCTCGTCGCGCTCGCCCGCCGGGTCGAGGGCTTCCGCGAGGCGATCCGCACGCCCGACGGCGCCCCCGGCGTCGGGCACGACGCCGCACCGACGCTCGAGGTGCGGGCCGAGCGGGGCGACGCCTACCTGCCCCGCCTGCTGCGTGCCGCCGACGCCGACGGCATCGCCGTCGAGACGGCGCAGGTCCACCGGCCCACGCTCGACGACGTGTTCCTCGCGCTCACCGGGCGCAGCCTGCGCGAGGCAGGTGCCACGACCCCGACCGACGCCCTCGCCGAGGGCGCCCGCCCCACCGAGAGGACCGCAGCATGAGCACCGTAGACATCGCCCCCACCGGCGTCGCCCCGCGCCGGGCCGCCACCGGTCCCCGCCCACACCGCGGGCTCGCCGCCTTCGCGCGCGACACCGGGCTCGTGCTCGTCCGCGAGCTGCGGCCCGTCGTCCACGACCCGTTCTCCGTGCTGTTCGGTCTCGTCCAGCCGATCGTCTTCCTCGCGCTGTTCGGCCCTCTGCTCGTCGGGTCGCTCGGGGGCACGGCGACCGGCCAGGAGGTCCTGGGCGGCAACGTCTGGCAGTGGTTCGTCCCCTCGATCCTCGTCATGACGACTCTCTTCGGAACCTCCACCACGGGGGCGAACCTCCTCGTCGAGCTCCAGACCGGCGCGCACGAGCGGATGCTCGTCGCCCCGCTGTCCCGGGCCTCGCTGCTCGTGGGCCGCGCGCTCAAGGAGATGGTCCCGATCGTCGCGCAGTCGGTCGTCGTGGTGCTCGTCATGCTCCCGTTCGGGTTCGAGCTCCATCCCGCCGGCGCCGTCGTCGGGCTCGCGCTGCTCGCCGTGTTCGGCGTCGGGATCGGGTCCCTCAGCTACGCCCTCGCACTCGCCGTGCGCAAGCAGGACTGGATGTTCTGGGTCGTGCAGCAGACGCTGGTCTTCCCGCTCATGATCCTGTCCGGCATGCTCCTGCCGCTGGAGACGGGGCCCCGCTGGATGCAGGTGGCGTCCGACGTCAACCCGCTGCGTTACGTCGTCGACGCCGAGCGCGCCCTGTTCGCCGGCGACCTCACGGCCTCGGCGGCCGCGTGGGGGTGGGTAGCCGCCGTCGTGACGGCCGCCGTCGGACTCGCCGTCGGGATCCGCACCATGGTGCGCTCGACCGACTGACGGGCCAGACCCGCTGCGGGCACGAGACGGGCCCGGCCTCCGAGGGGAGACCGGGCCCGATGCCTGCCCGCACGCGCCGGCCGGTCAGGCGTGGTGCTCTCGGAAGGCGTCGGTGAGGGTGGGGCCGTCGTCGGTGCCGAGGCGCCAGACGCTCCAGCCGTCGGCGGTGTGGGTGCCCGACACGGCGACGGCGGCGAGGTCCGGGTGGCGGAAGCGCGCGCCGTCGGGCAGCTCGATGTAGCCGTCGGGCTGGAGCAAGGCCTCGAAGCGCTGGCCGCGGCGCGGACGTGACCAGACGAGCTGGCGCGGGGTGCCCAAAGCGCGCGCGAGCGCGACGAGGTCGGGGTCGTCGTCGGGACCGAGCGGAACGTCCGCGGAGGGCGGGGGCGGCACGGGGACGACGTCGCGGCTCGCGGGCGCCGGAGCGGGCACCGGGTCGAGGTCGACGGGCGGGTGGTACGACAGCGGGTCGTACGGCTGCTCGCGCGACGGGCTGCGCTGCTCGCCGTACTCGTGCGTGAGGTAGGACTCCCGCGTCCGGATCGACTCGCGGGTGCGGATCGACTCGCGCGTGAGGATCGACGTGCGCGGCGTCGGGACGTCGTCGCCGGCCTCGACGGGCCGGCGGTCGGCCCAGCCGGCGGACGCGGCGTCGGGCACGGTCCGGGCGGTGAGCGGGTCGTCGAGGGGCACGAAGTCCAGGACGGGAGGCTCGGCGTGCGACGGCTCCGACGGCGCGGCGGTCGGTGCCGGCGCGGCGAGGGGGCCGGTCTCGTCCGCCGGGGTGGGCGCGATCGCGGAGCCGACGCGCGGCTCGAGCTCGGCGGCACGACGGCGCTCGGCCCGGGACTGCGCGGCCTGCCGCGTCACCACGGGAAACTTGCCGGTCAGGGCTCGGCCCACGGCGACGCCGTCCGCGAAGTCGGAACCGGGAGCGACGGCACGGCCCCGGCGGGGCTCGGGTGCCGCGGGTGGTGCGGGGTTGTCGCGCGTCATGGCGAGGGGGGACACGTCGACGAAGCGGCGGCCGTCCGCGCCGTGCACGACGCCGAGGCGCAGGACGGAGACCGGGGAGCCGGGCTGCCGGAGGAAGTCGAGCGCGTCCTGGATGCCGGGCGCGGCGCTGGAGCAGATGACGATGAGGCGGGCGCCCGTCGCGCGGGCGGTCGCCTGCGAGCGCGTGAGCGGGACGTTGTCGTAGAACGCGGCCACGTCCTGCTGGAACCGCGACGCTCCGCCGGTGTAGCGGGCGGCGAGCTCGGCGCGCGTGAGTCGCCCGGCACGGCCGGCGTGGTTGAGCGCCGCGGTGAGGGCCTCCTCCGTGAGCTCCGCGGTGACCTCGATGACGACCGGGAGGCCGGCGGCGTCGAGCGCGAGGAGGTGGGGCTCGTCGTCGGACGTGCCCTGCGCGACCGGGAAGATCTGCTCGCCCAGCAGCCCCTCGATGTTGCCGTCGACGACACGCTGCGCGTCGGTCCCGAAGGCACCTGCCGGCTGGGGCGGCTGGACCAGTACGGGACGCTCGGCGTCCACCTCGAAGAGGGGCATCGGGAGATCTCCTGCGGCAGCGGAACGCGACCTGGGCGGGTGCGTTTGCGCCATAGCCTACGTCGGCGGTCAAGTCCGTCGAACCGGTCGAACCGTCCTGGAGGCGCCGCACCGGAACCCTGCGACGTCGTCCCGCGACGCCACCGCAGGTCAGGCGTGCCCGGTCTCCTCGGACTCGGCGGCGAGGCGTTCCTCGACCCGCTCGACCTTGCCCGTGAGCTCGCCCGTGCGACCCGGCCGGATGTCGGCCTTGATGACGAGCGAGACCCGGTGCCCGCCCGCGCCCACGGCCTCGGTGGCGCGCTGGATCACGGGCATGACGGCGTCCCAGTCGCCCTCGATCTCGGTGAACATCGCGGTGGTGCGGTTGGGCAGGCCCGATTCGCGGACGATGCGGACGGCCTCGGCGACGGAGTCCGCGACGGACTCGCCGGCACCGAGCGGAGCGACGGAGAAGGCGAAGACGGCCATGGACCCATCGTGGCACGGCTCCGTGCTCCGGCCCGCGCCGAGGCGCCCGGGCAGCGCCGTGGCCTCCGCCCCTCCGACGTAGGCTCGTCGTCGTGACAGCAGAACACCGCACCGACCGCGTGACCGTGCTCGCGGGCGGGGTCGGCGGGGCGCGCCTCGCGCACGGCCTGGACCTCGCCGGGGCCGACCTCACGGTCGTCGTCAACGTCGCGGACGACGTCGAGCTGCACGGGCTGTGGATCTCGCCCGACCTCGACACGGTGACGTACACGCTCGCCGGGCTCGCGGACGAGGAGCGCGGCTGGGGCGTGGTCGGCGAGACGTACGCCGCGCTGGAGGCGATGGGCCGGCTCGGCGAGGACACGTGGTTCACGCTCGGCGACCGCGACCTCGCGACGCACGTCGTGCGGACGGCCCAGCTGCGGGCGGGCGCTCCGCTCTCCGACGTCACCGCGCAGCTCACGTCCGCGCTCGGCGTCCGGGCGCGTGTGCTGCCCGTGACCGACGACCGCGTCGCGACGCTCGTCGACACACCCGCGGGACGCCTCGGGTTCCAGGAGTACTTCGTGGGCCGGCGGCACGCGGACGACGTGCTGGGTCTCGTCTACGACGGCATCGACGCCGCGCGCCCGGCGCCCGGCGTGCTCGACGCGGTGGCGGGCGCCGACGTCGTCGTGGTCGCGCCGTCGAACCCGTTCCTGTCGGTGGAGCCGGTGCTGGGCGTCGCGGGCGTGCGGCACGCGCTCGCCGGGACGACCGCGCGTCGCGTCGCGGTGAGCCCCATCGTCGGCGGCCGCGCGATCAAGGGCCCCGCGGCGCAGATCCTCACGACCCTCGGGCACGAGGTCTCGGCGCTCGGCGTCGCGCGCCTGTACGCGGGCCTGGTCGACGTCATGGTGATCGACGACGAGGACGCGCACCTCGCGGACGCCGTCCGCGCGCTCGGGATGGACGTCGTCGTCACGGACACCGTCATGGGCGGTGCCGAGGGCCGCGAGCGCCTCGCGCGCACGCTCCTCGCGTCGGCGGGGGTCGCTCGTGGGTGACCTCGCGCTGCCCGACGGCGACGCCCGCCCGGGTGCCACCGCCCGACCGGGGCGCGTGGTCGCCGTCGTGCCGTTGCGCGACGGGTCGTCCGGCAAGTCACGGCTCGCGCACGTCCTCGACCCCGCGTCGCGCAGCAGGCTGATCGCCGTGCTCGCGCGGCACGTCGTGGGGACGCTGCTCGCGAGCGACGGCGTGGAGCGCGTGGTCGTGGTGACGTCGGACTCGCGGTTCACGTGGCGGGCGCTGCGGGACGTCGTGGTGGACGAGCCCGCCGACGCGGCGCACACCGGCGAGGCCGACGGGCTCCCCCTGCTGACCGAGGACGCGGACCGGCTGCGCATCGTGCTCCAGCCCGCGGACCGGCCCGGCCTGGACGCGGCGGTCGAGCTGGGCCGGGAGATCGCGTCGGAGGACGCGGCGACCCAGGGCCCGGTGCGGCTCCTCGTGGCGCACGCCGACCTGCCCGCGCTCACGACCGCGGACGTGGCGGCGCTGCTCGCCGAGGACGCCCCGGTCGTCGTCGCGACGGACCGGGTCGGAGCGGGCACGAACCTGCTCGTCCTCGGACCCCCCGCCTCCTCGCCGTCGAGCACCGGGCTGCCGTCGGTCAGCGGCGCAGAACGCCACGAACCTCGTGCTCGGCCGAGCGGCGGTCCCGTCGACGCGGGGTTCCGGTTCCGGTTCGGACCGGGCAGCCGCGCGGCGCACGTCGCGGAGGCCGAGCGGCTCGGGCTGCGGGCCGCCGTCGTGCAGCGGCCCGGGACGGCGGTCGACCTCGACACCGCCGAGGACTGGGGCGAGCTGCCTGCGGACGCGCGCGCCGTCGTCGGGCTGCACGTCCCGGCGCTGCGCGACCGCGACGCCTGACGGCGAGCGTCCCGGGCGCGCAGGTTACGGCCGGCCTCCCCAGCGGCCGCGGTGCACGACGTCGTCGAGCGGCTTGCGCGCGCGGCGCCGCGGCGAGCCCGTGGTCGCCCGGTCGGCCGGGTGCCCGACGGCGACGACCCCGGTCGGGGCGTACGCGTCGGGGATGCCGAACGCGGCGCGCAGCCGCGCGACCTCGCCGGGCGCGACGCCGAAGAAGCACGCGCCGAGCCCCTCGTCGACGGCGGTCTGGAGCATGAGCAGCGCGGCCATCCCGGCGTCGACGTGCCAGTACGGCACGGCCCACCGGTTCTCGTCGCGGTCGGCCCAGCCCTTGTCGTCCTCGGCGTACCGGTCGAGGTAGACGGCCTTCGACGTGAGGACCACGACGAGCACGGGCGCGGTGCGCATCCCGGCGAGCCACGCGCTCATGCTCCGCTCGGGCTGCTCGGGCGAGCTCGCGGACCAGAAGCGCGCGACGTCGTCGGGCTCGGTGAGGACGAGGAACGACCACCCCTGCGAGAACCCCGCGCTCGGAGCGCGGACCGCGTTGCGCACGAGGCGGTCGACCGCGTCCGGCGCGACCGGCTCGTCGGTGAACCGGCGCACCATGCGACGGCGTCGGACGACGTCCTGGAACTCCACGTGGCCCCCTCGGCACGGTCCGGCAGCGGGTCCCCGAACCCTACCCGGCGACGTGCCGCGTCATCCGCAGCTCGAGGAGGCGCGGGTCGCTCGGGAGGGGCTTGGTCTCGCCGGTGGGCGCGAAGCCCGCGCGCTCGTACAGCCGGCGCGCGCGGGCGTTCGTGATGGTGACCCAGAGCGCGAGCGTCCGCGCCCCGAGCTCGGCGGCGAGCGCGTCGGCGGAACGCAGGAGCGCCGCCGCGACGCCGGTGCCGCGCGCGCCCGGGTCGACCCACACGGACACGAGCTCGGCCACGGTCGGGTCGTCGGGCGAGAGGACGACCGCGGCGACGCCGACCACCGGACCGGGCGACCGGTCGCCTCCGGCCGGGCCGCCGTCGTCGGGCGTGACGTCGTCGGGCACCGTCCGCGCGACAAGCGTGCGGCCCTGCGTCGCGCGCTCGTGCCAGACGTCGTCGGGAAAGGCGACCTCGCGCGCGAGCGTCGAGCCGAACGCGGACGGCGCGTCCGCGAGCGCGCGCAGGCGGACGTCCCGGAGGTCGCGCCAGTCGTCCGGCCGGACGCGTACGACGGTGGTGGGCACGGCCCCATGGTGGCAGGCCGGCCCAGCCCGGCCCGACGGCGGGGCATCGGGCCGGGCGGACACGCGGGCTCAGGCGGCGTCGAGGCGGGCGCGCAGCTCCGGGTCGAGCTCGAGGTCGGCAGCCCCCAGGAGCTCGTCGAGCTGCTCGACCGTGCTCGGCCCGATGATCGGGACCACCGGGTGCGCACCGCCGAGGAGCCACGCGAGCACGACCTGGTTGGGCGTCGCGCCGAGCTCGCCCGCGACCTCGTGCAGGAGCCGGATGCGCTCGCGCGTGGTCGGGTGGTCGAACCCGTCCCACAGCGGCTTGTCGCGGCGCACGTACGCACCCTGGAGGATCGGCGAGTAGGCCGTGACCGCGAGCGGCGGGCGGCCGTCGACGCCGGTGGACGCCGCGTAGTCGAGCAGCTCGTACGACGCCCAGTTGTGCCGGCCCACCTCCGGCGTCGGGTAGGCGTAGGTGTAGTTCTGCTGGACGAGCCCGTAGGGCGCGACGCCCTGCCGCAGCGCCTCCTCGCGCGCCTCGACGACGCGCCACAGCGCGACGTTCGAGATGCCCGTGATGCCGACGACGCCCTCGGCCTGGAGCTTGCCGAACGCGCCGACGGTCTCGGCGAGCGGCGTCTCGACGTCGTCCACGTGCCCGTAGAGCACGTCCAGGTGGTCGACGCCGAGGTGGCGCAGGCTCTCGTGCGCCTCGTACCCGATGACGTCGGCGCCCAGGCCTTGGAAGTTCGTGGGCTCGACGTTCTGCAGCGGCAGGGTGGGGTCCTTCTTCGCCGCGCCGAGCTTGGTCGCGATGCGGACCTCGTCGCGCACGCCGCGGCTCGCGAGCCAGCGGCCCAGCAGGTCCTCGCTGTCGCGCCCGTGGCCGAGCCCCCAGGCGTTGTAGTTGTTCGCCGTGTCGAGGAACGTGCCGCCCGCCTCGAGGTAGCGGTCGAGGATCGCGAACGACGTGTCCTCGTCGACGAGCGTGCCCATGTTCATGGTGCCGAGGCACAGGGTCGACACGTCGAAGGAGGTGCGCCCGTCGCCGATGGTGCGGTACCGCATGGTGGTCTCCCTGCTACATGGTGCTCGGTGGTCCGAGCGGTCCGTGGTGGATCCGTGGTCCCGATGACGTGCTCCACGCTACGGAGCGATCGGCACGGGTGTACGGTCCGATTCCATGGCCATGCACCAGACCAATCGCCGTCGAGCCGGACCCGGCACGACGGCGGAGCTCGCGTGGGAGGCGCTGCTCGACCTGGGGACGGGGCCGGGCTCTCGCGTCGAGCGGTTGGAGCGCGCGGTCCGCGACGCCGTGCACACCGGCCGTGTCCCCGTCGGGGCGGCGTTGCCGCCGAGCCGCCAGCTCGCCGAGACGCTCGGGGTGTCGCGGTGGGTCGTCACCGAGGCCTACGGCCAGCTCGTCGCCGAGGGCTTCCTCGAGGCGCGCACCGGCTCCGCGACCCGCGTCTCCGCCGCAGCCCGGCCGACGAGCCCTGCGGGGACGGGCGCCCTGCTCGAGCGGCCAACGAGCACGGCGGGGACGGCGGCGCGCGCGGGTCGTGGCGGGTCTGGCGGGAGCCGCGAACGGGCGGCGGACGGTAGACCCGCGCGCGCCGTCGTGGACGCCCGGCGGACCGACACCGGCAGGACCCACGCCGCGCGCGCCCGGTTCGACCTCGCGCCCGGTGTGCCCGACCTCCGGCACGTGCCCCGCGACCCGTGGCTCCGCGCGGCGCGCGAGGCGTTCGCGGACGCGTCGAACGACGACCTCGGCCAGCCTGCCCCCGCCGGGCACCCGTACGCGCGAGCCGTCGTCGCCGGCCACCTGCGCCGGGCGCGCGTCGTCGCGGGGCCGGACGACGCCGTCGTGCTCACGCGCGGCGCGACCGACGGCATGGCGCGCGTCGCCGCCGCGCTCGTCGAGGCAGGTCACACACACGTCCTCGTGGAGGACCCGAGCTGGTCGGTGCTACGCGACGTCGCGACGCGGGTCGGTCTCACGCCCGTCCCGGTCCCCGTGGACGACGCGGGCGCGGACGTCGACGCGCTCGTCGCGGCGTCACGACGGACCGGGGCGCGGACGGCGCTCCTCACGCCCGCGCACCAGTTCCCTACCGGCGCCGCGCTGGCGCCCGAGCGGCGCGAGGCGGTCCTCGCGTGGGCCCGTGCCGTCGACGGCGTCGTGATCGAGGACGACTACGACGCCGAGTTCCGGTACGACCGCCGGCCCGTCGCCGCGCTCCAGCAGCTCGACCCCGACCGCGTGGTCCTGCTCGGCTCGGTGAGCAAGACGATGAGCCCGGCGTTCGGCGTCGGGTGGATGGTCGTGCCCGCGCGGTGGCGCGAGTCGGTGGTGCGCGCGGCCACTCCGCACGGCGCGACGGCCCCGTCCACGGTCGACCAGCTCACGTTCGCGCGGTTCGTCGCCTCGGGCGGGTACGACCGGCACCTGCGCGCCGCGCGCGGCCGGTACCGCCGCCGTCGCGACGCCGTGCTCGGCGCGCTCGCCCGCGAGCTGCCTGGCGCCGCGGTGAGCGGCATCGCGGCAGGGATGCACGCGCTGCTCTCCCTGCCGAGCGCGCCGGACGATCCCGCGCCCGACGCCGCGGCCGTCGTGCGCGAGGCTGCCCGACGCGAGGTGACCGTCGTCGACCTGCGCCGCTATCAGGTGCGCCCCGCCGACCGGTCCACGACCCTCGTGCTCGGGTACGGCAACCTCGCCGACGCCCGTGTCGGCGAGGCAGTCGCCCGACTCGCCGACGCCGTCCGCGCCGCGCAGACCGGCGCGTGAGGTCGCCCGGCGCATCGCCGAGTCGGCTTGCCGCAAGACCGTGCGTCGTCGGCACACGAGCAGGGCATGGAGAGGACGCCGCACCGTCGCACCCGCCCGTCGTGGACCACGACGGTGCTCGCCCTGGGCGGGCTCCTCGCCGCGCCGCTCGTGACCGCGTGCGCGGGCGTCGCGTCACCGGTCGCCGGGCTCGCAGGCGCGCGGGACCGGTGGGCCGCAGCGGGGTACGACCACTACGGGTTCACGCTCACGTCGTCGTGCGGGGAGCGGAACCTCGTCGGGGACTTCGACGTCGAGGTCGCGGGCGGCGAGGTGGTCGCGGTCTCCGCGAGCCTCGCGCACCTGGAGATGACCCCCGAGTCCTACGTCGAGAGCGGGGGCCGCACGATCGACGGGTTCCTCGACCTCCTCGACGAGCGCCAGGACGACGTCACCGACGTGGCGTTCGACGGCGACCTCGGGTACCCGACGTCGCTCACGCTCGACCCGATGCCGCGCGCGATCGACGACGAGGAGTGCTACACGATCACGGACGTGCACCCCGTGCGCGGCTGACGGCCCACCCGGGCGACCGCGCGCCGTCGGGCACGCCGGACGCCCGGCGCTCAGAGCCGCTCGGCGAGGAGCTCGACGAGAGCCTTGCCCTGCACGCCGGCGAGGTCGTCGGCCTGGGTACGGCAGGAGAACCCGTCCGCGAGGTACACGTCGCCCGGGGCGGCGTCGCGCAGCGCGGGCAGCAGCGCGTTCTCCGCGACGGCGACCGACGTCTCGTAGTGGCCCTTCTGCATGCCGAAGTTGCCCGCGAGGCCGCAGCAGCCGGCGAGGACCTTGATCGTCGCGCCCGCGTCGCGCAGCAGCCGCTCGTCCGCGGCGAACCCCATGACCGAGTGCTGGTGGCAGTGCGGCTGCACGACGGCGGTCACGTCGGACAGGTCGGGCATGCGCCACCCGGACTCGCGCCCCGGCGCGGTGTCGACGGACGTGAGGAGCTCGGCGAGCGTGCGCGTCGCGGCGGAGACGGCCCGGGCGCGCGGGTCGTCGGGGAACAGGTCCACGAGGTCGGAGCGGAGCACGGCGGTGCACGACGGCTCGAGCCCCAGGATCGGGATGCCGTTCACCGCGTACGGGCCGAGCACCGAGAGCAGGTTCTCCAGGCGCTTGCGCGCGCCGTCGAGCTGGCCCGTGCTGATCCACGTGAGGCCGCAGCACGCCTGCTCGTCGGGCACGACGACGTCGTACCCGGCCGCGGTGAGGACCTTGACCGCGGCCTGCGGGACGCCGGGCGACATGTTGTCGCTGAACGAGTCGGTCCACAGCACGACCTTGGGCCGCTCGTCGCGCACGGGGTGGCCGGGCCGCTGGCCGATGCGCAGGCCGGGCACGCCCTGCGTCGCGCCGCCGCGCTTCCACCACGTGCGGAACGGCACCTCGGCGAACGTCGTCATCGAGCGGCGCGTGTCCATGCCGCCCGCCCACAGGACCACCTTCGCGAGCGGCCGGAACCCGAGCAGCTTGTTGGCCAGGCGCGGCATGCCGGTCGCGAGCCGCGCCCAGATCGGCAGCCAGCCGAGCGAGTAGTGGTCGACCGGGCGCAGCTTGCCGCGGTACGTACGGTAGAGGACCTCGGACTTGTACTGCGCCATGTCGACGCCTGCGGGGCAGTCGCTCGAGCACGCCTTGCAGGACAGGCAGAGGTCGAGCGACTCGCGCACCTCGGGCGCGGCGAGACCACCGACGAGCGTGCCGTTCACCGCCTCCTGGAGCACGCGGGCGCGGGCGCGCGTGACGTCCTTCTCGTCCTTGGTCGCCTGGTACGACGGGCACATGAAACCGCCCGCGGCGCTGGTGTCCGCGCGGCACTTGCCGACACCGACGCAGCGGTGCACCGCCTGCGTCATGTCGCCGTGGTCGTGCGCGAACGAGAAGCCCTGGTAGCCGGCGCGGCGCGAGATCTTGGTGACCTTCACGGGCGCGGCCGTGCTCGTCCCGGGCGTCCCCGGCGCGCCGACCGTCGAGAGCAGCGGGTGCGCGTGCGGGCGGCGCAGGTCGTCGTCGATCGCGCTCGGGCGCACCACGACGCCCGGGTTCATGACGTCCTGCGGGTCGAACAGGGCCTTGAACCGCTCCATGAGGGCGATCGCCTCGGGGCTGTACATGACCGGCAGCAGCTCCGAGCGCGCGCGGCCGTCGCCGTGCTCGCCGGACAGCGAACCGCCGTACTTCGCGACGAGCTCGGCCGCCTCCAGCATGAACGTGCGCAGCACCGACCCCGACGCCTCGAGCGGGATGTCGATGCGCAGGTGCACGCACCCGTCGCCGAAGTGCCCGTACGGCAGGCCGTCGACGCCGTAGCGCGCCATGAGCGCGTCGAGGTCGCGCAGGTAGTCGCCCAGCTTCTCCGGCGGGACGGCGGAGTCCTCCCAGCCCGGCCACGCCTGCTCGCCCGCGGGCGTGCGCCCCGCCAGCCCGGCGCCGTCGGCCCGGATCTGCCACATCTTGGTCGCCTCGGGGCCCGCGGGCAGGATCATCGTGGCCTCGCTGCCCGACGCCGCGACGATCGCCTCCGCGTTCGCCATCGCCTCCTCGGGCGTCGCGCCCCCGACCTCGACCATGAGCCAGCCGGCGCCCGGCGGCAGCGGCGGGACGGACGCGTCGCCCTTGGCGCGACGCACGACGTCGACGAGCCGCGCGTCGAGGCCCTCGACCGCGAGCGGGCTGAGGTTCAGGAAGGTCGGGACGTCGTCGGCCGCGGACGGCATGTCCGGGTAGCCGAGCACGACGAGCGTCGGCTTGGACGGCACCGGCACCAGGCGGACCGTGGCCTCGAGGATCGTCACGAGCGTGCCCTCGGTGCCCACCAGCGCCTTGGCGAGGTCGGACCCGTTCTCGGGCAGCAGGTGCTCGAGCGAGTACCCCGACACCTGGCGCCCGAACCGCCCGAACTCCGTGCGGATCAGCGCGAGGTTCTCGCGCACCAGCTCCGCCAGGCCGGGGACCGCGGCGAACGTCGGGTCGCCCTTGCCCGCGGTGAAGCGGCGGCCCCGACCGTCGACGACGTCGAGCTCGAGCACGTTGTCGACCGTGCGCCCGTACGCGACCGCGTGCGGCCCGCACGCGTTGTTGCCGATCATGCCGCCGAGCGTCGCGCGGTTCTGCGTCGACGGGTCCGGCCCGAACCGCAGCCCGTGCGGCGCGGCCTCCTTCTGGAGCGCCGACATGACGACGCCCGGCTGGACGCGCGCCGTGCGGGCTTCCGGGTCCACGTCGAGCACGCGGTTCACGTGCCGCGTGAAGTCGAGGACCACGCCCGGCCCGATCGAGTTCCCCGCGACCGACGTCCCCGCACCGCGCGCCGTGACCGGCACCTCGAGCTCGCGCAGCACGTCGAGCGCCGCGACGACGTCGTCCGCGTCGTGGGGGTAGACCACGGCCTCGGGCACCACCCGGTAGTTCGAGGCGTCCGTCGAGTACTCGGCGCGGCGCCGGGTCGCGGTGTCGACCATGCCGCGCACGACCGTCCGCAGCGCCTCGGCGAGCGCCGTGCGCGCGACGTCGGCCGCCCGTTCGGCCTCGCGGAGAGCGGCCGCGCGCTCCGCCTCCGGCGACCTCGTCGCGCGGGAGCCGGACCGCCGCGAGCCGTTCCCGTGGTGCTGCGGGGCGGGGGTCGGGGTGGCGTCGATCTCAGCGGACACGTCGCGATTCTCGCACCCTCGCACCCGGGTGCGGGGCGAGCGTCCGCCCCCTGGCGACCCAACCACCCCCGAGGAACCCGGGCCCCGCGCGGCAGAACCGCTTCGCCGAGCCAGAACCCCGGTCTGCCGAGGTAGAACCCTGGTCTGCCGAAGTAGAACCCTGGTCCCAAGTAGAACGCGGTCCCGGGAGGTAGAACCCTGGTCCCGCGAGGTAGAACCGTGGTCCCGCGAGGTAGAACCCTGGTCCCGCGAGGTAGAACGGTGTTCCGATGAAGTAGAACCCCGGTCGGAGCAGTGCTCTGGTGCGACCGGTGGTGCTGTGACGAGAGGTCCCCGACCCCACCCTCACCCCTGCGAGCCAGCACACGGTGGTGCGCGATGCCGGGTGCGCGGTGCGGTCGTGCGCCGTGCTGGGCTGCGCCGTGCCAGGGAAACCCTGTGCGGACCTGCCCTCCGGTCACCTGGAGTGCCCTGCCCGGGCCGGGTCGTGCTCGCTCTCGCGGGGGCTACCGACTCCCGTCGTGCTCAGACCTCCGTCGTCCAGTTGGCCTGCTGGATCGCCGTGTCCAGCTCGCGCAGCCGGCGCGCGACGTCGTCGGCCTCGCGACGCAGCCCCGCGACGTCGACCGCCGAGACGAACCGCAGCTCCGTCCGGGTGAAACGGTCCTGCGTGGCGGTGCCGGCGTCGGCCAGGTCTCCCCGGACACGGTGCCGCAGCCGCAGCACGTCGCGGCGCGCGAGAGCCTGCGTCATCGTGAGTCCCGGTGCGACCTCCGTCGTGAGGTTCACCTCGTTGATGCGGGCGATCAGCTGCTCCAGCTCGGCCGCGATGCGGTCGTGCTCGGCAAGCAGCGCCACCGGGTCCTCCGCGGGCTCCTCGCCCTCCTGGTGCCGCGCGTTCGCGACCGCGCGCGACGCCACCTGCGCGAGTCGCCGCTGCAGGTCCGCGCGCAGCGCCAACGCCTCCGCGAGCTTCGTCATGCTCCCACCTCCGCGCCGACCCTACGCGCCGCCGTCGGGCTGGGCGTGGCGACGCCCCGGCGTCGGTGGAACCACGGTTCTACCTCGCGAGACCACGGTTCTACCTCGCGCGACCACGGTTCTATCTCGCGGGACCAGGGTTCTATCTCGCGAGGTAGAACCCTGGTCTCACAGGACGAGCTCCGGCTGGAGCTTCTTGATCGTCCAGACGCGCTGCTTGCGGGCCGCGAGGGTCGTCAGGGCGAGGGCGGCGGCCAGCACGACGACGAGCACCGTGACGTCGCGCGTCACGGTCGCCGAGTTGCCGCCGTAGAGGAGCTGGCGCAGGCCCTCGACCGCGTACGTCATGGGCAGGAACCGGTGCAGGGAGCGCAGCGGCTCGGGGATCGTCTGCCACGGGAACGTCCCGCCCGCGGTGACGAGCTGGACGAGCATGAGCACGAGCCCGAGGAACTGGCCGGCCGCGCCGAGCCAGACGTTGAGCGCCTGGAGGATCGCGACGAACGTCGCGGAGACCAGCACGAGGAACAGCGCGGTCCCGACGCCGTGGACCGGGTCGATGTCGAGCGCGAACTTCGTCACGGTGAACATCGCCGCGACCTGCACGACGCCGATCGCGGCCGGGGTGAGCCAGCCGCCCAGGGCGGTGGCCAGGCCGGACCGCCCGGCGGCGAGGGCGCGCGACGACAGCGGGCGCACGAGCAGGAAGAGCACGTAGGCGCCGATCCACGTCGCGAGCGACAGGAAGAACGGCGCGAGCCCGCCGCCATAGGTCCCCGCGGACGACAGCGCCTCGTTCTGCACGGACACCGGGTTGCCGATGGTCTCGGCGGTGTCCTGCCGGGTCTGCTCGTCGAGGTCCGGCACCTGGCCCAGTCCTTCCGCGAGCCCGTCGCGGAGCTGCGTCACGCCGTCGACGAGCTCGCCCGAGCCGTCGCGCAGCTGCGACGTGCCGTCCGCGAGCGAGGTCGCGCCGTCGGACACCTGGCGCGTGCCGTCGGCGAGCTGCGAGACGCCGTCCACGAGCTGCGGGGTCGCGGCGGCGAGCTGTCCGGTGCCGTCGGCGAGGCGGTCCGCGCCGTCGGCGGCGCTCGCGATGCCGGAGGTCAGCTGCGGCGTGGCGGCCGCGAGCCGGGCCGCGCCGTCGGACACCTGGCGCGACCCGTCGGCGAGCTGGTCCAGCTTCCCGGACGCGGCGGTGACCTGGTCGACCGCGCCCTGGACCTGCTCGCGCTGCTGGTCGAGCACGGGCCCGACCTGCGCCCGCACCTGGTCCGCGGTCGCCCGGTCGATGACGCCGTCGGCGACGAGCTGGTCGAGCCGGGCGTCGACGTCACCGCGGATCGTGTCGAGCGTCGGGAGCACCTCGCCCGCGGCCGCGGCCGCCTGCTGCCCGTACTGCGCGACCTGCGCGTTCCCGTCCGCGACCTGCGCGGCACCGTCGGCGAGCTGCTGGGTCTGGTCGGGCAGCGACGACGTCGCACCGCGGAGCGTCCCGAGCCCGGAGGCCAGGGACTCGGCGCCGTCGTCGAGCCGCCCGACGGCGTCCGCGAGCGTCCCGGTGCTCGCGTCGAGACGCTCGGCGCCGTCGGCGGCCTGCCCCGCGCCGTCGGCGAGGGTGTGCGCGCCGTCGTCCGCGGTGACGAGGCCGTCGCGGACCTGCGTCGACCCGTCGAGGAGCTGGTCCGCGCCGTCCACGGCATCCGCGAGGTTGGTGTGGATGGACGCGAAGCCGCGCAGGAACGTGTCGGCGGCCTCGGTGCCCACCTGCTCGGCGATCGAGTCGCGCACCTTCCCGACGATCTGGTCCGCGATCGTGCGCGCGAGGTAGTTGTTCGCGTCGTTGGTGATGAGCGTGAGGCTCGCCTGCTGGGGCTCGAACTCGCCCGCGGACGCAAGGTCGGCGGAGAACGTCGGCCCGATGACGAGCGCGGCGTCGTACCGCCCGGACCGCACGCCGTACTCGGCGTCGACCTGGCTCGTCTCCACCCAGCCGAACCCGCCGTCGTCGAGGAGCTGGTCGGCGACGTCACGACCGAAGTGACGCGCCGTCGTCGTGCCTGTCCCCCCTTGGGCAGAGGCGTCCGTGGTCGTGGTGCCCTCGTCGAGCACCACGAGCGCGGCGGGGATCTGGTCGAGCTTGTCGTACGGGTCGTGGTTCGCGAACAGGTACAGCCCGGCGTAGAGCGTGGGGATGAGCGCCATCGCCAGGATGGCGAGACGCGGCAGCGTGCCCGCGGCGAGGCGGCGCAGCTCGGACAGCCCGAGGCGGATCGCGGTCATCGTCCCTCCTCGGTGTCGTCCTGACGGTCGGCGGCGGCGTCGACCCCGGGGTCGTCGTCAGGATCGGTGCCGAACCCGGGGATGTCGCCGGGTTCGGCGGGAGGGGTGGCCGCAACCCCGGGTTCGGCGAGCGGGGTGGGGCGGGTACGCAGCGCGACGACGGGTGGCTCGTGGATCGACGAGCCGCGTGCGGGCGGGAGGTCGACGCCGAGGTCGCGGGCCGACGCGCGCGTGCACTGCACCAGGACGCCGTAGCCCGCGCCGGCGAGCGACTGCGCGACCTCCCACCAGCCCGACGGCTCGCCGCCGTGGCGGTCGGGGAGCGTGAGCACGAGGAAGCGGACGTCGGGGTCCTCGGCCGCGAGCGCCGCGAGCAGGGCGGTGCGCACGACACCGGGGACCTGGTCGAGGCGCCGCGCGCGGTCGGCGGCGAGCGAGTGGTCGGCGAGCCAGCGCGTCACGTCGGAGGGCAGCGACCGTCGCCCGGCGAGCGCGAGGCCCTCGGCGACGACGTCGGACACGGTGAGCGCGTCGTCGGGCTCGCTGATGCCGGGCACGTCGACGACGGCGGTCACGTCGCGCAGGGTCGCGGCGGCGCCGCGGGACGTGCGCCCGGCGCGGCGCGACGGCGTGCTCGCGGGCAGGAGCCGGACGTCGCCCGCGGACGGGTCGAACCGTCCCGTGGCGACGAGCGCGAGGGCGGTGTGCCCGTGCCCGGGCTCGCCCGCGACGAGCACGCACTCGCCCGTGGACCAGGCGAGGTCGATCGGCTCGAGCATCGGCTCGCGCCGCCCGTCGACGCGGACGTCCGTCAGCGTGATCTGCATCCCGGCTCTTCCCTCTCGTGGGTCCCCGGCCTCCCGAGGACGCCGTTGACTCACGGTCAACAACGCTACGCCTCTTGTTGACTCGTGGTCAACAACCGCGTACAACGGATGCCATGCCCCGCACGCCCGCCCCCTCCGGCGATCCCCCGTCCCCGGCCGACGCGGCAGCCCCGTCGCACGGCTCGCGGCGTCGCCGCGAACCCGCCGACCGCCGTCGCGAGCTGCTCGACGCCGCCGCGCGGCAGGCCGACGAGCAGGGCCTGGACTCGCTCACGCCCGCGGCCGTCGCCGCGCGGGCCGGGGCGTCCAAGGCGCTCGTCTTCCACTACTTCGGGTCCACCGCCGGGCTGCGGCGGGCCGTCGCGCTCGAGGCCGTGGCGGGGCTCGAGGCGGCGACCGTCGCACCGGACGATCGTCCCCTCGTGGAGCGCCCGGCGCTCGCGGTCGCGTCGTTCCTCGACGCGGTCGAGGCCCGGCGCCTCGTCTGGCAGGACCTCTGGCGCGGCGCGCTCGGCGGGGACGACGCGACGCAGGAGGCGCTCGCGCGCGTCCGCGAGGGCCTCGTCGCCCGCCTCACCTCGACGGTCTCCGCGACGACGGCCGGCTCGCCCCTGGCCTCGCCGCGCCTGCGGCTCGTCGCCGCGGGCTGGGTCGCGCTCGTCGAGAACGTCACCGCCGCGTGGCTCGGCGGCAGCGACCTGTCGCGTGCGGAGATCGAACGGCTCGTCCTCGCGAGCACCGTCGTCCTCGTGCCCGAGCTCCCCGAGCCCGCGCGCGGCGCCGTCCTCGCCATCGCCCGGGCGAACTCGGGCGCGGCGGGCTAGCGTCGGGAGAGCGGCCGCCGCACACGTACACAGGGCGGCGCGGACGAGGTCGGGAGGCAGCGCATGCGCGTGGTGGTCGTCGGGGCGAGCGGGAACGTCGGCACGGCGGTGCTGCGCCGGCTCGCGGCCGAACCCGTCGTGACGTCCCTCGTGGCGGTCGCGCGACGCGTGCCGCGAGCCGACGGCTCGAGCACCGTGCGCGCCCCGCACGACGCGGCGACGTGGCGGTACGCGGACGCCGCCGCGGCCGACGCGGACGAGCGGCTCGACGCCGCGTTCGCCGGGGCGGACGTCGTCGTGCACCTCGCGTGGGCGATCCAGCCGAGCCACGACCGCAAGCGCCTGCGCCGCGTCAACGTCGAGGGCACGCGACGGGTGGTCGAGGCCGCGCAGCGCGCCGGGGTCGCGCACCTCGTCGCCGCGTCGTCGGTCGGCGCCTACTCGCCCGCCCCGTACGCGGGCGACGCGCGCGACACCCCGGTCAACGAGGGCTGGCCCGTCGAGGGCGTGCCCGGCTCGTCGTACTCCGAGGACAAGGCGGCCGTGGAGTCGCTCCTCGACGAGGTCGACCGCCACAGCGGGATCGTCATCTCGCGCGTCCGCTCGGCCCTGGTGTTCCAGCGCGACGCCGCCTCCGAGATCGCGCGGTACTTCCTGGGCCCGTTCGGCACCCGCGTGCTCCGCCGGGCGCCCCTGCCCACCGTCCCGCTCCCCGAGGGCCTGCGGCTCCAGGTCGTGCACGCCGAGGACGTCGCCGAGGCGTACGCGCGCATCGTGGTCGGTCGGCACCCGGGGCCGTTCAACGTCGCGCACCCCACGGTGCTCACGCCGCAGGACGTGGCGGACGTCGTCGCGGACGGCTCGCTGCGGACCGTCCCCTACGGGACGGCCCGGACGGCCGTCGCGGCCGCGTGGCGGGCCCGCCTGGTGCCGGTGGGCGAGGGCTGGCTCGACATGATGATGCGCGTGCCCGTGCTGGACACGAGCCTGGCCGGGGAGCTCCTGCGGTGGCACCCGGCCCACGGCGCGAAGGACACGCTCGCCGAGCTCGTCGACGGGATCCGCGACGGCGCGGGCACGTCGACGCCCCCTCTCCTCCCCCGCTGACCCACCCCGGGCGTCGCCGAGCACGACATGAGGGTCGCTATCCGACGGATAACGACCCTCAGGTCGTGCTCAGCGCGGTGGGAGCGCGCGTCAGCGCTCCAGCGCGGCGTCGAGCGTGATCGTCGGGACGCTCGCGAGCGCCTTCGACACGGGGCACGTCGCCTTGGCCGTCTCGGCCGCCTGCTGGAACCCGGCCTCGTCGATGCCCTCGACCTCGCCCCGGACGGTGAGCGCGATCGTCGGGATCTGGAAGCCGCCGGCCGGGTCCGGCGCGAGCGTGACCTCGGCGGTCACCTCGAGCGAGACGGGCGTCGCGCCGGCCTCGGCGAGCACCGCCGAGAACTGCATGGCGTAGCAGGACGAGTGCGCGGCGGCGATGAGCTCCTCGGGGCTCGTGACACCGCCCGCGTCGTCCGCGGCACGCCGCGGGAACGAGACGTCGTACGTGCCGACCTTCGAGCTCGTCAGCTCGACCTGGCCCTGACCGTCCTGCAGTCCACCGTTCCAGGCGGTACGAGCGATACGCGTGGGCATGCGAGATCTCCTTCGACGTCGGGGTGCCCGGGAGGGACCGGGCTCGTCCCGACCGTAACGCCCCGACGGCCCGTCTGCCCCCGAGCGCGGCGCACGTCACAGTGCCGTCGCGGCCGCCGGCGCTCCGCGGGCACGCCCGTAGAGTGAGCGCCCGTGAGCGTCGAGGAGATCCTGGGGTTCGTCACGGGCGCCGCGTGCGTGTGGCTCGCGGTGCGGCAGAACGTGTGGACGTTCCCCGTGGGGCTGGCCAACAACGTCGTGTTCCTCGTGCTGTTCACCGGCGCGGGCCTGTACGCGAACGCCGGGCTCCAGGTCGTGTACCTCGTGCTCGGCGCGCTCGGCTGGTACTGGTGGCTGCGGGGCGGCACCGACCGTGGAAGGCTCGTCGTGCACGGCACGCCGCGCGCGGCGTGGGTGGTCGGGCTGGTCGCCGCCGCGGCGACCACGGCGGCGCTCGTCGCCGTCCTCACCACCTGGACCGACTCCGCGGTGCCGTTCTGGGACGCCCTGACCACGTCGTCGAGCCTGCTCGCGCAGACCATGCTCGGGCGCAAGTGGATCGGCAACTGGTGGGTCTGGATCGCGACGGACGTCGTGCTCGTCGGGCTCTACGCGAGCCAGGGCCTGTGGCTCACCGCCGCGCTCTACGTCGGGTTCGTCGCGCTGTGCGTGCAGGGCCTGCGCGAGTGGTCGGCGGCCGGGCCCGACGGCGCCGGGCCGGCCACGGGCACCGCCGAGCCGGGAGCCGTCGGGCCGGCCCCCGCCCCCGTGCCCGACGACGCGGAGCCGGCCCGGTGACCCGGCTCGCCCACGGCCTCGTCATCGGCAAGTTCTACCCGCCGCACGCCGGCCACCTGCACCTCGTCCGCACCGCGCTCGCGCGCTGCGAGCGCGTCACCGTCCAGGTGCTCGCCTCCACGAGCGAGTCGATCCCCGCCGCCCTGCGCGCCGAGTGGCTGCGCGCCGAGGTCCCCGGCGCGCGCGTCGTCCACGGTCTCGACGACGCGCCCGTCGACTACGCCGACCCGCACGCGTGGGACGAGCACGTCAAGGTCATGCGCTCGCTCCTCGACCCGGACGACCCGCCCGTCGACGCGGTGCTCACGTCCGACCGGTACGGCGTCGAGCTCGCGCGGCGGTTCGACGCGACGTGGGTCCAGGTGGACCCCGACCGGCGCCACCTGCCCGTGTCCGGCTCGGCCGTCCGCGCCGACCCGGCAGCGCACTGGTGGGCGCTGCCCGCGCCGGTCCGGTCCTGGTACGTGCGGCGCGTCGTCGTGCTCGGCGCCGAGTCCACGGGCTCGACGACGCTCGCGACCGATCTCGCCGCCCACCTCGGGCTGGACCCGGTGCTCGAGTTCGGGCGCGAGTGGTCCGAGGTCCGGCCCGGCGGCCTCGCCGCGCCCTGGCACACCGCCGAGTTCGACCTCGTGGCGCGCGAGCAGGCCCGCCGCGAGGACGCCGCCGCCGCGACGTCGCCCGTCCCGCTCCTCGTGTGCGACACCGACGTGCTCGCCACGACGCTGTGGCACGAGCGCTACGTGGGCCACCGCTCCCCCACCGTCGAGGCGCTCGCCGCCTCCCGGCGCCCCGACCTCTACGTCCTCACCGGCGACGAGATCCCGTTCGTCCAGGACGGCCTGCGCGACGGCGAGCACGTGCGCCACGCGATGCAGGACCGCTTCCGCGAGGTCCTCGCCGCGACCGGTCCGCGCCTGGCGGACCCGCGCGACGTCGTGCACCACCTCGGCCCCGCCGAGCTGCCGACGCCGGACGGTCGGCGCCCCGGCGTCCCGTGGTTCGAGGTGCGCGGCGACCGGGCGAGCCGCCTCGCCCAGGCCCTGGCCGCCGTCGGACCGCTGCTCGCGACCCCGCGCCACGTCGCCGACCCGCTCCCCCAGGCCGGGACCGACGCGTTCTGACCCCGCACGTCCCGGCGCGCGAGGGCGGAGCCCGAGGAGGTCCCGGCCACGGACGTCCCCGCGTCCCGCGCACGACGGTGGCAGGATCGGCCCGTGACCGATCTCGAGCACGTGTCCTCGGCCCCGACCCGGCCGCAGCCCGCGGGGCGGGCGGAGGTGCGCGACCCGTTCGCCCTGGGCGTCGACGACCTGTTCGGCACGCCCGTCGCGGAGGCGGGCCCGGACGACGGCACGGCCCGGGCCGGACTGCCGCTCGACGAGAAGCTGCGCCAGGCGTACTTCTGGGTCGTCAACCACGCGATCATCAGCCCGCACTACGACGTCGAGTTCGCGGCGCCCGGCGCGCGGGAGACGAGCTTCCGCCTCGGCGACTCGAAGGCGCTGCTCACCCTGCCGAGCGACCAGTCGTACTCGAGCTTCGTGCTGCTGCCGCTCCTGACCTTCGCCGTGCGCGGGCGGTGCCTCATGATCGGCGGGCCGGGCCGCGGGAAGACCGCGAGCGCCGTGCTCATGGGCGTCCTCGCGGGCTACCCGGTGCGCGACGTGCGCCGCGCGATGCAGCACGGGCACCCGCAGCTGACGGTGTCGGACCTGTTCGGCACGCCGCTGCCCAAGGACCTCGTGCAGGCGGACAGCCTCGCGGACGTGGACGTCGCGTGGCGGTCGTGGCTGGGCATGCGCGTGAAGATCGTCGACGAGTACAACCGCATCCCCACCCGTACGCAGTCGGCGCTGCTCACCGTGCTCGCGGACGGGTACGTCGAGGTCTACGACCAGGTCTACGAGACGGGCGACGCCGCCTGGTACCTGACGGCGAACGACGACGCGGGGGGTGGGACGTACCAGGTGGTCGACGCGCTGCGGGACCGCATCGACGTCGTCGTGCACGCGCTGCCGTTCAACAACCGCTTCCTGGGCGACCTCGTCGCGCGCGCGGAGCGGCGCGTACGGCCGGAGGAGAACGTGCCGCCGGAGATCGTGTTCGACGCCGCCGAGCACGACGCGCTGCACGCCGCGATCCTCGCCGTCCCGTTCCCGGACCCGGTGCGCCGTCGTCTGGAGTTCTTCGCGAGCCAGCTCGAGGTGCTCGAGCGAGCCGGCTGGCAGTTCGAGTACCGGACCAAGGACACGGCGCGCGTCGCGGGCGTCGACCCGCACCTCGTGGCGACGGCGGACACGGGCCGCGACCGTCTGGGCGACGTGGGCGCGCAGACGCTCAACGGCCTGTCGGTGCGCGCGCTGCAGTCGCTCGTCGCGTACGCGAAGGCCATGGCGTACTTCCGCGGGAACGCCGAGGTGGACCTCGCGGACCTGCGCGCGGTGCTCCCCTTCGTCCTCCACGACAAGCTGCTCCCCGACCTGCAGTCGGCCCCGTTCGACGACCGCGAGCGGGAGCCGCTGCGCTCGGACCGGGTCTCGTGGATCCGCGACCTGTTCGACACGGCGTGCCGCCAGTACGACGCCGCCGGCCTGGACGACCGGGACGACGTCGGCGAGATCCTCGCGGAGGTCGCCGCCGGTCTCGAGGGTCTGCCGGAGGCGGACGTGCTGCGCCGGCTCGCCCGGATCGAGCAGGTCCTCGCGTCGTGGGAGAAGCACGCCAAGCTCCACGGCCACGTGTACGAGGACGCGCTCGCGCTCAAGTACGCCCACCAGCGGTACACGAACTACCTCGCGTGGCTGCGCTGGAGCGGCTCGTGACCGAGGTCGCCACCGGTCGCGCCCCGGGTCCGCGCGACGTCGCGCCGGCCGCGTTCTCGTCCCGCGCGCTCGCCGCGCGCGAGCGCTACGACGCGGCGCTGGCCCGCGCCCTCGCGCTCGGCGCGGACCGGGACACGCTCGCCGACGCGGTGCGCGAGGCGGCCGTGGCGGCGGACCCGCTCGCCCTCCGGCTCGGGCCGGACGCCTTCGCGGCGACGTGCGACGCGCTCGTCGACGCGGTCGCGCGGCTCGTGGCGGCGCGGCGTTGGCGCGTCGGCGGACCGGAGCGGAGCGCCGTCCTCGACCTGGTGCCACGCCTGGGGCCGTGGCTCGCGGCGGCGCCCGCCGTCACGGTCGCGGCCGTCGTCGACGGCGCGCGTGCCGTCGGCGGCGGGCCGGGGTCGCGGGGGGACGTCGCCGGCTGGGCGGCGCGCGTCGTGGCGGCGGCCGAGGCCTCGCCCGCCGCGGAGCACGGCGCGCCCGAGGTCGGCGTCGTCCGGGGCGCGGTGCTCGTCGCCGCGTGGCGCAGCGGGCTCGTGCGCTACCGGGACGCGGCGCTCGACGCCGCGCGCTCGCTCCCGGCGCCGGTCGCTCGGGCGGCGCTCTCGCTCCCGACGACCGACGCGGACGCGCGGACCGACTCCGCCGACCTGCGTGCCGTGCTCGACCGCCACGCCGCAGACCCGTGGTGGTGGCCCGCCGCAGCGCCGACCGGGGAGCCCGCCGGCACGAGGTGGGTCCGCCTCCCGGGTGCTCCCGGGCCCGCCCAGGTCCTGGGGCGGTTCGGCGGCTTCCGCGGGTTCGGCGGCCCGTGGCGGTCGCCCGCGCTCGTCGTCGGTGCCGACGCGCGCCACCCGGGCCTGCGCTGGGTGCTGCTCTCGACCGGCGACGAACGCGCCGCGGACACCGGCACGGACACCGCGGCCGGGGACGAGACGGTCGAGTGGACGCTCGTCGCCGACGTCCACGGCGCGTTCGTCGCGCGCGCACCCGGTGCCGGCGACCACGCCACGGGCGCGGTCACCCCGCCGGGGCCCGACGCCGCCGACCAGGACCTCCACGGGGCGGACCACGGTTCCGCCGACCGGCGCGCGGCCGATCCGGCCCCCGAGGGCGTCCTGACGGACGTCAGCGGCGCCGCGGTGGTCGAGACGCCGTCGGGCCGGCTCGCGCTGCTGAGCCGGACCGGCTCGTACGACGTCCTCCTCGTGCGGTGGCCCCGGTGACCGCGGCGGCGCCCGACCGCCCCGGCGCGCCGCCCGACCTCGGGGCGCTGCGCGAGCGGTGGCACGCCGCCTGGCCCGAGGCGCTCGCGGCCTGGGGCCGGTTCACGCGACTGAGCGCCCCGACGTTGCACGGCCCCGGCACGGCCCCGGAGGGGGTCGGGTCGTTCGCGTGGTTCTCGACGACGCGCGTGAGCGTGCACGTGGACCTCGCCGAGGTCGTGGAGCTGGGCATCGAGGACCACGCGGTCGCGGTCCTCGCGCACGAGGTGGGGCACCACGTGCTCTCCCCCGGCGACCTCACGACGAGCGCGCTCCTCGTCGCGCGCACGCGCGCCGGGCTCGTCGACCAGGACCACCTCGCGCCGCTCACCGCCAACCTGTGGAGCGACCTGCTCATCAACGACCGCCTCCAGCGCCGTGCCGGGATCGACCTCGCCGGCCTGTGGCGCGCGCTGGGTCCGGGGACGAGCACGGTCATGCAGACCGTGCTGCGCGCGGACGAGATCCTGTGGGGCCTGCCGCGCGGCGACCTCACCGCATCGGACACCCCGGTGGCCGAGCGCGAGGCGACGCTCGTGGCGCGGCTCGTGCGCGCCTACGCCGACGACCCTGTCGGCGGCGCCGCGGGGTTCGCCGCGCTGCTGCGCACGCTGCTCGCGGCGGAGGCGGGGTCGCTCGCGACCGCGAAGGACGCCCGCCGCCGCGCACGACCGGAGCACGGGGACCGCGAGACCCGCCGGCGCCACCTCCAGCGTCGGCGGTCCACGCTGCCCCACGTGGTCTGCGGCCAGGACGAGGTGGCCGGGGCGGTCCCGGGCGGCCTCGCGACCGACCCGCGCGCCGTCGAGCCCGTGCGCCACCCCGCGCTCGACCCGCGCGTCGTCGGGGACCTCGGGCTGGGCGCCGACGACGACCCCTCGGCGCGACCGGACACCACGCAGCACGCCCCCGCGACGGGCGGCGAGGGCGCGCACGACGCGACCGGCCAGGCTCTGGCGCCGGCGGACTACGACGCGACGCTCCGGCTGCTCGGGCTCACGACGGACGCCGCGGCGTCGGCCCGGCGCTGGTACCGCGAGCACGCCGCGCCCCTGCTCGTCCCGTTCCCCGTGCGCGAGCACGTGCGCGCCACCGAGCCGCTGCTCGGCGCGCACGAGCAGTGGGACGTGGGCGACGAGCTGAGCGAGGTGGACTGGACGGGGACGTTGCTGCGCTCGCCCGTCGTCGTGCCGGGGTTCACGACGGTGCGCCGGTCGGTGGACGAGGACACGGGCGACGAGCCCGACCGCGTGCCCGTCGACCTCGACCTCTACCTCGACTCGTCCGGCTCCATGCCGGACCCGACGCGGCGGGTCGCGCCGATCGCGCTCGCCGGTGCCGTGCTCGCGCTCTCGGCCCTGCGCGCCGGGGCGCGCGTGCAGGCGACGACGTGGAGCGGGCCGCGGCAGGTCGCCGGGACGGACGGGTTCGTTCGCGACGAGGACCGCGTGCTCGACGCGGTGGTCGCGCACTTCGGCGGGTCGACGTCCTTCCCGGTGCCGCTCCTGGAGCGCACGCACCTCGGCGACCCGGTGACAGGAGCCGCGCCGACCCGCACGCGCCCGTGCCACGTCGCCGTCATCTCCGACGACGGCGTCGTGTCGATGTTCGACGACGTGGTCCGGATCCGGTGGGGCGCTCGCCCCGACACCGAGCTGGTCGCGCCCCACGAGGGCACCGCGGCGCGCGCCGTCGCGGCCGCCGGGGGCGGGGGCACGCTCGTCCTGGACGTCTCGGCCGAGGGCGCCGAGACGGTGCGGGAGTACGCGGTGGGCTACCGGGTCCACGCCGTGCAGACCCAGGACGACCTCGTCGCGTTCGCCCGCGCGTTCGCGCGCGAGCTGTGGGGCGCCTCGACCGGCGCCCCGGCCGGTGCACGGACAGCGGGCACCCGACCGGAAGGGGCCCGTCGTGGCCGATGACCTCACCCGCCCCACGGTCGAGGGCCCCGCGCTCGCCGACGTCGTGCACCGCCTGGCCGACACGCCCCCGGACGTGCTGGACCACCCCGTGGTCGTGGCCGCCGCGCTCGTCGGCGACACCGCGGACCTCCTCGCCGGCGACGGCGCGATCGGCGTGCTGCGCGGTTCGCCGCGCACCGCCGTCGAGGCGCTGTGCACCCATGCCCCGTACGCGGCGCTCGCCGGGACGGTCTGCTGGCTCCTGCGCGACGAGAACCTGCTCGCCGGGCCCGCGTTCCGGGCCGCCGCGACGCCGGGCGCGCTCGTCCGGGTCGTCGAGCAGACCGTGCCCGCCCTCGCGGCGCTGCGGACGCCGGACGACTGGCTGCACGCGCCGGCGGCGCGCGAGGAGCTGGCCCGCGCGGTGCTGCGCGAGCTCGGGCTGCGGCCCGCGGGCGAGAGCCCCGAGGTGGCCCAGGACCGGTGGGCCGCCGTGAGCACGGCGGAGCAGCGCCGGATCGCGCGCGAGATGGCGCAGGAGGCGCGGCGGGCCGAGCAGCTCGCGCGCGAGCTCGCGGAGAAGCGGGCCAAGGAGGCCGCCGCGCAGTACGCGAATTACTAGCGAAACTCCTGACGAGGACTCCATGACGACACCCGACGACGCTCCCGACCTCACGCTCGACGAGTACGCTCCCGGCTCGGCGGTCGCGCTCACCGACGCCGAGCGCTGGCCCACGCTCGACGCCGCCGGCCGGGCCGCGCTCGACGCCGTGCGGGGCCACCCCGCCGCCCCCGCCTGGGTCCACGTCACCGGCGACCGGCTGCGCCCCGACGACCTGCCCGTGCTCGACGAGGTCGCGGCGCGCCTCGCCGCCGGCCACCCCGACGCCCGTGCCGGCACCCGCGCCGAGGACCGGGGAGCGCCGCCCGCCACCGCGGACGGGTCGCCGCTCGCACCGCCCGCGTGGGTGGGTGCCCTCATCGACCGGGCGCACGCCGTCGTGCCGCGGTACCGGCGGGCGCGCGACCGCGGGGAGAGCGGGGCCGGGTCGCCGCTCACCGCGGTCCGGCCCGTCACGCGTGACGACCTGCGGCACGACGTGGCGTCGTTCGTCCCGGTGGACGTGCCGCTCGGCCGGGTGCTCGAGGGCACGAGCTCCGGCAGCACGGGCGCCGCGGTCCGCGTGCCGCTGCACCCCGTCACCGTCGCGGCGGACCTCGTGCTCCTGCAGCACCTCGTCTCGGGAGCAGCTGCCTCGTCGGGCGCCGCGTGGGAGCCGGCCCCCGGACGGCTCGGCCTCGTGAACCTCGTGGACCAGCGCAACGCGTTCACCTACGCCTCGGCCATGACGGGGTTCCGGCGGCCGCCGGGCACCCCCGCGCCGAGCATGGCCCGCGTGAACCTCGACCCCGGGGCGTGGCGACGGCCGGGCGACCGGGAGGCGTTCCTCGCGGCCCAGGACCCGCAGGTCGTGTCCAGCTCGCCGCTGCCGCTGCTCGCGCTCGCCCGCCTCGCCGAGGAGCACGGGCTCGACCTGCACCCGGTCGCGCTCGTGAGCGGGGCCGCGCACCTGTCCGACGTCGCCCGCGCGCGACTGCGCGCCACGTGGGACGTCCCCGTCGTGGACCTCTACGGGCTGCGCGAGACCGGCGCGGTCGCGGCCCGCACCGACGCCGGGCCTTTCGTCGTCGTCGCGGGCCGGCGCGTCTGGGTCGAGGTCCTCGACGACGACGGCGCCCCGGTCCCCGACGGCGACCTCGGCGAGGTGGTCGTCACGGTCGACGAGAACCCGTACCTGCCTCTCCTGCGCTACCGCACCGGGGACCGCGCGCGGATCGTGCGGCGCGGGGAGCGGGTCGAGCTGCACGACCTGGAGGGCCGGTCCCCCGTGCGCTACCTCCGGCCCGACGGCGCGTGGGTGCCGTCCGTCGACGCCGCGCAGCACCTCCAGGCCCACGGCATGGCTGCGTGGCAGCTCCACCAGTCCGCCGACGGGAGCGTCGCGCTCGACGTCGTCCCCGACGCCCCGGGAGACGCCGGGGCGCGGGCCGCGCGGGCCGCGGGCGACGCCGTCGGGCACCTGCTGGGGCGCCGCGTCGCGGTGCGGGAGGTGAGCCCGGCCCGGCTCGGCGCCGGCCGGGCCCGCCGCTGGTCGAGCGACGTGCCCGGCGGCGCCGCGTGACGGCTCAGCCGAGCTGGCCCACGGGGCGGTAGACGACCGAGGACGCCCGGTTGTCGAACGTGCCCAGCGTCGCGCAGTGCGGCGTGCAGTTCTTCTTCGCACCCGCGTAGTTGTACGAGTCGTACAGGGTCACCCAGCAGCCCGCGTAGGTCGTCGCGGAGGTGACGACGTTGTTCATGAGCAGGTTCGCGAGGTTCGGGAAGCCGTAGGTCGAGCCGGTGTAGCACCCGTTGGTGCCCGACCCGTAGAGCACCTTGGACGCGCCCTTGTAGTTGGCGTCGCGCCACAGCACGCCCAGGACGAGCGAGCTCGCCGCGGCGGCCGCCGCACGCTCCGTCCCGGCGAGGCGAGGCGCGACCGATGCCGACGCGTTGAGCTCCGCGACGAGGCCCTCGACCTGCGCGGGCGTCGCGTCGGCGAGCCGCGACGAGGCGACGTCGCCGCCCGAGACGAACTCGAGCGCCTCCTCGAGCGAGCCGAAGCACACCTCGGGCGCGGGCGGGAGCGTGTCAGGGTCCTGGCCGGGCAGGAGCGGCTGCGCCTCGACCGCGCAGCTCTCACCGGTCGAGACCTGGGCGTCGTCGGCGGCGTCGGCTCCGCGGTCCCAGGTCACGACCCGCAGGTCCGGCTCCGACGCGAGGGCGGGCGCCGCGGCGGCGGCGCTGAGGGCGAGTCCGGCGACGAGCGCGGCGGACAGGACGCGGAACGAGGATCTGGTCATGGTTTCTCCTTCTGCGTGGGCCACGCCCCCGGGTTCGCACCCCGTGGACCTGCCGCGGGAAGGGGACTCCCACAGGACGGCCACGTCCTGTGACCCCGCCCGCATCGTAGAGCGTGCCGCCCCTGTTGTCTCCGGCTCCGGGCCGGTTCTGGCACCCGCCGCTGGGCAGGCCCGGCACTCGTTGGTTACCGTGCTCGGGTGGCCTTCGTCCCACCCGGGCGAGACCGCTGGGAAGGACCCATCCACGAACCCTTCGCCGAACCGGCCCTGCCGGGGAGATGAGTGTCGATGAAGCACCGTTCTCTACCCGTGTCGCTGACCGCTGCCGCCGCGAGCCTCGCCGTCGTCGCCGCGGCCGCCGCGCCTGCTGTCGCGGACCCGCCGCCCGACCCCGGGGACTCCCTCGGCGTGCAGTCGGGCGCGTCCCTCGCCCCGACCGACAAGGTCGCCCCGTCCCTCGCGAAGGCGGCCGGCACCGTCACCGCGTTCGTCGAGCTCGACGCGCCGTCAGCCGTCGACCTCGCCGCGCAGGGCGCGACCCCGGACGAGGTCGAGGCCAACGCGCAGGAGGTCGCGCAGCTCGCGGACGACGTCGTCCCGCAGCAGGCGACCGCCCGCAGCGCCGGCGCGCGCGACCCGCAGCAGGTGTCGGTGACGAGCACGCTCGTCGCGGGAGTCGTCGTCACGGGCGACGCCGACCGCGTGCGCGACCTCGCGCGCGACGCCTCGGTCCGCACGGTCTACCGGATCATCCCCAAGAAGCCCGCGAACAAGGGCACGGACGTGTTCACGCGTGCGCTCGAGACGTGGCAGAGCACCGGCCTCACCGGCGAGGGCGTGCGCATCGGCATCATCGACACGGGCATCGACTACACGCACAAGGCGTTCGGCGGCCCCGGCACGCAGGAGGCGTTCGACGAGGCCTACGGCGACCGTGGCACCGGCCCGGTCCCCGAGGGCACGTACGACGAGCTGAAGTTCCTCGGCGGGTACGACTTCGCCGGGTACGACTACGACGCGAGCGGCACCGTCCCCGGGACGACGCTCGTGCCCACGCCGGACGAGAACCCGATCGACTCGCTCGACTCGGTCGGCTCGGGCCACGGCTCGCACGTGGCCGGCACGACGGCGGCGTACGGCGTCACCGCGGACGGCGAGACGTTCGACGGGGACTACTCGACGCTGACGGACATCTCCGACTGGCAGGTCGGCCCGGGGTCCGCGCCCGAGGCGGGCCTGTACGCGCTCAAGGTGTTCGGCGACCTCGGCGGCTCGACGGGCGTCGTCGTGGACGCGCTCGAGTGGGCGGCCGACCCGAACGGCGACGGCGACCTGTCCGACCGCCTCGACATCGTCAACCTCTCCCTCGGCTCCGACGGCTCGCCCGCGGACGACCCGGAGAACCTCTTCATCGACCAGCTCTCGCGCCTGGGCACGCTGTCCGTCATCGCGTCGGGCAACGCGGGCGACGTGACCGACGTCGGCGGCTCGCCCGGGAACGCGCGGACCGCTCTCACGGTCGCGAACTCGGTCGGCGACACCCAGACGTTCGACGCGGTGCGCGTCGACGCGCCGGAGTCGCTCGCGGGCGAGTACCCCGCCCAGAACTCCCAGGACTACGCGGGCGGAACCGACGTCACCGCGCCGGTCGCGTTCCTCGGGGGCGACGTCGACGGCTGCGAGGCGTTCACGCCCGAGCAGGCGGCGGCCGTCGCGGGCAAGATCGCGTTCCTCTCCTGGGACGACAACGACGCGACGCGCGCGTGCGGCAGCGCCGCGCGGTTCAACAACGCGGAGGCCGCCGGTGCGGTCGGCGTGCTGCTCTCCTCCGAGCTCTCGTCGTTCGTCGCGGGCATCGCGGGCAACCCCGGCATCCCCGGCGCCCAGCTCACGGGCCCGAGCCACGACGCGCTGCGCCCGGCGATCGAGGCCGGCGAGGTGACGATGACGATCGGCCCGTCGTTCGCGCTGTCGTCCTTCGTCTCGATCCCGGAGATCGGCGACACGCTCAACAGCGGGTCGTCGCGCGGCGTCCACGGCTCTCTCGGCATCGCCAAGCCCGACGTCGCGGCGCCGGGCACGGGGATCGCGTCCGTCGCGTCCGGCCACCTGGACGGCGCGAGCATCAAGTCCGGTACGTCGATGGCCACCCCGCACGTCGCGGGCATCGCGGCGCTCGTCAAGGAGGCCCACCCCGGCTGGGCCCCGGCCGAGGTCAAGGCCTCGGTCATGAACACCGCGACGCACGACGTCTTCACCGGGCCGTCGGGCACCGGCACCGCCTACGGGCCCGAGCGCGTGGGCTCCGGACGCGTCGACGCCGTCGACGCCGTCGCGAACACGACGCTCGCCTACGCGTCGCAGGACTCCGACCAGGTGTCCGTGGCGTTCGGCGTCGTGCCGGTCGGCAAGGACACGGTCACCGTGCGCAAGACCGTGACCGTGCAGAACACGGGCGACGCCCCGAAGACGTACGCGACGAGCTTCGCGCAGTCGAGCACCGCGGGCGGCGCGACGGTGTCCGTCGCCCCGGCGTCCGTCACCGTGCCGGCCGGGCAACGCACGGTCGTCACCGTGACGCTGACGGCGGACCCGGCGACGCTCGCCAAGGAGCTCGACCCGACGTCGTCGGACGACTCCGGCCTCGGCGTCCCGCGCGACTACGTGTCCTCGGTCAGCGGTCGCGTCGTGCTCACCCCGACCGACGGCGGCGCCGCGCTCCGCGTCCCGGTGCAGGCCTCGCCGAGGCTCGTGAGCGACCTGAAGGGCCAGGACGTCGCCTTCCCGGGCACGTCGACCACAGCGGACCTCGAGCTCGACGGCCGCGGGGTCGCGCAGGGCGGCTGGTTCTCGCTCGTCGCACCGTTCGAGCTCAAGACGACGAGCCCGCGTCTCGAGGCGGACGCGGCGGTCGGCGCCTCGGCGACGGCCATCGCGGCGGCCGACGTCCGCGCGGTCGGCTTCACGTCCACCGCGCCACAGGTCGCCGCGGACGGCGGCGACCCCGCGGACGGCGTCATCGGCATCGGTGTCGCGGTCGACGGCGAGTGGGCGAGCCTCGGCTCCGTCTCGATCCCGGCGGTCGAGGTGGACGTCGACTCCGACGGCACGGCCGACTTCGAGGTCGCGGCGATCAAGTACAACAGCGAGACCGACCTGACCCTCGCGGCGACGTTCACCCTCAAGGACTGGACGGCTCCCGACGGCACCGAGTACGAGGCCGGCGACAACGTCGACCTCCAGCCGATCAACTCGGTGTGGGGCGACGTCGACACGTCGGTGTTCGACAACAACGTCGTCGTCATCCCCGTGGGCATCGGCTCGCTCGGCATCGAGGAGGGCGACGTCCCGACCTTCCAGGTCCTCACGTACTCGCCGTACTCCCAGGCGGCCGACCAGCTCGTCGACGCGACGGAGACGTTCACGGGCGACCCGTACGACCCGGCCTACTGGTTCGACGGCGGCGACCAGCTCCTGTACGTGGGGGCCGACGACACGTCGATCCCCGTGCACCGCTCGCAGGCCGCGGTCGAGGCGGGCAGCGGCAAGCTCCTGCTGCTGCACCTGCACAACGCGACGACGACCAAGCGCTGGCAGACCGTGGACGTCACGACGTCCGCCGTCGTCGACGCGACGGTGACGGCGCAGGCGCGCTGCCTCGGCGGCAAGGCCCACGTCGCGGTCCGCGTGCTCAACGAGTCGGGCGCGACGGCCGACGTCGTGGTGACCACGCCGTACGGCGAGAAGACGTTCCCGAACGTCAAGGACGGCAAGAACGCGTACCAGTCGTTCTCGTCGCGCTCCGCGTCGTTCGACGCCGGCTCCGTGACCGCGACCCTCACCGCCGAGATCGACGGCGAGGAGGTCACGACGACCTACGACGCCGACTACGAGGCGCTGAGCTGCTCGTAGCCGCGCGCCGTGCCGCGCGAGGGCCGTCACCCGTCCGGGTGGCGGCCCTCGCCGCGTCCGGGGTCGTGCAGCCTCGACGGGCGCCGGCGGATACGCTCGCGGCGTGAGCGACTTCCCCACCCCTGACACGTTCTTCGCGCTGCGCCCCGGCCCCGCCGCGGGGACCGGCGCCGCCGACGGCCCGGACCTCCACCTGACCGTGCACGACCTGGGCGACCTCGTGCTCCCGAGCGGGCGGCTCGAGGCGTCCGACCCGTTCGCGCGGCTCGGCGACGGTCTCGTCGTGCGCGTCGAGCCCGGCCGCTACCCCGTGCGCGTCACGGTCGCCGACGTCTCGGACGAGCAGGACGGCTCGCACCTGCGCGAGGCGTACCTGAGCGTCGTGCTCGCCGAGGGCGAGGTCGCCGTCGTCGAGCCCGTCGTCCCCGAGGGCGCCGACGTCCCGCCCGAGGCCGGCACCGCCTACGGCGTGCCCGTCGACGCGGGGACGGTCGCGTTCGCGGACGCCGACGCCGTCGCACGCCTCATGCCCGAGGGCGACTGGTACGAGGAGGTGTTCGACGACGGCACGGACACGAGCTGGTTCTCGCTCATGGACTCCGCCGAGCACCTGTTCGAGGGTGTCGCGAACATCGAGCTCCCCGGCGCACCGGACGGCGAGAACGTCGTGCTCGCCCACTCGGGGTGGGGCGACGGCTTCTACCCGCTCGTGCGGACCGTCGCGGCCGACGGCACCGTTCTCGGCCTGCACCTCGACCTCCTCGTCGCCCTCCCGGACGACGAGGACTAGGCGCGCCACGGACCCCCACCCGCCCCTCCGCCGGGGTAGAACCCGGTCACGCGAGATAGAACCCCGGTCACCCGAGACAGAACCGTGGTCACGCGAGATAGAACCGTGGTCACGCGAGATAGAACCGTGGTCACGCGAGATAAGACCGTGGTTTCGTGAGGTAGAACCGTGGTCATGCCCGACGACGGTGGGTCGCCTGCCGAGGCGAGGTCACGACGTCCCACCCGCGCCACCGCACGGTGACGGACCTGAGCACGCCGTCACGGACCGCCGACAACCCGGAACCGTCCACGACTCCGTACTCAGCGCTCGGCGAGCCTGCCCGGGCGAGCACCGACCAGGGTGAGACGACGCAGGGCGGGGTGGGTGGTGGTGCCGCGTCGTGGTCGGGCCTGGCGGGAGCGACGCGAGGAACGAGCGGCGCGGATGGTAGACGCGGCACCACCACCCACCCCGCCCACCCAGAGCAACCACGCGCCGTCGAGCACGAGAACCACGGTTCTACCTCGCGCAACCACGGTTCTACCTCGCGCAACCACGGTTCTACCTCACGCGACCACGGTTCTACCTCGCGCGACCACGGTTCTACCTCGGCGGCGTCAGACGCGGGCGCCGAGGCCCTGGAGCTCGAGCACGAGGCCCTTGATCGCCGCCGCCGGGATCTGCCCGCTCCCGCTCTCCACGACGCCCGCGACGGACGCCGGCACCTCCGCGTCGGAGCACAGCACGAGCGGGGTGTCGGCCGAGGAGTCGGGCAGCCGGCCGTGCGAGCCCTTCACGTACGACGCGTCGAGCGGGACGGTGCTCATGGCGTACCGCAGCCCGACCTTCTTCTTCACGAGGTTGAGGCCCGCCTTCGCCTTCGCCAGCCTGTCCGCGGGGTCGAAGAACAGCTCGGCGGGGTCGTAGCCGGGCTTGCGGTGGATGTCGACGCCGCGCGCGTACTCGGGCGCGCGCGCGTCGTCGAGCCAGAAGTAGTACGTGAACCACGCGCCCGGCTCCGCGACGACGACGAGGTCGCCGGAGCGCTCGTGGTCGAGCCCGTACCGGGCCTGCGCCTCGCGGTCGAGGACCTCGTCGACCCCCGGCACGCCGCGCAGCAGGTCGGTGACGCGCCGCTGGAGCGCGGGGTCGTGCTGGTCGCCCAGGTAGACGTGCGCGACCTGGTGGTCCGCGACGGCGAACGCGCGCGACGTCCACGGGTCGAGCTGCTCCTTGCCGTCCTGCACGTAGACCTCGAGCAGGCCCTCGCGGCGCAGGATGCGGTTGAGGTGCACGGGCCGGTCGGCGTCCGCGATGCCGTACTCGGAGACCACGAGGACGGTCACACCCTGGTTCGCGGCGTCGTCGAGCAGCGGCGCGAGGGTCGCGTCGAGCTCCGCCGCGGCGGCGTCGGCCTGCGGGGACGTGGGCCCGAACCGCTGGAGGTCGTAGTCGAGGTGCGGGACGTACGCCATGGTGAGGTCCGGCGCGTGCGTGCGCAGCACGTGCCGCGTCGCGTCGACGATCCACCGCGAGGACGAGATGTCCGCCGTCGGGCCCCAGTACGTGAACAGGGGGAACTCGCCGAACCGTCCGACGAGGTCGTCGTGCAGCGCCGGGGGGCGCACGTACGCGTCCGGGGACTTGCGGCCGTCCGCGTGGTAGATCGGGCGCGGCGTGACGGTGACGTCGGTCGTCATGCCCATGGCGTACCACCAGCAGACGTTCGCCGACGAGTACTCGCGGCGCGCCCGGCGCGCGGCCTCCCACAGCTTCTCGCCCTCGACGAGCCGGGCGTGCTGCCGCCACAGGTACACGTCGCCGAGCTCGCGGAAGTACCAGCCGTTCCCGACGATCCCGTGCTGGGACGGGCTGAGCCCGGTCGTCATCGTGGCCTGGACGCTGCACGTCACCGCGGGCAGGACCGTCGCGAGCTCGGACTGCCAGCCGCTCGCGGCGAGCTGGCGCAGGCGCGGCATGTGCGCGAGCGCGGTCGAGGTGAGCCCGACGACGTCGAGCAGCAGCACGGGCTTCATGCGGTCCTCCGGGTGGTGAGGTCGGTGTCGGCGGTCAGGTGGGTCGTGGCCCAGCGGAGCTCGGCCGCGATGCCTGCGACGAGCGAGTCGGTCGCCGCGCCCTCCGGGAGCACCGACCACGTGTACGTCTCGACGTCGAGGTGCGCCTCGTCGCCGTGCGGGGCCGCCCGGACGGCGTCGACCGCGTCGCGCAGGACGTCGGTCGTCGCCGCGAGCGGCGCGGCGGGCTCGTGGTGCAGCGGCACGTGGAAGTGCACGCGCCACGGCCCGTCCCCCGGCAGCGCGTGCCCGACGGCGTCCCCCGCGCCGGGCTCGGGCGCGTCGCCGAGCGCGTCGGGGAGGTCGTCGGCCGCGAGCACGTCGCCCGCCGCCGTGAGCTCGCGGACCTGGTGGATGTAGCGCTTCTCGGCGAACGCGCCGACGGCCGCGCGCGCGGCCGGGTCGGACGGGTCGGCGACGTGGAGCGCCGCCGACGCCTGCACCTTGACCACGCGCAGCCCGGCGTCGGTGATCCGGCGCACCGTGGCGGCCGTCCCCGCGCGCCGGTCCGCGAAGGACACCGCGAGGTGGCACGTGTCGAGGCAGACCCCGACGTGCTCGGGGTCGATGCGGGTCTCCTCGTGGACCGCGGGTCCGGTGCGCGCCGCGAGCCAGGCCACCACGTCGTCCACCGTGTCCAGCACGCAGCCGGGCTCCGGCTCGACCGCGACGCGCACGACCTTGCCCGTCCGCTCGCGCAGGTCGCGCAGCCCCGCGCCCAGCGCCACGAACGCGCGCGTCGCCGCGTCGTCGTCCGCCGCGGACCACGGCTCGCGCCACGCGAGCGGGAGCGTCGAGATCGAGCCCGTCACGCCGTCGGGCAGGAGGTCGGCGAGGACCTCGGCGCACTCGAGCGTGTACGCGAGCCGCTCGGGCTGCGCCCACGTGGGCGTGTAGACGTCGAGCTTGACGACGTCCGCGTGGAAACCTCCGAACGGGAACGCGTTGAGCGTGTGGACCTGGAGCCCCTGCTCGTCGAGGACGGCGCGCAGCCACGCGCGGTCCGCCGGCGACGCCGCGAGCCGGTGCGCGAGCGTCGCGGGCATCCAGAGGCCGACCCCGAGGACGTCGAGCCCCGCGGCCTCGCGGACGGGGCCCGCGTACGTCACGAGCTGCTCGACGACCCCGTCGAGGTCCTCGGCGGGGTGGACGTTGGTGCAGTACGACAACAGCACGGTGGTGCCGCCCTACGCCCGCACGCCGCGCAGCACGGACGAGCCCTCGAACTCGACGCCGGGCGTCGGCAGGTCGCCCTCGACGAAGCCCGGCACCGGGTCGAGCACGAGGTTGCCGGACTGCCCGTAGAACTCGACCGGGTTGCGCCACAGCACCTTGTCGACGTCGTCCTCGGTGAACCCGGCCGCGAGCATCGCGCGACCGGTCTTGAGCGTCTTGAGCGGGTCGGACCGCCCCCAGTCCGCGGCGGAGTTGACGATCATCCGGTCGGTGCCGTGCTCCTGCAGGATCGCGACCATGCGGTCCTCGTCCATCTTGGTGTCCGGGTAGATCGAGAACCCGGCCCACGCGCCCGCGTCGAGCACGAGCGCCACGTTCGTCTCGTTGAGGTGGTCGACGAGCACGTGCTCGGACGGCACCCCGGACTCGCGCACGACGTCGAGCGTCCGGCGCGTGCCCGCGAGCTTGTCGCGGTGCGGCGTGTGGACGAGGACCGGCAGGTCGACGTCGCGCGCCATCTGGAGCTGGCGGGAGAACACCTCGTCCTCCTCGGGCGTCATCGAGTCGTACCCGACCTCGCCGACGGCCACGACGCCGTCCTTGAGCAGGTAGCGCGGGATCTCGTCGAGCACCTCGCGGCAGCGCGGGTCGTTCGCCTCCTTGGGGTTGAGGGCGATCGTCGCGTGGTGCCGGATGCCGAACTGCGCCGCCCGGAACCGCTCCCAGCCCAGGAGCGCGTCGAAGTAGTCGAGGAACGACCCCACGTTCGTGCGCGGCTGGCCGAGCCAGAACGCCGGCTCCACGAGCGCGCGCACGCCCGCCGCGTACAGCGCCTCGTAGTCGTCCGTCGTGCGGCTGGTCATGTGGATGTGGGGGTCGAAGATGCGCATCAGGCGGTCCTCCCGGTGGTGACGTCAGGGGCGAGGCGGGCGACGTCGTCGGGCACGACGCGGCCGGCGGCGCGGCGCTCGGCGGCGAAGTCGCGCGCCATGCGGGCCAGCTCGTCGTCGGCGCGGTCGTCGAGGCCGGCGACGGCGTCGAGGCTCACGCCCATGAACACGAGCTTGAGCACGGCGTGCCGCCACGCGTGCGGGTCGAGGTGCGCGGCCGCGAACGGCCCGACCGCCGCGGCGACGAGGCTCTGGTCGTTGGTGCGCAGCGCGTCCGCGGCGAGGTCGCGCCCGACGGCGACGACCGAGGCCGCGGAGTCACCCGCGAGCTCCCCGCGCTCGGTGAGCGCGTCGAGCCCCCGCAGGACGCCGCGCCGCTCGGCGGTGTCGCCGTGCTGGTACAGGTCGGCGAGGCGCGCGGCGAGCGCGGCGTCGGCGTCCGACCCGCGGCGCCCGACGGCCTCGGCCAGGGCGACCACGAGCGCGGCGCGCGCGCGGTCGTCGACGGTGCCGTGGACGACGCCGGCGGGGTCGGTCTCCGGACGGACCGGTGTGCGGCCGACCTTGCGACCTGCGAGCGCGAACGCGCGCGACACGGCCGCGGGGTCCTGCTCGACGGCGGCGCGCGCCTCGGCGAGCCAGCGCTCGCCCTCGGTGGTCGCGCCGTCCTGGGCCGCGGGAGCGGCGGCGGCTGGCTCGGTCATGGCACCTCCTGGGGGTGGTCGGAGACGAGGGGTTCCTGCTCGGGGGCGGGCACCGCGGAGCGGCGGTCCCAGGCCTGCTTCAGCGCTGTCATGCTGCGGCGCGCGAGCCCGGGCGCGTCGTACGAGTGGCGGGGCAGCTCGACCGCGGCGACGCCGGTGTAGCCGACGTCGGCGAGCGTCGCGAGCACGAGCGGCAGGTCGATCTCGCCCTCGCCGAACGGGCGGTGCTCGTGGTGCGTCCGCGGCATGTCGTCGAGCTGCACGTTCGCGAGGTACGGCGCGGCGGCGCGCAGCGCGCCCACGACGCCGTCGGGCTCCACGACGAGGCAGTGGCCCACGTCGACGGTCATGCCGAGGTCCGCCAGGTCCCCGGCGTCGCCCCCGAGCTCGTCGCGCAGCCGCAGCGCGTCGCCGACCGTCTCGACGAGCATCCCCGGCTCGGGCTCGAGCGAGAGCCGCACGCCGTGGTCGCGCGCGTGCTCGACGAGGCCGGGCAGGCGGTCGCGCAGGAGCGACCAGCCCTCGGCCGGGGACGCGTCGTCGGGCAGGACGCCCGAGAAGAACGACACGCACTCCGCGTCGAGCGCGGCCGCGATCTCGACCGCGCGGCGCAGGAAGCGCAGCCGGGCGTCGGCCTCGGCGTCCACGAGCGTGGGCCGGTGCTTGCGGTACGGGTCGAGCAGGAACCGCGTGCCCGTCTCGACGACGACCCGCATCCCCGCCCCGCCGCGCAGCGCCGCGAGGCGTGCGCGCAGCGCGTCGACCTCCGCGCGCCAGCCGTCCGTGAACGGGTCGAGGTGCGGGAACCCGAGGGTGAGCGCGACGGCGCCGTAGCCCTCGTGGTCGAGCACGTCGAGCGCGACGTCGAGAGGGTGGTCCGTGAAGCCGTTGGTGCCGTACCCGAGCGTGAAGGGCATCCCCTGCCGGGTCTCGTGCGCGGTCACGTCTCGCTCATCTCGGCACGCCCGCGTCCGGCCCGGCGCAGCAGCCGGCCCGCGACCTCGACGCCCGCGAGCACGCCCACCGACGCGAGGCTCCCGCCGCGCGCCGCCCACGCGGCCTGGAGCGGCAGCATCGCGCGGATCCCGGCCTTCGTCGCCGCGAAGGCGTTGCCCGCGGACGGCGTGATCGCCGCGTCGACCTGGCGGGGCAGCGCCGTCGCGAGGTACGCACCGGCCGCGACGACCCCGGCGACCGCCGTCGCGACGCGCGTCGGACGGCCCGGGCCGACCCCGCGCCCACGGCGCAGCGCCCCGACGCCGACGACCGCTCCACCCACCGCGGTGGCCGCCGCCACGCCGGCGGCGAGGGACGACGTCGTGCCGTGCACCTCCCCGCGTGACACGAACGTCACACCCGCGGTGTGCACCGCCATCCCCGCCGCGGCCGGCAGCGCGGCGCGGAGGTGCCCGACGCCCGCGCCCAGCAGGACGTCGAGCCCGCGGCACGCGGCCATGACGACGGGGCCGACGGCGTGCTCCTTGGCGACCGTGTCGTACGTCCAGACGCTCGCGGCGAGCGGGACGGCGACGGCGAGCGCCCGCGCTCCCCCGCCGGCGGCGGCGAGCCCGACGCCTGCTGCGGTGAGCCCCACGGCCACCTGGAGCGCACGCCGCTCCGGGATCCGCCCGGACGGGATCGGGCGCTCGGGCCGCTCGACCGCGTCGAGGTGCCGGTCGGCGTAGTCGTTGAGCGCCATGCCGCCCGCGTAGAGGCACGCGGAGGCCACCGGGAGCAGCGCGCGGCGCGGCGTGAGCGCGTGACCGGCCGCGGCGGCGCCCGCGAGGGTGTCACCGACCACCGAGAGGACCGCAGGGGCGCGGACGAGGTCCAGGTGGTCGTGGAGAGAGCCGGTCACGGCCGGTCGGCCGGTGCCGCACCGACGCGGGCCGCCGCCTCCCGGACCCAGTCCGCGAGCGCGACGGTCTGCGCCGCGAAGTCGTGCACGTCGCTCCCCCACGGGTCCTTGAAGAAGAACCCGAGCTCGGCGACCGGCCCCCCGTACCCGGCCGCGTCGGCGAGCGCCAGCAGGCGCGCGAGGTCGAGCACGAGCGGCGCCGCGAGCATCGAGTCGTAGGCCGACCACGTGGTCTGCAGAGTGAGGCGCGAGCCGAGGAAGCCCTCGACGTGCACGTGGTCCCACGCGACCTTGATGTCACCGAGGTCCGGCACGTTGTCGATGTGCAGCGGGGTGACCTGGCTGCCCGTGAGGTCCTGCAGACCGCGCGACTTGGACGCGAGCTTGCTCTGCACGGCCTCCGGGTCCGCCAGGGTCGCGCCGTCGCCGCCGCCGAGCAGGTTGGCACCTGCCCAGGACAGGACGCGCAGTCCGCGGGCCGCGAAGGCCGGCGCGAGGATCGTGCGGAGCCACGTCTGGCCGGTCTTGCCGTCCTGGCCCGCGACGGGGACGCCGAGCTCCTCCGCGAGCTCGAGCAGCACCGGCAGGTGCATGCTCGCCGACGGCGTGAACTCCGCGAACGGAGCGCCCGCGAGCAGGGCCGCGTACGCGGTCACGGAGCTCGGCGGGAGCACGGCGCGCTCCGGATCCGCGAGCGCGGCGCGCAGGAGCTCCCGGTCGGAGAGCTCCGGCCCGGGCTCGGGCAGCGGCTCCGTCGACACGAGGTCGACCACGACGACGCGCGCGAGCCCGTGCCGCTCGCGGAAGTCGACGATGTCCGCGGCCAGGCGCTCCGCCGCGGCCTGCTGGGACTCGCGCGGCGACCCCTCGGCGGGGTGGGCGGTGTAGCCGGGGCGGACCTCGGCGTCGGCCCGCTCGAGCGCGGCGTGCGCGGCCGTGAGCAGGCGCGGGGCGATCATGCCGGCCTCGACGAGGAGCTCCGCGCGCTTGACCATCGAGACGTCGGAGATGTCGTGGCCGCCGACGACGAGGTCGGCGAACGCCGGGAGCGGGGCGGACGCGAAGGGCTCGGACACCGTGACGCACCCGGTCGGCGCCGCACGCCCGTCGGCGACGGCCGCGAGGCCGAGCGTCGCGGTGGTCGCGACGGAGCCGCGGGCGCCGACGAGCCAGAGCCCCGTGCGCGCGTCCGGAGCAGGGCGGTCTGACGAGCCGTCAGAAGCGAAGTGGTGCATCGTTGCTCCCGTTCCCGTCGGCGGACGCCGGAGCGCCGCCGAGCACGACGACGATGGCCTCCCTGCCATCGTCGGACCGCACGCCCGGACGAGGGCGTGTGACCGCTCTCCGACCCGGTGGGCGCCCGGTCTGCTGCGACCCTAGCCACACTTTTGTCGAGGGTCAATCAAAAGCGTGCCTACTTTCGCGGAGCACGACGCTTGCGCGATGCAAAAGCGCACGCCGGGGACGACCCGACGGTCGGCATCGCGCGGACACCGGCCGCCGGGTCGTCCCCGGCGAGGTGGGCTCAGCCTGCGGGAGAGAAGTCGAGCCGGTCGTCCACGACGGCCACGACGGACCACACGTTGCCGTCGGCGTCGGAGAGCTCGTACGCGGGCAGGAGCACCGCCGCGCCGTCGGGCTGGTACTGCACCGCGTGCCCCAGGCGCGCGTCCGTGATCGTCACGTCCGTGACGGGCCACGCGAACCGGGCGCCCTCGCCGACCGTGGGCGGCACGGTCGGCGCCTCCGGCTCGGCGGGCGCGATCTCGGGCACGGCCTGCGCGGTGCCGTCCTCCCGCGCGAAGGCGATCATGCCTCCCCCGCCGAACCGCGGGTCGCCCAGGCGGTCCACCGCCTCGGCGGGGCTCACGACGTCGTAGGAGCCGATCGCGACGCGCGGCGCGAGCGGCCCGTACAGGCTCCCGAGCCCGGCTCCGGAGAACGTCGCGTTCCAGGACAGCCCCGTTCGACGACCGTCGACGACCTCATAGGCGTTGAGGAACCTCCCCTGCTGCGCGTCGGACGCGTCCGCGAGGTCCTCCACGACCACCTCGACCTCCGTGGGGTCGACGCCCAGTGCCTCCAGAACACCTAAGAGCTCGCTCGTGGCGGCTTCCGCCGAGACAGGCGCTCCGAGGTCCGCACCACCCCACGGCTCCTTCGCCGAGTCGTAGAAGGACATCCCGACCGTTCCGTCAGGGGAGAGACGCACCTGCGCCTCGCCGTCGGCCCCGACGACGAGGGTCCCGTACTCCTCGCGCACCTCGCCCGAGACGCCGAGGACGTCCGCGACGCGCCGTGCGGTCTCCTGCGAGAACACGCCCGCGGCGTCGTACGCCCAGGCGTCCGCGCTCGTCCCCTGCGTCGAGAGGCCGTCCTGGTGGAACACCGTGCGCCCGCCCCAGGCGCCGGGGTAGGCCATGTCCGCCGAGGCCCGTGCGTCGGACGAGAACGCCTGCCCCGACGCGGCGGCGTCGGGGGCGAGGCCCGACTCCTCCTGGGCCGCGCCCGCGCCCCCCAGCCGGAACGGCGCGAGCGCCGTCGACTCCACGGCCGAGTCCCCCGCGGGCGACGCTCCCACCGCTCCGGCACCGAGCGCGTAGCCGCCCGCCCCGATGACGAGCGCCCCCGCCACCACCGCGGCGACCTGGAGCGGGGCCCGCCGACGCAGGCGTCGCGCACGGCGCTCGGCGAGCTCGTCGACGAGCGTCGCCGTCGGGCCGCCCGGCCCGGACAGCGGCTCGCCGGTCACCGCCGAGCGGTCGCCGAACGCCTCAGGGACGCGGTCGCGGACCGCGGCCTCCAGGGCGCCGGTGTCCGGTGCGGCGCTCGCCGCCGGATCGGCGGCGCGCAGGCGCTCCAGGTCGACGTCGTCGGGCTGGTCGGGGGTGTGGCTGGTCATGTCGCCCTCCAGGTACTGCGGGGCCGCGCCGCGGGGGCGCGGCCGGTCGGGTCTACCCGTGATGTGTGCTCAGGCGCCCGACTCTTGCGCGAGGGCCGACTGCTCCGCCCACGCGGTGCGCAGCCGCGCCCGCGCCCGCGAGAGCGCCGCGTCGGCTCCCCCGCGCGACGTGCCGAGGACCGCCGCCAGGCCGTCGCCGCCCAGGCCCTCCCAGGCGTGCAGGAGGAGGATGCGCCGGTCGCGGACCGACAGCGCGCCCAGGGCGCGCCGCACCTCGTCGTCCTGCACGACGACGTGCTCGACGTCCGCGCCCTCGTCGCCCCGGTCGGGCACCTCGGCCACCGGCACCGCCCGCGCCTTGCGCCGGTGGTTGGCCAGGACGAAGCCCGCGGTGCGGTAGAGCCACGGGAGCTCGGCGCCGTCGGGCACGTCCTCGCGGCGCCGCCAGGCCGTCGCGAGGACCTCGGCCGTGAGGTCGTCGGCGTCCGGCCCGACGGAGCCGGCCGCGCTCGGCAGCCGGCGGCGGAAGTAGCGGTAGAGCGGCGTCGCGTGCGCGGCGAAGAGCGCGGCGAACCAGGCCTCGTCGTGGACGGCGGCGTCGGCTGCCTCGTCGGTCGTCACGGCGGCTCCTCGTCGGCGGGTCGGGGCTGTCAACCGCTCTGTGTCCCGGGGAGCCGGTTCCTTGCACGGCACGTCCTTCACCCGAACCTCACCCGCGACGGCACCGATCCTGCCACCGCGCAGCACCTACGCTGTGGGGCATGACGAGGACGGAGCCGGTCGACCTGCCGCCCCGCCACACGGGCGGCCGACGACGGCGGCACTGGGCGTCGTGGCTGGGCTGGGCGCTGATCCTCCTCGCCGTGCTCCTGGTGGTCTGCGTCGCGCTGCTCGCCCGCGACGCCCTCGCCGCGCGCGACGCGCTGACCCGCGCGCTCGACGAGGTCCCCGCGGCCGAGGAGGCGCTGCGCGCGGGCGACGTCGAGACCGCGGAGGCGGCCCTGGACCGGGTCCAGCCCTTCACCGCGACCGCGCGCGCGAGCACCGACGGCCCGCTGTGGTCCCTGGCCGCGCACCTCCCCGTGTACGGGCAGGACGTCCGCGCGTTCTCCGCCGCGGCGGCGACCGTGGACGACCTGGCCGCGACCGTGCTGCCGGCGCTCACGCAGGCTCTCGGGGCCGTCGAGGGCGACAGCCTGACCGTCGCGGACGGGCGCGTCGACCTCGCCCCGCTCGCCGCTGCCGCTCCCGCCGTCGGCCGCGCCGCGGACGCGTTCGACGACATCGACGCGCGCCTCGCGGCCGTCGAGCCCGACGCCCTGCACCAGGAGATCGCGGAGCCGTACGCGACGCTCGTCGCCCGGACCGACGACCTGCGCCCGGTCGTGCGCACCGCCGACCGCGTCACCGCGCTCGGCCCGGCCATGCTCGGCGCCGACGGCCCGCGCCGGTACCTCGTGGTCGCGCTCAACAACGCGGAGCTGCGCGCGGGCGGCGGCATCCCCGGGGCGCTCGCGGTCCTCACGGTCGACGGCGGCGCGGTCTCCCTGGAGCGCCAGGCCTCGACGGCCGACGTCCCGCCGTTCGCCGAGCCCGTCCTCCCGCTGGACGCCGGGGTCGAGCAGCTCTTCACCGACCGCGTGGGCCGGTACGTGCAGGACACCCCGCTCACGCCCGACTTCCCCACGACCGCGGAGCTCACGGCGGCCATGTGGGAGCAGGCCCAGGGCGAGACGGTGGACGGCGTGGCCGCGATCGACCCCGTCGCGCTGTCGTACCTGCTGGAGGCCACCGGGGCGGTCCAGGTGCCGTTCGGGGACGAGACCGTCGCGCTCGACGCGGGCAACGTCGTCCAGGTCCTCCTCTCGGACGCCTACGTCGAGCTGGAGCCCGGGGAGCAGACGGACGCGTTCTTCGCCTCCGTCGCGTCGACCGTCCTCGGGACGTTCCTCGCCGGGGGCGCGGACCCCGCGCTCGCCCGCGACGCGCTCGCACGCGGCGCGGACGAGCACCGCGTGCTCCTCTGGTCCGCGCACCCCGACGAGCAGGACCGCCTGGCGGGCACGGTCGTCGCGGGCGACATCGACACCGCGGACCGCGCGGAGGGCTCCGTCGGCGTGTTCCTCAACGACGCCACGGGCGGCAAGATGAGCTACTACCTCGGCACGGACGTCCGGCTCACCGGCAGCGTGTGCACCGACGGCGGACGGGTCGACACGTTCAGCGCCGCGCTCACGTCCACCGCGCCGGCCGACGCCGGGACGAGCCTGCCGTGGTACGTGACCGGCGGCGGCATCTCGGGCGTCACCCCGGGGAACGTCCGCACGGTGGTCGTCCTCTACCCGCCGCGGGGCGGAGAGGTCGGCACCGTCCGGGTGGGCGGGGCACCGACGGGGGCGCTCGTCGCGGAGGTGGGGGGACGGCGCGCGGCCTCGCTCCCCGTCGAGCTCGCGCCGGGTCAGAGCACGGCGGTCTCCTTCACCGTGACGACGCCGGGCGACGCCCCTGACCACCCCGGCGCCGACGGCACGATCGACGTGTGGACGACCCCGACGGTGTCGGCGCCCGGCCTCGAGGTGGTGCCGGTCGCCGCGTGCGGGTGAACCCTCGCGACGCCCTCCCGAACCTGCCGGCCCCGCCCCCGGGACGGGCGGACGAACGCGTGGTCTTCCCGCCGAGGATGACGCCGAGGATCACGGCACGATAACGATGGTCCTGACGGGCACATTTCACCCGGACGACCGTCCAGTTCAGGGTCCGATCCTCGCTATCCTGGGCGCCTGTCGCTCGACCCGTGCCATCGGTCCGTGGCGCACGATGCATCACGGACCGCACTCCGGGGCTCTCTGTGTACCGGAACACCACAATCCCTGAACCGAGACGGGTGAAGAAGCCATGCGTACCTCGAAGGGTCTGCGCAGCACGGGACGGGCGGTGCTCGTCGGAGCGCTCTCCGCGGTCGCCGCGCTCCTGACCGTCCCCGTCGTCGCGACGACCGCGAGCGCTGCCACCACCGACCCCGAGACGTACGTCCCGGAGATCACCGTGGCCTCGCCGGTGTGCGACGGCGACGTGCCCTACCTCGACTACGTCTTCGAGCTCCCCGAGAACTACGAGAACGACGAGACGAACCCGCTCACGATCACCTGGGTCAACCCGGACGGCGAGGACGTCGTCCAGTCCGGCCTGCCGCTCTCGGGCCGCGTCCTTTGGCCGGGCGCCGAGGTCGACGGCGCGGGCAACCCCGTCGACTGGCCCGGCTGGAGCCTCGTGGACGGCGAGTGGGTCGTCGGCGACGAGTTCGACTGGGTCCGCGCGGGCGTGACGGTGGTCTTCGAGGTCAACCCGACGGCCGAGACCGTCGTGGCCTACCCGCCGTCGACGCCGGAGTGCGCGACGAACCCGCCCGGCACCCCGGAGCCGACGATCAAGGTCGACGTGCTCACGCCCGTGTGCGTCGAGGGCGTGTCCTACCTCGACTACGGGGTCTCGGTCACCGGCACGCCGAACACGACGGCGACCCTCACGTGGCACAACCCCGACGGCGAGGACGAGGTGATGGCCGACCTCCCCCTCAGCGGACGGGTGCTGTGGCCCGGCGCGTATCCCGAGCGCTTCGTCGACCTGCCGGCCGACGAGGGCTGGGAGCTCGTGAACAACATGTGGATCAACACCGCGACCCACGGCTGGGCCACGGGCACCGTGGACGTGACGTTCGCCGTGAACCCCGAGGTGACCGTCCCGGTGACCTATCCGCAGGACACGAGCAACTGCTTCCCGGGCGTGACGCCGGTCGACAACCCCGTCGCCGGGAGCCAGAACCCGACGCTCGCGGAGACCGGCGCGACGGTCGGCCTGTACGCGGCGATCGCGGCCGGGCTCGCCGTGGTCGGCGCGGCGATCGTCCTGCTGACGCGCCGGACCCGCAAGGGCTGACCGGGCACCGCACGCACGACGAAGGCCTCGCACCCGCCAGGGTGCGAGGCCTTCGTGCGTCGCCGGTCGCGACGAGACGACCCGTCGGGGGCGGGTCCGTCAGGCGGCCGCCCAGGCGCCGGCCGCCAGGCGCGACTCCAGGCCCTCGAAGGCCCAGCGGTCGACGACGAGCACCGCGCCGCCCGGAGCGTCCGGGACGTACCACTGGAGCTGCTCGACGGTGCGCACCTCGGCCCCGGAGGGGTCGACGCACGAGAGCGTCCAGCGCGCGAGCGTGGCGGCCGTCCCCGCGACCTCGACGTCCGACTCGACCGCCTCCCCCACCGCGCGGGCCGCGAGCTGGTCGGTGCCCGGGCAGGTCGCGCCGTCGGGCACGTGGGCGGCGGCGGGGTCGACGCCGTCGAGGCCCGCGCCGGTGAGGATCTCGAAGGCGGGGCAGACCGCGTCCTCGGGGCACCCGCCCGAGCGGACCTGCGTGACGCCGTCGGCGGGCTGGAGCACGGACCAGTACTCGGCGGCCGGGAGCTGGAGGGGGCCGACCGGGACCTTGCTCTCGTCGGCGTGGGCGCCGTGCGCGCCGTGGTCCTCGGCCGTCGCCGGGCCCGAGCCTCCGTCGGCGGTCGCGTCGGGCTCGGAGCCCCCCGAGCAGCCGGCGAGGAGCAGTCCGCCGAGCGCGACGGCCGCGAGGGAGAGGGAGAGACGGGTCGTTCGATGCTGCACGTGCACGTTTGGTCGCCTTTCACGGTCGGAGGTCCCCGCAGCCCACTGGGGAGAGCTGCGGAGACCTCGTCGGTCTTGTCACGCTAGCGAGCGCGACCACGGGTCGAGATGCGTGAGACCCACACGATGGCGGCTCGCGGGTACGGGATTCCCCGTACCCGCGAGCCGTCGCGGCGGGACCTCGTCAGGGACGCTGGCGGCGCGTCAGCACGCGCCGCCGTCGGCCCACGGACCCCACGCCGAGGCGCCGGGGGTGTCGTTCTGGGTCCAGTAGCGCGCCGTCCACACGTGACCGCCGTGGCTCACGACCGCGCCGCCGGTGTAGACCGTGCCCGCGACCCAGGCCGCGGCGGCGCACTCGCCCGTGCCGGTGCCGGGGCCGCCCGGACCCCCGCCGCTCCCGGAGCCCGGGAGGTCGACGACGGTGACGCCGCGCGGGTGGTCGTACGTCGTGGCGTAGTCCACGCCGTCGACCGTGACGATCACGTTGGAGAACTGGGCGGCCGGCATCGACCACTTGAGCTGGTTCGTGATCGAGCCGCCCGCCGGGATGCCCCCCGTCGGGACCGTGAACTGCACGGTGTGGAAGTCGCCGTCGAGGCCGCCGACGTTGTCCCCCGTGTGGCCCTTCGCGGTGACCGTGGTCTTGAAGCCGCTCCAGTCGCTCATCTCGCCCGGGTCGGTCGTGCCGTACTGGAACGAGATCGTCGCGCCCGCCGGGATGTCCTTCGCGCCGTTGTTGGCGAAGACGACCTTGGGCGAGATCGGGTAGTTGTTGTCGCCGAGCGCGAACTCCGTGTACCGGATGTCGACGTCGAGCGCCTGCGTCGGCATCGTCCGGTCGGCGTTCGCCTTCGACGCGCCGTACGGCGTCGTGGCCGAGAGCTTGCTGTGCATGAGGTCGACGAGCGTGCTGCCGATCTCGTACTGGCCCTTCGCCTGGTCGTAGCCGAAGTCGCCCGCGAGCTCCCAGATCATCAGGCCGCCGAGGCCGGTGTTCGCGACGTAGTCCGCCTTGGCCGCGATCGCCTCGGTCGAGTCACCGGAGAGGAACGTCTTCGTCTGCGCGTTCCACCACCACTCGTTCTTCGTGACCGGGTCGAAGTGGCGCTCGTAGGTGCCCTGGATCGTGTCCGTGACGCCGTACGCGGAGACGTAGTCGCCCGTCACGCCCTTCTCGAGGTTGAGCACGTGCCACATCGGGTTGACGCCGGCCGGGACCGCGTTGCCCTGCGGGTCGCTGTCGTACCAGAGGTTGTCGATGCCCTCCGCGCCGTAGCCGCACTTGTTGTTCGTGCCCGCCGGGCAGAGGAACCCGGCCGGCGCCTTCGCGGTGCCGCCCATGCCGTACGTGCCGCCCTGGACGCCCTGGAAGCCGCGCGTGTAGAACGGCACGCCCAGGTTGATGCGGCCGGCCTGCATGGCGCCGCGGAAGTAGTGCGAGGCCCAGTCGCCGTTGAGGTAGCCGATGCCCTTGTACGCGCTGTACACGCCGCCGGCCGCGAGCTCGGGGTCCTTGCCGTCGTCGAACAGGGCGCCGTTGCCGCCCACGTACTCGTTCCAGGCGCCGTGCAGGTCGTACGTCATCATGTTCACGTAGTCCGTGTACTGCGTGACCTGGTAGACCTCCATGCCGCGCAGCAGCCAGCCTGACGACGGCGTCGCGGTCGTCAGCATGTAGTACTCGCCGTCCTGCGCGCCCGCCGCGTCGAGCTTCTCGCGCAGGGTCTTCATGAGGTTCACGTAGCCCTGGAAGAGCTGCCCGCGGCGCTTGTCGGAGATCTGGAAGTCGTCCGGGTTGCCAGCCTGGTTGTTGGACGTCGGGTACTCGTAGTCGATGTCGATGCCGTCGAACCCGTACTGGCGGACGAAGTCGACGACCGAGTCCGCGAAGGTGTCGATGCGCGCCTGCGACTCCGTCATCGTGTAGAAGCCGCCGGACGCGACGCGCTTCCCGCTCGCGTCGAAGTAGCCGCCCGTCTCGGCCCAGCCGCCCACGGCCGGGATGACCTTGACGCCCGGGTGGGCCTTCTTGTACTTCGCCAGCAGGTTGAAGTGGCCCGTGTAGTCGAGCGCCGGGTCCATCTCCGCGCCCGCGACGCCCGGCCACGTCATGTCCGTCGCCGCGTTGCCGGCCGCGCCCGCGTTCACGGAGACCTTGTCGTTGCCGTCGATATGCGCGAACGCGTAGTTGATGTGGGAGAGCTTGTCCCAGGGGATGTCGCTCGCGAGGTAACGCGGCTGGCCGTTCGTGCCGGTCCGCCAGCTCGAGAAGTAGCCGATGACGCGGCGGTCGAGCCCGTTCGGCAGCTTCTCCCGACCGTCCTCGTCGTACACGTCGCAGTAGGGCGTCCTGACGCCCGGCGTCTGCGCCATGCCGTCAGGACGGCACTTCTCGTCCGGGTTCGCGGCGGGGTCGGTCGTCGGCTCCGTCGTGGGGTCGGTGGTCGGGTCCGTCGTCGGGTCGGTCGTCGGGTCCGTGGTCGGGTCCGTCGTCGGCTCCTCGGCCGGGGTGTCGCCGCACGCGCCGAGCGACTCCCAGGGGCCGTACGCCTCCGCGCCCGGGACGTTGTTCTGCGTCCACCACTTCGCCCGGTAGTTCTGGCCGCCGTACGAGACGGTCGCGCCGCCCACGTAGGCGGGGGTCGCGGACCAGGGGTCCGCGCACGCCGTGGCCGTGGCGGCGGCGAGGGGGGTCGTGGCCTGCGCGGCCGCGGCACCGGCGAGGCCGGTGGCCAGCACGGCGAGCGTCGTGAGGGCCGCGACGACCTGTGGCCGGCGTCCGGGAGCGCGGGGGGCGCGCGCCCGAGGGGTCAGGGACAACCGCATGGGGTACCTCGATCTGCTGGGTTGGTGCGCACGACGCCGGACGGCGTCGCGTCGGGCACGGTCGCCGGGGGGGAGGGCGACCGACGGGTGAAGGGTTGCTGAGGGGTGCCGAGCGGGACCCGTCACGACGGCGGTCGACGACGGAGGCGTTCGGTGACGCGGCGAGGGGAGGGTGCACGGGCGGGTGCACGGGACTCGTCACCGCACCCGCCGTCGACCACGTCGTGGACGGGGCCCCGCTCGGCGGCGCCGGTCGCTCGTGGCGACCGGCGCCGTCAGGGGTGGGCGTCAGCAGGCGCCCAGCGACTCCCAGGGGCCGTACTGCTCCGCGCCCGGGACGTTGTTCTGCGTCCACCACTTCGCGCGGTAGGTCTGGCCCTGGTAGGAGACCGTCGCGCCGCCGGTGTAGACCGCGCTCGACGACCACGCGGGCGCCGTGCACGTGCCCGGGTCGGTCGGGTCCGTGGGGTCGGTCGGGTCCGTGGGGTCGGTCGGGTCCGTCGCGCCGCACGTGCCGGTCGCCTCCCACGGGCCGCCCGCGCTCGGGCGGTCACCCTGGGTCCACCACTTCGCGCGGTAGTTCTTCCCCTCGAACGACACCGTCGCACCGCCCGTGTACACCGCGCTCGACGACCACGGGGCCAGGCACTCCGTCGGGTCGGTCGGGTCGGTCGGGTCCGTGGGATCGGTCGGGTCCGTGGGATCGGTCGGGTCGGTCGAGCCGTCCGTGCCGTCGACCGGGCCGGTCGGGAGCGCACGGACCTTGTCCGTGAAGCCCGCGAGCAGCGTGCCGTCGTGGTTGCCGGAGAGGTCCCACCACATGCCGCCGCCGAGGTTCAGTCGGTCGATGTACTCCGCCTTGGCGGCGACGGACCGCGCGTTGTCGTAGCCCCACCACTGGTCGCCGTCGTAGCGCCAGGCCGAGACCGTGGCCGGGTCGTAGTAGTCCTGGCCGCGCGTGCGCAGCTTGTCGTAGTCCTCGTTGCCCGCCTCCCAGGTGCCGGGGGCGGCTCCCGTCGCCGCCGACCACGGGGCCGAGGACGTGACGCCCTTCCAGCCGCGGCCGTACATGGCCATGCCGAGGCCGAGCTGGCTCGGGTCGACGCCGCCGCGCAGGTACGCCTGGACGGCCTTGTCGGCGCTGAACTGCCGGTTCGCCGGCCGGGGGTCGGCGGGGTCGTCGTACAGGTTGCCCTGGGGGCCGGCGAGCGCGGGGTCCCACGCGCCGTGCAGGTCGTAGCCCTGGACGTTGCCGTAGTCGAGGTACTCGAAGATCGCCGGGTCGTTCCAGCCGCCGGCGGCGATGTCGTCGGGGTTCGCGGGGAGGAACGCCGAGAGCAGGTAGTGCTTGCCCGTCTGCGCGCCGTACGCGTCGAGCTGCTTGCGGAACTCGGCGAGCAAGAGCTTGAAGTTCGCGCGGTCGTTCACCGTGTCGACGTGGTTGCCCACCTCGCCGTTGTTCGAGCCGGGCCACTCCCAGTCGATGTCGATCCCGTCGAACACCCCGGCGGCCGCCCCGGGCCCGCCGCGGCCGTCGATCACGGGCAGGTTGCCCTTGATGTAGAGGTCGATGCACGACGACACGAACTTCTCGCGCGACGCCTGCGTCGCCGCAGCCTTCGAGAAGTTCTTGGACCAGGTCCAGCCGCCGATGGAGATGAGGGCGCGCAGGTGGGGGTTCTTCGCCTTGAGCTGCTTGAGCTGGTTGAACGAGCCGGCGAGCGGCTGGTCCCACGTGTCGGCCACGCCGGTCACGGAGCTCGCCGCGGTGTAGCCCATGCCGAAGTCCGCCCACGCGTCACCGGCGCCGTCGGAGCCGTTCGGCCCGGCGCCCTGCGCCTTGTTCGCGATGAAGCACGTGAGGTTCTGGTGGTGGATGTTGCCGAACGAGTAGTTGATGTGCGTGAGGTCCTGCGCCGCGCCGGAGTCCTGGACCTTCTTGAGCTGGAAGTCGCGGCCGTACACGCCCCACTGCGTGAAGTAGCCGACGTTGCGGTAGCCGTTCACGTCGCTGTCGCCCGGGTGGGAGACCGCGGCCGGGGCGACCTCGGCGGCCTGGGCCGGCGCGACTCCCGCGAGGAGCCCGCCGACGAGCGCCGCTGCGGTCGTGAGCGCCGCGACGCGCGTGCCGCGACGGCGCCCCTCGCGGGGTCGTCTGGTGAAGAGGGACACGTCCATGGGTCCTGCCTCGTTGCTCGTGCGGTGGGCCGCGTCGCCGTCCTCCGGAGTCGCCGTCGCCCTCGGGTCCCCTCGAACGTAATGACGGGGGCACGCGAGCGTTATCCGCGCTTCCCACAATGTTCGTACTGCGAACTTACGCGCCCGATAAGGGAAACCACCTAGGACAGACACCCTCGGACCGGGACAAGAGGGACAAGACGACGGCGAGGAAGGCGACGCCTCCGTGCCCGACCGGCGTCCGGGACTCCCCTCAGCGCCCCACGCGGTGCGCGAGCACGGTCAGCTCGACGCGCGACCGCACCCCGAGCTTGCGGAACACCCGGCCGAGGTGCACCTCCACCGTGCGCACCGAGAGGTAGAGCTGGTCCGCGGCCTCCCGGTTGGACGCACCCTGGACGACGAGCAGCGCGACGTCGAGCTCGCGCTCGGTGAGCTCGTCGGACCACCGCCCCCGGAGCTCGGCGAGCGCCTCGTCCGACACGTCGCTCTCCCGCACCGCGAGCCGGCACGCGTCCGGCGGCGCGGGACGGGTCGGGACCGCCGGCTCGGCCCCCGGCCGGGCGCCGCCGAGGGCTCCGGGCAGCGGCGCGTGCAGTCCCGCCGCGCGCGCCGCGGCGGCCCACGACCCGGGCGGCGCCCCGCCGGACGCCGTGCCGAGCCCGATGGCGGGCGCGGCGCCGAGCCGGACCGCCGACGCCGGGGCACCGGGCGTCGCGTCGTCCGCCACCGGCCCGCCGAGCAGCCGGACGACGTCCGCGTGCTCGTCCCGCGCGATCGTCGTCCAGGCGTCCGCACCCGCGTCGTCGAACAGCTCGATCGCGGACAGGAAGAGGCCGTGCGCGCGCTGGAGCTCCCCCGCACGCACGAGGGCGCGCGCCGCGCAGAGGTCGGTCCGCGCGTGCTCGTACGGCGAGGCCGTCGTCCGGTTCACGCGCGTCGCACGCTCGAGCGGCGCCGCGAGGTCCTCTGGCGTGGCCAGCGAGACCTCCGCCCGGACGAGCGTCGCCGACCGCAGCGACGGCGGCAGCTCCTTCGCGTCCACCTTCCGTCGGGCCAGCGCACGCTGCGCCGCGTCGTGGCGGCCCGCGACGACCCACGCCTCGACGTCGTCCAGCCCGGGCAGCGGGAGCATGCGTGCGCTGTCGGGACGCTCGCGCTCCGCCGCGAGCTCCAGCAGCGTGGCGGCCTGGGTCACGTGGTGCGCGAACGCCGCGCCCATCGCCCGGTCCACGAGGAGCCCGAGCCGCACCGGGCGGGACGTCGGGCTCGCGCACGTCTCCTCGAGCGCCGTCGCGACCGGGCCGACGACGCCCCGGGTCATCATGTCGAGGCGACGGGCGGCCGCGACCCCCAGACCGGCGAACGGCAGCCCGACCGGGAGGCGGAACGCCGCCTCGGCGAGCTCGTCGGCGGCACGCGTGAGCGTCCCGCGCCAGAGGTGCACGAGCGTCTGGGCGAGGCGCACGTGCGCCTCGGCCAGCGGGGTCAGCGCGGTGTCCGGGCCGTCGAACCAGCGACCGCCGTCGCGGACCGGGGCGAGCGACGCGACGACGCTCGCGAGCGTCTGGGCCGCGTCCTCGAGCCGGTCGTCGGCCGCGAGGGCGAGGGCTCGACCGACCTGCACCGACGCCTCGTGGTCCGGCCCGAGGTCCACGTCGGGGACGGCCGCGCGCTCGCCCACGCCGAACACCGCGGCCCAGGACCGCGCGAGCGCGAGCCTGGCGGCCGTCTCGTCGTCGTCGCACCACGACGCGAGGAACGTCGCCGTGTCGAGGAGCTGGGACGTGCTCACGCCGTCGCCCCGCTCGGCGTGCAGCCGTGCCGCGTCGAGCACCCCCGACACGACCCCCGCCACGGCGTCCGGCGCCAGGCCGTCGGGCTGCCCGCCACGCAGGTAGGGCGACAGGACGTCGTCGGGGACCTGCCCCTCGGCGAGCGTCAGCGCGGCGACGAGCGGCCCGAGCGTCCGTGCGCGCAGCGCGTCGTCGCCGCTGCGCGACGCCTTGCGCAGCCAGTCCGCCGCGTCCTGCACGTGGCCCGACCGCAGCGCGGCGACGCCCGCGATCGCGAACGCTTCGGCGCGGTGCTCGGTCGCCGCCTGGCTCGCGGCCTCGCGCGCCACCTCGTGCGCCCAGACGACGTCCCCGCGGTCCAGGTGCCGACGCGCGATCCGCAGGAGCCCCGGGACGAGCGTCGGGTCGCCGACGAGCGTCGCGAGCGCCGAGTGCCACACCGCGACGTCCTCCTCGCCCGCCCGGCGGTGCGCCTCGGCGAGCGCGACGTGCGCCGCCGTCCGCTCGGCGAGCCGTGCGTCCGCGTGGACCAGGGACCGCATGCGCGGGTCGACGAACGCGAACCGACCGCCCACGAGCGCGAGGTGCTCGGCGAGCGGGCCGTCGAGCACCTCGTCCATCGCGAGCCCCGTCGCCGACAGCAGCAGCTCCGTCCGGTCCACGACGGCGACGGCCGCGACCAGCAGCGCGTGCCGCTCCCCCTCGGTGAGGGCCGCGAGGCGGTCGGCGAAGAGGGAGCGCACGGCGGGAACCGCCGGCAACGGGTCCGGGAGGATCGACCCCCCGGAGAGCTGCTCCGGCGTGAGCAGCGCCGCCGTCTGCGTCAGCGCCGCGGCGTTGCCCCCGAGGAGCTGCGCGAGGCGGGCCGCGACATGCGGGGCGACCGCGAGGCGGCGCTCGACGAGCAGCAGGTGCAGGGCGTCGGCCGGCGCGAGCGGCGGGACGGCGCGGAGCTCGAAGGGCCCGGAGGACGGGTCGAGCGCGCCCGCGGTCGCGGTCCCGAGGAGCACGACCGGCGCGTGGCGCTGCGCGACCAGGCTCGCCAGGACCGACCTGCTCAGGTCGTCCTGGAGGTGCAGGTCGTCGGCCACGAGCACGACCGTCGCGCCGTCGAACGACTCCACGAGGAGCTCGGCGAGCGCGACCGCCGCGACCTCGGGGAGGTACCCGAAGCCGGGGTCGACCGGCTCGAGGACGCGCGTGAGGCGCTCCGGGACGACACCGCCCGCGAGCTGCGACACCTGCGACACGAGCGACACGACCGCGGAGCCCGGCGCAGGCGCGCCCGCGGGCGGACGGCACCGCAGGATGAGCGTCGGGCGGGCGAACGTGTGCGACGCGACGGCCTCGCACACGAGCTCGAGCGTCGCGCTCGCCCCCATGCCGTGCTCGGCCGTCCACACGAGGCCGCCCTTGCCCTCGCTCACGGCCGCGAGCGCGCGGTCGACCTCCTGCGCGCGGGAGGACAGCCGCTCCAGCCGTCGCGCCGACCGCGCGTCCGCGCGCCGGTGCGGCTCCGGAACCAGGTAGTCGTGCCGTTCTGACATGTCGGGACCCTCCGTCCGGGGGCTTCGTCGCCCGTCGACCGGATGAAATGTTAACAACCCTCCGTAAACAAGGGATCACCTCATCGTTTCCCGCCCGTCACACGACCGCCACCTGGGACGACGGCGCTTGCCCGACTCGGACGAGAGGGCTAGCCTGACCTCGATCCCCGTCGTGGCCACGGGTCCCGTGCGCCCCGACCCGGGTGCGGCGCTCCCCCGGCGCCGCCGCCACGAGAGCGAGGTGAGCCCCATGCCGGACGGCAGCAGTCATAGAGCCGTGCACTGCGCGCTCACCCCCCGTGGCCCGCAGCCCGTCGCCTGAGTCCCAGCACCGCGAGGACTCCCGCGACCGGCCGTCGTCCCGTGCGGGGAGGTCGCCAGTGCGCACCGCGCGCCGTCGTGCGCGCCGCCGGACCACCCCCGCTGACGCACCCGCCGTCGCCGCCCACCCCGTGGCGCCCGTCGGTGCTCGTCGGCACGCCGAGAAGGACGACCACCCATGACCCAGCGCTCGCCTGCCACCGAGACCCGGACCCGTCCCGCACGCCTGCCCCTGCGGGACGCGCGCGACGACCGACGCCGTGCCCGCCGACCGAACCTGGAACGCCAGTCGATCTCCTTCACCGTCGGCCTGTACGTGTTCATCTGCGTCGCGCTGCTGCTCGCGCACGTCACCGCAGGGGGTGTGTGATGACGACGACGCTGCCCGAGCCCCGCAGCCTCGCGCCGGCACCCGGCGCGGACCGCGCGCTCCCTGCGCCCGCGCGCGGCGGGCTGGACCTGCACGCCCGCGCGCACGGCACCGGCGCTCCCCGGTTCGACCCCCGCGTCCTGCGCTCGCGCTGGGTCCAGGTCGGTGTGGGCGACCCCGACGCGACGGCCCGCGCCGCCGAGCACGGCGTGGACTTCGCCGCTGCCGGCGGCCGGGTCTGGGAGACGGACGTCCACGTCTACCTCCCCGTGACCGCGACGCGGCGCGACGGCGACCGGGTCGTCTCCGAGCGGATCGTGCTCGCCCTCTCCCCCGACGTCGTCGTGACGGCCCAGCCCCAGCGGCACTACCCCGTCTTCGACAAGGCGATCGCCCGCATGCGCCGCACGCCGTGGCTCATCGGCTCGTCCTACGGCGTCGCGTACGCCCTGCTGTACGCGCTCAACGAGGCGGCGGACCGCGCCGTGTCGTACGCGAGCGACCTGCTCGAGGACATGTCCGACGAGATCGACGAGGCGACGCGCGGAGTCGACTCCCGGGGCCGGGAGATCGGCGTGAGCGACATGCAGGACACCATCACCCGGATGAACCGTGCGGAGGAGATCGTCTCGCGCGCCCAGGAGTCCCAGCTCTCGCTCGCCCGCGCGGCGCGGCACCTGCGCAGCGAGATCGCGGACTCCGACCCCGTGCTCGCCGGCCTCGTCGAGACCCTCGTCGCGGACGTCGACGGCGTGAAGCAGCACGCGAGCTTCGAGCACGACAAGGTGCGCTACCTCCAGCAGGCGATCATGACGTCGCTCGACGTCAAGCAGGCCCAGATCGTCAAGGTCTTCACGATCATCACGGCCGTGTTCCTGCCGCCGACGCTCATCGCGTCGTTCTACGGCATGAACTTCACGCACATGCCCGAGCTCGACCGCCCCTACGGCTTCACGCTCACCGTCCTGCTCACCCTGGTGGCAGCCGTGATCCCGCTCGCCTACATCAAGCGCCGCGGCTGGCTCCGCTGACCCCTCGCGACCTGCGGGAGGGAACCGGCCGGCCGAGACGGTACCCCGCTCCACCGAGACAGAACCCCGGTCCGCCGAGGTAGAACCGTGGTTGCGCGAGGTAGAACTCTGGTCGACCGAAGGCGAACCCTGGCCGCGGCAGCGGCGGCTCCCGCCGGTGCGCGACGGCGGGTTGGTCGCCGTGGGTGACCCGACCACCGGGTCCTTCCTCGCCCAGGGCGATTGCCCGCGGGTCGGTGCGCTCGCCCCGGGAGGGGTGGGTGGTGGTGCCGCGTCGTGGCGGGCCTGGCGGGAGCCGCGAGGAACGAGCGGCGGATGGTCGATGCGGCACCACCACCCACCCCGACCACCCAGGGCAACCAGAACGCCGTCGAGCACAAGAACCAGAGTTCTACCTCGAGCAACCACGGTGCTACCTCGGCGGACCAGCCGTTCTATCTCGCGCGACCGCGGTTCTACCTCGGTAGACCAGAGTTCTACCTCGGCGTGGCGAGGGTCAGGCCTCGAGGAGGAGCGTGACCGGGCCGTCGTTGACCAGGTCGACGGCCATGTGCGCGCCGAACCGTCCGGTCGCGACCTCGATCCCGCGTTCGCGCAGGCGCGCCACGACCGCGTCGACCAGGGGCTCGGCGACCGGTCCGGGCGCCGCCCCGTTCCACGACGGACGGCGGCCCTTCCTCGTGTCGGCGTAGAGCGTGAACTGGCTGACGACCAGCACCGGCGCGCCCTCGTCCTGCACCGACCGCTCCCCCGCGAGGATCCGCAGCTCGGCGATCTTGCGCGCGATCGTCTCGACCTGCGCGTCGCCGTCATCGTGCGTGACGCCGACGAGCGCGAGCAGCCCGGGGCGGTCGATCGCCCCCACGACCTCCGAGGATCCGTCCTCGGCCACGACGCTCACGCTCGCGCGCGAGACGCGCTGGACGACGGCCCTCACGAGCGCGCCCCCGCGTCGTGACCCGCCCCTGGGCCCGCGCCGAGGCCGGGACCCGCAGGCGCACCGTCGAGGACCGGCCGCACGACGCCCACGGGACGCCCCGCGCCGAGCACGGGCACGTCGCCGAGCGCGGTGAGCGCGGCCTCGTCGGCTCCGGCCACGCCGTCCGCGCCGAGGCGCCGGAGTGCCGCGGCGAGCAGCGCCGGGCGCGGGCGTGACGCGCCGTCGAGCACCTTGAAGGCGAGCGCGCCGCCGTCGGGCAGGCCTGCGCCGTAGACGCCGTCGGCACCGTCCTTGGCGACCAGGCCGGGCACCGCGCGCATCGCGAGCGTCGCGTCCCGGCCCGTCCCGCCGACCATCTCCGGGAACGCCGACATCGCGCGCGCGACCTGCGCCTCCGGGGAGAGCGGGTCGCGCTCCGGGGCGGCCGCGAGCCGCCCGAACGCCCGCGCGAGGCCCCGCACCGTCGTCGAGAAGAGCGGCGCGCCGCACCCGTCGACCGTCACGTGCTCGACCGGCACGCCGGTCGCCTCGGCGACCGTCTCGCGGACCGCGACCTGGAGGGGGTGGTCGACGTCCAGGTAGGTGGTGGTGTCCCAGCCGGCGGCGACGCAGGTCGCGAGCATCGCCGCGTGCTTCCCGGAGCAGTTCTGCGTGATCGCCGACGGCCCGTGGCCCTCGAGCTGCCAGGCGAACGCGGCGGGCGGGTGGAGCGGCATGTCGGGCGTGTTGCGCAGCGCCGACTCGTCGAGCCCGACGCCCTCGAGGATCTCCCGGACGCCCGCGAGGTGCTGCGGTTCCCCGTTGTGGCTCGCGGCCGCGAGCGCGAGGAGGCGCGGCGGGAGGACGAGGCCGCGGCGCAGCATCGCGACGGCCTGGAACGGCTTGACGCTCGAGCGTGGCCAGATCACCGCGTCGGCGTCGCCGCGCTCCAGGACGGGCGCACCGTCCGCGTCCAGCAGCACCAGGTGCCCGGCGTGGACGGACTCGACGAGGTCACCGCGCACGACCTCCGCGAGCGGGACGGCGGCGCGCTCGACCCCGCCGTGGACGTGCGCGGTCACGACCGCGCTCACCAGCCGCCCGGGCGGCCGGACGACCCGTTGCCGCGCCCGTTGCCGTACGGCTGGAGGCGCGGGCGCACGTCGACCAGGTAGACGATCGCGGCCACCACGGCGATGAGCCCCAGGAAGCCGAGGTTCACGCCGCCGCCGAGCGGCAGCGAGAGGAACCCGAGCGCCGCGGCGACGCCGAGGATCGCGAGCCAGATCGGCTTGGTCAGCTTGCCCTCGGCGGTGAAGGCGCTCGCCGGACGCCGGATCGCGTCGACGAGCGCGAAGAGCTGCGTCCCGAACACGACGAGCGAGAGGACGAGGAAGACGATCCACTGGAGCGACCCGATGATTCCCACGGGCACGAGCCTACGGTCTGGCGAGCGGCCACGGCACCACGCGCAGCCCGGCCGAGCGGGCCCCGGACACCACGTGCGGGTCCCAGGCGGCGACGATCGTGTCGCCGTGCCCCACGGCGAGGGCGCTCGCCACGTGCACCGCGTCGTTGCTGCGCAACGCGCCCGTCTCGACGAGCGCGGCCGCGCGCTCGGCGACGGCACCGGAGACCTCGACCACGTGGAGCGCGGGGCGCAGCACGTCCCACGTGCCGACGGCGCGCGCGTGCCCCGCGGCGTCGAGCACGCCGCCCCGTGCTCCGGCGGCGAGCGCGGCTCGCACCTCGACGTCGGCGAGGCGGCTCGTCACGACGACGTCCGCGCGGTTCCACAGGCGGCTCGCCAGGGCGGAGCCCGCCTCGGGGACGCAGAGCTTCACCAGCGCGCTCGCGTCGAAGTAGACCAGGGCCATCGGGGCCTCAGCGCCTGATCCGGCGCACGAGCGCCGCCACGCCACCCCCACGGGCCGACCGGGCACCGTCGGCCGGTCGCGCACCGTCCGGGCTCGCGGGCCGCGCGTCGGCGTCCCCGCCGGGCACCACGTGGACCGGGCGCTCGCCCGCCGCGGGGACCAGCACGCCGTCGCGCACGAGCTCGGTGACCAGGTCTGCCGTCGCGACGCCCGTCAGCCGGGCGACGGGGATGCCGCGCTCGGTGATGACGACCTCCTCCCCCTCCCTGGCCCGCTCGATCCACGACTTGAGCTCGGCACGCAGGGCGCTGACGGGGACCTCCATGCCCCGACGGTACCGGCCCGGGGCGCCGCTGTGCAGGGTGAAGAACGTCCGGTTCGCCCGGCAGGCCAGGACGCCCGCTCAGAGCTCCGGAAGGGCGTCGCGCGCCTGCTCGGGCGACGCCCCGGCCGCCTCCAGGAGGTCCACGATCGGCGACCGCACGAGCATGACGAGCGACTGCACCTGCCAGTCCCCGTCGCCGAGGGCGTGCGGGTCCGCACCGTGCGCAACCTCGAGGAGGACCTCGCGCGCCACCGCCGGGTCGCGCCCGGCGCCGACCGCCTCCGCGAGCACGTGCACGCCTGCGCCGAACCGCGACACGAGGTCGGCCACGCCGGCGAGCTCGTGCTCGTCGGGCCCGCTCGCGACGGGGACGGCGCGGCGCGCCAGGACGCGCACGCTGCGCATCGCGCGGTCCACGAGCACCGCCTGCCGTTCGAGCCCGCCGAGCTCGTCCCGGTGCCGCAGCCCCGCCGCGCTCACGCGCGCGAGCTCGCGCGCCGACGACGCGGACGACTGCCACTCCTCGAGCGCGCCCTCCGACGCGCGGCCCTTGACGAGCGCCGCCTCGAGGTCGGCGCGGTCTCGCGTGCGCAGCCCCCGCGCGAGGACGTCGAGCACGCCGGCGAGCTCCGTCGTCGCCTCGGACCCCAGCAGCCGGGGCCGACGCCGCGGGTCGCCCGGCGTGAGGGCGGCGACCGCGAGCGCGACGGCACCGCCGACGAGCGCGTCCGTCCACCGCCCCAGGGGCCCGCCCGCCTGCGCGGCCGGGAGGCCGACGATCACGATCGCCTGCACGCCCGCCTGGGTCGTGAGCATCGCGCCGCGGTCGATGAAGCGCGCCGCGAGCGCGGAGACGGCGAGCACGACGGCGACCTGCCACCAGCCCGACCCGATCGCGTGGACCACGAGGTCGCCGAGCCCGACGCCGATCGCCACCCCGACCGCGAGCTCGAGCACGCGCCGGAGCTGGCGGTCCTGGCTGAACCCGAGGCAGACCCAGGCGGAGACCGGGGCGAAGAACGGCGCGGTGTGGCCCAGCCCGTACCGGGCGATGGCGAACGCGAGGCCGGCGGCGGCCGACGCCTGGAGGATCGGCCACAGCGCCACGCGCACGCGGGATGCGCCCTGTCGGATCCGCGCCCGCAGGAGGAGCCGGCGCCACGCGGTCCGGGCGACGTCGACCGCGCCGGGACCGGGGTCCTCGCGGGACGCCGGCCCGGGGCTCACAGCATGCTCGTCGGCGCGCCCTCGCCGCGGGGCGTGATCCCCCGGCCGACGGGGCCGCGCGGGGCGGGGCGGTCGACCGAGACCCCTTCGCCCGGCACCACGACCTCCTGCGCCGCGGAGATCGCGCCGCCGTCGCAGTCGACGAGGAGCTCGGCGTCCTCGGGGACGCTGCGCTTGAGCACCGCGAGCGCGATGGGCCCGAGCTCGTGGTGGCGCGCGACCGACGTCACGGTGCCGACGGCGCGTCCGTCGAGCGTGACCTCCGCGCCCGGCGCGGGCAGCAGGTGGCCGGAGCCGTCGAGGTGGAGCATCACGACCCGTCGCGGCGGGCGACCGAGGTTGTGCACGCGCGCGATGGTCTCCTGACCCCGGTAGCACCCCTTGTGCAGGTGCACGGAGGTGCGCAGCCAGTCGGTCTCGTGCGGGATCGAGCGGTGGTCGACCTCCGTCGCCAGCCGCGGCCGCCACGCCTCGACACGCGCTGCCTCGCTCGCCCACGTGCCGACGAGCCGCCACCCGGCCGCCTCGCGCGCCGCGACGGCGTCGGACAGCTGCGCCCGCGGCACCAGCACGAGCCGCCACGGCCGCTCCGTGCCCGGGTGCTCGCCCTCGGGCGGGCCGTAGCGCGTGCCGCCCCCGATGACCCGCGGCCACGGGTCGCGCCAGGTGACGGGCTCGCCCTCGGCGCCCTCGGCGTCGACGGGCTCCCCGAGCGCCGCCCAGTCGTCGGTCGCGTCGGCGATCTCGACGCGGAGCATGAACTTCATGCGATCGAGCCAGGCGGCGAGGTCGGCCGCGTGCGAGCGCTCGGTCACGAGCCACGTCGTCTCCCCGTCGTCGACGACCGAGGCCGCGTGCTCGACGTGCCCCTGCGGGGAGAGCACGAGCAGCTCCGTCGACGTGCGCGGGGCGAGGTTCGTCAGGTCCTGCGAGGTGATGGAGTGCAGCCAGCTCAGCCGGTCCGGCCCCGTGACCGTGACGACGCCGAGGTGCGACTGGTCGACGACGGCGCCGCCCGTGCGCAGGGCGCGCTGCTCCCCGGTGGGGTCGCCGTAGTGCCAGGCGACGCCCTCGTCGGGGCCGGTCGCGGGCACCGCGCCGTGGCGCGACAGGAGCGGGCTGGTGTAGCCGGTGGTCACGGGTGGTCCTCCTTCGTCGGCGCGTCCGGGCCTGCTGGCGGGTCCTCCGCGGGCGCGCCGGTCAGGCCGACGGGCGCCGGGTGAGCTTCGCGGACGCGTACGACTGCAACGGTTCCCCGAACGCCGCCAATTCCCAGACCCACAGGAGCTGGCCCTCGACGAAGCCGTAGAGCCGCTTCGAGGCGGTGACCTCCGACGCGGTGGACGTGCGCGCGATGAGGTCGCTCGCCAGGTCGACCCGGCCGTTGCCGACCGCGCCGAGGTACACCGAGACGCGGCCCGCGGGGTCGGCGATCAGCACCTCGAGCGGGTGGCGGTCGGCCTCGAGCCCGTCGGGCCGGTCCGTCGAGACGCGCCAGTAGCCCGTCTCGGTGGACCACACGGGCGCGTCGGCGGCCGCGGCGTCCAGCGTCGCGCCGTCACGCTCGGGCCAGGCACCCTCGTCCGGGACGGTCTCGGGGACCTCGGCCTCGAGGACCCGCAGCGTCGACTCGTAGCGCAGGTACGGTCCGCCGTCGTGGTCGAACACGACGTCGTGGACGAACGGCGTCTCCTCGATGCCCGGGTACTTGACGACCCCCTCGCCGCGCCAGCTCCCGACGAGCCAGGCGAGCGGGTAGACCTCGGGCGCGAGGCCCTCGGGGAACTCGAACGGCATCAGCGACCACCTCTCGGAGTCGGGCGGGGCGACGGGCACGCGCGGGGCGTGCCCCCGCGCGGCAGCGTCAGCGCTGGCCCTTGTAGAGCTTGTAGACGACGTACCCCGCGAACCACGTGATGGTGACCGTCGCCGCGAGGAGCAGGCCGAGGAAGATCAGCTCGAGAGTGTGCGGACTCATGCGCCCGATCCTACCGGCCGGGCGGCCGCGCCACGTCGCGGGCCGGGAGCGGCTCCGGCCGAGGGCTACGCTCGGCCGCGTGACCGACACTGCGCCGCCCTCCGTGGCTCCCCGTCAGCGCTCGCTCGTGGTCAAGGCCACGTCGGGGCTCGACCGTCCCGAGGCCGCCAACCAGGCGTTCACCGTCGCCGCCGCGGCCGTCGCCGCGGGCGTCGAGGTGAGCGTGTGGCTCACCGGGGAGGCCGCGTGGTTCGGGCTCCCGGGGCGAGCCGCCGAGCTGGAGCTCGAGCACGCGGCCCCGCTGCCCGACCTGCTCGACGCCGTGCTCGCCGCCGGCACCCTCACCGTGTGCACGCAGTGCGCCGCCCGCCGCGGCATCACGGCCGACGACGTGCTGCCCGGCGTGCGCATCGCGGGCGCCGCGGTGTTCGTCGAGGAGGCGCTGCGCGACGGCGCCCAGGCGCTGGTCTACTGACGGGGCCGGTCCCCGGCCGGACCGCCGGGCCGCCCGGCGACGGCGCCGTCAGCGCGCGGGCGCGACCCGCCGCAGCAGCAGGTACAGCTCGCAGCCCAGGCACAGGCCGAACGCCGCGTTGAGGACGGCCGCCACGAGCGCGAGCGCCGCGGCGGCGGGCACGGCGCCGTCGACGCCCACCAGGCCCAGCACGACCCCCACGCCGGTGATGACGAGGCCGACCGCCTGCGCGAACCGCGGCGGCCGGGCGTCCTCGCGCTCCGCCGTCGGGCCGATGCGCGGGAGGATGAGCACGCGGTAGACCCAGGCCTGCCACGTGCCCTGAGCGCCCCGGACGGCGCCGACCAGGAAGCTCGCCGCGACGACCGCGAGCAGCACGAGCGCGGCGGGCGACGTCCACAGGAGGATGACGACCGCGAGCAGGACCGCCGTGATCCCGGCCCCCGCACGCGGGCCGCGCGGGTCGATGCCGGCGGGCACCGCCGGAGGTTCGGTCGCCGTGTCCTCACGGCCGGCCTGGTCGCTCATGCGGTCTCCCTCGGGTTCGGGCCGTCGGGGACGGCGCGGTCAGGCGTCGCGCCCGCTCGCGGGGACGGAGCCCGGGTCCGCGACGGCGAGCGCCGCGAGCGCCTGGGCCCGGTTCATCCCCCCGCTCGCGCGAGCGACCTCCCGGCCCTCCGCGTCGAGCACGAGGACGGTCGGCGTGCGCAGTATGCCGAATGCTCGCACCAGGTCGAGGTGGTCGTCGACGTCCATCTCACGATGCGTCACGTCGTCGTGCGCCGCGCTGACCTCGCCGAGGACGCGCGCGGTCGCCCGGCACGGAGCGCACAGGTCCGCCGAGAACTGGACGAACGTGCGGCGGGCGCCGAGCGCGACGCCATGGGCACCCCAGTCGAAGGGCGTGGCGGCGTGGCCCGTCACGGCACCGGGCGACGTCGTGCGCGTCGCCCGCACGACTCCCTGGCGCCGCTGCCACCGCACGCCGAGCGCGAGCGTCGCGAGCAGCGTCGCCGCGAGGAGCAGGACGGGCAGCACGGACGGCGTCATCCCACGATCACCCGCCCGACGACGAAGATCAGCGTCCCGCCGACCGCGACGGGGAGCGCCGTCGCGGAGAACGCGCCGAGGCGCCCCCGCAGCTCCGGGAGCTGGTCGAACAGCGCGTGGAGCGAGGCGACGAGCAGGCCCGCGACGACGCCGGACCACACACCGCTCAGCAGGTCGAGGTCGGGCATGACGTACCCGACGGCCCCGCCCGCGGCGACCGCGAGACCGAGCGTGAGCGCCGCGTTGATCCACCCACCGAGCGGCAGCGCGGAGACCGCCGAGGCGACGGCGAGCGCCACCGCGCACGTCACGACGAGGGACTCGCCCGCGTCGGTGCGGCCCGTCGCGATCCAGCCCGCGCACGACGTCGCGACGACGATCCCGCTCACCGTCCCGATGAGCGACTCGACCAGGCGGGGGCGCCCGTCGCGCCGCAGGAGCTCGGCCACGAACGCGAGCACGACGGCGAGGGCGAGCACCACGGGCAGGTGGCGCAGCGCGGGCTCGCCGTGCGTCGCGGCGGTCGCGCCGACGGCGCCGAGACCGGCGAGGGCGATGACGACGCGCGTCCCGCCGTGGACGGGGATGTCGAGCAGGCGCGGCCACCCGATCGCGACGACCAGCGCCAGGGCGCCCGACGCCGCGGCGAGCGGGAGCGGGCCGAAGAACGCGGCGACGGCGATGCCTGCGGCGAGGCACGCCGTGACGACGGCCCGGGTCGAGAGGTCCACGCGGTCAGCGCCCCGTTCGGGGGTCGCGGGAGGGCGTCGGGTCGTGCAGCACGCCTCAGAGTGTCGCAGAGTCTCCCGCCGGACCGCCTACCGGCCCCGGCACGCGCGCCCGTGAGACGTTCGCCGTCTCCGCGCCCGGCACGCGATACGGTAACCATCCACGGACCGAGAACGTGGCCGATGACGTGGCGAGCCCCGCAGAGGTACGTCCCGGCCCGGTCGCCACGCGTCGACGCCCGGGGGCGCCGCCCGCGCCCCGCGACCCGGAAGGAGGTGCCGGATGGCCGACCTGCTCATCCTCACCCCCGCGACAGGCGGTTCCGTCGAGGTGCTGCCCGCGCTCGGCCTGCTCTCGCACCGCATCCGGGTCCTGCCCATGGAGCCGTCGGCGCTCGTGGACGCACCGGACTCCGACGTCGTGCTGCTCGACGCGCGGCGCGACCTCGTCGCGGCGCGCACCACGTGCCGCCTCCTGCACGCGACCGGACTGACCGTCCCGCTCGTGCTCGTCCTCACCGAGGGCGGGCTGACCGTCGTCACGGCCGAGTGGGGCGCGGACGACCTCCTCCTCGAGGGGGCGGGCCCCGCGGAGGTCGAGGCGCGGCTGCGCCTCGTCATCGAGCGGTCCGCGCGCGGGCCCGCCGAGGACGGTCCGCAGGAGATCGCGGCCGGCGAGCTGGCGATCGACGCGAGCGGGTACACGGCCCGGCTGCGCGGCCGCCCCATCGACCTCACCTACAAGGAGTTCGAGCTCCTCAAGTACCTGGTGCAGCACCCGGGCCGCGTGTTCACGCGCGCCCAGCTCCTCCAGGAGGTCTGGGGCTACGACTACTACGGCGGCACGCGCACGGTCGACGTCCACGTCCGACGCCTGCGCGCCAAGCTCGGCCCCGAGCACGAGCAGCTCATCGGGACGGTGCGCAACGTCGGGTACCGGTTCGACCCGCCCAAGGACCGCCGTCCCGCCGAGGGCTCCGACGCCCCCGGGACGGACGCCGCGGGCTCGTCGGCCGACAGCGGCCCCGGGACCCCGGTAGGTTCGTCCGGGTGACGCCCGACCCCTCCGACTTCACGTCCGCCCTGCTCGACGGCCCGTGGCGCCATGAGTTCGTCCCGGCCAACGGCGCGCGGTTCCACGTCGCGCTCGCGGGCCCCGAGGACCGCGGCGTGCGGGACCCGGGTCCGCCCCTCGTGGTCCTGCTGCACTCCTTCCCGCAGTTCTGGTGGGCCTGGCGCCACCAGATCGAGCCGCTCGCGGCCGCGGGCTACCGCGTCGCCGCGATGGACATCCGGGGCGTCGGCGCCTCGGACAAGCCGCCGATCGGCTACGACGCCCCGACCCGCACGCGCGACATCGCGGGGGTCGTACGTTCGCTCGGGTCCGGGCGCGCCGTCGTCGTGGGCCACGGGACGGGCGGCAGCCTGGCCTGGGCGATGGCGGCGCTCCAGCCTGCCGTGACAGCCGGCGTCGCCGCCGTCTCCGCCCCGCACCCCGCGCGGATGCACACCTCCGCGCGTCGCCTGCTCACGCCCGCCGCGCTGCGGCAGCTCGCGTTCTACCAGGTGCCGACCCTGCCCGAGCGCGCCCTCGTCCGCGGCGACCTCGTGGACGACGTGCTCGCGACCGGTGCGGCGACGCCCTTCGCGCCCGACGTCGTCGAGACCTACCGCACCGTCATGCGCATCCCCTTCGCGGCGCACACCGCGATGGAGTCGCTGCGCTGGGCCGTGCGCTCGACGCCCCGCCCCGACGGCCGTCGCTTCCTCGCCGCGCTCCGCCGCCCGGTCGACGTCCCCGCGCTGCAGGTCCACGCCGAGAAGGACGGACTCGTGCGTCGCGACCTCGCCGACGCGGACGGCGCCGCGCTGGCCCGTGACTTCCGCTTCGAGGTCGTGGACGGGGCCGGCCACTTCCTCCCCGAGGAGGCGCCGGACGCCGTGACGGACCTGCTGCTGGACTGGCTCCCCACGACCGCCCGGGCCGAGCGGGAGCGCTGACCCTCAGCTCGTCTTGACGAGCTTCGCCGCCTTGACCGGGTCGACCTCGCCGATGCCGAAGGACGGGCACCACCGGGCGATCGTGCACGCGCCGCACGCGGGCTTCCGCGCGAAGCACACGCGGCGGCCGTGGAAGATCAGCCGGTGCGAGAGCATCGTCCACTCGGACTTCTCGATCAGCCCGCCGACGACCTGCTCGACCTTGACCGGGTCCTCCTCGGCGGTCCACGCCAGGCGGCGCACGAGGCGTCCGAAGTGGGTGTCCACGGTGAGCCCCGGCACGCCGAACGCGTTGCCGAGCACGACGTTCGCCGTCTTGCGCCCGACGCCGGGCAGGGTGACGAGGTCCTCCAGGCGCGCGGGCACCTCGCCGTCGAACCGCTCCACGAGGGCCTGGCCGATGCCGATGACGGACTGCGCCTTCGCCCGGAAGAAGCCGGTGGGCCGCAGCAGCTCCTCGAGCTCCTCCCGGTCGGCGCCCGCGTAGGCCGCGGCGTCTGGGTAGCGCGCGAACAGCGCGGGGGTCGTGAGGTTCACGCGCTTGTCCGTCGTCTGCGCGGACAGGACCGTCGCGATCAGCAGCTCGAGCGGCGTCGTGAAGTCCAGCTCGCAGTGGGCGTCCGGGTAGGTGACCGCGAGCTCGCGGTTGGTACGGCGCGCACGCCGGACCAGCGCCAGGTGCGACTCGGGCCTCGGCGCCCCCGTGCGGGCCTGCTCGGTGGTGGTCACGGAACCACCGTAGCCGCCGCCCCCGACACCCGAGTTGCGGCCGTAGGGCAGACTTGTCCTGGAACATTTCCGAGGACGAGACGATAGGACACCCCGCGTGGACGACGACGTTGTGCTCTCCGCCCCCCTGTTCGCGACGATGGACGCGGACGAGACGCGCACCCTCTTCGAGTCGATGCAGCAGATCGAGCTCTCGCGCGGAGACGTGCTGTTCCGCGAGGGCGAGCCGGGCGACCGCCTCTACGTGATCGCGAGCGGCAAGATCAAGCTGGGGCGCCGCTCCAACGACGGCCGCGAGAACCTCCTGTCGATCCTCGGCCCCGGCGAGATGTTCGGGGAGCTCTCCCTGTTCGACCCGGGCCCCCGCACCGCGACCGCGAGCTCCGTCGCCGACTCCGTCATCTACGAGCTGGGGCACGACCAGCTCGTCGAGTGGATCGAGAAGCACCCGAGCGTCGCCAAGCACCTGCTGAACGCCCTGGCGCGCCGGCTGCGCCGCACCAACGAGACGCTGGCCGACCTCGTGTTCTCCGACGTGCCGGGTCGTGTCGCCAAGGCGCTGCTCGACCTCTCGACCCGCTTCGGCGAGGAGACGGACGAGGGCATCCGCGTCGCGCACGACCTCACGCAGGAGGAGCTCGCGCAGCTCGTCGGAGCGTCGCGCGAGACGGTGAACAAGGCGCTCGCCGACTTCGCGACGCGCGGCTGGGTGCGCCGCGAGGGCCGGGCCGTCGTCCTGCTGGACATGGACCGCCTGGAGCGCCGCGCGCGCTGACCGACGGCCGACGAGGACGGGGTCGGCGGCCGGGTCCGCGAGGACCTGGTCGCCGACCCCGTCCTCATGCCGGAGTCGCTACTCCGCGAGCTCGACGACGATCTCGACCTCGACCGGGGCGTCGAGCGGCAGGACCGCGACGCCGACGGCGCTGCGGGCGTGGACGCCTGCCTCCCCGAAGACCTCCCCGAGCAGGGTGCTCGCGCCGTTGACCACGCCCGGCTGCCCCGTGAAGGACGGGTCGCTCGCGACGAACCCGACCACCTTGACGACGCGGGCGACCTCGTCGAGGTTCCCGACGAGGTCGTGCACGGCCGCGAGCGCGTTGAGCGCGCACAAGCGGGCCAGTGCCGCGGCGTCGGCGGGCGGGACGAGGCCCTCGCCGTCGCCCACCTTGCCCGTCGCGGGGAGGGCGCCGTCCACGAACGGGAGCTGGCCCGAGGTGTGGACGTACCGGCCCGAGCGCACGGCGGGCACGTAGGCGGCGACGGGCGCCGCCACCGGGGGGAGGTCGAGGCCGAGCTCCGTCAGGCGCGCGGCGATCGTCCCGGCGGGGAAGCCCGCCACTACTTCTCCCCGGTCGGGCGCTTGAGATAGGCGACGAGGCCGTTGCCGTCGGGGCCGGTGACGACCTGGACGAGCTCCCAGCCGTCGGAGCCCCACTGGTCGAGGACGGCCTTGGTGTTGTGGATGATGAGGGGGATGGTCGCGTACTCCCACGTGGTTGCCATGGGGCGAGCGTAGTCGGCCGCGGTGGGCGCCACCCGCGAGCACCGGCGCGGGATGCTTACACAACCCGCACACCCGGGAGCACCGGGATCCCGGGGCCCTCCCCGGGTCGCTCCCGTAGGGTTGTCACCATGGCTTCCCCTGTGCGTCCTCGCGGTCGGCAGATCAACGCGTACCAGCTCGTCGCCCTCTTCCTGGCGTTCGTGCTGGTCTCCGGTGTGGGTGGCGTGCTCGCCGCCGGGTTGCTCGTCCCGCTCGCCGCGGGTGCGAACACCGCGACCGACACCGCGGTCGAGGTCTTCGACGAGCTGCCGGCGGACCTCGAGCCCGGTCCGCTGTCGGAGCAGTCACGCATCTACGCGAACGACGGCACGACGCGCCTCGCGACGTTCTACACGGAGAACCGCATCGTCGTCCCGCTGGACCAGGTGTCCGACGCGATGAAGAACGCGGTCATCGCGATCGAGGACAAGCGCTTCTGGGACCACGGCGGCGTCGACGTCGAGGGTCTCCCTCGCGCGGTCGTGAACAACATCACGGGCGGCGACACCCAGGGCGCCTCGACGCTCACGCAGCAGTACGTGAAGAACGTGCTCATCGAGCAGGCGGTCCGCGAGGACGACACCATGGCGCTCTACGAGGCCAACGAGAAGTCGCTCGGGCGCAAGGCGCGCGAGGCCAAGCTGGCCATCGCGCTCGAGAAGAAGATGACCAAGGAGGAGATCCTCCAGGGCTACCTCAACATCGCGCAGTTCGGCCGCTCGGTGTACGGCGTGGAGACGGCGGCCCGGCACTACTTCAACAAGAGCGCCGTCGACCTGAACTACGTCGAGGCCGCGACCATCGCGGGGATCACCAAGGCGCCGTCGACGTACGACCCGACGACGAGCCCCGAGAACGCCCAGAAGCGCCGCGACATCGTGCTCAACACGATGTACCAGCAGGGGTACATCACCAAGGAGGAGTACGACACCGGTCGGGCCACGCCGATCGCGGACACGCTCGCGATCCAGCCGCTCGAGGCGGGCTGCCAGGCCTCCGGCGGTTCGGCGTTCTTCTGCGACTACGTCACGAAGATCATCATGTCCGACCCGGTGTTCGGCGAGACCAAGGAGGAGCGCCAGGCGCTGCTCTACCGCGGTGGTCTCGACATCTACACCACGCTCGACCCGGCCATGCAGGCGGCGGCCGAGCAGCACGCGACGGCCGCGGTCCCGGCGGACGACCCGAGCCACATCGAGGACGCGATCGTCACGGTCGAGCCGGGCACCGGCAAGATCCTCGCGATGGCACAGAACCGTGCCTTCGACAACACCAAGGAGCCCGCGCCCAACACGACCGCGGTCAACTACAGCGTCGACCAGGCCCACGGCTCGTCGAACGGGTTCTCGCCCGGCTCGACGTGGAAGCCGTTCGTGCTCGCCGAATGGCTCAACCAGGGGCACTCGCTCTACGAGACGGTGAGCGCCAACAAGCGCACCTGGACCATCAACCGCGACTTCCACGCGAGCTGCAAGCGGCTCGGCAACGACAAGTGGACGCCGGCCAACTCCGACGGCCCGGGCAGCGGTTCCATGACGGTCCTCAAGGCGACGTACAACTCGGTCAACACCGCGTACACGACGATGGCGAGCCAGCTCGACCTGTGCGGCATCGCGAACACCGCCAAGGCCGCCGGCTTCCAGCCGTCGATGCTCAAGGACGAAGGGGTCGTGGACGTCCAGGCGTCGATGATCCTCGGGACGCAGAACTCGTCTCCGCTGCAGATGGCCGCGGCGTACGCGACGTTCGCGAGCGGCGGCACCTACTGCTCGCCCATCGCGATCACGAAGGTGGTCGGTGGCGACGGTGAGGAGCTCCCGGTGCCGTCGGCGAACTGCCAGCCCGGCGCGATCGACCCGAACATCGCCAACACCGTGACCTACGCGCTGCAGCAGGTCCTCACGCAGGGCTCGGGTCGCGGCAACAGCCTCGCCGACGGCCGCCCCGCGGCCGGCAAGACCGGTACGGCGAACAACAACACGCACACGTGGTTCATCGGGTACACGCCGCAGGTCGTCACCGCCGTGTGGATCGGCAACGCCGAGAGCGACGTCCCGATGAACGGGCGCTTCACGATCAACGGGACGACGCGCTCCTACTGGTACGGCTCGAGCCTCGCTGCTCCGACCTGGCGCGACTACATGAACCAGATCCTCGCCGGTCAGCCGGCACCCGGCTTCCCCGACCCGGACTGGGGTCGTGTCAACGCCCCGACGCCGCCGCCGCGGACGCCCTCGACCACCGAGGGCGGCGGCGACCAGGGCGGCGGCAACCCGGATGGCGGCGGCCAGGGCGGCGGCGACCAGAGCGGCGGGGGCCAGCCCGACGCGGACGCCGACGGTGACGGCGATCGCGGAGACCGCGGCGACCGCGGGAACGGGGGCGGTCGCGACGACGTCGACCTCGGCGAGTGGTTCGACAACCTCGGCGGCGGGGGGAACGGCTGAGCGCCGACGGCGGGCGCCGCGTCCTGCGGGGCCTCGGCGCCCTCGCCGCCGTCGGCGCGGCGGGCGTCGCGTACGCGCACGTGGAGACCAAGCTCTTCACGCTCCGCCGGGTGACCGTGCCCGTGCTGCCCCCGGGCGCGCCGGACCTGCGGGTGCTGCACGTCTCGGACCTCCACCTGGTCCCCACCCAGCGCCGCAAGATCGAGTGGGTGCGCTCGCTCGCCGAGCTCGAGCCCGACCTCGTCGTCGACACGGGCGACAACCTTGCGCACGTCGACTCGCTCGACCCCCTGCTGCACGCGCTCGAGCCGCTCCTGTCGACGCCCGGTGCCTTCGTCATGGGGTCGAACGACTACTACGCGCCCGTCCCCAAGAACCCGGCCCGCTACCTCCTGCCGGACGCGCGGGTGCCGTTCTCGTCCCAGGCGCGCCTGCTGCCCGCGGGCGAGCTCGCCGCGGCGATGCGCGACGCGGGCTGGGCAGACCTCACGAACCGTCGCGACGTGCTGGAGGTCGGCGGAGTCCGTCTCGACCTCGTCGGCGTGGACGACCCGCACCTCGACCGGGACGTGTTCCCGGCCCCGTCCGCACCGGACGCCCGCGGCGCGGGCTCCGAGGCGCCGTCCGCCGACGGGCCGGTGCTCCGCGTCGGGGTCACGCACGCGCCGTACCGGCGCGTCCTGGACGCCATGCACGACGACGCCGCGGACCTGGTCCTCGCCGGCCACACCCACGGTGGGCAGCTCTGCGTGCCCGGGTTCGGCGCGCTCGTGACGAACTGCGACATCGACCGCAAGCGGGCCAAGGGACTGCACGGCTGGCCCGGCGCACGACCCGACGCACCCGGCGGCGAGGACTCGACGTGGCTGCACGTCTCCGCCGGGGCGGGGACCTCGCCGTACGCGCAGGTGCGGTTCGCGTGCCGACCCGAGGCGACGCTGCTCACCCTGACGGCACGCTGAGCGCGGCCCGCGCGGGGTCCGGCGGGTACCTCGGGCGGGTGTCGCGGGGCTCACGGGAATCGAGTTTCGTGGCACGGCACTTCGTCGGCTATTCTGGGCAGGCTTCCCGCGCGGAAGACGAGGTCTCCTCGTCGACCATCGCGCGGACGAGCAACCGGGGTGTGGCGCAGCTTGGTAGCGCGCTTCGTTCGGGACGAAGAGGTCGCAGGTTCAAATCCTGTCACCCCGACCAGGCTGAGGGCCCGGAACCGTCGTGGTTCCGGGCCTTTCGTCGTGCCCGGGCGCTACGGGTGCGACCGATGCCCAGGAACTGCGCGCACGATCCTCAGGACCGGTCGGCCACGGGACCGGTCGCGGTCCCGGCGGCGTCGCACGGCGGGTCGATCTCCAGCCCCGCGGCCTCCGCCTCCTCCCCCAGGAGGACGAGGGTGCGTTCCATCGCCGTCGGTCGCAGCTTGCCCACCTGGTGCCCGTGCGGGTGGTCGAAGAACGCGAGCAGGCACAGCAGGAGCGTGATGACCAGCGCGACGCTGCCCATCAGGAGACCTTGCGTCGCGGCACGTTCGGCCGAGTCGGCGAAGAACAGCAGGAAGACGAAGACGGTCCCGGAGACGACGAACAGCACGAGCCACAGCGGGAGGGGGATCAGACCTTCCGCGCCGTGCACGCGGGACTGGCGGGCCTCCTCGCGCGCCGCGGTCTGGTCCATCCACCGGTCGTACGCGGACTGCTGGGTGTCCGACGCGGGGACGACGTCGAGGACGGTCCGGTAGAGCGCGACGCCCCACGGGTTGACCGCCTCGCCGAGCTCGCCGTCCGCCATCTGCTCCCACTCGTTCGCGACGACGTACCGGGCGTAGCAGACGAGCTCGCCAGAGAGCCGCGACGCGTCGTCCGGGGCGAAGAACTGTGCGGTCTCCAGCTGCTGCACGACGATCCGCGCCTCCGCCTCGGCGCCGCTCCGCGCCTCGTCGTACGACTCGAACGCGAGGAAGACGATGAAGCCGAGGAGCACCGAGAAGCCGGTGGCGACCACGCCGAATACCCCGGACGCCCGGTCGCCGTCGCTGAACCGGCTCCCGGCGGGTGCGCGCCGCCGGACGAGCAGCATCGCCCCGATGGCCACCGCGACGACGGCGACGGTCACGATCGCGCCGACGACGATGCTCACGACACCTCCTCCGCGCGGGTACCGCCGCACGGTGCACGGCGGATGCTGTCCTGGTCAGCCTGCCCGGGGACGTCGCGCGGGTCGTCACGCGAAACGCGTGAACGCCGCCGCGGCGCGGCGTCACGACCCGACGTGCGACGTGCCCAGGGACGTACCGGCACCTGCCACAGCACCTCGCACCGCGCACGAGTTCGCGCGAGACTGAGGCCGTCCGCCCGAGCCCCGGGCGCCGAGTCACTGCGGAGGTCGCCATGAGCGCAGGTCGTCACGTCGTCGTCGGAGGAGGGCTCGCCGCGGCGAAGGCGGTCGAGACGCTGCGCGACGAGGGCTACGACGGCGGGTTGACCGTGGTCGCGCGAGAGCCGCACCGACCGTACGAGCGCCCGCCGCTGTCCAAGGACTACCTGCGCGGGGAGGCCGAGCGCGACGCGGTGTTCCCGCTCGCGGCCGAGTGGTACGCCGAGCACGACGTCGAGCTCCTCACCGGGACCGAGGCGACGGCCCTCGACCTCGCGGGTCGGAGCGTGGCCCTCGCGGACGGCCGGGCGCTGCCGTACGAGAAGCTGCTCCTCGCGACCGGCTCGGACCCGCGCCGGATCCCGCTGCCCGGCCTCGACCTGGACGGCGTCCACGAGCTGCGCACGCTCGACGACAGCGACGCGCTCGCCACCGCGATGCGCGCCACCCACGACGGCGGCGCGGGGCGGCTCGCGATCGTCGGCGACGGCTGGATCGGGCTGGAGGTCGCGGCCTCCGCCCGCTCGCTCGGCCTCGACGTCACGGTGATCGGGCTCGGCACCCACCCGCTCGAGCGCGTCCTCGGCCCGGAGATGGGCGAGCTGTACGGGCAGGTCCACACCGACCACGGCGTCCACCTGCACCGCCGCGCCCAGGTCACGGGCATCTCGGGCGAGGGCGGCCGCGCGACGGGCGTCGACATCGCCGACGGGACCCACGTCGAGGCCGACCTCGTGCTCGTCGCCGTGGGTGCGGTCCCGAACGTCGCGCTCGCCCGCGACGCGGGCCTCGCGCTCGACTCCGCGACGGGCGGCGTCGTCGCGTCCGCGACGCTCCAGACCACCGACCCCGACGTCTTCGTCGCCGGCGACATCGCGAGCGTGCCGACCGCGCGCTACGGGCGGTCGGTCCGCGTCGAGCACTGGGCGACCGCGCTCAACCAGGGCCCGCACGCCGCGCGCGCGATGCTCGGCGCGACCGACCCCTACCCCGAGCTCCCGTACTTCTTCTCCGACCAGTACGACGTCGGCATGGAGTACCTCGGCTTCGTCGCCGGGCCCGATGCCTACGACGAGGTCGTGGTCTCCGGCTCCGTCCCCGACCGCGAGCTCGTCGCGTTCTGGGTCAAGGACGGCCGCGTCGAGGCCGGCATGGCCGTCAACGTCTGGGACCGCATGGAGGACGTCAAGGCGCTCATCCACCGCGACGCCGTCGACCGCGCCGAGCTGGAGTCGTTCGTCGGCTGACTCACCCGACCGCCCGAGGGAGAACCGCGGTGCGCCGAGGTAGAACTGTGGTTGCGCGAAGGAGAACGCTGGTCACCGTGCCCGGGTTCTACCTCGACCGACCAGAGTTCTACCTCGGCCGACCGGAGTTCTACCTCGGCGGGCCGAGGGTTCTGCCTTGGTGTCAGGGGAGGTCGCGCTGGTCGGGGCCGACGTACTCGCTGAGCGGGCGGATGAGGGCGTTGGCGGCGCGCTGCTCCATGACGTGCGCGGTCCAGCCGACGACGCGCGACGCGACGAACAGCGGCGTGAACATCGGGGTGTCGAAGCCCATGAGGTGGTACGCCGGGCCGGCCGGGTAGTCGAGGTTCGGCAGGATGTTCTTGCGCTCGGTCATCGCGGTCTCGAGCGCGACGTAGAGGTCGAGGAGGTCCTGGCGGCCGTAGTGCTCGACGAGGTCGTCGAGCGTCGCGCGCATGGTGGGGACGCGCGAGTCGCCGTGCTTGTAGACGCGGTGCCCGAAGCCCATGATCTTGCGCTTGTGGGCGAGCGCGTCGTCGAGCCACGCCGCGGCGCGGTCGGCGGTGCCGATCTCGGCGAACGTCGCCATGACGGCCTCGTTCGCGCCGCCGTGGAGCGGGCCCTTGAGCGCGCCGACGGCGCCCGTCACCGCGGAGTGCAGGTCGGACAGCGTGGACGTGATGACGCGGGCGGTGAAGGTCGAGGCGTTGAACGAGTGCTCGGCGTACAGCACCATCGAGACCTCGAACGCGCGCACGACGGCGGGCTCGGGGACCTCGCCGAACGTCATCCACAGGAAGTTCTCCGCGTAGGTGAGGTCGTCCCGCGGCTCGACGATCTGCTGGCCCCGACGACGGCGCTGGTCGAGCGCGACGGCCGCCGGCAGCACGGCCCACAGGCGGACGGCCTTGGCCTGCTCGGCCTCGGGCGACGAGTCCTCGGCGTCGGGGTCGTGCGCGCCGAGCTGGGAGATCGCGGTGCGGACGACGTCCATGGGATGGCACGTCGTCGGCAGCTCGAGGATCGCGTTGCGCACGTTGCCGGGCAGGGCGCGGTGCGCACGCTCGACGGCCGTCTGCTCGGCGAGCTGCTCGGGCGTGGGGAGCTCGCCGTGCCACAGGAGGTACGCGACCTCCTCGAAGCTGCGACGCGCGGCGAGGTCCTGCACCGGGTAGCCGCGGTAGAGCAGCGAGTTGGTGTCGGGGTTGACCTTGGAGATGGCCGTGACGTCGACGACGACGCCCGCGAGCCCCTTGCGGATCTCGGGCCCCTCGGTGGTGGTCGGGGAGGTGGTCATGCGGTCACTCCTTCGTGCAGCACGGGTCGCGGGGAGATGCGGTGCCGCGGCCCGACGGGCGCGCGGCACCGGCGGGTCGTCAGGGCCGGTAGGTGAAGATGCCCTCGTCGAAGGTGTTGTAGGCGGCGTAGTCGAGCAGCTCGTAGAGGCGGGCGCGGGTCTGCATGCCCTCGACCTGCCCGGCCTGGGTGCCGGTCGCGGCGATCTCGTCGAGCGCGCGCTCGGCGGCGCCCATCGCGACCCGCAGGAGCGTGACGGGGTAGATGATCAGCCGGACTCCCGCGTCGCCGAGCTGGCGGCGCGTGAAGAGCTCGGACTTGCCGAACTCGGTCATGTTGGCGAGGACCGGCACGTCCACGGCGGACGCGACGGCCTCGAACTCGGACAGGTCCTTCATGGCCTCGGGGAAGATCGCGTCGGCACCGGCGTCGACGAGCGCCTTGGCGCGGTCGATCGCGGCGCGCAGCCCGCCATCGCCCGGGATCGTGCCGCGGACGTCGGTGCGCGCCATGATCAGGAAGCCCGGGTCGCGGCGCGCGTCGGCGGCCGCGCGGACCCGCTTGGCCGCCTCGTCGAGCCCGACGACCTCCTTGCCGTCGAGGTGGCCGCACCGCTTGGGGTTGACCTGGTCCTCGACGTGCGCGCCCGCGACGCCGGCGTCCTCGAGCGCCTGGACCGTGCGCGCGACGTTCATGGGCTCGCCGAAGCCGGTGTCGGCGTCGACGAGCGCGGGGAGGTCGGTGACGCGCGCGATCTGCTGCGAGCGCCCCGCGACCTCGGTGAGGGTCGTGAGGCCGATGTCGGGCAGGCCGAGGTCCGCCGACAGCACGGCCCCGGACACGTACACGCCCTCGAAGCCCTTGTCCTGGATCAGGCGCGCGGACAGCGGGTTGAACGCGCCCGGGAGCCGCAGTGGCTCCCCCGTCGTCGCCGCGGCGTCGAGCGCCGCGCGGAACGCGCGCCGCTTGTCCGACGGCGTCACCTGGCTGTACAGCATCAGCGCGCCTCTCCCTCGGTGGTCGTGGTGCCCGACGGCGCAGGGTCACCGTGTCCGCCAGTCTGCCCCGCCGCGTCGGGCGCCTCGTGCATGGTGAAACCCTCGCCCTCGAACTCGGCGGGCGCCGCGCCGTCGTCGTCGCGCCCGAGCTCGAAGAGCCCGGTCGGCGTCGGGACGGAGTCGAGCAGCCCGGGCCGCTCGACGATCGTCAGCTCGCGCACCTCGGCCGGTGTGAGCGACGGGAGCCGCTGCGCGAGGTCGAGGAAGCGCTCGATCTCCGCGTCCTCGAGGACGCCCGCGGCGAGCGTGCGGAACTTCCTCACGTACTGCTCGCGCCCGAACGGGCGCGCGCCGAGCGGGTGCGCGTCGGCGACGGCGATCTCGCGGACGAGGCGGCCGCCGTCGGCCAGCTCGATCTCGACACGGCCGCCGAACGCTTTCTCGGCCGGGTCGGTCGAGTGGTAGCGGCGCGTCCACTCCGGGTCCTCGGCGGTCGTGACCTTGGCCCACAGCGCGACCGTGTCGGGGCGGCCCGCGCGCTCGGGGGTGTACGAGTCGACGTGGTGCCAGCCGCCGTCCTGGAGCGCGACCGCGAAGATGTAGGGGATCGAGTGGTCGAGCGTCTCGCGCGACGCCGTCGGGTCGTACTTCTGCGGGTCGTTCGCGCCGGAGCCGATGACGTAGTGCGTGTGGTGGCTCGTGTGGATGACGATCGACGTGACGTTCTCGGGGTCGGCGAGCCACGGGTGCTCGTCGTGCAGCGCCCGGGCGAGGTCGATGAGCGCCTGCGACTGGTACTCCGCAGAGTGCTCCTTGGTGTACGTGTCGAGGATCGCGGTCTTCGGCTCACCCGGCCCCGGGAGCACGACGTCGTACGCCGCGTCCGGACCGTCGAGCAGCCACGCGACGACGCCGTCCTCGCCCTCGTAGATCGGCTCGGGCGACGTCTGGCCGCGCATCGCGCGGTCGACGGCCTCGACCGCGACCTTGCCGGCGAACGCCGGGGCGTGCGCCTTCCATGTGGAGATCTGGCCCTTGCGGGACTGGCGCGTGGCCGTCGTCGTGTGCAGGGCCTGGCCGATCGCCTGGAACACCGTCTCGGTGTCGAGGCCGAGCAGCGTCCCGATGCCCGCGGCGGCCGACGGGCCGAGGTGCGCCACGTGGTCGATCTTGTGCTGGTGCAGGCTGATCGCGCGGACGAGGTCGACCTGGACCTCGTAGCCGGTCGCGATCGCCCGCACGACCGCGGCGCCGTCGGACCCGGCGTGCTGCGCCACGGCGAGGATCGGCGGGATGTTGTCGCCCGGGTGGGAGTACTCGGCGGCGAGGAACGTGTCGTGGAAGTCGAGCTCGCGCACCGCGACGCCGTTCGCCCACGCCGCCCACTCGGGGCTCGTGCGGGTCTTCAGGCCGCACCCGAAGACGGTCGCCCCCGGCGAGTACGGGTGCGCGAGCGCCTGGCCGCGCGCCGCGACCGCGGGGCCGCGCGTGAGGCTGGCCGCGGCGACGGCCGCGTTGTCGATGACGCGGTTGATCACCATGTCGACGACCTCGGGCGTGACCTCGACCGGGTCGGTCGCGAGCTCGGCGAGCTTCCACGCGAGCTGGTCGGTGCGGTCGAGCGGCTCCGCGCTGGGGTAGACGCGCAGGTGATGGGTGTACGGCATCGGTGTCTCCGTCGTGCGGTGGGCGGTGGTCAGGGGAGGTCGGCTTCCGACCCCACGTCGCGCAGGGACTGCTCGGCGAGGGCCGCGCTGCGCTCGATGTGGGCTCGCATCGCGTGCTCGGCCACGGCGGGGTCGCGGCTCGCGATCGCGTCCGCGACCGCGCGGTGCTCGTCGACGTGGTCGGTGGTGCCCACGCGGCGGCGCGCGGCGAGCGCGCGGTACCGGTCGACGTGGCCCCGGATCTGGCGCAGGAGCGCCGACCCCCAGCGGTTGTCGGCGAGTGCCTCGATCTCGCCGTGGAACTGCGCGCCGACGCGCAGCACCTCGTCCTCGTGGTCGCGCACGGCGTCCATGAGGGTCACGAGCCGGACGAGGCGCGCGACGTCGTCGGGCGTGGAGCGCTCGCACGCGTCCCGGGCGAGCAGCCCTTCGAGGCGGGCGCGCACGTCGTAGACGCGACGCGCGTCCGCGACATCGAGCGGCGCGACGCGCACTCCCCCGGTCGGCAGCTCGACGACGAGCGCCTCCGCCTGGAGCATGCGCAGCGCCTCCCGCACCGGGGTCCGGGAGACACCGAGCTCGGCGGACAGCACGGGCTCGGTGAGGCGGGCGTCCGGTGCGAGCGAGCCGTCGATGATGCGGCCGCGGAGGAGGTCGTAGACCGCGCGAGCGCCGGACTGACGGCGCGCGAGGCCCGCGTCGCCGGGGGCCGTCGTGGCCTGCCCGACGGCGGCGCGCAGGTCGGGCGTCGTCGTCACCCGGCCATCGTGCCACACACGCTGCGCACTTGTATACAAGCGCACGACGACGCGACCAGAGGGTCACATCGCGCGGCGCTCCGTCGTCGGAAGGGCATGGGACACGGCCGTGATAGGACAGGACCGATGAGCACCGACGACGTCGCGCACGCCTTCGAGGCCGAGCGCCCACGCCTCCTGCGCCTCGCGTACGCGACCACCGGGTCGTGGTCGGACGCCGAGGACTGCGTGCAGGACGCGTGGCTGCGCCTGCGCACCCAGGACCCCGCGTCGATCCGCAACCTCGCGGCGTGGCTCACGACGACGGTCGGCCGCCTCGCGCTCGACGTGCTCGGCAGCGCGCGCGTGCGGCGGGAGCGCTACGTCGGGACGTGGCTGCCGGAACCCGTCGTCACGGCGCCCGGCGCGCGGTCCCCGGTCGCGTCGTCCGCCGCGACCGCGCAGGACGCCGTCGATCCCGCCGACCGTGCCACGCTCGACGAGGAGGTGAGCATGGCGCTCCTCGTCGTGCTGGAACGCCTCTCCCCCGCGCAGCGCGTCGCGTTCGTCCTGCACGACGTCTTCGGGCTGCCGTTCGAGGAGGTGGGCGACGTCGTCGGGCGCTCTCCCGCGGCGGTGCGCCAGCTCGCGTCGCGCGCCCGCAAGGACGTGGAGGCGGGACGACCGCGGGGTCGGACGTCGCGCGCCGAGCAGGAGCGCGTCGTCGAGGCGTTCGTCGCGGCGTGCGCGGGCGACGACCTGCCGACGCTGCTGGGCCTGCTCGACCCCGACGTGACGCTCCGGGGCGACGGCGGCGGCAAGGTCCGCGCGCTGCGCCACCCGGTCCGGGGCGCGCGGACCGTCGGGGAGGTCCTGCTCTCCTACCTGCGCAACCGACCACGCGGCGCGGGGGCGGTCGACGTCAACGGCAGCCCCGGGCTCGCGCTCGTCGACGGGTCGGGCGTGCTCACGGTCCTCGCGTTCACGGTCGCCGACGGGCGCGTCGCGGCCCTCGACATCGTGCGGAACCCCGACAAGCTGGGCACGGTGCCGCCCGGGCTGCTCGACGACGCCGGACCCTGGTGGCCGTGACCTGCTACGGGCGGTGGTCCCCGGCCGGCCAGCCCCCGTAGCCGTCGAGGTGCTCGTCGGCGTCGCGCACGTAGTCGTCCACCGGCGTCATGCGCTCGGCCATCTCGAAGTGCCAGTCGACCAGCTCGCCGAGCGGGACGGGGGTGCGGGACGACCGCGCGACGTCGCGCCCCTCCTCCGACCACAGCGGCGGGAAGAGGCTCAGACCCTCGTCGAGGCGGACGGTCGCGATCTCGTCGTACCAGCCGGGCCACCGGACGGAGGCGTAGAACTCCGTCGTCCCGCCGCTCACCGCCCACTCGAGGAACGCCGCCTGACCGAACCCGAGGTCCACCCACGTGAGCGAGTCGGGCGCGAAGTGGTTGACGTTGCCGAGCTGGCCCGGGAGGCCGCCGCCGTTGATAGCGAACGTGCCGCCGAGCACGTCGTACGCGACGACCAGGACCGACGGCGCCACGCTGTCGGCCCCCGGCTCGCCGAGCCCGTTGACCGTCGCGAGATCGGGGAGCCCTGCGCCGCCCCCGCCGAGGATCCGCAGCCACCCACCGTCGACGACGACCCCGCCCGTGTGCAGCGCCAGCGCGCCCAGCGTCGAACGGACGGTGACCTGGAGCCGGTAGAGGACCTCGAGCGACCACGCGGGTGCCGGCACGACCTCCACGCCGCCGCGCCCGAGCATGCGGGAGAGCGTCGGCCAGGCGGGGTCGTCGACCGCCGCCAGCTCCGCTGCCGTCCTCACTGTCATGGCCGGATCATGCCAGATGTTGCCGGCCTCCAGGAGTCCTGGTATGGAGCGGCGCCCGGCAGGTCCGTCGATGGGCTGAAAGACCGGTTCGGAAGGGCTCCTGCGACACGACGGCCACCGAATCATCCTGGCCGCCACCCAGTGGGTGTGAAGAGTCGGCGGCGAGCCCGCGCAGACCGCGTCGGTGCGGCCACGTCGGGGCGTCCGCGTGGGTAGCGTCTCGGCCGTGGACGACGAGCGCACCGCATCGACGGCGGACGGCACCGACGAACCTCGACCCGCGAGCGCACGCCGGGTCCCGCGGGGCACGGTCGCCGTCGTCGCGTCGGTCGTCGGCGTGAGCCTCGCGGTCGTCGCCGCGCTCCTCGCCCCCGCGGTCCTCGACGTCGCCGTGGCCGACAGCCCAGCCGCGTTCCCGTCGTCACCGTCGGACGGGTCGACGGCGACGTCGCCCGGGCCCGGGGATCCGGAGCAGGGGGCGGAGGACATGATCGCGCTCCTGCTCGCCCTGCCGGGCGTCGAGGACGTGCAGACGAACGGCCGGGTGGGCACGTCGGCCGAGATCACGCTCGTGACCCCGCTCCCGGACCCCGAGGTCGCGCAGCGCACCGCCATGGACGCGAGCGCGATCGTCGCGGCCGTGCCCGGCGGCGGCACGTGGTCGCTCCGGGTCGAGGGCACGGGCGCCGGCGGCGGGACGCTCGCCGTCGAGCACGGCCCGGGAGCGGCCACCGTCCCCGGCGTCGACCCGGCCACCGGGGAGCCGCGCCCGGACCTCCTCGGGGCCGACGCCGTCGCCGACGCCGTGCGCCTCGTCGCCCACGACCCCGTGCGGCGCGTGTTCCTGGCCCCGGGCGCCGCCTCGGTCGACGTCCGCTCGGCCGACGACCTCGTGCCCGTCGCCGCGCTGGTACGGGCCGAGGGCCGCGGCCTGACGAGCCTCGGGGTGGACGGCTCGGGCGTCGGTACCTACGACGGCGACGGGCTGACCGTCCCCGACGACGCCCTGCTCACGCTCCTGGCCGACGTCGCCGCGGAACCCGGCGTGACGCAGGTCGTGCACGACGCCGTCCGCGACACCTTCCCGCAGGACCCCCTGCTCACGGTGATCACCTCGGGCGACGCGGCTGCGGTCGCGCGCGTGCTCGACGGCGCGGCGTACCCCGGCCCCGCGCTCCCCTACCAGGTCCACGGCTCGACGGACGGCGGCGCCTCCGCGACCCGCTCCGGGTTCGTCGCGGGGGTCGCCCCGACGGACGCGGCTCGCCCCGCGGGCGCGTGCGCGCCCACCGACCTCTCCCTCGGTGCCCTGGGGTTCGACGCCGCGGCGGGGCGCCGGTTCCTCACCGTCACGGCCCGCAACGACGGCACCGCGGAGTGCGTCCTCGCGGGTGCACCCGCGGTCCGCTTCGTCGCCGACGACGGCTCGGAGACGGACGTGCTCCTCGAGCCGGACGACGACGGCCTCGCGCCGCTCACGCTCGCGCCGGGCGCCACCGCCTGGGCAGCGCTCTCGTGGCGCGGCGGGTCGACGGCCGACGACCCGCCGCTCGTCACGACGCTGCTCGTTGCCCCGCACCCGGGCGACCCCGAGTCCGTCGTCGGGCTCGCGGGGATCCCCGGCGTCGGGGACGGGCTCGACCTGCTCGGCGGCGGGACCGCGACGATCGGGTCGTGGGCGCCCGCGCGGGAGCTCGCGAGCTGACGCCTGTCACCGGGACGTCGCGATGAACACGTCGGCCGGGTCCCCCGGCACCGGTCAGAGCGTGCGCCGGGCGCGGACCGCCGCCGCGAGCTCCTGCAGGAGGTCGGCCGTCGTGTCCCAGTCGATGCACGCGTCGGTGACCGACTGCCCGTACACGAGGCCGCTCGGCGCGGGCTTCTGGGCGCCGGCCACGAGGAAGCTCTCCATCATGAGGCCCGTGATGCCCTGCTCGCCCTCGGCCAGGCGTGCGGAGACCTCGCGCACGACCTCCGCCTGGCGCACGTGGCTCTTGCCCGAGTTGCCGTGCGAGGCGTCCACGACCAGCCCGTGCGCGGTGACCCCGCCCCGGCCCGAGGCGCGCGCGACCGCGAGCGCCGCGGCGACGTCGTCGGCCCCGTAGTTGGGGCCCGAGCGTCCGCCGCGCAGGATGACGTGGCAGTCGGGGTTGCCCGCCGTCTCGACCGCCGCGGCGCGCCCGAGCGAGTCCATGCCGAAGAACGTGTGCTCGCTCGCCGCGGTGATGCAGCCGTCGACCGCGATCTGCACGTCGCCGTCCGTCGCGTTCTTGAACCCGACGGGCATCGACAGCCCGGACGCGAGCTGGCGGTGCACCTGCGACTCGGCGTTGCGCGCGCCGATCGCGCCCCACGAGACCGCGTCGGCGATGTACTGCGGGCTCGTCGGCTCGAGGAACTCGCACGCGGCCGGGACGCCGGCGTCGAGCACGCCGAGCAGCACCTCGCGCGCGAGGCGCAGGCCGTGGTGCACGTCGTGCGACCCGTCGAGGTGCGGGTCGTTGATGAGGCCCTTCCAGCCCACCGTGGTGCGCGGCTTCTCGAAGTACACGCGCATGACGATCATGAGGTCGTCCGCCAGCTCGTGCGCGACGGCGGCGAGGCGGCCCGCGTACTCGAGCGCGGCCTCGGGGTCGTGCACCGAGCACGGGCCGACGATGACGAGGAGACGGTCGTCGTCGCCCGCGAGGACGTCGCGGACCTCGCGGCGCGACGTCGTCACGAGGTCGCTGCGCGTCGCGCCGAGCGGCAGGTCGGCGAGCATCGTGCGCGGGGCGGGGAGCGCGTCGAGCGCGCGGACCCGCAGGTCGCTCGTGCGGGCCTGGAGCTCGGGGCTGTCCACGGGGTCGACGGTACTCGTCACGCGGTCGGTCGACGCGTCGGACGCCGCGGCTTCGGTCGGGGTGGTCGTGCTGGTCACGGGAGGCTCCTGGTCTGTGCGGCGGGGGTTCTGGGACCGCCGTGAGTCGGGGTGCCCAGCGGCGCTCCACCGGCCTGCTGCCGCCCGTGGTCCCGGAGCGGCCCGTCTCACGACGAAAGGCCCGGACGCGGTCCGCGTCCAAGGCCCTGTGCTGGCTCCGGGTGGTGATCTGTGGTCAGGCGAACGCCCGCACGGCCCCACCGGGAGCCTGCGTAAAGCGCCAATACCACTGAGAAGTCACGAGGCGACCGTAGCACAGGGGCTCCGCGCGCCGGACGGAGCGTCTCACGTGCCGGTCGGACGGCCTAGGCTCGGGGCATGCCGATCCCCGAGTTCGTCGCCGCGCTCCGCTCCCGCGTCGGGACCGACCTGCTGTGGATGCCGGGGGTGTCGGCGGTCGTGGTGGACGACGACGGCCGCCTCCTGCTCGGGCAGCGCGCCGACACCGGGCAGTGGGCCGTGATCAGCGGGATCCTCGAGCGCGGCGAGGACCCGGCGGTCGGGCTCGTGCGCGAGGTGCGCGAGGAGACGGGGGTCGAGGTCGCCGTGGACACGCTCGTCGCGGTGACGGTCACCGAGCCGATGCAGTACCCCAACGGCGACCGCTCGCAGTACCTCGACCTCGCGTTCCTGTGCCGGCCCGTGTCCCCCGCTGCTGCGGCGGCAGCGCACGTCGCCGACGACGAGTCGCTCGCGGTCGCGTGGTTCGACCCGGACGACCTGCCCGACGACCTCGCGCCCTCCACCGTCGAGCGCCTCGGTCACGCGCTGGGCCGGCTCGCCGACCCCTCAGCCGGCCCCTTCTTCGTCCGCTGAGGCCACGCGCGACGTCTCCGTCCCGGACGCGCCCGACGCCTCCGGGCCGAGCCAGCGCACGGCGAGCAGGCACGCGTCGTCGTCCTCCGGTGCGCGCGCGACGACGGCCTCCAGAAGCTCCGTGCCGTCCAGCCCGGCTTCCAGCGCGTTCGTGACGATCTCCGCGAGCTCGTCGAGCGCGAGCGCGAGCGGGCGGTCACGCCGCTCGACGACCCCGTCGGTGAAGAGGAGCAGCAGGTCGCCCGGGGCGAGCGTGACGGCGTCGGCGACGCGCGGCGTCGTGCCCCGGACGCCCAGCGGGGTGGACCGTGCCTCCCACAGGTAGCCCGCCGACCCGTCCGCGCGCACGAGCAGCGGCGGGAGGTGACCGGCGCACGTGTAGCGCAGCACCCCCTCGCGCAGCTCGAGCTCCCCGTAGACGAGGCTCGCCATGAAGCCCGTCCCCGTCCGGTCGACGAAGCGGTCGAGCCGCTCCACCACCTCCTCCGGTGGCAGGCCCGTGTCCGACGCCGCGCGGACCGCCGTCCGGAGCTGCCCCATCGCGGTCGCGGCCTTGAGCCCGCGCCCCACCACGTCACCGACCGAGAGCGCGACGACGTCCGGGGCGACGCGGAAGGTGTCGTACCAGTCGCCGCCGACCTGGAGGTCGTGCACGCCTGGGCGGTAGCAGGCCGCGATCTCCACGTGGGGGTCGGCGACGATCCCGTCCGAGAGCATCGCGCCCTGCAGCTCGCTCGCGACCGACACGCTCTGCTCGTGCGTCGTCGCCCGGGCCAGCGCGAGCGCCGCGAGCTGCCCGGCCGCGGCGGCCGTACCGAGGTCGACCGGTTCCGAGCCCGCCGCCCGGCGGGGCTCCAGTGCGAGGACGCCGAGCAGCGCCCCGGCCGTGCGCAGCGGGACGACGACGGTCCCGTCCGCGCGCACGCCCGCCTCGGCCAGCTCGTCGACCGTGGGGGCCGTCACCCCCGCCGCACCGCCCCAGCGCCGGAGCGGACCCCGCTCCTGGGGCGTCCACAGCGCGGCGTCGCCCGCGCCGAGCATCGTCACCGCGGCCCGGAGCAGGACCCACGCGACGCCGTCGAGACCGGCGACGCTCGCGAGGTCCGCCGCGATGCCGTGCAGCAGCCGGACGCGGCGCTCGGCCTCCTCGGCCGCGCGCCGGGCGCCCACGAGCTCCTGCTCGAAGCGGGACCGCTCGCGTGCGCCCAGCATCGCGACCTCGACGAGGCGCTCGCCCCGGGCCTCGCGCCCGATCGCGGTGAGCAGCACCGGCTCTCGGCCCCGCGGCGTGCGCAGCTCGACGGCGACCTCGTCGACCCGGCCCTCGATGTGCAGGCGCGGGCCCAGGTGGGTCTCCCAGTAGATGCGGCCCCCCACCGTGAGCAGGTCCGCGAGCCGCCGCCCCGCGACGGCCTCCACGTCGGGCACGTCGAGGAGCCGCAGGAACTCGTCGTTCGCGTCGAGGACGCGCGCCTCCGCGTCGAGGAGCAGGAGCGCGACCGGCGCGAGCACCCAGCGCTCGCCCCGTGACATCACCATCAGGCGCCACCGAGCCAGTCGCGCATCGCTTCCACGAGGAGCGTCGGGTGCGAGAGGTTGGGACAGTGCCCGACCGAGTCGATGACGACGAGCTCGCTCCCCGGGAGGTGCTCGTGCACGTACCGACCCACCGTCGGCGGGGCGATCACGTCCTCCCTGCTCTGCACGACGAGGCTCGGGGTGCGCACGCGCGCCAGGTCCGACCGGTTGTCGCCGAGGAACGTCACGCGCGCGAACTGGCGGGCGATCGCCGGGTCGTTCCGGCGGAAGACCTCCGCGAGCTCGTCGCCCAGCGCCGGGCGGTCGGGGTTGCCCACGATCACCGGCGCCATCGCCTGCGTCCAGCCCAGGTAGTTCGCGTCCATCGTCTCGAGGAGCTCGTCGATCTCCTCGGCGGAGAACCCGCCGCGGTACCCCTCGTCGTCGATGTACCGGGGGCTCGGCCCGACGAGCACCAGGCGGTCGACGAGGTCGGGCCGGTCCGCCGCGGCGAGGAGCGCGATCACCGCGCTCACCGAGTGGCCCACAAGGATCACGGGCTCGTCGGCGACGTCCTCCACGACCTCGATCATGTCCGCGACGTACCCCGCGAGCTCCGCGTGCCGCGCGGGGTCCCACGAGGCCGGGTGGGAGGCGCCGCACCCCGAGTGGTCGAAGAGCACGACCCGGTGGTCCGTCGCGAACACGGGCGCGACGAAGCGCCACATCGACTGGTCGCAACCGAAGCCGTGCGCGAAGACCATCGTCGGTCCGCCCGACGGTCCCGCGACACGCACGTTGTTGCGTTCGCGCACGTCCACGGGTCACAGCGTAGAGGGGAACCCGAACGGGTGAGCAGGACCGGCGCGGGTGAGATCGCTCCCGCCGGGGCCCGGCACGGCGATCGACCACCCCGCGCACGGCACAATGTCCTCATGCGTGTCTCGGCGAAGGCTGACTATGCCGTGCGGGCGTGCGCCGAGCTCGCGGCGTCCCCCCACGGCGACCCCGTGCGGGCGGAGGACCTCGCGGCGGGCCAGGGCCTGCCCGTGAGCTTCCTCGAGCGCATCCTCGGCGACCTGCGCCGGGCGGGCATCGTCGCCAGCGTCCGTGGTCGCGCCGGTGGTCACCGTCTTGCCCGACCCGCGTCCGAGGTCACCCTCGCCGACGTCTTCCGCGCGGTCGACGGACCGCTCGTGACCGTGCGCGACGAGCGCCCGCCGAGCCTCGAGTACGAGGGCTCCGCGGCCGCGCTCCTCGAGGTCTGGGTCGCCCTCCGCGCGAGCGTCCGCGACGTGCTCGACCGCGTCACGATCGACGACGTCGTGCGCCGCGACCTCCCCGACGACGTCCACGCCCTCGCCGCCCGCGCCGACGCCTGGGAGAACCCCTGACCCGCTGAGGCCGCGGTCGGGCTGTGAAGCTCGACCTGCCGCCTCGGAGCCCGTTAACACTGGCCCACGATGTGGTCGGCGCTTCACATACTGGACTCGTTCGGTCAACCTTGTCAGGACACGTCGGGGCCGACCCGGCCACCCGAGCAAGGAGACGCGGTGCGGACCCTCATCCTGCTGGCCCTCGTCGGCCTCGGTGCGCAGCTCGTCGACGGCAGCCTCGGCATGGCGTACGGCGTGACGTCGACGACGCTCCTGCTCGCGATCGGGACGAACCCCGCGGCGGCGTCGGCGACGATCCACCTGGCGGAGATCGGGACGACGCTCGCGTCGGGTGCGGCGCACTGGCGGTTCGGGAACGTGGACTGGAAGGTCGTCGTGCGCATCGGGGTGCCGGGCGCGATCGGGGCGTTCGCGGGAGCGACTTTCCTGTCGAACCTGTCGACCGAGGTCGCCGCCCCGGTGATGTCGCTGCTGCTCCTGGGGCTCGGCGTGTACGTGCTGACGCGGTTCACGTTCGTCGGGCTGCCGAAGGGTCGCCAGGGCCTGCCCCTGCGCAAGCGGTTCCTCGCCCCGCTCGGCCTGGTCGCGGGCTTCGTCGACGCCACGGGCGGCGGCGGGTGGGGGCCCGTCGGGACGCCGGCGCTGCTCGCCTCGGGACGCATCGAGCCGCGCAAGGTCATCGGCTCGATCGACACGAGCGAGTTCCTCGTCGCGGTCGCCGCGTCGCTCGGCTTCCTCGTCTCGCTCGGCTCGCAGGGCATCGACCTGCTGTGGGTGGGCGCGCTGCTGCTCGGCGGCCTGGTCGCGGCCCCCATCGCGGCCTGGCTCGTGCGGCTCCTGCCGCCGCGGATCCTCGGCTCGGCGGTCGGCGGCGTCATCGTCCTCACCAACGTCCGCACCCTGCTGCGCTCCGACTGGGTCGACGCGAGCGGCGCCGTCCAGGGCGTCGTGCTCGGACTGGTCGCCGTCGTGTGGGCCGCCGCCGTCGCCTGGTCCGTCCGGGCCCACCGCCGCGCCGTCGCGCTCGAGCCCACGGAGCCCGCGCCCGTATCCGCCCCCGCCGCCCCCGACCCACAACCCGCCGCCCCCTGACCCCCCTCACCCGCGCGCGAGCATGCGGTTGCTGCCCGTCGTCGGGTCAGGACGGGCGGTATCCGCATGGTCGGCCGGCGACGACCGCATGCTCGTCAGGCGCGCGCGTAGCGGCGGACGAACGCCGCGAGGATGCGGTGCGGGTGCCGGACGGCGCCTCGGCGGACGGTCGCCTCGACCTCGCCCGCGGTCTCGGGCGGGAAGTACCCGTAGTCGCGGTAGACGCCGATGCGCGTGAGGATCCCGTCCAGGTCCAGCTCGGGGTGGAACTGCGTGGCGTAGAGGTTCTCCTTGACCCGGAACATCTGGACCGGGCACGCGTCCGACGTCGCGAGCAGCACCGCGTGCGGCGGCAGCTCCCGCACCGCCTCCTTGTGCCCGACGTACGCCTCGAACGCGTCGGGCAGGTCGGCGAGCAGCGGGTCGGCGCGGCCCTCGGCCGTGAGCCGGATCGTCACGGCCGAGATGGGCTCGGCGTAGGTGTCGTCGAGGACGGCGCCCTCGTGCAGGCCGAGCGTCCCGACGCCGTAGCACGCGCCGAGGAACGGGACGTCGCGCTCGACGATCTCGTCGAGGAGCGGAGCGAGCTCCCGTTCGACGCGGCGCTGCACCGGGGACTTGTCCGCCTCGGGCAGCGACGAGTCGAACGGGCTGCCGCCGACGATCACCCCGGAGTACGCGTCGAGGTCGATCGCCGGCAGCGGTCCTGCCTCCATCCGGACGCGGTGGAGCGCGTCCGTGCCGAGCCCGGAGTACCGGAGCACGGCGTCGTGCTCGCCGTCCGCGGCGGGGTCCTCCGCCCGCGACGCGAGCAGCAGGAACGGCCTCATGCGCGCCACGCTAGGTGCGCCTCCGCGGCCACACCCGCGGTGGGCGGGTGGACTGGGGCTCAGCTCCAGCGGAAGAGCCTCACGGCGAGCGGGAGGAGCACGGCGGTCCAGGCGGCCATCACGACGAGCTGGAGCGTCGGGACCTCCGTCTCGAACCAGCCCGCCGACATCGCCTGGGCGGCGGCCCCGAGCGGGGAGAACTGGCCGATGTCCCGCACGACGTCGGGCATGATCGGGCCGGGCGTCCACATGCCCGAGAGGAAGAGCATCGGGAAGTAGACGAGGTTCCCGATCGCCGACGCGGTGCTGCCCTTGGCGGCGACCGCCGCGACGACCATGCCGAGCGAGAGCATGGACAGGACGGTGAGGACGAAGGCCAGCACGACCGTCAGCGGGCTGACGGGCGCGGCGAGGCCGAACACGACCTGACCCACGACGAGCGCGAGCGCGGAGGACACGGCGATCGCGCCGAGGTTGATGAGCAGGTGGGCGACGACGACGCCCTGCGGGCGCATCGGGGTCGTCGACAGCCGGCGGAGCAGCCCCTTCTCACGGGCGGTCGCGAAGGTCACGGGCATCGTCGTCAGCGCGGGCGTCGCGACCGCGGCGGCGAGGACGATCGGGACGTAGGTCGCGATCGCCGTCAGGCCGTCCCAGGGCGCGCCCGCCCCGGTGATCGGTTCCCGCATGCCCGGGATCGCGAGCCCGACGCCGACGAGCAGGACCGTGGGGAACACGAGCGCGAAGAACACGGCCGTGCCGTCGCGCAGGAACAGGCGGGTCTCGGTCCTCAGGAGCGTCCCGAAGCCCCGCCACCCCGAGCGGGCGGTGGGGACGCGGGTCAAAGTCGTGGTCGCGGCGGTCATCGTGCGCCTCCCTCGTGCGGGGCCGCGGAGTCCGCGGCGTGGTCGTAGGTCCGGCCGGTCACGGCGACGAACACGTCCTCGAGCGTCCGCGTGACGGTCCGGACGTCGTCGGGCACGACCTCCTGCTCGGCGAGCGCGAGCACGACGGCGAGCAGCACCCGGCGCGTCCCGGTCACCTCGATCTCGCGCCCGTCCACCTCCACGTGCTCGACGTCGGCGAGGCCGGCGAGGGTGTGGAGCGCCAGGTCGTGGCTGGCCGGGGGCACGCGCAGGCGGACCGTGCGCGACGTGTCGACGGAGTCGATGAGCTCCGCGGGCGTGCCCTGCGCGACCACGCGGCCGCCGTCGATGACGACGAGCCGGTCGCACAGGCGCTCCGCCTCCTCCATGAAGTGCGTGACGAGCAGGATCGTCACGCCACGGTCCCGCACGCGCTCGACGAGGGCCCAGGTCGCCCGGCGGGCGGCCGGGTCGAGCCCGGTGGTCAGCTCGTCGAGGACCGCGACGCGCGGGTCGCCCACGAGCGCGAGCGCGATCGACAGGCGCTGCTTCTGCCCGCCCGAGAGCTTGCCGAACGCGACGCGCCGGTGCTCGGTCAGGTCGAGGAGGTCGAGCAGCTCCTCGACGTCCGACGGCGCCTCGTAGAACGACGCGAAGAGGCGCAGCGCCTCCTCGACCGTGATCCTGTCGTGGAGCGCGGCCTCCTGGAGCTGGACGCCGACGGCGTCGCGCACCGCGGCCGGGTCGGCCTGCGGGTCGACCCCGAGGACGCGGACCACGCCGCCGTCCGCCTCGCGCAGGCCGGCGAGGCACTCGACCGTCGTCGTCTTGCCGGCACCGTTCGGGCCGAGGATGCCGAAGATCTCGCCCGGCGCGACGGTGAAGCTGACGTCCTCGACGGCGACCTTGCGGGCGTCAGAGCCACGGGGCCCCGGGTAGGTCTTGCGCAGGTTCCGGACCTCGACGACCGGGGACGTGCTGGCCGACGAGGCGCCGGTCGGGGCGGACGACGCGACGATCGCGGCGCCGGTGGGCGGTGGGGCGGCGGTGCTCATGGTGGCCTCCTGGAGGGTGTGCGCCACCCACGGACGGCGCGACGCGCCGCCCGGGAGGGCTTCGGTGCGGGCGCTCCGGGCTGGTCAGGCGCTCGCGCTGGCGGCGAACTCGACCGGTTGGATCGCGACGCCCCGCAGGACGACGCGCAGGAGCAGAGCGGCGAGCACGACCCCGAGCGCCCCGCCGAGGACGGCGAGCGCGACGGGGGTGCCGTCGAGACCGACGACGCGCGCGAGCGCGTGGCCGAAGAACCCGGACCGCAGGAAGATCTCGCTGACCACCACGGGGACGAGCGACGCGAGCACGAGGAGCACCCCGCGCAGGAACCCGAACCCGTAGAAGCCGGCGGCGATGACCATCCCGGCCAGGTAGTACACGACGCAGAAGAGCCCCTCGACGAGCATCGCCAGGCCCACCTGCGAGCCGTCGACGTAGAGCTGCGCGAGCTCCGGCTCGGTCGACCACCCGGAGCGGCGGAACAGCGCCCACTCGCCCCACTTCACGAGCGCCGTCGCGACGCCGAACGTCATCCCCGACACGGCCGCGCCGATCCACAGCCCGTGCGTGTACGAGCGGCGCGTGCCACCCGACGCGACGTGCACGGCGATCGTCATGAGGGGCAGGATGATGCCCATCACGAACAGGAAGAACTTCGCCGAGCCGGCAACTCCTCCGACCGCCTCGATGCTCACGTCGTCGTTGCGCTCCATGATCCAGAGCACGAACGCCCCGACGGCGAGCGCGATGGCCCAGAACCCCACCCCGACGTACCAGGTGCCACCGATGAAGTACCCGGCGACCGCCCTGACGCCGCGCCGGTGGGCGGCGGACTCGAGGGCGCGGCGCTCGGCGCTGCGGTGGGTCGTGGTGGTCATCGCGCCGTCTCCGTCTCGGCCTCGGAACCCGAGCGCCCGTTGCGCGTCAGGTGGACGAACAGGTCCTGCACGGGGACGGCGCCGACCTCGAGCCCGGCCTCCACGGCGGCGGCGCGCTCGTCGTCGGCGAACGCGCCGAAGAGCGTCACCTGCGCCGTGCCGCCGAGCCGCTGGCGGGCGAGCACCGCGCGACCGGCCGCGTGGCGCTCGACCACCTCGGCAGGGCCGGTGAGGCTCACGCCCCGGGCCCGGACGTCGTCGGCGTTCTCGGCGAGCAGGACGCGCCCCCGGTCGATGATGACGACGTCCTCGAAGAGGCGCTCCACCTCGGTGATGAGGTGGCTCGACAGCAGGATCGTGCGCGGGTGCTCGGCGTAGTCGGCCACGAGAGCGTCGTAGAACGCGTAACGGCTCGGGGCGTCCATGCCGAGGTAGACCTCGTCGAAGATCGTCAGGGGTGCGCGCGAGGCCAGGCCGATGACCGCCCCGAGCGCGGACCGCTTGCCGCGCGACATCTGGGTCGGCTTCTTGCGGACGTCCACCTCGAGCTCGTCGAGCAGGCGCGCGGCGAGCTCGGCGTCCCAGTGCGGGCGCAGGTCGGCGTAGTACGCGAGCGTGTCGCGTGCCTTGTCCGCCTCCCACACGTCGCCGCTCTCGCGGACGAGCTGCGTGTGCATGGTCGCCCACACGTTCTCGAACGGGTCCTCGAGCTCGCCCGCGGGGCCGACGCGCACCGTCCCCGCCGTGGGGCGGCGGAAGGCCGCGAGCAGGGCTGCGAGCGTCGTCTTCCCCGCGCCGTTGCGCCCGAGGAGGCCGGTGATGACGCCGGGGCGGACCGTGAGCGTCGCGCCGTCCAGCGCCGGGACGTCGTCGCTGCGCGGGTAGCGCACGACGACGTCGCGCACCTCGGCGGCGAAGGGCTCCGGGGCTGCGGATGCGGTCCGGGCGGACGGGTTCTGGTCGGGGGTTGTACGGCGGGCGGGCCGGGCGGTCACGGGTCTCACCTCGGGGTGGGGTCGGTGGTCGGGCCGGTGCTCTGGTCGTCGGACGTGCCGGCGGGTCGCGGCCGGCCGAGGACGTAGTCCACGATCTCGGCCGTCGGGATGTCGAGGATGTCGGCCTGCGCGAGCGCGGGGGCGAGGACCTCGTCGAAGAAGCGGGCGCGGTGGTCCGCGAGGAGCTGCTCGCGCGCCCCCGGGGCGACGAACATGCCGAGCCCGCGGCGCTTGTAGAGGACGCCCTCGTCGACCAGGCCGGCGAACGCCTTGGCGGCCGTCGCCGGGTTGATGCGGAACGTCGTCGCGAACTGCGTCGTCGACATGACCTGCTCCTCCTCCGCGAGCTCGCCCGCGAGCACCTGCGCCCGGATCATCTGCGCGATCTGGAGGTAGATGGGCTCCGGTCCGTCGAACATGGGCCCCATCCTCTCCCGCCTCGTGCGTTATCTGGTTCATTACTCCACTAATGAACCACAGATGCCGCCGATCCCACAACCCCGTCGCGCGAGGTAGAGCCCTGGTACGTCGAGGTAGAGCCTTGGTCTCGCGAGGTAGAGGCCCGGTCGTGCGAGGAGGCACCCTGGGGAGTGACCACGGCTCTACCTCGCGGGAGGCGGTGTGGAGGGAGCGTGCGAGCTCGCGGGCGGGACGCCCTGGGCCGAGCCGCTGAGCGCCTGGACGAGCCTCGCGTTCGTCGTCGCCGGCGCGGGCGTCGTGGCGGCGGCGCTGCGCCCCCGCCGGAGGTCGTCGGGCACGCCCCGGCCCGACGCCGGAGCGACCACGCGCCTGCGCGTCGCCTTCGGGATCATGGTCGCCCTGATCGGCGCGGGGTCCGTGGTCCAGCACGGACCATCACCCCTCTGGAACCCGGTCGTGCACGACCCGCCGCTGCTCGGCGCGCTCGCGCTCGTCGCGGCCGACGCCGTCGCGGACCTCGCGGGCCGTCGGCTGCGGACCTGGTGGTGGCTCGCCCCGACCCTGCTGGGCGTGCCGATCGCCGCGGCGTGGCCCACCGCCTCGGCCGCCGCGCAGGTGGTCGTCGCCGCCGTCGCCGTGGGCGCGAGCGCCCTGCGCGCGTGGCGGCGCCCCCCGGTCCGACGGCGCACCGTCGCCGCGCTCGTCCTCCTCGCCGTGGGCGGTGGGATCGGGACGTCGACGCGACCGGGCTGGCCCCTGTGCGACGCGGACGGGACGGTCGGCGTGACGCTCCAGGGGCACGCCGTCTGGCACGTGCTCGCCGCGGCCGCGCTGTGGCTGCTCGCTCCGACGCTCGCGACCCGCGCGGCCTCCTGACGGTCGACCGTTCGCCTGCCCGTGGCGGTACCCTCGGCGGCCTGCCGGTGGGACCCTGGGAGGATCCGGCGTCCCGCGGCGGGTCACGCCCTCCGGCCGCCGGCGTCACGAAGGAGTGAGACGACGATGGTCACCATTCGGCGCGGGTTCTCCAGCTTCTCGGCGGACGACCTCGACGCGGCGCGCGATTTCTACGGGAGCACCCTCGGGCTCCCCGTCACGGCACTCGACGACGGGGGCGGTCTGGTGCTCCACCTGGGCGGGGGCTCGGACGTGTTCGTCTACCCGAAGGAGGACCATCGGCCGGCCGCCTTCACGGTCATGCACCTCACCGTCGACGACGTGGACCAGGCCGTCGACGAGCTCACCGCGAAGGGCGTGACGTTCGAGCGCTACGAGGGGTTCGACCAGGACGAGAAGGGCATCGTGCGCGGGTTCATGGAGGGCGGCGACGGTGCGTGGTTCACGGACCCTGCCGGCAACATCGTCGGCCTCGCCGACGGCGAGAACATGTCACGCCTGGTCGAGGGCTGAGGCCCGGCAGATCGGCACGACGCCGCCGCGGGAGGCCCCGGCGGCGTCTGCACGTCATGGTGGAGCTTCAGCCGTCGAGCACGAACCGCCGCCCGACCCGACGCAGGGCGCTCCGCCGTCGGTCAGACGTCCGAGCACGAGGTAGAGCCCTGGCCGATGACCAGGGCTCTACCTCGTGGTACCAGAGTTCTCCCTCGGCGGACCGGGGTACTACTTCGCGAGGGCCGGGGCGAACGCCGCGCGGACGGCGTCGAGGTCCTGCGCGACGAGCTCGGCGAGCTGCACCGCGTTGAGCGCGGCGCCCTTGCGGAGGTTGTCGTTCGACACGAACAGCACGAGGCCGCGTCCGCCGGGGACGGACTGGTCGGTGCGGATGCGGCCGACGAACGACGGGTCCTGGCCCGCCGCCTCGAGCGGGTTCGGGACGTCCGCGAGCGCGACGCCCGGCGCGGACGCCAGGATCTCGCGCGCGCGGTCGGGCGTGATCGCGGCGCCGAACTCGGCGTGGATCGCGAGCGAGTGGCCGGTGAACACCGGCACGCGTACGCACGTGCCCGCGACGGCGAGCTCCGGCAGGCCGAGGATCTTGCGCGACTCGTTGCGGAGCTTCTTCTCCTCGTCCGTCTCCTCGAGCCCGTCGTCGACGATCGACCCGGCGAGCGGGACGACATTGAACGCGACGTTGCGCGGGAAGACGGCGTGCTCGGGCAGGGCGACCGCGCCGCCGTCGTGCACGAGCCCGACGAGCCCGGCACCCGTTCCCTCGGCCGCCGCGCCCGCGACGGCCTGGGCGCGCAGCTCCTCCGCGCCGGCGAGACCGGCCCCGGACACGGCCTGGTACGTCGCGACGATCAGGCGCTCCAGCCCGGCCTCGTCCGCGAGCGGCTTGAGCACGGGCATCGCGGCCATGGTCGTGCAGTTGGGATTGGCGATGATGCCCTTGCGCGCCTCGCGCAGCGCGGCGGGGTTGACCTCGGACACGACGAGCGGGACGTCCGGGTCCATGCGCCACGCGGACGAGTTGTCGATCACGACGGCACCGGCCTCCGCGAAGCGCTCGGCCTGCGCCTTCGAGGTCGCGCCGCCCGCGGAGAACAGGGCGACGTCGATCCCGCGCAGGTCGTCGGTCGAGGTCGCCGCGACGTCCTCCACGACGACGTCCGTCCCGCGCCACGGGAGCGTCGACCCGGCCGAGCGCGCGGACGCGAAGTAGCGGATGCTCGCGACCGGGAAGTCCCGCTCGTCGAGGAGGCGGCGCATGACGGCGCCCACCTGGCCGGTCGCGCCGACGACGGCGACGTGCAGGCCCTGACGGTTCTCGGTGCTCATGGTTCCTCGTCCTCTCAGCGGCCGGTGCCGGCGTAGACGACGGCCTCGCCGTCGGCGGCGTCGAGCTCGAACGCGGTGTGCACGGCGCGCACCGCGTCGTCGAGCGAGTCCTCGCGGGTCACGACGGAGATGCGGATCTCCGAGGTGGAGATCATCTCGATGTTGATGCCCGCGTCGCGCAGGGCACCGAAGAGCTTCGCGGAGACGCCCGGGTGCGACTTCATGCCCGCCCCGACGAGCGAGAGCTTGCCGATCTGGTCGTCGAACTGGAGCGAGTCGAACCCGATCTCGCCCTGGAGCGCGGACAGCGCCGACATCGCGGCCGGGCCGTCGCCCTCGGGCAGCGAGAACGAGATGTCGGTCAGTCCCGTCCGGGCGGCCGAGACGTTCTGCACGATCATGTCGATGTTCACGCCCGAGCCCGCGACGACCTCGAAGATGCGCGCGGCCGTCCCGGGCACGTCGGGCACCCCGACGACGGTGATCTTGGCCTCGCTGCGGTCGTGCGCGACGCCGGAGATGATCGGGTCTTCCATGACGGTCTCCTCGGGAAGGTCTGCGGAGCGGGGGGCGGCGTCGGCGGGCGGGGGCGCGGAGTACGCGTCCGCGCTGACGAACGTGCCCTCCTTGCCGCTGAACGACGAACGGACGTGGATCGGCACGCCGTACCGGCGGCCGTACTCGACGCAGCGCAGCGCGAGGACCTTGGCCCCGCTCGCCGCCATCTCGAGCATCTCCTCGTACGTGATGCGGTCGATCTTGCGCGCGCTCGGCACGATGCGCGGGTCGGCCGTGAAGATGCCGTCCACGTCGGTGTAGATCTCGCACACGTCGGCGTCGAGACCCGCCGCGAGCGCCACGGCCGTCGTGTCCGACCCGCCGCGCCCGAGCGTCGTCACGTCGTTCGTCGACTGCGTGACGCCCTGGAAGCCCGCGACGATCGCGACCTGGCCGCGCTCGATCGTCTCCCGGATGCGGTGCGGGACGACGTCGACGATGCGCGCCTTGCCGTGCACGGCGTCGGTGATGACGCCCGCCTGCTGGCCCGTGAACGACTTCGCCTTGACGCCCAGGCTGTTGATCGCCATGGCGAGCAGCGACATCGAGATGCGCTCGCCCGCGGTGAGGAGGATGTCCATCTCGCGCTGCGGCGGGAGGGGGGTGACCTGCTGCGCGAGGTCGATGAGCTCGTCCGTCGTGTCGCCCATCGCCGAGACCACGACGACGACGTCGTGACCGGCCCGCTTGGTCTGCGCGATGCGCTTGGCCACGCGCTTGATGCTCTCGGCGTCCGACACCGACGAACCGCCGTACTTCTGCACGACAAGTGCCACGTGCTGCTCCATCTGTCGCCGGCCTCCGTCTCTCTCAACGGCCCGCCGGGTGCTTGTGGGTCGATCGATGATACGCACGCGCCCCGCGGTCCGGCCAAGCCCGTCCCGCCATGCGGGCCGGACCGTCGGCACGGGCGTCACGCGTCGGGCAGCACGCGCGCCCGGGGGCCGGCGACGACGACGTAGCCCAGCCCGACGACGGCGGCCCCGCCGACGAGGTTGCCGAGGCCCACCCAGGTGAGGTTGCGGGCGAAGTCGGCCCACGTCGTCGGGCCGAGCCCTCCGAGGAGGCCGAGCGAGAAGGTCGTCATGTTGGCGACCACGTGCTCGAAGCCGGAGGCGATGAACGCGAGGACCGCCCAGAACAGGACGATCGCCCGGCCCGCCTCGGAGCGCAGGCGGCCGCACGCCCAGATCGCGGCGCACACGAGGAGGTTGCACAGCACGCCGCGGAAGAAGAGCTCACCACCGGTCTCGTGGGCCTTCGCACGCAGCATGGCGGCGACCATCTCCCCCGCAGCCGCGTTGGAGCGGAGCACCCCGGCCCTCGTGACGGCGAACGCGAAGAGCATGGAGCCGGCGAGGTTGCCGACGAGGCTCAGGCCGAGGGTGAGGACGGCGTCGCGCACCCGGACGGCGCCCGTCGCGACGCCCTGGGCGAGGATCATCATGGCGGACGTCACGAGCTCGGCACCCGCGAAGACGACGAGGGTCAGCGCCGCGGCGAACACGCCGCCCGCGACGAGCCGCTCCCCCGGCGACCCCGCCGCGAGGAAGGGCCCGGCCGTCGCGACCATGAGCACGACGCCGACGCCGACGTACGCGCCCGCGAGCATCGCGGCGACGAGGTAGCGCGCCGGCCGTCTCGCCGATCCGGCCTTCTTCCGGGCCGCCTCCGACTGGGTGGACAAGGCCTGGGCGAGGGTCTGCACGACCTCGATCCTCGCCGGCGCCAAGCCGCCGGGGCCAGGGCCCGTGGTCGCGACCGCGAGGGACCGAAGGTCCGAGGGCCGGCGGGCGCTGGACCGGGGAGGGACCGCACCGCGGCCCCTCCCCGGCAGACCGTGCGGTCAGCGCATCTTGCGCCGGTAGATCGCGACGGCCCACGCGTACGCGACGGCGAGGATCCCGACGAGCCACGCGAGCGCGACCCAGATGTCGGAGCCGACGGGCTGCGCGCCGAACAGCGCGCGCAGCGTGTCGACGATCGCGGTGACCGGCTGGTTCTCCGCGAACCACGCGACCGGGGCCGGCATGGTATCCGTCGGGACGAACGCGGAGCTGATGAACGGGAGGAAGATCAGCGGGTAGCTGAAGGCCGACGCGCCGTCGACCGTCTTGGCCGAGAGGCCGGCGACCACCGCGAGCCACGTCAGGGCGAGAGTGAACAGCACGAGGATCCCCAGCACGGCGAGCCAGGCACCCGCCGACGCGTCGGTGCGGAACCCCATGAGGAGCGCGACGCCGACGACGATCGTCACCGAGACGAGGTTCGCGACGAGCGACGTGAGCACGTGCGCCCACAGGACGCTGGACCGCGCGACGGGCATCGACTGGAAGCGCTCGAAGATGCCGCCCTGGAGGTCGAGGAAGAGGCGGTACGACGTGTACGCGATGCCCGAGGCGACGGTGATGAGCAGGATGCCGGGCAGCATGTAGTCGATGTACGACCCGGCGGCGCCGGTGTCGATCGCGCCGCCGAGGACGTAGACGAACAGCAGCATGAGCGCGATCGGCGTGACCGCGGTCGTGATGATCGTGTCCGGGCTGCGCAGGATGTGGCGCAGCGAGCGACCGGTCAGGACACGGGTGTCGGCCAGGGCGTGCGTGGTCATCGGAGCTCCTCTCCGGCGGGCTGGGCGCCCTCCGCGGTCTCGGGGGTCGTGGAGTCCTCGCCGGTCTCGCCGACGAGCGTGAGGAACACGTCCTCCAGGGACGGCTGCTTCTCGACGTACTCGACCTGCGCGGGCGGCAGGAGCGCCTTGAGCTCGGCCAGCGTGCCGTTCTGGATGATGGTGCCGCGGTGCAGGATCGCGATCCGGTCGGCGAGCTGCTCGGCCTCGTCGAGGTACTGCGTGGTGAGCAGGACGGTCGTGCCTCCCTGGGCGAGCTGGCGCACCGTGGCCCAGACCTCGATCCGGGCCTGCGGGTCCAGACCGGTGGTGGGCTCGTCCAGGAAGATGACCGGCGGGTCGCCGATCAGGCTCATCGCGATGTCGAGGCGCCGGCGCATGCCGCCCGAGTACGTCCCCGCCCGGCGCGAGCCCGCGTCGGTCAGCGAGAAGCGGGCGAGCAGGTCGTCCGCGACCTGGCCGGGGTTCTTCAGGTGGCGCAGGCGGGCGACGAGCACGAGGTTCTCCCGTCCGGTGAGGACCTCGTCGACGGCGGCGAACTGCCCGGTCAGGGAGATCGACTCCCGGACCTGCCCGGGGTGCTCGACGACGTCGTGGCCGTGGATGCTCGCGGTCCCCGCGTCGGGCGCGAGCAACGTCGACAGGATGCGCACGAGGGTCGTCTTGCCCGCCCCGTTGGACCCCAGCAGCGCGAAGATGCTGCCCGGGGTCACGTCCAGGTCGACCCCGCGCAGCACACGCAGGTCGCCGAACGACTTCTCGATGCCTCGGACCCGCACCGCGGGCGCGAGGGGCTGGTCGACAGACATGTCCAGGTCTCCGTCTCTCTCAGGTGTGGTTCAGGGCCGGCGGACGACGACGTCGCCGAAGCCGGTGCTGGCGTGGATCTCCGCGGTGGCCTCGTCCTCGACGGGGCCCTCCGTGGGCGTGAGGTGGTTGCGCACGCTGCCGTGCTCGGAGCTCGCGTCGAGGAACGCGGCCGTGCCCTCCGGCACGCCCACCTCGATCGACCCGAACGACGTGGTGAGGGTGACGCTCCCGGACTCGAGCCGGTCGACCCGGATGCCGCCGTGCGCGGACTTGGCGGTGAGCGACCCGAGCACGCGGCTCACGGCGATCTCACCGTGCGCGCCCTGCACGGCGAGCGTGCCCGTGACGACGCCGACCGTCGTCGCGCCGTTGCTGGCCTTGATCGTGCCGTCGCCGGCGATCTCGCTGATGCGCACCGAGCCGGCACTGACCTTGACGTCCGCGGTGCCCGCGACCCGGCCGACGACGACCGACCCGGCCGACGCCTTGAGGTCCAGCCGCTCGACGTCCTCGAGGCGGACGTCCGCGACCGAGAGGGTCATGTCGACGGCGCCGAGGGAGCCCTCGGTGTAGAGCGTGCCCGCCTTGCCGCGCAGGTCGGAGCCGGCGGGGAGCTCGACGGTGATGTCGGCGGTCCCGGCGGCGAACGGCAGGACGAACTGCTTCCACGACCCGGGGTACAGGATGGTGACGGCGTCCCCGTCGCGATCGACCCGGACGTCCTGGGCCGCACGGACGCTGCCGGACTTCGACGGGTCCGTCGGCAGGACCGTCACGACGACGTCGTCACGGTCGCCCGCGACGACGTGCAGGTTGGCGAAGGGCACGTCCACGACGACCGGGACGGGCTGGGGTGCGGGGAAAGTGGGCATGACGGAGCTCCAACGGTGGTGTCGGTGTGGTGTCAGCTGATGGTGGGAGAGGCGGGCGGCGGACCGGGGCCGGTCAGCGCACCCAGCCGGTGACGCGGGCGGAGCCGCGCTGCTGCGGACGGGCCTGCGCGGCCGGGCGTCCGGTGGACTGCTCGAGCGCCGCGGCGACCGCGCGCACGAGCCAGGTGTTGACGGAGACGCCGTCGCGGGCGGCGGCGGTCTCGGCCTGCGTCTTGAGGTGGTCGGGCAGGCGCAGGGTCGTGCGGGTCGTGGCGCCGGACTCGACGTCGGCCGTCCCGCCGGCGAGCGGCGCGACGGGCGGCGCGACGGGCGCCGGGGCGACGCCGTACGCGGGCTCGGCGGGCGCCGTGGCAGCGAGAGCCGGGGCGGCGACGACGAACTCCGGGGCGCCGCCCCGCAGCCGCACGTCGACCGACCCCGGGGCGAGCTCCGCGGAGATCTCGCCCGCCGCAGCCGAGAGCGCGTCGAGCAGGACGAGCCGCACGGCCGCGTCGAGCGGCGCGGTCAGGCGCTCGGCGAGGCGACGGCCGTCGTCCCCGGCGGCGTCCGCGGCGGCGGCGAGGCGGTTCTGGAGGTCGTCGACATACGGGGTGAGGTCCATGACGCCATCATGGCACCACGTGTGGTGTCACTGCAACCCCTGGCGACAACATTATTGACACCACATGACACCAAGGGGTGGTGCCGCCTCGGCGGCGCGGTCAAGCGGTCAGGTCGGCGACGACGTCGTACCCGAGCTTGAGGATGAGCGCCCCCACCACGACGACGAACACGACCCGGACGAACGCGCTCCCCTTCGCGACCGCCATGCGTGCGCCGACGTACGCGCCGAGCAGGTTCGCCCCGCCCATGAGCAGGCCGAGTCCCCAGATCACCGCGCCGTACGGGACGAAGAAGATGAGCGCACCCGCGTTCGTCGCGAAGTTCGCGATCTTCGCGAGCGCCGACGCGGGCAGGAACGCGTACCCGAGGATGCTCACGAGCGCGATGACGAAGAACGTCCCCGTGCCCGGGCCGAGGAGGCCGTCGTACGTGCCGATGACGAGACCGATCCCCGCCGCGGCCCAGCGGTGGCCGTTGCCCTCCCAGCGCAGGTTGGTCGTGTGCCCGAGCCTCGGCTTCGCGATCGTGTAGGCCGCGACCCCGACGAGCACCACGAGGATGATCGGCTTGAAGAGCTCGGCCGGGATGCGTGACGCGAGAGCCGCGCCCCCGATCGCGCCCACCAGCGCGGCGAGCGCCATGGGGCCTGCCGTCCGCAGGTCGGGACCGACCCGCCGGTAGTACGTCGCGGCGCTCACCGACGTGCCCATGATGCTCGCGAGCTTGTTCGTCGCGAGCGCCTGGACCGGGCTGATGCCGGGCACCAGGAGCAGCGCGGGGAGCTGGACGAGACCGCCCCCGCCGACGACGGCGTCGATCCACCCCGCCGTGAGGGCGGCGAGGACGAGCAGGAGGACGGTCAGGCCGTCGATCTCGAGCCCGCCGGAGGCCGGGAGGGAGAAGGCGGGCAGCACCCCCTAGTGGTACCACAGCGCCTGGTTCGCGGTGGTCCTGCGTCCCGGACCGGGTCAGGACTGGAGGGCGTCGTACTCCGCCTCGGCGGCGACGTCGTCCTCGACGTCGAGGCGCAGGTGCGCGAGCGCGAGCTGCAGCACGCGCAGCGCGCTCGCCGCGCGCTCCCCCCACAACGAGACGTAGGAGAACTGCCACCACCACAGGCCCTCGAGCTCGCGACCGCCGTCGTGGTGCTGGAGCCCCTTCGCGAGGCACTCGGCGACGCACGCGAGGTCGCCCGAGAGCGACGCGGCGCCGACCTCGGCGCCCACGAGCGGGTCCGTGATCTCCGCGTAGTCGTCGAACCCATCGAAGAGCCGGGCGAGCGCGGTCCGCAGCGGGTCCACGTCGGTGTCGCGACCGGCGTCGGGCTCGAAGCGCTCGACCGGGACGACGTCGCCCATCGCCCCGAGCCGCGCGCCCGCGGCGAGCGCGTCGGACAGCGCGAGCAGCAGCAGGGGCAGCACGGCCCCCGGTGCGGCACCGGACGCGACCTGGGTCGTCGTCGTGAGGAACGCGCGCGCCTGCGCGGCCATGCCCTCGGCGATCTCCCGGAGGTCGGGGTCGTTCTCGATCTCCCCCATGCGCGCCACCCTTCCCGTCAGCCGCCGACCAGGCGTCGGCCCTCGAACGCCCGGCCGAGCGTCACCTCGTCCGCGTACTCCAAGTCTCCACCGACCGGCAGCCCGGACGCGAGGCGGGTCACGCGCAGGCCCATGGGGCCCAGCATGCGCGCGAGGTACGTCGCGGTGGCCTCGCCCTCGACGTTGGGGTCGGTCGCGAGGATCACCTCGGTCACCTGGCCGTCGGCGAGGCGCGCCATGAGCTCGGCGATCCGCAGGTCGCCCGGACCGACGTTCTCGATCGGGTTGATGGCACCCCCGAGCACGTGGTACCGCCCGCGGAACTCGCGCGTGCGCTCGATCGCGACCACGTCCTTGGGCTCCTCGACGACGCAGATCACCTCGGGCGACCGGCGCGGGTCCGCGCAGATGCGGCACTGCTCGGACTCCGCGACGTTGCCGCACGTCTCGCAGAACCGCACGCGCGCCTTCACCTCGGTCAGCGCGTCGGCGAGCCGCCGCACGTCCGCGGCGTCCGCGGCGAGCAGGTGGAACGCGATGCGCTGCGCGCTCTTGGGCCCGACGCCGGGAAGCCGGCCGAGCTCGTCGATCAGGTCCTGGACAGCGCCTTCGTACACTCCCCCAGCCTACGGGTCGCGGCCGCGCAGCAGGACGACGCCGCGGGCACGGCGGCGCGGGTCGTCAGGACGCGACGATCTCGACCTCGAAGCCGTCGACGTCCTCGAGGTAGGCGGCGTAGTGGTCGTCCCCGCCGGCGAACGGGTGGCGGTCCTCGTACAGCAACGACCACCCGTGGTCGCTCGCTCGCGCGACGACGTCGTCCACGTCCCCGCGAGAGCCGCCGTGGAAGGCGAGGTGGTTGAGGCCCGGTCGCAACCGGTCGTGCTCACCGGCGACGAGGGCCGCGCTCTGCTCGACCACGACGTACGTCCCGCCGAGCCGCCAGGACCGACCGCGCTCCCAGCGCTGATGGGGCGCATACCCGAGCTCTGCCAGGAGCCAGCCCCACGAGCGCTCCGCGCGGGCCAGGTCCGGCACCCAGAGCTCGACGTGGTGCAGGCCACCCCGGGTCACCATCAGACCCCCTGGTCCTGGATCTCCTCGATGATCTTCCCGTCCAGCAGGCTCACGACGAGCGCCGTCCCGACCAGGCCGGTGGAGACGATGTCCGGGTCGTCCGCGGAGGGGAGGTCGTCCATCGGGTCGACCGTCGACGGAGCGGCCCGCCGGGCCTGCTCGTCGCCAGGCCGCGCGGCCCGGGCCGTCGTGGCCGCGGCGATCGCCGCGCGCGCCGCGGAGACCCCGCGCAGCGGCGCTCCCGGCGCACCCGCGCGGGCCGACGGCTCCTGACGCGGCGGCGTCGCGGGCGTGGCCGGGGCGTCCGCGGCCGGGGCGGGGCGGGCGGGCGAGACCGGTGCCGACGCGACGGGCGCGGTACGTACCGCAGGCGCCTGCTCGAGGACGGGCTCCGGCTCGGGGCCGTCGTCGAGGTCCGCCGGAGGCTCGGCCGGCACCCCGGCGAGCCAGGCCTCGTCGGCGGCGTCGACGCGACCGTCCGGCGCGGGTACCGACGCCCCGGCGAGCCAGGCCTCGTCGGCGGCGTCCACGACCGGGCCACGCGTAGCCTCCTCCGGGACCGGGCGCTCCTGCAGCGCGACGGCGCCGCGCGGCGCGGGAGCGCTCGCCTCGGCACGCTGTGCCGTCGCCGGCACGGGGCCCGCCCCGGACCCCCCGCCGCTGCTCGGTGCACCGACGACCGCGAGGGTCGCCCCGGGCCCGCCGTCTCCGGAGCCGCCGCCGGCCGGGGAGTGCCGCATCCCGTCCGGTCGCGGCTCCGCGGGAGCGTGACGTGCCGCGGCGGGATCCGGTGACGTCGGCGCCGGAGCCGCGGGCCCCGGCATCGGCGCACGACCGCCGCCGCCCGCCCCGCCCTCGTCCAGGCGCGGCTCGACCCGCACCTGGAGCCCGAGCGTCTGGTAGACGACGTCCTGGACCGCGCCCGTGTGGCGCGACGACGAGAAGGTGCGGGCGAGCCCCGGCGACGGGAACGCGAGGTAGAGGACGTCCGGACCGAGCTCCGCCACCTGCGCGTTCGCGCTGACGAGGGACCACGTCACGGGGCTCGCGCGCAGGTTCTCGAGGACCTCCGGCCAGCGCCGCCGCAGCTCCTCGGTCGTGAGCGCCGGGCTCGCACCGCTGGAGGGAGCGCTCGACGCCGGCTGAGCCGGACGGCTTGTCGCCTGCGCCGCGGGTGCCACCTCGACGCGCGCGGCGGGTGCCCCGTCCTCGCGCGCCGGCGGCACCGCGCCGTCCTGCGCCGCCGGGCCTGCGTGCGGGGCGGCCTCTTCCGCCGGGCCTGCGTGCGCGGCGGGTCGCTCGACCGGGCCGGCCTCCTGGACCGGACCGCCCTGCTGGACCGGACCGGACCGCGCGGCGGGACCGGTCTGCACGGCCGGCTCCGCCGCGAGCTCCGCCGACGACGGGCGCACGGACGCGGAGTCCGGGCGCGCGGGCCCGCCGGCGCTCGACGGGGCGCCGCCATCGCCCTGTCCGGACGGGTTCCCTTGGTCTGGTACCGGTGGGGCGGCGGGTGTCGGCGCCGAGGCCCGTGCGTCCTCGACGGTCCCTGCCGGGGCGGCCGCGGCGGGTCGTGGCTCGGCGGGCTCGGCGCGCTCGGCGGAGGTCCCCGCGTCGGCGGGTGCGGCGGCGCCCGACGGCGGCGCGGCGGAGGTGGGCGACGTGGGCCGGTGGGGGCGCAGCGCGGCACGGACGGCGGCCGCGCCGGTGAGCCCGGACGCCGGTGCGGCCGTCGCCGGAACCTGCCCCACGCCGTCGGGCACCGGGGCACCGGCCGTCCCGGCCCCCGGCGTGACGGCTGCCGGTGCGAGGGCGACCGTGCCCAGCCCCCCGCGCTCGAGGCGGTCGAGGCGCGCGGCGAACCCGGCCGCGCCGTCGTCCGCGCCGGGCAGGAGCAGTCGCGCCATGAGGAGCTCGAGGTGCAGGCGCGGCGACGTCGCGCCCGTCATCTCGGTGAGCGCCGCGTTGACGAGGTCGGCCGCGCGCGAGAGCTCGGCGACGCCGAGGTTCTGCGCCTGGGCGCGCATGCGGGCGAGCTGGTCCGCGGGCTGGTCGCGCAGCACGGCCTGCGCCTCGTCGCCCGAGACCGCGATGACGATGAGGTCGCGCAGGCGCTCGAGCACGTCCTCGACGAAGCGCCGCGGCTCGTGCCCCGTCGCGATGACGTGGTCCACCACGCGGAAGATGCTCGCGCCGTCGCGCGCGGCGAGCGCGTCCACGACGTCGTCGAGCAGCGTCGCGTGCGTGAAGCCCAGGAGCGCGACCGCGCGCTCGTACTCGACGGCGCCGTCCTCCGCGCCCGCGATGAGCTGGTCCATGACGGACAGCGAGTCGCGCACCGACCCGCCGCCGGCGCGCGTGACGAGGGGGACGACGCCGCCGCCGATGGTCACGCCCTCCGCCGCGCACAGCTCCTCGAGGTAGGGCCCGAGGACGTCCGGCGGCACGAGGCGGAACGGGTAGTGGTGCGTGCGGGAGCGGATGGTGCCGATGACCTTGTCCGGCTCCGTCGTCGCGAAGACGAACTTCACGTGCTCGGGCGGCTCCTCGACGAGCTTGAGCAGGGCGTTGAAGCCCTGCGGCGTCACCATGTGCGCCTCGTCGAGGATGAAGATCTTGTACCGGTCGCGCGCCGGGGCGAACGCGGCGCGCTCGCGCAGCTCGCGCGCGTCGTCGACGCCGTTGTGCGACGCCGCGTCGATCTCGACGACGTCGAGGCTGCCCGGGCCGCCGCGCGCGAGCTCGACGCACGAGGGGCAGACACCGCAGGGGGTGTCGAGCGGGTTGTCCGGGGTGTTCTGCGCGCAGTTGAGGGTGCGCGCGAGGATGCGCGCGCTCGTCGTCTTGCCGCAGCCGCGCGGGCCGGAGAAGAGGTAGGCGTGGTTCACCCGGCCGCTGCGCAGCGCCTGCATGAGCGGCGCGGTCACGTGGTCCTGACCGATCACCTCGGCAAAGGTCTCGGGCCGGTAGCGGCGGTACAGGGCGGTGCTCACCCCGGTCACTCTAGACGCCGCGACCCACACGCACGAGGCCGCTCCGCCGTCGGTCCCGCCGATCCCGGCCGGGCCAGGTCAGCGGTGCAGCGCCTTGCGCGCGAGCCAGTTGCCGAGGAGCTGCGCGACCTGGACGATCGCGATGATGACGAGCACCGTCACGACCACGACGCCCCAGTTGTAGCGCTGGTAGCCGTAGACGATCGCGAAGTTGCCGAGCCCGCCGCCGCCGATGATCCCGGCGATGGCCGACATGTCGAGCACCGCGATGAAGAGGAACGTGTAGCCGAGGATGAGCGGCGCGAGCGCCTCGGGCACGAGCACCGTCGTGATGATGCGCCACGACGACGCCCCCATGGCACGCGCCGCCTCGATGACGCCCGGGTCGATCCCCACGAGGTTCTGCTCGACGATGCGCGACGTCCCGAACGCCGTCATCACCGACAGCGGGAAGATGAACGCCTCGGTGCCGAGCGTCGTCCCGACGACCTGGAGCGTCACCGGCCCGAGCAGCGTGACGAAGATGATGAACGGGATCGGCCGCACGATGTTGACGAGCACGTTGAGCACGCCGAACACCCACCGGTTGGCGAGCAGGTTGCCGCGCCGCGTCACGTAGAGCGCGATGCCGAGAGCGAGGCCCGCCAACCCGCCCGTGAGCAGGGCGACGGACACCATCTGGAGCGTCTGGCCGAACGACTCGACGAGGATCGGCCACAGCTGGGACCAGTCGCGGTTCATCAGCGGCCTCCGAGGTTGCCGTGGCGGAAGAGGGTCTCGCGGGCGAGGCCGTACGGGTCGCCCAGGTCGCCCCCCGCGTCGTCGGGCGCGTCCCCGCCGCCCGGGTCGGCGTCGAGCCGCGCGACGCGCGGGTCCTCCAGCGGGTGCTCGGCCGTCCCGAGGTCGACGACGTCGGCCCGCTCGGCCAGCGCGACGAGGAAGGGTGCGATGCGGTCCTCGGGCGCCTCGAGCTCGACGGTGAGCGACCCGAACGGCCGCTCCCCCACCTCGGAGATGCCGCCGTAGACGACGGACCCGTCGACGTCGTGCTCGCGCAGCAGGCGGAACAGGTCCGACCCGGTGCTCGCACCCTCCCGGACGCCGACCGTCACGAGCCGGCCCGGATGCCGCTCGCGCAGGCGGGCCAGCGTCTCGCGCGACGGGCGGTCGTGCAGCGCGGTGCCGACGAACCGCTGGGCGGCGTCGGCGCTCGGCGCGGAGAAGACGTCGTACACGTCGCCCGTCTCGACGACCTTGCCGTGCTCCATCACCGCGACGCGGTGGCACGTCGAGCGGACGACCTCCATCTCGTGCGTGATGACCACGATCGTGATGCCGAGCTCGGCGTTGACGCGCCGCAGGAGCGCGAGCACCTCGCGCGTCGTCTCGGGGTCGAGCGCGGACGTGGCCTCGTCGGCCAGGAGGATCGTCGGCTGCGCGGCGAGCGCGCGGGCGATGCCGACGCGCTGCTTCTGCCCGCCCGAGAGCTGGCGCGGGTACGCCCTCGCCTTGTCGGCGAGCCCGACGAACGCGAGGAGCTCGGCGACGCGCGCGGCCCGCTGCTCGCGCGACCAGCCGGCCACCTTGAGCGGGTAGGCGACGTTCCCCGCGACCGTCCGGGACGACAGCAGGTTGAACTGCTGGAAGACCATGCCGATGCGCGAGCGGACCTCGCGCACGCGGCGCTCGGGCAGCCCGGTGATCACCTGGCCGTCGACGACGACCTCGCCGCTCGTCACGGTCTCGAGCGCGTTGACGAGCCGCACGAGCGTCGACTTGCCGGCGCCCGAGTAGCCGATGACGCCGAAGATCTCGCCGCGGCGGATGCTCAGCGACACGTCGTCGACCGCGTGCACGGCGCCGTCGCCCTCGCCGAACGTCTTGCTCACGTGGCGCAGCTCGATCGCGGGCTGCTCGTCACCGCGCTCGTCGCGGGGGACGTCGGTCACGTCGGGTTCCTCTCGTCGGAGGCCGTGCCTCCGGGCCGGGGCCGCCGGGGATCGCCTGGGGTCGCCAGGTGCATCGCCGGGGCCGCGTGTCGGGGTGTGCCGCTCGTCTGCCATCGTCCTCCCCCGGGCACGGCGGCGCGCGAGGGCGGACGCGACGTGCGCGCCCGCCCTCGCGAGGACGGCGTCAGGAGTTGCGGATGTCGTCCTCGATGCCGGCGAGGATCTCCTGGAGCTCGGCCGGGGTGTTCTCCTTGATGACCGCGGTGCCGCCCGACGCCGTCTTCTCGGCCTCGACGACCTCCGGCGAGTGCGAGATCTCGGCGAGCTTGAGCAGCGTCTCGTCGTCGGCGTCCTCGGCCCGCGCGACCCACACGTTGATGTAGGGCTTGGCGGCGTCGGAGTCGGGGTCGTCCTGGAAGAGCGCGTCCTCGGGCGACAGGCCCGCGTCCTCGACGAAGTCGTTGTTGATGATCGACGCGTCGACCGACTGGAGCTGGATCGGGGTCTGTGCCGCGTCGACCGGCGTGACGGTGACCTTCGAGCTGGGCAGCACGTCGGCCTCGGTGGAGATGGAGCTCCCGCCGTCCTTCAGCTCGACCAGGCCGGCCTCCTGCAGCACGAGGAGCGCGCGGGCGAGGTTCGTCGGGTCGTTCGGCACGGCGACCTGACCACCCTCGGGGATCTCCTCGAGCGACGCGTGCTTGGACGAGTACAGGCCGAGCGGGTAGACGGCGGTCGCGCCGATCGGCCGCAGGTCGTCGCCCGCGTCGACGTTGTAGCCGGCGAGGAACTGGAGGTGCTGGAACTGGTTGACGTCGAGCTCGCCCTGGGACAGCGCCGGGTTCGCCTGCGTGTAGTCCTGGAGGTCGACGAGCTCGATCTCGATACCCTCGGCCTCGGCCTGCTCCTGGAACACCGCCCACTTGTCGTCGGACGCGCCGACGACGCCGACGCGGATCGGGTCCGCGGCGTCACCGCTGGCGGTGCCGCCCGCGGAGTCGTCGCCGCCGCCGCAGGCGGTGAGGGCGAGGGCGGCCGTCGCGGCGATCGCGGTCCAGGTCAGACGCTTGCGGGTGGTCGAGAACGACATGGGGTTCCTTCCGGTGGCGGCGGCGTCGGTCACGGGCGGCGACCGGCGGGGCCGGGGTGCAGGGACGGCCCTGCGAGGGGTGGGGTTCGGGTGCTTCCGGCGGGCCATCAGCCACGCGGCGAGCGGGGGCGTCGACAGGACGACGCGGCAGGTGCGGCGCAGGTCTCCCTGCGGTTCACGACGGCGTCAGCAGCCGCACATTCGCCCGGTGCGCACGCCACGACAGCACGACGTCCCGGCGCAGGACGCTGCGCGCGAGGTCGTGGTGGCGACGTGGTTCCGGGTCATGCGGACATCATGAGCACGCCGACACCCCGCACGCCAATCACCGGCCCGAATCGTCCACGATGCGGACGCGAAAGTGGTCGAATGCCGGAAAGTTCGGTCCTCAGATCGGGACAGAGCGGGCATTCGAGGTCGGCTTCCGGTCCGCCTCTCGCTCGGATCGAGAGATCTGCGCCACACCAGGCCGGCGCGCGCGCCGGTGCCCGCACCGGCCGGCGCCGGCCGGGAACGCGAAGGACCCCCCGCACACCCACCAGAGCTCACCTACCCTTGCTGCCTTCCGGCCCTGGGGGAGTTCGGCGAGATGATGCCGCACGAGGGGTCTGCACCCACCCTAGCCCAGGTCGGCGTCCCACCAGAAACCCGCCCCGCGGCGGGCGATTCGGCCGGGACGCCGCGGTCCGGTATCCTCGTTGCGCTGCTGTCGGTGCGCCCCGCGCGTCCCGGCCGTCGCACCAGGAGGATTCGCCTAGTGGCCTATGGCGCACGCTTGGAAAGCGTGTTGGGTTAACAGCCCTCGGGGGTTCGAATCCCCCATCCTCCGCAGACCGAAGGGCCCGCCGCACTCGCGGCGGGCCCTTCGTCGTCGCCCGGCGCACCGCCCGTGCGCCCGGACCGAAAAGGCCCGTCGCACGGGTGCGACGGGCCTCTCGACGTCCCGACGGTCCGACGCGCCGGGACGTGGCGCCGGCGGTGCCGCCGACGGCTACCCCCAGCCTACGGGTGTCTGGCCCGGAACGGCAGGGGTCTCGCGTCCTCAGTGCCCGTGATCTGTGCGACCCGGGCCGCACGGGCCCCCGAGGGGGCGGGTCAGACGACGTGGCACGGTCGTCCCCCGAGGGTCACGAGCTGGGGGTCGGCACCCGGCGCCCCCGAGGCGACGAAGCCGAACGTCACGGTCGCGCCTGGCCGCACGGTCGCGTTCCACGACAGGCTGTGCGCGGTGAGGGCGGCACCGTCGCGACCGGCCTGCGCGCCCCACACGTCGGTGAGCCGCTGTTCCCCGCCGGGGGTCCAGCGCAGCTCCCACCCGTCGAGCGGCGCCCGCCCGGTGTTGCGGAGCTCGACCTGGGCGATGAAGCCGCTGCCCTTCTTGCCCTGCCACGTCCCGTGGACGGTGTAGTCGACCTCGCAGGTCGGGCGCTCGACGGACGGCACGGCGAGCGCGAGGAGCTCCGCGGCCTGCTCGACGAACCACTGCCCCGCCGCGGGGTCCTCGATGCCGCGGGCGGGGTCGAGCGGGCCGCCGGTGCCCCGGTAGCACTTGCCGTCGGACTCCCCCGGCACCTTGATCCACAGGTACGCGTCGACGAACGGGTCGCCGGTGTCCGTCGTCGGCCGCTCGCCGAGCCCGCGGTCGGGCGGGTTGCACCACACCTCGGGGTCGGGGTAGGCGCCGGCCGGCGCGGTCCACGGCCCCTGGCCGTTGCGGCTCGTGTCGATGACGACGTGCTTCTGCGCCGCCGGGTCGCGCTCGACGCCCGTGTCCGCGTACGCCTGCTGGTACGCGGCGTCGGTGAGGCCCCAGGTCGCGAAGTCGTCGGGGTTCGCCGGGTAGTACTGGCTCGCGCACCACGCGGGCTCCCACCAGCTGTTGACCGACAGGTTGACGCAGTCGCTGATCCACGTCCCGTACTTGACGAGGCGCTCGGTCTCGACGTAGTTCGACGCGTTGACGAACACGCCGTCGGCGCGCTCGACGCCCGCCTTGATCAGGCGGTCGGTGATGTCCCCGACCCCGAGCCACCCGCTGTGCGTCCCGTCGAGGTACACCGACGTGGCCGGGAGCGCCGTGAGCGCGTCGACCGCGTGGTTGAGCTGGACGAACCGGTCGGCGGCGGCGGTGTCCGGGTCGAGCTCGGCGGGGCGGCACCACTCCGGGTTCCCGTCGATGTCGGTGTACCAGGGGATGATCCCGAGCCCGTCCGGCTCGAGGATCACGATGGCCGGGTCGTCGCCGATCCCCTCGGCGACGGCGTCCACCCACGCCGTGTAGGCGGCCGTGTCCGCGGCGCCGCCCGCGGAGTACTGCGCGCAGTCGCGGAACGGCAGGTTGTAGACGACGACGGTGGGCACCGCGCCGTCCGTCGCGGCCGCCTGCACGACGGACGCGACGTCGTCGCGCACCTCGTCGGGGGTGCCGCCGGTGAACCACGACGCCGACGGGAAGGACCCGAGGAGCTGGGCGTCCGCGCGGGCCTGGCCCGTGAGGGAGGCGGCGGCCTGGAGGGTCGTGGAGAAGGGGTCCACGTAGAGGCGGGTGCCCGGGCCGACGACGTCGTCCGCCGCGGGGGCGGCCGTCACCGGGGGCGTGGCGAGGGCGGGGGCGGCGACGGCGGTCCCGCCGGCGACGAGCAGCGGGGCCGCGAGCGCGAGCCCGGCGACGGCGGACAGGGCGGCACGACGTCTCATGCGGATCTCCTTCGATCGACACGGGGTGCTGGACGGATGGATGGGAGCGCTCCCATCACATCGAGACCTCCACTCAACCGGTCGTCACCACCGGCGTCAAGGGGTGGGCCACGACAGAGCGCTCCCTCGTGGCTGGACACGCGTTGAACGAGTGTTTAGTCTTTTGAACGTGCGTTCAGACGACCAGTCCCCCACGACCGGCCGCGCCGGCCCCGCGCCGTCGGCCACCGACGACCTCACGACCCGTGCCCGCATCCGCGACGCCGCGATCTCGCGCTTCGCGCGCGACGGGTTCGGCGCCTCCCTGCGGACCATCGCGGCCGACGCCGGGGTGAGCGCGGCGCTCGTCGTGCACCACTTCGGGTCCAAGGACGGGCTGCGCCGCGCGTGCGACGACTACGTGTTCGACGCCGTGCGCGCCGCCAAGACGGACGCCATCGCGCCCCAGGACCCGGCTGCCGGCCCGATGGCGCTGTTCACCCAGCTCGCCGGCATCGAGGACTACGCGCCCGTGTTCGAGTACACGCTGCGCAGCCTCCAGGCGGGCGGGGACCTCGCGCGGTCGTTCGTCGAGCACCTCACGCAGGTCACGCTCGAGTACATGGAGTCCGGCGTCGCCGCCGGCGTCATCCGCCCGAGCCGCGACGAGGCCGCCCGCGCGCGCTACCTCGTCTCGCTCTCGCTCGGCTCGCTCCTGATCGACGGCGCGCTGCGCGAGCGGAGCGAGCCGCGCGACCCCGAGGCGGACCTCCGCGAGTACGTCGAGCGCGTGATGCTCCCCGCGCTCGAGGTCTTCACCGAAGGACTCTTCGTCGAGCCGACGCTGCTCGACGCCTACGTGCAGCACACCACCCACCAGGAGGAGACGCGATGACGAGCACGGCCCCCGCCGTCGAGGTGCACGACCTGCGCAAGGCCTTCGGCCACGTGCAGGCGCTCGACGGCCTCGACCTCACCGTCCGCGCGGGCGAGGTCGCCGGGTTCCTCGGACCGAACGGCGCGGGCAAGTCGACCACGATCCGCGTGCTGCTCGGGCTGCTGCGGCCCGACTCCGGCAGCGCCCGCCTGCTCGGCGGCGACCCGTGGCACGACGCCGTCGACCTGCACCGGCGCCTCGCCTACGTGCCGGGCGACGTCAGCCTGTGGCCCAACCTCACCGGCGGCGAGGCGATCGACCTGCTCACCCGCCTGCGCGGGAGCGTCGACCCGCGGCGCAAGAAGCTGCTGCTCGACCGCTTCGAGCTCGACCCGTCCAAGAAGGCGCGCACCTACTCCAAGGGGAACCGGCAGAAGGTGGCGCTCGTCGCCGCGTTCGCGTCGGACGTCGAGCTGCTCGTGCTCGACGAGCCGACGTCGGGCCTCGACCCCCTCATGGAGTCGGTGTTCACGCAGTGCGTGCGCGAGGTGACGGCGGAGGGCCGGTCCGTCCTGCTCTCGAGCCACATCCTGGCCGAGGTCGAGAAGCTGTGCGACACCGTGACGATCATCCGCGCGGGTCGCACGGTCCAGTCCGGGACGCTCGCCGAGCTGCGGCACCTCACGCGCTCGTCCGTCACCGCCGTGACCGAGCGCGACCCGTCGGCCCTCGACACGCTCGACGGCGTGCACGACCTCGTCGTCGAGCCCGGCGCGGACGGCACGCGGGCGCGGTTCGACGTCGACAACGACCACGTCGAGACCGTCCTGCGCGCGCTCACCGACCTCGGTCTGCGCTCCGTGACGGTCAACCCGCCGTCCCTCGAGGAGCTGTTCCTGCGTCACTACGGCGACGAGCTCGCCGTGCTCGACGGGGCGGGCGCGCTGTGACCGGGTGGACCACGCTCCTGCGCTTCGTCCTGCGGCGCGACCGCGTCCGCATCCCGGTGTGGACGGCGTCGATCGCGCTCCTCTTCGGGTACGCGGCCGTCGCGCTCGACACCCTCTACCCCACCGCCGCCGACCGCCAGGCGCGCGCGGCGCTCGTCTCGAGCCCCGCGGGCATCATGCTGTCCGGACCGCAGTACGGGATCGAGGACTACACGCTCGGCGCGATGATCGCGAACGAGATGGCGCTCACCGTCATGGTCGCCGTCGCGATCATGAGCATCTCGCTCGTCGTGCGGCACACGCGCGCCGAGGAGGAGACGGGACGGGCCGAGCTCGTCCGGGCAGGCGTCGTCGGGCGCCACGCCCCCGCCACCGCGGCGTTCGTCGCGGCAGTCGTCGCGAACGCGGCCATCGCGCTCGCGACGGGGGCGGTCCTCGTCGCGACCGGGCTCGCGGCCGTCGACTCCTTCGCGCTCGGCGCGGCCATCGGCGTCACGGGTCTCGTGTTCGCCGCCGTCGCGGTCGTGACGAGCCAGGTCACCGAGCACGCGCGCGCCGCGAGCGGCCTCGCGCTCGCCGTGCTCGGCGTCGCGTTCCTGCTGCGCGCGGTCGGCGACGTCCAGGAGGAGCACGGGAGCTGGGTCTCGTGGCTCTCCCCCATCGGCTGGGCGCAGCAGATCCGTGCGTACGTCGACCTGCGCTGGTGGCCGCTCGGCCTGTCGCTCGCGCTCGTCGTGCTGCTGCTCGCGCTGGGCGCGGCGCTCGCTGCGCGGCGCGACCTGGGAGCGGGCCTCGTGCCGCCGCGCGCCGGTCGGCCCGACGCCGCCGGGTGGCTCGCGAGCCCGCTCGCCCTCGCGTGGCGCCAGCAGCGCGCGTCCGTGCTCGCGTGGGGCCTCGGGGTCGGCGTCACGGCGCTCGCGTGCGGGACGTTCGTCGACTCGGTGGGCGACATGGTCGCCGACAACCCGGAGATCGCGCAGATGCTCGGCGACGCCTCCGACCTCGTGGGCGGGTTCGTCGCGGTGATGGCCCTGTTCCTCGGGCTCGGCGCGGGCGGGTTCGCGGTCGCGTCGGCCCAGCGGGCCCGCGGCGAGGAGACGGCGGGGCGGCTCGAGCCCGTGCTCGCGACCGGGGTCGGGCGCGTCCGCTGGCTCGGGGCCCAGCTCGTCGTGACGCTGGTCGGGACGGCGGTGCTGCTCGCCGTGAGCGCGCTCGGGCTGTGGCTCGGCGCGCTGAGCGTCGGGGAGGATGCCTTCGGGTTCGGCGACTACCTCGCCGCGTCGTTCGCGTACCTGCCGGCGGTCGCCGTCGTCACGGGCGTCGCCGTCGCCGCGTTCGGCTGGCGGCCGGGGCTCGCGGCGCTCGCCTGGGCGCTCCTCGCCTACTCGTTCGTCGTGACGATGTTCGGCGCCCTGCTCGACCTGCCCTCGTGGGCCAGCGGCGTCTCGCCGTTCTGGCACGTCCCCCAGCTCCCGGGGGCCGACGTCGAGCCGTGGCCGTTCGTCTGGCTCACGCTCCTGGCTCTCGCGCTCGTCGCGCTGGGACTGGTCGGTTTCCGCCGACGCGACGTCCCTCGTCCCTGACGCGAGACCGTCACGGCCTCCGGCTAGGCTCGATCCACCTTTTCCGACCACGGAGGTGACGGTCATGTCCACGCCCGACCGGAGCGACGCGACGCGCTCGGCCAGGGCCACCCTGCACGAGTGGGTCGCCGCGATCCCCACCCAGGAGCCGGGCCGGGGGCCGGCCGGCGCCTCGGGCGTCCCCGACCCGCGCACGTGGGTCGCGGCGCTCGCGCTCGAGGGGACGTGGCTCGGCCTGTACCAGGACGCGTACCGGTTCACCGAGGCGGAGTGGGACGTCCTGGTCGGCGACCTCTCGCGGTACGCCGACGTCCGGCCGCCCGCGAGCGCCGTCGTGTTCCGCGACGTCGACCTCGACGAGGACCCGTTCCGCGACGACGAGCGCCCGCTCGTGGACGCGGTCCTGCGTGTGGCGCTCGAGGAGGGCGTCGAGAACGTGACGTTCGCCGCCGTCGCGCGGCGGTGCGACCGCAGCGAGTCGACCCTGCGGTCGATGTTCGGCGACGCGGAGACTCTGGTCGACGACGTCGCGGTCGAGGTGGTGCAGTCCGGGTTCGACGACCTGTCGCCGCTGCGGCTCGACCCGTCCCGCGCGGCGGTCGCGGCGTCGGTCGCGGCGCTCGACGACTCGCGCAAGGCCGCCGCGCTCCTGCGCCTGTACGCGCTGGGCGGGGTCGCGCGCGACGACGTCCCGGAGGGACAGCACGCGGCGCACGCGCTCGTGCTGCGCGCGTGGCGGGAGGAGGCGGCGCCGTCGTCGCTCGTGCTCGCCGCGCTCGCGTGCGACGGCTGGCGCGCGGGCGAGCGGCAGCGGGCGCTGCTGTTCCCGCCCGCGCTCCCGGGCGCCGTCGTGCGCGAGCTCGCGCGCCTCGCGGACGACGCGGCGGGTCACTCCTCGAACCGGTAGCCGATGCCGGGGCTCGTGATGAGGTGTCGGGGCGCCGCCGGGTCGTCCTCGAGCTTGCGGCGCAGCTGCGCGACGTAGACGCGCAGGTAGTGGGTGTCGCGCGTGGCGGTCGGCCCCCACACCTCGCGCAGCAGGTGCTCGCGCTCGACGACGCGGCCCCGCTGCGCGACGAGGATCTCCAGGAGCGCCCACTCGGTGGGAGTGAGCCGCACCTCGGTGCCGCCGCGCAGGAGGCGGCGCCGCGCGAGGTCGACGTGCAGGTCGCCCGCCTCGACGACCGCGGACCCGTCCCGTGCGGCACCCGCCGAGCGCCGCACGGCGGCGCGCAGCCGCGCCATGAGCTCGGGCATCGCGAACGGTTTGGTGACGTAGTCGTCGGCACCGGCGTCGAGCGCGTCGACCTTGTCGTCGCCGAGGTGACGCGCGGAGAGCACGACGATCGGCACGGTGCTCCACGCGCGGACGGCGCGGATGACGTCGAAGCCGCTGAGGTCCGGCAGGCCGAGGTCGAGCAGGATGACGTCGGGCGCGTCGGTCGCGACGAGGTCGATGCCGGCCCCGCCCGACGTCGCGGTGCTCACCCTCCACCCGTGCGTGCGCAGCGTGATGGCGATCGCGCGCAGCAGGCCGGGGTCGTCGTCGACGACGAGGACGTGGTGGGTCACCGGGTCGTCGCTCACGCGCGCTCCTCCCGCTCGGTGCGTGCCGGGCCGCGCGGCGACGCGACCGGGACGGTCAGGACCATGGTGAGGCCTCCGCCCGGCGTGTCCTCGGGGACGAGGGTCGCGCCGACGGCGCGGGCGAACCCGCGCGCGACGGCGAGCCCCAGGCCGACGCCGTGCCCGCCCGCGTCGCCGAGCCGCTGGAACGACTCGAACATGCGCTCCTTGGCGTCGTCGGCCACCCCGGGACCGCGGTCCACGACGCGCACCTCGACGATGCCGCCCGACGCGGACGCCCGGACCCTGACCGGGTCGTCCGCTGGCGCGAACCGCGCCGCGTTGGCGACGACGTTCGCGACGACGCGCTCGAGCAGGCCCGGGTCGGTGCGCACGAGCGGCAGGTCCTCGGGCACGTCGAGCGCGACCCGGGCGCCGTGCGGCTCGACGGCGGCGGGCACGATCTCCTCGAGCGACACGTCGCGCAGGACGGGGGCCACGGAACCGGTCTGGAGGCGCGAGAGGTCGAGCAGGTTGTCGATGAGCTGCTCCAGCCGCTCGGTCTCGGAGGCCGCGGTCTCGACGAGCGCCGTCCGGTCCTGCGGCTCCATGACCGCGTCGGGCGAGCGCAGCCCGTCGACGGCGGCCCGGATCGCCGCGAGCGGGGTACGCAGGTCGTGCGAGACGGCCGCGAGCAGGGCCGTCCTCGTCGCGTCCGCCTCCGCGAGGACGGCCGCGTGCGCCGCCTCCTCGCGCAGCCGGCGGTACTCGAGCACGATGCCGGCCTGCGCACCGAACGCCTCGAGCACCTGGCGGTCGCCCGCAGGCAGGGGGCGGCCGTCGAGCACGAGCCGGAGGTCGTCGTCGACGCTCACCACGGTCCGGGTCTCGCCGCCGGCCCCGGGCGTGCCCCGACGCCCGGCGCGGACCGGGACCGCGTCGACGGCGCGGTCCGCGACGGCGACCGTCGACCACGCGCGGGTCCGGCCGCCCGTCGCCACCCGCTTCTCGAGCGCGACGCGGCGGAGCTGGAACGTCTGGGCGAGGCGCGCGACCACGGCCTCGGCCGTGTCCTCGCCGGAGAGCACGGACCGGGAGAGCGCCGCGAGCGTCGACGCCTCGGCCCGCGCCCGGTACGCCTGGACCGTGCGGCGCGCCGAGAGGTCGACGACCGACGCGACCGCCGCCGCGACGAGCACGAACACGAGCAGCGCGAGCAGGTTCTCCGGGTCGGCGACGGTGAGCAGGCCGGTGGGCGGCGTGAAGAACCAGTTGAGGCACAGGAAGGACACGACGGCGCACGCCAGCGCGGGCCACATGCCCCCGACGAGGGCTACGCCGACCGACAGCGCGAGGAAGAGCATGACCTGCGTCGACAGCCCGACGGCCTCCCGGCCGGCGTCGAGCAGGGCGGTGAGACCCACCGGGCCGGCGACGGCGAGCACGAACCCCGCGACGCGCCGCCGGGCGGACAGCGGGCTCCAGCCGCGACGTGCGACCCTCCCCGACCGGGCCCGCTCGTGGGTGACGAGGTGCACGTCGAGCGAGCCCGAGAGCCGGGCGATCTCCGCGCTCGTCGAGCCGAGGAACGCCTCGCGCCACCGCGAGCGCCGCGAGACCCCGACGACGACCATCGTCGCGTTGGCCCCGTGCGCGAAGTCGACGACGGCCGACGCGACGTCCTCCCCGACGACGGTGTGGAAGGTGCCGCCGAGCGACTCGACGAGCGCACGGTCGGCCGCGATCGCGGCGGGCGACGCCGTGGGCAGCCCGTCGGTCGCGAGCACGTGCACCGCGAGCAGCTCCGACCCGGCCGCCCGCTCGGCGATGCGGGCCCCGCGACGCAGCAGCGTCGCGCTCTCCGGCCCGCCGGTGACCGCGACGACGACGCGCTCCCGCGCGGGCCAGGTCCCCGAGATCGCGTGGTCGGCGCGGTAGCGGGTGAGGGCGTCGTCGACCCGGTCCGCGAGCCACAGGAGCGCGAGCTCGCGCAGCGCGGTGAGGTTGCCCTCGCGGAAGTAGGAGGAGAGCGACGCGTCGATCTGCTCGGCCCGGTAGACGTTGCCGTGCGCGAGCCGCCGCCGCAGCGCCTGCGGCGAGAGGTCGACGAGCTGGATCTGGTCGGCCTCGCGCACCACGTGGTCGGGGACGGTCTCGCGCTGGCGCACGCCGGTGATCGCCTCGACGTCCTCGGTGAGCGACTCCAGGTGCTGCACGTTCACCGTGGTCACGACGTCGATCCCGGCGTCGAGGAGGTCGTGCACGTCCTGCCACCGCTTGGCGTGGCGCGAGCCGGGCGCGTTGGTGTGCGCGAGCTCGTCCACGAGCGCGACGTCCGGGTCGCGCGCGACGAGGGCGTCGACGTCGAGCTCGGTGAGCTCGACTCCCCGGTGACCGACGGCGCGGCGCGGCACCACCTCGAGGTCGCCGATCTTCGCCGCCGTAGCCGGGCGCCCGTGCGTCTCGACGAGGCCCACCACGACGTCGGTCCCGCGGGACCGGCGGCGGTGGGCCTCGTCGAGCATCGCGAACGTCTTGCCGACGCCCGGCGCGGCGCCGAGGTAGACCGTCAGCCTCCCCCGGCGCCGCTCGTCAGGCGTGTCGGCACTCATGTGCGCAGTCCATCACGCCGCACGTCAGGGCGCGTCCGAGCCCGCGGGCGCGAGGTTCTCGAGCGCGAGGTTGAGCGCGAGCACGTTCACCCGCGGGTCGCCCAGCACGCCGGCCACGCGCCCGGCCACGGCGTCGTCGACCAGCGCACGCACCGCCGCGGGGTCGAGCCCGCGCGCCGCGGCGACGCGGTCGACCTGCTGGTACGCGGAGGCGGGCGAGACGTGCGGGTCGAGGCCCGAGGCCGACGCCGTCACGGCGTCGGGCGGGACGCTCGCCGGGTCGACGCCGTCCTGCGCGGCGACGGCCGCCCGGCGCGCCTCGATCGCGGCGACCAGGTCGGGGTTGTTCGGCCCCAGGTTCGACCCCGCGGACGCGAGCGTGTCGTAGCCGTCCCCGGCCGCCGACGGGCGGCCGTGGAACCACTCGGGCGCCGTCCCCGGCTCGCCGAACGCCTGGCCGACGAGGACGGACCCGACGACCGGGGCGCCGTCGGCCCCCGTGTCGTCGACCGACGCGGCCCGCGTGCCGTCCGCGCGGACGAGCGAGCCGTTCGCCTGCCACCCGAAGGCGGCCTGGCCGACGCCCGTCACCGCGAGCGGGTACAGCCCACCGAGCAGGGCGGTCATCAGGAGCAGGACGCGCAGCCCCGCCCACGACTGGCGGACGAAGGAGACGGCGCCGCCGGCGGTGGACGGACGGGCGCCGGACGGGACCTGCGAGGAGGTGGGCACGGGAGTTCCTTTCGGCACCGGGATCAGAAGCCCGGGAGCAGGGAGACGAGGAGGTCGACGAGCTTGATCCCGACGAACGGCGCCACGAGGCCGCCGAGCCCGTAGACCAGGAGGTTGCGCCGGAGCAGGGCCGACGCGGACGCCGGGCGGTACCGCACCCCGCGCAGCGCGAGCGGGACGAGGGCCACGATGACGAGGGCGTTGAAGATCACCGCCGAGAGGATCGCGGACTCGGGGCTCGACAGGCGCATGACGTTGAGCACCTCGAGCGCGGGGAACACGCCCAGGAACATCGCGGGCAGGATCGCGAAGTACTTGGCGACGTCGTTCGCGACGGAGAACGTGGTCAGCGCGCCGCGCGTGATGAGGAGCTGCTTGCCGATCTCGACGATCTCCAGGAGCTTGGTGGGGTCCGAGTCGAGGTCGACCATGTTGCCCGCCTCCTTCGCGGCGGTCGTGCCCGTGTTCATCGCGACGCCGACGTCCGACTGCGCGAGCGCGGGCGCGTCGTTCGTCCCGTCACCGGCCATCGCGACCAGGCGTCCGCCCTCCTGCTCGCGCCGGATGAGCGCGAGCTTGTCCTCGGGCGTGGCCTCGGCGAGCACGTCGTCCACGCCCGCCTCCGCCGCGATGGCCCGCGCCGTGATCGCGTTGTCGCCCGTGACCATGACGCTGCGGATGCCCATCGCGCGGAGCTGGTCGAACCGCTCGCGCAGACCGTCCTTGACGACGTCCTTGAGCCGGACGACGCCGAGGACGTGCGCGGGGCCGTCGCCCACCTGCTCGGCGACCACGAGCGGCGTGCCGCCCTGCGCGCTGACCGTCTCCACGTGCGCCGCGAGCTCGTCCGTGTCCGGCCCCGTGACGCTCCCGCCCGTGGAGTGCACCCAGCGCTGGACCGCGGAGCCCGCGCCCTTGCGCACGCGCCGCACGCCGCCGTCGGGCGCCGGCAGGTCCACGCCCGACATCCGGGTCTGGGCCGTGAACGGGATGAACTCCGCGCCCGTCATCTCGCGCGCGAGGTCGCTCGCGGGGCGCCCGTCCAGCGACGTCACGAGGTCGACGATGCTGCGCCCCTCCGGGGTCTCGTCGGACAGCGAGGCGAGGCGCGCCGCGTCGGCGAGCTCCGCCGCGCTCACGTGACCCACCGGCAGGACCTCGGTCGCGAACCGGTTGCCGTGCGTGATGGTCCCCGTCTTGTCGAGCAGCAGCACGTCCACGTCGCCCGCCGCCTCGACCGCGCGGCCGGACATCGCGAGGACGTTGCGCCGGACCAGGCGGTCCATGCCCGCGATGCCGATCGCGGACAGCAGCGCGCCGATCGTCGTGGGGATGAGGCACACGAGGAGCGCGACGAGCACCACGAGGGACTGCCGCGCCCCCGAGTACACCGCGAACGGCTGGAGCGTCGCCACGGCGAGGACGAACACGATCGTCAGCGACGTGAGCAGCACGTTGAGAGCGATCTCGTTCGGGGTGCGCTGGCGCTCGCTGCCCTCGACGAGCGCGATCATCCTGTCGACGAACGTCTGGCCGGCCGGCGCCGTGATCCGCACGACGATGCGGTCGGACAGGACGACGGTCCCGCCCGTCACGGCCGAGCGGTCGCCCCCCGACTCGCGGATCACCGGGGCGGACTCGCCCGTGATGGCCGACTCGTCGACCGACGCCACGCCCTCGATCACGTCGCCGTCGCCGGGGATCGTCTCCCCCGCGACGACCACGACGACGTCGCCCACCCGCAAGCTCGACGACGGCACGTCCACCGTCGGCAGCAGGTGCAGGCTCGACCCAGCGGTGAGCGTGTCGGTCGGCGCGTCCACGCGGCGCGCCGTCGTGCTGCGCTGCGTCGCGCGCAGGCTCGACGCCTGGGCCTTGCCCCGCGACTCCGCGACCGACTCGGCGAGCGTCGCGAACAGGACCGTCGCCCACAGCCACGCCGCGACGAGGATCGAGAACAGGTCCGGCTCCAGGGCGGCGAGCACCGTCGACGCGGCCGCGCCGAGCTCCACGACGAACAGCACCGGCGACCGGTGCAGCACCCGCGGGTCCAGCTTGCGCACCGCGGCCGGCAGCGCCGCGCCCACCTGCGCGAGAGTCAGCGCCCGCGGGGCACGACGGCCGCCGTCGGGACGATCGTCGTGGTGGGGGCCGCCGTCGGGCGCACCCGCGGGGGACGCCGGGGTGCCGGGCAGCTGAGGGACGGAAGCGAGCGGCGTGCTCATGACAGGGACTCCACGACAGGACCGAGGGACAGGACCGGGACGAAGGTGAGGCCGACGACGACGAGCGCGACCGTGCCGAGCAGGCCGACGAACAGCGGCTGGTGGGTCGGCAGCGTGCCGGCGGACGGCGGGACGGACCGCTGGGAGGCGAGGCGCCCGGCGAGGGCGAGGACGAGCGCGATGGGCACGAAGCGGCCGACGAGCATCGCGAGCCCGAGCAGGGTGTTGTAGTACGGCGTCCCGGCCGACAGCCCGGCGAACGCGGAGCCGTTGTTGTTCCCGGCCGACGCGAACGCGTACAGCACCTCGGTGAGCCCGTGCGGGCCGCCCTCCTGCTGGCCCGCGAGGCCGTACGGCAGGACCACGGACAGCGCCGTGCCGACGAGCACGACGGCCGGGGTCGTCAGGACGTACAGCGCGACGAGCGTGATCTCCGGGCGACCGATCTTCTTGCCCAGGTACTCGGGCGTGCGGCCGACCATGAGGCCCGCGACGAACACCGCGACGACGGCGACCACGAGCATCCCGTACAGCCCCGCGCCCACGCCGCCGGGGGCGATCTCGCCGAGGAGCATGCTGAACAGGACCACGCCACCCCCCGGTGCGGTGAGCGAGTCGTGCATCGCGTTGACCGCTCCGGTCGAGGTGCCGGTCGTCGCCGTCGCGAAGAGGGCGCTCGCGGCGAGGCCGAAGCGCGTCTCCTTGCCCTCCAGCGCGGCGCCCGCGGCCTGCGGGGCGGCACCGGGTCCGGCGAGCTCCGCCCAGGTGGTCAGCGCGAGGGCGACGGCGAAGAGCCCGGCCATCGCGCCGAGGACCGCCCAGCCCTGGCGGCGGTCACCGACCAGGAGGCCGAACGTGCGCGGGAGCGTGAACGGGATCAGCAGGATGAGGAAGATCTCGACGAGGTTGGTGAACGGGTTCGGGTTCTCCAGGGGGTGCGCCGAGTTCGCGTTGAAGAACCCGCCGCCGTTGGTCCCGAGCTCCTTGATGGCCTCCTGGGAGGCGACCGGCCCCCCGAGGACGTGCTGCGTGCCGCCGGCGAGCGTCTCGACCGCGGTGTGGGGGCTGAGGTTCTGGATGACGCCGTTCGCCACGAGCACGACCGCCGCGACGAACGCGACCGGCAGCAGGATCCGGACCACGGACCGGGTGAGGTCGGTCCAGAAGTTGCCGATCCGCGCGTCGGTCCCGGAGCGGGCGAACCCGCGCACGAGCGCGATCGCGACCGACATCCCGACCGCGGCCGAGACGAAGTTCTGCACCGCCAGCCCGGCCATCTGGAGGAGGTGGCCCGCGGCGGCCTCGCCGGAGTACCACTGCCAGTTCGTGTTCGTCACGAACGAGACCGCCGTGTTCCAGGCGCCCGCCGGGTCCAGCCCCGTGAACCCCAGGTTCATCGGCAGGTGGTCCTGGAGTCGGCCGAGTGCGTAGAGGAGCAGGACCGAGGCGAGCGAGAAGCCCAGCAGCGAGAGGAGGTAGGTGCTCCACCGCTGCTCCGCGTCGGGGTCCACGCGCGCCAGCCGGTAGCCCGCGCGCTCCACCCGCAGGTGGCGCGACGAGGTGTACACGCGCGCCATGTACGCGCCGAGCGGCGCGTGCACCGCCGCGAGCGCCGCGACGAGGAGCGCGACCTGTCCGACGGCCGTCCAGACGACCGCGGCGTCGACCGTCGTCGGCACGGCGCTCACCGGGCCCGGTCGCTGCGGAGCAGCGCGACGAAGAGGTAGCCCAGCACGGCGACGACGGCGCCGAGCGCGATCCAGTCGAGGACCGTCACCGGGTGCCTCCCGAGGAGCCGTGACGACGCGCGACGAGCGCGACCGTCGCGAAGAACGCGACGGTGAGGAGGAGGAAGGCCAGGTCGGCCATGGTGGGAACGCCTTCTCGACGACGGTCGGACGACACCCGGGGCGGGCGTCGTGCCGGCGCCCGGTACCCGGGTGCCCTGCCGTTCTACGCCCGGCGGGACGGCCCCGGTGCAGGCTCTGACGGAACCTTGACGCCCTCTGCCGGAACCTTGACGGGGCACGCGCCGACGCGCGGAGCGACCCGGGACGCGGAGGACGCGGGTGCTCCTCGTGGGGAGATCGTGACGACTGCGTGACCGGCACCCCGCCGACCTGGCCGAGCGCCGCCGTCGGGCCTCTAGGATGTGCCGCATGATCTTCAAGGCCGTCGGCGACGGGCGCCCCTACCCGGACCACGGCCGGGTGACCGCGCGGGACTGGGCCGAGGTGCCCCCGCGTCAGGTACGCCTCGACGAGCTCGTCACGACCAAGCGCACGCTCGACCTCGACGCGCTCCTCGCCGAGGACTCCACGTTCTTCGGCGACCTCTTCGCGCACGTCGTCGAGTTCGAGGGCGTCCTCTACCTCGAGGACGGCCTGCACCGCGCCGTGCGGGCCGCGCTGCAGCAGCGCGCCATCCTGCACGCCCGCGTCCTGACCGTGCGATGAGCGCGGGGTCCGGTAGGTTTCTGGCGTGACCACCCGCCCCGACACCGCGCGCGCCGAGCGTCGCCGACGCATGCACGAGCGCCAGGCCGTCGTGTTCGGGCTGCTCATCGCCGCGCTCGCCGTCGTCGGTCTCGGCGCGCTCGCCGTGTACACGGGCGCGATCGACGCCCCGTTCGACCGACCGCTGTCCTCCCCGGAGGCGGTCGACGACCTCGCGGACGTCAAGGTCCCCTGCCTGCCCGAGGGCACGCTCCCAGCGGCGACGGGCGACGTCCAGGTCAACGTCTACAACGCTTCCGGCAAGGACGCGCCTCTGGGACGGCTCAACCAGGACCTGCTCACGTCCCGGGGCTTCACGGTGCTCACCACCGGCAACGCGCCGGACCTGGACGGCGACGGCAGCTCGGACGTCGTGTCGCGGACGCAGATCCACTTCGGGGCCACGGGGCTCGCGCAGGCGTACACGCTCGCGGCGCACTACGACGACCCGGGCCTCGTGCTCGACACGCGCGAGGACGCGACGGTCGACCTCTACGTGGGCGCCGACTTCGAGGACGTGGTGGACCCCGAGCTCGTCGGCCTGTCCGGCGACGTGCCGCTCGAGAGCCGCGCCGGGTGCGTAGCGATCGAGGAGATCACCCCCCAGCCGCTGCCCGTGCCGCCCGCGGAGGGCTGAGCACGTCCCGCACCCGGCGCCCGCCGGGCCTCACGACCGCCGAACGGTACCCATGAGCCCCCTTCCCCTCCGGCCTGCCCGGACCAACGACCCCGACGAGGTCGACCGCCTCTACGAGATCTGCCTGCGGACCGGCGCGTCCGGCGCGGACGCGACCGCGCTGTACGCCGACCCGCGGCTGCTCGGTGAGGTCTACCTCGGGGCGTACCTCGCCCTCGAGCCGTCGCTCGCGTTCGTGGTCGAGGTCGACGGCGAGGCCGCGGGCTACGTGCTGGGGGCGCGCGACACCGCCGCGTTCGAGGCGCGGGCCGAGCGCGAGTGGTGGCCGCGGCTGCGCGAGCGGTACCCGCTCGGCAGCTTCCCGGAGGGTTCCCGCGACGAGGCGCTCGTCCGCCAGATCCATCACCCGCACCTCACCGATCCCTCGGTGCTCCCCGACTACCCCGCGCACCTCCACGTCGACCTGCTCCCCGCTGCGCAGGGCGGCGGCAACGGCCGCCGGCTGATGACGGCGCTGTTCGACGCGCTCCGCGCGGCCGGGGTCGAGGGCGTCCACCTCGGCGTCGCGGAGGACAACGTCTCCGCGATCGGCTTCTACGAACATCTCGGCTTCACCCGCCTGGACGTCGAGGAGGGCCTGGTCCTGGGCCTCCGCCTCTGAGCAGACCCTCCGACGCCGAACCCGGGGTTGTCGCCGGGTTCGGCGCTCGACGTGGCAACAACCCCGGGTCCGGCGTCACCGGGGCCCGTCATCCGATGGCGTGCAGCGCCCGACGGACCGTGCGTGCGCACCGGCCGGCGACGCGCACGTCGTCGAACGTGAAGCGCAGCAGTGCCGCGACGTCACCCCCGACCAGCTCGTTGTGCCGCTCCCGGTCCGCGTACGCCGCCTGCAGCGAACCGTGGAACTCGGCACCGTCGGCCTCCGCCACCAACCAGCGACCGTCGCGCGTGCGCCACCCGAGGTCACCGCGCCGCACGACCCCCGCCGCGTCGACGAGCGGCACCTGGAGCGCGTCGGGGCCGACCCCGCCGTCGTGACAGTCGAGACGGACGCGCGTCTCGAGCGGTGACTCCGACCGCCCGTCCGCGAGGCCCCACCAGGAGTGCGTCCGCGCGACGCCACGTCGACCGCGCGCCAGGTCGTGGGCGTGCGCGACGTCGTCCGCGGTGACGACACCCTGGTGCAGCGCCGAGTCGAGGACGGAGACGGCATGCTCGCGGTCGAGCTCCGGGACCGCCTGCGCGAGCGCCCACCACGGCGAGGCGACGGCGGCGCGCCCGACCCGGGTCACGGTCATCCCGTCGTCGAACATGCGCAACCGGAACCCGTCCCGTGACTCGAGCGACCTCGCCGACGGCAGCGCCACCTGCGGGGCCGTGTCGATCGGGAGGCCCGCGACCCCGAGCAGCGCGAGCGCGCTCGGCCCGACGGCGACCGCGTCAGGACCGTAGGCGAGCAGACCCGACCACGCCGCGCGGCGACGTCGTCGGTCGTACGAGCGGCGCTGCCCGGGGAACGGGTCGACGTCGTACACCCCGCGCGTGACGCGCCGCCAGGCACCACGCCGGAGCAGGAGCCGGATCACGCCATGGTCGACGCCGGCCTCGCGGCACTGTCGAGCGGAGACGAGCCACTCCTGCTCGGCCGCGACGGCGTCGATCGCGTCGATGCCTCTGGCGGGTGCGGTTGTCGGCATGCCCCACATCACAGCGAAAGGCGGGTGCCACGCGCGAGGGGTCGTCAACGGTCTGTGGAGCCCGCCCGCAAGAGGCACCTGTGGACGCCGGTCATCCCCGCCGCGTCGAACCCGGGGTTGTCGCTCGTCCTGCGGACGAATCCTGCGACATCCCCGGGTTCGGCGTCAGGCGGAGTCCACGGTCAGCGGGCGCCCTCGACCGCGTCGTGGACGATCGGCTCGTCGCCGCCGGGGGCCGACGCCGGGCTGGCGGGTTCCTGGGTCGTGCCGCGCCACCGCGCGACGGTCCGCATGAGGTGGTAGATCACGAGCGCCGCGGCGGTGCCGAGCGCGATGCCCTCGAACGTCAGGTCGCCGACGGCCCACGTGAAGTTGGCGATGCCGACGACGAGCGGCACGGCGGCGGTCGTGAGGTTGACCGGGTCGGAGAAGTCGACCTTGTTCTGCACCCAGATGCGCGCGCCGAGGATGCCGATCATGCCGTAGAGCATCGTCGCCGCACCGCCCAGGACGCCCACGGGGATGGTCGCGATGAGCGCGCCGAACTTCGGCGAGAGCGAGAGCACCAGCGCGGTCGCCGCCGCGACCCAGTACGCCGCCGTGGAGTACACGCGCGTCGCGGCCATGACGCCGATGTTCTCGGCGTACGTCGTGGTGCCCGACCCGCCGCCGATGCCGGCGAACGTCGTCGCGAGGCCGTCCGCGAAGAGCGCGCGGCCGGTGAGGTCGTCGAGGTTCTTGCCGGTCATCGCCGCGACCGACTTCACGTGGCCGACGTTCTCCGCGATGAGCACGAGCACGACGGGCACGAACAACCCGAGCACGGCGACGTCGAACGTGGGCGTGACGAACTCGGGGAACCCGATCCAGTCGGCCTTGCGCACGTCGGTGAAGTCGACCTCGCCCTGGAGCACGGCCACGACGTAGCCGACGATCACACCCACGAGGATCGAGAGGCGACCGATGATGCCCTTGAACAGGACGCTGACGAGGATGATCGCGGTCAGCGTGACGACGGCCGTGACCGGCGCCTGCTGGACGTTCCCCCACGCCGCGGGGGCGAGGTTGAGGCCGATGAGCGCGACGATCGTGCCCGTGACGATCGGCGGCATGACGACGTCGATCCACCGCGCACCCGCGACGTGGACCAGGAGGCCGACCGCGGCGAGCACGAGACCGGTGACGAGGATGCCGCCGACGGCGACGGACTGGCCCTGCGACATCGTCGCGGCCCCGATCGGGGCGATGAACGCGAAGCTCGACCCGAGGTAGCTCGGCAGCCGGTTGCGCGTGATGAGCAGGAACCCGACGGTGCCGATCGCGGAGAAGAACAGCGTCGTCGCGGGCGAGAACCCGGTGAGCAGCGGCACGAGGAACGTCGCGCCGAACATGGCGACGACGTGCTGCATGCCGATCCCGATGGTGCGCGGCCAGGTCAGCCGCTCGTCCGGGTCGACGACGTCCCCCGGCGCGACCGTCTTCCCGTTCCCGTGCACCCGCCACCCGATGGCGCTCATGTCTCTCCCGTCCGTGAAGTTCGTGTGAAGACCCCCGGAGCAGGGTAGTGCCCCGTCGAACCCGGGCTTGTCGCACCCCGGGCCGCCGAGCCCGGCGACATCCACGGGTTCGGCGGCGGGCGGGGCTACGCGGGCGCGTGCGACAGGAGCCACGCGAGCAGGTAGCTGCGGGTGTTGCCGTCGTCGATGCGTTCGTCCGGGAGCGTGCGGGCGACGTCCAGGGCGGCCGCGGCGTCGTCCGGGCCCGCGAGCGCCGCGTACATCAGCAGCTGGTCGCCGAACATCACGTCCCACGACGCCGGGTCGTCGCGCGGGCCCGCGAGCGCCTCGTCGAGGTTGGCCCGGATGCGCTCCGGGTCGCCCGCGAGGTACCCGGCGACGGGCTGCATCGGCAGCACGAGGATGCCGAGCATCGCGCTCGGCTCGGCGCTGAACCACGTGGCCCAGTCGCGCTTGCCGCCCCACACGAGCGACGTCACGGTGTGCCCGAACCCGACGAGGGCAGGGTCGTCGCGGTCGAAGTCGGTCCAGTACGCGCGCGCCGACGTCGCCTCCGCGGACAGCAGCCAGCGAGCCTGCGCCTCGAGCGGTGCGTCCCCCGACGCCTGCGCCCAGAGCGCCAGCCCGTTCCACGCGGACACCGCCTCGGACGCGGACTCCTGGTCGTTCCCGTCCGCGAAGGGCGCGTACCCCGACGCCCAGGAGTGACCGGCGTACGCGTCGAACACGCGCAGCGCCGGGAAGTCCGCGTCGCCCGCACCGGAGGCGACGTCAGCCGCGAGCAGGTCGAGCACGGGCGCGAGGTCGGCCGCGAGCGCCGGGTCGTCGGCCGCGACCAGGCCCGCGGCGTAGAGGACGTACCCGTAGTGGAAGTGGTGGTCGTTGAGCTCGTCCGACCCGAACGACGGCGTCCGCCCGACGACGCTGCGCACCTGCGGGTCGTAGACGAAGCAGCGCGCGTCGCGCTCCGCGCACCCCGCGGGCTCGGTCCACTCGCGCAGCGCGGCGGCGAGGTCCTCGCGCAGCGGCGCCGCGACGTCGTCGAGCCCGAGCTGCTCGGCGAGCGCGAACAGGTTCGCGTCGCGCGCGAGCGCCTTGCCGCCGAAGTACGTGTCCGACGGCCGCGGCTCGAGCGCGGACGCGTCGGCGCGCACCTGCGCGGCGAGCTCGGTCCGCGCGCCCTCGTCCAGCCCGGAGAGGTCGAGCGTCCCGGCGGGTTCGACGGTGGGGCTCGTCCACGCGAGCGTGCTCGCCGTGCACACGTCGGCCGTCCCGCGCACGGTCGCGTAGGTGCCGAGGCCGCACGTCGCGCCCTCGCTCTCGTGCTGGTGCGGCAGGCGCACGACGACGGTCGGCGCGCCGGGCGGGTCGTCCCCGGTCTCGTAGGTGATCGCCGTGGTCACGGAGTCGTCGGCCACGCCGTAGGCGAGCGTCGTGCCCGTCACGGGGTGCGCGGCCGCCTCGGCGAGCGTCACGACCGCGCCGTCCGGCGCGCCGTCGGGCACGGGGAACCAGGCGACGGCGTCGCCGGCATCGAGGTCGAGCGCGCGGCCGTCGGTCGACAGCGCGTCGTCCGCGCCGACGAGCACGTACTGACGCCCGCCGGCCCCGGTGCTGACCGCCCCGCCCGCCTCGGCGAACGTGACCGTGAGCGCCGCCGTCTGGTCCGTCGCCGCGGTGTACCGCAGCACGGGCGACCCCTCGACGAGGGTCACGGTCCCGAGGACGGAGCCCGCGCCGTCGAGCAGGTCGAGCGTGACGGACGCGGTGTCGTAGCCGGTCACGACGACCGACGCCGCCCCGACGTCCACACCGACCTGCGGCACGTACGGGCCGAGGATCGACTGCTCCGTGACCTGGACGTCGGGGAGCCCGAACGCGAACCCGCCGTCGGTCACACCGAACGCGAGCGGTACGGGGAACACGGGCAGCGGCTCGTCGCCGAACACGAGCCCGGAGTACCACCGGTTCGTCGGGGGGACGAGGCCGTCGGCGAGCCGCGCGGTCGACATCGGCCGCAAAGTCTCCTGCGGCAGGATCGACGGGTCGACGTCGGGCACGGTCCCGGTGAGGTCCGCGGCCGGGTGCCCGACGGCGGCACCGGCCCCGGACGGGCCCGACGCCCCGGGCGACGCGTCCGTCTCGAACAGCCCGCAACCGCCGACGAGGAGCGCTGACGCCAGGAGCGCGGCGGGCGTGGTGGCGACCACCCGGCCCCGAGATCGGCGGGGCGTCACAGCCCGACCTTCCGCAGGAACTCGCCGAACGACTCGTCGACCCCGGCGAGCGGGCCGTCGTCGTGCAGCTCGATGCTCGCCGTGACCGGCGTGCCCGACGCGACGAGCCCGTGCTCGGCGCCACGCACGAGCGCGTCGCTCGTGACCTCCACCGTGGCCTCCGCCTGGTTGGCGGTGTTCTGCACCGCGACCGACGCGACCTCGCCCACGACCTCCGCCTGGTTCGGCAGCACGACGGTGACCTCGGCGCCCTGGCGCACGCGCGCGAAGTCGCTGGGGTCGAGCGTGAGGCGGGCGTCGACGAACAGCGACCCCTCCCGCTCGAGCGACGCGACGGCCTCGCCCGCCTGGACGAACCCGCCCTCGCGGGCCGCGACGTGGGTGACCACGGCGTCGTAGGGCGCGACGAGCGTGATCGTCCCGTCGGGCGACACCTGGTACGCCGACGTGTCCGCGCTGACGAGCCCGAGCGCGATGTCGTGCTGGAGCGTCAGGCTGCTCACGGTGAACAGCGGGTCGCCCGCGGCGACCTCGTCCCCTTCGGCGACCTCCGCCGCGGTGACGGTCCCGGCGTAGTCGCTGCCGACGTCGAGCACCTCCGCCCGGATGGTCGCCGTCGTGCTCGTCGCCTGCCCCAGCCGGCGGTTCATGACGAGCGTGAGCGCCGTGCACACGAGCAGCACCACGAGCAGCCCGCCCACGAGGCGGAATCGGTTCGACCAGGTCATGCGACACCTCCGGTAGGTCCGGACGACGACTCCCCGCCACGGCGCGCCTGCCGCCTCCCGGCCCGCGTCCCGACGCCGACCGTCACCTTCACGCCGAGCCGCGCCGACAACGCCTCGTCGACGACGGTCGCGGCTTCCCTTCCGCGCCGCCGGCGCGGATGCCCGGCGCGCCGGGCGGACCGCGACTCTCGGAGGGCCGTCACGACGAACGCCCCGAGGATCAGCGTGTTGGTGACGTTCCACGCGAGCGCGAGGCTCGGCATCGGGTCGCCCCGCTCCTTCCAGGCCCCGACCACCGACGTCACGAGCAGGAACGCGAAGAACAGCACCTGCGGGATCATGTAGTTGAACGGCGACGTGACCTCGCCCCTGCTCCCGGTCACGTGCCACGCCTGCTCCTTGCCGGTCAGCGCGTTCCACAGGGCCTTGGTGTAGATCGGGAACGACACGGACGCGAGCATGAGCACCTCCCACCGGAACGACCCGAGCGTGAAGAACGCGATGGCGATCTGCAGGACGTAGAACCCCGCGTAGTAGAGCAGCCACGTGCCCCACGAGATGGTGAGGTTCATGGGGGTGAGGTCGAGGTAGATCTGCAGCGGCGGCACGAGCAGCAGCACGAGGGGCGCGATGCCCGCGAGGTAGTGCGTCGCGGTGACGGTGTACTGGAGCCGCTGGTCGAGCGTGAGGGTGCGGCGCGGGCTGAGCGGGTTGTGCTGGAGCAGGATCTCGAACCCGCCGGTGGCCCAGCGCAGCTGCTGCTTGGTGTACGCCTCGACGGTCTCGGGTGTGTCGCCGACGGCGAGCGTCGTGGGGATGTAGATCGTGCGCCACCCGCGTTCGTGGAGCATGAGCGACGTCCACACGTCCTCGGACTTGGAGTCGGTGTGCATGCCGCCGATGTCGTCGATCGCGGCCCGGCGGAAGATCACGTTGGTGCCGACGCAGAACGCGGCGTTGAAGCGGTTCCGGCCGGGCTGCACGAACCGGTAGAAGACGGCCTGCATGTACCCGGCGCCGCGCGAGATGAGGTTGTCGAGGTTGCCGTAGGTCTGGGGTGTCTGGACGAACGCGACGTCGTCCTTGACGAAGAACGGCACGGTCTCGACGAGGAGCTCGGGCCTGGCGACGAAGTCGGCGTCGAGGATGACGAAGAAGTCGCCCTTGGCGATCGCGAGCGCGTGGTTGACGTTGCCGGCCTTCGCGCCGTTGCTCGACAGGCGCCGCACGTAGCGCGCGCCGAGCTGGGCGGCGAGGTCGCGCACGTCGTCGGACCGGCCGTCGTCGAGCACCCACGTGCGGTGCGTGCCGCGCAGCGCGACGGCGGCGCGGACCGTGCGCGCGACGGTGTCGAGGTCCTCGCCGTAGGTCGTGATGAGGACGTCGACGGTGACGGGACGGTCGTGGAGGTAGAGGTTCCAGCGCGTCGGGTCGTCCTCGGCGCCGTCGCGGACGATCTCGGGGACGTCGAACAGGCGGTCCCTGGCGTGGTGGAACGAGAACCCGCGCGGGTCGTACCCGCTCGACAGCACGGTCCACATCGCCAGCAGCGCCTGGCCGACGAGCACCGACTCGGCGGTGATGACCATGAGGTACGGCAGGGCGTCGCCACGGTTCGCGGGGTCGAGCAGGAACACCGCGTACGCGACGACGCCGAGCGTCGCGAGCAGCATGATCATGACGAGCGACGGTGAGCGCGCGGCGGAGTTCTCGTCGCGCGGCGGGCCGGTGGGGCGGTCGACGTCGGCCCGCGGGCCGGACGGGGCGGGCCGCACGTGCTGCGTGCGGCGTGGGGTGACGACCAGGCGGTCGAACTCGGAGACGGCCATCGCAGGTCCTCGGCTCTCGACGGGTCCCGTGCGGGGACCTCGGGGCTCGGGAATCGGGCCGGGCTCGGCGGGCGGATGCCCACCGGCTGCCCGGGTGCGGCGACGTCGTCGGCGTCGCGAGTGCGTGCATGGCAGTGCTGTCGAGCCCCCTGCCGGCGCCCTCGTGCGAAAGGACCCGGAGACGGTTCGAGGTGACCCGCTCCGAGCGGGCCACCTCGTCGTCTGCGCCGAAGGTAGCGGTGCACGACGCCCGTGTCACGGGTCGCGCGCCAGGGCTCCGCCGCGGTCTCGGCGGACAGCCGCTCTTGTGAACAGACCCGCACCGGACCGACGCCGCGCCGTCGCCGAGGCCTTGGATCGTTGGTGCGCCGCCGCTCCCGTCCCCGGCGGGCGGGGCCGCGCCCGCTCGGGTGAGCGCTCACCCGAGCGGCGGTCCGCACGACCCGGAAACGCACCGTTCACGGGTGGAAACGGAGAATTCACGGCGCCGACGCGCCGAACGTCCGCCTGGCGGACGCTCGGCGCCGTCGGCGAGCCGTCAGGGCAGCTGCGGCACGACCTCGGACGCGATGAGGTCGAGGTGGTCGAGGTCGTGCAGGTCGAGCACCTGGAGGTAGAAGCGCGTCGCGCCCTGCTCGGCCGCAGCGGCGATCTTGTCCGTGACCTCGCTCACGGTGCCGGCCAGTCCGTTGCGGCGCACCTCGTCGGGCTCGCGGCCGATCGCGTCGGCGCGGCGACGGAACTCCGCCTCGTCCTTGCCCACCGCGACCACGAACGCGGCCGAGTACACGAGCGAGTCGGGGTCGCGGTCGGCGTCGAGGCACGCGGCGCGCACGTTCTCGAACCGCTCGGGCAGCACGCCCGGGTCGGGGAACGCGGCGTTGAACTCGCTCGCGTAGCGAGCCGCGAGCGCCGGCGTGCGGCGGGGTCCGTGGCCACCGACGATCACGGGGACGCGCTCCTGGGCCGGCTTGGGCAGCGCCGGCGAGTCGGTGAGCGTGTAGTGCTCGCCGCCGAACGAGAACGTCTCGCCGACCGGCGTCTCCCACAGCCCCGTGATCACCGCGAGCTGCTCCTCGAGGATCCCGAACCGCTTCTCGGGGAACGGGATGCCGTACGCCTCGTGCTCGCGCGCGAACCAGCCCGCGCCGAGCCCGAGCTCCACGCGACCGCCCGACATCTGGTCGACCTGGGCGACCTGGATCGCGAGCACGCCGGGGTGGCGGAACGTCGCCGACGACACGAGCGTGCCGAGCCGGATGCGGCTCGTCTCTCGGGCCAGGCCCGCGAGCGTCGTCCACGCGTCGGTCGGTCCGGGCAGCCCGTCGCCGTCGCCCATGACGAGGTAGTGGTCGGAGCGGAAGAAGGCGTCGAAGCCGAGGTCCTCGGTCGCCTTCGCGACCGCGAGGAGGTCGTCGTAGGAGGCACCCTGCTGGGGCTCGGTGAAGATGCGCAGGTCGATCTGGGTCATGCGGCCACCCTGCCACACGGGTCTGCTGCCTCCCGCCGGCGGAAACCCCGACCCGCGAGATAGAACCGTGGTAGCGCGAGGTAGAACCGTGGCCGCGCGAGGTAGAACCGTGGCCGCGCGAGGGCCCCGAGATCAGTCCACGAGCGCGACGAGGTCGAGCTCCTGGAACTCCGCGACCTCGGGCACCCAGCGGTCGGCGACGAAGCCGCGGTGGTCCGGGTGGGCGTCGTACGCGGCGTAGGCGGCGTCGTCGTCGAACACCATGGAGAACTGGAAGGTCAGCGGGCTCTTGGCGCTCACCTGGCGCGAGACCCTGAAGTCCCGCACCCCCGGGATCGCGGTGAGCGTGCGGCGTGCGGTGTCGAGGAACTCGACCTCCTCGGCGCTGCCGGCGGGGTGGACGAGGCGGAAGGCGACGGTGTGCTGGATCACGCCCCCACCCTAGGCTGGCGACCATGCGCGTGAGCACCGTGGTCCTGCCGATCTACCCGTGGCGTGAGGGCCGGGACGTGTGGCGGGCCGCCGACGACCTCGGGTTCCACGCCGCCTACACGTACGACCACCTGTCGTGGCGCACGTTCCGGGACGGGCCGTGGTTCGGCGCCGTCCCGACGCTCGCCGCCGCGGCGGGAGTCACGGAGCGGGTGCGGCTGGGCACCCTCGTGTCGTCGCCGAACTTCCGCGAGCCGGTGACGTTCGCGAAGGACGTCATGACGCTCGACGACCTCTCGGGCGGACGGGTCACCGTCGGCCTCGGCGCGGGCACGACGGGCTTCGACGCGACGGTCCTCGGCGGCGAGCCGTGGTCCGCGCGGGAGCGGGCCGACCGGCTGCGCGACTTCACGGTCCTGCTGGACCGGCTGCTCACCGAGCCCGCGGTGACGCACGACGAGGGCCACTACCGCGCGCACGAGGCGCGGACCATCCCGGGCCCGGTCCAGTCCCCGCGCGTGCCGTTCGCGATCGCCGCGACCGGTCCGCGCGGGCTGCGGCTCGCCGCGCGCTACGGCCAGGCGTGGGTGACGACGGGCGACGGCCGCCTGGGCGACGACGCGACGCCGGCGGAGTCGCGCGCGGCGGTCTGCGACCAGGTCGACCGGCTCGAGGCCGCGTGCTCCGACGCGGGGCGGGACCCCGCGTCGGTCGAGCGGATCCTGCTCACCGGTTTCACGCCCGACCCCGCGCTGGAGTCGGTCGACGCGTTCGTCGAGACCGTGCACGGCTACGCGGGGGTCGGCATCACGGAGATCGTCGTCCACTGGCCAGTCCCGGGCACCCAGTTCGCGGCCGACCGGAGCGTCTTCGAGCAGATCGCGACGGACGGCGCCGCGCAGGTCCGCGGTCTCTGAGCCGCCCGCACCCGCCTCGGCCACCGACCCTGATCGCGCACGTCGCGCCGGAGGGAACCTCCCCCGGCCCCGCTGCGTGCAAGAGGTGGGAAGCCCGTGACACAGGTCCGTACGAGGGACTCACGGGACGGCGACGCGAGGAGGCGACGTGCGCAAGGCACCGGCGGGCTGGTACGCGGACGCACCGGGCTCCGGGAGCGAGCGCTGGTACGACGGCTCGGCATGGACCGACCGCACCCGCGCACGCCGCGCGCCGGAGGGCGCCGGGCCGTGGGGCCGGGTCCTCGTCGTCGGGGCCGTCGTCGTGCTCGTCGTCGCCGCGCCGCTCCTGCTCGCCGTGCTCGGCTGACGCCCCGCCCGCGACAGACCCGTCACCCGAGCGGGCCGAGCACCCGGTAAGTCACGTGCGTGACCTGGGACGCCGCCCGCACGGCGATCGTCTCGAGGGCGAGGGGCGGGACGCCGTCGAGCACGCGGTCCCCGTGACCGAGGACCTGCGGCACGACGTGCAGCCGGAGCTCGTCGAGCAGGCCCGCCGCGAGCGCCTGGTTGATGGTCGCGGCGCCGCCCGCGACGGAGACGTTCCGGTCCCCCGCCGCGTCCCGCGCCTGCGCGACGGCGGACTCGATGCCGTCGGTGACGAAGAAGAAGGTCGTCCCGCCCTCCATGACGAGCGGCTCGCGAGGGTGGTGCGTGAGGACGAACACCGGCCCGTGGTACGGCGGCTCCGGCCCCCACCAGCCGCGCCAGTCGAGGTCCCACTCACCACGGCCGGGCGTGAACATGTTCCGTCCCATGACGAACGCCCCGCGTCGAGGATCGCCTCGATCTCCGGGGCATTCTCGTCGGCCGTCTCGAACATCCATCGGTGCAGGTCCACCCCCTCGCCGAACGGGTGCTCCTGCGTCTGGTCCGGCCGGGACGAGAACCCGTCCACCGACACCGCCACGTCGCACGTCACGTTCGCCATTCCACCCTCGCCCTCCGCGGTCGGCGCGAGCCGCGACCGCCGTCGTCCGTCGTCGACACCTCCGACCGCGCGCGCACCCGGAACTCATCGCGGGCCGACGGCACCGCAAGAAGGACGCCTGGCGCGACACAGTCCTGACGAGTGGGCGACCCGAGACGAGGGGACACCGTGCGACGACGACCGATGGCTGCCGCGACCCTCACCGCGGCGATCCTCGGTGCCGCGGCGTGCGCGCAGGTCGAGGTTCCGGACGGCGTCGCGACGCCCGTGCCCCCGGCCGACGCGTCCGGACGCCAGCCGTACGAGCAGCCCGACCCGGCACCCCGCACTGACGACTCGGCGACCACGTCCGACGCGATCTACGACCGGTACGGCGCCGACCCGAGGTTCGGGACGCTCGCGCTCGCCGAGGGTGGCACCGGGCTCGTCCTGTACTGGCACGGTGACGCGCCCGACGACCTGGCCGAGCTCGCGGGCGACACGGCCGTCGAGGTCGTGCAGACGCCGTACCTCCCGGCAGACCTGCGGGCTGCCGTGCTCGCCCTGTTCGAGTCGGGGACGGCTCACGGTCCCGTCACGATGGGTGGCCCGAGCGTCGACGGCAGCGGCATTGAGATCGGCATCGAGAAGGAGCTCACGCCCTCGCCGGAGGAGCGGCTGGGCGAGAGCCTGAGCGACGAGGTGGGCGTCCCCGTCGTCGTCGAGAGCGGTGCCCGCGTCTCGCCCGCCGTGGGCTGACCAGCGTTCTACCTCGCGCAACCACCGTTCTACCTCGCGCAACCACGGTTCTACCTCGCGCGACCAGGGTTTTCCCTCGCGCGACCAGGGCTCTACCTCGGGGTCGCCGCCTCCTCGGTCGCGATGCGGAGCGCGGCGACCAGCTCGCGGTAGAGATCGTCGGTCGTGAGGAGCTCGGCGTGCGTGCCGCGTGCGCGGACGCGCCCGTCCTCCATGACGAGGATGAGGTCGGCGTCGATCACCGTGGAGAGCCGGTGGGCGATGGTCACGACGGCCCGGTCCCGCGCGAGGTCCTCGATGACGGCGTGCACGGCGGCCTCGGTGAGCCCGTCGACCTGGGCCGTCGCCTCGTCGAGGAGGAGCACGTCGGGCGCGTGCAGGACGGCGCGCGCGAGGGCCACGCGCTGGCGCTCCCCGCCCGACACGGTCGTCCCGACGAGGGACGTGTCGAGACCGTCGGCGAGGGAGCGCACCTTGGCCTCGAGCCGAACCTTCGCGAGCGCGGCCCACATCGCCTCGTCGGTCGCGTCGGGGTCGGAGAGCCGGAGGTTCTCGCGGATCGTGCCGGGCACGACGGGCGTCTCCTGCTCGACGTAGGCGAACCGCCGCCGGACGTCGTCGAACGTGAGGTCGTCGTAGGCCACGCCGTCGAGCAGGATCTGCCCCGACTCGGGCTGGAGGAACCGCAGGAGCAGCGAGAACGTCGTGGTCTTGCCCGCCCCCGACGGCCCGACGATCGCGACCTGCCCACGGCGGGGCACGTCGAGGTCGAGGTCGCGGACCACGGGCTCGCCGCCGGGGAGGTAGCGCGCCGTGACGCCCCGCAGGGACAGCCGCGGCGTCCCGGGCGCGGTCCCCGCCGTTCCCGACGCCGCAGCCGCCCCCGTCGCCGGGCCGGCCTCCGCGCGGGCCGGGTCGAGCATCGCCGATCCTGCTCGGACGCGCGCCGCGTCGTCGCCCTCCTCCGGCTCGATCGCCTGGACCTCGCTGATGCGCCCCGCCGCGGCGATGCCCGCCTGGAGCTGCGTGACGTTCATCGTCAGACCGGTGACGGGCTCGACGATCTGGAACGCGTAGAGCAGGAACGCGACGAGGCTCGACACGGCGAGCAGCCCCTCGTCGACGCGCCAGGCCCCGAGCGCGAGGATGACGATGATCGCGAGCTGGATGCCGCCGCCGGCGATGGTCCACGCGACTGCCTCGGTGCGCACGGCCCGGACGCTGTGCCGCGCGGACGTCTGCGCGTCGTCGAGGACGCGGTCAATCTGGCGGCCCTCGGCGCGGCTGGCCTTGATCGTGCGGATCGCGCGCAGGCCGCCCTCGAGCGTCCCGCCGAGGCTCCCGAGCGACTCCTGCGCCTTCTCCTGCGCCTTGGCGATGCGCGGCATGAGGGCGCCGACGAGCACGCCGATCACGACGATCGCGCCGAGAGTCGTGCCGAGCAGCACGATGTCGAGCACGCCCATGAGGACGATCGTCCCGACGAGCGACACCGCGAAGTTGACGAGGTTGACGATGCTCGACGACGCCGCCTCGCGCAGCAGCACGGTGTCGGAGGTGACACGGGTGACGAGCTCGCCCGTCGGGCGGCCGGTGAGCGCGCCGATCCGCGCGCGGAAGTAGCGCCGGACCATGGAGGACCGCGCGTCGAGGACCACGCGCTCGGCGAGCGTGCCGAGCAGGATCCACTGCCACAGGCCGAGCACGAGGCCGACGACGAGCAGCCCGACGAGCGTGAGCACGGCCGGGGTGAGCGACTCCCCCGTCCCGAGGGTGTCCAGGACCCACTTGGTCACCATCGGGGTCGCGAGGGCCGCGGCGGTGGTGCCGAGACCGAGCACGAGGCCGAGCACGAGCGTGCGGCGGTGCGGACGGACGAACTGCCACAGCACCCGGAGCCGCGGGAGGAACGGTCCCTTCGGGGTGTCGTCGGGGGCGGATGGCGTGGTCGCAGGCTGGGGAGCGTCGGTCGTGGACATGGCGTCAACCATGGTTGACATCCCTTCTCGTGTCAACTGTGGTTGACGCGATCTGAGCGCAATGCGCGGAACAGCGTTCCCCCCAAGTGGAACATGGCTGTTCCGCTAGGGGCAAGAGGTGTCCCGCAGCGAGGAGGGCTATCGTGGGCGCGTGACGGCACGAACCAGCGCGCGGGACGCCACCACGGCGCCGGCCCTCAGCGAGCCGGGCGACGGGTCGCCGCCGCAGAGCGGAGCGCGGGCCCGCACGCGGCGCGCGATCCTCGACGCCGCGGTCGCCGTGCTCAGCACGGACAAGTCCGCGTCCCTCGGCGACGTCGCCCAGGCCGCACAGGTCGGACGCACGACGCTGCACCGCTACTTCCCCGAGCGGGCGGACCTCGTCGAGGCGATCGGCGCCGAGGCGGTCGAGCGGACGCGCGCCGCGATCGCCGCGGCCCGCCTCGACGACGGCGACCCGGCGGCGGCGCTGCGCCGCCTGGCCTTCGAGTACTTCGACCTCGGTCCCTGGTACATGGTGCTGTTCAACGAGCTGTCGGGCGGCGAGCCCGAGTTCTGGGCGGAGTCCGACGCCGCGGAGGAGCCGGTGCGCGAGCTCCTGCGCCGCGGCCAGGCCGACGGCGTGTTCGACGACCAGCTCAGCGTCTCGTGGCTCGTCCGCACGCTGTGGTGGATGCTCTTCAACGCATGGGCGATGCACGACGAGGGCGAGGTGTCGCGGGGCGACGCGCTGCGCATGGCCGTGCGCAGCATCGAGGGCGTCGCGATCGCCCGCGAGGACAGGCCGTGAGCACGGCCCCCGCCCCGGGGCCCCGGCCCGGCCTCGGCGAACGGCTGCGGCGCTGGTGGCAGCGGGCCGACGAGGTGCGCACGGGTGTGCGCTGGGCGAGCGTCGCGACCGTCGTCGGCGGGATCGCCGTCGCGCTCGTCTGCCTGGCGCTCGTGCTCCGCGGTCGCGTCTGGGCCTGGTTCCCGCTCCTCGTCGCCGTCGCGGTCGCGCTCCGCGAGGTCCGCTACCTCCAGCGCGCCGCGCGCGGCGGCCGACCCCGCTACCACGAGAACGCGCCCCGCTGAGTCCTGGGGCGCCGTCGCCCGCGCGGGCCACGGGGTGGCACCGTTCGTCATCCGGAGGTCGCACCCCGGTGGACCGCAGGATCCACCGGACGGCCGACGCGCCCGTGGGGGCTCGGCGGGAAGACTGGCGGCACGGCGTCGGGCAGCGGCGCCGGAGACCTCCGGAGGCGCACCGTGACGACCCCCACCCCCGCTCGGGACGCGGCGTCCCCCGAGCACCCGTCGGCGCGCGCGGCCGCGCGCGGACTGCGCTTCACCGCGCGCCGTGGCCGTGGTGCCCGACGACGCACGGCCGGCCCTGAGCAGCGCCCGGTCGTCCCGCCCGTCGAGCGGGCGAACGGCTGGCTCGTCGCGGTGGCCGTCGTGGCCGGCGCGGTGCTGTTCTCGGTGCTGGCGATGAACGCGTTCCTCGGCGGCTGAGGGCCCCGCTCAGCCCTGACCGGCCGCCGCGCGCGAGCCCTCGACCATCGCGGGGCGAACCTCAGCCAGGCGAGACCTCCTCGCTGCCGGGGACGGCGCGCGCGGTCAGAGCCGCGGGTCGAGCGGCTCCGACTCCAGCGCGAGCACCGCGAACACCGGCTCGTGGACGCGCCACGTCGGCTCGCCGCGCGCGACCCGGTCGAGCGCCTCGAGGCCGAGCGCGTACTCGCGCAGGGCGAGCGAGCGCTTGCGCCCGAGCGACCGCTCGCGCAGCCGTTCGAGGTTGCGCTCCTCGGTGTACTCGGGCCCGTAGACGATGCGCAGGTACTCCCGGCCGCGGACCTTGAGACCCGGCTGGACGAGACCGCCGCCCTTCCCGGTCGCGCCCCGCCGTCGCACGAGGTTGGCGAGCGGCTTGACCACCATGCCCTCTCCCCCGGCCGCCGTGAGCTCCTCCCACCACGCCGTCCCGGCGGTGCGCGACGCGTCGTCCGCGAGGTCGACGACGACCCGCCGCGTCGTGCGGAACAGCGCCGGGTCGGCCGTGACGAGGCGGTCCGCGACGTCGAGGTGCCACAGGTGGTCGCGCTCGGCGTACGTCGTCCCGGTCGCCCCCACGCAGCCGGGTCGTGCGGCCGTCCCGCACGCGAGCACCTGGAACGGCGCGACCTGCACGCCGCGCAGCGGGTCGGCGTCGCCGGCCCCGTCGGCCCCCGTGTCCCACCGGTAGCGCCGGTACGACTCGAGGAACAGCTCGGCGTCGGTCGCGCGCCGCGCGGTCCGACGGCGGAGCTCACCCACGTCCACGCCTCGCGCCTCGGCGGCGGAGAGGGCCGCGAGCGCGGACGGCATGACGGCCCTGGCCGCCGCCCCGACGCTCGCGTACTGGTCGCGCAGGAGCTGGTCGGCCTTGAGCGACCACGGGAGCACCTCGGCGTCGAGCAGCACCCAGTCGGCGCCGAGCGCGTCCCACGTCCCGGCCGCGTCGAGGGCCGCGGCGACGCGCCCGAGCAACAGCGCCGTCGTCGGCTCGTCGAGGAACGACCGCCCCGTACGGGTGTGCACCGCTCCGGGCGCCTCGATGCCGAACCGCTCGGCGACGACGCGCGAGCCGCCCGGTCCCGAGTCGCGCGCGACGAGCAGGACCGCGCGCGAGCCCATGTGCTTCTCCTCGCACACGACCCGGTCGACGCCGTCGCGCGCGTACGCCGCGAAGGCGCCGTCGGGGTGCTCGAGCAGGCCGGGCAGGGTCGAGGTCGCGACGGGGCTCATGGTCGGCGGCAGGTACAGCAGCAGGCGCGGGTCGACCGCGAACCGGCTCATGACCTCGAGCGCGCCCGCCGCCTGCTCCTCGCCGACGGTCACGCGCCCGTGCGTCGAGGTCTCGACGACGCGGCGGCCGAGCACGTCGGAGACGGAGAGCAGGTCGGGCTCGCGCACGGGCGTGCCCGAGCCGTCCGAGCCGCCGGGCAGGAACGGGCGCGCGGGCGCGTAGTACTCGCGCGCGGCCGGCACCTGCACGACCTCCCTCTCCGGGTAGCGCAGCGCGGACAGCTTCCCGCCGAACACGCAGCCCGTGTCGAGACACATCGTGTTGTTGACCCACTCGGCCTCGGGTGTCGGCGTGTGCCCGTACAGCACCGTGGCGCGACCGCGGTAGTCGTCCGCCCACGGGTAGCGCACGGGCAGCCCGAACTCGTCGGTCTCGCCCGTGGTGTCGCCGTACAGCGCGAAGCTGCGCACGCGGCCCGACGCCCGGCCCTGGTAGGACTCCTTGAGCCCGGCGTGCGCGACGACGAGGCGGCCGTCGTCGAGCACGAGGTGGGACACGAGGTCGCGGCAGAACGACTCGACCTCGCGCCGGAACTCCTCGGGCTCCTCGGCGAGCTGGGCGAGCGTCGTCTCGAGGCCGTGGGAGACCTTCACGTCGCGGCCCCCGAGCGCGCGCACGAGCTTGTGCTCGTGGTTGCCCGGCACCGCGAGCGCGTGCCCCGCCCGGACCATGCCCATCGCGAGCCGCAGCACGCCCGGGGAGTCGGGCCCACGGTCCACGAGGTCGCCGAGGAAGATCGCACGCCGACCCTCGGGGTGCGCGGCGTCGACGGGCCGGCCCGCGTCGTCGCGCACGACGGCGTAGCCCAGCTCGCCGAGGAGCGCCACCAGCTCGTCGAGGCAGCCGTGCACGTCGCCGATCGCGTCGAACGGGCCGTGCTCGCCGCGGCGGTCCGTGAGCAGCGGCGTGCGCACGATGCGTGCCGCCGCGACCTCGTCCTCCCCGCGCAGCACGTGCACGGTGCGGAACCCCTCGCGCTGCAGGCTCTTGAGCGACGACCGCAGCGCCGCCCGCTGCCGCTGCACGACGTGCGCGCCGAACCCGCGGTCGGCACGCGCCGCGTTGCGCTCGACCGCGACCCTCTCCGGCACGTCGAGGACGATCGCGACGGGCAGGACGTCGTGGGCGCGCGCGAGGGCGACGAGGGACTTTCGCGCCTCACGCTGCACGTTCGTCGCGTCGACGACCGTGAGCAGGTTCGCCTCGAGGCGCTTGGACACGATCGTCTCCAGCACCTCGAACGCGGCCCTCGTGGCCGCCTGGTCGTTCTCGTCGTTCGACACGAGGCCGCGACACACGTCCGACGACACCGTCTCGTAGGGGCCGAAGTGCTCGCGCGCGAACGTCGACTTCCCCGAGCCGGAGACACCGACCAGCACCACGAGGCTCGACGCCGGGACGCGCAGGTCGCGAGTCGCCGCCGGGCGCTCGGTCGTCTGCTCGGTTGCTTGCGCGGTGCCCTGGCCGGACATGTGCTCGCTCATCGCGCCTCCCCTCCGTCGTGCGTGCCGGAACCTGCCGTGGCCGTCCCGCCCTGCGGGGTGTCCGCACCGGGCACGAGCGTGAGGACCACCATCTGCGTGGGCGCCCCGACGTCCGGCGCGAGCGGCCCGACGTCGCGGTGCTCGACCGCGTACCCGTACCGTTCCGCGACGGCGCCCGCCCACGCGCGCAGCTCGGCGCGCGTCCACTCGAACCGGTGGTCGGGGTGCCGCACCCGGCTCCCGCCCGGCCCGTCCAGGAGGTTCGGGTAGTGCACGTTGTACTCGGCGTTGGGCGTCGTGACGACGACGGCGCGCGGCCGCGCGTGGCCCAGCACCGCGTGCGCCAGCGCGTGGAGGCGCGACGGGTCGACGTGCTCGACGACCTCCATGAGCACCGCGGCGTCGAACCCCCTGACCCGGTCGTCGGTGTACGTGAGGGACGACTGGAGCAGGCGCACGCGCTCGCGCTCGGCGTCGCTCGCGTCGTGCAGGCGCAGCCGCGTGGCCGCGCGCTCGAGCTCGCGCGCCGAGACGTCGGTGCCGAGGACGCGCGTGAACGTCCGGTCGGCGGCGAGGCGGCGCAGGAGCGCGCCCTCCCCGCAGCCGAGGTCGACGACGGTCCGCGCACCGACCTCGTGCAGCACCCCGAGCACCGCGTCCGCACGTTGCCGGGCGAGCGGCGGCTCCGGCGCGTCCGCCTCGGGTGACGCCGCGCCGTCGGCCGAGACCCCGCTGTCGGGCACGGCCTGCTCCTCCGCGGGCGCGGCGCCGTCGAGCGCGGCGAGGCGCGCCGTCGCGTCCTCGACGTAGCGGCGCTGGTGCGCGAGGTAGCGGCGCAGGATCTGCTCGCGCTCCGGGTGGTCGGCGAGCCAGCCGCCGCCCGCGCGCACGAGCTTGTCCACCTCGTCCGTCGAGACCCAGTAGTGCTTGGCGTCGTCGAGCACGGGCAGCAGCACGTAGAGCTGCGCGAGCGCGTCGGCGAGCCGGCGCGTGCCGCGCAGGCGCAGGTCCACGTACCGCGAGGCACCCCATGCCGGGACGGTCGGGTCGAGCGGCTCCGTGGTCGCCGTCACGTGCCAGCCCAGCGGCTCGAAGAGCCGGCACGCCAGGTCGGCGCCACCGCGGCAGGGCAGGGACGGGACGTGCACGTCGAGCGGGAGCTCGACGGCGGGGAGGTCCGGCCGGGCGTCGCACCGGCCCGCCATCGCCGTCGCGAACACCTTCCCCAGGGCGACAGCGACCATCGACGACGCCGCGTACGGGCGGTCGTTGACGTACTGCGCGAGCGCGAAGGCGTCACCGCCGCCGAAGCGCTTGTTCCGCACGATGCCGACCGGGTCGACCTCGAGCAGCAGCGCGACCTCGCACCGCTCCGCCGTCGCCTCGGGGTAGAACACGTGCGCGCGGCCCACGGGCAGGTCGAACACCTGGGCGCGGTCCGGGTGCTTGTGCAGCAGGAAGCCCAGGTCGGTGGCGTCGTCGAGCGTCCCCGGGGACGCCGTCGCGGCGAGGGTCACGAGCATGGCCGCCATGGTGCCATCCGGCGCCGGGCGGGGCACCGGGATTGTGGACGGGTGAGCGAGCTGTGGACGGCCCACGTTTCAGCCGCTGCACCCATCGACGCGAGCGCTCCGGAGGTCTACCGTCGAACCACGGGCGCCGCTGCCCACGGCACGCGCCCGGCCAACGTCCAGCCGGAGGCCGCGCATGGTCGCCACAGCCGAGAACGGGCCCCCGGGACGGGGGGACGACTCGGCGCGGGGTGGCCCGGCGCCGTCGGGCACCACGTCGGACGCCGACGCGTTCGCCGACCGCCTGTTCGCCGCGACGCTCGGCGCGATCGACGTCCTCGCCGTCCATGTCGGTGACCGGCTCGGTTGGTACCGCGCGCTCGTCGACGCCGGGCCCCTCACGTCGACCGGGCTCGCCGAGCGCACCGGCACCCACGAGCGGTACGCGCGCGAGTGGCTGGAGCAGCAGGCGGCGAGCGGGATCCTCGCCGCCGAGGACCCGGGCGCGGGGCCGGCGCTCGCCGCCGACCCGGCCGCGGCTGCCCGCGAGCGCCTCTACGCCCTGCCTGCCGAGCACGCGGAGGTGCTCACCGACACGACCTCGCTCGCGTACGTCGCGCCGCTCGCACGCTTCGTCGGGGCGATCGGCCCGCAGCTCCCGCACCTGCTCGACGCGTACCGCACGGGCGGCGGCGTGTCCTGGGACCAGCTCGGCGACGACGCGCGCGAGGCCCAGGCGGAGGTCAACCGGCCGTGGTTCGAGCGCCGGCTCGCGCCGACGCTCGCGCGGGTCCCTGCGGTCCACGACGTGCTGAGCCGACCGGGGGCTCGGGTCGTCGACGTCGGGTGCGGGTTCGGGTGGTCGACGCTCGCCCTCGCGCGCGCCTACCCGGACGCAGTGCTCCACGGCGTCGACGTGGACCGCCCGTCGGTCGCGGCGGCGCGCGCGGCAGCCGAGGAGGCGGGGCTCGCGGACCGCGTGACGTTCCACCTCGCCGACGCCGCCGAGCTCGGTCTCGTCGAGCCCGCCGGTCTGCCGTTCGACGCCGCGTTCGCGTTCGAGTGCGTGCACGACATGCCGCGGCCCGTCGCGGTGCTCGACGCAGTGCGCCGCGCGGTCCAGCCCGACGGCGTCGTCGTCGTCATGGACGAGGCCGTCGGCGAGGAGTTCTCCGCGCCCGCCGACGACGTCGACCGGGTGATGTACGGGTACAGCCTCTTGGTGTGCCTGCCCGACGGGCTGTCGTCCGCGCCGTCCGTGGGCACCGGGACCGTCATGCGCCCCGCGACGCTGCGCCGCTACGCACGCGAGGCCGGGTTCGCGGAGGTCGAGGTGCTGCCCGTGGACGACTTCTCGTTCTTCCGGTTCTACCGGCTCGTGCCCTGAGCGTCGGTCGCGTCGTCCCACACGACGGCGTCGCCCGCACGGATCGTGCCCGAGGACAGCAGGCGGCAGACCACCCCGCCGCGGGCGTGCATCGCGCGCATCGCCCCGGGCGCGATCCAGTCGTCGAGCAGCCGGCACGGCGCGGCGATCCGGAGCACCTGGAGCTCGACGTCTCCGATCCGCAGCAACGTGCCCGGCTTCGTCGGCAGGTCGCCGTGGGTGAGCGTGACGTTGCGGCGCGTGAGGCCCGGGTCGATCTCCTGCCCGAGGTCCGCGGCGGCGTCCGCCAGGTCGGTGAGCGTCTGGATCGTCACGTGCCGGTGCTTCGAGCCGTGGTACCGGTCGCCGACCAGGCCCTTGCCCTCCTCGGCCTCGACCTCCTCGACGACGCGGGTCGGCAGCCGACGGGCCTTGGCGACGTGGATCGCGTGCACGCGGGGCTGGTCGGGCATGGTCCCAGCCTCGCACCCGGCCGGGCTCGGGGACCACCGCCCGGCCCGGGCGAGCGACCGGTACCGGTGTACCGTCCGGTGCATGACCGACGTCCGCAGCCGCACCCATGCCCAGGCCGTCGACGCAGCGATCGAGCTCTTCACCCGCAAGGGGTACGAGCAGACGACCGTCGAGGAGATCGCCGACGCCGCCCAGGTCAGCCGCGCCACCTTCTTCCGTCGCTACGGGTCCAAGGAGGACGTGGTCTTCGCGGACCACGAGCTCCTGCTCGACGAGGTCGTCGTCATGCTCGCCGCGACGCGGCCCGTGCCCGACGCCGAGGGGCACCTGACGCCCGACCCGACGGTCGACCCGTACCTCGAGGTCTGCCGCGCGGCGCGGCTGGTGTTCGACCACCACGTCGGGCAGCGCGAGACGTCGCTGGCCCGCTGGCAGCTCCTCCAGCAGGTGCCCGCCCTGCGCGATCGCGAGCTCGTCACGACCCACCGCTACGAGCGTGCGTTCACGGCGTACCTGCGCGACGCGCTCCCGCCGGACGAGCGCCGCTCGACCGCCTCCATCGCGTTCGCCGCATCCGTCGTCGCCGTGCACAACGCGCTCCTGCGCCGGTGGCTGCGCTCCCCCGACCAGGACCTGCGCCCCCAGCTCGAGGAGGCGTTCGCGGACCTGCGTCGCGCCGCCGTCGGCCGGTACGCGGCACCCGACGGCACCGCGCCGGCCGAGCGCCGCGACTCCGGGGACGGCGTGCCCGGCCGCCGGGTCGTCGTCACCGTTGTCGACGCCGGGGCGGACGCCCAGGGTGTCGCGGACGACGTCGCCCGGGCGGTCCGCGACGCGCTCGCATGACCCCCTGAGATCGGCGGCTTCTGCCGAGATCGGCGATCACGACTGCCGACCGCGGCGGGACGTGCCGAGGTCGCGTCGAGCGACGGGTGTCCCGGCGTCGGGGAATGCGCCGGTAGCATCGGCGGTTGCAGAACGCAGTACGCACGAACGTGCTCCGGGGTCGGTGCAATTCCGAGCCGGCGGTGACAGTCCGCGACCCGCGCCCACGCGCGGTTGACCTGGTGGAACTCCAGGACCGACGGTGACAGTCCGGATGGGAGGAAGCACGTGCGGCGCGGCCACGCCCAGAGCGTGGTGCTCCGACGACCCGTCGGCGCACCGGTTCGCGACGGCGGTGGCCTCGCCGTGGTGAGCGACGCCGTCGGGCCGGTCCAGGCCTGACCCCACCGCCCGCCCTCACCCCGGAGCGCTCGTGCCCGGGAGGACGAGGACATCCGATGGACCTGATCCACGCGCTGTTCGACGCGCAGCTGACGATCGGCGACCAGCACCTGCTCTGGCGCGAGATCGTGGGCAACGGCTTCGGCCTGGCGTCGGCGCTGGGCGGCATGCGGCGCAAGGTGTGGGCGTGGCCGGTGGGCATCGTCGGCAACCTGCTGCTGCTCACGGTGTTCCTCGGCGCGGTGTTCGCGACGCCCAACCCGGTCAACCTGCTGGGCCAGGCCGGCCGCCAGGTGATGTTCGTCGTCGTGTCGGTGTACGGGTGGGTGCAGTGGCGCCGGACCCAGGCGCGGCTCGGGGACGCCGACGCGGACAGCCACGGCGTCGCCGTCGTCCCGCGCTGGGCGTCGTGGCGCCAGCGCGCGTTCCTCGTCGTCGCGCTCGTCGGCGGGACGGCGCTGCTGACCCCCCTGTTCCGCGCGCTCGAGTCGTACGAGCCCGTGTGGGCCGACGCGTGGATCTTCATGGGCTCGCTGCTCGCGACGTACGGGATGGCGAAGGGCTGGGTCGAGTTCTGGCTGATCTGGGTCGCCGTCGACGTCGTGGGCGTGCCGCTGCTGGTCTCGGCCGGCTTCTACGCGTCGGCGTTCATGTACGTGTTCTACGGCGCGTTCACGCTCGTCGGGTTCTTCGTGTGGTGGCGCGTCAACCGTCGCGCGGCGACAGCGGCGGAGGCGGCGGGCGCGCCCGCCTGACCCGCGGGTCCGCGGCCCGGGGTCGCGGGTCAGTCCTCGAACAGCATCCGGTCCGACGGCGCGGCGCGGCTCGCGCGCAACGTCGGGTCGGCGCACAGCACCTCGACGAGAGCCTCGCTCCCACCCACGTAGGTCGCGGCGGCGTCGATCTCCGTCCCGACGAACCACGAGCGGTCCTCGGGCCACCACAGGTTGGGCGGCTGCTCGTGGTCGCGGAACGCGCCGGCGTCGGCCAGCGTCCCGGTCCACAGGTGGTACTCGCGGTGCGGGAGCAGGAGCATCGGGGCGGCCGGGCGCTCGACGAGCGTCGGCGCGAGGTGCTCCCACGCCTCGGCGACCGCGCGCTCGATCTCCTCCGTGGTCGGGCGCGCCTCGTCCTCGGACCACCCCACGAGCGGCGCGACGCCCGAGCTCGCGCGCGGGTCCGTCCCGTGGTCGTAGAGGAACGCGTAGCCCGTCCACAGGGCGAGGTGCACCGACCGGTCCCCGGTGAAGGGTGCGAGCGCCGCGGCCAGGGCGTCGGTCTGCGCCGCGAGCGTGACGTCGTCGTCCCAGCCCGGGTGCGGGACGCACGCGTACGCCGCGTACCCGCGCGGGACCGTGCCGTCGACGCGCGGGCCGAACTCCCCGAGCCGCTCCGCGATCCACGCACCCGCCGAGGCGTCGTCGTCCCAAGCCACCCGGCCAGCCGTCGTCGTCATCCGGGCACCCTACGCCGGCGGCTGTCACCCACCGGAGCCGCGAGGTCGACTGCGATACCCCGTCTCGTTTGACTGAGACGGGGTATCGCTGCACTATGGGAGGGACCGCCACCGACGCCGGGCCCGCACCCCCGGAACCCGCGCCGGAGCCGGTCGCGCACGACCGACCGCAGCCGCCCTCCCAGGGGAGCACCGATGCCCACCACCCCGATCATGCCCGGCGTCACCGAGCCCACCTACGACCTCGCGACCCCGCTCGACCTCGACTACGCCGGCGCGTTCGCCGACGCGACCGAGGAGGACCGCGCCCACCAGCAGCGCGTCCGGCAGTTCGTCCAGGACGAGGTGCTCCCGGTCATCGACGACTACTGGGAGCGCGCCGAGGTCCCGTTCGACCTCGTCAAGCGCATGGGCGAGCTCGACCTGCTGCGCGACGGCGTCGACGTCGAGGGCCGCCCCCGCGTGAGCCTGCTCGGCGCGGGCCTCGCCGCGATGGAGATGTCGCGCGGCGACGGCTCCGTCGCGACGATCTGCGGCGTCCAGGGCGGCCTCGCGCTGCGCAGCATCCAGATGCTCGGCTCCGACGAGCAGCGGGCACGGTACGCCGAGCCCATGGCGCGCGGGGAGATCCTCGGCGCGTTCGCGCTCACCGAGCCCACCCACGGCTCGGACTCCGTCTCGCTCGAGACGACGGCGCGCAAGGAGACGCGCGACGGCGTCGAGGGCTACGTGCTGAACGGCGAGAAGAAGTGGATCGGCAACGGCTCGTCGGGCCACATCACCGTGGTGTGGGCGCGCCTCGTCGGTGACGACGGCGACGGCCAGGTCCACGGGTTCGTCGTGCCGCAGGACACCCCCGGCTACACCGGCACGACCATCACCGGCAAGGTGTCGCTGCGCGCGATCTGGCAGGCGCACGTCGTGCTCGACGACGTGTTCGTCCCGGCCGAGAACGCGCTGCCCGGCGCGCGGTCGTTCAAGGACACCTCGCGCGTGCTCTTCGCGACGCGCCTCGGGGTGGCGTGGGCCGCCGTCGGGCACGCGGTGGCCTGCTACGAGGCAGCGGTCGCCTACGCGAAGCAGCGCGTCCAGTTCGGCCGCCCGCTCGCCGCGAACCAGATGGTGCAGGAGCGCCTCACCAAGATGCTCTCGACGATCACGCAGCTCCAGCTCCTCGTCGCGCAGATGACGCGCCTCGACGAGGCCGGGACGCTCACCGGGCCGCAGGCGTCGCTCGCCAAGTACACGTGCACGCGTGGCGCCCGCGAGGTCGCGGCGAGCGCGCGCGACCTGCTCGGCGGCAACGGCATCCTGCTGCGCAACCGCGTCGCGCGGCACTTCGCCGACGTCGAGGCCCTGCACACGTACGAGGGCACCGAGTCGGTCCAGGCGCTCATCGTCGGCCGCGACATCACGGGCGTCTCGGCGTTCGTCTGACGGCCCCGAGGGCGCACGCCCTCCTCCTGCTCCCCGGCGCCGCTCGCCCCTCCTCGCGGCGCCGGGGCCTCCCCTTCCCCTTGCCCTCCCGCCTTCTCCCCGGACGGAGCCCCATGAGCACCGACGCCACTCCCCTGCCCGACGCCGCAGGCGTCACCCCCGAGGACGAGGTCACCCCGGTCCTCCTGCACGGCGCGCGCACCCCGTTCGCGCGCTTCCGCGGGGCGCTCGCCTCGCTCTCGGCCCCCGAGCTCGGCGCGCACGCGATCCGCGGCGCGCTCGCGGCGGCGGGCGTCGCGCCCGAGCAGGTGGACACCGTCATCCTCGGGCAGGTCGTCCAGGCAGGCGCCAAGCAGGGGCCCGCGCGCCAGGCCGCGATCCTCGCGGGCCTGGGCTGGGAGGTCCCCACCGTGACGATCAACAAGCTGTGCCTCTCGGGGCTCACGGCCATCATCGACGCGGCCCGGCTGGTCCGCACCGGCGAGGCGAGCGTCGTCGTCGCGGGCGGCCAGGAGTCCATGACGAACGCGCCGCACCTCGTGGTCGGGGCGCGCTCCGGGTTCGCGTTCGGGGACGTGACGATGGCCGACTCGCTCACGCACGACGGCCTGAACGACCCGTTCAGCGGCGAGGTCATGGGCGAGCTCACCGACCGCGGGTGCGCGACGCGCGGCATCGGCCGCCCGGAGCAGGACGCGTTCGCGCTGCGCTCGCACCAGCGCGCCGCCGCCGCGCGCGACGCCGGGCGCCTCGCCGAGGAGATCGCCCCCGTCGAGGTGCCGCAGCGGCGGGGCGAGCCGGTCGTCGTCGAGCACGACGAGGGCGTTCGCGCCGACACGACGCTCGAGGCGCTGGAGCGGCTGCGCCCGGCCTTCGTGCCGGACGGGACGATCACCGCCGGGTCGAGCTCGCCGCTGTCCGACGGCGCGGCGGCGGTCGTCGTCGCGAGCCGCGCCTTCGCCAAGCGGAACGGGCTGCCCTGGCTGGCGGAGATCAGGGCCGCGGGCCAGGTCGCCGGGCCGGACAACTCGCTGCACTCCCAGCCCGCGCGCGCCATCGAGGCCGCCGTGAAGCGCGAGGGCGTCGCCGCCGCGGACCTGGACCTCGTCGAGATCAACGAGGCGTTCGCCGCCGTCGCGCTCCAGTCGATCGCGGACCTCGGCATCGACGCGGACGTCGTGAACGCCGACGGCGGCGCGATCGCGCTCGGTCACCCCGTCGGCGCGTCGGGCGCCCGCCTCGCGCTGCACCTCGCGCTCGCGCTCCGGCGCCGCGGGGGCGGCGTCGGTGCGGCGGCGCTGTGCGGCGGGGGCGGGCAGGGCGACGCGCTGATCCTGCGCGCCTGACGCCCTCGTGGGGCGCGGTGCGCGACTCCGCCGCACGCGTTGCCCGCGCGAACCACCCAGCCCTGGTGCACGATGCTGCACCAGGGCTGGCGCGCTTCTGTCGCCGCGACGTGACGCAGATCGCGCCGTGGTCGGCCGACATCGCGTCATGGATCGCGTCGGGCGCGGTCTCTCTCCCTGGAACCACCCCCGACGAGAGGACCCGTCATGACCACCGTGACCGCCGCAGCCCGCCGCACCGCGAGCCGTGCGCGCCACTCGCACCTGTCCGCCGTCGCCGTCGCGATCGTCGGGCTCGCCGCCGGGTTCGCCGCCGCGCCCTACCTGCTCGGCTGAGCTCCCGCCGCGCCCCGGTGCGGCCCGCTGCCTCGGAACGAGTCGACGAGCGCCCAGACCGCGCTGGCGACGCCTCCGAGGCAGAGGACGGAGAGCGTCGTCAGCCCCAGCGCGTCGAGGACGTCGCCCGCGAGCCAGCCTCGGACCGCTCCCAGGACCGTGAACGGGGCGAGCAGGGCACAGAACAGCAGGATCGCGACAGCCCACCAGCGGCGGTGCCGCTGGTCGCGGGGCGGCTTCGAGAGCCCGTCGTGATACAGCGCCACGCCAGGAGCCTACGGCTCGACGGCACGGCCGGGAGCGCCCGCCAGTTGCTCCTCGAGGCGGTCGAGCAGCGGGACCTGCCCGGCGACGACGAGCCCGCGGGCTCGCGCGAGCGGGAACCAGCCGGCCCGGTCGAGCTCGGGGAACTCCTGCATCCGCCCCGAGCGCGGGGGCCACTCGAGCGCGAACGTGTTGCTGGAGATCGCCGTGACGTCGAGGTCCGCCTCGCGCGCCCACGCCGCCACGAGCTTGCCGGCGCGCTGGCGCACGGTGCCGAGGTCCAGGTCGGGCGCCTGCGCCGCCGGGGCCGGGACACCGAGCTCCTCCGCGAACTCGCGCAGCGCCGCGGCCAGGCCGTCCTCGCCCGGCTCGACCTCACCCTTGGGGATCGTCCACCCGCCCGCGTCCTTGCGTGCCCAGAGCGGACCGCCCATGTGCCCGAGGAGCACCTCGACGACGCCGTCACGGAACCGGTAGAGCACAAGCCCTGCTGACTGCTTCACCCCTCCTTCCTACACAGCCGACGGCGGGACGGCCTGTCGGGACCGGGTTGCCGCCGTGCCGCCGGTGGGTCACGAACCCGGCCCGGGGCGGAGAACCGCCGTCCTCCCGCACCGGAGCGTGTGGGAGGCGCGCCGTAACGTCGGACGTCTCAGGACCGGAACGCACGAGGAGACGACCATGACCACGCCGAGCGTCACGCACCTCAACCCCGCCGGGCTGCACCGCAACCCGGCGTTCTCCCAGGGCACGATCGTCGAGACCGGTCGGACGCTCTACGTCGGCGGCCAGAACGGGACCGACGCGGACGGCGCGATCGTCGAGGGCGGCATCGCGGCCCAGACCGCGCAGGCGCTGCGCAACGTGCTCGCCGTGCTGGCCGAGGCCGGCGCCGGTCCGGAGGACGTCGCACGGCTCGCCGTCTACCTCGACCCCGAGGCCGACCTCATGGAGGGCTTCGCCGTCGTCGGCGAGGTCTGGGGTCCGCACCCCGCGGCGGTGACGGTCCTCCGGGTGGGAATCGGCCGGCCCGGAGCCCTCGTCGAGATCGAGGCGGTCGCCGCCCTGCCCGCGTGATCCGTCCCGGCTGACACCCCTCTCCACGAGCGTGCAGCCGTACCCCCGGCTACCGTCCGGGGGTGCCCGCCGACCCCGCCCCGCGCCGCCCGCTCGGGCGTGCCAGGAGGCGCGCTTTGGGGCGGGCAGCAGCGTACGGGATCGCGGCGTCCGTCCCCGTCCTCGTGCTCGCGTGGCTCGTGCGCGCGGAGTCGGGGCTCGTCGTCGAGGCCGACCGCGCCGCCGTCGCCGCGGCGACCGGGTTCACCGGCGAGCGGCCCGCGTTCGAGCGCACCCTGCTCGTGGGGCAGGAGGTGCTCGCCGCGCGGTGGATGAACCTCGCCGCGATGGGCGTGTGCCTCTGGGCGTGGCGGCGCCACGGCCTCGGGTCGCGAGCGGCCTCGGCGGCGGGGACCATCTGGGGCGCGTGGGCGCTCGGCCTCGGGGCCAAGGAGCTCGTCGACCGCGCGCGGCCCGTCGTCGAGGACGCGGTGACCGTCGTGCCCGGGTCCAGCTTTCCGTCGGGGCACGCGATGAACGCCGCCGCCGTCGGGGTGAGCCTCACGGTGCTCGTGTGGCCGCTGCTCGGGCGACGGGGCCGCGTCGCCGTGGTGAGCGGCGCGACCGCGCTCGCCCTCGTCACCGCGGCCGACCGCGTGCTGCTCGGCGCGCACTATCCGTCCGACGTCGTCGGCGGCATCCTCTTCGGCGGCGCCGTCGCGGGGGCCTCCGCCGTCGGCTACCACGGCTGGACGACCGCCCGGACCGCCCGCTCTTCCGGCTCCGCTCCCAGGAACGAGGTCTGATGCATCCCTTCGTGCACCGCTACGAGCTCGACACGACCCGGCCCACCGCGAAGGAGGTGCTGCGCGACGTCGGTCTCCGGGCGTTCCTCCCCGGCGCGGTCCTGTGGGTGCTCATCGTCGCGACCGGGTTCCTCGTGACGGGTCCACTGGGCGACCTGCCCGGCGAGGTCGGGGTGAACCGCTGGCTCGAGCAGCGGCGCACGCCCTTCTGGGACACCGTGACCGACGTGTTTTCCCTCATCGGGACGACCGAGTTCATCATCGGCGGGACCGTGCTCACGATCCTGCTCGTCTGGTGGCGGACGCGGCAGTGGTGGTTCGCCGTCGTGCCCGCGCTCGCCGTCGCTCTCCAGGCGCTGATCTTCCTCACGTCGTCGATCGTCGTGGGGCGCGAGCGCCCGGACGTCTCGCGGCTCGACGAGGCGCCACCGACCTCGAGCTTCCCCTCCGGCCACACCGGCGCGTCCGCGGCGTTCTACCTGACGCTCGCTCTGCTCGCGCAGCGCATCACCCACCCCGTCCTGCGCGTCGTCGTCACCGTCCTGTGCTGCCTCGTGCCGCTCGCGGTGGGCCTGTCCCGCCTCTACCGCGGCGCCCACGGCCCGGCCGACGTCGTGGTGGGGCTCGTCAACGGCATCGTCTGCTGCGTCCTCGCCTGGAACTACCTCCGCCGCGACGTCCGCGCGCAGCGCTGAGGGTCGACGCCCTCCCACGAGGTTCGCGCGAAGTAGAACCGTGGTCTGGCGAGGTAGAACCGTGGTCGCACCAGGTAGAACCGTGGTCGCACCAGGTAGAGCGTCGGTAGCGCGAGAGAGAAGCCTGCTCGCACGAGGAATCGGGGTCACGCCAGGTGGACGGTGGTCCGTACGGCCCTCCTTGATAGGACGACGGCGGGCCCGGTCCTGAGACCGGGCCCGCCGTCGTCGTGCGGGGGCCGACCGGGCGATGCGCGCCGCCCCGACGACCCGTCAGGTCACTCGCAGAGACCCACCGGGTCCCACGAGCCCCACGTCACGGACCCGGGCAGCTCGCCCTGGGTCCACCACTGGGCCGCGTAGTTCACGCCGGCCCGGGAGACGGTCTGACCGCCGGTGTACACGGCCTCGCGCGACCAGGCGGGAGCGCAGTCCGCGACCTCGACCTCGGGTGCCGTGCCGCACGGCCCGATCTTCTTCCACGCGCCGCTCGTGCCCGGCTCCTGGCTGCGGGTCCACCACTGGGCCTTGTACTCCGAGCCCTCGTGCGAGACGACCTCGCCACCGGTGTAGACGCCCGTGCCGTACCAGGGCACGGCGCACTCGTCGGCCACGCCGGGACCGGGGGTCGCCGCGCGGAGCGTCGAGCCCAGCGCGTCGCCCAGCTCGTTGCGGTAGTCGCCCGAGAGGTCCCACCACATCGCGCCGCCGTAGCCCTGCGTCGCGACGAACTCGGCCTTGGCCGTGACCGACGCCGGGTCGTCGTAGCTCCACCACTGGTCGCCGTCGTAGAGCCAGCTCGCCCCGATCTCCGGGTCGAAGTACTGCTCGCCGTCGAACGACCGCAGCTCCGCGTACGTCCTGGTGCCGACGTAGCCCGCGGCGGGCTGCCAGCCCTGCGAGCCGTCCTCGACGCCGTACCAGCCGTGGCCGTAGGCGGCGAGACCCGCGTTGACCTGCGACGGGTCCGCGCCCGCGTTGACGTACATGCCGAGCGCGCCGTCGAGCCCGAGGCCCCAGTTCTGCGTGCCGTCGGGGTGCAGGTTGCCCTGGTGGCCCGTCTGGTTCGGCACCCAGCCGCCGTGGAAGTCGTAGCCCTGGACGTTGAGGAAGTCCACGACCGCGAACAGGCGGGGGTCGAGCCAGCCGCCCTGTCCTGCGTTCCAGCCGCCGGCCGGCGCGAAGGCCGTCAGGAGGTAGTCCTCACCGTTCGCCGCGCCGCGCGCGTCGAGCTCGGCGCGGAACTCCTCCATGAGGAGCAGGAAGTTCTCCTTGTCCTCGGGGCGGGCGTTCGCCGTCTCGCCACCCGTGACCGGCCACTCCCAGTCGATGTCGATGCCGTCGAAGATGCCGGCCGCGGCGCCCGGACCGCCCTTGCCGTCGACGATCGGCAGGTTCCCGTCGATGTACAGGTCGAGGCACGAGTCGACGAGCGCCGTGCGGCCCTCGGCCGTGGACGCCGCCTCGGAGAAGTTGTCCGACCAGGTCCAGCCGCCGAGCGAGATGAGGATCTTGGTGTCGGGGCTGACGGCCTTGAGCTTCTTGAGCTGGTTGAAGTTGCCCGCCAGCTTCTGGCCGGGCTTGTCGGCCTTGCCGTCGACGGAGTCCTTGGCCGCGACCTCCGCGACGAAGTCGTTGAGGGGGTCGCCCTCGCCGGGGACGTCGGCGATGTCGCACACGAGATCGGTCGTGACGTTGCCGAACGCGTAGTTGATGTGCGTGAGGTCCTCGATCGCGCCGGTGCGGACGAGGTCGGCCACGTGGAAGTCGCGGGTCACGCGCGAGTCGGCCATGACGTAGCCGACGCTGCGGAACCCGTTGATGTCGGACGGCCCGGCGACGGACGCCGCCGGCTTGGCCGTGGGCTGCGGCGCCGCCACGGCGGGCGACGCGAAGGTGGCCGCGGTCAGGGCGAGCGCCCCGATGACGGCGGTGGTCGCGACCGCGCGCGAGCGGGCGGTCGGTGCGGGCGAGGTCTTGGCGAGCGAGCGGCCGGGAGAGGCCGCTCTGGGTGTCGATCGATCGTTCATGAAGGCCTCGTTGCTCTTCGGCCCGGGCTGGGGATCCCGGGATTTGTTCGGTCTCCTGCAACTTACCTGGGCACGACGTGTTTACGCCAGGGTCCGAACGAAAATGGCAAGGTCAGGGTGCTTGTGTCCGACGGCTCATCCGCGGCCCGGGGACGCCCATGCAGAGGTCGGCGTGGCCGTTGTCTGCTGGGGGCGGGTGACACGCTTCCCGTCACCGTCCGCCCAGACGTCCTAGCCTGGAAGCGGCCCGTACTTCTCATGCGACGCACGCGACGAGGGAGTGACTGCGGTGAGGCAGGAGCGGAGCGACATCCAGAGCGGCGAGACGAGGACCGGGACAGGCGGGATCCAGACAGGTACGACCGCGAAGGTCGCCGTGGTCGGCGCGGGGTCGGTCGGGGCGACCCTGGCCTACGCCGTCCTGATCCGTGGGGCGGCGCGGGAGGTCGCCCTGTACGACGTCGACACGGCCAAGGTTCACGCCCAGGCCCTCGACCTCGCGCACGGCATCCAGTTCATGCCGATGGCGCGCGTGGAGGGGTCCGACGACGTCGCGGTGTGCGCGGGGGCGGACGTCGTGGTCGTCACGGCGGGAGCCAAGCAGCAGCCCGGCCAGACGCGCATGGACCTCGCGGCCAAGACCGTCGGCTTGGCACGCACGCTCATGCCCCAGCTCGTCGAGGTCGCGCCCCAGGCCGTCTACCTCATGGTCACCAACCCCGTGGACGTCGTCACCTACGCCGCCCTGAAGTACTCCGGCCTGCCGCGCGCGCAGGTGCTCGGCTCCGGCGCTGTGCTCGACTCCTCGCGGTTCCGGTACCTCATCGCGGACCACGTCGGCGTGGCGGTGCAGAACGTGCACGCCTACGTCGCCGGCGAGCACGGCGACACCGCCGTGCCGCTGTGGTCGTCCGCGACGATCGGCGGTGTGCCGCTCCTGGAGCTCGACCCGTTCGACGGGCGGGAACCGCTGACCGAGGAGGTCCGCGACGCCATCGCGCACGACGTCGTCCACTCCGCCTACGACATCATCGCGGGCAAGGGCGCCACCGCCTACGCGATCGGCCTCGCCGCCTCCCGGATCGTCGAGGCGATCACCAACGACGAGCACCGCGTCATGCCGGTCTCCTCACTGCTGAACGGGTACCGAGGCATCGACGACGTGTGCCTCTCCGTCCCGACCATGGTCAGCCACGACGGCGCCGGGACCCTCCTGCCGACACCCCTGTCGGACGCCGAGCTCACGGCCCTCCGTCATTCCGCCGACACGCTGCGCGCCGCGGCGGACGACCTCGGGCTTTGAGCGAGCACGCCCGACGTTTCCGCGGCGTCGAGGAAGAGCGCGACGCCGAGACGCGCGAAGGGCCCCACAGCCGCGGAATCTCGCAGCTGGGGCCCTTCGGGTGGCGGTAGCGGTGGGGTTCGGTCGCTGGCTTTGGACGACGTTGGTCGGCCTGGACGATCTTCCTTCTGACCTCGGCGGACGCTTCGCTCACGCGTGCAACGCGTTACACGTTCTCGGACTCGTTTGGACGCCAAAGAGGAGGGTAAAGATGGGCTCCAGCATCCTTGTGCGGCGGGGACACTCGGAGGCGCCGGACCGATAGCGGAGCACAAGAGGTCGTCGGAGGTCCTGGTCAAGGGTGGCCGAAGGTCATCGAGGAGCGACGCAGGAGGCGCCCTTGACGCGGGGTGGAGACGGCCGGATGCTCGGCGATCGGTGCGGAGCTGGACGGTGAGGTGGCGCAGGAACTCGACCGAAGGCGCAAGAGTGCGCGGGCTCACCGCTCCAGAATTAGCATCGAGTCATGGGGAAAGAAGAGTCGAGTACACAGGAGTGGTGCCAGCAGTGCGGCGCCACGGTCACCGTCTTCTGGACGCACCTGAGCCAGAAAAACGCCGCGGGCGAGACCGTGGTCGACGTGATTACAGGTCGAGACGCTCAGGGCCACGAGTTCGCCCGGTAGCGAGTACCTGCCTGACGCCTCGATCGCCGATGCTCGCAGACCACGCCGCGCTCGCCTCGACTTGCGACGAGATCAGGTTCCTCGTCCAGGAGTTCAACGTCGCCCGCAGCGTTGCCGAGCGGTTCGCGCAACAAGGTCTGTACGCCAGTCGCGTCGCGAGCCTACCGGTCGACCGTCCGGGCCATCGGCTCGATGGCAGCTCACTCTTGGCGGAGCGGTTGGGCTAACGCGTCGACTATCCGCTCCGGCTAGCTGTACTGACCGGACAGGTTGGTCAAGCGTGTGATGGGTGGCTTGTTCCCGCAGGCGGTGTGGGGACGGTGGTGGTTGTACTCGTGGAGCCATG
>NZ_JAFGYF010000009.1 GCF_016921195.1 Cellulosimicrobium cellulans
TACCATCCGCCGCTCGTTCCTCGCGGCTCCCGCCAGGCCCGCCACGACGCGGCACCACCACCCACCCCGCCCGGCGTCGTCTCGCCCTGGTCCTCACTCACCCGGGTGACCGCAGGTCCCGCATGACCAGGGTTCTACCTCGTGTGACCAGGGTTCTATCTCGCGTGGCCGCAGTTCTACTTCGACCGACCAGGGTTCTATCTCGCGTGGCCGCGGTCCCCTGGGGGCGGGGGGGCGGGGCGGTCAGGCGCAGTGGTGCTCGACGTCGTCGCGACCGAGGAGGTCCTCGCGGACGACGCGGCGCAGGACCTTGCCGATCTGGGAGCGCGGCAGCTCCGGCACGACGGCGAGGGTGCGCGGCAGGGCGTAGCGGGCGAGGCGCTTCTCGCCCCACTCGCGCACGGCGGCGAGGTCGACGCGTGGCGGCGAGGCGGCGTCGTCCGTGTCGTCGAGCACGACGACGGCGGCGACGTGCTCGTCCGAGCCGCTGCCCGGCACGCCCACGACGGCGACGTCCCGGACGCCCGGCATCGCGCGCAGGTGGTCCTCCACCTGGGACGGGTACACCTTGAACCCGCCCGTGACGATCATCTCCTTGATGCGGTCGACGAGCGTGACGAGGCCGGCGTCGGGACCGTCGAGCGCGACGCGCACGACGTCGCCGGTGCGCAGCCAGCCGTCGTCGAGCAGCTGGTGCGCGGTCTCCTCGGGCCGGTTCCAGTAGCCGCGGAACACCTGCGGGCCGCGCACGAGCAGCTCCCCGCGCACGGTGCGCGCGCCGTCGTCGGACGGCTCGGCGTCGCGGAGCGCGCCCGCGTCGAGCGCGTCCGCGTCGACGACGCGGATGTCCGTGCTGGGGAAGGGCAGCCCGAGGGTTCCGGGCCTCCGGTCGTCGGAGCACGGGTTGCCGAGCGAGATCGGCGACGTCTCGGTCATGCCGTAGCCCTCGATGAGCAGCCCGCCGGTGGCGTCCTCCCAGCGCTGCGCGGTCTCGGCGGTGATGGGCATGGCGCCCGCGAACGCGAGGCGGATCGAGGTGAGGTCGGAGCCCGCCCCGGGCGCGTCCGCGGCGGCGGTGACGATGCGGTCGAACATGGGCGCGACACCCGGGAGGAACGTGGCGGGACGGCGCGCCTGCGCGGCGACGAACGCCTGCGGGTCGAACTTGGGGAACGCGACGAGCGTCGCGCCGATGCGCGCGGGCAGCGTGAGGCAGAACGTCAACCCGAACGCGTGGAAGAAGGGCAGCACGCCGTAGACCGTCTCGGCGCCCTCGGCGAAGCCCGCCCAGGCCTGGCCCTGCACGACGTTCGCGACGAGGTTGCGGTGCGTCAGCACGGCACCCTTGGGCGTGCCCGTGGTGCCGCCGGTGTACTGCAGGAGCGCGACGTCGTCGGCCCCCGGGTGGGGGAGCGCCGGCGGGAGGGCTCGGGCGCGCCGGACGAGGTCGTGCCAGTCGGGCACGCCGGCGGGGACGCGGCCGCGCAGCGCGTCGCGCTGGGCCCGCGCGCGGGCCACGGGCAGGCGGAGCGCGAGGCGGCTCCCGCGGGGCAGGTCGCGCGCGATGTCGAGCCCGACGACGGAGCGCAGGCCGGTCGCGTGCGCGCGGGCCTCGAGCACGGCGGGGACGGTCTTGGTCCACACCACGGCGACGCTCGCGCCGGAGTCGGCGAGCTGGTGGGCGAGCTCGTCGGCGGTGTACGTGGGGTTGTGCTCGACGACGACCGCGCCGAGGCGCTGGACGGCGTAGAACGCGACGACGTGCGACGTGCCGTTGGGCAGCACGAGCGCGACGCGGTCGCCGCGGCGCACGCCCAGGTCGTGCAGGGCGCTCGCGGCACGCTCGACCTGCGCGACGAGCCGGGCGTAGGTCGTGGTCGCGCCGAAGAAGTCGACCGCGACGCGGTCCGGCCAGCGCTCGGCAGCGCGGTAGAGGGCGGCCGTGACCGGCTCGTCGGGGACCTCGACGTCCGTCGGGACGCCGGGGGCGTAACGGCCGGTCCACGGCCTCGTCGCCAGAGTGTTCACTACGCCACCGTAACCTACGGTTGCGTAGGTTCTGTGCGACCCGGGTGCCGAGCCCGGAGAGCCGCGGCAGCGGACGTCGCCCGCGACGCGGCGGGTCACGCACGGGCAGGCGCCGCCTGCGGAGTCGTCAGCCTGCCAGGACGCGGTCGAGCGCCGCCCGGCCCGCGGGCCCCCAGTGGGCCTTGCCGCCGGGCAGGCCGCGGTCGCCGTTCTGCCCCATGAGCAGGAGGAAGAGGGCCTTGAGCGCCGCCAGCCCACGGGCGCGCCGGACCGTCGCGTCGTCGGCGCGCGCGTAGGCGCCAAAGAACCGCGCTGCCGTGCCGGCAGGCAGGAGCACCCAGGCGGCGGCGAGGTCCCACGCCGGGTCGCCCGCGAACAGGTCGCCGAAGTCGACGACGCCCGCGAGCGTGCCGTCCGCGACGACGACGTTCGCGGGGTGGAGGTCGCCGTGCACCCACACGGGCGGTCCCTCCCACGCGTCGGCCGCGACGGCGTCTGCCCAGACGGACCGGACGGCGGCCGCGTCACCGGGCGCGACCGCGCGGAGGAATCCCTCGAAGCCGTCCGTGCTGTCCCGGGGATGGGCGCCCCGGTCCGCCGACGCCGGCGCGTCGGCCGGTGCCGGGACGTGCAGCGACCGGAGGAAGCCCGCCAGCGCCTCGGCGGCGTGCGCGCCCCGCGTGATGGCGCCGTGGTCCAGCGGCTCGCCGGGCACCCACGTCATCACCGTCCAGTGCCGGGGGAGGCGCGCGGACGGCTCCCCGTGCCGCACGGGCGTGGGGACGGGGAGCGGCAGGCGCGGGGCGAGCACGGGCAGCCACCGTCGCTCCTTGAGCTGGAGCTCCGGCGTCGGGTCCATGCGCTGCACCCGCACGGCCAGGTCGTCACCGAGCCGCCACATCTGGTTGCCCCAGCCGCCCGCGACCGCGCGGACCGGCAACCCGGCGAGGTCGGGGTGCTGCTCCGCCAGCGCCTCGCGGACGAGGTCGGCGGTGATCTCGGTGCCGGTTCCTGTGCCGGTGGCGCTCATGCGCGCCCACTGTACCTACGCGGCGACGTCGCCCTTCAGGGTGTCGCGGGCCGCGACCGAGTGCCGGTAGCCGTAGGACGCGTAGATGACGAGGCCCACGACGACCCACCCGAGGAACCGGAGCCACGTGAGCGTCGTGAGGTTGGCCATGAGCCACAGGCACGCGACGCCGGACACGATCGGCAGCACGGGCGACCACGGCACCCTGAACGAGCGCTGCAGGTCCGGCCGCGAGCGGCGCAGGATCGGGATGCCGAAGCTCACGAGCACGAACGCGGAGAGCGTCCCGATGTTGATCATCTCCTCGAGCAGCTCCACCTGGGAGAGCCCGGCGATGAGCGCCACGACGACGCCCACCCCCACCTGGAGACGGACCGGTGTGTGGTACCGGTGCGAGGTCCGGGAGATGCCGCGCGGGAGGAGCCCGTCGCGGCTCATCGCGAACACGACCCGCGTGAGGCCGAGGAGCAGCACCATGATCACCGTCGTCAGCCCGACGAGGATGCCCACGGAGATCACGCGCCCGGCCCAGTCGGCGCCCACGAGGACGAACGCGGTCGTGAGCGACGGCGCGTCGGACTCCGCGAGCTCGGTGTACGACACCATGCCCGTCACGACGAGCGTCACGAGGATGTACAGGACCGTGACGATCGCGAGGCCGCCGAGGATGCCGCGCGGGAGCGTGCGCTGCGGGTCCTTGGCCTCCTCGGCCGTCGTCGCGACGACGTCGAACCCGATGAACGCGAAGAACACGAGCGCCGCGCCCGCGAGCAGGCCCATGACGCCGTACGTCGTCGGCTCGAGCCCCGTGAGGAAGCCGACGAGCGGCTGCTCGAGCGCCGACCGCTCCGGCGCGGGCCGGGCGGGCGGCAGGAACGGCGAGTAGTTCGACGCGTCGACGAAGAAGAAGCCGACGACGATGACGAACAGCGTGATGCCCACCTTGATGACCGTGAACACGCTGTTGACGCGCGTGCTGAGCTTGGTGCCGATCGCCAGCAGCGTGGTGAACACCGCGACGATGAACACCGGTCCCCACTCGAGGTCGACGGGCCCGAGCGGGATGCTCAGCGGCAGGTCGAGGCCGAAGAGCCCGAACGCGTCGCCCAGGTACACGCCCCAGAACTTCGCGATGACGGCCGATGCGAGCAGCATCTCGAGGATGAGGTCCCACCCGATGATCCACGCGACGAGCTCGCCCATGGTCGCGTAGGAGAAGGTGTACGCCGACCCGGCGACGGGGATCGCCGACGCGAACTCGGCGTAGCACATGACGGCCAGCGCGCACACGATCGACGCGATGACGAACGAGACGATGACGCTCGGTCCGGCATAGTTGGCGGCGGCCGTCGCGCCGACGGAGAAGATGCCCGCGCCGACCGCGACCGCGACCCCCAGGACCGCGAGGTCCCACGACGTCAGGCTGCGCTTGAGCGAGCGCTCGGGGTCGTCGATCGCCGCGAGCGAGTCCTCCACGGACTTGCGGCGGAACAGCCCGGTCCTCGTGGCCACGGGTGCGCCTCCCCGGCGTCGACGACAGGTCCGTCCATTGAACCGGTCCCGCGCCCACGTCGCGCGGCGGGAGGTGCCTCGGTCAGGCCGGGTGCCAGCGCGCTCCCCACCGGCGGGTCAGCCGGCCGCCCGACGTCGCGGCGAGCGCGCGCACGCCGGCCTCCACCGCGTCGGCGACCGTGTGCGCGGCGGCGTCCGTGTCGGCGAGGAAGCGGACCGTGACGCGGGCCTCGCCGCGCACCACGCCGACGTCGTACGCCTCCACCGTGGTGAGGGCCCGCGCCGCCGCCGCGGCGGCGGGCAGCACGGCCTCGGGGTCGACGCCCGGGCGCAGCAGTCCCACGGCGAGGGTCACGCGGTACGACGGCACGGCTCAGCCGAGCTCCGGCAGCCCGGCCCCGTCGCACGGGTCGAGGTCGACCGGGCCGGACACGTCGAGGCGGACCAGGTCGCCGTCGGCGGTCACGCGCACCGACCACCCCGCCGGGTCCTCGGCCTCGACGGAGGCGGTCCCGCCGTGCTCCGCCTCGACGACGTCGGACGGCTCGCCGAACCCGTGCTCGTCGAGCACCGGGGCGAGCGCGTCGGGGACGTCGGCGAGCAGGTCGTAGGCCTCGGCGTCCGCGCGTGCGGCGCTCGCGTCGGGGAGGAAGACGACGCAGCGGCCGTCGTCCTGCGCCGTCGCCGTGGCGTTCTCGTCGTCGTCGGCCCAGCCGTCCGTGCCGTAGACGTCCTGGACGGCCGCGAGGACGTCCTGCCGGGTCTGCTCGTACTCCGCGACGGCGTCCGGCGCCGGCGGCGGCTGGGCCGGGTCGTCGGCGCCGCACGCGGCGAGCGTGGCGAGGGCAGCCAGGACGAGCACCGCCCCCGCGGCCGGCGTGGTCGCGCCCTCGCGCCGTGTCGTGGCCTGCTCCGTCATGGTCCCCCTCGGTCGTCGCGTGCGCGTCCGCGGGGGACGCTACCAGCGCGGTCGGACGCGCGGTCGGACGTGGGGCCACCGCGTGGATGGGGAGCACGACCCATGGACCCGCGGGGGCGTACGGCGGTACCGTCTCGGCGACCTGCGGGCGAGGGGGAGACATGAGCGGGATGTACGGGGCGGACGTCGCACAGCTGCGACAGCTCGGACAGCGGTTGTCCGAGGCCGCCGACAGGCTGGCGTCGCTGCGCGGCGAGCTCGACGCGCTCGTGACGTCGAGCCCCTGGGAGGGGCCGGACGGCGACGCGCTGCGCGGAGAGTGGTCGACGTCGCACGGCCCGGCCGTCGCGGCCGTCGGGGCGGTCCTCGGCGACGCGGCGACCGCCGTCGTGCGCCAGGCGGACCAGCAGGAGAGCGCGAGCACCGACGGGGTCGGTGGTCCGGGCGGGGGCGGGCCGGGCGGAGGCGGCGGTGACCGCAGCACGCCGGGCGAGGACGGCGACCGGCCCGGCGACCCGGACCTCACCGACGACCTCGGCGACTACGAGGACGTCCCGCCGATCGACCTCGAGAACGAGGACTTCTCGCTCGACGACATCAACCAGGGCCAGGTCGGCGACTGCTGGTTCCTCGCCGGCCTGGGCGCGGTCACGACGACCGACCCCAACTTCCTGCGCGAGCACATCCGGCTCAACGACGACGGCACGTACACCGTGACGATGTACAAGGACGGCGAGCCCGTCGAGATCGTCGTGGAGCCGACCGTGCCGGAGAACGGCGTCGGCGGCCAGAACGGCGAGCCGAACTGGGTGTCGATCTACGAGAAGGCGGCGGCCGAGTACTTCGGCGGCGACTACCAGGACATCGACGGCGGGCACTCCGACGACGCGTTCGAGGCCATCACGGGCCGCCCCGCCGAGCGGTCGGGCGAGCTCAGCCTCTCCGACATCCAGGACCGGCTGAAGGACGGGCCCGTCGCCGTGGGCACGGAGGACGACGACGCGTTCTGGTTCTGGGAGGACGAGGTGGACGACAGCCGCATCGTCCCCAACCACGCGTACGTCGTCACCGAGGTCAAGGAGGTCGACGGCGAGCTGAAGATCCACGTCGTCAACCCGTGGGGACCCGGCGGCGGCATGCTCGACGGCGAGCAGAAGGTCGGCGACCTCTGGCTCACCGAGCAGGAGTACAAGGAGAACTTCGACTCGGTCTACACGGGAGGCTGACGCATGGCAGGCAACGACGAGGTGCGCCGGGCGCGCGTCCCGCAGGGAGCACAGGCGGAGTTCGCCGACGTGCGGGTGGGCGTGATGCGCGTCGGCGTCGGCGCGGGGCGCGCGCTCGCGCAGCTCGCGGTCCGCTCGCCGCGCGGCGAGGACGTCCTGCGGGCGGATCTCGGGGACACGATCGACCTGCACGGCGCGGGCATGCTCCACGTCGACGACGTGGAGGGAGAGCCGGGCAGCTCGAGCGGGGCGGTCACGTTCACGTTCACGCCTGCCTGACCCGTACGACGGGTCCGAGCCGTCAGCCGTCGGCGGCGGCGAGCACGGCGACGAGGAAGTCGGCCTCCGGCGACCAGGGGCGCAGGTCCCACGTCGCGAGGGCGACGTCGAGGCGCAGCCCCGCCTCCGCGGCGTCGGCCAGGAACCGCTCGGGCGCGTAGCCGCGCCCGGTGCCGAAGCCGACGACGGCGCGACCGTCCGGGGCGAGGTGCGCACGGAAGCGGCGCAGGACCTCGACCTCGGTCCCGGGCGCGAGGAACGTCATGACGTTGCCCGCGCACACGATCGCGTCGAACGGCTCGGCGACGCCCTCGGCGGGCAGGTCGAGCTCGGCGAGGTCGCCCACGCGCCAGTCCGGTCCCGGGTGGTCGGCGCGCGCGGCCTCGACGAGGACGGGGTCGACGTCGACCCCGACGACCACGTGGCCGCGTGCGAACAGCTCCGCGCCGACGCGTCCCGGCCCGCACCCGGCGTCGAGCACCCGCGAGCCGCGGGGCAGCATGGCGTCGACCAGCCGCGCCTCGCCCGCGAGGTCGGCGCCGCGGGCCGCCATCGCCCGGAAGCGTTCGACGTACCAGGTGGAGTGGGACGGGTCGGCGGCGGTCCTCTGCTCCCAGCGCGAGGGACGTGTGGCGCTCATGCCGACGACGCTACCTGTGCGGGGCCGGAGCGGTCCCGAGACCTTGGTCCCCCGAAACCCTGTGCTGCTCGGGTCGCGCGCTGCGAGAATCGAGGGATGCCTCCCGCCGCACCGCCCGTCTCGCCGACCGACCTGCCCGTGGCCCCCGGCACCGCGCCCGTGACCGACCTCGCCTCGAGCGCCCCGACGGGCGAGGTCCTCGCGGTGTGCCGCGTGCACGCGCTCCTGCCTGACGCGGGGCCGGTCGGCGTCACGGCGATCGACAAGCGGCCGGTCGACGGGCCCGTGAAGGTGCGACGCCTCGGCCTCTACGCCGACCTCCAGGCCGACCGTGCCAACCACGGCGGCGAGGAGCAGGCGGTGTACGCGTACGGGCAGGACGACACCGACTGGTGGGTCGGGCAGCTCGAGCGCGAGATCCCGCCGGGCCTGTTCGGCGAGAACCTGCGCGTGCGGGGCATCCCCGTGAGCGCGGCCGTCGTGGGCGAGCGCTGGTCCGTGGGCAGCGCGCTGCTCGAGGTGACGCAGCCCCGCACGCCGTGCTCGACGTTCGCGCGGCGGCTCGGCGAGGACCGGTGGGTCAAGCGCTTCACGGTCGCGAACCGGACGGGCGCGTACCTGCGGGTCGTGCGCAACGGCGAGCTGCAGGCCGGGGACACGGTCACGGTCTGCTACCGGCCCGAGCACGGGGTGACCCTCGCCGACTGGTTCGGGGCGTGGAACGGGCGCGGCACGGACCCCGAGCGTGCGGCGGGTGTCGCGCGGCGTCTCCTCGCCGCGCACCTCGAGGGAGACGTCACGCTCAGCGACGAGATGCGGGCCCGCGCCGAGGTCGCGGCCGGACGCCGGATCGAGGACTGAGGCGTCAGCGCTCCGCGCGGGGGATGCGGGGCGCGCGCGGACCGCGCGGCGGCTCGTTCGGCGGCCACTCGCCGTCGTCGGACCCGTCGTCGGCGGTGAAGAGCAGGTCGTGCAGGCGGACCTGGACGTTCTCGACGTCGGGCACGTCGTGCAGGTTTAGGCCCGGCTTGTCGGTCGCGTCCGAGATGACGAGCGTCCCGCAGCCGAAGAGGCGGTCGATCGGGCCCTTCTCGTAGTTCACGTCGTTGATGCGGTACAGCGGGATGTCCCGCCCGGTGCGCGTGATGATGCCCGAGCGCATCGCGATGCGCTTGGTGGTCACCGTGTACTCCGTAGTCCGCCACCGCAGCCAGGGCACGAAGACCCAGACCACCGCCGCGACCAGGGCGACGCCCGCGACGACCCAGCGCACGGCGTCGTTCGGGACCAGCACGACCGTCACGACGACGGCGGCGACGAGCACGACCAGCAGCACGAACGGCCAGAACAGCGCCTTCGCGTGCTCCTTGAGCTCCATGACGACGTGCTCGCCCTCGGTGAGGTGCTTCTCGCTCAGACCCATGCGGAGCATGGTGCCACCTCGCGGTCCGCACGGGGAGGTCGTCCCGCGGTTCGTCGGTCCTCCTGCCTCTGCGCCGTCCGACCCCGGACCGGTCCCGGCCGGCGCGTGCTCAGGGGAGCGCCGAGAGGTTCCAGCCCTCGACCGTCCGCAGCCCGTGCCCGTACCCCAGCAGGCAGATCGCGGCCGTGCCGAGCTCGAGCCGCGCGCCCAGGCCCGGGTCGACGCCGAGCCACACGGTCGCGAGGACGCGCAGCAGGTGCCCGTGCGCGAACAGGACGACGTCGTCGCCGCTCTGCAGCGTGGGCTCGACACGCCCGACCACGCGCGCCGCCCGGGCCGCCACGTCGGCGAGCTCCTCGCCGCGGTGCCCGTTCGCGGCGGACAGGACGTTGACCCCGTCCCGGAAGATCAGCCACTCGTGGCCGAGCTGCTCGCCGACGTCGACGGCGGTCCTCCCGTCGACGGGACCGTAGTCCCACTCGGCGAGGTCGTCGTCGGTCTGCGCGTCCGGGAAGCCGGCGAGGTCGGCGGTGCGTCGCGCGCGCTGGCGCGGGCTCGAGAGCACGACGGCGGGGCGTCGTCCCCGGCGGTCGGCCCACCGCTGCAGCCACACGCCGGCAGCGACGGCCTGCTGCTCGCCCGCGACCGTGAGCGGGATGTCGGAACGCCCGGTGTGGCGGCCGCTCGCGCTCCACTCGGTCTCGCCGTGGCGCACGAGGACGAGCTGCGGGTCGGGGGAGGTGTCGTTCGCGGTCACGGGTCGGCCTTCCTGGTGGGGTCCTCCAGCAGGATCACCCCGCGACGCCCGGAGCGCGCGTCGGCCGGGTCAGCCGGGGACGCCGTCGACCCCGTTGATCGCCAGGAACACGACGAGGGCGCCGAGCAGGACGACGGCGATCCCGGTCGCGACGAGCAGGACGGTGCGGGGGCGGACGCGCACGGGGACTCCGGGGGTCAGGGGCGGGGCGGTCGATCCCATTCTCGCGCGCCGGCGTCGGTGGTCCCCGTTAGCGTCGGTACCGAGACGACGGGCGGCGACGGCGCCGCCGGAGGGGGGAGCCGGATGGTGCACGAGGCGGCGGACGGGGAGATCGCGTACGGGAGCCCGGAGTTCGACTGGACGATCCTCACGGTCCCGACCGCGCTCGCGGTCGTGCGCGGCCAGCTCGGGTTCTCGTGGCTCGAGGTCGCGGAACGGCTCGCGACCCTCACCCAGGCGGAGCTCGAGTGGGAGCCCGGCCCGGACGCGCTGCGCGTCGTGCGGCGCGGTACCGAGCGCTCTCCGCGGACGCTCGGGGCGGGCGAGTGGGTCATGGAGTGGCCCGAAGGACCGGACTCGCCGCAGCCACGGACGATCGCGTGGCTCGTCGCGCACCTCACCGAGGCCTTCTTCGAGCGGTGGGAGTGGACGTTCGGGCCCCACGAGCGCCGTCGCGACGCGGTGGTGTTCTCGGGGGAGGTGGGTCCCGCGGTCGCAGGGCTGCGGCAGGAGGTGGACCGGTGGCGTGCGGGCGTCGACGCGCTGCCGGACGAGGGGGCGTTCACCGTCGGGCTCAGCCAGGCGACGGAGATCGACGCCCAGGCGCCGTTCGTCCACCTCGTCGCGCACATGAACCGCGAGCTCATCCACCACGGCGCGGAGATCATGGTGCTGCAGGACCTCTACCGCGCGGCGCACGTCACGGGGTGACCGTCGCGCGTCGGGGAATCGTGCGGTGGTCCAGATGGTTGAACGGTCACATGACCACGAACAGCCCCGCCGCGCCGGGAACGCCGGCCGCCACGGTGAAGATCGACATCTGGTCCGACGTCGCGTGCCCCTGGTGCTACGTCGGCAAGCGGCGCCTCGAGACGGCGCTCGGGCGTCTCGCCGAGGCCGGTGACGGCCCGCAGGTCGAGATCGAGTACCACTCGTTCGAGCTCGCGCCGGACACCCCGGTCGACTTCGACGGCACCGAGGTGGACTTCCTCGCGGGGCACAAGGGCATGCCCCGCGCGCAGGTCGAGCAGATGCTCGCCCAGATGACGCAGCTCGCGGCCGCCGAGGGACTGTCCTACGACTTCGACGCGCTCCAGCACACCAAGACGCTCACCGCTCACGAGCTGCTGCACCACGCGAAGGCGCACGGCAAGCAGGTGGAGATGAAGGAGCGCCTCCTCAAGGCGTACTTCGAGGAGGGCCGGCACGTGGGCCGGGTCGAGGAGCTCGCGGACCTCGCGGCCGAGGTCGGGCTCGACCGCGCCGAGGTCGTCGCCGCCCTCGAGGACGGCCGCTACGCCGAGGACGTGCAGGCCGACATCGACCAGGCGCGCGCCTACGGGATCAACGGGGTGCCGTTCTTCGTCGTCGACGGCCGGTACGGGGTCTCGGGCGCCCAGGACCCCGCGGTCTTCGTCCAGGTGCTCCGGCAGGCCGTCGCCGAGCGCGACGCCGCCTGACCGGTCCGCTCTGCGAGACCAGGTTCGGAGAGCGACGTATCTCACACCCGGTGCGGTGGACCTGCGACTCGGTATCACCGAGACTGGGACGCAGCCCGCACCGACGCCGGCTCCACACGTGCACCGGCGCCCGTGATTCCCACGAGGAGGCCTCAGATGACCGACACCACGACGAACGTCTACCACTCCATCGCGAACCCGCGCCGCACCACGCTCATGAGCGTGAGCGCCGCAGACGCGGCCGCCCCGCACCGCGAGAGCGCACCGCCGCTCACGCTCGTGGGCGCGGACGACGCCGCGGTCTGCGTCGACGGGGCCTGCGCGCTCCCGGAGTAACCCGTGGGTGCATGAGAGAGTCGCCGGAACGGCACGTTCCGGCGACTTCTTCATGCACTCAGCGAGGTGCGTGGACGTCAGTTGGGGCGGTGGTCCTGGATCGAGAGCCGCGGCCCGCGGCGCGGGGCGTGCGCCCTGCCGGAGATCTCCAGGAGCCGGACGACGCGGTAGCGGTGCGGGGAGTAGGGCGCGAGGAGCTCGAGCATGCGCTCGTCGTCGACGCGCTCGCCGACGAGCGCCCAACCGACCGCCTTGGCGAGGTGGTAGTCGCCCACGGACACGGCGTCGGCGTCGCCGAGAGCCCGCTGCGCGACCTCGGCCGCGGTCCACACGCCCACGCCCGGGACCGCCTGGAGCCGGGCGTGCGCCGCGGCGGCGCCCCAGGCGTCGAGCAGCGCGCCGCACTCCTCCAGACGGCGGGCGACGCGCGCCGCCGCGACGACCGTCCGCGCGCGACCCGGGTCGACGTTCGCCCGGTGCCAGTCCCACGACGGCACGCGCGCCCACGTGGCGGCGTCGGGCACGACGAGCATCCCGGCCTCGCCCGCAGGACCGGGCGCGCGCTCGCCGTACCGGCGCAGGAGCCAGCCCCACGACCGCCACGCGGCGACCGTCTGGACGCGCTGCTCGAGGATCGCGGGGACGAGCGCCTCCAGCACGCGCCCGGTGCGGGGGATGCGCAGCCCGGTGCTGCGCCGGTGCGCGTCGCGCAGGGGCGCGGGCGGGGTGAAGCCGGTGTCGTCGTCGTGCTCGCCCAGCAGGTGGGGGAGGGCGTCGAGCGCCTCCTGCGCCCCCGGTCCCCAGGCGTGCCCGACGACGTCGCGCGGCCCGGTCTGCGCGAGGCGGCAGGTCGCGGGGCCGGCGGGCATCCGCGTCGTGCGCCAGACGTCCCCGGACGGCGTGCGGCGGAACGTCGGGTCGTACGGCCCGCGGGAGAGCCGACCGAGCGTGAGGTGCAGGTCCAGGGGTCGGTCCGACCGGACCCGCCGGACGAGCGGCTCGCCGACCACGTGCTCGGCGGACGCTGGGCCCGAGCTCGGAAGGACGGTCACCGGACCATCGTCGCACCCGCCGCCGACGGCCGAGCACGACGTCGAGCGGCGTCGAGCACGGCCTCGGTGTCGTCGTCCACGCGACAGCGAGACCCAGGTCGTGCCCGGCGAGGGCCGCGTCAGTCGAACAGGGTGTCCATGTCCCACGTCGGCTCGGGCACCGATTGCTTCGGCGCCGAGGCGTGAGACGCGGCGGGTGCGGTCGCGGGCACCCGGCCGACCGGTCGCGTGGGGTCGCCGAGCTCGGGGACGAGAGTGCCGTCGAGGTCGCCGCGTCCGGCGGCCCAGTCCTGGGCTGCGAGTCCGGCGAGCTGGTCGGCGCGCTCGTTGAACGGGTCGCCGACATGGCCGCGCACCCAGCGGAACCGCACCGGTCCCGCGCGCTCGGTGATGACCCGGTCGATCGCCTGCACGAGCTCGAGGTTCTTCACGGGCTGGCCGCCCGCGGTGCGCCACCCCTTGCGCTTCCAGGCGACGACCCACTCGGACGCGCACTTGATGGCGTACTGCGAGTCGGACTCGATGAGCAGCGGCTCCGCGCCCGGGTGCGCGCGGACCGCCTGGAGCAGCGCGGTCAGCTCGGCGACCTGGTTGGTCCCGCTCACGGCGCCGCCGGAGTCGAACGTGCCGTCGTGGTTGATCCACGCCCACCCGATAGCGCCGCCCGGGTTGCTCAGGCACGAGCCGTCGGTGCTGACAGTGATCACAGCGCTCCTCGATCACGGACGTCCCCGCCCGCCGGCTGCGGCGCGGGGAGGCGAATGCGTCGGGCCACATTGTCCCCCGGACCGGAGCGTCGTGGGACCACGTGTCCGCGGGCGCGGGGTCGGGGTCGCCTCAGGGGAGAACCGGGGGGATACCCCATGGTGGCGGGCGGGCGTCCGGTCGAGGCTGGACGCATGGTCGCGTGGGTCGTGGAGCTGTGGGGACAGGTCGAGGCGTGGTTGCTCGCGCTCGTCGACTCCGTGTGGGCGCTGCCGACGCTCTTCGCGACGACCGCCGGCGACGGGTTCTTCCCGCCGATCCCCGGCGAGACGGTGATCGTCATGCTCGCGGTCGGCGCCCAGTCCGGCGGAGGCGTCGCGTGGGGCCTCGTGCTGCTCGTCGCGGCGCTCGGCGCGTGGTGCGGGGACCAGCTCGCCTACGCGCTCGGGCAGGCGCTGGGTACGCGAGCGCTGCCGGCGCTGCGCGGCCCGCGCGGTCAGCGCGCCGTCGCGTGGGCGACGCGGTCCCTCGACCGGCGTGGAGCGTCCGTCGTGCTGGGCGCTCGGTTCGTGCCCGTCGGGCGGACGGCGGTCAACGTGACGGCGGGGGCCGTGGGCTTCTCGCGCCGCCGCTTCATGGCGCTCTCCGCGGTGGCCTCGGCGGCGTGGGCCGCCTACTCCGTCCTCATCGGCACGCTCGCCGCGGCCTGGGTCGGCGACAGCCCGCTCCTCGCGGTCGTGGTGGGAGTGGTCGGCGGGATCCTCCTCGGCGTCCTCGTCGACACCGTGGTCCGCCTCCGGGCGGCCCGCCGGGAGCGGGACGCCGCCCTGGTGCCCGTACCCGCCGCGAGCCCGGAGCCCGTCGAGGAGGCCCTCGCCCCGGAGCCGGACGCTGACCTGGTTCCGTGCCCCGGACCCGTGAGCTGACGCCGCGGCAGCGGGCGCCGGAGGGCTGCGCACGACGACGGAGGGCCCCGGTCGACGACCAGGGCCCTCCGCGGTGAGCGTCGGTCAGGAGACGCCGAGCAGGTCGATGACGAAGATCAGCGTCTTGCCGGACAGGCGGTGGCCGCCGCCCGCGGGCCCGTAGGCGAGCTCCGGCGGCACGACGAGCTTGCGCCGTCCGCCCACCTTCATGCCGGGGATGCCCTGCTGCCAGCCCGCGATGAGACTCCGCAGCGGGAAGTTGATCGACTGCCCGCGGTTCCACGAGGCGTCGAACTCCTCGCCCGTCTCGTACTCGACGCCGAGGTAGTGCACGTTCACGGTCGCGCCCGGCGTGGCCTCGGGGCCGTCGCCGACGGTGATGTCCTCGACGACGAGCTCCGTGGGCGCGGGGCCCTCCGGCGCGTCGACCTCGGGGCGGGACAGCTCGTTCTCTCCAGTGGTCATGCTCCGATCCAACCACGACGGTGGACGACGGGGCCGGTCCGAGGTTGGGGACGCCCGGAACGCGGGTCGGGGAGACCCCCGGGACCTCGTTCGGCCGCGCGCAACACGGCGAGGCCGGAGATCGCCATCATGGAGGCATGCCCACGACACCCGCGCAGCCGTCCGGCACGCCTCCCGAACCCCCGGTGGGGGTCCCGACGGGTGCGGCGCCACTGCCCGGCTCGTCGTCCGCCGGAAGGGGCGCCCCGACGCCGCAGGAGGTGCGACGGTGGCGCCGGTTCCTCGCCGACGAGCGTGCGGAGGCTGCCGTCTACCGCGACCTCGCGAGCCGGCGGAGCGGGGAGGAGCGCGACATCCTGCTGGCGCTCGCGGACGCGGAGAGGCGGCACGAGCAGCACTGGCTCGACCTGCTCGGCGACGACGTCGGCAAGCCGCTGCGCGGCGACTGGCGCACGAGGACGCTCGGCTGGCTCGCGCGCCGCTTCGGCGGCGTGTTCGTGCTCGCCCTCGCCCAGCGGGCGGAGGCGCGCTCGACCTACGCCACCGACTCCGACGCGACCGCCACGATGGCCGCGGACGAGCGGATCCACGAGGAGGTCGTGCGCGGGCTCGCGACGCGCGGGCGCAACCGGATGTCCGGCACGTTCCGCGCCGCGGTGTTCGGCGCGAACGACGGGCTCGTGTCCAACCTCGCGCTCATCCTCGGCATCGGGGCGTCCGGGGCGTCGAACAGCACGGTCCTGCTGTCCGGGCTCGCGGGCCTGCTCGCGGGCGCGCTGTCCATGGGTGCGGGGGAGTACGTGTCGGTGCGGTCGCAGCGCGAGCTGCTCGACGCCTCGACCCCCAGCCCGCAGGCCTCCGCCGCGCTTCCCGACCTCGACGTGGACGCGAACGAGCTGGCGCTCGTCTACCGGGCACGCGGCATGGCGCCGGCGGAGGCGGAGGAGCACGCCGCCGACGTCCTCGCGACCTACACGCAGCAGACCGTCATCGCCCCGCCGCCCCGCGCGGACGAGCACGAGACGCACGGGACCGCGATCGGCGCGGCGGTGTCGTCGTTCCTCTTCTTCGCGTCCGGCGCGCTCGTCCCGGTGCTGCCCTACCTCCTGGGACTCACGGGCTTCGTCGCCGTGGGCGTGGCCGCACTCCTCGTGGGGATCGCGCTCCTCGCGACCGGTGCCACGGTCGGCCTGCTCTCGGGGACCTCGCCGCTCACGCGCGCCCTGCGGCAGATCGCCATCGGTTTCGGCGCGGCGGCGGCGACCTACCTGCTCGGCCTCGTGTTCGGGGCGACCGTCGGGTGAATTCGGACGTCCCGGTGGTGAGCGTCACACGGCATGCCTACCGTGACCTCGGACGGGCCTGCCGGCCCGCCCCTTCGCTGCACCGACGACCCACGGGGCACACGATGGACGCGACGCACGACGCGCAGGGCAGGCGCGCACCAGCCGCCCGTCGCTGGTTGGTGCGTGCGCTCGTCGCCGGTGGCGGTCTCGGCGCCGGTCTCGCGTTCGCCGTCGCGACCGCGGGCGGCGCGTCCGCCGCGGACGACCCGCTCGGTCTCGGCAAGGCCCTGTCTCCCGTGACCTCGACGGTCCAGACCGTCGTCGACCCGGTCGTGCAGGACGTCGTCAAGCCCGTCGTGCGCGATGTCGTCGGCCCCGTCGTCCAGCCGGTCGCCCCGGTCGTCGAGAAGGTCGTGACCCCCGCCGCTCCCGCGGTCGAGGAGGCCGTGCGGCCCGTCGCCCCGGTGGTGGAGCAGGTGGTCGAGCCGGTCGCTCCCGTGGTCGAGCAGGTCGTCGCGCCCGTCGAGCCCGTGGTGCAGCCCGTGACCGACGCCGTCGCACCCGTGACCACGCCGGTCCTCGACGCGGTCGTGCCGGCCGCGACGCCGGTCGTCGAGGCGGTCGCTCCCGTCGTGAATCCCGTGCTCGAGACCGCGGCGCCGGCACTCGACCCGGTCACGCCCGTCCTGGAGGCGCTCACCCCGGTCCTCGACGTGCTGGCGCCGGTCACCGACCCGGTGCTCGGTCCCGTCACGGGGCCGCTCGCGCCGCTGGACCCGCTCGCGCCCGTGCTCCCGGAGACGCCCGCGACGGGCCCGGAGGCTCCGGGCCCGGCCGGCCCGGCGGAGCAGGGAGGCTCCGTACCGAGCGCTCCGGACCTCGGCCAGGCGGCTCCGCCGGCGGCGCTCCCGACGGTCGGCGCGCTGCTGCCCGCACCGGCGTCCGGTGCGGACCGAGCGGGCCCGACGGCATCGGTCGGCGCCCGGTCCGGCGTGCCGCACCCGGGGCTCGACGGCGCGGTCAGCCTCGCCGCGGTCGACGCCTCGCCGGGTACGGTCGCGCCGCCGGGCGGTAGCGCGACGCCCGACGGCGTCCCCGCCGACGGCGGCCTCGGCACCACGCCCGCGCCCTCCGGCAGCGCCCAGCGCGCCGGGTCGGGCGGCGACCTCGCGGCGGTCGGCCACGGCGCCGACACCCCCGCGCTCTCGTCCTGGACCGCCGTCGTCGACGATGCTCGGTCGAAGCACCCCTCGACGTTCTTCGAGGTCCCCGTCTCTCCTGCCTGAGGTGGTCCGCCGCCGCGCGTCGCGCGGCAGACGCGACCCGGCGCCGTCGTGCGCCACCACTTCTGAGCAGGAAAGAGAACGATCATGCACACCTTCGTTCGGCGCGCGCTGCGCACAGCGCTCGTCACAGGCGGCCTCGTGGTCGTCGGGGCCGGAGCGGCCCACGCAGCCGAGGGCGACCTCCTCGGCGACCTCGGGCTGGACGTGTCGGTCGAGGCTCCGCTGAGCCAGGTGACCGAGGTCCTGCCCGACGTGTCGGTGGACGTGCCCGTGCACGTCCCCGTGACCGTGTCCGACGTCGCGGTGGGCGTTCTCGGCGACGCGACCGTGACCTCGCCCCCGGCGCCGGCCGCCGAGCCGGAGCCCGCGCCCGCTCCGGAGCCCGCCCCGGCGGGTCCGGCGGACATCGACGTGGACGTGCCGGTGACGGTCCCCGTGGACGTGTCGGGCGTCGCCGTCGGCGTCCTGGGTGACGCCGCCGTGGCACCGGCCGCAGCCCCGGAACCGGCGCCCGCACCTGCACCGGCTCCCGCCCCCGCGGGCGCGGCGGACGTCGACGTCGACGTGCCGGTGACGGTCCCCGTGGACGTGTCCGGCGTCGCGGTGGGCGTCCTGGGCGACGCCGCGGTCACGCCGGCCCCGGTGGTTCCTCCGGCCCCCGCCCACGGTGCCTCGGACGGCGCCGACGGCGGCACGGCCGGGTCCGGCCCCGACGTGGACGTCGACGCGCCGGTGACGGTCCCCGTGAACGTCTCGGGTGTCGCGGTCGGGATCGGCGGCGACGCGACGGTCGGGGGTAGCACCGGCGGCGGAGCGGGCTCCGACGGCTCGGGTCTGCTCGACGGCGTCCTGGGCGACGGCGGGCTCGTAGCCGACCTGCTCGGCGACGGTGTCCTGGGCGACGGGCTGCTCGACGGCGCGCTCGGCGGCGACGGCCTGCTGGGCGGCGACGGGCTGCTCGACGGTGTGCTGGGCGACGACGGCGTGCTCGGCGCGCTGCCGGACCTCGACGTCGATCTGCCGGTGACGGTCCCCGTCACGGTCTGCGGCGTGAGCGTGGGAGTTCTGGGTGACGCCTCCGCCGCGTGCCCGACGGCGGCGGTCCCGACGGACCCGACGGACCCGACCGATCCCACGGACCCGACGGACCCCACGGACCCGACGGACCCGACGGACCCGACGGACCCCACGGACCCGACGGACCCGACGGATCCCACTGATCCCACGGACCCGACCGACCCCACGGACCCGACCGACCCCACGGACCCCGCTGACCCGGGGACCGGGGACGGCACGGACGGCACGGTGATCCCCGTGCTCAACCCGGTCGGTGGCGGCAACGGCGGCACGACGGCGACGGCCGTCGGGACGCCCGTCGCGGCGTCGGGCCCGACGGCCCTGGCCACGACCGGCGCGGGCGGTGACCTCGGCCTGCTCGTGATGGCCGGGCTGCTCACGCTCCTCGGCCTGGCGCTCCAGCGCTTCCGCCGGAAGTCCTGGGTCGCCGACCGCGACGCCTACGCCCCGGTCTTCGCCGACCGGAGCTGACGACCAGGACGACGTGGACCGCCCGGGTGTCGTGCCCGGGCGGTCCTCGCGGTGCGCGCCGCGCGCTATGCGACGGCGAAGACGAGCGCCGCGATGGCGAAGCCCATGACGCCGATGGCGGTCTCCATGACCGTCCAGGTGCGGAGCGTCGTCTTGACGTCCATGTCGAAGAACCGGCCGACCAGCCAGAACCCGGAGTCGTTCACATGACTGAGCACCACGGAGCCCGCCGCCACGGACACGACGACGGCGGCGAGCTCGATCGCGTTGAAGCCGCCCGCCTCCACGGCGGGGGCGATGAGCCCGGCGGCGGTCGTCAGCGCGACGGTCGCGGACCCCTGCGCGACGCGCAGGATCGCCGCGATGAGGAACCCGGCCACGATGACCGGCAGCCCCAGGTCGCCGAGCACGTCGGCGAGCGCGTCACCGATGCCGGTCGCGCGCAGCACGCCCCCGAACATGCCGCCGGCGCCGGTGATGAGGATGACCGAGCACACCGGGCCGAGCGCGGAGTCCAGGGTCTTCTCCAGCGCCGTCCCCGAGACCCCGCGTCGTCGGCCCAGCACCCAGGCCGCGACGAGCACCGTGATGAGCAGCGCGACCGGCGTCGCCCCGACGGCGCGCAGGGTTTGCACGGCCGGGTTCTCCGCGTCGACGGTCCCGGCGGCGCGGAGCGCGTCGAGCCCGGTGTTGGCGAAGATCAGCACGAGCGGGAGCAGGAGGATCGCGACGACGGTGCCGAACTTCGGCGGGTTCTCGAGCTGGTCCTCGTCGGCCTCGCCGAGGATCGTGGGGATGGGTAGCTCGATGCGGCGCCCGACGTAGCGGCCGAACAGGTAGCTCGTCACGTACCAGGTGGGGATCGCGACGACGAGCCCGAGGAGGATGACGATGCCGACGTTCGCGCCGAGGAACTCGGTCGCGGCGACGGGTCCGGGGTGCGGCGGCACGTAGATGTGCATGACGGAGAACGCACCCGCCACGGGCAGCCCGTAGAGCAGGAGGGAGCCACCCAGCCGGCGGCCGACGGAGAACACGATGGGCAGCATGACGACGAGGCCCGCGTCGAAGAAGATCGGGAAGCCGAAGATGAGCGACGCGAGGCCGAGCGCGAACGGCGCGCGCTTCTCGCCGAACTTCCCGATGAGGAAGTCGGCCATCACCTTCGCGCCGCCGCTCGTCTCGACGAGCCTGCCCAGCATCGCGCCCAGCCCGACGAGCAGGGCGACGGTCGCGAGCGTCGTGCCGAACCCGGCCGTGAGCACCTCGACGACCGAGCCCGTGGGGATGCCCGCGACGACCGCGGTGAGCAGGCTGACGAGCACGAGCGCGAGGAACGCGTGCAGCTTGAGCTTGATGATGAGGAACAGCAGCAGCGCGATCGCGCCCGCGGCGATCGCGAGCAACGGTCCGGCGGTCAGGGTCTGTGTCCAGTCCTCAGGGGGCATGGGTGTGTCTCCGTCGACGGTGTGGGTCGGTGGTCGGGTGGTCCGCGCGCTCAGCGGGCGCGGGGCGCGCTGCTCAGCCGCGTGCGCGCGAGGATCTCGTCCACGATCTGCTCGGGCGTGGAGGCGACGTCGAGCGTGAAGCCGGGCTCGTCGTCGGCCAGGGGCTCGAGCGTCGCGAGCTGTGAGGGCAGGAGCGAGGTGGGCATGAAGTGGCCGCTGCGGTGCTGCATGCGCTCGGCGAGGAGCTCGGGGCTGCCGTCGAGGTGGACGAAGCAGACCTGGCCGCGCGCGGTGCGCAGCAGGTCGCGGTAGGAGCGCTTGAGCGCGGAGCAGGTCACGACGCCCGAGCGTCCGGCGTCCGCCTCGGCGCTCAGCCAGTCGCGGATCGCCTCGAGCCACGGCCAGCGGTCCTCGTCGGTGAGCGGCGTCCCGGCGCTCATCTTGGCGATGTTGGCCTCGGGGTGGAACTGGTCGGCCTCGGCGTACTCGGTGCCGAGGTGCCGGGCGAGCAGGGTCGCGACGGTGGTCTTGCCCGAGCCGGCGACGCCCATCACGACGAGGTGCTGCGGCAGGGGGATGCGTCCGGCGTCGTCGGGCCGATCGGTGGTGCTGACGTCCGTGTCCATGTGTCGACTTCCGTGTCGGGCGGGGCGTCCGGGGCGGGTCGGCGCCGTGCCGGCCTCTCCCCGGGCGACGACCGTCGTGGTCGTCGCTGGCCACCACTCTGGGCTATTGGTAGCACCTTTGGCAAGTGATTGATAGCACCATTCTCCGCCACTAGGCTGCGAGGCATGGCGACGACGGTCCTGCACACCACCGTGCTCGACTCCCTGGGTCGTCGCATCACCAGCGGCGACGTCCCGCCCGGCACGCCGCTCACGCTCGAATCGATCGGGTCGGAGTTCGGCGTCTCGCGCACCGTCGCGCGCGAGGTCATGCGGCTCCTCGAGGGGCTCGGCCTCGTGCGGTCCAGGCGGCGCGTCGGGCTCGTGGTCCTCGGCATCGAGGAGTGGAACGTGCTCGACCCGCGCGTCATCCGCTGGCGGCTCGAGGGACCGGGCCGCGATCCGCAGCTCCGCACGCTCACCGAGCTGCGCCACGCCGTCGAGCCGCTCGCCGCGGCGGGTGCCGCGGTCCATGCGACCGACGACGAGCGCGCCGAGCTCGTGGCCGCGGCGGCCCGCATGCGGATGCTCGGCGAGGCCGGCGACCTCGAGGAGTTCCTCGCGCTCGACGTGCGCTTCCACGAGCTCCTTCTCCGCGCGAGCGGCAACGAGATGTTCGGCGCGCTCGCCGGGGTCGTCGCCGCGGTGCTGAGCGGCCGGACGCACCTGGGCCTCATGCCCGCCTCGCCCGTCCCCGAGGCGCTGGACCAGCACGAGGCCGTCGCGCACGCGGTCGCGGACGGCGACGCGCGCGCCGCCGAGGCGGCGATGGCGGCGATCGTCGGCGAGGTCCGCACCGCGCTCGGCGGGGTCGATGACGCCTAGCCGACCGGAGGCACCGGCCGCCGTCTGACACGTTCGGCGTGTCAGCGGGGGTGGATGCGGACCTCGGCCGCCTTGACGACGAACCATGCGCGCTCGCCCGGGACCAGGTGCAGCTCGGCGACGGCGCGCGGCGTGAGGTCGGCGGCGAGGTGCGGGGCGTCGTGCCCGACGGCGTGCGTCGCGCCCGCGCCCGGGTCGCCCGGGCCCTCGCCGGTCACGTGGCCCCACACGCGCAGCAGCGGACCGTGCGGCTCGACGCTCGTCACGACGACGCGGTACGCGTTGCGCGGACTGCCCTCGGGTGTCGCCCGGTGGACGGCGACGGTGCGCGGCTCGAACACCGCGACGGCCCCGTCCCCGGCGACGAGCGGCTCGCTCGCCGTCCCGTGCACGCGGACCTCCGTGCCGTCGACGGCGACCGTCACCTCGCGTGCGGCGGCCTCCTCGTCCGGGCGCGCCTCGGTCGGGACGAGAGCCGCGTCCGCCCCACCGGCGCCCGGCCCGCCCGGTTCCGCCCCGAGGCTTCCCGCCGTGAGGAGTTCCGCCTCGGCCACGTGCACGACGGTCCCCGCGAGGAGGTTGACACCCGCGAGGCGGGCCGCGAATCGTGACCGGGGCCGGATGAGCACCTGGTCTACGGGTCCGTCCTCGACGACGCGGCCCGCGTCCAGCACGACGACGCGGTCGGCCAGCAGGAGCACGTCGAGCAGGTCGTGGGTCACCAGGAGCGTCGTGCGCGGGTGCTCGCGCTGCGCGTGGTGCAGCACCGACCGCACGTGCTGCGCGACGCCCACGTCGAGCGAGGCGAGCGGCTCGTCGAGCAGGAGCACGCGCGGGTCGGTGACGAGCGCTCGGGCGATCGCGACGCGCTGCGCCTGACCGCCGGAGAGGTCGGTCGCGCGCCGGGGGGCGAGGTCGGCGGCCCCGACCCGCGCGAGCGCGTCCCGGGCGTCGCGCCGGGCCCGCGAGCGCGGCACGCCCCGCACCCGGAGGCCGAACGCGACGTTGTCGACGACGGAGAGGTTCTCGAACAGCAGCGGTCGCTGGCTCAGCCACGCGAGCCGGCGACGGCGTGGCGCGGCGCGCGTGACGTCGTCGTCCCCGACGGCGATCCGGGCGTCGTGCGCGTCGCCGGACGGGAGGAGGCCCGCGACCACCTGAACGAGCGTCGACTTGCCCGCGCCGTTCTCGCCGAGCACCGCCACGACCTCGCCCGGCGCGAGGGTGAGGTCGACGTCGAGCCCCCGCTCCGGCACGACGGCACGCACGGCGAGCGCGGCGGGGTTCGTGCCGACGCGCGGCATCGGGTCGACCGCAGGTGCCGCCGCCCGGTCGTCCGCACCCCCGGGCGAGTCGTCCGCGCGGGCGTCCCGACCGCCGTCGGGCAAAGTGCCCGACGCTCCGGGGCCCTGGGCGCCTCGCCGCGGACGGGTCGAGCGCGCGCCCGGACCCCCGAGGGCGCGCGGGCCGTGGACGGCCGCCGTGATGAGCACCGCGACGACGACGAGCACGAACGACAGCGCGACGGCGGCGTCCGGGTCGGCGCTGCGCCGGAGGTAGATCTCGAGCGGCAGGGTCTGCGTGACGCCCTGGAGCGCGCCCGCGAACGTGATGGTCGCGCCGAACTCGCCGAGCGCCCGCGCGAACGCGAGCACCGCGCCCGACAGCAGACCCGGCAGGACGCGAGGGAGCGTGACGCGGCGCAGCACGGTCGTCGGCCCGGCGCCGAGCGTCGCGGCGACGTCCTCGAGGCGCGTGTCCTGCGTGCGCAGCGCGCCCTCGAGGCTCAGGACGAGGAACGGCAGGGCCACGAACGTCTGCGCGAGCACGACGGCCGTCGTCGTGAACGCGACCTCGATCCCCAGCACCTCGAGGTGCTGGCCGATCAGCCCGCGACGCCCGAACGTGTGGAGCAGCGCGATGCCCCCGACGACCGGCGGCAGCACGAGCGGCAGGAGCACGAGGGCGCGCGCGACGCGCTGGCCGGGGAACGTCGTGCGCGCGAGGACGAGCGCCATGGGCGTGCCGAGGACGACGCAGCAGAGCGTCGCGACGAGCGCGGTGCGCACGGACAGCCCGAGCGCGTCGAGCGCTTCCGGTGACGTCACGAGGGCCCGGAAGCCGCCGGTCCCGTCCGGACCCGGCGTGAGCTCGACGCGCGCGACCATCGCCGCCACGGGGACGACCACGAACAGGGCGCCGAGCAGCGCCGGGACGAGGGCCCAGCGGGGGAGCCCGCGCATCAGGGCCTGCGAGGCGGGGCGGACGTCATGGTGCCGTCGCGTCCGGGGCGCCGAAGCCCGCGGCGGCGAGCGCCGCCTGGCCGGCGTCGCCGGTCACGAGGTCGATCCACGCCTGCGCGAGCTCGACCTGCTCGGGGCCGGCCTCCTCGGCCGCCGCGACGAGCGCGATCGGGTACACGTTGAGCGCGGCGGCGGTCTCGGGCACGTCGACCACGTCGACGTCGTCGCCCGCGAGGGTCGCGTCCGTGACGTACACGAGGCCCGCGTCGGCCTCGCCCGACGTCACCTTGGCGAGCACGTCGGTGACGCTCGCCTCCTCGCTCACGCGGTGGACGGTGACGCCCGCGGCCTCGGCGACCGTGTCGGTGGCCGCGCCGCACGGGACCTCCGGCGCGCACACGACGACCTTGACGTCCTCGCGCCCGAGGTCGGCGAACGCCTCGACGCCCGCGGGGTTGCCGGGCGGGGTGACGATCGTCAGCGTGTTCGTCGCGAACGCGACGGGGTCGGACGCGTCTCCCGCGTCGACGACCCGGGTCATGGTGCGCTCGTCCGCGGACGCGAAGACGTCGGCCGGCGCCCCGGCGAGGATCTGGTCGCCCAGGTCGGACGACCCGGCGAACGACAGCGTCACGGTGACGCCCTCGTGCTCGGCCTCGAAGTCCGCCGCGAGGTCCGTGAACACGTCGCGCAGCGACGCCGCGGCGAGGACCGTGAGCGTGCGCTCCTCGGCCGGCGTGCTCGCGGAGCCTGTCGCCCCCTCCGGCGCCGCGGCGTCGTCCCCGGCGTCCGCGCCGGTACCGCACGCGGCGAGCGCGGCGACGAAGGTCGCTGCCCCGAGCGCGGCGAGGGCGCCTCGGACCCGGTTCGGCGAGGAGGTCGTGCGAGGGCGTGCGCCCGCGTTCACGCGGTCCCTCCCGGGGTCTCGACGATGACGGTCGTCGCCTTGACGACGGCGACGGCGAGGCTGCCGGGCTCGAGCCGCAACTCTCGCACGGCCTCGGTGCTCATGAGCGACACGACACGATGGCCGCCGCAGAGCATCTCGACCTGGGACATGACCGTGTCGCTCACGACGCCCGTCACGATCCCCACGAACCGGTTGCGTGCCGAGCGCGCGACGCCCGACGGGTCGGGGGTCGGGTGCGACTGGGCGACGGCGAAGCGCGCGAGCTCCGCGCCGTCGACGACCTTGCGCCCGGCGTCGTCGGCGCTCGCGGCGAGGTCGCCCGCGTCGACCCAGCGGCGGACGGTGTCGTCGCTGACCCCGAGGAGGCTCGCGGCCTCACGGATCCGAAAGTGCGGCATGAAGGCGACGATAGACCCGCACCTGCGGAGTGTCATGTCGCGGGATCGCGAGCAACGGCGCAGCGGCGAGCGGGCGCGCACCGTGCTTCGCCACCGCGCTCGCTAGGGTGACGCATGGCCCTCCGACGACGCGCCCGTCCCGCCGCCATCCCCACGGATCGACGGGGGGCGCTCGCCGTCCTCGCGGTCGCCGTCGTCGCCCTGACGCTCGCCGCGTGCACCGCGGGCGCGGCGCCCGACGACCCGACCACCGCCCCGACGTCGGGCACGCCCACCGACGGGCCGACGCCGACGTCGCAGGTCACGACCCGGGAGACCGCGTCGGAGGGGTTCCCCGGGGTCTACGCGGTCCCGGACAGGCTCTCCGCCCACGACCCACGGCCCGCCGTCCTCGCGTTCGGCGGGTCCGAGGGCGGGTCGCAGACCGGCCGGATGGTCGCCGAGGCGGTCGCCGGACTCGGGTACCCCGCGCTCGGCATCGGCTACTTCAAGAACGTCGACCAGCCGTCGTCGCTCGAGGAGGTGCCGGCCGAGACGTTCCTCGACGCCCTCGCCTGGCTCCGGGAGCAGCCGGGCGTGGACGGCGACGCCGTCCTCGCGTTCGGCGTCTCGCGCGGTGGGGAGATGGCGCTGTGGCTCGCGGCGAACCGGCCGGAGCTCGTCCACGGCGCGGTCGCCCCGGTCGGCGCCGACGCCGTGATGTGCGGGTACCCGGACGTCTCGCGCTCCGCCTGGACGTTGGGCGGCGTGCCGCTCCCGTGCTCCTCGGACGTGCACGCGCAGACCGCGGCGAGCCCCGAGGCCCGGATCCCGGTCGAGCAGATCGACGGTCCCGTCGTGCTCGCGTGCGGGACCGAGGACGAGCTCTGGGACTCCTGCGCGTTCCTGCGGCGCGCGGAGAGCAGCCTCGCGGAGCGGGACGCCGGGACGACCGTGGCGATCCACGGCGACGGCGCGAGCCACTTCGTCGCGACGCCGCCCTGGTTGGACCAGCCCTGGGGCGACCCGGACACGGAGACGGCGGACCTCGCCGTCCGCCGCCAGCTCTGGGCCGCCGTCGACGAGGCGCTCGCGTCGCTCGACTCCTGACCTCGCGCACGGTGTGGCACGCTCGGGGCGTGAGCGAGACGACGACCCGGGACGCCGTGCGCGTCGCCGTCGAGAACCCGACGACCGCCGACGTGCTGGCGCTGCTCCGGGAGCACCTGGACGACATGTACGCGACGTCGCCGCCCGAGAGCGTGCACGCGCTCGACGTCGAGCGCCTGCGCGCACCCGACATCACGTTCGTCACGGCGCGGTCCGCTGACGGACACCTCCTCGGGTGCGGCGCGCTCAAGCAGCACGACGCGACGCTGGGCGAGCTCAAGTCCATGCGCACGACGGCGGCCGCGCGGGGCCGGGGCGTCGCCGCCACGGTCCTCGCGCACCTGCTCGACGTCGCCCGCGACCGCGGCCTCGACCGCGTGAGCCTGGAGACGGGTACCGAGGACTACTTCGCGCCCGCCCGCCGGCTCTACGCGCGTCACGGGTTCGTGCCGTGCCCACCGTTCGCGGACTACACGGACGACCCGAACAGCGCGTACCTGACGCTCCCGCTCGCCTGACGGGGCGGCTCCACCAGGCGACGGTGAGATCGGCACCCCGACAGACAGGACCCCGTGACCGGTACCGGTCACGGGGTCCTGTGCGTCGGGTCAGGGAAGGCGTGGGAGCGCCGAGGTGTCATGCGTCGAGCTTCAGGCGAGCCCCGAGGGCGACGGCGGCGACGACGGCCGCCCCGGCGACGAGCACGAGGTCCTTGAGCACGTACTGGCCCAGGAGGGTCATGCCGTGGCCGAAGAGCTCGCCGGCGAACAGCACGATCGGCGACAGGATCCCGGCCATCGCGACGGCGAGGGCGATCAGGCCGGTGCGCAGCAGCCGTCCGGTGACGAGCGTCAGACCGATGAACGTCTCGAGGACCGCGGTGAAGATCACGGCCGCCGTCCCGCCGACGAGGCCGAGCGTGAGCGTCTCGACGGTCCGCGCCGCGATCGACTCCGCCGGGCTCGCGCCGGGGAAGAACTTCAGGACGCCGAACCCGAGGAACACGAGGCCGAGGGCGACGCGCAGCGCGGGGACGGACCAGCGGGTGAGGAACCGTGCCGTCGCGGTGACGGCCGCGTCGACGCGACCGGTCAGGCGCTCGGTCAGGCCGGTGGCGCGACGCGCGGCAGGGGACGGGGCCGACGCCACGGTCGGGCGGACGGCGCGGGGACGACCGGTGGTCGTCGGGGCGGTGGTGGACATGCTCGAACCTCTTCCGGTGACGGTCGCGGTCGGGGTGACCGCCCCTGGAAGGAGGGCGTGGTCGGACGTCCGGTGGGCATCGACGCCGCGTTTTCACCCGCTGCGTCGCCGTGACCTGGTAGGTCGTCCGGTCTCGCGGGTGGCTCCGGGTCAGCGGGCGCGCGGTCGCTCCGACGGGTCCCAGCCCGGCCGCGGGGCACGCGCGGCGACGGACGCGTCGCGCGCGCGGTAGACGACGTAGGGCCGGAAGAGGTACGGCACAGGCGCGGAGAACGCGTGCACGAGCCGCGTGAACGGCCACAGGATGAACAGCAGGTTGGCGGCGACGACGTGGAGCTGGAACGCCGCGGGCACGCCCTCCATGAGCGCGGGCTGCGGCTGGAGGTACCACAGCGAGCGGAACCAGGGGGAGATCGTCTCCCGGTAGTCGTACCCGTGACCGCCGGCGAGGAGCTGCGTCTGCACCGTGGCCCACGACCCGAGCACGATCGACGCCGCGAGGAACACGTACATGGTCTTGTCCATGCGCGTCGTCGCGCGGAAGACGGGGCCGGACGTGCGGCGGCGGTAGATGAGGATGAGCAGGCCCGCGACGAGCACGACGGCCGCGACCGACCCCATGTACGTGGCGACGAAGTGGTAGGCCACCTCCTTGATGCCCACCGCCTCGGTCCACGACTTGGGGATGACGAGCCCCATGAGGTGGCCGAGGATCACGAACAGCAGCCCGAAGTGGAAGAGCGGGGACCCGAGCCGCAGGAGCCGCTTCTCGTAGAGCTCGCTCGACCGGGTGGTCCAGCCGAACTTGTCGTACCGGTACCGCCAGATCGACCCCACGACGAAGACCGCGAACGTCACGTACGGGAACACGACCCACAGCAGGATCTCGCCCGTGCTCACCCCGCTCATCGCCCCGCACCTCCGGCTCGGTCGGCCCCGGCGCCGTACGGCTCCAGCGCGAACGGCTCCATCCCCACGAGCTCGGCGGGCGGTCCCGCCGTGACGAGCTCGACGTACCGGCGCTGCGTGCGCTCGTCGAGCGGCGGCAGCGTGAGGCACACCGCCTCGACCAGGCCGGTCCACGGGCTCGCCATGCTCTCCAGCGCGGTCCGCAGCACCTCGATCCCGTCACGGTGGGAGGCCAGCAGACCCGCCGCGATCGTCGCGTCGTCGCCCTCGGTGCGCGCCGAGAACTCGAGCACGGTGGGCAGGTAGTCGGGCAGCTCCGAGCCCGTGACCTCCCAGCCCGCGGCCCGGTACGCCTCGACGAACGCGACGAGCGCCGTCCCGCGCCGCCGGGTGTCGCCCGCCGCGTAGTACGACAGGTACATCGAGCACCTGCGCTTGAGGTCGAACGTCGCGACGTAGCGCGCCTGGAGCTCGCGCAGGCCCCTCGCGTCCGAGGAGGCCGACAGCACGTCGCAGAACGCGTCGAGGCGCTCGCGGACCGGCGCGGGCAGCCCCGGCGTCGACGCCCGGACGGCGACGGCCGCGTCGAGCACGTCCGCGTCGGGGTAGGCGAGCAGCACGGACGCCGCCATGTGGGTCGTGCGGCGCTGGGTGCCCGACGCCGCGACGGGGGCCAGATGGTCGGGCTGCGGCCCGCGAGGCCGCGCCCCGGGCCGCAGCGCGGGGGTCGGGAGCAGGGAGCGCGCCCTCATCGGGTGCCCCCGTCGGGCTCGACGCCGGGACCGCTGCCGGGCGCCGGACCACCCGTCGGCCCGCCGGGCGCCGGTCCACAGGGCGCCGGTGGACCGGGGATCGTGTCGTGCCGCGCGTCCTGGCGCCCGCCCGGCAACGAGCCCGGGCCGCCCGGCGTGACGCCGCCGGGCGCGCCCGACACGTCGCCCGGCTCGGGCCCCTCGCCCGGCGGGAAGAGGCCGGGCGGTCGCCCGTTGCCGTCCCAGTTGAGGAGGTTGACGCGGCCGGGGGTCGACGGCCCGTACGGCGAGTCCGCCGTCTGCCGCGCCTGGAGCACGTGGAAGTTCTCGACCGCGACCGGCACCGGGCTCCCGGACGTCTCGCCGAACGGGCCGCCGCCCGTGAGGCCCATGCCGCCCATGCCGGGGCCGCCGTCGTAGTCGAGGGAACATGAGAGCTCGTCGAGCTCGCGCGCGATCTCGGTGTGCGCGGTCGGGATGACGTACCGGTCCTCGTACTTCGCGACGGCGAGCAGGCGGTACATCTCCTGGACCTGGGTGCCGGTCATGCCGACCGCGGCCGCGGTCCGCTCGTCGGCCTCCCGACCGAGGTTGATGTCGCGCATGTACGACCGCATGGCGGCCAGGCGGCGCAGAACACGCTCCACCGGGGCGGTGTCGCCCGCGGTGAACAGTCCCGCGAGGTACTCGAGCGGGATGCGCATCTTCGAGATCGCGGCGAACAGCGTGCGCCCGTCCTCGCCGTCGTTCCCCGAGGCGGCGACGACGTCGACGACGGGGGACAGGGGCGGGATGTACCAGACCATCGGCAGCGTGCGGTACTCGGGGTGCAGGGGCAGCGCGACCTCGTAGCGCGAGATGAGGTCCCAGATCGGCGAGCGCTGGGCGGCCGTGATCCAGTCGTCGGGGATGCCCTCGGCACGCGCGGCGGCCACGACCTCGGGGGCGTTCGGGTCGAGGAAGACGGCGCGCTGCGAGGCGAGGAGCTCGTGCTCGTCCTCCACGCTCGCGGCCTCGGTGACCTTGTCGGCGTCGTAGAGGACGAGACCGAGGTAGCGCAGGCGGCCGACGCACGTCTCCGAGCACACGGTGGGCAGGCCGACCTCGATGCGGGGATAGCACAGGGTGCACTTCTCGGCCTTGCCGGTCTTGTGGTTGAAGTAGACCTTCTTGTACGGGCAGCCGGTGACGCACATGCGCCAGCCACGGCACTGGTCCTGGTCGACGAGGACGATGCCGTCCTCGGCCCGCTTGTACATGGCGCCGGAGGGGCAGGACGCGACGCAGGCGGGGTTGAGGCAGTGCTCGCAGATGCGGGGCAGGTAGAACATGAACGTCTTGTCGAGCTCGGTCGCGACGTGCTCGGACATGTGCTGGAGCACGGGGTCGTCCTGCATGGTCGCGGTCGAGCCGCCGAGGTCGTCGTCCCAGTTCGCGGACCACGAGATGTCGATGTCCTGGCCCGTGAGCAGAGACTTCGGCCGCGCGACGGGCGTGTGCTGCCCCTGCGGCGAGGAGAGCAGCATGTCGTACTCGTAGGTCCACGGCTCGTAGTAGTCGTGGATCGAGGGGAGCTTCGGGTTGGAGAAGATCGTCGCGAGCTTCTTCAGCCGGCCCCCGGCGCGGAGCCTGAGCCTGCCCTTCTTCGTCCGCACCCAGCCGCCCTGCCAGCGCTCCTGGTCCTGGTAGGTGCGCGGGTACCCCAGCCCGGGGCGGGTCTCGACGTTGTTGAACCACACGTACTCGACCCCGGTGCGGTTGGTCCACGCCTGCTTGCACGTGACCGAGCACGTGTGACACCCGATGCACTTGTCCAGGTTCATCACCATCGACATCTGCGCCATCACCCGCACGACGCCACCCCCTCCCGTGCCGACGACGCCCCGCCCGCGCCCTGGCCCCGCGCCGTCCCGGTCCTGCTCACGAGTACCGCACCTCCTGGCTGCGTCGGCGGATGACGGTCATCTCGTCGCGCTGGTTCCCGGTGGGCCCGAGGTAGTTGAACGCGTAGGAGAGCTGGGCGTACCCGCCCGCGAGGTGCGTCGGCTTGAGGAGGATGCGCGTGAGCGAGTTGTGGATGCCGCCGCGCAGCCCGGACGTCTCGGCGAGCGGGACGTCGATCGTGCGGTCGGTCGCGTGGAACATGTAGACCGTGCCCTCCGGCATGCGGTGGCTGACGATCGCACGCGCCACGACGACGCCGTTGCGGTTGTACGCCTCGATCCACTCGTTGTCCGCGACGCCGATCTTGGCGGCGTCCGCCGGGCTCATCCAGATGCCCGGACCGCCACGGGACAGCGAGAGCATGAAGAGGTTGTCCTGGTACTCCGAGTGGATGGACCACTTGTTGTGCGGGGTGAGGTACCGGACCGCGACCTCCGCGTGGCCCGCGGAGCCGGGGTAGCCGGACGGGGACGTGTCACCCACGACGGGCGAGTCGCCGAAGAGGCGGTGCATGTCCAGCGGCGGCCGGAAGATCGGCATGTGCTCGCCGAGCTCGATCATCCAGTCGTGGTCGAGGTAGAGGTGCTGGCGACCCGTCAGGGTGTGCCACGGCTTGAGCCGCTCCACGTTGACGACGAACGCCGAGTACCGGCGACCCCCGTGCTCGGAGCCGGACCACTCGGGAGACGTGATGACCGGCGTCGGGCGCGACTGCACGTCCGGGAACGTCACGCGCTTGCCCTGCTCGTCGAGCGCGAGGTCCGCGAGCCGGGTGCCGGTGCGCTGCTCGACGTGCTCGAACCCCTGCACCGCGAGCCGGCCGTTCGTCGTCCCCGAGAGCGCGAGGATCATCTCGCACGCGTGCGTGTCCCGGTCCAGGCGCGGGCGCCCGGCCGCCGGGCCGTCCTGGACGAGGCCGTTGCGACGCCCGAGGTCGGCGACCTCGGGAGCCGGCGAGAAGTGCACGCCCTTGGTGACCATGCCCGCCTTCTCGGTGAGCGGCCCGAGCGCGGCCATGCGCGCGGCGAACGCCGGGTAGTCGCGCTCGACGACGACGAGCTTCGGCATGGTCACCCCGGGCACGAGCTCGCGCTCCGTCACCGGGAGCCCGGAGTCGGTGAGCGCGCCGTGCGGGACGGCCATCTCGTCCGGGGTGTCGTGCGCGAGCGGCGCCGCGACGAGGTCCTCGCGGACGCCGAGGTGCGTCGACGCGAGCTCGGACACCTTTCCCGCGAGCGTGTGGAAGATGTCGAAGTCCGTGCGCGTCTGCCACGGCGGGTTGATCGCGGGGTTGAACGAGTGCACGAACGGGTGCATGTCCGTCGAGGACAGGTCGTGCTTCTCGTACCAGGTCGCGGCGGGGAGCACGACGTCCGAGAACAGCGTCGTCGACGTCATCCGGAAGTCGAGCGTGACGAGCAGGTCGAGCTTGCCGCGCGGTGCCTCGTCGCGCCACGTCATCGACCGCGGGCGCCGCTCGGGACCGGACTCCGCGGCGTTGACCGCGGCGTCCGTGCCGAGCAGGTGCTGGAGGAAGTACTCGTTGCCCTTGCCCGACGAGCCGAGGATGTTCGCGCGCCACACCGTCACGACGCGCGGGAAGTTCGCCGGGTCGTCCGGGTCCTCGCACGCGAACCGGAGGTTCCCGGCCTTGAGCTCGTCGACCACGTGCTGCGCCGGGTCCTTGCCCGCCGCGCGCGCCTCGTCCACGAGGTCGAGCGGGTTGCGGTCGAACGTCGGGTAGCTCGGCATCCAGCCGCGCTGCGCCGACTCGACGAGCGTGTCCGCCGTCGTGCGCCCGGAGAACTGCCCTTGCGCGAGCGGCGACGCGAGCGCGTCCGCGGGCAGGCCGTCGTAGCGCCACTGGTCCGTCGCGAGGTACCAGAACGCGGTGCCGATCATCTGGCGCGGCGGGCGCGACCAGTCCAGGCCGCCCGCGTACTGCGCCCAGCCCGTGACGGGGCGGCACTTCTCCTGCCCCACGTAGTGCGCCCACCCGCCGCCGTTCACGCCCTGGCAGCCGGTGAGCGTCGTCAGCGCGAGCATCGCGCGGTAGATCGTGTCGGAGTGGAACCAGTGGTTCGCACCCGCGCCCATGATGATCATCGAGCGCCCGCCGGAGTCGAGCGCGTTCTGCGCGAACTCCCGACCGATCCGCTCGGCCGCAGCGGCGGGCACCCCCGTGAACCGCTCCTGCCACGCCGGCGTCGCGGGCGTCGCGTCGTCGTCGTAGCCCGCGGGCCACTCGCCGGGCAGCCCCAGCTCCGGGCGGTTCACGCCGTACTGCGCGAGCAGCAGGTCCAGCACCGTCGTGACGAGCCGCCCGCCGACGCGCCGCGCCGGCACGCCGCGCACGACGACGCCCGCGCCGCCCAGGTGTGCGCCCGCCTCGTCGCCCGGTGCCGGGTCGAGGTCGAACCGCGGCAGCGCGACGGCGACGGTCTCGTAAGTGAGACCTGCCGAGGCAGAACCCTGGTACCGCGAGGTAGAGCCCTGGTCTGCCGAGGTAGAGCCCTGGTCGGCCGACGACGGGCGCTCGGGGACGGTGTCGCGGGTGGGGGCGGCCTGCGGGGCGCCCCAGAAGACGCCGTGGGGATCGGCGACGGAGAGCAGCGGGTCGATGTCCCCGAGGTCGAGGTTCCAGCGGCCCGCGCCGGCCTCGCCGTAGCGGTGGCCGAGGCTGCCGTTCGGGACGCGCGGCGTGCCGTCGGCATCGAGCACGACCGTCTTGAAGCGGGCGTTCGAGGAGGAGGCGTCGTCGTCGCCGGGCCGCCCGACGCCGTCGGGCAGGTCCGCGGCGGTGAGGAACTTCCCGGGCACGTACGCCGCACCGGACCCCGGGCCGCCGTCGTGCTCGTCGAGGACGACGAGGTGGGGGAGGTCGGTGAAGCGGGCCGCGTAGTCGGCGAACTGCGGGGTGCGGCGCTGCGCGTAGTGCTCGGTGAGGATGACGTGGCCCATGGCCTGGGCGAGCGCGCCGTCGGTGCCCGGGTGCGGGGCGAGCCACTCGTCGGCGAACTTCGTGTTGTCCGCGTAGTCGGGCGACACGACGACGACCTTCTGGCCGCGGTAGCGGGCCTCGGTCATGAAGTGGGCGTCGGGGGTGCGGGTCACGGGGACGTTGGAGCCCCACATGATGCAGTAGGTGGAGTTCCACCAGTCGGCGGACTCCGGGACGTCGGTCTGGTCGCCGAACACCTGCGGGGACGCGACCGGGAGGTCGGCGTACCAGTCGTAGAACGACAGCATCGTGCCGCCGAGCAGCTGGACGAACCGCGCGCCGACCCCGTGGGAGACCATCGACATCGCCGGGATCGGGGAGAAGCCCGCGACCCGGTCGGGACCGTAGGCCTTGATGGTGTGCACGTGGGCGGCGGCGACGATCTCCGCGGCCTCGTCCCAGGTGGCGCGCACGAGGCCGCCCTTGCCGCGCGCCGCCTTGTAGGCGCGAGAGGTCTCGGGGTCCGTCGTGACCTTGCGCCACGCGAGCACCGGGTCGCCCGTGGCGGCCCGGGCCGCGCGGTAGGCGTCGAGCAGCGCGCCGCGCACGTAGGGATAGCGCACGCGCGTGGGGGAGTAGGTGTACCAGGAGAACGCGGCCCCGCGCGGGCAGCCTCGGGGTTCGTACTCGGGGGAGTCGGGGCCGACGGAGGGGTAGTCGGTCTGCTGGGTCTCCCAGGTGATGATGCCGTCCTTGACGTAGACCTTCCAGGAGCAGGACCCGGTGCAGTTCACGCCGTGGGTGGAGCGCACGACCTTGTCGTGGGACCAGCGGTCGCGGTAGAACACGTCACCATGGCGCCCGCCGGTGAGGAACACCTGCCGCAGGTCGTCGGACACCTGGCCGCGCTTGAGGTGCTTGCCGAGCCGCAGCAGCGCGTCCTCGACCGGCCCGTCCGACGTCGTCGTCATCCCAGGCTCCCGCCGCCCGCGGGGACGGGACGCGCCGCGCGCGACCGCGGGCTGCGCACCGACGACGACGGCACGGACAGGTACGACATGAGGCCTCCTGGGCGAGCAGGTGCGGCGGTCGGTCCACAGCCACTATGCCCAGGTCGTCCGGATCGCGCGCGGCGAGCGCGCGCCACGCTCCCGTCTCCGTCGGGCCGCGCCCGGCTCGCTACCGTGGCGCCATGAGCGCACCCACCGGACGGCCCGCGGACGCGACCGTCGCCGTCGTCACCGTGTCGGACCGCTGCTCGCGCGGCGAGGCGGACGACCGCTCGGGGCCGCTGCTCGCGGGGCTCCTCGAGTCCGCGGGCTGGGCCGTCGTCACGGACCTCGTGCCCGACGGCGTCGTCTCGGTGCGCGACGCCGTCGCCCGGGCCGCGGCGGGGGGAGCGCGCGTCGTGCTCACGACCGGAGGGACCGGCGTCGGCCCGCGCGACCTCACGCCCGAGGGGACGCGCGAGGTCCTGGAGCAGGAGGTGCCCGGCATCGCGGAGGAGCTGCGCCGGCGCGGCGCGGCGCACGTGCCGGCGGCCGTGCTGTCGCGCGGGCTCGCGGGGATCGCGTCAGGGCCGAAGGGTCGGGTGCTCGTCGTGAACCTGCCCGGGTCGACCGGCGGCGTGCGCGACGGCTGGTCGGTGCTCGAGCCGCTCCTGCCGCACGTGCTCGCCCAGCTCGACGGCGGCGACCACTGACGCCGGGCGGTCAGCCGCCCGCGAAGGGCGGGAGCACGTCGACCGTCTGGTCGGGGCCGACCGGCGTGTCGTCGCTCGACGCGCGCACGCCGCCGACGAGGAGCGAGCAGCGCGGGAGCACGTCCCGGAGCGCCGCGTGGCGCGCGACGAGCGCCGCGTGCAGCTCGCCGACGGTCGTCGCGTCGACGGTCTCGGTCTCGGTGCCCGCGGCGTCACGGGCGCCGGCGAAGTAGCGGACGGTCGCCATCTCTCAGCCCTGCGTCTCGTCCCGCGCGGCGGTGCCGGGCAGCTCGGGCTCCGGCGTCCACGCGAGCGCGAGCTCGGCGGCGCGGTCGAGGACGTCCTGCACGGTGCGGCCGGAGCCGTCGTGCGCGGCGAGGCCGGCGACGTAGCCCGCGACGAACGTCGTGAGCGGCGCGGCGGGGCGCTCGATGCCGTGCGCGGCGTCACGCGCGAGGTCCAGGATCGCGCCGATGTCGACGACCTGCGGGTCCAGGTCGAGGTCGCTCGCCAGCGCGTCGACCCAGCGCTCGAGGTTCGTCATCGCGGCCTCCTGCGGTCCGTCGGGGTGTCGTCGGGCGGCGGTACCGCACGCGCGCCCAGGCGGCGGTCCTGCTCGCGGGCATCCTCCCACGTGTCCACGTCGGCGGTGGCGCCGTCGTCGTCGGGGACCGCGAGCGCGGGCAGCCCGGCGAGCAGGCGGCGCACCGACGCGCCGTGCACCGCGGGGAGCGCCGCGAGCGCGTCGGCGAGCGCTGCCCGCTCGTACAGTCCGACGAGCCACTGCTCGCGCCCGTCCCGGACCGCGAGCACGGCGCGCACGCGGTCCGCCCGTCCGCGCGCCGCGGCGAGCAGCGCGGGCACCGCCTCCGCCGCTCGGGGGACGTCGCACGCGAGGACGAGCACCCAGGGCGCGCGGCCGTCGTCGGGCAGCGCGGCGAGGCCCGCGGCGAGGGCGGCGACCGGCCCGCCGAACGGCGGCTCCTCGCGCGTCAGGGTGTAGCGGGCGGGGTCGGCGAGCTCGTCCGGCCCGACGACGACCGTCCGCCCCGCGCCGGCGGTCGCCGCGAGCGCGTGCTCCAGCAGCGGACGACCCCCCACGACCACGCCCGGCTTGGGCGTCCCCAGCCGCTCCGCCCGGCCCCCGGCCAGCACGACGGCGTCGAAGGGGAGGGACGGTTCGGCACCCCGTGCGCGGATCGGCAGCGCGGGGTGCCGGTCCGGCCCGTCGGGTGCCGACCCGTCGTCGGGACGGGGATCCGTCACGGCTCGCGGTGCCAGTCGCCGGACTTGCCCCCGGTCTTGGCGACGAGGCGGACGTCCGTGAGCTCGACGGACTTGTCGAGCCCCTTGACCATGTCGACGACCGCGAGCCCCGCGACGGCGACGGCGGTGAGCGCCTCCATCTCGACGCCCGTGCGGTCCGCGGTCCGGACGGTCGCGGTGACGTCCACGCCGTGGTCGCCGACGGCGAGGTCGACGACGGCGCCGTGCACCCCGATGACGTGCGCGAGCGGCAGCAGCTCCGCCGTGCGCTTGGCGCCCGCGATGCCGGCGATGCGCGCGACGGCGAGCACGTCGCCCTTGGGGACGGTCCCGTCGCGCAGCGCGGCGACGATCTGGGGGGAGCAGCGCACGACCCCGGTCGCCGTCGCGGAGCGGACGGTCGGCTGCTTGGCGGTGACGTCGACCATGCGCGCGTGCCCGCGCTCGTCGAGGTGCGTGAAGGTCATGGCGCCACTCTCGCACGCGTGGCCCGCCGCGCGGACGGGCCGGAGGACCCCGGCGGGTCAGTCCAGGAGCAGCACCCGGACGGCGTCGCCGGGTTCGACGGCCGTGACGTCGGCGGCGACGACGGCGAGCGCGTCGGCGTGCGCGAGCGCGCTCACGCGGTGGGAGCCGGAGCCGCGCGCCCTCGCGGGGTCCGACCCCCGGTCGCGGCGCCGGCCCGCGGGGACGACGTGCGCGCCGTCGGGCGCGGTGTGCCGGACGAGCACGAGCTGCTCGCGCCCGGGCGGCGACGACCAGCCCTCCCCGGCGACGCGCTCCACGAGCGCGCGGCTCGTGGCGGGGACGCCGCGCAGGCGGTCGAGGACGGGCCGCACGAACAGCTCGAACGAGACGAACGCGCTCACGGGGTTCCCCGGCAGCGCGAGCCACGGGACGCCGCGCCACCGCGCGAGCCCCTGCGGCTTGCCGGGCTGCATCCCGACCGCGACGAGCCGCGCGTCGTCGACCGCGCCCTCCCACGCCGTCCCGGCGCGCGTCGCGGGGTCGAGGACCTCGCGCACGACGTCGAACGCGCCCGCGCTCACGCCGCCCGTGCTGACGACCAGGTCGGGCGGGACGCCGTCGAACGCGGCCAGCAGGTCGTCGAGGGCCGCGACGAGCACGGCGGCGGCGTCGCCGACCGCGCCCCGCCGCACCACGCGCGCCCCGGCCGCGCGGGCCGACGCGGCGAGCAGGACGGAGTTGGAGTCGGGGATCCGGCCCGGGCCGGGCGCGGTCCCCGGTGCCACGAGCTCGCTGCCCGTGGAGAGCACGGCCACGCGCGGCGCCCGGTGCACGCGCACGGTCGCGTGCCCGGCGGACGCCGCGACGGAGACGTGCCGCGCGGTGAGCACGACCCCCGCCCCCACGACGACGTCCCCGCGGCGCACGTCCTCGCCCCGCGCGCGCACGTTGCTCCGCGCCGCGTCGTGGATCTCGACCGTCGCCGGACCGTTCCCGTCCGCCCCGGGCGTGAAACGCCGGGCAGACGTGCGCTCGACCGGCACGACGAGGTCGGCACCGGCCGGCACGGGGGCGCCGGTCATGATCCGGGCCGCCTCGCCCGTACCGAGGCGGGTGTCGAGACCCGTCGCCCCGGCCGCGACGTCCCCGACCACGCGGAGCGTGACAGGCGAACCGGTCGTCGCCCCCGCCACGTCGGCCGCCCGCACCGCGTAGCCGTCCATCGCGGACGCGTCGAACGCGGGCGCGTCGAGCGTCGAGACGACGTCCGCGGCGAGGACGGACCCGACCGCGTCCTCGAGCGGGAGGTCCGTGGCCTGCGTCGGACGGACGAGCGCGAGCGCGTCGTCGGCGTGCTGGGCGATCGTCCGGCGCGGCTCGCGGGTCATGCCCGCACCGTAGCGGAGCCCGGGTGCCGACTCCGGACGAGTGGGCTAGGTTGGAGAACGGAGTCATGAAGCGGCCCGAAGCCCCCCGAAACTTGGGAGGACACCATGGCCTCGAACTCCGTGACCACCCTCAGCCCCGACCAGTCCGCGCCCGTGCGGCCCGCAGCCCTCGCCGAGGTGCTCGCCGTGGGCACGCACCTCCTCGTCGGGCAGTACCGCGTCGAGCTCGGTTCCGGGACGTGGTGGTGGTCGGACGAGGTGTACGCGATGCACGGCTGGACGCCGGGGGACGTCGAGCCGAGCCTGGACGCGCTGCGCTCGCGCAAGCACCCCGACGACCGCGCCCGCGTGGTGCGGGCCGCGACGGAGGCGATCCGGTCCGGCCGGCCCTTCTCGTGCGCGCACCGCATCGTCGACGGGCACGGCAAGGCCCGCTCCGTCGTCGTGACGGGGCAGGGGCGCCGGGACGCGCGCGGACGCGTCGTCGAGATCGCGGGCTACGTCGTCGACGTCAGCCCGACCCACAAGGAAGCGCTCGAGCGCGAGTCGCAGCGGGCCGTGACGCGTGCGTTCGTCAGCCAGGCCGCCGTCGAGCAGGTCAAGGGCGTGCTCATGGCCGTGCACGGCGTCGACGACGTCGCGGCGGGCCACCTCCTCGCGGAGGCCGCGGGCGAGGCCGGCGTCCCGGTCCAGGAGACCGCGGCGCAGGTCATGCGTGCGCTGAGCAAGGCCGGCGGGGTGGGCCCGACGGCGGAGGCGACGCTCGCGGGGGCGTTCGCCGCCGTGCGCCCGGTCGCCCGCCCGCGCGCGCACGACGCCCAGCTCGCGCGCCGTCGCGAGCCGGCGCGCTCGCGAGTCGCGTGACAGGACCCCGACGGAACGGAGGAACCACATGACGGACGAGACCGCCGTCCCGGCCCAGCAGCAGGAGCCCCCGGGCCTCACCGGGCCCATGGACCCCGCACCGGACCACGGCGAGGAGTCGTACCGCGGGAGCGGGCGGCTCGAGGGGCGCCGGGCGCTCGTGACGGGTGGCGACTCGGGGATCGGGCGTGCCGTCGCGATCGCGTTCGCGCGGGAGGGCGCCGACGTCGCGATCGGCTATCTGCCCGAGGAGCAGGAGGACGCCGAGGAGACGGCGCGCTGGGTCCGCGAGGCGGGCCGCACGTGCGCCCTCCTGCCCGGCGACCTGACCGACGAGGCGACGGCGCGCGCGCTGCCGGGGCGCGCGGTCGCGGAGCTCGGCGGCCTCGACGTGCTCGTCAACAACGCCGGGTTCCAGATGGCGCGGCGCGAGTCGATCGAGGACGTCACGACCGACGAGATCGACCGCGTCCTCAAGACGAACCTCTACGCGTTGCTGTGGGTCACGCAGTCGGCGCTCGAGCACCTGGGGGAGGGTTCGGCGATCGTCAACAACTCGTCGATCCAGGCGTTCCAGCCGTCGACCTCGCTGCTCGACTACGCGTCGACCAAGGCCGCGATCAACAACCTCACCGTCAACCTCGCGGCCGAGCTCGGGCCGCGCGGCATCCGGGTCAACGCCGTGGCGCCCGGTCCGATCTGGACCCCGCTCCAGCCCGCGACCCAGCCGGAGGAGAAGATCGAGAAGTTCGGGCAGGACACCCCGCTCGGGCGGGCGGGACAGCCCGGTGAGGTCGCCCCGGCGTTCGTCTTCCTCGCCTCCCCGACGGACGCGAGCTACGTCTCCGGCACGGTGCTCGGGGTGACGGGAGGAAAGCCCGTGTTCTAGGGCCGGGAAGAGACCTCCCCGTGCGGGCCACGGACGGGTCGGCCGAGGGCCGCGACCCGCACGGGAGGGTCGGAGGGTGGGCGTGCGCGCCCGCCCGGGGGCGGGTCCGCCGCGAGAGCGACGGTGCCCGTGGGAGATCAGCCGCCACGCCTTGTGCGGGCGAGACGGCCACCGCCCCCGACCCGCCCGGGCGCCCTGCCCGGGCGGGGCCTCCGGCGCGGCCCGCAGGACATCACGGCTGACCTGGCCGGGTATCGGTCGTCCTGAGGACGATCTACGCTGGGCCGGGAAGAGGAGGCCGAGATGGCGAGCATCGAGCAGAGCGTCGAGCGGGGCACGGTCTGGATGCCGGCCGGCCCGGGGGCCACGGTCCCGACGCCGCACGCCGAGACCGTCGCCGGGGTCCCGGAGGTCGTGGGCGGCAGCGAGCAGGCCGTCGCCGAGCTCGTCGCCGACGCCGCCCGGGCGCTCGCCGACGAGCCGACCCTCCAGCAGACGCTCGACCGTGTCGTCGAGCTCGCCGTGTCGATGGTGGACGGGTGCGAGTCCGCGGGCGTCTCTCTCGTCACGCGCGGGCGCATCGAGAGCCCCGCCGTGTCCGACCCCCTCGTCGCGCGCGGTGACGAGCTCCAGTACGAGCTCCGCGAGGGACCCTGCCTGGACGCGGTGCACGACCATGCGCTCGTCGAGTCGGGCGACATCGAGACCGACGCACGCTGGCCACGGTGGGCGCCCACCGCCGCGCGCGAGCTCGGGATCCGGTCGATGCTGTGCGTGCAGCTCTACACGTCCGAGAACGCGCACGGCGCGCTCAACATGTACTCGACGAAGCCCGACGTGTTCGGACCCGACGACCACCACCTCGCGTCGACGTTCGCCGCCGTCGCCGCAGCCGCGATCTCCGCAGCCCGCACCGAGGAGCAGCTCCAGTCCGCCGTGCAGACCCGCACGCTCATCGGGCAGGCGCAGGGCATCATCATGGAGCGCTACTCCCTGAGCGCCGGCCGCGCGTTCGCGGTCATGAGCCGAGTGTCCCAGGACGCGAACATCAAGCTCGTCGACATCGCGCGCGAGATCGTCGAGACGCGTCGCATCCCGGGCCTCGGTGCGCCGCAGGCGGACTGACCGAGCGCCCAGCGGCCGGCGGTCTCACCTGCCGGCGGCCGGCTCGTCGTCGCGCGCCTCCGCGTCGCGGGGAGCGCCGAGCAGGTCGTCGACCAGGCGGCGCGTCACGTCGTCGACCGGCGACTCACGGCCCGCGCCCACCACGCCGTCGACCAACCGCCGTGCGAGTTCGCGGACCGGGACGTTGACGTCGTTCGAGCGGCGGCGCAGCAGCTCGAACGCCTCGTCCGGTCCCGTGCGCAGGGCCGCCATGAGGACGCCCTTCGCCTGCTCGATGACCGATCGCGACGCGTCCGCCGCGCGGATCGACGCCGTCGCCTCCCGCCGCGCCGCCTCGGCGTGCGCCGTCGTGACGTCGACGAAGTAGCCGACGATCTGGGCCCACGGGATGTCCGCGCCCGGGTTCTTCCCCTGCGCCGCCACAGCGAGCGTGCGAGTCGCCCCCGTCGCGTCCACGATGCGGTGCATGGACCCGAACGGCTCCCCGGTGCGCGCCGCCTGCGCGAGCTCGCTCGCGACGCGATCGCGGTCCTCGGGATGCTTGTGGGACAGGACGAGCGCCGTCGTCGGGACGACCTCGCCGGGCGCGAAGCCGTGCATCTCGTACACCTCGTCCGACCACCACCACGTGTCGGTGGCGACGTCGACGCGGAAGCGGCCGACCGGCTGGGGATCACCCGGGCCGAGGGCGGCGAGGAGGTCGGCGAGAGCCGGAGGGACGACGTCGTCGGGTTCCGCGACGTCGGAGGGCAGGGCAGCGTCCATCGATGGGGGTCCCCGGAGATCGATCAGGACGGAGCCGATTCCTGACCCCAGCAGAAGGAAGATTATCCCAGGGGCGGCCAGAGGGAGGACTCATGACCACGCAGGTCAGCGACGGACGTGACGAGTCGGCGGACGAGCGGTCGGACCGCAACTGGGCAGAGCTGCTCCAGGAGCTGCGCGTCATGCAGATGGGCGTGCAGATCCTCACGGGGTTCCTGCTCACGCTGCCGTTCCAGCAGCGCTTCGGCGACCTCGACGCGTTCCAGATCGGCGTCTACCTCACCCTGGTGGCGCTCGCCGTGCTGTCCACCGGTCTGTTCGTCACGCCCGTGAGCCTGCACCGCGCGCTTTTCCGCAAGCACCGCAAGACGGCGCTCGTCACGATGAGCGACCGCATCGCCCGCGTGGGCGTGCTCGTCCTGGCGTTCGTCGTCACCGGGACGGTCCTGCTCGTGGTCGACGTCGTCGTGAACCGTACGGCAGCGCTGTGGTCGAGCGGCTGCGCGCTCGTCCTGCTCGTCGGCCTCTGGTTCCTCCTCCCGCGCCTCGTCGCCCGCACCCCGGCCTCTCCTGCGTCCACCTGACTCGCGAGGTAGAACCGCGGTCGCGCGAGGTAGAACGGTGGTCGCGCGAGGTAGAACCGTGGTCGGCACTCCGGCCCGCGTGGTCGGGTCCGCGGTGGGGGTGGCCTCGGATGCTCGGGGCTGCGGCGCCGTCACCTCGGTCTTTCGGCCGTGGTCTGAGGAGCGCCGCTCTGACGCCCCTTCGCATCCGAGCCCACCCCCACCGCTCGGCCGTCGCCCACCATGACCTTGCCACGGGCCGACCAGGTGGTCCCGGCAAGCCGAACAGGCGACCCGGCTCGTCAGACAACGGGACGAACCGAGACCACCTGTCCGGTGCGGTCCGGGGCGGCGGTGCGGCGTCGTCGCGCCGAGGCCGGACGCGGCAACGGGGACCGGGCCGGCGGAACGGACACCGCGGGCGGCCGCCCAGGTGAGTCACGACCAGGGGGAGACGACGCCGGGCGGGGTGGGTGGTGGTGCCGCGTCGTGGCGGGCCTGGCGGGAGCCGTGAGGAACGAGCGGCGGATGGTAGACGCGGCACCACCACCCACCCCGCCCACCCAACCCGACCACGCGCCGTCGAGCACAAGAACCACAGTTCTACCTCGGCTGACCAGGGTTCTACCTCGGCAGATCGGGGTTCAGGGAATCAGGTCGAGGCGGTGGCGCGGGCCTGGACGCCGCGACGGACGGGGCCGAGGGTGAACAGCAGGGTGAGGAGCGCGGTGAGGGCGAGGAGCGCGAAGCCGAGGCCGTAGGTGCCCTCGAGCTGGTAGACGGCGCCCATGAGGAGCGGCGGGATGAACCCGCCGAGGCCGCCCGCAGCACCCACGAGGCCGGTGACGGCGCCGACCTTCTCGACCGGCGCGACCTTGGAGACGAGCGCGAACGTCGCGCCCGACGACGCGCCGAGGCCGGCGGCGAGGCCGAGGAACGCGATGGTCCCGACCGGCACGAGCCCGGGCTGGAACGCGACGACCGCGGCGAGCGCCGTCACGACGGCGAAGCACGCGACGGAGACGGGCACGCCGCCGAACCGGTCGGACAGCGCCCCGCCCACGGGCCGCATGACGACGGCGAGCACGACGAACCCCGCGGTGCGGGCGGCGGCGTCGGAGGCGGTGAGGTCGTAGGCGTTGACGAGGAACGTGGGCAGGTAGACGGAGAACGCGACGAACCCGCCGAACCCGACGGCGTAGAGCCACGAGAGCTGGAGCGTCGCGGGCAGGCGGAACGTGGCCCACGTGCGGGCCCAGAAGCCGCCGGCGGGGGCGGTCGCGCGGCCGGGCGGGACGCGCAGCAGGAGCCACGACACGACGGCGAACACGGCGAGGATCGCGGCGACGAGGAGGAACGGCGCGGCGTCTCCCCACGCGTCGCGGATGCGCACGGTGGTGAACGCGGAGATCGCGGTGCCGCCCATGCCCATGCCGAAGATCCCGACGGCGGTGCCGCGGCGGGCGGGCGGGTACCAGGCGTTGACGAACGGCACGCCGACGGCGAACGCGGTGCCGCCGAGGCCGAGGAAGAACCCGCCGACGAGCAGCGCGACGAAGTTGTCCGCGACGAGCCCGACGAAGAGCACGGGCAGGATGGTCAGTGCGCTCACGAGGGGGAACATGACGCGGGCGCCGTAGCGATCCGTGAGCGCACCCACCGGGATGCGCCCGAGGGACCCGACGACGACGGGGACGGCGACGAGGACGGAGACTTGCACGTCCGTGAGGTCGTAGAGCTGCCCGTACGCCGCGCCCAGCGGGCTGATGAGCGCCCAGGCCCAGAAGTTCACCGCGAACCCGATGGTCGCCAGGACGAGCATGAGGGTCGGGGAGGTGGACGTCGACGTCGTCGTCGCGGCGGGTCCGGCGGCCCTGCCCGCGTCCTGCTGCGCCATGGCGACTCCTGGAGGGAGGTGCCCGTCGCCGGGCACGGGGGAGATCGTTGCGTCGAGCACCTCCACGCTAACGACGCTCCCCGCGCCGCGCGCGGGGAACCCCCCGTACCGTGGGGGCGTGCTCGACTGGCTCTTCGGGGGCGTGGCCCTGCTCAACGTGTACGCGCTCGCCCTCGTGGTGCTGCGCGCCCCGCTCTACCGCACGCGCCTGTACCGGCCGATGCTGCTCAACATCGGGCTGTCGATCGCCCCCGTCCTGGTGCTGGGGCTGGTCGTGCTCGTGGACGCCGTGCTCATCGCGGGCGGGGCGCCGCCGTGGGTGGTCCTCACGGTCGCGGTCGCCGGGTTCCTCGTGTGGCTCCTGCTGCTGCCCAACGCCGGGTACCTCGTCACCGAGCTCAACTACAGCCACCGGCAGGAGGGCGAGGACGTCCCGCTCTGGTACGACATCGTCGCGGTCCTCACGCTGGCGATGTCGGGCGTCATGAACACCGTGGTCAACGTGTTCCTCGCGCAGGCGCTGTTCGTCCTCGTGCTGTACCCGAACGACGACGACCCGTTCCACCGGCCGGCGTCGTGGATCGCCGTGCTCGCCGTGCTCGCGCTCGTGTCCGTCGGCATCTACCTGGGTCGGTACGTGCGGTTCAACAGCTGGGACCTGGCCCACCCCGTGGAGTTCGTGCGCAAGCTCGTCTCGCACTTCCGGGCCCGGGGCGCCGTGCGCAACGCCCTGCTGTTCGTCGTGCTGCACACGCTGTTCTTCGCGTTCATGTACGCGATCGTCATGGGGCCGGTCACGACCCTCCTCGTCCGCGGGGCCTGACGGGGCCGTCGCCCGCCCCGTAGGATGCGCGCCGTGACGTCGACCGAGCCGAGGGCCGCCCGCAGCGTCCCGGTGCTCCGCGCGGTCGTCGGGACGTGGCCGCGCCGCATCGCCCTGGTTGTCGTGGTCGGTGTCGTGGCCGGGACGGCGGCGGCCGGGGGGTTCGCGCAGCACGTCGCCGCCGACGCCGGCCCGACCCGCGCCGCCGCGGGGGAGCCGGTCCCGACGGGACCGTTCGACCTCACGGTGCGGTCGTGGTCCGTGACGGACGCCGTCCAGGTGTCCGCGCTCGAGGACTCCGGCGCGGACGCCTGGCTGGTCGTGGTCGTGGGCGCGCTCGACACCGACCGCGAGCCGCGCCGTCCGGACCGCACCGCCGTGACGCTCCCCGACGAGCTGCCCGGCGGCCTGGCGCTCGCGGGCGACGCCGAGCCGGACCGCCCCGACCCGACGCTGCTCGTGCGCGACGCCTCGGTCTACCCCGTGCTCCAGCCCGGGCTGCCCGAGGACGTCGCGCTGCTCTGGCCGGTGACGGTCCCGGAGGGCGGCGCCACGTCCGTCGCGCCGGACGAGCCGCTCACGGTCACGCTCCCGACGTTCCGCTACCGGGACATGACGGTCGGCGGGGGACGGCGCTGGGCGGAGACCGGGTCCGTGGTGCTCGTCGACGTCCCGCCCGGCGACGTGCCCCCGGGCATCGTGGACCCGCCCGAGGACGAGGAGGCGTGGTGACCGAGGAGACCGTCGAGGCGACGTCGCCCACGACCGCCGCCGCGAGCGCCGTCGGGACCGGGGCGCGGGCGGACGCGCGCCCGCGCCGCAGCCGCGTCGTCGTGACCGTGCTCCTGCTCGTCCTCGCCGTGGGCGCCGGGGCGGCCGTGTCGCGCGTCGACTCGTGGTGGCCCACGCTCACGGCGACGACGTCGCGCGGCGCCGTGGGCGACGTCGTCGCCGCCGGGCCGCTGCGCGTCCGCGTCGACGACGTGCGCACCGGCACGACGTTGGAGGACGGGTTCGACACCCTGACGACGGACGGCGTCTGGGTCGCGGTGGACCTCGCGGTCTCCGGCACGACGGCGGAGGCGGGCATCGAGGCGCTCGAGCTGCGCGACGCCGAGGGGCGCGACCACGCGGCGTCGCACCGCGTGAGCAACTCGATGATGAGCACGTTCGTGGACCCGGACGTCCCCGAGGCGGGGACCGTCGTCGTCGAGGTCCCCGCGCGAGCGCTCGACGGGGGCGTCGTGCTGCGGGTGCTCACGGAGCACGACGACGCGGACGTCGACCGTCCGCAGGCGATCGCCGAGATCGACCTCGGACGCCTCGAGCGCCCCACGGCGGACGCCGTCGTCGAGGTGCTGGAGCCCGCGCTCGTCCCGGGTGGGTGGGACGCATGAGCGGCGGACCGAGCGTGGGATGGTGGCGCGCGAACCGGTGGTGGCTGGTCGTGCTCGTGGGCGCGCTCGCGGCGCTCGGAGTCCTGACGTGGCGCTCCGACACCGTGCAGGGGTGGTGGACGTCGGAGCCGCGCAGCGCCCCGGCGGCGGACGCCGAGGGCTGGGTGCAGGTCGGCGAGGTCCGGGCGCGACTCGTCGGTCTCGAGGCGGTCGACTGGCTCGACGACGGGTACCGGGAGCGCGTCGAGGCGCCCGAGGGCTACACGCTCTGGGCCGCGGACGTGTCGCTGCGGTCGGACGCGCCCGACGCCCCGGCGAGCGAGGAGGAGACGTACTCGGCGTGCGAGGTCGTGCTGCTCGACGCGGCCGGACGGGAGTTCACCGCGGGAGCGTCGTCGATCCCGGGCATGCCCTACCCCGAGGCCCCGGCGTGCACGGGCGCAGTCTCGAGCCGCAGCACCCAGTACTTCCTCACGCCCGACGACGCCCAGCCCGCCGAGGTGCGCCTCGTCGAGCCGGAGCTCCTCCCCGCCTTCTGGTCGCTGCCGGCCCCCGCGGCGTAGCCGCACCTGCTCGACGCGGTTGACATCGCTCCTTTTAATGAACATAGTTCATGATCAATGAACTCAATCGGAGGTGCGCCGTGAGCTGGGTGTCGTGGATGCTGGGGAACCCGTTGCCGCTCCCGGTGGCGCTCGCCGCCGATCTCGTGCTGCTGGCCGTGGCGGTCGTCGTCGCGCTCCTGTGGTGGGACGGGCGGCGCGCCGTCGTCCCGAGCTCGGCGGGCCGACGCGCGGTGCGTCACGCGGCGGTGACGAGCGCCGGGTCGGGGCTGCTCGTCACGGCGGGGATCCTGGTGCCGCCGCTGTACCTGTATCTCGGGCTCGTCCCGCTCGGAGCCCGGGCGACGGCTGTGCTGCCGCTCGCCGCGCTCGTCGGAGCCCTGGCAGTCCACGCCGTGGGCGAGCTCACCTGGCCGCGCCCGCGGCACCGGCAGCGCGAGGCGCGGCTCGTCGCGCGCTCGACGGTCGACGTCGTCCCGACGGCCACCCGTCGCCTCGCGTGGGTCTGGGCCGGGGGCATCGCCGTCGCGAGCACGGCGTTCGGGCTCCTCTCCGACGGCCCGCGCTCGATCTCCCGCGTCGTGGGCCCGTACGAGGCGTACACGGTCGCGCCCTTCCCGGGATGGCTGTGGACCGTGCCGCTCGTCGTCGCTGCGGTCGTCGCCGTCGTGGCCTCCGAGGTGGTGCTGCGCCTCGTCGTGTCGCGACCGGCGGTCGAGGACGTGGGCGAGGAGTGGGACATGTGGCTGCGTCGCCGGGTGGCCCGCCGTGTCGAGCGCGCCACCCAGCTCGTCCTGGGCCTGACCCTCGGCGGCCTCGCCGCGATGGGAGGGCTCTCCTTGCGCTGGCTCGGGCTGGGGAACGGCGGCGGCGTCCGACCGGGCCCCGGGCTCAGCCCGGGCTACCTCCATGCCGGGAACGTGCTGCTCCTCGTGGCGATGGCGGTGGTGGTCGCGGCCCTGGCGGCCCTGGTGTGGCCGGCGCGCGACCCGGCGCCGACCGAGACGGCGGCGCACGAGTCCGCGGGGGTCGCCGCGTGAGCCTCGCCGTCCGCATCGACCTCGACTCCTCGGTCCCGCAGTACGAGCAGCTCCGCGCGCAGCTCGCGGCGCTCGTCGCGGCGGGCGACCTCGCGGACGGGCAGCGTCTGCCGACCGTGCGCGCGCTCGCGAACGACCTCGGCATCGCGTCCGGGACCGTCGCGCGGACCTACCGCGACCTCGAGGCGGCAGGGCTCGTGACCACCCGCAGGCGCGTCGGGACGGTCGTCACGGCGCCCCCCGCGACGCTCGACCGCGCCGCGGTGACCGACGCCGCCGCGCGCTTCGTCCGCCTCGCGCGGGACCACGCCCTCACGGACACCGAGATCCGTGACGTCGTCGCCGCCGCCCTGCTCGTCGACGCCAGGCCGGGCGACGAGCGCGCCGCAGCCGTCTCAGCCGAGTGACGGGCCGCCGGTCGCCGCGTTCGCCGCGCCGATCCCGCTGTCGGCTCCCGTGCGGGCCTCGGCGTCGGTCTGCGTCCGTGACCGCGCCACGCGCCGCGTGCGCAGCGCCGACGGCAGGCCGAGGCTCGCGAGCAGCGCGTCCGCCGCGGCGGCGAGCAGCACGGTGGTGAGCACCTGCACGACGACCGTCGCGACGATGTCGAGGGGACCGACGAGCGCGCGCCACGCGACGATCCCCGGCTGGCCGACGAGCGCCTGCGCCACGGTGTAGACGACCTGCTCGGCGAGCGTCAGGAGCGCGAACGCGACGCAGAAGAGCAGCACGGCGCTCCACCGGCTGCGCCAGAGCATGCCGAGCGCGCCCACGAGCCCGCCGAACCGCCGGCCGGGGTCGAGCATGAGCTCCCAGGCCTTGCGCGCGCCGCTCTCGCCGAGGGTCCGGTTGAACCGGTCGACGACGCGCGTCGCGCGGCCCGCGGGCTCGGTGCCGTCCACGGTCGCGTGCGCCGGGTCGACGACGTCGATCGCCTCGACGCCGTAGACGATCGTGCCGAGCGTGAGCCAGGCGAGCGGCACGACGAGCCCGGTGACGACGCCCGCGAGGAGGAGGGACGTCACCGGGCCCAGGGCGTCGACGAGCGGCTTGAGCACGTCGACGCGCGCGACGACGCCGTCCCACCAGGTCGTGGTCTCGACGACGACCACGCGCGTCGTCCACCACTCACGAACCCGCCCGACGACCGCGGTGACGGTGAACGCGCCGACGACGATCCACACGACCTCGCAGTAGCCCGCCGCGATGCGGACGGCGGCGGAGCGCGCGCTGCGCCGCGCGTCGCCGCCCGCCGCGGAGACGCCGCGGTCGACGCGCCGGGCGAGGCGTTCGAGCAGCGTGCGGGCGAGCAGCGCGCCCGCGACGACGAGCACGACGGTGAGGCCGAACCCCTCGGGGACCGGGCTGGCGGTCTCGATCCCGGACCCGGCCGCGAACGCGTGCTCGAGCGCGGCGGCGTCGATGTACGCCTGCCAGTCGGACGACAGGCCGCCGTAGAACTCGTAGATGACGAGGTAGGGCACGAGGACGGACGCGATCGAGCCGAGCAGCGACCGGACCTCGAGGCGGTCACGCTCGGTCCGCGGCTCGCGGCGCAGGACGTGCAGCATGACCACGATGCCGACGACGGTCGCGAGCGGCGAGAAGCACAGCACGAGCAGGCCGAGCACCCCAGACGACGGCGCGACGGCGAGCGCGGCCCGCAGCGCGAGCTCGTGGACGACCTCGGCGAGGACGGCGACCGCGACGAGCGCGGGCCAGTGCCGGGCCAGCAGGCGTCCCGCGTCGGCGAGCACGCGCCGGCCCGAGCGCAGGACGGGGTCCGCGGGTGCCGTCGTCGGGCTCGCGGGGGTCGCCGATGGGGCCGTCACGCGCGCCAGGGTACCGGTGCGCGTGACGGAGGCTACGCGCGCGACGCGAGGCGGGCGACGACGCGCTTGGCCTCCTTGCCGGCGAACCGGCGCGCGAGGACGCCGACGCCTGCGGCGACCGCGGCGAACGTGACGGCCGAGACGATGCCGACCTCCTCGTCGTCGAGGTCCTTCGGGGCGTCGTGGCCCGTGACCTTCGCCCAGACGAACGTGACGAGCTTCTGCGCGGCCCAGCCCGCCGCGAAGGTGAGGGCGACGGTCCCGACCTTCAGGGCCAGGGTCTGCTCGGTCTCGTTCGTGTCGGCCACGAGGGGTCCTCCGTCGGTCGGGGCGCCGGTCGGCGCGGGGCGTGCTCCCACCGTAGTGCGAACCGTGGACCCTTCGCCGCCCGGCACGCGCCGGGCGGCGAAGGGCGCGGTCAGTCCTGGCTCACCGCGTCGAGCACGGGCAGCCGCGCCGCGCGGACCGCGGGCCAGACGGCGGCCACGACCCCGACGACGGCTGCGAGCGCGAGCATCGCGCCGAGCTGCGCCCACGGCACGGCGAGGGTCGTGAAGCCCTCCTCCGCGAGCACCGAGGGCAGCGCGGCGGCCAGGCCCGTCCCCACGACCAGCCCGACGGCCGTCCCGAAGACGGCGACGAGCACCGACTCGATGACGATCGTCGCCGAGAGCTGCGCCCGGCCGAGTCCGACGGCGCGCAGGAGCCCGATCTCGCGCGTGCGTTCCACGACGGACAGCGCGAGCGTGTTGACGATCCCGAGGACGGCGACGAGGACGGACAGGCCGAGCAGGGCGTAGACGATCGCGAGGATCGACTCGACCTGGGACGCGACCTGCCCGGCGAACTCGTCGGCGTCGAGCACGCTCGCCACGACGTATGGCGCGACGGCGTCCGACACCCCCTCCCGGACGGCCGCGAGGTCGGCACCCGCCTCGGCGTCGAGGAACAGCATCTCCGGGGTCGTTGCGCCCACCGCGGCGGCGACGTCCGGCGGCAGCAGCATGTCGACCGAGAACGCGTGGGAGTCGATCACGGCGCCGATGCGGACGTCGCGCGCCGGGAGGTCGGGCCGGGTCGGGTCGGCGACCCGCACCACGTCGCCGAGCGCCCAGCCGTGCTCGTCGAGCGCGTCCTCCATGACGGCGGCCTCCCCGCGGGCGTACGCGTCGAGGTCGCCCTCGACCGCCGTCGTGCGGACCGACCGGCCGAAGCCCTCGGCGGGGAACCCGACGACGAGCTGCGGCTCGTCGTCGACGACGACCTGCCCGTACGTCGTGAGGTCGACGGACGCGACGCCGGGCACGGCGCGGACGTCGCCCGCGACGCCCGCGGGCAGGTACGGGGTCGCGGACCGGACGACGAGGTCCGCAGCGGTCTCCTCGTCGACGATGCCGGTCACGGACTCGCGTGCCGAGAGCGCGAGGACCGACGTCGTCGACACGAGCGCCATGCCGACCACGAGGGCCCCGGCGGTCGCGGCCGTGCGGCGCGGCTGACGCGTCACGTTGCCGCGCGCGAGCCCGCCGAGCGGGCGGGCGAGCGCGACGAACGGCGCGGCGAGGACGCCGAGCACGGGGCCGACGGCGAGCGGGGAGAGGAGCAGGACGCCCGCGACGACCCCGACCGCGCCGAGCCCGAGGAGCGGCGCTCCGCCGCTCCCCACCCCCGCCGCCCCGACGACGAGGCCCGCGCCCGCGACCAGGGCCAGCGTGCCCGCGACCACCCGGGCCACGCCCGCGCCCGCGGGCCGCACGACGTCGGCCCGCATGGCCTCCACGGGCCGGACGAGCGCCGCGTGCCGCGCGGGCAGTGCCGCCGCGACGACGGACACCACGACCCCGACGACGAGGGGGACCACGATCCCGGCGGTCGTCACGGGCAGCGACCCGGCGAGCTCCATGCCCACCGCGCCGAGCCCGGCCCGCGCGAGCTCGGCGAGCCCGAACCCGGCCGCGACGCCCAGCACCGCGCCGACCACCCCCACGACCGTGGCCTGCCCCAGCACCGAGGCGAACACCTGGGCCGGCGACGCCCCGACCGCGCGCAGCAGCGCGAGCTCGCGCGTGCGGCGGCGCACGTGCATCGCGAACGTGTTGGTGATGATGAACGTGCCGACGAACAGCGCGAGCGCGGCGAACACGAGCAGGAACGTGGACACGAAGCCGAGCTGGTCGGCGATCGCGCTGCTCGTCTCCTCGCGCAGCTCCGCGCCCGTCACGGCCTCGGTGCCGTCCGGGAGGGACGTCGCGACGGCGTCGCGCAGCGCCTCGGGCGAGACGCCGTCGGCGGCGTACAGGGCGACGGACGGCACCAGGCCGTCCGGCGCGTACGTCGCGGCGGCCGTCTCGGCGTCGAGCAGGACGATCGTCGCGCCCGCCATCGGCGCGGACAGCGAGAGCTCGCCGACGACGCGCACGGGCCGCACCTCGTCGCCGAGCACGACGTCGGTCGTGTCGCCCACCGCGAGCCCCGACGCCTCGAGCGTCGCGGACTCGAGCGCGACCTCGTCGACGCCCTCCGGCGCGCGGCCCTCCACGATGCGCGGCCCGGGGTCCCGGGGGTCGTAGCCGACGGCCATGCTCGGCGCCTGCGTGCTGAGCACCGCGGTGCCGTCGGCGCCCACGAGGACGGCGGGGCCGCTCACCTCCGCGAGCGCGAGGTCGACGTCGTCGCGCGCGTCGAGCGCGCCCGCCAGGTCCGCCGGGACGAGGCCGCGGGCCCCGCCGAGCTGCGCGGACGACGACTCGAGCGCGGACCCGGCGGAGGCCGCGCCGCGCACGTACGCGTCGGCCTGGACCGACGACGCGACGATGCCGTCGAACGTCGTCGCGAGCATCGCGCGCAGCGCGAACGTGCCGGTGACGAACGCGACGCCGATCGTCACCGCGAGCACCGACAGCACGAGCTGGGCACCGTGCGCGCGCACGCCGCGCAGCGCGATCCGTCCCATCATCGGACGGCCGCCGGTTCGTGCGCGGCCGGGGCGGCGTGCGCGCCCGCGGGCGCCGCCGGCGTGAGGGCCCCGAGCGTGTCGAGGACGGCCTGCGGAGTCGGGTCGCGTAGCTCGGTCACGAGGCGGCCGTCGGCGAGGAACAGGACGCGGTGCGCGTACGACGCCGCCGTCGGGTCGTGCGTGACCATCGCGACGGACTGGCCGAGGTCGTCCACCGAGGCGCGCAGGAAGCCGAGCACCTCGGCCGCGGCGCGCGAGTCGAGGTTGCCCGTCGGCTCGTCCGCGAACACGACCGCCGGCCGGGACACGAGCGCCCGCGCGCACGCGACGCGCTGCTGCTGCCCGCCCGAGAGCTCCGCCGGGCGGTGCCCGAGCCGCGGGCGCAGCCCCACGGCGTCGACCACGCGCTCGAACCACTCCCGGTCCACGGGACGCCGTGCGATCGCCAGCGGGAGCACGATGTTCTCCTCCGCGGTCAGCGTCGGGACGAGGTTGAACGACTGGAAGACGAACCCGATGCGCGTGCGCCGCAGCCGGGTCAGTCGCCGCTCGCTCATCGCGGAGACGGTCTCCCCGTCGACCACGACGGTCCCCGCGGTGGGGGAGTCCAGCCCTGCGAGGCAGTGCATGAGGGTCGACTTGCCCGACCCGGACGGGCCCATGATCGCGGTCAGGCGCCCCCGCTCGAGGTCGACGTCCACGCCGTCGAGCGCGCGGACGGTCGCCTCGCCGCGCCCGTACGTCTTCACGAGGCCGCGGGCGGTCGCGATCACGGGACGTGTCGTCGCGCCCCCCGCGATCTCGGCGGACGCGGTGGCCGTCGTCGCCGTACCGTCCGTCTCAGGTCTGCTGCTCATCGTTCCTTCCCCTTCTGCGGTCGTCGGCAGGGTCTCCCGGCCGGTCGCCACGACCCTCCCGTGGCGGCGGTCCCCCCGGCATCGGGGACCGGCCCGGACCGCCCCCTGGTCGCTGCACGGCGGCTCTCAGGGTTCTCTCAGGGGCCTTCCCCAGGGACGGGCCGGTGTAGGCTCGATGAGAACGACAGGGGAGCTCCTGGAGGAGCTGAGAGTGCGGACCACCGCAGACCCTCGAACCTGATCCGGTTAGCACCGGTGGAGGAAGTCGGGAATCTCGATCACCTGCTCGTGCGGTCTCCCGCGCTCGTCGCGGCTCGGTCGCGCGGCCGGTGGACCCCTCCTGAACGTCCTGGGAGGACACATGCAGCGCACGACCGCCCGCACCCACCGGGCCCGGTCCCTCGCCACCGGCGCGGGGACGACCCTCGCCCTCCTCGCGCTCGCCGCGTGCGGCGGCGGCGACACGACGTCAGGCTCGGGGGGCGACGACGCGTCGTCGGACGCCGGGGGCACGGTCACGCTGGTCACCCACGACTCCTTCGCCGTGAGCGACGAGGTCCTCGCCGCGTTCGAGAAGCAGAGCGGGCTCACCGTCGAGCAGGTCGCGCCCGGAGACGGTGGTGCGCTCGTCAACCAGCTGATCCTCACGAAGGACTCGCCGCTGGGCGACGTGGTGTTCGGGATCGACAACACGTTCGCGTCGCGCGCGATCGACGAGGGTGTGCTCGCGCCCTACACGCCCGAGGACCTGTCCGACTCGGCGGCCTCGTACGCCGTCGGCGACGGCGACGAGCTCACCGCGGTCGACCTCGGCGACGTGTGCGTCAACGTCGACCACGCGTGGTTCGCCGACGCGGGGATCCCCGAGCCCGTCACGCTCGAGGACCTGGCGAAGCCGGAGTACCGGGACCTCCTCGTCGTGACCAACCCCGCGACGTCGTCCCCGGGCCTCGCGTTCCTCCTCGCGACCGTCGGGGCGTTCGGCGAGGACGGCTTCGAGGACTACTGGGCCGACCTGCGCGCCAACGGCGTGAAGGTCGTCGACGGCTGGTCGGACGCGTACTACGTCGACTTCTCCGGCTCCGAGGGTGCCGGGCCGCGCCCGCTCGTGCTGTCGTACTCGACGTCGCCCGCGTTCACGCTCACCGAGGACGGCTCGGCGTCCACGACCGGCGCGCTGCTCGACACGTGCTTCCGCCAGGTCGAGTACGCGGGCGTGCTCGCGAACGCGAAGAACCCCGAGGGCGCGCAGCAGCTCCTCGACTTCCTCGTGAGCGAGGCGTTCCAGGCCGACGTGCCCGAGCAGATGTACATGTACCCCGCCGACGACTCCGTCGCGCTGCCCGACGGTTGGGCCGAGTTCGCGCCGCTCGCCGACGAGCCCTTCGAGGTCGCGCCCGCCGACATCGCGGCGCATCGCGACGAGTGGATCAAGGCATGGACGGCGACGGTCGTCGACTGACGCCCGTCGCCGGTCCGCTGGCGGGCATGACCACGCCTCTACCTCGCGAGGTAGAACCGTGGTCGCGCGGGGTAGAACCGTGGTCGCGCGGGGTAGAACCGTGGTCGCGCGAGGTAGAGCCGTGGTGAGGGGCCGGGCGACCTGGCGAGGCGGCGTCGGGCGCGGGGTGCTGTGGGGGATCGCGGCGGCGGTGCCGCTGGTGTTCCTCGGGGTGTTCTTCGCGTGGCCGGTGGTCACGCTCGTGGCGCGCGGGTTCGTCGGGGACGACGGCGCCCTCGACCTCTCGGGGTTCGCGGAGGTGTTCTCCGAGCCCCGCACGTGGCGGATCGTCGCGCTCACGCTCTGGCAGGCCGTGCTCGGCACGGCGCTGTCGCTGCTGCTCGGCGTGCCCGGCGCGTACGTGCTGTACCGGTGCCGGTTCCCCGGGCGGCGGGTCGTGCGCGCGCTCGTCACGGTGCCGTTCGTGCTGCCGACCGTCGTCGTCGGCGTCGCGTTCCGGTCGCTGCTCGTCCAGAGCGGCCCGCTCGGGTTCCTGCGGCTCGACGAGACGTTCGCGGCGATCGTCGTCGCGCTCGTGTTCTTCAACTACTCGGTCGTCGTGCGCACGGTCGGTGGGCTGTGGGAGCACCTCGACCCGCGCGCCGAGCAGGCGGCGCGCGCCCTCGGCGCGACGCCGTGGCGTGCGTTCCGCACGGTGACGCTCCCGGCGCTGACGCCCGCGATCGCGAGCGCCGCGTCGATCGTCTTCCTCTTCTGCGCGACGGCGTTCGGCGTCGTGCTCGTGCTCGGCGGCATCCGCTACGGGACGATCGAGACGGAGATCTGGATCCAGACCACGCAGTTCCTCGACCTGCGCACGGCCGCGGTGCTGTCGGTCGTGCAGCTCGTGGTCGTCGCGGCGGCGCTCACGGTGGCGAACCGCACGCGGGCCCGGCGCGAGCGCGCCCTGAACCTGTCGTCGTCGGCGTCGTCCGCGCACCCGCTGCGCCTGTGGCGCGACGGCCGCCCGACGGGCGACCTCGCCCCGGCGGCGCTCACGGCGGCCGTGGTCGTCGTGCTCGTCGGGCTGCCGCTCGGCACGCTCGTCGTGCGCTCGTTCCGCGTCCCGGGCGGCGCCTGGGGGCTCGACAACTACGCGAACCTCGGCACCACGGGCGGGCGCAACGCGCTGTCCGTCACCGTGTGGGAGGCGGCGGGCAACTCGTTGCGGACCGCCGCGCTCGCGACCGTGCTCGCCGTCGTGATCGGCGGGCTCGTCGCGCTCGTCGTGTCGCGCCGGCCGAGGTCCCGCGGCGGGCGGCGCGCGATCTCCGTGCTCGACTCCGTCTTCATGCTCCCGCTCGGGGTCTCCGCCGTGACGGTCGGCTTCGGGTTCCTCCTCACGCTCGACCGGCCGCTCGGCCTCGACGTCGACCTGCGCACGTCCGACCTGCTCGTGCCGATCGCGCAGGCGGTCGTCGCGATCCCGCTCGTCGTGCGCACGGTCCTGCCGACGCTGCGCGCGATCGACCCGCGCCTGCGCGAGGCCGCCGCGACCCTCGGCGCCGGCCCCGGCCGCGTGTTCCGCAGCGTCGACGGGCCCATCGCTGCGCGGTCGCTCGGCCTCGCGGTCGGGTTCGCGTTCGCGGTCTCGCTCGGGGAGTTCGGTGCGACGTCGTTCCTCGCCCGCCCGGACAGTGCGACGCTGCCGGTCGTGATCTTCCGGCTCATCGGGCGCCCGGGGGCCGAGAACTACGGCATGGCGCTCGCGGCGAGCGTCGTCCTCGCGCTGCTGACCGCGACCGTCATGCTGCTCGCCGAGCGGTTGCGCGGCGACCGACCCGGAGGAGAGTTCTGATGGTGCAGACCGATTCCGCCCCCGCGCGCACGGGCATGCCGGAGCAGTCGCGCCCCGGCACCGGGGAGGGCACCGGGCTCGCGGTGCGCGACGTCGTCGTGCGGTACGGCGGGCGCGGCGCCGGGGGAGCGCGCACGGACCCCGGCACGACGGCGGTCGCGGGCGTCACGCTCGACGTCGCACCCGGCGAGGTGCTCGCCCTGCTCGGGCCGAGCGGGTGCGGTAAGTCGAGCCTGCTGCGCGCCGTCGCGGGGCTCGAGCCCGTCGCGTCGGGCTCGGTCGCGTGGGACGGGCGCGACCTCGCGGGCGTCCCGGTGCACCGGCGCGGCTTCGGGCTCATGTTCCAGGAGGGCCAGCTCTTCCCGCACCGTGACGTCGCGGGGAACGTCGCCTACGGCATCGCGGGCCTGCCCCGCGCCGAGCGTGACGCGCGCGTGGCCGAGCTGCTCGACGTCGTCGGGCTCGCCGGGTACGAGCGCCGCGCCGTCGCGACGCTCAGCGGGGGAGAGCGCCAGCGCGTCGCGCTCGCGCGGTCGCTCGCGCCGCGGCCCCGGCTGCTCCTGCTCGACGAGCCGTTGTCCGCGCTCGACCGGGGGCTGCGCGAGCGCCTCGCGCTCGACCTGCGCGACGCTCTGCGGGCCACCGGGACGACGGCCGTCTTCGTCACCCACGACCACGACGAGGCGTTCACCGTCGCCGACCGCGTCGCCGTCATGGACGCCGGCCTGCTGCTCCAGGTCGCGCCGCCGGAGGACCTGTGGCGTGCGCCGACCTCGCGTCGGGTCGCCGAGTTCCTCGGGTACCAGGCGTTCGTCCCGCGTGGTGCCGGGGGCCTGCTCGCGATCGGCCCGCGCGGGCTGCGCCTTGCCCCCGGGGACGCCTCGGCGGACGGCACGTGGGGCGCGACGGTCGTCGGCAGCGTGTTCCGCCGCGGCGCGGTCGAGGTCACGGCGGACGTCGACCTCCCCGGGACCGACGGCGGCGCGCCCGCCCGGCTCGTGGCGCTCGCGGCCGGTGGCGACGCGGGCCCGAGGCCGGGCGACCGCGTGCGGGTCGTGGTCGACCCGGCGGGGTGCGCCGTCGTCCCGGCCTGACCGCCTCCGCGACGGCGCTCGCGGCCGTGCGACGGGCGAGAGAGCCGCAGCCGTCCTAGCGTCGAAGGATGAGCGACGACGTGACGGCGGGGACTCATCCCCCGGAGAAGACCGGCGGCAAGGCCGCGAAGATCCTCTACCGCCCGGTGGGGCTCGCCAGCTCGATCGTGGGTGGGCTCGTCGCGGGCCAGGTGTTCAAGCAGGTCTACAAGCGTGTCACCCCGGGGCACCGCTCCGACGCGCCCAAGCCGCTCGAGTCGGAGTACTCGCTGCGCGAGATCCTCGTCGCGGCGCTGATCCAGGGCGCGATCTTCGCCGCGGTGAAGGCGCTCATCGACCGCGGCGGGGCCCGGGCGTTCGAGCGCTGGACGGGGGAGTGGCCGGGCGACTGACGGTCAGTCGAGGCCGGCCGCGTGGACGAGCAGCGCGACCTGCGTCCGGTTCTCCAGGCCCAGCTTGAGCAGCACGTTCGACACGTGCGCCTTGACCGTCGGCACGCTGAGGAACAGGGCTGCCGCGATCTCGGCATTCGCCGCGCCGCGGCCGAGCTCGACGGCGACGTCCCGTTCCCGCCCGGTGAGCGCGTCGAGCGCCGCCCGCGCGCGGTCGCGCTCGCCGCCCGCGTCCGCGACCGAGGTCATGAGGCGCCGCGCGATCTCCGGTGACAGCACCGGCTCGCCGGCCGCCGCCGCGCGGACCGCCGCCACGATCCGCTCGGGCGGCATGTCCTTGAGCAGGTAGCCGGACGCCCCGGCGTGCAGGGCGCCGACGACCTCCTCGTCGCTGTCGAACGTCGTGAGCACGACGACGGCCGGTGCGCCCGCCCGCGACCGCACCCGCCGGGTCGCCTCGATCCCGTCGACCCGCGGCATGCGCAGGTCCATGAGCACGACGTCGGTCGGGTGCGCGTCGAGCACGGCCGTGACCTCGGCCCCGTCCGCGGCCTCGCCCACCACCTCGATGCCGTGCGCGCCGTCGAGCATGAGCCGCAGTCCCGCGCGGACGAGCGCGTCGTCGTCGACGATCACAAGCCGGGTCCGCGGCGCGTCGCCCCGGACCGCTCCGTCGTGCCGATCGCTCACGTGCGTGCCGCCCCGCGTCCACCCTGCTCGCTCACGTGTCCCACGGTAGCCGGACGTCGAGCACGAATCCCTCGTCCCGTGCCCCGGCGTCGAGGGTGCCGCCGAGCAGGTCGACGCGCTCGCGCAGCCCGACGAGCCCGGTACCGGTCCCTTCGCCGGTCGCCCCTCCCACGGCGCCGCCGACCGTCACGAGGCGCGGGCCGCCGTCGGACACCGTGACGCGCACCTCGCCGGCCCGCACGGCGACCCGCAGGGCGACGGGACCGCCCGGCGCGTGCCGGCGGGCGTTCGTCAGCCCCTCCTGCGCGACGCGGAACGCCGCGACCTCGACCGACCGCGGCACGTCCGCCGACCCCGACCGTTCGTAGACGACGTCGCCGCCCGCCTCGCGCGCCTCGGCGACGAGGCGGTCGAGGTCGTCGAGCGTGGGCTGGGGCGCGGGGGCACCGCCCTCGACGTCGTCGGGGTCCGCGCGCAGCACGCGCACGACGTCGCGCAGGTCGCCGAGCGCGGAGCTCACCGCGGCCCGGACCAGGCCCGCCGCGCGGGCGAGCCGCGCGGGGTCGGCGTCGGGGCGGTACTCGAGCGCGCAGGCCGTCGCGGCGAGGAGCGAGAGCCGGTGGGCGAGCGTGTCGTGCATCTCGCGGGCGATCCGCGTGCGCTCCGCGACCCGCGCCTCGGCGACGCGGCGCTCCTGCTCGGCCTCGGCGCGCCGGGCGCGGTCGCGCAGCGACCACATCAGCTGGGCCCGCGCCTGCCAGTACATCCCCCAGCCCAGCAGGGCCGCGTGCACCGCGAGGTCGCACAGGAGCCACCAGCCGAGCGGGAGCGCCTGCGGCCGCCGCAGCGCCTGCACGGCGTGGCCCAGGAAGCCGGCGACCGCGACCGGGACCGCCGTGCGCGCCGGGTACCAGCGCGCGACCTGCAGGGTCGCCACCGTCGAGGCGGGCGTCGCCGCGCCGGAGCACGCCGACAGCGACGCGAGGACCAGGGCGCCGAGCACCGGGGCGTCGCGCGGGGACCGCGACCAGAGCAGGGGGAGGGCCGCGAGGGCCAGGACCCCGACGGCGACGTCGAGCGCGGGCTGCGCGCCAGGCTCGTCCTGGCCGACGATCCCGGCCGTCGCGGCCGCGGTGAGCGCCGCCACGGCGAACCACGCGACGGCGAACGCCAACCACGGGACCAGCGGGCGGTCCCCGTCACGGCGGGCGGCGGCCGTCGCGAGGACGGGGCGCCCGGCGAGCGGAGGGCAGTCGGTCGGTGTGGTCATGCTCCGGACGCTAGGACGCGGCGTGGCGGGCGACCACCGACCAAGGTCGGGGGTCGAGGTCCGGCGGGAGGATCGGGGACGGGCGGGGGTCGGGACGGCCGTCGCCCTCCGGCCGGTGCGCAGGACGCGGCGTCGCCGCGAGCGTCAGAGACGTCGGCACCTCGCCGGCCGCGGCCCCATCCGCGTGAGCACGCGGCCCTCGTCGCGTGACGAAGGAGGAGTCCCATGCCCACGACGCCGACCGCCTCGAACGGCATCTCGAACGTCCCCCGCCACCCCGGCCCGTCCGTCGCGGCCGACGGGCCGCCGGTCCCGCGGGACGCCCGACTCCGCGTCCCCCGCTGGTCCGTGCCGCTCGTCGCCGCGGCCGTCGCCGCGGTGGTGCTCCTCGTCGTCGAGCACCTCGCCGTCGGCACGACCCTCGCGCTCGGCCTGCGCCGCTGACCCTCCCTGCCCCTGGCACCTCGGTCCAGCCGAGCACGACGTTGCTGTCGTGATCCGCCGGATGACGACAGCAACGTCGTGCTCGGCCGCGCGCCACGTCGTGGTTGAGCGTGCACGATCGCGAGCGGGTCGGGTCAGAAGCCCGAGTTGCCGCTCCCACGGTGCAGCGTGAAGCCCATGTCGTTGAGCAAGCCGCCGGAACCCGAACCCGACACCGTGGTGTTCGCGAACGACGCGCTGCCCGTCGCGTGGATCTCGATGCCGTGGGTCCCCGAGCCCGTGACGCTCACCCGGTCGAAGCTGACCTGCTGGATCGACTTCTGCCAGGACATGAGCACGCCCGCGTAGGTGCTGTCGACGATCTCGACGTCCCGGACCACGATCGGCGCGTCGATCGCGTGCACGTCCGCGTAGATCCACAGCGCGCCGAGCTCCGCGGGCCAGTTGGGCTCACGGCTGCCGGTCCGGACGAGCGTGTTGCGCTGGACCGTCGTCGTCCCGCTGAACGGCACCCCGAAGCGCGTGCTGATCGCGATGCCGGCGGCGGCGTTGACCGTGTCCGCCACGACGTTGTCCTCGACCCGGTTGCCCGTCCCGCCGTACACCGCGAGGCCGTTGGCGAGCGCCGGCGCCTGCACGGTGTTGAACGCGAACACGCTGTTCGTCACCGGGCCGCCGTCGGACCACATGGCGAGGGCGTCGTCGCCGGTGTTGCGGAACGTGGACTGCACGACGCGCGAGTTCGACACGTCGGTGCGGAAGTTCACGCCGTCCGCGTACGTGTCGCGCACGCGCAGCCCGACGGCGAGCACGTCCCTCGACCCCGGTCGCACCCACAGCGCGACCTTGGTGTGCTGGACCCACACGTTCTGGATCAGCGTGTCGCTCGCGAAGTCGCCCTCGATCGCGGCCTGCGAGTTCGCGTCGTCACGGACTGTCGCGTCCCCGAGGATCGCCAGGTCGGCGATCGTGACGCCACCGCCCGTCCCGTAGAAGCCACCCTTGGAGCCGGTGCCCTGGAGCACCGAGTGCCACGGTCCGGCGCCGAGCACGGTGACGCCCTGGACCTGGACCGCGTCGTTGACGTGGAACGTCCCCGCCGGGATCCACACGGGAACGCCGGTGCTCCTCGCCTCGGCGACGGCGGCCCGGATCGCGGCGGTGTCGTCCCCACCGCCCGACGTCGCGCCGTGCGTCGTGATCGACACGGCGCCCGCGGGCGGCGTGAGCGGATCGGGGACGACCTCCGCCTCGACGAGGTCGACGTCGACGTACGGGACGGTCGCCGTGTCCTTGCGCAGCATGATGACGGTGCCGGCCGGGTGGTCGCCGATCGCGACGCGGAGCTCGTCGTAGTAGCGGTGCGGGCTGCCGAGCGAGGGGTCGTCGTGGAACGGATACTCGCCGTAGACCCACGCGTGCTTCGAGGTGAGCGTCGCGTCGGTGACCTTGGTGCCGTTCGCGTAGATCCCGAGCGAGGAGGTGAGCCCGCCACCCGCCGGGGCGTCGGGGATCGAGTAGCGCAGCACGAGCCCGCTCGCGGGCTTGGTCAACGTGATGCTGACCTGCTCACCCGTCGCGTCGAGCCGCACCGCGCGGCGCCCGCTCGACTCGGCCTGGACGGTTCCGTACGTGCGCGACGCCGCGAGGACGCTGCCGCTCGTCGAGCCCGCCTCGGCCTCGTACTGGGTGTACGGGGTCGTGGCTCCGCGCTCCGCGAGCGCGCTCTCGCCGGTCGCGACGAGGCTGTCGACCGCGACGTCCGCGCCCGACGTCGTCGCGCGCAGGGCGACGGTGTTGACGCCCGCGCGCAGCGGCACGGCCGCGGTCGCCGTGCGCCACCCGGAGCCGGACGACAGGGCGACCGTCCCCTCGGTGCGGCCGTTCACCACGAGGCCGAGCGTCCGCGTCGACCCCGAGGTGTTCGCGAAGCGGACGGTGAGCGTCTGCGCCCCGGCCTCCTCCGCGGCCAGGGTCCGGACGACACGGGCACCCGCCGTCGTGAAGCCGGTCGCATACCCGTCGCCGGTGTAGCCGGCGACGGCCGTCGACGCCGTCACGCCACCCGCGAGGAAGGCGGCCTCCGCCTCACCCGCTCCGCCGGCCGGCGCCTCCGGCTCCTCGGGGTCCGTCCCCGCTGCCGTGACGGTCAGGTTGTCGAGGTTGGCGTTGCCGTCGTCCGCCGTGCCGTACGCGTACGAGATCGTGTGGTTGCCCGCGGCGAGGGTGACGCGCGTGGTGACGGTGCCCCAGGCCGCCCAGCCCGACGTCGGGGCGAGCGCGACCTGCTGGGCCGTGCCGCCGTCGACCTGCAGCGAGAACGTGCGGGGCGAGCCGGTCCCGTTCGCGTACCGCAGCGCGAGGTCGTACGACCCGGCGGACGCGGTCGCGACGGCGAACGTCACCGTCGCCGAGCCGCGGTTGGCGTCGGTGAAGCCGGCGACGAAGCCGGCGCCCGTGTACCCGGCGTGCTCGGTCGACACGACGGCGCCGCCGGAGAGCGCCGCCTGCTCCGCCTCGAACAACGGTCCTGCGCTCGCTCCGGAGCCGGGAGAGGGCGGCGTCACGTCGAGATGGTCCAGGTTGACGTTGCCGGAGTCCGGCGAGCCGAACCGGTACGCGACGGAGTGGCTCCCGGCGGTCAGCTCGACGCTCGTCGAGACCGTGCCCCAGGTGCCCCAGCCCGCGGTCGCGGGGAGCGTCACCTGGCGCGCGGCGCCGCCGTCGACGACGAGGCTCAGGGTCTTCGGCGCGGTCGTGCCGTTGGCGTAGCGCAGCGTGAGCGTGTGGCTCCCGGCGGAGCCGGCGGAGACCGCGAACGTGGTCGTGGCCGAACCCTTGTTGCCGTCGGTGTAGCCGCCGACGAAGCCGGCGCCGGTGTACCCGGCGTGGTCGCTCGCGACGACGGCTCCGCCGGACAGCGCCGCGGCCTCGGCCTCGTAGCGGGTAGGAGCGGCGCTCGCGGGTGCGACGACTGCGCCGAGCAGCGTCGCGACGAGTGCGCTCGTCGTCAGCGCGGCGAGCGCGCGGGCGAGGTGTCGGGGTGCTCGGCGACGGCGTCGACCGTCGTGCCCGGGGGGCGCGGCCGTCCGGATGGTGCGGGTCGGCGTCGGACGGGGTGCAGCGTGCTCGAGGATGAGTCGCACCGGGTGTCTGCTTCCTGTCGGGAGCCGCCCTCGTTGGCGGCTCGGGGCACCGCAGGCTTTCAGGGGCATCCGCACCGATGCCCGCGTCGACGCAGCGATTTAGCGTTAAACCTGCGGGATGATCATGAACCTACCACCGGATCGGAGGTCGTGACCAGTGCCGAGCCGACTCCCGGGGCTGCGTCCCGATGAGTTCCGGCCGGCTCCGCAGTCCATCCCGAACGTCGACCCCCACCATCCCGACCGGAAGGCCACCTCATGACCGCGAGGCTCGTGTCCACCCTGTTCCTCTCGCTCGACGGCGTCGCCGAGATCGACCCGGCCTGGCACTTCCCGTACTTCGACGACAACATGGCGGCCGCCGTCGACGAGGACTACCAGGACGTCGACGCGCTGCTGCTCGGGCGGGTCACGTACGACAGCTTCGTCGGCGCGTGGCCCGAGCGGGAGACCGCCGGGGGCGAGGACGCGTCGTTCGCCGCACGGCTGGGGGACATGCGCAAGATCGTCGCGACGCGCGGCGACCAGGACCTCGGGTGGCGGAACGTCGAGCGCGTCGACGGCGACCTCGTCGACGCCGTGCGCGCGCTCAAGGAGGAGCCAGGCCTGGGCAAGGTTCTCGTCGCCGGGTCGATCTCGGTCGTCCGCCAGCTCCTCGCCGCCGGGCTGCTCGACGAGCTGCGGCTGCTCGTCCACCCCGTCGCGGCGCGCACGGGCGAGCGCCTGTTCGACGAGGGCGAGCCGGTCTACCCGCTCACGCTCCTGCGCTCCGAGACGTTCCCGACGGGCGTCGTGCGCCTGGTCTACGCGCCCGCCGAGGCACCGGGCGAGGTCGCGTACGAGGACGTCGCGGGCACGGTGCCGTCCGGGAACGCGGACTGAGCCCCTGCCGACGCGGGGAGGGCGTACGCCTCGCCCTCGCGTCTCCGGCCCGCCCCGGTCACCTCCCGCGCGGGATGCAAGGACCCGCGACACCACGACACGGTGGGGGCATGAGGACGACGACGGCCGCGGTCGTGATCCCGGCGGTGCTGGGGCTCCTCGTCGTCGCGGGGTGCGCGACGACAGGCACGCCCGCGCCGGCCGACGACGCCTCCACGTCGCCGGGCGCCGACGTCGTGGGGGAGGCGGCCCCGCCGTCGGCGTTCGTCAACCGGGATCCGCTCGACTCCTGCGGTGACCTGCGGCTCGACCAAGGGGAGTCCGTCCCGGACGATGCCTACCGCTGCCTCGACGACGCTGCGGCGACGGGCGCGGAGCTCGTGGTCACGCTGCCGACGACGGAGGGCGACCCGATCGTGAACTACTACAGGGTCGGCCCGGGGATCGAGGGTCTCGAGATCTTCGTCGACGCGACCCGAGACACGTACGGCTCCGGGCAGTGGGCGCACCTGCGCTGCCCCGCCGCGGAGTCGGCGTCGGAGCCGGGGGAGTGCCGCGCGGCCTGAGCCCCGGAGAGGACGACCCTGCTCGCCCGCGAGGACGACATGGGGGACGTCATCCGGCGGATGACGTCCCCCTGTCGTGTTCGGCGGGTGCGGTCAGTTGCGCAGGTCGAGGTAGCGGTCGATGAGGGCGGCAGTGGACGGGTCCTGCGCGGCGAGCGCGTCCTCGTCGCCCGCGACGGCCGGCGCGATCTCGAGTGCGAGCTTCTTGCCGAGCTCGACGCCCCACTGGTCGAAGCTGTCGATGCCCCACACGACGCCCTGCACGAACGTGATGTGCTCGTAGAGCGCGATGAGCTGGCCCAGCACCGACGGCGTGAGCGCGGGCGCGAGGATCGACGTCGTCGGGCGGTTGCCCGGGAACGTGCGGGCGCTGACGAGGTGCTCCGCCGTTCCCTCCGCACGGACCTCGTCCGCCGTCTTGCCGAACGCGAGCGCCTTGGTCTGGGCGAAGAAGTTCGCGAGGAACAGCCCGTGGACGTCCGCGCCCGGCTGGACGGCGCCGCCGTCGCCGACCTCGTCCGTCAGCGGGTGCGCCGGGTTGGCGACGGCGATGAAGTCCGCCGGGATGAGCCGGGTGCCCTGGTGGATGAGCTGGTAGAACGCGTGCTGGCCGTTGGTGCCGGGCTCGCCCCAGAAGATCTCCCCCGTCTCCGTCGTCACGGGCGAGCCGTCCCAGCGCACGCGCTTGCCGTTGGACTCCATGGTGAGCTGCTGGAGGTACGCCGGGAAGCGGTGCAGGTACTGCGCGTAGGGCAGCACCGCGTGCGTGTGCGCGTCGAGGAAGTTGACGTACCACACGTTGAGCAGCGCCATGAGGACGGGCACGTTGCGCTCGAACGGCGTGCGGCGCACGTGCTCGTCGATCGCGTGGAAGCCCGCGAGCAGCTCGGCGAAGCGGTCCGGGCCGATCGCGATGGCGAGCGACGTCCCGATCGCCGAGTCCACGGAGTAGCGCCCACCGACCCAGTCCCAGAACCCGAACGCGTTCGCCGGGTCGATGCCGAACGCCGCGACCTTGTCGAGCGCGGTCGAGACGGCCACGAAGTGCTGCGCGACGGCGGCCTGCCGCGACTCGTCCGTGTCCTCGAGCGCGCCGACCGCCGCGAGCTCCGTCCACAGCCAGTCGCGCGCGAGGCGCGCGTTGGTCAGGGTCTCGAGCGTGCCGAACGTCTTCGACGCGACGATGAACAGCGTCGTGCGCGGGTCGAGGCCCGCCGTCTTCTCCGCGACGTCCGTCGGGTCGATGTTGGAGACGAACCGGACCTCGATGTCCTGGTGCTTGTAGGGCAGCAGCGCCTCGTACGCCATGACGGGGCCCAGGTCGGAGCCGCCGATGCCGATGTTCACGACCGTGCGCACGCGCTCGCCCGTGACGCCCGTCCACTCGCCCGAGCGGACCTTGTCCGCGAACGCGTAGACCTTGGCGAGCTCGGCGTGAACGTCCGCGTCGACGTCCTGGCCGTCGACGACGAGGTGCTCGTCGTCGCCGAGCGGGGTCGGTCGGCGCAGGGCGGTGTGCAGGACGGCGCGGTCCTCCGTGACGTTGATGTGCTCGCCCGTGAACATCGCCTCGAGGCGGTCGTCGAGGCGGACCTCCTCGGCGAGGCGCACGAGCAGCTCGAGCGTCTCGTCCGTGACGAGGTTCTTCGACAGGTCGACCGTGAGGTCGGCGGCCTGGTGCGTGAGGCGCCGGGCGCGGTCCGGGTCGGCCGCGAACCAGGTGCGCAGGTCCGGCTCCACGGTGTCGCGGTGCACGGTCAGCGCGGTCCAGGACGGGGTGGAGGTGGGGTCGATCGGCGGCGGCACGGGCTGCGAGGTCATGACCCCAAACTACTGACCGCCGTCGGCGCTCGCCCACCTCGACCGTCCCGCGGTCGATGGTCCGGTGGCCTGACGAACGGCCCCGTCGGTCCCTGGCGCCGGGTGGCGTGGTGCGGGCGAGGGTGCTCAGGCGGCGTCGTGACGGCGGAGGAACCCCTGGACGACCGGCAGGACGTGCTCCGGCAGCTGCCACAGGACGCCGTGCCCTCCACCCGCGACGAGCTCGACCTCCGCGTCCGGCACGTGGTCGAGCACGCGCCGAGCCGCCGCCCGCGGGTCGCCGAGCCGGGTCTCGGCGCCGAAGAACGCGAGCGTGGGGGTCGTGATCGCCGCGAGGCCCGCATCGTCGAGCGGGCTCGGCCAGGGCGTACGACGGCGGAAGCGCATCGCCGCGCGCGCGAGCGCCCGGTCCTCGGCGGTGGGCTCCGCGCCGGGGCTGAGCCACGCGTCGAGACGGGCGAACCGCCGCTCGGTGGGCCACAGCGAGGTGGTGACCATGCGCGCGAGCACCCTCGGCGACGGCTTGACGAGGGTCGTGATCCCCTCGCCGAGGGTGAGGCTCGCCAGCCGTTCCGGGGCACGTCCCCCGAGGAGGGCGGCGAACCAGGCGCCCTCCGAGTAGCCCAGGACGTGCGCGCGCTCGAGACCGAGCCCGTCGAGCAGCTGCTCGCCCCACGCGCCGTAGTCGGTCGGCCGGGTCAGCGGGGCGGTCTGCACGCTCCGCCCGGCGGTCCCGACGACGTCGGGTGCGTGGACGACGCGGTCCTCGGCCAGGCGTGCGACGACGGCGTGCCAGCTGAGGCCGGTGCCGAGAAGACCGTGCAGCAGCACGAGCGGGGTCCGCTCCCCGGTGCCGGACGTGCGGACGTGGGTGGTCCCGAACGCCGTGCCCACCTCGGTCTCGGTGGACGGGAGCGGCCAGCGGGTGGCCAGCTTCACGTACGCGCGCTCGTAGGCGCGCCGTGCGGCGTCGTCCCGGAACGCCCCGAGGGAGGTGGTCATGGTGGGCTCCTCGACGTAGTGATATGCCCGTACCATAATGGTGGTACGGGCATATCATCAAGCGGGTGGCGGAGCCGGGCCGGACCGGGAGCGCCGGAGGGGAGCAGGGATGCCGCGGCTGGTTGACCACGCGGAACGGCGCGAGCAGATCACCGACGCGGCGCGCCGCGTCATCGGACGGGAGGGGCTCGACGCCGCCACGTTCCAGGCGGTCGCGGCCGAGGCCGGCGTGTCGGTACGCCTGGTCCAGTACTACTTCGGCAACAAGGAGGGACTCCTCGCCGCGACGCACCGGGCGGTGATCGACGCCTCCGCCGCCCGCTTCGGCACCGGCGGGCCCGCACCCGGGCCGCCCCCTCCGCCGCGCGACGTGCTGCGGGGGGTCGTGGCGGGGCTCCTGCCGCTCGACGCCCAGCGACGGGAGGACGCCGTCGTGCTCGCCGCGTTCCATGCCGCCGCGCTGACCCGGGACGCCGCGGCACGGGAGGCGCTGCTGCCTGCGCCCCGCGCGCTCGTCGACGTCGTCGCCGCCCAGCTCGACCGGGCGCGCGGCGCCACCCCCACGGGGCGTGGCGAGCGAGACGTGGGGACGGGCCGGGACGCCGAGCTCGTGCTCGCGACCCTCGCGGGCCTCACGCAGTCGGTCGTGGCCGGCCACCTGGAGGCGGGGCAGGCGCTCGCCGTGGCCGATCGGCTGCTCGACCACCTGTTCGCCGCGCCGACGGGCGGGCCTACGCCGACGTGACCCCCGGGAGCGCGCGTGGGTGGCCGGGGCCACGATGGGCTCGGCGCGTCCACCGGCGCCCACCACGCCCGCCGCTCGCGGGCGTCCGAGTCCGAGGGAGGACCGATGGCTGAGGTAGTGCTGTTCCACCACGTGCAGGGGCTGACGGACGGCGTGCGCACGATCGCCGAGGCGCTGCGGGGCGCGGGGAACGTCGTGCACACGCCCGACCTGTTCGAGGGGCGCACGTTCGCGACCCTCGACGAGGGCATGGCGCACGTGCAGGAGCTGGGCTTCGGCACCGTCCTGGAGCGGGGACGGGCCGTCGCCGACGGCTACGACGCGAGCGTCGTCTATGCGGGGATCTCGCTCGGTGTCCTGCCCGCGCAAATGCTCGCCCAGACGCGCGCCGGCGCGAAGGGCGCGGTGCTGCTCGAGGCCTGCGTACCGGTCTCGGAGTTCGGCGAGGCCTGGCCCGACGCCGTCCCCGTGCAGGTGCACGGCATGGACGCCGACCCGTCGTTCGCGGGGGAGGGCGACCTCGACGCCGCGCGTGAGCTCGTGGACTCCACGCCCGACGCCGAGCTGTTCGTCTACCCCGGCGACCGGCACCTGTTCACCGACCCGAGCCTGTCGTCGTACGAGCCGGAGGCCGCCGCGCTCGTCACCGAGCGGGTGATCCGCTTCCTCGACGGCATCCGCTGAGCGGCCGACGTCGCGGCGGCCTCCGGGGTCAGGGGGTCGCGCCGGGTTGCTGTCCGGGCTCTCCGGCGGGTGCCGCGTCGAGCTCGAGCTGCCACTCGGCGTCGACGCTCGCGGGCGCGAAGCCGAGCGCGACGTTGATCGCGAGCATGTGCCCGTTCTCCTGCGCGTTCCACGTGTGGACCCGGCGCGACGACGGCCGCGCCCGCGCGAGCTCGTCGAGCACGGCGATCTTGACGAGCATCCCGAGGCTGCGGCCACGGTGCTCGCGGAGCACGAGCGTGTCCTCCTGGAACACGACCTCGGGCCGGTCGTGCGGGTACGCCACCATCGAGAACGCCGCGAGCGTGCCCGACGCCGCGTCCTCCGCCGCGGCGATGACGTAACCCTGGCCGCGGTCGTGGATCTCCCGGGACGCCGTCCGGACGCGCTGGGCGTCCCACGGGTCCTCCTCGAGGTCGAGGCCCCCGCTCGGGGCGTCCGTGCTCATGCGCGTCTCGAGCAGCGCGAACTGGTCGATCCACTTCTCGGGGACCTCGTCCGTCCACACGTGCACGCGGTAGCCGTCGGCCCGCTCCGTCGCAGCCGCGCGCAGCGGGTCGAGCACCGCGGGCGCGACCGGGAGGTCGAGCACCGAGTGGCGCACGACCTGCTCGAGCGTGAAGCCGCGGTGCAGCGCGAAGGCGGTCGCGTCGTCGTGCGCCGGGACGCGGCCGCTGCCCGTCGGGGCCTCCAGCGCGCCCGGCCCGGGCGGCGGCTCCGGCGCGAAGGACGAGTCCGACAGGACCACGCGCCGACCTTCCGCGCGCGCGACCTCCAGCGCCGCGTCCCACAGCGCGGAGCCGACGCCGCGGCGCCGGTGCGCGGGGTCCACGCCCACGTAGACGACCGCCACGTGCGTGTTGCCACGCTGCGGGAGCGCCACCATGGACCGCCCGACGACGTCCTCGGGCCGGGGCACCGCGCCGTGCGGGGCGTCGTCGAGCACCGCGACCCAGCGCAGCACGCGGCGGTAGCCGGCGCTCGCCACGGTGCCCGCGACGGTCGCCGCGTCCAGCGCGAGGTCCGTGTGTCCGTAGATCGCGCGGTCGATCGCGACGCCCACCCGGACCGTCCCGTCGACGGCCCAGGAGCCCGGTGCGTCGAGGCTCCCCGGGACGGGCTCGATGCGCACGCGCACGTCACGCGCGGCGGTGGTGGCGGGTCCCGCCTGCGGTGCGGTCACTCGCCGTCCTCGGGTGTCGTCCTGCGCTGCCACGCGGCCCACACGCCCGCGGGCCGGAACCCGAGAGCGACGTTGATCGCGAGCATGTGGTCGTTCTCCTGCGCGTTCCACGTGTGGACGCGTCGGGTCCTGGGGCGCTCGCGGGCGAGCGCGTCGAGGTTGGCCACCTTGACGAGCATCCCGAGGCGCCGTCCGCGGTGCTCACGGAGCACGAGGGTGTCCTCCTGGAACGCGACGTCGTCGCGGTCGCGCGGGTGCAGGAAGACGGTGAACGCGGCGAGCGTGCCGGTGGGCACGTGCTCCGCGGCGCTCAGGAGGAGGCCGTTCCGCTTCTCGGCCTGCTCGCCGACCCACGTGCGCACGCGGCGCACGTCCCACGGGTCCTCGCCGTACTCGACGCCTCCGGTGGGCGGGTCGGTGCTCATGCGGGTGAAGAGCACGGCCACCTGGTCGAGCCAGGCGTCGGGGACCTCGTCGGTCCAGGTGTGCACCCGGTAGTCGGCGCCGGCGTGCTCCCGGGCGTCGGCGCGGTGGGCGCCGAGAGTCTCGGGGACCACCGGGAGGTCCAGCACCGAGTGGCGTTCGACCTGCTCCAGGGCGTACCCGCGGGCGCCGAGGAAGCGCGGGCCGGGGGCGTCGGCGGGGACGCGGCCGGCGCCGGTCGTGGCGTCGAGCGCGCGCGGGCCGGGCGGCGGCTCGTCGCCGTGCGAGGTGTTCGCGAGGAGCACGGTACGGCCGGCGTCCACGGCGAGGCGCTCGGCGAGCGTGAGCAGCGCCGTCCCGATGCCGCGCCCGCGCTCCGTCGCACGCACGACGGCGAAGGTCTCGCTCAGGTGCTCGTTGCTCGTGGTGGGGTGGATCACGACCAGGTGAGCGACGACGTCGGGCACCGAGGGCGGGACGCCGTCGGCGAGCAGGGCGCGCGCAGCCGGGGAGCGCACGACGACGAAGCGGCGCTTGGCCGCGTACTCCTGGTGGTCCATGCCCGAGAGCACGTCCCGAGGCCGGAGCGCGAGGTCGTCGTAGCCGTGCACCTCGAGCTCGTGCTCGCGCTCGAGGTCGGCGACGGCGTGGTACGCCCACGCGTCGGGGGCGTCGAGCGACGAGGGGTGCGGGGCCTCGACGAGCGCGTACCCCGGCGGGACGGACACCTCGGGGGCGGTGCGGGCGACGCTGCTCATGCCGTCCAGCGTCGCCGCGCGGGCCGGGCTTGTCCACGGATTTCGCTCGCCGCCCGGCGCGGTGCCGGCCCGGGCGTCGTCGCCCGGCACGACGACGACCCGGGCTCCCGCAGGAGCCCGGGCCGTGGAGGCCTCCGGTCGAGGCGGTCGTGCGACGCCTACTTGCGCGCGGAGCGGCGCGAGATGGCGCCCCAGATGAGCAGCACGAGCAGCGAGCCGACGAAGGCCCAGAACCACGTGGTGAGCGAGAAGAACTCGTCGTTGGCGTCCGCGCCGAACAGCGCGCCGCCGATCCACCCGCCGAGGAGGGCTCCGAGCACGCCCACGATCAGCGTGACGATCCAGCCCCCGGCTGCCTTGCCCGGCAGGATGGCGCGTGCGATCGCGCCCATGATGAGGCCGATGAGGATCCACCCGATGAAGCTCATCCCTGTCTCCGTTCTCTGGGGGGACGAAACGGTCATACAGTCCAACTGCCCCGTATGCCTGTCTTCACGGTGGCACGGTGCGAGCCGGTTCGCACGCGGAAGCGGTGCTGCACGGGTCGTGGCGCCGCAGACGCCGTCGTGCGGACGCCGGTCGTTAGGCTCGAGGGATGGCGATGGCGGAAGCGACGAGCGCGCGCGTCGACAGCTGGCTCTGGGGCGTCCGGGTGTTCAAGAGCCGCTCGCAGGCGACCGCGGCGGTCAAGGCCGGCCACGTGCGGGTCAACGGCGAGCGCGCGAAGCCCGCGACGAGCGTCAAGGTCGGTGACCGCGTCGTCGTGCGCGGCGGCCCGGCGGAGCGGATCCTCGTGGTCCGCAAGGTGCTGGTCAAGCGCGTCTCGGCGGCGCTCGCCGCGGAGGCCGTCCTCGACCAGAGCCCGCCCCCGCCGCCCCGGGAGCTCACCGTCCGCGTCGCCGTCCGCGACCGCGGCGCCGGGCGCCCGACGAAGCGCGAGCGTCGCGACCTCGACCGTCTCCGGGGCCGCGGCTGACCCCGGTACACCGAGCGCTGCGTCTGCGCCCGAACGATGCGTTCACGGACGCAGCGCTCGAACGCAGACGCAGCACTCGACTGTCACCCTCAGTGCAGACCGGGGCGCGCGACCTGGGGCGCCGTCCTCAGGGCGGGGACCATCCGCCGGACGCGGTCGGCGACCTGCTGCTCGCTGCGCAGGTCAGGTGTGGTGACCCGCAGGATCCGCCAGCCCTCCTCCTCGATCGCCTCCTGCCGACGCTTCTCCCGGTAGAGGACTCTCGCCGGGTCGCCGCCGGCGAGCTCGCCGTACTTGACGAACCCGTCGAACTCGACGAGGAGCCGCCACTCGTCCCACCCCATGTCGGCCCGGAACGCGCCGAGGCGCGTGGCGACGACGAGCTGCGTCCGGGGCGCCGGGAGGCCGTGGCGCAGGATCGCGTACCGCGTGACCGACTCCCCGGGACTCTCTGCCCCGGCATCGGCGACGGCGAGCACCGCCCGGGCCCGCACCGCGCCACGGCTGCGTGCTTCGCGCGACCTGCGTCTCAGCTCCTCGGGGTCTGCTCCTCGTCGTAGCGCCGCGTCGGCGACGACGAGCCCGTCTCGCGCCGGGAGGACCCTCGCGCAGTCGAGCACGGTGCGCTCGAGCGTGGTCACGGGCAGACCGGAGACCTCGGTGAGGTCTTCGGGCACGACCGCGACGCGATGGCGGACCAGGTCGGACGCCCCGCCACGGCCCGGCACGTTGCGCTGCACCACGTGCACCTGCGCCGGTGCGCGCCAGAGGGGCAGCCCCCAGACGAGCGCCGCGGTGGGCCCGTAAAAGCAGAAGCTGCCCACGAGCTGGTGCGCGACGGCCTGGATCCGGGCCTCGGCGATCCGACGCTCCGCTCGGGCTGCGGGCAGGTGCCGGCGCGGGTCGGCACCGAGGAGGTAGGCACCGCGGCGGAGCCGGAACGCGGTGCCCGCGTCGAGCGCGGCGAGGATCTGAGGGCGCGGGACCTCGGCGGCGAGGACGGTGCGCGGGAGCGGCTCTGATGCGGTCACGAGCGGAACGATGGCAGCGCCGCCGCGGCGATGACGGGACTGCACGGAAGCCCTGTGGACAGAGCGGTCCTGTGGTCGGCGCAGACGGCCGGAGGTGGGCCGAACCGAGCCGGGAGCGAGAGATGCGTCAGCGGCCGACGGATGCGTTCGGGGACGCATCCGTCGGCCGCTGACGCAGCGTTCGGTGGGTCAGGTCAGCAGGGGCCGAGGTCCTTCCAGACGCCCCACTGGCCGCTCTGGGCCGGGTTCTCGCCGGTGGTCCACCACTTGGCCTGGTAGTTGCGGCCGTCGTGGGAGACGTTCGCGCCGCCGAGGTAGACCGAGCCGGCGGACCAGGCGGGGGCGGTGCACTCGCCGGGCTCGGGGTCGGTGGGCTCGGGGTCCGGGTCGCCCGGGTCGGTGCCACCGCTGCCGATCTTCAGGTCGACGCAGTTGTAGAACGCGTTCACGGTGTTCGACACGTTCCAGCGCGCGAGGATCGTGTGGTTGCCCTCGGGCAGGCCGGTCAGCGTGTGGGAGATGTTGCTCGGGGGCTGTGCGCCGCCCTGGTTGAACGTCTTGAACAGCACGCCGTCGACGAAGTACTCCCACGTGCTGGTGTTGTGCGCCGCGGTGAGGTTCCACTGGAACGTCACCGACGTGCCGGTCTGCGTGCGCGGCCACGGCTTGCTGTTGTCGTCGAGGATGCTGAAGCCGCTCCCGCCGGAACACTGCATCGAGCCCTTGGGGGCCTCGACGGACTGCGGCTCGTACTTGATGCTGCCGCAGTCGAACGACGTGGTGCCCTTCGCGCAGTGGTCCTGCCGGCTCGGCGGGGACGTGATCCAGCCGTGCGCGCTCGCGCTGGGCGCGATCGCCACGGGGGCGATGATCGCGACCGCGCCGACGACGGCCGCCAGGAGTACCGCTCTCAGTCTTCGCATGAGATGTCTCGCTCTCCATCCGGTGCTGCATGGGTCCTGCGGCGCGCTTCGTCGCGGGCCGCTCTCGGATCGGGCACGTTCGACGCTACGAAACGTGAGGAGTGCGGACAATCGGGCGAAGCCCGTACGTGCTTCCTCGTACCCGGCGTGCCGTCCGCTCCCGGGGACGCACGACGGCGGGTGCCTCGCCCGGAGGACGAGGACACCCGCCGTCGCGGGGGTTCAGCGGGTCAGCAGGCGCCGACCAGCTTCCACGGGCCCCACGCCTCGGCGCCCGGGACGTTGTTCAGCGTCCACCACTTCGCCTCGTAGATGTTGCCGTCGTGCGAGACCTTCGCCCCGCCGGTGTACGTCGCGGTCGACGACCACGCCGCGTCGGTGCACTCGCCCGGCTCGCCGCCGCCGGGGTTCTCACCGCCGGGGTTCTCCCCACCAGGGTTCTCGCCACCGGGGTTGGTCCCGTCCGCCGTGACCGTGAGGTCGACGCAGTTGTAGAACGCGTTCACCGTGTCCGCGACGCTCCAGCGCGCGAGGATCGTGTGCTCGCCCAGGGGCAGGCCCTTCAGGGTGTGCGAGATGTCCTTGGGGGGCTGCACGCCGCCGCCGTCGAACGACGCGAAGAGCTGGCCGTCGACGAAGTACTCCCACACGCTCGTCGCGTGGTTGGCGGTGAGCTTCCACTGGAAGGTCACGTCGCGGCCGGTGGTCGTGCGCGGCCAGGGCTTCGACTCGTCGTCGAGGATCGTGTAGCCGCTGCCGCCGGAGCACTTCATCGAGCCCTTGGGCGCCTCGACGGACTGCGGCTCGTACTTGAGGCCGCCGCAGTCGAAGGACGTGGCGCCGGTGGCGCACTGGTCCTGCCGGCTCGGGGGGGACGTGATCCAGCCGTGCGCCGAGGCGCTGGGGGCGATCGCGATCGGGGCGATGATCGCGGTCGCGCCCACGACGGCGGCGAGGAGCGCCGCGCGAAGTCGCTTCATGGGGGACTCGCTTCCTGTGTCGGGGAGGGCCGACACCGTGCGGAGCCCGCACCGTCGGCCGTGACGGGGTGGACCGTAGGCAGCCGCGCGACGTCCGCTCAACGACTACGCACGCCCGGCCTCGGGTACGGGAAGTCCCGTACTCAGACGGGTCGGTTCGCCGGGATCGTGCGCCTGCGACGGCGCTCCGCCCCCGTCGTACCCCGGTGCGGAGGGACGGCGAGCGGGTGAAAACATGTGGTGATCACGTAGGGCCCGCGGGTGGTGCACCGGTGTCAGGCGGCCGCGTCCTCCTCGCGCAGCCGCGGCTCGGTGCGCAGCGCCGGGCGGAGGCCCGACTTGTCGGCGTAGAACGCGCGGACGACGTCCATGTCGGCGCGCACGTCGCCCGTGAGCTCGATCGTCGGGCCGAGGCCGGTCGTCATGGTGGTGCGGTCGACGTACCCGAGGGTCACGGGCAGGTGCGCCTCGCGCGCGATCCGGTAGAAGCCCGACTTCCAGTACGACCCCGCGCCGCGCGTGCCCTCGGGCGTCACGACGAGAGAGAACACCTCGCCGGCCTGGAGGCGCGCGACGACGTCGGCCACGACCCGGCTCGGGTCGCGCCGGTCGACGGGGATGCCGCCCAGCGCGCGCATGAGCGGGCCTGCGGGGCCGGCGAACAGCGTGTGCTTGCCCAGCCAGCGCACCTGGACGCCCGTGCTCCACGCGATGGCGAGCATGAGGACGAAGTCCCAGTTCGACGTGTGCGGGGCGCCGACGAGGAGCGTCGGGCGGCGGGTGTCGTACGGCTCGGAACGCAGGGACCACCGACTGGTCGCCCAGTAGGCGCGGGCGAGGGCTCGGCGGATCACGACGCCACCGTACAGGGCCGTCCACAGGCGGCCGGTCGCCGTCGACAACCACAGGGAGCCCGGCTAGTCTCCGGGCGGGTAGGCAACCTCCCGCCCTACCTGCACGGCCCGGACATGTCGGCTCGACCACCCACTGCTCGACGGAGACCAGATGGACACCACTCCCGCCGGTACACCCGCCCTCCTGCGCACCCTGAACGCGCGTGCCGTGCTCGACGTTCTCGCCACGGGCGCGCAGGTCGCCCGGCCCGACGTCGTCGCGGCGACCGGGCTGTCCAAGACGACCGTGGCGCAGACGCTGCGTGCGCTCGAGGCGACGGGTGTCGTCACGCAGGCCGGGCTCGACCGCGACCGTCGCGGTCCGGCCGCGACGCTGTACCGCGTGGACCCCGACTACGCGTTCGGGCTGGGGGTCGACGTCGCACGCGACCGGGTGCGCGTCGCGCTCGTCGACGTCACGGGCTCGATCCGTGCCCGCGCGGAGCGTCGCGACGTCAAGCCCACGACGACGTCGCGTGCCCGCGCGGCCGCCGAGCTCGCGCGCGCGTGCGTCAGCGACGTCGCCGCCCGGCTCCCCGAGGGCACCGCGGTCGAGGTGACGCGCGCCTTCGCGGCGGTCCCGCTGATCGTCGGCTCGGACCGGCGGACCATCCGGCGCGTCCCCGGCTTCGAGAAGGGCGGGACCGACCTGGTCGAGGCCCTCGAGGACTCGCTGGGCTGCCCGGTCTCGCTCGAGAACGACCTCAACCTCGCGGCGCTCGCCGAGCAGCGCGACGGGGTCGCCACAGGCGTGAGCTCGTTCGCCGTGCTCGGCCTCGGCGACGGGTTCGGAGCGGGGCTGGTGCTCGACGGGAAGCTCCACCGCGGGTTCGCGGGCGGTGCGGGCGAGGTCTCGTTCCTGCCGCACCCCGCCCGGGCGCTGGGCTCCGAGACGTTGGGCGCGTCGTCGCTCGCGGTGCTCGCGAAGGAGCACGGCCTGCCCGACGACGTCACGGTCAAGGAGGTCGTCGACCGCGCCGAGCACGGCGACGGCGCCTCGAACGATGCGCTCGACGAGATCGCCGAGCGCATCGGGGTCGTCGCGGCGTCGGTCGCGCTCGTCGTCGAGCCCGAGCTGTTCGTCCTCACGAACCAGGCGGCCCGCGCTCCGATCTCGGACCGGGTGACGCGCTTCCTCACGGAGAAGATCGCCGTGCTCCCCATCCAGGTCGTGCCGTCGGAGCTCACGTGCGACGCCGTCGTCGTCGGCGCCGCACGCTCGGCGAGCGACGCGCTGCGCGACGAGGTGTTCCGTTCCGCGGCCGCCCACCCCGCGTCGGGCGAGGGCGACGCCGCGGACGAGCGCGAGGAGGCGGCGTCGTGACCGCCGCCGCACCGGGTGGGGGAGCACCGCCGTCGGACCTGGTCTCCCGGCTCGGCCTCGCCGCCGACGCGCGCGCGATCATCCTCAACGCCGACGACTACGGCATGTGCCGGGCGGCCAACCGCGCCGTCTCCGAGCTCCTGCTCGCGGGGCACATCGACTCCGCGACCCTGATGGTCCCGTGCGGGTGGGCGCCGGACGCGCTCGCCTTCGCGGCCGCGCACCCCGTCGACGTGGGGGTGCACCTCGTGCTGACGAGCGAGTGGACGCGGTACCGGTGGCGGCCGCTCACGGGGACGGGCACGTCCCTGGTCGACGACGCGGGCTACTTCCCGCGCGACGTGCTGTCCGTCGAGCGCCGGGCGCGCGTCGAGGACGTCGTCGCCGAGCTCACGGCCCAGCTCGACACGGCGCTCGCGGCCGGGGTCGACGTCTCCCACCTCGACAACCACATGGGCTCGGTCTACGGGCTCGAGACGGGGCGGTCGTTCCTGCCGCAGGTCTTCGAGCTCGCCGCGCGCTACCGCCTGCCGTTCCGGCTGCCCCGGACGACCGACGGGATGATGCTGCCCCCGGGCGACTTCCAGCCCCTGCTCGACGAGGCGACCGCCGCCGCCGACGCGCTCGGCGTCGTGCTGATCGACCGGCTCTGGACGCACGCGTTCGAGCTCGACGGCGCGGGGACGGTCGAGGAGGAGGACTACGAGGACGTCCGGGCCGACTTCCTCGACCTGCTGCGCCGCATCCCCTCCGGCGTGACGGAGGTCTACCTCCACCCGATGCTCGACGACGACGAGCTCGGTGACGTCGCCGACTACGGCGTGGCGAAGCGCGGCTTCGAGCGCCGCCTGCTCGCCGACCCGGCCGTGGCGGCCGTGATCGCCGAGGAAGGGCTCGTCCGCGTCGGCTGGCGGGACCTGCGCGCGGTGCAGCGGGGCGAGCGGTGAGCGCCCTCGGGACGCCGTCGGGCAGCGCGCCGACGGCGGGCCGCGGGCTCGTCGCCCGCATCCGGGACCGCCGGCTCGTCGGCACCCCCTCGCGCGCGCGAACGGTCGCGTACGGCGCGTCCGCGTTCCCGTCGAACCTGCTCATGCAGACGTTCTCGGCGTTCGTCGTCTACTTCTACGTCGACCACCTCGGCGTGCGCGCCGGCTGGGTCGCGGGCGCGATGGTCGCGCACGGCATCCTCAACGCCCTGCTCAACCCGCTCGTCGGCGCGGTCTCCGACCGGCGCCGCACGCGCTGGGGCCGGCGCGTCCCGTGGATCGTGCTCGGGATCGTCCCGCTCGTCGTCGCGTTCGCGCTCGTGTGGACGCCGCCCGCCGTGGGGCCGACCGGTCTCGTCGTGTGGTTCCTCGTCGTCGTGGCGCTGTTCGACGTCGCGTACGTCGTCGTCGCGCTCAACGTCTCGGCGCTCTTCCCCGAGATCTTCCGCACGACGGCCGAGCGCGCCCGCGGCAACACGCCGCGCCAGATCTTCGGCCTCGTCGGGATGATCCTGGGCACCGCGGGCGCGCCGCTGCTGTACGGCACGCTCGGGTGGACCTGGATGGCGCTCCTGCTCGCCGTCGTGAGCCTCGCGTTCTTCGTGTGGTCCCTCGCCGGCATGGTCGAGCGCCCCGTCGACGTCGCGGCGGTGCGCTCGCGCGAGGCCGGGGTCGGGCTGGGCGACCAGCTCCGGTACACGTTCGCCAACCGCGCGTTCGTCACCTACGTGCTCGGGTCGCTCCTGCTCCAGAGCACGACCGCCATCGTGCTCGCCGCGATCCCGTTCTACGTGCGCTACACGGTGGGCGGCGTCGAGGCCGACGCGACGCTGCTGCTCGCGCCGATCTTCGTCGCCGCGATCCCGTCGATCGTCGGGTGGTCGTGGGTCGTGCGGAAGATCGGCCCGCGTTCCGCCATGCTGTGGGTCGTCGCGGTGTACGGCCTCGCGACCTGCCTCTACCTCGTCCCCTCCACCGTCCTCGGCGCCGCGCTCGCGGGCCTCGCCGTGGGTGTCGGCGTCGCGGGGCTCATGCAGGTGCTCGAGGTCGCGCTCGCGCAGGTCATCGACGACGACGAGCGCCGCACGGGCCTGCGCCGCGAGGGGATGTACTTCGGCGCCAACGGGTTCGTCGTGCGCGGGTCCGTCATCGTCCAGGCCGTGCTCGTCGCGGGCGTGCTGTCGGCGAGCGGGTACGTCGAGGGGGCGGGCGACGTCGTGCAGCCGGACAGCGTCGCGACCGGCGTGCGCCTCCTCCTGGGCGGAGTCCCCGTCGTCCTCGCGACGCTCGCGTTCGTGTGCTTCTGGTTCTACCCCCTGCGCGGCCGCGACCCCGAGAACACCGACGCCGCCCTCACCGAGGCCGACGCCTCGCCCACCGCCGCGGACCCGCTACCGAGGTAGACCCCTGGTCTGCCGAGGTAGACCCCTGGTCGCGCGAGGTAGAGCCGCGGTTGCGCGAGGTAGAGCCGTGGTCCTAGTGCCGACGGCGCTCTGGTCACCTGGGGTGGTCGGGGTGGGTGGTGGTGCTGCGTCTACCATCCGCCGCTCGTTCCTCGCGGCTCCCGCCAGGCCCGACCACGACGCGGCACCACCACCCACCCCGACCGGCGTCGTCTCGCCGTGGTCGGTGCTCGCCCCGGCGACTGCCCGCGGTGCCAGGTTCGCCCTCGTCGCGCCGCTGGCCCGTGCCACCGCCGTGTCGCACCGCTTGATCGGGTGCGACTACGGCCCCCCTTCGGGTGACCAGGGTTCTACCTCGGCGGACCGCGGCTCTACCTTGGCGGACCGGGGTTCTACCTCGGCGGACCGGGGGTCTACGTCGGCGGAGCGCGGCTCTACCTCGTGCGGGTGCGGTTCTCGTTCGGCGGGGTGGTGCCAGCGAGGGTGTGCTCCGCGACGGTGCAGGGGTCGGTGGTGGCGTCGACGTCGCGGAGGTCGCACGCGACGCGGCGCATGAGCGTGCGGAAGATGCTGCGCTCGCCGGGCGAGAGCATGCCGAGGAGCTCCTCCTCGGCGTCGTGCACGGCGGTGGCCCACGCCGCGAGCCGACGGCGGCCCTCAGACGTCGCGACGACGCGGCGGGCGCGGCGGTCGGCGGGGTTCTGCCGGCGCTCGACGAGGCCCGCGGCGACGAGGTCGTCGACCAGGTAGGTCATGACGGTCCGGTCGATGCCGTGGTGCTCGGCGAGGGCGAGCTGGGTGGGGTGGTCGCCCTGCGCGACGGTGACGAGGACCTGGTAGCCGCGCGCGCCGTGCGGGACGTCGTCGAGCGCCTGCTCGACCGTCGCGCGATAGGCCCGCAGCAGCACGCCGAGGTGCCAGCCGAGGTCCTCGAGGCGACCCGGAAGCTCGGCCGGGGCCGTGGCGGCCGCTGTGGTCGTGGTCGTGCTCATCACGCCAGCCTACCGCCGGGAATGTGGTTGCACCATCTATCTGTTACAGATATGTTCTGCACGACAACGCATTCTGAGATCGCGAGGAGCCATGCCCGACTACGGCCACGACCTGCGCTTCGGGTCCTTCGTCACGCCCACCGCGGCGGCACCGCACCAGGTGGTCGCGCTCGCGCAGCTCTCCGAGGAGGTCGGCCTCGACCTCGTGACGTTCCAGGACCACCCGTACCAGGCGGCGTTCCTCGACACGTGGACGCTGATGTCCTGGGTCGCCGCGCGCACCGAGCGCATCCGGATCGCGGGCAACGTGCTCAACCTGCCGCTGCGCCCGCCGGCCGTGCTCGCTCGCGCCGTGGCGAGCCTCGACCGGCTCTCGGGCGGCCGCGTCGAGCTGGGCCTGGGCGCGGGCGGGTTCTGGGACCCGATCGTCGCGATGGGCGGGGAGCGCCTGACGCCGGGGGAGTCGGTCGACGCGCTCTCCGAGGGCATCGACATCATCCGCGGGCTGTGGGACACGTCCACGCGGGACCGCCTCGTCGCAGGCGGGACGCACCACCGCGTCGACGGCCCCAAGCGCGGCCCGGCCCCCGCGCACGACGTCGAGATCTGGGTCGGCGCGCTCAAGCCCCGCATGCTGCGCCTCGTCGGGGCGAAGGCCGACGGCTGGCTCCCCTCGCTCCCGTACCTGCAGAGCTTCGAGGCGCTGGCGAGGGGCAACGCGACGATCGACGACGCCGCCGAGGCCGCCGGCCGCGACCCGCGCGCCGTGCGTCGTCTCCTCAACGTCGGGGGCCGGTTCACCGCCGACGGCGGCGCCGGCTTCCTCCAGGGCTCGCCGCGGCAGTGGGCCGAGCAGGTGGCGGAGGTGACGATCGAGCACGGCGTCTCCACCTGGATCGTCATGGGCGACGACCCGACGACGCTCGCCGTCGTCGGGCAGGAGGTCGCGCCCGCGGCGCGCGAGCTCGTCGCGGCCGCGCGCGGCACCGCGCCCGGCGGCCCGGCGTCGGGCGTCACGGCGGACGGCGGGGTCCGCGCATGACCGACTACGGCCACCCCCTCCGGTTCGGTACCTTCGTCACGCCCTCGGCGCAGGACCCGGAGACGACGGTCGGGCTCGCGCGTCTCGCCGAAGACCTCGGCTACGACCTCGTGACGTTCCAGGACCACCCGTACCAGCCGCGCTTCCTCGACACGTGGACCCTGCTGTCGTACGTCGCGTCCGCGACGGAGCGCATCCACGTCGCGCCCGACGTCGTCAACGTCCCGATGCGTCAGCCGGCCGTGCTCGCGCGCGCGGCGGCGAGCCTCGACCTGCTGTCCGACGGCCGCGTCGACCTCGCGCTGGGTGCGGGCGCCTTCTGGGACGCCATGGTCTCGATGGGCGTCGAGCGGCTCAGCCCGGGCGAGTCGGTCGACGCGCTCGCCGAGGCGATCGAGGTGGTCCGGGCGATCTGGGGCGAGGACGGCGACGGCGAGCTGTTCGTCCCCGGTCGCCACCACCGGCTCGACGGCGCGACGCCCGGCCCCGGCACCACGCGCCGCATCCCCGTGTGGCTGGGCGCGCTCGGCCCGCGCATGCTGCGCCTCGTCGGCGAGAAGGCTGACGGCTGGCTCCCGTCGCTGGGCCGCGTCGGCCGGGACGGGTTGCGTGCGGGCAACGCGCGCATCGACGAGGCCGCGACCGCCGTCGGGCGCGACCCGCGGGAGATCACGCGTCTGCTCAACGTGTCGGGCACCTTCGAGGGCGACGGCGGCAGGGGCGGCCTGGGTGGTGCGCCCGACCTCGCCGGACCGCCCGAGGCCTGGGTCGAGCGGCTCGTGCCGCTCGTCCTGGAGGACGGCGTCTCGACGCTGATCCTCGCGACCGACGACGAGCGCACGACCCGCCGGTTCGCGGAGGAGGTCGCGCCCGCGCTGCGTGACGCCGTCGTCGCCGCGCGCGCGGAGCGCGGCACCGACACGTCCCGCGTCGTGCCGCTCGCGGTCCGCGCCGCGCGCCGCGACGGCATCGCGTACGACGACGTCCCCGCCGCGCTCGCCGAGCGCGCGGTCGAGCCGGGCGACGCCGAGTACGCGGGCGTGCGCTCGAACTACCTGCGCGGCGGCTCGCCGGGCCTCGTGCTCCGCCCGCGCGACACCGCGGAGGTCGTCGAGGCGCTCGCGTTCGCGCGCGCCCAGCCGGTGACGCGCGAGGTGCCGCTGTCCGTCCGTTCGGGCGGCCACGGCATCAGCGGGCGCTCGACGAACGACGGCGGGATCGTCCTCGACGTGGGAGCGCTCGACGCCGTCGAGGTGCTCGACGACGCGGAGCGCCTCGTGCGCGTCGGGCCCGGCGCGCGCTGGGGCGAGGTCGCGGCGGCGCTCGCGCCGCGCGGGTGGGCGATCACGTCGGGCGACTACGGCGGCGTGGGCGTGGGCGGGCTCGCGACCGCGGGCGGCATCGGGTTCCTCGGTCGTGCCCACGGCCTGACGATCGACCACGTGCGCGCCGTCGAGATCGTCCTGGCCGACGGCTCGGTCGTGCGCGCGAGCGCGGAGGAGAACCCGGACCTGTTCTGGGCCGTGCGCGGCGCCGGGGCGCAGGTCGGGATCGTCACCTCGTTCGAGCTCGTCGCCGACGAGGTCGCTGCGGTCGGGTTCGCGCAGATGGTGCACGAAGCCTCGGACCTCGCGGGGTTCCTCGAGCGCTGGGGCGCGACGGTCGAGGCGTCGCCGCGGGACACGACGAGCTTCCTCATCGTGGGCCGCCCGCGGCCGGGACAGCCGGTCGTCGCGCAGTCCATGACGATGGTCGACTCCGACGACCCGGACACCGTCCTCGCCCGGCTGCAGCCGTTCGCGGCGATCTCCCCGCTGCTCGCGCAGGCGACGGCGCAGATCGTGCCGTACGACGCCGTCGTCTCCGCGCCCGCGCCGGGTCCGCACGGCGGCCAGGGCGAGCCGGTGTCGCGGTCCGGGCTCCTGGAGCACCTGACGCCCGAGGCGTCCGCCCGGCTGGCAGGCCTCGTCGCGAGCGGGGACACGTACTTCTTCCAGATCCGCTCCACGGGCGGCGCGGCGTCGGACGTCCCCGCGGACGCGACGGCGTACGCGTACCGGTCGGCGAACTTCTCGGTCGTGGCGATGGGGGCGAGCCGCTCGCGGCTCGACGCCCGGTGGGACGCACTCGCCGACGTGTTCGAGGGCATGTACCTGAGCTTCGACACCGACCGTCGCCCCGACCGCCTGGCCGACGCGTTCCCGCCCGCGACGCTCGAGCGGCTGCGCGAGATCAAGCGCCGCGTCGACCCGACGAACGTCTTCCGCGACAACCTCCCCGTCCTCGGTCCAAACCCGCTCGAGCCGGCGGCATCCACGAGGTAGAGCCCTGGTCACGCGAGGTAGAGCCCTGGTCATGACCACGCCTCTACCTCGCGTGACCGGGGCTCTACCTCGCGACTTCGGGTGCCCGACGGCGCACGGTGAGCACCGCGTGGACGGCGAGCCCGGCGAGGATCGCCCAGAACGCGGCGCCGATGCCCCCGACGACGGTGCCGCTCGCCGCGACGAGAAAGGTCACGACGGCGGCCTCGCGCCCGCGCGGCTCGGCGACGGCTCCCGCGACCGCGGCGCCCAGCGTGCCGACGAGCGCGAGGCCGGCGGCCGCCTCGACGAGGCCCGAGGGCGCGGCGGCGACGAGCGCGGCGAGGCCCGCGGAACCGACGGCGAGCACGACGTACGCCCACCCGGCGGTGTGCGCGGCGAGCCACCGGCGCCGGGGGTCGGGGTGCGCCTCGGGCCCCGCGGCGAGCGCGGCGGAGATCGCGGCGAGGTTGATCGTGTGCCCGCCTGCCGTCGCGCCGGCGAGGGTCGCGAGCCCGGTGACGGTCATCGCCTCGCGCCAGGGCACGCGGTACCCGAACGACGCCATGACGGCGACGCCCGGGACGTTCTGCGACGCCATCGTCACGACGTAGAGCGGGACGGCGAGCCCGACCACCGCCTGCCACGAGAGCGCGGGTGCCGTGAGGTCGACGCGCGGGACGGCGTCGGACCACGCGAGCGTGCCCCCGTGCACGGCCTCGTACCCGACGATCGCGAGCGTCACCGCGAGCGCGGCGGGCGCCGCCCAGCGCGGCGCGACCCGCAGCAGCACGAGCCACGTGAGGATCACCGGCGCGACGAGCAGCGGCGTCGTGACGACCGCTCGCACGGGCGCGAGGCACAGCGTGAGGAGCACGCCGGCGAGCATCGCCTGCGCGATCGGGGTCGGGATGGCGGCGACGAGGTCGCCGAGTCGTGGCCAGAGCGCGGTGAGCAGCACGAGCCCGCCGACGACGCAGAACGCGCCGACCGCGGCGGGCCACCCGCCCGCGACGGCGCCCGTGCTCACGAGCAGCGCGGCACCGGGCGTGGACCACGCGAGCGTGAGCGGGGTGCGGTGCCTCGTCGTCAGCCAGAGGATGCCGACGGCCTGCGTGACGCAGAGCGCCAGGAGACCGGACGCGGCCTGGTCGGGGGTCGCGCCGACGGCACGCAGCCCGGCGAGCACGACGGCGAACGAGCTCGTGAAGCCGACGAGGGCGGTGACGAGCCCGGCGAGGACGGGGCGCAGGCGGTCCGAGGCGGGGTCCATGCTGCTCCTGGCGGGCGGCGAAGGAAGAGCGTTCTGTTCGTGGAACGGTATCAGAGGCCGGGCGACACGGGCGCCGGTAGGCTGCGGCGCGTGAGCGACGGGGCAGGGCGCGCGGGACGACGGCCGGACGGCGAACCCGGGGGAGCGCCCGGGCGCCCGTCCGAACGGACCGGGGACGGGACGCTCGCGGCGGTCGCCGCGCAGCTCCGGGCGCTGCGTGGCGAGCGCGGGCTCTCGCTCTCGGCGCTCGCCGCCGCCGCGGGCATCGGCAAGGGCTCGCTCTCCGAGATCGAGCACGGCGCGCGCAACCCCACGCTCGCGACGCTCTACGCGCTGGCCGGGGCCCTCGGCGTCCCGCTCGCGACGCTGCTCGCCGAGCGGGCCGGTACGGAGGTCTCGTCCGAGGGCGTCACCGCACGCCTGCTCGACGCGCACCACCTGCCGGGCGGCACCGCCGTCGAGGTCTACCACCTGCACCTCGAGGCGCACGCGGACCGGACGTCGCCGCCCCACGGACCGGGCGTCGTCGAGCACCTGCTCATCACGCGCGGCCGCCTGCGGGCCGGGCGCCGCGGCGCGGAGGCGGTCGTCGAGGAGGGCGACGAGCTGCGCTGGGTGTCCGACGCCGACCACTCCTACCGGGCGCTCGACGGCGCCCCGGTCGACGCCGTGCTCGTGATCCGGACGCCGCCGCGGTCCGCGGGCGGGCCGTCGTCGGCCTAGTAGGCGCCCTGGCCGGGCACCCACGCGTCGGACGTGAATCCGGACGGCGCACCCGGCGACCACGGTGCGGGCGGCGGTTGCGGCGTCCGGACCAGGAAGGCCTGGCGCGCCGTGAGCATGAGGTGCAGCAGCGCGCGGCGCTGACCCTCGACGCGCCACGCCTCGACCGCGCCGCGCGCGACCCGGTCGTGGAGCAGCGCGAGCTCCGTCGCCGCCTGCTGGTAGTCGCGCATGGCGTGGGCGGCGCCGGCGCCGCCGGTGCGCCGGGCCCAGTCGCGCGCCTGGCGTCGGGTCGCGAGCGTCGAGAGCATCGTGAGGTCCGCGGGCGTGACCAGGCCCGTCGGGACGTACGGGACGAGCTGGCGCCGGATCGTCGCGACCGTGCGGCGCCGGTCCTTGACGAGCAGCACGACCAGCGTGATCAGGACCCCGAGCCCCGCGAGGTAGGCGACCCCGAGCGCGAGCGTCCCGAAGCCGGTCGAGGCGTTCCACAGCATGTGGAGCGCGATCGCCGCCGCGAGGCCGCCGATCGGCGCGAGCACGCGGCGCGGGCCGGGCGGGCTCGTGGCCGCGCTCGCGACGCCGAGGCCCGTGAGCGCCGTGCACAGCGGGTGCAGCAGGGGGGTGACGAGCGCGCGCAGCACGAACGTCGGGCCGAGCGTGCCGTCCTGCGCCGCCATGATGAAGTACGTGACGTTCTCGACCGCCGCGAACCCGAGCGCCACCATCGCGGCGTAGATGACGCCGTCGGTCCAGCCGTCGATCTCGTGCCGGCGGAACCAGAGCATCCCGAACAGCACCGCGCCCTTGAGGACCTCCTCGACGAACGGCGCCCCGAACGACGCGACGACGTACCAGCCGACCTCCTCGCCGAACAGCGGTGCGGTGAGCAGCTCCAGCCCGAGCGTGTTGAGGATCCCCGCGACGAGGGTCGCGATGCCCGCACCCCACAGGAACGCCACGACGAGCGCGCTCGGCGGCTCCGGCTCGAGCCGGTCGAGCGCGAGCACGACCGGCAGCCAGATGCCGAGCGGCACGAGCGCGAGCAGGAGGCCGACCGTGAACGTCCCGACCCCGGACAGCGCCGCCAGCACGAGGCCCACGAGCAGGCACAGGCTCGCGACCGCGATCGTCACGATGATGCCGACGCGCGCCCGGCCCGGGGGGCGACCCTCCAGGACCGCGCGCGGGTCGAGCGGCACCGCGGCACCCGCAGGACCCTGCGGGTGGGGGTGCACCGGCTGCGGGTGCGGCGGAGGGGCGGCGGGCCCGTGCGGCGGGAAGGTCACGGTCGGTAAGGCTACGCACCCGGGCGCAGCGGGGAAAAGGCGTCCACCGCCGGCGGCGCCGACCCGGCGTCATGGGGACCGCGGCCGCCGAACCCGGGGATGTCGCCGGGCTCGGCGCGAGACGTGCCGACAACTCCGGGTTCGGCGGGCGGTGGGCGTGCTAGGCGGCGACGTCGTAGCCGGACCGGACGCCGCCCCGACGGCGCACGGTGGCGTCGTCGGGCACGATCTCGTCCGACGGGACGACGGCGCCGGGCTCCACGAGCACGCGCCGGCCGACGCGCGCGCCGCTGCCGACCCGGGCACGGTCGCCGACCCGGGTCTCGGGGGAGAGGCGCACGTTGTCGCCGATGCGGACGTCACGGCCGAGGACGACGTCGCGGTCGATCCAGCTCCCCTCGCCGAGCCGGCACCCGTGCCCGACGACGGCTCCCTTCTCGACGTACGTGCCCGACCCGACGGGGACGGACTCGGGGACGCGGGCGTGCGGCGACACGAGGCCGCCGCCGGTGTGGCGCTCGTAGTGCAGGATCTCGCCGTAGTCGTTCTCGACCTGGACGCGGCGTGCGAGGCGGGCCATGCGACCTCCTCAAGGTCTGTCGGCAGTGGTACTGCTGACATAACGTCGGGGAGGTGCCCAGGATTCCAGCCCCGCCGGCGCCGCGTTCGAACCGCGGTCGCGCGAGGCAGAGCCCTGGTCGCGCGAGGCAGAACCGCGGTTGCGCCGGGTAGAACCCTGGTCGCGCGACCACGGTTCTACCTCGGCGGACCAGGGGATTGCCTCGCGGGCCACGGTGTTCTTCCCCGGCGGCCGGGCGGCCCGGAGGTCGGAGCGTCAGAGGGGGCGCGTGGTGCCGCGGACGACGAGGGTCGTGGGGAGGCGGACGTGGGGTTCGCGGGTGTTGCCCTCGACGAGGTCGACGATCAGGCGCAGGGCCTCGGCGCCCATGCGGTGGATCGGCTGGTCGACGGTCGTGAGGGGCGGGGTCGTCAGCGCGGACTCGGGGATGTTGTCGAACCCGACGACGGAGACGTCGTCGGGCACGCGCAGGCCGAGCTCCGCGGCGACCTCCATGGTGCGGATGGCCGACAGGTCGTTCGCGGCGAAGATCGCGGTGGGGCGGTCGGGGAGCGAGAGCAGCTCGTGCGCGGGGGAGTCGGCGAGGTCGGGGCGGTAGCCGCCGACGCGGACGAGGTCGGGGTCGAACGGGACGCCGGCGTCGGCGAGCGCCTCGCGGTAGCCCTGCTCGCGCAGGCGCGCCGACTCGAGGTCGGGTCGCCCGGCGAGGAACCCGATGCGGCGGTGGCCGAGGGAGAGCAGGTGCTCGGTCGCGGCGCGCGCGCCGGCGAGGTTGTCGGAGTCGACGGTCGGCGGGCCCGAGGGGCCGCGGTGCGGGTCGACGGCGACGACGGGGATCGAGTTCCCTGGCGCGACGACGGTCGGCGTGACGAGGATGGCGCCGTCGATGAGGGTGCCGCCGAGGCGCGAGAGGTAGCGCTGCTCCCAGCCGACGCGGTCGTCGCGGCGCAGCCCGCCGGAGTAGGCGAGCAGCTCGTAGCCGGTGCCGTCGACGGCCTCGGAGATGCCCTTGAGCAGCTCGGTCGAGAAGGGCTCGAACTCGGCGACGAGGATGCCGATGACGTTGGTGCGGCGGCTGCGGAGGCTGCGCGCGACGATCGACGACTCGTACCCGAGCTGGTCGATGACCTCCTGGACGTGGCGGGAGGTCTCGAGGGCGACGCCGTAGCGGCCGTTGATCACCTTGGAGACCGTCGCGACCGAGACGCCGGCGGTGCGCGCGACGTCGCCGATCGTGACTCTTCCCGTGGAGCGCATGGGGAGACAGTAGCCCGTGCCGCGGCGCGTCGGCGGCGCCCCGCCGCGCGCCCCGTCCGGGGTGCGGCTGCGCCGACGGAGCATGCACGCACCCTCGCGCGCGCCCGCGCCGGCCGTCCGTGCCACATCGTGTGTAAAACGTTATCGATAACGATTGACACGACGCCCCTCCGTTTGCCAGAGTCGCGGTGGCGGCCCCGACGCGGAGGCGGCCCGGCGCGCTCGAGGCAGCGTGCGCCCTGTGCGACTCGACGAAGAGGACGGAACGATGAAGTCTCGGAAGCTCCTGGCGGCGACCGCCGTCGCGATGGCGGGCACGCTCGTGCTCTCGGCCTGCGGAGGCGGAGGCGACTCCGGCTCGGACGACGGCTCGGTCTCGATGACCTTCTGGCACAACTCCACGACCGGTCCCGGCATGGAGTACTGGAAGGCGACGGCCGAGGCGTTCGAGGACGAGAACCCCGGCGTGACGATCACGATCCAGTCGATCCAGAACGAGGACATGGACGGCAAGCTCCAGACCGCCCTGAACTCGGGCGACGCCCCCGACATCTTCATGGCGCGCGGCGGCGGCAAGCTCGCGGACGTCGTCGAGGCGGGTCAGGTCAAGGACCTGACCGACCTCATCGACCCGGCGGTCGAGGAGGCGGTCGGCGGGTCGCTGAGCGCGCTCTCGGTGGACGGCAAGGTCTACGGCATGCCGGTGTCGATCCTGCCCGGCGGCATGTTCTACAGCACCGACCTGTTCGACCAGGCCGGCATCACCGAGACCCCGGCGACGATCTCCGACCTCGAGGCGGCGACCGAGAAGCTCAAGGCCGCGGGCATCGCGCCCATCGCGCTCGGTGCCAAGGACGCGTGGCCCGCCGCGCACTGGTACTACTTCTTCGCGCTCCGGTACTGCTCCCAGGACGCGATGAACGAGGCTGCCGAGACGCGGACGTTCGACGACCCGTGCTGGCTCGACGCCGGCAACGCGCTCGAGGACTTCGCGGCGACGGAGCCGTTCAACGAGGGCTTCCTCACCACGTCCGCGCAGCAGGGGGCCGGCTCGTCGGCCGGCCTGCTGGCGAACCACCAGGCGTCGATGGAGCTCATGGGCGCGTGGGACCCGGGCGTCATCGCGTCCCTCACGCCGGACGAGCAGCCGCTGCCGGACCTGCAGTGGTTCCCGTTCCCCGAGGTCGAGGGCGGTGACGGCGAGCCCGGCGCGATGATGGGCGGCGTCGACGGCTACTCGTGCTACGTGGACGCCCCGGACGCGTGCGCCGACTTCCTCAACTTCGCCATGTCGAAGGAGTCGCAGGAGGCCTACGCCACCGCGTTCCAGACGCTGCCCGCGAGCAAGGAGGCGCAGGGCGCGGTCGTCGACCCGGCCCTCGTCTCGATCCTCGAGGCGTACAACGAGGCGCCGTACGTCTCCGTCTGGCTCGACACGCTCTACGGCCAGAACATCGGGAACGCGCTGAACACGGCCGTCGTCAACATGCTCGCCGGCCAGGGCACGCCCGAGGACATCGTCACCGCTGTCAACGACGCGGCCGCCAAGGAGTAGTCCCTTCCATGAACGTGTCCCAGGGCGAGATCTCGCCGAGCACGACGACGCCCGAGGACAGGGCCGGGGGCGGCGTGACGTCGCCCCCGGCCGCCCCGGTCGCCGCGCGGCGCCCCCCGCGCGGCGGCCGTTGGGTCCAGCGAGCGGAGATCGCGGTGCTCGCCGGGCCGGCGCTCGTCGTCTTCCTGACCTTCGTCATCGTCCCCGTGGTGATGGCGGCCTACTACGGGTTCTTCAAGTGGAAGGGCTTCGGGCCGCCGACGGACTTCGTCGGCCTCGAGAACTACCTCATCATCTTCCGCGACCCCGAGTTCCTCGCGGCGCTGCGGCACAACGCGTTCATCGTCGTGATGTCGCTCGTGCTCCAGGGCCCGGTCGCCGTGGTCGTGGCGCTCATGCTCAACCGGCGCATCCGCGGCCGCTCGCTGATCCGGGTGCTCGTGTTCGTGCCCTACGTGGTGTCCGAGGTGATCGTCGGGACGGGCTTCAGCCTCATGCTCGCGACGACGGGTGCCGTGAACGACCTGCTCCACAAGATCGGTCTCGGCTTCCTCGCGGTCGACTGGCTCGCCGACCCCGACGTCGCGATCTGGACCCTGCTGCTCATCATCACGTGGAAGTACATCGGCTTCGCCGTGATCCTCTTCCTCGCGGGTCTCCAGGGCATCCCCGACGAGCTGGGCGAGGCGGCCGCGATCGACGGCGCGTCGTACTGGAAGACGCAGCGCTACGTGACGCTCCCGCTGCTCGGCCCGACGGTCCGCATCTGGGCGTTCCTGTCGATCATCGGCTCGCTCCAGCTCTTCGACCTCGTCTACATCATCTGGGGCCAGTACGTGGCCTCGACGGCGGGGACCTCGACCATGGCGACCTACATGGTGGCGAACGGCCGCAACGCGGGGAACTACGGGTACGGCAGCGCGGTCGCCGTGGTGCTGTTCCTCATCTCGCTCGCGGTGGCGCTCGTCTACCAGCGGTACGTCCTGCGCCGCGACACCGAGGGCGCGATCACGGAAGGGAAGAAGTGATGGCCACCGTCACCGCCGCACCCGCGCCCGAGCGTGCCGCCGGCGTCCGGACGCCGAAGGAGCCGCGCGGCTCCGGCATCGGCCGGGGCGGCCCGCTGACCTACGTGGTCGCGTGGCTGCTCGTGGGCGTGTGCCTCGCCCCGATCGCGTACATCGTGGTCGGCGGGTTCCGGACGAACGCGCAGATCACCGCGGACCCGTCGGGCCTGCCCGACCCGTGGCAGATCGGGAACTACGTCAGCGTCCTGACGAGCTCGCTGTTCTGGCAGCAGCTCGGGAACTCGCTCGTGGCCGGGCTCCTCACGACCCTCGGTGTCGTCGTCCTCGGCCTCATGGCGAGCTACGTCATCGCGCGCTACTCGTTCGCCGGGCGCGGGGCGCTGTACGCGCTGTTCGCCGCGGGCCTCATGTTCCCCATGACCGTCGCGATCACCCCGCTGTACATCATGATCCGCTCGCTCGGGCTGATGAACTCCGTGGGCGGCCTGGTGCTGCCACAGATCGCGTTCGCCCTCCCGACGACGGTCATCATCCTCGTCCCGTTCCTGCGCGCCATCCCGCGCGAGATCGAGGAGGCGGCGTCGATCGACGGGGCGAGCCGGCTCGGCTTCTTCTTCCGCATGGTCGTGCCGCTGTCCCTGCCGGGCGTCATCACCGTGGGGATCCTCGCGTTCGTCGCGAGCTGGAACAGCTACATGCTCCCGCTCTTCATCCTCAACGACGAGACGTCGTACACGCTCCCGCTGGGCGTGCAGGCGTTCGCGTCGCAGTACTCCGTGGACACCGCCCGCGTGCTCGCCTTCACGTCCCTGTCGATGATCCCCGCGCTCGTCTTCTTCTCGCTGTTCGAGCGGCGCATCGTCGGCGGCCTGACCGGAGCCGTGAAGGGCTGACCGCCCGCCCGTCCGCGCACCCCGTCCCTGCCCCGCGCCGCGCGCGGGGCAGGGCCACCCATCGAAGGAGAACGGTCCCGTGACCGACGTCGTCCCTGCCGTCCCGACGGCACCCACCGGCTCCCCGGAGCCGGCCGTCCAGGCGCCGCGCAGCCCGCGCCCGGCACCTCCGCAGCCGCCCACGGTCTCGGAGCGCGTGCGCGCTCTGCACGCCCGCATGACGCTCGACGAGAAGCTCGCCCAGCTCGTGGGCTACTGGCTCGACCAGAACGGCACCGTCGCCCCGATGCAGTCGGAGATGACGGCGGGCCAGCAGGACGGCGGCCGGCTCGCCGAGATCACGCGGCACGGCATGGGGCACTACACGCGCGTCTACGGCACGCGGCCCGTCGAGCCCGCAGAGCGCGCCGCGTGGCTGTGGGCGGAGCAGCGCCGCCTCCAGGCGGAGACCCGCCTCGGGATCCCCGCGATCGTGCACGAGGAGTGCCTCACGGGCCTCGCCGCGTGGCGGGCCGCGACGTACCCGACGCCGCTCGCGTGGGGCGCGTCGTTCGACCCGGCGCTCGTCGAGGAGATGGCGCGCGAGGTCGGGGAGTCGATGCGCGCGCTCGGCGTGCACCAGGGCCTCGCGCCCGTGCTCGACGTCGTGCGCGACCCGCGCTGGGGCCGCGTCGACGAGTGCGTGGGCGAGGACCCGTACCTCGTGGGCACCGTCGGCACGGCGTACGTGCGCGGCCTCCAGGACGCGGGCGTGCACGCGACCCTCAAGCACTTCGTCGGGTACTCGGGCTCGCGCGCCGGTCGCAACCACGCGCCGGTGAGCGCGGGGCCGCGCGAGCTCGCGGACGTCTACCTCCCGCCGTTCGAGATGGCCGTGCGCGACGGCGGCGCGCGCTCGGTCATGGCGTCGTACGTCGACGTCGACGGCGTGCCGCTGCACGCCAGCCCCGAGTACCTCACCGAGATCCTGCGCGAGCGCTGGGGGTTCGACGGCGTCGTCGTCGCCGACTACTTCGGCGTCGCGTTCCTCGAGGTCATGCACCGCGTCGCGGCCGACCGCGGGGAGGCCGCGGCGCAGGCGCTGGAGGCCGGCCTCGACGTGGAGCTCCCCACGGGCGACGCCTACCTCGCGCCGCTCGCGGAGCGCGTGCGCTCGGGCGCCCTCGACGAGGCGTGGGTCGACCGCGCCGTCCTGCGCCTCCTCAACCAGAAGGAGGAGCTGGGCCTGCTCGACCCGACCGCCTACGCCGACGAGCCGCCGACGGCGGTCGACCTCGACACCCCGCAGCAGCGCGCGACCGCACGCCGCCTCGCGCAGGAGTCGCTCGTGCTGCTCGCGAACGACGGCGTGCTCCCGCTCGTGCGGCGAGGTCGTGCCCGCGCCGACAGCGCTGACGACGGGTCGCTCGCGCCCCGTCGCGTCGCCGTGGTCGGGCCCACCGCGGACTCGTCCGAGGCGCTCATGGGCTGCTACTCGTTCGTCAACCACGTGCTCGCGCACCACCCCGGCACCCCGGCGGGCATCGCGCTGCCGACGGTCCTCGAGTCGCTGCGCGACGCGCTCGCCCCGACCGGCGCCGAGGTGACGCACGCGGTCGGCTGCGCGGTCGACGGCTCCGACACCTCGGGGATCCCCGAGGCGGTGGACGTCGCGCGCGCCGCGGACGTCGCCGTGGTCGTCGTCGGCGACGAGGCGGGCCTGTTCGGGCGCGGCACGGTCGGCGAGGGCAACGACGTCGAGTCGCTCGAGCTCCCGGGCGTGCAGCGGCAGCTCGTCGAGGAGGTCGTCGCCACCGGGACGCCCGTCGTCCTGGTGCTGCTCACGGGCCGCCCGTACGCGATCGGCTGGGCCCTCGGGGACGGCGCCGCCGGCACGACCCCGACCCGGCCCGCCGCCGTCGTGCAGGGCTTCTTCCCCGGCGAGGAGGGTGGCCGCGCTGTGGCCGACGTGCTCGTCGGTGCCGTGAACCCGTCGGGTCGCCTGCCCGTGTCGCTGCCCCGCGCGGGCGGCGCGCAGCCCTACTCGTACCTGCACCCCGTCCTCGGCGGGCCGTCCGACGTGACGTCCACGGACCCCACGCCGGTGCGGCCGTTCGGGTTCGGGCTGTCGTACACGCAGTTCGCGTACGCAGACCTCGAGGTCGACGCGGAGGTCGCGGCGGGTGGGACGTTCCGCGCCGCGGTCACCGTGACCAACACGGGCGACGTCGCGGGGACGGACGTCGTGCAGCTCTACGCGCGCGACGTCGTGGGCTCCGTGCCGCGACCCGTCGCGCAGCTCCTCGGCTACGCGCGCGTCGACCTGGGCGCGGGCGAGTCGCGCCGCGTGACCTTCCGCGTCCCGACGACACGCCTCGCGTTCTCGGACCGCCGCCTCGTGCGCGTGGTCGAGCCGGGCGACGTCGAGGTGTGGGTCGGGGCGCACGCCGGCGCGGTCGACGCCGCGCCCGGCACCGGCGACCTCGGGTCGACGACCGGTGGCGCGATCGTCAACGAGTCGGCGCCGGCCGAGCGCAGGGTCGTGCCCGGTGCGGCCACGCCCCGCGCGACGCTCGCCGTCACCGGCTCGGTGCACGAGGTCACGGCCGCAGACGAGCGGCTCGTCGCGGTCGAGGTCTCCGAGCGGGTCGAGGCGGGGGAGCGCGCGTGACCCTCGTCCCGAACCCGATCCTGCCCGGCTGCTTCCCCGACCCCTCGGTCTGCCGCGTCGGCGACGACTTCTACCTCGTCACCTCGACGTTCGAGTACCTGCCCGGCCTGCCCGTGCTGCGCAGCCGCGACCTCGCGACGTGGGAGCACGTCGGCGACGTCGTCGACCGGTCGGGGCAGCTCGACTACGACGGCATCCGCTCGTCGGGCGGCCTGTACGCGCCGACGCTGCGCCACCACGACGGCACGTTCTGGCTCGTGTGCACGCTCGTGGACCCGGCCGACGACTCCCGCGGCGGCAACTTCGTCATGACGGCGACCGACCCGGCCGGGCCGTGGTCCGACCCGGTCTGGCTGCGCGACGAGGACGGCGAGCGGGTCGCCGGGATCGACCCGTCGATCTTCTTCGACGACGACGGTCGCGCGTGGCTGCACGGGACCCGGCTCGCGGCCGACCCGGAGTGGTTCCACCAGACCGAGGTGTGGGTGCGCGAGCTCGACCTCGCGACGCTCGCACTGGTCGGCCCGGAGCACGTCGTGTGGACGGGGGCCGTGCGCGGTGCCGTGTGGGCCGAGGGCCCGCACCTGTACAAGGTCGACGGCACGTACTACCTGCTCGCGGCCGAGGGCGGCACCGACTTCCACCACGCGGTGTCCGTCGCGCGCGCGTCGTCCGTGACCGGCCCGTACGAGGGCAACAAGGCCAACCCCGTGCTCACGCACCGGCACCTCGGGCGCGGCGCGGACGTCGTCGGCGTGGGCCACGCCGACCTCGTCGAGGCACCCGACGGCTCGTGGTGGGCCGTGCTGCTCGCCATGCGCGTCTACGGCGGCTATCACTACCCGCTCGGGCGCGAGACGTTCCTCGTCCCGGTCGTGTGGGAGGACGGCTGGCCCGTCCTCGCTCCCGGCGAGGGGCGCGTGCCCGACGTCGTGGAGGTCCCGTTCGCGAGCACGGCGCCCCGGCCGGCGGTCCAGGGCGGGGCGAGCGGCGTCGTCGGCCCGGACGACCCGCGCTGGTGCGCGGTGCGAGCCCTGCCCCGGGACGTCGCGACCCCGGCGGGCGAGGGCTGGGACCTCCCCGTGCGGCCCGCCACGCTCGCGGAGCAGACCGTGCCCGCGTTCCTCGGGGTCCGCCAGCAGCACCGGGACGTCGACGTGACCGTCACGCTGCGCGTGCCGGAGGTCGCGGGGGAGCGGGCGGGCGTCGTCGTACGCCAGTCCGAGCGGGACTACGTGCGGCTCCTTGTCGACGGCGGCCCGGGGGACGAGCGGCGCGTCGTCGCCGTGCACCGGCGCGGCGGCACGGACGCGGTGGTCGGGGAGACGACGGCGACCGCCGCGCAGGGGGAGGCGGTCGCCGTCGGGCTGCGCGTGCGGGGGCAGGACTACGGCCTCGTCGCGGGCCCGGTGGACGGGCCGCTCACCGAGGTCGCGACCGTCGACGGCCGCACGCTCGACAGCGCCGCGGCGGGCGGGTTCCTCGGGCTCTGGCTCGGGGTGCACGCGACGAGCGAGGGCCGGCCGACGACGTCCGTCGTGCGTGTGGAGCGGTTCGCCTACGAGCCCGTGGGCTGACGCGACGCCTGGCGTGCGGGACGGTCCGGCCGGGCTACGGTCGGGGCATGTCGAGCGAACGGACGCGCACCGAGGTGGACCTGCTGGGACCGAAGGAGGTGCCGGCCGACGCCTACTACGGCGTCCACACGGTGCGCGCCATGGAGAACTTCCGCATCTCCGGGACGACGGTCAGCGACGTCCCCGAGATGGTCCGGGGCATGGTCCTGGTCAAGAAGGCGTCCGCGCTCGCGAACCGCGAGCTGCGGACGATCCAGCGCGACATCGCCGACGCGATCGTCGCCGCGTGCGACCAGATCCTCGACCACGGCCGGTGCCTCGACCAGTTCCCCGTGGACGTGTTCCAGGGCGGCGCGGGGACGAGCGTCAACATGAACACCAACGAGGTGGTGGCCAACCTCGCGCTCGAGATCGCCGGGTTCGAGAAGGGCCGCTACGACGTCATCAACCCCAACGACCACGTCAACCGCTCGCAGTCGACCAACGACGCGTACCCCACGGGGTTCCGGCTCGCGGTGCACGAGCTCGTCGGTGCGCTCCAGGGCGAGGTCCGGCGGCTCGAGCGCGCGCTCGACGAGAAGGCGTCGGAGTTCGCCGACGTCCTGAAGATGGGCCGCACGCAGCTCCAGGACGCGGTCCCCATGAGCCTCGGCCAGGAGTTCGCGGGGTTCGCGGTGAACGTCGGCGAGGAGATCCGTCGGCTCGAGGTCGCGGGTGAGCTGCTGCTCGAGGTCAACCTCGGCGCGACGGCGATCGGCACCGGGCTCAACACGCCGCCCGGGTACCCGAAGGTCGCGACGCGACGCCTCGCCGAGGTCAGCGGTCTCCCGACCGTCCCGGCCGAGAACCTCGTCGAGGCGACGTACGACAACGGCGCCTACCTCGCGGTGCACTCCGCCCTCAAGCGGCTCGCGGCGAAGCTCTCGAAGATCTGCAACGACCTGCGCCTGCTCTCCTCCGGACCGCGCGCGGGGCTCGGCGAGATCAACCTGCCCGAGCTCCAGGCCGGGTCGTCGATCATGCCCGCCAAGGTGAACCCGGTGATCCCCGAGGTCGTCAACCAGGTGTGCTTCAAGGTCATGGGCAACGACGTGACCATCACGCACGCGGCCGAGGCGGGCCAGCTCCAGCTCAACGTCATGGAGCCGGGGCTCGCGCAGGCCATGTTCGAGTCGCTGCGCCTGCTGACCAACGCGTGCGTCGCGCTGCGCACCAAGTGCGTCACCGGAATCACCGCGAACGTCGAGGTGTGCCGCCGCCACGTGCTCGACTCGATCGGCATCGTCACGTACCTCAACGAGATCATCGGCCACCGCAACGGCGACCTCGTGGGCGCCGAGGCCGCCCGCACCGGTGCCTCGGTGCGCGACGTCGTCGTGGCGCGCGGGCTGCTCACGGCCGAGGAGGTCGACGCCGTGCTGACGACCGAGAACTTCCTGCGCCCGCGCTACACCGGCCGCTACTACGAGCCCGACGAGCGCGGCCTCCCCGAGCGCGGCGACGAGGGTGAGTCGTCGCGCGTCGTGGAGTCCGACGACGCCGTCGGCGCGCCGTCCGACCCGGAGCCCGAGGCCTGACGCCGAGGTCGACCCGCCGGTCTCATCCTCGGACGAGGCGGACGATCTCCGTGCCGTCGGCGTCGAGGAGCACGAGCCGGCCCCCGTCCGACGCGGCGCGGGCCGCACCGCTGACGGCCCCGGGCACTCCCGCCCCGTCGCACGCCATCAGGGTCTGCGGGCCGGCGGTGGCGAGCAGGCGACCGCCGTCGTCCAGGGCCCACGCGCCCCCGGCGCCGTTGCACCCGTCGGAGCCGGACCACGTCCCGTCCTCGTGGAAGACCACGTGGGGGTCGGTGGCGAAGGACCCCGACGGCTCCCAGCGCCCGACGACGTCCCGCACGGCGGCGGGCGCGAGGCCGTCCGGCAGCGGCGCGGGGTCGTCGAACGCCGCGCGCACGTCGTCGGTCACCTCGGGTGCTCGTGCGTCGTGCTCCGCGGCGTCGGGGATGGGGGCCGGGGCGCCGTCGACCCGCAGACCGGCGACGACGTCGCCGTCCGCGTCGAGCAGACGCCAGCCCTCGCCGGCGGGCTCGTAGGCGACGACCGCACGCAGCCACGGGACCTCGCGGATCCCGTCCGCGCCGCACGCCGCCACGGCGCCGTACGGGTCCGAGGCGACGAAGGCCCGGCCGGCCGCCTCCCAGCCGCCCTCCACGTACCCGTCGCAGCCGCCCCACAGCATGTACCGCCCGGCGTCGAGCCGCAGCCACGTGTCCGGGCCCTCCCCCTCCGCGCCCGAGACCCGCCACATCCCGACGAGGCCGACCGGGTCCGACCCGGCCCCGCCGTCACGCGGGCTGCCGACCGTCCCGCCGTCGGGAGCCGTGCAGGCCGCGGCAAGACCGGTGACGAGGAGGGCCGCGGCGGCGACCAGCGCTGCCGGCGCGCGCGTGGGCTCGTGTCCGGTCATGCCCCGATCATGTCCCCGGCCCTGCTCGTCTTGCAGCGGGTCCGCGGGGGAGCCCTTGTCGGGCGGGGTCACGACGCCGCGAGCGCGCGCACGGCACGTTCGACGGCGGGCCGCAGGTCGAGGCCGGGGTCGACGGTGAGGCGGTGCAGGAGCAGCCCGTCGCAGAGCCCCATGAGCGCCCGGGTCGCGGGCACCGGATCCGGGATGCCGACGGACACGACGATCCGCTCGGTCCATCGCTCGAACGCGTGGCGCTGCTGCCGCAGGGGCTCGCCGAGCTCGGCGTCGCCCGCGAGCTCGAGGAAGAGCGCGTAGCGCGCGCGGGTGCGCGTGGCGAACGGCCCCGCCTGCACCTCGGTCATGGCGCACAGGCCGTCGACGAGCCCGTCGACGCCGGCGATCTCCGGCATCGACCCCGGGTCGAAGTCGGCGCGCTCGCGCTCGGCGATCCAGTCGACGACGCCGGCGAGCAGGGCACGGCGGGTGCGGAACCAGTTCGACGTCGACCCCGGGGGGAGGCCGGCCCGCCGGTCCACCCGCGCGTGGCTCAGCGCGCGCACGCCGTCCGTGCCGAGCACCTCCACGGCCGCGTCGAGCGCCCGTTCCCGGGTGGCTGCGGCCATGGACTCCCTCCTTCGGCGGGTCTACTATGGACATAGTAGTCCGGCCGCACGAAGGAGTCGCCATGACGACGCCGCAGCCCCGCACCGCCCGTCCCGGCGACGTCGAGGGCTGGTCGCCGCCGCTCCCCGAGGCACCGGGCTTCCAGCATCTCGTCGTCGAGACCCCGGGCCTGCGCACGCACGTCGCGGCCCTCGGCACGGGGGACCCGGTCGTGCTGCTGCACGGCTTCCCCGAGCACTGGTGGCAGTGGCGCGCCGTCGCCCCGCTGATCGCCGCCGCGGGCCACCGCGTCCTGTGCCCCGACCTGCGCGGCGCGGGCTGGACCGTCGCCGACGACCCCCGGATCGACCGTGAGACCCGCCTGCACGACCTGCTGGCGCTCCTCGACGTCCTCGATGTCGAGCGCGCCGACGTCGTCTCCCACGACATGGGCGTCCTCACCGCGATGCAGCTCACCTACGACCACCCCGAGCGGGTGCGCACCGCGGTGCAGCTCTCGGTGCCGCCGGGCTTCTTCGCGTTCAGCCCGAGGCTGCTCCCCGCCTTCGAGCACCTGCCGCCGTTCGTCTGGCACCGCCCGGGCGCCTCGTTGCGCGGCACGTTCTCGGCCCGGTACGTGGCGCGCCCGATGTCCGAGGCGACGGTCGACGCGCACCTCGCCCCGTTCCGGCGCCCCGAGATCGACGCCGCGGTGCGGCCGCTCACCCGGCGCGTGGTCCTGGCCGAGGCGTGGCGCATGATGCGCGGGGTCTACCGCAGGCGGCGGCTCACCGTCCCGACGCTCGTCGTCTACGGGCGTCGCGACCACCCCACGACCGAGGAGCTCATGGGCCGCATCTGCCGCCACCCGGAGCGCTACGCCGACCGCGTCGAGTTCGCGTGGGTCGACGACGCGGCGCACTTCATCACGGACGACGCCCCGGAGGCCGTGGCCGAGCTCGCGCTCGACTGGTTCGAGCGCGCGGCCTGACGGGCACCCGGTCAGGGTCGGACGCGCACCGCCCGGAGCGCGACGCCGACGGCCAGCACCGCCGCCCCCGCCGCGACGCTGGCGAGCGGGAGCGTGACGACGAGCGCGACGCACCCGAGCGCGCCCAGCGCCTGCAGCGCGCGCGGGTACAGCCGGTGCGGTGCGGTCTGGCGCAGCGCGGACAGGTTCGCCACGAGGTAGTACACGAGCACCCCGAACGACGAGAACCCGATCGCTCCCCGCAGGTCCGTGGTGAGGACGAGCACCACGACGACTGCCCCGACAGCGAGCTCGGCCCGGTGCGGCACACCGTGCACGGGGTGGACGGCCGCGAACCACCCGGGCAGGTCGCCCGTGCGCGCCATCGCGAGCCCCGTCCGGCTCACGCCCGCGAGCAGGGCGAGCAGGGCACCGGCGCTCGCGGCGACGGCACCGACGCCCACGACCGGGCCGGCCCACGCCCACGACCCGCCCGCGACCGCGTCGGCCAACGGCGCCGCGGACGCCGCGAGCCCGCGCGGCCCCAGCACCGCGAGCAGGGCCACCGCCACGACGGCGTAGAGCACGACGACGGCCCCCAGCGACACCAGGACGGCGCGCGGGATCGTGCGGCGTGGGTCGCGTACCTCCTCGCCGAGCGTCGCGACGCGCGCGTACCCGGCGAAGGCGAAGAACAGCAGCCCCGCGGACTGCAGGACGCCGTACCAGCTGCCGTGCGCGCCGGCAGGGTCGAGCACCGCCGACCAGCGCGGCGCCGTACCCGCGAGGCTCGCGACGACGGCCGTCGCGATCGCGAGGAGGGCCACCGCGACGATCGCCCGGGCGACGCGTGCCGTCCGCGTCACGCCGCGGTAGCCCACGGCCGTGAGCACCACGACCGTGGCGGCGGCGACGGGGCGCTCCCACCCGGGCGGTGCGGCGTAGGCCGCCAGCACGAGCGCCATGGCCGCGCAGCTCGCCGTCTTGCCCACGACGAACCCCCACCCGGCGAGGTACCCCCACCAGGGGCCGAGGTGCTCGCGCCCGTACACGTACGTGCCGCCCGACGTGGGGTGCTGCGCCGCGAGCTGTGCGGACGACGTCGCGTTCGCGTACGCGACGACCGCCGCCAGGCCGAGCCCGACGAGCAGCCCCGTCCCCGCGGCGGCGGCGGCCGGGGCGAACGCGGAGAACACGCCCGCGCCGATCATGGACGCGAGCCCGACGACGACGGCGTCCGACGTGCCGAGGCGGCGCACGAGCGCGGGCTGGCCCGGTGGGGTGCTCATCCGCACAGCGTGCCAGGGCGAGGTGTCCGGAGGGTGTCCGACGGCCCGGTTCCTCCCGCCGGTCGTGCCCGGGGACGGGCGTCGCGACCCCGGTTGTGTGTCACGGTGGCCGACCTACCGTCGAGAAGGTACGCCGGCCGTCGACGAGGCCGGGTGAGACCTGAGGAGGACGGACCATGAGCGAGTCGCAGCCGGAGGGCGGCCGGGGCACCGGCGAGGAGCAGGACTGGCGGGGCGAGGACGAGGCCGTGCAGGGTGCCCCGGACATCGGGACGGCCGGTGCGTTCCCCGCGCTCGCCAACGACTCCCTGCCGAAGGACCCCGACGTCCCGACGGACGTCGACCCGGGCGACGAGCGGAGCTGGAGCGGCGACGACGTCGACGATCCGGGTGCGGATCCCCGCGCCGGCGCGTCCGGCACCGGCGGTTGAGGCCGGCCGAGCGGTCCTCCGGCGCTGGGCCGCGGCGCCGTCGGGGACACTAGGAGCAGCACTGTCTGTCGATGCAAGGAGTCCTAGGTGCCCCAGGGAACTGTCCGATGGTTCGACGCCGACCGAGGGTTCGGCTTCATCGACCTCGGGAACGAGGCCGAGGACCTGTTCGTCCACGCGTCCGAGATCGTCGGCGACGACGGGCCGAAGCAGCTGCGCGAGGGCCAGGTCGTCGAGTTCGAGGTGGGCGAGGGCGACCGTGGCCCGCAGGCGCGCCGCGTCCGCGTCACGGGCGACCGCGCCGCCGACGCGCCCCTGGGCGTGCTCGGCACCGTCGCCTGGTACGAGCCGACCAAGGGCTACGGGTTCGTCACCCCTGACGGCGGTAGCGCCGAGATCTTCCTGCACAGCTCGGCCATCGTCGGGGGCGGCGTCGTCACGGAGGGGCAGCGCGTGGCGTTCCTCGTCGTCGAGGGCGAGAAGGGGCCGCAGGCGGACCACCTCCTCCCGCTCGGGGCGGAGGCCGGACGGGCGGCGTCCGACGGCGCGGACGGCACGGTGTCCTGGTACGACGACGTCAAGGGCTTCGGGTTCATCGTTCCCGACGGCGGCGGCGACGACGTCTTCGTCCACGTCAGCGCGCTCGGCCACGGGCTGACCGAGCTCGCGGAGGGCGCTCGCGTGACGTACGACGTCGTGGAGGGCGACAAGGGACCGAACGCCCGCAACGTGCAGCTCGTCCGCGGCGCGGGAGGCGGGCGGCCGTCGGCTACCCGTGGGCGCCCCGACCGCCAGGGCCGCCCGGACCGCCCGGGCGGGTCCGGCCGGCCGGTGCGCGGAGGGGAGGGCACCGTCGCGCGCTACGACGCGGACCGGGGCTTCGGCTTCATCACGCCCGACGCCGGGGGCGAGGACCTGTTCGTGCACGTCTCGGTCGTGCGGGGCGACGAGGTGCTCGAGGAGGGCGACCGGGTCCGCTACGCGGTGCGCCAGAGCGACCGCGGGCCGCAGGCCGACCGCGTGGAGCTGCTCTGAGCGGGGAATAGTCCGCCCTCCGTGAAGGTTGAGCCAGGTGGACTCAAGTTCGGTCGGGCGAGGTTGCGCGAGCACCGTCCCCGTGCCTACCTTGAGTGAAGCAGACTCAACCCGGTGTGCCCGGGCGCGCGTGCGCCGTCGGGCACCCCATCCGCAACGGAGGCAGCACACATGGCACGAGCAGTCGGGATCGACCTGGGCACCACCAACTCGGTGGTCGCCGTCCTCGAGGGCGGAGAGCCCACCGTCATCGCGAACGCCGAGGGGTCGCGCACGACGCCGTCGGTGGTCGCCTTCTCCAAGACCGGCGAGGTCCTCGTCGGCGAGGTCGCCAAGCGCCAGGCGGTCACGAACGTCGACCGCACCATCAGCTCGGTGAAGCGCCACATGGGCACCGACTGGTCGGTGGAGATCGACGACAAGAAGTACACCGCGCAGGAGATCTCCGCGCGCATCCTCGGCAAGCTCAAGCGCGACGCCGAGGAGTACCTGGGCGAGCCCGTCACCGACGCGGTCGTCACCGTGCCGGCGTACTTCAACGACGCCGAGCGCCAGGCGACCAAGGACGCCGGGCAGATCGCGGGCCTCAACGTGACCCGCATCGTCAACGAGCCCACCGCGGCCGCGCTCGCGTACGGCCTGGAGAAGGGCAAGGAGGACGAGCTCATCCTCGTCTTCGACCTGGGCGGCGGCACGTTCGACGTCTCGCTCCTCGAGGTGGGCAAGGACGAGGACGACTTCTCCACGATCCAGGTCCGCGCGACCTCGGGCGACAACCGCCTGGGTGGTGACGACTGGGACAACCGCATCGTCGAGCACCTCATCAAGCAGGTGAAGAACAGCTCGGGCGTCGACCTGTCCAAGGACAAGATCGCGCTCCAGCGTCTGCGCGAGGCCGCCGAGCAGGCGAAGAAGGAGCTCTCGTCCGCGACGAGCACCAACGTCTCGATGCAGTACCTCTCGATGAGCGAGAACGGCCCGATCCACCTCGACGAGAAGCTCACGCGCGCGCAGTTCCAGCAGATGACGCAGGACCTGCTCGACCGGACGAAGGCCCCGTTCCACAAGGTCATCTCCGACGCGGGCGTCTCCGTCTCCGACATCGACCACGTCGTGCTCGTGGGTGGTTCCACCCGCATGCCGGCCGTGACCGACGTCGTCAAGGAGCTCACGGGCGGCAAGGAGCCCAACAAGGGCGTCAACCCGGACGAGGTCGTCGCCGTCGGCGCGGCGCTGCAGGCCGGCGTCATCTCCGGTGACCGCAAGGACGTCCTGCTCATCGACGTCACCCCGCTGTCCCTCGGCATCGAGACCAAGGGCGGCGTGATGACCAAGCTCATCGAGCGCAACACGGCCATCCCGACCAAGCGCAGCGAGATCTTCTCGACGGCCGAGGACAACCAGCCCTCGGTGCTCATCCAGGTGTTCCAGGGCGAGCGCGAGTTCGCGCGCGACAACAAGCCGCTCGGCACGTTCGAGCTCACCGGCATCGCGCCGGCCCCGCGCGGCGTGCCGCAGATCGAGGTCACCTTCGACATCGACGCGAACGGCATCGTCCACGTCGGCGCCAAGGACCGCGGCACCGGCAAGGAGCAGAAGATGACCATCACGGGCGGCTCGGCGCTGCCCAAGGAGGACATCGACCGCATGGTCAAGGAGGCCGAGGAGCACGCGGCCGAGGACAAGAAGCGTCGCGAGGAGGCGGAGACCCGCAACCAGGCCGAGGCGTTCGTGTACTCGACCGAGAAGCTCGTCTCCGAGAACAAGGAGAAGCTCCCCGCCGACGTCGTCACCGAGGTCGAGGCCGACATCGCGTCGGTCAAGTCCGCGCTCGAGGGCGAGGACGCCGACGCCGTGAAGACCGCGCACGAGAAGCTCGTCGCGTCCTCGCAGAAGATCGGCCAGGCGCTCTACGCCTCGGCCGAGCAGGAGCAGGCCGCCGGCAACCCCGGCGCCGCGCAGGACGACGCCACCGCTGCCGCGGGCGCGACGTCCGCTCCGGACGAGGACGTCGTCGACGCCGAGATCGTGGACGACGAGGACGACAAGAAGTGACGTCCCCCGAGAACCGGGGCCCCGAGGAGCAGGCCGGGCGCGAGCCCGGTCAGGGCCCCGAGGACAAGCCCTTCCAGTTCACCGACAAGCGCAAGGTCGACCCGGAGGCCGGCCGCCCGCGCGAGAGCGCGGACGCCGGGTCCGCCGGCGGCTCGGCGGGGGACGACTCACCGTCCTCGGCGACAGATCCGCTCGCGGGCCTCGACTTCGAGCCGTCCGACGAGGCTGAGGTCGACGCGGCCGTCCTGGCCGCGAAGGCCGAGGCCGCCGAGCACCTCGACGCGCTCCAGCGTGAGCGGGCGAGCTTCACCAACTACCGCAACCGGTCGCTGCGCGACCAGGAGGCCGCGCGCACGAAGGGGATCGAGGACGTGCTCACCGCGCTCCTCCCGGTCCTCGACGACATCGACCGCGCGCGGCAGCACGGCGAGCTGACGGGGCCGTTCGCGGCCATCTCCGACAAGCTCGACGCGTCGCTCGAGAAGTTCGGGATCGAGCGCTACGGCACGGTCGGGGACACGTTCGACCCCACCGTCCACGAGGCGCTCATGCACCAGCCCGACCCCGAGGCCACCGTCACCACGGTGAACCTCGTCATCGAGCCGGGCTACCGGATCGGGGACCGCGTCGTGCGCGCCGCGCGCGTCTCGGTCGTCGGCCCCGAGTAGGCGGGCCACCGGATCCCCCACGTGCCCCGACGGCGGGCGCACCTCCCGCGCGGGGGTGCGCCCCGCCGTCGGGCACGCGAGGATCGCAGCACCAGTACCCCCAGCACCCCGACGACCCCACGACACGAAGGACCAGGACCACGACCACCGACAGGAGGGAGGCGCCGTGACCGGACAGGACTGGATGGAGAAGGACTTCTACGCCGCGCTCGGCGTCCCCAAGGACGCCGACGACGCCACGATCAAGAAGGCCTACCGCAAGCTCGCGCGCCAGTACCACCCCGACCAGAACCCGGGAGACGCGAGCGCGGAGGCGAAGTTCAAGGAGATCGGCGAGGCGTACGCCGTCCTCTCGGACGCCAAGGAGCGCGAGCAGTACGACGCGATCCGGGCGATGGCCGGTGGTGGCGCGCGCTTCTCGGCCGGCCCCGGTGGTGCGGGCGGCGCGGGCTTCGAGGACGTGTTCGGCGGCATGTTCGGCGGCGGTGGCCCGGGCGGCGCCCGCGTGCGGTACTCGACCGGCGGCCAGGCTGGCGGCTTCGAGGACATCCTCGGCTCGATGTTCGGTGGCGCGGGAGCGCAGTTCGGCGGTGGCCCCCGTCCCCGGGCGGGGGCGGACATCGCCGCGGCGACGACCCTCCCGTTCCGGCAGGCGGTCGAGGGCTCGACCGTCACGTTCACCGTCGACGGCCGCACCGTCACGACGCGCATCCCGCCGGGCGTGCGCGACGGCCAGAAGATCCGGCTGCGCGGCAAGGGCCGCCCCGGCCTGGCCGGCGGACCCGACGGCGACCTCGTCGTCACGGTGCACGTCACCCCGCACCCCGTGTTCTCCCTCGACGGCACCAACCTCCGCGCGACCGTCCCCGTGACGTTCGCGGAGGCGGCGCTCGGGGCGACGATCAGCGTGCCGACGCTCGACGGGACGTCGGTCAAGGTCAAGGTCCCCGCCGGGACGCCGTCGGGCCGCACGCTGCGCGTCAAGGGCCGCGGGGTGCAGACCGCGAAGGCGACGGGCGACCTGCTCGTCACCGTGCAGGTCGCGGTGCCGCAGAAGCTCTCCAAGGCCGCGCGCGAGGCGGTCGAGACGTTCGCCGCCGAGACGGACGGCCAGGACGTGCGCGCCGACCTGGTCCGCCAGGCCGCGGAGTGAGGAGGGCCGCGATGGCCCAGCGGAAGACTCACCACCTCCCGGTCGACGACGACGCACGTGGTGCCGGGCGGGTGCCCGGGAGCGACGTCGACCAGGACGCCCCCGTCCTCGTCATCTCCCAGGCCGCGGCGCTCGCGGGCATGCACCCGCAGACGCTGCGCCAGTACGACCGCCTCGGCCTCGTGGTGCCGCGCCGCACGGCGGGCCGGGGGCGGCGCTACTCGCTGCGCGACGTCGCGAAGCTGCTCGAGGTGCAGCGGCTCAGCCACGACGAGGGCATCAACCTCGCGGGGATCCAGCGCATCCTCGCGCTCGAGACCCAGGTCGAGCGCCTGGAGCGCCGCATCGAGGCGCTCTCCGCGCGCGTCGAGCCGGGCGGCCGGGTGTTCGCGGCGGCGGCGAGCGGCGACGTCGTCGTCGTGCCGCGCGGGCGCAGCGTGCGCCGCGGGGTCGAGGAGGCGCTGCGCGAGACGCTCGTCGAGCACGGTGAGGCGCGCGCGCTCGTCATCTGGCGGCCCCGGCCGGACGACGCGGGGTCCTGACCCCGCGGTCCGCCCGCGTCTCAGCTCCGGCGCGCCTCGCGCGCCACGAGTGCCGCCGCGGCCGGGACGAGCGCGGCCTCCGAGGGGTCGAGGCCGGGGTCCGCGGCACGCGTCCGCGCCGCGGCGTCGAGATGCCGCAGGAGTGCCGGGTCGGCGAGGTGGAGGAACGCGTCCAGCAGGACCCGCGCGCCCGGAGCGAGCTCGTCGTCCTCGTCGGCGGCGACCTCCGCGAGGACGACGGCGGTCACGGCGAGGTCGAGTCCGGCCGGCCCGAGCCGGGCGTTCGTCCAGTGGAGAACTGCCGGACCGTCGGCCGTGAGCACGACGTGCGCCGGGTGCAGGCCCAGGTGGAGGATGCAGGGCTGCACGGCGGGGTCCGGGTCGTCGAGCGCCGCGAACGACGGCGCGGTGAGCGCGGCGTGGGCCGGCGCACCAGGTGCCGGGGGCGGGACGGCGTGCAGCGCGTCGTGCAGCGCCACGAGGGTCCGGGCACAGCCGGCCAGCGAGGTCCGGCCGCCGAGGATCGACTGCAGGAGCGTCGGCCCGCGCAGGAGCTCCATGGTGAGATCGCCGTCCGTCGCGCCGTCGACGCGCGGGGCGGGGAAGCCTGCGGCCCGCACGTGGCGCATGACCTCGGCCGTGCCGACCGTGTCGGCCCCCGAGCGCGAGCGACGGAGCACACGGTCGGCGCCGACGGCGTACAGGTCGGCGTCGGCACCCGAGAACAGCGGCGCGCCGAGCGAGGGGGCCATGAGCCGACGCTACGCCTTCTCTGCCCTCGTGACGAGGGCCCGGGCATCGGCCCTGGTCACGCATTTGCGAAAGAATGTCGTGCGCTAATTCCGTGCTATTCCTGCATTTCTTAGCAAGGCCTTCCTTGCTATACACGTCGGCATTCCAGGAATACCGTGGACACGGAAGCCCGGCCCCCGACGGGTCCTCGGAGAACAGGAGATCGCGATGAGCAGCCTCACGGAGATGCCCCAGGTCGTCGAGTGTTCCATCGACGGTTGCGGGTACAACCACGACCACGGGTGCCACGCCGGCGCGGTGACGATCGCCGGCCATGCGGGCGACGCGGAGTGCGCGACGTTCATCCCGCTCGGGACCAAGGGCGGCCTCGAGAAGGTGCTCGCGCACGTCGGGGCGTGCCAGCGCACCGAGTGCGTCCACAACGCGTCGCTCGAGTGCTCCGCCCCGTCGATCCGCGTGGGTGCCGGCGCGTCCGGCGAGGACAAGGCCGACTGCCTCACCTTCACCCCGCGCTGACGCCGCCGCACGACGACGCCCCCTGACACGCCCCGGACCGCGCGCTCGCCCGCGTGGCCGGGGCGTCGTCGTGCGGTCAGCGCTGGAGCGCGTCGAGGAGCTGGACGGCGGCGGAGTGGGTGCGGGGGAGCGGTTCGAGCCAGACGCGCGGCGGACGGCGCAGGATCGCCGTGACCCCCAGCGCGAGGCCCGTGCGCTCGATGTTGTGGCGGAGCACGGTGCGCAGCGTGTCGTCGTCGGCGCCGCGCTCCCCGAGGACCACGAAGAGCCCGTTGCCGAGGGACGCCATCGGATGGCCGTCGCCGAAGGTGTGCGTGAGCGCGCGGCCCATCGCCGCCGACCGCGCGAAGCGTTGCCACCCGGTGAGGTCGTCGAGCGCGACGTCGACCACGAGGAGCCCGTGCGTCCGGGTCGCGTCCCCACCCGCGCGCTGCGCGACGCCGTACGTCTCCCGGAGCCGGTGGACGAGGTACTGGGCCGTCGCCAGGCCCGACTCGGGGTCCATGACCTCGGGTGTCGTCGGCGTCGCCTCGTACCCCTCGGACCAGCCGACCGCGACCGCGCGCAGCAGCTCGACCACGGGCTCGCGGTCGTGCGTCCGGTACAGGCACACGACGTCGTCGATGGCCTCGCCGATCCCCACGCCGGCCTCGGCCCGCACCCTCCCGAGCCGCTCGGCGGCCGGTGTCCCGTCCCGTTCCTCGCACAGCGCCTCGACGAGCGCGTCGACGGCGGGGTGGTACCAGTCGCCCGGCCGCAGCCAGATGCTCGCCGCGCTCGCGTGACGCCAGCGTTCGCGCACGCTGTCGGGAGCGGGCACGGCGTACCCGTGGAGGTGGTCCATGTCGATGAGACGGGCGACCGGGCGATCCATGACGCGGATCGACGAAGAAGTTTCCGGGACGCCGCGTCCGGGATGAAAACGGGCGAACGGGGAGGACTCCGGCCGTTACCGTTCCGTCGTCGGAAGCCCCCTGCCCCGCCGTTGGACTGACGTCTACTATGGCCACCGTACGCCTCGGAGCGGGGCGGTCTCCGGGGCGGGTGACATGACGCAGGCGCAGGAACGGGTGTGGAGCGAGGCGTTCAGCGACGCCGAGCTCATCACGGCCGTGCGCGAGGGCGACACGAGCGCCTACGGGGTCCTCTACGAGCGGCACGCCGCGGCGGCCCGCACGGTCGCGCGCCAGTACGTCCGGTCCCCGGCCGACGCCGACGACGTCGTGTCCGACGCGTTCGCCCGGACGTTGTCCGTGCTGCAGGCCGGCGGCGGGCCCGACGTCACCTTCCGCGCCTATCTCTTCACCGTCGTCCGGCGCCTCTCCTACGACCTCGTCAACGGCGCCCGGCGCACCCAGCCCACCGACGACGAGCGCACGTTCGAGACCGCGTTCGGCCCCATGGCGTCCACCGAGGACCCGACGCTCGAGGGCTTCGAGCGCTCGACGGTCACGCGCGCCTACCAGGAGCTCCCCGAGCGCTGGCGTGCCGTCCTCTGGTACACGGAGGTCGAGAACCTGTCCCCGGCCGAGATCGCGCCGATCCTCGGACTCACCGCGAACGGCGTCTCGGCGCTCGCCTACCGGGCGCGCGAGGGGCTCCGCCAGGCGTACCTCCAGCAGCACCTGACCTCCGTGCCCGCCGAGGAGTGCCGCACGGTCAACGCGCTCCTCGGGTCGTACGTGCGCGGTGGGCTCGCCAAGCGCGAGACTGCACGCGTGGAGTCCCACCTCGACGGGTGCGCCGAGTGCCGCGCGCTCGTGCTCGAGCTGGGCGACGTGTCGCACGGCATGCGGGCCGTCATCGCGCCGCTCGTCCTCGGTGTCGGCGCGCTCGGCCTCGTCGGGACCGCCCTCCCGACTGCCGGGGGCGCGGCGGTCGCCGGCGGGGTCGGTGCCGCGCTGCAGGGCTCGTCGAGCGGCGGCGCGGGGTCCGCGGGCGGGTCCGGTGCCGCCGGCGGCTCGGGCGGGGCGGGGGCCGGAGCAGGTGCGGGCGGAGGTGCGGGCGCCGCCGGGACGAGCGCTGCCGGGACCGGCGTCGTCGGGGGTGCCGGCGCGGCGGCGGGCGCGGCCGGCGGAGCAGGCGGCGCGGCCGGAGCCGGCGCGGCTTCCGTGGGCGGCGCGGCGGCAGCGGCCGGCGGCGCCGCGGCAGGCAGCGGCGCGCTCGCCATGGCCGGAGCCGGGGGGCTCGTCGCCCTCGTCGCCTCGGCGCCGGTGGCGGTGGCCGCCGTCACCGTCGGCGTGCTCGCGGTCGCGGGGCTGGGAGTCGCGGGCGCGCTCGGGGCGTTCTCGCCCGACCCGGAACCGACGCCTACCTCGCAGTCCTCGCCGTCGTCGAGCGGCTCGCCCACGACGTCACCGACCTCCGAGGCGACCAGCGCGCCGACCGACCCGAGCGCGGACCCGACCGCACCGACCAACATCCCGACCGCGCCGACCGACGGCGCCACCGCCGGGACCGGTGACACGACCGGGGCCGGCGGCGGGTCGTCCACCGGCGGCACGACGCCGGTCGGCTCGACGCCCGGGACCACGACCCCGGGCGGGTCCACCGACCCCGGCACCGGCACGCCGGTGCCCACGGACCCGGGGACCGGGAACCCCGAGCCGACCGATCCCGGTCCCGGGACACCCGAGCCCGCGCCGGCGGCGCTCGAGCTGTCGCTCGCCCCCGTCACGCTCGCGGCACGCGTTCCTGCCGACCTCGTCATCACCGCGTCGAACACCGGCGGACGCGCGGCGGAGGAGGTGTTCGTCGACCTCACCCTCCCGGCGGGCGTGTCCACCCCCGGTTCCTCGCTCGTCGCGCGTGGCACTGCCGTCGGCGGACCGCTGTCGACGGCCTCGCTCCCGTGCGGCAGCGCGGTGCCCCAGGCGGACGGGACGAGCCAGGTCACGTGCTCGGTCGGAGTCCTCGCGCCGCGAGCGACGCAGGACCTCTCCGTGCAGGTGCGCGCCGACTCGGGCGGTGAGTACGCCTTCGCCGCGTCGCTGCGCGCCAAGGGCATCGAGCCGTCCCAGCGTTCGTTCCCGCCGACGCAGGTCTCCTACTGGGGCGCAGAGCTGCGGGTCACCGCGGAGCCCACGCTCGCGTTCGACAACCCGGGCGACGCGACGCTGCGGCTCTCCCTGCGCAACAGCGGCGACCAGCCTGCAGTGGAACCGCGCGTGACCGTCGACCTCCCGGACGGACTGAGCCTCGTCGGCGGAGGACCGGCGGGCTGGACCTGCGAGGCGGGCGACGGATCCGTGTCGTGCGCCTCGCCGCCGGGCACGACGCTCGCCCCGCGCGCCGGCGTGGACGTCCCGGTGCGTCTGCTCGCGGACCTCGAGACCGTCCCGGACGACTTTCCCGACCTCCAGGTCCGGGCGACGGCGGGCGACGCCCGCTCCGGCACCGCGTCCGTCGGCACGGACGTCGACGACCACTGGGCAGGCGCCGCCGACGGTCTGCGCGGGGAGGACGGGTCGCCCCGGGCCGTCGTGCCGCAGTGCACGGCGACCGAGGAGGGCGACGTCGCGTCACTCGTCGCGACGTACACCAACACCACCTCCTACGACGACCTCGACGTGACGGTCGAGGCGGCGGGCTCCCGCGCCACCACCCCCGCGGTCCGGTCCGGCCAGGAGGTGAAGGTCCGGGTCGACGACGGCGTGCGCTTCCCCGCCGGGCGTGCGGCCGTCGTGCTCTCGACGACCGTCGCGGGCGAGACGTTCGAGCACCGCCTCGACGCGGGGCCGTTCGACGCGCTCGACTGCTGGACCCCGCCGCCATGGCTCACGGCTGCGGACGTCCGGGTCGTCGCCGACAACGACCGCGGAACGGTCCGCTGGACGGCGAGCGTCACGAACAGCACCGGTGCCGGGCTGGACGTTCGTCTCCTGGCGCCGGGGACCGAGGGCTGGTCGAGCGTTCCGGACTCTGCGGAGATCGCCCCGCTGCTCGACGGCCGCACCGCTGACCTTGTCCTCGACACCGGCTCGGCCGTGACGCCCCAGGGCAACGCCGTCCTGCGCCAGTACCGCTGGCACCAGGACGCTGACGGCGACGGCAAGGGCTACCAGAGCCTCCTGCCCGTCCTCCTCGAGGAGCAGCGGATCGCACCCGCGGTCCCGGAACCGACGGTGGGCCAGTGCCGGTTCGACCCGGAGACGGATGCGTCGTGGGCCCCGGCGACGCTGTCCTACGACAACTCGGCGTCGACCCTGCCGGTGGTGTTCTCGGTCGACGGGCACGCCGGACTCTCGAAGACGGTCCCGGCGGGCGAGACGTCGGACGTCGAGCTGCCCCGAGCCGGCGCGGAGGCGGCCACGTACGTGGTGCGCGCCGACGGCCACGAGCTCGGGACGCGCACGGTCGGCGCCGTCGACTGCTTCCGGTGGTCGGTGACGGGAAGCGCGGCGACGCGCTGGTCCGCGCAGACCCGGTCGGTCGTCGTGCAGGGTGAGTTCCGCAACGGCCACGTGGCGACGGCACTGCGCGTGACCATGGACGGTGGCGAGCTCGGCGTGACGCAGGCCGTGGACGTCGCCCCGGGCGAGAGGGTGACGGTCGCGCTCGACACGGGATCGCGCGACGTCGCGGCCGGAGAGGTCGTCTTCCACGCGACGCGGCTCGACGGGTCGGCGGGGTCGCACTCCGTGACCGCGTCGTACGACGCGGTCCGGCACGTGCCCGCCGTGGACGTGCCGGTCGTCGGGAAGTGCCACCTCGACCCGAGGACCGAGCTGTCCTCCGCCGCGCTCTCGCTGCGCTACGACAACACGCGCTCGACCGTCCCCGTCGTCTTCTCGGTCGAGGGCCGCCAGGACCTGACGCGCACGGTCGCCGGTGGTCGTGCGGCGACCGTCGACGTCCCGGGCGGCGTGGCGCAGAGTGCCGTGACGTTCGCCGTGCTCGCCGACGGCGCCCCGCTCGCGAGCCACACCGTCGCGGGCGTCGACTGCTTCGACTGGAAGCAGGTCGCGCACGCGGCCGACGCCGAGACGTCCTGGGTGGTGGCGCCCGGGGCCGACGTCGGCACGTCCGTCGTGACGGGCACGTTCCGCAACCCGTACGCCGCGACGACGCTCCGCGTCGGGATGTCGACACCGCACGGCGACGCCGCCCCGAGCGAGGTCGCACCGGGTGCCGAGGCGACGTTCACCGTGGACGCGAAGGCCCTGTCCGTCCCGGCCGGGACGGCGACGTTCACGGTCGAGCGCGCGGCGCCGTCGGGCCCGGGCCGGGAGACGGTCGAGGCCCGCTACCGTGCCCTCGAGTACAGCCCGGAGTGGGCGCGGACCGCGACGGTCGACGCGCGCTGGCTGGACGGCTCGGTCAAGCTCGTCGGCACGTTCACCAACGACTCGCCCGAGGCGGTGGACGTCGTCATGTCCGCCGAGGGCTACGGGGAGTCGGAGCCCGCGCGCCAGGTCACGCCCGGCGCGACGGCCACGTTCGTGGTCGACACCCGCTCGCTCGACGTGAAGGCCGGGAAGGTCGTCTTCCGCCAGTCCCGCTCGGTCCTCGGCACGGCGTTCACGGACGCGGGGCTGACGGCGAGGTACCAGGGCGACGGCTACGAGCCCGACTGGAGCGCCACCCCGACGGTGGTCGCGCAGTGCGCCGCCGGGAGCGACGGCGTCGTCCTCACCGTGGGCCTGCGCAACGACTCGCCCGAGGCGATGCACGTCGTCGCGCGCACACCGTTCGGCGACCGCGACCTGGGCGACCTCGCCCCCGGGGCGAGCGTGAGCGCGACCGTCGCGGCGGGTGCTCTCTCGACCAAGGCCGGGACGGTCGAGCTCGAACTCTCGCGCACGGTGCTCGGGGTGTCGTTCACCGAGACGCTCTCGGAGCGCTTCGAGGCGTTCGACTGCACGGTCGAGGCGCCGACCGCGAGCCTCGTCCTCGGCGACCCGTACTACGACGCGCAGCGGGACCACTCCTACCGCGCCGTCTCCGTGCTGCTCGACAACTCGCGCTCGAACGTTCCCGTGACGTTCCGTGTCACGGGACAGGCCAAGGGCGAGTGGGTCGTCGGAGCGGGGGAGCGGCGCACCGAGAGCCTGGGCGAGGCGCCCTGGTCCGGCGCGACCTACGTCGTCCACGCGGGCAGGACGACCGAACAGCTCCGGGTCGAGGGCTTCACCGCGGCTCCCGCCTGCTACGCCGAGTGGGAGGCGGGCACCTGGTACGGCCGGTCCGCCGAGGTCTCCTACCGCGGCTGGAACTACGCGGCCCGGAACGACTACGCGCTCGTCCGTCCCGACGACCCGGTGCTGGGCTGGTTCTTCTGGGAGCGCGTGTCGCGCTGCGGCGAGGGCTGAGCCCCGGGTTCGACGCGTCGGGGCACGTCCCGGCGGCGCCGCGCTACGGCAGGACGTCCGCGAGCGCCTCGTCGACGGGGCGCTCGCCGCCCACGAGATCCAGCACGAGGCCCGCCGAGCGCGGTTCGTGGAGGACGGCGGCGAGGACGAGCGCGACGTCGTCGCGCGTCACGTCCGACCTCTCGCCCACGGCGGCCCCGGGCTTGCGTCGTTTGCCCCGCGGCTTGTCGCCGTCCCCGACGGGCGCGAGCGCGACGAGGCCGACGCCCGGCTCGTCCGTGAGGCGACCAGGTCGGACGATGGTCCACTGCAGGTCGGTCCGTGCGCGCAGGTCGTCCTCGGCCGCGGCCTTGGCGCGCAGGTACGCCCAGAACACCTCGTCGACGTCGTCGGGTCGCTCGTCGGCGCGCGCCGCCTCGACGCCGCGGGAGGAGACGAGGACGTAGCGTCCGACGCCCGCTCGCTCGGCGGCGTCGGCCAGCAGCGCCGCGCCCGCCCGGTCGACCGTGTCCTTGCGCGGTGCTCCGCTCCCTGGACCGGCGCCGGCCGCGAACACGACGGCGTCCACGCCTTCCAGCTCGAACGACACCGCGACCGCGTCGTCCTTCTCGAGGTCGATGAGCGCCACGTGCGCGCCGAGCTCGGTGAGGTCCGTGATCTGCGCGGCGGACCGCACGAAGGCGACGACGTCGTCTCCGCGCTCCACCAGGGTTCGGGCCAGGCGACGGCCGACCTGGCCGTGACCTCCCGCGATGACTGTGCGCATGGGCCGAACGTATCGCCGTGCGCGCGTCCGCGCCCGACGAAGCGGCGTCCTCCGGGCGGCGTCACCGGCGTGACGGCGGGCGTGCTCGCGCGGGGGTAGCGCTGCCGGGCGCGCGGTCCCCCACGTACCCCCACGTCGACCGCGGCCCGGCAGCGCTGGTCCTCAGGCGGCGTCCCCCGTGCCGCCGAGGACGACGGGGGTCTGCGGGTCGAACCGGTAGCCGAGCCCGCGGACCGTGGTGATGACGTGCTCCAGCCCGAGCTTCTCGCGCAGGCGACGCACGTGGACGTCGATGGTGCGGCTGCCCGCGGCGACCTCGTGGTCGGCCCACACGGTCTCGAGCAGCTCGGCCCGGGTCACGACGCGGTGCGCCGTGCGGGCGAGGTAGGACAGGAGCTCGAGCTCCCGGAACGTCAGGCGCGCGGAGCGACCCTCGACCGTGACGGTGCGGCCCGCGGGGTCGATGACGACGCGCGGCACGGGCGACAGCGTCGCGAGCCGCTCACGGAACGCCGCGATGTCCTGCACGGGCGACGACGTCGCGGTCGTGGGCTCGGCGAGCGCGAGGGCCGTGTACGTCTCGGCGCTCGGCAGCCAGTCGCGCGCGAGCTCGCCGAGCGCTTCCGCGAGCTCGACGAGCTGTGCCTGCGGCTGCTCGCCGGGCGCGGCGTCCACGCCGACGTAGAGCACGAAGCCGGGGTTGCGGCGGGGTGCGGCCGGTTCCGGCGGGGTCGCGCGGGCCGGTGCGACCGCGGTGTGCTGCGCGCCGGGGTGCTGCGGTGCGAGGGCCCGGGGCGCGGCGGTACGCGCGGAGGTGCGGCGGGCGGGACGGGTAGCGGTGAGCGTCATGGGTGGCTCCGGGTGCGTCGGGCCGACGCCAGCGCCGCGAAGCGGCGGGTCGGCAGGGGTCGAGGACTGAACCGAGGTGCGGGAGAGGGTTCAGGCCTGACAACAGACGCACATGACCGCGCCCGGGAGCGCGCCGGACGGCGCGCTGGCGGGACGGGTCGAGGTGCTCACGGGAGCGAGCATGGCAGCGCACCGCGTGGTGCGCCAAGAGGAGCCGGGGAACTTCTCAGCATGCGGACCTGCAATGTCTCGCGTTCCGGGCTCGGGCGTCGACGACGGACGCGCGACCCGGGCCGGTCGTGCGCGTCCGTGCAGGTGGGAGAGTCAGACGACGCCGTAGAGGCGGTCGCCGGCGTCGCCGAGGCCGGGGACGATGTACGCCTTCTCGTTGAGGCGCTCGTCGACGGCGGCGACCACGAGCTGGACGTCGACACGGTCGCCGACGGCATTCTCCAGCACCTGGATCCCCTCGGGCGCCGCCAGCAGGCAGACCGCCGTGACGTCCCGTGCCCCGCGCGCGAACACGTAGTCGATCGCGGCGACGAGCGTGCCGCCCGTCGCGAGCATCGGGTCGAGGAGGAACACGTGGCGTCCCGTGAGGTCGTCGGGGAGGCGGTTCGCGTAGGTGACGGCCTCGAGCGTCTGCTCGTCGCGCTGCATGCCGAGGAACCCGACCTCCGCCGTCGGCAGGAGGCGCGTCATCCCCTCGAGCATCCCGAGGCCCGCGCGCAGGATGGGGACGACGAGGGGGCGGGGCTCCGCGAGGCGCACGCCGACCGTGGTCGTCACGGGCGTCTCGATCTCGTGCGGCTCGACGCGCACGTCGCGCGTGGCCTCGTAGGCGAGGAGCGTGACCAGCTCGTCGACGAGGAGGCGGAACGTCGGGGACGCCGTCTCCTTGTTCCGCAGGACGGTCAGCTTGTGGGCCACGAGCGGGTGGTCGGCGACGTGCAGGCGCATGGCGACAACGGTATCCGACCGCGCGTGCCCCGTACCGCCCGGTAACCCGCCCGCGCCGCGCGAGTTGTCAGCGTCACGTCGGTCTATAGCCTGGTGAGGCGCTGACGGACCTCCGTACCACGAGCCGTCGGCACGTCGTCGCGGCATGGCGCGACGAGCCGCTGACACCTCGGAGGTCCCGTGCCCGACGACGTCGCTCACCCCGGCGACCCCGCCCACCGAGGCGAGGGGCCGACGCCGGGCACCGACGGGCCGGCCGGCACGACGGCGGGCGCCGGCTCCTCGGGACCGCGCGGGCTCGACCAGCCGTGGGCGGACGGGACGTTCCCGCCGGACACGGTCGCGGGGCGCCGCCAGGTCTGGGACGCGCTCATGGGACTCGCGCTGCACGAGGCGACCCACGCGCTCGCGAGCGACGACGTGCCCGTCGGTGCGCTCGTCGTCGGGCCGGACGGAAGACTGCTGGGCGTGGGGCGCAACCGGCGCGAGGAGACCGGCGACCCGACCGCGCACGCCGAGGTGCTCGCGCTGCGCCAGGCCGCCGCGACGCTCGGCGAGTGGCGGCTCGAGGGGTGCACGCTCGTCGTCACGCTCGAGCCGTGCGTCATGTGCGCCGGGGCGCTCGTCCTCGCACGCGTCGAGCGGCTCGTGCTCGGGGCGTGGGACCCCAAGGCCGGCGCGACGGGCTCGGTCTGGGACCTCGTGCGCGACCAGCGCGCCAACCACGCGGTCGAGGTCGTCGGCGGCGTCCGCGAGGACGAGTGCGGCCGCCTCCTGCGCGACTTCTTCGCCGCCCAGCGCTGACCCGCTGCTGGCGGCGGTCGCCGGACCGCCGGCGCCTGGCCGCGACGCCAGCGGCCGGCGACCCTGCACCCGGCCGAGCGCGACGTCGCTGTCGCTCTCGGCCGGATGACGACAGGCGACGCCGTGCTCGGCGTCAGCGGGCGAGGGCCGCGGCGAGCGTCGTGAGGGTCTCGGTGGTGCCGGCGTCGACCTTGAGCGTCGCGAGCGGGTCGCCGCGCGTCCAGCCGCGGTTGACGATGACGACCGGCTTCTCCTGCTTCGCCGCGTGGCGCACGAACCGCAGCCCGCTCATCACCGTCAGCGACGACCCCGCCACGAGCAGCGCGTCACCCTCGTCGACCATCGCGTACGCGCGGTCGACCCGCTCGCGCGGCACGTTCTCCCCGAAGTACACGATCTCCGGCTTGAGCACCCCGCCGCAGAACTCGCACGGCGCCGGGCGAAAGTGCGACGTCTGCTCGATGACGGCGTCCGCGTCCGGGGCGATCTCCACGTCCGCGACGTCGCCGATGCTCTCGACGAACCCCGGGTTGAGCTCCGTGAGCCGGTCCGCGAGGTGCTCGCGCGAGATGACGCGACCGCACTGGAGACAGATCACGCGGTCGTACCGGCCGTGCAGGTCGATGACGTTCCGGCTGCCCGCGTCCTCGTGCAGCAGGTCCACGTTCTGCGTGATCAGCCCCACGAGCACGCCCGCGTCCTCCAGCCGAGCCAGCGCGCGGTGGCCCGCGTTCGGCTGCGTGCGGTGCACGTGCTGCCAGCCCACGTGGTTGCGCGCCCAGTAGTGGCGGCGGAACGCCTCGTCCTGCACGAACTGCTGGTACGTCATCGGGTTGCGCGGCGGCGAGTCGGGGCCGCGGTAGTCCGGGATACCGGAGTCCGTCGAGAGCCCCGCCCCCGTCAGCGCCGTGATCCTCAGTCCGCGCAAGAGCTGCACGGCGTCCTCCGCCGTCCCCAGCGGCGGCTCCGGCTCCGTGCCCGACGGCGGCGGCTGGCTCGGGCGCCACGCGAGCCGCGACGTCAGGGTCGGGACGGCTGACGGCGGCAGGTCCGCGGAGGACGTCGCCACGTGCGCGGGGGACGCGGTCGAGGGTTCGGTGGAGTCGCTCGGGTACGGCGCGGTCGGGTCGGAGGGCACGTCTCCCACGGTACGACGGCCCGCGAGGTAGAGCCGTGGTTCTTGTGCTCGACGGCGCGTGGCTGGGTTGGGTGGTCGGGGTGGGTGGTGGTGCCGCGTCTACCATCCGCTGCTCGTTCCTCGCGGCTCCCCCCAGGCCCAGCCACGACGCGGCACCACCACCCACCCCGACCGGCGTCGTCTCACCCTGGTCGGTCCTCACCGTGGGCGACCGCCCGCGGGTGGGTTCGGCCCAGGCCGCGCGACCTCGCGCCCGGAACGGTTGCCGGTCGCGGCGCCGTCACGTCGAGCAGGTGATTCCGGCGCGTCCGGCGCCCGGGACGCGTCCTTGTCGCCTGCTCGACCCACCAGGACGGCCTGGTCGGCCTCGCGCCGAGCCGCCACGGGCACTCTGCTCCGGCGGGCAACCCGATGGTCGCGAGCGGCGACCGACGTCCCCGGGCGAGACGATCGCCAAGCGGTGGGGGTGGGCTCGGATGCGGAGGGGCGTCAGAGCGGCGCTCCTCGAACCGACGGCCGAGGGACCAGGGTGACGGCGCCGCAGCCCCGAGCACCGAGGCCACCCGCGCCGCGGACCCGACCCGCGGGCTTGAGACTCGAGGACGCGCCGCGGACCCGACTCCGCAAGGCTGAAGAGACGACCACGGTTCAGCGTCGGCGGGCAGCGTTCTGCCCGACGGCCTGTGGTGGCCGCCGGGCAGAGCGTTTCGGGCCTGGACGGGTCAGGACTCGGTGGTGCCGTCCTGGGTCGTGCCGTCCTGGGTGCCCGGGCGGCCCCCGCCGGTCCGGCCGCCCATGCCGCCGCCGGTCCACTCGCCCGCGACGGCGGTCACCGTGCCCGCGGGGGTGGTCACCGTGTAGGTCTCGCCGGCCGTCACGTCGGGTGTGGAGACGACGACGTTCGCGGTGTCCTTGGTGACCGCGTACTCCGTGAGGACGGTGCCGTCGGCGGTCGTGACGGTGACGGCGTCGCCGGCGCTCGCGGACACGTCCGCCGCGAGCCAGCCCTGCTCCGAGTCGGTCGACGGCACGACGACCATGCCCGCGCTGCCCGCCGCGACGAGCGAGCCGCCGCTGATCGTGAAGGTGCCGTTGACGTCCAGCGCGCCGTTGCCGTCGTTCGTCGGTCCCTGGACGACGATCTCGCCGCCCGTGACGGTGAGCGAGCCGTTCGAGTCGATCCCGTCGCCGCCGGCGTCGACGGTCAGCGTGCCGCCGGAGATCGTCAGCGTCGAGCCGTCGTCGGTGTCCATGCCGCCACCCATGCCGCCGCCCGCGCCACCGGGGCCGCCCTGGGGCATCTCCGTGCCGTCGGGGAGCTCGCCGCCCTGCGGGGGCTCCGACATCTGGCCGTCGGACGGCATCTCCGGCGGGGTGCCGCCGGCCGCGGCTCCGTCCGGGGGCTCGGGCATCGTGCCGTCCGCGGAAGCGCCGGGCGCGGCACCGTCGGGCGTCGAGTCGGCCGCGGCATCGCCGCCCGTCGAGCCGTCATCACTCGCCGTGCCGTCGGTGCCGGTCGACGTCTCGTCGGTCGTCGATCCCACGGTCGCATTGAGGCCGTCGTCGCTCGCCGTGACGTCGAGGTCGCCGCCGGAGATGGTGATGGCCGCGCCTTCGATCCCCTCGACGGACGTCGTGACGGTGAGGTCGCCGCCCGAGACGGTGACGTCGCCGTCCGCGTGCACGCCGTCGTCGCCCGACGACAGCTCGACCGTCCCGCCCGAGACGGACACGGCGCCGTTCGAGTGCAGCGCGTCGTCGGCGGCGCCGACCGTGACCGACGCGTCGTCACCGACCACGACGCCGACGTCGCCCTTGAGGCCCTTCGCGGAGGCGTCCTCGGCGACGGTCGCGCCGGCGCCGCCCGCGGCGGTCACGGCCAGCGTCCCGCCGGAGACGATGACGTCGGTGACCGCCTGCACGCCGTCGTCGCCCGACGCGACGGCGATCGACCCGCCGCGCACGTCGACGAACCCGAGGGTCTCGTCGCCGTCCTCGGTCGACTTGAGCCCGTCCTTCGCGGCGGTGACGTCGAGGGTGCCGCCCGTGACGACGAGGTAGTCCTTGCCGCGGATCCCGTCGTCGCCCGCGTCGACCGTCAGCTCGCCGCCCGCGACGACGAGGCCGTCCTTGGAGACGATGCCGTCGTTCCCGTGCGACGTGACGCTGAGCGCGCCGCTGCCGCCGATCACGAGGTCGGCCGTCGAGAACAGCGCGCCGTCGGGCTCGCCGTCGGCGTCCTGGGCGGAGTACGTCTCGGCGTCGGTGAGGCTGTTGGTCGAGCCGCCGGCGAGGATCACGGCGACCTTCTCCGCGTCCTGCACGTTCACGGCGGCGTTCGTCGTCGCGGTGATCTCCGCGCCGTCGAGGACGAGCTGGACCAGCCCGTCCTCCGCGGCGTCCACGACGACCTGCCCCTCCAGGGTGCCGCTCAGCACGTACGTGCCGGGGGCGGTGATCGTGACGGTCGAGCCGTCGACGGTCACGCCGTCGCCGTCCGTCGTCGCGGTGTCGTCGCTGAGCGCGACGGTCACGGCGGACTGCTCGTCGTACGCGAGGTCGGCGTCGTCCACCGTCACCTCGGCGTTGTCCGCGCGGGCCTCGTCGGGGGTCAGCCCGGCGACGGCGTCGGAGACGACGCTCGCGGTGGTCGCCGCGTTCGTGTCGGTCGAGGTGGTGCCGGTGGTCGCGCCGCTCCCCAGCACGGAGCAGCTCGCGAGGACGGCGGCCGCTGCGGCGGCGGTGAGAGTGGTCAGGGGTCGGCGGATGCGCATCAGAGGCTCCAGTCGTCGTGCCCGGGGGTGGTGCGGGCGGGGTGTGTGGTTCCGGCAGGCGCGGTGGCGCCGGGGGAGAGGTGGCGGCGGATCACGCGGCGCCACGGGCCGTCGGGCAGGTCCGGGCGCAGGAGCGCCAGGCCGGTGCCGTACTTGGAGATCCGCTCGGGCCGGTGGCCGTGCCGCCACAGCAGGCGGTCGAGGTCCGACGGCGTCGAGCCGCCCTTCGTCTCGACGACCACCAGGTGCGGGACCGTCCAGGTGAGGGGCGCGTGCGCGCCCGGCTGGTCGAGCTCCCACATGAGCCCGGTGTCGACGGTGGCGCGCGCGGCGCCGTCGGGCCGGGGGAGGAGGAGGGTCGTGCGGCGGTACCGCGAGACGAGGCCGGGGGCGAGCGCGTGCTCCGGGACGCCGTCGATCCCCTCGGCCGCGAGGGTCCGGCCGACGAACGTGCGGCCGGAGCCGAGCGCCGTGGGGCGCGCGTCGTGCGCGACCCGCTGCTTGAGCGTCGCGCCCCGCGCGGCGCGGGTCTTGACCTCGAGGAAGCTCGCGCCCGAGTCCAGGTAGGTGCGGGTGCGGACCTTGAACCGCCGACGGCGGCGCGTCGCCGTGAGGCGGAACGACGCGAGGTCGGGGGTGTCGAAGTACACCGACTCGTACGCCGAGCTGCGGGCGCCGTCGATCTCGAGGACGCGGGCGGGAGTCGTGCGGGCGAGCGCGTCGAGCACCGTCACCGCGTCGTCGACCGGGAGGACGTACTTGCGGTCGACCCGGGTGAGCAGCGCGGCAGCGTCCACGAGCTCGTCCAGGCCGACGCCGTCGAGCGGGTAGAGGACGGCGCGGACGCGGTCGTCGGCCGTCACGTTCCGGGGGCTCATGCGCGCACCTCGGTCCGCGCGGGCCGGCCCGCCGGCGCGGGCGTCGTGGCCGCTGCCGGGCTCGGCGGCGTCGGAGCGGTCGCCGGGGCGAACGACGCGAAGGGCGCCGCCTCGCGCGAGGCTCGGCGTGCGCGGTCGGGCACGGGGAGGGGCGCCGCGGCTGCCGGGGTGGGCACCGGCGTCGCCCGACGGCGGTCGCGGGGCTCGGTGTAGCGGACGTCCACCCAGGTGGTGTCGTTGACGAGGTCGAGGCGCTGGACGCTCACCCCGCGCACCTCGGCGCCGAGGAGCTCCTCGAGGTAGCGGGTGAGCTCGGCGCGGTCGGTGAGGGCGCGGTCGACGACGACGCTCTGGCTCCGCGCCCGGCGCAGGACCCGTGGGTGGTCGACGACGGCCATCACGCCGACGACGAGCGCCATGCCCGCGAGGGACAGCCAGCCGGTCGTGGCGCCGAGGCCGCCGAGGAGGCCGAGCGCGAGGGCCGCGAAGTAGTAGGCGACCTCGGTCTGCGACAGCTCGGTCGAGCGGAGCCGGATGATCGACAGGACGCCGAAGAGCCCGAGCCCCAGCCCGGCGCCGACGCTGCTCGTCGCGAGCGTCGCCGCGACCGCGAGCACCCCCACGTTGACGCCGAGGTAGGCGACGACGAGGTCACGCCGCCGGTGCCGGGGGAAGTAGAGGCCGAACGCGAGGACGGTGACCGCGACGAGGTCGACGAGGTACAGGACGGGCTGGGACACGAGGCCTCCGGGTGCCGGGGCGCTGGGCGCCGTGGTCGAGGACGTTCCCATTCCGCCGAGGGAGTCTGTGCGGTCGCTGTGGAGGGCACAGGGTGCGTGTGTGAGTCGCGTTCAGCCGGTCGTCAGCCCGCGTTCACCCGGTTCCCGCGGCCAGATGGCCGTGACGGGGGTCACGGCCGAGCACCCAGGCGGTGATGTTAGCCTCACCTAAGTCACCGACGAGAGGTTGTCATGTCGACCACCACCGCGCCCGCCCCGCGGCGCGCCCGCCCCCAGACGGTCCTCGAGGTCCTCGAGACCGCGTGGCTCTCCCCGCACCTCGTGCGCGTCGTGGCCGGGGGCGACGGGTTCGCCGCGTTCACCACGAACGAGCACACCGACAAGTACGTCAAGATCTTCTTCGCCAAGCCCGAGCTCGGCCTCGAGCCGCCCTACGACGTCGCGGCGCTGCGCGACTCGCTCGCGCCCGAGGACCTGCCCGTCACCCGCACGTACACCGTGCGGTGGGTCGACGAGGCGGCGCAGCGGCTCGCGATCGACTTCGTCGTGCACGGCGACGAGGGTCTGGCCGGGCCGTGGGCCGCGCGCGCGAAGCCTGGCGACCGTCTCGTCCTCGCCGGTCCCGGCGGCGGGTACGCGCCCGACCCGGCCGCCGACTGGCACCTGCTCGCCGGCGACGACTCCGCGCTCCCCGCGATCGCCGCCGCGCTCGAGGCCATGCCGCGCGACGCCGTCGGGCACGCCGTGCTGGAGGTCGGCACCGAGGCGGACCGCCTCCCGCTCGCGGCGCCCGACGGCGTCGAGGTCACCTGGGTGCTGCGCGGCGACGCGCCCGCCGGGACGACGACGCTGCTGCCCGACGCCGTCGCCGACCTCGCGTGGCGCGAGGGCCGCGTGCACGTCTTCGCGCACGGGGAACGCGAGGCCATGAAGGCTCTGCGCCGCGTGTTCGCGGAGCGCGGCGTCCCGCGCGCCGACCTGTCGCTCTCCGGCTACTGGGCCTACGGCCGCGCAGAGGACCGCTTCCAGGCGGAGAAGCGCGAGCCCGTCGGCCAGATCTTCGAGGACTGAGGAGTCCCATGCACCGCACCACCACGTTCCGCCGCGCGCTCGCGGCGACGTCCGCGCTCGCCGTCCTCGCGCTCGCCGCGTGCTCGTCCGGGGACGGCTCGGGCGACGACGCTCCGCCGTCGGGAAGCGCAGGCGCCGACGGCGCCGCGGACGCCTTCCCCGTGACCATCCCCACCGCGTTCGGGGACGTCGAGATCCCCGAGGAGCCGGAGCGCGTCGTCGCCCTCGGCTGGGGCGACGCCGAGACGGCGCTCGCGCTCGGCGTCCAGCCCGTCGGGGCGAGCGACTGGCTCGCGTTCGGCGGCGACGGCGTCGGCCCCTGGCTCGACGGCGCGTACGACGAGTCGCCCGAGATCATCGGGACGCTCGAGCCGTCGTACGAGCAGATCGCCGTCCTCGACCCCGACGTCATCCTCGACGTGAAGTCGTCAGGCGACCCCGAGCGGTACGAGCGGCTTTCCGAGATCGCCCCGACCGTCGCCATCCCCGAGGGCGGCGAGGCCTACCTCACGCCCATGGAGGACCAGGTCGGCATGATCGCGGCTGCCCTCGGGCGCAGCGAGGCCGGTGACGAGCTGCTCGCCGAGGTCGACGACGCGTTCGCCGCCGCGCGCGAGGAGCACCCCGAGTTCGCGGGCAAGACCGCCGTCATCGGGTCGTACTGGGCCGAGGGCTTCGGCGCCTACGTCTCGACCTCCAGCCGTGGCGAGTTCATGCAGGGCCTCGGGTTCGAGACCAAGCCCGAGATCGACGAGGCCGCCGGCGAAGAGTTCTCCGCGAACCTCGGCACCGAGAACGTCGACCTGCTCGACGCCGACCTCACCGTCATCCAGCCCATCGGCTTCACCGCCGCCGACGTCGAGGCGCTCCCGATATTCCAGACCGTGCCGTCCGTCGCCGACGGTCGCTACGTCGTGTTCGATGACAAGGACCTCTCCAACGCCTTTTCCCTCGGCACGCCCACGGCCGTGATCTACGCGATCGACAACGTCACGCCGCTGTTCGCCGACGCGCTCGGCGGGTCGTGACGCCGGGCCTCCGGGCGTCGGATCGGGCGGCCTGACCGGCCGATTCGGTGTCCGGGGGTCTGACCAGGTATCCTTCCTGGGCCGGGTTTCCCGGCGAAGGTAGCGTGTCCGAGCGGCCTAAGGAGCACGCCTCGAAAGCGTGTGTGGGTGAAAGTCCACCGTGGGTTCAAATCCCACCGCTACCGCCATCGATGTCTCACGACATCGCGGACAGCCGGACCTACGTTTTCGTAGGTCCGGCTTTTCGTTGTCTGGGGCCTGGTCGGCCGGTGGGTTGGTAGTCGCGTGCGGGGTCGAGGGTGAGCTCGCGCAGGATCTCGCCGGTGGCGCGGTCGATGATGCGGATGTCGAGGTCGTGGACCAGGAGCAGGACGTAGGTTCCGGCGTGGGTTCGGCCGATGCCGATGTGGTGCAGGCGGCTGGCGTGGCGCAGGGTGACGGTGCCGGTGGCCGAGATGCGGTCGGTGCGCACGCGGTCGTGGGTGTCGGTGGTTCGGTCGGTGCCGGGGCCGGCTTTGGGGCGCGCGGTGTAGGCGGTGGCCGGGGTCTGGCGGTGCGGTAGAGACCGGTGGGGTCGGTGGTGGTTGTAGTGGTCGATGAAGGTGTCGATCAGGGTTTGGTGAGTCACCCCGGCGTGTCCGGGGACCTGATTCCTTGGAAGGATGAAGGTCATGGCACGTCCCTCGAAGTACCCGCTGGAGTTGCGGGAGCGTGCGGTGCGAATGGTCGCTGAGGTGCGACCGAACTACGGCACGGAGTACGAGGCGATCCGCGAGGTCGCGCACAAGCTCGGGATCGGTTCGGCCGAGACGTTGCGGCAGTGGGTGCGCCGCGGGCAGGTCGATGCCGGTCAACGCCCCGGGATCACGTCCGAGGAGTCGGCGGAGATCAAGCGGTTGCGGCGCGAGAACGCTGAGCTGCGGCGGGCGAACGAGATCTTGAAAGCGGCGTCGGCTTTCTTCGCGGCCGAGCCAGGCCGGCCACAGACCAGGTAGTGACGTTCATCGAGGCGCACAAGGATCGCGCCGTGGGTGGTCTGCGTTGGGGAGTCGAGCCGATCATCGCTGTCCTGCGCGAGCAGGGCGTCCCGATCGCCCCGTCCACGTACTACGAGGCTCGAGGCCGTGCCCCCTCGCGCCGGGCGGTGCGCGATGAGCAGCTGCGCAAGGTCGTGTCCGAGGAGTGGTCCAAGCGCCAGGTCCTGGGTGCCAGGAAGCTGTGGCCGCGACTGCGCAGGGACGGGCACGACATCGCCCGGTGCACCGTGGAGCGCCTCATGGGCGAGCTCGGCATCACCGGGGTGGTGCGGGGCAAGGCGCGACGTGTGAGGCCACCGGGGCCGGCGGCGGTCCGTGCAGCCGACCTGGTGGACCGGCACTTCGCCGCGTTCGCGCCCAACACGTTGTGGGTCGCGGACTTCACCTACGTCCCGACCTGGTCGGGCATGGTCTACGTCGCGTTCGTGTTCGACGTCTACTCCCGCCGGATCCTGGGCTGGCGGGCAGCGACATCGATGCGGACCGACCTGGTGCTGGACTGCCTGGAGATGGCGCTGTGGACCCGGCGCACCGAGGGCGTAGTCGACCTGTCCGGGCTGGTCCACCACACAGACGCCGGCAGCCAGTACACCTCGATCGCGTTCACCGACCGCCTCATCGACCACGGCATCGACGCGTCGGTCGGGTCCGTCGGGGACGCGTACGACAACGCCCTGGCCGAGTCCCAGATCGGGCTCTACAAGACCGAGCTCATCCGCCCCGAAGGCCCCTGCAAGGGCCTCGACGACCTCGAGGCCGCCACCTTGGACTGGGTCCACTGGTTCAACACCGAGCGCACCCACGGATCCATCGACAACCTCACCCCGGTCGAAGCCGAAGCGGCCTACTACAGCCACCACCAACGCCAAGCCGACTCGGCTTGACGCACGAAACCCAGTCCCCGGACACGCCGGGGTGACTCACGGTGTTGCGGAAGGTGTCGAGCACGATCTGGGCGGTAGGGTCTGGGTCTGCTGCACGAGTAGGTGACACCTGATCTGTGGTGCCAGGAGGCACCGCTGTGAGGATGTCGAACGTGCCCAGATCCCATCCGAAGGAGTTCCGTGACGACGTCGTGGCCGTGGCTCGCCGCGGGGACGCTCCGATCGAGCAGATCGCGCGCGACTTCGGGATCTCCGAGTCGTGCCTGCGGAACTGGTTGCAGGCCGCGGGCGTCGGGGACGGCAACCGGCCCGGGACCACTGCCAGCGAGTCGGCCGAGCTGCGCGAGGCCCGCAAGCGGGTCCGGCTGCTGGAGCAGGAGAACGAGGTCCTGCGTCGCGCTGCGGCCTACTTCGCCCAGGCGCACCTGCCGGGAAAATGATCTACCCGCTCGTGCGTGAGCTCGCCGCTGACGGGGTTCCCGTCGCGGTGACGTGCCGGGTCCTGAAGCTCGCGAGACAGCCCTGCTACCGGTGGCTGGTGGCCCCGTTCACCGACCGCGACCTCGAGTAGGCGTGCTTGGCGAACGCGCTGTTCGACGCCCACGGCGACGACCACGAGTTCGGCCACCGCCTGCTCGGCGACGAGGCCCGCGAGGCCGGCCATCGGGCGTGCGACCGGACGGTGTGGCGGATCTGCCGGGACAACTCCTGGTGGTCGGTGTTCGGCAAGAAGCGGAGCAAGAACGCCAAAGCGGCCCGGCCCGCCGGCTCACGACGACCTCGTGCGCCGCGACTTCACCGCCACGGACCCGAACGAGCTGTGGCTGACCGACATCACCGAGCACCCCACGTCCGAGGGCAAGCTCTACCTCTGCGCGATCAAGGACGTGTACTCGGGCCGGATCGTCGGGTACTCGATCAGCGACCGGATGAAGTCCCGGATCGCGGTTGACGCTTTGGCCTCGGCGGTAGCCCGCCGCGGTGGAGACGTCGCCGGATGCGTCGTTCACAGCGACAGGGGGAGCCAGTTCCGGTCCCGGCGATTCCTGGCCGAGCTTCGCCGCCACGACCTTCTCGGGTCGATGGGGCAGGTCGCCTCCGCGGGCGACAACGCCGCCATGGAGAGCTTCTTCTCGCTGCTGCCGAAGAACGTCCTGGACCGGCGCAGGTGGGCCACCCGCCACGAGCTGCGCCTGGCGATCATCACCTGGATCGAACGGACCTACCACCGCCGCCGACGCCAGGTACGCCTCGGACGCCTGACACCCATCGAGTACGAGACGATCATGACCGCTCAGGTCGCACTCGCCGCCTGAGAGCCGCTGCCACCTATTCGCGCAGCAGACCCGCTCCGCGCTCAGGCGTCGCCGTGCTTCTCGAGGTAGGCGCGTGCCTCTTCGGCGTTCTGGAACGTCGTGCGGGCGGTGCGCTCGATGTAGGCCACCATGCTCTTGGAGAGGCCGACGTCGGCGGCGACCGAGCGGAGCGAGGCGCCCGGCGTCGCCAGCATCGCGAGCACCTCGGCGTCACGCTCGACGCGCGCCAGGCGATCCTGCTCAGCAGCTTCCTTCTGGCGCACGATCGCCGCGCGAGCCCGGTCGCGGTGGACCTCGTACTCGGAGCGACTGTCACTGGCCATGGCCCGACTGTACCGCCCGACCGTGCAATGCTCTGCACGAGGGAAGCCCTGTCTGGTTCGAACGTCCACTGAGCAGGCGGTTTGCTGGCTTTGGTGATCGCACGAACCTAAAGCGCGCTTCAGAGCCTGCTACTCTGACGCACAGCCACGCATGGGAGTGGCGAGCTCTGAAGTCAAAACCGGAGGCGTCGAAGTTGAAGATCCTGTCCCCTGACGTGGCACTGGCCCTCCCCGAGGTGGCTGAGTGCATCGCCCGTGGCTTCATCGAGGTCAAGGACGACCGCATCCACTACATGCTCAAGACCGAGCAGGACCACTCCTGGCTCGACCCCGAGGAGTGGGTGCGCTGCGCATCGATCGCCGCACTGATCGTGACGTACGGCTACCCGCCGCAGCGAATGCTCACCGAAGTCCTCATTCCGCGGAGGGTCCCAGGCGACTACGCGGACATCGTCGTCTTTCGCGATGACCGCTGCAAGGTTCCCTACCTCGTCGTGGAGAACAAGGCCGAAGCTCAAGGAGCGGCGGCGCGCAAGCAGGCGATCGAGCAGGCGATCGGCAACGCACATAGCCTCCGCGCTGTGCTCGCGCTCTACGACGGATACAGCGACTCGCTGCTCTTCGACACGAGCGGTGCGTACGGCGCCATGGAGCGCGAGGAGAACCGACGCGGCGACAGGACTCGGATCCCACGTCTGTACTCGGCCGACGCCCCGAAGTTTCGGTTCATTGCGAATGACCAGTCCGGGGACATCGCGCCGGCCGACGCACGCAAGCTCGAAACGAAGGTCCGTCGAACACATTCCCTCATTTGGGCCGGTGGCAAGCGCGACCCGCTCACGGCCTTCGATGAGTGGTCGAAGCTCTTGTTCGCGAAGGTCCATGACGAGCGCACCACGCCTAATGGGAAGCCCCGTCGCTTCCAGGTGGGATCGGGCGAGACTGACACGGCCGTCTCGAGCCGGATCCACGAGCTCTTCGCGGTGGCATGCAAGGAGGACACCTCGATCTTCCCACCGGGGCTCCGCATCAAGCTGCCGGACGACAAGATGCGGCAAATCGTGGAGACCCTGCAGGACATCAGCATCATCAGCACCGACGCGGACGTAATCGGCCAGGCCTTCGAGCGCTTCTTCGGCAGTGTGTTTCGTGGTGAGCTGGGCCAATACTTCACAATGCGTCAGATCTCTCGGTTCACTGTGGCGGCCGTCGGAGTTGACAACACCGACTACGTCATCGACCCGACTGCAGGAAGCGGTGGCTTCCTCCTCGAGGCTCTGCTCCAAGGGTGGCACCAGATCGAGCGCGACTTCAGTGGTCAGCAGGAGATCGATCGGAAGAAGTACGACTTCGCGATGAACCACGTGTACGGGATCGAAATCCATGAGGTCCTAGCGCGCATCCTCAAGATCAACCTTCTGCTGCACCACGATGGGCACACGAACATCGAAGGCGACCGCAGCTGCCTCGACACGGAGTTCGTGAACCCGCGCCTGCGCAACAAGTGGAAGGGGGGCTTCACCCGCGTCATCGGCAATCCGCCGTTCGGCGACACGGTACGCAGGGGCGACCGGGACCTCCTGGGCACCAATGAGCTCGAAACCTTCCAGGTCGCGGAAATGCGCTCGCAAGTGCCCAGCGAACACCTCATCTTGGAACGCGGAGTCGACATGCTCGGTCCCGACGGCAGGCTGGCATTCGTCTTGCCTGATGGAGTCTTCAACAACCAGGGTGAGCGGTCGAACTGCCCGCAGACGCGCCGCTTCCTCGCTCGGGCCGGGGTTATTGAGGCGATCATCTCGCTGCCCGACTACGCCTTCCGCAAGTCGGGAGCGCAGAACAAGACGTCGGTCCTAATTTTCCGAAAGTTCTCGGTGCCTGAGAAGCGCCTGTTCGAGAACGCTTTTCGGACCGAGTTCAACAAGAGTAAGGACGAGGATGCCGGGATCCTCGCGGGCCTGGACGCGCTCGACTACAGCGTCTTCCTCGCCGAGGCCAACTTCATCGGGTACACGACTACCGGTGTCGCGTCCGACAAGAATGAGCTCTTCAACCCAGACAACCTCGGCTTCGTCGCGGATAACCAAAACGGGACGATCCTTGGTGAGCTGCGCCGGTTCCGCGACAACCCGAAGGCATATGAAGGTTCACGCCTCCCAGACTGTATGGGAATCCGAGCAGCCGACATGTGGTCGGCCCACGGATCCCACCGGCTCGACCCCAAGTACTTCTTGTTCAAGCTCGAGGAGCGCACCATCACTCCAGACGGCTGGGTTCGCGAGCCGATCCGCAACGTCATGCGGCGCCGCGACGAGCTCGTGAGGCCTCAGACGAAGCCTGACGATCCGGTCGTAGTCCTCACCGTCTCCCAGACAGGAGAACTCCGGGCGCGCGAGGCCGGTAAGGGAAAGAACCCGCCGGAGTGGCAGGGCATGTACTTCGAGGACATGCCGACGAAGTGGTACGCCGCGCACACCAACGATGTGGTCTTCTCGGGCATTGACCTCTGGAAGGGCTGCATCTCGGTCGTTCCCGAGGAGTTCGACGGCGCTCTGGTCTCGAGTGAGTTCCCGGTCTACGAGATCACCGACGACCGCCTCGACCGCGACTTCGTGTCAACCTTGCTCCGCAGTCGGTACTACCGGCGGGCGTTCAGGGCTATCACGACTGGTCACAGCAACCGGCGCCGGACTCAGGTGGAGGACTTCGAGGCGCTGGAGATCTGCTTTCCTGCTGACTCGATCGAGCAGCGCCGGCTCGTCGCGGACGTGATCAAGGCGCGCCAGAAGCTCCGCGACGCCGACCGGTCGTTGAAGCAGGCCATGCTGGCGTTCAGCGACGTGATCGACAGTCGAGGCGATGAGGAGTACGAATACACCGACGACGAGGACGAGGCCGAGGCCGAGGCATGACTCTAGTGTGACTGGGTCCGTTCGGCAGCGTTCGCGAGATCGAGCCCGGTTACCCTCCATGCGAAGGGTCCCACCCGTAGATCCTGCGGTCGTGGGGCCCTTCGTCGTCTGCGTGCCGCAGCGCGTTTGCACCTTGCCTCCCACGAGCCGTCAACGGCAGGTGCTTCGACGCCCGGGCGACAGCTGATGGGTCGAGATTTGCAGGTCCCAGGTTCCACATGGAGTCCGCGTACGTGGTGCACCAGCCGCCCCGCAGGTTCCTTGAGCCTCAAGGTTTCCAGCTCGCCGGATCGCCGGCATGGCGAAGATGGGGCGCGCGATACGCAGACGCGGCGGATGCGAGCTTGGCGAGAGTAGGCACATGTCCGCACACCAAGCGGGTGAGGGCGCCCGGGTGAGCGTCGCCGCCGAACGGTTCAACCGCCGCTCATCGAAGCGCTGTACTGCCCCGACGCGCAGGAGCGATTCTGTACTCGGCCCGCAAGGGCTTCTTTGCCCGATGTCGGACTCTCGGGGCCGCGGACGCCCTTGACGACGAGGCGCGTCGGCGACAAGCTGAGCGGGCGGCCTCGCGGAAGCTCGAGGGCTTCTGTGCAAAGCTAAACCGGATCAGCGCGAAGCTTTGTTGACACGCCGGTACAGCTGGTGTAGGGTGTTAGCTTGAAGCGCGGCGGTCAGGCCGGGGACGGTGAGGGTCCAAACCTCGCCCACTGCCCGGGTGGACCGACGGCTCTACGGGGCAGCGGTCCCGGTAGGGGTCCAAACCCTGCCGTGGGGTCCCTCTGAGCAGGGCCGCCGCGCTTCAAGCTGACGATCACACCCACACGGGGTCCATACCTGTTGGGGCGCGAGCGCGGGGCAATGTGTTGATTGGGCGGTCCAAACGCCCTGGAGCATCCGCCCCGCACGAGCTACTCAGCTGGCCTCTCGGATTCCAGCAACCCGCAAGGAGCAGCATCATGATCGGTCTCAGTCTCCCCGCGCTGCGGGGTACCCAAGGTGGACGTGTCTTCTACCAGTGCATGGTGAAGAACAGCACTCTGAACACCTTCTTCACGGTCAACATGGAGCCCGCGGCGGATCGTTCGCAGCGCACGCTCGATCCCAAGCATGCGCGCGAGATCGCCGAGTATGTCGTGGACAACGCTGAGGGCTACCTGCTCGGTGCCATCACCTACGCGATGGACACCGAGGGCGCGTTCACGCCTAGTGACCTCGACCCGAGTATCGGCGTCCTCACCATCCCGATGTCCGCGAACATGCGGTCCCTCGATGGCCAGCACCGCCGCCAGGGCCTCAAGGAGGCCATCGATGAGGACCCGAGCATCGCTGAGGACTACACGTCGGTCCTCATCTATGTGGAGTCCGAGCTTCTTGAGCGCAAGCAGATGTTCAGTGACATGAACGCCACCCCCAAGGTGGTTGCCAAGGCCTTGAACGTCTCATACGACAACCGCGACCCGTATGCCCGCGCCGCGGTGCGCCTCGCGGAGGAGCACCCGATGCTCACCGGTCACGTCGAGATGGAGTCCGCCCGCGTCAAGGCGGCTTCGACCGACTACTTCTCCCTGGCCGGCGTCTACGAGGCCATCAAGCGCCTCGACCTGGGCCTGACCGTGCCGCGCGGCCGCCTGCCCAAGAAGGATGTTGACGACCTCGTCGACCTTGGGACCAACTTCTTCGACCTTCTCCAGGAGGCTCGAGCGGAGTTTACCAAGGCCGCCGGCATGACGGTCGGCGAGATGAAGGCGTACCGCGAGCAGACCATCCTGTTCTCCACCACGACCCTGCGCGCTCTGGCCGGCGCGGTCTACGAGGCGGCCCAGGAGAAGCAGATCAGCGATCTGACCGAGTTCGCCGATTCCCTTTCGAAGATCGACTTTTCGCCCGACGCCGCGATCTTCGTCAACGCCGGCTTCGTCTCCCCGGGCAAGACTACCCCCAACGCCCGCAACCAAGAGGTGCACGCCGCGACGATCGCCATCAAGGAGGAGCTAACCCGGTGACCTCGACAGTGTGGGGCCCCGTCTGCATCCGCGGGCGGGGCCACAACTGTGCGCAGTGAGCCTGGTCGTTGCCGCCTCTGACCATGTTGCACACCAGGCGCCGCGGGTACGCGTGAGGACTTTCCTTACTGACTCAAGCGCGCGGCTCCGCCGCGCGGGTCGGCCTCCCGGGCGGGGCCCCGCGCTCCGCTCGCAAGCTCGCTCCGCGCACCCCACCCGTCCGGCCTCCCCATCGATACGACGAAAGCCGGCCCCGAATCTGTCCGGAACCGCTCTCAGGCCCGACTGTGTCCCGGGCGCCACGGGCCGACTCCGTCGCGCGCCCCAACGCACACGCCTTCGCCACAAGTCCGCCGTTGTCCTGGTGCCGGCGAGCATGCGCACCGTGGACGGCTAGCTGTACTGACCGGGCACGTTGGTCGAGAGAGTGTGACGCGCTGATCTGAGTTGGTAGCGCGAGAGGGCCTCCCGCGGTGGAGTGGA